>JAZKEB010000002.1:0-47956 GCA_040387295.1 Bacteroidota bacterium | reverse complement strand
CCCCTACTACAAATACCATTAACAACCTGCCTCCGAATCCAGACTTCTCACTGATCCTCCTCTAAACCATTTGGGATAGGGTGAACCAACCAGTTCTACGGAATAGACAACAATTGCGTCGGGTGAAATCAGTGGATGCAGCTTGCGGCGCTTGATCATGGAAGCCGGAATAATGAATTCCCGCACTTCTCCGGCCCGCATTCCGATAAAACGTTCCTCCAATCCGGATGCAATGGTTCCTTTCCCCAAACGAATTGTCAGAGGCGCTCCCATGGTCTTGGTCGAAAACACTTGCTCTCCGTTCAAGTAACGAATAGTTTCGTGAAGCAGGATTTCACTATGAGGTTTTAGCTGAGCACCTTTCCCTTCTTTGATGATGGTGTAATTGAACGACGTTTCAGAAGCAATTCCAACGTTGATCAGTTCTTTTTTGTGCGATGATGCAACGGAGCCGGTGTTACAGCTGCTCATCAAAACGGTAAGCACCAATAAGGCATTGATTGTGAGTTTCATAAAACAAAGGTTTGAAATTACAAACCTAGACCAACGGGCTTCAATCTTCCACAAAAGGGTGTAAAAAGCGCGTTTCGAAATGTAAAAACTATGTAAAAAACGGACGCATGTGCCTTGAATGTGTTTCTTTGGACCTATGAAACGAAACATCTTTCTGCCTGTAGGATTGACGGTGCTTTTAATAGCTCTGTTTTTGTGGTGGAATGCCGGTGCAGGAACAGACGCTTTTCAGGAGGCAAAAACCGAAGTGAGCATGCGGAAAATCGGCCATGAAGTGTTGTTGCTTTCCGGCGATCGTACTTCGCGGGTATTGCCTGTAGAACGATTGGCTACCAATGGTTATCGCCTGCGGTTTGAAGCGCGTTTTGCTTTTGTTCCCGGATTGTTGATGAGCACCATTCATCGCGTGGTGAAGGCTGAACAGCTACCTGCCGATTACATTGTGCGGGTGCGCGAATGTCAGCATGACCAAGTGGTTTATTCCTATCGAATGGGATCGCAGAGGGAAATGACTAAAGCACCTGAAACCGGGTCGTCGAACCAGTGTTCCGAACGCAAACAACCTGAAAATTGTTATTCCATTGAATTGTTGTTGCAGCCTCAAAACCGGTTTTCGGGCTGGTTGATTCCGACATTGCTTTTTGGATTTGTCCTGCTTTCGATGATCGTGATTTTGGTGGTAAAGAACCGCCGAAACCGCAAGCAATCGGCAGAAATAGCTCAATTGAAGGAAGCCGGTTCTGACAGGGCAGTGATCGTACTTGCGAATTACCGTTTTCATTACCGCGACCGCTATTTGATGCTGGGGCCGGAGCAAATCCGGCTTACGGCGAAACAAACCAAATTGTTGTACCTGTTTGCCAGTTCACCCAATCAGATCATTGAACGCGCGACACTCACGAAAGTCTGGGAAGATGAAGGTGTGATCGTGGGTCGCAGTCTGGACGTTTTTGTTTCCAAGCTTCGCAAAATCTTTGAAGCCGATCCTTCTGTGCGCCTGGTGAATGTGCACAGTCGTGGGTATATTCTGGAAGTTGATGCGTGAATTGCTGTTTTTCCCACAGATACACAGATTTTTAGCGCTCCTAACGGCAGCGCCAATAATGCAGAAGAAGGAGAAAGTTTGTGGGACGAAGCGAAAAGGTTGGTGGAGTAGGAGTTTATTTAGGAGAAACTTCTGTATTTATAATCCGGTGGAACTTTACCGGGGATCATATTATCCTGATCTTCCGCTAAATTGTTTTCAGTCCAATAATAGTATTCTGATGCTCTGTAATCATCGAGGTTGATCTCCTCAAATTCATCTGTTTTAGTTTGAACGGTTACACCCAGGGCTTTTAACGTTTCGTTGATATCCACTTCTTTCAGAATACAATTACCGTTCCGATACAAAGAAGCGCATTGACTACCCATACCGCCAAAATAATTCGTTTGGATAATGGCATATTCTTCAAAACCAATTTCTTGTGCGAAGAAGAAGACTAATGGACATGCCCAATCGATATCCTCACTTTCCGAATCAAAACTTAAATTTAATTGATCGCTCCAGTAAAAGATAGAATCCATCTTTAAAATTATGATGACGTAGTTGTTTTCAAAAGCTGCAGCCAATTGATATTTTTTGATGATATCAATGTTTGCCGATTCTTGCTTACCGATGATTGCACAAATATGATGTCCCATTTCTCATGTACCTTTTTGAGTCGTTAATTTCCTTATACGTTGATTCACAATCGTTACGAAATGATCAGTATGAAGAGAATGTATCTCACCGCACTGTAGCCGTTTCGTTCATTTTAGGATTGGTCGAAGTAAACCGCTTGATTTTGTTATTGTCAAGGATGATTTCGATGTGTCGCCAGATTTCATGATCTGATGCACCGGCATCATACGTGTAATCGAACGCGATTTTGTCAGAAGCATAAACCGGAGTTTCAAACGAGCCTGATGATCCGATGAGCATTAATTCCTGCAATCCGGTGGTGAATTGCATTAGCGCAGCAGAATCGGCAAACTGTTTCCCAATGAACAATTTCAGGAAATCCTCGTTGATATCGCTGTACCACATCGGAGTAACCAACAACGTTTTACTCTTTACAGAATCAATCAGCACCAGGCAATGTGATTTGTTCATGTGGTAGCCCAGAAAATTGGTCAATTCCATTTCGTAAAACGAATATTTCGGGATCATTTGCTGCACCATCGGTTGTTCGATGTGTTTGATCGCCGCCGAATTGGAGAAATAAACCCAGCGACCGTCTTCCCTGGAATTTACCGGAAAATCGCGCGTCATGAGGCTGTCGATGGTGGGAGAGGGTTTCTGCCCGTAGGTGAAGTTACAGGAGATGAGTAGGAGGATGAGTGTTTTCAACGTGTGATTCATGAATGGTTAACGTTCATTACGGATGCTTTATTTCATGGAATACCTCACAACTCTCCCGCGCTTAAAATCAAAGCACTCTACCAGCTTATCGGCTTTTCTAAATTGTCGTTTCCAGTTTCGGTGAATGGTGGAAGAGGAACCGTTGTAGTTTAACTGGATTGCCTCCGGTGTCCAGCTGTCTTTTAAAAACAACCGTTCGAAAAAGCCTTTGCTCGAAGGACAGGCACCGTAACGTTGCACGGTAATCAGAATGAACCCTTCTGAATCGGTTTCGATCGTTTGATTTTCAGATTGAATGGTCAACGTAATCGCCGTATTGATCAAGGCATTTCCTTCACCGTTAAACAGCTTTAATTTGTAAGTGTAACTGCTGCCATAAGCTTCTGTTGCGCCGCTGGTAAGAGGCGATAAAAGAACCAATGAAAGAATCAGGTAGTAGCGCATGGCGAATTTTTCAGAAAAATAAGAAATTTCTGTGTTTGTTCATATTCTGAATCTATTGTTAATTAGTGGTGGGTCTTGTCACCCCTCTCAATCTCCCCTCAAGGGGAGAAGCGGTTAAAAGTTTAGCTCCTTCTCAAAACACACACTGCTTTCCACACCAGCATATTGCCCGTAATTTTTGATAATGGTGTACTGGCATTTTTTGTAAAGTGCAATCGCCTCAAACTGTTTGTAGCCCGTTTCCAGAATACACTTTTTGTAGTTTAATTCCGTCGCCCATTTTTCCAGTTCGGTCAATACCAGCGATGCAATTCCTTTTCCGCGTTGTTCCGGCGATACAAACATCCGTTTGATTTCCATGACTTCCGGTTCGTATTCCTTAAGCGCACCGCAACCAACAGGAAGCTCATCTTCATAAGCCATTACAACGTATTTGATGGTGTCAATCTTGTTGAACTGGGCAAAGAAAGCGTGTTCGTCACCGTCGCGAATGGCGAGGTCTTTGTCCAGTTCTACCACTAATTGTTGGAAGTCTGGATTGTTTGAGTCGGTTCGTTTGAATTGGTACATGTTGATTGTTAATCAAATAAAGCTAAATCCGGTTCCAAAAACACGTGTTTTGCCTCTTCCGAATTGAAAATAGCCAACGTATAATGCTGTTCCATTAATTCCTTAAAGTTGAACTTAAGCCGCTGGAACTCAGCAATAAAATCTTTGAAATTGTTGGAAGTCGATTTGTTCATGAAATGAAACACCGCTTTCACGGCAGCCGTGGTCAGGGTTTGGTTGTACTTCTCACGCGCACCCAAAAAGCCAACATAATTCAGGAGTTGTTTACTCACGTTCTCTATCGCGACAGTTTCTCCATATTGGTTCAAATGGATCCACGCCAGACGCAAATGCGCTTCATGGGTGAACAATTCAGGGTTGAATGTACACGCTTCAAACTCCTGTACGAATGCGGGATCTGTTAAGTCAAAATGCGTTTCCATGAGTTGAAAGTAAGGAAAATATTGAACTCTTCCTGATCTGGACAAAACGCATAAAAAAACCGGAGCCCTAATTTATCGGAACTCCGGTTTTTGCGCTGTTTAACCTAAACCTGTTTATTCTTTTACCAGACGAACCGTCCCCGTTCCCTGATCGGTTGTGACTTTCACCAGGTAAATTCCTCTTGCCATTTCACGAATGTCGAAAAGAGCATTGTATTCAATCCTGATCAATTCACCGGTTGCAGCAAAAATTTCAATGTATTGAATTTCACCGCTTGCGGTTACCTGCACGACATCAAAACTTGGGTTCGGATGCAGACCAATGTGAATCAGTTCCTGTTCGTTTAATCCAATTGTTGAGATCGTTGTACAAGCTGACGTATCGGAACAAGTGCCGGTTGTAATGATGACTGCGTAACTGCCATTGGCCGTTGGTGAGAAAGTGATGTTTGTAGCACCTGGAATTTCCTGATTTCCATTGCCGCAATCGATCCATTGGTAAGCGGCTCCGGTTTGCGTTGCCGTAATGGTATTGTTGACTTCCGTAACGGTAACATCAGGCATTTGATCCACTGCAACGGTTGTTGTCGTACTCGATGGCGATGTACAGCCGTCTGCATCGGTGATGATAACCGTAAACGTTCCGTCTGCATCCACCTCAATAGAAGGTGTTGTTTCGCCGTTCGACCACAAATAACTTGTTCCCGTTGACGAAGTAAGCGTTACCGAACCACCTTCACAGAAGTTGATAGCTCCGGAAGCTGAAATGATTGGCGCGCCAGGTGTTCCCGGTAGCGTTAAGGAAGAAGTGATCGGTGTTGAAGTACATCCCAACGCATCCGTGAATGTAATATCGTAAGTTCCGTCTCCCAAACTATTAATGGTTGCAGGAAGTGTTATGGCTGTCAAACTTCCGCCCGATGTACCTGTCCAGAATACGTCTCCTGTTCCTGTTCCGGTTACTTCAATAGAACCGTTGTCTATCGTACACGATGAAGGGTTGGTAACCGTTCCTGTTCCAATTACCGGCAATGCATTTAGAGCTACTGTAGTTCCGCTGCTGGCTGTCGATGAACACCCGGAAGCATCGGTGATACTCACGGTATAACTTCCGGCATCGGATACTTCGATAGAAGGCGTTGTTTCTCCGTTCGACCAAAGGTAAGCCGTTCCTGTAGAAGAAGTCAATGTTACCGAACCACCAGCGCAGAACGTAGTTGCACCCGATGCGGTAATAGTTGGTGCAGCCGGGGCTGATGGTGCCGTTAAAGAACTGTTGATGATATTCGAAGCACAACCCAATGTGTTGGTAAATGTAATGTTGAATGATCCGTCACTCAAGCCGGAAATAGTTGCCGGAAGTGTTACTCCTGCTAAACTTCCGCTGGATGTGCCCGTCCAGGAGAGATCACCTGTTTCCGTTCCTGTTATTTCAACAGAACCGTTATCGATGGTGCAAGATGTTGGATTTGTTACCGTGCCCTGTGCAATCACCGGTAAGGCATTTACGGTAATGGTTGTTCCTGTGCTAACGGTTGATTGACAACCCGCAGCGTTGGTTACCTGAACGGTATATGTTCCGGCTGTTGTAGGGCTAATGGCCGCTGTTGTAGCGCCGGTCGACCACAAATAAACCGTTCCTGCTGAAGAAGTCAACGTCACTGAACCGCCCTCACAGAAGGTTGTTGCACCACTCGCGCTAATAGTTGGTTGAGATGGAAGCGTATTTACCGTAACGGCCGTTTCCGCGCTTGCTGTTGATTGACAACCTGCCGGGTTGGTTACCTGAACGGTATATGTTCCGGCTGTTGTAGGGCTGATTGCAGCTGTTGTAGCGCCGTTCGACCATAAATAAGATGTTCCTGCCGAAGAAGTCAACGTAACCGAACCACCTGCGCAGAAAGTGGTTGCACCACCAGCACTGATTGTTGGTTGAGACGGAAGCGCGTTTACTGTAACGGTTGTTCCCGTGCTCGCTGTTGATTGACAACCCGCAGCGTTGGTCACCTGAACGGTATATGTTCCGGCTGTTGCAGGACTAATGGCAGCTGTTGTAGCGCCATTCGACCATAAATAAGATGTTCCTGCTGAAGAAGTCAACGTTACCGAACCACCTGCACAGAAAGTGGTTGCGCCACCAGCACTGATTGTCGGTTGAGACGGAAGCGCGTTTACGGTAACAGCTGTTCCCGCACTTGCTGTTGATTGACAACCCGCAGCGTTGGTTACCTGAACGGTGTATGTTCCCGCGGTGGTAGGCGAAATGGCAGCTGTTGTAGCTCCAGTTGACCAGAGGTAGGAAGTTCCTGCTGAAGAAGTCAACGTAACCGAGCCGCCTGCACAGAAAGTGGTTGCGCCACCTGCACTGATAGTTGGTTGAGACGGAAGCGCATTGACTGTAACAGCTGTACCGGTACTTGCTACCGATTGACAACCACCTGCATTTGTTACCTGAACGGTGTAAGTTCCGGCTGTTGTAGGGCTAATGGCAGCTGTTGTAGCGCCGTTCGACCATAAATAAGATGTTCCTGCGGAAGAAGTCAAGGTTACCGAGCCACCTGCACAGAAAGTTGTTGGTCCTCCGGCACTAATTGTTGGTTGAGCCGGAGCTGTGTTCACTGTGACAGTTGTTCCTGAACTCGCAACCGATTGACAACCGGATGCATTCGTCACCTGGACAGTATACGTTCCGGAAGTTGTAGGACTAATGGCAGCTGTTGTAGCACCATTCGACCAGAGATAAGAAGTTCCTGCCGAAGAAGTCAATGTTACAGAACCGCCTGCACAGAAAGTTGTTGCACCACCTGCGCTGATGGTTGGTTGACTAGGTAATGTACCAACAATAACAGTTGTTCCTGCGCTTGCAACCGATTGACAACCGGAAGCATTCGTTACCTGAACGGTATACGTTCCCGCAGTAGACACGGTGATTGCAGCTGTTGTAGCGCCGTTCGACCATAAATAAGAAGTTCCTGCAGATGAGGTAAGGGTTACAGAGCCTCCTGAGCACAACATGGTAGATCCGCTAGCAGAAATGGTTGGTTGTGAAGGGGCTGAAGTAACGTTAATTGTTGAAAGCTGTGAAAGCTCCAAATCACATGTGATAGTGCATTCATTGAAAGGTCCCACATTCCAACATGAAGGAACGGTCATGTTTGTCAAGACGCCGTTAATAGCGGGAGGTGAAAAATCCGTTGCTATTGCACCGGTACCTTCATCAAACTTAAAATAGCCTGTTAAATTGGGTTCATTTCCAGCCAAACATGCTGTTACATTTGCTGCTATTTGGGCAGGAGATAAGGCCGTATTCCATATTGTTGCCTTATCAATTTCTATCGGTGAATAAGAGGTTGTATAATTCCCGATATTGAAATTGGAAGCATTCGTTATTCCAGTCCCCAGTGAATATGCGCCTGAATTTTCTAAAACACCATCAATGTAAATTTCCCATCCTGTACTTCTTACTACTCCGGTAATATCATGCCATTGATTGTCTGTAACAGTAGTGGTTGATAATCCGGAACTTCTTACCACACCACCATCTCGTCCATAAAATGCAATTTTACCTTGATTATCAATATACATTGTAATTCCGGCTGTACCATTGTACTTCGACATTACATATTGATTCGCTGCCGGTGTAACCGAAGTTTTCATTCTTAGTGAAACCGTTACTGTTGAAGTTACTCCACGATTCCCGGTTCCGAGATTTACCAAATCATTTACACCATCTAATATGAGTGTTCTATTTATACTTGTTGGTTTTTCTGCCGTAACATGGTAGGTTGTTGTAGCCGTAATTCCTGTAAGATTGAAGTTTAATGAACTTCCAGTACCTAGAATGGGTCCCATTACAACTGCATCTGTTACGTCATCGATCAACGAATAAAATACGTTTGTTTCGGTATTGTTAATCGTAATTGTTGAATTTCCGCCACTGCAAATAGTTGCAGTTGTAGGATTGACAAGTTGATCTACAGGAAGCGGGCTTAATGAAACGGTGATCGCAGTCCGTGCCCCGGCAACACATGAACTATCTTGTAAATAATAGGTTGTTGTTGCGCTGATGGTACCAGTTGTATAGCTTGAACCTGAACCTAAATAGGTGCCACCACTCGCAGCGGTGTACCAACCGAGTGTTCCTGTTCCAGAACCTGATAAGGTTGTACTACCCGATAGTCCACAAATTGTTAAATTCGATAATGCTGTTGTATTTGTTGGAGCTGTTGGGATTGCACATGGAGACCACTTTAGCACCATTATATCTGCTACGCCAAGTGAAGTTAAGTTTACAGTTGCAGCCGTTGGGTCTACATCAACTGTTCCCGTATAATACCCGGCCATGTGAATGTTCGTTGTTGCGTCAACAGCTACATCCAGAAGGGCATCATTTCCTGTTGACCCGACCGATTTTGCCCATACCTGTTGTCCGGATGCGTTCAGTTTACTCAAAAATCCGTCTATTAATCCTGCGGAAATTAAATTATCTGTTCCCACGCCAGGATCAAAGTCAACTGTATTTCTAAAATAACCTGCCGTATAAACATTACCAGCTGCATCGATGTCAATTGCAGTGCCTCGGTCATCCCCTGTCCCGGAAAATGAGCTAGCCCAAACATAATTACCGCTTGCATCCAGCTTACTAACAAAAATATCATTTGAGCCACCACTCGTAAGACTTGCCGTTCCGGCACCAGGATCAAAATCTCCCGTCCCACTGAAATAACCAGTAGTATATACATTGAACGAGGCATCGATATTAACTCCGAAACCACCATCCCCGGATGCTCCACCCAGTACCTTTGACCAAAGATTTGTACCGGCTGCAGAGAGCTTACAAACGAAAATATCAGTGCTTCCAATAGCATTTAAAGTGTGACCAACACCAGCCACTTCTGCAACCGGCCCAAGTATTCCTGCAGCATAAACATTTCCTGATGCATCCATCTGAGAAGCGTTTCCTCCACCTCCAAGGTATTTGGCAAATGTAAATGACATTCCGGTTGTAAGTCGCGCCACGAATCCTGCTGTGGTACCAAATGCATCTAAAGTTGTTGATCCAATGCCCGGATCGAAGTCAACCACATTTTGAAATGTCCCGGTTACTGCGACTGCACCTGTATTAGCACAAACAGATAAACCAATATCTGTTCCGGTACTTCCAAATTGTGCTGAAGATGACCAGTTTCCAGTGCTTGTTAACTTCAATAAAAATGCATCCAAACCTCCAGCCGAAGTACGATTATTAGCACCGGCTCCCGGGTCAAAATCGACAGTAACTTCGAACGAACCCGTTACATATATAATTCCATTTGCATCAACGGCGACATCATAAGCTATATCATCGCCAGCTCCTCCAACCCTTTTGACAAAGACATAATTTCCTGCACTGTTTAATTTTTGGATAAAAACATCCGCGCCAGCTGTTGAGGTTAAATTTTGAACGCCGGCTCCGGGATCAAAATCAACAGTTCCAGTAAATTGTCCGACTGTATAAACAGAACCGGAACCATCTACAAAAACAGATCTTGCGTAGTCTGCTCCTGTACTTCCTACTGAACGGCCCCACGAGTAAACCTGGCCATAGGCGACGATTAAAAATAAATTAAAAAATGTGATTAATACTAATCTCTTCATAACGGGTTATTTGTTTATAACCAAACTTATCATGAAATGATTCCAACTAAAAAAGAAATTCAGCAACAGCTCATTCGGGTTTAGGAATGGACAGGTCAAACAGTTCTGAACAGAACGTTGAGAAACATCATCTCTAAGCTTAATTCCAACAGTCTGTTATCAATCCTTAACATCCTTTGGGATTCCTTAACAAAACCACGCTTTTAATACAAGTAACTTGCAGGAACCCCCTGGAATTTACCTCAACAGAAAAGCTTCAAAACAGTATTGTTGGTTCCAGCCGGGTGAAGGATTATAGTATTCATTATTTAACACACTTATTATGAAAAGCACAATTACTCAATTTTTCAAAAACTGCGCGTTTGTAGCCCTTCTCGGGTTCACGGGCTCAGCAACTGCGGCAACGTATACTGCCGTTTCTTCCGGATTATGGTCTAACTCATCTATCTGGGCTGATGGCGTAAGTCCGGGCGGATCTCTTGGTTTGCTTGACAATGTTGTCATTAACCCGGGGGTCTCAGTAACATTGGATATGGATTTCGAATACTCCGGATTCCTGAATTCAATAGAAGTGAATGGAACCCTTCAATCTTCCTCGGCTGAATACATGCTGGACATGACCAGTGGTATACTCTCCGGTACAGGAACATTGACGCTGCACAATCTGCGTTTTGGCTCACTTGCAACAATGACCTTTACCGGCGATGCCAGCGTTAATAAATTGTGGAACAACGCCACCGCACTCAATTTGAGCGGTGATGTGGAAGTAAACGACAGTTTGTTTCTCGACGCAGGTGCGCTGAACGTATCAGCAGGGTCGCTCACATTTGTCGCCGGCTCGGTGGTGCGCGTGGATAACGGAACCATGTCTGTTTCCGGCGGAGCCCTGAACAACGGCAATGCCTATGCGGTGATGTATGTTGGAACGGATAAAACCACTGGAATCGAATTGGCCGGCAGCGGGCTGTCTGATGTTTGGGTAGATCTTGATGACAATATGCAGGAATTGGCCATCGCCGGGAATGTCAACATCGAAGGTGTGGTGCACCACGATCAGGGAATGATCAACCTGAATGGCGGTACGCTGACGTTGATGGACGATTATGTGCGTACGGCAGGTGTTGCTTTCGTTGGTAGCGCGACCTCCAACCTGGTAATCCAGAGCAACTCTTCCTTGAGCAGTTCACTGGTTTTCGATGCGGACTATGATCGACTGAACGATTTGACGATCGATATGGCCGACGCCGGTGCGAGCACCAACATTGGAAGTGACCTTTCTATCAATGGTGAATTGACGCTTGAAGACGGTGATCTCTACATGGCATCAGGTGCACTGATCATGGAAAACGGCAGTGAAATCATTGTAACAGATGGCAAGCTTTTGAATAGCGGCGGAACGTTTGACGGCAACAATTCTTACAGCGTAACCTACAACGGTAATGCATCCGGCGCAAGCGGAATCGAATTGACGGGATCGGGATTGAACGACCTGACGATCGATATGGCCAATCAATCAGATGCGGTAGAACTTTCCAACCATGTTACTGTTGACGGTTCGCTGAACCTCGATACCGGTGGCGTGGATATGAACGGATACGACTTTATCCTGGATGGTTCATTGAGCACATCTACTACAGGCTGGTTTGGTGGTCACGCGGATTCCGATATCACATTCAACACCACTTCGCTGTTGGGCGATACCGTTTGGTTTAATTCAGGGGCGAATGTGTTCGGTGATTTTATGATCAATTCCACTGACGCAAGCGATCTGGTAATCGGAAACGATGTAGAGGTAGATAACCTGACGATGACTACAGGTGGCGTGCATCTTCGCGATAATGAGCTTCGGTTGAGTTCTACAGGAATGATCATCGGTGCTGATGAAAACCGTTATGTACTGATCAATGGTACAGGTAGTTTGGTACAAAACGTACCGATTTCAGGCCCTTATACGATGTATCCAGTGGGAACGGATGACGGTTATGCTCCTTTCGGTTTACAGCAAAACAGCGGAACAGCAAGCTACTTTAAAGTACATTCCCACAACCTGGTATGGTCAAATGGCACATCGGGAATTGATTGGGCTGAGGACCAGGCAGTTGTTAGCCGTAGCTGGGATGTTGAATCTGAAGCTGGCGGTACGCTCAACCTCAATGTATTGGCACAATGGCAGACTGGTTTTGAAGTAAATTCTTTCGATAGAAACGATGCTTATATCATGCATTACAACGGTGGAATCTGGGATGCTGCAAGTCAGGCTCCATCGGTTGCCGATCCTGTGGGTAGCATGTACAGACTGGAACGAGAGAACGTTACTACAGACGGTCCGTTTGCAGTAGGAACCGGTCAGGATTTGAACGTGAACGAAAACGGAGAAATCACAGCGGATATCTATCCGAATCCGGTTCAAACGATCCTGAACTCCGAAGCTTCATTTGATGAAATGACCACAGCAGCTGTAGTTGATGCATTGGGAAATGTGATACACACCGAAAAAGTCATTGGCAATCACAGCTTCGACTTTACAACATACCCGAATGGCGTTTATTTCGTGAAATACTCCAATTCGAAAGGAACTAACTCTTACAGAGTAGTGAAAACTGCGCTGTAAGTGGTTGGTTTAGTAGTGAAAGCGGGGTCGGTATGAGAGTATCGGCCCTGTTTTTTTGGGTTAAATGAAGTGAAACTTGCAGTTTAGAATTGACCGTACATTATAAATGTAAAAACTCTACCAGTGTGTTTTTACATATTTCGAATTCGTAGAGTTTTTCAGCAATTCTAAAATCAGAATTTGTATTCTAGAGAAGCACTTATCAATTTTACCTTTATGAGTTCTCGCAAATATTTTAGATTCTTCACTATTAGCACCGTAAGCTATATATTCCCGTAACTTATTCGCTAGTTCTTCACCTAGTCTATTTTCAAATAAAACTTGAATCTTAAGCATATCGACATAAAGAGTACTATAAGATTCATTCAAAACTCTTTTTGCTTCAATGTGTTCTTTGGATCTCCGATAATCCAAATTTTCTTTAGTATGTTCTATTTCTTCAAGATACACTGTGTTCATCCATACATGCTCTAAAGTTAAACTTAACGCTTCAACTTGATCTTGCCTTGTTTCTCTTTCAATCGCCCGCTGCTCAGATTTATTAGTGTACCACCAACCTAAAATCAGTATAATTATTGGGACCACCAATATACTTATCCAATCACGTTTTAACTTATCATTCATAATCCCAAGAGTTTATTTATTCAATCTCAGCAAGAAAACCTGTCCAATTAAATTTACGCGCAGAAGAGTCACTAATTAATGATTTAATTTCCCCTGCACCTGGAAGAAATGAACCCAAGACAAATGAAAGTGCGTTGTTTCCAACGCTGGTTATAAGTTTACTTCCCATTTGTCTTTCGAGTAGTACATCATTTCTATATTTACTAAACTCACTTTCTACATTAACAACCAAATCATTCAGATTTTCTAAATTATCAATCTGCAAAATTTTATCCCGAAAATCCACTAAAAAGTTACTCTCTCGTATACTATCTATTCTGTCAATTATAGGGCCCTTTGGAGTTTGTAAGACAGGGATTCTTTTGATGGTTATACCTTGAGAGACTTGTAGAAGATCAAGTGTTATAGGCTTTTTTTTGAAAGCTGTAGAATTGAAACTATTTGTAATTAGTTCGATGTTACTTATTCCTGCGTTACTTAAAAAAGCAATATCGAACACTAGTAAGTCAAGTCGCATTGAATTACCACTCAAATTAAAACCGCATAAATCTATTGAATGGCTATGATTATCTATCGGTAATTCGTGGCTTGGCTTCTTACCATATACATGTTTTATAACGGTATCATATTTTTTGAATTGTTCGATAGAATATTGATTGTTTATATCAATAATATTCTCAATATAAAGGTTGTCTGTTATTAAACCCTCTAGTCCGTGGTGAGTTAAGGTGTTCGATAAACCTTTAATTAGTGGAGTAAAGTCAGAATCCTCATCAATAAATTTCACATACTTTTCATTTCGAAAACTTACGGGGCACAAAGATCTACTTAGAAACCAAAGTTCATCAAATAAAGTGATTAAACCTTGTGGGGATTCTAGTATTGGATTCCATCTCCAAGGTTCGCGGAAATGTTTTTGCTCAGAGTCATAAAAATATGCCGTTGGTGAACTAAGTCCAATATAAGCTCTTCTCATTTTTGTCAGTGAATTTATTAATGGTTTCTTCAATAGTAATAATTTTTTTTATGAATCGTAATTCGAAAGACTATTCTTTTACTCCAATCTTATTAAGAACCTCTGCTAGTGCGTTAATACAATACTTCATCATAGAACCGACACAGAAAAGATTAAAAGCAATTGGAACAAGAATCTAGGATTCTGATTCATTGGGATGAAATCGTAGAGCAGTGTGTAGACTATTTTTGGCAGCCTTACAGCGTTTTCGAAAACTTGACGGCTTTTATAATCACAGCGTGCCAACTTGCTTGGTAGCTTCAAGGTGATCCTAAACACTTATTGAATGGGATTTTAGTTTACTAGGACCACTCCCCAAACTCCCGCATAAACCCCAACGTCTCTCCCGGATAATTCAGCGCATTGGAACCCGCAATCAGAAACGCGTCAATTCCTCTGCTTCGTAAATGACTGTAATCCATCACTTCCGCAATGGTGGGTGATTGCTTGTCGCTGATACTGGTCAGTAAACCTGTTCCAATGATCAGTTTCTTTCGATTTTGTTGACACAAATCAATCAAGCGTTCCTGGAAAGCAAACAACTCATTTGGCTTGCAGGCGAGCGATAAATCTCCCCGGCCAAGCATGAGTGTTTCACAACAAGCCATGATTTCCAAAAGGGAGGCATCGTCGAGTATCGTTTCGATTTTCGGGATGAGGTCTATTCCGGGTTGCAGTGCTTTTAATTTCAGAAGATCACTGGCTTTTTCGGTGAAAGACACAACCAACTTCACATTGCTAGGAACGTTCTGCAGATTTTGTACAAAAAGCAAATCAGCTTCCGAATTGGCCGCTACGGGAAATGGATTGTTTTTGAGATTCATCGACCGGTTGGAAGTCAACTGAAACGAATTGAGCGCTTCACAAACAACTGTTTCGTTCACGGTTTTCACCAGCATGTTTAATTCGCCATCGGCAATGCTGATGATGTCTCCGGGTGATAAATCCGGAAAGTGATCGTGATCAAAAAAGTTAACAGTCGGGATTACCGGAAATGGAAATTCAACGGCATGATCTACCAAATGGTATTCGTAGCCCACTTTCACAGCCAATCCTTGCGGAAGATTTCCAACACCTGGTTTCTTGCCGGGCAAATCGATCAGGATGTCAAGATCAAGCTTTTCTGTGCTGATTTTCTCCTGAATTTCCTGAATCCGCGCGTTAAATTCATCTTCCGATTTTCCTTTGTAAATCAACCGGATTGCTTTCAGTCCGCAGGTGTGCAGCTCAGTCAAATCATGCGGAAAATCCCCGAAATTTCTGGAATAGGTGAGTATCGGATAGATCATGTTATTTTTCTTCAGTGCAATCTTCCCAGTTATCGAAAAGCTGCTTGATTTGATTCATCAATGTCTCATTTTCCTTGTCCTGAAGAGAGTCGATTCTTAGCAGAATAAACGACGTTGTTTCCTCTTTCGTTTTCAGTGTGACGATGAAAGGAAGTCCGGCGTTCATATCGTGATTTTCATCAATTTCCTCCTCCAATTTCGTCCAGGCTTCAGCACTTGTAGTGAGCAGCGTTTGATAAACTTCCTTAGCGTTTAAAGCGGATTCGCAGTTCTTCTCAAATACTTCTGAATCCTGGTCGTAACAATCATCCAGCTGCACATTTACGTTGGAAATCCGGATGCATTTTCGGGAACAATCATTCGTCCGCGATTCGCCGCTAATCAGAAGTATGGTCTCTTCTTTCGCTTTCGACTGATTATCCTGACTTTCTTGAGCGTTACAAGAAGCAAAAGAAAGAAGAAGCAATAAAGGTAAAATGTGTTTCATTTGGTTTTTAGATTGGATGAAGGTTGAAAGATTGCAGCACGATTCATTGTTTTCCGGCAATTGCATGAAGCAACACGAAGACCACAAACGATCTGACTTCACGTTTTGCACCGCGTTTTTGTTTTTCACGGTACGATTTGCTAAAAAGAAATCTTAAAATGCTCATATCTCAAATTTAAGCAAAACAAGCCGGCTTTCAGGGTTTTTGGAATGTGTTTTAGGATTATTTATAGCTATTTCGTTGGCCATTCAGCAGATCAGTAACAATCGCTTCTGCCCGGATATTTCCCTTGGTGCGCGGTGAACACAAGGTGGAACGGGACTTCCGGGGTGATCAACAGCAAGCTTCCATAAGTGGCCAAGGCCAAGATTTATAGGACGTGCATTCGGTTTCGCCTGATAGTGCAGATCAAAGAAATACTCACGCAAAAACGATTCAAAACCGTCATCTGCTCCGCCATACAGTTTTTTCAGTTCAGCACGTATTTCCGGAATCAGCACTTTCTGGGTGACTTGCGAATTGGGCATGATTTCACTAGAATCGCCAATGTAAGTGCATAAAAAAGTATCGGTTGGTATCGGAGAACGGTCTACATGAAACGAATAAACATCCGTCGGGAAAAACGGGTAAGAATCATCCGTTTCATAGTAGCTGATCACATTCAGCGTGGGCGAAGCACCATGAGCTTTCAATAAATCAAAGTCATGTAACAGAATTTCACGGGCAAGCCGGCCCTGTTCACTCAGCTGAAGTTCAAGAAGTTCCTCCGGTTCAACGACCGTTATATTTCCGTTTAGTGCCACCTTGTTCACGATCTCCGAAAAATCACCAATGAGTTCACGCTCCCAGCAAAGTGCATTCATCTTCCCCTGAAAGGGAGTAGAAACAAGCTCCTGAAAATTGGTAACACGTTGAATTTGCTCTTCAGCATGTGATAAATCGATCATGATGGCTAAGATAAGGATACTTGTGAAGAATAGCGGACTCGAACTGTGGCCTCATGTTTCTCCTTTTGAAAATGAGCCGCTGAGCAAATAAATTTGACCCGCTGAGCAAAATGATTACATTCGTTTTGTCCCAACTTTGTTCCAACCAAAACAGCAATTATGAAAAAAGTGATTTTGATTACAGGAGCTTCATCAGGAATGGGGAAAGTATTCGCCCGTGAACTGGCCAAAGAAGGACATATCGTATACGGCGCAGCGCGCAGAGTTGAAATGCTGGCCGATCTTCATCAATACAATGTGAAAACACTTCCGTTGGATGTCACAGACGATACTTCGATGCAAACTTGCATCAGTGAGATATTGCAACAGGAAGGCCGGATTGATGTATTGGTCAACAATGCCGGATATGGATCTTATGGAACTATTGAAGATGTTTCGATGGAAGAGGCGAAGCGACAGATGGAAGTAAACGTGTTTGGACTTGCCCGCATGACACAACTGGTGCTTCCGGGTATGCGAAAACAAAAAAGCGGCCGCATCATCAATATTTCTTCAATTGGTGGCAAAATCGCGACTCCTTTTGGAGCGTGGTACCATGCGAGTAAATTCGCGGTTGAAGGAATGAGTGACGCTCTCAGAATCGAAGTAGCACCTTTTGGAATTGATGTCGTGCTCATTGAGCCCGGAGGCGTGAAATCGGAGTGGGCGGATATCGCGTATCAAAATTTACAGAAAACAACCGCGAATACCGCTTACGGTGAAATGGCCGGGAAGTTTAAAGCTGCCTTTGAAAAGACCATTTCAAAAAATGCTGAACCGGAAGTCATCGCAAAACTGGTTTCGCGTGCGGTGAATGCGGGGCGTCCGAAAACACGATATATCGGAGGTTATATGGCGAAGCCCGCATTGTTTTTCAGGAAATGGTCCTCCGACCGCATGATGGACCGGATTCTTCTCAGTCAATTACCGAAATAATGGAAGACAGACTTCAGCAAAACCTGCTTTTTTCGTGTGTGCATCATGAAAAATTCGGAACCGAACAATTGATTGTACAGCATGCATTATCCGTGGTGGTTTCCGGTAAAATGGACATCATGCTCACCGAAGGTACGCACGTTGCCGGAGAAGGAATGATGGGAATTCTTCGCAGGAATACCCTGTTGAAAACAAAAAAGCATCCGGCCGAAGACGGCAGACCGTTTAAGTCCTTTACCTTGTTCCTGACCGAGGAATTGTTACGGGCCTATTCCCTGCAAAACAATGAACCTTCGCAGGAACGGTTCAAAGGTTCTTCGCTGTACGAAATTCCGCAGCAATCCATCATGAAGGGATTTTTTCAGTCCATCACCCCATATTTTGACCGTCCGGATTACTTTACGCCAAAAATGGCGGAGCTGAAAACCTACGAAGCAATCGAGTTATTGCTGCAGATTGATCCGTCCATCCGGCAATTCCTGTTTGATTTTAACGAACCCCACAAACTGGATCTGGAGGGTTTCATGATGAAAAACTTTCTGTTCAACATCCCGTTGGCAGAATTTGCCCGGTTAACAGGCCGCAGCCTTTCTACTTTTAAACGCGATTTCTCGCATGTGTTTGACGATTCTCCCGAAAAATGGCTGCGCAAACGACGGTTGTCGGAGGCGCATACCTTGCTAAAACAGCAGAAACACAAACCTTCGGATGTATACCTCCACGTCGGATTTGAGAACTTCTCTCATTTTTCAACGGCATTCAAACGCGAGTTTGGCTACAATCCTTCGACGGTGGGGAGGTAGATGGGGAGAATTTAGGATTTTGAACGGTGTTTTATGATTATTCGTTTTCTCTAGTCTAAATGCGCCGCTTCACTTATTGTTGATCTATCTCTTTGAGAAATTGGATTCTTTCATGAGGTCCGGGATGACGTTCATCTACCAAACCATGTTGCTGTTTGATTTTCTCGAAAAGTGCTATCCCAGCTTCCTTATTTGTAGCAAGGGCTGCTCCCCAATCTGCCAATTCCTCTGATTTAAAGCGTGTTTGTCTAACGGAACTCCATGCAACGGTTACGCATAGGATCATTAAAAGCGGAGGAGCAAAAGGTGCAAAATATTCTCCCGCCGTTTGGATATCGCTCCCAAGCGCATGGCTGATGTAAAAACTCACAAAGATATTTAACACTTCAATTGTCAATATCAGTGGTAACAACACCTTGCCATATGCCTCAGATTGTCTGAATAAGTGAAGGTCTTGTTGGCGAATATGAGACAATTCATGGGCAAGAATAAAACGCGCTTCCTCAGGATGTTTTCTCATAAAAGAAAAGAAGCCCAATGGCAGGATTAGCACAATATTTCCGGAATACTGTTCCACACTGGGAAAAATAATATTTTGTGGTGTCTGTAAAACAAGCATGTCAGGAGAAACATCCAGCTTTTGACCGATCTCTTGAAGTACAGGGTATAAAAAGTTTAGCTCCTGCGATTTTTTTAAGGATTGAGCATGACGATCAATAAAGTTTTGGCTCGAGCTGACGACATTTCTGTACCTGACGATAACACCCATACCGAGAGCAACTAATATGAGGACATTGAGAGTCAGTGCAGAAGCCCTACTTCCATTTACTTCTTCCAGTTGATCTTGATAGGCATCAATATCGGATTGCTGCATGTAGTAGGAATATTCATCTTGAGGAGGTAGACGGCCGTCTGCATTGTAAGAAAGAAATAAAACAATTAACAAAACGCTTAGTGCGCAGGACAAAAAATACCACCCAAAAATTACCCAAAACCAAGCTTTAGAGTATTTCGCCTGTCTCCTGTGTTTGTTGACGGCAATCGAATAAGATTTACTTTTCACCTAGCAGTAATTGTAAGTCGCTACTGAATGACGAAACAATCGCCTCAGCTTTGCTTTCATCCATGCCTTCCGCTAACAATCTATTCTTCCATGAGCTCTTGATAAGGTCCGGATGAATCTTTGTTTCTTTTTTTTTCAGCATCTGCCGAAGATTTAGGATGGTAGTGATCGAGCCGAGGAGAAGAGCGAAGGATTCCACGCATTCTTTTAGTCCGGCAGTGCTGAACTCGTTGTGTCCACTGAAATTCATTAATTCCTTAATCTGCCCCTCAGATGTTATGTGATCTGGAATAAAACTGAAATATATATCGAGGGTTTCATTGCCTTCCAGGTTGTGTGCGGTTGCTATTTGCTGGCACAGGTCTTTAATGGTTTTTTTCATGAACAGTGTTTTGATTATCAGTAACTAAAATAATGAAAAATCTGAAACGCTAACTTTTTTTAAGATTAGCTGTTTAGTATGAAATCATATGTGGTGGCTTCGCAATTGTTTGACCAAAAGAAAAAGCCACCCCGCTAGGGATGGCTTTTTCTGCTTCTGTGGGTGTGGTGATGGACGGAATCGAACCGCCGACACATAGATTTTCAGTCTATTGCTCTACCGACTGAGCTACATCACCTAACCGTTTCGGTTGCTTACCTTTATTCGGTAGGCGGGTGCAAAGATAGCAATAGAATTGGAAACGCCTAAAAAATCTTGAATTTTTTTCCGAATCGGGTCGAAATGCAGTGTATCTTTGTGTCGCATGATTCCCAATAAACACACGCTTGTCATCGACGCCGGAAACACCCGAATCAAAGTTGGGGTATTTCATCATGCTGATTTGGAAGAAGTTCGTGTGTATAACACCGACCAGCTTTCCGCTCTCAAATCGTTCTTACAGGAACACCGCGAATGGCCTGCAATTATTGCTTCCGTAAAGGCAGATAAAGACACTAAATGGATCAAACAATGGCTCAAAAACGCCGTTGTCTTTACAACTTCCATGAAATTGCCGCTCAAAATGGGCTACGAAACACCTCAAACCTTGGGCGTGGATCGTATTTGTAATGCAATCGCAGGATTTCATCAGGCAAAAGGAGCATGCCTTACTATCGATGTGGGAACCTGCATCAAATATGACTTTGTGTCCGCCGACGGAACCTATCAGGGTGGAAGTATTAGTCCGGGAATTGAACTACGTTATCGTGCCATGCATACGTTTACCGGAAAATTACCGTTGATAGAAGACAAAGTAGTGCCGCAAATGACCGGAAAAAACACCCTCGACGCAATGCGAAGCGGTGTAATGCACGGAATTCGCAACGAAATGTTGGGTTTTATCGCCCATTACAGGGAGCTAACGCCCGAATTAACAATTTTTCTAACGGGCGGCGGAGCTAACTACTTTGATTTAGGTTTGAAAAATGGCATCTTTGCCGACGAAAATTTAACACTTAAAGGTTTGCAATTAACATTGGCACATTATGATATATAAGCTTTGTCTCATTCTTACTATCGGTTTCGCTGGTGTTAGTTATGCTCAACCTATTTCAACTTCCCCTTTTAGTACGCAAGGTATCGGTGAGTCCGGTGGATTGGAAGATTCACAATTCGGGGCTTACGGTAATGTGCGCGCTGCCATTTTTGATTCCTCAACAGTAAACCTGTTCAATCCGGCAAGTTATACCGGTTTGGCGAAAGACCAACCTTTGTTTACCATCGGATTGTCGAGTCGCTTTTCGACCTACACGCTTGGCGATGCTTCATCCAATGGCCGAATCGTTGGCCTGAACCAGATCACGATGGCACTTCCGATTGGAAAACGCTTCGGAATGGCGATTGGATTACAACCGTTCAGCCGAAAAGGCTACAGCATCGAAGAGAAAGAATTCGACGGAACCGATAGCATTCGATACACCTACAAGGGTTCGGGAAGCACGCAGGAAGTGTTAGGCGGATTGGCCTATAAGTTTGTCAATACCAAACGTCACATGGTTTCCTTGGGAATCAATTATTCCTACGTTTTCGGGTCGGTGACCGATGAGCGCCAAAGCTCGTTTATCGAATATGAACCGGTTGGTGGCGTTGATCAGACAACCTATCGCTTGCACGCAATGCATTATTCTATCGGGTTGAACTACTCGTTGATGCTGGATACGCTGAAAAACCAGTACCTGAAAATCGGTGCTGTTTATTCACCGCAACAACAATTGTCGGCACACCGCGATTATTTCCTCTTCGCAACTACCGATCTGGGCGATCCCAACAAATATGATACGTTGGTCTACACGGTTGACGATAAAGGCGAATTGGTGTATCCAAGTTCAATGACACTCGGTTTCAATTATTCATTCAGACCGAGAGTAACAGAAAACTACAAGCACAAAAACGTGTATCAGCTCAACGTAATGGGAGATTTCTCTTCCACGATGTGGAGTAATTACCGCGCCGATTTCAATAGTGTACACGAAGAAAATGCCTTTAAGGATGCAATGCGTTTTTCACTCGGTTTGCAATTTGTACCGAATTATTCAATCGGTTCCAAAGTAACGGGCGGTGCAGATTATTTCGGTCGTATACGTTACCGCGCCGGAGGATATTTCGGAACGCTTCCAAATTTACAGAGCGGAACCCAACTCAAAGAAATGGGCGTAACTGTTGGTTTGGGCTTGCCGATCTTCAGTCAGAAAACCAACTCGTCATTCAACTTTAGTTTTCAATACGGCACACGCGGCAATAACCTGCCCGATGGTATTCAGGAAAACTATGTTGGTGTGAATTTCGGAGTGATTCTTGCGCCGGCCAATTACGATCGTTGGTTCAAGAAATACAAACTCGATTAACGCTCTGTTTATGACGTTATCATCCAAAGAACGATACCTGATTTTCATTCCTGCTTTCTTATTGATGGCAGGAATGTTTGTTTCATGCGTCAATGATTTGGATTCCATCAAACGGGTAACGTTCAAACCGAATGACCCTGACGAAAAAACCACTGAACTCTACCTCACGTACACCGATTCGGGTTATGCGAAGGTGCGATTGTACGCCAAACTGGCTGAGTCGTTTACCAAGCCAACCAAGGTGGTGAAATTCCGCGAAGGCGTAAGAGTGGAATTTTACAATGAAAACGGTTCGCTGGCTTCTATTCTTACGGCACTTTACGGCGAAGTGAACGAAGAAATGGGAACCATGATGGTGCGCGATTCGGTACAATTGTTCAATCCGGTGAAAAATCAGCGCATGGAAACCGAAGCGTTGTACTGGAATAGAGCAGATAGCACTATTTTTACAGACAAAATGGTGATGGTGCGCACTCCGAAATCACTGGTTTACGGAACAGGAATTCGTACCAAACAAGACTTTTCAAGCTACGTGTTTTTGAAACCACACGGAAAATTAGACATCGACGATAAAAAATAGAAAATGGGTACTTACAACAAAATAATGGAATGGTTCTGGCTCTGTGTGGGCATTCTGATCATCGTAGTCGTGACGATTTTCGGCATCATGGAAGGTTTTGACCGCTGGATATATTATTACGGGTTGTCCGTATTCGCTTTCGGTACCTATTTCATGCGTCGCTGGATGCGCAAGCGTATGGAAAAACACCTTGAGTGGATGGCGCAGCAGGAGAAGCAACAACAGCAATCATAGTTATCGACCGTTTATCCCTGATTTTGGTTTCAGATCGCTTCGAAAACGAGATTTAACACTAATTCAGGGAGTTATGGTGTTTAATAGCCTAACTTTCGGCAACATTTTTGTAAAGCGGTGTTACCAATTACCGTTTGTTCATTAAGAGAATTATGCGAAACAATTTACTACTTCTTTTCCTTGTAACGATTGCCTTTACCGGCATGGCCCAGCGGAAGCTTACGGGAGTAGTAACCGATGAAAACAATCTGCCCATTCCCTTTGCCGATATTTACGTAAAGAACAATGTGGAGCTCCGCACCCAAACCGATGTCAACGGAAACTATTCCCTGCAGCTGTTTGAAGGAGAATATTACCTGATTTTCACGGCAATGGGTTACGATGAACGCGAAACGTATGTGACCATTCAGTTGACCAATACAACGCGTGATATTCAGCTTTTTCCCAGCAAAGTATCCGAGATCGAAGAAGTGGAAGTAACGACCAAAAAGTCGAATCCGGGACGTGAAATCATGCTGAAAGTGGTAAAACAACGCGATCAGATGAATCAGTGGAATTACCCGCATTCAACCGATGTTTACATCAAAGCCACTGAAAAAATTGAACGGAAACAAGGCAAGCAGAACGCCGAGCAAAAACCATCCGACGATCCGTTCGAAGAAGAACGCCGCAAAACCCAAATGCTGGCCGGGAACATGAACCTCGCTGAAGTGCAGGCGATTCGTTATTACGCGCCGCAAAACAAGGTGAAAGAAATCCGGAATGCCTTTACGCAACGCGGTGACGGACGTTTGTTGTACTACACCACAACCGTAAAATCGAACTTCAATTTTTTCGAAAACCTGATGCATTTAGACGATTTGCACGCCTCGCCAGTTAGCAGTCCTATTTCGGGTCCGGGTATTTTATCCTACAAATACCGCCTCGAAGCGCAATACGAAGAAAATGGTCACATCATTGATAAAATCAAGATCATTCCGCGGTCGAGTTCCACGTCGACTTTATCGGGTTATATCTACATCATCGACTCATTGTGGCTGGTGCAGAAGCTGGAATTGACGATGGAGAAAGGAAACCTGCTCACGTACGATTATTTCACCATCGAGCAGCAATTCGACAATGTGGGCGATACGCTCTGCGTGCTGCGCGAACAATTGCTCACTTACGGTGTTAAATACAAAGAACAGACATCGACCTGTACCACGCTGGCTAAGTTTTCGAACTACGATTTCAATCCCGAATACGCGAAGAAATTCTTCACTGATGAGGTAGCTATCACCAGCAAGGAAGCTTACGAGCGCGATTCCGCTTTCTGGAAAGAAGAACGTGTGGTGTCATTAACGCCCGAAGAACAGCGCTTCATCATCGTAAAAGACAGCTTGCGCGATGCCTTCAACCGAAAAGAATACCTTGATTCGATCGACGCTGTTTTTAATAAAGTTACCGTCTGGAAAGTATTGTGGTTTGGTGTCGATCACCGAAACCGCCCGAAACGCACGCAATGGAGTATCAATTCGGTAGCAGCTTTGGCACGTCCGCTTTATCCTGCGGGTCCGCGCGTGGCTCCGGGCTACAGCTTTTTCCGCAAATGGGAAGACCAGCGCACCATTGATAGTTATTCCGAGTTGTCCGTGGGAATTCTCAACGGCGATCTCAAAGGTTCTTCCTGGTGGCGCTATCTCTACGACCCGTTCCATCAGGGAAAAGTTTACATACGCGGTTCGCACGAGTTTGATGCCATTGTTCCCTTCGATGCGATTACGCAGGTCTACAAACGAAGTAATTTCATTGAAGTCACCAAGCTACGTCTGGGCCACGATTACGAGTATTTCAACGGATTTTACATCAACGTTGAAGCCGAATTTGCCGAACGTCGTTCCTTGTCGAAATACCAGAATCTGAGCACTTTTGATAGTTTGATTCCGAATGATCAGTTCAAGGAGTTTGAAGGTTATCAGGCATTGCTGGGTGAAATCACCGTGAGTTATACGCCCAAGCAGAAATACATGCGCGAGCCGTATCGAAAAGTAATCTTAGGGTCAAAATTCCCTACTTTTTATGCCTATTACCAGCGCGGAATACCAAAGCTGTTTGGCAGTGATGTAGATCACGAATATGCGATTGTGGGAGTTCAACAAAGCTTTCAGCTGGGAACATTGGGCACCTCCAATTACCATTTCAAAGCCGGTAAATTCCTCAGTTCCAAAAACCTCAAAGACGCCGATTTTAAGTACCAGCGACGAAGCACGCCTTTATGGTTTGCCAATCCGTTGTACTCCTTCCAGGCGCAGGATAGTTCTTTACCGTCGAAAGAATACTACCTCGAAGCGCATTTTGTGCACCATGACAACGGAGCCATCATCAACAAAATTCCGTTCATGAAAAAAACCGGAATTGGTTTGGTATTCGGAGTAGGCGCATTATACGTAGCCGAATACAAATACCAGTATTACGAGATGTTCACCGGTTTGGAACGCAGCTTTAAATTCTCAAAACGTCGTCTGCGTATCGGTATTTATGCGGTAGCTTCCGACGGGAACACGATCAAACCCCGAACGTCCTGGAAGATTTCCTTCGCTGTACTCGATGACCGCAATATGAAGTGGAATTTTTAAACATAGATTTATTTTAACCAAATAGAACACATAGAAAAACATAGTTTTTGAGTTTTCTAAGTTTATTGAGTTTTGTTCTATGTGAATTCCCTATGTGCCCTTATATGTTCTATGTGGTTAATTTCTTTGTCTTGTTAGTACTTTGGGGTTAATGATGGTTAAATTTCTTTTGACCGCTCCTGCATGTTTTCTCAACCAAACTCTGTATATTTGCAGCAGTTCTTTGTTTTGACAACTTATGAAGAAAGGTGGAGGGATAGGCCCTGTGAAACCTTGGCAACCTCCGCCCGCGGAATAGGTGCCAAATCCAATTAGCCCCGGCTGAAAAGATAAGTTACTGAAGTTTTTCACTTCCGCTCCTTCATAGTTGCATACAATTACGTAGCATAACTATGGAAAATATTACAGACATTCTTAAAAAACGCATTCTTGTTCTCGACGGAGCAATGGGAACTATGATTCAACGTTACCCGCTCGAAGAAGAAGATTTTCGCAAAGGCTGGTTCGAAGATCATCCGCATCCGGTGAAAGGAAACAACGACTTGTTGTCATTGACGCGCCCGGACATTATTGCTCAGATTCACCGCGAATACCTTGAAGCGGGCGCCGATATCATTGAAACCAATACCTTTTCAGGAACCACTGTGGCTCAGGCCGATTATCACCTGGAAAAATACGTCTACGATATCAATTTCCACAGTGCTAAAATCGCCAAAGAAGTCTGTGAAGAATTTACAGCGCTCAATCCGGATAAACCGCGTTTTGTGGCTGGTTCTATCGGACCAACGAATCGTACGGCTTCCATTTCTCCCGATGTAAACGATCCTGGATTTCGTGGAATTACTTTCGATGAACTGGTAGTTGCTTACACTCAACAAACCAATGCGCTGATGGATGGCGGTTGCGATATTTTACTCGTGGAAACCGTTTTTGATACGCTCAATGCCAAAGCGGCTTTGTACGCAATTGATGAAGTATACGAAGCGCGCGGTGTGCGTTTGCCAATCATGGTTTCGGGAACAATTACTGACCAATCAGGAAGAACACTCACCGGACAAACCACCGATGCATTCTTGGTTTCAGTACAGCACATGCCCTTGTTGAGTATCGGTTTGAACTGCGCACTCGGAGCTTCCATGATGCGTCCGTATTTGCAGATTTTAGCCAATCAGGCACCATTTGCCGTAAGCGCTCACCCGAATGCCGGTTTGCCCAACGAATTTGGTCAGTACGATGAAACCGCCGACATGATGGGCGAACAAATAGAAGAATTCCTCCGCGAAGGCATCATCAATATCATTGGTGGTTGCTGCGGAACCACGCCCGACCATATTCGCAAAATGGCCGAACTGGCACCTAAATACGCACCGAGAACACTTGCTGAAACCGTATGAGTAATTTGTTGAGATTATCCGGCTTAGAAGCCATTACAGTAACCCCTGAAAGTAACTTTGTCAACATCGGTGAACGTACCAATGTGACAGGATCACGTGCTTTTTTGCGCATGATCCGCGACAACGATTTTGAAGCCGCGCTTTCCGTAGCCCGCGAACAGGTAGAAGGTGGCGCCCAAATCATCGATATCAATATGGATGAAGGAATGATCGATGGCAAAGAAGCCATGGTGAAATTTCTGAACCTGATCGCCGCCGAACCGGATATTGCCCGTGTTCCGGTAATGATCGATAGTTCCAAATGGGAAATCATCGAAGCCGGACTCAAATGCATCCAGGGAAAAGGAATCGTCAACTCCATTTCACTCAAAGAAGGCGAAGAAAATTTCCTCGCGCAAGCAAAAAAAATCAAGCGCTTCGGTGCTGCAGTAGTCGTAATGGCCTTTGATGAAAACGGTCAGGCCGATAGCTACGAACGACGCATCGAAATTTGTGAGCGCTCTTACCGAACGTTAGTCGATAAGATCAATTTTCCACCACAGGATATTATTTTCGACCCCAATATTTTCCCCGTTGCCACCGGAATGGAAGAGCACAACAACAATGCGCTCGACTTTTTCAAAGCTACCAAATGGATTCGTGAGAACCTTACCGGTGCGCACGTAAGCGGCGGTGTTTCCAATGTTTCATTCTCGTTCCGTGGAAACAATGCCGTGCGCGAAGCCATGCATTCAGTGTTTTTATACTACGGTATTCAGCACGGAATGGACATGGGAATTGTGAATCCGTCGATGCTGGAAATCTACGACGATATCGACAAACAATTATTGGTGTTTATCGAAGATGTGATTCTCAATCGCAGACCGGATGCCACGGAGCGGTTACTCGATTTTGCCGAAAGTTTCAAAGGCGAAGACAAGAAAAAAGAAGTGGAACTCGAATGGCGTTCCGCTCCGGTAAATGATCGCCTTTCGCATGCTCTGGTAAAAGGAATTGTGGATTACATCGACGAAGATGTGGAAGAATGTCGTCACCAGTTCAAACGCCCTATTGAAGTGATCGAAGGCCCGTTAATGGCTGGTATGAACGTGGTGGGCGATTTGTTCGGAAGCGGAAAAATGTTCCTGCCACAGGTAGTGAAATCGGCACGTGTGATGAAAAAAGCGGTCGCTTATTTGCTGCCGTTTATTGAAGAAGAAAAAGGTGGAAAAAGTGAAACTGCCGGACGAATTATCATGGCGACCGTAAAAGGCGATGTGCATGATATCGGGAAGAATATTGTTGGTGTTGTACTTGGTTGCAACAACTACGAAGTCATCGATTTGGGAGTCATGGTTCCGGCCGATAAAATCATCCAGGCGGCGATTGACCACAAAGCACACGTGATCGGGCTTAGCGGTTTGATCACACCTTCGCTCGACGAAATGGTTTACGTAGCCAAAGAAATGGAGCGCGCGCAACTCGATATTCCACTGCTGATAGGTGGCGCGACGACTTCAAAAGTGCACACAGCCGTGAAAATCGAACAAAGCTATGAGCGCGGACAAACCGTTCACGTACTGGATGCTTCGCGTTCGGTAACGGTTGTGGAACAATTGCTCGGCCATAAAAAAACACAGTTTGTAGAAGACCTGAAACTGGAATATACCCGTTTGCGCGAGCATCATGAAAAACATCGCGGAGCCAAACAATTGTTGTCGCTGGCAGCAGCTCAGGCCAATAATTTAAAGTTGACTTTCGATGAATTGACTGTTTCGGTTCCGAAAGAACTGGGAACTCAAACCTTTGATCATTTCCCGTTGGAGAAATTGGTCGATTATATTGACTGGACGCCTTTTTTCCAAACATGGGAATTACACGGCCGTTACCCGAATATTTTAACCGATGAGGTAGTTGGAAAACAGGCAACAGAACTCTTTGCCGATGCGCAAGACATGCTGAAAAAACTCATCGAAGAAAAATGGTTGGTTGCGAAAGCGGTTGTGGGGCTTTTTCCTGCGAATAGTGTGGGCGACGATATTGAAATTTATGCCGATGAAACCCGTTCTGAGGTCATCAATATTCAACATACGCTACGTCAGCAAACCACCAAGGTTTCGGGGCAACCCAACCTGGCGCTTTCCGATTTTATCGCTCCGAAAGAAAGCGGTGTGAAAGACTACATCGGTGGGTTTGTGGTGACAACCGGTCACGGAATCGACGAACACATTCAGCGTTTTGAAGACGACCACGATGACTATTCATCCATCCTGCTCAAAGCACTGGCCGATCGTTTGGCGGAAGCATTCGCCGAATACATGCACGCTTATATGCGCAAGCAAAAATGGGGTTATGCACCCGATGAAACACTGGATAATTCAGAATTGATCCAGGAAAAATACCGTGGAATCAGACCGGCTCCGGGTTATCCTGCCTGTCCTGATCATACCGAAAAACCGGGTCTGTTCAAGATCCTCAACGCGACGGAAGTAAGTGGTGTTTCACTCACGGAAACATTGGCCATGTGGCCTGCTTCATCTGTTTCTGGCTGGTATTTTGCGCACCCTGATTCCAAGTATTTTGGTCTTGGTAAAATCACGAGTGAACAGGTTGAAGATATTGCTCGTCGAAAAGTTATGGATTTAGAGGTAATGAGACGATGGTTGGGAAGCAACCTAAATGATTAAAAGTGCGTTTATTAAGTATTACAGCGTTAAAATTCAAACATTAACTCACGTTTACTGTGAGTTAAATTTAGGTGATTAACAGGGAAAGTGCTTTTCTTTTCTTATAATTGGAAAGCTGTAATTGAATTAACGCGACAAAAACATGAAGTATTTACTCCTCTACCTCCTTCTAACTCCACTATTCTGCTTAGCACAACCCCCAACAGCCCAATTTACAGGGTCAACTACATCCGTTTGTCTCGGTTCGCCGGTTTTATTTGTCAATCAATCGACAAACGGTGGTTCGCCGATTACCAACTGGGGATGGGATTTCGGTGACGGAAACTCGTCTACTCAAACAAACCCTTCGCATGTATACAGTTCACCGGGAACCTATACGGTTACGTTGGTAGTTACTGCAAGCAACGGTCAGGCCGATGCCGAAGTGAAAGTGAATTACATTACTGTAAATCCTGCCCCGACAGCGTCGTTTACAACATCTACCAACGGATGTGTATTGCCTGTAGGAGTGACCTTTAATAATACGTCTTCCGGAGGTGCCACTTATGCCTGGGATTTCGGGAACGCACAAACATCAACCCTTCAGAATCCTGCCGTGGTGAATTATGCTACTGCTGGCACATACAATGTTTCATTGATTGTGACCAACAGTTTTGGTTGCAAGGATACGATTACACAAGCATTGGTGGTTTCCAACTTTCAGGCTGGAATTATTGCTCCGGCAACAGCCTGCGAAGATGTTCCGGTAACAATCAATGATAATTCAACTGTTGGTGTCAATGCCTGGAACTGGACGTTTGCAGGTGGTTCACCCGGAAGTTCTTCCGGTCAGAATAACACGGTAACGTTTTCTTCCCCGGGAACCTATACGATTTCACTCACAGCCCAAAACACAGGTTCGGGTTGTTCCGGAAATACATCTCAGCAAATCACGATTTTACCAAGCCCGGTTCCCGCATTTACAGCCGTGCCAACAACAGGTTGCGCGCCACAATCGGTGGTGTTTACCAATAATAGTCCGGCAGGTTCCAACTTTGTGTGGACTTTCGGTGACGGTTCTACTTTCAATGGTCAGAATCCACCGGCGCACTTGTATTCAGCGAACGGTAGCTACAATGTAACATTATCAATGACCGGAGCTAACGGTTGTATCGGAACATTCTCTCAAAGCAGTTATATCAATCTTACACCACCTGATGCTTCGTTTGTTGCAGACGTGGTAGAAGGTTGTGATCCATTGTCCGTTCAATTCACTTCCACCTCCAATTCTTCGAATCCTATCGTAAGTTGGGTATGGACATTCGGTGACGGAACTACCTTCAACGGAGAAACACCACCGGTGCATGATTATGCCGTTGGTGTATATGATGTTTCACTCGTAATTACTACCGCAAGTGGTTGTATCGGAACCGATACGATTGCTGAGTATATTCAGGTAGGACATATAGATGCAGTGAATTTCAGCATCAATCAAAGCCCTGAATGTGCCAAAACACCCATTGATTTCACCAACCTGAGCGTGATCCTCGCACCACATGACCCGAGTGAAGTAACGTATGCGTGGGATTTTGGCGATGGCGGAACAGCTTCAACCGAAAACCCAAGTTATTCGTATCCAAACGACACCGGTTATTTCGATGTGCAGTTGATTGTGAATTTCAGAGGCTGTCTTGATACACTGATTCAACCGAATGCAGTTTATATCAAAGCGCCTATTTCACGCTTCCAACCGGCACAAACACTTTATTGTAATCCGGCGAGTTTCCCGGTAAATGTGGTGGTAAACGATCAAGCCATTATCGGTGCAATACCTGATGATGCCGATATGATCTGGCGTTGGGGTGATGGAACGCAAACCAATTTCGATGATCCTGATTTTGACGATGCCAACTTAGGCACAACCAGTCATAACTATGGCGCTTATGGAAGTTATACGATTACACAAGTCATTCACAATTATACAACCGGTTGCGAAGACAGTACTACGGCTGTGATCCATATTTCACAAACCATTGCTTCGTTTACCATTTCAAATGACAGCATCTGCGAAAACTCGGCGATGACCATGCTTTCTACATCTACTTCTTCGCATCCGTTTGGAACGTACTCGTGGAACATGGGCAACGGACAGACTGTTTCCGGACAAAATCCAAGTTACAGCTATCCCAATTCGGGAACATTTACCATTACGCTCACGGCTACCAATAGTGTTGGCTGTGCCGACGATCAAACCTTTACACCGATGATTGCATTGGAAACACCGGTAGCTCAAATTCTGGCCAGTGATAATGCCGGTTGTGCGCCGTTCTTAGTCACGTTTACCAATGGTTCGTCGGTAGCTGGAAATGGTGTTCCGCTGGATAGTTTCACGTTTACTTTCCCGGATGATAATACCACGCAAAATACAAACAACGTTGCTACAACTGTCAATCACACGTTCGATACCGAAGGTTCGTTTGTGGTTTCATTGGTTGCGACGGATGAATTTGGTTGTGTTTCTGCTCCGGCTACAACGCAGATCGTGATTACCAAACCGGTTGCCAATTTCACAGTAGATGCGGTGGTGTGTGATGCAGAAGTATTTACGGCTTCAAACGGTTCTACGGGATCGGGACCACTTTCATATGAATGGTTCACTGATAACAACCCGCAATCCACTACAACCGATTTTACGACCTGGTTCGATGAGCCTTCTAATCCTGCATCTTCGAGTACAGCACATAACATTACGTTGATCACAACCGACGTAAACGGCTGTAAAGACACGTTGCTGGCGCCTGTTACGGTTTCCACGCCTGTGGCGATTGTTGATTATGTACTGGATGGAGCAGCAACCAATGCCAATGGCGATTTTACGTGTCCGCCTGTATTTGCTGATTTCACCGATTTGTCGTTAACCCTCGGAAGCATCGTTTCGTGGAATTGGGTTTTCGGTGACGGAAAAACATCAACACTGGCTTCTCCGAACAATACTTACGTATTTCCGGGAACTTACAGCGCCGGATTGGTCATTACAGACGAGTACGGTTGCACAAGTGATACCACATTGATTGATTTCCTTACGATTTTCGGACCTACGGCTACACCAAGCTGGACGCAGGATCTGAACGGTTGCGGACAAAATGTGGTATTCGATATTGGTACTACGGAAAACGTAACCCAGATTGTCTGGGATTTGAACGATGGTACGATTGTCAACGATTCGACCTTGTTTACGCATATTTATCAAAACGTAGCGACCTACAATCCGTCGGTTTCGATCTATGACTCCAACAACTGCCTGGTGATTTATCCGCTTGATCCGGTGACGATTCCAGACAGCGGGCTCGACGCTTATTTCACAGCCAGTGCAACGGATGTACAATTAGGAACTACGGTTTATTTCGATGATCAATCAACGTCTTCGCAGGCCCCGATTGTGAGCTGGACTTGGGATTTGTCTAATACACCACCGTTTACCAACTCAAACGGAAGTTCGGTCTCCAGTTATTATGTGAGTCCGGGCGAACAGGTCATTACACTGACGGTTGTCAATGCGCTTGGTTGTATCGACCAATATCAGTTGATTGTAAACGTAGATGACAACTTCTCAATGCCGAATGTGGTAACTTCCAACGGTGATGGTTTAAATGACCTGTTCGAGTTTCCGTTCGACATCTTTGAATCATTTGATATTGTGATTCTGAATCGTTGGGGAAATGTAGTACAAGACAAACAAAACCTTACCGGAACTGTTTTCTGGGATGGAACCAACAAGGGTGGTGAGAAATGCACGGAAGGCGTTTATTTCTACAAACTCAACGCAACGTTGTTAGACGGGACGGAACTCGAAAAACAAGGATTCCTGCAGTTGTATACCAATTAAGACTTGATTTTTAACGATAAGAAAGGAGCTTCATGGAGGCTCCTTTTGTTTTTCAATCCCGTAGGGACTGGTTGGAAACAATAACTGCTAACTTGTCTATGACTTTTGGGTAAAACCATCAAATAAACGCCATTTTGTCACCTTTTACTCTTCGGTTTGATTCTTGTCGAATGATCCCCGTGAAAAAAGAAAAAAATCATTTCGGTTCTCCGCTGGAAGCCATACTCTATCCGTTTTTACTGGTGGTGCTGATGTGGGTGATCTTTTGGGCGGAACGTGTTTCGGGTTATGATCTCGTGCAATTCGGCCTTCGACCGCAGGTATGGGAAAGCTGGAAAGGAGTTATTTTTATGCCATTATTACATGCTCCGAACGATTTCTCACACATCGTCAATAATTCATTTCCGATCTTCCTGCTGTTTGCAACACTCATCTACTATTACCGCGAAATAGCCTTTAAAGTATTTTTTATCTCATGGCTGGTTACCGGCCTTGGCGTTTGGGTATTTGCCACCGGAAATGCATACCACATTGGCATGAGCGGGGTGATTTATGCCTTATTCGGCTTTCTCTTTATCTCAGGATTCTTTCGGCATTACAAACCGTTACAGGCAATTTCGCTTTTCGTAGTGCTGATGTACGGAAGTATGGTATGGGGCATTTTTCCACAAAAAGCCGCTGTTTCTTGGGAAGGACATCTCAGCGGTTTGTTCATCGGTATCATGTTGGCGATTTTATACCGCAAAAAAGGTCCGCAAGGCCCTAAATACCAATACGAAATTGAAAAAGAACTCGGTATAGAACCACCCGATCTGGAAGGAATGTACCACGCACGACTGGAAGCATTGGAAGCTCAGCGATTAGCAATGGAAGAACGCTTCAGGCAACAAACTGAAGATTACCAGGTGGTGTATCACATTCGTCCGAAAGCGCCTTCAACTAATGAGGAAGGAAAACCTCGGGACGGTAACGCAACAGAATAGTTCCGGTTCCCTGAATAATGTGCGACCAATCTTTGAACGGAAAGGTCATCGTGATGAATTCACAGGTGCTTAATCCGATGTGTTCGTCGGTGCAATAACTTGCTAAATCGGATAGCCCGTCATTGTGACCGATAATGGTCAGAATCGGATCGGTTTCGGAAGCGAGCTCCTCCAGTAAATCAGATTTAGAAGCCATGTATAAGCTATCGCGGTATTCCACACAGCATTGTTCGGCCAGATGCTGGCAAATAATCGATTTTGTCTGTTTGGTCCGCGTGGCAGATGAGCACAACATTTTTCCCAACTCAATGTGATGAGATTGCAAATAGTTACCCAATAAATTGGATTGCGCAATGCCTTTTTCCAGCAATGCACGGTCTTTATCCTTGCCGGTTGCGGATTGTTGATGTGTTTTGGCGTGCCGTATAATATGTAGTGTAAGCATTTTAATCGATTTTCCAACCCTTTCCAAAGATAACACGTTATTACCTTCAGTCGCCAATGATGAAGCTATAAATATTCATTAAATTGCAAAAGAAAAGTCAAATAAGAACGATTGGAAATTACATGCACGTAACATCTCAAATATTGGAAGCATGTGCAAAGAACGATCGTCGCGCACAGAAACAACTTTACGAGTATACGTACCGCGTGCTCATGGGGGTTTGTATGCGTTATTATTCCAACGAAGAGGATGCGCGTTTTGCATTTAACAATGGCTTTTTGAAAATCATCAACGGTTTGGCTGTCATAAACCTCGAAGAGATCAATTATGCAGCCTGGTCAAAGCGTGTTATGGTCAATGTGCTCATCGATGAATACCGCAAAAACAAGAACCATCAAACGTTCATTTTTGCCAAAGACACCGATCGCGAATTGGAATTGTATGCCAGTAATTCATCCAACGCGGGTGAGGAAGGGCTGAATTACCAGGCCATTATGCAGCTTCTGACGACCATACCACCTATCAGTGCCCATGTCTTTACCCTGTATGTAATCGACGGATACAATCACAAGGAAATCGGTGATTTGCTCGAAATTACAGAAGGAACATCCAAGTGGCATTTATCGACAGCGCGAAAACAGCTGCGCGACCGATTGGAGGAAATAGAATTGTTGAATGAAAAACGTTGTGCCATATGAGTTGGAACGATCAGGATATTGACCAATTATTTAAAGGGGCCAAAGCGCCCGAACCTGCTGCTTTCCAGGAATCTTTTTGGTCGGAAATGGAAGCAATGCTGCCCGAACAAAAGCGCAAAAAAGCCGGTTTTTGGTGGATCGCCAGCGGAGCAGCTACACTTGTGTTACTTACAGGTGGTGGATTTTGGCTTGCCAGTCAACCGACAGAAGGCGTGCGCTTAAGCGCTCAAGCAACCCCGTTTTTGGGAATCAATCAATACGAACACGTTTCCGAAGATGTGACTTATTCGCTGAGTCCTTCTATGATTTACGGAACACCGACAATCGTAGAAAACGAAACACAATCAACGACTTACCAGGATGTTCAACGTGAAAACGCTGACATCATTTCCTCAAACAATACACCCGATGTTGTTTTACCGCAACAAGTAATTCAGGAAGTAATTCCTGTTGAGAATTTAGTTTCGAGTAATGCTAAAGTTGGTTTGGAACCACAACCGGAAGAGTTGCTGATCGTTGATCGTCTTCCTGCATATGCTTTGGAACTAAACAAACCTGATGACCTGGAAAAATACAATTCAGTTCAAAGCGATTGTAAAAGTCTCAATCATTGTATGCTGGAAGCAACCTCATTTCCCAAAGCTTCCCGTTTCTATCTGCAAACTTCAGCCGGAATCGGTCAATCGGCGCAACACGTGATCGGTAAATCCGATTTGGTGCATTTCTACACAGTAGGTGGTGGTTTGTATAAAAAACTGGATCGAATGGTGTTTACCTTCGGTGCCAATATGCGGGTTGATTTCACCAAAAATATACTTTATACCACTTATCCGTCAGGTAATTCACGCATCGATACGAAATACAGTCAGCTTTACTCGTTTGAAATGCCGGTTTCCGTGGGGTATGAAGCAGGTAGGAATTCAATTGTAGCAACGGTAACTCCGGGCTTTCAAACGGCTTTCTCCGGTAATCAGCAGGAAACGCAAAGCAATGTAGTGGTGCGTTCCGAGCAAACCTTCGGAAAGATCAGTAATGCTAAAACACTGACGATGGAAATCGGTGCGACTTACTGGCGTTCACTGGCTCCGAATTGGTATATGGGACTGGGAATGAATGTGGATATTTTGAAACCGTTCAATTCGACCATGTATGCCGGTAAACAGCGTTTTTTACCACTGAACGGCCAATTGAGCTTACGTCGTACTTTTTAGTTTGATTCAACCGCTGTGATCGTGATTTACAGTTCATTGGCATGGATTATTCCGTATATTTGAACTGTAATTTTAGAAAACCATGAAAAAACTATTACTAGCTGTCGGACTGATTCCTGTTGTTTCGTTCGGACAAATTACCCTTAACGACACGAATTTTCCAGAAGCCGGTGATCAATTGGTAATGAGCACCACATTCGATCTTTCGCTGGACTATATGTCAACCGGTGCGAATTATACCTGGGATTTTTCAGGGTTAACACCAACAGGACAGCGTTTCACCGATTACAAATCAATTTCAGACGCTACGTTTTTATCCAACCTTCTTTTCGGACCATTTGCAGCGGTTAATTACCGGGCAAGCTATTTTGCACCGACCACCGACTTGCCGTTGGATCAGATTACTTCAGTATTGCCGATCACGATTGATGATATTTCGTTGTTTTCAAAATCAAGTCCAACAGCGCTTACCATGGTAGGTTATGAGTTTGTGATCAGTGGCCAGGGAGTTCCTGCCAAATCAGATACCATCGAAACGCGTTATGAATTCCCGTTGGAATACGGTGATAACTATACTTCAAGAGGTTATACCGACCTGGATTTGAATCCGATTTACGATGCAAAATGGATCCAGCACCGTTACAAAGAATCAACAGTTGACGGTTGGGGTGTTATCACTACACCTTACGGAACATTCGATGCCTTGCGTATTCATCACCGTGTATTGGAAAACGATTCTATCTATGTTAGCCTTGATACTGTTGGTTTTTGGGTAGGTCTTGATATTCCTGAAGCGCACGAATATGAGTGGCGCGCAGCAGAAGAAAAAGAAGCAATTTTGCGTATAAGAACGGCTGTTATTCTCGGTTCAGAGCAAATTACGTCGGTTGAATACCGCGATGAATTCAACGGATTGGGCCTCGAGGAAGCTGAATTGGCTTTTTCATTGTTCCCGAATCCGGCTACAGATGAATTGACTGTTTTGTCAACAGAAGCTGTGAAACAAATCGCGATCCTGAACCAACAGGGACAAATTATAAAAACACTTGAACCGAATGGCGCACAGCCAATTATTCAGGTAGGCGATCTGGATGCTGGAATCTACCATTTGGTGGTGACTACTGCCAGCGGTAAAGCAACAAAACTATTTGCCAAGCAATAATCGAAATCCATTATAGTTGAAACTCCGTTCTTTTGAGCGGAGTTTTTTGTTGTCTGCTGTTTGGGGCTAAACGCCTTGTCAATTATGTCTATCTTTGTTCAGAAGCAAGCCGACTGTCGTCCGCCTTAGGCGGAAGGAAAGTCCGGGCAGTATAGAGTAACCGTACTTCCTAACGGGAAGGTCGTATTCCGGCGACAGAATACGAACAGAAAGTGCCGCAGAAAGGAAAACTACCTTTCTTGGAGTAATTCAGGAAGGGAAAAGGTGAAAAGGTGAGGTAAGAGCTCACCGTCTTTATGGCAACATAAAGTGCAAGGTAAACCTTACGGACTGAAAGACCATGTATACCAAGGCTTGAGGGCTGCTCGCCCGATCTTGGAGGGTAGGTCGATGGATTCCGGTCGTGAGGCCGGAACTAGATAAATGACAGTCAGTTTCGATAAGCCTATGGCTGACGGAATGTACAGAACCCGGCTTATGGCTTGCTTCTTTTTTTTGTTTTCTATAATTCGTGGGAAAACAAAAGAACCTACCGGTTAGCCGATAGGTTCTGAATATTCTAATTAAAGGATTTCCTTTAAGCTGCTTTTCGTAAAGTATTTATAATCGTTTTAGGATCATGTAAGTAGTTTGTTCTGCCAAACATGACCACTTTGTACATCGTGCCGTCTACTTTAAAACGAATGGATGTAAGACGTAATCCAAATACTTTGGCCGTTTTAACTCCTCGTATCGAACGCAGTTCGGTTACTTTGAACTTCCCGAAAAGGTATTTTACGATCAGCATATCATTTTTAATGTATGCCGAACCGATGATTTTCCAGATTAAGGATAGGAAAAAGATCATACCGCCAAGGAAAAAGGCAGATACGGTAAAAAATAGTGGAGTTGCTCCCTGCGCTGCCAAAATAGCATATCCGGTAACGATACTCATGGCAAAGAAGATGAAAAATAAAGCGAGCGGAATACGCGTACTTGTTTGTCTGCTGAGCTCAATTGGTTCACGAAGAGTGATCTTTTCTTGTAGTGTAGTAGCGATCGTTTTCATAGTACCTTAGGGTTTATCGGTGTGAATGATGCAACCAATATCGATATAGTCAACGCTAAAAATACTTAATTTTCAGGGTTATACCGGTTATAGATACGCTTTAAAAAAAGAAAAAGTTACGTTTAATGAAAATTTCAACATTTTCATCGACTATTTTAACGTTCCTACTGAATAGAAAGTGATCGGATGTACCAATTAGGGGTAACGTGCTTTTTAACAGGCAATTGATTTCTCCCGTTGGCTATGGAATACGAATTTGCCATGTAAAAGGAAAGAAAGTTCTCAGCCACGGCACTGTTTCTTCCGTAACGATACATACTCAGGGTACACATCCGGGAAACGTTTCTTTTTTTATCAATCAGGTAATACCTGCATTCGTTGGGAATAATGCCTGCAGTGCTGTCATCGGCATAAAAAGTGCGGTTCACAAAGTCGGATAACGCATAAATCCGTTCCTTTCCGAATTGCGTGTTAGCTCCTGTTTCAGCATTCAGCCAGTTAAATTTGGTTCCTGAAAGCAAATCATGGTATTCCGTATGTTTTGTGCGGAGAATTAGTTTCGGGAAAAGGGTTGATTTTTTAAGGTCCAGCGGTCCGCAGTTCTGTAACGAATCTTTTGGTTTGCACACAATCAGCGGATCGTGACAAACCGGAATCCACTTGTGATGCGTATTGTTGAACTGGCGTTCCAACTGACCAAATAATTCTGTTGACCGAATGTTTTTAAACGCGTTGAGATTCGATAGTTCCTTCCGTAATTCGGCACTTTCGATGATCAGGATGTCGATTTCGGCGTTGTATTTTTCCGAACGTACCCGCTGTAAAATCACTTCGGGTTTCAACACTTCTTTCCGGATACTCACTTTGTAGTTGTATCCGAATTGATTGATGACCAAACTGTCTTCTTTTGACAAATGGTCGGCAACAATGCACAGCGATTTTTTTTGAGAAGGTTGCACTTCATCGATCCAGCAACCCGAGAATGCAACTCCAAGCAAACAAACAATGAAAATCAACCGTACGTTCATGGGGCAAAGATAGGGATGTTTTATACTTTTGCACGAAAATCAGATAACGTGTCAGGAAATTCCAAAAGCAAACAGCACCAATTGAAGGTTGGTCAATTGTTAACCGATCTAAGAAGTGGTGATGAGCTGAAAGTAGGCGCAGCAATCAAATCGTTTCATGTATATGGCGACGAAAGCGTAATTGCTCCGCTGGTTGAGGTGTGGCGTGGCGGATTGAGTGCCGACAACACAGCTGCCATGATGGAGCTGTTTGAAGGTTTAAAGGATAGTTCGACAGTAGAACCGTTAATAGAAGCTTTCCGTGATGATGCAAATGCGCCGATCAAGCGCCAGTTGCTAAGTGCTTTTTGGAACAGTAAACTCGATTTCAGCGCTTATTTATCCGATTTCGTACTCTTTGCCATAGATGGTGATTTCCTGGATGCATTTGAAGCCATTACGCTCATTGAGCAATTCGAAACCTTGGTTCCCGAATCGGCTATTATGGAATCGCAATTATTGCTGAAAGAATATTTCGGAGGAACCGAAAATCGTAATGAGCAAAAAGATACCATTTTGGGGGATATCGCATTGATGGTAAAGCAATTTGATGCTGAATCGGATTCAGAAGATCTTTACCTGGATTAGTTTGAAATAATTGATTAATAAATTGATAATCAAATAATTGAAAGCTATTCCATAATATTGCGGATTACTGAATTTCCGCAAAAAATCGGCCCTGAATTCGTGAGATAGAAAGATTAAAACAACCCGTTAATCTCCGCGTCGATCGAATTAATGATTTTACCCAGATCTTCCTGATTTTCCGGGAAACGGTTATTGTCCACATCAATGATCAGCAATTTTCCGTTGTCGTAGGTCGAAATCCAGGCTTCATAACGCTCATTCAAACGCTTCAAATAATCCAAACGGATACTTTCCTCGTATTCACGGCCGCGTTGCTGAATCTGATTCACAAGCGTGGGAACACTGGCGCGTAGATAGATCAGCAAATCAGGAGCAGAAACAAATGAATCCATGAGATTGAACAACGAAAAGTAATTTTCAAAATCACGCGTGGTCATCAATCCCATCGAATGCAGGTTTGGTGCAAAAATGAACGCATCTTCGTAAATCGTACGATCCTGAATCACTGCGTTTTTGGTGCTTTGAAGTTCCTGAATTTGCGTAAAACGGTTATTCAGGTAATAAATCTGAAGGTTAAACGACCAGCGTTGCATATCCTCGTAAAAGTCATTCAGGTACGGATTTTGTTCCACATCCTCTAAATGCGTTTCCCAACCGTAATGCTTTGCCAGCATTTGTGTTAACGTTGTTTTTCCTGAACCGATATTCCCTGCTACTGCGATATGCATCTTACCATTATTTGCGACTGACTAAATTACAAATTCTAGCCACATGCACTGAAAATGTGGAAAAATAAAAAGGGTTTTCGCCGGAGAAATGACGTTAATGAGGTGGTTCAACTAATGAACAAGGTGTTTTTATGAGAAATGAAAGTCTAACCAATCAATTCGAAGCTGATCAATTGCGTTGCCGTACTCACAAACAGGCGTTTTCCCACAAGACAAAACCACTTGATTTCTTCGCCTGAAGCGAGTTCGAAAAAAGGTGTCAACTGCTCGGTTGCTTCATCGGAGAATCGGATGAATTGTTTCTCAGCAGCTAAAAATCCGGTGGAGAAGGGTTGAACATGTGTTCCGGCAACTGTATGTGCACTTAAAAAAGTCCCGAAATTGTCGAGGGTGACCACCTGACTGTGACTGTCAAACAAATACAACTTGTTTTGAAATTCGGTGAGTTGCAGTACCGTTCCCAAATCAACCAGCGCCGCCAGGTTTTGAATGATTTGCCTCTGGCTGTTGCGAATGGTGATCAATTGCAATTCGCTGTTGAGCTGATCGTAAATCCAGATGCGGTCGGTTTGTGCCGAAGTACTGAAATGCTGCGCCAGATTCACTCCGAATTCTGCTAAATCAATGCAGCCAGGTTGTAATGCCAATGCATTGTCAAGGTAACAAATACGCTGTTGATCTTCTGAGAAAATAGCAATTTTCATCCAGTTGGAAGCGTCTATTTTAGCGATCGTTCCCATCGATTTGGTACTTTGGGTCAGGAGTTGTTTGCCCACAGTATCCAGCTTGGAAATGGTTTGTTTGTATACCAAATAGGCGTTTCCGGCCTGATCGACATCCCAAACAGCAGTTGAATCAATGGGAGCAGACCAAACTTGTTTCCACGACTGTTGCGCCTTTAAAGAAAAAGACAGGCATAGCGTTAGAAACAGGATCAGTTTACACATTGTTGCTGGTTTGATGTACCCTTTGTTGCAATAGTTGTTCCACAATTTCGCGGTGATTGGATAAACGCGGCACTTTATGCTGTCCGCCCAATTTACCTTTGGTGCGTAACCACTCATCGAATGTACCACTTTCCACATAACGGATCAGTGGAAATTCGAGCGCCATATCGTTGGTTCGTTTGGCGTCGTAGTCCGAATTGATGCTTCTGAGCGTTTCATCCAGGATCCATTCAAATCGCTTGCGGTCTTCGGGTTCGCGCACAAACTCAATGATCCATTCGTGTTTGCCTTTGTCGGTTCCCTGCATGTAAACGGGCGCCACCGAATATTCGCGGATCTGTGCGTTGGTTTTGAGGCATGCTTCAGCGACTGCTTTGTCTGTATTGTTTACAATCACTTCTTCCCCAAAAGCATTGATGAAACTTTTGGTGCGGCCGGTAATGACAAACCGGAACGGCTGGGTGGAAGTAAAGCGTATGGTATCGCCCAGAATATAACGCCAAAGTCCGCCGTTGGTCGAAATCACCAGCGCATATTCAACATCTGGTTCCACTTCGCTCAGGTTGATCACCGTTTCCGAATTCAATCCGTTAAACGATTCCATGGGAATAAACTCGTAGTAAATGCCGTAATCGAGCATCAGCAATAACTCGTTTGAACCACCCACATCCTGAATCCCGAAAAATCCTTCGGAAGCGTTATAGGTTTCCACATAATGCATGTCATCAAACGGAATCAACTGCCGAAATGCGTCGCGATAAGGCTCGAAACTCACGCCGCCGTGCATGAACAATTCCAGGTTTGGCCATACTTCGCGGAGGTTTTTCTTTCCGGAGATTTCCAGTATTTTGTTGGCGAGTACCATGGTCCAGCTTGGAACACCGGCAATGATATACACATCTTCGTGCATGGTACTCAATGCCATTTTCTCGATTTTCGATTCCCATTCGCTCATGAGCGCAATTTCCCGCGAAGGCGTACGGCGAATTTCGGCCCACCACGGCAGGTTTTTCACGATGATGGCTGATAAATCGCCCTGATAGGCATCGTGTGTGAGTGGCAGAACCTGTGCGCTTCCGCCTACAATGAGGTGTTTGCCTTTGTATAATTTCCGGTTGGGGTAATTTTCGTAGTACAGCGCCAGCAGGTCTTTTCCGCCTTTGTAGTGACATTCTTCAAGCGATTCACGGGTTACCGGAATAAACTTACTGCGGTCTGAAGTGGTACCTGAAGATTTCGCAAACCATTTGGTGTCTTGCGGCCAGAGCAGGTTTTGCTCGCCGGCCATCAGACGATCGATCCACGGTTTCATGGTATCGTAATCCTGTAGCGGAATTTCCGACCGAAAAGATTCGTAATCGGTTATTTGCGATAAGGAAAATTGTTGAGTGAATGTTGTTTTTGAGGCATTCTGGAGCATGCGCTCAAATAATTCTTGCTGTACTTCCAACGGGTATTTTCTGAAAAGGTCTATCTGATGCAGACGTTTTTTCATTACCCAGGCAAAAATCGAATTGAACGGCATAATGCAGAAAAAAAGAATGAGGGAATGCGGTTATTAAAAAAGGAGGAAACTACGTCCTCCTTTTTTTAACCGAATGCGAAGATCGATATGATGATCGCCAACGCAAAAATGGTGTAGACAAAACCAATTGCAATCGTCGATTCTTCAAAAAAAGTATCGGTGTTGTTTTTGTGTTCGTCGTGATGATTGTGCTCGCTTGACATAATCGTTAATTTTTTTCAAATGTACTATTTTTTCGGAATACCCGCACGGAATTATTCGTCTCCGCCGCCAAGCAATGCAAACAGGTAATACAACAGTGTTACCAAGGCCCCCAAAGCGGCTATTACATAAGTTGTTGCGGCCAAATTGAGTGCTTTTTTCGAACGGCTCAACTCTTCACCATAAGAAATTCCGGAACGTTCTATCCAGGCAATTGCCCGTTTCGATGCGTCAAATTCTACCGGGAGTGTAATGAAACTGAAAAGTGCGATGGAACCGTAGGCCGCTACGATGATCCACAACACCAGTTTGACCGGAAAGGCATCGTACAAAAATGATCCTCCGAAAATGGTCAGCATCATAATCACGTTGATGATCATGCCGGATGCGTTTTGCAGCGGAACCAATGTCGAACGTAATTTCAGCGGAGCATAAGCCGTGGCATGTTGCACAGCGTGTCCGCATTCGTGGGCGGCAACTGCGGCCGCTGCGGCATTTCTACCGTTGTAAACGCCTTCGGATAAATTCACGGTCTTGTTCATTGGGTTGTAATGATCGGTGAGTTGCCCTTCAACACTCATTACCTGTACATCATAAATGTTGTGATCGCGTAACATGCGCTCGGCAATGTCGCGACCCGAAAGTCCGCTAACGGAAGGTATTTTACTATACGCATTGAATCTGTTGCGCAATCGCCAGCTTACCAAAAGGCCGATTCCCATAAAAATGAGCCCGATAATCATGGCTGGTCCAAAACTGAACATGTGTTTGTGTGTTTAAAAATTTGTAGAATAAAGTTAGCTGAAAAGAAGCAAATCCAATTGCGCTTTCCGGGAGTTTGCTGTTAAAAATTGTTAGTGGAATTCGATAAGAATGAAGTGTTGTTGAGATAGGTTGCGACCTGTCCCAACATTTTTGAAAATCCTTATAAAAGAAGAAATACTAGTGCAATTTCGCCTGCACCAGGTTGATGAATTCCTTACGCGTTGAATCGTTGCTCAAAAACAATCCGGTAAATGCACTTGAAGTGGTGTACGCGTTTTGTTTCTGCACACCGCGCATTTGCATACACATGTGAGCGCATTCCAAAACAACTGCAACGCCTTTCGGATTCAGGGTTTTTTGAATACAATCACGGATTTCAATCGTCAAACGTTCCTGTACCTGCAAACGACGCGAATAGGCGTCCACAACGCGTGGAATCTTACTCAGTCCCACGATTGTTCCGTTGGGAATGTATGCCACGTGCGCTTTTCCGAAAAACGGCAACATGTGGTGTTCGCACATCGAATACACTTCAATGTCTTTCACAATTACCATTTCAGAGTATTCCTCATGAAAAAGTGCCGATTTCAAAATATCTTCTGGAACAATATCGTAACCGTGCGTCAAAAACTGCAACGCTTTTGCAACGCGCTCAGGAGTTTTCAGCAAACCTTCGCGCTCGGGATTTTCACCGATATTGGAAAGTACGGATTTGTATACGCCGGCTATTTTGTCGGTGATTTCGTCGTTGTAAATATCGTCGGAGTGAGACATGTTTGTTTTTTCTAAAGGATCAGAACGGTTCGTTACCGCCGTAGTAATCCACGTAATTATTTTCGGTTTCTTCTAAGCGAATATGGCACAATTTACCACCCGCCTGCTGAATCGGGGCTTCAATTTCTTCCCAGATCTTGATGACTATGTTTTCTGTTGAAGCCAGCAGTCCGCTCAAAAATGGGACATCGAGGTTCAGGTTTTTATGGTCAAGCGGTTCAATGACGCGTTCTTTGATAATCGTACTCAAATCTTTTAAGTCGATTACAAAGCCCGTTTCTTCGCTTGGAAGTCCTTTAACTGTTACAAAAATAGTGTAGTTGTGACCGTGCCAGTTTTTGTTGCTGCACTTGCCGAAGACGTCGTAGTTTTTTTCTTCCGACCAATCCTCACGCCACAATTTGTGGGCTGCATTAAAGTGTTCGCGTCGCGTGATGTATACTGTTTTCAAAGCACTGAATTAAGGATGCAAAGATAGCGAATTTAATGTTGAATTTTTAATGCTGAATGTTTAATTGGGCTTTGTTGCAGAAACCAACGATCATCTTAACCATAGCCCAATTCAACATTCATGAGTGAGGCAATATTTTCCTTTTTTCAACGTATTATTCGAAGTTTGATGCGCAGTTTTTATGAGAAGTCTCATTAAAAATTCAACATTAAGCATTCAACATTAGTCAACATCAATGAAGTACTTCTCGATTCTGGTTACTCTAATGACATTCTCTGTTTTCGGACAGTCCGATACAATGATTACCTGTTGTCGCAACCGCGATACGATCCGTTATGTCGAAAATTTAAAGCCATTTTTCGCTAAATGGGAGAAAGGAAGCGGCGTGAAAGTTATTCAGCTGGGCGATTCACACGTGCAGATGGGGCATTTTCCGTTGGGAGTTCAGGCAACCTTCAAATCATTGGGCGATTCGGTGGAAACTTCGTCTTTTTGGTTTCCATATGCGCTCACCGGTGGATTTAATGCAGAAGGAATCCTCGTAGATACGGTTGGTTCATGGAAAAGCACGAAAATGGTGGGATCGGTTTCCGACAATCATTTTGCGCTTACCGGACATTCGCTTGCAATTGCCGAAACAGGAGATGAAACACCGCATCTGGAATTCAAACTCGATCAGTCAACATCCGATTTTCAATTCCTGATCGAAACCACCAAAGAATGGAATTTTTCATGCGCAGAAGCTACCGTTGAACGAAAATCGTATTCCGAGCATTTGTCGATTGTTACCGTACATTTTCCGAAACCAAAGAAGCGGTTTGAGATCTTTGCTTTCCCAAATGATGAGCAGCCGGATACCTTGCGGGTTTTTGGTTTCAGATTAATGCCGAAATCCGATGGTTTTCAGTTTCAGTCTTATGGTTCGTCAGGTGGGAAATATGCCGATTATGTTGATCAATGCGGCTTTTGTATGGATCAGCTGAAAGTGGAAAAACCCGACCTCGTTATTCTGTCGCTCGGAACAAACGATGCCCACAAGCCTTATACGGAAACAGAATTCTACAATTACGCCAAAGCAATGGTCTCCGGCATTCGGGAAGTTTCTCCTAAAACATCCATTCTGCTCACGACCAAACCAGACACGTTTTTCAAGAACCTGAAACCGATCTCGGAAGAAGTGGTGAAAAACGTTTTGGAACGCGTGGCGCAGGAATACGATTGCGCACTCTGGAGTTTATCAGATGTCATGGGCGGCAACGATTCGATTCTTGACTGGTACATGGGCGGATTGGCAAGTGCCGATTTTATGCATTTTACACCGCAAGGTTATCAATTCCAGGGACAATTATTGGTCGAGGCGTTGGTTGCTGCTAAAAAGCGCTTTGCGGAGTAAATGATT
>JAZKEB010000001.1:1577548-2081814 GCA_040387295.1 Bacteroidota bacterium | reverse complement strand
TTTTTTTAGCGCAGCACATTCACATGCCCCAGCAATTCTTTATACGTTGCCATTTCTGTGGAAATGTAGGTGAGTTTGTAAACGTAAGTTCCGTCCTGAACTGTTTTCCCTTGGTAAGTGCCATCCCAAGCCAGATCGGGATCGGTAGTTGAGAATACAATTTCTCCCCAACGGTTAAAAACTACCAGTTCGAAACTGTCAAACGGACAATCGTATTGCGTCACGAACAATTCATTTACATCATTGTTGTCCGGCGTAAATGTATTGGGTAAATACACCGAGCAAAAACAGCGCTCTTCGGTTACGGTAATGGTATGTGTTTCCTCCTCACATGGCGTTGAAACAGTGAATTGATACACTCCGGCATCGTTAATGGAAATTAACGAAGAGGTATGACCATCTGCCCAAATTACTGAGATAAGTGGTGACGTCACACTCGGACCGATCAACGCGTTTTTATCCTCGCAAATAGTCAACAGACTATCGTAGCTGAAAAAATCAGTCAGCGCAGGATACAAAGCTAAGTTGAAAGTATCGATTCGGGAACAGCCGTTTTGCGTGCTTTCGACCCAATAAAATCCGGCTTCCCAGCATGAAATTTCGCTTTCGGTAGAACCGTTATACCATTCGTAAGCAATTGTTCCGTTGTTTTCCAATTGAAGATGAACGGTGTCGCCCTGACAAATAATGGTGTCGTTGGGCAACGGATCGGGTGGAAGTGTCAAAAGCGTGAGTAACAAACTATCGGTGGTGGCGCAACTTCCCAAAGAAGCTCTTCCCCAGATCAATCCGGCGGTTGAAAACGATTGTACCGGTGTTGTGTTTCCATTCGACCACAAATAGGAGCAACCCGGCTGGGTAATATCCAGTGTCAAAGCTGTTCCTTCGCAAATGCTCTGGTCGCTGCCCAAATTCACAACCGGATACGGAACCAATGTGACAATCACCGTATCTCGCACCGGACAGGAATTGAACGTTCCCGTTGCAATGTACGTTCCGCTTGCTGTGACATTGTATTGCTGGGAAGAACTGCCGTCTTGCCACACAATTGGGTTTACGGCCGGGTTCGCGTTCAGAACCAGCGTGCTTCCCTCACAAAGTGTGGTGTCATTTCCCAACTGAAGATCTGGAACAACTATCAGACTGATGACAGCTGTATCCGTTTTGGGACAATTTCCTACAAATGCATTGACCCAATAAGTGCCCGGAGTTGTAACGGAAATAGTCGGAGTAGTGGCTCCGTTGCTCCATTGATACGTTGCATTTGCAGTAGTGGCATCCAATGTTGTGGAAGTTCCTTCACAAATAGTGGCGTCGTCGAAAAAATCAAACGGTTCCGACACACATGGACATTCGAAATGAATGGAATCGATCACAAATTCATATTCTTCGCCAAACCGGTTATAGGTAAATGTAATGGTGGTGACTTCGCCGGCCCAATAAACCCAGGCTCCGGGATTGTTATTCGGGTTTGAGTTGTTACCGTCGTCGGAAGTAATCGTTGAGCCATTGATAAATAGCGGATTAACACCATTCAACAATTGAATCGAAGCCGGTGGCGGCGAAACATTGTCCAAATATTCTTCCGGCGCCCCCGCATCGCCTTGATTGTCTTCGTCTAAATCAAGAATCCGCATTCCAAAATTGGAAACAGGCGTATTGAAAGTGATTGTAATATCCATCGTGGTTCCGCTATTGGCGCTGAGTGCCGGAAAAACCGCGCCGGTACCGTTTACTAAAACCGGATCGTAATAAAATCCCAAGGAAGAAGTTGTGGAAAGTGTATAATGAATGTTTTGACAGTTGGTGCCGTTGAAATCAGGGCTTTGCTGTGACATGGTGTAGCCGGAATTCACCCAGCTCATTCCATCTGTAAACGCATCGTTTTGCGAAAAAACAACAGGCGCAGCAAGCAGAAAAAGCGTCAGGAGAGACAACAGCCTAATTCTCATAGCATCCGGATTATGAACAACCTTGTGATTATAAACATACGCAATGGTTTGATGATAGTTGCCAGTATTGAGGGGCAATCTACTCAGCATTCGTGGATTCGTATTTTTTCTGTAGGATTCACTGATTAAAGGGTTGTGGCAAGTTGAAAAATGAAGGGCTCAATCGGTAGCTTCGCGATGAATCGGCGAAGCTACGTTAGTTGATTCGTAACAACTTCCCCACAATTCATTCAGGTTATCAACATCCAGTGATTCTTCGTGCGGATAAACGCTCAGTTTTCGCTAACTTTATTCTCCCAAAAATACCCAGAAATATGTTCCTGATTTTTGATACCGAAACAACGGGTTTGCCGCGCGATTGGAATGCTCCTTTGACCGATTTAGACAATTGGCCGAGAGCAGTTCAGATTGCCTGGCAATTGCACGATGCGGAAGGTAAACTCCTGGAGCATAAGGATTTTTTGATTCGCCCCGATGGTTACGATATTCCGTTTGATGCTGAACGAATTCACGGTATTTCGACCGCGTTGGCAACTCAGGAAGGTGCTGATTTGGATGAGGTATTGGTACAGTTCAAAGACGCATTGAGTCGATCGCAATTTGTAGTGGGTCAAAACGTCGGATTCGACGTCAACATTATGGGAGCAGAACTCCTGCGTCGTGAGGTGGAAACCAACCTGCATGATTTGCCGGTGTTGGATACCTGTACCGAAACAACGGCCGGATTGACCAGGCTTCCCGGCGGTCGTGGTGGACGCTTTAAATTACCAACGCTTACCGAACTACACGAATACCTGTTCCAGGTTCCGTTTGGAGAAGCCCACAATGCTACCGCCGACGTTGAAGCGACCACGCGTTGTTTCTTCGAATTGGTGCGCCGTGAGGTATTTACGCTTGAAGAACTAAAAGCAGAACCCGATTTCTTTGAGAAATTCAAATTGCTGCACCCAAGCCAGATCCAGCCGATCGGATTGGTACACATCAATCTCAAGGAAGCCAGCGCGAAACTCAAGGAAGTTGTCGCGCCAAGCGCCGGAGATATTGACCGGGAAGCAGCACGTGTGCGACTCAAAAATGCACCTTTCATACACCTGCACAACCATACGCAATTTACGATCCTGCAATCGACCATGGATGTGAAAAGCCTGATCAAACAGGCGATTCAGCATAAAATGCCCGCAGTTGCGCTTACGGATACGTCCAATATGATGGGTGCTTTTCATTTCGAAAAAGCGATCTCAGGAATTAATAAACAAATCAAAGCCGACAGAGCGGAAGCCGAGGAAAAAGGCGAACCATTCGATCAGCAGGAAGTAATGCCAATCATTGGTTGCGAGCTGTATGTGTGCCGCGACCGAAAAGACAAACAAAACAAAGACAACGGTTACCTGGTTGTTTTTCTGGCGAAGAATAAAAACGGTTACCACAATCTGGTAAAACTGGCTTCACTCGCTTATACGGAAGGAATGTACTACGTTCCGCGTGTCGACAAAAGTATCGTAGAACAATACAAAGAAGATCTGATCGTATTAACCGGCGGTTTGTCGGGTGAAGTACCGAATTTATTACTCAATGTAGGTGAAAAACAAGCCGAAGAAGCATTGGTTTGGTGGAAAAACCAATTCGGTTCTGACCTGTACGTTGAAATCATGCGTCATGGTCAGGAAGACGAAGACCGCGTGAATGCCTCTTTGGTGAAACTCGCTCAAAAACACGAAGTTTCGCTGGTGGCTACCAACAATACCTTTTACGCCAGCGAACAAGACGCCAATACCCATGATATTCTCCTTTGCGTCCGCGACGGCGTTCAGGTAGCAACACCAAAAGGAAAAGGACGAAACTTCCGGTTTGGCCTTGAAAACGAACAATACTACTTCAAATCGTCGGATGAAATGAAGGAATTGTTCCTTGATTTACCCGAAGCCATCGAATCGATCGGTGAGATTTTAGCCAAAATAGAACCCTATCCGCTGGCGCGCGAAGTATTGCTCCCGGCTTTTGATATTCCGGCAGAATTCGTTGATCCGTTGGACGAAACCGACGGCGGAAAACGTGGTGAAAATGCATATTTGCGTCATTTGACCTACAAAGGTGCCGAAAAACGTTATCCTGTTATCACCGATGAAATCCGTGATCGCCTCGATTTTGAATTGGCAACGGTTGAACGTACGGGTTATCCGGGTTACTTCCTCATTGTACAGGATTTTTGCCAGGCAGCCCGCGATATGGGCGTTTCCGTTGGCCCGGGCCGTGGTTCGGCAGCAGGTTCGGCAGTCGCTTATTGCATCCAGATCACGAACGTTGACCCGATTGCCTACGATCTGCTCTTTGAGCGTTTCCTGAATCCGGATCGTGTGTCGATGCCCGATATCGATATCGATTTCGATGATGAAGGCCGTGGTCGTGTCATCGACTGGGTAATCAACAAATACGGTTCCAACCAGGTGGCACAGATCATTACCTACGGAACCATGGCGGCGAAATCGTCGATTCGTGATGCCGGACGTGTGTTGAATTTACCTTTGCTGGACACCAACATGTTGGCAAAGTTGATTCCGGATAACTTTTCGCTCGACGCCATATTTAATTGGGAAGAACCCAAAATAGCCGAAAAACTCAACAATGCCGTTGACATGGCAAACGTGCAGGAATTGCGTTCCATTTCCCGTGGTTTTGATTTACGTGCCGAAGTTTTACGCCAGGCACAACGCATTGAAGGTTCGGTTCGGAATACCGGAATTCACGCCTGTGGAGTCATCATTACGCCGGATGATATTACCAATTTTGTACCGGTGGCTTTGGCCAAAGATTCGTCCATGTGGTGTACCCAGTTCGACAACTCGGTAGCCGAAGAGGCAGGGTTGCTGAAAATGGACTTCCTTGGTTTGAAGACGTTGACGCTGATCAAAGACGCGGTAAAAAACGTCAAAAAACGCCACAATGTCGACCTCGATCCGGATACATTCCCGATCGATGATTTACCGACTTACGAGTTGTTTCAGCGTGGTGAAACCGTCGGGATCTTCCAGTACGAGTCACCCGGAATGCAAAAATACATGCGCGAGCTCAAGCCGTCGGTGTTTGCCGATTTGATCGCCATGAATGCCTTGTATCGTCCGGGACCACTCGAATACATTCCCGATTTCGTAAAACGGAAAAACGGCGAGCAGGAAATCAAGTACGATTTGGATGCCTGCGAAGAATTCCTTGCTGAAACCTACGGAATTACCGTTTACCAGGAACAGGTAATGTTGCTGTCGCAAAAACTGGCTGGTTTCTCGAAAGGTGACGCCGATGTTTTGCGAAAAGCAATGGGTAAAAAGCAGCGCTACATCCTGGATAAGATGAAACCACAGTTTGTGGAACAAGGCGGTCAGCGCGGTCACGATCCGGTGGTGTTGGAGAAAATTTGGAAAGACTGGGAAGCATTTGCCTCCTATGCCTTCAACAAATCACACTCGACCTGTTATGCCTGGGTAGCTTACCAAACGGCGTATTTGAAAGCCAATTATCCGGCCGAATTTATGGCTGCGGTATTGAGTAATAACCTCAATGATATTTCGCAAGTGACGTTCTTCATGGAAGAATGCCGCCGTATGGGCGTTGCCGTTTTAGGCCCGGATGTGAACGAATCGGCTTATGAATTTACTGTAAACGCCGCCGGAGCGATCCGTTTCGGGTTGGGTGGAATCAAAGGTTTGGGAAGCGGACCGGTGGAATGTATTATTCAGGAACGTGCCGAAAGCGGACCTTTTTCGTCCATTTTCGAAATGACCAAAAGAGTCAACCTGCGATTGGTGAACAAAAAAGCCATGGAAAGTATGGCCTACGCTGGTTGTTTTGACTCGTTCAGCAACATTCACCGCGCGCAGTATTTTTATCCGGATGGAAACGGACGTACGTTCCTCGAAAATGCAGTGCGTTTTGGCGCCAGTTTGCAGGAAAACGAAAACTCATCGCAGGTATCGATGTTCGGTGAATCGTCGGATATCAAAATGCCCGAACCACAAGTGCCGGTGTGTGAAGAATGGCCAACGCTGATGAAACTCAATTTTGAGAAAGAAGTGGTCGGGATTTTTATTTCAGGACATCCGCTCGACGATTTCCGCCTGGAAATAGAGGCCTTTTGCAGCGGAAAAGTAGAAATGCTTACGAAACTACCCGAGCATTACGGCCGTGAATTGCTGATTGCGGCGATTGTGACGGATATTCAGCACCTGACCACCAAAACGGGTAAACCGTTCGGGATCATGAATATTGAGGATTATGCCGGTGGTACCAAGCTATACCTGTTTGGCGATAATTACCTCAAGTTTGACCGTTTCATGAAAAAAGACCTCATCATTGCTATCCGCGGCAAGGTGCAGGAAGGTCCGTACAAAGACAAAATAACGGGTTTAAAGCCCATCGAATTTGCCATCAGCAATATTGAGCAATTGGAAAATCTGCTTGAAACCCGCTCAACGACACTCAATATCACCATTCCGATCAAGTCGTTAGACCAACTATTGATGGGCAAACTCGAAACGCTGTTCATGGAATCGGAAGGTAAATGTTCGGTGAAATTCACGGTGGTCGACGTCTTGGATGATATCAAAGTAACGATGCCATCGCGCAAGCTGAAGATTGAACCGTCGGTGAAGATGATCAATGCGATCAAGGAATTACAGCTGGAGGTAGAGTTGGAGGGGAGTTAGTTAGTTAGTTAGTTAGTTAGTTAGTTAGTTAGTTAGTTGCGTTCGCCGTTTCTGTTGATTGGTTTTCAACATGCGTCCCGTAGGGACGAAATATCGCAGCAAAAAATCGTAAAACATGTAAATTACCCCGTATGGGTAAGACATTTAAGTTAAAGGCTAAGTAACACCTTCCCCGCCCTTTTCTCGAACGAAACGCCATTTTTATCTAACTGATCTTCGATAACAATCCGCAGTTCGTTTTTTAAATCCGGGTACTTTTGGGTTTGATTGTAAAGCGCCAGTACGGCAAAAGTTTTCGTTGTGGTGATGACTTTTGGGTCTAGGATCCATTGGAACAAAGCGTCGGTTACTTCGCCTTCTATTTCTTCCGGAATACCGGCAAAAGAGAAAAATTTCGCGAGGCTTCTGTCGTAATTCGGCACATTAATCGTCTGTCGCTTCGCGAAGAAGCAGGGGATTACCGGAGCAACTCTTTCCGGATCAAACTCCACCAAACCGCCTGTGAGCCACAAGAACCGCATTGCAGTGAACCGGTCTTCATCGAGCAAACAGAGTAAATCCTTCAGATCGACATTGTTTTCAGAGATGTACCTTGCCCATTTCCGCAGGTTGCCGTCGGAATCATCTTCTTTAAACGAAAGGCGAAGTTGCGCTGAAAGGTTCATCTGCAATTATTAGACTGTAATTGATATTCTGAAGTACCCGTGAAAATAGCTACATTTAGCTACCATTAATTCAAAAACATGAAATTGAAATTATCTTTTCTGGCAATAGTACTCGTAGTTATTACCCGCCAAACGACTTTTGCGCAGGATCTTATTAGAAGTGAAGTGATAAAAAGTGATGGTCACACAACAAAAATCTGTTCTGAACAGAGCAAAAGTTTTTATGCCTATTATGGGGGTGACAAATCACCGAAACTTAAGCGTTATGAGGGATTTACACCGATTTCTCAAGGAGAATTGGTGCTCAAAACCGAATCTGGTAAAGGTTCATTCAACAGTATGATTATGGTTGGCGACAGAATGGTGTTGTTTTTTTCTGTGGAAGAATTTGGACTGAAGAAGCTTTATTCTCAAAATTATTCTGAGAATTGCACACCTGAAGGTACCCTCTTATTAATTGCCGAGTATAAAATTTTGAAAGGGGGTAAAAGCGCTGTTGACTTCAAAGTTATCCAATCAGAGGATAAAGCGTTTTTCGGGGTGCAATATCCTATTCCCGGTGCTGAAACGGTTGCTTTCGGGTATAAAACATATGATGCCGAATTTAATGTGATTTCAGATGGAAAGCGGGAATTTCCATATGCTTGGGAAGCAGCTGAGATGACCAATCATTATTTATCCAATACAGGTGATTTGTTTCTTGGAATGAAAATTTACAATACCAACGATAAAGGAAAAGTGGTTGATCGTATATCGTTGAAAAAATACTTGGTCTTTTGTATCAAGGACAGTGAAATTATTGAGATGAATCTCGATTTGGGTTATAAATTCATTACTAACATGGTATTTACTTCTGATGAACACCATATTTTGACATGTAGTGGTCTTTATGGAAAAGAAAAGATTGAAATGCAAGGGCTGTTTTATTTGCAGGTTGATTTTAACGATCAGGAGATTATAAATCAGACGCTAAGTAATTTTACAGTTGAAATGGGTTCTCTGCTGATAGGTAAGTATGATTTTCATGAAATACATACTACAGCAGATGGTAGTTTAATAGTCATCATGGAATACTATTCCAGCAGTACTAGTATGACTGAAGTGGGGAATGGATCAACAGTAGGTTCAAGAGATTACGATCATGGCGATGTCATTATATACCGCATGAAGGGAAATGGAGAATTCGAATGGATGAAAAAAATCGAAAAATATCAGAGTTCCATTAATTTCAACAGTTATGGCAGTATCGGTGGGTATTTTAAGGATAATGAGTTTATAATGTTCTTTAACGATAACATCGACAATTATACAAAAACAGGTGAGTTTTCACTTGGAGAAGATGGGCTTGACTATCTCTATTTTGCGAAGAAAACAATTTGTTTGGCTAAAGTTGAAATTGATTTGGAGAATGGAGAATATACCCGAACCCGGTATCTTCCAACCGAAGAAACGGGCCTTTTTTCAGTGCCTCAACAGTTTAAAGCAGATTATATTAATAACGAATTATTAATGTATTTCCACATTGATGGGGCTGGGCAAAAGGAGAATTTCGGTGTGCTGAAGTTTTAACTAAAAGATGAATGATTGTGGGGTCGTCAGCCTTAGGTTGACAACACTTTTTTATTTTTCTCTACTCCAACAACCCTCTCAACTCAATCAGCTCATTCACCTTCTCCAAATTCCCGACTTGCTGAAAGGCAGTGATGAGGTTGGTAATCATGCGACGAATAATGGCCGAATTGGAACACGGTTCGTAATAATCTCTGTTGTGGGGCAGGTGTAAACCGTCGAGGAATTGATGAATATCATCCTTCTGAAAAATGCTTCCTTTGGAAAACGGATTGATGTAAAACAAAATTCCGTATTCGTTGGCATTCGATAAATACTGATTTGCGCCGAATTCATCCATGTAAGCCAGGATGAAATGATTCGGGAGGTTCACACCGTAAATCGGCAATTCGAGTTGCTGTGCCACAATACTGTACAGAATACTCAAACTTAACGGATTGCCCTTGCGGGTTTCAATCACCGTATTGATGTAAGAGTTGGTGGGCGAATTGTAGTTTTTGGAATTTCCGGTGAAACCATAACTGCCAAAAAACACATTGTTGAGTACACGAACGGTTTCAAATGCTGTCATGTTTTCATTCAGCTCCAGCCAGCAATCACGGCGCAATTGCTCAATGAATTTGGTGATCGCCGCCGCATCCAATCCCGGATACTGGTATTTGGCCATGATGATGGTTCCCTGCAACAAATCTTTTGAAGGACCGTCATACCATTCCGTGAGCTGGCGCTTGCATTCTTCAAACTGAATTTCGTGAATGATAGTTTCGATACGTGACTGAAAGAGCAAACCGAAATCGCGCTCTTCCCAAGACGATTCCAAATAGTGAATGGCGTCGGGGCCGTATTCCAGTAAACGATCACGTACATGTGCAAAAATTTGCTCATCGGGGTCATCCATGAGTGCAATCAGTGCCTGTAGCGATTTTATATCTTTCATCTATACAAAAGTAGGAAAGTAGCCCGTCACGATTCGAACTCATTGATTTTCTTGTTAAAAGCAAAGTGTTAATAGTGGAAATGTAACGAGTTACGCAATTCGAACTATTGTAAATACTACAATTGACTTATTGTACTGGCCTCTGATTATTGATAGTTTTACCATTAAACGCATGTCAATCATGAAAACAGTCCTATTGCTCGTAGTAACCCTATTTTTCGGGCTTGCAACCCAGGCACAACAGTACAGTCTTATTCAGCAAAACGGACGTTACGGCTATACATCCAACGGGAAAGTAGTGATTCCGCCTACGTTTGAATATGCCACTCATTTTAGCGAAGAACGCGCTTTGGTGAAACAAAATAACCTGTGGGGATACATCGATTCCACCGGAAAATGGATTGTTCCGCCGACTTTTCAAACAGCCGGTTTATTCAAGGAAGGAAGCGCGAGCGTTTTCGTAAACGGAAAAATGGGCTTGCTGAAACCCGATGGAAGTTATAAAGTGAAACCGATTTACGATACGCTGATCCGCGAATACAACGGAATAGAAGTAAGGTTGAATGGCAAAAAAGGCTGGATTTCGAACAATTGGGAAGAGGAAATTCCGGCCGAATACGGACTCTTTAGCTTTTCGTACGACTATGTAAGTGCCAAAAAGGCCAATGCCGGTTACGATTTATATTGGAAAGGGAAACTACTCAAAACAAACCTGGAATATGCTGTTAGTTATAGCGATGTACACGTTGACGCCAAACAGGTAACTGTTTGGGTCGACGGAAAAAAAGGAGTTTTGGATCAATCCGGAAACTGGATCATCGAACCGGTTTACAGCCATATTATTTATCACTACATGGGTGATTTCTTTGCCGATCACATGACGGCCACTCCGGCATTTTATGTACTCGACAGCACCGAATATATGTACTTCGATGACGGACATGAGTTGGTAGACCAATTGGGACCTTCGCAGTATTTTTTAGCGAAAACAACCGGTGAACGAATCGGTAATTCTGCTGTTGAATACGTTGAGGTGACGCGCAATAACCCGGGCTCCATGGACCAAATCCGCTTGCAGCTTAATGGCAAAGTCGCCTACCTGGAACCGGATTATAGCATTACACAAACACCTTATGTAAGTATCGAAAAGTACTTCAACTGGCAGTGGCTGAACGACGGTGAACAAATCCATATTGTTGATTACCGCAATCACGAAGTTGCCGCATTTGATGCTGTAAGAATTCCGGAAGTAGGAATACCGGTATACGATGAGTACGGTGAACCGACCGGTGAATACGCCGAAGTGGAATACAAGCCATACGTAGAAGTGATGAAGTTAACCAACGGCGTTGAAAAATGGGCCGTTTATGAACTGGAAGAACAAAAAGTGATTACCAGCTGGACCGATCAGCACCATAATATTACCTACTACCCGCAGGAAGGATACAACCGTCTGTATGTCGATTATCGCTATGAACCCGACACAACACGGTGCGATTATTATGTAGCGGGTAGCGGCGGTGTGATGGAAGATTACAGTTACAACTCGGTATTGCCGGTAAACAGCAATTGGATCATCGCCCAAAATGCACTGCAAAACGAATCGGTATTGGTGGATATCAGCCAGAAAAACAAGCCGGTTGAAGTGCTCGGCGCTCCGTTTATGGAACTTTCTACAAACCTGTACGACTACCAGTTAATGTTGTCGGAAATAGAAGGCTACTACGACCCGATTCCTTTTTCACGTTACACCGAACCGTTTATTTTTTACAGAGGTACCAACGGTAAATGCGGCTTGGTGACGCTTCAAAACAAAGTGATTCCGGCTGTTTATGACACCATTATTCAAAACGAGCGGTTTGGAATTATACTGGATGTGCAGGTAAACGGCAAATGGGGAAGTATTGATCTGCGTGACGGAAGTTCTGTTCCCCCTGCTTACGATGAAAAACTTTCGTTTATAGATGATTACCAGATCGGGTTAACCTACGCGACTTTCGATACACATTACCTGACTTCGACCGGAAAAGTAATCTATTCACTCAATCCTGAACTGATTCCCTTCAAGTCGAAAGGTAAACGAGGCATGTTATCCTACAACGATATTATCGGTGACGAATCGAAAGTGGTAACAACTCCGGCGCTTTACAAATCGATCAAAACAACCGAATTGCCTTACCGTTTCATTGCACAAGGTAAAAACGGACTGTTTGGGATTATCAATCAATTGAACGATACCATTGTACCTTTTCTCTACACAAGTTTCGGTGAACCGCAATTTATCGGTGCCATTGAATCGATGATTTTTCCGGCAACCATCGGCAAAAAAACCGGGTATGTAAATCCGAACACCGGAGCCGTTCTTCCTGCTATTTATGACCGCGTAACGATTTTAATGGATGGTTACGGATTTGAAGCGGGAATTCAAGTGATTGACAATGGAAAAACAGGGTTGTATTCCCTGAATTTTGAGCCTGTTTTACCCGTTGAATACCAGGCATTGTATGTGACCGGATCACTCTATGAATCGGTTGAAGTAAGAGCTCAACGCGAGGAAAAATGGACAGTGGCGCTTGTGCCGTATTTCCACACGATCAACGGATATCAATTGCAAATTCTGCCGGCCTACGATGTGGTGGTCGATTACGACGGTTATATAAAAACACCCGACGGCTACGATCAATACGATGCCACATTGGGTACTCGTGTCAAATCAGGGGTTCGTAATATCGCCTTCCCGCTTTTTGATGGCGAAACGCAATTGTATGCGGAAGCTGATCAAATCGGAGCAATGACCAATGATGGAGTGATCGTTCTGCCACATACGCTCACGAGTGTTGTGAAACTGGATGGCGATACAATTATAAGCGTCAAAGACGGCGAGTTTGCCTATTATGTGCTTTCGCTCAACAAGTGGTTTAATCTAAACGAATGGTAATGATGAATCAAATCATGAAAAGTTTCCTGTTTGCAGGATTGTTGTTGTGTATTCAAACGACAGCTCAGGCACAGGTACTGACACCCGTAAAAGTAAACGGAGTGTACGGTTTTAAACGCAACGGGAGCACTGTGATAGAGCCGCAATTTCTGTATGCTACGTATTTTTCGGAAGGACTGGCCCTTGTGAAAACCAAAACAGGCTGGGGTTATATCAACGACAAAGGTACATTCGTAATAGAACCGAAATACACCAATGCCGAGCCAATGCAGGATGGAACAGGTAGAGTTTACCTCAATAACAAGTGCGGAGTTATCAGTAATACGGGGGCCGTTTTGTTAGAACCCATTTACGATTCCATTGTGATCGGTCATTACGACAATTATGTTTACCTCAATAAACTGATGGGGCAGGCCAGCAACGATTTCAAGCAAGTTACGCCCATCATTTACAAGCGTTTTGAGGCAAACCGCGATTTTGTTTCGGCTGAAAAAAGCAACGGGTTATGGGATATTTATCACAAAGACAAGCTTGTTTTAGAAGACATGCAAACACCGGTCGATTATAACCACTACATTTTCAATACCAACACCGGTTTATTGAAGAAAAATGGCAAATACGGCGTTTTTCGTGCAGATCGTGGTTGGATTTTCGAACCACAGTTCGATACCATTATCCGTTTTCCGTTTCAGCGGCACTCGATCGCCGACAATTATTTCGATGAAATCTACCTGCTCCAAAATTCGGTGTTAATTCCGAATACGGATAACCTGGAGACACGCTTTAAAGTCATGACCGGCGATGGAAACCTGATTAGTCAGGATAATTTTACTTCAGTGGAACAAGCTTCGGCTGTGATCGGATTGCAGTACAATACTGGCGCGACTCCCGGACTTTTCTTTTACGGTAAAACATCAACAACCTTGTTATATGAAGACTTGACCACCAAAAAATTTCCGTTCAATCAGTTTTCAGGAATATTGAATTGGTTCATTGTAAAAGACGGAAATCAACAAACCATTCTGGATTCCGAGTTCAGGAAAATTGCCTCGTTTGATGCAATAAATCGCGTTCAAAACAGAAATGCGGGTGAGTATTACGACGATTTCGGCAATTTCTTTGAAAGCGAACCGGTATATGATTATTTGCCGTATGTGAAAGTTTCGAAACTGGTCAACGGACAATTACAGGATGCGATTTTTTCGCTGGATGACAAAAAAGTAGTAAGTCCTTTTCTGGCAAATGCTTCTTTTCAGTCAATGATCATGGGTACCGAAGAACAGTTCGCCGGATATATCTATACCGTGGACGGTTCTGATTATAGTGGGTTTTACATACCGGGAATGGACATGGGAACGGATTTGAAGTATTCGGAAATAAGTTTCTATCCCAATCATCAATGTGTTGCCTTCAATCCGAAAACAGAACTGAATGAATTGCTGGAATGGAAAAATAACAAGTTGCAACTCCTGATGCAGGATTATACAATCGCACCTGCTTTTACCCTGATTCAGAATTACGAGTTTTTCGATGATACATTGGGCGATTTTGTCATTGTAGCCAGCCAGGACTATTTTGAACACCATTTTATGATTTCAAAAAGTATCGACGATAAACTGGGATTACTGTGTGAAAATGGCGTGCGCATTCCAAGTGAATATGATTCCATTTTGCAGAATAAGGGAATGTCCCAATTTCTCGACGTATACAAAAACGGCTTGTATGGAGCCATAAACCTGAAAACAGGAGAAGTAATAGAAGCCGTTAGCGAGGTTCCGATGGTACTTGAATACTCGCAGGAAAACAAGACGTATTTCACGACACTTCAGGAAAGCAATGAAAACGGTTATTACCTTAGTCCAAAAGGTCCTTTCTATTCATTGGATCCAATATCCGGCAGTAAGGTTTTTGATGTGAAAGGTAAAAAAGGCGTGCAGGTAATGGCTGATTTTAGCGGAAATATGGTTGAACTGATTCCGCCGGTGTACAAACAAATCACCATTCTGAACGATGGGTATACGCCGCTTTTCGCAGCGAAGAATTCGGAAGGTAAAATCGGGCTGTTGGATGTACATGGCGACACAATTGCCCCTTTTGAGTTTAACGGTTTCGAAGATGCGTATTTCTATACCGAACAGTCTGTCATCATTCTGAAAAAAGGTAAAAAAGAAGCTGTGTATGAGTATGGCCTTGGCGAATTGGTACCACCTGTTTATGACAGCTGGAAAGAATTGCTCGATTTGAGTGGCAGTTATTCGTTTCTACAGGTCACCACGGGTGAAAAACTCGGTTTGCGTTCCACGACCGGCCAGGAATTATTACCAGCCAATTATGATTGCATCAATGTGGTTCCGGCCAATTATGAAGACATGCAATACAAAGCAATCCAGGTACAGCGCGACGGAAAATGGTCGGTTGCGCTTGTTTTTGTTCCCGATCCTTATTATTATGGAGGCGTGGAGAACCGGACACAAATCATTTTGGATACCACACAATTCAGCAGATCTTTTGATTTTCTGATCAATGATTTTGGCTACATACAACAACCGAATGGAGAATTTAAATCGTATTGGTTGAATGGTCCAAATGCTCTTGATATTGAAAGCGCTCCGTTTGAACCCGTTTTGGAAGGCTCTTTGGAAATTTTCCAGGAAGGCAATAAGCTGGGAGCACGTTTTGATGGAAAAGTCGTGTTGAAACCCACGTTTACCAACGTCCGCTTTTATACAGACGATATCATTATCGTTTCCGATGGTGGCTCCAATTTTTATTATAACCTGATTTCCAAAAAACGAAATACACTAGAACAATGGTAAAACAAACCGTTTCCCTGCTTGCAATTCTCGGCGGAATGCTGACATGCATGGCGCAAAAACCGATGACTTCCCAATTTCCACTGCAATGGAAAACACAAATCGGTGTCACCACTTATCGTACAAATATCTTGTTCCACAAAGGGCTCATTTACGTTGGTTCTAACGGCCTTTCGCGCGATAATCGCAACGACAAACTCGACGGTGTGTATGCCATCGATCCGAAAACCGGAGCAGTGAAAGCAACTTATAAAGTACCGTTTGCGGGCGATAACGATGTAACCGGAATTTCGATTGCCGACAACAAACTCTTTTTCGGAACGGATAACTACTACTTTTTCTGTTTCGATCTCGCCTCCGGTCAGGAACTTTGGAAATACCCGCTTCCGTATGATGTGGAAAGCGTTCCAGCAGTCGAGGATTTTAACGGCGATGGCACCAAAGACGTTTCTTTTTCGGTAGAAGGTTACGGTTTTTACGCGCTCAACGGCCTTGACGGTTCTGCCATCTGGCAACAGGATTCCATTTCGTCGCACAACGGAAATGTACCGTCGCTGCTGATTGATGTGAACGGCGATGGTGTAAAAGACATTGTAAGCGCCGGACGTGGAACCGCTAATTCGGATGACATCGACGGATTCAAAATGGCGCACTACGGCGATTATCATTTTGCACTCAACGGAAAAAACGGAGAATTACTCTGGATAAGGGAAACAGGTGCCGGTGTGCATACCGCTCCGTTCGCCTTCACCGAAAACGGACAACAGCGTATTGCTTTACTGGACTGCTACGGTGAATTTCAGATCGTCGATTTGAAGGGAATTCTGTTAAGTCATAGCAACCTGGGTTATGGCTGGTTCAGTTCGCCGGTAATGACGCGTGATCAGCATTTGATCGTTGGTCGTTATGCAATGCTTTACAACGATGCTGTTTTAGAATCCACTGAAGACTATCCGATTCCTTATCCGGGTGAAAAGGCGGTGGTGAAATCCGTTGCGATGGAAGATCAGATTATCAGCTCTACTACCATGATAGCCGACGTGCTTGGGAAAGGAAGCATGCAGGGAATTGGGGTCACCGAACAAGGATTGTTATTCCTGATGAAAACCGACGGAACCGAATTGATGAAATTGAAACTTCCCGGAAAAGGTGCCGAAGCAAGTGTTTTTGTAGCAGATACAGACGGCGATGGAAAATTGGAAATACTCGTCGCTGATTTGGATGGTTATCTGTATTGTTTTGGAACAAACTCAAAAGGAAAGGTAGAATTGGGCAGTTTTAAATAAAAAAATGTGGGTCGCGATTAATCGTGACCCACAGCCTTTATTGTAATATCAATTTCTAATTACGTCAATGGTTTTACCGATTTGATCGATTTCGCCATCAGGTCGATAATTACTTTTTCGTATCCTTCATCACGACTGCGGAACACATACGTAATCCCGTTGATTACTTTTTGTCCGTATACATGATACGTTTTGTGTTTTACGCCAATTGATTTGGAAACACCGCGTTTCCCGTCAACTTTCAGATCCTGCTCATATAAAATGAAATCAGGTTCGTCAACAATGTACTTGATTTTATAAAATTCGTGCTCGGCAAGCTCTTTTTTCTTGGAAGAAACCATTTCGCGGTCTGCTCCCCAATCGTCGATCACCATTTCAAAATTAGGACCAACAGCAAGTCGCCATTGAAAACCATCTTCTTCGTGGATCACTTCCGGTTTTGTGGAAGCGCCGATATTTGCCGTTTCATCCGGCAACATGATCATTACCGGCATATCATAAGGTTTCATCGAAAACCCCTGGAACTCATACAACTCTTCGTCCGACAATTCACCGTCTTCTTTCGTGTCACCACATCGTGTCAATGGAAAAGTGAGCAATCCCAATAAAATAAACAACGTTAATTTCTTCATAACCAATTGATTCGATTGACAAACAATCTGTTGAGTCTATTCAAATATACAACAAATATACTTTTTTTATCAAATCGCCAACCGACCCGATCCCGCAAACGACTAAAATCCTAATTTTTAGCACCTATAAAAAGTTGATCAAATTGTTCGCCCGATTATGCGTAATTTTCCCGCTAATGAAGGGTAAAAAAATCACCGTTCTGGGTTCGGGTATTGCCGGTCTTTCATGTGCATCTTTCCTCGCGAAAGCCGGACACGAAGTGACAATTCTTGAAAAAAACGCAACCATTGGCGGGCGGGCACGACAGTTTACTACCGACAACGGTTTTGTGTTTGACATGGGGCCAAGCTGGTATTGGATGCCGGATGTTTTCGAGCAGTTTTACCAAAAATTCGGGTATACAACGTCCGATTTTTATGAGTTGAAACGCCTCGATCCTTCTTATCAGGTGTTTTGGGAAGATGAAACGAATGATCAGATTCCGGCTTCGATGGATGAATTGGAAGCATGGTTTGAGCATTTAGAACCGGGAAGTTCCGCTAACCTGCGCAGATTTCTGAAAGATGCGGCTTATAAATACGAGGTCGGGATGCAGGATTTGGTCTTCAAACCAAGCCTTTCACTTTTGGAATTTGCCGACAGGCGTGTGATGAGCGGATTCTTTAAAATGCACCTGTTTTCTTCTTTTTCAACGTATATACGCAAGTACTTTAAACATCCGAAAATCCTTTCCTTACTGGAGTTTCCGGTGTTGTTTCTGGGTGCGACTCCCGAAAAAACGCCGGCACTGTATTCTCTGATGAACTACGCCGATCTGCAATTGGGAACCTGGTATCCGATGGGTGGCATGTTTGAAGTGATCAAAGCTTTTGAGAAAATTGCGCTGGAACAAGGCGTGAAAATCATCACCGAACAGGAAGTAACCGGTTTTGAATATTCCGGTAAAACGGTCGGTGAAACGATCACGATTGATCACCGCTACGCGAATGATTTTGTGGTATCGGGCGCCGATTACCGTCATACGGAAACGTTGCTCAAGGGCAAGTCTAATTATTCAGACAAGTATTGGGACAAACGTGTCATGGCGCCTTCCTCGCTGTTGTATTATGTGGGAGTCAACAAAAAAATCGACGGTTTGCAGCATCATAACCTGTTTTTTGATGAACCGTTTGCACCGCACGCACATGAAATTTATACCGATCCGAAATGGCCGTCGGCACCGTTGTTTTACCTCTGTTGTCCATCGAAAACAGATCCGTCGGTTGCTCCTGAAGGCCATGAAAACCTCTTTTTCCTCATTCCGTTGGCACCCGATTTGAAAGACGATCCCGAAAAACAGGAAGTGTATTTTCAACTGATGGTAAAACGATTGGAACAGCGAACTGGTGTTTCCATCAACGAGCACATTGTTTACAAACGCAGTTTTTGCATTGACGACTTTAAGAAAGAGTACCACGCCTTTAAGGGAAATGCTTACGGGTTGGCAAATACCTTGAAACAAACGGCTTTTTTAAAACCCAAAGTGAAAAATAAAAAACTGGATAATTTGTTCTATACCGGGCAATTGACCGTTCCGGGACCGGGAGTGCCACCTTCCATTATTTCGGGCGAAGTAGTAGCAATGGAAGTTTTAAAAGCCATTCAACAACAAAACTAACCTAACTTTACCGTCACGATGAAAGCGATTTTTGATGATGTAGGACATGAAATGAGCAGGCTGACGACGAGGCGTTACAGCACTTCATTCTCGTTGGGGATCCGCTTTTTGGCAAAAGATCTGCACAAGCCGATTTATGCAATCTATGGATTTGTGCGCTTTGCCGATGAAATTGTCGATTCATTCCATGATTTCAATAAAGAGGAGTTGTTAGCCGATTTCACGCAACAAACCCACGATGCATTGGAGCAGGGCATTTCACTGAACCCGATTCTCAATAGCTTTCAGTGGGCGGTAAACACTTACAATATTCCCAAAGAATTGATCACCGCGTTTTTGCAATCCATGAAAATGGACCTCAACAATAAAGCTTATCATCAGCGCGATTATGAAGACTACATTTTTGGCTCGGCTGAAGTCGTTGGATTGATGTGCCTGAAAGTATTTGTTCGCGGCAATGAAACCGAATATGAGCGGTTGAAAATTCCGGCCATGAAATTGGGTTCCGCTTTTCAAAAGATTAATTTTTTACGCGACATCCATTCCGACTTTCATGTCCTGGGGCGAACCTATTTCCCGGGCGTTGATTTCAATGAATTTAGCACGTCGGTAAAACAGGAAATAGAAGCAGACATCACACGTGATTTTAAAACCGGGTACGAAGGAATCAAACAGCTTCCGAAAGACGCGCGCTTCGGAGTGTACATGGCGTATATTTATTACTATAAGTTATTTCGCAAAATTCAACAAACCGAAGCGAAAATTATCCTCAACAAACGTATTCGCATTACCGATAATAAAAAGTACCGTTTGTTTTTAACTTCTTACCTTCGTCATAATCTCAACCTCATTTAAGCATGCAAGAAGTGGTATTGGTTGATTCGAACGATCAGCCTATCGGAAGGATGGAAAAACTGGAAGCACATCAAAAAGGATTGCTGCACCGGGCTTTTTCGGTATTCGTTTTCAACCAAAACAACCAATTACTGCTGCAGCAACGGGCACTTGAAAAGTACCATTCAGGCGGTTTGTGGACCAACACCTGCTGTTCGCATCCTCTGCCATCCGAGTCGCTTGAATCGGCAGGTTCCAAACGTTTGTTCGAGGAAATGGGCTTTACGACCGAATTATCGCGTTTGTTTGCCTTCGAGTACCGCGTTGAACTCGACAATCAGCTCATCGAACACGAATATGATCACGTATTGGTTGGCAGGTACGACGGCGATGTCATTCCCAATCCGGAAGAAGTCATGGCCTTTCGCTGGATTTCAATGGATGACTTGTTGACCGAAATGAAACAACATCCTGACGCGTTTACCTCCTGGTTTAAAATAATCCTAAACGATCACATCCAACATTTTTCACGGTAACCTTATAACAACAAAAAAGGCCTGGATCAATCCAGGCCTCCTATACGAGCCGTTATGGAAATGCGGTGAACAATTCCATACAACTGCGCAGATAACTAGTCAACCTTGATTTAGGGGTTATTGATTACTAGTTTTTTATAGACAATTCCGTTCGATGTTGTTATTTCCAACTGATACATTCCGTTAGCAAGTAACGAACAGTCAATGGAATTAGTTGGATTCGTTACAAGTTCAATGCGTCGGCCCTGCGCATCAATCGCGGTTAAAGCCTCAAGCTGAGCGTCTTTGGTTTCAACGGTAAATTGACCTGTCGCCGGGTTGGGATATACTGAAACGAAAGCAGCTTCTTCTTCATCGATACCCGCCGGTTCCTCCATAATATGGATCGTTACACAATCGCTATTGTTGCCCAAAAGGCTGTCGCTTAACGGATTAGCTAGACTGTATGGTTTTACAAAAACGCACAATTCCACATCCATACCATCGAATGAAACATCGAATACCATTGGCCGGTTAATGGTAAATGATTCAGTAGTTTGCAGTTCGTTTCCTGAATAAAAGAAATGGTTTGTGTTTTGGGGCTGAAACGTAATGGTGTCGCCGTCCATAAGCATATAATAGACAACTGAATCGGAAGCCAAAAGATCGGAAGCCCCCACATTTGTTACTGAAACGGTCAATGCGAAAGATTGCATGGGTGGAATGTATTCGCCATCCTGCGGACTTGTCATGGTCAATTCCAAATCAACATTTCGCTGAGCGAAGAAGAAGACCGGAGGTAAAATCATGCATGCCAGTAGAAATGCTTTCATAGTTCGTGTTTTCAAAGTAGAATTCAGTGAAGTTAGAACGATTTCAGCTACATAAAATCAGGTTATTTCAAGAAGTATTAATCGTTTATCCCGCTGATTGAATGGTTGATTTATCTGAAAGCGCCGAGCCAATGCGGTTGATTCAACTTTCTTCTTATTTTTGTTGAAAATGAACTACCAGTTGTGAGATCGTTATCGGCTATCGGATTTGTTATCAGCATTATAGGATTGTTGTTTGCCTGCTACAATCAATTTGCCGTGATTCCTTTTCTGGCCGATCTCAACAGTCCCGACACAAAATCATACGAATTTCCGATTTACCTTACCGAAAAGTATGAATCTCAGCAAAGTTTGGTGAGCATTCTTTGCATCATTATCGGCGCGTTTTCGGTGATTTTTTGTTCGTTTATTTACCTGCGTCGCCGTACACGAATGACATTGATCGGAACCATTATCGGGTTTATTGTAGCTACAGCCGGCATTATTCATAGCTGGTAATTTTTCTCGTCTTACCGAATAGTTCAGCGTTTCGGTGTTGAATGATCACACATCAATGAGCATGGAAGCGAATAAAACAGCAATTTTCTGGCACCGGCGCGATTTGCGGATCGCTGACAATGCCGGATTGTTTAAAGCTTTGAAACACGGACGTCCGGTTCAGCCGGTATTTATTTTCGACACAACCATTCTTGAACAATTACCCCGGAATGATCAACGCGTGTTGTTTATTCATCAGGAGATCAACGCGCTTAAAAAGCAATATCGCGAATTTGGAAGCGATCTTCTGATTGTTGCTGGAAACCCAATTGACAAGATTCCTGAATTGACGAAAGAGCTGAATGCTCAGGCGGTTTTTACTAATCGCGATTACGAACCATATGCGCTGCAGCGCGACAAACAATTGGCTGAGCTGTTGCAACAACAATCGGTGGAATTCATCGGCGCCAAAGACCATGTGATTTTTGAAAAAGGAGAAGTAGTGAAATCTGATGGAAAGCCATATACCGTTTTTACGCCTTACATGCGCCGTTGGAAAGAGCAGCTTTCGGATTTTTATACCAAAAGTTATCCGGTAGAAAAGTATGCCGGTAACCTGAGGAAGATCTCCGAACCTTTTGAACCTGTTTCGCTTGAAAAGCTGGGTTTTTTTGATCAGCAAACGGTTGTTTTTCCAGATCGGATTCCGGCTGTTGAAATCATTCGAAATTACCATGAAACGCGTGATATTCCTTCGGTAAATGGCACTTCCCGCCTAAGTTTACATCTCCGCTTTGGCACCGTTTCCATTCGCGAGTTGGTGCGTTTGGGGCAAACCACAGGCGAGAAATTCCTCAACGAATTGATCTGGCGCGATTTCTACCAGATGATCATTTTTCATTTCCCGCAATCGGTCACAAAGGCTTTTAAACCGGAATACGATCGCATTGAGTGGGAACACAACGAAGAACATTTTCAACGTTGGTGCGAAGGGAAAACCGGTTATCCGCTGGTGGATGCAGGTATGCGCGAACTGAACGCCACCGGGCACATGCACAACCGCGTCAGGATGGTGACAGCCAGTTTTTTGACCAAGCATTTATTGCTCAACTGGCGTTTGGGAGAACGCTATTTTGCTGAAAAATTACTGGATTTTGAATTGGCAAGTAATGTGGGAGGCTGGCAATGGGCGGCCAGTTCAGGTTGTGATGCTGCACCCTATTTCCGGGTGTTTAACCCAACATTGCAACAGGAAAAATTCGACCCGAAATTTGAATACATCCGCAAATGGATCCCTGAATTCGGAACGGAAACCTATCCAAAACCAATTGTAGATCACGCATTCGCACGTGAACGGGTATTGGCCCGGTACAAAAATGGATTATCAAAATGAATTATTGTTTCCCCAATTGTCCCGATCGCCATGCCTGCAGAAACGACGCCCATGCAAACGGGTTCATCAGGTTGTTCACCGGTGATTGTCCCATGGTATACAATCGCGTATTCTGCTGATTCATCGCATAGCCATAAGAAATCGAACCATCCGATCCTAGCTTTGAAGCAATGAAAGCGAGGCTTTCACCCGAAAGTTTTTTCTGAGCTTGTCTGAACGCATCATCATACGGATCCATTTCAACAAATGCACGCGCAAAATCGGCTTTCGAAGGCCACGGATAAACGGTTACCAGCGGAAGAAAATTGACGGAGGTATCTTTCACCATCATGTGAATCATCGAATAACGATCGTCCGTCAAGGTATCCGGTACAATGAAACTTGATTCGTGATGACCGAAATAGCGGAAAAGGATCGTATCACCCGGTTGCACTACAATTGAAAAGAAACCGAAAAAGTCGGCGAGTGTTCCACGACCCACAGTTTTATCGAAGATAGTCGCGTAGGGCATTTGTTCCAGGCTGTCAGACGACACCACGACCCCCGAAAGTTGGATCAATCGCAATGAATCTTCTCCCTTTTGAGCAAAAGAAAATGAAAAACAAGCTACTACCGAAACGGCTAAAATGATGAAACTACGCATGCCTTACTATTATGGTTCAAGTTTAAGACTTTCTTGGATAGATTTCTATTTCTTTTGAGAACTTTAACAAAATCGCATACCTTACAACACCAGATCTTTCCTCTCCCACAGATGCACAGATTTTTGCGCTCCTAACGGCAGCGCTTATCTATAGTTTTGTTATTTATCATTTCGATAATAAATGCGAGGGCGTTAGCCGAGCTGAAATCTGTGCATCTGTGGGAGATTTACTCATAAAAGATTATTTAAGAAACCTTTAGCTAAATCGATATTATCTCGAGAAAAAAGAGTAGTTTTGCGGGAATTTATTCAGAAAATAGGTTCACATGGCATTGTCCAATCTCAACACAGTCAGAGAAGGTCTTACATACGACGACGTACTCTTAGTTCCGGCATTTTCACAAGTATTACCGCGCGACGTTCAGTTAAAAAGCAAAATCACCCGTAACATTGAAGTCAATACGCCTATCGTATCGGCAGCAATGGATACCGTGACAGAAGCAAATCTGGCTATTGCTCTTGCTCAACAAGGCGGAATAGGCGTGATTCACAAAAACATGACCATCGCCGATCAGGCCCTGCAAGTGCGCAAAGTAAAGCGTTCTGAAAGCGGAATGATCCTCGATCCGGTAACACTTTCAGAAGATGCATTGGTGAAAGATGCGTTGTTCCTGATGAAAGAAAACAAAATCGGCGGTATTCCCGTAGTGGATGCCAACAGGATCTTAAAAGGAATTGTGACCAACCGCGATTTACGTTTCGAGAAAAATCAGCAACGTCCGGTACGTGAAGTGATGACTTCCGAAAACCTCGTAACCACCAAAGACGGTACAAGCCTTAGCGTTGCCGAAGATATTCTGCAGGAAAAGAAAATTGAAAAATTACCGGTAGTTGACGCCAACAATAAGCTGATCGGATTGATCACTTACCGCGATATCATCAAGGTGAAAACACATCCTGAATCGTGCAAAGACCAATACGGACGTTTACGTGTGGCAGCAGCAGTGGGTGTTACAGCCGATACCATCGAACGCGTTCAGGCATTGGTGGAAGCCGGTGTTGACGCCATTGTGATTGATACCGCTCACGGACATACCGAAGGCGTTGTTATCAAATTAAAAGAAGTAAAAGCCATGTTCCCGAAACTTGAAGTAATTGTAGGGAACATTGCAACCGCAGCAGCAGCCAAGTATTTGGTAGAAGCAGGAGCGGATGCAGTGAAAGTGGGAATTGGTCCCGGATCGATTTGTACAACCCGCGTGATTGCAGGAGTAGGCGTGCCACAATTGACAGCCGTAAACGATGTGGCTTTGGCATTGGAAGGAACAGGCGTTCCTGTAATTGCCGACGGTGGAATTCGTTATACTGGCGATATTGTAAAGGCAATTGCAGCCGGAGCAGACGTAGTGATGATCGGATCGATGTTTGCCGGAGTAGAAGAATCACCGGGAGAAACCATCATTTACGAAGGACGAAAATTCAAATCATATCGCGGAATGGGTTCATTGGAAGCCATGCAAAAAGGTTCCAAAGACCGTTATTTTCAGGATGCGGAAGACGATATCAAAAAATTGGTTCCTGAAGGAATTTCAGGTCGTGTTCCTTACAAAGGCAATTTATCGGAAGTGGTTTATCAGATCATGGGCGGTTTAAGAGCCGGTATGGGTTACTGCGGAGCTGCTTCAATCAATCACCTGAAAGGTGCCGAATTTGTTCGCATCACTTCTGCCGGAATGCGTGAATCGCACCCACACGATGTTACCATCACACGCGAAGCACCAAACTACAGTTTGAAATAGTCCGAGCGGAAAAATAAATTAGTTGAAGCCTCCTTTTGGAGGCTTTTTGCGTTTAAGACAATAGTAATCCAATAATGGAGTTCTTAATTTTTTCTTAAATCACATTCAAATTGACAATTCCAAAAACAAAATAGTAAATTTGGGTTCTTGGTTTGAAAAGTTTCATCCGCTCTGACGGGTGGTAAATTAGGGTTAACATATTTAGTCAACACATGAAAAAACAATTGTTGCTGGCCCTTGGGCTGGTATTTAGCTTACAGGTAGTCGCTCAAAAAAAAGAAGCATCCGTACTTGTAATCGACGGTAAAAAAGTAACCAAATCCGAATTTTTACAGATTTACCTTAAAAACAACAACGATCCGAAGTATGACAAAGCAGCGTTGGATGAGTACATGGAATTGTTTAAAAAATTCAAACTCAAAGTAGCGGAAGCAGAAGCCCTCGGATATGATACCATTCCTAAATTAAAAAAGGAACTAGATGGTTACCGCAAACAATTGGCACAGCCTTATTTGGTTGATTCTTCGCAAAATATCGCGTTGGTGCGTCAGGCATACGACCGTATGAAAACGGAAGTACGCGCATCTCATATTTTGGTTCGTTTGGAAGAAGGTGCCACACCTGAAGATACATTGGCTGCCTACAACCGCATCATGTCGTTGAAAAAACGCATCGAAAACGGTGAAGACTTCGCAACGATTGCCAAAAGTAAAGGTGGTTCCGATGACCCGTCCGCGCAACGAAACAATGGCGACTTAGGTTATTTTACAGCATTCCAGATGGTGTATCCGTTTGAAGAAGCGGCTTACAACACGCCGGTAGGTAAAGTTTCCAATCCGGTTCGTACGCGTTTCGGTTACCACATCATCAAAGTGGTTGATCAGCGTCAGGCGCGTGGTACCATGAAGGCAGCGCATATTATGATCGCTACCGGAAAAGAAGCAACGGCCGAAGAAGTGGAAAGCGCTTCTAAAAAAGCACAGGAAATCTACGACAAACTCCAAAAAGGTGAATCATTTGAAACCCTTGCGGGGGAATTCTCTGACGATAGCCAAACTGCTGATAAAGGTGGTGTTTTGCCGCTTTTCGGAACAGGAACCACAACACGTATGGTGCTTGAGTTTGAAGAAGCTGCTTTTGCATTGAAAAAAGACGGCGATATTTCAAAACCCATCAAAACCGATTTCGGATACCACATCATCAAGCGTTTGGAGTGGACAGACCTTCGTTCATTTGATCAATTGAAAAAAGAGATCCAATCGAAAGTAAACAAAGACGAGCGTGCCAAGAAAACACAGGATTCGTTTATTCAGAAATTGAAGAAAGAATACAAATTCTCTGACAGCTACGCCAAAACATCTGACTGGTTTGTACAAAATTTGGATTCTACCTATTTCTTAGGTCAATGGAATGCGGATAAACTAACAGGCAACAAAGCGATGTTCAAATTGGGTAAGAAAATGTATACCCAAAAACAATTCGGTGAATACCTGGAGAAAAATTACCGAAATGTGCGTTCATCAGACAATGCTTCTGTGATCAAAAAACAATATGTTGCATGGCAAAATGCTGAAATCATCGGTTACGAAGAAATGCAACTGGAGCGTAAATATCCTGATTTCAAAGCTTTGATGCAGGAATACCACGACGGTATTTTATTGTATGAAGTAATGACCGACAAAGTGTGGAACAAAGCCATCAAGGATTCGGCTGGTTTGCGCGCATTCTACGAGCAAAACTCAGGTAAATACCAATGGGGCAAGCGTTACAATGCATTTGTATACGAATGTTTGAACCAGGATGTTGCCAATCAGGTAACAACGATGTTGAAATCAAGTGACACCATTTCTTCTAAAACCATCATTGGTGCTGTGAACAAATCGTCTGAATTGAATCTGCGCGTGCGTACCAACAAATTTGAGGTGGCGCAAACAGCATTTCTGAAAGACCGTGATCTGAAGGTTGGAGTTAATCCGTCATATACCCACGAAGGGAAAGTGTATGTGGTGAAAGTAGATGAGATTTTGATGCCAGGCCCGAAATTGCTGAGCGAGGCAAAAGGAGCTGCTACTTCCGATTACCAGAATTATTTAGAAAAAATGTGGTTGGAAGAACTTGCTAAAAAACACCCGATTGTGGTGAATACAGCAGTTCTTTATTCACTAGGAAAATAAAGTCTAAAGCCTTATAAATTATAGAAGCCTCGGTTATCCGGGGCTTTTTCTTTTTCCATGAATTTTGCGCGCCTAACAGCCTGATGTTTCAATCCTGTTACATTTCAGAATAGACCATTTAAAAAAACAAGTGTGTTAGCCGGGTGAAAATTCGTGAATTCGTGGGAATTACTTGTGTGCTCGTCAAAATGCGTTTGTAGTAATCATTGACATTTTTGAACAAGGTACTTTTCGAAGAAATTGATAGTTTTAAACCGCCGGATTCGAGGGCCAGGAAATCATAAAATACAATAAATCTGGGTGAGCGGTGTTTATAATGTGGAAAAAGAAAGCGAAATTAGCGCTTTCATAAATCACACGAGGAATATTTTCATTCATGGTAAAAGCAATCTTAAGCATAGTCATCATCATCAGTAGTACGCTGGCATTCGGTCAGGGAACAGTCGTAGATAAGATTGTAGCACAAGTGGGTGACAATATTATCCTGCTTTCTGATCTGGAAAGTCAGAAACAACAGGCAAAACAGTCGGGACTTGAAATTCCGGAGAATGCCGCCTGCATTTACCTCGAAGAATTGATGTACCAGAATCTGCTTGTCAATCAGGCGGAATTGGATAGTGTGCAGATCAGCGATGAGCAGGTAGACGCCGAAATGGAAGGCCGTTTGCGTATGATCGAAAGTCAGATGCGGAATGCCAAAGATGAAGACGGTTTGCCGATGACGATTGAAAAATTCTACGGAAAAACCCGTACACAAATCAAGGAAGAATTTCGTGACGCCATTCGCAAGCGTTTGAAAGGCCAGGAAGTTGAGCGTAAAATCACTGCAGATATTTCTGTTTCCCCACGCGAGGTCGAAATCTTTTTCAATAAACAGCCCATTGACAGTTTGCCGTTTATCAATACACAAATGGCGTTTCAGCAAATTTCCGTTTTCCCCGAAATCACCAAAGAAGACAGGGATTTAGCTTACAGAAAATTGCAGGATGCCCGTAAAGAAATCGTTGAAGGCGGAAAAGATTTCGGGCGTATGGCACGTTTGATTTCAATGGACCCGGGAAGTGCTGCTGAGGATGGAAAAATCGAAGCAACACGTGGTGTCATGGTAAAAGCGTTTGAAGCGACAGCGTATAACCTGAAACAGGGCGAGGTAAGTGATATTTTCGAAACGGAATACGGTTACCACATCATGAAAATGGTTTCACGTCGCGGAGATGATTATACGGTACAGCATATTTTGATCATTCCGGAATTTAGCCGTGCCAGTCTTGAAAAAGCCAGCTTGAGCATTGAACGTTGTTACCAGGAACTAGCTGCCAACCAAATTACGTGGGATGATGCGGTGAAAAAATATTCTAACGATCCGAATACCAAGGAAAACAAAGGAATCATCACCAATCCGATTACGGGTGAACAAAAATGGGATATTGAAGACCTGAATCAGGTAGATCCGCAAATGTTCCAACTGACGGATGCTTTGCAAAAAGGACAGTATACCATTCCTTCGTTTTACAGCGACTTTAACGAACGTAAACAGGGAATCCGTATCGTTCGCCTCATGGAACGCACTACGCCACACAGAGCCAACTTAAAAGACGATTACGTATTGATCCGCACGGCTGCCGAAAACGAGAAAAAGCAAAAAGCGATTCTTGACTGGACGGCTTCGCGTATCAATGGTGCTTATATTCGCATCGATGACGAATACAAAGATTGCCCTTTTCAAAGCGTATGGTTACCTAAATCGAACTAAAACACCTCTAATACTATGTCAGACGTTGCAGCTATCGAACAACTCGTAAAAGATTATAAAGCACTTAAACAGGAAATTCACCAGGTAATTGTGGGCCAGGATGAGGTGGTAGATCAGGTATTGATTTCCATCTTTTCACGCGGACATTGTTTGCTGGTCGGAGTACCCGGATTGGCAAAAACGCTTTTGGTAAATACCATCGCGCAAACCTTGGGATTATCGTTTAACCGTGTACAATTTACGCCCGATTTAATGCCGTCTGATATCATCGGTTCAGAAATTCTGGACGAATCACGTCAGTTCAAATTCATCAAAGGCCCGTTGTTCAGCAACATTATCCTGGCCGATGAGATCAACCGTACGCCGCCAAAGACACAATCTGCCTTGCTGGAAGCCATGCAGGAACGACGTGTAACGGCCGCCGGACAAACATATACCTTGCCACATCCGTTTTTCGTATTGGCAACCCAAAACCCGATTGAGCAGGAGGGAACGTATCCGCTTCCGGAAGCACAACTTGACCGTTTTATGTTCAATATCTGGGTCGATTACCCAAGTTACCTGGAGGAATTGGCCATTGTACGAAGCACGACTTCCGATGTACAGATCAAGTTAAATCAGGTAGTGAGTGGTGAAAAAATCGCTGAATACCAGGAATTGATTCGTCGTATTCCGGTTGCTGACAATGTACTGGAATATGCAGTGAAACTGGTTGGCAAAACCCGTAAAGACAGTGATTTGGCACCACAAATGACCAAAGATTTCATCTCTTGGGGAGCTGGTCCGCGTGCGTCGCAATACCTGATTGTTGGTGCGAAATGTCACGCTGCATTGCACGGGAAATTCTCACCGGATATCGAAGATGTAAAAGCTGTTGCAGCGCCTATTTTGCGTCACCGTATCGTGCGTAACTACCGCGCAGAAGCCGAAGGATATACAACGGATAAGATCATTGCAGCGTTGTTGTAATCATCAAACCGTTTCAATTCCAATTGATCGTCCTTATTACCGAGGGTGAATTGTTTCCTTTTCCCATTCCATTGGTACAGTAATACCGGAAGTTGTGGGGTCTGGCACTAATAATCAATCTTAGAATTTGGATGAAAATAAATCTGATATAAATCTGTATATCAATAGATTATTCCGGATTGTCATTCGGTAATTTCCTTTTTTAACAAAAAAAATCAAAAATGATTTGCGAAACCAAATAGTTGCGCATATATTTGCAATCAAACGGTTGCGTAATTAGATGTAACCAACACTGAGAAGAGATGTGTGACATTCTCTGAATTAGAAACTTTACGATCAAATTTAAATAACGCTATGAAAAAGTATGGACTTAAAATGTTGGTTGCATTCATAATAGTTAATGCAACGGGTTGTGGAAATTCTCAACAGAATGCTGACAATAACAATAAAATTGATACGACGGCGAATCAAATGTTGACAAATAAAACGGATGTAATTAAACAAAAAATAACCCCTTGCCTTTGGGTTGAGACAAAAGATGCAAAAGCAGTAGCGAATTACTATTTGTCAATATTTAAAGACGGTAAGTTGAAAGAGCATCGCACGTATAAAAATCCACCGGAAGCGGGTGGAGGCGACTTTGAAACAGCCATTATCGAAATTGCAGATATGGAATTAAGTATTTTGGCGGCAGGCCCATTTTTCAAATTCAATGAATCTGTTTCGTTTGTTATTAACTGCAAAGACCAGGCAGAGGTTGATTATTATTGGGGCGCATTGACCGCTAATGGTGGCGAAGAAAGTTCCTGTGGCTGGTGTAAAGACAAATATGGTTTATCGTGGCAAGTAGTTCCCGTTGAATACTTCACTCTGATTAACAGCAATGACCATAAAGTCAGAGAAAAGGCAATGAAAAACACAATGAAACAGAAAAAATTGATTTTATCAGAACTCAAATAGAAATCGATTTAAACACGAACAATTAAAATATATACAATGGCACAAATTAATCCACACATCAACTTCAACGGAAATGCCGAAGAAGCGTTCAATTTTTACAGATCTGTGTTTGGCGGAGAGTTCTCAAAAATCATCCGATTCAAAGACATTGCAAGTGATGAATTCCCAATATCGGATGAAGAGGCTCATAAAATAATGCACATCGCATTGCCTATTGGACAAAACTCTTTGTTTGCGAATGATATTCTGGAAATTATGGGGTCAGTAAATGAAAATGAGAATCGAAGTAAAATTGCAATTACTGCTGAAAGTAAAGAAGAGGCTTACAAGTTATTTAATGGACTTTCAACAGGCGGGCAAATAGAAATGCCCATTGACGAAAATCCTGACGGCACTTATTTTGCCATGTTTAGAGATCAATTTGGGATTGAATGGATGGTCAAGTTTGACCCAAATGATAAAGGGTAAATTTAACTAAAGAAGAACAACCAACTCCTAATAAGGTATTGCCAAAGGGTTGCGTAATTAAATAAAACTAACGATGAGAAGAGATGTATTTCAGGCGATTGCCGATCCTACGCGAAGAGCGATTATTTTGCTCATTGCCGTTCAGGCGATGACGCCCAATGCCATTGCCGAGCATTTTGATACCACGCGACAAGCTGTTTCCAAGCACCTGCGCATTCTTACCGAGTGTGAATTGGTGAAACAGGAGCAAAGTGGCCGTGAAATTCATTATCAACTCAACGGAACCAAAATGGAGGAAATCGATAAATGGCTTGATCAATTCAAGCAGATCTGGGAAAGTCGTTTCAACCAACTCGACGACATATTATTAACACTCAAAAACACAAAAAAATGAACATCAGTTTAGCATTTGATTTTGTTGTAGACAAAGAAAACAACAGCATCACCGTAAAAAGAGAATTTGCAGCAGACCGTTCACTGGTTTGGGACGCATACACAAAAAGTGAAATCCTGGATCAATGGTGGGCACCAAATCCATGGAAATCTCGTACGAAGTCAATGGATTTCAAAGAAGGCGGACACTGGCATTATGCTATGGTAGGTCCGGAAGGTGAAGAACACTGGGCATGGGCTGATTACAAAGACATTGAGCCGAAACATAAATTTACCGGACTCGACGCATTTGCCGACGCCGAAGGAAATATCAATACTTCGATGCCGCAATCGAAATGGAATGCAACGTTTACCGATAAAGGAGATGATTTGACTTTGGTTGAATTGTACATTACCTATCCCGATTTGGCACAACTGGAAGCGACCCTTCAAATGGGCTTCAAAGAAGGATTGTCGATGGCCATGGAAGGTTTGGACGAATTGCTCCCGACGTTGAAGAAATAAGTTTTTGCAAAGAGAATGAGCCTGCTTTCGATTTTCGGGAGCAGGTTTTTTGTTTTTAGTCAAAGCCGAATTATTCGATCAGTTCTTTCAATTCTTCCAAACGCTCAGGGACGAGTGTTATGTGATAGCAGTTGGGATGGAAATCCAGTTCTACCAGGTTTGCTTGAGCAAGTTTTGAAACATGGATATATATAGTTGATTTTGACAACTGAAGGATTGAAGTTAAATCCGTGTTTCTGGTAAATGGTTGGGATTTTAATACTGTAATGATTTGCGCTCTTGCGGGATGACCAAGGGCTCGTGCAATAAGTGAAAGATCCTTGATTTCTTGTGTGTATTGGCTGGTTTTTGAAGCACCCATAAAATGATTTTTCTATTTAAGTTAGGTGAAAAGATCATTTGTTGCAAGTGGAATTTTGAATTTTTGCTGGAAAAATTGATTTTTTTTAGCGAATTCGATAATTTGAGTGTTCGCAATATTGCGAACACTCAAATTATCGAATTCGTAAAATTCATTTTGAAAAACGCAGAAAATGCCCAAAAATGGGCTTTAGACCAAATCACCCCAAATCCTTCATCACCATCCGGATCGTTTGCCGTGTCCGCTGCTCTACCAAAATATCCTTGTTCACATTCACGCGGTCAATCGTGGCTTGGTCGTAATGACGAATCGTTACCAGTTCCAATCCTTCGTTGTAGCGTACTTCGTATTGGCCTTTAAACAATTCCACCAACTGCATCGGATCTATTTTCGAACGATCAAACACAATCGAAAAACTCAATGCCGAGTTCTGCATCAGGTTGATTTTTACACCTTGTTTCGCCAGCGATTGAAAAATATCGCCCAGATTTTGTTCCACGATAAACGAAAAATCTTTCGGGGTAAACGACATCAATACCTGGTCCATTTTAAAGATAAACGACGGTACCAAATGATCAAAATTCCCAGAAGCCTGAATAGTCGTTCCTTCCGCATTCGGATCGATAAACGATTTCACATGCAATTCAATTCCTTTGTTTTGCAGTGGTTTGATCGTTTTCGGGTGAATCACCGTGGCTCCGTAATAAGATAATTCGATGGCTTCTTTGAACGAGATTTTATCCAGTTTCACTGTATTGTCGAACCATTTCGGGTCGGCGTTCAGCATTCCCGGAACGTCTTTCCAGATGGTAACACTTTCGGCATCGGCACAATAAGCATAAATCGCGGCACTAAAATCGGAACCTTCGCGACCGAGCGTAGTGGTAAATCCTTCAGATGTATGTCCCACGAATCCTTGCGTAACGGCAATGCGTTTCAACTTGAACTCGGGTAATAATTGATCTTTGATGATCGTTTCGGTTTTTCCCCAATCCACTTCACCTTCGCGGTAGGTGTGATTGGTGCGGATGTATTTACGTGAATCGATCCACATCGTGGAATGACCTTCTTCTTTCAAAAATGCTTCCACGATCATGGTAGAAATCACTTCACCAATCGAAACAATTTGGTCGTATTCAAAGTTGAAATTATCCGAAAGCGGTTGATTGCAGCGATTCTTCAAGCGATCAAACACTGTTTCCAGCTCGTGGTAAATGGCAAAATGCGCTTCGGGAAACAATTCACCTACGATGTTGAGGTGAAATTGGTAGCGTTCTTCCACGAGTTCCAGGTACTTCTTTTCGTCGCGCTTCCACAATGCATCTACGATCGCCTCCATCGAGTTGGTTGTCTTACCCATAGCGGATATCACAACAATCAACTTGTCCTGGGTGTAAAGAGACAGAATATGAGAAACATTCCGAACGGCCTGAGCGTCTTTCACAGAAGCGCCACCGAATTTGAAAACCTTCATCGCTTAATTTTTGCGCGAAATTACGGATTAATTCATCGTTTTCGCGTTGATATTAAAGTGGAATAGTGATAAAATAGTTTAAAATGTTAGATTTTCGTAGCATAGCTATGGCATTATATCCATTGCGTAAGAGAACAAAACGTAATGGAACGTAGCCTAACCCCTGTTTGAGCTCAGCCATCGGATTCTTTCGTAGAAAGAATTTGTTAATGGCGTATGCGAGTTGGGGTGCAGGCAGTGGAATGTAGTGTAGTTCTCAAGCGAGGGATATACAGCCTTGACTTTTTTGTTTCTTTTTGTGTCAAGACAAAAAGAAAGTAAGAAAATTGAAATTCCTAAAGCAAAAAAAACGCCTCGCGTCCGAAGACCAACGAGGCGTTTCCTTTGCTACTTTGTTATTTCTTATTCTGCAGCCGGAGCTTCAGCTTTCATCACCAAATTCAAATCGAAAGAGATCGTTGATTTTACGTGAGCTGTTGGCATTTTAGGATCCATCGGTTGCATACCACCCATTTTAAGGTCAGCAAAATCGATAGAGAATGTACCTTTTGCAGTGATTTTCTCAGCAGTTTTCTTGATTTTCACAGGAATGGTAACATCCATGTCTTTACCCATTACGTTGATCGACGCTTTGATGTCTTTATCAGATACTGATTTGATCGTCACTTTCGTTGCAGGGAATTGTGCTGTATTGAAAAAGTAAGGACCAGAAAGGTGTGCGTTCAACGTGTCTTTGTCCGGTGAAGGAAGATCTTCATCAGCGATCGTAGACATATCTACCGAGAAATCTCCCGATTCGAATGTGTCACCGTTGTAAACAACTGTTCCTTCGGAAATTTTAATTGTACCGTTGTGTGAGTGTCCGTCGGCTTCGTAATCACCTTTCCAACCCAATGTTGTAGCATCGGCATCAAGCGTATACGTTACAGGACCTTCTTCAGTCGTTTCTTCTGTTGAACCGCTACAAGCAGTCATTCCAAATGCTACCAATGCAACGGCAGCAGACAATAAATACGTTCTTTTCATAGTGTTTGTTTAATTTGAAGCAAAAGTAGCGCTAATTTAGTTACCATGGTAATAATTTGTGTTAAATCTTTTTTCAAAGTGATAAGTTGAGTTCGCCGGAATAAGTCCAACCATTAACCAACAGCTATCAGTAACTAACCACTGACTGCTAATAACTAACCACTAACTACTAATCGCTGAATAACAAAAATGTGTACTTTCGTGTCAATGAGCTCAAAAGAAAAAGCGAGTAAAAAAGGTTTGCGCAGCAGCTACGTATCTACCGTGATCGGTATTTCACTGGTGCTGTTTATGATCGGACTGGTATTGGCCGGCATTATGGGATTAGACAGCGTTCAGCGTCAGGCCAAAGAAAGCATGCAGGTCGATTTGTTTTTCAAAACCAGTTGGAACGAATCGGATATCAAGCAGGTAGAACAGGAACTGAAATCGTGGAATGAATTTTCGGAAGTGACCTATATTTCACCCGAAAGAGCCATTGAATCATTCAGCGGATCGGATGAAAATACCCGCGAAATCTTAGCCATTTACGAAGGCGAAAGTCCGATACCACCATCCATTACGTTTCGACCGAAAGCAAATTTTGCCAATAAAAGCAGCATGTTACAATTGAAGGATAAATTGCTGAAAGCCTATCCTGAAATGATCGACGAAGTAAGTTACGATGCCGCCAGTCTGGAAGAAGTGAACCTTGGTTTCAAACAATTTGTGTTCCTGTTTTTGGCGATAGCCGGTTTACTTATCATCGTTGCAATTGCTATGATCAACAACACGATTCGCCTGGCATTGTATTCCAAGCGATTTACGATCAAAACCATGCAACTTGTAGGAGCAACAGGCGGTTTCATTCGTCGCCCGTTCTTACGCAATGCCATTTTTCAGGGGATTATCGCCGGAACAATTGGCATGGCGTTGCTGATGACACTCTTCTTTGCCCTCAACAATGTATTGGATGTGGTGCACATAGAATTGACCATGCTGGAACTCGGAATGCTTTACGGAGCCATTCTGATAATCGGTTCCTTCATGACACTTATTTCCACTTGGTTCGCGCTCAATAAATATTTGCGTACCAAATTGGATGATTTGTATTAATTTTAGCCCACATTATAGCGGTATGAATAAATTCGATTTCCCTGTCAAAAAAGACAATATGCGTTTTATCCTCATCGGATTGGCGATTAATATTCTTGGTTTTATCCTCATGATCGGTGGTGGATCGGATGACCCGAAAAAATTTGACGCGAACGAATTGTTCTCCACCATGCGTATTACCGTTTCACCTATTTTAGTGGTAATCGGTTACGCGGTGATCTTCTACGGAATAATGAAAAAACCTTCGGGGACGAAGACTGAAGAATAATTTCCATGAGTTGGTTCGAAGCTTTTATCCTTGCTCTCATTGAAGGGCTAACGGAGTTTTTACCCGTTTCATCTACCGGACACATGATCATCGGTTCGTCACTGATGGGAATTGCGGATGATGATTTTACCAAATTATTTACCGTTGCCATTCAATTTGGGGCCATTCTTTCAGTGGTGGTGATCTATTTCCGTTCGTTCCTGAAAACATGGACGTTCTACGCTAAGTTGTTCATCGCGTTTATTCCTACGGCAATTGTTGGCCTTTTGGCTAAAAAGCACATCGATGCGTTGCTGGAAAATGTATGGGTAGTGGCGACTTCGTTGATCATCGGTGGCGTGATTTTATTGTTTGTCGATAAGATTTTCCAGCGAAACGAACGCAACGGTTCCAAAGAACCTTCTTATGTCAATGGTTTTGTGATCGGGATTTTTCAGTGCATCGCTATGATTCCGGGGGTTTCTCGCTCGGCGGCAACCATTATCGGTGGTTTAACACAAGGATTAACGCGCAAAGCGGCGGCTGAATTTTCTTTCTTTTTAGCGGTTCCCACCATGTTTGCGGCTACGGTAAAAAGCCTTTACGACGTGTATAAAGAATCACCTGACGTGATTTTCGATAACATTCCCGTATTGGTATTCGGAAATGTGGTTGCTTTTATCGTTGCCATTCTGGCCATTAAATTGTTCATCGGTATGCTCACCAAATATGGGTTCAAATTGTTCGGATATTACCGGATTGTGTTGGGTGTAACCTTGTTGGTATTGCTGATGCTCAACGTTGACTTAGCAATCGTTGATTAAGATGTTGACAGAATTTTCGCAGGGCAGTACGATCCTGGTCGACAAACCGCTTCACTGGACCTCATTTGATGCTGTAAACAAACTCCGCTGGCACCTGCGCAAACGGTTGGGCGTAAAAAAACTCAAAGTGGGCCACGCCGGAACACTTGATCCGCTGGCAACAGGTTTACTGGTGATTTGCATCGGGAAACACACCAAGCTCATCGAAGGTCTGATGGGCGATTCCAAAACGTATACAGGAACAATTCTGCTCGGAAAAACAACACCTTCCTACGATCTCGAAACAGAATACAACGAATTATTTCCTACCGAACACATTACGGCTGAATTACTGGAAAGCGTTCGCGCATCGTTCATCGGCGTGCAGCAACAGGTTCCGCCAATCTTTTCAGCCAAGCAGGTCGATGGGAAACGTGCGTATGATCTGGCCCGTGCCGGAAAAGAAATCGTTTTACAGGCCAATACGATTGAAATCACTGGTTTTCAGATCGACAGTAGCCGGTTTCCGGAAATCGATTTTGAAATTACCTGCAGCAAGGGAACCTATATTCGTTCCATCGCGTACGATTTTGGCGCTAAACTCAATAGCGGCGGCACCTTAATCGCCTTGCGCAGAACGGCCTCCGGCACCAATCGCATCGAAGCATCCAAGTCAGTTGAAGACTGGATCGCCTTCATAGAAGAAGCGGAATTGTAACGGCTTCTTTCTAAGAACTCTTTATGGCATTACGTCCATCGCGTAAGAGAACAAAATGGAATGAAACGTAGTCAAACCCCTGTTTGAGCACAGTCATCGAATTCTTTGTAAAAGAATTCGTGAATGACGTTGGCGAGTTGGGGTGAAGACAGTGGAATGGAATGTAGTTCTCAAGCGAGGGATGTACGGCCTTGACTTTTTGGTTCTTTTGTGTCAAGACAAAAGAACGGATGAATCGCGAAACGAAGTGTAGCAAAAAATCCCTTCTTAATATGATAAAAATACCCTGATTTTATTTACTTTTACGCTCCTTTTTTCATTTCCGTTTGAAGTGAAACTTTTCAAGGATTAAAACTGTTGTTGCATGAACAAAATGAAGCTGTCCGAATTTAGTTTCGACCTCCCTGACGAACTAATTGCCGAATATCCAAGTCCAAACCGTGATGAAGCCAAATTGATGGTCATTCACCGCGAAACCGGGAAAATTGAACACCGTTTGTTTAAAGATATCATTAACTATTTCACCGATGGTGATGTAATGATCATGAACAATACACGTGTTTTCCCTGCTCGTATGTATGGAAACAAGGAAAAAACGGGCGCTAAAATTGAGGTATTCCTGTTGCGTGAATTGAACCGCGAAAGTTTGTTGTGGGATGTATTGGTTGATCCGGCGCGTAAAATCAGAATCGGAAATAAACTCTACTTCGGTGAAGACGATTCATTGGTTGCCGAGGTAATTGACAATACCACATCACGCGGACGTACACTTCGTTTCTTGTTCGACGGACCTTACGAAGAATTCAAAGCAAAAATCACCGAGTTGGGTGAAACACCACTTCCGAAATACATCAAACGCGAAGTTGAAGATTCAGACGAAGATCGTTACCAGACAATTTACGCTAAAGAAGAAGGCGCAGTAGCAGCTCCGACAGCTGGTTTGCACTTTTCACGTGAGTTGCTAAAACGATTGGAACTGAAAGGTGTGAATTTTGCCGAAGTAACCTTGCACGTAGGTTTGGGAACGTTCCGCCCGGTTGAGGTAGAGGATTTGACCAAACACAAAATGGATTCCGAGCAGGTGATTATCGACAAAAAATGTGCGGATATTGTCAACATAGGAAAACAGAACAAAAAACGTATCTGCGCGGTAGGAACCACTTCTATGCGTGCGATTGAAACTTCGGTTTCTACGGATGGTATGTTGAAGCCTTACGATGGTTGGACCAACAAGTTCATTTTCCCTCCATACGATTTCAGTATCGCTGATTGTATGATCACCAACTTCCACACACCGCTTTCTACCTTGCTGATGATGATCTCGGCATTCGTAGGTCATGATTTGATGATGGAAGCATACCAAACAGCGATTAAAGAGAAATACCAGTTCTATTCTTACGGCGACGCGATGTTGATTTTGTAAGCAATTGAATTTACTGTATAGAACCCGATTCATTTAGTTGAGTCGGGTTTTTTGTTACGTAAGGGTACTCTTTTCAGGGGGTGGCTCTACTTCCCTCCTTGAGGAGGGATTGAGGGAGGTGACATTTTAAGATTGTCTAGTTCTTCTGATCAAACCACTCCAACGCTTCCTTTTCCACCTCTTTCACAAAATCATTTTTTGCTCTGTTGTATTCCAGGTGATGCACAAATTCCTGTTGTGACAGCTGTAGTTTCAACTGATGATAACGTTCGGTGACGTCAGGATGTGTGCGTAAAAAATCACGAAACGCCATGTGTCGTTTCCAGTGATGTGTATCTTTCACAATGGCATGCACATTCACCAACGGAGTAAACAATTCGCCGCTGTTGTAGTCATCATCCAAATCGATGATCGTGGGTTGCTGCAACTCAGTCAATGGTTTTAACAGCACGAAAAGTCGCCTGTAGGGCATTTCCAGTTCGTATTTCTTAAAATAGGTATAACCGTAAACCATCATTGGTCTGATCAATTGATCGAGATCTTCTTCTTTTTCCACCCCGATCAGGATATCAATAATAGGTTTGGCTCCCAATCCGACCACCGAAGTGCTTCCGATATGATCGATCGTTATGGGTAAATTCCCCACCGCCTGCCGAATGGTTGCTGCCCGGTCCTGAAAATCGATCGGCCATTGATCGGAATATATGGAGAAAGGGATTTTCATGGGATCAATTCTAATTCAATACTGCCCCAAACTCAGCATCACCAGCGTACACGCTTCCTCTGTTTCAATTCCTGCTTTGTGAAGCAATTCTTCCAGGATCGTGTTTTCTGTTCCGGGATTAAAAATCACCCGTCGCGGCTGCAAGGCTACAATCCGGTCATAAAAGGCTTCCTGTCGCTTTGGGTTCAGGTACAGCGTTACCGTATCCACTTGCCAATCCGAATTCCATTCCGTGTCGATGGTCACATCTTCTACCATTCCGGATTTTAATCCCAGCGCAAGTACCGGATGGCCGTGGGCACGCAATTGCGTTATCGCCCGATGAGAATACCGTGCAGGATTGATGCTGGCCCCGATGACAAGTGTGTTTTTCATGCTCAAAAGTTAATGAGAATCGGTGGTTTTACCTAAGTAAAATGGGTTTTTAACGATTCTTAGCGAGCCTGTTTTTACCAATAAAATGACAACCGTAAGCGCACATTCTCCGGATGAAGACGTTGATTCACGTTTTCGTATGCCATACCAAACAACGAGTATTCGATTCCGGTATACACAGCGTGATTTCTTATCGGAAAACGTTGTCCGACGTGAAAAGTGGAGCTGAACACCAACGCATCGTATTCGAAACCGGAACTGTAAGGTGTTTGTTGCTCAATATCGTTGACAGTGGTAACCAGTGTGCCGTTTTTCCGCGCTGATAAACGCACGAGTAGGTTGGTGGTGATTCCCACGATGGTATTGCGTTTTTTTCCCAATAGATAATCACCGCTGAAACCCGCCCCGAGAAGTTGCAGGTTATAATCCATGTCGATGAGTTGTTCGTTGTTGTTTCCGGTAGGAACATGGGTACGCGACCAGTTGATGTAATTGTATTCAAAACCAAACGATCCGATAAGGTATTTCAATCCGGTACCAATGTGCGGATCTTTCAGCAAAAAGTCAGTTCCAACATCAAATCCGTATTGGCCGCCGTAATTGGTGAGTTCATTCAAAAAATGCGTTTTGTTGACTGATGCATTGAAACGGTAAAAGCGAATGTGGGAACTATCGACCTGCCCGAACGATAACAACGAAAAGGTGAACATCGTGAAAAACAGGTAGCGTGTTTTGCGCGGCATTGGTGTTTTGATTGAGGGCGGAAAAGTAAACATTAGGGGTATTTCTGCCCGTAAATTTAACCATTTTTATGTTATTAGTGAACTGGTGAGTTAGGGAAATAGGGAACCACGAGTGACTAACCTAGTTCCCTTACGTTCCAGTTCCCTAGCTCCCCTATATATGAATCAATCACCAAACCAATACCCGTGGAGTACGATTCCCAGCAAAGCCAGTGCGATGAGCCATTTTTCTTCTTCAACGGTGGCGGGATAATGTAGTTCGAAGACACGTGTATCATTTTGTTGACCTAAACGACTTCCGCCTTCGCGCATGTTGGCCAGTCGCGGACACACAAAAAAAGTCGCCAGCGTTCTGCCATACAAATCAAGGGTGTAACGTTTGTCGCCGGTGTTGAAGTCGACGAAATTAGTGGTGGTCAAACCAGAGTTGACTGGGTGCTTGCAGGAACCGATTTCTTTCCCTTCCGGAGAAAGGATTTTTCCGTTCGTGAGTAGTTCGCCCAATGGTTCACGTTTGTAGTAAATGGAGATTTTTGTGGTTGAATAGACGAAAAAATACTCAAATGCCGTGGAGCAAACAGCAATTTCTCCAACCGGATGAAACCCGCGTTCGCTGCGCTTGAAAATGATAACGGGATTTCCGTCTTTCGCGTACAATTTTCCGGCTACGCTATTTCCACCCATCGAGCGGGAATAGGAATAGCTGCCCCAGGAACGCAAATCGGCCGATGTATAATTGCTCCACGAACGAAGAAGAGGGCGTTTGCTTTTTACAGCATCCATCAATCGGAACCGCTCATTAGGAGCTGTGCTTACTGGAGCGTGATAGTGGTTCTGGTTGTTGTTTTTGGAATTATTGACCAACCAAACGACCAGGATCACTGTACCAGCAGTGAGGCCAATGGCAAGAACGAAAAACAGGCCGAAAAATGGAAAAATCACCATTGATAGAATAAAATCGGTTGATTATTGTCCGATTAACTGAAACAGTTCGTTCAGATTCGGAGAAATAATAATCTCAATGCGACGGTTTTTGGCTTTGTCTTTCGGGTCAACCGGATGAAACTCACTGCGACCTGCGGCCATCAATTGCGCCGGATTCATTTTGCTGTTGCTGGTCATGATTTCCACCACTGAAGTTGCGCGCAACACACTTAATTCCCAATTGCTTTTCGGGTGCGAAGCACTGGTTAGTTTATCGGTATCGGTATGGCCTTCTACCACAATTTCCATGTCTTTTTCATTCTCGAGCACTTTCGCCAAATCGACCAAAGCACGTTTTCCTTCAGCTTCAACCACTGTACTTCCTGAGGCGAACAGTAATTTAGCTTCCAGGCTCACGTAGATTTTTCCGTTTTTCTCAACCACAGTCAATCCTTTGTTTTCGAATCCTTTCAAGGCATTGGAAACTTTGGTTTTGAGTTGTTTGATCGCATCGTCTTTGCGCTGCATGGCTTCTTCCAACTCGTTTACACGCAATTCACGCTCTTCGAGTAGTCGCTGTTTGGCACCCAATTCAGATTCCAATGATTTTAAGGCATTTTCCTTGCGTTGCAATTCGAGGTTCTTGGCTTCCAGGTCGGCTTGGTAACCGGCGGTTTCTTTTGCTCCCGACAAACGCAACTGATCTATTTTTCGTTCGTTGGCTTCGTTGTCGGCCACTACCAAATCGTATTGTGCCTGCAAAAAACGGTAATCGGTTCCCATCTGAAGCGTATCTTTTTTGAGCTGAGACACATCTTTTTTGAGCTGTTCATAGCGTGCTTCCAGTTCTTTGGCCTTGCCTTCGTTGGTCAGTGCGCTCGATTTATATCCTTCCAACTCCTGACTGCAAATGCGCTCGCGCTCTACCAATTCGTTGTATTTTTTAGCGGGAACACAGGCTGAAAGAGCTACGATGAGCGTTCCGATGGCGACGATTTTTTGCATAATTCGTTGAATTTATATCCTCAAAATTGGTGAGAAATCAAGCGTTTCTGCCGCAAAAACCGGATACTTATAAACAAAACACTTGTTGAAAGTGCCAGCCGACGTGCTTAAGAGTTACGAATCCATTTGATGGTGGTTTGTAGAAAATCGTCCAATACCGGATTCGGACCTTCGAACGGGTGTTTGGTGCCGAGTGTGTGCGAACCGTTTTTAATTGAGTAAAACTGCGTTCGGATATGATTTCCGGCGCTCCATTCGAAGAGCCGTTCACCATGCCACACAGGCACCGATTCGTCGATGTCACCATGCGCGATCAATAATGGGATTTTTAATGAACGCACCACCGGTTCCGGATTCCAGCTTCCTGTTCCGCGACTCGCAATGGTTTCTTCCAAATATTCTTCACCTTGCGGAAGATCTTGTAAAGTCCGGTTATTGCGAATGAGCCATACACGATCGCGTTTCCACTTTTCCATCACTTCTTCCGATCGAACGTCGAGCGTACTTAGGCAATTCAGCAAAATAGCACCGTCGAGTTTAATTCCTTCTTCAGCGGCTCCTTTCGCTGCGAAAACCGTTGCAATTCCACCCATGCTGTGCGCCAGAATCGTTATGCTTGAATGATTTGGAAATGCCGCTCGAACCTGTTTCAAGATAAATAGTAAATCTTCTTTTTCGAGTCGTCGACAGTTCTTGCCGTATTTTTCCAAATCCTCAAAAAAATCGTTTTCACCCACAATTCCCGAATGCGAATAATTAAATGCAACCGATGAAATACCGTTTTCAACCAACGTTTGCTGAATGTGCGGAAACATGCCGTAGTTGTAAAAACCATTGTGGCCATTGGCGATCACCACCAAAGGTGTCTCGTGTCCCGCATCGCGATAAATGCCGTTGATTTGACCGTTTGGGCTGTTGAAGTGAAAAGCTTTTCGTTCCATAGATTCATTATTAAAAAGATGTTTGATGCTTGATTTTTGATGTTGGATTAAAGTTCCTGTTAGGAATTCACTTAATCGAAACAGTATTCAGTTTTAATTTGAAAACCGACCTCTGATTCCTTGCCTCAACCCAATCAAAAATCCAACATCAAGCATCAAAAATCACATCATTCCAAAGTAACACACACCACCTCTCCAAAAAACCGAAGGAAACGGAATTTTCAGCGCATTGAGCGGTTTCACCAGTTTCTTCAGCCATGGCCGTTTGATGGGTAATTGCGCCCAGTCGATGTCGAGCGAAATGGCGTATTCCGATTGCGCATGATAGGTAAATCCGTCTACTGTATAAGAACTCGCATCGCCTTTCAGCATTTTGTCGGCGCTGTAACCAACTGCGAGTTGCACCCATTTTGGAAAGCGGGTTTCTTTGAAAAACAATCCCGGCGAAACGGCCAGCCAATAACTTTGTGCGTTGTAATCTTTGAGGAGCCGTTCAGACGTAGTTGATCCTAAAATATTGGGTCGCAAAGCCGCGTAAGGTGAATGTTTGTATCCGAATTTGAGCTGAAAACGTTGTTCGTTCCAAACCAGCTGTTGTGCCACAAAGATTCCGGATCCGGCGGTATTGGCAGTGACATCGGCCCATGAAAAGCCCCATTCTTCGCTGAATCCGTCAAGTACTTCAACGGTCATCAGATATCCCCAGCCTATACCGCCAGCCAGCCAGGTTGCTGTTTTGGGTTTCATTCCAGCCCAGCGCCATGCCGCGTATTCAACATTGGCCAATTGGTAGGCAGTATAACCATGTCCCAGTTTATCCATGTAACGCCAGTTACCGGCATCATTGAAGGTATGAAACGACGATCGCGGATAATCTTTGTACCAGATTTCATTCAGCAAAATGGTGCTTCCTCCCCACAACGCCGCATTGGTTCCGCCCACAATCCACTTGCGTGCGGGATGCGTGGTGTCCTGCTGCGCTGCAACATTCAACCCGATCCACAAAAAAGCAATGATTACCAATCCTTTCACCAAACGAATGTACGGAGAAATAAAAAAACGAACGTAAGGCTCAATTTACGTTCGTTTAACCAACTGTATGAAAATAATGTTTCGATTTACTTCGTTTTGAACTGTTGAATAACGTTCTTTTCCGAAGGATTTAGGGATTCGATTATTGTACTTTCATCAAGAATTTATAACGGAATGTTTTTCCGATGACATCCGTATTGGACACACTTACTTTTAATGCTTTGATTTGCTCCGCGATGCTTTGGTTGATCTCTTCGCTTACCGAAGAAATAGAATCGATGTGAATTTCTCCCGATTGCAAAACCGTAAACTGTACGTAAACTTCCGCATCTACTTTCTGAGAAACATGCTCAGGATATTTGATTTTTGAGTTTACTTTTTTGCGGAAAATAGATTCACCGTTTCCTGCGAATGATGTTGCTCCTACCAATAGGAAACTAACTGCTAAAATGATTGTTTGAAGTTTCATGACCTTTATTTTTTGAGTTTGATTGCTTGTTTGAATGTATGACCAACTGCCCTCAAAAAAGTTACTGGGAAAATAAAAGTATTTTTTAATTCATTAATTATCAGCTAGTTAATTGTTAATTATCAAGAGTGGGTAATTCTGATATTAGTATTCCTGGTGGGGAATTATAAGAGAAATTTAAAATTTGTTAGGTAAGGCGTCGGATGTAATGCCTTGACTTTTTGGTTCTTTACCTCCTTGTTACGCTTTTATCAAAGCGACAAGTCGTCTTCACAAGCAGTGCTTGTTCTTATCAAGAAAAAAGAACAGTGATATGAAAATTATTCAAACAGCGGGCACAACTGCTGGTCAGAACTCAGTGCTTTGCATGGCGAAAAACTAATTGTCAGCTCATGCGAATGAAACGTTCCTGATCGGAGTGGAGAAAGAATGAAATCGTAGGAATACATAATGCGCCACCGTTCTTCGAAGCGAAAGCCGAGGAAACCGATCACGGCATCCGTGTTGCGAAAGCCCAATCCTGTAATCAACCGGCTTCTGTAATCAACCAACGCCTGGAGTTGGAAATCCATTGGTGCGGCTTTGGCAAAACCGATATAGGCAGCGGGCAGTAATGTCCATTCCTGATTGAGCGGCATACGGTAACCACCGTTGATCATGGCGTGCATGGAAAATTTAGCGTCGGAACCGATATTTTGCCATTTCTGCGGAATCAATTGGTACAAACTCAAACCGGCATAATAATTTTCACCGTTCCACCACGCTCCGAATGTGGCTGTAGGTTTTAGTTCAACCGCGCTGCCGTTGATGCGAGGATCGGCAAACAAGGGTTTTGCTTTTTCAATGTCGAAAGCCAGTTGCGTGGCGCCAAAGGCTAAACCGAGCGACAAACGATCTTCTTTCGTAAAGTTGAAATGGCCGGCGTAAGCAATCTGTAGACTGATTTGCTTGAACGCGCCCAGTTGATCGTAATTCACAATTCCGCCCAAACCGTGTCGTCCGCTCAGGTAACGTTTACGCTTAGCCTGAAGTGGTGCTGAAATGGTTGCCCAACCGGAAATCGGTGCGCCTTCCATATTGATCCATTGTCCACGCAAGGTGCTTTGTACTTCCAGGCAGGTTTTGATTCCTGCGTGAGCAGGATTGACCGCAAACTGGTGGTTCGACCATTGGCTCATGTGCGGAATCTGCTGCGCATAAGAGCCAAAACCAATGAAAACGGATAAAAGGATCAGTAGCTGTTTCATCGGATAACGGTTACAAATCCTTTAAATGGTTCATCGTATGCGGGATCGCGCAGATCAATGATGTAATAAAACGTACCATCAGTTACCTTGCGGCCATTGTGCGTTGCGTCCCAGGATTTGGAGGCGCTGTAGCCAACTACGTCAAAAACTTCCTGGCCCCAGCGATCATAAATGGTCACTTTCGCATTCGGATACAAGTCAATTCCCTTGATGGTCCAGGTGTCATTCACGCCGTCGTCGTTGGGTGAAAAACTTCCCGGAATGGTAAACTGATCTGTAATGGTAATGACTACTTCGTCTGAAAGCGTGCAATTGAGGCTCGATGCCGTGAGAAAATAGGTGGTGGTAGTCTGTGGTAAAGCTATGGTTTGCAATGAAGTAGGCGAGGCGATGGTTGAAGCGGGAGTCCACAAATACGTTACGCCATTCGTTGCTCCCGAAAGCACAACACTTTCACCCGAGAGAATACTTTGATCAGGACCTGCATCCACGAATAGGTTTTCAACTGAATAAGGCCCGGCTTGTGCGGTCAGTGCCTGCGGACAATCGGTGAAACACGAACATTCCAGTGTGACCAAATCGCCGTCCTGAATGGAGCTTGTCTGCCAGAAAGAACCAGTGGTGGTTGCTGTCAACACGCCGTTCACATACCATTCAAAATCGGTGGTATCGGTGCAATTACTGATATTGGCTAAAAAGGTCACTGGTTCGTTCGGACATAAATTCGTGCTCGGTCCGGTGATGCTCATTCCTGCAGGAATACGGTCAATTCCTGTTCCGCTGGCGATGACATCAAAAGAAGCTTCGGCGGGTAATGTGGCGCCACCGTTCAACGCGCCGTTTACGACCACGTAATAGGTTGTCAAAGGCAATAAACCGGCAGCGACAAGACTGAAATTGACTCCTGCTCCGATTTCGCAATTACCGACAGCTGTATAGGAAGAAGCATCGCAAGGCACGGTGGCTTCCAGTATGGTGGCTTGTAATAAGTTTCCGCGATTGGCCTGCACCACAAAGTTGAGATTCGAGAAATCAACTGAAACGGTTCCGCCGGTTGTATTGGTTTGAAACGTAAACCACGCAGTGTTGTCACCTGAAAAGCAAAAGGTGAAATCGTCTTCACAATCAGGACAAACCGTTGAAGTGGCACTTTGATTGGAGGCTGAAAGTGATACTGAAGGACAAAGCGGAAGAGCCTGATTGCAGCCATCATTTGCCGGCTGTGACCAACCGTACAATCCTCCCAAAAGAGTCATTAACAAAAGATTAACACGCATCATTTTCATCGTCGCTAAACCGCTTATTTTCTGTAAAACTAATACTTTCAAGCGTATTGTTCGGTCTTTTTTTCTTAGTTTCACACCGCCATTTTCGATTCCTGGTCTTTTTCAAAATGTTTTTGGCACAATAGATGGATTAGGCAGCGAAATAACAAGTTAAAACAACGATTATGAACAGAATAATTACACTACTCTTTGGTCTGTTTTTCACAACACTTCTTCTGGGACAAACTACACAATCAAAAGTCGATTACGACAATGATTCGCGTTGGTTCTGGGGAGCAAATGTCGGCACCACATGGAGTTCGACAGATGTGACCAAAAAACACGATTGGGGCTGGGGACTTACCCTCGGTAAATCGTTCAATTACAATTACGGTAAGCCGGTCAGCTTTGATATCAGAGCACGTTACCTTACTGGTAAATGGTATGGTCAGGATTCTGATTCTACCAGTTTTGCAGAGCACCCGAATACAGCGCTGAGCTCAGGTACTACTGATTATAATGCTGCTTACGGACATTCCGTATTGAATTTTGAAACAACGATTCATCGTGCTGCATTGGAATTGGTATTACACGCTAATAACCTGCGCGCAAAAACAGGGTGGGATGTTACCGTTTTCGGAGGAATCGGTTACACATGGTATAAAACCTATGGTGATGCGATTGACGACAAAACCAATACCATCTATAATTACGACACATTGAATCCGTTCAATGCAGATGCCATTAAAGGTATTCTTGACGGTGATTACGAAACACAATTAGACGGAACTTCAGGAAATAAATTCTCAGGTGCCTGGATGCCAAGCGTCGGTTTTGGAATCGGTTACCAGGTTGGTCCGCGTTTCTCTATTGGTTTGGAACACAAATCGACCTTCACTTTGATGGACAATTTCGATGGATTTGTGAATCCTGATGGAAAACGTAAAAACGACATCTACCATTATACAAGTGCATATGTACGTTTCCAGATTCGCGATCATTGGGATGGCGATGTGGATGAGGACAATTCATTGGACGAAGTGGATAATTACAATCAGCAAACCAATGTTCCGCCGATTGTTGATTTCCGTAGCCCTGCAACGTCTGGTACAACGGTAAACAATCCTTCTTATGTGATTCAGGCTGACGTGAAAAACGTAGCCAGTACGAATAACGTGATCTTCCGCCAAAACGGAAACTACATTTCCAACTTCAGCTTCAACCCGTCAACACAACAGTTTACATCTTCTGTAACGTTGAATCCGGGCCAAAACATCTTTGAATTGACAGGAACCAATGATTTTGGTTCTGATCAGGAGCAAACGATTATCATTTACAATCGCGAGGAGCAAAATCCACCGATCGTTTCTTACCAAAATCCGAGCACAAGCCCTACAACGGTTCAAACGCAATCATATGGTTTGATGGCGACTGTGTTGAACGTAACACAACAAAGCCAGGTAACAATGACTTTCAACGGTCAACCGTTTACAGGTTTCAGTTTCAATCCTTCCAACAACGGGGTTACTGCTTCTTTGAACCTTCAGGTAGGAACGAACATTGTTACCACTACAGGAACCAATCAATACGGAACGGATAGTGAGTCAACAACCATTATCTACAACCCGGCTCAAACAGAGCAGCCGCCGGTAGTATACTTCGTTGACCCGAATGTCAATCCTTACACAACCGCACAAGGTACGTTTAACATCAGCGCCAATGTATTGAACGTGGCAGGTGCTCAAAACATTACCTTCAAACAAAACGGTTCGGTAAATCAGAATTTCACTTACAATACAGTGTCTGACAATTTACAAAGTACAGTTGTGTTGAATCCGGGACAAAACGTATTCGAGATCATCGGTACAAACTCTGCCGGAACTGCACAGGCAACTACGATCATTATCTATGAGCGTCAGGCTCCGAAACCACCGATCGTTACCATTACAAATCCGGCAAGCAATCCGCAGGAAACAACGTCGCCGATCTACAACTTAGGTTCTACGGTGTTGAATGTGACGCAAGCGAGTCAAATTACAGTGAAGTTAAACGGACAATCTGTTTCCAACTTCAACTATACGGCTTCCAACAATGGCGTAACAGCTACCTTGAACCTGATTGAAGGATCAAACGTGGTAGTGGTTACGGGTACAAACAGCGACGGAACCGATTCCAAGCAAACAGTGATCATCTACCGCAAACCGGTAACAATTCAACCGCCGGTAGTAACTTACAGCGCTCCGAATATGGATCCGTTTACCACAGATCAGCCAAATTATACAGTAGTTGCTACTGTGTTGAATGTAGCCGCTCAAAGTGGTGTGAATGTAAATGTAAACGGTACGAATGTGACCAACTTTACCTTCAATGGTTCCAACGCGATGGTAACATTGCCGCTGACATTGATCGAAGGTGCGAATGTGATTACCATCACAGGTACAAACGTTGCAGGAGTAGATTCTGAGCCACAAACGATCATTTACCGCAAACCGGCTCCGGTACAACCACCGGTGGTGAGCTTTATCGATCCTGCGGTGAATCCTACAACTGTGTTCAACCAAACATATGATGTAAAAGCACGTGTTCGTTATGTAACAAGCGCGCAACAAATCGTGTTGCGAATCAATGGACAGGTTTCTACCAACTTTGTGTACAGCGCTTCTTCTGAATTGATGACGTTTACAACAGGATTGGTACCGGGAGCAAACATCGTTGAAATCACAGGAACCAATTCTGCAGGTCAGGATCAGGAATCGACTACGATCATTTACCGTGAGCCGAATCCTACATTGCCACCGGTAGTAACCATTACCAACCCGATGGCGAATCCGCACACTGTAAGTACTGCTACAACGCCAATCACAGCTACTGTGTTAAACGTTGACGGTTCTCAGAACATTCAGGTGGCAGTAAACGGCGTGCCGATCAGTAACTTTACCTACAATACAGGTACAAAACAACTGGCATTCGTGATGAACCTGATTTCAGGATCAAACAGCCTGGTGATCACAGCTACCAATTCAGCAGGTCAGGCCAGCGATAACCGTACAATTATGTATCGCAGAGAAATCGTTGTGGTGCCACCACCATTGGTGACATTCATTCATCCAGCAACTCCGGGAACGGTTGTAAACAATCCTGGTTACACAGTGAATGCGCACGTGGTTAACGTGGATCAGGCAAGTCAGGTAGTCGTATCGCAAGACGGACAAATTGTAAGCCCTGGATTGTGGAATTTCGATGTCGCTACCAAAAACATAACGTTTAATACCAATCTTAATGCTGGTAATAACGTGTTCACGGTAACGGGTACGAATGTTTCAGGAACGCACAGTGCCACAACAAGTATCATCTACACCATTCCGATAATTGTGTGTGACAAACCTGTGGTTACCTTCACTGCTCCGGCAACAGGTGGTTTGGTTGTTGAAAACAACAGCTACAACGTAGTGGTATCAATTACGAATGCGAATGCCAATCAAATCAAATTGATGTTGAACGGTTCCATTCAAAGTCCTGGTACGTTTATCAACGGCGTTTACTCAAAAACAGTGACACTTGTTGAGGGTCAAAACTCGATTGAAGTAATAGCGACCAACAATTGTGGTGAAACCAAAGTAATTACGGCTATTACATTCCACGCTCCTGCAGCACCATGTAATCCTCCGGTAGTTCAACGTGTTGATCCTTTGCCAAGCATTGTAGTGGTACAAACGGAAACAGTAAATGTGAAAGCAAGTGTTTCCAATGTAACGAATGTGAGCCAGTTGAGCCTGGTAGTGAATGGTGTTTCGGTACCGTTCAACTATGATGCTGCTGCACACTTTGTTACTGCAACGGTTAACTTAACCGTAGTTGGTGAAAATACCGTATCGGTAATTGCTTCTACGGAATGTGGAAAATCACGAGCAGACTGGAAAATCACACGACAAGTGTGTAATGCTCCAACTGTTACCCTGAGTTCATCTACAGTAGCTGACGGTGCCATGACGTACGCTGAATCATTTGGATTGACAGCTGCTGTTGCGGGTGTCACTTCCCAAAGTCAGATTACGGTAACGCACAATGGACAAAACATCGGTTTTGTTTACACAGAGCAAACCGGAGTGTTGACATTGGATCGTGCACTTCCGTTAGGAGCAAGCAAGTTCATCATCACGATAACGAACAACTGCGGTACCAACACGTTGATTCATACAGTAACACGTCGTACCGATCCGAATGCGGTTCCTCCGACAATTCAGATTACTACGCCATCAACGTCTTCACCGACAATTCCGTTCCAAACCAATCAGGCGGCGATGACAGTTCAAATTGTAACGACTCACGTAAATGCGGCCAATCAGGTAGTGGTGATGGTAAACGGTGCGCCGACTAACTTTAACTTCAACGCAGCAAACGGTAGTATCTCTTTCAACACCAACTTTAATGTAGGTACGAACGTGATTACTGCAACCGCAGCTACACCATACGGAACGGCAACTGACAACAAAACGGTAGTTTATACCGTTCCGGTAACGGTAAATCCTCCGGTGATTACGTTGACCAATCCTGAGAGATGTCCGGCTGCGTTTGCACGCGGAAATGCGACAATCACGGGTACGGTTACCAATATTTCGAACACGAACCAGGTGGTGATTACTTTCGGTGGCGCAAACATTAGCTATACGTCAACAATCACAGGTAATACATTAGCATTCAGCTTCGATGTTTCGATCACTGCTACAACCCTTAATATTCCATTGGTTGTAACAGCTACCAACGAAGCAGGAACAGATGTAGAAACGTGTGCGATCAGCATTTCCGGGACTACCGAAGTAGAAGGAGGCGGACAAGGTAATGGTGGCCAGTTCGGAGGCGGTGGTGATACCATCCGTCCGAGAAACGGTGAAGTAGAAGGTGGCGGAAATCCACCGACAACTCCGGTTAAAAAACCAGCACCAACTGAACCGACAACACCGGTAAGAAGACCGTAGTACGAAGGGAAACTCCCTTACCCATAGAAACAACCCGAGCGATTCCCGTTCGGGTTGTTTTGTTTTGAAACGACTCACTTTTAGGGTATTATTAGTGGTACAGACAATTCCGATAAGTATCGGAAGTAATTCGTTTTAAATTGTATTTAGCTTGTCAGTCGTTTATTCGTGGGAAATAACAAGTCTAATTTTCATATACCCCATTCATTGCGTATTTTTGTACGCCGGTTTAAGGTGTAGTTATGACAAGAGAATCCGTATTAGAAGTGCTTGGTTCCATTTTGGAACCCGATTTGAAAAAAGACATTGTTTCCCTGAATTTTGTGGAAGAATTAGCGGTTGAAAACAACCGTGTTGTACTGACTGTCTACGCTTCAAATCCGGCGCTGCATGCACGCAAGCGAATGCAGGAAGCAGTTGAATTTAACCTGCGACGCGTATTCGGACAAGATCTTGAAATCACGTGTATCGTAAAAGGCTTACCTGCCGAAAACAGAACCGAACACCGGAAAATTCTTCCTGAAGTGAAGCACATCATTGCGGTGGCTTCCGGAAAAGGAGGAGTGGGTAAATCTACCGTTACGGCCAATCTGGCTGGCGGACTTGCAAAAATGGGTTTCAAAGTCGGTATCGTTGACGGCGATATTTACGGACCAAGTATGCCAACCATGTTTGATGTGGTGGGAGAACGCCCGACCATGATCGATGTGGATGGCAAAGCGCTGATTAATCCGGTCATGAGTTATGGCATCAAAATTTTGTCCATTGGGTTTTTTACCAATCAGGACGAAGCGGTAGTTTGGCGCGGACCGATGGCTTCAAAAGCATTGACGCAATTGTTTACCGACGCTTACTGGGGCGAACTGGATTATTTACTGATTGACCTTCCTCCGGGCACGGGCGATATTCACCTTTCACTGGTACAAACAGTTCCGCTCGATGGCGTTGTAATTGTGAGTACACCACAGGAAGTAGCTTTGGCAGATGCCCGAAAAGGTGTTCAAATGTTCAAACTGGATACAATTAACGTTCCGATTGTGGGCTTGGTGGAGAACATGGCCTGGTTCACACCTGCTGAACTACCAGAGAACAAGTACTACATTTTCGGAAGAGACGGTGTTAAAAACCTCGCAGCTGGCATGGGTGAAACTTTTCTGGGACATATCCCATTGGTTCAAAGTGTTTGTGAGTCGGGTGATGTCGGTCGACCTGCTGTTTTTCAGGAAAACACACCAACCGCAATGGCTTTTGAGGAATTAGTGCGTATCTTTGTACTCGAAGTCAATGCGTTGAAAGCGCGGAAAGCTCTAAAAGCATAAATTATGGTGCTCGACAAAGAAGAATTAGCAATAAAAATCAATCAATCATTGGAAGAATTACGTCCACATCTGCATGCCGACGGCGGCGATATGGAGTTGGTCGAAATCACGGATGAAGGAGTTGCTAAAGTACGATTATTGGGTGCTTGCAGCGACTGTTCGATGAGCGTAATGACCATCAAAGCAGGTTTGGAAGAAGCCGTACGTAAAGCTGCTCCCCAGATCAAATCGGTTGAAGCGATTCACATGTAATTTTCGTTCAAAAAAGGAGACGTTATTATTTTCCTTAAAAAAGGAAATTTATCTCTTAAAAATAACAATTAAGTTACTGCTGCTCAATTATTTTGCGAACGGTAATTTTCGTTACAACTTTCTGTAAGTTCCATTTAACTAGTGCTTTAGGTCTATTTTTCGGGTAATTATTTGTCTTTTTTTGGATAAAATGGTTATTTTCGTCTACTAGACCTTAAAAATTGTTAAAATACTTAGCCATATTCTTTGTAACCCTTCACGGTTCAATATTCGCTCAGGATGTTGAACAGGTCGTTTCTGATGCCAAAAATTTCTTCAAACAAGATCCGTTTACATTACAGGGAGGCATAGGCGCCAATATGGTTTTTTACGATGCGAAAGGAATTGCCAATCGACGCGATCCGTTTTACTGGGCGCTGAATGGTAACCTGAATATTACCATTCTAGGTAAGATTTCGTGCCCGCTTACTTTTACAATCACACAACAGGATAAGAATTTCACCAATGGCCTGGATAAGTTCAGCCAACCGTTCAACCAGTTTGGAATCAGTCCAAGGTATAAATGGCTCACGGTTCATGCCGGTTACCGTACTATGGAGTTCAGCGAGCATTCGTTGAGCGGCTCTTTGTTTTTGGGTGGTGGCGTTGAAGTAGCTCCCGCAAAAGGAATTTTTTCGGGAAGTGCAGCATTTGGCCGGTTTTTGAAAGCAATTCCTACCGGTGGCGTGCAGGGAGTGACGGTTTCCCTGCCTGCTTACGAACGCTGGGGTGGCGCTGCTAAATTGAAAATCGGAAAGGAACGCAACAATGTGGAATTGGTTTATTTCCGGGCCGCTGACAACAAAAATTCGATCCCGTTTGATACGGCAAACAATATCTTACCTGCCGAAAACCAGATCTTCGGGTTGAAATTTGCCAAACTTTTCGGTGAAAAATTGACTGTACAAGGAGCTTATCACTACAGTATGCTCAGTACCAATACATTCCTGCCTGTCACCAAAATTGAACGCTTTACCTACATCAATAAAATCTTTTCACCACGGGCAAATTCGCGCTTCAACTCCAGTTACCTGTTCCAGGTAGATTATGATCTGAAAGGCTATCGGATCGGGGCAAAATTCAAGCGTGTTGATCCTGATTATGCTTCCTTGGGTGCGGTGTTTATCACCAACGATGTACAGGAAATTTCCGGTTCTCTCGGAAAGCAGTTACTGAAAAATAAATTGAACCTGAACGTGAGCGTAGGTGTGCAGCAAAACAACCTTGATCGCAAGCAGATTGCAACTCAACGACGTATTGCCTCAAGCGCTTCTGCCAATATCAGTCTCATTAAAAACACCAATATCAACCTGTCCTACAATAATTTCAGTACCGACGTGGTGGCCATTCAGGATGTTTTTTACGATTCCATTCGCCTGACACAGGTAAATGAAACGGGAACTGCGAACATTAATTATTCCATCGGAAAAGACATAAAGCAAACCGTGAATCTCAATACAACCTACCAGGAATCGGGTGGGAACAAACAAGCGTCAAGTGCTATTTTCATGCTGAATCCTTCCTACAGTGTGCAGTTCACCAAACAAAACATCGGATTCACGTTGGCGGGTTCGTACAACACCAATGCATTTTCAGGAAATCATACCGTTAATTTTGGCCCAACCGTTGGTGTGAATACCACGTTTTTCAAGAAAAAATGTAAAGTGGGTTCCAATTTCTCGTACCAGAATTCTACAACAAACGACGTGTTGTCGAACCGGAATTATGCGATTGCCTCATTCATTAATTACAGTATCACGAAGTCACAGGTGTTGAAGGTCAGTCATGCTTTTGTTCACAAAAAAGCAGTGGTGGCAACAGCGCAGGACTTTATCGAAAACAGATTGACCATTGCTTACAATTACAGCTTCGGTACCAGTTACCGAAAATTAAAAACTCACTTCTCCAGAACCGAAACGAATGAATAAACTAGCGCTTTTAATCAGTGTTTTTGCTGTCTGCAACCTGTTCTCGCAAGAAAACAAGATTGTGTACAAAGTGAGCGATCATGCGGTGGCGTTGAAATGGTATACACCAACTCTGATCATCCGCGAGCAGGTGAAAGTTTACCGATCGTTGGATGGTGGTAGCTGGGTGAATCTCACCGGCACTCCATTGCAATTCGGGACCTATAAAGTAAGCACCGGTGAATTGGCCGCCGACACGGATCTTAAACAATACATCGACCTGGTAAGCGGAAGCAAAAAACCGGAAGGAATGGGATTATTACTGGCTTCGCTGAAATCGTTCAAAAGCAATGTTTACTGCAAATACCTGGGAAATTATTACGAGGATTTGACGGTTCCCGCTTCGGGATCTGTGCAGTACAAAATCGTGAAAATCAACGGAAACACAGAAAATGAAGTGGCTGTTTCGGAAGTGATTATGCTGGGAAGTGAAATCCAAAAAGCGCACATCGACAGTCTGAAAGTTACTCTGAAACGAAAGGGCGTTGATTTTGGCTGGAAGCCCGAGCCCACAAAGTATTTCGGAGTAGAAGTTTACCGTTCACTGACCAAAGACAGTATCGGTAAACGAATCACCATAGACCCGGTTTTGGTCTCGAAAATAAAAGACCCGAATGGGGTGGAAGGTTACCCTAAACTCTTTTTCAGCGACGAGAAACTGAAAGAAAAACAAACGTATTATTACACGTTGGTAGGACTCGATTTTTTTGGCGAATACACCGAATACACCGAACAAATTGCCATTCGGATCAAAGATGAAACCTTGCCCGAAGCACCTGTCAATTTTAGAAAAACGGTTTATGGGAAAAGTGTTCAGCTGAATTGGAGCAAAGAGTTGGAAGACGACGATTTCGCCGGATACAAGGTTTACGTTTCCAAAGAAGGAAAGGCTGAATACACACTTCAAAACACCACTGTTTTGGCATTTTCCGATTCGGCTTTTCGGGCTACGGTACCCGATTTCGGATTGTACTTTTTCAAAGTTGCTGCGACCGACGAAGATGGTAATGAAGCTTTCGCAGCCGAATTGATTGTAGATGTGGTTGATAATGAACCGCCGATGCCCCCTGAGAATGTATTGGTTACAAGTGACACGGCACGTTTGATCATTTCTTGGGACGCCAATAAAGAAAGTGATATTCTGGGATATAAAATTTACCGGTCTATTGAGAACGACAAGAAAAACCTGACGCTGTTGTCTTCAGACATTCTCTACACTACTGCATTCAATGATTCGCTGCCGGCCAACGCGCTCAACAAATTCAGTTATGCCGTATTGGCGGTTGATACCAGTTTGAATGAAAGTAAGCTGTCGGTGATGGCCAGTAATGCGATGACAGATGCGCTTCCGCCTACCGAACCGTTTTTGAAAAAAGTGAGTCAAACGGAAGATAAAATTGTGATTGAATGGGTGCGGAATACCGAATTGGACCTGGTGGGTTATGACCTGTACCGCCAAACCGATAGTGATTCACTGAAGGTTTTCAAAAAAATCAATACGGCCATTATTCCAAAAGACATCGCGCAATTTTTTGATCGAAGCCTGGAATTCGGCAAGCAATACAGCTATTATCTGGTGGCGGTTGATCAGCGTTCCAATCAATCCAATCCTTCCAATCACCTGCGAGTCCTGACCAAAGCCAAAGTCGAAAAAGCGAATCACCAGGTAGCCATTTCGAAGTTGAAATTTGAAAAAGCAACAGGAAGCGTAAAGATTAACTGGAAATCTTCGGTTCAGGAAGAAAAAGTGAGTTACGTTGTTTTCAAACGCACAGGAACAGAAGAATTTAAAATGATTTCAACCCGGACAGAAACCATCGGATTTCGCGATACGGCGGCCGCGCCCGGACAAACAATAGAATATCAGGTAAGAATGTACGACGAGAAAGGAAATGTCACACGTAGTGATGTGTCGAGTATTGTGGTACCCAGTAAGAACAAAAAAGCTAAACAATAAGTGATGAAAAAGATCTTCGTTTTAATGGTATTGACTTTTCAAGGGATCAGTCTTTCGTTCGGTCAGGTAGGTGTAAACACAGCAACACCCGATTCTACCGCTGCACTGGATATTCAGTCACCTCCGGGAGGAAGTGATAACAGAGGTGTTTTGTTTCCGCGTATGTCGACCGTACAGCGAAACGGGATTGTAAACCCGGCCAAAGCATTGATGGTGTTTGATACCACCGACATGTTACTTTACTATTACGATGGTGGTCGTTGGTTGGGGCTTGTACCGAAAGAACCTATTGGAACCAGTGGTGCAGGAACACCTCTTGTTAACGGAGATATCACACTCACCACCGGTACGATCACGGCACCGAATCTTACCGGAACAAACGTTCAGGCACAAACAATGTCGGCAACTACCTTAGTGGTTCCCGGATTTAGTAACAATGCATTGGTTCCGACAGGCGCCATTATTATGTGGAGTGGAAACCCGGGAGCTTTGCCTTCGGGATGGGCGTTGTGTGATGGCGGCGGCGGAAGACCCGATTTGAGAGGTCGGTTTGTAGTAGGATATGACAACGCAGTAGTTGACTACAACACTGTTGGAAATACCGGTGGATTGGAACAAGTGACACTGACTTCTGCTCAATCAGGATTACCGGCCCATTCACATACCGCTACACTGAACGGAAGTACGACCTCCGGTGGTGAACACACGCACGACGTGCCACGAGGAAACGGTACGTCGGGAGGAGCGTTTGATAAAGGAGAAACAGATGATAACGGTTGGTATGGATCAGCGAGTGGTGGACATAGTCACTCGGTGACTGTTGCAGGAATCACGAATGCTGTCATTGCGCAGGACGCAGCTCAGGCTCACGAAAACCGCCCGCCGTATTACGTATTGGCTTACATCATTAAATTACCTTAATACCGCTACTTATGAGACGCAGTTTTCTCTTTTTCGTAGCCCTTTTGCTGGCAACCGGTGCGTTTTCGCAACGCGGGTTGTTTGTCAATGATTCCGCCGGTGGTATTCGGGTGATGTCAAAATCGTTTATCTACATCGACGGTGATTTTCAGCTACTGAAAACCTTTCCCAATCCGATCAATAAACTGATCAACGGACAAATCTACGTCACCAACGATTTGGTGACCGACGATTCGCTTTACTGTGACAAACAAGACAGTTTACCGGGCACGAAACCATCGCAGATCCATTTTGTGGGGACAGGTGATTCGCACATTCGCGGAACGCAGAGACCACAGCTTTTTCAGGTGGTGGTGAATAAAACATCGGGAAATGTTTACGTAGACAATACCATTGCGGTGCTCGATACGATCCAATTCCTGAACGGAAATGCTGAAATTGACACCAATATTGCTGTGATTTTGAAGTACAGAACAGGAACTGTTTCCGTGCCTTCGCATCCGTATTTGTTGGGTGAAAACGCCCTGCACCGGTTCATTGGCGAAGGGGTGGTTTATACGAAATTCAGCATTGCGGCCGCGCACGAAATTTCGGTTGCCAATACCGGTTTCTATTACCACGGTCACCAAAGTGATACGCTGGAATTGATTCGCGGACACAAGAAATTGCTTTATGCCGGTAACGGAAGTGTCGATCGTTATTTCGATGTGAAATTTACAGGATTGACTTCCGCCATTCACGATACTGTTTCGGTGAAATACCTCGGAGACGTAGATTATTCATTGATCGGTGTTGATACCAATAACCTTGGATTGTTTGTGTCAGCGCAATTTCAGGACATGGATTTCCGCCGGATCCAGGCAGATAATGTTTCGTATGCAGATAGCCTTTCGATCATTGATGGCACTCAGTTTTCACTACCAACGGTAAATGTACCGCCAAACATGTATCGCCTGGCGATGGCTGATACCGCTTGTACGCAGCTTCCGGTTTCTACGCTGCCCGATACTTTGCTCCATATTTGCGCCGGTGATAGCTTATATGTTCAGGCATTGAATGCGCCGAATGTTTTTCCGACTACTTGTTATTGGGAAGATGGTTCACAAAATCCGAATCGTTTTGTGAGTGCATTGCCGACGAGTCAGATAATTACGTTGGAACTCATCGATGCACGAGGTTGTTCAACCAGGGATACCGTATTTATCGCTCCGACAGCGCCATCACCTGTAGCGTTGTTTACCTGGGATGATGTGTGTTTGGGAGATTCGGCCCATTTCTACAACGGTTCGTCAATCGCATCCGGAACATTTACCTCGGCCTGGAATTTCGGTAACAGCGTACTTTCAACAAGCAGCGACAGCATACAAGCTGTTTTTTATGCCGGTGCCGGAAATTACACGGCCAGTTTGGTATTGACTTCCAACTATGGTTGCGTTTCGGATACTTTCAATGTAGTCGATGTGTTCAATCATCCCACGGCTCAGTTTACTATTACCGAAGATTGTTTCAACGATGTGTTTGCTGTAAACGGAAGTTCATCAACGGGAACAACGATTCCTGCGAGTTATGCGATTACCGATTATGAATGGTTACTCGATAACGCAGCATTGCCGAATATAACGGCTTCTTACTTATTGAATAATCCTGCTGCCGGAAGTCACGATTTGGCGCTGATTGTCACTTCAGGAGTAAGTTGTACAGATACACTGCATCAAACATTTACCGTTTTTGCGGAAGACATTGCTGGTTTTACAGCAGCAAACGCTTGTGTTGGACAACCGGTTTCATTGGTGAATACTTCCACCATCGCGAATCCGAATCCGGTTTACAATTGGTCGTTCAGCGACGGAGATACTTCCACAGCTGTCAATCCGATCAAATCATTTGCTACTTCGGGTATTCATATCATTCAACTGATTGTATCGACTGACGCCACTTGTGCTGACACAATTTCTACTTCGGTCACCATTTATGATGTGCCGAATAGTAATTTCTCTGTAGTGGCTTCCTGTGAACTGTCTGCAACAAGCTTTGTTCCGGCGGTGATTGATAACCTGAATACCTATTCATGGGATTTTGGCGACGCAGCAACTTCGAATGCTATTCTTCCGACGCACATTTACGCCGGAGACGGAAGTTATACGGTAACACTAAACGTGTTGAATCCTGACGGATGTTCCAGCCAATCAACACAAACACAAATTGTGTACCCACAACCGGTGGCTGCATTCAGTGCTACGAATGTTTGTTTGGGGAATACCACTTCGTTTGTTTCCAATTCCACAGGAACCGGTTTGACCTACAGCTGGAATTTCGGTGATTTTAGTCCGTTGAATACTTCCCAAAATCCAACACATACGTATGCTTCGGCCAGCAACTTTACGACAGAGCTTATCGTGACCGATAACAATGCGTGTATGGACACGGCTTCACAGATGGTTAGCGTTCTGGCATTGCCGTTCGTTAATCTGGGAAATCCGTCTACGTGCGGATCGAGTTATGTATTGAATGCTCAAAATCCAGGCTCGGCTTATTTATGGTCGCCTGGAAATGAAACCACACAATCTGTTACAGTGAACCAATCGGGAACCTATTCGGTTGCCATCACTGCTGCGAATGGTTGTTCATCAACAGCCACATCAACGGTAACGCTCAATAGTATTGTGACAGCCGATTTGGGCAACGATACGGCGAGTTGCGGACCATTATTGCTCGATGCGCTTTATCCCGGTTCAGACTTTCTGTGGCAGGATGGTTCTACGAACCAAACATTATCAGCCGGAATTGCCGGAACCTATTGGGTCGAAATTACCGATCAGAATGGTTGTCTCGGTTCGGATACAGTTGAAGTCTTGGCGGTTTATCCTCCTGCGTTACCAAATCTTGGTGTCGATCAAAGCGTGTGCGAATCGGTACTTCCGATGACACTCGATCCGGGTTCGTTCAATGATTATCAGTGGAACACCAGCGAGCAAACGGCAACCATTCAGGTTTCAACTTCGGGAGTTTATATCGTAGATGTGACCAGTATAAATGGTTGTACCGCGAGCGATACAGTGGTGATTCAGGCATTGCCTGTTCCGGTAACCACGTTGGTTGATAACCTTGCTGCCTGCGACAATGCAACGCTTACTGCCGCTTCCAATGCGGGTTATTCCTACTTATGGAACGACGGAAATACAAGCCAGATCAGAACCGTTACACAATCGGGAATTTACAGTGTGGTTGTTTCCAGTATAGCAAATGGTTGTACTACCAATGATACAACGAATGTGATCATCAACGCAAGTCCGGCTGTTGATTTGGGACCAAACATTTCGGTATGTTCCAATACCCCGGTAACGTTTGATGTTTCTGTGTTTTCGCCGGCCGTTTTCGAATGGCTTTCCAGTTCCAACGCTGTGTTGAGTACAGGACCGACTTATACGCCAACCAGTAGCGGTACGTATGTAGTCAATGTCGACAATAACGGTTGTACCGGATCAGACGCGATTGATGTAATTTTGTTGCCTGCGCCGGTAATTGCTGAGCATCCACCGGTCTATTACATTTGCGGAACAACACCTGTGGAATTAAACGGTAGCCCGTTCGGAACCAACGACTGGACGAGTACAACCGGCTTTACGTCGCAGGATTTTGCCATTGAAGTATACGAAACCGGTAGCTATTATGTCACTTCACAAGTTGCATCGTGTGCGGTAACCGATACGTTCGAACTGACGGTTTCACCGAACCAGATTCAGGCATTTTACCTGGTAGATTCGGATACATCGAAAAACCTTGAATTGCAATTCATCGATTTGTCGGAACCAACTCCGCTTACCTATTTATGGGATTTCGGTGACGGAAGCTACGATACCATTGCCAATCCGATTCACGAGTATTCAATGGTGGACACTTTCTATACTTCATTGACGGTTTCAAATGGCATTTGTATCAGTCGCTTCGAAAAAGAAATCAATCAAAAATTCTTTTCCGATTCTGTTGCCGATCCTGCTGCTCAGTTAGATTTCAACAACGTGGTTTTATACCCGAATCCTGCTTCTACAGTGGCTGATCTGGTGATTGAACTGAACGATTATGCAACAATTTCGGTGATCTTGTTTGATCCGCTGGGTAATATTTTGGAAACAACGAGTGAATCGGGAACGAAGAACCTGTCGGTTCAATACGATACCAATGTTTTGGCAGCCGGTGTTTACTTCATTCGCGTAAACGCCGAAAGTCTGAAAGGAAAGGTGACCGAAAACCTGAAATTGATTAAAACTTCTTATTAATAAACGAACATGAAACAACTGATCGTAGTCATTTTCCTGAGCCTGGGCAGCACGTTGGTCGCATGGAGTCAGCCGGTAAACACGGTGAATCTCCTGCATCAAAACCTGTCGCTGATCAATCCGGCGAATTATGGAAATGCAGCGAATAAAACCGCTTTTGTCGATTATCGCAGACAGTGGACGGGTTTTTCCAATACACCCGAACAACTGACTTTTTTGGCAGAAGGTGCTTTTCGTCAGAATAAAATTGGCCTTGGTTTGCTGGTCGAGAACAACTCGGTTGGTGTGATCAATCGTTCCAATTTCGGATTGGGCTATCGCTATAAACTGACGTTTAAAGAACAACATTTCTTAAACCTCGCAGTGCAGGCAGGAGCTGAACGTACGAGTATTGATTTCTCAAAAATCGAAGCGTACGATCCCACTGAATTGAAAGACATTCAGCCTTCGCAGGCTAGTACCATCGGCCGTTTTTCGATTGGAGTCAATTACCGGATTGCCAAAATCGACATCGGTGTTTCGGCCACGGTGTATATGGGAAATCAGATCCGGTTTTCCAATCCGGTGACGCAAGGCGTGTTGTCTTTTTCCAAAGTACCGTTTTATGCTTTCTACGCAAAACGACCGTTCCAATTGAACAATCGCTGGGTTTATACTCCGGTATTTTCGATTTTATCTACGCAGGGACTTTCGGTCTATTTCGACAATTCGCACACGGTTTCGTTTGATGATCGTCTGGAATTTGGAGTAGGGTACAGACAATCGAACAACCTATACGCTCATGCCGGATTTACATTTTTGTCGCAAATCAAACTAAGCTATGCTTATCAGCGCAATCTGGGGCAATACGCTACGGTGATGACCAATACACATGAATTGGGATTGAAATTCATGATCGGTTCAGGGAAAAACAACGGATCGCCCAACACACCTTCTTCCCGAAATTTGGAAGAATTGCAGGAACAAATCGATCAGAACGAAATCAGGATCGCCGAGTTGAATCGCCGGATCGATTCACTGGACCGGGATGTCAACGAGCAATTGGAATCATTGAAAAACGAGCAGATCGACAAAGCTGAATTGGATAAACTGATTGAGAATCTCAAAACCAATCCGAATGAGACAGATTCAAACAGTACGATCAAAGTAACGCGCTACGAGGTCATTAATGTGACCTCCGAAACCGATATTAATTCGCTCATCGAAGAAGCAAATGCGACCTATTACATCGTATTGGGTGCTTTCAGAAACCTGGATAAAGCCAAGGAACTAAAAAAGGTTCTGAAACGTGATATCAGTATCGATACACGATTGGTGGCCATTGAAACCGGTGAAAAAACGATGTACATCGTAGCACTTTCGGAAGAATACGAAGAGGTAAAGAAAGCTTCGAGAGATGTCATCCAATTCAGAAAAACAAAACGCGAACAATATGCCGGTTACCTCAATGGAGAACCGTGGGTATTGAAAATGAAAAAATAAACAGATGTTGAGACAACTATTTATAAGCTTTATCCTTTTGTTCGGAAGCGCAGTAGCTTTCGGTCAGTTATCGGTGGGCGGAACCATGATGAGTGCAGATACGGCGAAATGTGTGTCGGGCAATAGCGGTTCCATCCAACTGACCGGCTACAACGGAAATATCCTGCGCTGGGAATACAGTTATAGCGGAAATGATCCATGGACACCTATTTCACATACATCGGCAACGTACAATTATACCAACTTGTCGGAGTCGATTTCCTTCCGGGCCATTGTTCAGGTTCCGGCCAATTTACCTGCGACTTCTTCGGTTATTCGCGTGAATGTTTACCAAACCTCATTGGGCGGAACCATTACCGGCAATACAAACGTTTGCTCCGGAGTGACAGAACAGTACAATTTGCTCAACAACCGCGGAAGTATCCTGGATTGGGAAGAAAGCATTACCGCCGGCGCAACCTGGACAAGCGTAAGTTTGAGCACTGATAGTTTAGAGATAAATCGCTCCTTTACACAAAATACACTTTACCGGGTAAATGTAGAAAACGGCGCGTGCCCAACCGTTCAATCGGCGATTTTTTCCATTAATGTTTCAGCACCGAGCGTCAGTGGAACGATCACCGGAACCGATTCTGTTTGTCAATCGGGCAACACGGTTAACCTCAATTTGGGAGGTTCGGTTGCTAATCAATACACCTGGCAAACCGCCTTGCAAATTAACGGACCGTGGACCAACCTGGGAACCAATTCACCGGCATTGACAACCAACAATATCGGTAATACTTCTTTTTACCGGGTGGTAGCGCAAAACGGCGGATGTGCAGCGGCAATTTCACCTACGCATACCGTTACGGTTTCTGCTCCTTCCATTGGGGGAAGTTTGGCCGGACAGGCGGTTATTTGTGAAGCCGATTCAGCCGGTTTGACCCTTGTGAATTACAATGGAGACATTCTCCAATGGGAAGAAAGCACTGACAATGGCGGATCCTGGAATCCTATTTCTTTTACTGGCGACACGTATACAAGCGCTGCATTATCAACGAATATACTTTACCGCGTATTGGTAGAAAATGGCGTTTGTGCCAGTACTTTCAGTAGCAACAAAGCAATTACTGTGAATGCCAAACCGAATACTGATTTTTCGGTGACCAATGGTTGTGAAGATGCTTCATTGGTGTTTTCGAACCTCACACCGGGCACAAATACCTATAGCTGGAATCATGGTGACGGAAGCGGAAGTACAGTGACCAACTCAGCACACATTTATACGATTCCCGGAACGTTTACCGTTTCATTATTTGCTACCAATGCTGCCGGATGTTCCGATTCCATTTCGCATCCGGTGACGGTTTATCCGCGCCCGGTTGCCGATTTCGATTTTACGGATACCATTTGTTTGAATGACCCGGTTCCGTTTGTGGATATGAGCCAGCTTAGCTCGGGAAGCATTGTAAGTTATGACTGGGATTTCGGCGGATTGGGAACTTCGACAAACCAAAATCCAACTTTCTCGCAACTGATCACAGGTACAAATCAGGTGTCATTCAAGGTGACAACTACTTTCGGATGCGTTGATTCGATTACCAAACCGGTGGTGATTCATGACAAACCGATTGCCGGTTTTAATGTGCAATCCGCTTGCTTCGGAGATGGCGTAACGTTTCAGAATACGTCGTATACAGGCGGCGCCAATCCAACCTATTTCTGGGATTTCGGCGATGCGACTACTTCAGCTGTGGTAAATCCGGTGCACAATTACGCAACTACCGGAACCTTCAACGCGCTGATGATTATTTCCAACAATTATGAATGCGCCGACACATTGATTCAACCTGTTTCAGTGAATCCGGTGCCGCAGGTTAGTTTCACCAATACCGATGTTTGTTTCAGTGATTCGATGACGTTTACATCAACCGTTTCAGGCGTAACGAATTACACATACCTGTGGAATTTCGGTGATGGAACCAACGATACGGTAGCGAATCCAACGCATTATTACACCAATTACGGAACGTATCAAACACAGTTGACCATTCAATCCGATTCGGGTTGTGTGAACAGCGTGAGCCAAAATGTGGACGTGTTTTCATTGCCAAGTGCCGTGTTTTCCGTACAAAATGAATGTCAGCTCAATGATGTTCAATTCCTCAATTTCTCATCGATTCCATTGGGAACAATTTCCATGGCGTGGGATTTCGGTAACGGGAACAACAGCACCGTTTTTTCACCGGTAGAAGTGTATGCAGATCCCGGAGTTTATCCATTGGAATTGGTGGTGACTTCCGATCAGGGTTGCACGGATACGGCAACAAGCACTATCACAATTTTCGACAAACCGATCGCCGCATTTGGGTTTAACAACGTGTGTTATGGTGTTCCGATTGAATTTACCAACGCGAGTACCGTTACATTCGGAAGCATTTCAGGTGTGATGTGGGATTTTGGTGACAACACCAATTCAACGTTGATGGAACCGGTCAAAGAATACCTCAATAGCGGAACCTATGCTGTTGAATTGATCGTGGAATCCACCAACGGTTGTGCTGATACCGTTCAGCAATCGATCACTGTTTACGATGCGCCGATTGCCGATTTTGACGTGTTGAATGTTTGTTTCGGCACCGCTACCACGTTCAACAATACAACCACGCTCGGAGCGGGAGCATTTAGCTCAGAGTGGAATTACGGTGACGGGAATACAAGTACCGAATTTGCGCCGGGGTATACTTACGGATCAGCAGGAATCTTTACCGCGGATTTGATCATCACGTCCGATTTCGGGTGTAAAGATTCGATCAGCAAACCGGTAATTATCTATCAACTTCCGGCCGTAAATGCTGGTGAAGATACTACAACCGATAAAGGTTACGAAGTGCCGTTAACCGCAGTTGGTGGTGTGAGTTATACCTGGTTGCCATCAACAGGATTGAGCACCACAACCACTGCAACAACTTGGGCAAATCCGATGGAAACAACTGAATATTCGGTTACCATTATGGATGTTCACGGTTGTTTCGGTTACGATACCGTTACCGTTTTTGTAGAAAACAGTTTCAGGATCAAACCCTTCAATATTCTCACTCCTGACGAAAACTATAAAAACGATACCTGGATCATCGAAAATATTGAAAGTTATCCGGAGAACCGAATTGTTATTTACAACGAACTCGGACACGAAGTGTTTGCGGGGATCAGTTATGCAAATACATGGGACGGTCGAAATAAAACCGGCGAAATACTCCCCGACGGAACGTATTACTATATCATTTCCTTTTCGGAAACCGATAAAAAGTACCAGGGAGATCTATTACTCATTCGAAATAAGAACTGATGAAAGCGTGGACTAAGCCATTACTACTTGTTCTGATTGCGATTTGTTCGCTACAGCAAACTGCGCAGGCGCAAATTTACCCTACAGCAGTAACACCAACGGTTTTAGGACCATGCTCAATCTATTTCGAAGATTTTTATGCGGCAATGAACCCGAAGTTGAGCCTCTTAATGCAGCTCAATGACCTCACGGTGCCGCAACGTGATGTTTACCTCAAAGTAAGGATCAACGGTCCGGGTATCGTGATTACCAGCCTTCCGAACACCAAATCGCTGATTCCCATTACACTGAACGCAGGTGTACCTACAATGCTTTTCGGAGCAGATATTGCCGATGTTTTTGATTTCAATAAGTTGAGCTTTTCGGGTATTTCGCGCCAGCAGCTGGAAGTAAACGGACGTCTGCCCGAAGGTGCCTATACCATTTGTTTTACCATTATGGATTACGAACAGGAAGTGCAGGTTTCTGCTGAAGGTTGCGTTCCGGTCCAGTTGGCGTTAAGTGATCCACCTCAAATTATCAACCCAAGCTGCGGAAGTGTGGTGACACAGATCAATCCAACCAATTTCCTTTTCAACTGGATGCTCACCAATTCAAACTCACTGGTAGACATGAACAATGTGAACTACCAATTGAATTTGTACGAGATTACAAGCAACACGGCCAACCCGCAAACGGCCATCATGAACAACCAGGCACTGATGGTGTGGCAATCTGATTTGTTGAACACATTTACCTATAACTACGGTGTGATTGATCCGGTGCTGGAAGTTGGCAAACGCTATGTGTATACCGTTCAGGCCATTGAGAATTATCCGAAAACCCAGATCAAAAACAACGGATATTCAGCACCATGCTGGTTTTATTTTGGTTATCCCGAAGGCGGTGAAATTGAATTGACCAAACCCGATAGCTCGTATCAGTTTAACCTGAGCGATATCGGTTTGTTTGAATGGAAACGACCAACAAATGCGATTCCGAATCAGCTGGTGTCGTATGATTACAAGCTGGTGCGCGTGAACAGCGGACAAACACCAACCGAAGCCATTCAGTCGAATACGGCGATCAATAGCTACACGATCAACCCGACCGGTCAGCCCGTGATTCAATATACCATGAGTCAGTCGGCACTCAATAACCTCGAAAAAATGCAGCCGTATGCCTGGAAGGTAGTCGGGAATTCCGGGATGCAAACCGTTGCCGAAAGTGGTGTTTATACCTTTATCGGTCCACCGCACGTAGACCAGTTTTACGCGGCCAATTTCCTGATCCAGGTAACCAATGTAACGGCTTATGATTCTGTAACGCATGTGATTTCAGGAACAGGAAAAACCATTTTGAAAGATAATGCTACCGAATTTCCGGAATTCTCGTTCCAGGATATTACCCTTGAATCGGCCGGAAATAATTTGTGGATCATGGTCGATGGCCTCATCGAAGACGACATTACGCTTTCGGCCTATAATCTTTCCCCGAAAACCATTCCTTCAAACGGATTCATGAAGTTTCAGCCCGATAGCATCTTCATCGATCCGGAAGAATTGCGCCTCGGCGGAAAAAGCACCTGGCAATTACCGATTATTACATCCAATAATCAGGTGCCGATCATTCGCACCGAGTACACCAAAATGATGCTGGCGAACAACACCTTCGAGCTGGCTTATGAAGAATTGATCGAGCTGGAAGACAACTTTAATTTCCCGTTGCTCGAACCGTACAACTTCAATTTCCTGGTCGATTATACCTCAACTGTACATGTGTATCAGGGGAAATACGAATTTGCGCTCAAAGGTTTTGTGGAACTTCCACCAAGTGTAACCGACATCAACAATTCGACTGTTTTGGTTCCTTTCCGTAACCAGAAACAGGTCAATTACATGGAGGAAAGCAGCTCGAGTTTTAAACCGGAGCAAATTGATTTCCTTGCCAATGCCGATTTCGGTTTGCGCGGTGAGCAATACATCATTGACCTGACGGAATTAAAATCGCCGGGCGACAAACACGCTGACAGTATTTGGAAAGGAGTGTATTACCAAACTGCTTCACTCATGATTCCTGAAAACGGCGAAGAGTCGAATCAGCTGATTTGTGATCAGGGATTGGAAGTCTTGCTTTACAATACACCAACCGATTCCAATGTTGTCTTTATCGATAATACCGGCTTGAATTTCACCTGCTCCATTCCGTTTTCGGGTTCCGATACATTGAAATTTAATACGTTCCCTTCAACGTCAACCGTTCTGCACATAGCGATAGAAGAAAATTACTTTCAGCACGGAGAATGTGTCGGAAACATTCAAATTCCGGTAGTTGATACTGCTTATCTTTTTGCCTGGACGGTTCCGATTTCTTCGTTCGGTTTTGAGATCGGAAACATCGACGAATCACTCATCAATCATGAGTTTGTGTTCAATGCCGGCGGAAGTACCGAAGAAAAGGTCGATATGAAAATTACACGGGCCGTTTTCAAAGGAAACAACCGCATTGAAATGGATCTGGATGCGCAATGGATCAACTTCAACGCTACATTGAGTAACCTGCAGGGGTTCACTGCCTGGGGGAATGGAAACATTGGTTTTGATATTCCGAACGGCGCTGCTTCACTCAATAGTCAGGCAATTGCCAAAAGCGGCGACTACGATATGATCATTGATTATGTGGGTTGCGGCCGCGATCGAAATGCCTATGCTTTTGGTGTTTCTGCTAAAATGAATATGGCAGAAAACATCGCTGGTGACAATGGTGCGCCGGTGGTAAATGCTTATTCGATGTACCTCAATCCATTGCTTTCAGGAACGTTTACCGGAAACGGCGACGATCCGAACAGCATTTTGTCAGGATTCAACCAGGTTGGCGATTCAAGTAATGTATCCGCTGCAACGGTTGCGAATGCCAATAACCTGGCCGGTGATTTGGATTACCTGGCGGATAGCCTTGGATTTGACCCAAGCGACACACTCGATTTGGGTGGCGATGATCACAATCCGTTGATTACGGAAGGAACCTATGCGCAACTACAGCGAATTGTAGAAGTAGCCGAGATCTTTATCCAGTTCATGGATTCTGCGAAAGTGGACAAAGCAACCGATTATGTTACCGTTGCGAAACAAGCTCTGAATTCGGATTTGGTGCGCGGGGCGGTAAACAAAGATCCTAAAGAATTTTTGCAGGACATTTTGGTGGATGCCATGGACGGCCTCATCAGGCGTGTGAATCAGCCGATTGTAAATGTCACCCAAAAAGCAACGACCAAGTTCCGTGGATTGGTCAACGACAATGTTACCAATCCGATCAACAATAAGATCACAACGGCGCTGGATAAAGTATTCGACAAAATTGAAGATCAGGTAGCAGGTTCCATCGAAGACACGGTTGTATTGAATCTGGTGAAGACCATTATTCACGATACGAAAGCGTCGCTGAGCGGACAAATTACCGGTTCGGTCAGTGCTTCGATCGAGAACAATGTCACCAAGAAAATTACCGACTTCATTGAGTTGGCCATTTCCAAGCAAATCACGGATTACATAGCCGGTGAGATCCGCTATATGGGAATGGAACTCATCAATAACGGTGTGAATGCCTCCATCGATTTTAACCATATTATCGATAATGCTGATACTCTCTTTCAGGAAATTGGCGACACAGTTGTTCACGGTGTTAAAAGCTTGAGCATGAACAACATTGTCAACACGGCCGAAAGTATGGTCGACGATGCGTTGACCGGAATTGATTGGGACCAGATTTTACAGGACATTTTGAATTCTGCGGTTTCGGCTGGAATGGATGCCCTGATCACCGAAGTGCTGGACAATGTACTTTCCAATATCGGTCAGGAAGCACTCGGTTCGTTGCTCAATAATGTACAATTTGACTTCTCCAATTTGGGGGATAAGATCCAAAACGGCGATCTCGATGAAATTGTCAAATTCGACCCGACCAACATCACCATCAAGACCAGTGCTTGTGAGGTTCACGGTCAGTTAAAACACACGAAAGACGACCCGATTTACGGTGATCACTGGCGTGCACAAGTGGATGTGAAACTATTGAAACCTGAAAAACTCAAAAATGTTGGAATTTCAGCCTTATTCGTGACCGGAAAAACAACGTATTCGGCACCACTTCCTCCGAATTTCGTAACTCCAGTAGACTCGACTGATCCGCAAGCAGTTGCGGCACAACAGGCAGCTTTGGCCGCCGATTTGGCTGATTCTTCCCTGTTTAGTTTTTGGTTTGCCAGTTTAGCTGTTAGTGGCTTGCAGGTTCCGTTATCACCTATTCCGTTGCAATTGACCGGTATTGAGGGGTTTGCCTATCACCACATGCAGCGCGAATCACCAACCGCATTTCCGGAACCTTGCAGAAGGAATAAACTCGGACTTGGTGTCGGTTTTGACTTCATCGATTTACCGATGACAGGAAAAATTGTGAAGTTGCACATGCAGCTCGAAGTGATCATCAACGAAGGCGCCTGGGCGATGGAAATGTACACCCAGGGTAAAATCGGAAACAAAGGTGGTGCTTCAGGTAATTTCCCGCCAATTGCTACCGTCACCGGAATCATGGGTTATTACAGCGCCCTGAAATCGTTTAAAGGAGAAATCGCTATTGTCTTCAATACCTCGCCGCTATTGTGCGCAGGAGGAACAATCAAATTCGATTTCGACGGCTTGAACAATACCTGGTATGTGAGTGCGGGAACACAGCAAGACCCCATGTTTGCAAAACTGTTGTGTAAAGACTGGTTGGCAATAACGGCTTTTGTTGAAGCGCAAAACACAGGTTTCAAAGCAGGTCTTGATTTGAATATCGACATTCAGGCCAAGTCGCCTTGGGTGGATTTCGGTATTGTGGAAGTGCGGGGTACAGCTGCGTTTTATCTGCATCTCAACGCTCTGGTCGACCTGTCGTTTGAGCCCGAATTCCGTCTCAACGAAGCTTATGTGTACTTATCCGCAGGAGCATCGATCGGTATTGATTGGGAAACAGCGGCCAATTCTGGCCACTTTACCGTCGCCGGGATATCAGTTGCCGGATATGCACATTACAAGGCAGCTCCGGAAGGCAACTTAAGTGGTGGTTTGAGCGGAACGGTGACCGTCCTCAACATCGATTGTGGTATCAATTTGAATGTAAATTATGATTTGGGCAACCAATCGGATAATTCGTAATATGAAACAGATAGCATTGATTAGTATTCTATTTTTTGCCTGTCAATCATTGGTAGCGCAATCTGGGCCTGTTAGTAAATGGGTAACCGATTATTGTACCACAAAAGGGGGAGATCAGACCGCTTATAAAGGTTTGCAGGAATATGGCAATTCAAAAGAAATAGCGGCTGCTGTTTGGGCGTATGTAAACGATTCTACCAAGACAGATTTTGAATATACTGTTTACCTGATCAAAGGACTAGCGAAGAAACACACCGAAAAAGATACCCGTTCTTCCTATGTACGCTCACTGACCGCAATTGCTCTGAAACAACAAAAATCAGTCACGTTACTCGCGTTGAATACACTGAAAGGATTTGCCAAGTCAGAGTTTGACACGAAAGTAAAAGACGATTTACTAATCATCGTTGCTGAAAGAAGCAACGGCAGGTCTGAGGCAATTGAACTGATTGGATTTATCGGATCGGAAAATGACCGTGATTTTCTAAAAGGTTTGGGAAAATACACCACGCTGAGTAAAAAAGAAAAATACCATGTGTTACTGGCGTTGGTGCGACTGAACGATCCGTTAGCGGTTGAACAGTTTGTGGTCGATTTAAAAAACCGCAAGATCAATGACGAACTCGTGAATTCCCTCTTGCCTGATTTGGTCTATACACACAACAAACAGGTGTATGACATTTTGATCAAGGAATTGTTCACCGATACACCTTCCTGTTATTCGGCCAATAACGATTCCGAGGAAAAAATACTGTGTGCTTACCGCATTCTGGAACAGCTTTCGGGTGAGATCATCAGTTTTCCCGTTCAAACGGATAAAACGGGTGAATTGACCGGTGATTATACCGAAGCGTTAGTACGTGCCCGAAACTGGGTACTGGAAGTGAATAGTGAATATATTATCGATAATACAAATTACTGATGATGGGCTTAAAAAAGATACTCTTATCGTTGTTGTGCAGTGTTCTGTTGGTTGGATGGACTTCGGCTCAGGACACCACGGATACCAGCCAGGGAAGTTATTTTCTGTCATTTGTCAAAAAGGTATACTTCAATCCTACCATTTTGCTGGCTACGCAGGATTTCCGCGAGCAACATAATGTTCGGGTGCTTGTATTACCCGATTTGAACGGTGCGGAAGAAAACCAGATCACAGGCTTTGAGCGCGGCATGCAAAAGATCATTCGCTTTTTGATCGAAGGTGATGATGAAGGATCTTTCCGTTTTTACTTCGATGCCGAAGATACCGAATCGCCTTTTTCATTTGTTTGCGCCGAAGAATTACATTGTAAATTCACGAGTGCCGACAAAGACAGTATCGAACACCTGTTGAACGCTCCGTTTAACAATGCGGAGTATGACCTGAATAGTCATGCTTTGTTTGAAGCATCCATCGAAGGAGCGCTGGATTATGCAGGCAAATGCTTGCTACATGTTACTGCCGAATGCGGCCCAATGCCTGAACACGCAACTATTGAAATCAATACCAAACCCTTATCGATTTCGGTACATGCTACACAAAACACACTCTACGATCTCGATCACAAACAATTTGACTTATTGGAATCGCATTATGCGAAGGCCCACGATGTGTTTACCGATCAGGATTGGTACGCACCGGCCAAACTCATGGTTTCCGGAGAATCTGACGAACCTGTTGCAATTGCGATCGACAAACATGAAACGTTGTTCAAGAAACAAAACCTGGTGTTCCGAACGGTTTACAACAACCAGGTTATTCCGATAGAACAATCGAGTACAAATGACACCATCAAATTAAAACTTCCCGCAGATCTTCCAAGTGGCAATCCGGTTGAAGTTGTTGTAAAATACACGAGTACGGTTGATAGTTTGCAATACACGGTTGGGTTCTTTATGGTGTATGTCTATGAACCGAAAACAGTTAAAGTAAACTTATTAGCTGCGAACGGATATACAATTGACGAGGCAGCTATCCTGAGTGAGCTAAAAGCGGTTTATGACCCGGTTGGGATCACCTTTGAGCTGGATAAAAAGGAATGGATGCCTGATTCCGAGTGGCCGGTTCAGATAGACATTGAAAGCAGTGGTTTGTTGTCTAATTACCCAGCCGATTTACGGGATTGGGTAGATGGTGTACAAGAATTGAACGATTACGATGAAGACGAATACTACCTGGTATTTGGTTTAGGAACCCCCGAGTTGGATGGCTATATGCCACGTGCAAGGAATATTGGTTTTGTGTTCAGCGGAGAAAACACTGCAGGGAATACAGCTGCTCACGAATTGGGACACGGCGTGTTTCACTTGCGTCACATTTTTGCGGAAGAAGAGTTGGGATTGGAGGCTTACAAAGCCACCGGAAATGTCATGGATTATGTTCCGGGACAAGGTGAACTCTATTTACATCAATGGAAGTACATTGATGATCCTGCCAGTGTAAGCTGGAATGACGGCGATGATGAAGATGCAGGTCTATCAGTGGGTAAAAGCAGCGGAGTACCAGATGTTTTGTTAAACAGTGATACTACTTCCGTTAGTTTTGTAACTCCGGGTGGAGAAATAATCAGCTTTAATAAAAAAGGAGTAAAAGGATATTACTGCAAATTCTACTCTGATGCTGTTGAAGAAATAGCTGTGCCAATTGGTGTGTTAACATCATTTTTATACTATGGAAAACGATACGATGCTGTTATCGAGTATCTGCCGAATAATCTATATGAGTACATTTTCAAAGGATATAAAAACATTAGTGGCGAAGTATACGTAGACAATTATAGAGATTCGTTGGATGTTGAGGCAAAAAAGACCGCATGTATGCTCGTTTATGAACCATTGGAACTCGAGTATTGGAGATTTGAAAAGACAGGTATAAGTTATGGGAATTCGTACGCCGGTGGAAGCACCAAACAGGTTCATGGAGGTTGGGAATTCCCGTTTAAACCGTATGATAATTTAACAAGTTCTGTTGGTCACACGTATTCCTTCACAAGGATTAATAATTTGAATGATCAGGAGCGAATCCGTTACAATCATTTAAGAGAAGTGGTTGCTTACCATTCTTTTAAAGGTGACTATCAGAAATACTATGCTGCTCATGCACAAGTGCTTGATCTAGCTAGCTTTGAACCCGAAATTTTATACTTGTTTTCTGAGAAGGAAAAAATCTTTCAGTGGGGAGAAGAAGGTATGTGGGAGTCAGGAGCCGAATGGCTGGTTGAAGTAGATCTGGGTGTAAACCTGAACTCGGGATTTGATGAATTCATGGAAGCAAACACGGCGGTTCCGAATGTGGGAAATGCCAGAGATCTTTTCATGAATAATACGCCTGTTTTTTATGAGAAGATTTTTATTCCGAGATACCGCAATTTTAAAACACAATTGGAAGAAAACATTGGTCAATTCTGGGATGGTTTCAGTGAAGCATACTACATTGGGCTTGACTCCGATCAAAAAAAGGAATCTTACATTAATCTATTGCGCATTGCACTCAATCTGACACCAATTAACACATTACTTGCGCAGTCGGTATACAAGAAAACCGCAGCAGTAAAAATACTGACTTCTACGGATAATTACTTTACAACTCCTTGGGAAGATGCATTGGTGAAACTACTCAGAGGGGTGAAAAAGGAAGACGCCAATCTTTTTCTGACAACGTTAGAAACACAAAAAAACTTTTCGTTGGATGGCAATGATCGGATCAACCTCACGGAGTTTATTGTAGATCATGTACACAATGTCGGTTTTGGAGAGCAATACACAGAAGTTGCTATCCAATTGGGAAGAATTGCCAACTCTGACGTTATCCGCCTGGAAGCGCTTGCAACTAATATTATGGGAAATGTAGCTCAACTGGATAAGTACATCATCCCTTATTATCATACCAACTTTTGGTCGGAAGTGAAGAATGCATTCAACCCATGGGCCGATCCCGCTTTCGAAACAGACAGCGAGATTGCAGTTGTAGGTGATACGGCCAGAGTAAAATTTACTTCCTATAAATATGATATAGGAGGTAATGCTTATTGGCCGATTTTGTCTCCTTTGGGTACTTGCCTTCAAGTTGTCAATACTCCGAAATCCCTGAAGGCTTTTGATATTGTTATTATTGAAAGTAAAACGGAGGATATTAATTTCACTGATTTTTCGCCTGCAACCGGGGGGAAGGTAAATGGAGTATTCCCTGTATTCATCCTCAATTACATGGATGATGAGGCTACGGCAAAAAAAATACAGGATGGTATAGAGGCCGCTGTTGATGTACTCTCTATTGCTGTGGGCGTTGGTCCGGCAATGGCAGGGTTGAGGACTTTTAGAGGGTTTGTAGCCCTAATGGATGTTGCAGGAAGTACGCTGAGTTTAGCCAATAATGCATCTGGTCAACAATATCAACCACTTAACGTAGTCACGAACATTTTCGCCGTAGCCAATATATCGTTGTCAGTGACGGATATGTATAATGCCATTAAAATGCGTTCCAGTGTAAATGCAATGGTAACTGGCCCGAATCCGATCAAAGTTCCAACTGCTGCTGAAATGAAAACGCTGGCAGGTAAGTTTATGCTTGATGAACTTGGAGAGTCTGTTTCGGTGAGTGGCAAGCTTACGGTGCTCAAACAACTCATGAACTCCGGTGATATCGAAAACAAGCTGAAAACCTTCCTGGTTTTAAGAAGGTACGAGATTGATCTCAAGTTGGCTAAAAAATTGGGTAGCGAGGAATACCAAACATTATTATTGCTTAAAAAAGAAGTGGGTGGTGATTGGAAAAACATCCTGAAGCTGGGGACTTCTGCATCATTGGATTGGTCGAACATTGCAGCTAAGTACAAAAAAACGGCCGAACAGTTGGCTGTATTGGGAGTGATTGATGGTATGGATATCAAAATCGGAAATCAGATTATCGGTACTTTTCAAGACAATATCCTGAATATTCCATTGATAGCAGAAGGTGCGAGTTATACCAAAGTAGAGAAGTTTTTTCCTGATATGTCATTTAAATCAGCAGGAATAGCTTATGAAAATAAACCGATGATGCTGGTGAAACGCATGATTGGACAAAATGAAGTATATGCCTGTTTAGTGGCCGGGGCATGTTTTACAGCAGAGACCCCTGTTTCCACTACAAAAGGCTACGTGCCAATTGCGGCCGTTCATGAAGGTGATTCGGTACTGTCTTACAACGAAGATACGCAGGAACTTGTGTATCAATCTGTCACAAGTACTTTCCGGAAAACGGTCGATAAACTTGTTCGGGTAATAATTGGTAAAGACACCATCTTCGCTACGCCGGAACATTTGTTCATGAATGAGAAAAAAGAGTGGATAACAGCAGGAGCTTTGAGACGTGGAATGCGCTTATTCATGGCCGGAGGATTTGGAATGGTGATGCAGACCCATGCAATGGATTCAAATGTAGTGGTCTACAATCTTGAGGTTGACCAGACACATACTTATACAGTTGGGTATGGAAAAATGGTTGTTCACAACGATTGTTCGTGGTATGCTACCATTCAAAATATATCGGCAGCTTCTATTGATAAACTCAAAGCGCTAAAAACTACCAACAAACAATTTCATGATTTAATAAAGGCCCAATTAGGAGCGAATGGTGCCGACATTGAAAAGTTTCTGGAACATTTTGCGGATAACGCTACGGCAAGATCAAAATTTGTTGCAGGGACCATATTGGTAGAGGATTGGAATCTCCTCCGCGTAGCACACCCTAATCTGGCAAAAGAAACAGCATCGCTTGAGGCATTTTCAAAAGCCCGCAAGAATACCAGGCTTCAGGAATTGGGTTTCACCGGAGCATCACTTGCCCGGGTAAGCGGATATGCGAATGTAAGTTTTGCAGATCTAATGACTGATCTGGACAATTTCGCTAAAAACATGGTGCAAAACAATGTCACTATCGAGAATTTTCAGGCGACCATTGGTATTTTAAGTGGAAATAATCAAAACTACCGACAAGGGGTGCACTGGGTAATTCGGGATTTACGGGATAATGCCAGTTTTTTCAATGGTAAAACTGTAAGCCTTGAAGTGGCGATTGCAAATGCACGCGGAACGTCATCCAGTATCGATGCTTTTTGTGCAAATTGCGTTCCTCCCAACTTGAAAATTGAGTATAAAAGTGGTCCGGGAAGTATAAAAACGGGTACAATTAAAGAACAGTTTATTGAGCGGGATCTCTTCAACGCAGCAGCATTGAGTGAAATTCAATGGCGCATGACGGGAACAGATTTTACACCTGATAAATTAAAAACCTGGCTCAAAGAGAATAAAGCAACCCTCGATGAAATGATTAATAGTACGGATGTAAATGTGAGCACCAAATTCAGAAACTGGTTCGGTGTTAATTCGATGTCAATGTCAGTAGCTGATACAGAAATTGATACTTTTGTTGATCTCAATTATAATGCAATTTTCAAATGATAATCAGGAAAATTCCAAATACAGGCTTAGTATTGGTTAATGAAAGCTGGGTAGTTTTAAAGGATAAAACGACGAATGAGTTTGTTTTTTGTTCGAACCTGCTTGAAGAACAATTCCGTTTGGAAACTCCGCCACCAGTCAATCATGTATTGATGACCGATGAAAATGAGTTTATTGTTTTCCTGGGCCCCAAATCCGTTTTTATTTCCAATGGACACATAGTACGGGAAGAACAGAAATACTATTTCAAACATTCTGACGGTATCAAAGTATATCTGGATTTAACGAATGCGACCACTCTCAATTACGAATCCGATGCAGGTAAACATGAATACCCGTTAATTAATTCCAGCGTTAAGTTGTTTTTGCCGTCTCATTTTATCCAATTGGTTGGTTCGGAAAAAAGGGTATTTTCTCTTTCCGCTGATCCTACAGCCCGTGAATGGGGCGTTGCCCTGGATGAACTTACTCAAAGTGATACCGTATATTCCTATTTCGAATTACTTGAAATCAGGCAGAAATTATACTTCAGATTGGCCAGTGAAAAACGAACCGGTGTGTTTTGCCTGGATCTTCAAACCGGAAAGGAAGTACAATTGTATGACGATTGTTCGGGATTTCTCGTAAAAGACCAGCAGTTTGTTTATTCAGCTAAATTTCGCGATAAAGTCTGTGTAATTGATACCGAAACCGACACGTTTCACGAATGGGATGTACATCAGTTAATTCAGGAAAACGGGTTTATGACCATCTCGGATCATCGTGCAGCTGCATCAAACGGGTTACTCTATTTCACACAATCGTTGGGAGCTGATTTTGCCAAAGTTGGGATTTTAGATACTACAACCAGACAATTGAAATGGAAGTATGATTTTTTGCCGGAGAATGGCGCAATCGGATCAATTCATTTACAGGGGAAATACTTATTTATTCACATGCAAGACAACACACTCTTTGTTTTTGAACCTGAACTGAAGTAATCATATCGTAAACGGAAACGTTTGCACCAATTTGTCACCATTCATCACCTTTACTTCGTAATTGCCCTTTTCCCACCCTTTTACGGTTAAGGTAAATTCGTAGTTCACAATTCCTTTGCGCGAGAATGCCATTTCAGGTGACGTGTTTTTTACTTCACCACCCACTTTTTGTACCACTTCGTGGATCTTCATATTGCCATCGCTTTCCACACGGATTTTGCCGTTTACCGAAATCGGATTGTTTTCAATCAACCGCTCCGGAGTTAAAACGCGTTCTTGTTTGGTGGCATACCACGGATCTTCGCGATTGGTCAGTTTGGCCAAAAACGTACGCAATGCTTTTCCCTCTTCGGTATCACTGCCGATATTGCTGATCGAATTTCCATCTGAAACGGCCCAAACGGCATCCTGAAGCGTATAGCTGTCATATCCTTTTTTATCGACAAATGCAGCCAGTTCAATGAGTTGTTGATTAGTGGTTTTTGAGAGCTTCATGCCATTATCCGTAGTCGGCGAATGATCGCTGGCTTCCATGCAATAGCCATCGAGTACCTGCTTTCCGGTTGCTTTGGCTTTCAGGGCAATTGCTTGTTGTTCCACGATAATCAAATCCTGATCTTCATCTTCACTTGGTTTGAACACCGTTCCGTTCGGGATCGTCAGCGTAAGTGGATTTCCCGTGAGATTGGTGACCGAAACAGAAACCGATTCACCGGAATAACTGCCCGTTGAGGTAAAACGACAAGTCACCATCTTTTTGGCAATCGCCTCTTCCAACGTTATCGTTACCGGCGCATTTTGGAATACCTGGAAGGCATAGATCATCCCGCAGAGCGCCGTCAATAGCGTAGCTCTGAACCACTTATTGTTTCGTTTCATGTTTCGGATTTTTGAGGATAATGCACAAAAAGTAAAATCGTTACAGGGGGAATTGAAAATGTAAAATGTGAAATTGAAAAGGGAGGACATCTGCCAACTTTTCAATTTCACATTCTCAATTTCACATTACAAAGCAACTAACTTGTAATTCTCACCGTCTCACTACCAAATGCAACCCTTATGAAAAGTTCTACTCTACTTACACGGTCTTTCCTGGCTGGTTTCGCGCTCTTTGCCGGAATGCAAACCACACAGGCTCAAGTCATTTCTTATTCCTCCATTGCCAATAATGTGGATATGTTGGTCGCCAACATTTTCGGTGTTCAATGCGAAGGCGTTACCAATGTCCAGATAAACGGTGCTCCATACGCAGTTGGTCGTTTTGATAATGGACAAGGCGTTGGTCTGAACAGCGGAATGATGCTTTCAACCGGATATTTAAATTATTCCTACATGCCTGTGGGCAACTTTGCCAGTTCACAACTCGGATCACCGGGCGATATGGACATCATCAACTACGGAAACCTGAATGGTTCAGGCGCATCAAGTTTTGATGCTGTTTCGGTTGAATTCGATTTCACACCATTGGTAACCGATACCATTCGTTTTACCTACATTTTTGCTTCGGAAGAATATCCTGAATATTCCAACTCCAGTTTCAACGACCGCTTCATGTTTTTGGTTTCCGAAAACGGAGGCATTCCAACAAACATTGCTACCGTTCCGGGAACAAGCACGGCTGTTGAGATCAACTCGATCAATCAAATCGTTAACCCGCAATACTACATCGATAACATGTCGGCTCCTTCGGGCGCTTATTTTGTATTCGATGGCTACACGATTCCATTGGAAGCAAACTTTTACGCACAGGTCGGTTCGACTTACCACATTAAACTGGTGATTTCAGACATCGCCGACGGCGTATATGATTCGGCCATTTTATTGAACGAACAAGAATCGTTTAACGACATCAGCGGACAGTTGACTGTTAACGGTTCACCGGCCGAAGGAATCATCGAAGTATTTAACTTCTCAGAAGACACGTTGTTGGCTATTCCGGTTCAAACCATTCCGGTTACAGCAGGAACTTATCTGGCTGACAGTTTAACATCAGGTGTTTACCACGTTCGATTCACGCCTGATCCGGTTGCATTTCCGGGAGCAGTTCCATTGTATTTCCAATCAGGATCGACTTGGTCAACAGCAGATTTGATCGGTTTGCCATGTTACCTTAACAGTGCCGATATTGATGCAGACACCGTAAACGTTTCTGACGGTGGTGGCACAATCTTCGGAAATGTGATCATCGATACATCGTATTTGAAAATGACCGTTGCGTTCGAAGGCGCTTACATTCAATTGAAAGATCAGTCCACTCACGAAACGGTATCATTTGCCTGGACAGACGTAAACGGTGATTACGCTTTAACAAGTGTTCCTGACGGTTCATTCTACATTTTGGTAGACGTTCCTTACATTCCGCAAGCAGACACCTTTATGGTAACCATCGCAGGTGGTGTTTCAGGCGAAGGCTTCGATTACCAAATCCTCACCGACGGTATCAGCATGAACGGCGAACCTTCACTGGGCATTGAGCAGGAAGAAATCACCGTATTTGAAATGTTCCCGAATCCGGCTAGCGAGCAGTTGACAGTAACCCTTCAGGGAACCGAAGATCAGGTGATGCGCTTAACAACCGTAAACGGACAGTTGGTACAACAACAAGTATTATCAGCAGGACCGCACAGCGTTTCTACTAAAGGTTTGGCCAGCGGTGTTTACCTATTGACAATCGGCAACAGCCAGCCACAGCGATTGATCGTGCAGCATTAAGAAAGAATTATTCAGAAAATAGTAAAACCCCTTCCGTCACTGACGAGAGGGGTTTTTTGATTGTGAAATGTCTGTTAACTGCTGACGTTTTCGTTTTTTAAAGAATAGGTTTGTTGTAAAAACTCTTTTGCAGTTGTTGGCTTTCTGCCCAGCAAATTTTCCAAGTCAGTTTTATCGACTGAAAATTCACCTTGTTTTATAGCTTCTGAAAACCCTGCAAACATTCCAACATATTCGTTCGGAACACCAGCTTTTGTTAATGTGTCCATGTAAACTTCTGTTGTAGGACTTACATAATTGATTGCTTTACCTACCACTTCACTCAAACTGGCTGCAACTTCTGAAATGGATACACTCACCGAATTGCTAAACGCATATTCTTTGTTTTCGTGTCCATTGCCAATGATTACATTTGCTGTGGCTTCTGCCATATCAAGTCTTGATGCGAATGCTCCCTTGGTTTCTCCGGCCGGTAAAAAAACGCCTGTTTCTAATACTTGTTCACCAAAAAACATCGGCAGAATATCTAAGTATAGATTGTTTCTGAAAATAGTGTAGTTGATTCCACTTGCTTTGATCGTGTTTTCGGTGGCAATATGTGAATTGGCTACAAAATGAATAGGTGATGTTTCCGTTTCATTATTACGTTCAAAACTAGTGTAATAGATATGCTTTACACCTGATTCTTTAGCTGCCTTCACAGCATTTTCTTGTTGTTTACTACGGTTAGCGATGTCATTACCCGAAACGAGTAAAAGTTTGCCAACTCCTTTAAAAGCTTCAACCAATGAAGCATAATTGTCATAATCACCCATTTTTGTTGTGATACCTTTTGCTTTCAAATCTTCGGCTTTTGCTTCATCTCTTACCAATGCAATAATGTCGGTTGGATGAATGCCTTTTTTCAAAAGAAAATCGATTGTTGATTTTCCAAAATGTCCTGTTGCTCCTGTTACTAAAATCATTGTGTGTATTTTTTTAAATAAATATTGAGAAGCGAAAATAGATTATATTTGCTTCTTATTGTATAGTGGTATACTATAGTATAGTGCTATGCTTTTGTATACCATTAGCAACGATTGATAAAAATGAACAGAACTATAAGTCTTGAAGAAGCGAAAAAATGCCCAATTCAGTTTGTGCTAGCCATCAATGACACACTCAACGTTTTAAGCGGGAAGTGGAAACTGCCTATTATCGGCTCTATCCTGTTTGATAAAAAACGATTCACTGAAATACAACGCAACATTCCGAAAATTACACCACGAATGTTAAGCAAGGAATTGAAAGAATTAGAAATAAATGGAATGATTACCCGAACAGTTTATAACACCATCCCGGTTTCAGTCGAATATGAACTATCTCCATCAGGAAAGTCTATCACAGAAGTTTTGGATAAAATGGTTGATTGGGGCATAAAACACCGAAAAGCGGTTATTTCAAAGTAGGAAGGGACTATTTATTTAACCACTGCTTAAAATCCCCAACCCTTTCCCGGCTCACCACCGCTTCGTCATTCGAAATGTAGGTAGACGTCACTTTCAGGCGACTATTAAAAAAACTACTAATCTTCTGAATCGCTTCTATGTGCAGGATCACTTTGCGGTTGATGCGGAAAAACGTATCAGGATCGATGAGTTGGTCCAATTGGTCGAGGGTATAATCGACCGGATAGCGCTTCCCTAATTTGGTGACGAGCAAGACAACGCCGTCTTCCGAGATAAAATGGTCGATGTCTTCGGTTTTGACAGAAACAATGTTTTCGCCGAGTTTCACCATGAAGCGGTTTTTGTAGCTCTTTGTTGGCTGAAAGGAATTGCTCAGTAATTGCTCGATCAACTGTGCGTGTTGCTGACGGTTCAACTGATTGAATTTCTCAATCGACCGTTTCAGTTCGCCGCTGTCGATGGGTTTTAATAGATAGTCGATGCTGTTGGTGCGGAATGCTTTGATGGCGTATTGGTCGAATGCCGTGGTGAAAATCACCGGAATTTCAACTGTGACTTTGTGGAAAATATCAAAACTGCTGCCATCTGCCAGGTGAATATCGGCAAACAGCAAATCAGCTTTTACGCCCGACTGAAAGGCTTCCACGCTTTGTTTTACCGACTCAAACCGGTGGGTCACCTGAATGGCGGGATCGATGCGCTGCAACAGCGTTGCCAAATGTTCGGCCGATAATTGCTCGTCTTCTATGATGATTACGTTCATGGCGCTTTTAATAACGGAATTTTGACGTAAAAATGCGTGGCTGTAGCAATGATCTCTGGTTCCCGGTCGGTGAAAAACTGGTAACGTGAACAGATGTTTTTCAAGCCGGTTCCAGAGCCGTTTTCAACTGTAGAGCGCAATTGCAGGTTGTTTTCTACGATCAGCCACATTTCTTCTGACCGGATACTAATGGTAAGCGGAGCGGCCGACGAAATCTCGTTGTGTTTGATGGCATTTTCGATCAGTAATTGCACAGACATAGGTGGAATGTGTGTTTTCAGCGCTTCATCCGAGACGGCAATTTCGAAATGAATATTGGGCGAATACCGGATATTGAGCAAGTAGGTATACGATTGCAGGAATTGCATTTCGTCTTCGAGGGTCGTTAATTCACACGAACCGCTGTCGAGCAAATAGCGGTATACTTTCGATAACTGATTGATAAAATCGACTGCTTTGTCTTGATCTTTGTACACGAGCGACGACAACACACTCATGTTGTTGAACAGGAAATGCGGATTGATCTGATTTTTCAGATTTTCCAACCGCGCGATGGCTGTTTCCGATTTGTACTGCTCTACTTCCAGCAATGATTGTTTCCATTTTCTGAAAAACTGAAACGAAACTTCCAATGAAAGGATGGCGATGGAAAACATAAATGCCAATATGAAGACGATGATGAGCATCTTTTTTTGATCGTCGAACGGCATGGGGCAGACATAAGAATCAAAAGCCATAATGATGGAAAGAAGCACAACCGAAACATAGATTGTGGTTGGCACGAGCTGAAACAAAATGCGCTTCATCAGGAATTGATCCCACGGGAATTTTTTGTCGAGGTAATGATCGTAGCGCAACGTACCTTCCCAAATGAGTACGGTAATGATAATCGATTCAAGGATACCGAACAATTGGTGGGACAGGTCGTTGACGGGAAAGGTAATAATGACTTTGAGCAGCATCGATATTCCGACACCTACAACAATCATCCATAAAAAGCGCCAATTGTTCTGCAGCATGTTGTTAAAAATAAGGAAAACAAGAAGGTTAACGCCCTTCCTGTTCTCCGAGTAAGGTTATTTTTTGAAGCATTTGTACGCGTGCTTCCAATTTTGAGAGGCGAATCGGACCAACATACGTAACGTTCACAGGTTTGATACCACAAAACTGAAGCGTCGATTTTTTAAGCTGATTCACACTCGGTCTGCCAAATGCGAGGCGGTAATACCATCCCGGTTGATCCAGTGTCGTGATGATCCGCGCAGTTTTTCCGGTTAACAATTTATCCCACCACACAGAGTTTTCACGGTACTTAAAACCAAATCCGGGCAGGAAAACGCGATCGATGAATCCTTTGGTAATGGCAGGCAATCCTCCCCACCAAACCGGATGAATCCATACCAGGTGATCGGCCCACAAGATGCTTTCCTGCGCCTGTACCAAATCGGGTTCCAGTTCCATGCGGTGTTGATAGCCGAATTGCAACGACGGATTAAAATTTAGTTCCGAAATAGTCAGCACCCGGGCTTCCGCTTCGGTTTTACGGGTTCCGATTAAGTAAGCATCCGTTAACGCACGGTTAAAACTTTCGGCATTCGGATGGCCATTGATTACCAGTATTTTTTTCATCTTTCCCTTCAATTAAAACTGAATTTTATAAGCGAAATTCGGGAAGAAACCGATCTGGTAAGCAGTGTTGATTCCGTTGGTAAGCGGATTGTAACGCTCGGCGAAAATGTTTTTGTTGTTCGTCACGTTTTGAATATCGAAGAAAATTGATTGGGAGATGTTGCGTTTCGCACTGTTCATGGTAAAGCCCAGTTTCACATCCAATCGGAAGAAATCGGCATAGCGTTGAGAGTAGGCGTAATCGTCACCTTTCAACACCTGTTGTTGTGCCAATTGCGAAGCAGCCAAATCAACCGGTGTATAATGACGGCCACCGGCTTGTGTCATTTTCACATCAATCGTCAACGCATTGCGTTTGGCTTTTCCTACTTTGATTTCCTTTCCGACCAACACGTTGTAAACGAACCTTCCGTTGAAAGCCGTATTGCGTTCCACATCGTCGCTGCCGGTGTATTTGGCTTCGTAAAGCGTTCCGGTAATGAGTCCGTAATAACCTTTGCTGAAGTATTTCTCAATGGTCAGTTCCAATCCGTAATTGCGGCCGGTTCCTTTGTTCACCAATAAACCTTCTTCGATCGGCGTAAACGAAGATCCGGCATTGAGCATTGAAAAACTCGAAGAATCAGTCGTGATCGGAACGTTGTTCAGGATTTGGTAATACGCTTCGGTTTTAATGCGCCAGTCTTTGAACGGAATCACTTCGTAGCCAATCACAAAATGCTGACTGCGGGTAAAATCAAGGTCTTTATTCGTGAGTTGTACATTCCCGTTGGCATCAGTGGTGCGGTAGAAATACAAATCGATGGGTTGCATCTGGCTGTGCATTCCGTAACCTGTCGAGAAACTGTGACGGTCGTTCAACTGATATTTCAACCCGACCCGTGGTTCAATGGAATTGGAATTGTTGAGTGTTAAATGCTGACTGTGTAATCCGGCGTTGAGCGTCAGCTTGTCGGTGAAACTGTATTTCGCATGGGTATATCCCTGAATGAGTGTCGTGTAATCGTTGTTGTCCCACACCATGATCCAATCGGGCGTAAACTCGCGCGTCCGGTAAAACAATTTCGTATTCAGTACTTCGGCCAACACGCCCACTTTGATGAATAACCGCGCATTGATCTTGGAGTTGAATGAAGTATTGACCGAATAATTGGTGCGCGTCGTGGTGTTTTCAACCGTTCTGGCCGCCACATCACTCATGCTCAAACTGTCTTCTCTGTAATCAGAATCGGCATACGTCATCCCGATAACGGTATTGAAATACGATTTTTCACCGGCACGGATAAAGTGTTTCAGTCCGAGCATGCCCAGATTACTACTGAAATAACTGTCTTCAGTGGGATCAGCAAATAAGTCATTGCTATCAATATCACTGTGTATAAATTCAATCTTGCTCACTGCCGCCAGGCCAAACAGTGTAAAACGCCCCATTTTGGTGTTTCCGGTGTTTATTTTGAACGAAATATCCTGATAATAAGGCGTTGCAGCTGTTCCGATAGGCAAACCGATGGCTTGTGCCACACCAGCAAAACCGTAGCGGTAAGCGATGAGGTACGACGAGTTTTTCTCTTTGCGAATCGGCCCTTCAGTCATGAATTCCAAACCGGTCAATGCGCCAAGTTGAAACGTATGTTCGCGTTTTTCGGTATTTCCGTTTCGGAAACCAAGGTCGAATACGCCCGCGTTGGCATTCCCGTATTCGGCCGGAAAGGCGGAAGTCATGAAATCGGAATTGCGCAAAATATTGGTATTGATAGCGCTTACCGGTCCGCCGGTTGTTCCCACAGTCGAAAAGTGATTCGGATTGGGAATGTTCAATCCTTCGATACGCCACAACACACCGATAGGAGAGTTTCCACGGATTACGATATCGTTGCGTGAATCATCGGGTGAACTCACACCGGCAAAATTGGCTGCCAACCGGGCAGGATCGGAACGTCCGCCGGCATAGCGGTTCACTTCTTCCATCGAAAACGAGCGTCCGCTCAGTGAAATCAGTTCGTTGTTGGTTTCGTTTTTCTTTCGGGCGCTGACCACCACTTCTTCCACTTCCGTGATGTTTTCTTCCATCGCGATGTCGAGCACTGTTTCTTTTCCGGCAGTTACTACAATATTGGAAAGCACGATTTCCTTGTAGCCGGAGTAGGTGATTTTCAGATCGTAGCGCCCGGGAAGGACATCTGTTATTTTGTAACGTCCGTCAAAATCCGACAATGCGGCTTGCAACGGGTTGCTTTCCAAAATAACAACTGCGACTCCCGGAATGGTTTGCTGCGATTGTTTGTCGATCACGGTTCCACGAATGGTTTGTGTAGTTGTTTGCGCCCAAAGCGGAAATGCAGTGATTCCGAAGAGCAGTGCTAAGATGTATGCGTTTAGTTTCATAAAAAGTTGTTTTACGGAACAATAGTACAAGTAGTCAATTAACCACACACGACAAAATTAAGTGAATTGTAGAATCAGCCGGTTGAATTGTGAGGAAGAATGGGGTGGGTTGTTTTTCCTCATTCTCATTCTGCAACAGTACAATAGTCCCCCGCGGGGCAGAGAATGAGAAACAGAATGAGGTTTGAAAATTACCTCTTCCACACTTCACCTATCTTTAACTACAACTCGCCGATTTATCCTTGTATCGTCTGCATTCCTGTCTTAGATTTGTTCAAAATTCACAAACAATGAGCACAGAACCCATTAACGCAGAGGATCAACATCATTATCTCAGCTGGCAGAAAAGCAACAAACGCGGTAAAATTACTACCGGTCTTTTTGTGGTCGTATTCGGAGTGTTATACCTGCTCCACGAAACTGGTGTAAAATTACCTACCTGGACGTTCACTCCCGGACCATTCATCATCGCTTTCGGTTTGATCGTATTGGTCAAGCACAAATTCAAATCATTCTTCGGCTACCTATTGCTTTTGGTAGGTAAATTATTGATCTGGAAAGAAATTTATCCCCAAGAAGTCAATATGAACATTGTTTGGCCGGTATTGGTCATTCTACTCGGTTTATTCATCCTGTTCAAATCAAAACCAAGATCGGGTTTGGGGCGTAATCGCTTTGAAAAACGCCGCGAATTCTGGAAAAAACACCACCATGGTCATCATCATTATTGTGAGGGCATGGAAGGTATGGAGGACCTGGAAAATATCTCAAAAGACGACTTTATTGACGCCGTTTCCATCTTCGGTGGCGTGCAGAAAAACGTAGTCAGCAAGCAGTTTCGTGGTGCAGACATCGTCACCATTTTCGGCGGAAACGAAATCAACCTGTCACAAGCCGATTTCAACAACCAGATCGTGATGGATGTGACCAATCTTTTTGGCGGAACCACACTCACCATTCCCAATCATTGGCAAATCAAAACCGAAGTGGTGAGTATTTTCGGGGGTATCGAAGACAAACGACCAACCACAGAAATCAATACCGACAATCCTGAAAAAATCGTGATCCTGCGTGGAACATGTATGTTCGGTGGTATCGAAATCAATAGCTTCAATTCAAAATAGGTTTATGGAAACACGCACTTCTTCCAATCAGGTAAAAATCAAGTTCTCGTTATGGGTACTTGCCGCCGCGGCAGTTCAATTTGTATTGTTGTGGGGAAACGGTTTTCATTTTACAATTGCATTGAGAGATGCGCTGTTGAGTTCGATGATCATGATTTTGCTTGGGCAAATCCTTTACCTCATTCAGCATAATTTCCACCCGCCGAAACCGTTGAATTTCGTGAACTTTGCCATCATTTTCGTGTTCACCGGAATGTTTCAACTGGCCTTCAATGGTCTGTATAAACTATTGTTCACCGATTACGACTGGCAGCATTACGTGTTTCCCTTCGAAGCTGTAAGAGCTGTGATGGCCTTCTTCTTCTTGTTGCTAATCAGTTTGAACTGGTGGATCCAAAAAAACGCCCAAACGCAAGCCAATATACAGGAGCAACTGCTGGAAAAAGAACGCGCATTAACCAAAGCAGAATTAGACAATATACACCAGCAGTTGCAACCTCATTTTTTGTTCAACAGTCTTAATTCCATCAGTGCGCTGACCATTTTGGAACCGACTGAAGCACATCGCATGATTCAGTTACTGAGCAATTTCCTCCGTGGAACGCTCCGCAAAGACGTGCAACAATTGGTGCCGCTGAAAGAAGAGCTGGAGCAAATCCGGCTTTACCTTGAAATTGAACGAGTGCGTTTCGGACACCGACTCACGACCGAAATAAACAGCAACGAAGCCTGCGAAGAACTCAAAGTCCCGGCGCTCATTTTGCAACCGATTCTCGAAAATGCAATTAAGTATGGCTTGTACGGACAAATAAATGCCATTACTATTTCGGTAAATGTGCTGTGCGAAGGAAAGTTGCTCACGGTTACCGTTTCAAGTCCTTACGATACACAATTTGTAAATGCCAGTGAAGGAAAAGGATTCGGATTGGCGAGCATCCAACGCCGATTATCCTTATTTTTCGGCCAAAGCGGTTTGTTGACCACTGCCAAAACGGAAGAATTGTTTACCACAACCATTTGTATTCCACAAGTATGAAAAAAGTATTGATTGTTGACGACGAACCATTGGCAAGGGCCATTATCAAATCATTTTTGCAGGCACACCCTGATTTGGAACTGGTGGGAGAGTGTGGTGACGGTTTCGAAGCCGCCAAGGTCATTGCGGAAACAAATCCCGATTTGTTGTTGCTGGATATTCAAATGCCGAAAATCAACGGATTTGAATTGTTGGAGATTTTACCCGATCCGCCGGCAGTTATTTTCACCACAGCGTTTGACGAATATGCATTGAAAGCGTTCGAGGTACATGCGTTGGATTATTTATTGAAACCGTTTTCTGCCGAACGTTTCGCCCAAGCTATCGAAAAGTGGAAATCAGTAGCCGCCGACACCAAAAAACCAGTCAACGCGATCCATTACCAGGTTCCCGACGAACAATACCGTGTGGTAATTAAAGACGGCAGCGAAATCAAGATCATTCCTACGGCCGAGATTCATTACATCGAAGCGTACGACGATTACGTGAAAATCCACACCGGCAAAGGCACACACCTGAAAAAGAAGACGATGAGTCATTTTGAAACGAGCCTGCCGTCGCAACAATTTATCAGGATTCACCGGTCGTTTATCCTCAATATCCAGGAACTGACGCGCATCGAATCATTTGAAAAAAACAGTTACATCGCGATCCTGAAATCGGGCGCGCGGTTGGCAATTAGCAGAACGTCATATGCGGATTTGAAGGCGGTTTTGGGGGTGTGATCACGCCAAAGGCGTGTGATGCTGAATTTTTGATGCTTGATTTTTGATGAGGGTTATGGGTGAACTTACCGGTTCAGGTAATGGCACCAAGGCTCGTGTTATGCAAGATGAGTTGATATTTTTAAAGAAGACTTTAATCAAAAATCAAACATTCATCATCAAACATCTTTTAAAGCTTTATTCAGCGCTTCGCTCACTGCTTCTGCCTGCGTCAGTGTCATCATGTGTGAACCATTTTTTACGGGATAATCCACTTTTTTGAGTTTACGATAGGGCAGGGTATGATCGTTGGTTCCGTGAATCTGGATAATTCCTTCGGGAGCCGTTTTCCGTTCCCAGCGAATGATCATCCGAACCGTACGTTTCATATACGCCGGTGTCTTGGCGCCCAGCATTTTCTTAAAGGTTTCCTTGTTGTGTTTGCGATCTGGTTCTACAATCGGCTGTAGCATTTTGGCTCCGCCACGCATGATACGCCCGGGTACAATGGCATACAGCGGAATGGCCCGTTGAAAACGATACCGGAATGGCAATTCTTTTCTGCTCGAAGCGGATGAAATAATGATTGTTTTTTGCGGATGAACCATTTCCTGCATTTCCACGCACAACATTCCGCCAAGCGAAACACCCGCAAGTATAAAGGGTTGAGTTGTATCGATCTGTTGGATCAGTTCGCGGGCAAAACTTTCCATCGTCGCATTCTTTGGCGGCGTAGAATACTGGATAAACTGCAGACGGTAATTCGTATCCAATCTCAGGGAATCAAACAAGCGAATGTCAGAACCCTGGCCTTGTACGCAATAAATTGTTGTTTTTGTTTGGGCAGTCAAATTGAAACACTTAAACCCACAAAAAACGAGGATCAGCCATTTAATCATAATGCAAGATAGGTTTTTTGATGTTAGATGCTTGATTTTTGATTGGATTTTGTTGAATACCAGGTTTCTGCTACTTATCACAGTGATGGTTCAATATCGCGTAAATTGATTTTCAGGAGGAATCAATCCAACATCAAACATCTTTTTTGAGTTTCCGGATAATATTGGTTGTCGAAAACCCATTCACAAGATCAACGGTTTTCACCTCTCCACCCAACGCTCGTACTTCATGACTTCCTACAATGTATTGTTTGTTGGAACGATCGGTTTCACTGGCATTGTAATCGCCGCCTTTTACCAAAACAGAAGGTTCAAGCGCTATAATCTCCTCCAAAGGTGTGTCGTTGTCGAATAGCACCACCAAATCCACAAAACCGAGTGCCGACATCACATACGAACGCGCGTCTTCCGAATTCACAGGCCGGTCGTCGCCTTTGCCCAAACGTTTCACCGAAGCATCGGTATTGAGCGCAACCACCAGTTTCGTCCCGAAATCGGCTGCATGGGCCAGATACGTTACATGTCCGCGGTGCAGAATATCAAAACAACCATTGGTAAATACCACTTTTTCGCCTGCTGCTTTCCACGCGGCAACGGTAGCTTTGGCAGCTGTCAGGTCCTGCATTTTAGCAGTCATGTCATTGAACCGGCTCATCTTTTGACGAAAAATTATTGGGTAATAAAACAAACGAAAGCGCTCCAAGCAAAATCATCATCAGCGTTTGTGACGACCAGATGATCATTCCCAGTGCAGCACCGATTCCGGCAGCAGCATCGCCGTATTCATCATGCAGGTAAAAATTCAGCACCAATCCTACTAATAACGGAAAAGCACCGATGCCACCGTTGGTGAAACTGATTCCCAGCGAACCGGCAATAAACGCGATCATGATTCCGGCAAAAGGTACATCCTTCGCTTCCTCCAGCGATAAAAACGCAATGGAAAAATAGCTGATATACATCAACCAGATAAAAACGGTGTGTGCCGAATAACTCCACGGATTTTTAGACCGGAAAATGGCAAAAACGCCTGCAAACAAGTCTTTGATAAACTGAACGAGTTTTGTTCGGATTCTCTGAATGGCAAACGCAATGATCAACCCGATAAGCACTGTTGCTACAATGGAATAAAGAATAATTCCTGCCCATGATGTTTCACCTGTCGGATTGTTGCTGCCCAATTGCGTTTCAACCTGGTACTTGATTTTCCAAAAATCGTCGTAGCCAATAGAAGTGGTAAACAATACAACTCCCATGAGCATTACCAGATCAACGGCTCTTTCTGCCAGAATGGTCCCGAAGGATTTTGAAAACGGAACACCGTCGGAACGTGATAACATAACTGCACGTGAAGCTTCTCCGGCTCTTGGAATGGTCAGATTGACAATATAACCAATCATCAGTGCGTGATACCGGTTCCAGAATTTGGTTTGATAACCGAGCGGTTCCAGTACATATTTCCAGCGGTAAGCCCGTGACAATAAAGCCAAGAAACTCAATGCCAGCGATGCAACGATCCAGGTATAATCAGCTTTTTGAATGGCTTCGAAGAAAATGGTTTTGTCGGTAGCCGACATCCGATCGAAAAAATACCAAACCAGGTAAACCCCTAATCCAAGTGGAAGAACTGTTTTCAGTAATATCCCGATCCATTTTTTCATAGCTACACGATGAGATTCGTGGTTTCGTCAGGAAACACCAGCGACGGCTGAAAACCTTTCGCTTCGTCCATCGTCATGAAACCATAACCGATGATAATGATCAGGTCGCCAAGAGACACTCTTCGGGCCGCCGGACCATTCAAACAAATAGTTCCCGTATTACGGTCGCCTTTGATCACATAGGTTTCCAAACGCTCGCCGTTGTTGATGTTGACTATCTGAACTTTTTCACCTTCGATCAAATTAGCGGCTTCCATCAATGCTTCATCAATGGTAATGCTGCCTACGTAATTTAATTCCGCTTGTGTTACGCGAACGCGGTGAATTTTTGATTTTACTACTTGTATGAACATGTTCTAAAAAAACGCGATGCAAAGGTAAGGTGAATTTTTGATGTTGGATGCTTGATTTTTGAATGATGTTGGATGCTTGATTTTTAATTTTGGATGAAGACCAGGTATTATTGATGCTCTTATTTTCCTGAACCACAGTTTTCCTTACGAGAAAACTCAATCAAACATCAAACATTAAGCATCCAAAATCACAAAAGAGTCATGTTATCAATCAACCGCACTTCGCCGCAAAAAGCAGCTACACAACAGGTCGCGCCCGGAACCCAGGTGTCAGACAATTCTTCCAGGGTTTGTGGATTTACGATCGAAAAGTATTCCATTCTCAGCGTGGAATGAGCGAAATGCTCCAGCGCCAGTTTTTTTGTTTCAGCCGGTGTATGTGTATCAACCAGCGATTTTGCGAAGGTCAGCGTTTCATAAATAATCACGGCTTCGTCCAGTTGCTGAGCGGTCAAACGCATATTGCGACTGCTCATTGCCAAACCTGACGACTCACGTAAGGTCGGACAAGGCACTATTGTTACCGGTAATTGCAGATAATCGGTCATAAAACGAATCACGGCAACCTGCTGAAAATCTTTCAATCCGAAAAAAGCAAACGTGGGTTGTACCACTTCAAAAAAGCGATTCACTACCTGTACTACGCCTTTGAAATGCCCGGGACGAAATTCGCCTTCCATCACTTTATCCAGCGTTCCCAATGGAACTTCAGGTGTTTGATAGCCTTCGGGGTACACTTCGTCTACCGAAGGGAAAAAGGCAATATCACAACCGTGACTGGCGAGTAAAGCAGCGTCTTTTTCGGGTGTTCGGGGATACAATGTAAGATCGGAAGAATTATTGAATTGCGTCGGGTTCACGAAAACGGTCACCACCACCACATCGGCCATGGTCTTCGCACGCTCTACCAACGCCATGTGACCCTCGTGCAACGCACCCATTGTTGGAACCAATCCGACGGTTTTGCCTGTCTCTCTGACAGTTGCCAACGCCTCATTCAGGCTTATTATCGACTCAATAATCTTCACAATTCACCCGAATTTACTGATGTAGGGTGGCAAATCTATACGAATAAATTGAAGTTTGCGCTTTTTTTCGTACTTTTGTACCGTTATACACCAAATTCCTCGTCGAATTCCATGGAAAAAAAGAGAATTCTGTTTGTCTCGCAAGAAATTTATCCATTTCTTCCGAAATCCGAAATTTCCCATAATGCACGTAAGCTTCCGCAAGGAACGCAAGAAAACGGAAAAGAAATCCGTGTTTTTACTCCGCGTTTCGGAAGTATCAATGAGCGTCGTCATCAGTTACACGAAGTGATCCGCTTATCAGGAATGAATATCATTATCGACGACCATGATCACCCGTTGATCATCAAAGTCGCTTCCATCCCTACTGCTCGTATTCAGGTTTACTTTATCGACAACGATGAGTATTTCAAACGTAAAAACAACGTTGCCGAAGACGATGGCTCTGACTACAAAGACAACGATGAACGAAGCATGTTCTTCTGTCGCGGTGTTTTGGAAACGGTAAAAAAATTAGGCTGGAAACCGGATGTGATTCACTGTCACGGATGGATGTCTTCGTTGATGCCGCTTTACATCAAGAAAATGTACAACAAGGATCCGCATTTTGCTGATACTAAGGTTGTTTACAGTATATATGAAGATCAACAAGGTTTTGCCACTGAGTGGGATGCACGTTTTTCTGAAAAATTGGCTTTTGAGGGATTCGATGAATCAGTAACTTCGCTCGTGAAAAATCCGACGTTGGAAGCAATAACCAATGCCGCAGTTACGTTCTCTGATGGAGTGGTTCAAAGTAGTGAAGTCATCGCACCCGAATTGCAAGGTGTTTACGATAAAGCAACTTGTTTGAAATTGAATTACTTACCGGAAGAAAACCTTTCTAAGGGTCTTTCCGAATTTTTTGACAAAGTAATAGAAGAAGCTGTTTTGATCTGATATGATACAACAACAAAATAATTGGACAAGTTGGCGGAAAGGATTTACTCTTTCCGCTACTTTTTTATTGGCACTTTTGGTTGCCACAAGTTGCAAGAAAGAAACCAACACGATCGGCCTCGGTGCGTTGGATCCTGATGCCCTGTTGAACTCTGGTGGAGTGGATACGTTCCAACTCTCTACATTCTCAGTAGCAGAAGATACAATGCCTACCGATAACCAGACTTTTGGGATTTTGGGTGCTTACCATGATCCGAAAATGGGAACGTTCAACGCATCCATCTACGCACAGTTTCATTTGAGTAATACCATTAGCTTTGATGCAGGAGATGTGGCCATCGTTGATTCGGTAGTGCTTTCGTTGCGTTACCGTGGTTATTACGGTGAATTGGATCCGCAGACATTTGAAGTCTATGAATTAGACGACACTATGGATGTAGACCGGGATTACTACAAAAACGATGTGGAAGCGCTCAAACCGGCCAACCTGGTATTGGCTTCAAGTGCAACCCAAACGCCCAACCCAAGTGATTCGGTATGGGTGGGAAGTACCAAAAAACCGGCGCAATTGCGTTTGCGTTTAGACCCAACGCTTTTCGGAAATACATTGATGACAGATGCAACTGCCGGAAATGCTGCTTTTAGCGACGATGCTTTGTTCGAGGACTACATGAAAGGCCTGCACGTAAAAGTTTCCAATGCCAATCCGGCTGTTGGTAAAGGTGGCGTATTCTATTTCAACCTGGAAGACAACAACAGCAAAGTCACGATTTATTACCACTTGCAAGCCGATGCGAATGCAACGCCGTACGAACTGGTGTTGGAAGTAGAAGACGACTGTGCCGATTTTAATCACGTAGAGATCGATAATTCAGGTTATCCGGTAGCAAATGTACTGTCGAATCCGCTCAACGGTCAGAGTCAATACTACGCACAGGCATTTCAATCGCGTGCCAAAGTGGAATTCCCGAGTTTGAACAACCTTTCCAAAAAAGCAGTAGTACACAATGCTTTGCTGGTGATTCCGATTTCGCACCAAACGTTGAGTAGCTTTTATCCGAGTAATCAACTCAGTGTGGGGTACAAAACCGACGAAGGAAAAATTGTCGGATTTAACGTGGTTCTTTACGATGACAGCAAAAAAAGCTATATCATCGACGTACGCAATTATGTACAGGATATCGTAAGCGGCGACGCTACCAACAGAGGTGTATTCCTCTATCCGACTTTCTTCTCTTCAACCGCGGAACGGATCATTTTCAACGGCCCGAATACCACCAACAAAGAGAAACCGAAATTGATTGTTAAATACACCGAATACTAGAATCAGATGTGTGGCATTGTAGCATATATTGGTAAAAAAGAAGCCTACCCGATTATCATCAAAGGTTTGAAACGCCTTGAATACCGCGGATACGACAGTGCCGGAGTGGCATTGCTGAATAACGGTGTTATCAACATGTACAAGCGTCAGGGCAAGGTTTCGAATCTCGAAGAATTTGCACAATCACAGGATGTGGGCGGTTTTGCCGGGATTGGCCACACACGTTGGGCGACTCACGGTCCGCCAAACGATATCAATGCACACCCGCACATGACCACATCAGGGCATATCGCGCTGATTCACAACGGAATTATTGAAAATTACAACTCACTGCGCGAAGAATTGAAATCGCGTGGATATGTCTTTAAAAGTCAAACTGATACGGAAGTATTGGTTCACCTGATCGATGACATTCAAAAACAGGAACAGGTGACGTTGGTGGAAGCTGTTCGTTTGGCGTTGCTGAGTGTGATTGGTGCTTACGCCATTGTGGTGTTGTCGAAAGAAAATCCGAATCAGTTGATCGCCGCTCGTAAGAGTAGTCCGTTGGTAGTGGGAATCGGAAAAGACAATGATTTTTTCCTGGCTTCAGACGCCACACCGATCATCGAATACACCAACCAGGTTGTTTACCTCGAAGACGAAGAAATTGCGATTGTTGACCTGAACGAAGGGTTGAAAATCATCAATATCGATCATAATTTAGAAAAAACGCCTTACGTACAGGCATTGGAATTGCAATTGGAGGCCTTGGAAAAAGGCGGTTACGAGCACTTCATGCTGAAAGAAATCCATGAACAGCCGCGTTCAATCCGCGATTGTTTCCGCGGTCGCTTAAATGCTACCGAAGGCTGGGTTTCGCTTGGTGGTGTAAAAGATTACGAACAAAAAATGATTCAGGCGCAGCGCATCGTGATGATTGCCTGCGGAACTTCCTGGCATGCCTGTCTTGTAGGCGAATATTTATTGGAAGATCTGGCCCGCATCAACGTAGAAGTGGAATACGCGAGTGAATTCCGTTACCGCAACCCGATCATCGGTGAAAACGACATCGTTATCGCCGTTTCTCAATCAGGCGAAACTGCAGATACATTGGCTGCTTTGGAATTGGCAAAATCGAAAGGCGCTACCATTTTAGGAATCTGTAACGTAGTTGGTTCGTCCATTTCACGGATTACGGATGCCGGTTCATACACGCATGCCGGTCCTGAAATCGGAGTAGCATCTACCAAAGCATTTACGGCTCAGGTAACGGTTCTTACGTTATTAGCACTTTCATTGGCACACAAAAAAGGAACCATCAGCGAAACAAAATTCCGCACCATGCTTTCTGAACTGGAAGCCATTCCTGAGAAAGTAAAACGTGTATTGGAACGCAACAACGATATCGAAGCTATTGCTGCCATTTACAAAGATGCAACCAATGCGTTGTACTTAGGCCGCGGAAGTTCATTCCCGGTGGCGTTGGAAGGCGCGTTGAAACTCAAAGAAATTTCCTACATCCACGCCGAAGGTTATCCTGCAGCCGAGATGAAACATGGTCCGATCGCTTTGATCGACGAAGAAATGCCGGTATTTGTGATTGCCACAAAAGGTACTTCATACGAAAAAGTGGTGAGTAATATTCAGGAAGTGAAAGCCCGTAAAGGAAAAATCATTGCGATTGTGACCGAAGGCGATACCGACGTAAAAGCCATGGCCGATCACGTGATTGAAATTCCGGATACCGACGAACATTTGGTGCCATTGCTGGCTACTGTTCCGTTACAATTGTTGAGTTACCATGTTGCGGTAATGCGCGGTTGCAATGTCGATCAGCCACGTAACCTGGCGAAGTCGGTGACAGTGGAATAATCCCATGACCATTCCTTCAGATTATTTATTACCGCATCAAACCGAGCGTTTGGTGATGCGTCCGCTTGGCGAAGAACACATCTTGCCTTGGGTTGATTACCTGCGCGATGAGCGTGCCATGCTGTATTTCCCCGATTATATACGTCTCGAAGCCGAAACACAGGCTCCGGAATGGATCAAACGGCATCAGGACCGGTATGCGACCAATCGTTTTGGGTTTCTGGCCTTGCATCTTGCCGACGGAACATTCGTTGGACAATGCGGTTTGCTGTTGCAGGAAGTTGATGGCGAAGCAGTACTGGAAATAGGTTATCATTTATTCCCGGCTAATTGGGGAAAGGGATATGCAACGGAAGCCGCGACTTATTTCAAAGAATACGCCCGCAAATACAACCTTTCAACTTACATCGTGAGTTTGATTCATCCGGATAATCTGCCTTCACAAGCTGTTGCCAAACGCAATGGAATGACTCCATGGAAAGAATCTGTATGGCAGGATTTACGGGTGATTGTTTTCCGTACAAATCTTTAAATGAGCGGAGGGATGCCTCTCCAAAACATCCCTCCTGATTCAAACAAACAAACTAAACTACTCGAACCTAAACTCTTACTATTCTTCTTCATCATCGGGATATGGCATCACCAGTCCCATTTTAATATTCTTCTCTTGTCCTAATTCAACAACTATGCCACGAGTGGTTAACAAATCTGAAAACAGGTACGTTACGTCATCGTATTCTTCTTTCCGGAAAACGGCCGAATACGGTTGTTGCTTCCAGTTCAGCGGCAACTGAAATTCACCGTTTCCATTCGACAATGTGGTTGACAATTCGTTTCCATCTATATCATAAACGGTAACAGAGACAGCGGTTACAAACTGATCCATAAAATAATCGATGATCGATCCGGTAAACAAGCTATCTAACGGCTTGTTTTGATCTGTAACCGATATTGCCATTTCGCCTAACTCGGTTTGTTCAACCTGCACCGGCTCCACTTTCGCTTCACCTTTTACCATCACTTTGCCCTGAGCTTGCGCCTGGAAAGCTGAAAACGTAGAAATGGCAGTTCCCAAGACCAATGCACGAAGACTGAATGAAGGAACATTCGATTGTGTGGCAAGCGCGTGGTAATTCCTGTTTTGCTGATCGTTAGACATACGTCCGCAAACCGAGGCAGTGTTGGCTTCCATAAACCGGAAGATTGCCGTATCGGACATACGTGTAAAATCGACCACTGTTTTCTGACAACTATCACAAAACCGCCCTTTGTCATTGGGTGTCATCGCTCCCCAGTTCTCATGACATGGTTCCGCAATTTTGATCTGAAATCCCTTCTTTTTCATTGTCCTGGCATTGATTGAAGGTTAGTACAGATTCATCGGAAAAACGTTCAAATCAGGCGTTTTATTCCTGAAAACAGGCTGAAATAATTTGCGATTGAATTGAAATAATGTTACATTCGTCTGATACTCAATTATCCAATGGATCGAATACGTCGTTTTCAGCGCACTCTCATTACGTCACTTGTTGGTATCAATACCTTTGTTTTTTCGTTTTCCAATGACTTCGGTTTAGGTGCCGCGTTTCTCTTTACAGGTGGCGCCATTCTCGGAACCCTGGTGATTATTTTCGCCTACGTTTTGGTAAGAAGAAAAGCCAAACGCGTTTCGGATAAATAACATTCTCCGGTTTCTCCATTTCTCAACTCCTTGCATTGAACGAAACGAAGAGGCGTCGAAATGCGTAATTCACCCGTGGATGTCCCATACATATCCCATAGATATCCCGTAGATAACCCATAGATACTCCACCATTTGTGAATCTGCCTCCCCTTCATAATTGATAATTCAACAATTTATAATTCAACTAATACTATATTTAACCCGTTCAAATTCTATTCACTATGGGCAAAAAAAAAGACCGGATACACTTCACCTATAAAAAGCAAGTAGATACCAAACCGAAACCACGCAAGCACATTATCCTGATGGACGGCACGTGGAACAACGAATTGGGATTGAATCTCGATGGTATGATCACCAATGTTGCCAAACTCAGCAAGATTTTTGTCAATGATGAGGTGAACCAGATTGTACGTTACCACCGTGGTATTGGAAACGACAACGATAATAATTTTTTGGGAAGGATTACCGGAGGTGTTGGCGCTAAAGGATTCATGAAAATTGTGGATAAAGCTTATGCCCGATTCGTACAGGATTGGCAAAACGGCGATGAAGTTTACATCTTCGGGTTTAGTCGCGGGGCGGCCATGGCTCGATTGCTCGCCAAAAAGATCAACGACAATGGCATTCCCGAAAGCATTACAGTGGTGATTGCACCCAAAACCAACCAGGAAACGAAAGTTGTGGAACAACAGATGGCCGAAGTGTCGGATATTCCACGGGAACCGAAGCACCGGATTAAAATCGAGTTCCTGGGTGTGTGGGATACCGTAAGCTCATTTGGGTTCTTTCCGGTTTTCAGACGCATGCTTCTGGGGGAACAAAAAGACATCTTTACCGGCAGAACCATTGCTGATAATATCAAAAAAGCCGTTCACCTGGTGGCCATTGATGAAACCCGGAATCCGTTTACACCTTCGCTGATGAATACCGAACCAAGGATCCACGAAGTTTGGTTTCCCGGTGTACACGCAGACCTTGGCGGTGGTTACAAAGAAGACGGAATTGCGAAGGTGAGTTTACATTACATGCTCAAAAAACTATTTGAGATCAACGAAGAAGCCGGATTATCGGCATTTCTGGTAGATGAAGAAATGCGCAGTAAATTCACGGCACCTGAAATCGATCACTGGAAATTCCATTTTCATGGGTTGGGATTCGGTAAAACCCTGCGCCATATCAATGTGATCATCGACGGAAAACCTGCCGATCCTGCTGTGTTCAAACCAATGATCCATCGTTCGTATGAATGGATTTGTAAATCGTCGGAAGTTTACTCGGTGGTGCAGGTGAGAGAAAAGAGAAAAAAAGTAACCAAAGAAGCCCTTTTTCAATACAAGCCATATAATTTTAAACGGCTGAAAGAGAATTTCATTATTGTAGATTAATCCGGTAAACCGAACACAATGACGCGAAACAAATTGTCTGTTAAACACCTCATTTTACTGGCAATCATTGTGGTTTTTCATGCAGTTGGATTGGTGGGACTTTCTTCCGGATCGCGGGATTACTTTCTGGCTTTAAGCCCATTGAATTTAGCGATTTCCATCAGCTGTTTGGTGTTGTCTATGTGTTTCTCGGCGCGGCTGGCGGTTGATTTAGTATTGGTCGGAATCGTTGGTTTCGCCGTAGAATGGATCGGTGTGCACACCGGTGTTTTATTCGGTGATTATACTTACGGTGAAAACTTAGGCTGGAAATGGCTGGACATCCCGCTCATGATCAGCATTAATTGGATCATGCTGAGCTTTAGTTCCATTGCCTGCGTTGTGCATTTAAAAGTCCCGGATGGGATAAAAGCACTGCTTTCCGCACTGCTCATGACAGGATTGGATGTGTTGATCGAACCGGTGGCCGTTCAAAGCGGTTTCTGGTCGTGGAACAACGGAACAATTCCCTTCTACAATTACGTCTGTTGGTTCCTGATTTCATTCCCGGTTCATTATTACCTGGTAAAACGAAAAACACCGCAACAAAACCCGGTTAGCATTGGTTTATTCCTTGTATTGGTTGTATTTTTCGGTATTCTAAACTGTAGCTAATGTTTTGGTGGGGACCTTTTGTGTTAATCGCTGCGTTTTGTGCCATGGAATTCATGGCATGGGTCACACACCGGTTTGTGATGCATGGCCCCATGTGGTTTTTCCATGCCGATCATCACGTGGAAAGGCCCGGTTTTTTTGAACGCAACGATGTGTTTTTCCTCATTTACGCCATTCCGTCGTGGTTGTGTATCATGTTGGGCATGATGGCAAATAATTACGTTCCGGTTTGGATCGGTTACGGCATTGCTGCTTACGGATTTGCTTATTTCATGATCCATGATGTGTACATTCACCGACGGTTCAGCTGGTTGCGGGATATCGATCATCCTTATTTTATGGCCATCAGAAAAGCGCACAAAGTGCATCACAAACACCTCGGAAAAGAACACGGTGAATGCTTCGGAATGCTGATTGTTCCGCGAAAATATTACCAGGAAGCGAAAATCGTTTTTCGCCGTAAATACAGTAAAGCATGAGCCTTTATTTGTGGATTATAGCCGGAAGTATTTCAGGGCCGCTACTACTGAGCTTCGATAAAAAAGTGCGGTTTTTTAGTTACTGGAAAGCACTTCTTCCGGCGATTATAGCGGTGGCTATCGGGTTTCTTTGCTGGGATGAATACTTTGCCCGATTGGGTGTCTGGGGATTTACTTCAACCCATGTAACCGGAATTTATTTCGGAAAACTCCCGCTGGAAGAATGCCTTTTTTTCCTGATCGTTCCTTATGCCTGTGTGTTTGTTTACGAAGTCATCAAAGCGTATTTCCCCAAACGAAAAACAGCCGTTTTTGCCCGCTTATTTGCCTTTCTAATGGTATTTAGCGGGATGTATCTCGGTACTGTTTACCTCGATAACTGGTATACATCAAGCGCATGCATCCTTTCATCCATGCTCATTATCGGGCTTTATTTTGTGGGGAAAGCACCCTGGTTTGGCGACTTTGCAGTGATGTTTTCAGTAGTATTGATTCCTTTTCTGATCGTCAACGGGTTCTTAACCGGAATGTTTACCGAAGACCCGGTGGTTTGGTACAATTCCGAACACATTATGGGCTTTCGTATCGGCACAATTCCGCTGGAAGACATTTATTACAACCTTTGTTTGTTACTTCCGATTGTTGTTATTTACGAATGGCTGAAAACCCGGTTTAAACTTCAATAAAAAAGCCCGGCTCGCATAGACAAACCGGACTTTTCTGAGTATCAATCAGCGCTTATTTCGCTTCAGCTTTATACAAATCGTTGTTGGAATCTCTTAACCATAACTCTTTATTGGTCAATCGAATAATCGTGAATATATCTGTGTCCGGTTCACCGAAGTAAGTATACGTAACAAGTAATTCTTCTTTATCGGAAGAAAACTCCCACGTACCGGTGATGATAATATTACCATCTATTAATTTGGCAGTGCCGTCTTTTTCAAAGGTTGTATACTGATCATCATTGTCTGCGTAAACAGTACCGTCAGAATCAACAACTTCTTTTACATCCCAATCATTCGTCAGGCGCATTTTTTTGGTAAGGAGCGTAAATCCGGGGCCTTCTTCATATTTTCCGCAAGAAGGAGTAGAGAGGATGGTTGTTCCGAGAATAGCAACAACACCGAGTAGTTTTAATGTTTTCATAGTAATGAATGAATTTTGAAACAAAGTTAGGGAAAAGTGCAGAAGGAAGTTTAAAAAAGTGTTAACTGATTCGTAGGAGATTACAAATCTCTGCTCATCAGGAATGCAGAGAGCTCATACAGCGGTTTTTTCTTTTCGCCCGGCACATCCAATGCATCCAGTGCCTGCATTGCTTGTTGGTAGTAACCGTTCATGGTTTCTTTCGCCTGTTTTGCAGCTCCCAATTCTTCAAACAACTCCTTGGCAGCAGCTGTTTTTTGCTCATCGGCCGGCATGGCCAGTAATTCAGAAACGCGCGGATCATCGTTGGCAGCAGCTACCCGCTGAGCGGTAAGTAATAACAGGGTTTTCTTATTCGAAAGCACATCACCGCCCACCTGTTTCCCGAACTTTTCCGGATCGGCATACAAATCCAGTAAATCATCCTGAATCTGAAAAGCAATTCCCAACTGAATGCCGAAATCGCGCAGTAAATGACACGTTGTTTCAGGTTGACGGCCCAGAATAGCTCCGAATTCCAACGCACAACCCAGTAACACCGAAGTCTTCAACCGAATCATTTCAATATAGGCTTCTTCGGTAACAAGGATGGAGGTTTCAAAATCCATGTCCATTTGCTGGCCTTCACACACTTCTTTTGCAGTCGCGTTGAATCGCTTCAGCAAAGGGGCCAATCGTTCGTCAGAATAAGCAGTAAGCTGTTCAGAGGCTTCGGTAAACAACACATCGCCCGATAAAATGGCAATATCGTTGTTCCACTTTGTATGAATGGTTGGTTTTCCGCGTCGCACAGGAGCTGCATCCATAATATCATCATGGATCAGCGAGAAATTATGGAAGAACTCGATGCACAGGGCAGCCGGTAAACTTTCTTCTTTCGGAATGTCAAATAAGTTGCCGGCCATGATGGTGAGCACCGGACGAATCCGTTTGCCTCCCATAGTCATAAAATACCGCAACGGATCATAGAGATTGGCCGGTTGATCGGGAAAACGATGAAGGGAAATGGCACTTTCGATATACGCACCGAGTGTTTGTACAGCCGTCATGATTTGTGGAGCAATTGTAACAGGTAAGTACCATATCCGCTTTTCACCAGCGGTTCAGCCAATTGTTTCAACTGTTCGGGGGTAATGTAGCCATGACGGTAAGCCACTTCTTCAATACATCCCACTTTTAATCCCTGACGTTCTTCAATCACCTGTACAAACTGACCGGCCTGCATCAGCGAAGGAAATGTTCCGGTATCGAGCCAGGCAGTACCGCGACTCAAAACAGCCACCTTCAGCTTTCCTCTGCGAAGGTATTCGGCGTTGACATCCGTAATTTCATATTCTCCGCGAGCGGAAGGTTTTAAGTTCTTAGCAATTTCAACTACACTGTTGTCGTAGAAATACAAACCCGGAACAGCGTAATTGGATTTTGGAACAGCCGGTTTTTCTTCAATCGAAACGGCATTCATGTGCTCATCGAATTCCACAACGCCATAGCGTTCCGGATCACTCACGTGATACGCATACACAACACCACCGTCAGGATGTACATACTCCTGGAGTAAATCATCCATTCCAACGCCGTAAAAAATATTATCACCCAGAATCAGCGCAACGCTATCAGTTCCGATAAACGATTCCCCGATCACAAAAGCTTGTGCCAGTCCGTTCGGATCTTCCTGTACAGCATACGAAAAAGCACAACCCAGTTGCGTTCCGTCGCCCAATAGTTTTTGAAACTGTGGAAGGTCGTGTGGTGTTGAAATAATCAGAATTTCACGAATCCCGGCAGTCATTAAAATCGACAGCGGGTAATAAATCATTGGTTTGTCGTAGATGGGCATCAACTGCTTACTCACGGCAAGCGTAAGCGGATGCAATCGTGTGCCTGAACCTCCGGCCAGAATGATTCCTTTCATGCTATCAGGTGTCTTTTGTTGGTGCTGCTTCTTCGTCAGAATCTTCTTCTTTCGGAGAAGGATGATTGGTTGGAGATGCCTGATCCCATTCGTCAGAACGTACTTCCAGCATTCCCAAATCAATGTCTTCTTCTTCGTCGTACAATTCAAAGTACGGTTCTTCAAACGATTTGGTTGTCAAACGGCGTTCCAGTGAAAGCAACAAACAAGGCAGGATCACCATGTTGGTAAACAACGCGATCAAATACGTCAGTGAAGACAAATAACCGAGTGCCTGCGTTCCGCCAAACTGAGAGAATACGAATACGATAAATCCGAAGAACAAAATCACGGATGTGTAAATGATACTCAAACCGCTTTCGCGAATAGAGATCGCTACACATTCCTTGAGATCCCATTTTTTCTGTTTCAGCTCCTGACGGTAACGTGCCAGGAAGTGAATTGTGTTATCGACCGTAATACCCAATGCGATTGAGAAAATCAACAAGGTCGAAGGCTTGAGCGGAATGCCGAACCAACCCATGATTCCAGCTGTCATGATCAACGGAATAATGTTCGGGATCATGGAAACCACCACCATTCTGAACGAGTAAAACAAGATACTCATCAGCAAGGCGATCGATATAATGGCGAAGAAAATACTGGAGAAAAGGTTTTCAACCAAATACTGCGTTCCTTCAGAAGCCACAACCGATGTTCCGGTTAGTTTCACATCAAAGTATTCCTGATCGATGGCATGACGCATCAATGTATCGATGTTCTTGCCCTTCAGGTACTTTTTAATCAGTTCCGGGTCCGAATCAAATGCCAGTTGTTTGTCGGCATTGCCATTGGAAATTTCCGCCGTTAATGAATTGTAGATACGTGGATAATAATCGATGATCGAATCGTAATACACCTTTTTGCCCGAAGCGGCTTTCGTGTAAAGGCGCTCGATTTCCGGCTTATCCGGATTCATGATCAAATCGATCTTGTGTTTTATCTGCTTCACCTTATCGGCAACTTCATACGAACCGATATCGCGCATTTGGGTACGAACCCGCAACACGTATTGAGAAGTATCTACCAGTTCTTTCAGTGAGAACGTCGAGTTTCCATTGGAATTGACATTCTTGATGTACTTCTTCAACGAAAGCATATCGCCTCGCGCGATGATCTTGTACTGCTTCGGATTATTGCCGTAATAAGCCATGTTGATCACTTTTAGCAAATCCACAATGGAAATACTTTTGGCAAACAAGCTGTCTTTGGCAAACAATTCCTGCACTTCCTCCACCTTGGTGAGTGTGCCTTTCGATTTACTGAACAAGCGGCCCTGTTCTTTGTAGCCGATCATTACTTCAAACGGCACAGCGCCACCGAAATTGGATTCGATGAACTGAATGTCTTTAAGGATCGGATCGCCGGCAGGTAAATCACCCGTGATATTTCCGGTTACTTTGATCTTATAAACACCGAATGTGCTCACCACAATAATCACTGCTGAAATCCAGTAAACCCACGGACGTTTGAACGAAGTGATGTATACCAGTTTTTTTAGCAAACCTACAGCAGCCTTACGATCAAGGTGTTTTAAGTGACGTTCTTTCGGATTTCGGGAGAACGAAGCCAACACCGGAATCAAACACAGTGAAACAATGAAACAGAGCATGATGTTGATCGAAGAGATCACACCGAACTCGTAGAATTTCTCTGAATTGGTAAACAAAAACGTAATGAAACCAAGTGCTGTAGTGACGTTTGTCAGGAACATGGCCGTTCCCGTCTTTTTGATCACACGGTGCAATGCTTTCGCTTTGTTTTTATGCAATTGAAATTCCTGGTGGTATTTATTGTAGAGGTAAATACAATTCGGAATCCCGATCACGATCATCAATGTTGGGATCAATGCCATGATAATGGACAGGTTGTAACCCAGCATCCCAATAGTTCCGAGTGACCATACCACGGTTACCAATACCACGATGTTACAGATGATCGTTACACGGATCGAACGGAAAAAGAAGTACATCAGCAAGGACGAAACGATGATCGACAATCCGATGAAAATGTACATTTCGTTCAACACGCGTTTCCCGATCAATACACGCATGTGCGGTAAACCAGCAAAGTGGGTTTTTCCTAATTGTTTCTCGTACGATTGAGCCAATGTCTCAATATCAATTACTACGTTTTGTTTGGTTTTGTCGGTGAGAAAGTTCTCTTCGATTTTCACCATCATCAAACTCACATTCGACTTCGGATTGTATAAAATGTCTTTGTAAAGCGGGTAGAGGCGAATCTCCTCTTTGATTTTGTCGATGCTTTTGTCCTTGTATTCCTTATCGTAGAAGATCGGACGGAACTCAAACATGCTTTTTTCAATATTGTTGGTAATACTGAAAAGGTGCGCCTCTGAAGTTACAGCCAATACTCCCGGAATCTGAAGAATGGAATCGCCTAGTTCTTTCCACATGCGGAAATGACTTTCGGTGTACAATGAATCGTCTTTGATCGCAATAACCAGCGACGAGCCGTCTTCACCGAACATTTCCTTGAAATGGAGGTAAGTAGTTTGTGCTTCGGTATCTTTTGGCAACATGTTACCGTACTTGTTGTCGATTTTAAGTCCGGTAAGCGTGTAATAGCCAAATAAAACGGTTAGTAACGCATGTAATGCGAGAATTAAAAATCGGTTCCGAAGTATGATGTTGGCTATTTTATTCCACATAATTGTTCCAATGTATAGGCGACAAATTTAACACAATAAGGTGGGGTGGCAAGTTAACTATTTTAAATAACTATCCAGCCATTCGAAATAGGTTCGGTACCATAAAACGCCGTTTTGCGGCTTTGTGATCCAGTGACCTTCATCCGGAAAATACAAGTACTTGCTCGGTATTCCTTTGATTTGCAACGCCTGGAACGCTTGCATGCCTTCCGATTCGGGAACGCGGAAGTCTTTTCCGCCGTGAATGACAAGCATTGGTGTGTTCCACTTATCAACTAACAAGTGTGGACTATTTTTCAAATAAAGCTCTTTATTTTCTGGCTTCCAATAAGGTCCGCCGATGTCGAAATTGGCAAAAAACAACTCTTCGGTGGTTCCATACCAACTTTCAAGGTTGAATAAACCGCAGTGTGAAACGAATGCTTTGAAGCGGTTGTCGTGAATGCCGGCAAGGTAATAAACCGAGTATCCACCATAAGAAGCACCAACTGCTCCGAGTTTGTTTTTGTCGATGTAAGGTTCTGTAGTAGTCAGTGAATCAACCGTTACCAGGTAATCGCGCATGGCTTGTCCGCCCCAGTCTTTTGAGATCGCTTCGTTCCATTCCTGTCCGAAACCGGGCAGTCCGCGACGATTTGGCGCCATGATCACATAACCATTCGAAGCCATTAGCATGAAATTCCAGCGGTAAGAGAAAAACTGGCTCACCGGACTTTGCGGTCCGCCCTGGCAATACAAGAGTGAAGGATATTTTGCTTTTGCATCGAAGTTTGGTGGAAGAATTACCCAAACGAGCATTTTTTTACCGTCGGTAGTGGTGATCCATTTTTGGGTGACTGTTGGCAACGCAATGGTCGAAAGCAATTCTTTGTTGATGGCCGTCAGTTGTTTTTGAGCACCGTTTTTCAACGTGATTTGCCAGATATCTGTTGGTGCAATCATCGATTGACGTTCTGCAATCACACGGTCTTTCAGTACATTGATGGATACAATGTCGCAAACGTCTGTGGTGATTTGACGAATTTTAGCCGTTTTCAAATCAGCTTCAAACAATTGTTTGGTGCCTTTTGAAACAGCCGTGAAATAGATGAACTGGCTTTTGGAATGCCATACAAACTGATCAGCGCTTAAATCCAAATTGCGCGTTAATTCTTCTTCAACGCCGGTAGCAATGTTGCGCACCATGATTCGATTCTTATCCGCTTCATAACCGTCGCGGGCCATGCTTAGGTAAGCCAGTTTTGTATTATCCGGACTCACACGCGGATTGGTATCGTAACCTTTACTTGTTGTAATGCAAGTGGTAGTTCCGCCTTTCACATCGTAAGCATAAATCTGGCTATCGGTACTTTCTGCGAATGCTTTCCCTGTTTTTTTCTTGGTGGAATAATACAGTGTTTTACCATCCTGACTAAACGTCACATCATCGATTCCGCCAAACGGAGGAGTAACAGCTGCATACGGTTCGCCTTTCAAAACATCGCCTTTGGCTGCATAAGTAGCACCTGATTTTTCATACAAAAACAAGTGCAAAGCTTTTTCACCCTGCCATGCATTCCAGTGGCGATACAATAAATCATCTTCGATGCGCGCCTGTGTTTTGGTCAGATCGGGGTGAAGGTCCTGAACGGTTTGACGCACCTTTACTGGTTGTAAAGTCGCAATGCATTCCTGGTTGGCCGAAAAAGTAAAGCCTTCTACTTCGGAATCAAAGATGTAAACCACGGTCGGAATTTTGTCGGTTCCCGGTTTCATTTTCACCAATTCTGCTCCAGCATCAGCCGAACGCAGCCACCACAAGGTATTGGTGTTATCCCAAACGACATTCCAGAAATCAGCGCCCGGAGCAAACAATTCGGTACTTGTTCCTGAAGCCAAATCCATCAAATAGCCGCCGGTTTTGCCGCTGTTCGCCGCTACATCGTAACTCGTGGTTTGGTAAAACGCCCATTTTTCATCCGAAGAAACGCTGGTTCCCGACAAACGCTTGAGTTTCCATAAATGGTCAACGGTGAACAGTTCTTTTTGCGAAAATCCGATGCTGAACGTAAAGAGAGCAACCAGGAAAAGAAGATTTTTCATTTGAAATTTTTTGAGGAAACCAAAAATAGGGGAAAAATCCCAGTTAGGGTTAAATTAACCACATAGAACACATAGATTTTGGAAGACGAATGCTAATAAAGAAAATTATTAAACGGATACCGAATTGCGAATATGCGCTTGATCTCTTTGTACATCGTTTCGCGCAGTTCTTCCACATTTGTTTTGTCTTCGGCAGAAATGAACACACATTTGGTCGCATCGAGTTTCGACATCCAGGTACGCTTCAATTCTTCCAGTGAAATATTTTCGGGTGCCAAAGGACTCGGATCGTCTTTGTCTTTCGGAACGTATTGATACGCATCGATTTTATTGAACACGAGCAACGTTGGTTTGTCGCTGTTATCCAGTTCCAGTAACGTTTCCTGAACCACTTTCAGATGATCTTCAAAATTGGGGTGTGAAATGTCGACTACATGAATCAGCAAATCGGCTTCGCGCACTTCATCCAATGTCGATTTAAACGATTCCACCAACTGATGCGGCAATTTGCGGATGAATCCAACGGTATCGGTCAATAAAAAAGGCAGATTCTCGATCACGACTTTTCGAACCGTAGTATCAAGGGTTGCAAACAACTTGTTTTCGGCAAAGACGTCTGATTTACTCAAGAGATTCATCAGCGTACTTTTTCCCACGTTGGTATAACCAACAAGTGCTACGCGCACCAATTGCCCACGGTTTCCGCGCTGCACCGACATTTGTTTATCGATGTCTTTCAGTTTTTCTTTCAGCAAGGCAATACGATCCTTCACGATACGGCGGTCGGTTTCGATCTGTGATTCACCCGGACCACGTAAACCGATACCTCCTTTTTGCCGTTCAAGGTGCGTCCACAAACGTTTCAATCGAGGCAGCATGTATTGCATTTGGGCCAGTTCGACCTGCGTTTTGGCGTGTGAACTGCGAGCGCGACTCGCAAAAATATCCAGGATCAAAATGTTGCGATCAAGGACTTTGCATTCCAGTTCTTTTTCAATATTCCGCAATTGCGAAGGCGATAATTCGTCGTCGAAAATCACCAGGTCAATCTCGTGTTCTTTGATGTAGTCCCGGATTTCTTCTAGTTTCCCCGTTCCCACAAAGGTACGTGGATTCGGTAACGGCAATTTCTGCACGAAACGTTTTACCGACATAGCGCCGGCTGTTTCCGCCAGAAATTCCAATTCGTCAAGGTATTCCCGGGATTGCTCTTCGGTAGTGGAAGAGGTAATGATACCCACCAACACACAACGTTCTTCCGTTGCGTCAACCAATACGTGACCTTCGCTCATTTTAAGATTATTCTATCGGAGTGTTTTTACAAATTCCACAAGCCCCGACTGCTCGCGTTTCGTTAATAAATCTTTGTAAGGCATCATGCCTTTATCGTTACCATTTTGAATGGTATGAAGAATTTCGCCGTCTGTTTTGGTAGAAACGGATAAATCTGCCGCTCCTGAAAGCTGCTTTTTACCATCTATTCCATGACACGATTCACAGTTACGCACATACAAATCGCGCGCTTCTTCTGTGTTCATCGGTTCCAGATCTGCTTCTTGCTGATCACGTTTTTTGATTTCGGCTGCACCGTCGCCACATGCCCCGAAGAACAGTGTAACAGACGCAAGCAAAACAACATGTTTTAGAACCATCCTGCTCCCAGGTTTCGGAACGGCCACGGAATGGAAGCCAAAATCAGAAGTAAACCGATGGTGTACCAAAGGGCAATTGTTTTGTGCTTTTTAGCCGGCTCGGTAGCGTTTTCAGCTTTTCGTCTTCCGATCGTCACCAATGCAATGGCAATCACCATTACCGCAATGTGTTCCATACCGTAAAAACGCGCCTGACTCACTTTCATCCAGCCTTCTACAAAAACCACTTTCGGACTGGTGAAATACAGGATCAATCCCAGCAACAATTGCGTATGCAAACTCACCATGGTGAACAGGTTGATCATTTTGTCTGATTTCTCATACAAACCGCTGTTCTTACGTGCAAAAGCACGACCGATTGCAACCAGTAATAAAATCAAAACCACCCATCTAAGTCCCGAATGTGTATGTAATAATGCTTCCATAAATCTATGTTTGGAACAAAACTACCGAAAAAAACAGGCCGTTTGTCGGAATGGAATAATCATTTTCACATGGAATCACTATTTTACGCCCCTCAAATAAAGCTGACAAACATGTATTTGCTTCGCATTCTGCTTATTTTAATCCTTCCATTAGCGGTTTGGTCACAACCTCCGATCCCAACAAATGGAGTAGCACCATCCAAAGGAAAGTGTTATGCGTTGAAAAACGCCACAATCCTAGTTTCGCCTACCAAAACAATCGAAAAAGGAACCTTGTTGGTCAGAGACGGGAAAATAGTGGACGCAGGTGCGCTTATTATCATTCCGCAGGATGCCATTGAGGTTGATTGCTCCGGAAAAACAATCGTTCCGGCATTTATCGAATTGTATTCTTCGTTGGGAATTCCCGAAGCAAAATCACGCACTTCGGGCCCGTACCCGCAATTGGAAACCGCCAAAGAAGGCCCGTATTACTGGAACGAAGCCATTCATCCGGAAATTGATGCAACTGAACTTTATAGTACCGATGAAGCAGCGATTGACGAATTGCACAAAATGGGATTCGGAGCAGCAGTTGTGCACCAGCGCGATGGCATTGCCCGCGGAACCGGAACATTGGTAACGCTTGGAAAACTTTCACCGAAAGAAAGTGTGTTGAAACCGAAAGTTGCTTCCTTTTATTCCTTTCAGCCGGGCGCTTCCCGACAAACGTACCCGAGTTCTGAAATGGGAAGCATTGCCTTGCTAAGACAGTCTTTTTACGATGCTGAATGGCACGCACAATATGGTAAAACAGCCAATTACTCACTGGAAGCATTGACGAATCAACTCAAAATGCCTTCTGTTTTTTATACGAATGATAAATACGAGCTGCTGCGCGTTCACAAAATAGCACAGGAATTCAAACGTACGTTTACAATCGTTGGAACAGGTAAGGAATATGAGTTGGCCAACATTTGGGATACGATTCCGCATACAGTGCTCATTCCGCTCAATTTCCCCGAAGGATACGATTTAAAAGATCCGTATCTGAGTCGTCAGATTCCAATAGCGGATTTGAAGCATTGGGAATTGGCACCGACCAATCCAGCGCGATTGATGCAGCAAAAGGCAAAGTTTGCCGTTACCGGATTTGGGATCAAACAAGCGGCCGATTTCTGGAAAAACATGCACAAAGCGTTTTCAAAAGGTTGGACGGTTGAAGATGCCTTGCGTTCACTAACCGTAACTCCGGCTACGCTTATCGGTGTGGAACAGGAATTAGGAACACTGGAAACCGGAAAATGGGCTTGCTTTAATGTATTTGATGAAAATCCGTTTTTATACGAAGCGAAGTTGCTTGAAACCTGGACAAAAGGCGAGCGAACTGTGAAAGTGGAAACGGCTTCGGCGGATATTCGCGGAACGTATAGTATGAATATCGATGGCACGAAGTATTGGATGGAAATCAAAGGTTCGGTACAAAAACCGGAAGCAAAAGTAAGTTTGCCACGCACCATCAGGGATTCATTGACCGGCGTTTCAAAACCGGATACACTTGTTGCCGACGCGACGATTCTGTACAGCGAAAACGATATTGTGATTCACTTCTTGCTGAATGAAAAATCATTAACACAACCTTTTAGTCTGAAAGGAATTGTGAATACCCGTGTTTGGATTTTTGAAGGTGACGGTACCAATCCTGCTGGTAGCTGGATCAAATGGAGCGCCATTCGCAACAAAACCAATGATGAAAAAGACGTTCTGAAAAAAGCATGGACGCTCGACACCGCAAAAATGGGCAAACCGTTTTATCCGAATAACGCATTTGGGTTCGATTCCATTCCGAAGCAGCAAACCATCGTGATTCAAAATGCAACGCTCTGGACCAATGAAAGTCAGGGAATTGTTTCCAATGGAACAGTTGTGGTAGAAAACGGAAAAATCAAAGCCATTTATGCCGGAAGCAGCACGTATGCAATTCCAAACGGAGCGAAAGTGATTGATGCGCAAGGCAAACATCTTACCTCGGGAATTATTGACGAACATTCGCACATTGCATTAAGTAAAGGTGTCAACGAAGGCGGCCAGGCAATTTCTGCGGAAGTTCGTCTCGGAGATGTAATCGATGCCGACGATATCAATATTTACCGTCAGTTGAGTGGTGGTGTAACGGCTGCTCAATTGCTGCACGGTTCTGCCAATCCGGTAGGTGGTCAATCGGCACTTGTGAAACTGAAGTGGGGACATCTTCCCAACGATTTCCTGATTCCGAACGCAACGCCATTTATCAAATTCGCCTTGGGTGAAAACGTGAAACAAGCCAATTGGGGCGATTTTAATACCGTTCGTTTTCCACAAACCCGAATGGGAGTGGAGCAGGTGTATATCGACGGTTTCTCCAGAGCGATCGCCTACCATAAAGCGCACGAAGAATTTGATGCAATGAGTGACAAAAAACGTGAGAAGGCAGGATTATTGCCACCGGCCCGTGATCTGGAATTGGATGCGTTGTATGAAGTTGTCAGTGGAAAACGCCGCATTACCTGTCACAGCTACGTGCAATCAGAGATCAATATGCTCATGCACGTTGCCGATTCATTTAAATTTAATGTCAACACATTCACACATATTTTGGAGGGCTACAAAGTGGCTGACAAAATGAAAGCGCATGGCGCCGGAGCTTCTACGTTTGCCGATTGGTGGGCGTATAAATTCGAAGTAAAAGATGCCATTCCCTACAATGCTTCACTGCTGAACAAAATGGGCGTTGTTGTGGCCATTAATTCGGATGATGCCGAAATGGGGCGACGCCTGAACCAGGAAGCGGCAAAAGTGGTGAAATACGGTGGCGCTACGGAAGAAGAAGCCTGGAAAATGGTGACATTAAATCCGGCGAAATTACTGCACCTCGATCAGCAAATGGGAAGTATCGCCGTTGGAAAAGATGCCGATTTGGTACTCTGGACAACCAATCCGCTAAGCATCGAATCGAAAGTGTTGTACACGATTGTTGACGGTGAAGTGCTGTTTGATAGTGAAGCCGATTTCACTCAACAAAAAGAAATGGAAGCTGAACGCGCCCGCATTGCAGCCAAAATGCAGGAAGCAAGCAAAAAAGGAGAGGCAACAAAGCCTTTCGTGAAAAAGCGTCGCGGTCAATACCATTGCAATACCATCGGCGAAGAACAATCCGAAGGTCATAACGAACATTAAACCAGCATGAAAAGCATTCTATTAATAGCTATCGTGTTGCTGACAGGACTTGTCAGTGCACAACCGCAAAAAATACTGTTGGAGAACGCCACGGTTCACACCGGCACAGGTCAGGTGTTTGAAAAAGGATTGGTGGGAATCGAAAACGGAAAAATCACTTTGCTTCGAAATGCATTGGCTTATTCATACAACCGCGATGATTGGGATACGATTATCGACCTCGACGGACAGCATTTGTACCCGGGTTTTGTGGCGCCGACTTCCACACTTGGGCTCACGGAAATTGATGCCGTGCGTGCTACCATCGACTTCAACGAAGTGGGAATTTACAATCCGCATGTGCGCTCACTGATTGCCTACAATTGCGAATCCGACGTGTTGGCAACTGTTCGCACCAATGGCGTGCTGATTACGCAAAGTACTCCACGCGGTGGCGTTATTACCGGAAGTTCTTCGGTATTGCACACAGCTTGTTGGAACTGGGAAGACGGCGTTATTTCTGCCGATGACGGTATTCATATCAACTGGCCTTCGAGTCTTGGCCGCGGAACCGAAGGATTAAAAACACACGAAAAATACGGCGAACGCAAACGCGAATTGCAAGCGTTTTTTGACGCTGCAAAAGCCTATTACGCCAGTGACATTACGGTAACCGATTTGCGCTACGAAGCCTTGCGCGGTTGCATCCAGGGAAATAAACGCTTGTACGTGCACGCCGACGAAATGCAGCAATTGCTGGATATCATCGACTTTGCAAAAACGTATGAGATCGACTACCCGGTGATTGTGGGCGGTTATGACAGTTACATGATCACCGAGCGCCTGAAACTGGCCAAGATTCCGGTGATGTTGCCACGTTTACATGCACTACCTGCGCACGAGGATGATGCGGTTGATCTTCCATACCGTTTACCGGCATTGCTACAAGCAGGTGGCGTACAGTTTTGTTTGCAGAACGAAGGCGACATGGAGGCCATGAATGCCCGTAATCTTCCTTTTTTAGCGGGAACGGCCATGTCCTATGGACTTACAGAAGAAGAAGCCGTGAGATGTGTGAGTTTAAGCGCTTGCGAAATTCTGGGAATTGATAAACAGTACGGTTCCATCGAAGAAGGAAAACAGGCAACACTTTTTGCTTCATCCGGCAACGCGCTGGATATGCGTACCAATAATGTCACCCTGATTTTAATGGATGGTATTGTGGTAAGCACAACCAATTTCCAAACGGAATTGTATTTGAAGTATAAGAAGAAACTTGGCTTGTAATTTCCTTACTTCTAACTATGGAACAGATCCTTCAACTCGAACAGCAACTCCTGGAAGCCATCAAAACAAGTGACGTGGAAACGCTTGACCAGCTCTTGCATGATGATTTACTATTCATTGCTCCCAATAGCCAAACTATCACAAAAGAATTGGATCTGGCTTCGCACCGAAAAGGTGAAATGGTGGTGGAATCGATCAAACCGGAAGTAGAACATGTGCAGCTGATCAACAACACGGCGATCGTAGTAATCCTTTACCACACCAAAGGAATGATGCTGGGAAACCCCATTGAAGGAAGTTTTAAATACATCCGTTTCTGGCAGCGCGATGGCGATTGTTGGAAAGTTATTGGCGGAAGCTGCACGCAACTATAAGCGAAAAACGACTCATCCAACAGATTTTGTTGCTATTTTTGTTAGACAACAAAACACGATAAATTATGTCATTCGAATTACCAACATTAGCATACGCGTATGACGCTTTAGAACCGCATATTGACGCGCGTACCATGGAGATTCATCACTCCAAGCATCATCAGGCTTATATTACCAACCTCAACGCTGCTATTGCAGGAACGGATCTGGAAGGTAAAACCATCGAAGAAATTCTGAAGAATTGCAAAGATAAACCGGCTGTTCGCAACAACGGTGGTGGTTTCTGGAATCACAACCTTTTCTGGGAAGTAATGGCGCCGAATGCAGGTGGAACACCAACAGGTGAACTGGCACAGGCAATCAACGATGCTTTCGGAACATTTGAAGCGTTCAAAGAAGCTTTTACAAAAGCAGGAGCAACACGTTTCGGTTCAGGCTGGGCATGGTTGTGCGTTGAAAACGGTAAACTGGTTGTTTGCTCAACAGCAAATCAGGATAACCCGTTGATGGGCGAAGGCTGCAGCGGAACACCGATTTTAGCCATGGACGTTTGGGAGCATGCATATTACCTGCATTATCAAAACCGTCGTCCTGACTATATGAATGCATTCTTTAATGTCATCAACTGGGATGCCGTAGCGAAGAAATACGCCGCAGCGAAATAATCTCGGAACACTTTTTTGAAAACCTCCAATGCTTCGGTGTTGGAGGTTTTTTTATTTCGAATGCGCTGGGAATTTCGGTATTATTCTTAAATTGTCATCGCCTAAGAGCTATTTCATTCTGTACTGTTCTTTGGCGAAATAATAACCTTTAAAAAAATCACTATGAACGCTGCTGAATTCACAGAGTTAATGACTGCTTTCAAAGCACAAACCGCTATCCAACCAACCAAAAACGACCCTTTTTCCATGAGTCTTTTTGTGCAATACATCATTGCTTCCAACCTTTCGGGTATGACCACCAACTTTGATGGTATCACCACTGCTTTCATTCCGTATTTGGAAAGTATGAATGAGAACCTGGCTAATATCGAAGCAAGACTGGCAGAACTTTCCAATAAACTAACAGACATTGAGCAGGCAGTTGCTGCCAATTCGTAATCTTCTTTTAAAACAAACGGGCCACCCGAAGGCAGCCCGATTGTGCGCAAAGTATCCTATTAGGATAAAGGCAACAAGTGTCTTTAAATTTACTTAGTCGAATGAACGCTCACAGGAAGGCAACTCTCCAAAAATAATGCCTTTCCAATGAATCCCATGCTACATTCTCACTGTGTCAATTTCAAGTTGCCTTTATGGATACCTGCTACTTATGCTAGTCGTTTACCAAGGAACGTAATTTTACTAACGTAGTGTTCCTTGAAATGGTTCATTATTATTCGAATGAAATATCACCCGATTGGGCCGTTCCCTTAATGGAAATAGTTCCTTTTTCGGTGATGATGTGCCCGTCTTCTTCTTCCAGTTTAATATTCCCTTTATTGATACTCGCTCTACCCATTGAAGCCTCTACATCAAACCGAAGATCGTTGGCATTGTTGACCAATTCGATATCACTATTACCGAAATCAACGGCTACGGTGAGACTATTAGTTACCTCTACGTGTCTACCATTGATGTCACCTGAGTTGGCTTGTACAACTACATTACCCTTGGTGTCTTTTAGTGAGACGTTGCCGAATTGTGAATCGACCACCACATCACCGACGAGGTCTTTGAGGTGAATATCGCCGGAATTGCCCGATAACTGAAGGTTTCCAGTCAGATCATCGATGTTTACTTCGCCGAATTGCGTATTCAATACAAGATTTCCGTTAAGCCGATCGATTTCAATGTTACCGGAATTGGAAACGATGGAACTTGTCGCAGTGATGTCTCTGAGCGTAAGATCGCCAAAATTGCTATTGAGGATGAGGTCTTTTCCATTTAAGCTATCCAGAGCTACAGATCCGGAACTGCTGTTGATGGTTGTATTTCCATGGACATTCGAAACCGAAACATCTCCGAAATCAGACTGAATTGTGAGGTCGCCTTTCAGATCGCTGGCAGTGAAACTTCCGGATGAAATGTGGGTGTCAGTGACTCCTGTAATGTGAGTTAAGTTCACATCGCCGAAGTAGGAATGCACATCGGTTTTTCCGGTAATATTTGTCATGGAAACGTAACCGCTCGAAGCCGTAGCTTTGATTTCTGCCGTGCAATTATTGAGTGTTATGTCACCGAAATTATTGGTGACTTCACAACTTTTCCCTTCCAGATCGTGTATGTCGACCGAACCGCTTGAAGTAACGATGACCAGATTGGTTCCCGCCGGTACAGCTACATTCAGGTCAAAAGAAGGAATGTTCGTGCAACGTTTCTTTTCTTTACCCTCTATAGGTTTCATATAAACCGACAGGGTTGATTGACGTTGTTCGGTTGCAATGACTCCTTCCGGCTGATCAACGATGACCTGTTTTCCGGGTGCCCGGGTAATGATAATATTGCCGAAATCCACGTTGATCTCCAATGTCTTTACACCGTCGAATGATTGTGGTGGCGTGATGCTGTCTTCCGAATCGGAACTGTCATACCATGAAAAAGGCATCAATTCAGATAATGGCCCTAATTCGCCCAGTTCGCTTAATTCAGCAAGTTCTCCTAATTCACCTAACTCTCCGTATTCGTCCTGCAGGTTTTCCGGAGTCACAAATTGGAAATCATTTATAGTAGCAATTGAGCGATTTTTTGCTGTGTTTGCATTGATCATGTACACATATTCCGGTGCGATAAAAACAAGATTGGTGATTGATTTTCTCGAAATGGGTCTACCCACAACCACTGTCTCCTGTCGTTCCAAAGGTGTGCTGACGATTGGTATAACAGGAGAAAGTGGTAACAATTCATACGGTTGCTCTGTTACTTCTCTTGGTGTAGAAATTGTTGGGGCGGGTCCTACACTGTCGGTTTTACTAGCTACGAAAAAGTTCGAAGTGTCAGGATGTTGTTTGGTATATGTTACTACGGGTTTCTGTTGTTGAGGTTCAGGAGATTGCTGACTTTGATAAACGAAGATCGAAGTGGCGGTAACGCATACACCTCCGATTCCGCCGAAAAGCCATTTTAGTCCCAGTTTGGCAGCTGTTTTATAAACAGCTCCGCCACTTAGTTTCGTTAAAAGAGCTGCTTCCTGTGCGGCCGGAATGGCGATGGCAGCTGTTGTGGCGAATACAAATTTTTGTTCCATGTCTAAAAGTGTTTTTGTTAGCTTATCGTTGTCGTCACCTGTTAAAACGACCTGTTTGAGCATGTCACGCAGCTGACTGTCTGATAAAGTGGAATCAAGCATGATCGTTTAATTTTTTGGTTATTACTTCTTTAATTCGCTGGTAGTATACTTTCAGCTGTTGTTCGGGTTTGTCTACATACTTTGCTATTTCGGAGTAAGCAGCACCGTCACTTCTCATGAGCACTAAAATTCGTTGCCAATCTTCCAAACCGTCGAGGACTTCTCTGAGCACCCTGATCTTTCGATCGGGGAGTTCTTCCTGTGACGGATGTTCTTCGGCCCTGACCTGTATTTCACTGACGTCGGTTGGCGCAACATCAAGCGTTGTTTTTTTCTTGTCTCGGTAATCGTTTCTCAAATAGTTGATGAAGATTTTAAACACAAACGACGCAAATTTATCTTCTGTTTCGAATGTGTAATTCCGGTGCGTTTCAATGACTTTGTACAGTGTTTTGTAGATCAGATTCCACGCATCGTCTTCACTTATTTTCCAGGTTTTCAAAGCATAGGCGTACAGCTTTTTTCCGTAGCGATTGTAGACTTCCGTCAGGAAATCATTATCGGTTGGAATAGCATTGGTTTGCTCTTTGCTCATCAAACAGTCTGTAAATTGGTTACCTCTTTCTTACTACAACACAAGGTGGTAACAGTTTTAGGTGAAAAATTAGTAAATCAGGTACAAAATTGGCAATAAAAAACCCCGAATCCTTTGAGAAACGGGGCTTTTGTAAAAATATTTTTTTTCTAGAAATTAAACGTGTACCCGATATTGAAGCCCCAAAACTGGAGGTTGGTATTGTACAACTCGGCTATTTTGTGTTCGTGAATGCTGTTGGTAGACACATTGATGAAGTTTCCGTTGATATCACGACCATCGTCTCCGGTTGCAGTTCCTCCCGATCCACCATTCATTGCAGCATGATCATGGTCTTGCATGTGTTTCACATTCACATATTCAAAACGGTTGAAGCTGTTCATGAAAGTCACGGAAGCATATAAACGGTGCTTGTTGTCATCGGTATTTAACTTGAAGAGCTGATTCATCGATACGTCAACTCCTACTTCTCCGCCGTAAGTGAACCCGGAATAACGCTGTGTGGTTTTACGCTCAAGTGCTTTGCAATCGTCTTCATCCTGTGGATCGGCAATCACGATCTTCGAACGCATAAAGGCCATTCCCACTTGTGGTGTGATGTAAGGACGAACTGTCCGGTATTCGTTTACCAGGTAAAATTTGGTCCCGATTGACATACGGTTCATGGAACTGGAGTAGGTCACATCTGTTGTAGTTTTGTTCAGCGAATCAAAGTAGTATGTTTGTTGTAACGTCCGGTTGGAATACATACCAACGCTTGCTTTGAATTCCAGCATCATTGGAATGCGCTGTACGGGTTTGTAAGCAAATTGCAATCCCAAACCGGCATTGGTGCTCATTTTGGGCATTACACTCTTGTTGGGAATGTCGCACGTGAAATACGTTCCGATCTGCGCACGCTGTGCAACAGATAAAAAGGGAACGAAGGTAAAAAGGATCACGCCGAAGGCGAAAATGGTGTATCGTTGTTTCATAGTCGAATGTTTTCTCTATAAATAGTATACAATTTTTATGCCGAAAACCTTGGGTAAAAGCCTGAAAAAGAAATAAATTACGTCAACTATTTCTTGTATTTCCACTCTTTCGATTTCCCTTCGAGCAGATTGGCGATCGTTGCTTCGAGTCGTTTGTTGAGTGTTGCTTCCGTTTTTGCTTCGTTTAACCATTCCACATACTCGCGTTGGTGCGAATAACTGAAGTTGTCAAAGACCGTTTTCGCAGCTGCGTGCTCGGCCAGCGCTCGGGTCAGTTCATTTGGAATGCTGAGTTCTTTCTGGTCCTTTTTTGTCTTTTTCGGAAGTTTTGCTCCGCCCTCGATGAGTTGCATGGCTTCCAAAACAGAAGCGCCAAGCTTGGCCGGATCGGGGAGATCTGTCAATGATTTCAATTTCCCCAAATCACCCATTCCGCCTTGTTCGGTGCGCAGAAAAATTCCATGCGGGTCTTTCATGAGACTTCCCAGCCAAAATCCAAAGGAACAGTGTTCTTTGAACGAGGCCATATTGCATAAAATGGTATCCTTATAAACAAAAACGGGGAAACTCCATTTGATGGTTTCGACTACTTCGGGACAGAAATTGTGGATTATGGCGCGCAATTCGATCAGTATCGGTTGCGCAAATTCAGCCGAATTGGCAATGTACGTGCTTACGGCGGGATTAAATTTTGCCATAGTGGGATGTTTTTCGGTAAAAATAGGGGTTAGATGTGTTATGAATGGCGGTTATTTTTCATAATGGGGCGCTGAATGATTATTCAATCAGTGTTTAAGATAGAATATCAGGGATTTGTCTGTTGTTCTTCCTTCTTTATCCGAAATTTTCTAAACGCCCAATACCCACAAGGAATAATGGTGATGGTACCGCCAATACACATCCAAAGAGGTTGAGGAATACTGATCATACTCATCCAGATGAAGAGTTGTATTGTACAGCAGATGATAAGCGTCGGTTTGAAATCGGTTCTTCCCTGAATAAACGTAGCAATTGTTCCGGCTGTAAAGCCCGCCAATCCGTACGAAATGACGATGAAGAGTTTTCCCATAAATGGAAGTTGCTTCATGAATTCAGGCCATTCGGCGCGTTTTTCAGGCTCTGGTAAATCGCCCGGGAACATGACATTACCCATATATTGAACAAGAGCGATGACAAAAACTCCTGCGATTAATCCGATAAGAATGGCTGCGATGTTTTTCATGTTGAACAAAGATAGCTCTTTCTTCAGCAGATGTAGAGAGTTTGTGGCTCAGCCTTTGACTGAAACACATTTTGTTTCCCACGAATGCCTGAATTATTTTTTTGCTTATCATCCGTGCTTTCGGATGCGAGACGATGCAACGCTTCCGCTCATTTTTTCATCAGTTTAAGAAAAGAAAGTTATGAATAAAATAGGTTTACAATTGTTAGTGATATTCCTCGGGATGAATACCTGGTTGTTGTCACAATGCTGTCCATATATTACTTCTGTGGAAGTACTTCCTCAAAATCCGAATAGTTCCGACGCGATCCGGATTGCGACTCATGTTACCACGCCGAACAACGGAGCGTTTATCAGTCATCAGTTTTACTGGGAAAATGACACTCTTGTTGTGGAAGCCTGTTATTATTCGGGATTTCTGACGGTTATCACTGATATTTATGATACCGTTGATATCGGACAGGTTACAGCAGGAGATTATGTGCTTCAGTTTGTGGCGTCCACTTCGGTCTATGAAGATTCGTGCGTTATCGGCGAATCACAATCGTATACCTCCGCTTTTTCGGTGACGGATATTGTCGGCTTAACCCCGGTTGAAGCTGTATCGGTTCTGCTATATCCGAATCCGTCGAAAGAATGGGTAACACTTTCTGCTGTTACGGAAAAATCAGTTGTACAGGTTTTTGCCTTAACAGGCGAAAAATTGGAAGTGCCCATGTATTCTTCAACCGATGGATTGATCCTGGATATTCGGTTGTTGGCAGCGGGTTTTTACGAAGTAATTGAATTCCGTGAAGGAGAAATTCCATCCAGATTTCGGTTTGTAAAAGAGGATTAAAAAGAGAGAAAACAGATGTGGCAGTGAATCAGCGCTGCATCTGTTCTTTGATTTCCTTCATGAATTCTGAAGCGTATACAAAGTCGATAATGGCTTCGTTATCGGTGGTGATAATCGATTTTTTGGTTCCCTGCCACCAGTTTTGACCTTCGTTGATGAAAACCACATTGTCACCGATTTCGATCACCGAGTTCATATCATGCGTAATCACAACAGTGGTAATGTCGTATTCGTAGGTGATTTCCTTGATCAATCCATCAATCACGATCGATGTTTTCGGATCAAGCCCCGAATTGGGTTCATCGCAAAACAAGTAACGCGGTTTCATGGAAATGGCTCTGGCTATGGCAATTCGTTTCTGCATCCCACCACTGCATTCTGAAGGGAAGAGTTTATTTTTTCCTTCAAGGTTAACACGTTCCAGGCAAAAATCTGCTCGTTCCTGCATTTCCTTTTTGCTCATTTTGGTGAACATTGAAAGCGGGAACATCACGTTTTCTTCCACGGTAAGTGAGTCAAATAAGGCCGATCCCTGGAACAACATCCCGATTTCCTTTCGGATTTCCTTCCGTTCCAAACGGTTCATCTGGCAAAAATCCCGACCATCGTAGAGGATTTCGCCTGAATCAACTTCGTGCAATCCGACTACGCATTTGGCAAGAACCGATTTCCCCTGTCCGGATTGACCGATAATGAGATTCACCTTTCCTTTCTCGAAAGTAGTAGAGATATCCTTTAGTACCTGATTCTCCCCGAATGACTTATTGACGTGCTTTACTTCAATCATCAGAGCAAGATCATTTGGGTGAGCAGGAAATTGGCAATCAGAATGGCTATACTGGAGCTCACAACCGCTTGGGTGGATGAACGCCCGACGTCTAAAGCGCCGCCTTTTGTGTAATAGCCGTAAAACGATGAAACAGTAACAATCAGAAAGCCGAATACAACTGTTTTGGTCAAGGCGTACACAACGTTACCAACAAGGAAAAACGACCGGATTCCCAAAATATAATCTTCACTGGAAAGCAAACCTGAAATCACTACCGAAAGCCAGCCTCCGATCAAACTCAAACCGATTGAAAAAATAACCAGAACGGGGAAGAATAAAATCGCGGCGATGGTTTTGGGCAAAACCAGGAAGGAAAGTGAATTGACGCCCATAATTTCCAGCGCATCAATTTGCTCGGTAACGCGCATCGTTCCTATTTCGGAAGCCACATTTGACCCGATTTTCCCAGCCAGGATCAATGAGATGATTGTAGGTGAAAATTCCAGAATTGTACTCGATTGGGTAATGTAACCAACGGTGTAGGTTGGCAACAACGGATTACTCATATTGGAAGCCGTTTGCATGGCAATTACACCACCCATGAATGCCGACATCAATGCTACGATCGGAATGGATTTGATCCCGATAAGTTCGATTTCTTCAAACAGACGGGTGCGGAAAATACGCCACTTATCAGGTAGTGAAAAAACCACCCAAAGCATGTTCATATACTTACCGATATTGCGAATGACGCCCATTGTGACGATAAAGTTAATGGAAATATCCGTTTTGAAAAATGAATGTTTTTTGGTTGAATGAAAGCATTGTGATAGAAACAGGTGAAATTTTGGCGAGAAAAGTGTGAAATTCTAAAATTTGCAAATTTGCCATTTGGTAAATTTGCAAATTTTAGAATTATCAAAGAAGTCCGTAAACAAAGGTTTTCAGAGGTTTTTGTAGATCGCTGAACGTTTGATAAACTGATTTCTTGTTCAATCAAATTCCTGAATTAGTCGATCATTTTCCGCCAAATTTTCAACTCTTCGCCACTCATAACTATTTTCCGGAAAAACAGCTGAAATGAATCGTCAATACCGTATTTTCGTGTTCAATGAATGAGGAGAAACAACAACGGTTGGAAAAACAACTGCGTCCATACCTTCCGCAAGGATTTGAGGCCATGGTTGCAGGTTTGCTGTTGAAATATCCTGTTCGTTTCTCAATCAAGGCGCCACGTAACACTAAGCTGGGCGATTACCGTCCGCCAATGGGAACCGAAAAACACCATCGGATTTCGGTAAACGGCAATCTGAATCCGTATAGTTTTTTGATCACCACCTTACATGAATTCGCGCATTTGGAAACCTTTCTTCTTTATGGAAACCGTGTAAAGCCGCACGGAGAAGAATGGAAACAAACGTATCGCACTATGCTTTGGCCGGCTATTTCTTCGGGATTGCTGCCCAAAGAGATTGAAAATGCCCTGATGCGCAGTTTGGCCAACACCAAAGCGTCGTCATGTTCCGATACCCAATTGTCACGCGTTTTGCGCCAATTCGACACACAGTTGAATGATGCGCTTACGTTAGAAGAATTACCGAAAAATGCTACTTTTGCGTTGCAAGGAAGGCACTTTAGAAAAGGGGATTTACGCCGTACCCGCTTTATGTGTGAAGAGATTTCTTCACGGCGAAATTTTCTCATTCATGCGCTTGCAACCGTACATCACATAGAATAATAACTACATGAAAGATAATTATTGTGTTATCATGGCCGGTGGAATCGGAAGCCGGTTCTGGCCCATGTCAACCGTTCAACGACCAAAACAATTCCTGGATGTTCTGGGAATCGGTAAATCGTTGCTGCGAATGACCTTTGAGCGTTTGCTGAACATTGCTCCGGCTGAAAATATTTACATTGTTACGAACGCGATCTATAAAGACATCGTAAAGGAGCAGTTGCCCGAATTGTCGTACGACCAGATCCTTACAGAACCGGAACGCAAGAATACAGCTCCGTGTATTACTTATGCGGCGGCGAAAATTCATGCAATCAATCCGAACGCGACACTTATTGTAGCGCCTTCTGACCATTTGATCCTGAAGGAAGAGAAATTCATCGATGTCATTCGCATTGCGCTTGAAACGGCCAATAGAAATGAGCGATTGGTAACGTTGGGCATCAAACCGACACGACCTGATACAGGTTACGGCTACATCGAGTTTGTAGAGGACGGTGATATTTTGCCGGGTCAGGTGAAGGATGTGAAACATTTTACCGAAAAACCCAATCGCGAGTTGGCCGAAATTTTCGTGAAGGCAGGAAATTACTATTGGAATTCGGGCATTTTCGTTTGGCGTTCGGCAACTATTCTGCATGCATTGGAGAAATTCAAGCCTGAACTGCATGAATTGTTTACCGCCGAATCGCATAAATACAACACCGCCGAAGAGCAGGCATATGTGAATCATTGTTTTGCGGCCTGCGAAGATATTTCCATCGATTTTGCGGTGATGGAAAACGCCAAGAATGTAGATGTGGTGCTGGCAACCTTCGATTGGTCTGATTTGGGCACGTGGGGAAGTTTGTATACTCACCTCGAAAAAGATTACAATGGCAATGCGGTGATTGGCGACAATGTACACATGATCAATTCGACCAATTGCATTGTGAATTTACCGAATGATAAACTGGCGTTGATTGAAGGTCTCGACAATCACATTGTGGTTGAGTCGGATAACATGCTAATGATCCTGAATAAAGACGACGAACAAAATCTGAAGAAATACCTCATTCCGATGGAAGAGGCGAGTCCGAAGTTTTTTCCGAAATAATCTATAAAACACGAAGGGCCGATTCTAGAATCGGCCCTTCGTGTTTTAAGATAGATGGTTTGATATTAATGATTATTCACCCAGTGACATACGGCTGTTGTATTCGCGCAGCAAGTCAAAATAACTTCTGGTTTCAACCACGATCACACCACCGTTGGTATCGCCGTATTTGGCAGGAATTGCTCCGGAGTATACCATTACATATCCCAAAGCCGAACTTGGCAAGTTGAATACTTCGTTCATTTTTACACCGTCAACGTAGTAAATCAAATCGCCTTTTCGTGCTCCGCGGAAGACCAGTGAACCGTCGTCTGTTTGACGTACATCAGAATTCATACCTGCAACCAACGCTTTCATGTCATTTTTTACCGGACTGTATTTAATTTCCTTTTGGGTCAATTTGGTCATAGGCGCTTCACCGATAGTGAGTTTGATACGTTCTATAATTACAATATCGTCTAATTCTTTAACGGAATCATTGTTTTGGGCCAAATCATTTATTGGAGCGAAAGTCACTGTGCTAAGTGTTCCATAACTGTCAGGAGCAACATCGACCTTAGTAGGAGCATAAATGGTATCACCTTCATAAACGAAGAACACCTGATAAGTTCCTGCAGGAACAGCTGAGATACGAAAACGTCCGTCGATATCGGTTTGGGCGCGGTACATCGATTCACCGTAAAAAGTGGTGGCCGCAGCTCCCCAGATTGGCACGTTTTTTTTATCAACCAATGTTCCGATGATGTCGCCGTAGGTATTTTGTGCGAAGGTTGCTGTTCCGATGAAAAGCATGCCTAAAAGAAGTAATTGTCTCATGGTATTTAGAATTAAGATTTCCTTATAGATAACCATGTGGTAACAATTCCATAAAACGGATTGAAAAAAAATCGCCCGATCTGCTTTTTTCAAGCGAACCGGGCGATCCAATGATATCTAAAAAGCCTAGAGCGATTCCGCTACTACTTCTTTTACTTCTGGTAAATGTGATTTCAATAAGTTTTCGATTCCGCCTTTCAGCGTTGCGGTACTCGACGGACAGCCCGAGCAAGATCCGCGCAGGGCCACAGTAACGATTCCTTCGTCAAATCCTACAAAATCAATGGCACCGCCATCGTTTTCTACTGCCGGGCGTACATATTCATCCAACAAGCTGCGAATCGCGTCGTCGTACTCGGAAGGTTCGTAAGTTTTTGTGGGTTTTGATTCGTCGGTTGAAACTGCAGGAGCTTTTGGAGGAGGCATCATCACCAACACATCTTTTCCTTCTGCGAGCCAGTCTTTGATAAACTCACGCAATTCCATGGTCACAAAATCCCATGAAATGCTGTCGTTTTTGGCAATGGTAATAAAGTTGGCGGCTAAAAACACCCCTTTTACAAACGGAAAGTTGAATAATTCTTCGGCAATCGGGGAATAACCTTTTGCTTCTGCCTGACTGGTAAACTCTACTGAATCACCCGAAATCAATAAGTATTTATTGGCCACGAATTTCATTGTGTTCGGGTTCGGGGTCATTTCGACATATACGGTAATTGGAATTTGCGACATAGCTGTTTGAATTTTTGTACTGCAAAGGTACGTTTGAATGATGAATTAATTGAAAATGTAAAGTTTAAAATTGAAAAGAAATTGAAGTGTACGCTTCCTTTTCAATTTTACATTTTCAATTTAGAATTCTTAAGCCGGTTCTATATGCACCAATACATCTTCAATCACCGGCAATTTTTCCATCAGGTGTGATTTAAGCGCATGTGCGATCGTGTGGCCTTCATCAACGGTTAAACTGCCGTCTACGTGTACGTGAATATCGACCCAGTAGCGCATTCCCGATTTTCTGACCAGGCATTTTTCGGTACGCACCACATTGGGAACTTCTTTGGAAAAAGCACGAATATCATCCACAAAAGCATGGTGGCGGTGCTCATCCATAATTTCACCCAAAGCAGGGCGGAAGATCAGGAAGGCATTGAAGTAAATGAATCCGGATGACAGTAGTGCTGCCCAATCATCTGCAGCCGCGTATTCGTTTCCCAGCCATAGCGCTATGGAAATACCCACAAATGCGCAGAGCGAAGTAATGGCGTCGCTTCGATGATGCCAGGCATCTGCTTTGAGGGAACTACTTCCGGTTTCTTCGCTTTTTTTAGAGACGAAACGGAAGGAAAGTTCTTTGATAACAATAATAGCCGCCAGAAACCAAAGTGTGTAAGCCTGCGGTATTTTGTGTGGTGTAAGTATTTTGTGGATGCTTTCAATTGCAATAAAAGTGGCCGAAGTACACAGAAAAGCCACCACCACAAAGGTAATGAGTGGTTCTACTTTCCCGTGGCCATAAGGGTGATTTTCGTCGGGTGGGCGCTTGGCATACTTTAAACCGATCAATACTAGAAATGAAGAAAATACATCGGCGGTAGATTCGATTGCATCTGCAATCAGTGCGAAGGAATTACCTAAAAAGCCCACAGCACCTTTAGTGAACGCCAAAATGAGATTGCCGAACATACTGAAGTATGCTGTATTGATCGCCTTTTGTTGCTGCTCCTTCATGCTCCCCATGCCGTGAAAATACGTAAAGTACGGTGAAGGCACAAAAAAAGCAGATACGTTACATACCTGCTTTCTGCGGCCTATGCCACTATTTAATTACTTGTTTGATTAATTCTTCGGAGCGTCCGGTTTTGTCAGTTCTCGTTCTTTTGCTTCTTTTTGAATTTGATCGTAGTAGATAAATCCTTCCGGCATTGGTGTTTGTTTCCAATTGGCACGCTGGTTTTCCTGGAAGCGCACGTTTTCGTCATAATCAACCGGTGGCGGTGTTGCATATTGCGAATACTTGTGTGTATCGCCCGGACCCCAAACCGGGTCGTTTCCGAATCGGTGATCCTGAAAATGTAACCGTTTTGCCATAATTCGGTAAGAGAATTCAGCGTTTGAATTACCGCCATTGCGTTCTTTCACCGTAAAGCTCGTTGTGCCTTTCGTTACGTATACTTCCTGCGATTCACCTTCCATTTGGATGAAAACACGCATCGGATGATCGGCATCAATTACAACCGTTTCCAAAAACAGTGGATCCAGTTGAATCGTAGCTTCACCGTTTACCAATGTGCCACCACCCAAATCTTCGAACCAAACCTCAGGTGCTTCCGTAACATACAATAACTGATTTCCTTTTGAAGTAGGCACCGAAGCCGATTTGGTTCCGTTGGCAATTACATGATTTCCGTTGAAATAACCCGAATAGTTGCTGTTGTTAGCTCTCCAGCCCACAATTGCCACGTCATTATTACCGGTCAGGATTCCACCCCCGAAACCGATTCCATAAGTACCGATTCCGTATGAAGCACCGTTATAGTTGCCTAAAACACCCATATGTTGGTTGGAAGTAGTACCCGCAGTACTATTATAACCGTATACTCCGACACCACCATTGGTAACGGCAGGAGCGCCGCAGACACCATAAACTCCGGATCTGGTATTTACTGTACTGGTTCCGTTGAAATTTCCAAGAACTCCCGAGCCTGCTCCTGTGCCTTGATAAACCCCTTGTACGGAAGAAAAAGCAGAAGCACTGGCCGCTGTTGTTTCGCCCCAAACGCCTGATCCGTTTACACCGGTATAGCCATTGATTGCATAAGTCAATGCAGCGGTAGCAACGCCTGCCATTAAATCTCCGGCATAAGGTGAAGCAGTTGCTCCGGCTACAAACTCACCGTCAGTAGGATTCAAACGAAAACGCTCGATATTATTACAATAAAAACGAACCGTTTGTGCATTGGTAGAACCCATGAAATTAGCTGCCGCGGGAGTATTTCCGTTCAACGTCCAGCCTGTAGTATTGGATAACATCCAAATCCATTGTGCACCGTCGTAGTAGTAAAAACTGCCGAGGGTCAGATCATAGACCAAAAGTCCGGTTGCAGGCGCAGCAATAGCCGTGCGCTGGGCAGTAGTCATTCGGGGTATTAAAAGTCCGGAATTTGTCGAAGCGATATCAAGCATTGCACTTACAGCTGGTGCTGCTCCGGTAGCGTTGACGCCGACGTTTTGTGCATTGACAGAAAAGGTGAGGATGGATGATAGTAGCAGTAGCGATCTTTTCATAAAAGTCTGAATTTTTAGCAGTCTTCAAATCTACAACTATAGTTATCATTCCACTAAATGTTTGGGTGTCAATTATCCAACAGCAGTGATTCATCGACTGGATTGCGGTTTTCATCGAATATCTAATGCGATTAACTGAAGCTTGGAATTGTTTGATTATTAACACTTTACATGTGTTTTTTAGTATTTCTTCCATTGGATTTCAATTCTGCCTTCAAATTGGGTTTGTAGACTCATCAATTTCGGTTTACCTTTGGGGCAATGGCAAATCGTTTGGTCGGAATAGGATTGATATTTTTGGTGTTTCTCGGAAGCATCGGAATTCCCTTGTACCGCCATTCATGCTCACATGAACAGATTACGATTCAAACCCTGTTTACAATGTCTGATCATTGTGAAGAGGAAACTGAGGTCGAAGATACGTGCTGTCAGGAAAGCATTCCTGTTGAATCTGCGGATGATAATTGCTGCACAGACGAAATCCGACGTTTGTCACTTTCGTTTGATTATTTTGAGTCGACTCATTATGAATTTCCGGTTTGGATAGCCGACTATCTGCTACTTACTGAGTTTAAGTTTACGCCGGAAATTAGTTATGACGATGAATCTGTGCTTGTTTGCCAGATTACCGAACCACCACCCAAACCTCTGGGTGAACGCTTGCCCGTAAACTGCTGCTGGCGTTTGTAGGATACAATCATGGAACGTATCGGAATTTCCGGTACCAATCTTGTTGTATCATACAATCAAATTCTCATGAAAAAAAGTGGATTAGCCTGTTTGTTTATCTTGCTGCAAAGTTGTGTTTTCGCACAGTTACAAGGAATTGTATTTGGTGTTGAAAACGGCTCAAAAGCACCGATTTACCAGGCGAAAATTAGACTAAAAAATGCTCAAACCGGCGCCGAGACCGATGAAAAAGGCCGGTTTGAATTGATTCTTCCGAAAGCGCTTCCCGATACGTTGATCATTACAGCATTCGGTTTCAGAAGCGATACCATTGAAGTCACCAAAAACGACCGGTTTACCGGACTCGAAATCAACTTGTACAGCGACGCAATGCTCGACGAAGTTGTTGTCGAAACAAAACGAAATACACATTATGTTTCACGTTTGAAGCCCCTGTATGTGGAAGAATTGGGCGAAGGTGAATTGAAAAAAGCGGCCTGCTGCAATCTTTCGGAATCGTTTGAAACCAATGCAACCGTTGATGTCAGTATCACCGATGCCGTTTCGGGAGCCAAGAAAATTCAATTACTTGGTTTGGATGGTATCTACACCCAAATGCAAATGGAAAACATTCCGTTTCTCAATGGATTGGAAAGTTCGTTTGGCTTGAATACCATTCCCGGAACATGGGTCGAATCGATTCAAATCACCAAAGGAACCGGAACTGTAGTAAACGGTTACGAATCGATGGCGGGATTGATCAATGTCGAGTTTCGAAAACCATCGACCATGCAGCGTTTATACGTTAACGGTTACGGAAATATTTTGGGTCGTGCCGAATTGAATGTCCATGGCGGACAACTCATCGGTAAAAAATGGAGTACCGGAACCTTTGCACATGTTTCAGGAATGCAGCAGGAAATTGACCGCAATGGCGACGGATTCAGAGATTCGCCCTTGAATAAAACACTATCGCTTCTGCATCGTTGGGAATATACCGGCGAAAGCTTTGAAATGCGTTTCGGTGTGAATGCCTACGCAGATGAGCGTGCGGGTGGACAATTGAATGCCATCGCCAATCGCTATACAGCCAATACCAGCAATCGTCACCTGGATGCTTTTGCGAAAACCGGCTTTTTATTTCCAAAGAAAAAATACCAAAGCATTGGTGTGGTATATCAATTCAAAACACACCAGATCGAAGGACGATTCGGAAACCGCGTTTTTTCCGGTGAAGAAAACAAAGGTTATGTGAATGCCATTTATGATGGAATCATCGGTTCAACAACCCACAAAATCAAGTTTGGGTTGTCAGGAGTGGCGCAACAGCTGAATCAGCGTTTGGATACGGTTGATGTAAACAGAACGGTCATTACACCGGGCGTTTTTGCCGAATATAGTTATGTAGGAACACGATTGACGGCAGTTGCCGGAGCACGGTACGATTACCAGGAAACCTACGGTGCGCAGTTTTCACCGCGGATACACCTGAAATTTACGGCCGATGAGTTTACGGATATCCGACTCACAACCGGTAAAGCCTGGCGATTGCCCAATGTGATCATCGATAACAGTTCTTTACTGGCAACTTCCAAAACCTGGGTGCTTCCTGCAAACATTCAGCAGGAAACGGTTTGGAATTCGGGCGTTTCTATTGTGCGGCAATTGGAGTTGTTCAAACGCAGCGCCAGTTTTTCGGTTGATTTTTACCACGCGCGTTTCGGAAAACAATTGGTGGTCGACCGTGAGCAATCGGTGGACACGTTTTTCTTCCGTTTCCAAAACAACAGCTCGTTCAGCAATACATTACAATCGGAGTTTTCGTTTTCACCGGTGAAAGTACTTACTATCAGACTCGCCTATAAATGGATGCAGGTAATGGGGCAATACAATGGCGAAATCCGTCAGCAGATTATGATTCCGAAGCACCGTGGATTGTTCAATGTAGCTTACGCTTCGCGGAACAAACGCTGGGAAATTGACGCGACATTCTCCCTGTACGGACGTATGCGCCTGCACGATGTGCATTTACCCGACGGAACCGTTCTGCATCATCAGGTAAGCAGCCGTGTGCCACAGGTGTTGGCACAAATCACACACCATTTTAAGCGATTCGACGTTTATGTGGGTGGCGAAAACTTAGCGAATTTCACCCAAAAAGACCCGATCATCAGCAGCGATGATCCTTACAACGCGGCTTTTGATGCTACACGTGTTTGGGCGCCGATTTTAGGCACGGTTATTTATGGAGGATTCAGGTATGAATTGAAACGGAAGAAGACACAATAATCGAAAAAATATGAAAACCATAATGATAATTGCCCTTTTAATGGTTGTGGGAACAACCTGGGGCCAGAAAACATCCAAAACGCAAACAATAGTGATTCACACCAGCGCCGAGTGCGGACAGTGCGAAGAACGTCTGGAAAGCGGATTGAATTTCACCAAAGGCGTTTCGTTTGCCGAACTGAACCTGGAAACACAAGATGTAACCATAAAGTACAGTACCAAAAAGATAACACCTGAAAAATTGCGCACCATTATCAATGAATTGGGGTATGATGCTGACGGTACAAAAGCCAAACCGGAAGCGTTGGAGAAATTACCCGCATGTTGCAAACCGGGAGGAATGGAAAAACATGAATAAAACATGTAGGCTCGGGACGCATCCCGAGCCAAACATAGGTTTTAATGTATAAATATGGCCCGGGACGCATCCCGGGCCATATGTTTTTCAATTATTTCACCATCACCTTTAACCCGGTGCTGTTTGCTCTGAATTCAGGAGCGTACATACATTCGGCGATGGCCGGACCAACAGTCAATTCACCTTTTCCGGTAGCGAAAATCTCATACGAGAACGTCGTGCTTCCCTTTTTTACATAATCAGCAAATAGCTCAGCCGAAGCATCGCGGTTGACTTCGTAATAACCTGTTTCGCCGTAGCGGTAGCCCGAAAGTGGATTTACCGGTTCGAAACCATAAGCATGTGGCGCTCTGATGTGAACGAATTCTAATGAGCGATTGCTTGTTACGGTCACTTTTACAGTCAGTTTAGCGCCGATTTCGATCGTTTCGCCGGCTTTCACTTCAACCAGTTTGTTGTCAACTTCGCGGTAGAAATGACGTTCCAGACGAATATCTCCCGATGATTTCTCAACGATGTCCTGCTCACTCAAATACGTGATGTGAATAGCCCCGAAGATTGGTTGGTTGGTTGAAGCATCAATCGTTACCGAAGCTTTAGCAGCTGTAATTTCAGAGCCAGTCCAAACACGTTCTGTTCCCGATGCGTTTTTCAAAACACCCAGGCTGGTTCCGTCGCCCAAACGCGCTTTTACCACCTGATTGATTTGACGGGCAACCGTAGCGCGATTTACCAACAAGGCATAACAAGCATACGTAGTTGATTTGGTTGTTTCCCATGCATTGGAACGCTTGTTTTGTAACAACCACAATTGCATTTGATCAATTTCAGCAGACAAACCTTTCAGTTTCGTGAAAAATTCAATGATGATACTTTGTGTTTCGATCGTTGCCTGATTCCAGTTATAACCGTAGGTATTTTCGTTCCAATACATTCCCATGTCGGGTTTTTTCGTAGAACGATCAATCAGGGAATTTTTGATTTTCTCTGAAAATGCCATATTCCCTGAACGAATAGCGTCAATTCCCATGAGCGCTTGCGTTTGCAGGTTATACGATTTCCAGTTTTTCTCCATACACTGACGGTAATAAGTCACCGCTTCTGATTTTCGGTCGGTGAAATAAGAACGCGATGTCAACCAGTGAATCGTCAAATCAGACAATCCGGCGTTGATTTTTTTGTCGGCAGGCGTGAGTTTTTTGTACTGTGTCTCATACCAAGTGTCCAGATGCGCGATTGCGGCATTAACGATAGAAGCATCTTCGGAAATCCCCAATTCTTTTAGCTGGCCGAAACCGCTTACAATGTGTTGTGTGATATACAGGTTGCTGCTTTCGTTTCCAAACCAGCCCCAGGCACCTTCAGCCGTTTTGAGTTCTTCCAGTTTGGTAAGCGCCTGACGAATAGCCGCAGTCAATTGGTTCTCATCAAATAAAATGGCCAAATGAGCACGTTGCTGTGTTTCGTTTTGCGCGTCCATTACCCACGGTGTTTCTGCCAGAATGATGGCTTTCAACTCTGGATTCTGTTCCAACTGTGCCATAAACGCCTTCGGATCGTCTTGTTTCCACGATTCAATGATGTGCTGGAATTCCGGATTGTCCTGGATGATTTTTTGCGCCAGTACATTTGCAAAATAACGGGCAAACGTTTGTTCGGCACATTCGTGCGGGAATTCCATCAAATAAGGAAGCGACATCAAGGTCGTCCACAACGGTTGGGTTTGAATTTCCAGTTGAAGACTTACTTTTTCAGTTCCTGCACCCAATTTTGATACTTTGTCAAGCGTAAAAGTAGATTCGCCTGCGCTTGTTTTGGTAAACGGTTTCGATTCGGTAAGTAACACACGGCTGCTCAACACAGGAATCGCGCGTTTTTCAGCATCGCTGTATGTCGAAGAAGTTGTTTCGATCACGTAAGCCACCATTGTCAATGTTCCTTTCGGAATAGTCAGTTTCCATGAAACATCAGCACCTGATTTGCCGTTGATCGAAGAAACGATAGGAGCGATGGCGCCGAATTGATCTGTTACGTCCTTTTCCGTATACGGATCAACAAAGCGCAAACGGGTAGTTGTTGTAACCGAAGCATCTGTTTCATTGCTCACTTTGGCAGCAAATTCCACCACATCGCCTTCGCGGAAGAAACGCGGCACGTTTGGCGTCACCATCAATTCCTTGCGGGCAACAAACAATTCTTCGCTGTAGCCGGTTTGCAAGGTTTTCGAGTGCGCCATCGACATAAAACGCCAGCGAGTCAATGCATCGGGAACGGTGAAACTGAAACGGTAAGAACCATCACTTTCGGCCACCAATTGCGGAAAGAAAAAAGCGGTTTCAGAGAAGTTGGAACGGATTCGGGCAGGAGCCTGACCTTCTCTTCGTCCTTCAGCGTCTTTGGCGACAGTTAATGCATCTATGCTCTTATCAGCACCAGAAAACGAGTACGTATTAGCGCTCACCGAAAAAACTTGTCCTCCCACTGGCGGTGGCGGTGGAGAAAGTTGACTGGTACTGAAGGAATCTGCGGATTCAAACATGCCTAGATCTTTCCAAGTACCTCCACGCATAACGGATCGGTCATAACGGCCGCCATAATCCCCATAGTAGCCATAAGGATTGTACTCCTTCCACTGGTTGTTTTCCATAAGCACAGTGGTTTCATAACGACTGTTCCAGCTCATGTAATAGTACTCAGGATACGACAATTGAGCGTTCCAGTAATGATTGGTGAATTCATCCAATGAGGCATCGTACATGCTCACTAATAATTCTGCCGGGACGTTTGATTTTTCTTCATCTGTAACCGTAACACTCCATGTTTCCTTAGCGCCCGGTTGCAGGTAATCGCGTTTGGTTTCCAGTTTTACGATCAGGTTTGCTTTCGGATCGGGTAGATTGATCTGGAATGACTGCTGGTAAAATTGATGCTTATAATTAGCCGTTACATTGATGGTGAAATTGTCTTTCGCATTGGCGGGAACCGGAATGGAAATCAGTTTTCGTTGACTCACTTTTACCCATTTCGCAGAAACGATGCCTTTTTTGTCAACCACTTCAACATACGCCATCAAATCTTTGAACGATGAACCAATCGTAACATCTACTTTATCGCCTTTTTGTGCCGCCCATTTGGATGTGATTGCCCAGAAAGTTGCCTGATGCTGATTCTTTTTCGATTTGGGGTTGATCACAGTGAACACATTGGAAGTCGTCACTTTTTCCCCGGTTTCGTCGGTAGCTTCTGCCGTGAGGCGGTAAATTCCCGGTTGGTTATTCAATGTTTTATTGATGTCGATTTGTTCGCCCGATTTCAGCTGGCCTTTGGTGATTTCAACACGAACAATAGCTTTATCTGCTTCATAATACTTCAGGAACGGAAGTACTTTCTTTAATTCATTTCCGGTAAATGCTTTAAACTCGCTTTCTTCGGCCGATTTTTGATAAGATGCGTTGTGAATTTCTTTTTCAATTACATAACTTACCTGTACTTCTTCCTGCTCGTATCCTTCGCTGTTGTAAACGTAAACACCGGCTTTGTTTTCGTTGGATGTAAGCAACTGACCTTGAATATCAGTGCTGATCGTAAAGCGGTTTTTACCAATGTACAAATCAGTGTATGCCTCATGCGTTTCTCCTGTCGGATTCACAACCACGGCACTTACCGAATAATTGACACCATAAATATCATCGCCTTTTTCGGTTTTGAAACGGATGCTGAAATTTCCTTTGTCGTCTGTTACAGTGGTAAATTCCTGATCACTGTATTCATTGAGCATTCCTTTGTAATTCCATGGCAAGTAGCGTTGTTCATTAACGGTTACAGTCACTTTTGCGTTGGCAATCGGGTAACCGGCGTAAGCAATTGCTTTCCCGGAAAAAGTGATGGAATCTCCCAGCGCGTATTGTGTTTTCAGCGTATCGAAAACTGTTTCAAAGGTCGGGCGTTTGTATTCCTCAACAGTAATGTACTGATAAGCGCCACCTTCATTGATGGTCAGATAAACCTGTCCGGGAAGAAAACCCGATAACGGAAGCTGGAAACTACCTGCAACCGAACCGAATTGATTGGTGCGTTTGCTTTCGCTTGCCAGTTGCTGGCCGTTTTGATCGGTTGCCACCATGCGTACCTGAAAATCAGAGACAACACCTTTTCGGGTATCGTTATCGTCGTAAGCGATTACTTTGTAGTTCACGGTTTGTCCGGGACGGTAAATGCTTCTGTCGGTATATACCATCATTTTTGTTTTGATGGATTCCTGATTGTAGTTGTAGCGGTACAAACGATCTCCCACACTGTCGCCTTTGTAGCTAACTGTATAATTGAATTCGTTGGTGAAATCAGCTTCTGAAATTCCGTCACTGTTGGTAGTGGTTTCTTTCAGCAACAACGTGTGCTCGTTGTTCATATTGTATACCTTACGTGTATAGCGCACTTTGGCTCCTGCGATTGGTTTTCCGGTTTGTTTATTCACTACCTGAATGCGGTTTCTGTTGCTTTCGCTCGAAACTTTCACGGATAAGTCGGTTACCTGAACCACTTTATAGGCAAAATCAGTTTGATTGGCCAGGGTATCAGCGAGCAAAACAGCGTCAATTTTTTCCGCATCCTCGGCTATCAGGATCAGATAAGTTCCCGTAGAAGTAAAGGCCGGAAGCAGGAAATCTTTGCTGTGTGGTAACATGCGTTTGTCTTCATCGAAAGTCAATTGTTGGGTGTATACCTTCTCTAATGTCAATTGTTTCAGGTAATTCTGTGAATAGAGATCGTAGTCTTTTTTCACGTGGTACACCACCATCGTTGCATGGTTGAGGTTACGGTAGTCAACAGCCATCAGTTGCGCTTCGTTGAGCGAAAGATCCGTTTTGAGGTTAAATGCCAGTTCACTGTTTAGAATAGCTGTTTTCAGATCCTTCAGACCGGTCGCTGCTTCCGAATCGGGAAATAATTTCAGTGAGGCCTCTATTTGTTGCAGGGCTCTGGACAACTCATCCGTTGGTTGCGGATTGTTTTTCCAATGGTAGCTTTTGCCGGTAAGCATTAATTCATAAGCGATCTTCAGCGTGAAAATAGCTGCGCTTGAATGATTTTTTGCCAATAGACGCTGTTCGGCTGCTACCCAGGCTTTTTGCGTCAGGTTTTTACCGTTGGTGCCCTGATAATACTGTGATACAAATTGAATCCTGGATTCCAGCGCATGGCTGTAAGGTGTGAAACGATTTTGCGTCCAATGCAGCATTTCCATGGCGTGGAAAAGTGGGAAAACCCAATTGTCTTTGCGGGTAAAGTCGCTTGAGGTCGGCAAGGATTCGGTAGCAGAAAAACTCAGGGAATCTTCGATTTTAGTTATTTCAGCCGCATTGTAATAATAGTAGCTGGCAAAGTCGTCTTGATGATTGTTGATGTAGCCAACCGCCATGAAATCAAACAAAGTAGGATATTGTTTTACCAACTCCGGTCGTGGATCGGTGTCGTATTCGGGATCAAAACGTGTGTGAAACAGTGCTAATTCCGAATCCCATTGCATAAGCTCCTCTGCCTGCGCCAAGGTGGCTTTGTCGTGATAAGCTACAAAATCGAGGCGGTTTTCTTCTGTCAGAAGCATTCGCTTGTCACCCAGTTTCCAAGGTTTGCTTTCTTCGTTTTCCGACAGTTCGCGGTAATTGAACCAGTTGCGTAGATACAAGTGGGCGATATTGCTGAGCGGAAACGGAAGTGCGTCTGCGCGTTCGCTGTAACCCCAGATTATTTCCTGCTGCTGCTCGGCTTCCAGCATTTCCTGATCCACGAGGTTCGTTATTTCCTGCATGGTACGCCAGAATTCAGCAACGTTTTTTTCTGAAATGGCTTTTTCCTGCATGCGTTTGATTTCTACCATCGCCTTATTGGGAAGACCGTCATTAAGCAATTGATCAACGGTCGTCCAATCGTAGGTTACCGACTTGCCGGTGTATTTAATAGCAGGATATTGTTGAATACCGAGCGGATTCTGTGCATTGAGCAGCGGTGAAGCGACCAACGAGAGAAGCAAAAGCAGGAAAGTGAATTTCATGTGTTTTTTTTTCAAAGCTACTTGTAATTACTAAAAACTACTAGTTAATTGATGATAATTCCATCGAAAAAACAGTATTTTGAACCGATTTAAAAACAAGCCTTATGGTGACCCTTGAAAAACTGCGTGAATTGGGATTGTCTTTTGCCGAAAGCAGCGAAGAACCGCACTTTGAAAAAACCTCTTTTCGGGTGAAAGGAAAAATTTTCGCGACGTATAATTCAGTGGAACACCAGCTGGTGGTAAAACTGACACCTGTTCAGCAATCGGTTTTCGGCGCATTTGATAAAACGGTTTGTTATCCGGTTCCCAATAAATGGGGTTTGCAGGGCTGGACGATTGTGAAACTCGCCGAGGTTGATGCCGAATTCGTACAGGATATTCTCAAAACATCCTATTGCAATGTGGCCCCGAAGAAGCTGACGGAAATCTACAATAACCAATGATGCATCAGCTTCCGACGCCTCAGCACCGCGGAAAATGGCGGCGTTTTTTTGGGAAGGAGTATTTCATCCTGAAACGGCGATGGAAGTGGATCAGCGAAAAACAAACATGGGCAACTTCCAAAACCACAACAAGCGATTGGTTTGAAGTGAAATCGCACCGTTCCATGATTTTACGCCCACTGAAAGATGTGGAAATGTACCTGCAGGAAAACAAACGGACCAACTTGCGTCTTGCTATACGCCCGATCAATAACATTGTGATCAAACCCGGCGAAACATTTTCGCTTTGGAAACTCGTTGGCCGGCCAACTGCCCGAAAAGGTTATTTGGAAGGATTGGTGCTGCAAAACGGGACTATTCAAACGGGAATCGGTGGCGGTTTATGCCAATTGGGAAACCTGCTTTTCTGGCTGTTTGCACATAGTCCGCTGACGATTACCGAACGTTACCGTCACGGCTACGATGTGTTTCCGGATGTCAACAGAAATGTTCCTTTTGGTGCCGGGGCCACGCTTTCGTACAATTATATTGATTTACAGGTACGCAACGATACTGATGATTCGTTTACGATTTCCCTGTGGCTGGATGAAACACATCTTAACGGATCATTGAAATCGGATAAACTACTGGAAACCACTTTTCACATCGAGGAGCGCGACCACCAAATGAACCAGCAATTCTGGGGTGGATATTCACGTCACAACCGTATTGTGCAGGTGTGTACGTTTTCTGACGGAACGTGCGCCGAGAAATTATTGGTAGAAAACCACGCGATCATGCGGTATAGTCCGTTTTTGGAAGCTAACCATTGATTTTAACCACATAGGACACGCTCTTGAGTTAATTAGTTTTTGAGTTGGTCAGTTTCTTATCTGCAAAGTGACTTTTTATGAGAAGATTACATTCAAGTTAAAGAAGATGTTGAAAATTCAATTACTGGTATTGTTGTTTTTTTGGTGTGGAATTCTTCATTGTCAACCCAGGATTTTCGGGACGGTTTCAGGATATGATTCAAATCCCCTTCCAGATGCAGTTGTAACCGTTTTCCAGAATGGAGTTCCGGTTGATTCGTTAAGAACGGATAAGATCGGTTATTTTGCTTTTGATTGTCTTTCACTTGTTCCTGATGCAGCATATGAAATCAAAGTTGTTGCTCATTGTTTTGACTGTCCTTCGATTCATTTCACACTTACAGATACAGCGAATGTACTTTTGGGAGATATGTCATTTTCCTGCATGAAATGGCTTCATTGTTACAAAGCGGATAATACGGCCTATTTTGGAGAACAGGACAGTAAAACGATTCTCAATTTCGAGGTCGGCCAATTAAAAGATCTGATGACCGAATATCCAACAATGATCATTGAATTTTCCCTGTATCAATTCCCTGAGGAAAAAGAAAGATTGGGGAAGAAGCGCCTCGAAACCTTTCGGAAACTGTTGAAGAAAGAAGGGTTGGATTTTACACGGATTCAATTTAACCCCGAAATTCATTATTACAGACCTGATCAATTAACGGAAACGCAATTGAAATCCGGAATTTTTGGGATTGTTAAATCGATGTGAGGGGTTGTAATGCCATTCTATTTGCCCTAATGTGTCCTATGTGGTTAATTAGTTGTTTCAAATTACGGTTTAATGATTAGTACCGAAGGCGTATTCGTCAACCAGATACTTTGTGTTTCCACGGCCTTGCGCCAGCTGTCGTGACTGATGATCATCAAATCCTGCTGTTGCATGAATTCCTTTTCCAGTTTGCGTTCGGTGTGGAGGGCAATGTGATTCGGAGCTACCTGTTCAATAGAACGAATCGATTCCTTGATTTCAGGGTTCTGTTTGATAATTCCGGCCGCGTCCAAAATGCTGATGCGTGCACCGCTGTGGTGAATCAGTTTTTGGGCATAAACCAGCAAAAAGCTATCGTGGAGCGAGAAAATAGGCAAGAAAATATTTTCTACTTTCTCCAGATCCTTATCGATTACAATACCTACCGGTATTTTCGATGCTTTCATGATTTGCCGGGTTCGTTCGTCGAATACCGTGTTTTCAAACAACGGTTCTTTACCGGTAATGGTTTCGTAAAGACGTTCGGGATTGATTAGTTTAGTGGTAAAACCAAGCACACGGCCTAATAACGAACCTTCAAATACCGATCGCCCTATCCCGATCATTAGCAAGTCAAAATTACCTGCATTGGCTGTGTCGGTGATTTCTTTGTCAATGTCGACCGTTGGCCGGAACAAGGTAACAACGGGTAATTGCAGTTTTCGTGCCTCCGATTTCACCAGTTTGAAACTTTCACGTTCGTATTCTTCGGCGTTGAATTGGTTCAAATCATTACTTGGCGAAACGTGCAAAGCGGTTACTCCGGCATTGTCAAGTGATTTGCGGATAAAACTATTGGCAAGGCGCAAGAGTGTTCGCCCACGCTCCGGACTTCCGAAAGAAACCAGAATGGTGTATTTGGTCGAATTTGCCGTAGCCTGTTGTTCCATCTGTGTGTCTTTTTCCGGCATCAGCCAATTGATCAGATCAAGCAGCGGACCGGTCATAAAGGTGGTCACAAGTGCCATCAATACGAGCATCGTAAAGATTTCATCTGACAATACCCCTAAATCGTAACCGATGTTGAGTACCACCAGTTCCATCAACCCACGGGTATTCATCAAAGCTCCGATGATCAGACTTTCACGCCACGATTGTCCTACAAATCGTGCTGCCAGTGCTGATCCGAGAAATTTTCCTATCACAGCAACAGCGATGATAATGGCGGCAATTCCCCACAATGACCAATCGTTCAGTAAGTCAATGTGCGTGCGTAATCCAGTGAAAACGAAGAAGAGCGGAAGTAATAATACCAGGGCAACATCTTCTATTTTTTCAATAAAAATAGTTCTGAAACTCAGGCTCGACGGCATGATCACACCGGCCATGAACGCGCCGAACAAAGCGTGAATTCCGATTACTTCCGTTAAGTAAGAAGAAATGATCAGTGTAATGAAGAAAATCGCAACTACCGGTTTACTCAGACTTTCCTTACTGGAATATTTTTCACCCAATCGTTTTAAGAAAGGGCGCACCACTTTGAGCATCAGGAATACGTACAGAATGGCGGCCAAAATAATGTACAACGCACTGAGAATGGAACCGGCTTTTACAATAGCAATTACAGCTGCCAGAATACACCAGGCTGTAATATCATCGGCGGCTGCACAGGTAATGGCAATTGCACCGAGTTTGGTTTTCGTGAGCCCGCGTTCCTGCACGATCCGCGCCAGTACGGGAAAGGCAGTAATACTCATCGCAATACCGATGAACAAGGCAAACGAAAGGAAATTGATGTTGTTGGGAGCAAAAGCCTCATATACAAAGTAGGCGAGTCCAACGCCTAACGTAAACGGAAAAATAATACTCGCATGGCTGATCACAACGGCGTCATTGGCCTTTTTGCGAAGTACGTTCAAATCGAGTTCCATTCCGACCACGAACATGAACAAAATCAACCCGATTTGGCTCAGGAACTGAAGATTTCCCAATGACTCTTTTGGAAACAAAAAACCTGAAAATTCTGGGAAATACATCCCGAACAACGACGGCCCGAGTACAATTCCTGCAATGATTTCGCCGATCACAGAGGGCTGGCCTATTTTCCGGCAAAAGAATCCCAGGATACGGGCTGCAACAATAATGGTAATGATTTGCAATAAAAGAATCGCCAGCGGATGCGTTAGATTGTGAAACAACGTTCCCATGAATTGATCCCACGTTGAAGCAGTGATTTCGTGATGAGGCTTGGGAATACCTTTAGGAATGTCATTGTGGTGTTCCACTACCTGTCCCAGAGCGATGATTCCGGCGTGAGAGAATGTTTTTGTGAGTTGATTGCAGACAGAAGCAATAGCTTCGTGATGATTAACAGTGCTCTTGCGGTTTTCCAGGACCTGTCCCCAGGTAATAATTCCAAAAATCAGCGTGGAAAAACCACCGATAGTGAGAACGTAAAAAAGTAGGTTTTTGATGTTTTTCATGGTGACAGCTTCTAACTTTAGCGCAAAAGTAAACCGTTGGTTCACCGCTTTGCGAAGCCCATCAAAAGAATGTAATGAAAGGCACCATTCATGTACCGAACTTCCGGCTGAGCTTTTCCAGGAATTCTTTCCGGTAATTATCGCTCAGGGAAAACTGACGCAAATTCCCGTTTTTGGCCTTAAACGAAGTAAAGACTGTTTCGCCCGTATAGCCGGTCACAAAAGACAAACCGATGACTTCACTTTTGGAAATGCGGCAAAATTGTTCGCTGGGGAGCAGGTTGAGCAATTGTTCGAACGAGGTGTTTTTGATGATCCATTCTTCACCGGTCGAAAGCGTTACTAGTTTATCGCGCCGGTCAATGGTTTCGGACGAAACAGCCACAATCTGATCGGAAACCAGTCGCATTTTTCCTCTCGAAGTGGTTACGTTCAGTACAACCGGTTTTGCCGCGCGCTGCCGCAGGATTTGCACCACTTTTTCAATCGCTTTTTCCAGACGTTCCTTTTGAACCGGTTTTCGTAAATAATCGACCGCGTTGATATCAAAGGCATCAGCGGCATATTCGTTGTGGGCCGTGGTGAAAATGACCGGTAAATCGCCCAGCTGCATTGCCAGATCGAGTCCTGTCAAAGAAGGCATCACGATATCGGAAATGCAAAAATCGACCGACAAATCAGGTAAATCGTTCAGTAAATTGACCGGATTGTCGTAAGCGCGTACCACTTCAATGTTCGGAATGGCTTCACACATCGTGCGCAGGTAAGCCAATGCCAGTAATTCATCGTCGATCAATATGCAGCGGTACACTTCAGTCATGCAACTGCAGTTTTAACTGGGTGCGAAAGACAGTGCCTTCCGAAATCACCAGTAATTTGTACCGGTCGGGATAAGCGATTTTGAGCCGTTCTTCCAGGTTTTTTAATCCCAATCCGCTGTTTTTCTTGCGAAGAGGCGGTTTTTCACTGATCCGGTTGCTCACTTCGAGTTGAAACCAACCCTTTTCCAGTTGAAAACTAATGGAAATGAACGATTCCGTTTTTTGGAAATCGGTATGCTTAAAAGCATTTTCGATGAGGTCGACCGTTACCAAAGGCATGATTTTCAGTTCAGCCCAATCGCCGGTTGATTTTTCAATGGCATTGCGAACGCGTAAATCAAACAGCGGACTCAGTTTCAACCGGTTGATTTCAATAAAATTGGCCGCAAAATCCATTTCCTCCTGAAGTGAAACAAGCGGTTGATCGCTGTCGTAAAGAATGTAATCCAATACGCCCGAGAGTTTATCCATGGAATAATACGTCTGATAAGCGTGCGATTGAATAGAGTTGAGCGCGTTTTTAAATAAATGCGGATTGAGTTTGTAGCGCAACGCTTTCAATTCGCTGGAATGCATCATGGCGTTGAGTTCCTGGTTGCGTTCCGAAAGGCCGGATTGTTGTTTGGTGAGCTCGCGTAACTTCATGCTGATCAGCAATATGTAAAGCAATGCTGCCAGAAGCACAATGGATAATATAATTACAGCGAACAACATAGAACCGATTCTGGTCAAAACTACCGAAAATTATTCGGTTGAAAAATCAGAAAGGAAAGTACGAAAGTATTCACATATTGATCGCTTTGGATTCCCATTCTTTTTTTTTCACTAATTTCGCGCGTCACAATTTTTTTAATACAGAACTATGTCATATTTGTTTACCTCAGAATCTGTTTCTGAAGGACACCCGGATAAGGTAGCGGATCAGATTTCCGACGCGTTGATTGATAACTTCATGGCTTTCGACCCTACATCAAAAGTAGCGTGCGAAACATTGGTAACAACGGGGCAGGTGGTATTGGCCGGTGAGGTAAAAACAAATACCTATTTGGATGTGCAAGCCATTGCCCGTGAAGTAATCCGTAAAATCGGTTACACGAAATCGGAATACATGTTTGAAGCAAATTCATGTGGTATTCTTTCGGCGATCCATGATCAGTCCGACGATATCAACCAGGGTGTTGACCGTAAGGTTGCAAACAACGATTTTGAAGCGTTGGCAAATGCTCAGGGTGCAGGTGATCAGGGAATGATGTTTGGTTATGCAACCAAAGAAACGGAGAACTACATGCCGTTGGCGTTGGATTTGGCACATAAGATTTTGCAGGAATTGTCTGCGATCCGTAACACTGAAACGAGTGTGATCGGTTATCTTCGTCCGGATGCAAAGTCACAGGTTACCATCGAGTATTCTGATGACAACGTTCCGCAACGTATCGATAGCATCGTGGTTTCTACACAACATGATGATTTTGCTACGGAGCCGGTTATGTTGGCGAAGATCAAAGAAGATATTATTTCAATCGTTATTCCACGTGTGAAAGCGAAATTGAAACCTGAATTGCAAGCGTTGTTCAACGACCAGATCACTTACCATATCAATCCTACAGGGAAATTCGTTATTGGCGGACCTCACGGAGATACAGGATTGACAGGCCGTAAAATCATCGTTGATACTTACGGTGGAAAAGGTGCTCACGGTGGTGGAGCTTTCTCTGGAAAAGATCCGTCGAAAGTGGACCGTTCTGCAGCTTATGCTACTCGTCACATTGCGAAAAACCTGGTTGCTGCCGGTTTGTGCGATGAGGTATTGGTACAGGTTTCTTACGCAATCGGTGTGGCAAAACCATGCGGATTGTTTGTAAACACTTACGGAACCGCGAAAGTTGGTTTGACCGACGGTGAAATCGCGAAGAAAGTAGAAGCGATCTTCGATTTGCGTCCATACGCGATTGAGCAACGTTTGAAATTACGTAACCCGATCTATAGCGAAACAGCTGCTTACGGTCACATGGGACGTAAAAACGAAATCGTTACCAAAACGTTCAAATCTCCGGATGGAACAGTTGTTTCACGTGAAGTGGAATTGTTTACATGGGAAAAATTAGATTATACAGATAAGGTGAAATCGACTTTTGGTCTGTAATCCTTTATTATAACTTTTAGTTGGGTCGTCAGTCTTAGATTGACGACCCTTTTTTTGTTGATTTTTTTCAGGAATTAAATGGTTCCCACGAATTCATCAGCCTCAGGCTGACGCGCCTAACGGACGCGCTAAATGTTATATCAATGACTTAAATGCATATTATGAGCGAGTGCGTTAGCTGAGCTGTAATTTGTGGGAATAGGGAATACAATGTCTCGGTTAGTCGAGACAACTTGGAGAAGCGTTTTTAATAATACTCAATCACAATCGGAAGCTTCGACCGGATCAATTGTTTCAGCAGGCGTTCAAGCGGAGCTTTGGCTTTTTCAGTCAGGCGTAGTTTTTCACCCGTAGAAATCATCTTGGTGCGCGCTTTGCGCATCAATAGCTGACGTTCGTAATCTTTCCAGATACCATTTTCCACAAAGATGTCGGTGTTTTTGGGGGTGAGGTTGATCGATAGTAATTCCGGATGCGGAAGGCTAATCACCAGTTTGCCGTCTTTCGGAATTACGGTAAAATCCTTGCGTTTAAGATCGATTCCGTAAAGCAATTCGCCTTTTACCACCATTGTGAGCCGGCGCTTGACATTACTGCTCGAAATACCGTGTTTGGCCTGATCGGGATCCATGAGTTTTTCCAGGTTTCCCTGAATTTGCTCGGCGGTACTTTTATACAATTCCAGCGAATCAACCACCACTTCGTCGCGAAACTTAATGGTGTTCAATTCCACAATCTTGCGAATTTCTTCTACATGAAGCGGTGTATCTTCAATTGCATAACCGGAACCTGTTTTATCACCGAAAAAACGCTGGTAAAGGAAATACCCTGCCACCACGATCGCGCTGACGATTAACAGCCTACCGATCAGTGTTCTTAGTTCGCTTATCTTGCTTCGTTCCATGAATGATTATTTCTTCAAATCCTAAATTCTTGTAAAAATCCGTGAGGAAAACAATGGCATTGGTCTCGGCATCGTTGAGAATGTTGAGCTGCTTCATGTCTTTGCGGATCGATTTTTCGCCCAACCGCAGAATCCGGTTTTTTTCCTGTTGTGAAAATCCGCCTCTGAAACCGCTCACGTCCACCATTTCGGTTTTGATCTGATCGGGATTCATTTCAAAGGAAATAATTTCGGCCGGTGGCAATTGAATTTCAATCTTTTTCCCGGTGACTTTGATATCGTCGGCTTTCAGCTTATTGAGGTTTACACCGGCTTTTATTTTGGCTTTACAACTAATGAGAATCTTGCGATCGCCCCATTTGTACCATTCGCCAACGTCGTTGAGTTTGATGATCTTACTCACGGTGTATTCGCTGGTAGAAAGCGTTCCGATGGTGCGGATTTCGAAAATCTCCTTGTGACTCACAGGCGTATCGTCGGTGCCGCAACTGTTCAGCGCGACTACCAAAGCCAAAAGGAGGTATGTGACTGTTTGTTTCATAACGACCCTGATTTACGAAAATGGTGCCAAAGTCATGGCTTGAATACCTACAACAAGCGCACGGTCGTCGATGTTGAACCGCGGATGATGAACGCTATGAACAATGCCTTTTGCTTCATTACGCACACCTAACCGGAAGAAACACACCGGAATTTCCTGCGCGTAGTAAGAGAAGTCTTCTGAAGTCAGGCGAATGGGAAGTGTTTCAATGTTTTCTTCACCAAAATGTGTTTCCGCGATAGTGCGAACAGCAGTCGTCAATTCCGGATCGTTTTCCAGAAACGGATATCCTTTTGAAATGGTGAAATCTGCCGTTGCTCCGAACTGAGCGCAGACATGTTGTATGTGCGATCCGATCAATTCCCACGCTTTTGCGCGCCATCCTTCGTCCATGGTTCGGAAAGTTCCTTTTAGATGCGCTTTTTCCGGAATGACATTCGTAGCACCAAGGGCTTCAAAATGTCCAAACGACAATACGCAAGGTATTTTGGGGTCACAGTTCCGGCTGACAATTTGCTGCAAACCAACCAGTAATTGTGCACCAATCATAATCGGGTCGATCGTTTGATGCGGCGTAGCTCCGTGTCCGCCTTTTCCATTGATGGTAATGTAAATTTCGTCGCACGAAGCCATGTACAAACCGGTTTTAAAACCCAGTTTTCCGGTTTCCATTTCGGGAAACACGTGCAAGGCTGCCATGGCGTGAACATCCGGGTTTTTGAGTGCTCCGTCGGCAATCATAAGTGATGCGCCCCCCGGATTTTTCTCTTCACCGGGTTGAAAAAATAGTTTAACCGGATGTGGTAATTCGTTGCGTAATTCGAGTAACAATTCTGCCGCGCCCAATAAAATAGCCGTATGAACATCGTGTCCGCAGGCATGCATGATGCCTTCTTTGGTCGAACAATACGGAACTTCATTGAGTTCATGAATCGGCAATGCATCCAACTCGGAGCGCAATCCGAAACAGCTATCCGTTTCCGAATGGTGATCCCCGCGAATAACAGCCGTAATACCGGTTTCAGCCACATTTGCCGTAAACGGAATATCCAATGCGGTGAGCTGTTTTGCTACGTAGCTCATGGTTTCGTGCTCAGCATACGACAATTCCGGAAATTGGTGCATGTGTTCGCGGTAAGCTTTCACTTTCGCAAACAATTCTTCCGAACGTTGTTTAATCAGGGTATGCAGGCTATTCTTCATTTTTGTAGAGATTGAATCCGGAGCGGATCATGGTAAACGCAACATATGCCATAATAAATCCGAAGATAATTTTGACGATTGCGGGTGATATTTTGAGCGAAAGTTTCGATCCGATGTACCCGCCGATCACGAAGGTGGAAGCTATCACCAATCCGTATCTCCAGTTGAGATTACCGGTTTTGGCGTAGTTCATTGTTCCTAAAATTACCACCGGAAGCGTCAGGATAAATAAGCTGGTTCCGGTAGCCTGATGTTGCGTCAAACCCAAAAAATAGACCAAAGCCGGAACGATGATAATACCGCCGCCGACACCGATAAATCCGCTGAGTGTACCAGCGAATAAACCGATTAGCACCAGGATCAAAATTGTTTCAAAAGGCATTTTTTGGGTATTCATTTGGTAATTCGTAGAACCAAGATAGTTATTTTGAGGTCAAGACAAAAAGTTGGGGAATAATTGGGGTTGATTTTGGTTTTTTTGTGAGGTCTGGTGTGTTTTTTGGATGAAAAAACCGTTCGTAATGGTGCAAATTGGCATGTCAAATAAACAGTCGTGAATTCGCAATATTACGTCTAACAGGTAAAGTTGAGATTTTAGTTTGACTAAAAAGTGTTCGTAATATTGCGAACACTCAAATTTACGAATTCGAGAATTTGAAAATTTCGTTTTGGAGAATTAAAGCTCGTTTCAAGATCATAAATACTACTGAACCAACAAGTTACATCCTCTCAAATCCGCCTGATCGAACCGGCCCATGAGTTGCAATTGCCCATTGACTGTTTTTCCCAAATCCTGCGTGGCAATAAACGCACATGAATACAAATTTGCTAAATCGATCACATTCACACCGCCGGTTTTACCTTCATCTACCAATGAAAACGGATCGTTAACATCGCGCAATTGAACGCGCATCCATGATGGAAGATCAAATAACCCGTTTTTGTCACTGTAAGCCTGCGATAACAATTCACTCATTCCGTATTCTGACGAAATGAAATCGCACCCGAAAGCTTGTTTCAGTTCGGCGTGCAATGCTTCCTTGGTCATTTCCTTACGTCGGCCTTTCATACCGCCGGTTTCAATGATTTGTACATCGGATAAATCAACGTGTTGCTCCGCCAGATCTAGCAGGGCATAGGAAACCCCGAATAACACCAATTTTCTTCCCGTTTTTCGGCTTTGTTCAATGGCGTTCAGCAACGATTCAGCATTGTTGAGGTAAAAACCCGAAAGTTCGTGTTTGGTTGCGCGAATCAGATGATCGACCATATACACCAAACTCGATTCGCCTTGTTCGATGTAATTGGGCAACAATGCAAAGATGAGCTGATCTTCGAGCGGACCGATAAAATGCGCATAGGTCGGTAAAAACGAACGTTCGTACAGTGAAACATCAGCAACTAAATGCTGAGAGCGTTCCATTCCGGTAGTTCCGCTGCTTTTGAATACCGTTTGTGGCCGCATTCCTTCGGCAATGATGGCATGTGTTTTGAAAAACGAAATAGGTAAAAAGGGAATGTCATTGACCGATTGTGGTTCGGGTTTCCCCAACAAATCAACAAACTGTTTATAAACGGGTACGTGTTCGCGCTGAAAACGATACACTTCCAATGCGACCTGATCGAACTCAGCCGGAGTTTGAATGCTAAATATACGATCGATGAGTTGCTGCATTAAGCGTTTGTCTTGTTCATCGGAAACCACAAATGGAACGTGGTTCCTTTGCCTACTGAGCTTTTTACCTGGATTTTCCCGCCGTGTTCCTCTACGATCAGTTTCACGTAATACAAACCAAGTCCGAAACCTTTTACATTGTGCAGGTTACCGGTAGGAACGCGGTAAAATTTATCGAAAATCAGTTTGATGTCCTCGCGTTTCATACCAATTCCATTGTCGGCAATAGAAAGCAGGAAACCGTTGTTCTGGTTACTGCTGCGAATGGTAATGTCGGGCGTTTGATCACAGTATTTCACCGCATTATCAAGTAGATTGTAGATCACGTTGGTTACATGTACCTGATCAACCTGTAACATGTCGTTGGAAGCTTCCAGCTGAAGTGTAATTTGTCCACCGCTGTCGGTTTGGTTCAGGTCGAAGCTTTCTTTGGCGTCTAAAATCAACTCATGGATTGAGAGTTTTTCTTTGGATAGCACCAGTTTGTCTTTGTCCAGTTTCGCGACGTTTAATACGCGTTCAACCTGATTTTCAAGGCGTTTATTTTCCTTGTAAATAATTTCGGCATACCGTTTCAAACGATCCGGATCTTCTTTAAAATCACCGCGCAACAACAATTCACTCGAAAGCCCGATGGTTGAAATAGGCGTTTTCAGCTCGTGGGTCATGTTGTTGATGAAATCTGTTTTTACTTCCGATAAGCGTTTCTGTTTCAGGATCACGTTGATCGCAAAGGCAAAGAAGATTAGAATCAAAGTGATGATCGCCACCAGGTACAACCACGGAGAAGTCAGCGGTGTAGCCGCATCAATGGGATTGCTTTTGACGTTCGGAAACAATACGGTGAAATAATGACCGTCTTTTTTCCATTCCAGTTTTTCGGAAGTTACGCCGTTCATACTGTCGCTAACCGGTTTGTAACCGCTCGTTTTAGTATACCTGATCATGTTCCCGAATACGATAGAATCGGTGAAACAATCGTAAATACCGTATTGAAAATCCTGGTTAAGGCTTTGTTCGTCGAATTCGCGTTTCAGCAATTGTTCCAGGTAAAACGGGTGCAATTCTTCGGTAATATCAACCGAAAAATAGTTGGTGCGGATTTGTTTTACAGCACCGTAAAGGTCCATTCGGTCTGTTGCATTGTGGTTGATTTCCTCTAACACATTGCGCAGCGCGATATGAGCGTGTTCGGAAAACTGTTTGAGGTTCAGGCTGTCTTCTTTTTCCTGAATCTCGATGTTGACCTGCTGTGCCTGCAGGGTTTTCCGGATCCAGAAAATCTGAATAAACAAAATACTCGCCAGCGAAATGATGCCGAGTATGATAACCGCATTGACCGTTTTCCTGTTCATCGATTAGTATTGCTCCATCGTGGGATCAATTTCACCTGCCCACGCCAAAATACCACCTTCGAGGTTGTATAGATTGGTGAAACCGTAATTGTCTTCCAAAAAGCTGATAACATTACCGCTGCGTTTCCCTGAACGACAATGAACGATAACTTGTTTGTCTTTGCTGATTTTGTCAACGCTGTTGGGTACTTCATTCATCGGGATCAATTCACCGCCGATCGTGCAAATATCGTTTTCATACGTTTCGCGCACGTCGATCAATTGGAAATCGGCGCCCTGGTCTTTCAATGCTTTCAGTTCTGTTACAGTAATGCTTTTCATGAGTTGTTGTGTTTGATGACAAAATGTTGCGTAATCGGTTTCAAAAATAAAGTTTTCCGAGGCGTCGTTCAACGGATTTAACGGATCTTTATCAAAATAAAGCGTCTGTTGGGAATTGGATAATGCGTTTAATTGCAGAAATTTACCTGAAGCGACTTCGCCAACACCGGTAATGATTTTGATGGTTTCCATCGCTTGCATCGACCCGATAATGGCAGGGATAACGCCAATAACTCCTGCCTCGGCGCATGACGGCGCTTCTTCGGGAGTAGGAGGAACAGGAAATAAATCACGGTAATTAGGGCCGGTAGTTCCGTTCAAATCACGGTAATTGAACACGGAAACTGTTCCTGAAAAACGAATCACAGAACCATGTACATTGGGTTTCCCGGCTAATACACAAGCGTCGTTGATGAGATAACGTGTCTGGAAATTATCAGTTCCATCTACCACGACATCGTATCCGGAAATGAGTTCCATCACGTTTTCAGGAGAAAGATAGGTTTGGTAAGCGTTGATGGTAATTTCAGGATTCATGGCCGATAATCGTTCCTGCGCAGCGTGGACTTTCGGTTTTCCGCAATCATCAGTTGTATAAAGCGGTTGACGGTGCAGGTTTGATAATTCCACTACATCCTTGTCAACAACGCCCAAGGTGCCAACGCCTGCTGTTGTCAGACTGATCAAAACGGGGCAACCCAACGCACCTGCGCCAATTACAAGTACACGCGCGTTCATTAGTTTTTCCTGGCTCACTTCACCGAAACCTTCCAGGTGAATTTGCCGCTGATACCGTTTTTTTTCCGAAGCCGAAAGCATATACAAAGTTACGTATAGCTAAAGAAAATCAGATCATAATAGTGAATCTTTGTTAAGAACCGTTTTCCAAATGGCATTAAGTACAGAGCGTAGAGAACGAGGTGCGTTAAGTGTGATCGATGCCCTGTTTGAGCACAACCATCGGATTCTTTGTAAAAGAATTCGTTAATGGTGTTTGCGAGTTGGGTTGAGATAGCTTAACAAGCCGTAGTTCTCAAGATCGGGACTTACAGCCTTGATTTTTTGCTTACTTTTTTATCAAGAAAAAAGTAGGAGTTGAAAATGATAACAACAAAAAATCGCACAAGGCATGCGCTACACTTACCTTGCGCGATTTTATCTCAGGTTGCTACTCCTTAACGATCAGATGAACACTTGTTTCATCCAATTCGATCAGTTTTATCAGATAAGTTCCTGCTTTCAGCGTGTGCAGGTCTAGTGTTGTCATGGTAGATTTCTTGAAATTATGCGTTGTAGTATAAACGAGGGTTGCGTTGCAGTTATAGACTTCAATTGTTGCTTCCTGCGTTTTTTTCGGGCAAATGAGGTGAACTTCTTCCCGCGCCGGATTTGGATAAACCACCACATCAGTAGCCTCACACATCACCGAAAATGGCCCGTAGATATCCGATTTACCATCCATATCAACTTGGCGAACACGCACGTACTGTGTTTCCTGGTGTTTGTCGATAGGGAGGGTATAGGTAGACGGCTGTGTGGTGGTTCCGTTTCCGTTTATCGTTGCAATGAGCTGGTATTCGAGTCCGTTTCTGCTCATTTCCAATTCGTAACGGTCACAATTGATTTCGGAATCCGTTGTCCAGCTTACTTCCGTGGTTTCGTTCTGACAATTGTATTCAAATGCCGTAAAGTTGACTGGCAACGAACCTGAAGGTCCGAAAAGATAAGAGGTTCCTGCACCGGGCCAGGTTGTATTGTTGTCCATGGCAACCGAGCTGCTTGCTGTTCCCGAAGAAACGGTAACGCTTTGGAAATTCATTGCGCCATTGGTGAGAATACCAACACTATAACTATCGTTGAAATCATTCCCTGCTCCGTAAACAAACTGAATCATATTACTGGTTTCATACAGCCAGATTTGAAACAGTTTATCAGCTGTTCCGGTTTGCCCGGCGTAAGAAAGGCTGTATTCTATGATCAGTTTCCGGCTTCCGGGAGCTCCTTTGAGCTGGAATTGGACAAATCCATCGGCGTCTGTGTAATTATTGTCCCAATAAGGAAACAAGTAAGGTCCGGTCAAATTGCCGGTGATATTGTCATAATCCGTTACGGCAGTGGTTCCAAGTGCCAGTAATCCGTTTGAGGTGACTGAAAAGTCGGTGTAATCAACACCATCATAATTGAAAGTGAATCCGATGTTTTCCTGAGCGGAAACTCCGTCATCGACGAATGTTCCCAGAAGATTGGTAAATGAACCTGTTTCGAGCGAAACACCGGAAGATGCTAAAAATCCGTAATCACTTAATTGGGCTTGGGTAGAGGAGGAAATAGCCATAAAACAAGTGAATGCCATGGCGGAAAAATGAATGTTGTGGATGAAGGACGTAAATCGATTTCTGGTTTTATCGGGTGCGTTAACAGGAATCGAAGTGCTGTTAACAGCGTTCGGGTAACATGTTTTCATAGGGTGCTTTTTAATAAATAAATAGTGTATCGCAATGCTTTAGCCGTTGGTAAGACGGTTTTTGAAAATAATACATGAGAAACGAAGTATTGCGCGAAATTTCTCAGGCAAACGGCATTAAATATAATTCATTGGCAATTGCTTTTTCAGTGTTTATAATAGGGTTATCAAAACCGTTCTTTTTAATCGTAAAAGAACCTTTGATTCAGCAAGTTAGATAATCTATTTGGAATATCAAAAAAAAGAGCTGAAAATTTCTCTTAATTATACGAAACAGTTGATCTATTGTATGGAGAATCGGTTGTTCCTTTTCAGCGGAACAACCGATTCGTTAGTGATAATGTGCATTGTGAGTTTCATCATTATCGAAATGGGATTTAATGAATAGTAGTGATCCATTCTCGTGGTGGTAACAATCGAATGGATCTGATTTTCATCTTAAGAAAGTTAATCGGGCAATAAACACCGAATAGCGGTGAATGGTGTGTTGTTTGAGTTTTCAGTGGTGTAACTGTATTTATCCCTCTCTTAACAGATGAAAATATTATTCGTATGGTTTACCTTTATTGTAAAAGGTAACGCCACAAAAAAGCAATAAAAGACAATAATTGTTTTCAGTATTCATGATGTGTAGTTTAGCGAGTTTCTCTTTAAGCTGTTGGTAAGACAGCAACAATAATACCTCTTTACAAAAGCAATTGGTTTTCAAAACACACGGTAACCGGTAAGCTTTATGCGTACGATTTGAAAGATAATCACAAGTGAATTTTATAATTGCTGGTAATACAAATTAAAAAACAGCGTGTGATCAAAAAATGTAAAGAGTAATCCCGATGACAAAAGCGTTTGCTAATGAACGGTAAAAGAGTGTAGATTTCTTTTTCATAGGTCGTGTAGTTTTCAGCAGTTTGTATATATCACAAACAAGATTCCGATTTTTAAGCCGTGTAGTAAAATCCGTTTGCTGAGGGAATATATAAATTAAATGTGAACGCAGTGTTAAAAAATGTGTGTTAAATAACATAAATGAGGAAAACGTGTTTTTCATTGAACAAAAATCGATTTTAATCGATCAAAATAAATATGCCTTTTGATCAGAATGAAATTCAGGCATTTAATTTACGTTGTTTTAAACGGAAAAAATGGATGTCATTGGTGGTAACAATAACATCCATATGTTCGCAAGTAGTGATTAAAATTACTCCATAAATTGTAGAGGAGTAGTTCATAGGCAATCTCAATTCATTCAGTAGTGAAAGTGAATAGTTTTACTTTGGCAGCGCTGGTTATACGTTACAAAAGCGCTCTCTGATGAGAGTGGTGATAAGCCAACAAAAAGCATGCTGTTCGGGCGTTTTTCTAATCCTGTTTTAGATAATTGTTCCGTTTTATATAGAATAGCTCAACCTATTACTGCATTGCAGTAAGAAACAGTTTTGCGTAGAGCAGTCAACAATTCAACATCAACTCAGGGTTTTAAATAAAACCTGAATAATCCGGAGAGGATGGAAATAAAAAGTGCGGGAAAGTGTTTTCGCAGAAGTTGGAATATTGCTAAAACGGCTAAAGTTCAAAAGTATATATCGAGCGGTTAATTACTGGATTGCCTGTAACTTATAAAGCAATCTTAATCGCGTTGTTAAAGCTAACTTATGAAATAAAAAAAGACAAGTCAAGGTTTTTTAATAAAAAAATGCAATTCATCTACGATTTAACGTTGTTTGTGCTGTTAAACAAATGGTTTATCGAACGAAAAATTAAACGACAGCTGGTTATTCAAGCTGTCGTTTAATCTGATAATGATAAATTAATCTTCTTTCCAGTTCTCGCCTTTTCCTTTGATATATGGAATCGGAACGGCTTCCAGTTTTGTTTCCAGGGCTTTTACACGAACAATCAGCGCGTCCAATTGCTTGCGGAAAGTGGCGTATTCCTCTTCAGCAATGGCAATATTGTCTTTTTGAGTTTTGGTAACTCCGGTCGTACTTTCATACAATTGGTATTCTACATTGCCCAAACGACCTGAAATGGCCGGTGCTGTTTCAAACTCACGCGAAGCTTTTAAACCGTCACCATAAAGCAACAACGAACAATCCGAAAGACCTAGTTTAATAGCTCTTACTTCTTCCAGTAATCGGATGTCGGCATTCGGATAATTAGTAATGGCAGTTTTCATCAGGTTCAGTTTTTCAGTTGTTTCCTGCATGAGTTTGCCCGAACCGCTGATGCTGCGACTCAATTCGGCTACTTCTTTTCTGAACTGAATTAATTCTGTTTTGTTGGTAGCCAGCAATGATTGATTGTTCAGCGCTTTTACCTTGAAGTTGGTTTTGGGAACCAGTGATTCGCTTTTACCGTCTTTTACCAGGACTACTTCTACCGAGTAGGTTCCTGCGGTTACCAAAGCACCTTCGTCGGCCGATTCGTATCGCCCCGGTGCGCGTTTATTCGGATTGATAGGCGATGTGGTTTCCAAACGCAGGTTCCAGTTCATACGACTGATTCCTTTCGAAGGCGAAGAGGTCAGTTTACGGATTTCCGTTCCACTGCTGTCGCGGATAATCCAGATCAATTGCGCTTTTTCCTCCTGTTCTTCTCGTTTCAATTCTTCGAAAGTTGGATAGAACACATCTTTTTTCTCTTTTTCTAATGCACTTTCTTTCTCCCGACGCTGTTCTTTCAACGTTTTAGGAGCTTCTTTTACATACAGCGAAAACGTAGCGCCAAAAGCCGGATTGGGAGCAGCCCACAAATCAGCACCCTGGGAACCAGTTCCGGTTAAACCAAGCGGAGCAGATGGAACATACAGCAACGCATCTTCAACCGGATATAAATGCGCCGGTTTGTCAAGCGTTTCTTTTTTCAGGTCGCGTAGTGGAGAATAGTTGTCCAAAACGTAAAAACCTCTTCCGAATGTAGCGGCCACCAAATCGTTTTCACGTTTCTGAATGTCCAAATCGTAAACAGCTGTAGTTGGCAAACCGCCCAGTTTTGTCCATGTTTTCCCGCCGTCGTTGGTGAAATAAGCGCCAAATTCGGTTCCCACAAACAACAGGTTCGGATCGGTGAAATCTTGTTTGATGCAATACACCGAACCTCTTTCAGGCAGGTTTGCGCTGATGGAAACCCAGGTTTTTCCTTTGTCTGAGCTTTTGAAAACATAGGGCTTGAAATCGCCCGAACGGTGGTTGTTAAACACGGCATACACTTCATTTTCATTGAACAACGAAGCGGTGAGCATGTTGACACGCGTGTTGGCAGGAACACCCGGGAAGGTTTGTGTTTTGGTCCAGGATTGCCCGTCGTTATCAGAAACCTGTACCAAACCGTCGTCAGTTCCGGCATACAACAATCCTTTCTTTTTCGGAGATTCGTCGAGCGCCACAATGTTCCCGTAAATGGTGGTAGAAGCATTTTTCATGACCGCATCGATGGTCCAAACCTGGCCCATTACTTTGAGTTTGTTGCGGTCTATTTGCTGCGAAAGGTCAGGCGAAACGGTTGTCCAGTCATCGCCCTGATTACTTGTTTTGAAGACTTTATTCGCTGCGAAATACAAAGTTTTAGGGTCGTGTGGTGAAATCAGCAAGGGGGCATCCCAATTCCATCGAATTGCAGCTTCGCCTTTTCCGGGCAAAGGTTGAATGGAAATTTTTTCGCCCGAAACTTTGTCGTAGCGCACCAAACCACCGTATTGCGATTGCGCATAAACGATGTTGGGATTAGTAGGATCGATAGCCGATTCGAATCCATCACCACCGTTGGTAATGAACCAGTCTGAGTTGAGGATTCCGGCATTATTAATACTTGCCGAAGGTCCGCCCATCGAATTGTTATCCTGCGTTCCACCATAAATGTTGTAAAACGGAGTGGCGTTGTCGGTTGCTACTTTGTAGAATTGAATGAGGGGAAGATTGGCGAAGTATTTCCAGTCTTTGGCGTGATTATAGGTTTCATACAAACCACCATCGCAACCTACGAGCCAGTGTTCCGGATTTTGCGGATCAACCCAAATGGCGTGATTGTCGACGTGTTTGAAGTCTTCACCCGTGAGCACGAATGTTTTACCGCCATCGGTTGTGTGATGCAACCACGTATCCATCGAAAACACTTTATCGCGGTTGGTGTTGTCGCAAATAATTTCCTGGTAATAATTTCCGCTGGTACTGAAGCCCGACATTTTCGACCAGCTTTCGCCTTTGTTTGTAGAACGGAAAAAACCGCCTTTGTCTTCGCGTCCTTCAATGATGGCGTAGATGTAATTTTCATCTGCCGGTGAAACGGAAATGCCAATACGGCCCATGTCGCCTTTCGGCAAACCGCTGTTGATTTCTCGCCATGTTTTACCACCGTCGGTTGATTTGTACATGCCCGATTCGGGCCCGCCACCGATATAAGTCCATTCCTGGCGGCGACGCTGATGCGCCGATGCGTACAAAATGTTCGGGTTATTGGGATCAATTGCAATTTCGGAAATCCCCGTATCGTCTGAAACGAACAACGTGCGTTCCCAAGTTTTACCGCCGTCGGTTGTTTTGTAAACACCACGTTCGCCACCAGCGCTCCAAACCGGACCGTAAGCCGCTACCCAAACCGTGTTTTCATCCGTTGGGTGAATGATGATATTACCGATGTGCTCGGATGTTTTGAGCCCCATGTTGGTGAAACTTTTTCCACCGTCGAGCGACTTGTAAACCCCATCACCATAAGATACGGCGCGTTGATTGTTGTTTTCACCAGTTCCCACCCAAACGGTATTCGGATTGGCAGGTGCCAACTCGACACAAGCGATTGAAAACGATCCGTAATTATCAAAAATCGGGGAGAAAGTAGTACCATGATTGGTTGTTTTCCAAACACCACCCGAAGCAGCGGCAATGTACCATGTATCCTGGTTTTTCGGGTGAACGGCCAAATCAGCAATCCGACCTGAAGTAAGTGCAGGTCCAACCAATCTGAAATTCAGTGCACCAACTGTTGAAGCATCAAAAGGAGTCTTGGCAGCCGGGGCCGGGTTTTTCTGCGCGATCGCCGAAAAGGAAAGAAGTGCAATTACTGCAAACTGAATCGTTTTTTTCATACGTTGTAGAGTTGTGCGCTAAAACTAATAACAATCGGTGAAAGGAGATTGTTTGTTGTTGCTTTTGTCAGTCGTTCATTTTAAAACACACTGAACGGAATAGTAGGAATTACCTGATCTCAATCCGCTCTCTCAAGCGAATGTCTTTACTGGAACTGCCAATCATTACGCGAAAAAATCCCGGTTCAACTACCGGTTTTAAAGTGGCATCGAGTGTGGTGAGCATGTCGGGTGAAACGGTGAATGATACGCTGGTAGTTTCGCCTTTTTTTAGGGCGATTCGCTGAAACCCTTTGAGTTCTTTTACCGGTTTGGCGAAGGTCGACAATTCGTCGTAAAGGTAGAGTTGTACCACTTCTTCTGCATCGTAATTTCCGGTGTTTTTCAAGGTGAATCGTATCTGAATGGAATCGTTTATTCCGGCAACTGTTCGGTCGAATTGCAGATTGGAATACTCAAAAGTGGTGTAACTCAAACCATAACCGAACGGAAATAACGGTTGTCCGCTGAGGTCAGCATAATCATCGCCTCTACCGGTAGGTTTATGGTTGTACACAAGTGGTAACTGACCTTCCGAAACGGGAAATGTGATGGGAAGTTTTCCGGAAGGAGATACTTTTCCGGTGAGTAATTCGGCCACAGCTTCGCCTCCGGCTTCTCCCGGATACCAAATACTTGCAATGGCAGTTACGTTGTCTTTCCAACGTTCCATGGTGACAGCGCTTCCTCCTGAAATCAATACAATGACCGGTTTTCCGGTTTCGGCAAGTTTCAGAATCAATTCTTCCTGATTTCCCGGTAAGGCCAGTGAGCCGCGATCTCTGAATTCGCCCTCTTCAATACCGGCTACTACAATAAGTACATCACTTTTTTTAGCAATTTTCAAGGCCTCATTCAGTTCTTTTTCCTGTTCAGATACAAGGTCGGTATCCCAGATGAGGCGAAACTTAGCGTTTCCGGCTGCTTCTTTGTATTCTAACCGCAACACGTATGCCTTGCCCTTTTTGAAAGCATAGTTTTTGAGTGTTGTATTGTACCCTTGTTGGTTCCATGTATCGATGATCAATTCATCATTGAGGTACAAGCGATAACCGTCGTTTCCGTCGATACCGATATTGAAATTTCCTGAAGCGGGTGAAGTGAGGTTTCCGGTCCATCGGGCAGAGAAAAAATCATAGTTGATCGAAGGATCCGGCGAAAACAAGGTCCATTGAAATTGAATATTTGGGTCGATGCGCTCCAAGGCCGGTGTTCCGCTCAGCGAAATGTTGTTGAAATAAGTTGCTTGTAGTCCCGGCTCTGCAGCCCCGCTTACCGTATGTGTAAAATAATCGGCCGAAACACAATTCCAGTTACTGGTAATCCGATCGGATCCTTTGGCGTAAAGCAGATTGACTTTCCCGTTGAGTTCCTGCTGAAGTCCTGTAAAAATCGAAACGGGATTATTGCCCGGACCGCTGTAACCGCCCAAACGCGCTTCCATGGCATCTTGTCCAAAGACAGCAATGGTTTTCAAAGAAGTCAACAGCGGAAGTACCTGGTTGTCATTTTTAAGAAGGACAACCGATTTGAGAGCTGATTCTTTCGCCAGTGCACGATGCGACGCCAGATCAATGTTGTTTACCGCGGATAGATCAACGTACGGATGCTCAAACAATCCGAGTTCAAATTTCATGCGTAACACACGTGCTACGGCACTGTCTAGTTTCGCCTGATCAATGCTTCCGTTCAGAAACGGTTCGTTGAACAACTCAGCATGATTGATGTCGGTTTGGAAAATCACATCCAACCCGTTTTCAACCGATTGTTTGCCGGCGTCAGCGTAATCACTTGCGGTAAAATGCAACACATTTGCTCCGCCAACTGCTCCGGCATCGCTGATCACAAACCCGCGAAATCCCCATTCGTTTTTCAGTTTTTCATTCAACAACCAGTCGTTGGCCGAGCAAGGCCTTCCGTCGATACTGTTGTAGGCCGTCATAATGGAACGCGCGCCACCTTTTTGAATAACGGCTTTGAACGGCACCAGATACGTTTCTTCCAGCATGCGTTCACTGTAGTTGATGGGATAACTATCACGACCGCCTTCACCGTGATTGACGGCAAAATGCTTAGGTGTTGTAATGATTCCGCGCTGTTCGAATGCTTTTACAAATGCCGTTCCCATGAGCGATGTCAGCAGCGGATCTTCTCCATAGGTTTCTTCCACACGACCCCAACGAACATCGGTTGCCAGATTCACTACCGGAGAAAGAATCAGGCGCAATCCCCGTGATTGACATTCGGAGGCGATGGCACCTGCCGTTTTGTTCATCAATGTTGTATCGAAGGTGGCAGCCAAACCAATGGCTTGCGGAAATGCGGTGGCTTCGGAACGAATTAATCCGTGAAGTGCTTCGTCAAAGGCAATAATCGGGATACCGAGACGGGAATCTTCTACAAAAAAGCGTTGAATTGCATTGATTTTTTGGGCAGTTTGCAAGGCGTTTTGTCCCGCATTGTAATGCATCAGTTGATTGGCTGCAGTGGTTTGCTGTATGTCGGTATTGATCTGGAATCCGAATAATCCGGTAGTATAACGCGTTGAATCGGTTCCTAAATCGCCGGGAATCATAAATAACTGCCTGAATTTTTCTTCAGGTGTCATACGTTTCAGCAAATCGGCAACACGGATTTCGATGGGAAGCTGCGGATTTTTATAAGGAAGTATTTCCTGGGCATCAAACGAACGGAAAAAGCTAAATGTGAAGAGGAAAATAATGAGTGTTTTCATGGTGTAAAGTGTTTTTGTTCAGATTGTAAGCAATGCCACATTGTTTATTTTTTGCTCGCTTTCACTACCCATACGTGTTTACCTTGCTTTTTGAGCGAGGCTGGCAATTGAAGTGTTGTTCCTTTCTCTGAACTACTGAATTTGATTGGTTTGGAATTTCCTAACATCTGTATCTTGTAGGAATCGTTCAGATGTAGTTGCTTGAGTTCTACTTTGCCTTCCGGAAATTCGGAGAAAAACACGTAAAAAGTAGTGCTGTCTTTGCTTTGAGTATAGCGAATAGTGTTGCTTTCTCCCGATGCAGTTAGCATGCGTGAGTTGTAGATCGCTTCGCTATTGACAGACATCCAATCGCCGATTTCATGTAATCTGACATAAGCAACAGAATCCAACTCACCATCTGGGCCCGGACCGATATTCAGTAGGAAATTACCGCCTTTGCTCACTACGTCAACCAGTTTTTCGATGATTTCTTCCGTTGGCTTATAGGTGTCGTTGGGCACATAACTCCAGCTGGTGGCCATGGTCATACAGGTTTCCCACGGATAAGGAAGTCCCGTTTCAGGAATGTGCTGTTCGGGTGTGAGGTAATTCTGATACTGACCGGGAACGGCTCTGTCTACAACGATCAATCCGGGTTGCAGACTACGCGATTTTGCGACCAATTCTCCCATCCGAATATCTTGATTCTGTGGGTTTCGAGACCATCTTGAGCCTTCGTATATATCTTTTAGTTTCCCGTCAATTTCTTCTTCGGTAGTGGGGCGAACCCAGCCGCCATCGAGCCAAAGAATGTCAACTTTACCATAATCGGTGAGTAATTCGTTGATTTGGCCGTGGGTGTAATCAATGAATTGTTCCCAGCGTTCGGGGTGTTTTTGAATGGAATAATTACAATTCCGGTCGGAAGCAGGAAAGCGTTTCCACCAGTAATAATCGCTGTGCCAATCGGGTTTTGAAAAGTAGGCCCCAATCCAGAAATTGTCGTTGCGAAATGCTTGAAAGAGTTCTTTGGTAACGTTGCTACGCGGATTGGTAGAAAAAGGGGTGAGGCTGTCAGTAATTTTGTAGTCGCTGTACTGGGTGTCGAACATACAAAATCCGTCATGATGTTTGGTTGTAAAAACAACATACTTCATTCCTGCATATCCGGCAGCAGAAGCCCATTTTTCCGGGTTGAATTTTTCCGGATTGAAGGTGGTTTGCAGTTGTTCGTATTGGTTGACATAGTCGTTGTACGATTCCGAAACACCCGGTTTTCTTCCTCCGGCGGCCCAACTCAGGTCTTCAGGACAAATGCTCCAGCTTTCAACAATTCCCCATTGGCTGTAAGTTCCCCAATGCATGAGCAGGCCAAATTTCAAGTCTTGCCAGTCTTCTAAGCGCTGTTGGATAACTTTACTGGTGTCGGGGGTGTATTCCTGATGCTGTGCCTGAACACTGAGAGCGCAACAGCTGATGAAACCGATTAAACTATTTTTCCACATGTGTTTTTGACTGCAAATTCTGCCCAAAATAAGTCGAAAAAAAGAAAACCGCCCCAAAACATGTTTGAGACGGTTGTTAAAGTTGCTGTTTTTATGGGAAAATCAGAATCCGGTAACCCCATTTACAGTAGTATACTTCAAAATATTTTTCTTATCCGGATGGATGCGTGCGAATGCCGATTGCACTGCCAATGTTCCTTCGTGGAACCCGCAAAGGATCAGTTTCAGCTTGTTTTCGTAGACATTCACATCGCCGATAGCGTAGATTCCCGGGATATTGGTGGAATAATCCAGTGTGTTCACTTTGATGGCATTTTTCTCAATTTCCAGCCCCCAATCAGCGATCGGGCCCAACGAAGGTTTCAACCCGAACAACGGAATGAAATGGTCTGTTTCACGGATGATTTCTCCCTGACTGACGTGTTGAATTTTTACGGCGTTGAGTTCGCCGTTCCCTTCCAAACCGGTTACTTCGGCTTCAGTAATGAGGTTGATTTGACCACTTTCAGCCAAATCAATCACTTTCTGTACTGAATCCAAATGTCCGCGGAACGAGCTGCTGCGGTGCACCAATACTACTTCTTTGGCAATTTTCTTTTCGGCCAGGAAGATCGACCAATCCAGTGCTGAGTCACCACCACCGGCGATTACACAACGTTTTCCACGGTAAAATTCAGGGTCTTTGATGATGTATTCGACACCTTTGTCTTCAAAATCAACGATGTTCCCGATTGGTGGTTTACGTGGTTCAAAAACACCCAATCCGCCGGCGATCATTACAATCGGTGCTTCATGCTGCGTGCCTTTTATGGTGGTAACAATGAATTTATTCTCCGCTGTTTTTTCAATCGTCATGGCTGCTTCACCCAGTGTGAATCCTGGTTTGAATGGCGCTGCCTGTTCCATCAGATTATCAACCAGTTCGCCTGCCAACACGGAAGGAAAGCCGGGAATATCGTAAATGGGTTTTTTCGGATAAATTTCTGAACATTGTCCACCTGGTTGTGGTAATGAGTCGATGAGGTGACAACGCAATTTCAATAATCCTGCCTCAAAAACGGTGAATAAACCGACCGGTCCGGCTCCTATGATGATAATATCTGTCTGAATCATTTTGATCTAAAAAAGTGATGCAAAAATAGCTATTTGCCACGAATAATAGGGTAGCATTTTTGCCACAGATCATCCTGAGGCTGACACGGTGCCACAGATTTTACCAGATTTTGACTGCACAGTAAAAGAGGGTTAATAAGGAAATTACTTTTTTATTTCGTAAGACCTTTGTTGTAGATCGCAGCTACAAATACCGGAATAAATGCAACGGCCGCTTTTACTCCCGCTTCTTCTTTGCTGAGATCGCCGGAAATGTTCCAGTTATCGTAGCTCTTGCTGTAAGTGGTGGTGATCCGGAAATCGTCTTCCGTTCCATCTGCATCCCAGTTGTCGTAAGAGTTGCTGTAAGTGGTTCTGATCTTTAATGTCGATTCCAGATCGCCGCCCGATAATTCCCAATTATCGTAGGAATTGGAATACGTGGTGCGCAGTTTGTATGATTTTCCACCAATCGAGATGTCCCAATTGTCATAGCTTTCAGAATACGTCGTGCTAATGGTTCCTGAAGCACCGCCAATGGAAACATCCCACCTGTCGAAGCTGCTGCTGTAGGTTGTATGAATATTTCCGCTACCACCTGCATTCACGTCCCAGCGGTCGTAACTTTCAGAATAAGTGGTGCGAACAGAGCCCTGCGCGGAAAGAAATAGCGGGAAAATTAAAAGTAGAAGAAAGATAAGTAGATGCTTTTTCATAAGAGGATTTTTTTCGTTTAACACAAAAATAATGCCTGAATTCTGATGAGTACGAAAACACAACGAACGAATTTACACCAAAAACTCCGCATTTTGATTTGTATCCGTACCTTCGCGACAGTTCTTTGGCTACAATCAATCAAAACAGGTGCTTAAATCTGTTTTATGGAACCGGGTTTGAATCCCGGGCTGTCGTGCAACTGTAATTTCCTTTCAGGAATAAGCCAGATACATAACGATTGATTGCTGGTTGAGCATCACGAAAAGTGCTTGAACCATCTTTGCAATCATCCTTTTGGGGTGTATTGTATCTATGCGATTCGCTTTTCAACAAACAAGAAAGTACACTTGATATGAATTTGGAACAACGAATAGTAGCATCTGAAACACGCATTTTCAAAGCGGTATTTCCCAATACAACCAATCATTACGATACACTGTTCGGTGGAACAGCCATGTTGCTGATGGACGAAGTGGCTTTTATTACCGCCACACGATTTACCCGCAAGGTTTGTGTTACCGTTTCATCAGATCGCATTGATTTTAAGCAGCCGATTCCCGCCGGAACAATCATTGAATTGGTGGGAAAAGTATCAAAAATCGGCACGACGAGCCTCGACGTAAAAGTTGAAATTTACATCGAAGAAATGTACAGCGATACCCGAACAAAGGCCATCACCGGAAGTTTTACTTTCGTGGCGTTGGGTGAAGATAAAAAACCGACTAAAATCAATTCCAATGATTAAGACAGGAACACTTGCACTATTAAGCATCTTTTGCGCGTTGCATTCACAGGCGCAGTTTGCCGGACCGGTTGGATCGCCAACCACTACAGCTATTCACAAGGACAGTAATGCTTTTGTGGCCTGGGCTACCAATTGTATTGTCCAGCGCGGTTACTTCGATATTGCCGATCCCGGTTTAGGAACAGCTTCTTTTGGTACTGCTTCTGCAGGTATCGGAATTGCCGGAAATTCGGTGGTAAGCCTTGGTGACAGTGGTGTTGCGGTGTTGACGTTCCTGAATCCGATCACCAACGGTCAAGGATTTGACTTTGCCGTTTTCGAGAATGCCTTTAATGACGAATTTTTAGAATTAGCGGTAATCGAAGTAAGTAGTGACGGTGAAAATTATATGCGTTTTCCGGCAACGTCGAATACGCCAGACGATGTACAAGTCGGTTCGTTCGAAAATTTCGGTGATGCAACATTGCTGAATAATCTGGCAGGAAAGTACCGCGAATTTTACGGAACTCCCTTTGACCTGGATGAACTGACCGGAAGTCCGAACCTCAATGTAAATGCCATTACGCATGTAAAAATCATTGATGTGGTTGGAACGATTAATCCGCTGCACGCGACGTATGACCAGGCTTCCAATGCGATCAATGATCCGTACCCAACGGCCTTTGCTGCGGGTGGTTTTGATCTGGATGCGGTAGGTGTGATCCACGAAGGCGAGGCAGGATTGAATGACAAGAACAATGCAATTTCAATCTCGGTTTCTCCCAATCCGATCTCTGAAAATCAATCGATTACAATTACCTGTGATGAGCCGGTTTTATCGGTTTCGATCTACCAGTCAAATGGAATGCTAGTATATCATGGAAGTGAGCAGGGATTATCAGGCGTTCGTTTGGTAACCGGAGTTTATGTTCTTCGGGTGGAAACAGAGAACGGAACGGGGATTCAGAAGCTGATCGTGAATTGACAAGCCACAACTTAAAACTGAAATAATTTTGCCACAGATGTCATCCATTTTGAAATGAATTTGTGGAAAATGGTTTTCAGAAAATTTGCCGCGCCCTCACATACATTTCCGATATTTGACTTTCACACAATTAGAAGCTTATGCGTTACACCGTATCGATTGACATTAATGCTCCGCTGGATGAGGTCATTGCCCGATTTGACGATCCTGAAAAAATGAAGGAATGGATGACAGGTCTGGTGAGTTTTGAAACCATCGAAGGCGAACCCGGACAAGTGGGTTCAAAAGCGAAACTGTTGTTCAAAATAGGAAAACGCGACATGGAAATGATCGAAACCATTACGGTGCGTGATTTACCGTCTCGTTTCGCTGGCTATTACGAAGTAAAAGGAGTGTACAACGAAGTGGGAAATGGGTTTGAAGCAATCGACGAAAACACCACACGCCATACTTCCGACCAGTTTTTCCAATTTAAAGGTGGCATGAAAATCATTGGCTGGTTGTTTCCGAAGATGTTTAAAAAGCAGTCGATGAAGTACCTGGAAGATTTCAAAGCTTTCGTGGAGCGGGACTATAAGGCATAAAAAAAGTCTCCTTTGTGGGAAAGAGACCTTTATAGTTTTCTAAATGGTTTGTTACCTTGATGCCAGATCAGAAGATTGCTCTGTTTGATCAACACTTCCGTAAGCATCACAGTGTCCTCCTTTTGAAGAACCGCAAGACGCAGCTACAACAGCCATAAAGGCGGCGATAGCAGTAAGGGCCAAAAATCTTTTCATCGTCGTTTGTTTTAAAGTGTTCAACTAGTTGCTGTGTGAGATACAAATCTATAATAATTAACGTTAATAAGTAAATTTTATTATTCACATTTACGTTTTGAAATTGTTGAAATCAAGGTTTTTGGAGGTTGAAAAGCGATATTCATGGCGATGTTGTGTCGGCTTAATTTTGGCTGTTTTGATCCGTTTTATTGGTGTTTCACAAGTTTCAGTAGTCTACCAAATTGATGGATTAGAACAACTAACCAAACGCGAAAAAAAAACGTTTCCGGATAGTATTTCCCTTGTTAATTATTGTCAAGACCTTCAATTGCAAGCTTATAAGCGCGGTTTTTTGACCTTTTCCATCGACTCAGTTAACCGTATTGACAGCACTCATTTTCAATTGAAAGGAGTTGTGGGCCAGCGTTTTGAACAAGTTGATTTCACAATTACCCCTGAAACCCGTTCCTTGCTGCGGAAAATGGGCATTCAGCCACGCGCCATCAGCAGCACAAACGCCAATCCCGCCGTCATCAGCCGCATGTTGGATGAAATTCGCACAACGTTGGAGAATAACGGGCATCCGTTTGCGAAAGTCGGGCTCAATAACCTGGAAATCGAAGGCGATCGTATCAAAACAACCTTGGTGGTCGAAAAGAACGCTGAAGTGCGTTGGGTGAAAATTCATGTGATCGGCGAAAAGATCAATATTTCTGAGCGTTTCATTGCCAATTACCTGCATTTGGAAGTCGGAGAATTGTTTTCACAGGAAGTGGTTAATCTAGTGCCGCTGCGACTGAAACAGATCATTTACCTTTCCGAAACCAAACCTGCCGAATTGCTGTTCACCGAAGAAGGGGCCGAATTGTACCTGTACCTGAAAAGCAAACCGGTTTCACTTTTCAACGGAACGGTGGGATTACAGCAAGATCCCGTGAAATTGACCTATCAATTGACGGGTGATTTGCGTTTGAAATTGCAGAATACGCTCAAACGTGGTGAGTTATTTGACCTCAACTGGCGTTCCATTCAACCGGGAAGTCCACAGCTGAAAATCGCGATGAGTTACCCGTATTTGTTCAACACACCTTTCGGAATCGACGGCCAATTCCAGCTGTTCAAGCGCGATACCACGTTCCTGGAGCTCAAATCGACGATCGGCGTCAATTATTTCCTTTCGGCCGGAAATACGCTGAAGGCTTTTTACCGCAACGGAAGTTCAACTTTGCTTGGTTCTACAGCCGGTTCAGGTGTATTCGGTTCCGTAAAAAGCAATCAGTACGGGTTGTCACTGACTCATCAGACGCTTGATTATCTGCCCAATCCGCAACGTGGATTTATCTGGATGGTGGAAGGAACTACCGGTCAGCGGACGGTTACGAAAGACACGATTGTGACCAAATCACTCTTGTTTGGCGGAAAGCTGCAACTGGAAACTTACCTGTCGCTGGCGAAACGCCATGTAGTGAAATTGTCTTCAGTCTCGGAAACGTTTTTCACTGATAATATTCAGCAAAACGAGTTGATGCGTTTTGGCGGAAACCTCAGTCAGCGCGGTTTTCTGGAAGATGAATTGCTTTCAACAACGCGCACAACTGCCACGGTCGAATACCGGTTTATACTCGATCGCAACTCCTTTTTGTTTGCCTTTTTCGACCAAAGCTGGTACGAACGCAATCTGAGCACCAGTTACCTCAATGATCATCCGCTAGGCTTTGGTGCCGGAATCAGCTTCGGAACCAACATCGGGATTTTCTCCTTGACTTACGCTCTGGGACAACAGCAGAACAACCCGATTTTGCTGCGCGATTCGAAGATTCATTTTGGATACGTTGCTTACTTCTGAGATGTTGGATGCTTGATTTTTGATGTTGGATGAGATCGATCTAAAAGTTGAGACTATTCCATGGTGATTTAAACTTAGAGGGTGCCATTATCTTCTTTAGTAGTCGTTCATCAAAAATCAAGCATTCAAAATCAAACATCAAAAAAGTTATCTTTAGCCTCACAAATTTCACGCACATGTTACTCAACGTTATTCTCGTTTTATTGGCCGTTTCTGCTGTTGGAGCTGCTGCATTTTTTTATGCGAAAAGCCAGCGATCAGATGCTTCCCTGAAAACAGCGCAATTGCTGTCAGATCAATTGATCGCCGAGAAAAGTATGTTGTCAGCTGAAAAGGAAAAAGCGTTGATCGAGCATTCGCAAAGCCTGAAAGAAGTGGAATTGTTGCGTCAGCAATTGGAATATGAGCGCAAAAAACAAACCGAAGACGAAGCAAAACTCAAGGAACAACTCACGGCAATAGCCAAAGATGTGGTACAACAAGGAAATGCGTCGATCAAACTGGAAAATCAATCGCAGCTGGAGCAATTGCTAAAGCCGTTCAAGGAAAAACTGGTCACTTTTGAAACCGAGGTGCGCGAAAACAAGGAAAAGGGCGTGGAGCAATTTGCGTCCATGGAAAGCCTGGTGAAAGCCCTGTCGGAACAACACGCCAAGATGAATCTTTCGGCACAAAACCTGGCCGACGCGTTAAAAGGCGAACAAAAAACACAAGGGAACTGGGGCGAACTCGCTTTGGAACGCATCCTGGAAATGAGCGGTTTGCGCGAAGGTGTGGAATACGAAAAACAAGCCACCTTACGCGATGAACACAACCAGATGCTTCGTCCGGATTTCCTGATCAAATTGCCCGATAACAAACATATTGTGGTTGACTCGAAAGTGTCGCTTACAGCTTTTGAACGGTATGTCAATTCTGAAGATGACGACACGCGCCGTCAGGGACTCAAAGATCACCTCGTTTCCATCAATGCGCACATCCGACAGTTGGGCGACAAGAACTACAGTCATCTGGAAGGCCTGCAAACACCGGAATTCGTGTTGCTGTTCATCCCGATGGAAGCCTCGTTTGCGCTGGCGATTCGCGAAGAACCTGATATCTATACCAAAGCCTGGGAAAAACGGGTGGTGATCGTTACACCTTCTACTTTACTAGCGACCTTAAAAACCATCGAAAGCATCTGGAAACAGGAGCGCCAAAATGCGAATGCAGTCACCATTGCCATTGAAGCCGGACGTTTGTACGACAAGTTTGTCGGGTTTATCGACGATTTGAAGAAAATTGAAAAAAACCAAAACGATGTCAACAAAAACTTCAAAGAAGCGTTTGGAAAACTCTCCGAAGGTTCGGGTAACATCGTTGGTAAAATCGAGAAATTGAAAACGCTGGGTGCCAAGGCGAGTAAGCAAATTGATAGGAATTTGTTGTTGGATGATGGGAGTGATGTGAGTGAGTAATTTCACCACAAAGACACAAAGTTTCTTTTGAAGGATAGACGTGTTAAGATCACAAAGGTGATCTATCGGGCTGCGCCTTTGTGATCTTTGTCATAAGTCAAATTTGTCCCTTTCCTCTGTGCCTTTGTGGTGAAATGGCGATCAGCCTCTTCGTAATGTATCGGACTTTGTCAGCTTCACTCAATATTCACCACGCTTTAATCAACGCCTGAACGCTCATAACTGCATGTATGGTGAATTTGGCTACATTGAAGCACTTATGAGACTCTTGTATACACTTTTGCTGATTTGCTGTTGTTTGAAACTTACGGTTCAGGCACAGGAAACGGTTGTAATAGGTACAGTGTACAACATAAATCAACAGCCGGTTGCAGGAGCTTCGGTGCAATTGGGATCCTTCTTTTCAACAACCAATCAACGTGGTGAATTCAGGATGTCGACACCATATTTACCTGCACAACTCCTGATCAATCATCCCTTTTATGAACCTTACGAGCAAATCGTGACACAACAAATCGGGAAAGACACTCTTTTTCTTACGGTTGCATTGATTGCTGAAGCAACAGATCTCGAAGAAGTTACCATCAATGCTGACAAAATCACATGGGCTTATCCCGAAAAATCGATTCACATCATCGATTTCGATTTGCGGGATTATGGTATGCTGCTGCTTTGTTCTTCTGAGAAACAGTTTTTTCTGCGTCTGGTAGATGAAAATAACCAAACGCTGTTTGATCAACCGGTTAGGAAAAATCCGCTGTCTTTTTTTCATGATTGCCTGAATGGAATTCATTTGGTTTATGCAGATAGCGCGATTGAATTGATGGTGTTGTACGATACCTTGTTTTTATTACCGGCCGCTCCGATTGAGGAGTTTAAAGAATCGCTGGAGCCGTGCTCACTTTCAAAAGATCAGTATGTTGTTTTTAAACAATTGGGTCCGCACAACAAGGCAGTGGATTATACACTCGCGAATCGGTTTACCCATACCAATCGCTTGTTATATCAGGCAGCCGATACCAAACTGATCAAGTCGCTGGATGCGTATGCCGCAGAAAATGACATTCCGGCTACAGCCATGTTAAAAGCAAATACCCCACAGCAACTGAGCGACGATCGGAAAAAGTGGCAAAATGCCCGGCATTACGAACAGAATCTGATCAAACCGCTCTACATTCCGATTGTAACGGTGAATGACACCACCATTATTTTTGATCATTTTAAGGATAGTATGACCGTATTTACGGCTGATTTTTCCATTGACCGAAGATCGTCGATTAGCTACCATTATTTTGATTTTTGGCAGAATGAATTGATTGTCAATGAGGAACATACGCGTGCTTTCGCGAAATACGAAGATCATGGCCTGGTGAAATTGCGCGAAATAGATCCGCACAACGGTTCTGTGATCGGGGTTACTCAATTGGATAAACATGTGTATCCGTCGAGCATCCAGATCAAAGACGGGTTTGTTTATTATATTTTCCATCGCTACGTTGACGACAGTATTAATTACGTCTACAAGCAACGAATAGATTAATTGTGATGATTTTGAAGGTTCTTCGGCAAATGGTGTTTTTGGGCGTTCTTTTGACAGGATCCAAATCGATTGCCCAGGAAGTTGTTGTACGCGGAACGGTTTTAAACGAAGGAAATACGCCTGTTGGCAGAGCAACGGTTTCGGTTGAAAATAAAGCGACGAGCACCAATTCGAAAGGCGAATTCACGATTGTTTGTCCCATTTTACCGAATGTATTGACGGTCAAACACCATTCCTACCGGCTCAAAGAAGAATTCATCAACTTTCCACCGCCCGGACAAGACACGCTGTTTGTGACAATCCGTCTGGAAGATAAACAAACCGATCTGGAAGAAGTGATCATCAGTGCTTCGCGGATTTCGTGGGCCTATCCCAAACCCAATGTGCACATCATCGATTTTCAGTTGTGGAATGACGGGATGCTGCTACTGTGCAAAGATCACAACGAATACCTGCTGCGTTTGGTAGATGAATTCAATGAACCGCTGGTCGATTTACCCATTCGGAAACATCCCAAATCGCTGGTGAAAGATTGTATGAATGGTATTCATATTTATTACACCGACAGTACATATCAGGTGCGCATTTCTTTAGATTCATTGTCGCTGTTTAATGATCAAACGCGCAAGTCGGCCGCCGAAACAATCGAAGCATGCGTGGTTTCTTATAACAATATTCAAATCTACCAGCAATACGGATCGCTGCACAAGACGGTCGATTTTGTGGCTATTGACACGCTTTCACGCCAGATCATGCGCTTGTATTATGTCTCGAACCGAAAATACAAACGGGCGCTCGACGAATTCCAGCGCGAAATGCAACAACAGGAACGATCGGTGGTTGATCCGCTGACCGATAATTCGGTAGACAATCAGTTAAAACTGCATGCCTTGCTCGAAACCCAGCAAAAATACCTCGAGCTACTCAATCACCCGGTTTACGCTCCGGCGTTTAAAATCAACGATTCTATTGTGATTTTCGATCACCTCAACGATTCGGCGGTGGTGTTTAGCAAAAAAGGCCGGCGCATCCGCAGTTATCCCATTATTTACCAGCATCATAAAAAGTGGGATTCCCAACTGATCATCAACCAGGAAGGCACCCGCATTTTTGCGCGTTTCGATTACCAGGGAATGGCGCGGTTACTCGAAATTGATCCGCAAAACGGGAATGTGATCGGTGAAATCAAACTGGAAAAACACATTTACCCGGTGAGTATTCAATGTCGCGGGAATTACGTGTATTACATTTTTCATCACTACATCGACGATAGTATCAATTATGTGTACAAGCAGCGGATTGATTGAGAAAATCAATCGGAAACGTTGCAATAATAATGATGATTCGATTCGTGATTGGTAAGATTTTGCCGCGATAAGAAAAGGGATTGTTTTTTTGAATCCTGCTTGACGTAATAACTGACTCCGTCGATCAGTACTGCATTGTAATTCGCCGGTTTCAGCTTGGTCATTTGCCGAAAAGTCAGGTTATCCAGGCGGAAAATCTGGTTAGAAATACGGGTTGTATCGTTGTCTCGGTAATGAATAAACGTTACGCCGATCCCAACAGTTAATTTACACTGTTCAATTTTGCTCACTTGTTTTGTGCCGTTTTTGGAAATACGGTACACACGAGTCACTTCAAAGCCACGTTGTTCCAGCTCAATTGGTGTTACTGCTTCCGGAATAGCAAAAACACTGACTGTTTTTGAAGGTTTAAACAGGAGAAAACACCCAAGGCAGATTCCTACCGTGATGAGTGCAATAAGTACCAGGTTTCGCAACTTGCTTTTCCGGCGATCGTGAAGAAAGGATTTGAAGGTATTCATACGTTTTCAACGAAATTCAAAAATAGAAGTTTTTAAGTTTGATCTTACGAACTCAAAAAACTTAAAAACCCACGAACTCATTTATGGCAATATTTTTGCGCGAACCGAGTTAATTAGAAACGTATTTGACCTTCCTGTATGCTTAAACTACCTTGTCTCGGTTTTTTATTTTGTTTCGCAATGAACTGTTTCGCGCAGCAGGATTCTGTTTCTGTTCAAACGTTGAAAACCCGCGAAAGCTTTTGGAATCTCACCGATACCACGATCCGAAACGAAATAGCATCCTTCAACCTCAAAGGAGATTCTATCAAACAACGTGCGGCGGTGAAGGCAGTGAAACTAACTGAAATCCCGTTGGTTTCCTGTTCGGATACAGTGGCCAATTTCCACTTAAAGTCGGCATATATTCATCTCTATTTTTCTGATTTCGATTTCACCGACCATCAACTCAGCTATTATGCAGGGAAAGGTCTGGATTCAATTCTGCTGATCGATAATCAGCCGTTTTGGGGAACGAACGGAAAACTACCCAAGCGCAAAGTAAGCGATGTGTTTTTTGTGCTGCATTCGCATTATTTGGTCGACTTTCCTCCGGCAGCGTTTACGGGTATTTACGAACCGTGGTTGTGTGATTGGGAATATATTCCTTCAGGAAAAAATGTACATCGGGAGCCTTTAGCCACAGCCAACCTGCGATTGTTGAAGTCGGAAAAAAGTAACCACATGTACCTGTATATGCTCAATGGGGAAGGCGAAAACCGCTATGAAGTCACTTGGATTGTGGAAAATGGAGGGTATTTGACGCGGGTGGTGGATGGGCTTTAACCCTTGCCGGAAATACGTTATTTTTGCATTGATTCAATCGACTAATATGAACCACGGTGTAACGTTGATTTTCCTTTTTTGGACTTCGCTTTTCTTCGGGCAGACCAATGCTCCATCTTACAACTTCACTGAACGTGTTGCTGAAGTTTTGGGCGATTTAAACAAAGACAGTTTACCGGATAAAGTGGTAGTGGAACAAGATACCACGGCTTTTACCTGGCCTTATCGCATTCAGGTGTTTTTTGCTCAGCCAGATGGCAGCTTTCAATTGATTGTATCATCAGAAAAACTCATCGATGCACAATATCCTGATGGACGAGATGGCTATCTTTATGGTGGTGCATTTTCTGAGGTTACAATCGTAAATGGTCTCTTAAGCGTCGATTACGGTTTACTCCGTGGGCATTACGAACACGAATTCCGGTTTCAGAACAGTCACCTTGAACTGGTTGGATTCAATAGTGTCGATGTCAGTGGTGGTCAAATTGTAATCGTTGATTTTAATCTGTTTAGTGGAGTGCGGTCAAAACAAGTCTACCTCATTGGCATAGACAAACCGTTTCTTAACTTCACCGAAAAAGTAATCATTAGACCTTTACCCATATTTGAAGATGTTGTACCATTTGAAGGGGAATGGAGTAATTAAATTCTTTATGTTTCACCGATGTGTTGAATAAAAAGCACGGTTTTCCGTTGATAAAAGCTGAAACGTCGCCACGTATTTCCACAACGAATTCCGTACCTTCGCCGCAGCATGATTTTTTTTCATTTTCCCTTTCACAAACTCAACTTTTTGCTTAACTTCAAGTAAATCATGAATACATTATCAGAAGCAATAAGCAATCCGGCGGAGTTTACGGAACGATTTATCAACCAAACAAACCGCTCGGTTTTTTTGACCGGAAAAGCGGGCACGGGTAAAACAACCCTGCTGCGCAAAATCGTCGATTCTACGCACAAACAAACCGTTATCGTGGCGCCTACGGGCATCGCTGCATTGAACGCGGGCGGAGTGACCATTCACTCGTTTTTTCAATTGCCGTTCGGCGGTTTTATACCCGAATTCATTCATCCGCCACAGTACAATTCGGCGGTAAAATTTGAAACCAAAGATTCGCTCAAACGCCATTTTCGTCATAGCGGACCGCGTCAGCAATTGTTTCGTTCCATGGAATTACTCATTATCGATGAGGTAAGTATGTTGCGTGCCGACCTGCTCGACGCGATGGATTGGACCTTGCGGAATGTGCGTAAAAACAATTCACCGTTTGGTGGCGTTCAGGTTTTGTTTATAGGAGACTTGCTGCAATTGCCACCGGTTGTGAAAAACGAAGAATGGAGCGTGTTGCGCAATCATTATAATGGATTGTTTTTCTTCCACGCACGTGTCATTCACGAACAACCACCGTTGTACATCGAGTTGTCGACCATTTACCGTCAGCAGGATAGCGATTTTATTCAGGTGCTCAACAACCTACGCAACAATGAAGTTTCGGCAGCCGATATGGAAATCCTGAACCGGTTTGTACGTCCCGATTTTGATCCTTCCGAACACGAAGGAACCATTACACTCACCACGCACAACGCCAAGGCCGATGACATCAATGCCGGAGCACTGAAATCGCTCGAAGGCAAATCGACATTTTACGAAGCCATTGTACAGGGCGATTTCCCACCACATTTGTTTCCGCTCGAAATGCAGCTGGAACTCAAAGTGGGTGCGCAGGTCATGTTTATCAAAAATGATATTTCGTTCGAAAAGAATTTCTACAATGGAAAAATAGGCCGCATCGAATCAATTTCCGAGAAAGAGATTTTCGTGCATTTCCCTGATGAAAACCGTACCATCGAGGTGCAGCATTACGAATGGGAAAACATCAAGTATACGGTCAGTGAAAGTACAGGTGAAATCACCGAAGAAGTGCAGGGAACCTTTGTACATTATCCGTTGAAACTCGCGTGGGCGATTACCGTTCATAAAAGCCAGGGATTGACTTTCGACAAAGCTGTATTGGATGTGTCGCAGGTATTTGCTCCCGGACAAGCTTACGTGGCGCTTTCGCGTTTGCGATCGCTGCAGGGATTGGTGTTGTTGAAACCCATTTCGATGAACGGCCTTTCCAACGATCAGCAAGTGGTGGCCTATGCCGAACAAAAAGCCAATGAACACCAGCTTTCCTCGTTTCTGGAACAGGGAACCAGACATTATTTATACAACACGCTCAGCGCAGCTTTTGATTGGTACGATTTGGCGAGTGCCTGGATGATTCTGGAAAATAGCTATAAACTGGCCGGTCCGAAAACCGAAAAAGGAAAAGACAAAACGTGGGTGGCACACCAAAGTCAGGCAATTCAGTCGACCATCGAACCGGCGAAGAAATTCGTGGCGCAACTCACCAATCAGTTTGTGAAACCGCAGATGGACTGGAGTTTTATTCACGAACGGGTCCATGCGGCGTATACCTACTTTTTCAAACCGCTCGACGGTGTTTATTATTCGCTGTTGAAACGAATGGCCGAGTTGCAGCTCATCAAAAAGACCAAACAATACGTCGATGAACTCGAAGAATTGGAGCAGCAAACGCTGGAAGTAATTCTGCGACTGAAGAAAGTGCGTTTGCTCGTAGAAGCTGTAACAGCAGGCCGGGAGCTAACCAAAGAAGCTGTTTGGAACGAAGAACTGAAACACTACAAGTTGGCTAAAATCGCAATTATCAAGCAAGAATTGCGCGAAAAACCTTCGTTACTCGATCCGACTGATCTGCACGACGATTTTAGCCATATCCTTTCGGATGAAAAACCGAAGAAGGGTAAAGCCGCGAAAGCAGATAAAAAGGAAAAGAAAACCACTTACGAACAAACGCTGGAACTCTTCCGCGAAGGAAAACCGTTGGAAGAAATTGCCCGTGTTCGTCAAATGACCATCGGGACCATTTACAACCATTTCATGAACCTGATCAAACAAGAACAGGTCGAACTGGAAGAAATCATGTCGCCGACCCGCATCCGTGAATTGGAAAGTTATTTCGACGAAGTGAAAGAGCAGAATCAATCGCTGTCGCAACTCAAAGAAAAACTCGGCGATAAAGTTACATGGGAAGAGTTGAAATTGTACCAGGCGTCAACGATTCGATAACCAGGTTTCGCTGCGAAATAGATGAAGTCCCGTAGGGACGCAATATGGTAACTATGGACTCTTTTTATGAAACTCACCCCGTAGGGGTGAGACAAAAATGTGTTGTTATATCCCGAGCCTACGGGGCGGATGCTAATGATCTACATGATGTGCTAAAATATTACGTCCCTACGGGACTGTTTGAAATAAGAATATTAGATGAAAGTTCCCATAAACTTTCCCTAACTTTGATTCCAACAACAATCACTGCCCTATGAAAGTCAACTCTTTACTATTACTAGCCGGAATGACGGTTTTGTCGTTCTTCGCGAATTCACAAATACTACAATTGGGCAACGATACCACCGTTTGTGGTGGTGCGCAAATTACGTTGGTTGCCACAGCACCCGATTCGAATCTGTTTTTAATGGTTCCCAATATGACTACCATTGATCTGGGCGATGATCAATACTCAGGCGTGATTCCGATTGGTTTCGACTTTTCGTTTTATGATTCTACGTATACGCAGCTGGTAATCGGTTCCAACGGCGTGGTGACGTTCGATTCGTCTTATGCGAATGACTATTGCCCCTGGAATATCGATCAGGCAGTGCCGAGTGCAGCTTATCATAAAAACAGCATTATGGCCCCGTTGATGGATTTAACGGCCGAAACGGTGATCAAATACGGCGTAATAGGCACAGCGCCCAACCGTCAATTTGTTGTGATGTATTTTCCTATTGCTTACAGTTGCAACATTTCCTGCTGGCTCATGGCGGTTGTACTCAGCGAAGGAAGCAACGAAATTGAAGTCCACCTGAAAAACAAACCCTTGTGCACTACCTGGAACAACGGCGCCGCGATCGAAGGAATTCAAAACGCTGACGGAACCGTTGCGCATGTAGTTCCGGGGCGTAATTTCCCTACTTCGTGGTCGTGCGGAAGTGACGGTAAGAAATGGACGCCTTCCGGACCAGCTGATTACACGATTACCGATATTCCGTATCAGTTTGTGATCGATTCTACGTTTGAAATCTATTGGTCGGTGATGGATCAACTGTATCCGTACACGGATTCCCTGACGGTTACTATTGGTGCGAACCAAAGCGGCTTTGCCTATGTTGGAGTTGCTTCTTCCGATTTGTGTCCCGATTTACCTGTTGCGTTGTCGGATAGTTCGATGATCGTTTCCAGTTCGGGCGTTTCTTTCAACGCTGTGATCACGCACGAAACATGTGTGGACGCCAATAATGGAATTGCAACGTTGAACATCTCATCTGCCGTACAGCCTGTAACGCTTACCTGGGATGGAAATGTGACCAACCAAACAACCTTCACCGATTTAGCTCCCGGAACCTATTATTTCTCGGCAGTGGATGGGAATGGTTGCAGTGGCGAAGATTCAGTGACCATCCTGGGAAGTACGCTGCCTATTTCGGCAACATACACAACTACGCCCGAAGTCCAGGGGAATGATGGAACGCTTACCGTAACCGCTTCAGGAGGAACGCCGCCTTACATTTATTCACTTGGAGGACCTTTCCAATCGAGCAATTTCTTTCATGATCTTGCGGGCGGAACCTATACGTTGACTGTGCATGATCTGTACGATTGTGTCTGGACGACCACCGTTACCGTTCCTTCTGTAGTAGGAATAAGTGAACAAACTGCCGATGAAATTGTTTTTTGGCCGAATCCGGTGAAAGAGGAATTGCATGTGTATACCGGTGAACAAACCTATACTGTAAGTGTATATACGCTTGCGGGGAAAAAGTGCATTGAAATGACCGTGAGCGGTAACCAGTTAATTGATTTGTCAAAACTGCAAGCGGGCATGTATTCTATTATCTTTAAATCCGAAAACGAGATTGATTTCTACGGAAAACTCATCAAAGAATAAATGAGCACGGTTCTTGCAAATCAATGTCAACAGATTAAACAATAACGATCAATACGAATTATGAAAATTTTTGCTTCACTACTACTAGCCCTTTCTTTCAGTACCGCAGCATTCTGCGACGAAGAATACGAACCGTATGAATTTTGGCAGGACCAGGTCGTTTATGTTCTGGGCGATAGTGTTAACATTCGTCAGTCAGCCAGTACTACTGCCAAAGCGGTTGCAGTTGTATCCATTGGAACCAAGGTGAAAATCCTTGAAAAAACGGATGTAACCATGAATCTCAATGGATTTACCATGGCGTGGTACCAGGTTGAATTCAACAACAAACAAAAAGGATATGTGTGGGGCGGAAAGTTGGCGATGAAGTCATTCCGCAGTTCCAAAAACACCGAATACATCTTTCATTACGGTCTCGAAAAAATGGTTGCTGGTCAGGGAACCTACCAAATCAGGGTAGAGAAAAACCACAAAGAAGTGCAGCGCATGTCGTTTGAAGGTTTTTACGGGGAACAAAAACCACATGAGATTACCAATCACGGCTGTCGCGGGTTGACCAATATCGATGATGTATTGTACGTAGATGCCAATGCAGAATTTTGCGGTGACGGCGGTGGTTCGATCGTGTTCTTTTGGTCGGGTAATAAACTTTACAACATTCAAACACTTTACGATGTAGCCGACGCGCCTGTTTTTGCGACAGATGTATTCATTTTTCCCGCCGACATGGAAGGTAAAAAGGGGCAAATTCTCTTGCACGAAGAAGTAGGTGAAGCGATTTTTCCGGAAGATGGTGGTCCATCTACAACTCAATACGAGAAAAACGAAACTACTGCGTTTCAGTGGGACGGGAAGAAGTTGGTGAAGAAATAAATTGATCACGCCAGAGGCAGGCACGGTGTTGAATTTTTGATTGGATTCCTCCGACAGAGATCAGGCATTCTTCAAATGATAAAAATAATGTAGGCACGTGGATTTATCCCGTGCCTGTTTTTTATCAAATCTATGTTTCCTGATGTGCCCTATGTGGTTAAAAATAAAGTTGTCATTGTTTCCTTACCGCCGTTCTGCTTTTCGGATTCAGCGCCCGGCTTCTAAGATCGGTTTTGATGTGCGCCGGCATTTTATAGCTGAAATCAGACACCATTTTGGAATAAAGGATTTCCCATTCTTCTGAATTTGGGTCCGTTAATTTTGCTTTGTTCTTTTCCAGGTAAAGCGTTATGTCGTAAACATTGTGAAATCCGTTATAGGCATTTTCACTATTCTTAAACGCATCAATCGCCTGGTGAATGTCCTTTTCCTTCAAAAAAGAAAATCCTTTTTCTTCCCATTCCTTTGCTTTGTCAATATCCCGTTCTTTTCTGGGAGTGACGGTGAAATCAAGATGTGTTTCTTTTTCAAGATCGTAGATTTCCTGTTGGTTTGTCTCGATTACCGAATCAATTTCGGGCGCAAGTCTGGGGTTTTCCTCGGCGATTTTCGCGAAACTCTCTTTTGCTTCTTCCAGCAATCTGTTTGCTTCGTTTTTTTGGATCAATACTTCATCCAAACTATCACACGTATATATTTTGGCTGCAAGTTCCGTTTCTTTCGTGTGTAAATCAGCATCCAGGCGAACTCCCGTAATAACGATATAAATATACCCGACGATAACGGAGCTGATCCCGATGATCGGCAACAGCCTGAAAATTAATTTTTTATTGTTCATCGTCTTCGTTATTTGATTCGGTAATGAATTTTAAGGCGTCGTCCCACATTTTCAGCACTCTGAAAATACACAGGGTTAAGGTTCCGGTTGGTGCCAGCAGTGCCAGTAACGCAGTCATGTTTCCGCCTTTTACGCTAAAATAAACGCCACTTATGATCAATGCAATGGCAGAAATCGTTGTGAGGATAATGTACACAATTCGTTCCATCCTGAAAGCATTCATCAGAACCTGAACCTGCTCGAGTTTGGTCATTGGACCCTCATTTTTGCCCGATTTTCTTTTGGGTTTTGCTAAAGCCATTGTTGTGTGGTTTTATATTCAATTGTTACCAAAATCTGTTCCACGAATCATCCTGTGATCGCCTTTGTTTAAGCAGTACAGCTGAAACGCAATGACGTTGAAATAAAAAGGATTTTGCATGAATAGTGCCGGTTATTATTTAGGTTACCAAAACTAATCGAATAATTGAAATAATGGATACAGATGGTTGATTTTTGATGTTGAATTTTCGATAGAGCCGAGGTAAATGACTCAGGAATTGTCCATATGTATGGTGGTTAAGGATCGATAACTTTCTTGTTTTCCAGGTACTCAATCCAACATCAAAAATCAAACATTCAAAATCACGATAGTACCGTTAAAAAACGATAATTTCCACTCAATTTCTAGCGAAACTCCTTATCTTTCTGTCGGTTTAATCATCCCGGCCGAAAGAGTGTTTTCGGTGAACCGAAGTACAACTTTATCATCGTAAAACACAAGTTATGGCACAGCGCGAAAAAATCATCAAAGGCTACATCGAGTTTGAATTACTGAATGGCAGATCGCCCAATTCGGTATTTGAACTCACCAAAAAACTGAAATTCGAAGAATCGGACTTTTACGCACATTTCGGAAGTCTGGATGCGTTGCGAAGCGCCATCGTTGCCGAATTTATGGTGAACACAACCGCTTTACTGGATGAAGATGCCAATTACGATGCTTTTTCGGCGCGTGAAAAGTTACTAGCCCTGTTCTTTACCTTGTTTGAGCAATTCGGAACACAGCGGTCTTATTTACTGGCGCGTTACAGCGAACTGAAGAAAGCTCCGGAAACAAGCAAAGACTGGAAAAAGTTTATGACGTTGCTGGCCGAACGCGCCGAGCTGATTTTGTCGGAAGCCAAGATGCAGGAAGAAATCAAAGATCGTCCACTGATCGGACAGCATTATGCCAAAGGAATTCCGGTAGTGTTTACCTATTTGTTCCGCGTTTGGTTAAACGATGATTCGGAAGGTCTTGCTACCACTGACGCAGCCATTGAAAAATCGGTGAACCTGAGCTTTGATATGTTGGGCAGCAGTCCGCTCGACTCACTGCTCGATTTCGGCAAGTTTGCGTTAAAAACCAAAGTCTTTTAACCATGAAGGAAGACGATGACCAAAAGCCTCACGGCGAAGGAATGTCAAAAATACCCACCTCAAAAGTACAACGCGCCGCCAAAATCATAGGAACAAGTGCCAAAGTAGGAGGGAACTACCTGAAATATTACGCAAAGAAAAGCGTCAATCCGTCTCTGACGAAAGAGAAATTACACCAGGACAATGCGTCGGATATTTATACATCGCTCAGTCAGCTGAAAGGCAGTGCACTCAAAGTAGCGCAAATGATGAGCATGGACAACGGCATTTTGCCACAGGCTTACCAGGATCAATTCGCGATGGCGCAATACAACGCGCCGCCGCTGTCGTATCCGTTGGTATTAAAAACCTTTCAGAAACATTTCGGACAACCACCAACAGCGGTGTTCGATGAGTTTTCACGCGAAGCCATTCATGCAGCCAGTATTGGACAGGTGCACAAAGCGAGCAAAGGCGACAAGCAACTCGCGGTGAAGATTCAATATCCGGGCGTGGCCGAATCGATTAGTTCCGACCTCAAACTCGTGAAACCACTTGCCACACAATTGCTCAACATGAAATCTTCGGATATGAAGCAATACATGGATGAGGTAGAAACCAAGTTACTTGAAGAAACCGATTACGTAAAGGAATTGAAAAGCGGTAATGAAATCGGGGAAGCCTGTTCGTTTATCAAAGGATTGCGTTTTCCGGTCTATTACGAAGAGTGGTCCAACAACCGCATTCTTACCATGGATTGGATCGAAGGACTGATGTTTCCGGAATTTCTGAAAACCGACCCTTCGCAGGAAGTGCGTGACGCTATCGGACAAGCGATGTGGGATTTTTTCCTCTACCAGATGAAAGTCTTGCGCAAAGTACACGCCGATCCGCATCCGGGCAATTTTATCATCGATGCCGATAACAACCTGTGTGTGATCGATTTCGGGTGTATCAAGGAAATCCCCAACGATTTTTTCGTGAATTACTTTCAGTTGCTCAAGCCCGAGATCATTGAAAATCAGGCGCAGCTCGACGAAATTTACGTGCAAATTGAATTGTTTCGTCCTGAAGACACACCCGAACAGCGAAAACTGGTACAACAGGTCTACGGAGACATGATCGGTTTACTGGGCTTGCCGTTTCACACCAAAACGTTCGATTTTGCCGATGAAGCCTATTTCCAGCGCATTTTCACCATGGGCGAAGAAATGTCTCAAAACAAAGATCTGCGTAAAATGAACAATGCCCGCGGTTCCAAACATGCTATTTACATCATGCGTACATTTTTTGGATTGTATTCGTTGATGTATCGTCTGAAAGCGAATGTGATGTTGAATTATTCACTTGACTGAATAATGTTGGATGTTGAATTTTTGATGTTGGATTAGGACTTGCCTGTACAACATCAAAAATCCAACATCAAAAATCAATTAGCCATTTCGCTCATAAACTTAATCCGCATCAATCGTAATTCCTCTTCGGAATAATCACCATCCAATTCGTGGTAGGCAGTTGTCAGATCATCGGTTTCGGCTTCGGAGAAATAATCAAAAATTTCTTCCTGGTTTTCCGGGTCCAAAATCTCGTCGATGTAATAATTGATGTTCACACGGGTTCCCGAAGAAACAATCGCTTCGATTTCCTCAATCACTTCGTCCATCGATTTGCCCTGCGCACGGCCAATATCTTCCAATGGCAATTTGCGGTCGATGTTCTGAATCAATTGTACTTTCAATCCCGACTTGTTTACCAGTGATTTCACCACCAAATCCTGCGGACGATCAATGTCGTTTTCTTCTACGTATTGTTTGATCAGTTCAATGAACGGTAAACCGTAGCGTTGCGCTTTTCCGGTTCCAACGCCTTGCACGTTGGTCAATTCGTCGATCGTGATCGGATATTGCAGGCACATGTCTTTCAACGATGGTTCCTGGAAAATCACAAACGGTGGAATGTTGTGCTGTTTGGAAAGCGACTTGCGTAAATCGGCCAGTAACTCATACAATTCTTCATCGAAAGCACCGCCTTTTCCACCTGCAATGATCGATTCGTCATCGTCGGCAATAGAGAAGTCGTGTTGTTTAAGTAAAATGTATGGTTCCGGATTCGCTAAAAATGCACGGCCTTTTTCCGTGAATTTCAATGTTCCGTAGGTTTCTACGTCTTTGTAGAGCATGCCGCCCACAACGGTTTGACGAATTACTGCATTCCAGAAATGCTCGTCTTTTTCTTTTCCGATACCGAACATCGGCATCTGGTCGTGGCGATAGCTTTTGATTTCTGCCGTTACACCACCCGACAGGAAGGCGCAAACGTGCTTCGATTTCTGCATTTCCTGCAAAATATCAACCACTTGTAATAACTGATGAACATAGACAGAACCTTCGAAACGCTCGCGCGGATGACGGCAATTGTCGCACATTTCCGAGCATTCTTTTTCGTTGAATTCCTCTCCGAAATAATGCAGGATAAACTTGCGTCTGCAAACGGATGTTTCGCTGTACGACACAATCTCGTTCAACAATTGTTTCCCGACTTCCTGTTCGGCCACTGGTTTTCCTTGCAGGAATTTTTCCAGCTTTTCAATGTCTTTATAGCTATAGAAAACAATGCATTCGCCCACACCGCCATCGCGGCCGGCGCGACCTGTTTCCTGGTAATAACTTTCCAACGATTTCGGAATATCGTGGTGAATCACGAAACGCACATCCGGCTTGTCAATTCCCATTCCGAAGGCAATGGTTGCCACAATCACATCCACTTCCTCCATCAGGAACATGTCCTGGTGACGGGCGCGTGTTGTGGCATCCAATCCGGCGTGGTAGGCAAGGGCGTTGATCCCGTTTACCTGCAGCAATTCAGCCAGTTCTTCCACTTTCTTGCGCGAAAGGCAATAAATGATACCTGATTTTCCGGAACGAGCCCGGATGTATTTGATGATTTCTTTTTCAACCTGGCGTTTCGGGCGAATTTCGTAGTACAGGTTATCGCGGTTAAACGACGATTTGAACAAAATCGCGTCCGTCATGTTCAGGTTTTTCTGAATATCTGACTGCACTTTAGGCGTAGCCGTAGCTGTTAACGCAATGATGGAAACGTCTGAGATCTTTTCGAAAATCTCGCGCAAACGGCGGTATTCCGGGCGGAAATCGTGTCCCCATTCCGAGATACAGTGTGCTTCGTCAATCGCGAAAAATGAAATCGGAACCGACGTTAAGAAATCGATGTTTTCCTGTTTGGTGAGCGATTCAGGTGCTACGTATAGCAATTTGGTCTTACCCGCGAGAATATCTTCTTTCACGCGGTTGATCTCGGTTTTACTCAATGAAGAGTTCATGAAATGCGCAATGGAATCGTGATCGCTCACGTTACGAATGGCATCTACCTGGTTTTTCATTAAGGCGATTAGCGGAGAAACCACAATGGCTGTCCCCTCTGAAAGAAGCGCCGGAAGTTGATAACAGAGTGACTTTCCACCGCCGGTAGGCATGATTACGAATGTATTCTGCTTGTTTAATACATTGGTAATAATGTTCTCCTGCTGCCCTTTAAAACTGTCAAAACCAAAAAACTTACGAAGTGCTCCTTTTAGATCTAAATGATCCATAAAGTTTGAATATTAGAATGTTACCTAAATTAAATGTTAAATCGAAATTAACGAAATGATTCCGAACGCCGGGTAAAAATCGGCAACCATACTAAATTAGGTGATAAAAGTGGAAAAAACAACTATTAAGATAAGTTCAGGTTAAGAAATTGCGTCGCAATTCAGAAAAACACACTTCATGTCAGGCTAATTGTTTAGTAATTGGTCATTTCCCACAGATGCAAAGATAAGGCTCGCCTAACGGACTCGCTAAATTGCTCAATATTGAAGCGTAGAACACCTGCGCTGCCGTTAGGAGCGCAAGAAATCTGTTCATCTGTGGGAGAAGCAACACGATTTTTGCTTGTAACTTGCGTTATTAACAAAGAATTGAACGCTCGTTTTTAACGAATCGTTACTTTTGCACTCGGAATTTATGGAAGAGCAAAACGAAGAGCAAAGTACGAACATGTCATTTCTCCAGCATCTGGAGGAACTTCGCTGGAGGTTGGTAAGATCGGTAGCGGTGATTCTTGTGATGGCGATTGTGATTTGGTGCTACCAGGACTGGATCATGCGGAACATCTTCATTTCCATGAGTAAAAAAGATTTCGTCACGTTCGAATTCTGCTGCAAATACCTCAATTTCATGTGCGTGGAAGAGATTCCCGTCGACTTCCAGAGTACCACCGTGAGCGGCCAGTTCTCTTACGGTTTGATGATGAGTTTCCTGGGCGGCTTGGTGGTTTCGTTCCCGTATGTGTTCCACCAATTGTGGAGTTTCGTGAAACCCGGCCTGAAAGCCAATGAGAAAAAGATGGTGAAAGGCATTGTGTTTTATGTGAGCATGCTGTTTTTCCTCGGAATTTTATTCGGCTATTTTGTGGTAACGCCCATGAGTGTGCAATTCTTCGGAACCTACCAGATCACCAAAGAAATCAAGAATAACTTCACCATTAGCTCCTACATGAGTATGGTGTTGTCCACGGTTTTTTACACCGGTTTGTTTTTCCTGTTACCTGTCATCGCCTACATTACCGCTAAAGTCGGGATCATTTCTTCCGGCTTTTTAAAGAAATACCGCAAGCATTCTATTGTGGTGGTATTGATTCTTGCAGCGGTAATTACGCCTCCGGATATGATCAGTCAGATCATCGTTTCGATTCCAATTCTGGTGTTGTACGAGATCGGTATTCTGGTTGTGGTGCGCGTAGAGAAGAAACGGGCAAGTGAGGGGTAATTGAATTGGTAATCAATATCTTGTTGGTCACCCTCCTCGATCCTCCCTCAAGGGAGGAGGTAGGTCCATCTCCCTCCTTGAGGAGGGATTAAGGGAGGTGACAATTTTATCTTGCATGACCTCACTCCGATTTAACAATTCCTAGCTTTTCTTTCTCGCTTCTATTGCCTATTTTTAAGGCTTCATATGCGTTTAACAGGCTTACTTCTTACGTTCCTCTGTGTTTCACAGATTTTACTAGCTCAACAAACCAGGATCAGCGGTCGTGTGACGGATGCTGAAACCGGCGAGCTCTTGCCTTTTGTTCGCGTGCAGTTTCATGACTCAAAGATTGGTACTGAGACAGATACGCTGGGGAATTACGTGCTTGAGTCGTATTACGCCACCGACAGTATCCAGGTTTTTATGTCAGGATACCGCGTTGTGACACTGGCCATTCAGAAAGACCAGGTGCAGATCATGAACGTGAAGCTCGAAGTGCGTGTGGATGATATTGAAGAAGTATTTATTCGTCCGCCCGATGAATTTCCTTCCACCACACTGCACAAAAAAGTAATTGCCAACAAACCGATCAATAACCGCGAAAAGCTGGGCTCTTACGGTTATGAACTCTACAACAAGATTCAGATCGACCTCAATAACATCGGGGATAAATTCACGGAACGCGATGTGGTAAAACGCCTTGATCTGGTGTTGGGTTACCTCGATTCGGTGGATGGCGGAGAAACCTATCTTCCGGTGATTCTCAGTGAAAACATTTCAAAATTCAACTTTAAAAACAATCCCAAAAAGCGGAAAGAAGTGGTTTCGGCTACGCGCATTACGGGCGTTGAAAACCTGCAGCTCAACCAGTTTTTGGGCGAAATGTACCTTGATTTCAATATCTACGATAATTACATCGTGTTGTTCAACAAGGCGTTTGTGAGTCCGGTGGCCAATTTTGCGCGAACCTATTACAAATTCTACCTCGAAGATTCTACTTTCATTGAGAACCAGTGGTGCTACAAATTGCGGTTCACGCCAAAACGTACGGGCGACATGACCTTCGAAGGCGAAATGTGGATTCACGATACTACGTATGCCGTGAAAAATATCAAAGCGTCCATTTCACCGTGGGCGAATATCAATTATGTGCAGGCTTTGTATCTTGAGCATCATTTCGACCAGGTGGAAAAAGAAGTGTGGATGCTCACCGAAGAAAAAATGATCATCGACCTCAAGATCACTAAGAAAACGGAAGTCTATGGTTTTTATGGCCGGAAATATACCTCGCGCCGCAATTTCGAGATCAATACTGCGCATACAGATGATTTTTACAAATCGGATAATACCGTTGAATTTGAGGAAGGAGCCAAAACCCGCGACGATGCCTATTGGGCCGCGCACCGGCATATTCCGCTCAGTGATCAGGAAGAAGGCATCGACCGGATGACCGATTCCCTCAACAACGATCCGTTTTTCAAGTTCCTGAAAAATGCGACTTACATGGCGTCCACGGGTTATTATCCGCTGGGGAAAATAGAGATCGGTTCCATTCACTCGTTGATTGCCGTGAATCCGGTAGAGAAATTCAGGACCGGCTTGGCCATTCGTACGTCGAACGCGTTTTCGCGCCGCTTTGAAATAGGAGGAAAACTCTACTACGGTTTTGGCGATGAACGCTTTAAATACGGCGGTATCATTCGCTACAACATTACGCCGAAAAAGCGGGGTATGTGGACGAATTATTACAACTACGACATTGAGCAACTCGGACTTTCGCCAACGGCAGCCTCAGTTGGTTCAACGTTTAGTTCGTTGTTGCGTACCGGTCCGCTCGACAAACTCACTTTTGTTGCCAAAGTAGGTTCCAATCTGGAAAAAGACGTGGGCAAAGACGTGATTTTATTCGCCGGTGTGGAATGGAAAGAATACACCGCGTTGGGGTTGGCCAACTATGAACGTTACAATCCCGATGGTGTATTGGAACGTATTTCCAAAATCCAAACTGCTGAGATCACGGCGCGTTTCCGCTGGGCAAAAGACGAAGAGTTTTTAGCCGGATCATTTGACCGGACGTCCATTCGTTCCAAATACCCGGTGTTTTCGTTACAGGGAATTTTTGGTGTGAAAGGCGTTTTCGGAAGCGATTACAACTACCAGAAAGTGGAATTTTCGATGGAACACATTCGCACTGTTGGTGTGTTGGGCCGTTTGCGTTATCAAATCACGGCGGGTTATATTTTCGGAACGGTGGCTTATCCGTTTTTGAAAGTGCATGAAGGTTCACAATCGTATTGGTTGTACACCAACTCGTTTAACCGCTTGTCGTTCTTCGAATTCATCTCTGACCGCTACGTTGGCGCGTTGGTTGAACAGCATTGGGAAGGCTTGTTATTCGACCGGATTCCGCTGATCAAAAAACTGCAATGGCGTTTGGTAACCACAGGTCGTATGACTTACGGAGCCATTAGTAACCGTCACCAGGAAGCGATGTTGTTGCCCGAGTTCACGAAGAAATTCGGCGATACGCCATACGTAGAATTGGCTGTGGGAATTGAAAACATCTTCAAAGTGGGGCGGATAGACCTGGTTTGGCGCGCTACGCATCTAACGCCGGATATCAGTCCGCTGGGTGTGAGGGCACGTTGGGCGTTTAACTTCTAAAGAATGTTGAATTTTTAGTGTTGAATGTTGAATTGGGAATCTCTTTGTCAGTAAAGCTTTCCTTCTTTTAAAGTAGAGCACATTTCATTCAACATTAAAAATTCAAAATTCAACATTAAAATAAGTGTAGATTTGTCAAGGTGAAATTATATACAAACAATATCAAGAAGTCCTATAAAGGGCGCGGAGTGGTACAAGGCGTATCGGTCGAAGTCAATCAGGGAGAAATCGTTGGGTTGCTTGGTCCGAATGGTGCCGGTAAAACCACTTCTTTCTACATGATGGTTGGTTTGGTGAAGCCCGATGAAGGTCAGGTTTTTCTCGACGATACCGAAATCACGCATTACCCGATGTACAAGCGTTCGCAGCTGGGAATCGGTTATTTACCGCAGGAAGTATCTGTTTTCCGCAAACTAAGCGTGGAAGACAACGTGATGGCGATTCTGGAAATGACCGACATGACCAAGCCGCAACGCAAGGAACGTCTGGAGCAATTGCTTGAAGAATTTCACCTCACGCATGTGCGTAAAAATCTTGGGAATCGTTTATCCGGGGGAGAAAAGCGTCGTACGGAAATTGCCCGGGCATTGGCGACGAATCCCAAGTTTGTGTTATTAGATGAACCTTTCGCGGGTGTCGATCCAATCGCGGTAGAAGACATTCAGGGCATCGTATCCGATTTGCGCAAAAAGAATATCGGGATTCTGATCACCGATCACAACGTACAGGAAACCCTTTCCATTACCGATCGCGCGTATTTGCTGTTTGAAGGAAAGATACTGACATCGGGCACCGCGGAAGAACTGGCCAACAACGAACAGGTGCGCAAGGTGTATCTGGGGCAGAATTTTGTGTTGCGTAAGACTTGATTTTAAGAAACTTTTTCCGCTGAAAGCGATAGTGGATCTGGTTTCCCCCTTTGGAGAGGGATTAAGAGGGAGGACATCCCGCGAGACATTAAAACACTACTATTTCACTTTCAAAACCTCTACAACTATATTGTTGATGACATCACCTTCAGAAAACCGCTGAATTGTATAGCCCAATGATTCCAGTTTCTTTTGACGGTAAGCATCATAGTCGCCTTTGTTAATATGACTGTTTCCATCAATTTCGACAATTAACCCGATCTCGTAAGCAAAAAAGTCCACTATAAAATGATCTATCGGACGTTGACGTTTAAATTTAACGCCTAATTGATTTCTGGATAATACAGCTTTCCATAAGTGTTTCTCTCCACGTGAAACCGTTTCAGTGCGTAATTCCCGTGCAAACTCGCGAAGCTGTTTGTTGTGATAATGGTTGTTCATTGTTTTTCGATTCTCTATTGAAAATACGAAAATAAATTGGAAAGGAAAAGGGTTGTGAATTGTCCTCCCCCTCAATCCCCCTCCAAAGGGGGAGGCTTGATTACCCTTCGATTTATCGCGAACCTACGGTCAATTAAATCGACCGTTTCACAAATTCCCATAACACAATTCCCGCGCAAACAGACACGTTGAAACTATGCTTGGTGCCGAATTGCGGAATTTCAATAATGTAATCCGACGCATCGATCACTGACTGGTCTACACCGTTGACTTCATTTCCAAAAACAAGGGCATACGGTTCGTTGGGTAAATCGGCGACCTCCTGCAATAAGGTAGTTTTTTCGGCTTGCTCGATGCTGCATACGCGGATACCACCGAATTTTAATTCCGTTATCAGTTCATCGATCGAAGCGCGGTGTTCCCACATTACCGTATCGGTGGCGCCAAGAGCCGTTTTATGAATTTCCCGGTGCGGAGGTGCAGCCGTAATGCCACAGAGGTAGATTTTTTCCACATTGAATGCATCGCTCGTGCGGAAAAACGAGCCAATATTGCTCAGGCTGCGAATGTCGTTCAGGACGACGTAAATCGGGAATTTTTCCTGCGCTTTGAAGGTTTCTTCATCAACGCGATCGAGTTCCCATAATTTCAACTTGCGATTCATGGGGTAAAAATAGGTAGATTTTCAGAAGGGAGGACTGCTTCTCTCCGCCTGAGGCGGAAGATTGAGAGGGGTGACCTTTTACAATGTTTATCAACTGAAATTATGTCACCTCCCTTAATCCCTCCTCAAGGAGGGAAATAACTCCAGAGTTCTGCAAAAGTAATTAGTGAATTGTGGTATTTTTACATCTATCAATACCCAAACTATGAAATCACTGTTGAAAGCACTACTCTTTTTGTGTTTCCTGTTTCCCGGGAAAACGATAGCTCAATGTCCCGTCGCGGGAAGCGATTCATCAGCAACGTATTGCTGGCATGAAGGATTCGATCTTTCCAATGTACTAGCCTCCGATGCCGATTCAGGTGGTATTTTCCTGAATCCTTATGGCGACACGATCAACCCGCCGCATGATACGCTTTCCATTCCGGGTGTATACACGTACATGTATATTGTCAGTGATTCGGCTTGTGAAAACGATACAGCGGAGTTGGTTGTAACGATTGATCCTTGCTTCATTGGCGGCATCAATGAAGTTTCGAACGAATCAATCCTGTTGGCTTACCCCAATCCGGCAATTGATAACCTGGTGCTGAACGATGGATTGACCGGTGATATCTTGATTTATGACGAACACGGAAAATGTGTCTTCAGGCAATCGGCACCGCTGACTTCCGTGATCGATATTTCGCAGTTTGAACCCGGTCTTTATTTGCTGACGGTTCAACAGGATGGGATGGCGCGGTTTCAACGTTTTGTGAAGATCGCTGCGCCGTAAATCATTTCCGAAACGAGGTTTTATTAAACCCCTTCTTATACTTTAAGTTGCCCGGTTACCGTTATACATTAAAATGGTTCGGCTGATGGTTAAGTGGGTGTTGGGATTGATGATTGTGGTGCTTTGCGTTAACTGTAGTATCGAAAAACGCCATTACACCGGTGGTTATTACATCAAATGGCACAAACGGCATGCTGGTTCGAGGAGTCAGGCTAAAGTTGAAAAGCACTCGGATACATCGTTGGTTGTACTAGTGGAAGATACCATTTCGGTGGTGTTGGCTGAAGATACTATTTCTGCAATTGCTGACAGGGAGGAAGAACCGGAAGTTGGTCCGGCTGATGATGCTGAAAAAAAGGAACATGCCAAACCTGCTGATTTACCAAAGGAAGAACGAAAGTTTGAACCGTTGGGTGTGCTTTCCTCAAAAATGTTGGTGGTTGATCTATTGATAATGCTGTTGGGCGAAATTTCAATGACCCATCGCCAGTATACGATTTTTAGTGCAGTGCTGTTGGCCGGACTCATTCTTGCTTTTGTGTTGGGAATCATTTCAATGGTGCGTTATTTGCGCAATCCACGTCATTACAAATTCAACATCTGGGCCATTTTAGGGATTTTAGTCCCGCTTTTGTTTTTTATACTGCTGCTTACCGGAACCGCCGCGCTCTTCTGACAAAGTACTTGTTAACCACTGTTGAAAACTAAACTTCTCAACCGTCTTTTGAGACCCGCGTGAAGGTGTTACATTTGGAGCTCATTCGAATGCAGGATTTTGGCTAAACAGGAAAAGACCGGTGCGGAAACGCCCTTAATGAAACAATACAACGAGATCAAAGCGCGGCATCCGCAGGCGTTGTTGCTGTTTCGTGTGGGCGATTTTTACGAAACGTTCGGTTCCGATGCTGTATTGGCTTCCCGCGTGCTGGGAATCGTGCTCACCAAGCGCGGGGCGGGATCGGCTTCTGAAACCGAACTGGCAGGTTTCCCGCATCATTCTCTGGATGCCTATTTACCCAAACTGGTGCGCGCCGGACACCGGGTAGCGATTTGCGATCAGCTCGAAGATCCGAAAATGACCAAAACCATCGTGAAACGCGGAGTGACGGAATTAGTCACGCCCGGTATTTCGTTCAGCGATAAGGTACTTAACGGTCATAAAAACAATTTCCTCGCAGCCATTCATTTCGATCAGAACATTCACGGTGTGGCGTTTATGGACATCACCACTGGCGAATTTTTTACCGCGCAGGGTTCGCTCGATTATGTAGGGAAACTCATCCAGGGCTTCGAGCCGAGTGAAATCGTTTTTCAGAAAAACAAACACAAACTGTTCGACGAAACCTTCGGACAGCGTTATTATACCTTTCGCCTCGAGGATTGGGTCTTTACGCCCGATTTTGCGCAGGAACGACTCACCAACCAGTTTCAGACCAATTCCCTGAAAGGTTTTGGGATCGAAGATTTGAAACACGGGGTGATTGCCGCCGGGGCGATTTTGCATTACCTCAACGATACGCAACACGACCGTTTGGGCCACATTACCCAGATTCAGCGCATCGAAGAAGAAAAATACGTGTGGCTCGATCGTTTTACGATTCGCAACCTCGAACTGGTGGCGCCGCTGAATGAAGGCGGTAAAACCCTGTTTGATGTGATCAACGCCACGCAAACTCCGATGGGCGACCGTTTGCTGAAACGCTGGATCGTAATGCCGCTCAAACAAACCGAGCAGATCAATCACCGTTTGGGAGCCGTGGAAGAACTAACGACGAGTACGCAATTGCTGTTTGAAGTCGATCAGGAACTGAGTGCGATCGGCGATTTGGAACGTTTGGTGTCGAAAGTTGCCGTAGGCCGCATTTCTCCGAAAGAAGTACGCGTGCTGGCGAGTATTCTGAAGCACATCGATCCGTTGAAATTCCTGATGGCCAGCGTTACCGACAAAAAAGGATTGCTATACCAGTTGTTTAACCGCCTGGAATCGTGCGAACAATTCATTGAACTTGTGGAGAAAACCATTCAGGAAGATGCGCCGATTGCGTTGGGGAAAGGTCCGGTGATTGCCAACGGAATCAATGCCGAACTCGACGAACTGCGCGGCATTTCCGGAACGGGGAAAGATTTTCTGGAAACGATCCAGAACCGCGAATCGGAACGAACGGGCATTCCAAGCCTGAAAATAGCTTTTAATAACGTCTTCGGGTATTACCTCGAAGTGCGCAACACTCATAAAGACAAGGTTCCGGAAGAATGGATCCGTAAGCAAACGCTGGTGAATGCCGAGCGCTACATTACGCCCGAACTGAAGGAATACGAAACCAAAATCCTGGGCGCAGAAGACCGCATTGCGGTGATAGAATCGCGCATTTACGGTGAACTGATTCAGCAACTGGCGCAATTTGTGACGCCGATTCAGCAAAACGCGCACCTAATCGCGCAACTCGATTGTTTGTGTGGATTTGCGCACGTAGCTACGCGCAATCAATACGCCCGTGCGGTGGTGAACGACGGTTTTGCATTGAGCATTACCGAAGGCCGTCACCCGGTGATCGAAGGCCAGTTAAAAGCCGGTGAGCAGTACGTTCCCAACGATGTGTACCTCGATAAGGAAACCCAGCAAATCATTATGATTACCGGTCCGAACATGGCGGGTAAAAGCGCCTTGCTGCGTCAAACCGCTTTGATTGTGTTGTTGGCCCAAATGGGAAGTTTTGTGCCTGCGGTGGCCGCCGAAATCGGGATCATCGACAAGGTGTTCACCCGTGTGGGAGCGTCGGATAATATTTCGTCAGGCGAATCGACCTTCATGGTGGAAATGAACGAAACCTCGAGCATTCTCAACAATCTTTCCGACCGCAGTTTGATCCTCTTGGATGAAATCGGTCGTGGAACGAGTACGTACGACGGTATTTCCATCGCCTGGGCCATTGCCGAATACCTGCACGAACATCCGACCGCGAAAGGAAAAACGCTTTTCGCAACCCATTACCACGAACTCAACGATATGGAAGAGGCGTTTCCGCGTATCCACAACTTCAACGTTTCGGTGAAAGAAGTGGGGCAGAAGATCATCTTCCTGCGCAAACTGGTGCGTGGCGGCAGCGAACACAGCTTCGGGATTCATGTAGCCAAACTGGCCGGAATGCCCAAACAAGTGGTGGAACGCGCCGAATTGATGCTGCAGCAACTGGAACTCAATCACGCTTCAGCCGAAGCTGTATTGGAAACGAAAAGCAAAAAAGGCAAGAAAAACGGTGTAGCTGAAGTTTCGACCGATAATATGCAACTCAGTTTTTTCCAGCTCAACGATCCTGTTTTGGAGCAAATCCACGACGAACTGGTAACGATTGATATCAATACGCTTACGCCGGTAGAGGCTTTGATGAAGTTGAATGAGATTAAGAAGCTAACGGGAGGTTAGAATGTTGAATTATGAATGCTTAATGTTGAATGAAGGATGTTTGATGCTTGATTTTTGATGTTGGATTAGCTCCGCAGTAGACTTCCTTCGTCAGTCACTACGGAGCAGGAATGACAACAAAACCAGTGACTTGAAGTTGTGTCTACGAAAACCAGTAATTTTTTCTGCATTTTTTGTGTTTTAAGTCTTTGATTTTAAAAAATACTTTCTACATTTGTCCCCCGTAACAAACGTGTTGCGGCGTTCACGCAAGTGAGGATTGAAATAAAAAATAAGCGAGAGTAGCTCAGTTGGTAGAGCACAACCTTGCCAAGGTTGGGGTCGCGAGTTCGAATCTCGTCTCCCGCTCGAATACTAAAGGATTTGTCAGCCACGGCGGATGAATCCTTTTTTTATTCTATTTAATGTACCAAGCTCGGATGGTGGAATTGGTAGACACGCCGGACTTAAAATCCTGTGCTCATTTGGGCGTGCGGGTTCAAGTCCCGCTCCGAGTACCAAAAAAAATAGCTGATGTGCGAACATCAGCTATTTTTTTGCCCTCTTCTCTCGCGCTCACACTAACTCTTTGAATGTTACCGATCACATCAGCTATTTTTCAGTGCGAGTGTGAGACTCGAGTGTGGAGAGTTTACTTCTCTGCCGTTATTTTTTGTCCTCTTACTCTTTCTATTTTGAGAAGCTTACCCGTATTTTCCCATCAGTTGACAATACGTATTTCTACGCGGTGCCATTTCCGTCAGGATATTTAGGTTTGTTTGGTTCAATCCACACTACTAAACAAACACATTATGGCTTTTAAACCGAAAAGTGAAAACTCCTACAACCTGATCGTTAAGCACAGCCAACTGGCACTGAGTATTCCGCCTTCGCCGCCATGGGCGCAGGTAGAGCAACACCCGCTCAAAACGTTGGGGCATTTTCAGGAGTTTCGGTTCGAGCAGGGGGAATATTGGTACCGGATCATGCCGGAATTTAACCATCGTTTCCTGGCTGTTCACGCTAGTTCGCAGGATGAAAGCATTCCTGTTATCCGTTACGAGCGAGGCGGTGGCGGCAATTTCATGTTCCAGTTTGTCTACGGAAAAGAAGGCTATTATTATGTGCGTGCGCTGCACAGCGGCAAGTACTTTGATATTTTCAGAATCGTGACTACCGCGGGTGGACAGCTTACACAACATTCCCTTCACGGAGGTGATAATCAATTATTCCGACCTGTGTTGATTCCCGGTAAATCGGGAATACCTGGGAAATCGTTTGTGGAAGTGAACGAAGATGTGCGTACGATCGCTCTTGGGTTGATTTCGCAGGTTCCTGAAGTTGGCGGTGGTCTCAGCAAGGTGGTCGGTCATTTCTGGACAGCGGAGAATAAAATGCAGAATCTCTGGGATCAGATGAAGGATTATGTGGAGCTGCGGATCAATCAGCGGATTACCGAAGAACGGATCCTGCGATTGGAGTCGGTATTGAAATCACTCATTAAGGAAATCAGAAAGATTGACAAGTCGACTGAGTCTGACCGCGGTACACGTATTTTGGGCGAGATTTCGGCAGCTCAGCGCGAGGAAGGATTGCTGTTTGACGGATCGCAGGCGATGTTGCCATACATTGTGGTTTTCGGGACAGTGATCGTGGGGCTGCACAAAACCCTGCTCACCAACTACGCTGAATTCTACAAGCATACACCGACACCGGATCAGATTCGCACAACAAAAGAGGAACTCGACGATACGATTAGTGTCTATTCCACGGCGTTGAGTACGGGGCGTAAAAGCGCCATGGATGCACGCATGGCCTGTATCAAAAACAGGGTGACGAATAAAATTGTAAATCGCGACGAGATTGCTTTTGAATCGATTGTGGAAGATACGTTTGACGGTTGGAGACAGGTATGGGATTACCGTACGCTGTTGGAGGACGGCCGCGAATCAGGTTCTTTTGACCACGAAGCACGTGCCGATTTTGCAGTAGAACAACGCCGTAATCAAATCCGTGAGCAATACGCCTCAACGCTTGACGAGTTTGCACTGGCGGGCGAAGAATGGCAATATGTGAACCCGGATAAGGTGCGCCCGACCGGTGTGAAACGTGTCCGGACGGTGGGGATCTTTGGCCCTAAGGATGTTGGTCCACAACGAATTGGCGCACCGGCCAATAATACGTCACCGATCAGCAAAGTGATCCTGCATACCGACAACAAAAACGAATTCTGCGGCATCGAAGTATTCTACGGTGGTAACTCTTCGGGTTTCTGTGGTAAACGCGGAAGTGAACATACGCTGAGCCTTGACACCGCCAATGGCGAATACATCTCGGGTGCTTACGGGATTTCCTGGCGAAAGATCAAATCACTGACGTTGAACAGCTGCAAGGGCAAAACCGAAACAGCGGGGAACCCGAAATACCGCAGCAACGACGAATTGTTTACCGCCGATCTGGCCGATGGTCTCGATAGCCGACTGGTAGAAATTACCGGCACTGCCGATGCGAATTGCGTGCTGCAGTTGTCGTTTAAATGGGAGTTTAGTATTAAAGATCCAAAGTAAGCTTCTCCTACTTTTTTCTTGATAAAAAAGTAGGCAAAAAATCAAGGCTGTAAGTTCCAATCTTGAGAACTACGGTTCGTTAAGCTATCTCAACCCAACTCGCGAACGTCATTGACGATTATCCTCTTCGCGGATAATCGATGACTGAGCTCAAACAGGGCCTCGATTACGCTTAACTTCACCTCGTTCTCTACGATTGTTACTTAATGCCATTTGGAGTTACCATCCTATTGGAGCAGTCGTTGGACATCTTCCAATGACGTCACCCGCTTCTGAATCCGTTCCAGCGCAAATACCGCTTCGGGTTTGTCTTTCGCACGGTCAAAATCGTTGCGGTCGGCAATGGCAACGCGGTTATCGGGCAACACCACCAGTAAACGATTGTTGTCCTGGGGGCGGAAAACCAGTTTGTCCCAACTGCTGCCATCACGGGCAAGCAACTTGTCTTTCCCATCGATGTGGTACAGGCGGGCAGTGGACGGAAGCGCTTCGCCATCGAGGGTAAACTTCGCGTTGACAACTGCGAGTTGTTCTGCTTTCACGATCTTTTCGATTTTGTCCCAATTGTAGAAACCGAAATCCGAAACGGCAAACGAACGCGTTAAATCGGCCTGCAGCTGAATGGCTTCTTCCGCGTTTTTGCGATCGGCCACCAATTGCTCGTAATCGGTTACCTGCGATGCAAATGCTGCCTCCTGTTCGCGTTGGTCTTCTGTAAAATACGGTGCCATTTCCAGTTCGATGCGCTGCTTTTTGTTGGATAAGGTGATGCGGTATTCGCCTCCTGTACCAAGCGGAGAAACGGAAATATCACGCCAGTGTTCCTGCAAAATCCAGTCGTTGTGCAACGGATCTTTTTCAGGGTCGGTTCCGGTGTAGGTCCAGCAGATATTGTGGAATCGTTCCAATTCAGGTTGCGCGGAATAGTCGATGTCGAAGACCACCAGGTTTTCGTCTTTGAACTGCTTCATTTCAGACGCTTTCCGGTCGTTCGGGCGCGAAAGTGCAATGCCTTCGTTCTTCCAGCCACCGGTTTGGGGATTCAACTGATAAAAACTATACCCTTCATCTTCCCTGTAGCTGGCCAGTTCCACATTGATGGCTTTCCCTTCGCGGATTTTCAGCTTTTGGCCGTTTTGTTCGGCATCAATTTCAAACATCCCTGCCGAAAGAAAGTCGTATTTCGTACCGGCCGAATCGTAGCGCATCGGAATACCGCTCACCAGGATTTCAGCCGGTGTATGAAACTCACGGAACTGCAATTTCACCTTGCCTTTCACCGGCTTTCCTTTTTGGTCGGTGAGCGCTTCTGCCGGAACAGTAATTTGTGTTCCGGATGGTGTGCGGATGGTTGAACCGCGCGATGCGTCGAAAGTGAAATCCCGCATGGGAATATCAACGCCTTCCAATGGAGGCCGAATGGCTGCAGTAGCTGAAACGGTTTCTTCCGTTCCGCAGGAAGCCAATAAAGAGAGGGCAATAATGCCAAAGATCCAGTATTTTTTCATAGTGATGAGATTAATCCAATTCATAGGTATGCAGGTATAATTTTTGTCCTTCCTGGCTCACCCAGTGGTACGCATTTTTGTCTTCGTTGTAGACCAGTCCGTAACCCTTACCGATCACTTTTCCGTCGATGAGAATTTGTGCCGACCGTTCATCGCCTTCCGCGTAATGAGTGTTGTTTTTGCTGAAAGCAATGATGCTGCGCGGGTTCACCGGACCGTATAGTTTGGATGAATGCGGTGTTTTGGCGTACGACTTATCGTTTTCCGTAACTACCACAAACGGCTTATTGCGCGTCGGGTAGTTGTAAGTAGCGAATTTGTCAGCCGTTTCTGCCGAAGCATCGGCTTTTCCGTTCCGGTACAAATTCACATAGTTTCCTTCCTTCACCGCCATGTACCAGTTTTTCGGAGAAGCCGACACGTCCACCATGTTTACGTTCGACCAGGATTGCTGTTCGCCGTTCAGGAACAAGAACCGCTCGGTCCCACCCAGATAAGCCCATGTATCGCCACCGACTGACAGCTTGTAGCGCGCATCGCCCGGAATGGGACTGGTCAATCCTTTTTCGGCATGCAACAGGTAGAATTCTTTCCGGCTGGTCGATATGCCTTCGGGGTTCTTTTTATACAATACCAGCGGATAGATCTTGTCTGATTTGCCAATGAGTTTACCATAGAGCCGCTCAATGTAAAATTCGCCCAGCACCTCCTCACCGCGTTGAATCGTATAAGACTCGCTGTAATCAAACTGGCAATCGAACTCCGGGTAGGTAATTCTTGCGTGTCCCTTCGCAATCAGTACAGGCAAGCCGGGGAAACGAATGGTTTGGATTTCCTGGTGCTGGTCATAAACGGTTCCATCCTGCAGGAAAATATGTTGTTTTCCGTCTGATTGTGTCGCCACACCACACACTTCCCAGCTTCCGTCCTCAGCAAACTGCAGCGAAGGTTTCAGGGTAAATGTTTTGGTGATTTCTGCTTTGCAATGAACGCGCCAAACGCCTTTTTGCTTGTAGGTATAGGCCAGTCCTTCCGGCTGTGTGGACGCATAAAGTGGTACCACCGAATCGTAGGGTCCGTAGGTTCCTTTGCGATCGACTACCCACCAACCATTCCCTTTTCGGTAAGAAAACAGCAAGTGTTCGCGACTGACTTTGGGCCAGGAAATCGCGTCGTACGGTCCGTATGTTTTTCCGGTCTCGCGATCAATAAATGTACTGCGGTCATTCTCCGTGTAATAATATCCGTGGAGCGCTTGATCGGCATTGATTCCGGAAGTCAGGAAATGCAATTGCTGGTATGGGCCGATCTCTTTCTGACCGATCTTGCCGTAAGTCATGTACTTTGCGTTTTCGTACTTTGCCCAGGTATAATACTTCGGGCGGTCGAAGCGGGCATAGGGCAATGTCTGCAGCAGGCGGTCGTTTTCATAATGCCGGTATGTCTGACCCTCACCTGTTAAGTATTCGTACCGTTCACCGTCTGTCTTGATGAGAAGCCGTGTTTCTCCGCGTACAATGTTTTCGTTGGCTCGCAGCGTATTGATCAGCACTTTTGAATGTTGAGCGCGAACGGTAATCACCTTTTGTGCATGGGCCCCCACTGCCAGTGTGAGCGCCATGATCCAACTAACGGCCTTCATCGCTGCGCATTTTTTGGTTCAACGTTACTGCCAGATCGGCATAATTGTAATTGCCGGTTTCGCCTTTGCCGTTGGGGAAAGCGGTGGTGTTTCTCCACGTGCCGATTGCCGCCGTGCCTCGGGTAAATCCATAATTGTAAGCCGCGGCAAAAAACGCCGTACGTTCCTGTGGATTCGTGAGCCGGTCGCCATGATCCAGCAACATAATTTTGTAAAACAGGCACAGGTAATGCAGCTGCCATGTTTGGTCGAGCAGGCGATTCAGGCGTTCTTCGCGCACTGTGGGCACATCCGTTGATGTGTAACTGAATTGCTCACGGAATGAAGCGAGTTTATCTTCTACCAGCAACCGCTGTTCGAGCGCTTCCGTAAAACCGGGTTTCATCTGGAAATGCCCGACAGAGAAATCCGCCGCTGTCGTTCCGCCTTCAATGTAATAGTATTCGAGCACCGTTGCCTCGGCCTGGTTGCTCAGTTCCGAATACCGAGCACATTCGGGGTATACAATCGGCAAAATCTCGGCGGCTGTCAATTGATACTGTGCTGCCACGCGATCTGCCTCGGGAGTCAGTTGCCGGCAATAAGCTTCGGCCTCCAGCAATTGCTGTTCAAAACTCGGCGTGTTGTAGGAAAGTGAGGACAAGGAAATTCCTGCCACTAAAATGATCAGTGTTTTCATAACCAGTTGTTTAAGGGTGATTGAAGAAGCTACAATGATATAAAGGGAGGAATTGAAATTCGTTACAAAAAAGGGGTGTTGCTCGTGAAGACGACTTGTAATCCGCGGTTGGCGGATGCAACAAGGAGGTAAGTAGGCTCAGTAATTATGCTCCACTGCGTTCCGCGTTTAGTTCTTTTCTTTTTGTCTTGATACAAAAAGAAACAAAAAAATCAAGGCTGTAAGTCCCAATCTTGATAACTACGGTTTGTTAAGCTATCTCAACCCAACTCGCGAACGTCATTGACGATTATCCTCTTCGCGGATAATCGATGACTGAGCTCAAACAGGGCCTCGATCACGCTTAACTTCACCTTGTTCTCTACGATTGTTACTTAATGCCATTTGGGCTGCCTTCTTTAACAGTCCACTGCTTTTGGCTTAGTTTACTTTTCTTTTTTCCTTGATGCAAATAGAGAGAAAGCATTGCTTTCGAAGAAAAAGTCAAGGCTGTAAGTCCCAATCTTGAGAACTACGGCTCGTTAAACGACCTCAACCCAACTCGCAAACACCATTAACGAATTCTTTTGCAAAGAATCCGATGGTTGTGCTCATCCGCCTCAGGCGGACGGTTACGCTTAACTTCACCTTGTTCTCTACGATTGTTACTTAATGTCATTTGGAGGCGCCTTACTAAATGAGATTTCGTGATTAACAACTAAACCTCATTCTCTATGCCATGACGGGCTGTTTCTGATTCTGTAATGTACGTTTTATCCAACTCCTGTTTTTATGTGTACGGTTTTCCGCAACTGCCACGCCGTGTGTATCACTTACATTTGACCAACACGATCAATGAAAACGACATGCAACAGATGCAAAACATTCCGAAAGTACCGATGTGCGCAGAATCTGTGCTTGTTGCAAACAATACCACGCAGGAAATGACCGCTTATAAATCCCTCGGACTTTTTTATGTTGCGGCCAATTCGTTGCTGCTTGCCGGCCAATTGCTCAATAGTACCTGGAGCTTGGAACAGTTTCTGCTGCTTCAGTGGTGCGGATTCACAGGCGTTTTCATGATCTACCGCTTCAACGATATCATCGATCATTCGGAAAACTTCCGCTTTAATCTACGTCGTGTGCTTAGTAGTCGTATTCATGTGTTGTGCCTGCTACAGTTTTTCCTGATCACAACTCCCGCCATTTTGTTGCTGTTGTCGGAGCTTCGTATCGTGCTGCTTTATTCCACCTGTTTTCTCGGATTGCTGTATTCGGTGAACGTGCGGATCAAATCAAAAAACTATCGTCTGAAACATCTTTTCTTAGTGAAAAACCTCCTGATCGGAACGCTTTGGGGAGGAATGATCCTGATCGGTGCGAATGCGCTGGTGGGTGAATTGGTGATCGCTTTGTTTGTCTTCACTTCTCTGCAGGTGATGATCGGTAGCATTATCCGCGACCTTCCTGATACAGAGGCCGACCGTAAAGACGGCGTTCGTACACTTCCGGTGGTGCTGGGAATTCCGCGAAGCATCATTGCCATTCACGTTTTTAATCTTGTGTCGCTGGCAGCGGGCTGGTTTTTGTTCCCCGACAGCAACTTTTTACTCCTCATGATCCTGGTAGTAGGCTGGAGAGCTTTTGTCGTTGTGAAACTTGCCCACAATCCGAAAGCTCCGTTGTACAGCAATACCTTCAATTTGCTCACTTGCTTTCTTATCTTTATGATCCTTTTCATACAACATTCCAATGGACTTTATCCAACACATTGATCCGGCCGTTTTTGCTCCGCTTGTATTGGGCTCGGCAACGGTGTTTACGCTTTTCTGGGGGCTCGACGCCGCCACGCATGCAAAACTGGCACACATCGATATCACCGACCGGGAACTGACCACTCACCGCATCATCCTCGCTACCTCGCTGGTCATGGTGCTTTCGCTTGTGCTGATGTACTGGTGGCCGATTGCGATGTTGCCCGTGTTCTTCGGTTCTTTTGTGACCCGCACGGTACACGAGTTCCTGGACGAACTGCATTACCACATGGATCGCTGCACGCCTTACGAATCGATGCTGCACCTGTTGATGTGGATGTCGATTCTCACCAACACGGCCGCGATGTTTATCTGGGGATTCTTCACGCAATTCAAAGGAGTGGAAACGCTGAACCCGGTGTATTATGTCTGGGCGGGAATCCTGGCGATTGCCATTGTGATCATCTCCGGTAAAGAATGGAAACGCTGATCTACGTATGAACGCGCTCCTTGCCTGTTGCTTGTTTTTTCAGTCTGTTTACTGCAATCCGGTGGAAAGTGGTATTCCGTTTCAACAGGAACATTCCGAACCGGGCAATCCTTATCTTTCCGGTAACAAGATCAACCTCGAGGCTGTGCGGACGACCTGCAATTTCCTCACCGATAACGACATTACAGAAGTCGATGGCAACCTGATTCCGCGCCGAAAAACGGCCTTTATCCGACATATCAAACACATCAACGAAACGTTGGAACAAGCCTGGGTTGATAACCGGGATGCCGACGCGGAAATCATGGGACTGCTCTATGAGCTGCGGTTTTTTGAAGCGTCGCTGAAACAAAAAGCAGCTCAGCAGGCAGAAGGACCGCTGAACATCTGGCAGAAAATCCGACTCCGGCGCGATTCCAATAAAAGCAGTCGCGTATTTCGTTACAAACAACCGACTAAAGTATCTGCAGGCCTTAACGATCCGACAGATTCACCGTTCTGGCATGCCGCAGATACTGTTCCGCTTCAGGATCGTTTTGATAAACTGGCGAAGCTGAAGAAAATCAAAGCAAAGAAAAACATGGTGGTGCTGTTCGACAAACTGGGCACCGATGGTTCCGCACCGAAAATAGATGCATTCGACCTGGATTTGGATAACGACTGGACGCTGAAATGGGGTGACGAAGTACACACCGATATTGCCGGTTCGCGCATTTTTGCTGCTTTGGGTTACGACGTTGATCATCCGTATTATTACGGCGAGAACAAACTCACGTTGGTGTTCAACGAAGCTTCGGAGATTCCGGATGCTTCGGTTTTGGTAGAACGCGTTCTCGGGACATACGACGTTGATCTTTCGCCCTTTATTTCCGAGAAAGGAATCGTTACCACCGATATGGCCGATTCGCTGGAGCAGCTGCGGCCTTTTATCGGGAAACCGTATGTACGCTTTAAAAAGTGCGGGCTCGAAGCACGTCCCGACCGGGTAAAACGCATCGGTTCCTTTCTGCCGGAAGCGCTCCACAACGATGAACGCACGGAACTGCGCGGGGCATTGCTCGCTCATCAGTTCATTGGTAACTGGGACACCCGTGAGGCGAATACGCTGCTCACGCTTGTGCACCGGGGAAATTATGAATATTACCAATCGGCGGTATTTTCGGACCTTGGCACGAGTTTCGGCGTGGTGCAACACACCTTTCCGCCCGATTTCAAGACAGGACTGGTGAATGCTTTCCCGTGGGAAGCCGTCTTGGTGAAAAACAAACGTGTGCGGTTGACAAGTCCGGTGAACGCGATCCTGGATTGTTATTCGGACGCAACGTACGACGATTTGCAGTGGATGGCCAAAAAGATCGGAGCGATTGACAGCATTGCGCTCCGCGACATGGTGCACAAAGCGCACTGGCCCAAACCGCTCGAAGAACTGTACTTTCACAAACTCGCATCGCGCCGAGCTTCTATTCTTACTGCTTTTCAAATCCCCGATCTGCATCCGATTGCTTTTGACCGAAACCTCAATTACGAGGAAAACGGCGTGAAAATCATTGAAAACGGGATGCTGTTGCAGGATTACGAGCCCGAAGCCAACCCCGAGAGTTTTTTAGACGAACACGGACGATTCAGAAATTATGGACATTAAACGACTCTTCGCGCTGGTGGCTTTTCTGTTCGCCACGTTTACTTCGACTCTTGCCCAAGGGACCGAGGAACAACGTAAATACGGCATTCCCGATCCAGCTATTTTTTCGGCGTTCATTACCGCTTCGGGAACAGCAGGCGGCTTTTCGACTTTCCATCATTCGGAGTATACCTACATGGATATTTACCTCGACACGCCCGACGAGCTGCTGTTTCAACACGGGCTTTCGCTGCGGTTCCGCAAACGGTTTCTCAACGACACGCTGGTGACCTATGGCCTGCAACTGAAAAGCGAAATGGCTTCTGACACCGCGGTGCGCATGGAAGTGGAAGAACCCGAACTGGATTTCTATCAGGTCAAAACGCCCGACGGCTGGCAACCGCTCACCGAAGTGCTCGACGTTTATTTCGATGCGCTGGCACAAGGTCCGGTTGATTACCAATCTCCGGAAATCGCAAAGGCTTCGGCGCTGTTGCAGGAATGGATCCGCTTCAAAGCCGGCGGCGTAGTAACACCTTTTCAACGACTGCTGCATTTGAAACTGGCAGGACTGGACCTGAAAGGCGTTCAATCACTGAAGCCAGTGATTTGTGGTGTGGAAAAACGTCAGCGCAGTCATATTTACAGCGATCCTGCAAACGCCACAGCAGGATGGAAGCCCGTTCCGGCAAACGTATTGCCTGAATCGCTGCGTCCGAAATTTTTCACGGAACACCCTGATTACAACTGGTTGCTCGAATCGTCGCTCGACTCGGCGGTCTTTTATCCGCTTTTCGCCAGTAAAACGCCGTTTGTTGCCATTTTCGAATACGAAACAGAGAATAAGTATTGTGTTCCGGCAACGGGAACGCAACTGCTATCGCAGCTGGAGGTGGAATTGAGGAACAGGTTTGGCCTGCAGCCGCAGAGTAGTTCGAAGTATCGAAGAAGTATTGAAGGGTTTAGGGAATAGCATTTACTGCCTTTCTTTTTGTCTTGATACAAAAAGAAACAAAAAAATCAAGGCTGTACATCTGCTGCTTGAAAACTACACTTCATTCCACTGTCCGCACCCCAACTCGCAAACGTCCGCAGGGGCGGACTGAGCTCAGACAGGGGTTTGGCCATGTTCCATTCAGTTTGTTTTCTTACGCGGCATATGTAATGCCGACAGCGCGACTAAAAAGAGTCTCCACCTTCAAAAGTTCAAGCATCTTAACCAATTTTGGTGTATCTTTGCAGCATAACCTTGATTCTTCTTCCGATGATCATCACCGGAGATAAAATACTTAAAACCTTATGAATTGGCTTCCACCTTTCATAGGAAACGGAACCTTCAATGTCTTCGGATGTTGGGGGTTTTTGTTTTTTCGGATCACACCTGAGGGGCAATTTCCTATTAAAAAGCGCATCTCAGTCTGCCATCCGCCTGAGGCGGAAATGAAAAACTAAATAGAATTAAAGGCGAATAACCCGCCTTAGGCGGGTTTCACTAATACAAATCTGTGGTGTAAACGAAGTTTACACATTCGCTCTAAATTACACACAGTAAGTCATTCGTTTATTCGTGGCGAACACATGCAGTACGTCACATTCTGAAAGAGTTGTGCCATTAAATGGTTAATCGCTGCCTGGGGGCGGATACGTGTTGTTTTTTTGTTTTAAAGCTTCATTCTGATTCTGAAAAACCACCATTTCCATTAATTTAGCAAACCATCAGATTTCTTCCATGATTACATCACGCACAAAAAACGAAAATTACCTGGCTTACCTGTTGTTGGAAATCATCATGGTAGGCGTCATCACCTTTGTGGGAATGGCCATCATTGTGTTTTATTCATTGGGCAAATCGGATAACCGGAGAAACACCGACAGGTTGGAGTATTTGTTTGACAACCCGGTTGTTTTTGGTGCACTTTGCCTGATCCCGACGCTGATAGCGGTGGGTTTTCTGTTGGTTGTGCGCAACCGGAATTACATTGTGGGCTATCAGTTCGACCATGAAAACAAGCTATTGACTCTCCAATACAGAGGACTCCGGAAAAAGAGTCTGCGCACCACCGAAGTGGCGTTCAACGCCTTTTACTCCCAACCGTTCCGGGAACGCAAAGTGCTCACGAACCAACCGTCTAAAGGAACATCGATTATCCTGAAAGACCAGAACCTGCAACTGGATTTTGTGGTGAACAATTTTATCTGGGAACAGCAGCCACGGGAGAGGGTTGGGTTTTTGGAGGAGTTGGGGAGGGTGGGGAAGGGATAGTTGATCTATGATGTAAACAAGAGTACAACCGTTACCATAGCTTGAAAAATGAAAACATATGCCGGGTTTTCATCACTTATTTCGATTAACCACTTTGCAAGTCTTGGGATTGGTTCTGAGAGAATATTCTTTGTTTTTAAATAAAATAGATCTTTCATTTTTAATACTAGTTCTCCTGATTTAAAATGTTCAATGAGTTGCTGGGTAAACGAGTTATTCCTTCCCAAGTCATTTATCATCAAAATGCGTTGATAATTGAACTTACTTTGTTGGTCTAGGTGGATGCTCAAGAGGTTTATTGCCATTTGGTAAACTCTTACCGACATAATGGTATTCCACAGAAATAATACTCCTGATATAACATATAAAGTTCCACCAAAGCAATTGAGTTTTGACCAGGAAAATTTAGTTGCAATAAAAATCTCTAAAGCTGTTGATACACCAATAATCCACAATGTGAGTTTTCTTCTTTCCTCAATATGTTTAATGTCGCGTTCTAAATTTTGAATAAAATGATCCGTTGTTGAGTGAATCTGCTTTTCTATTTGGATTTCTTCTTCTGTCAATTGCATGGGTCAATTAATTGTTGGATCAAATTTTATTTCTGTAAAACTATTTCTTAATTCCAAGATTATCAACCGTATAAATACGGTATTTATTAAGAAAATAGTTGTTATTTTCGTGTTAACCAAGTTTACTACTATTTATGTCACTGATCAAAGACTTCAACGAGCTAGATTTTTCTTACAAGGGGGCTGCGCTCGTTATTGGAAGCAATATTCCGATTTTTTTTGTTTCTATTTATCTGTTTGAACACGATCTTATTGCTGATATAGAGGGTAATCCTTGGGGGAGTCTAAAATTCTATTTTGTGCTCTGTGTTTGTCTGACACTTTCGATACTTTGGTCATTGACCAGTTTAATGTTTTCGATTCACAAACTGCAATTAATAGAACGCAGAGAACGGGTCAACTCGATGAAAGACATGCATCCTCTTGTAAAATTGTTGACTAAAAGCACACCCCAAAGAAAAACGAAAGAAGCTACTGAAAAATCACTACGCGTCACTTTTATTACTACTTATGCCTATGCAACTACGTTGTTAGCCGCATGTATTTTTATCAATCAACAATTCCTGCATTTATCATTTCCTTATTTCCTCCTTGGAAGTTGGGTGTTTATTGTGATTCGAATATTTTATGTTGCAGTCAAAAGCGAGATGCTCCGTGAAAAGCTGGAGGCTAAGCCGGTTAGGCGAAAAGTGAGTTTGGAAGCAGAGGGTGAAGAATCGAAGCAAGAGGTGCTGTAAGGGGTGAATACATCTTGAATATTTGTGTTATACCACAGGAAAATCAATATCTTTGCACGATATGCAAATTTTATGAGTAAAAAAGTCATAAATAGAATAAAAGTTGTCCTAACTGAAAAAAACTTAAGTAGTAAATGGCTAGCGGAACAACTAAATAAAAATGAAGCAACTGTTTCTCGATGGTGCACTAATGATGTACAACCACCGATTAAAACTTTTGTTCAGATTTCAGAATTGCTCGAAGTTAAACTTACTAACCTTTTCAATGACTAAATAAATGGAAGAAGACAATAAAAATATTATTCCATTTAAGGTTTCTGCTAGAACTGCCAGACTGATTGGTCGGGAAAATGTCGCTAGTTCCAAAGGGGCAATTATTGAACTTGTAAAGAATGCTTATGATGCTGATAGCAAAGTTTGTATTGTTTACTTCGATAATAAATTCTCAACTATGCTTTCAGAAATAGATGAGGAACATTACAAAGGCTTGGTTGAACTTGGAGTATCGACCGAATCTCTTACTGAAATATATTCAAAAGATGAAAATGAAGATAAATACCTTTTGAAAACAGAATTATCGGAAGAAAAAAAAATCACCTTCAAAAGTTTAGTTTCAAAATTTTCAGCACTATATATAATTGACTTTGGCGAAGGAATGACCCAAAATATCATTCGTGATCATTGGATGACTATTGGCACAGATAACAAAGCAAACGATATTTTCACAAAACAAGGTCGGGTAAAATCTGGAGCAAAGGGAATTGGAAGATTTGCATTAGACAAATTAGGTGGCAAATGTGAAATGACAACAATATTTAATCCTTCGCCTGAAATTCACAAACCTGATACTGATATTGATGGAAATCCAACCAATAATACTGGATACAATTGGATTGTTAATTGGGAAGATTTCGAGGGTGATTTTAAAACCATCGATAAAGTAGGTGCAATTTTAACTGGGCTTCAAACAGTTTCCATTAAAGATGAAGTTTTAAAGAAACTATCAGAATCAGATTTAAATAAAATTGAATCTGAAACGGAATTTAAATATGGAACAATTTTAAGAATTACTGAACTTAGAGATAACTGGGAAGATTTTTTTGTTGAACAAGTATTTTCTGATTTAGAAGTACTAGTTCCACCAAAAGAAGCAGGTGGTTTTGAAATATTTGTATTTAGCTCACTTACACCGAATAAATTTGGTGAAGTTTTGGGTTCAGTTTGCGACGATTTCGATTACAAACTTGTTGCAACAGCAGATGAAAATCAAAATGTAAAAATTAGAATTTATAGAAATGAATATAATGTCGAATTAATTCCAAATGCTTTTTTTGAAAGACCAGCAATGCAAAAGGAAAATTACAGAAAAAGTGATTTCTTAAAAGGGCATTGGGAAAAAGAGACTACTTTTTCTTCATTACTAAAAGGTTTTAAAGACATAGATGATGATAATACTTTCAATAATATAGGTCTTTTCAATTTCTCATTTTACTTTTTAAAAAGACAATCGAACTCTATTGACGCTAAAAAGTTTTTCAATAGAGATTTTATGTCAAACAACAGAAAAGATTGGTTGAACAAATTTGGCGGAATCAAGCTTGTTAGAGATAATTTTAGAGTTAGACCTTATGGAGAAGTCAAAAATGTAGCGTTTGATTGGTTGGGACTTGGAAATAGAAAATCAACAAGCCCAGCAGGTATAGCAAAACCTGATGGTGGCTATAAAGTAGAACCAGAAAATGTAGCAGGTGCAATTAATATCTCAAGGCTTACCAATGTAGATTTTGAGGACAAATCAAGTCGTGAGGGACTTCAAGAAAGTAAAACTTTTCAAATATTCACTTTACTAATTACAAAAATTATATCTGAATTTGAAGAGGATAGAGCATACATAGCTAGAGAAATGGCGGCTTATGATGATTTAATTTTTGGACCAGAAAGAGATAGGCAAAAAGCAGATAAATTAAAAAATGAAATTTTAGCAAAGAGTAGAGCAAAAAAGGAATCAAATGCAAGTAACACTTCTGAGGATAAAAGCCAGAATGAACCAGAGCCAGAGCCAGAGTCAGAGTCAGACAAAGAAAAAGAAATTCTTGCAAGTGAATTAGATAGGAAAGAAGAAGAAATAGAGAAATTAAAAGAAGAGCAAAAAATGCTCAGAGCATTGGCAAGTAGCGGAATTGTTTTAGCGTCTTTTAGCCACGACTTAAGTAAGTTAAATGATGTCTTGGCATCAAGAACGGATAAGCTCAGAGACTTAATGCTTGAAAAAATAACTGAGGAAGATTATGCAGAAGCCAAAGACAGTAAAAATCCTTTTAAACAATTGGAAAGAATAAAGAAGCAAGATACTAAACTTCAAAATTGGTTGAATTTTTCATTAGGAGCCACAAGAAAAGATAAGAGAAAAAGGAAACAGTTATTCTTAAAAGCATATTTCGAAAGTCTTAAAAACGACTGGCAAACAGTTTTTGAAGATAGAGGAATAGTGTTAGACACTTCTGAAATTGAGAATTTAGATATGCGAGTATTTGAAATTGATATTGATAGTATTTTCAACAATATGCTGGTTAATTCGATCGATGCATTTATCATTTCAAAAGATGAACGAGAACGAATTGTAAAAATAAAAGTTTCAAGTAATTCTAAAGAGATAGTTATTGATTACCACGATAATGGACCTGGTTTATCAACTGACATTACAGAACCTGATAAAATATTTGAGCCACTTTTTACAACTAGAAGGAATAAACAAACTGGTGAAGAAGAGGGAACGGGATTAGGTATGTGGCTAGTAAAATCAATTGTTGAAGAAAATGACGGAAAGGCAATTTTATTATATCCTGAAATTGGTTTTGGTTTGAAAATTACATTTCCAATTAAATACAAAAGATAGATTATGTACAAGATATTATTTATAGACGAAGAAAAAGACACCTTGGAGGATTTCGAAGAGTTTGTGGAGAAATCGCCATTAAAAGCTAAATTGAATCCAATTACTATGCTTCCTTTAGCTGATTTAGATGAAATGATTGAAGGCATTATCAAGGTTTCACCAGATGCTGTTATTTCAGATTACAGGCTTAATGAACTTAAAACAGACATAAAATATACTGTAAAATATAATGGAGTTGAATTAGTAGAAGAATTTCAATCCATTCGCAATTATTTCCCTTGTTTTGTTTTAACAGCAGTTGATGATGAAGCTGTCAACAGTAGTGATGATGTAAACATTGTTTATGTTAAAAATTTATTGTACAACAAGGATGAAGGTAATGCAAAAGCGAGTTTTTTAGAAAGGGTTATTAGCCAAATAGAACATTATAAATCTAGAATAAAAAATTCCCGAGCTGAGTTAGTTGAATTAATCGAAATTCGAAAAAAGGGAGAAGCGGATATATTAATTGAAAACAAAATTATTGAGATTGATGATTTCTTAGAAAAAACGATAGATGGAAAGAGTGTAATTCCTCCAGAATTCAAAACGCTTACTAATTCTAATAAACTGGACAATATCCTAATTAAGGTTGACCAGTTATTAAAAAAATTAGATGAAGATGTCAAGTAACTTTAGACAAATTAGCCCAAAAAGAACCTGCACAAAAACTTATGCAAATTATAGAAGTTATAAATCCTATTTGGCAACTGATTTTAATTCGAGATGTGGATATACTGATTGTCCGGACTTTTGGTTTGGTGGGAAAAACACGTTTCACATAGACCACTTTAAACCATTTTCCAAAAACCCTGCTTTAGAAACAGATTATACAAATTTGGTGTATTGCTGTTCCTATGTGAACATTTTAAAATCGGATGATGAAGGAGATTATTTAGACCCTTGCGATATTGACTTTAATGAACACTTTGATCGAGATACTGATGGTTCAATTAGACCAAAAGATAATTCTAAAGAGGCAAAATATATGTTTTCCAAATTGCAATTAGGACTAATTAGATACAGACTAATTTGGAAACTTGAGGAAATGAGGGAAAAGAAAAATAAAATTAAAGAGGCAATTGAAAATTTAAAAAATAAAGAAAAAAGACCTGAGTTATTAGAACTTTATTACGAGTTAGATGCTGAATTTATGAGATACTTGGATTATTTATCAACTAATCAGTAAGTAAATAAATGAGCAAGGAAGTCTTTAAATATCTCAAATCATTTTCTACTCTACCCATTGAGGTGGATAGGCTTATCATTTCTGCTTTTCTTCAAAAGAATAAAATAAAGGTTGAGAATAATAGATTTCTTAAATCATTTATAATTCGCGAGAAGGAAAAAGAAGAATATTTAATACTCCAAAAATTCATTTCAATACTTGAAACGGAAATTTCGAAATTTGAATTTGAAGAATTGATAGAGCTTTTTGAATTTGTAATTTCCCCTTCAGACAGAATCATTAACGGAGCAATTTATACGCCGTTAGACATCCGTGATTTTATAATCAAAAAAGCATTTCAATCAAAAAAAGACTCACTTACTACATCAAGGATCGCCGATGTTGCATGTGGTTGCGGAGGATTTCTCTTCAATGCTTCAAAACAATTGAAGAAACAAACAAAAAAGTCATACGCCGAGATTTTTAAGAATCAAATTTTCGGGTTGGATATTCAGCAGTATTCAATTACTAGAACAAAATTACTTCTCTCTATTTTAGCGTTAAGTGAAGGTGAAGACAAAAGAGAATTTCAGTTTAATTTGTTTGTTGGAGATGCATTGGATTTTCAATGGAATAAGCACATTAAAAATTTTTCCGGTTTCCAAATAATCCTGGGTAATCCGCCCTACGTTTGTGCTAGAAATTTGACTGTTGAAACAAAAGCTAATCTAGAGAAATGGGATGTGTGTAAATCTGGGAATCCTGATTTATACATTCCATTCTTTCAGATTGGAATAGAGAATTTAGCGGAGAATGGGATTCTCGGTTTTATTACCATGAACAGCTTTTTCAAAAGTCTTAATGGAAGAGACCTAAGGGAGTATTTTCGAAGCAAAAGTGTGAAATTCACAATTATTGATTTTGGTTCGGCTCAAATTTTTAAATCTAAAAACACCTACACTTGTATTTGTTTAATAGAAAATTCGACCCAAGATTTCATTAGCTACTTTAGAAGTGAGCAGAAAGAATTTCCTACACAATCTAAGCAATTTAGTAAAATAGCTTATTCTAAACTAGACTCAAAGACAGGTTGGAATTTGCAACACCATGAAATAATTTCAAAAATTGAATCGACAGGAGTTTCGTTTGGAAACATCTATAAAACAAGGCATGGTATAGCTACGCTTAGAAATGAGATTTACATTTTTAATCCTGTTAAAGAGGACGAAGACTATTATTACTTACAAAATGGTAGTTTGTATCCAATCGAAAAGGCAATCTGCAAGGACATTGTTAATTCAAATAAATTAAGTAGAGAAGTACGTTTGGAAGACTTGCAGGAAAAAGTAATCTTTCCTTATAGTAATGAAGAAAAGCCTAAATTGTTGGATGAGTCATTTATAAAAAAGACTTATCCGAAGGCGTACAAATATTTACAAAATAAACGCGGTATTCTTGCTGAACGAGATAAGGGGAAAGGTGAGTATGAAAATTGGTTTGCATTTGGAAGAACACAATCATTGGAGAAAATAAAGAACAAAATGTTCTTCCCTAAATTTTCTGATAAGACCCCAAGTTTTTTAATCAATGATGATGAAAACATGCTGTTTTATAACGGACTCGCTGTTGTTGGTCACAGTAAAGAAGACATGCAAGTGATTAAAAAAATTATGGAATCAAAAATATTTTGGTATTACATTAAATCAACAAGTAAACCATATTCTTCAAATTACTATTCTCTAAATGGCAATTACATTAGAAACTTTGGTATTTGTGATTTAAGTAAGAGCGAAATAGATTTTGTTATTAAAGAACAAAATAAACAAGTATTGGATAGTTTTTTTGAGAGTAAATATGATATTGTTTTATAATACTTTATTCTAATACCATCCTGAACAACCCAACCACCTTCAATACCTCCAACTCATCGCCTTCCAGTACAATCTCATCAAAAGCAATGCTTGAATCCGTTTGTAATACAATCCGTTCGTGTTTCCAACCTTCTTCGGTTACCTGTTTTTCGCTGTGGTATTTTTTGATGGTATAGCCTGAACCCATATCCGAGTCTTGAATGGAATAGTGTTGTACCAATACGGTTTTTCCTTCGCGCGATCCACCGCCATCTTGTTCAAACAAACACCACGAACCGTTGGGGATGATGTTGTTCATCGATTCACCGATGATCTGACAGACAAAATACCCCGATCGGGCAGAGATGTTGGATGGTAATTCGATCCATATGAAATTTTCAGGTTGTTGCTGTGGGCTGAAATTTCCGGCAGCGGCTCGCAGGTCATACACAGGTACGGCATTCACAAACGGCTTTACATGTTCTTGTTGGATGATCCGGAACGGGAAATTGGCGCGGTAATTCGGCAAATGTGCTTTCAGGTAAGCGCGCATTTGCGGGTCGCAGGCATAAACGAAAGTTCCGCGAATGCCGCGTGACATCATAGACTTGTATATGTTGACAATGAATTGCTTTAATTCATTGGGGTCTTTAACTCCTTTCTTACCATTAGTGTCAAAATAATTCTCCTTAAGGATTTCAATTTCCTGCGTAACAGGATTCCACGTAATTTCTTTACCAAAAATAACTCCGGCATAATTTAAGTCATATCCTTGCACAGTATGTATACAGCCAATTTCATTAATGGAAGTCTTAGAGTTGATCCAATCTATTGGATCCTGATTCCATTGAAGTGAGATACCTTCAATTTCAATATCCATTGCAGAAGAATCTTTTTGTGAGGCCCAATACCAAGAATAGCCGGCAATACATCTACAAAGTTTAAACTCCGTTTCTCGTTTATGTAATTGTTTATACATATCCTTAAACGAATTAAAAAATAGAAATTCATAGTCAGGATCTATTTTTATTGGAGATATATCAGACTCTCTACCATCCATTAGATAATCAAGGAAGGTTAGATAATTATTACCTCCGAGTACTCTCATTTGAGATTTTAATGTCAATTTCGAAGAACGATCTAGCAGTGTGTCAAATCGTTCTTTGGAGATATCAGAAGGTTTAACAGTCTGATTGGAATCATAAAAGAAAACCTGATGTTTACTATTGGCAATTACCCAATCCAATTCTGTTCCTTCGTTACCTAAACCTAACTTTGCGTTGTTTTTGGTGAATGATCCCATTTCTGGCCAGCTAATACTCTTTCGTTGCTTGAGCCTATGTGCTTCATCAATGAATAAAATGTCGTAATGCTGTTTGAAGGTCTCGGAAGGTTTTAAAACCATACTTTTTTTCAAGCCAGGAGTTTCATGAAATACATTCTTCAGTGTTTTCCGAAGTGAGGCTATTGAAATGACGAGTCCAATTTTTGGGTTAGGAAAAAGTTCCCGGAATGTCTTTACAGCACTAAATTCTCTTTTAGCATCTTCGGATTCAATTTCGAATGTATTAGGAATTGGTGAAACAATCAGTTTCATCAGATAAACGGCTAAGATTGTCTTTCCTGTTCCTGCTGTCCCATTCACAAATATGGATCCTAATTGTTTTAAATTGATTTGGTTCAAAATTTCCAATACTGAATCAAACTGATCCCTGTTCAAAGATTTATAAGGAGAATATTTGAACAGTGCTGAATTTTCAATGTCTTTCAGTGTTTTTGTAATGATGTTTTTCTCGGATAACTTACCCCATATTTTTTCAAAGCTGTTTCCATAAAGTTGTTGTTGAAAATAATTATGTCGAGTATGGCCGCCATTACTATTTTGGAGTTCATATGTTCCTTCAGCGAAAAGATATTGAAGAAGTTTAGACTCAATATCTAAAGTTGCGGATTTGTTGAATTGATCACTAGCTATGATAGACACTTTGTTTAAAACGACCCGCTTAGAATTGGAAAGATGATCCTTGATGCGCTTTAACCCATTTGTAGATTCTCCTACATAAGCTTTTTGACTTTTATCATTTTTAATGAAATAAACCAATGGGTATTCGTTTCGAATCCATTTGTTAAATGCAATTTCTATTAATCCTTCACGATCAAAATTATACTCTGAAACATCAATGTCTATTTGTAACTGATTCATTTCAAATCCGTGTATTTATCCGATTTCCCTTTTGCCTTATCCATCGGATATTTCAAGGCATTCTGTTGGATCTTTTCACTCACGATCTCAAACGGATTAAGACCATGTTTTTCGGCCAGCAAAAATGCAAACGATAATACATCTGCCAGTTCTTCTTTGATGTTGGCCAAATCTACCTTTTCAGAGGCTTCCACATCCTTCCACAGGAACAATTCATTCAGTTCTGCTGCCTCAATAGAGATAGCAATAGCCAGATTCTTCGAATTGTGAAATTGTTGCCAATCGCGTTCGTCGCGAAACTGCAAAAGTTGCTGAAGCATTTGTTGGTAATCCATAGCGATGAAATAGTGTTTACGAAACTAACAGAAAATGGGGTTGGTTGGATGCCAATTGTCAATCTCTTCTGAATTTTATTCAATTAGTTGGTTCAACGTCAATGATGCAATGATGTTTAATCAGTCTTCCTTCCTCATCGTACACGTCTCTGAACCCATCGGTCACCTCTCCCCACACGTCTGACAAACCTCCCAATGCTGCTGACACGTCTCCCGGCTCGGCTGACTGACCTCCCAACGCTGCTTACCGGTCTCCCAACCGATCTGACGAACCTCCCAACACTGCTGACAGAGCTCCCGACACCGCTGTCACATCTCCCAACGCATTGCGCAGAGCTCCCAATGCCACTGACACGTCTCCCAACCGATCTGACGAACCTCCCAGCGCGATTGACATGTCTCCCGACTCGTCTGACAAACCTCCCAACGCCGCTGACTGACCTCCCGACAGGAAAAAAAACAGCTCTCAAGGCCGTTTTACACCCGCAGCGGACGAAAAACAAATTCATTGAATCAATTGTAAAACTAGTTGAATAAATTAGCACAACCGAATACTCTGTAAACGCCTGTTTTTAAAGGATTTTAACAGATGTGAATATACTGTTCGCATTGGGTTTAGCGTTATATAAAATGAACCGGACACCTAAATCGAGTCATCTGTTCAGGTGCCCATAAATCGATGTGTTATGAATAATCGAAATGGAAACAAATTGAAAATGTACAAAGCTGTGGAGTCGCTTTGTACAGCGAATGCAACTGCCTGGAATGGGGTTCCGGCATTTGCAGCTGCCTTTGGAAATTTTACCGCCAAAGTAGCGGTGCTTGATCAACTGGTGCTGAACCAGGATGTGAGCATTGTGGGGGTAAAGGATGTGAAGGATCAGGAGCGCGGAGAAACGGCCGACCTGGCGCATAAAGTAGCGAGTGCGCTGCGGGTGCTGGGGAAAAATACAGCGAACAAGTCGCTGCTGGCGCTGCTGCATTTTCCGGATTCTGACCTTCATTACCGCGGAAGCGCTACCACGCTGAAACTAATGAGCCGGGTGAAAGACGCCGCCGTGCAGCACGCGGCTGTGCTGGTCGATTACGGCATTGCCCAATGGCATATTGATGACTTGGTGCAGCGTGTGGATCATCTTTCGCTGACGTTCGGGACTACCCGCAACGCGATCGTTGACCGCGGCAAAACCACGGAACTGATTACGGAAACGATCCGCGACATTGACGGGTTGCTGAAACGGGAACTGGATTTATTGGTAGAAGTGCTGAAAACCGATTACCACGAATTCGCGTTGAGTTACCAAAAAGCTCGCGAGATCGTTGATCTGCATGGGAAGAAGCATAAGCCGGGGGATGCGCCGGCGGCATAGGTGATCTGTGATTATCCGTGAGACTCCCTTTTACCGGTCGGTAGAAGGGAGTTTTTGGTTGGTGGTGATCGAAAATACCGGAATTCAGTGAGTTGGGTATGAAAGACATCATCGATTTTTGTGGAAGAAGGAAGTGGGATAGGTGAACGTCTGTTTTTTGCTTTTCTCTGTCTCATCTCTTTCGCGTTAATGGCATCTCAAAAAAGATGCGCGAGGTGATATTTTTTTCTATTTTAGCGTACTAAACTTCTTAACCATGAAGCACTTCTGCTTACTACTCATTCTTTTGATGACCGGCGTAGTTAACGCCCAGGAAACAGTATTCAAGGACAATCTGTTTAACCATGCACTTTTTTCCGTTGAAGTAAAACATGGTCACGAAGGATATACCCTGAATTTTGAAAAACAAGACGAAAGTGATTCTCTGCTGCTTTATACTTGGAAGTATGAAACAGTTTTGAAAACATTTCATCATCAGTTTGATAGCGTTAGAAAAGATGAAGAATCAAGGATTGTTCTGTTTAAACCGGATGAAATCGTTCAGGAAGCTGGAAGGGTGTTTTTTGCTGTTGAAGCGAAAATAAAACTGGCAACCGAAAATGTAACCGGACCTATTGCGGGTACGTTTGGGTTTGTGAACAAGGATGTAGTGGTAAATCAGTCCTTCAAATACAAGGATATATATCGCCGTGCACTTCGCGATGCCAGAAAACAGTTCAGAAAAACCGATGTTGATACCGTTGGTCAATTTGTGGATGGAAAACGGTGTAAAATCAAAGACCTTCTTCTGGATAAAAAACGGGAATACAGGAGGCATTACCTGAAAACGAATGGCCCTAGGGAATTGGCTCGTGCCAGCAGGGATAGTATGTATATACTACGGGTTTACCAGACACAAAACCGTGAGTCTGATTTACGGGATGTAGAACAATATATCGAGTACCGGCAAAAACTTGGAACTGAAAGGTACCAAGGTGTTTCTCCGGGGATGTTGACCTTTTTAAATAATGAGATGGCAACTGATAGCACTAAACTTCGTAACTATGAAAACAGGGCTAAAGAACTGGATTCACTATTTATTTTGGAAAAATACAAGCAGTTAATACTGCCCACCAAAAAAGAGTACGAGGCCATTGTGAAGAAAAATCCGAACCTTATAATAGAGTTCGGGAAGTTGCGAGATGAACAAGATCTGAATCGTTCATCGATAAGTTTCATGAATGAAAAACTCAAAGAAAGCGTTCGCAAAAAAGAATCGTTGGAGTTGCTTCTGAAGGCGTACCAACTACTAACCGATTCCTCAGACGCCATCAAAACACGACTGAAGGAATATCAGTCGGATTACAAGTTGAATGATTCGGCTTCTCTCCAAAAACTCCTGCACGACCTTTCTTCTCAAAGCCATACGCGGAACAACCTGCAAACACAATATGGTTCTGTGTCAATGAATATGTCGATTGATTCTATTATCTTGGAAGTTAACAAGACTTTCATTGAATCCATGGCGGTTTATGGCCGTATCAACCCGAGCGACTCGGATACACGGGAAGGTCATTTTCGCAATAGGGCTGTCACGTTCTACAATTACGAACCAATTGGCATTGCCACTCTTACGTCGATCGACCACTCATTGAGTTCAACGGCCTTGTTTGCGCGGATTGAGAACGATGTATACGAACTGGACCTGAAAGACGTGATTGCATTTTACAATCCCCGTTTGATGAACGGCCGCAGCGATCTGAGTCCGGCTGATACTACATTCACCGTTGTTAAAAATGAAGGTGAGCAAGTGGTTTTGCTGCACAAAACGGCTTCGCAAAAACTGTTCGAAATGAAGGTCTATTCGGACTTTGTTGGTCTCAGCGGAACCACACCAAACGGCTTGGTGCAACTTGAATTTTCGAAAGAAATGTATCTTTCCTCGCAAAAGTATACCCGTGTTTTTAGAAAAGGATTCTACCTCAATCAATCATTGGGAACCTACATAAGTCCTTTCTTCACGATGTCGAAACTGGAAAAAAACAATAAATTTCTCCCGGTAACCGTCGGCGACTCCAGCCGTGCGGTTCGCACATTGGAACTGAAGCGTTTTGAAATGTTTTCAGTAGGCGCCGATATGAACCTTTACTCAATTGCCGTTCCGCGTTGGAAAACCCAGTTATTTATAGATCCCGGAATTGCATTCGGAAGAATAGGGCTGGTAGATAGTGCTTACACGAGCGATTCAACCTATCTCGTGAACCAGTCAGCTGTAAATTCGTTTGCGGCTCGTCTTACTGCAAAACTGGTGTTTCAAACAGATGAACGCTATTTCTTTGATATGAGAGCTTCGATGCAGTGGTACAAATTACTGAATAAAGATGTCTTACAAATAAAGGAAACGATCGGAGAGGAGCTTAGCAAACCAGCTACCATTATGAGTAAAGTGTTATTCCATGTTGGATTGAACGCAGGGTTTTCTCCAACCAGTAACACCAATGGGAAATTATTTATCCGATACAACTACTACGGATTATCTATGAAAAAAGTGCTTCAGGGTTTCTCACAGATACAATTAGGTTATTCCTACTATTTGAACAATTAGCAGATGAAGGAAGAACCCGCTGCTCCCAAAAAAGCTCCGACCACTGTTGGCGAACGACTGATGAATTATTCGGCGATTTCGTTGTATATCGGAATCCTGTTTATCGTGATCAATTTTTTTCTCAGCGACTGCGGAAGTGGCAGTTATGTGATCGACAAACACCAGATAACGAAGGTTTCACGGGCAACACTGCAAACACTCGACAAAGATCACCTGGAGGATCTGAGAGATAAGTACCATGGTGTTTACCTCAACCGCAAGGAGCATTACGAAAAGAGCAGTGGTGCATTGTCAACCATTGTCAATGCACTGGGAATTTGCTGCCTGATCTCTATTCTGGCGCTTTATTACGAAAGGCGTGATAATATTTCCATTGCGGGAATCGAATTACCGTTCAAATCGGTGTTCCTGATTTTACCTGTGTTGATGCTTTACCTGTGGCTGAGTTTTGGTTTCACCTATTTCAGTGCACTCGATAGCCGGCAGATTTGTTATGTGTCGGCTGTAAAGTACGAACAGGCGGTTGATCAGCTCGATCACATGAAGCATAAGAATGATACGACCGAAACAAAACACGAAGAATTACAACTCAATCATGCCTACAGCATGATCCACAACCTGGAAGATATGGGTATTGTGGACGGCTCGGTACATGTGTTCAATGGTTTGTACTCAGAGAAAGTATACGAAACTTTTTATGACGGCAAAGAGGTGTATCACACAACGAATGAAGATGAACCCAGGGTTAAAATACGGATAGATGAGTACGATGGGCTTTATTTTGTAGTAGGAGCAAGCCTTTATCTGATTTTCGGAACCCTTCTCGGCATCAGTGTTGGTTTTATTGTCACGCTGCTCATCCGATTTCAGCACCTCAAAACCACTAATACGTTGTACGCGAAATGCCTGGTGTTTACGGTATTTGTGTTGCTGTGCCTTTCCTTTGCGGGATTTATCATGGCAAAACCCTATTTCCTGCCTTTCCTTGGGTATATCTGGATCATTGCAAGTGTTGTGATTTATGTGTACGTGGTGAGGTTGAGGGATAAACCAGAGTTGGAGGGGTAGCATCACAACACCCTTTCGGGAAACGCCCGTTTCAGCGCCTTCACCACATCTCTGGGTGAACCGTCGTCCATGACCTTGAACCGTTTCTCCGGAAAAGTCTTCTGCAAATCCTGCGTCCAGAACGTAAACCCATCGGCTGCAAAATAATAAGCGGCCGTGCGTTCCTGCCGAAAATAACACGATGTACTTCCCTTGTAATGCCGGTAAAACAACTGGTCCCATTCGCTATCGCGGATCACAATCAGGTGGTGCTTTCTGCGCGACAACAGGCTATTCTTGCGAAAAGGTTTTGAAACGGTAATCGTTCGGTCGGCCACCGTGATTTTGACCATCGTATTCCACAATAGTTCCAGGTAAAGCCACCACACCATCACGTTCAGCAACAACGCCAGCGACCAATGAATCTTGCCAGCCACGAAGGTGTAGGCAAAGAGCGCGAGGATGGGAGTGAGCACGAAGGTGGAGAGGATGACGGTGAGGTAGTTGTTGGAGGAGGGCATGGGGGGTGAATATCTCTAAAATATTGAATTATTGAGTGGGTAGGGAAATAAGTGACTGATTCAATAATTCGGTTAATGTCAGTTGCATTGGATACCTTTTTCGCAGATTTTCAGCAGAATTATTAAACGAGGAGACGTCCCATTTCAGATTATCGAATACAGTAGTTTTTGGTCGTTGTATATTGAGTACCAAATATCCTTCCTGGCTTGGTTCTCCTGGATAAGCAGCTTCGATAAGATCTTGTTTAGACCAAAATTGTGGATAATCAATGATCTCCCAAAGTTCAGTCGTGTATTGTTCTTTTGAGTATAATAACAGGTAACGTGCTCCTGTAACAGCGGGGGTAAGAGGTAGCGCTCCACGGCCGCTCCCCGAACGAAAGTTGTAAAAGCCACTAGTCTCACACCAGTTCAGATGCTCTGCAGATTTGTAATAACCTACCAAAACAGTGGTTGTGTCCGGAATCAGCCGTTCAAGCTGGTGATTAAATTCCGGCAACGGAGAGTGAAGACTAACCGGAGTGTTTTTATGTACAAGCCATGTTTGTGCAGCCATGTGTTCCCGTTGCGAAGCACGGTTCATAAGGTGTTCCCGTACATCGATAATAAAGGATTCGATATGACTGATACCTGTATCTGTTCTTGATGGACTGACAGCAAACGCACCAAGTCCTGGTAAAAGTTCACGGAAGCCATACACTGTATAAGGAACATTTCCCGGATATATTACATAGGCTCCGGCTGTACGTCGAATGGCATCCCTGTATACGTGCATTTTTAGTATGTCGTCCTTTTTGTATCGGTTTTTTATATCACTATCTATTGTTTCACCCTCCGCTTCTTCGTCGGGTATTGAGCCCCCGTTGAACAGGTGTTCTGTTTTGTATTTAGCATCAAAATGGATGTGAACCATCAGTTCCTGCTCCTCCGCTTCTACATCACTTAACTCAGCAGGCCATAATGACAATGTGTAATCGGGACGAAGTGAACGTGACCAGCTGCCCCCTCCCGGATAAAGCTTTTGACCGAAAGTTCTGTTGAATGAGAAAAGTACTTTTAGTTTGCGCGGCCCGCTATCCGAAATACCCGAAACAGCCGTGTGTAAACCTTGTTTTAATTTAAGTCCCAGTCCGTCGTTGGTTTTACCAATCAGATCCGATAATGAAACGGGATCAATATGGAAAACATGTTTCACAGCTTCCAGTAGTTGAAAAAATACCCAATATTCATATAAGGTAGCCATGTCACGTTTACTACCTCCATAAACATCTTCACCTCCCTGCCAGATTAGTTTTGCAGCTAAATCAAACATCAGCCATGTGCGAAGGATTTCACGGTAACCTTCTTTACGTTGCAGCACTGGACTGTTTAAATGCAGATTAACCGGTGCAGATACCTTTCTGAAGAGGTCATGATTCAGAAAATCTTCAAGACGGTGAATCAGAAGTCGTGCTTCTTCACCTGTGCGGGTTTGTGGAGAATGTTTTTCTATCTTCAGACAAAAGAGCAGAAACTGTTCAAGTGCATACTTTACAAAGCGATTTTCATGCGTATCAACTGTTTCAAATTGTTTGGCAGTATAGATATGTTCAGGAACGGTGGAAAGATTTTTATTTCCTTCCAGAGGAATTCTCCGGCTTCCGGCTTGTAATTGTCGTACTTCTTTTCTGCCGAAACGACGAACAGAAGAAATCGTTCGTTCCTCTGTTTCTGATTTCCACTTTGTAGCCGGAAATAACAGAATACGGTGTATTGCTTCTGTAAATTCATCTGAACCGACAATTGATTTTACAAAGCTGAAGCGCTGATACAATGTTTTGTGATCCGTTTCAAAATCAGGTTCAAAATTCTGAACAACCGGTGAAGTATGCTGCATCAGTAAATCAGTACAGTGCTCAGTTATGTTTTCAAGCATAAACCGGTAATCAGACCGGTAAGATGTTTTAACCGATCGCACCTCCAGCCTTATCGTAGTTGTTTTCCCCGAAGGCCGGTGCAAAACCGAAAGATGCAGTGTTCCGGTATAAGTATTGGGTCGCAACAAGCCGTTTGAAGGCCGGTTTCGACTCTGTTTAATGATTCCTGCTATTTTTTCAAACGTATAATCCTCATTGGAGAATTCGAATTCATATTCACAACCTTCTGTCAGTTGCCAGTCAGATTCACCATGGTCTTCAGCATCTGATTGTTGACAAAGCGTATCAGAATTATCCGCAGAAATGGTCAGTACCAAATGGTTTTGAATATGATCCAGCGGAATCCTCAGCTCCTTTTCTGTCGATGATGTCATTATGCTTCGGCGTAGCTGGCAAATCCGTTGTCGATAGCTGAACGGTACAGACGTTTCAACTTACCAAGTGTAAGCGGGTAGGCTGGTACGATGTCTGATCCTGCTGTTCCATTGAGAATATCAATGATCAGTATATCTTCCGGCAGCTTTATACAGAAACCTGCCATGACTTCCAGTACCGGAACCAGTTTACGTCGTGATCCGTGAAGTTTAGGTAATAATTTCTGCATTACAGCAATATCAATCTTTTTATCGATATCAGTAATCCCGAATTGCTCAAGATAATGCATTAAACGATGTATCTCAGCTGCGGTGCGGTAACCAAACTCGGTACCCACTTGTTGTAACTGATCAAAGAAATTATGAAGAACTTCTGCTACTCGGGGTATTGCCTCTGCATTAATGGTTTGTTCCACTATCTCAAGAAAACCTTGCCCCATTGTTTTACCTGTGTTCGCAATTCTTGTTGTGCTAACGGGTGTGTTAAGGAAATGCTGCATTTCGCTGCTTTCTATACGGAATTCGATTACGTTGGCGCGGTCAAGCACTTTAGGACTGAACATATAAGTTGTTTCGTCAATATTGACTGTTCCGGTAATGAAGACATTTTTTGGTAACCCAATTCTATCAGGAACTCCGGACCTTTCTTCGTTCTGTAACAAAATTGTTTCGTTAGATTCCATTACACTCAGGAAGTCGGCAAAATAACGTTCTACATGGCTAAGATTCATTTCGTCAAGAACCAGGAAGTGCGGTAATTCAGGTTTTTTCGATGCACGGATCAGAAGTTGGAGAACGCCTGTTTCAGGGAATACGTATTCATCACTCTTTAAACCATTCGGATAACCTAACAATGAATCACGATTTGTCCAGTCAGCACCGACAGGAACTATACAATATTGATCGTTATTCAGAGACATCCATTGTGCAAAACTCTTGGCCAATTGTGTTTTTCCGGAACCGGATAATCCGGTGAGAATAACAAATCGTTTGGAAAGCAATGACGCAATGTAACGGGAAACAAGTTCATCAGAGAAGACAAGATTGGCTTCTTTTAAAGCTATTTTGAAGGTAGTAATGTCAAATTCGGATGTTTTCGAAAACGCTTCTACTTGATCCTGATCAACCGTTTTGTTGTAGAGATTTATAATATCTAGTAAATCTTTATCGAGAACCTTATCGCTTGGAAGGTTGTTTGGATCATAGATTTTGAAAACGTAGGAAGAACCGTACTTTTCCGGTTTTCCATTCCCCGTTTGTTTAAAATAATCTGTGATTGATTCAGGATTCTCAAGATCCCAATTGATCTCGGGCATATTATCAATGCTAACACCATATGCCAGAATCAGTATTTGTCTGGATTTGTAATAGAGGTAAACCGGATAAATACCATTGGACGTTGTATGACCATTTCTTGTAAAAGATATCCAGGGAATGCGGGCCTGTCTCCCTTGTCCGAAACTTGCCTTTACATGAATACCGGATTCAACTAAGAGATATTTCTTATACTGTTGACTTTTGGTATGCGCTTGAGAAATGAATTCCCTTAATAGTGTAGCATATTTCATTATTGGCAGGTTATATTTTTTGACCAAATATAATGTATCCCGATTTGAAAATGGGCGATCTCCTTTATTGCTTTAAAAATAAAACGACTCGTTCCATTTCAGCCTCGAACAATTGCTTGTTTCGAATAGCACATTGCCATACGACAAGTATTTTCCATCCGATTGCTTCCAGTGTTTGATAAGTTCTGTTATCCCGTTCTCTGTTTGCAGAAATTTTGTCTGACCAGAATTCTGTCCGGGTAGTTGGCAACTTAGCGGCCTTGCAATCGTGTCCATGCCAAAAACAGCCGTTGATGAATATAACCGTTTTGTATTTGGGTAGAACAATATCAGGCTTTCCCGGAAGAGTAGATACGTTTTTTCGGTACCTGAAACCCAATGCAAACAAATACTTCCGAACCTTAATTTCCGGTTTGGTTTCTTTCCCGGAGATTTTGGACATTATAAATGAACGTTTTCTAGATGAATAGATATCCATTTGAAATCATTTTTATGGCTCAATGTTTTAGAATAGTTTACCAAAACGCAGGATATCTGGCTTATTGAAAAAACTATTTTTTTGCAAAATCTACGCCAACTCGGACAGGATGGTTGAAAGCATGATTTGCGATTCGTTGGGTATAATTTTGTTTTAAAGTAAATAAATACTCTAATTGATGAGTAATAGGTTCTAATTCATTCCAATCTAAAATTTCGATTTTGCCATCCTTGATAGTTGGTTGAGGGACATATAATTGAAAAGGTTTAACATATTCACCGAACGACCAAGCAATACACGTGTCTTTATCAAGATAAGAGATGAAGCCTGAATCACCTTTTTTAATACCTTCTTCAATTTTAATTTTTGATCCCTGAACAAAAAAATATCTGAAATCAACGTTACTTTTATTATCTCTTATTATGCAATCGCAAAGAGCAGTTATGCATGTAAAATATCGTTCGCGATCATCCTTAAATACATCCCCAAAGTTTAAGAATTGCTTGTCTTGAACTTTTACACCATTATAGAAACAATTTATCAGCGCAATTTCTTGATTACTGATTTTATTTTTTCTAGGCTTAAATTTATTGAGGAATTTAGAGTTTAGAATTGCTAGTTCCGAGGAGTATAAATTGAGTTTAGCATTTTCAACTAATACATCTTGCATAAATTCTTCAAAACCAAGTACACTTCCGTTAAGTTTCATTTGTTCTCTGTGATGCAAAAAGGTGTTGAATTGAATGTTCAAAATATCTGGATTAATAAAAGCGCCTAGTTTATTAAAATGGTTTTGCATGTCTAGTCCTAACAATTTGAAGAAGCTTTTGGATTGATCTTGTGACACATGTTTAATGAAATTCTTTAACATGCTTTTTGGATTGTTTTTGCCTTTGTGAAGTATAGAAATAATAGTATTATTGATTGCTAAAGTATATTCGTCATCCTTATGTGATATTAACTCTAAGTTAAAATAAGAAGGAGCCGTGGCCTTCGGCAGATTTTGGTTTATAGATATAGCCAAATCAGTTATACAGCCTATAAAATTATGTCCAGTTATGTTCTTAATGTTATTTAATAGCTGAGAATCAATCGCGTTTATTTGGCTAATAAGATTGGAATTAGGACTTACCGTGGTGTCCAAAGAACCTAGTATTCCATTTAAGTCGTCAAAAGGCTCAGCTAAGATTTGAATATTCTCGTATTGATCTTTAGATATTCCTGAAAAATAAGAGTGTATTTTTTTAATTATGGTGTCAAATTGCGGTGTCGAACTATATATAACACAGAAATGAATATGCGGTTGATTGATAACATCATTTAGAAGCTTTAATGCAGGTATATTAAGTCTGTCATCTTCTTCATCTCTAGTATCTAGATCCCAATCTAAGAGTACTAAATCTTTATCATTGAAAAGGTATTTTTTTAACTTCTCGTCATGCGGTAAATTTTCTTCTCCTTTCTTAAAACGATGAATATTTAAGGTAATTCCTTCATCCTTTAGGTTTTTGTATAAGCTTTTACATATCTCATGTTCCTTGACAGATTTATCATATTTGACGTTTGGTTCAAATGGATTCCAAGCTTTTTCGTCTATGTAAACAACTGATTTAATTGAGTTCCTAATGATTTCGGAAGCTTTTGTTTGATAAGTTACTGAATTCATAAGCTAAAGTGATAGTGGGTTATATAGTTATTGCGCTAGCGGTTTAATTACAAAACAGGCCCCTCCGAGGTAATTGTATTGCAGATTATTAGTGGCTTCAATGTCTAAATAATTTTCATTTAAACTTTGTTTGGCCAAATAAAGACCTATTCCTCGTCCGGTTGGTCGGTTGGAATAAAATAGATCAAAGATCTTTCCTAAACGATGTTCCTCGATTTTTGTCCCAGAATTGAGAATTAAGATTTCACGATGTTCTTTGAAATAATCGAATCGAATTTCCTTTTTCTCGGAATTTCGCATCCAATAGATTGCATTGTTTATTAGATTTATTGTAACAGTGTATAGAATAGGTTCTTTTATTGCAATTATATGCTTTAAAAATGCATCACTAGCAGTAATTACGATATTCTCTTCTTTCAATTTCCGACCGAAAAAATCATTGACATAGTTAATGATTTCACTGCACTTAATTTCTTTTTCAATAGCACCATTTATTCTGTATAAAGGAGATAATAAATCATATTTATCCTCTAAACTTCTAAAGGTCTTTTCCAAAAGTTTAAAATCGGGTAATGTTTTAATCGACTTCTCTTCTTCCAAATCACTCAATAAACGATTAATTCTAGAATAGAGAACATTGAACTCATGATCTATAATCTCAACAGCGATACCTAATTGGGCTGTTTCTTGAACGGTATTCCATTGTTGACGAATTTGGTCATATTGAGCCTTGTATGCACCCTGAAGCAATTCTTCGTCAATATCAAAACTCATCTTGTCAATGTGGTTGACCAAAGGAACCAGGGTAGTTTCAATAGTGTTTTTTAACGAAACGTATTTTGACTTAAGAAGATTTGATTGTTTTTCTAGATCTGATTTTTCACGAATAGCATTGATTGCATGGGTTTTATCAGCTTCAAATTCTCCAATTATTTTTTGGGAACGAGCCTTATATTCACTCATTAACATACCAAAGTTATTTTGAAGATTTTCTTGGTGGGTGAAAATCGATTGTTCCAATTCTCCTTTGTAAACCTCTGCACTTTTTGTGAAATTTCGCTCAAGATCTTGGAGTTCTAATAATACGGTCACTTGGTCCATTAAAACCCCATTTTTGGACTGCATACGAGTTTTAAATGAAGTTATTTGTTCTTCATATTGATTCAATCGATCCAATTGTAATTCAGTCGGTTTATACCGTTTAGGAATTGGTGGTAATAAGTTATCAAACTCAATTTCCTTCCGTTGTATCTCTTCAAGAATTTTTTCTATGTCTTGATAAGTTACATTTACTAATGAAACTTTGCTTTCTAAAGAGTTGACTAATGAAAAGTACTCTTGTTCATATTGTTTGAATAAGCCAGGGTATTTACTTAGTTCTTTACTGAATATTTTTTTCTCATCGGACTCTCTTTTTTTGTCACTCTCAATTGCTTCGTGCTGTTCATTAAGCTTTCTTTTTGCATCTAAGAATAACGTTTTCTCAGCCTTATCCGAAAAATAATCTTTAGCAACTTGAGAGAAAAACGCAATTAGGTCAGACTCGAATGCTCTGTATTGGTCATTATTAATAAGACCTTCCCTACTTGATTTATCTCTTAATTCTGAATTCCCATTTCTAGTTAACCCAATAAAACCAAACATTCTTCTGTAAGAAAAGAAAAAAGAGCCTATTCTTCTATTTCTTCGTTCTTCAAATTTTAGAAAGTCTGCATTTGGTCGACCATAGGGTAACACTCGAAAATTATCTCTGTAAATATATAATCCCCCATTAGATGTTACCTTATCATTGATTTTTTTCCAAGCTGTCTCAGTGAGTTTTGAATCACTTAACCGACCCTGTGAATACCCAAGTTTAATGGATAAATTCCCGTAGTTTCTTGATTTGAGTTTTCTTCTGTTTGAATTAAATTGGTATTTTATCACATCATTGTCATAGATCTTTAATTTACCATTAAAACTACCATTTCCATCAAATTCACCCTCTATTAATATGTCAGCCAAATCATAATCCTCTTTCTTAAAGAAGTTAGCTTCCGAATTGAACAATTCTTTTTCCTTACCGACAATTTGATGGATAAAAAAGTTAGTCTTGGGAGCTTCAGCAATATCAATGAATGGATTTACAAATCCTGATAAACTTGATATTGAAAAATTTCTACTTTCCAAATCCTCTTCATTTTTACTAGCTTCCCCCAAATCTAAAATTTGACTTATAGGCTCAAAAATTAAAAATTTTGAACCATAATTTTCTTCAATATTTGTGAGATCACTCAGTAGAAGATTCCTTAATTCAGTTGTTAAAGAAGCTTTTTTTACAGAATTCAGTATGTCTGATTTTAATTCTAATTGCTTATCCTCCCAAATATTGTTGTTATCTAGATCTTGTTCTTTCTCGAAATTTTGCAAAAAGGAGTTTTTCAAATCATTAAAAACAAATTCAAAGTCATTGATGCTTTTAAGATCGGAAACTGGTATATTGATATCGTCAAGAAATAAATTGAAATTTTCCAGAAGTCGCCAATCAAAAAAAAGTAACTGAATCGGATGCCCCATTTTTTTTGTAATCATCAGCATAGGATGCCCAAGATATGCTACTGATAATCTTCCGATTCCTTTTTCACCAGCTTTGGTTCTTGGATTTTTCCAGAGTGTTTCTTCTCCCTTTTCATCAATTATAGCTCGACTTTTAGAATCGGTTCCAAGTACAAGCCATTTTTCTAAAATATCTCGTTTGGACATTCCTTTACCGTCATCGGTTAGGAGGAACATAGGTTGAGATATCCCAAGATATCCCGATTCAAAAATTTCAGCGGTTAAATTGTCAGCGTAGGCATCATAACCATTTTTCCAAAGCTCCGTAATAGCGGTTGGTAAATCGGCGATTTGGCCTTTACCGAGTAAATCAACAGCTCGTGCCTTAGTTCTAAATTGCATCCGAATAATTTTTCATCAAAGCATCTCCAATAGCTTCTGCATACTTTGGAGGCACTGCATTCCCAATTTGTCGAGCAATTGTCGCTATACTCGTACCATGAAATTGATAGTCTTTCGGAAAAGATTGTAAAATAGCACCTTCTCTCAATGACAACGCTCTGTTTTCCTCGGGGTGTGCAAATCGCCCGTTGGATATACTCGAAAACTTTGTAGTAATTGTTGGTGACGGTTTTTTCCACCACAGACGACCATAGGTGTCTTTAAACATATGATCTTTTCCGATAAAACAAGATACTTGTAACTCTTTATCATTGGCGAAATCCAGACGGTCTCCACCATCTTTTTTGACTTTATTAAGTCTCCGTAAATTAATATCCGTTAAACCAGGGACGGTATGCATAAAATCGGTTTTGTCTTTATGACCAGCCTTAATAGGGTCAAATCCATTCTTTTTTCCAAGAACGTCAATTACATTGAGTTTGAAATCTGCTTTTTGAGGAATGATTTCATTCTTCGTAACCCGATTGGCGATTAACGTAAACCGTTTTCTGTTTTGAGGTACCCCGTAATCGTGAACATTATGAACCTCAAAGTGAACAGTATACTTGTTTTTCTTGTCTTGTAACCAATCGATAAAGGCTTGCAAACCGCTTTCTTCTTTTTTTCGAAGAACTCCCGGTACATTTTCAACAACAACGTAGCCCGGCTTGAAGAATTCGACGAATCGTTGGAATTCAACCAACAAATTTTTCGATTCGAGCGATTTTTTTCTATCGGTGTTAATGATGCTCCAAAACTGACACGGACTACATCCGATCAAAATCAAGTTGTCATCTTTTTTCTTAAGGTTCAGCGTCTTTTGGAGTTTTTTTTCCTTTAGTTTGAAAACGTCGGCTTCAATAAATTGGGCCCCGACAATATTTGCTTCGTATGTCTTGGCACAAAGTGGGTCGTGATCAATTCCAGCTAATACTTGAATGTTTGCTTGTTGCATTCCGAAGCTCATGCCTCCGCCACCACAGAAGAAATCGACTGCTTTTAGTGAATGTGTCGGCTGAATTTCCTGGTTGGTCATACGAAAAAAGTTGACTTGAAAATAGAAAAAACTGGCTAAATATAGCCTAAAATTTCGTTAAACAGTCAAAACTATCTTCTTTTCCAGAAAATCTCAGAAGTAATATTTATCCCTACCTCTCCGGCAACACCACTTCCTTCCCGTCCAGCCGCACCACATGCACTTCCCCCTCCACATCAGTAGCATTAACATACCAGAAACCCAAGCCGGCGAAATACGCTTCGTTCAGGTGAGAAGCAGGTACTTCAACGGGTTCGGGAAACAGCGATTGACCGTCGAGGTTAAACAGGCGGTAGCGGTTGGAGCCTGCTTCCTGCAGCACGAGCTTAGCGTCTTGCGAAATGTGAAGGGCACCGTCTGAGCGTTTCAGGGGGAGTTTTGTTCCTTTAAAACTTGGCGCTATGGGGTTACCGGTGGGGCGGTACACAAAGAGTTCATCGCTTTTATAAGCCAAAGCGATCGGTTGACGCAACATCTTGGTGACTTCTGTGCCATAACGGCTTGTTTCCGGATACCAATACGTTGACAGCTTCACCGAATCAAAGATACAAGGCACTATGTTGGTTGTCAGGTGATCGCACAATCCATATTTTTCGCCGAAACGCGTGTGAAAGAAATACGGAATTTCGGGATCGCGCCATACCGAGTCGTGTGGTTCCCTGCTCTCGAACTGGAAGTACGTGTTTTCCGTAATCCTTCCCAGGATATGGTAAAACAGGTGTTGCCAGCGCCCTGATTGATACACACGCACCAACAGTTGGTTGTCCTCAAAATGCAATTGCGCCGATACAGGACCTTCATACACGAGGTCTTGTTTGTTGGAGGTGGTGGAAATAAACAACACCGAAACGGTTTTGGAAGTTTTCGCAACAACCAGTTCCGATTCATCATCCGGGTGAACGACTTCAACAGTTGCATATTTGGCGGGTAATGTCCAGTTTCCATAAGTATCCACAAGTCCCCATTTTTTGCCTTTCCTTGCCGGGAAAACAGACGATTCACCGCGGGGATAAATCAACACTTCGTCAGCATCGATGTGCAGCACCGTATCGCGACGTGGATCATAATCTTTTCGGAAATCCAGGCTCAACGTAAAGTCACCCCGCTTGCCATCCAGTTTCGCTTTGGCAAAATGACGGTTTTCAAAAGAAGAAATTCCGCGGGAACTCTCTGCCTTTTCGTAATAAGGCAATAAGGGATAATCTTCGAAAGCAACGGGGCGGTTATGACCATAGTTCGGTCCCAATCCATCGCCATCCCAGCTAACGCTCCATTCCTGATCGTTGTGCGGATAAAAATCGCTCTCGTTTTTTTTATTCAATGGTGCCGAACGTCTGAAAACGCCCTGGTTATCGTATTCGGTAAAGGTTTTTTTCAGCGAGTCGACCACGATAAACCGGTAACTATCGAGGAGAACGGTATAACGGCCGGGTTTCAGTAATTGACGAAATGAAGCGGTCTCTTCATCGAGCAGGTAAACGCTTGACAGCTGCTTATTTTCGGTCACAAAAACAGCATTGTCGTGCGTCAATCTCGTAAAATCGCTGAGCTTCCATTCCACGTTGCCGGCTTCTGAAATAAGTGCCAGTTGTTGCAATCCGTTGCGGTAGAAGAGAAAGTAAAAATGTTCTGTCCGTTTGGAGGAAGATGTAAGACGCTCCCAAAAAACAATACTGTCGTAAATTGCTTCCGTGCGCGGCACTCCCGAATAGTCAATGAAACACCACTTCCCGTTTCGTTTACCCGAATACCCCCTGAACGAACGGCCTTCATACGTGGGTTTCAATGCTTCGTAACTGCAGGCAATCACTTCTTTGGAAGCTTCCACCAGGCCGTAGAGCTCATTTTTTTGCACCACATACGTAGGCAGGTGCGCATCAATGTATTGAACGTGATCATATCGCTGCTTCGGAGCCACAACACCGTTGGTATCGGCAAACACAAACTGATCACCGGCTTTTAAGATTAGTTGCGACCACCCCGAAACGGACAGCAACAAAAAAGGTAGCAGGATTCTCATTTTCATGGGATTAAATTAGGAAAAAATAGTTTGGGTTTGGAGGAATTTTACCACAAAGGCACAAAGAAAAAGGACAAGTTTGATGTGTTACAAAGAACACAAAGAAGATTTAGGTAGATCACCTTTGTGATCTTAACACGTCTATCCTTCAAAAAAGCTTTGTGCCTTTGTGGTGAAAAAAAGTGTCATAAATTTCCCTATCTTCATCCTTCACAAAACCAACAACATGATTACAATTAACCCTTACTTAAATTTTTTAGGCAATACCGAAGAAGCCTTTTTGTTTTATAAATCCGTTTTTGGCGGAGAATTCACCACGTTGCAACGTTTCAGCGATATTCCCGGCGCGGCCGATAACCTGCCTGAGGGCGACAAACACAAACTCATGCACGTGGCCCTGCCAATCGGAAAAGCGTGTGTGCTGATGGGAACGGATGCATTGGAATCGGCCGGACATCAGGTAACGATGGGCAACAATATTTCCTTGTCGATTGACGCCGAAAGCGAAGAACAGGCCGATAAATTGTATGCAGCTCTTTCACAAAACGGCGTATCCGAAATGCCCATGGAAAAAACCTTCTGGGGTGCTTATTTCGGAATGTGCGACGACCGGTTTGGCATTAAGTGGATGATTAATTATGATTACCCAAAAAATTAATGTTGAATGCTGAATTTTGAATTTTTAATTGGGGACTTAATTCAACATTAAGCATTCAAAATTCAACATTTTCTACTAAAATCTTTGAACTATGAAAACGACTCTTTTAGCAATCTTATTTATCTGGGCATTCTCCCCATTAGCAAAAGCCGATTCCCCGATCACCTCTACCGACATTTCGTCGTCGTACCAGGATGTGGCCATTGTGCAAACAGCCGGAACCACCGAAGGTGTGCTGACTGATGAATTAATGGTGTATCTCGCCAACGAAAGCAATCCGATCGATGTGAAAATGGCGATCATCAATCAGCTGAGCTGGAACTTTGACGGGAAAACAAATTCGGTGAACTACCTGGCTTACCTCTTGAAAACAAAAAAGTACGGCACCGAAGCCAAACTCAAGAAAAAAGGAACGGCTCACGACCTTATCTGCATGGCTTACCTCAAAGCGATGGACGATTACTTCGACGTAAAACCCGCTATCGTTTATGCCGACCTTGCCGCGAAGAAAAATAAGAGAAGCTATACTATTCAACTCATTGCCTCGGTGATCAAAGCTCAGCAGGCCATGGACAGCGATTGGTGTGCCGTTTTCAAACTCACCGATGCCGTGCGTACCAACGCAGGATTAACCGCCGATATGCGCAGCGAAGCAATCGATAAAGTATTTGAGTATATGGATCTTTACAGGGACTCGTGCCAGTAGATAATTCAAAATTGAAAATGTAAAATTGAAAAGGCTTTAAAGCTCCTTTCTTTTCAATTTTCAATTTTGCATTTTCAATTAAACGGCTACCGCCGCTTTAATATGTGGATGCGGATCATAATTCACCAACTCAAAATCATCGATCGTAAAAGCAAACAAATCGGTCACCTCCGGATTGATCTTCATTTGCGGTAACGCTCTTAAATCGCGTGTGAGTTGCAATTGCGCCTGCTCAAGGTGATTGTTGTACAAGTGCGCATCGCCCAGCGTATGGATGAACTCTCCGGGTTGCAAACCACACACCTGCGCCATCATCATCGTTAAAAGGGCATAAGAAGCAATGTTGAACGGAACACCCAAAAAGGTATCCGCCGAACGCTGGTAAAGCTGACAACTCAGTTTGCCTTCCGCAACGTAAAACTGGAACATCGTGTGGCACGGCGGCAACGCCATTTCGTCCACATAAGCCACGTTCCATGCGCTTACGATCATACGACGTGAATCGGGATTGTGTTTGATCTGGTTCACCACATTCGTGATCTGATCAATGTGACGGCCATCGGGTGTAGGCCACGAACGCCATTGGTAACCGTAAACAGGTCCCAGATTTCCGTTTTCATCCGCCCATTCGTCCCAGATACTCACGTTATTGTCTTTCAGGTACTGAATGTTGGTATCGCCTTTCAGGAACCACAGCAACTCATGAATGATCGATCGTAAGTGCAGCTTTTTGGTGGTAAGAACCGGGAAACCGTCGGCCAGGTTAAACCGCATCTGGTAACCGAAAGTAGACAAAGTTCCTGTTCCTGTACGGTCGCCTTTTTCGGTGCCGTTGTCCAGAATGTGCTGTAATAAATCGTGATATTGCTTCATGGTACTGAAAATTCAAGCGTGAAATTACGATTTTCCAAGGCTCATAACAAGCGCGGTTCATAAGTCGGGTCGATTGTTGAAACAATCTATTTAACCACATAGCTCACATAGAGAACATAGATGAACTCACCAAATTTAGAAACTCAAAAACGTATGTTTCCTATGTGCACTATGTGGTTAACAACGAATTTTGGCTCTTAGTTCCTGTTTCGTTACATTTGCCGTGGTCAGAAGAACCGTATTGATGAAAAATTGGCTTATAATCTGCTTCCTGCTTGTGGCGAGTACCGGTTTCGGTCAGCATCTCAAGAAAAAGTTTTACGGCACCTACAAAGGTGTGGTTCCCGCTTACAAAATGGATATCGGTTCAGATGTCATTGATGTGGCTTCGGCGAGCATTACCATTGTGCTTTCGCCTGAAGGCGTGATTCAGCAATTAGGGAATGATACCAAAAACGGAACCTGGAAGATCGTCAGCACCGAAAAAGCCTACTTCGTACTTTCTATGCGCTTGAACGGCGGAATTGTGGAAGAACAGATCGTTCTGGATAAAAAAACCAAATCCATGACCCGCCAGGGGATTTTTCCGCAACCGGATACGGAGTTGGTGAAAGAGGATTAATCAGAGTGATTTTTGATGTCACCTCCCTCAATCCCTCCTCAAGGAGGGAGGATGTTATCAGGACAATCTTCAAGACTTAATTTCGAAACTAAAGTTCGGTTTGTCTTACTCTATTACTTCGAAGGTGAAACCAACTCCTCCCTTGAGGGAGGGCAGGGAGGGTGACCAGCAATAAACCTTGTATAAGACAATCGATATTACTATATTCAGTAGTATGAATAAGTTTACGAATCATCATTACAACTCAGGATTAAAGTCATTTGCCCGTGAATTAAGAACTGAAACGGTTTCAAGAGCCGAGAAGTTTATATGGAAAGCTGTTTTATCCAGAAAACAAACGGGTGAGCGCTTTCTTCGTCAACGCCCTATTGATCAATTTATCGTAGACTTTTTCGCTCCCGACATTCATCTAATTATTGAGATTGACGGCAAATCACATTCGAATAAGGGAGAATATGATCGGTATCGGGAAGAGAAATTAAAATCCCTTGGATATGAATTAATTCGTTTTTCGGAAGGTGAAGTTCTGTGTAATTTGGATGGTGTTCATGCACAATTAATGCATATTATTCATTGTTTAAAACAATCTGAAACATGAAAGTTGTTATGTCACCCTCCCTGCCCTCCCTCAAGGGAGGAGTTGGCTTGCCCTTCTGATTTCAGGACTACGTCAATCACATTTGACTGTATCTTCTACAACAAAAAAGCAATGACCTTCTGAGATACCTCCCAGCCGACCATTGCTTCAAGCTTTAAAAAAGTATTGTTTATCGTTTTTCTACAACGAAATGCACCGTGTAATCACTTGGGAAGTTTGGAACAACCACCCATGTCCACTCGTAATAATCTGTATCGCAGAATCCTTTGCTGTTGGCGAGGATCTTAAACAAAATGCGTTTTGAACCGTCTTCGCGTTTTACCTGGTTGTAGATTTTCATCTTGCATTTCCCTTTCACGTATTTCCCCAACAGGGTATTTTGTGAAAAGTCAACACCAAATGTAGAAGTCGTACATCCCGAACCTCCAAGAACGGCACTCAATTGTGCGGAAGAAGTAATCACATATTCGTCACCTTCAACAGAGGTCAATGACGGACAGGCATCACCTAATTCGTTCACGATGATTCCTTTGTCTTTTTTGATGTCGCGGTGACAAGCGGAGAGGCCTACAAAAAGGAGAGCAAAAATAAACAGCGGAGCGTTCAAACGCAGTAGCTGTAAATAGGTTGTTTTTTTCATTGCTGTAATCTAAGATTCATTTTGAAGCCGAAAGCTACTAATATTATTCTGAAAAATCAAATTTGCGTAAAGATCAACTAATTACAACGCTAAAAACGAAGGAATTAATCATTAATTAACCACATAGGTCACATAGAACATTGTATTTGAAAGATTAAGTTGCTAAATGCAAGTCATAACACGTCAAACCTATGTTGCCTATGTGTTCTATGTGGTTAAAAAAAAGCTACGTGGTTTAATGTTGCACATTCTCCAGCTCGCCCGGAGTATGCTTGTGCCGGAATAACACCGCAAACAGAAGAGCAATTACCAATGCGTATGCCGCAAAGGAAATCCAGATCGGTTGCCAGTCCTTTAATTCGACAGCTGAAGAAAATAGCCCGTCTTTGGCTATGCTTACATGTTCGGTAACACGTTTGAATGTTTTACTTGCCTGATCGATTCCGAGATAGGAAGCCAATTCAGTTGCTGTTTTGAATTTCAGCGTAAAGAACTCCTGAATAATCGTGGCGCTTAAAAAACTCCCCATTACGGCACCGATTCCGTTGGTCATCATCATAAACAATCCCTGGGCGCTGGAACGGATCTTATTGTCAGTATTGGTTTCAACAAATAGTGATCCCGAAATATTAAAGAAATCAAAGGCCATTCCGTAGGCAACACAGGAAATAATAATCATCCAAAGTCCGTCTGCCGGGTTGCCATAAGCCAGTAAACCGAAACGTACCACCCAAGCCAGCATACTGATCAGCATCACGGTTTTGATACCATATCTTCTCAGGAAAAACGGAATTGCCAGGATGAATAAGGTTTCCGAAATTTGGGAGATCGACATAATGACTGTCGAATACTTAACGATTAATGAACCCTGATAGGCGCTGAAATTCCCAAATTCACCGATATAGCCGTCCCCGTACATGTTTGTCAGTTGTAACGCTGCACCAAGTAGTAGCGAGAAGAAGAAAAACAGGAACATCTTGTAGTTGGCAAACAGCTTAAACGCATCCAGCCCCATCGCTTTTACAAAAGTAGAATTGGTGGTGTTGGCGGGTTTGCATTGTGGCAACGTAAAAGAATACAATCCCAATAGAATAGCGCTTATTCCGGCAATGATAAATTGATTGGAGGATGCCTTGTTTCCGGTCAGGTTTACAAACCACATGGCAGCGATGAAACCGATTGTTCCCCAAACCCGAATGGGAGGAAAGGTTTTGATAATATTGTAATTCTTCGATTTGAGAATATTATAAGCAACCGAATTCGATAAGGAAATGGTAGGCATGTAGCAAATCATAGCACCGAAAATCACCCAAAAAAAAGTGGTCGGATCATCAACCATAGGAAGTAAACACAACATGATACCACCTAAAACATGTAATATCCCGTAAAGTCTTTCCGCATTGATCCATTTATCGGCAATGATACCTGTGATGGTGGGCATGATAATGGAAGAAAAACCCAAGGTGGTGAAAACGGCTCCGAATTCAACGCCACCCCACTTTTTTGTTTCAAACCAAAAATTATAAATGGTGATCAGCCATGCGCCCCACACAAAGAATTGCATAAAACTCATGAAGATTAAGCGATTCTTAATGGAAAGTTGCATGTAGTAGGGTTTTAGTAGTTACGATCGTTTATTGATCTCGTCTCTCAGCATGGACGCCCGCTCATAATCTTCGTTTTCAATGGCTTCGGTAATGGCTTGTTCCAGTTCGTCTTTCGACATGCGCTGAAACTCGTTTTCTTCGGAATTATCATCTTCCGTATCATCGTCTTCGTCCATAAACTCATCCGAAAGGATGCCGGCCGAAGATAAAATCGTTTCAAAAGTATAAATCGGGCATTCAAACCGCACTGCCAGGGCAATGGCATCCGACGTTCGGGCATCGATATCCGATAATTGTCCGTCGCGTTCGCACACCAGTTTGGCAAAGAAAATACCTTCCTGCAGGTTGTAAATGATCACTTCTTTTACTTTGATAGCAAACGAAGTGGCAAATGTTTTGAATAAATCGTGTGTGAGTGGCCGGGTTGGCACCATTTTTTCGAGCTCAATGGCAATTGCCTGTGCTTCAAACCCTCCGATGATGATCGGTAAACGTCGTTTTCCACCAGCCTCCGAAAGCACTAACGCGTAGGCTCCAGACTGAGTCTGGCTGTACGACAGCCCAACGATTTCCAATTTTATTTTATCCATTCGGTCGCTTACTATTGCGAAGGGTTTAAACAATGAGGGAAGCAGTAGTGTATGCTTCCCTCGTTAATTATTCATTGGTAAAAATAACCAAAATGTGTCAATTCTATTACTGCGCAGCGCGGAATTTTTTAACAGCAGCTGTTAACTTCGGCAATACTTCGAAAACATCGCCTACCACACCATAGTCGGCAGCCTTGAAGAAAGGAGCCTCGGCATCGGTGTTGATCACCACAATTACTTTCGAACCGTTGACACCTGCAAGGTGCTGAATTGCTCCGGAAATTCCCGCAGCAATGTACAGGTTCGGACGAATGGCAACACCTGTTTGTCCAACGTGCTCGTGGTGAGGTCTCCAGCCAATATCAGCTACCGGACGCGAACAAGCTGTTGCTGCTCCCAATGCTTCGGCCAAATCTTCCACCATTCCCCAGTTCTCCGGACCTTTCAATCCGCGACCTGCTGAAACAACGATATCTGCTTCCGGCAATGGAATTTCACCTTCCGGTTTTTTCGTGTCTACTACTTTAATTGCAGCTGTACCCACTGCGCCGTCAAATGCTTCTACTGCACATGCAGCTCCTGCTTTTTCCGGTTGAATGGAGTTTGGCAACAACGAAATGATTTTCTTTCCGGTGTTTACCGCAACCTGTGCGTAAGCTTTTCCGGAGAATACATTCACTTTGCACGAAAAACCATTGCTTACGTTCGGCACGGCTACCGCACCTGAAATGTATCCTGCTTTCAAACGAACAGACAAACGCGGAGCTACTGCTTTCGCAACCAGATCGTGTGAGAAAACAACCACATCTGCATTTACCGCTTCCGTTGCTTTGGCAACCAAACGCGTGATTTGCTGTGCATCGTCTGCCGAAGCAGAACGGTCAACCATTACTTTCTGAGCACCGTATTCACCCAACGTTGCCAATGTAGCATCGTCTGCACTTCCGGTAGCTACTACCGAAACAGAACCACCGATTTTAGAAGCATACGTTACCGCTTCTAATGCACTTTTCGCCAGATTACCGGCCGAATTAATATATACTAGAATATTCATGTCTTCGGAAAATTAGATGACTTTCGCCTCGTTGTGTAACAATTCAACCAACTCATCCATGTTGTTCGGATCAATCATTTTTACCGCCGATTTCGCAGCAGGCAAGCCATATTCAACATACGTTGTAAGATCTTCTACAGCTGCAGCCGGAACTACCTGAAGGGGCTTCGTACGGGCCGCCATGATGCCGCGCATGTTTGGAATGCGTTGTTCTGCCATTCCTTTTGCACACGATACCACCAACGGAAGATTGGCTTCGATGATTTGCAAACCACCAACGATTTCGCGCTCCATGCGGGCCGTTGTACCGTTGATGTCTAATTTGGTTGCCAATGAAACAAAGGGTAAATCCAATGCTTCGGCAATCATTCCGCCTACCTGCGAACCGTTATAGTTAATAGTTTCTTTTCCGGCAAGGATCAAATCAAACGAATGCGCTTTTGCGTACTCAGCAATCTGCATCGCGGTGAAATAAGCATCTTTCGCATCAGCGTCGATACGCACTGCATCATCTGCTCCGATCGCCAACGCTTTACGGATTACCGCCTCATCAGCAGCAGTGCCAACTGTAATGATAGTCAGGTTTCCACCCAATGTTTCTTTTAATTCCAATCCGCGTACCAGTGCATACCACTCGTCGTAAGGATTGACAATATATTGCACTCCGTTTTCATCAAACTGCTTATTACCATCGGTAAAAGCGATTTTAGATGTTGTATCAGGAGATTTGCTTATACAAACAAGAATTTTCATGTGATCAACAGATTTTACGGTTGCAAATGTAAACAATTCAATTCGCAAAACGACGGTGCGTTAAGAGAGAAAATTGAACGAATTTGTCCTTTTTCGATAAGGAATACCGGAATTCCGTATTTCGAGCAGTAAATAGCAGTGGCGGAATTGTATTTTTTGTAATTTTGGCGACCTTCCTACGGAAGCATTAAGTTAGAAAAAGCATGAAAACAGTTCAATTTAGAGAGGCACTTAGAGAAGCCATGACCGAGGAAATGCGTCGCGATGAAAACGTATTTTTAATGGGGGAGGAAGTTGCCGAATACAACGGTGCGTATAAGGTTTCTCAGGGAATGCTGGATGAATTCGGTCCGAAACGTGTGATCGATACACCGATTGCCGAGTTGGGATTTGCCGGAATTGCCGTAGGCGCTTCGATGAACGGTTTACGTCCGATCGTGGAATTCATGACCTGGAACTTTGCCATTCTTGCTGCCGATCAGATCATCAATTCCGCAGCGAAAATGATGCAAATGTCGGGTGGTCAATACGGTTGTCCGATCGTTTTCCGCGGTGGAAACGGTACTGCCGGACAGTTAGGTGCTACACACTCTCAAAGTTTCGAAGCGTTTTATGCTCATTTCCCGGGATTGAAAGTGATCACACCTTCCAACCCATACGATGCCAAAGGTTTGTTGAAAGCGGCAATCCGCGACAACGACCCGGTTGTGTTCTTCGAATCGGAAAAAATGTACGGTGATAAAGGAGAAATTCCGGAAGGCGAATACATCATTCCGATCGGTGTAGCCGATGTGAAACGAAAAGGAACCGATGTAACGGTTGTTTCGTTTGGAAAAGTGATTAAGGTAGCTTACGAAGCCGCTGAACTGTTGGAAAAAGAAGGAATCTCTGTTGAGGTGATTGATTTGCGCACTGTTCGTCCGATCGATTACAACACCGTAGTAGAATCAGTGAAGAAAACGAACCGTTGTGTGATTTTGGAAGAATCGTTCCCGTTGGCGTCTATTTCATCTGAAATGGCTTACCACCTGCAACGATATGCATTTGATTATTTAGACGCACCAGTGATGCGTGTGACCCAAACAGATACACCGTTTGCATTTTCACCAACATTGATTGATGCGGCTTTGCCGAATCTGGATAAATTGATCAAGGCGATTAAAACGACGTTGTCGAGAAATTGATGGATATTGGCTCGGGACGCATCCCGGGCTATACCCCATGATTTTATTATATATTAAAAAGGTTTCCATGACATGGAAACCTTTTTTGTTGGGTCGCGATTTATCGCGACCTCGTAATGTGATATAATTTGTGCGATGGGCTCGGGATGCGTCCCGAGCCTACGGACACGTTACAATTATATTATAATTCGGCGCTGGATGTCGGGAACGCGCGATCTACCTTTTTAAACAATCCCTGTAACACCTTGCCCGGACCAACTTCAATCACCTCGGCGCAGCCATCGGCAATCATTTGATTCATGGTTTGGGTCCAACGGACTGGGGCGGTTAATTGGGCAACCAGGTTTTCCTGAATCGCAACCGGATCGGTGACACCATTTGCGGTAACGTTTTGGTAAACCGGACAAATAGGCGTGTTGAATGTGGTTGCTTTGATAGCTGCTGCTAATTCCTCACGGGCAGGTTCCATTAACGGTGAATGAAATGCGCCGCCAACAGGTAAGATCAATGCACGTTTAGCACCGGCTTCGGTCAGTTTGGCACAGGCTTCTTCAACAGCTGCTACGCTGCCTGAAATCACCAATTGCCCGGGACAGTTGTAATTGGCAGGAACCACAACTCCGTTGATACCAGCGCAAATTTCCTCCACAACGTTGTCTTCCAAACCTAAAATGGCTGCCATGGTCGACGGTTCGCGTTCGCACGCTTCCTGCATCGCCAAAGCGCGTTTTGAAACCAGGCGCAGACCGTCTTCAAACGATAAGGTTTTATTGGCTACCAATGCCGAAATTTCACCTAAGGAATGCCCTGCAACCATATCCGGTTGAAAGCTGTCGCCAAGGCAGGCAGCAAGGATAGTTGAATGCAGGAAAATGGCCGGTTGAGTAACTTTGGTTTGTTTCAGTTCCTCTTCGGTGCCTTCAAACATAATTTGCTGGATGTTGAATCCTAAAATGTCGTTTGCCTGCTGAAAAAGCGCTTTTGCAATATCGGATGATTCGTACAAATCCTTTCCCATTCCGGGAAACTGAGCTCCCTGACCGGGAAATACGTATGCTTTCATGTGTTCATAATTAGTGGAGGTAAAGATAAATAGATTAGTGATTGGTGGATCGTTATTAGTGGTTAGATGTTAGTTTTCCTCTGAAGCGGACTTTGTGATAGGAAACAGGAGGTTGGATTTTTAAGAGACCGGATTTGGAAGCCTGATATTCGTTACCCAAGTTTATTGTTTTACCAGAAGCCATTGATACGGACTTGGCGTCATTCCTGGAAGCGAGCAAAGAAAAAAGGCTGTTTCGTAGTGTTTTGTCAAAAGCGCTTGCGTTTCAGATCCTGATCTGCCACTTTTGACCCGAAAACACAGAAAGAGTCTTTTTTCGCGAGCGACTTTGGAATGTCGCGATGCATTTTTGCTTACTTTTTTTGCTATGGAAAAAAGTAAGAGAATTAGTCATAAATAAAAAACGCTCTGCCAACCGAAGTTAACAGAGCGTTTGTGATTCTTTAGCGAAAGAACGCTTATTTTTTCACTACCAATTTCTTAGTAACGATTGCGTTGTTTGCGTTGAAGTTTACAGTGTAGATACCACCAGCCAATGCAGCAGTGTTGATTTCTACGTTGTGTTTTCCTGCAGTTGTGTTACCCAAATTGTTTGTGTAAACTACTTTACCTGCAAGGTCAGTCACAGTCAATGTAACATCAGAAGTGTTTGTCAATTCGAAAGAAACTTTCGCTTCGTTCACTGCCGGGTTAGGGAAAACGTTTACTGAGAAATCAGCAGTGTTTTCGTCTACGCTCAATGTTTGGTCAGAAATACGAACCATTACAGCGTTTGGAGTTCCAAGGAAGCTGATGTCGCCATTATCTGAGTACAACAATACCGTTTGTTCTTCAGTAGCTTGTGCCAAACCGAAAGCAGGTACTTCGCTTCCACCATTGTGACCAGCCATTACCAAAAGTACATCACCAGGAACAACGCTAATAGCACCTCCGTCAATTGGAAGGGTAACGAATGAGTTTACCTCAGAAGCAAGGATAACATGAGGAGATGTTTCAGCGAAGAATTCATACGCTTGTGTTCCAGGGTTGTATTTGTGGATTTCACCGAACATTTCCAATCCTGCATCTGCAGCAGCTCCAAACAAACGAATTTGCATGAACGTGATATCCATGTCGTCAAAAATCTCCATAACGTTACCGATTTTCAAAGGAGCGCCATCAGCACCTACTACACCAGAGATAGCAGAGATACGGTTGTTGTCATCACGTGAATACAAGTACTGGTCACGACGGATAGTCATTGATGATGAGCTATTACTTGCATCACTATCAGAAACACCTGTCAATTCAGCAGTCAATGCAACCGGATAATCTCCAATTGTTGCAGGAACCATCATCGGAACAGTAATAGAAACTGAATCAGATGCACCAAATGGAAGCGCTACTGCAGTACCTGATTCGTTGTAAGAACCAGCAGAAGGAGCATCAGCGTTCAACGCTACACCAGCCTGAGCCAATGAACCGTTGTTCGTTACTTTTGCACCGAAAGTAATTCCAGGGAAGCTTGTTTGTGATTGGTTTACCATGTAGTAATCCAACTCTTGCGTGCTTCCTGCAGGAGTTTGCTGGTAGTAGTTCGTGAATTTAACATCGTTATCCCATGCTTCAACCAATTTCACATCATCAATACCCCAGAACCAATCCCAGGCTCCCTGGTAACGGAAACGGATACGAACATCAGATCCCCAGTTACCTGCACCGATCACTGAAGTAATGTTTACTACTTCTGTTTCAGGATTTCCTGAATTGGTGTTAACAGGAACCTCAGGTGCAGCATTTACCTGGAATTCAACCCACGTAGCACCACCGTCATTGGAGATAGAAATGTAGTTCTCGTCATAATAGTGACGGTAGATTTCTGTAAACTCAAGGTACATTGGCGCGTTAGCCGCAGAACCGTTTGTTGACAATAAAGTAGCAAGGTCAATACCAGCAGCTGTTGTAAGGTATGCATTTTGAGTAGCAGAACCACCGGCAGCATCCGAATTCACCAATGCAAAGTTACCACCTGAAGCAGATAACATTGCTCCCGGGAAACCGTAACTAGGAATTTGATCCGTTAAGCTTGTTGGCATTGCGTTAACAATAGTCCAGTCACCTGCAGTGTGAGGAGGTACACCAGCAGCACCGGCGTTAGAGAATGTCCAGTCAGACGCAGTCGTGAAGTTGTGTGACCAGATTACATCACCTTCTGCTTTTTCAACAGATGAGACTTTTTTATTGGCGTAACCAGGCATGTTACGCGGTGTTGCAGCAATGCTCGCATTGTTGTACTGTGCATTCACAGCAAAACCAGCAGCAAGAGCACCTGCTAGTAAGTAAACTTTTTTCATAGCTAAGTAATATTTTCCGTAAAAATAGACAATGATAACTAGATAAAAAAATCGTATGTATCGGAATGTAGTTTCTACTGAGTTAAGTGTTTAGGCAGTCCTTTTGTTGTCATTCACGGATTCTCAGGAATTGCTTGTATTCAAAAGCTTTTCTGAAAAACAACAAGACGGTTTTAAAGTGCCTGTATTTTTTTGCATGTTTGGGAAAAGACACCAGTATGGCGCAACTTTCGTACTTTTAACGCTCAATTTCAATGGTATGATCAAACAATTTCTTGCAGCGATTTCCTTTGTCTCTTCGTTGAGTTTTTGGGCTCAGGTGCCTGCCAAACAAGTAAAACTATTGTTTGTGGGTGATGTGATGCAGCACGGCGGACAAATCCAGGGCGCTCACAATACACAAAAAGATGCCTACGATTACCGCGATTGTTTTCAGTTTGTGAAACCGGTAATCAGCGAAGCGGATATTGCCATTGCCAATCTGGAAGTAACGCACGCCGGGAAACCTTATAAAGGTTATCCTCAGTTTTCGGCACCGCCCGAGTTGTCGGAAGGTTTGGTAGATGCCGGATTTGATGTAATCCTTACCTGCAACAATCACTCCTGCGACGGCGGCGCGAAAGGCGTTACCAAAACACTTGATGTGCTGGATAAATTGGGTGTAAAACACACCGGAACATTCCGCAACAAAGCCGAGCGCGAAAAGAATTACCCGCTGATCGTTGAGAAAAACGGACTAAAAGTAGCCGTGTTGAATTACACTTACGGAACAAATGGGTTGTCGGTGGCGGCACCGCTCATTATCAATTACATTGACAGTACGGTGATGAAAGCCGACTTTAAAAAAGCAAAAGACCTGGGTGCCGATATTGTTATTTGTACCATGCACTGGGGAACCGAATACCAATCGCTGCCAAACGACTATCAGAAAAAATGGGAAGCATTTTGTTACCGACAAGGCGCTGATATGGTCATTGGCGGACATCCACACGTGTTGCAGCCGGTAGTACAAAAAGCGGTAGCCGGAGAACAAAAACTGACGGCATGGTCGTTGGGGAATTTTGTTTCCAATCAGCGCGACCGCTACACCGATGGTGGAATGATGTTGAACACAACCGTTGCGGTAGACAGCAGCAAAGCGGTCGTTTTCCTGAAAACAGAACATTGTTTCACGTGGGTATTTCCCCGTCAGGAAGCGTTGGTAAAACCGTATTACATTCTTCCGGATTTTGATTACAATACCCATAGGGCGGCATTTTTAGACGAAGCCTCATTGGCGAAAATGGCGCTTTTCTTCAGTGATTCTCGCAGTTTGTTCAGTCAGCATGCAAAAGGAACTACTGAGCAATTGGTGGGGCAGGATGTGACGGTTCACCAACGTTATGATTTGTTGCTGGAAGGTTATTACACCGTTCAGCTGGATGCTGTGCTGGGAACCGACTGGACCAAGCTTTCACCCGAAAACAAAGCAACCACTACACGTATTCTGGCGCCGGATGGCAACTATCATTTGGTGAGCGGGTTGTTTTCATCACCTGAACAAGCCGGCGAAATGTTGGCTTTCTGGACTAAAACCCAAACCGCTTTGCCGCAACTGGTATTTGTGACACCGAAAGAAGTAAAAATAGTAGGAGATTGATGAAGGTAAGTTTGATAGTGGCCATGGATCGCGAGCGCGGTATTGGCAAGAACAACGATTTGATGTGGCATTTACCGGCCGACATGAAGTTTTTTAAAGAAACAACTACCGGACACATTGTGGTCATGGGCCGCAAAAACTACGAATCCATTCCCGAACGTTTCAGGCCGTTACCCAATAGAGAAAATGCGGTATTGAGTCGTGCGGAAGATTACCGTGCTGAAGGTTGCGTTGTTTTTTCTTCCCTGGAAGCTTGTCTGGACCATTATGCTGGCGAAACCGACCGAACGGTATTCATCATTGGTGGCGGACAGATTTATGTGGAAGCATTGAACAGCGGCCAAGTCACGGAAATGTACATTACGCATGTTGATCACACGTACAACGCAGATACGTTTTTTCCTGAATTCAACGAATCGGAATGGACATCGGAAACGGTTTTCAAGCACGAAGCAGATGAGAAAAATGCGGTTGGGTTTGAGGTGAAGAAGTACACGAAACGTTAACCTCGCAAAAAACAGTTTTGTATCCAGTGTAACAGGTTGTTGGTGCTTTTTCGTTGTGTACGTGTGTTGAACCACATACCTTTATCAAAAATGCACTGCCATGAATCGATTGTACACAACGTTCTGCTTACTGCTGGCTGTTTTCGGGCTAAGTTCCGGGACGCTGGCGCAACACGAATTGACCATTAATTGTTACCCGCATTACACACCATTGAACGGCGTTTGGCTGGATAGTAATGTGGTGGAATACAATACATGCAGCGTCAATTCTTCACCTGCTTTTTATGTGGTGGTATTTGATCCTGCCACCTGTGTTGCCTGGGGAAGTGAGTATAACGGTGTCAATGAAGACCACGATTTTGGTAATTTTAATTCCAATGGAGCCTGTCGCTGGCGTTCGGAAAATTATTTTATTTTCCTGCACACAGATACCAATCAGCTGCTGGGAATGAACAACATGATCATGAACGAAATTCCGACGGGATTTCCTTATGCGATCTATACACCGTTTAGCTATAATTATGCGGCAATCAATGGGGTTTGTCCGGCATTAACACAAACATTATCCACGAAATGGGACCCGGCTGTCATTCAGGACGATCACATCATGGTCTTGTTCGGTATTCAGGGACAGGCAAGCACGTTTTTGGAAGATACGGTTACAAACGACAATCATGTTTCGTTTACAACTACTATTTGTGATGTGACGGGCCTGGGTGAAATGAATGCCCATACACCAACGGTTTATTATGCAGGTGAAGATCAATTTGAAGTGAATACCAATGAAAAGATGGAAGTGATATCATTGCATTCTCTTACGGGTGAAGTGATTCCGTCTGTTGTTTCAGGAAATACGCTTACAGCTCAACAAACATTACCTGCTGGTATTTATTTTATACGCGGAACACTTGCTGGGAAAGAATGGGCCCAAAAAGTCTTCGTTTATTAGTAACTTCTCGTTTTTGTTCAAATTTCGTGCTGTTTCCGTAGTACGTATTTTCGGTAATTGTACCAATTTTGCAACCTATGAAGTTGTGTATAGCCGAAAAACCCTCCGTTGCCCGTGATATTGCGGAAGTAATAGGTGCCAAACAGCGCCACGACGGTTATTATGAAGGAAACGGCTATTGTGTGACGTGGACGTTCGGTCACCTGTGCACACTCAAAGAACCCCACGACTATAAGGAAAGCTGGAAATACTGGCGACTGGAAGATTTACCGATGATTCCGGAAAAATTCGGGATCAAACTCATCGAAGATCAGGGTGTCAAACGCCAGTTTTCGGTGATTGAAAAATTGGTGGCGCAATGCGAAGAAGTGATCAACTGCGGTGATGCCGGGCAGGAAGGAGAATTGATCCAGCGCTGGGTATTGGCCAAGGCCAAGTGCAAAGTTCCGATCAAACGCTTGTGGATCTCGTCCCTGACCGAAGAAGCCATCCGCGAAGGATTTCAATCGCTGAAAAACGGCGAACAATACCAGAATTTATATGCAGCCGGAAGCGCCCGGGCAATCGGTGACTGGTTGTTGGGAATGAATGCCACGCGTTTGTTTACCAAAAAATTCGGCCAGGGGAAAGCCACATTGTCTATTGGACGTGTGCAAACGCCTACGCTGGCCATGATTGTGCTGCGACACAAAGAAATAGAGGCGTTTCGCTCGGAAGAATATTGGGAATTGAAAACCATTTACCGCGAAACTGAATTTACAGCAACCATCGACCGGATTCGTAATGAAGACCGCGCTGTGAAAGGCGTGGAATACCTGAAAGGACATCCGTTTGAGATCACTTCCTTCGAACAAAAAGAAGGAAAAGAAGGCAATCCACGATTGTTTGACTTAACCTCGTTGCAGGTGGAAGGCAACAAGAAATTTGGCTTTTCGGCAGAAGAAACGCTGAAGTATGTGCAGGGATTGTACGAAAAGAAATTCACCACTTATCCGCGTGTGGATACCACGTATTTGTCGGAAGATTTACACCCCAAGATTCCGAACATCATGAAAGGGTTGACGCATTATCAGCGTTTTACCGCTCCGTTGATGGAAAAACCAATCCCGAAATTAAAATCGGTGTTCGACGACAAAAAAGTAACCGATCACCACGCCATTATTCCAACCGGTATTCAACCCAGTGGTATTTCGCAACCCGAAAGCCAGATTTACGAATTGATTGTGCGCCGGTTTGTGGCTGCTTTTTACCCGGAATGTAAGGTTTCCAACACCACTGTTTTGGGGAAAGTAGACCAAATTGGGTTTAAAGCCACCGGCAAACAGATCATCGAACCGGGATGGCGTGTGGTGTGGGAAGAAACCAAAGAAACGGATTCAGACGACAAAAAGCCCGAGAAGGAAAAAGCCGAGCAAACCATGCCGGTGTTTACCGAAGGTGAGTCGGGGCCGCACGAACCGCGGATGCATCACGGAAAAACAAGTCCGCCGAAACCCTATACCGAAGCAACCTTGCTGCGTGCGATGGAAACCGCCGGTAAACAGGTCGAAGACGAAGAAATCCGTGATATGATGAAGGAAAACGGAATTGGTCGTCCTGCCACCCGCGCCAACATCATCGAAACGCTTTTCAAGCGAAAATACATCGAGAAAAAGCGTAAAAACCTCATGGCTACTCCAACCGGAGTAGGATTGATCGATACCATTCAGAATGAATTGCTGAAAAGCGCCGAACTCACCGGACAGTGGGAACGCAAACTGCGCCTCATTGAAAAAGGCGAATACGATCTGGAGCAGTTCAAGCAGGAATTAACCGTGATGGTGCGCCAGTTGACCGATGAAGTGATTTTCTCGCAAGCGCCTATTCGCATTCAGCTGCATACAGATGCTCCGGTGGTCGCTGAAAAACCCAAGCGTGAACGCAAACCAACAGAAAAAGTAAGTCTCACCGATTTGGATTGCCCGAAATGCAAACAGCACAAGCTCATGGAAGGCCGCACGGGAGTTGGATGCGCCAACTACAAAGCGTGTGGATTCCTGGTTCCGTTTGAATTACTGGGCAAAAAACTCACCGAAAAACAATTGATCGACCTGATCCAGAAAGGCAAGACCGCCAAAATGAAAGGATTAATGATTCCCGGTGCAGCGCAGGTAATTGAAGGCGCATTGGCGTTTGATGCGACGTTTAATGTGGTGGTGGTATAAATTCACCACAAAGACACAAAGTTTTTTTGAAGTATAGGCTTGTTAAGTTCACAAAGGTGATTTAGGTAGACTACCGTCGTGGTCTTAACAGGTTAAACTTATCTTTTCCTTGTAATAAATCTTTTCAGGGATTTTTGTTATGCATAGATACTTTCTACTGAACCGTCTTTGTGAACTTAACGAGTCAAGTGTATCCTTTTTCTTTGTGTCTTTGTGGTAAATGGGCTTATCTAGGTTGATATCAGGGTAACCAAATTCAAACATGAATCAACCTTCGTGTCAATAAATCTTTCCGCGATTTGGCCACCGGGATTTCCGTTCCGTCAGACAGGATCAGCATGGCATCGTCTTTCTTAAAACGAACGACCTGCGACAGATTAACGAGGTAAGAATGATGCACCCGCATAAAGGATCCTTCAGGTAAAATCACTTCAAACATTTTGAGGTTTTTAGAGCTGGTGATGGTTGTGTTTCTCAAACACACCACCGTGTACTTTCCATCGGCTTTCAGGTAATTGATTTCCGAAGTATTTACGTATTCGATCCCATCCATGCTGGAAATGCCGATTTTACCTTTAAAAACAAGCGAATCGGAAGCCTTTTCAAATTGTTCGTTTTCCAGCTCGCGCAGTTCGCGGATTCGCTCAATACATTTTTTGAGTTCGGCCACATTGATGGGTTTCAGCAAGTAATCGAAAGCGCCTTTCCGGATGGCTTCAATGGCATATTTTTCGTAAGCGGTAATGAAAATCACTTTCGAATTCAGCGAAACATCGTCCAAAATATCAAAGCTCAATCCGTCCTGAAGTTGAATATCAAGGAATAAGAGGTCAATCTGCTCTGTTTTTAATAGTTTTCGGGCTTCTTCGACAGAAGGCACACTTCCAACAATATTTGCTTCCGGAAAATGTGAGTTGATCAGAGCGCTTAATCCGTCTCTGCTCAATTTAACATCGTCAACAATTAAGGTGTTCATTTTCTTTTATTTGGGTTAAATTCCATGGATCCCGTTTTGTGATCCACGGTTGAAATGGGTGAGTTACTAGGTTTCGTTAAATGCTTCTTTTATAATAGGTATGTCAAAAACAACGCGGGTTCCTGTTGTGGAACCTTTGGTCAGATCTTCTAATTCGTAGTGAATCACAATGTCATATTTCTCCCGCACAATCATCATTTTTTCCTGCACCAGGTTGGACCCAAGCGAAATGTGCTCTTCCCGCGATTTATTGATTTCACTGGATGCTTCCCTTCCGATTCCGTTATCTTCAATGGTAATCCGCACCTGATCGTTGTGAAGAAAAGCATCGATGTTCAGGATGCGTTCTTTTTCAGAATGGAGTAAACCGTGTTTCAATGCATTTTCCACCACCGGCTGCAGAATCATGGAAGGAATGTAGTATTGGCCGATTTTGTAGTCAATTTTAAACCGCGACACCAGATGATCGTTGAACCGGAATTTTTCGATGGCCACATACAACCGCAGCATTTCAAACTCTTCTTCGATGGTAACAAACGATTGATCACTTTGTTGCAGAAATTTGCGCAGTAATTGCGAAAATTCATTGATCGCTGTTTCGGCCGATTCCAATTCTTTCAATACAATCAGGTATTGGATATTGTTGAGCGCATTAAAAATGAAGTGTGGATTCATTTTAGCCTGAATGGCTTTTAGTTTTAATTCCAGGATCGTACTGTTAATCGAATTCAGATGCCGGTCTTTATTGCTTACGTGTGAAATGCGCAGGCGAACCAGTAGTCCGATCACCAACACAATGAGCAGAATTCCTGTGACCAGAAACCAGGTCTCTTCATAGAAATGGGGCTGGATCTCGAAGTAATAACTGATTTCGCCAGGATGGCGATCATTGAGGGCGTTTACCACACGAACTTTTAAGGTGTATTTTCCCGGAGGAAGCATTTTGAATGAAACGAACGGATGTTTTTCCGGTTTGCTCCAATAATCCGGGAAATTACCTCCCAACAACTTGTATTGGTAATAATAATTATACTTTTTGCAGAACCGAGGGTTCGAAAGATCGAACTGAATGGTGTGTGTTGAGCGCTCAAAACGGTTTGAGGTTCCTGTGTACAGCGTATCATTCACCAAAACGCGCAAAAATCGAGGCTTTGGCCGGAGAAAAGCATAATGTTCCAGTGTGTGAACCACAAATCCCTGAATGGACGGGCAATAAAAGTGGTTGTGTTCTGTGATCAGGTAATTGTTTTGAAAGCCGCCGTTGAATTCCGTATTGAGAATTCCGGTTTCTTCACCAAAGAAAAAAGGAATCAACCGATCCAGTTTTCCGTTATAAAAATCATTCAGGTCTTTCTCGGCAATTTTCCACAACCCGAAATTGGAAGTCATATTTAAATAACCGAATTTGTCTTTTGCCAATGTAAAGACCTCGTCATACAACTTGCAGTTCTTTTTTCCATTAATAGATGTTAGTTTCCCGTGATCATAACAATACAAACCTCCGTTATAGGTTCCTATCCATACCTTTCCGAAGGCATCTTCGTAAAAGCAACGGACTTCTTTGCCATTTAAGCCTTGCAACGGCCCTAGTTTTTTGATCAGTCTGTACTGCTTATCCAGTATAAAAACACCATCGCTTCCTCCAATACAGATGTTTCCGTTTTGGAGCTCGTAAAAACAAATAATGACTCCCGTTACTGATTGCGATAAATACGGTTTGAATGTCTTGTAACTCTTTCCTTTTGCAATTCCTTCACCGGTACCGGCCCAAATAGTCCCCTGGGAATCTTTAAAAACACCGTGCACATCGCCCGAACCCAATTGTTCTTTTGTGACATGGTAAATCTGCTTTCGATCTTTTAAAACATAAATACCATCGCCCCATGTTCCGGCATACACGCACGAATCAATGGCTGCCAGACTCACAAAATGGGCTGAGAAACTCCAGTAATCAAAGAGTTCACCAATACCTACTTGTAGAATTTTGCCGCCTGATACAGCAACCAGTACTTCGTCGGCGTACGTTCGTATAATAGAAGTAGACGAAGATTGCTGCAAACCGTTCTCGCCTTTACATTCGTGACTATAGCAGCTTTTGTGCTGTAAACGCAATAATCCTTTTTGGATGCTGCCGGCAAACAAACAATCTTCTTCTTCGTTGTATGTCAATGAAAGTAAATTGTCTGATGGAAGAACCTCTGTTTGGTATAATTTGATGTAATCAGGCGTCAGATAATAAAGTCCATGTGTGGTGGCCACATAGTATTTATCGGCCGAAATAGCCGCCATTGCTTTAATTGTGGTAGTTGTTTCCGTGATGTCAATATTCAGCGATGGCGTTGCCGAATTCTTTGTTACAGCATAAATACCCTGTTGTCCCAATGCAAACAGCTTTCCGTTGTAGGGATTCCGGTAAAATCCGGTAATCATTTTGTCCTTTAACAACGGAGTGACTTTTTTTGAAGTGATGTTACAGGCCGAAAGCCCCGTTTCTGTTCCGATATAGATCATCGGATACGCAACATGTATGCTGATTGCTTTTTTCGCACCGGTGGTTGCTACCTTCCTGAATACAAGCTCTTTGGTATCGGCTGTATATATATCGCCTGCCTCATTGATAGAATAAAGTGTGTGATTGACAAGGATTGTTGTTTTGAAAGATTGTAACTTCTTATAGTACGGATGAAAAATGAACAAATTTCCTTCGAAATCGCTTACAAATAAGCGCTGACTGTATTCATCCCACATCAGGTGACGGGGCAAATGCCTTTTATAGCGTTGATCCTGAATAAACTCGGTGAATTCTTGTCCGTCAAACAATACAATACCGTCGGCAGTTGCCAGCATTAACGTGCCGTTTTTTTTAGAAAAAACATCAAGCACCTGACTTTCAGGAAGTCCCTGATTAGACGAATAGGAAGTAACTGTAAAATGATAACGAATATCCTGACTGGCAACGACAAAACGACCACCTTTCTGAGCGAAGGAAAACGTACAGACAAGAGCGCAAATAATAGCAGGAATCCGCTGAAAAACCATAGGCAATATTAACATTTAAAACGATTCACTTTTAGAAAACCTTGCCTTGGTGAAAATTACGACAACCGAAACGATTCGTTCATAAAATGTTCATTTATTGGTTTTTGTGGTGCTAACAGAAGGTTTTCCCGAAAAACGGGGATTTTATTCCCGAAATAGAACCGGTTATGCCCTTCCGGATCATTTTATTTTGTGTCCCAAACTTGTTTTTTTTTGAATCGAAAAACTCTTCAAAAGAGAAAAAAATCACTGACTGGCAGTTGATCACAAAAACAGGTTGTTCGTCACAAGAGCTTATCCATCAACGCAATGCATCTTTAAGTTTGTATGTCAGAAGACGATCCCCAAAAACGGATCAACTGATGCAATATTTCAACCTATACGACTGCTTTTCACACTGAAAATTGAGGATTAAACGGCCTGCTGCAATGCTGTTGCGGTTATGGGGTGTTCTGAAAATGCCCCTCAAAACCAAGCAGGGAACTATGAAACAATAAAACAGATAATTATGGAGCGTATTCTTTTAACGTGGAGCCGAAATTTAACTACCGTATTGTCGCCAGGCAAACCGATTATTTTGATGTTCGGATTCAGTTAGTACCAAAACGTTCCGAAGAATCACATCACGAAACAGACGAACGGAATTCATCATCATTAAAATGTAGTTAGTAGCGCTACTATTTTGATGTTAAGGGAGGCAAAAGCTTCCCTTTTTTGATTTTATCGGTAAAAAATGATCATTAGTAGGAACTAATTAACCGTTAATCCAAACCGTTTTAATGTGAAATTTTACCTAAAAAACCACAGTCAAATGTTAAAAACTAAGTTTTTTTCACTTTTTTTTCAAATTTTTCAACCAAGAATCCGCTTGTAAATACGATTAAACTAAAAAACAAATTTAAAAATTAACAGGTTTGAATGTTAATCTTTAAAATTCAAACAAATAGCAATCCTTTAAGATCAACTTATAAATACGTTCAATGGCGTTTTTTACATCTGTAAAATGCCATAAACGGGCTTTTTAGTCGCAGTTGAGTTTACCAGTACGAGCGTTTGAGCTGTTCAGATTTGTTGCACAGCGAATATTTTCTGTTTAATATGCAGTCACATTATTCACTGAACGCCATGGAACATTTCTCTACCAAGAAGAAAGTGGACCTGAGAAAAACTACTATTATTCTCGTACTGTCTACGCTATTCGTCAACACCCTGTTTTCCCAATGCCCGGGTATCAGTCAGGGATATTACAATCCCACTGTTGGTATCAACAACACCTCAACCGGTGTGGAAGCATGGAACAATCCCGGGAACGCTCTTACGGACAACAACAGCTACGCAACAATTACAAACGCTGCCCTGCTCATTGGCGGCACAGTGCGTATTTCCAACTTTCTGGTGGCCAGAAATCTGAACTTCAATATTCCCACCAATGCGCTTATTTGCGGAGTAGAGGTCGAGGTGAGAAGACAGTCGAGTGACAATACCGGAAGTAATTACACACGTGATGTGGATGTACGCTTGCTGAAAGACAATCAGGTAATCGGAACCAATCACGCCAATGCCGGTGTCAACTGGCCTACAACCGAAACGGCAATCACCTATGGTTCCAATGCTGATTTGTGGGGAACCACGCTGAATGGATTCGACGTGACCGGCAACGGATTTGGCGTGGCAATCTCTATTCAATCACGCGCAGCAGGATTGCTCTTACCAACTGTTACTTCTTATGTAGACCAGATTCGCCTGCGGATTTATTACCGCGTTCCGTTTGTGGATATCGATGGTGACGGATTGGCAGATAACCTGGACGGCGATATGGACGGAGACGGAAAACCCAACTCATCTGAGTTGATGGTTTGTTCCTCAACGTCAACGCTTACTTTGACCAATGTAGCAGACGCAACGCTCGAATATGCTTCGGCAGCCGGTGTTTCTTCATCAGTCTTATTGCGAACAACAGCCGGAGCAGGAGTATCTGCTTTCACCGTTTCAGAAAATTACGCTGCGGTGACCGGCTCCGAAATCCATACGACACAAGATGTCAATGCTGCTGCCGATCAATCGATCCAGGTATTGCGGTTCAATTCTTCAGTACAAAACCTCAACTTCAAGTTACAGGATGTGGATCTTGGCGCTGGGCAATTTCAGGACCAGATTATAGTAAATGCCTATCATGCTGGACAGCTCATTCAGCTCAATGCCGGAAATGTAGTGATTGGCTCCGGCAACTTCAACCAATACATGGGAAGCAATACCTTCAATGGTTTGGTGGCAATGGGAGATGGTGAACTGAATGGTTCCATTACCGTTACCATTCCAGGCATGGTTGACTCGGTGCGATTTATCTACCGCAATATCGATGTAGGTTCATTAGGCAATCAGGCATATGGAATCGGCGAAATTTCCTTTTGTAATGCCTATGCTTCAGGACAGGATTTTGATGGAGACGGTCAGCCTGATTTCCACGATATGGATAGTGACAATGATGGTATCTTAGACCTGATTGAATACCAGACATCGGCCGGATATATTCCGCCAACAGGCGTAGACTCGGATGGCGATGGAATTGACAATGCTTACGATACATCAACAGGTGGAATAGCTGTTGGAACGGCAGATACCGATCTGGACGGCACTGCCGATTACCACGATAGTGATTCGGACAACGACGGCACTTCCGATCAGGTGGAAGGAAACGATGCCAACCATGATTGTGTTGCCGATTTCGCCCTTTCAGGAATTGATACGGACGGCGATGGTCTGGATAACAATTACGATCCGACAAATGGGGGCACAACCGCTCCGGTTCAGGATACGGATTTAAACGGAACTCCTGATTTCAGAGAAAACCTGGTGCCTACAACGGCAGCTGCCGGAAATGATCAAACAGGTTGTTCGGCACAATATATCATGACGGCAAATATTCCGGTTGTAGGCTTGGGTTATTGGACGGTGATCACGGGAACGGGAACGTTTGCGGATCCACATAACCCGGCCACAACTGTTTCCGGATTGGCAGTAGGGATCAATACCTTTGCCTGGACCATTTACACCGACGGTTGTCATTCTTCTACCGATCAGGTGACGATCAATCAATCGGCAGGAATTTCAACGCCAAGCGCATCCAGTAATTCAGCCCTTTGTGAAGGAACAACACTGAATCTGGCTACGCCGACTGTTGCCAGTGCTACGTATGCCTGGACCGGTCCTAACGGGTTCTCATCCGCAGTGCAAAATCCTTCATTACCTACTGTAACGCTTGCCAACGCAGGATCGTATAATGTAAGTATTACCGTTGCCGGATGTTCTTCTGCACCGGGAAGTACCGTTGTCGTGATCAATCCTGCCCCTGCTTCGGCAGTAGCGAATAGTAATTCACCGGTTTGTATGGGCGCACCGATTAATCTCACGGCTTCACTTGTAGGCGGTGCTACTTATTCCTGGTCAGGCCCGAACGGATTTTCATCCAACATGCAAAATCCATCCATCGCAAGTGCGGCAATGGTAAATGCAGGAACCTATTCGGTGAACGTAACCGTTGCGGGATGCACGAGCACAACAGTCGGCACGACTAGCGTCACGGTAAACCCAATTCCGGCAACACCAACTGCGGGAAGTAATTCACCGGTGTGCGAAGGTGCTATCACCAACTTTACAGCAAGCAATGTAGCCGGCGCTGCCTATACATGGACAGGCCCGAATGGATTCTCTTCCATTTTGCAAAATCCTTCGATTGCAACGACAACTGCTGCAGATGCGGGAGTCTACAATGTGATTGCGACTGTAAATGGCTGTAGTTCGGTAGCGGGCGCAACCACGCTGAATGTCACACCAATTCCGGCAACACCTTCACCAACGAGCAATTCACCGGTGTGTGAAGGATCGGCATTGAACTTATCCACCACACTTGTGCCAAGCGCTGTTTACAGCTGGTCAGGTCCCGGTGGTTTTACTTCCGCTACTCAAAACCCGACAATCGCCACTACAACGGCTGCTATGGCCGGAACGTATAACTTATCCGTATCGGTGAATGGTTGCTCAAGCGTCGCCGGAACAACTGCGGTAACAGTTTCACCTGTAGCAACTGCAAATGCGGGAACCGATCAGTCGAGTTGCAACGGAGCTGTCATTACCCTTGCCGGATCAATTGGCGGCGGGGCAGGTTCGTCAACCTGGACTACTTCAGGATCAGGAACGTTTAGCAATGATGGTTCTTTAACGTCTACTTATACACCAGACGCCAGCGATATTATGAGCGGAACGGTGACCTTAACGCTTACAACAGACGATCCTTCCGGACCATGCGGAGCGGCAAGCGATATGATGACAATTACCATTTCAAGTTCACCTTCGGCAACATTCTCGTATGCTCAAAGTTCCTACTGTCAAAGTGGAACCGATCCGTCACCGATATTTGCTCTGGGAGCCAGCGGAGGTGTCTTTTCATCTTCTGCCGGTTTGGTGATCAACAGCGCCAGTGGTTTGGTTGATCTTTCAGCGTCCACTGCCGGTCCATACACCGTCACAAACTTTATTGCCGCCAACGGTTCTTGTCCGTCGGCCACGGCAAATACTTCCATTACGATCCTCGCTTCACCTGCAACACCTGCTGTTACTACGAACAGTCCGGTTTGCAACGGTTCGGCGATCAATTTATCTACAGCAACTGTTGGTGGAGCAACGTATTCATGGTCGGGGCCAAATGGTTTCCTTTCATCCACGCAAAACTCTTCAATTGCAGGAGCAACCGCTGTAAATGCCGGAACGTATTCCCTGAGTATTTCAGTGGCAGGTTGTTCAAGTGCACCAGGTCAATCGGCTGTTGTGGTGAACCCTGTTCCTGCAACGCCAACAGCCAACAACAGCGGACCTGTTTGTGAAACCGGTACGGTGAATCTTTCCACTTCAACGGTAATAGGCGCAACGTATGCATGGACAGGCCCGAACGGATTTACGTCTGCGTTGCAAAATCCTTCATTAAGCAATGTTACAATTGCCGATGCCGGAGTTTATCAGGTAACTGTTACCGTAAACGGATGTACAAGTAGTCCCGGATCAACAACAGTAACCATTAACCCGACACCGGCAGCACCTAACGTTAGCACAAACTCTCCGGTTTGTAACGGAAGTCCGTTGAGTTTATCTGCAACTACAGTTGCGGGTGGAACCTACAGCTGGTCTGGCCCGAACAGCTTCTCATCTGCAGTTCAAAATCCTTCCATTGCGGTTACGTCGGCTTCCAATTCAGGAAACTATGATGTAACGGTAACTGTAGCCGGCTGTGTAAGTCCTGCGGGAACAGCAACAGTGAATATCCTTCCTGTGCCTGCCGCCGGAATTGCTTCCAGTAACTCACCTGTTTGCGAAAACGGAACGTTAAATCTGACAGCCTCAGCAGTTGCCGGGGCGAGTTATTCATGGACAGGCCCGAACGGTTTTTCATCGATACTTCAAAATCCTGTTATTGCCTCGGCACAATTGGTGAATGCCGGAAGTTACAGCGTTTCTGTTACGGTAGGCGGTTGCCAGGGAGCACCGGGATCAACCAACGTTGTGATCAATCCAATTCCTGCAACGCCGGTTATTGCTTCCAATTCGCCGGTGTGTGAGCAACAAGCGATTAATTTGACCACAGCTGCGGTTCCGGGAGCGACTTATAACTGGTCAGGCCCGAACGGATTTACTTCGGCGAGTCAAAACCCAACGATTGCTTCGGCTACGATGGCAAATGCCGGAATCTATACTTTATCAGAGATTGTAAACGGATGTGCAAGTGCCAACGGAACCACAACGGTTGTGGTCAATCAGGCTCCTACAGTTGATGCAGGTGCCAATCAGGCAAGTTGCAATGGAGCTACCGTTACTTTGACCGGAGCCATGGGTGGAAGCGCTTCAAGCGTTACTTGGTCAACAGCCGGTACGGGCACATTCAGTAACGCCAACGCACTCAATTCAGATTATACACCGGGCGCTGCCGATATACTATCAGGTACGGTGGTGCTTACATTGACTACCGATAATCCTGCAGGACCTTGCGGAGCAGTTTCGGATGTGATGACCGTCATTATTTCCGGCACTCCGGATGCGTCATTCACGTATGCTCCAATGGGCTTCTGTCAGAGCGGTACAGACCCGGCTCCTATTTTTGGCCCGACTTCCAGCGGAGGTGTGTTTACTTCTACCGCAGGTTTGATTCTCAATGCTCTTAGTGGAGTTGTGGATGTTTCGGCATCAACTCCGGGAACCTATACAGTCACCAACACGATTGCCGCAAACGGATCTTGTCCGTCGGCTTCGGGAACAGCTGCTATTACAGTTGTAGCTACACCGGTAACGCCTGTTGCTACCAGTAATTCCCCGGTATGTGTTGGTCTTCAACTCGATTTGGGAACAGCAACCGTGGCTGGCGCCAGTTACCAATGGAGTGGCGTCAACGGATTCTCATCAACCAGTCAAAATCCTTCAGTTTCGGTAACCACTGTCGCAGATGCAGGAAATTATTCCGTAACGGTAACCGTAAATGGTTGTGCCAGTCAGCCCGGAACAACAAACGTAGTCATTGACACAGGTTGTGGGAATGATACCGACGGTGACGGATTGACGGATGTCGACGAAACGAGCAACGGTACCGATCCGAACAACCCTGATACCGATGGTGATGGTGTAACGGATGGTGAAGAAGTTCACGGAACAGATGATCCGCTGACAGCTTATATTCCGGTTGGAACCTCTGATCCACTTGATCCATGCGATCCAATTATAACAAGCCCTGCTTGTGATCAGGATGGTGACGGATTAACGAATGGCGACGAAGCGATTATCGGTACCGATCCAACCAACCCGGATACGGATGGCGACGGTTACAACGACGGCGGTGAAGTAGTGATTACTTCCGATCCGCTCGATCCTTGTGATCCGAATCCTACCAGTCCGGCATGTGATGGTGACGGCGATGGTGTTCCGAACGACGATGAAGCATCCAATGGTACCGATCCTGCCAATCCTGATACGGATGGTGATGGCGTAACCGATGGTGAAGAAATCTACGGAATCAACGATTCTACAACGGTTTATGTTCCTACCGGCACTTCCGATCCGCTCGATCCATGTGATCCGATAATGACCAGTCCGGCTTGTGATCAGGATGGTGACGGATTAACGAATGGTGACGAAGCGGTTATAGGAACCGATCCAACCAATCCGGATACCGACGGCGATGGCATCAACGATGGAAATGAAGTAACGATTGGCAGCGATCCGTTGGATACGTGTGATCCGAATCCGGGAAGTCCGGAATGTGATCAGGACGGGGACGGCCTCACCAATAGTGAAGAAGCCACAAACGGCACCGATCCTACTGATCCTGATTCGGATGATGATGGAGTGACCGATGGCGAGGAAGTCAACGGAACCGATGATCCGTCAACAACTTATGTTCCGACAGGCACTTCTGATCCGCTCGATCCTTGTGATCCGTTATTGACAAGCCCTGCCTGCGATGAAGACGGCGACGGTTTAACGAACGGTGAAGAAGCAAATGCGGGAACCGATCCAACCGATCCGGATACAGATGGTGATGGAATAGGTGATGGAACGGAAGTGACAAACGGCAGTGATCCGTTAGATCCGTGTGATCCGAATCCGAGCAGCCCGGCTTGTGTAGAAGACGTAACTGTTTCTGGTGGACTTTCGCCAAACGGTGATTTCGATAACGAAACCTGGATGGTTGACGGTTTGGAAAATTACCCGGACAATCAAGTGGTGATTTTTAACCGCTGGGGAAATAAAGTCTTCGAAGCGGCGCCTTACCAAAATGATTGGGACGGAAAAACAGAATTCGGCGTCACCATGGGTGGAACAGAACTTCCGGAAGGAACCTACTTCTACATCCTGAAACTGAATGACGACAAGACATTAAAAGGATATATCTACTTAACACGCTAAAAAGATGAAAAAGAACCTCTTTTTACTGATAATTGCCGGATTGAGCGCTTTCTCAATCAAGGCACAACAAGATGCACTGTACACACACTACATGTACAATACACTGGCGATCAATCCTGCGTATGCAGGAAGTCGTGATGCCTTAACCATGACTGCGCTCGGGCGTTTTCAATGGGTTGGTTTTGAAGGCGCACCGATGACGCAAACATTTACCGCTCATGCGCCGGTTGCTTGGGAAAGCCTCGGTTTGGGACTGAGCGTCGTCAATGATAAAATTGGCCCGACAACTACAACGTCTATGTATGTAGACGTCGCTTACCGGATGAAAATCACCAAAACCAGCCGGTTGTCATTCGGGTTGAAAGGCGGGATGAATAATTTCACCGCAGGTTTGCAGAATATTACGCTTCAGGACCAGAACGACGCGACTTTTGCTCAGGGAATCCGAAGTAAAATGATGCCCAATATGGGATTCGGGATGTACTTTCAATCGCAGAAATTCTATGCTGGTGTGAGTATTCCTAAGATCCTGGAAAACAATTTCTACGGTGAAAAGAACAGTACAACGGTGAATATCGGTTCCGAAAAACGGCACTATTTCTTCATCGCCGGCGCTATTTTTTCGTTGTCGCCACAGTTGAAATTCAAGCCGACGCTTTTAACAAAAGTCGCTACCGCTGCGCCAATTCAGGTTGATTTGACGGCCAATTTCATCATCAATGATCTGGTAACATTGGGAGCCATGTACCGCACCGGCGATGCTTTTGGAATTCTGGCCGGAATCAACATCAATGAACAGTTTATGGTCGGCTATTCCTTTGACTGGTCAACCGTAAACAGCACCGGGCGCTATAATGCCGGAAGCCACGAGCTTATGTTGCGTTACGACCTGGTATTCAACAAGGAAAAGAGAATTAAATCACCTCGTTATTTCTGATAATTATGAAAACAACACTACTATATAGCGCTTGTTTCGCCGTTTGTTTCGGTGCTGCAGGCCAGACAACGACTGAGAAAAGAGGTGCCAAATTATTCGATCAGTACGATTACATCGCCTCGGTTGAAACACTGGAAGCAGTGGACCAGAAAAGTGTGGATGTACTGCGTGAATTGGCCGAAGGCTACGACATGATTGGGAATTACGCGAAAGCGGAAACCTGCCTGGCGCAGATTTGTACCAGTGCCGACAGAGTACCGAACGATCATCTGAATTATGCCCGGATTCTGATGAAAAACCAAAAGTATAACGAGGCCGAAATGCAGTTGAAGATTTACGGAACACTGAATCCTGAAAATGAAGAAGCCGCTCGTTTTCAGTTGCTCAATGAATCGGTTCAGAAATTTACGCAGTATGGCGCCAATTTTTCGGTTCAAAGCATGAGTATGAATTCAGATCAGGAAGATTTTGCTCCGGTGATGTATGAAAACCAGCTGTATTTTGCTTCGTCGCGCTACAAACACAAATCTATCTGGCGCCGATGGTCGGGCAATCACTTGTCGTTTCTCGATATTTGCGTGGCCGAGATCAATCAGGACAACGTTTCGAAATGGTGGTTGTTTGACAACAAGGAAATCAACAAACGCTACCATGAAGGGCCGGTTGCCTTTTCACCCAACGGAAACGAAATGTTCATTACCCGGAATAATTACGATGGAAAAGGCCCTGACGGAACTCGTCAGCTACAGCTGTTGATTTCAACCAAAACAGGAACTACGTGGAGTGAACCTACGAAACTGCCGTTCAACAGCAACGATTTCAGCGTTGGTCATGCAACACTTTCGCCTGACGGAAATCTGATGGTTTTTGCTTCGGACATGCCTGGTGGCAAAGGTGGCGTAGATTTATACAAAACCGTTCGCAAGAGCGGCGTCTGGTCAACTCCCGAAAATTTAACCAAAATCAATACCACCGGTGATGAAATGTTTCCCTACCTGCATGTGGGTGGAGTGCTGATTTTCTCCTCGAACGGACATCCGGGCTACGGAGGATTAGATTTATATGTAGGCCAATGGAAAAACGACAATGTAGGACGTTTCCAGAATCTGGGTTCGCCGATGAATTCACCTTCCGACGATTTTTCGGTGTGGTTAAACCCCGAAATGTCGCGCGGTTATTTTGCTTCCAACAGAACAGGTGGCATGGGTAACGACGATTTGTACAGCTTTTCCATGAAAAATCCGTTTGCTTTTGGCCGAACTGTTAAAGGAATCGCAAAAGATCAGGCAGGAAATCTGTTACCAGGCGCCAAAGTGGTTGTTTCCGATAATGCAGGAAATGCGGTAGCTGAGGTCGTAACCGGAGATCAGGGTGAATTTGTTTTTGAAACAGATAAAACCGGAAACTTCAACTTTGTCGGAACAAAAGAAAAGTACTTTGAAGGCACCAGTTTGCTTTCCATCAACGATGAATCGCCGGTAGATCTGGAACAGGAAGTCGTTCTGGAAAAAGATCCCGGATTTGCACTTTTGGCCACGATTACTGACAAAAACAAAAACCTCCTTGATAGCGTAAAAGTGACGTTGATCAATAACCTGAGCGGTGATCAGGAAGTGGTGTACACCAATGAAAAAGGTGAGATTTTCCGCCCGATCCGTGACCGTAAGATCAACGACCGCATCAGTTACAACATTCGCCTCGAGAAAAACGGATACATCGCGAAAGGCACCACTTACAACCGTGTGCTTGATAAAGAAGGAAAATACGTGGTTTCAGACGAAATGAACCTGAGCATGGATAAAATGGATGTGGGGATTGACTTGGCAAAAGTCGCCGATTTGAAACCAATTTTCTTTGATGTCGGGAAATTCAATATCCGTCCTGATGCCGCCATTGAGTTGGATAAGATTGTGAAAGTCATGAATGATTACCCGACGATGGTTGTAGAGCTCGGTTCACATACCGATTGTCGCGGAACAGCAGCGAAAAATCAGGAACTGTCCCAAAAACGCGCCATGGCTTCGGCTGAATACATCAAAGCGCGTGTTACGGTCAATCCAAACCGGATTTACGGCATGGGTTATGGCGAAGCGAAATTGCTGAACGGCTGTGTCTGCGAAGGAAAGAATAACCCGAAATATACCGAAGCGCAACATCAGGTAAACCGACGAACCGAATTTTTGGTAGTGAAATTTTAAGATAGTAATGTGGCGTAGATTAGATCGATTAAGCGAAAGTGTTTAGGTGCTTTCGCTTTTTCAGATTTTATCGGATGCGATGATTTCTGAATGAGGAAGTTTTTCCAATAAAGACATTTCAATCATTCGCTGAGCAATCCTGTCAACGTGAATACCGCGGTATTTGCGCCATTTTCCGATGAACAGAAATCCAAGTCCTCTCATTAATACACTGGCGATCATTTCACCAAGTCTGAATTCTTTTCGGTTTCCCAACAAGAAAGACGGTCGCAAAATAATGGTGCTTTCAAACCCAATTACCAAACAATCACGTTCCATCTCACCTTTTGTCCGCAGGTAAAAGTTGCTTGTTTGCACCGATGCACCGATTGACGAAATCACGATAAACCGCTTAATTTCCAAGTCAAAGCACTGTTGAGCAAAATCAACCACATAATCGTGATCAATCCGATATTGTCGCTCTTTGCTTCCGGCAGTTTTTAAAGTAGTACCCAAACAGCAAAAAGCACAATCGGCTTTTACTTTAGGAAATTGTTCAGCCAATTGCTCGAAATCAACCAAGTGTTCTTTTACCTTCTCTTCCTGCCAATTATCATCCTTTCGCACCAGGCAATGAATTTCACTGTATTCAGGATGCGCAATCAGTTGTTCAACCAATGCTTTTCCAATCAATCCGGTGCCACCTGCTATGAGTGCTTTTTTCATAGATCTAAAGTTAATCGCTTTTTTGCAGTGATTTTTTTGAAAATTATTTTTCTATTCAATTAATTGATTTTCAATATTAAAAACGATAATAACCATTTACAAACGAAAAATAGTCGACAGTAATTGAATTTTAACCGAATATGATTTTTGAACCGCCACAACTTTGCATCGTCAATCAGTTACAACTATTGATCACAACAAAACAAATTATTTACAAACGTTTAAAACACAAACAGTATGAACACATTACGTAACAAAGTAAGCTTGATCGGTCGTCTTGGAACGCAACCTGAAATCACAAAATTCCAATCCGGAACCCAAAATGCGAGAATTCGCCTTGCTACCAATGAACCTTACAAAGACAAAAATGGCGAGTGGGTTGAGAATACACAATGGCACACTGTAGTTGCCTGGGGAAAACAAGTCGACCGCATTGCCAAAGATTTGAACAAAGGCATGGAAGTATTATTGGAAGGTCGTTTGGTAAACAAATCTTACGAAACAAAAGCCGGTGAAAAACGCATGAGTACAGAGATCGAAATGAGCGGGTTTTTGGTACTAACATCAAAAGCAACCAACTAAACCGGCATTCATCATGAATAATCACGCAATCACTACGCAGCAATTTCACATGAATCACGTAAATCTCATTGGTAAAATGACCTCCGATCCGCGAATAGCAGTATTGCCTGGCGGGAAGAAAGTCGCTCAATTTTCGCTCTCAACCAATGAGTCGTACCTCGACGAAGACGGGAATGTGTGTGTCAGACAAAACTGGCACCGCATGACCGCCTGGGGCAGATGGGTGAGTGTGCTGGAAGAACTCTGCACGAAAGGTGTAAGCCTTGCAATAGAAGGCAAACTGGTATCGCGGTTTTATCGTCTCGAGAACGGAAAACGCCAGATGATTTCCGAAATAGAAGTCAATGATCTGATCATTCTTTAAAACAGAGATGTATGAATATTATTCGGAATCAGGTAACGATCGTAGGTGACTTTGGTAAAAACCCGCTGGTTACAGTCTTTGATAGTGGTGCGATGGTAACGCGTTTTTCGGTGAGGATAGATAATGAAGAGTCAGCTAGGTTAAGTACCCGCATTCATCGGTTCAGTATGTTTGCATGGGGCACAACGGCCGAGTTTGTCAACAAATACTGTCGCAGCGGAAAACGTGTTGCTGTCACCGGAAAATTGGTAAATAGAACCTATGTAAGTTCGGAAGGAATTCCGCGAAAAGTTACAGAAGTAGAAGTCCGTCAGGTGGTGATTTTAAAATCATAGGCGGTATGCAGTAAAAAGAAGCGAGGTGCACATAACTCGCTTCTTTTTTATAAAATTTCGACAAGAATTACCTGATTCATGGTATGTAAAAAAGCTACCTAACAAATTTTAACGAATGTAACCAAACAAAAACTCCCGACTTATCCCCATTCATAATATCTTCGTGCCGATGTTACCAAATCAATCACCTGAAAAGGGTATAGTTCATACTATTGCATTATAAAAACCAAATAAACCCAAGATCCTTGAAACAGCGTTTACTTTTTGTTCTATTACTCCTCTGCTTTTCGTCGTATGCACAACGAATGACCGTTTCGGGCACAGTAATCGACACCAATTTTAATCAGCCGGTGAACAATGCTATTGTGATGGCTATGCGCGTGAGCGATTCTACTTTGCTGGATTTTAAGCGAACGGATAGAAACGGGTCCTTTTCGTTTTCACTGCCGATTGATACACTTCAATTGATTATTCGCCATCCGCAGTACGGAGATTTTACTTCGTATTTCCTCGGAAGCACCGAAAACAATTCGTTTGATTTGGGCCGGATTCCAATGCCGGAGAAATCAACCGGTTTGGGTGAAGTGGTTATTTACGCCAATAAAAACCCGATTTATTACCGTGGTGATACGTTGATTTACGTTGCAGATTCCTTCAAAGTGAAAGAAAACGCCGTAGTGGAGGACCTTATCCGAAAGCTTCCCGGCATGAAAATCGATGAAAATGGTAAGATTACTTCGCAGGGAAAAGAAATAGGCCAGGTATTGGTAGATGGGGATGAATTCTTCGGAAATGACCCGACAATAGCCACCAAGAACCTCGCAGCCGATGGAGTAGAAACCGTGCAGGTGTACGAAAAAGACAGTGAGGATGGAAGTGATGAAAAAATCCAGGTACTCGATCTCAAACTCAAGGAAGAAGCCAAAAAGGGCTATTTCGGAAAGGTGAATCTGGCCGGTGGATTGGACAAGTTCATTCCAAGTAACAAAGGGTTCTATGAAGGCGATTTACTCCTCAATAAATACAACAACAAGCAGAAAATCGCTGTGTACGCTTTGGGTTCCAATACCCCGAAAGCCGATTTGAATTTCCGTGACTTGTTTAAGTTCGGGTTCGAAGATGGCGGGAATTGGATGAATGAATCTGATGATCCGGATTATTCAGGAACTTCGGGGTCTGTGGACACGGAGAATGGTGTTCCGCAAACGTTTAAAGCTGGTTTTTATCTGGATCAGAAATTGTGGAAAGGTGGCAAAGTACGGGTGAATTACTCCTACGCTGACAATCAAATTACCACCATTGGAAACAGCCGTTCGCAGTACAATCTTACCGATACGACGTATTTCACGGATGTGGCTTCCAGCAAAAAAGAACATTACAAACAACATGGTATCGGGGTGAAATTCACGCAAGATCTTGATTCATCATCACGTATCGAATTTGAACCGAAGTTAACGATCAGCCAGTCTAATCAATCATCGCTGTCGCGTACCGATTTCCGTGCGTTCAACGATTCATTATCGCGTTATACAACTATTGATAATGCTTCGGATGCCGATGGACTTTCCATGAACACCACTTTCCGTTATTACAAAGACTTCAAAAAGAAAAACCGAAAATTGTTGGCGCGCTATAATGTGGCTACCGACGATAACAGTTCTGACGGATCGTTGCTCACTGAAGACATTGATGCTGCAACTCAAACGGTAAATTCGAGCTTTGACCAAAAGAAAGAAAATCGTTACGAAAGTCTTTCCCAAACAGGTTATATCAACTATGTGGAGCCGATTGGTAAGAAGTACAAAGTTGAGTTCGATTATGAGTTTTACGACAATCACAACGATCAGCGTAAAACAACCTTCTCGCCTGTAAACGGAGAGTATACAACCGTCGATTCACTATTCTCCAATCAGTTTTCTACCGACAGACAGCAACACCGCGTTGGGGCCTTTGGTATTTTCGAGAATGCAAAAGCACGAATTTCTGTTGGGACACGTGTTCGTACTATTGGAATTGACAACCGTAACCTGTTCACCGATTCATTGATCAATCAGGGGTTGACAAACCTGCTTCCACGTGTGATCCTGACGTTTAAGTTTACGCAGTCTAGCCGATTGAGAATCCAGTATAACACCAATTCAAGTTTACCTTCAGTGACTCAATTGCAACCGGTACGGGATAATTCCAATCCAAACTTCGTGCAAGTCGGAAATTCGGATTTGAAACCGAATTACTCGCATACGATCACGGCCAACTACAATATGTGGAAAGGGCTTTCAGGATTCTACATCTACTCGGGAATGTACTATTCACGTCAGAAAGATGCGTTCAGTACCTCTACAACTTATGACGCGATCGGAAGAACACTTTCGCAGGCGATTAACGTTGATCATTCTGATTACGGATCTGTTTGGGGTGGGGCAGGTATTCCAATTGAGAAGGTAAAAGATTTGCGCATGGATATCAATCTGAACGGAAATTATTCGTCAACCGAAAATTACATCAACCTTCAGCAAAACCTTTCCAGAAATTTAGGTTTCGGGTCAGGAGTTGATTTGAATTACAACGGAGATTCATTGATGTTGGGTATTGGAGCAAGTTTTGATTACAACGCGCCAAGCAACTCATTGAGCACGTTTAGTAATCAGCCGTATACAAATTACAATTTCAGCGCCGATGTCAGCTGGACATTGCCACGCCGTTGGTTCATCAATACCGATGCGACCTATACAATCAATACCGGGCGTACGAATAGCTACAACCTGAATTACGTGATTTGGAATGCGTCTATTCAGCGTTCGTTCCTGAAAACAGAGAATTTATTGTTCGGAATTGAAGCGTATGATATTTTGAACCAAAACATCAGTAATTACCGAACGGTTAACAACAACGTAATTGTGGATCAGCGAAGTACGGTTATCCGCCGTTATTTCATGGCGAAGATGACCTTGAAATTCAATAACAATCACATAAAAGAAGTTGAAAATGAAATGTGGTAGCATTATCCTCGGATTGATTATGCTGTTTACAGTACAATCGGTTCACGGCCAATTGGTGCAGTATGGTAAGATTACCTACGAACGCAGAACGAATTTGTTTAAGAAATTTGATGACGAACGCATGCGCGAATGGCTCAAGGAAGCCGATAAAATCAAAACCGACAAATTCGCGTTGTACTTCAACGATTCGATTTCAATGTTCAGTTATATTGCGCCTGAAGAACAGGACCAGATGAGTTGGGCCACAGTCAAAAACACGGTTTATGCAAACAGCGCCCGCGATGAGCGTGTAGTGTTTATGGACATGTGGGGAACACAGCTGACAATTACCGATTCGTTGGTTGACCGCACGTGGAAAATCACCGACAAAACCCGTAAAATAGCGGGCTACGAATGCACGCGTGCAATTTGGCAAAAGAACGATTCTACACGCATTTATGCATGGTTTACAACGGATATCATCCCGACGATAGGGCCGGAATCTGTTCAGGGATTACCAGGAGCTGTACTTGGCCTTGCTACGGAAGATGGTGGCGTGGTGTTTTTTGCTACAAGTGTTGATATTGTGAATCCTACTGCCGAGCAATTGACTCCTCCGAAAAAGAAAGGAAAAGATTACACTACCGAAGCGCTAAAAACCGAAATGACCGAAAAGCTGAAAGGCGAACCTTACGGTGATCGAGTCGTACAGGAACTGTTTTTCTGGTAGCTTAATTTTTATTCCGGATGAAATTACTGGCGATTGTTCTCGGAACAGTATTGCTGACGGCTTGTTCATATCTATCGGAAGAACCGGCCGATTTTTATTCCTATTCCAAAGACGGCGATTTGTGGCGCGTGCCTTTACTGGAACCTTACGAAGTTGTTTCCCCGATGAACTCAGATCTGAATGATTGGGCATTGATCGTTGACAATTCAACTATTTCAGGCCCCGACTTCGAATTGTTCGGTGATCAGTTTCAGTTTGGCAGTTTATCAAAAGTAGGGATTCATGATTCGGTTATCGTGCTTGAAAACACCAATGAATACTGGCCGAAGTTAGCCGGTTCGTATCCGGGGATTTTAATTGTCGATGCCAGAACATCCGAGTTATTTATCTATTCGAAAGAACATCATCAATTGGCGATTGACGCGAAATTCAAGGAATTGAATATAAGCGAAATCGTTATGCATGACTGGCGACCTTTAAAGGATCGGTTTATTGAAAAGCTGGAACTGCCAGCCGGTTGGAGAAAATAACTGGATAAAGCGGTCTTGTTTTTTCATCCGATTTTCTTTTTAACCTGTCAGGAAACGCCAAGAAAATTAAAAACAAGAACTACTATGGGAGTTTATTTCAGCTCCAGTTCTGCTTTCACCGTAATCTTCGCGGTTCCGATTTTGTCCCAAACAATTACCTCAAGATCTACGGGACCTTTGATGTTCTCAGGTAGGAAAAAACTTCCAAAAATCTGTCGGTTTGGCTCTGCTACAGCCATTGACTGGTCTTTCAATAAATCGTCTTCACTGAGGATCACTTGGCCGTTTTTGTCTTCAATAACCATGCGCATACCGATTTCATACATTCCATCCGCCGCTTTCAATCCTTTCAGATCCTCAAAAACAAGCATTACATTTTTGCCATAAGGAATTTTGTTGGATGGGATCACCGTATCGTTATCCTTATCGTACAAATAGATTTCATTTGACGTTAATCCGGTATTACGGACATCGATGGATTTATTGGGAATGGTACTAAACTCAAATTTCGTGTCGAAGGTACCGTTTCCTTTTTTGTCCCACAGATGAACAGTTGCCGTGTAAGAACGATTTGACCGAAAAGGACTCCCAATAGTAATTTTGGTTTTGAGCATCAATGGTGTGATCGTTGTCGGTTCTGTAAGATCGGCATACAGATCCGGGTCGAACATAACGGTATCGCCTTGTTTGTCAAGAATGAGCAGTTTCATTCCTGGCAAAACACCACCGTCGACTTTTTTAAAACCTTCAATCATGTTGAAATTGATCTGAAAGACTTCGCCGAAAACAAACTGATTCCGGTAGGCTTTTTCGTCGTTTACCGTTAGAAAAACATCATCACAGCTAAGGCCCGATCCTTTGGAGGATAAACCTGTAGTAAGATCAACTTTTACCGATTTGTTGAATTCGCAGGAAGTGAATACAGTTGCGGAAAGAAGTAAAAAGCAATACGTTATTTTTTTCATAGTATATCAGGTTAATCTTCTAAAACAGTCAGTTTTGCAAAGCGAAGCAACAAGGTTTTTGCTCCGGCATGTGGGAAAAAGATGGTGGCTTTTTTGTCAACACCTGTTCCTTCCAGTTTGGTTACTTTTCCTTTCCCGAAGCGGTCGTGTTCTACATTATAACCCACTTTCAACTCAAGGTTCATGGCTTCTGATGTACTTGGTTTACTACTCAGATCGCTCAAACTTTTCAGCGATCCGGCCGAAGGTGCAGTTGTTGTTTTATTCAAACCACCCACAAACCCGCGTTCGGTAACCGGTCTGCCCGAATTCAACGATCGTCCACCTCCCATCGAAGAACCGTAAGGGTTTTCAAAAGTCAGGTAATCCTGATTGATTTCTGCGATAAAACGACTTGGTTCCGAAGAAACCAAATTTCCCCATTGGAACCGCGAAGACGCATACGAAATGGTACAGGTTTTTTCAGCACGCGTCACGGCCACATAAAACAAACGGCGTTCTTCTTCCAATTCCGTCCGTGAATTGATCGAGAGTTGCGACGGAAACAGATTTTCTTCCAAACCAACCAAAAACACGTGCGGAAATTCCAATCCCTTACTCGAGTGAATGGTCATCATCGTGATTTTGTTCTTGTCATCGTCTTTGTCATTATCGGCATCAGTCAACAAGGCCACATCGATCATGTAATCGGAAAGGATTGCCTGCTCATCTTCGCCTCGCTGAACGGTAAATTCTTTGATACCAGCCAACAATTCTTCAATATTCTGGTAGCGCTCCACTTCTTCCGGACCTTTGTCTTTATCGGTGTAGAGTTCCTTCAAAATTCCGGAAGACTTGGCAATGTGCTGTGCCAGATCATACGCCGATTGCGTAAGCAACTGTGCTGAAAAACTTTGAATCATCGTCACAAAATCACTGATCTTGGAACGTGTAGCTCCCGGTAAATTCACCGGATAACTCATGAAATCGGAAATGACATCCCATAACGAAACATTGTACTGATTCGCTGCAATGATGATACTTTCCCAGGACGTTTTCCCGATACCGCGTTTCGGATAATTGATCACGCGTTTCAGCGCTTCTTCGTCTTTCGGATTGGCGGTCAAGCGAAAATAAGCCATCAAATCCTTGATTTCCTTACGCTGATAAAAGGACAGACCACCGTAGATTTTATACGGCATGTTCAATCTACGCAATGCTTCCTCAAACGAACGCGATTGTCGGTTGGTACGGTAAAGAATCGCGAAATCACTCCATTTACTGGTTTCGGCGTGTTTTACATCGAAAATCTTGTTGGCAATGATTTTCCCCTCCTCATTATCGGTCATGGTACGGATCACCTTGATCGGTTGTCCTTGTTCATTTTCCGTCCAAACGCTTTTTTTGATTTGTTCCTTGTTGCGCGAAATCACGCTATTGGCAGCTTCCACAATGGTTTGCGTGCTGCGGTAGTTTTGTTCGAGTTTGAAGAGTTTAAAATCGGGGTAATCGTTTTTGAAATTCAGGATATTCTGAATGTTCGCCCCTCGGAAAGAGTAAATACTTTGCGCGTCATCACCTACCACGCACAGATTCTCATACACGGCCGCCAGTTTTTTCACAATCAGGTATTGCGCGTAGTTTGTATCCTGGTACTCATCCACCAGAATGTAGCGGAATTTCTGCTGGTAATAGTGCAACACATCGGGGAAGTCGCGCAGCAATACATTAGTTTGGTACAACAAATCGTCAAAATCCATGGCGCCGGCCTTAAAGCAACGGACTGTATAGGTTTTGTAGAGACGAGCCATTTCAGGTCGCTGGCTTTGGCGGTCTTCGGCAATGATATCCGTGTTTTCGGCGTAAGCTTCGGGTGAAATGAGGTTGTTTTTGGCAGCTGAAATGCGTCCGTAAACCATACTTGGCTTGTAAATCTTGTCGTCGAGGTTTAATTCTTTGACAATGTCTTTCAACAGGCTTTTGGTATCCTGAGTGTCGTAAATGGTAAAGTTTTGTGGATAACCCAGACGGTCGGCATTGAAACGTAAAATGCGTGCAAACACCGAGTGAAAAGTACCCATAGTGATGTTTTTTGCTTCACCGCCGCCAACAATAGAGCCGATTCGTTCGGTCATTTCTTTTGCAGCTTTGTTGGTAAAAGTCAACGCCAGAATATTGAACGGATCAACTCCCTTCTGCATCATATAAGCAATACGATACGTCAGCACACGCGTTTTTCCGGAACCCGCTCCGGCAATCACCATCGTTGGTCCTTCAATGTTTTCTACTGCAATGCGTTGGCTTTCGTTTAGGCTATCCAAATAATCCATAGTTGCAAAGATAAGGGTTTGCTTGAGTTGTTGTGTTTTTCAGTTAGTCAGTTTTTTGTGATACTTTAAACAACATGACCATTCTTTTGACCGATCTTTACTGAATAATATTAATTTTGCAATCGTTAAAACAGTCACCCCACAGATGAGTTTAACCACTCATGACACCCCCGACTTCTTCATCAAACGATTGCGTTAAAAACAAACTAAAAATGAGAAGTATTATTACAGGTACGGGGGCCTACATTCCAACCATCGTAAAAACCAACCGTGACTTCATGGTACATGAGTTCTACGATGAAAATCAACAACCCATTCAGATCGCTCCTGAGGCAATTGCCCGAAAATTCGAAACCATTACCGGAATTCAGGAACGGCGTTACGCGACTTCGCAAATGAACTGTTCCGATATGGCATTCCATGCCGCCGAACAGGCGCTCAATGATTCGGGTTGCAATTGGGAAGAAATCGATCAGATTATTGTGGCCCATAACTTCGGTGATGTGGTAAAACACACCATTCAAACAGACGTTATTCCTTCGATCGCATCCCGCGTAAAACACAAGCTCGGAATCAAAAATCCGAACTGTGTGGCGTATGATGTGCTCTTTGGTTGTCCGGGCTGGTTGCAAGGCATGATCCAGGGACATTTATTTATGGTAGCAGGAGCAGCCAAAAAATGTTTGGTTATCGGGGCCGAATCGCTGAGTCGTGTACTCGATCCGTATGATCGCGACAGCATGATCTTTGCCGATGGAGCAGGAGCAGTGGTAATCGAACAACTGGACCAGCCCGAAAGCGGAATTCTGTCATTCAGCAATCAAAGCCATTGTGAAGACGAAGTGGATTATCTGAATCTTGGTAAATCAAACTTTCCGGAATCGGACCCACGTGTGCGTTTCGTTAAAATGAAAGGTCGTAAAGTCTACGAATACGCCATCAAGAATGTGCCGCTGGCCATGAAAGATTGTATTGACAAAGCGGGAATCGGTATCGAAGAAGTGAAGAAAATATTCATCCACCAAGCCAACGAAAAACTGGACGAAGCTATTGTGCGCGAGTTGTACAAGTTATACGGTCACGATAAGATCCTTGAAAACGTGATGCCGATGAACATCCATAAATTGGGTAACAGTTCCGTTGCCACCATTCCTACCTTATATAATATGGTGCGCAAAGGCGAAATGCCCGGCTACGAAGTAGAGAAAGGACAAGTGATTCTGTTTGCTTCCGTTGGAGCGGGAATGAATATCAATGCTGTTTGTTATAGAGTGTAAAGGGAACTGGGATTTGGGAGCTGGGGAGCTTGGATTGTACCAACCTGGTTCCACAGTTCCCTAATATCCAGTTCCCCGTCTTGAAAAGACGTCATCAACATTAATTTGTTCAAAAACAGCACTTTTTTCCCAAACCTATTGCATCCTATTTATTTCTCGCTATCTTTGCACCCCCCAAAGTGCGTTCTTTGGGGTGAAAGTATATTTATTAACAAACAAAATTTGAGTACTGTATGCCAACTATCCAACAGTTAGTGCGCAAGGGAAGGACTGCGGTTGTTAAGAAGTCAAAGTCAGCGGCTTTGGATTCTTGTCCGCAGCGCAAAGGAGTATGTGTGCGTGTGTACACCACTACACCTAAGAAGCCGAACTCAGCTATGCGTAAAGTAGCGCGTGTTCGTCTTACCAACGGTAAAGAAGTAAATGCTTACATCGGTGGTGAAGGTCACAACTTACAAGAGCACTCGTTAGTGCTTGTACGTGGTGGAAGGGTTAAAGATTTACCAGGGGTTCGTTACCACATCGTTCGTGGTGCGGAAGATACAGCTGGTGTTGAAGGCCGTTCACAACGTCGTTCGAAGTATGGAACAAAACGTCCAAAAGCTAAGAAATAATAAAACTTTGAAGAGATGAGAAGAAGAAAAGCGAAAAAAATTGCCATCCTCCCGGATCCAAAGTTTAACGACGTTTTGGTAACGAAGTTTGTAAACAACTTGATGTATTCCGGTAAAAAGAACCTGGCATTTAAGATTTTCTACGATGCAATTGAAATCGTAGACAAAAAATTAGAAGAACAAGAGGCATTGGAAGTGTTCAAAAAAGCATTGGATAACGTTACTCCATCTGTGGAGGTGCGTTCTCGTCGTGTTGGTGGAGCTACTTTCCAAATTCCTACTCCGGTTCGTGAAGGACGTAAACAATCATTGGCCATGAAATGGTTGATTGGTTATGCCCGTAAACGTAACGAGAAATCAATGGCAGGTAAATTGGCCTCTGAAATTATTGCTGCTTCAAAAGAAGAAGGTGCTGCTTTCAAAAAGAAAGAAGATACACTTCGTATGGCTGAAGCGAACAAAGCATTCTCACATTTTAGATTCTAATAGTCATGGCAAGAGATCTTAAGTTCACAAGAAATATCGGTATCGCGGCTCACATTGACGCCGGGAAAACAACAACTACCGAGCGTATCCTTTACTATGCTGGTGTAAACCACAAAATTGGTGAGGTACACGACGGTGGTGCTACCATGGACTGGATGGAGCAAGAGCAGGAACGTGGTATTACCATTACTTCTGCTGCTACAACAGTAAACTGGAAATACAGAAATCAAAATTACCACATCAATATCATTGACACCCCGGGACACGTTGACTTTACAGTTGAGGTGAATCGTTCGTTACGTGTATTGGATGGTTTGGTATTCTTATTCTCTGCTGTTGATGGTGTTGAGCCTCAATCAGAGACTAACTGGCGTTTGGCCAATAACTACAATGTTCCTCGTATCGGTTTCGTTAACAAAATGGACCGTTCAGGAGCAGATTTCTTAAACGTGTGCAAGCAGGTAAAAGAAATGTTAGGTAGCCACGCGTTGCCTTTGCAAATCAATATCGGTGATGAGGATAACTTCAGAGGTGTTGTTGACTTGATCAACTTTAAAGGGATCGAGTGGAATGAGCACGATATGGGTATGACTTTCCAGGAAGTTGAAATCCCTGCTGATATCATTGACGAAGCACGTCGTTTAAGAAGTGAATTATTGGAAGCAGTTGCTGAGTTTGATGAAACGTTGATGGAGAAATTCTTCGAAGATGAGAATTCATTGACTGAGCGTGAGATTTTGGATGCACTTCGTGCAGCTACAATCTCCGGAAAAGTAGTTCCGATGATGTGTGGTTCATCTTTCAAAAACAAAGGTGTTCAGGCAATGTTGGATATGGTAATGGAAATTCTTCCTTCACCGTTGGACAATGGTTCTATCATTGGAATCAACCCGAAAACGGATGAAGAAGAAGAGCGTTTGCCATCTTACGATGCTCCGTTTGCTGCATTGGCGTTTAAAATTGCAACCGATCCTTTCGTAGGTCGTTTGTGCTTTATCCGTGCTTACTCAGGTGTACTTCCTGCAGGTTCTTATGTTTACAACACACGTTCTGACAACAAAGAACGTATCTCTCGTATCTTCCAGATGCACGCTAACAAGCAAAATCAAATTGATGAGCTTGGTGCAGGTGATATCGGTGCTGTTGTAGGATTTAAAGATATCCGTACAGGTGATACATTGTGCGCAGAAGGTCATCCGATCGTTCTCGAATCAATGAACTTCCCTGATCCGGTAATCGGAATCGCTATTGAGCCTAAAACTCAAGCTGACTCTGACCGTTTGTCAACTGGTTTGAACAAATTGTCTGAAGAAGATCCGACGTTCCGTGTAAACACAGACGAAGAAACAGGACAAACAATCATTTCAGGAATGGGTGAGCTTCACTTGGAGATCATCGTTGACCGTTTGAAACGTGAGTTTAAAGTTGAAGTTAATCAAGGTGCACCGCAGGTGTCTTACCGTGAGGATATCACTGCTCTTGTTGATCACCGTGAGGTTTACAAAAAACAATCAGGTGGTCGTGGTAAATTTGCCGACATTTTGGTAAAAATTTCTCCACAAACAGATCCTGAAAAATCCGGATTGGAATTCGTTAACTCAATCAAGGGTGGTAATATTCCACGTGAATTTATCCCATCTGTAGAGAAAGGTTTCAAAGAATCCATGAAAAATGGTGTCTTGGCAGGTTTCCCTGTTGAAGCAATGAAAGTAGAGTTGATTGATGGTTCATTCCACGCGGTCGATTCAGATTCATTGTCGTTCGAGATGGCTGCTAAAATGGCTTACCGTTCAGCATTGAAACAAGCAAAACCGATCTTGTTGGAACCAATCATGAAAATTGAAGTTGTGTGTCCGGAAGAAAACATGGGTGATATCGTAGGTGACTTGAACCGTCGTCGTGGTATGATGCGTGGAATGGATGACAAACACGGATCTAAAGTCGTTAAGGCTGATGTTCCATTGTCTGAAATGTTCGGTTACGTAACACAATTGCGTACCATGTCATCGGGTCGTGCTACTTCTTCTATGGAATTCTCTCACTTCGCAGAGGCTCCTAAGAATGTTGCTGAGGACGTTATATCAAAAGTTAATGGAAAAGTTTCCGCTTAATACATAAGTAATGAGCCAAAAGATTAGAATTAAATTAAAATCATACGACCACAACTTAGTTGATAAGTCGGCTGAGAAAATCGTTAAAACCGTAAAGGCTACGGGAGCGGTAGTAAGTGGGCCAATTCCACTTCCAACACACAAACGTATTTACACGGTATTGCGTTCTCCACACGTTAACAAAAAAGCGCGTGAGCAGTTCGAATTGTGTTCTTACAAGCGTTTGTTGGATATCTACAGTTCTTCTTCAAAAACAGTAGATGCGTTAATGCGATTGGAGCTTCCGAGTGGAGTTGATGTAGAAATTAAAGTGTGATGAAGATCCCCAGCGATCACAAGATCTGCTGCGGGGCTTACATCACTTTAATAATTTATAATTTATAATTAGTAAAGTATGCCTGGAATTATTGGTAGAAAAATCGGAATGACTAGCGTCTACAGTGCCGAGGGTAAGGCAACACCATGCACGGTAATAGAAGCTGGTCCTTGTGTAGTGACTCAGGTTAAAACACAAGAGAAAGACGGGTACGAGGCCATTCAATTAGGATTCGGAGAGCGTAAAGAAAAAAACACGCCGAATGCATTGAAAGGTCACTTCAAAAAAGCGAACACAACACCGAAATCACGTTTGGTGGAGTTCAAAAATTTTGAAAGCGCACTTAGTCTCGGAGATATTGTTAACGTAGAGTTGTTCGAAGAGGGCGAATACGTTGGTGTAGTAGGAACTTCCAAAGGAAAAGGTTTCCAGGGGGTTGTGAAACGTCACGGATTCGGCGGGGTTGGACAAGCTACACACGGTCAACACAACCGTCTGCGTGCACCGGGATCAATCGGAGCATGTTCTTATCCTGCACGTGTATTCAAAGGAATGCGTATGGCCGGACAGATGGGGAACAAACGTGTGAAGATGGAAAACCTACAGGTTTTGAAAGTAATGACTGACAGAAACCTGCTTATCGTAAAAGGATCAATTCCTGGTCCTAAAGGTGCAACCGTAACAATTGAGAAATAATGGAAGTAAAAGTAATTGACAGCAAAGGAAAGGCTACTTCCAAAAAAGTATCCTTGTCGGATGAGATCTTCGGTATTGAGCCGAATGATCACGCAATTTACTTAGACGTTAAGCAGCACCTGGCCAATCGTCGTCAGGGAACGCACAAGTCTAAAGAAAGAGCTGAGATCGCAGGATCTACCAGAAAAATTAAGAAGCAAAAAGGTACCGGTGGTGCCCGTGCAGGTAGCGTTAAATCCGGTACTCGTATCGGTGGTGGTCGTATCTTCGGTCCACGTCCACGCGACTACCACTTCAAACTGAACATCAAATTGAAACGTCTTGCTCGTAAGTCAGCATTTGCTTACAAAGCGAAAGCGGATTCAATCATGATTTTGGAAGATATCGCATTGGCTACACCGAAAACAGCAGAATTCAAATCGTTATTGACCAGTTTGAACTTGGCAAACGAAAAAGTGTTGATGATCGTAGGAGCAGGAAACGACAACGTTTACTTGTCTTCCCGCAACTTGCAACGCGTGAAAGTAGTACCTGCTGATTCCGTTAATACATACGATGTATTGAATGCGAAAAAAGTAGTGCTTACCGAAAGTTCAATTTCAGTAATCGAAAAGATTCTAAACTAATTGCAATGAAAAGTATTATTAAAAAGCCAATCATCACCGAGAAAGCAACTGAAGCTACTGAAAAGAGCAACAGTTTCTCATTCGTTGTTGAGAGAACGGCTAATAAGCTCGAAATTAAAAGTGCCGTCGAAAAGATGTACGGAGTTAACGTTGTTAACGTACGCACACTCACTTATGGCGGTGGTAAATCCTCTACAAAATTTACGAATAGAGGTGTCGTTGAGCAACCAAGTAAAGTATGGAAAAAAGCCATCATTACTGTTGCTGCAGGAGAAACGATTGATTTGTTTAACTAATTTTTTAACAAGAAACTGATGGGTCTTAGAAAATTTCAGCCTACAACTCCAGGGCAAAGACACAAGATCAACAGTACTTACTCGGAAGTCACTACGAACGTTCCTGAAAAGAGCCTCGTAACTGGTAGTATTGGTAAGTCTGGTGGTCGGAACAACGATGGTCGTATGACCATGCGTTACATGGGTGGTGGTCACAAGCAGAAGTACCGTATCATCGATTTTAAACGCGACAAGCAAGATATTCCTGCTGTTGTAAAACAAATCGAATACGATCCGAACCGTACTGCTCGTATCGCATTGCTTTATTATGTGGATGGTGAGAAACGATACATTATCGCACCTGAAGGATTAAAAGTAGGTGATAAAGTAGTAGCGGGAAAAACTGCGACACCAAACGTAGGTAACGCACTATTTTTATCCGACGTTCCGTTAGGAACGGTTATCCACAACATTGAGTTGCACCCTGGAAAAGGTGGTGCTATCGCTCGTGGTGCTGGAACGTATGCGCAATTGAACGCTCGTGATGGTCGCTATGCAATCATCAAAATGCCTTCTGGTGAAACACGTATGATCCTGGTAACTTGTATGGCTACTATCGGTGCTGTCTCTAACGGAGAGCATTCACTAGTGGTTTCAGGGAAAGCAGGTCGCTCTCGCTGGTTAGGTCGTCGTCCTCGCGTTCGTGGTGTGGTAATGAATCCAGTCGATCACCCGATGGGTGGTGGTGAAGGTAGAAATGCCGGAGGTCTTCCACGTTCACGTAACGGTATGCCTGCTAAAGGGTATAAGACACGTTCTAAGAAGAAGTATTCAGATAAGTTCATCATCGAAAGAAGAAAGAAATAAGGTATGAGTCGTTCGTTGAAAAAACCGCCGTTCGTTCACTACAAGTTGTCAAAACGTGTGGATGACGCGCAAGCAAATGGAAGCAAAGCAGTAATCAAAACTTGGTCACGCGCTTCATGTATCACTCCTGACTTCGTTGGGTTGACATTTGCCGTACATAACGGGAATAAGTTTATTCCTGTATTCGTTACAGAGAACATGGTAGGTCACAAATTGGGAGAATTCTCTCCAACGCGTAACTTCCGTGGTCATGGTGGTAACAAAAAGGATAAAAAAAGATAGTTAAAATTCAAGTGACATGGGCGCTAGAAAAAGATTAAGAGCTGACAAATTAAAAGAAGAGAAGAGCTTGACTGCCATTGCGCAGTTGAACAATTCTTCAATTTCTCCGCGCAAAATGAGATTGGTTGCAGATCTTGTACGCGGTGTTGAAGTCAACAAAGCTCTAAACATATTGCAACACAATGCAAAAGATGCTTCGTTGAGCTTATCCAAATTATTGCGTTCTGCAATTGCAAACTGGGAAGCGAAAAACGAAGGGAAAAGCATTGAAGATGAAAAATTAGTGGTAGAGACTATTGAAGTTGGAAGCGCTGGTATGTTAAAACGTATCCAGACTGCTCCTCAAGGTAGAGCTTACCGAGTTCGTAAACGGTCTAACCACGTTACTATCGTAGTCGGTTCAAAAGACGGCGTTAGCAGCACAAATTAATTGAAGGAAAATGGGACAAAAAACGAATCCAATAGGTAATAGACTAGGTTTCATCCACGGATGGGAATCTAACTGGTACGGTGGAGATGATTACCGCGATAAAATCATTGAAGATGATAAAATCCGTAAGTATCTGCACGCCCGTTTATCCAGAGCAAGCATTGCGAAAATCATCATCGAGCGTACCCTCAAGCTCGTAACGGTAACTATCAACACGGCTCGTCCGGGTGTGATTATCGGAAAAGGTGGTCAGGAAGTCGACAAATTGAAAGAGGAGTTGAAAAAATTGACGAAAAAAGAAATCCAAATCAACATCTTCGAGGTGAAACGTCCTGAATTGGATGCTCGTTTGGTAGCGGATGGAATCGCTCGTCAGTTGGAAGCTCGTATTTCTTTCCGTCGTGCAATTAAGATGTCTATCGGTTCAACCATGCGAATGGGTGCCGAAGGGATCAAAGTGAAAATTTCAGGTCGTTTGAACGGTGCAGAAATGGCCCGTTCAGAAATGTACAAAGATGGACGTACTCCGTTACATACGTTCAGAGCAGACATCGATTACGCAGTAGGCGAGGCATTGACTACTTACGGTTTGATCGGTATCAAAGTATGGATCTGTAAAGGTGAAGTTTACGGTCGTCGTGATCTTTCTCCAAATGTCGGAATGGCTGCTCAAGGCGCTAAAGGTGGTGCTCCATCTGGTGACCGTGATCGCGGAAACCGTCGTCCTGGTGGAAAAGACAATCGTGGTGGTGGAAACCGCGGCGGTGACAATCGTAAAAAGAAGTAATTACCATTTAAAATTTTCGAAAGATGTTATCTCCAAAGAGAACCAAATTTAGAAGAGTACAAAAAGGTCGTAACCGTGGTGAAGCTCAACGTGGCGCAACCATCGCGTTCGGTTCATTTGGACTAAAAACGTTGGAGCCAGGATGGATTACATCACGCCAAATCGAAGCTTCTCGTATCGCGGTAACGCGTTACATGAAACGTGAGGGTAAGGTGTGGATCCGTATTTTCCCGGACAAACCTGTAACAGCTAAACCAGCTGAGGTGCGTATGGGTAAAGGTAAAGGTGCTCCAAGCCACTGGGTGGCAGTCGTAAGACCAGGTCGTATTATGTTTGAAGCTGATGGCGTTCCGTACGAAATCGCGAAAGAAGCATTGCGCTTGGCAGCACAAAAACTTCCGGTAAAATGTAAGTTCATTGTGCGTAACGATTATGTTATACCTGGTAAATAATTGAAGCCATGAAACAACAAGAAATTAGTAAACTTTCAGTTGAAGACTTGAAAACACGTTTGGTGAACTCATCAGAAACGTTGACAAAAATGAAGATCGGACACGCAGTGACTCCACTCGAAAATCCAATCCAAATTCGTGACGTTCGCCGTACAATCGCTCGTTTGAATACTGAATTGAAAAAACGTGAGACTCAGTCAGCCTAAGGCTTGACGGGTTCATTTAAAAGAAGCTTGAAATGGAAAAGCGTAATTTAAGAAAAGAACGTATCGGGACTGTGACCAGCGATAAGATGGAAAAATCAATCGTTGTAGCTGTTGAACGTAAAGTAAAACACCCGAAGTACGGTAAGTTTGTGAAAAAAACTACTAAATTTGTCGCCCACGATGAAACCAACGATTGCAAAATCGGTGATACGGTGAAAATCATGGAGACCCGTCCCTTGTCTAAAAACAAGAACTGGAGATTAGTAGAAATTATTGAAAGAGCAAAATAATTTATTGTAATGATACAATCAGAATCAAGACTTGCAGTTGCTGACAATTCAGGTGCTAAAGAAGTATTGGTCATCCGTGTATTGGGTGGTACAAAACGTCGTTACGCATCGGTTGGAGACAAAATTGTCGTAGCTGTTAAGAGCGCAATGCCCTCTGGTGCCGTGAAAAAAGGATCGGTCGCTAAGGCGGTTATTGTAAGAACACGCAAGGAGGTTCGCCGTCCTGACGGTTCTTACATTCGTTTCGATGATAACGCTTGCGTTATCTTGAATCAGGCGGGGGAGATGAGAGGAACCCGTATTTTTGGACCTGTAGCTCGCGAGCTTCGTGAAAACAATTACATGAAAATTGTTTCACTTGCTCCCGAAGTACTTTAATCAGTTAGTCATGCAAAAGAAATTACACATCAAAATTGGCGACACTGTTAAAGTACTAAGCGGTGAGTCAAACGGACAGGAAGGAACTGTCCTTACGATTGATAGAACAAAAGAACGTGCTACCGTAGGAGGTGTGAACGTTGTAAAACGTCACACGAAGCCTAGTGCTTCTGAACCTCAAGGTGGAATCATCGAGAAAGAAGGTACAATTCATATCTCTAACCTGATGGTAGTCGTAAAAGGACAAGCTTCTAGAACCGGTCGTAAATTAAACGACAAAGGAAAGTTAGTACGTTATTCTAAAAAATCTGGAGAGGAGATCAAGTAATGAGTTATTCACCAAGACTAAAAGATCAGTACCGTGCAGAGATTATTCCTGCATTGGTTGAGAAATTTGGGTACAAAACGGTAATGCGTGTACCTAGATTACAGAAGATCGTTATCAGCCAGGGATTGGGTGATGCGGTTGCTGACAAAAAAATCATTGACCATGCTATCGCAGATGTTTCGCGCATCGCGGGGCAAAAAGCAGTAGCAACGAATTCTAAAAAAGACGTTTCCAACTTCAAATTGCGTAAAGGAATGCCAATCGGTACGAAAGTTACGCTTCGCGGAGATAAAATGTACGACTTCTTAGATCGTTTTATTGCTATCGCTTTGCCACGTACACGTGACTTCCGAGGTGTTAACGCCAAAGGATTTGACGGACGCGGAAACTTTAACTTAGGTGTTAAAGAACACATCATTTTCCCGGAGATCGACATCGACAAGGTGAACAAGATCTTAGGAATGGATATCACATTTGTTACATCAGCTGAGAGCGACGAAGAAGGAAGAGCATTGTTAGATGCATTCGGATTCCCGTTCATTAAAAAATAAGTAAGATGGCTAAGGAATCAATGAAAGCGCGTGAGCGCAAAAGAGAAAAAATGGTAGCTAAATTTGCCGCAAAACGCGCTGAATTGAAAGCTGCCGGTGATTGGGATGCTTTGCAACAATTGCCTGCGAATTCTTCTAAAGTTCGTTTGCACAACCGTTGCGGTTTGACTGGTCGTCCTCGTGGTTATATGCGTCAGTTTGGTATTTCACGTGTTACTTTCCGTGAAATGGCCTTGGCTGGTAAAATCCCGGGTGTTAAAAAAGCAAGTTGGTAAAAGTCTCTGTCAGTTGACAGGTTGAAACTCTACCGAGTAATTAATAAAGAAAAAAGGACATGTATACAGATCCTATTGCAGATTATCTGACACGAATTCGTAATGCAAGCGCAGCTCGTTTGAAAATGGTGGAAATTCCAGGTTCAAACGTAAAACGCGCAATGACTGCGATCTTATTCGATCAAGGTTATATCGCGAATTACAAATTCGAAGATGATGACAAACAAGGAGTGATTAAAATCGCTTTGAAGTACAACCCATCTACTAAAGTTCCAGCGATCACGAAAATTCAGCGTGCATCACGTCCGGGACTTCGTAAATACAGCGCCTCAACTGAAATGCCACGTGTATTGAATGGTTTGGGAATCGCTATCGTTTCTACTTCAAGAGGTGTCATCACAGACAAAGAAGCAAGAAAAGAAAACGTAGGTGGAGAAGTTCTCTGCTACGTATATTAATTTGAAACAATTCACAAGTAATGTCAAGGATAGGTAAATCCCCAGTAACAATCCCGAGTGGAGTTGAAGTAAAAGTGGAAGGAACCACAGTTTCCGTAAAAGGATCGAAAGGTCAGTTGCAACAAGAAATCGATTCTTGTGTAACGATCAACATCGAAGGTTCTGAAATCACTTTTACCCGCGCGTCTGATGCGCCAGATCATAGAGCAAAGCATGGTTTATACCGTTCTTTGATTAATAACATGATTGTTGGTGTTTCCGAAGGGTATAAAAAGGAAATGGAGGTAATTGGTGTAGGTTATCGTGCCACTGCAACAGGTCAGCTGTTGGAGTTGTCACTAGGATACTCTCACCCTATTGCTATCGAACTTCCGAAAGAAATTAAGGTATCTGCAGATACTCAAAAAGGTAAAGCTCCGGTTGTGACTCTTGAGTCATACGATAAGCAACTTTTGGGTCAGGTAGCCGCCAAGATTCGTTCCCTTCGTAAACCTGAACCATACAAAGGAAAAGGTATTCGCTTCATGGGCGAAGAGATTAGAAGAAAAGCTGGTAAATCTGCAGGTAAAAAATAATTTTAGAAGTTATGGCATTTAGTAAATTAAACAGAAGAGCAAAAATTAAGCGAAGAATCAGAAAGAAAATTTCTGGTACAGCTCAGTTGCCTCGTTTGTCTGTATATCGTTCCAACAAGCAAATCTATGCACAGTTGATCGATGATACAAACGGAGTTACTCTGGTTGCAGCATCTTCATACAACAACAAAGCAGCTGATAAGAAAAACAAAATCGATCAGGCGGCTGTTGTAGGAAAAGAAATCGCTGAAAAAGCAGTGAAAGCTGGCGTTGAGTCAGTAGTGTTTGATCGTAATGGTTATTTGTACCACGGTCGCGTTAAATCATTAGCCGATTCAGCTAGAGAAGGCGGACTTAAATTTTAAGAGTAATGGCAACACAAGCATTAAACAGAGTTAAAGCCTCAGAAATTGAGCTTAAAGATAAATTGGTAGCTGTGAACCGTGTGACCAAAGTAACAAAAGGTGGTCGTACATTCAGTTTCTCAGCTATCGTTGTGGTAGGTGATGAGCACGGTATCGTAGGTCATGGTCTTGGTAAAGCAAAGGAAGTAACCGAAGCAATTACCAAAGGTATTGACGACGCGAAGAAAAACCTGATCAAAGTTCCGATTCTTAGAGGAACTGTGCCTCACGCACAAAAAGGAAAATTCGGTGGAGCAGAAGTATTGTTGAAACCAGCAACAGAAGGTACAGGTGTAATCGCAGGTGGTGCGATGCGTGCAGTATTGGAGTCAGTAGGTGTACACAATGTATTAGCGAAGTCTCAAGGTTCATCTAACCCACACAACGTGGTAAAAGCAACCATGGATGCATTAGCAAACATGCGTGATGCAGTTACAGTTGCACGTCAGCGTGGAATTAGCTTGGATAAAGTGTTTAACGGTTAATCTTAAAGTAGTATGGCAACAATTAAAATCCAACAGGTTCGCAGTGCTATCAAACGTCCGGCTCGTCAAAAACGAACTATTCAGGCGTTGGGATTCCGCAAGTTGAACCAAATAGTAGAGAAAGAAGCAACACCACAGATTCTTGGTATGATCAAGAAGGTCGAGCATTTGATCAAAGTGGTAGAATAATACTAAAATCGAATTGACTATGAATTTAAATAGTTTAACTCCTGCCAAAGGATCGGTTCTTTCAGAAAAAAGAATCGCTCGTGGACAAGGATCTGGTCACGGTGGAACATCTACACGTGGTCACAAAGGAGCAAAATCACGCTCAGGTTATTCAACAAAAATTGGTTTTGAAGGAGGGCAGATGCCGTTACAACGTCGTGTGCCTAAATTCGGATTCAAGAACATTAACCGCGTTGAGTATAAAGCAATTAATTTAGATGCTATTCAATCGCTTGCTGAGCGTAAGAATATCACTGATATTACACCGGAGGTGTTACGTGAAAACGGTTTGATTTCTCGCAATGACTTAGTAAAAGTATTGGGTCGCGGTGAATTAAAAGCGAAAGTAAATGTAACCGCTCACAAGTTTTCAAGTACTGCAAAATCAGGAATTGAAGCTCAAGGTGGTAATGTTTCAGAAATCTAATTAACTTTGCCGACATTTTTTCTATGAAACGGTTTATACAAAACATAAAGAATATCTGGAAGGTTGAAGAATTGAGAAAGCGTATTATCTTAACGCTTTCTCTTATTCTTGTTTACCGTATCGGATCTTTTATCGTTCTTCCAGGTGTGAATTATGAAGCACTAACTTCCGCTCAAAAAGAGGCAGGTGGTGCAGGAACGTTAGAAACGTTATTATCATTGTTCTCCGGAGGAGGTTTTACCAACGCATCCATTATGGGGTTGGGAATCATGCCGTATATCAGTGCGTCAATCATCATGCAACTTTTGGGTATGGCCGTTCCGGCAGTACAGAAAATGCAGAATGAAGGCGAATCAGGTCGTAAGCAGATCAACAACTACACCCGTATTTTGACCATCATTATTTGTGCAGCTCAGGCACCTAGTTACCTGACATTGTACATCGGTCAAAAAGGTGCGTTGCCTGTTGATGCAGGCACACTGTGGTGGGCTCAATCCATTATCGTAATGGTAGCGGGTTCCATGTTCTCAGTGTGGTTGGGTGAACGTATTACCGACAAAGGAATCGGAAACGGTATTTCATTATTGATTACAGTAGGTATCCTGGCGCGTCTGCCTCAGTCTTTCCTTTCGGAAGTGGCAATGAGACAACCGTTATTGATCGTATTGGAAGTAGTAGTGTTTATGCTGATCGTGGTGGGAACCATTCTGATTGTGCAAGGTGTGCGTAAAATTCCGCTCAACACAGCTAAAAGAGTTGTTGGAGCGCGTGCAGTAGATGCGCAGGGAGCAAGAAGTTACCTGCCATTGAAAGTAAACGCTTCAGGTGTAATGCCAATCATCTTTGCACAAGCGATTATGACCATTCCGGTAATGATCTTTAGTGGTGGAGGTGCTCCTGGTGATAAACCAAGCTGGTTCCAGACAAACCTGAGTGATATTTACGGATTAACGTACAACCTATTACTTGGATTGTTGATCGTTGTGTTTACGTATTTCTATACGGCAATCATGATCAACCCTCGTAAAATGGCTGATGACCTGAAACGAAACGGTGGATTTATCCCAGGTGTTCGTCCGGGTGAAGAAACAGCAAACTTCATTGATACATTGGTGTCGCGTATTACATTACCGGGTTCATTGTTCCTGGCGATCATCGCGATCCTTCCATCCATTGCTCATGCTGCAGGTATTACCTCAGGATTTGAAATGTTCTTTGGAGGAACATCATTGTTGATCATGGTGGGAGTTGTATTGGATACACTTCAGCAAATTGAATCTTACCTGTTGAACCGTCACATGGATGGTTTGATGGAAGGTACGCGGGTTCGCGGACGTAGAGCAGCTAACGAATTATCAGGTTTTTAGATTATGGCTAAGCAAAGCTCAATTGAACAGGATGGTACGATCATCGAAGCATTATCAAATGCGATGTTTCGGGTAGAATTAGAAAACGGACACATCATTACAGCCCACATTTCGGGTAAAATGAGAATGTTCTACATCAAAATTCTTCCTGGAGATCGTGTGAAAGTAGAGATGTCACCGTACGATTTAACAAAAGGACGTATTTCCTTCCGTTACAAGTAAGGAAACCAGAATAAAAAATAGGAACATGAAAGTAAGAGCTTCAGTAAAAAAACGTTCGGCAGATTGCAAGATCGTTAAACGAAAAGGAAGAGTTTACGTGATTAACAAGAAGAATCCTAAACTTAAACAAAGACAAGGGTAAATTATGGCACGTATTGCAGGTATAGATCTACCAAAAAACAAACGAGGTGTAATCGGATTGACTTACATCTACGGAATTGGTCGTAGCACGGCTAAAAAAGTCTTAACTTCTAATGGTATTGATGAAAATATCAAAGTTCAAGATTGGACAGATGATCAGATTTCATTAATCCGTACAGGGTTGGCTGAAATTAAGGTTGAAGGACAATTGCGCTCCGAAGTTCAGTTAAACATCAAACGTTTAATGGATATCGGTTGCACACGAGGAATTCGTCACCGTGCAGGTCTTCCGTTGAGAGGTCAACGAACGAAAAACAACTCTCGTACGAGAAAAGGTAAGAGAAAAACAGTTGCTAACAAGAAAAAAGCAGCTAAATAATAGTTAACATGGCAAAGTCAAATAAGAAGAATACCAAAAAAGTCAAAGTAGATGCATTGGGTGAAGCGCACGTTCAAGCTACCTTCAACAACATCATTATTTCTTTGACTAACAATGCTGGACAAGTTATTTCTTGGTCATCAGCGGGAAAAATGGGTTTCAGAGGATCTAAAAAGAACACGCCTTATGCAGCGCAGGTTGCAGCAGAAGACGCCTCTAAAGAAGCACATGACTTCGGATTACGTAGAGTGAAAGTTTTCGTGAAAGGCCCAGGTGGCGGTCGTGAATCAGCAATACGTTCCATTCATAACAGCGGTATCGAGGTAATCGAAATCGTTGATGTGACTCCGTTACCTCACAATGGATGTCGTCCTCCAAAAAGACGTCGCGTTTAATTTGTAATAATCAAAAAGGGGAACCAGGTTATCGAAGGAAAAGCCTTAATTCATAATCCCCCTTAATTTAACTTTAATATGGCAAGATATACAGGTCCTAAGACCAAAATCGCACGTCGTTTTCGCGAACCGATTTTCGGCCCGGACAAAGCATTAGACAGAAGACAGTATGGCCCAGGTCAACACGGTCCGAACAAACGCAGAGGTGGAAAGCAGTCAGAGTACGCTGTCCAACTTGCTGAAAAACAAAAAGCAAAATATACCTACGGTATCTTAGAGCGTCAATTCGCTAACTTGTTCGAGAAAGCTTCTCGTATGAAAGGGATTACCGGTGAAGTATTGTTGCAATTGTGTGAAGCACGATTGGATAATACGGTTTACCGTTTAGGTATTGCACCTACAAGACGTGCAGCTCGTCAATTGGTAACTCACAAACACATCGTAGTGAACGGAGAGGTGGTAAACATCCCATCGTACACATTGCGTATCGGTGATGTGGTTAGCGTTCGTGAAAAATCAAAATCGTTGGAAGCAATTACGTCTTCTTTGACAGCTTCAAACAAGCGTTACGATTGGTTGGATTGGAATCCTTCTCAACAAGCTGGAAAGTTATTGAGCATCCCATCCCGCGAAATGATCCCTGAAAATATCAAGGAACAGTTAATCGTCGAATTATACTCTAAGTAATAATTAACTATTGAATCGCAGCCAAAGGGTTTGACCGACGTTCTTCAATCCGTCAGACCGCACAACTGCGAAACAAGTAAAAAGAAGAATAGATAATGGCAATTTTAGATTTTCAAAAGCCTGACAAGGTAATTATGATCCAGTCTGACGAGCGTAAAGGACAATTTGAGTTCCGCCCGCTTGAACCAGGATATGGAATCACTGTAGGAAACGCATTACGTCGTATCTTGCTTTCTTCATTGGAAGGTTACGCCATTTCTTCAGTGCGCATTGAAGGTGTAGACCATGAGTTCGCAACGTTGAAAGGTGTCGTTGAAGACGTTACCGAAATCGTTTTGAACTTAAAACAAGTTCGTTTCAAGCAACAAATCGAAGGAACAGACAACGAATCAGTTGTGATTTCGATTTCTGGTCAGGATAAATTGACTGCTGGTGACCTTGGTAAATTTACATCTGCATTCCAGGTATTGAATCCGGATTTGGTGATCTGTAACATGGAATCTTCCGTGAAATTAGAGATCGAATTGACAATTGTCAAAGGAAGAGGTTACTTGCCAGCTGAGGAAAATAAATCAGGAAATGCTCCATTCGGAACAATCTTTATTGACTCCATTTTTACGCCTATCGTTAATGTGAAATACACGATCGAAAACTATCGTGTTGAGCAAAAAACAGATTACGAGAAATTGGTTCTTGAAGTAACGACTGATGGTTCGATTCACCCGAAAGATGCATTGAAAGAAGCAGCTAAAATTCTGATTCATCACTTTATGTTGTTCTCCGATGAGCGTATCACGTTGGATAGCGAAGTGAAATCTGAAACAGAAGAGTTTGACGAAACTTCATTGCACATGCGTCAATTGTTGAAAACAAAACTGGTAGATATGGATCTTTCCGTACGTGCCCTTAATTGTTTGAAAGCTGCAGACGTTGAAACACTTGGAGATTTGGTTTCTTACAACAAAAATGACTTATTGAAGTTCCGTAACTTCGGTAAGAAATCATTGACTGAGTTAGAAGACCTTGTTGATGCCAAAGGATTGAACTTCGGTATGAACGTAGCTAAGTACAAATTAGATAAAGACTAGTATCGCAATTAAAGTTAATAATGTCGTGATAGGTGGCTGGAATGAGGCGATAGTAGTTCCAGCTAACCGTTACTTACGAAATTTATAAAAATGAGACACGGTAAAAAATTCAATCATCTCGGTAGACAAACAGCACACAGAGCTGCTATGTTGTCTAATATGGCTTGTTCGTTAATCGAACACAAACGTATCAATACAACCATCGCGAAAGCAAAAGCTTTGCGTGTGTATGTAGAGCCGATTATTACAAAATCAAAAGACGATACAACTCACAATCGTCGTACAACTTTTTCTTACTTGAAAAGTAAAGAAGCTGTAACGGAATTGTTCCGCACAATCGCTCCTAAAATTGCTGACCGTCCGGGTGGATATACTCGTATTATCCGTACAGGTTACCGTTTGGGTGATAACGCTGAAATGTGTTTGATCGAGTTGGTAGACTTCAACGAATTGATGTTGAACGATACAACGAAGAAAGCAACTACACGTCGTTCACGTCGTGGTGGATCAGCTACAACTGCAAAAGCAACAACAGCTCCGGCTGCTGAAGTAGTAGCAGAAGAAGCTGCACCTGAAGCAGTAGTTGTTGAAGAAACTGTTGCAGAAGTAGTGGAGGAAACTCCGGTTGCTGAAGTAGTAGAAGAAACACCGGTTGTAGAAGAAGTTGTCGCTGAAGAAGCTGCTCCTGAAGCAACGGAAGAACCGTCAGCCGACGAAGAAGAAAAAAAAGATGATCAGTAATGATCGATGATAATTGAAAAAAGGGTCTTGTCGTTTATCGGCAAGACCCTTTTTTTATGCACACAAGCGTAAGGATTGATTTTAATATTCTAATTTTGCAAAAAAAATCACAGCATGGAAGAACGTAAACCTGCTGTACTTGTTCTGGAAGACGGAACGGTTTTTCACGGTATAGCAACCGGAAAAATAGGTACAACAACGGGGGAAATAGCCTTTAACACAGGAATGACGGGTTATCAGGAAGTATTCACAGATCCGTCGTATTACGGACAAATCCTGGTGATGACCAACTCTCATATCGGAAACTACGGTGTTCATGCCGAAGAAAAAGAATCCGGTTCCGTAAAAATAGCAGGTCTGGTAACGAAAAAGTTTGCTGACGTGTATTCACGCCCTTCCGGTGATTCGAATTTGGAGGATTACCTGATCAAAAACGAACGCGTTGGAATCACGGATATCGATACCCGTGCATTGGTTCGCCATATTCGTCACAAGGGTGCTATGAATGCCATCATTTCGTCGGAAAATATTGATGAAAATGCGTTGAAAGCACAGGTAAAGGAAATTCCAAGTATGGAAGGACTGGAGCTTTCATCAAAAGTAGCCACAAAAGTAGCCTATGAAGTCGGAAATCCGGATGCTCCACATCGTGTAGCTTTGGTTGATTTCGGCGTAAAACAAAATATTGCCCGTTGTTTGGCAGATCGCGGTTGTTTCGTACGCGTGTTCCCTATGAAAACACCATTGGCTGAAATGCTGGCGTTTAATCCTGACGGATTTATGCTTTCCAACGGCCCTGGAGATCCATCTGCGATGCCGGAAGAAATAGCCTTGGTAAAAACAATCGTGGAAAGCAAAAAGCCGGTCTTCGGAATTTGTTTAGGACATCAGATTCTTGGTTTAAGCCAGGGATTACAAACGGAAAAAATGTTCAACGGCCACCGTGGAATCAATCATCCGGTAAAAAATCTGCTAACAGGTAAAGGCGAAATCACTTCTCAGAACCACGGTTTTGTAATCACTAAAGAGAGTGTGACTGCCAATGACGAAATCATCGTAACACATCAGCATCTGAACGACCATACAATTGCAGGAATCGCTTTAAAGGGAAAACCCGTTTTCTCGGTGCAATATCACCCTGAGGCTTCTGCCGGTCCGCACGATTCAAGGTATTTATTCGATCAGTTTGTTACTAATATGAAACAGAAATAAGATGAGTTACATTGCACGTATTGTCGGCAGACAAATTTTGGATTCGCGCGGTAATCCAACCGTAGAAGTAGATGTTCACACAATCAACGGCGCTATCGGAAGAGCTGCTGTTCCTTCCGGAGCATCAACAGGTGTACACGAGGTGGTTGAATTGAGAGACGGTGACAGCAAATTTTACCTCGGTAAAGGTGTCTTGAAAGCGGTGGAAAATGTCAATACCATTATCAATGAAGAATTGATGGGTATGGACGTGTTCGATCAAAAAGCCATCGATACCTACCTCATTCAACTGGATGGAACCGAAAACAAATCAAAATTGGGTGCCAATGCTATTTTGGGTGTTTCACTCGCGGTGGCAAAAGCAGCAGCGCAGGAAGCAGGCTTAAGCCTTTACCGATATGTAGGTGGAGTTGGAGCGGTAACCATGCCCGTTCCGATGATGAATATCTTAAACGGTGGTTCACACGCGGATAACAAAATCGATATCCAGGAATTTATGGTGATGCCGTTCGGAGCGTCTTCTTTTTCGGAAGGATTGCGTTGGGGAACGGAGATTTTTCACCACCTGAAAAGTGTATTAAAAGCACAGGGAATGTCGACAAACGTAGGTGATGAAGGCGGTTTTGCACCAAATTTGGGTTCCAACGAAGAAGCTATTCAGGTAGTGATTCAGGCCATTGAAAAGGCCGGTTTCAAACCCGGACATGATGTATATGTAGCATTGGATGCCGCTTCATCTGAATTTTACAATGCCGAAAAAGGATTGTACTTGTTCGAATCTACCGGTGAATCGCGTACTTCAGCTGAAATGGTCGATTATTGGGCCGATTGGTGCAAAAAATACCCGATTGCTTCCATCGAAGACGGTCTGGCCGAAGATGACTGGAACGGTTGGAAAATGGCAACCGATCAATTAGGATCGAAAGTACAGTTGGTTGGAGATGACCTATTCGTAACAAATACCAAGCGTTTGGCGCAGGGAATCGAGCAGGGAGTTGCCAATTCAATCCTGGTAAAAGTAAATCAAATCGGTTCTTTAACGGAAACAATTGAATCTGTTCAATTAGCCACAAGAAACAGCTATACATCCGTAATGAGCCACCGTAGCGGTGAAACTGAGGATAATACAATTGCCGATTTGGCGGTAGCTTTAAATTGCGGACAGATTAAAACCGGTTCGGCTTCACGCAGCGATCGTATGGCCAAGTATAATCAGCTCTTACGTATAGAAGAAGAGTTGGGGGAAACAGCTTATTATCCGGGGAAATCATTCCGATTTATCTAAAGAAACATAGAATTGACAGGGATAGGAGGGCAAGAGTGCCCTCCTATTTTTATTTAACACAATGTGAAGATTCTGTAAATTTGCCTTAATACTGAGATAAACCTTGTATCTTGTAGACAACCTTCTACATTAATACTCGTTTAACAGCTAAAGAATACACATTGCTTATGAAATACTTGATTGTTATTGTTTGTTTTTTGGGGCTGTCATTTGCTTCGAATGCACAAGAGAACAGCCAGACTCCGAAATACTTTGCGCAGTGCATGCTTGATCTGAATGATGAGACTGCTTTTCGTGCGTTGGAAGAATCATTGCGTAATAACCCTTATGTGAGTGTTGCCCGTCTGGATTGGTCTACGAAAAGAGCTTTTCTACTAACCAAAGAGTTAACCTCTTTTACACAAGCTGAATTTTCTTCGTGGCTTGGTGAGTATGCCGGTCAGGCTACTTGTATTCAAGTTGGTTTGCATGGCGTAGATCAAGTAAATCCTTACCCATTTACTAACTGCGAAAACGACTAGATATGAAAACACAACTACTTTTTCTTTTTTGTAGCTTATTGACGGTTATTTCCTGGGCGCAGCCTAACGACTGTACTGATGCGGTTCCGGGATGTACCACTCCAAGTTTTGCTATCGAGCCGAATAACCCTGCAACAAATATTGTCGATTTTACATCGGGAAGTATTTCCAACCCTTCCAGCAACCCGAATGGGAGCAATTCAGGGTGTTTGCTAAGCGGTGAAACCAGTTCTACGTTTATCACAATTAATATAGTGAGTAGCGGGGTACTTGAATGGTCGATGATTGGTGTTGATGCCAGTGGGAACCCAACTAACTCAGGATGTTTTGACTGGATTATGTGGCCCAATGTAGGCGGAAATGCCTGTGCTGGAATCAACGGAAACACCCTGCCTCCGGTTGCTTGCAACTGGAACGGAAGCTGTAATGGAAATACCGGTATGTCTTCTGCGGGAAATCTTCCTCCAAGCGGATCATGGACAAGCTATGAAGCGCCATTAGCTGTTACAGCCGGACAATCATTTGTATTGTGTTTGTCAAACTATAGCGGCTTAAGCGGGAATGTTAACCTTGATTTTTTTGGAACAGCAACTGTTTCGTGTGATCCGGCTGCTGGTAACCAAACTATTTGCCTTGGATCTTCGGCCAATGTTGTAATCAACAACGGTGGACTTCCTTCACCCACTTATGAATGGTTGGTGACGAATGGCGTACCGAACGTGAATGGGGGACCGAACGTAACCGTAACACCTGCTGTTACCACTACTTATCAGGTAGAAATAGAACAAGCTGCTGTTCCGGGAACACCTTACTTTATTGATACGATTTCGTTTACTATCACGGTTGTTAATCCTCCTACACCGAATGCAGGTCCTGATCAAACAGTTTGTTTGGGATCGCCTATATTGTTGCATGGAGTACCAAGTTCGGCTTCTAATTCAGCCAATTGGCAGGCAATTGTTCCTCCGGGATTATCACCTCCTGCAACGGCAAACTTTGCTCCTAACTTCAGCAATATGAATCCAACGGTTACGGTAAACCAACCAGGGATTTATAAATTCATCCTGCGTGAAACAAGTACTGTTTGTGGTACATTCCGTGATACATTAACCGTAGTGGTTTCTGAATTGTCGGCAAGTGCATTGCAAACCAGTCCTAGTTGTGCCGGTCTTGCTGATGGTCAGATTACAATTACTTCAGTTGGAGCAACAGAGTATAGCTTTAATAACGGAGGAACGTGGGGCGCATCCAATACGCAGGGTGGTTTCACAGCAGGTGCTTACACAGTATGTGCACGAAATGCCCTCGGATGTCAGAAATGCGTTTTGGTGAATGTGATTGATCCTGCACCGGTTGTTGTAAGTGTTTCAAACGATACCCTTATTTGCCAAAACGGTACGGCATCGTTGGTTGCTTCTGCTATTGGTGGTGTAACATATACCTACAACTGGTCGCACTCGCCTTCATTGTTGCCGAATCAACCGGTTAATCCACTTGCAGCTACTACGTATACGGTTGTTGCGGTAAACCAAAACGGTTGTGCTTCATTGCCTGCAACCATTGATGTTACAGTTCGTCCGCCGCTTAGTGCTACAATTACGCCAACACAATCTGTTTGTCCGGGTTATCCTGCTACCATTTCGGTAAACGGAAGCGGAGGAATCGGTCAACCGTATAACTATACATGGTCAACAGGTTTTGTTCAAAACGGCGTTTCATCATCTATCACTGAATCTCCGTTGGTAACCACTGTTTATACAGTTACTGTGGATGATGCTTGTGAGTCAACTCCATTTGTGATCAATACGCAAATCACGGCACTTCCGGTACCTATACCGTTGATTGCTGTAGATGAGCCTGTAAAATGTGAGCCTGCATTGTTTATATTGACCAATCAAACCGATCCGGCAATGTCTGCAGCAAATTACTGGAGAATCAGTGACGGGCAGGAGTTCTTTAATACAGATTTGATTAGTCCTGAAGCGCTTTATGCCGGGGTATACGATGTACAATTGATCGTAACATCTCCTGATGGTTGTATTGACTCAACCACATTCGTTGATTACCTGAATGTACATTCAAAACCAATCGCTGATTTCAAATGGAGTCCAGACCCGGTAACAATGTTCAATACAGTGGTAACGCTTACAAACTATTCGTTTGGTGCAGACACCTATGAATGGTCAGTAAACGGCGGAACTCCGGGTGCTTCTACCAATACGGATATGGTGACTGTCTTCCCTGACGGAATCACCGGATATTATGACGTAACGCTAATCTCAACCTCTTATTTGGGTTGTAAGGATACGGCGATCAGAACCATTCCGGTAATGCCTGAGGTGTTGATTTACGTTCCGAATACATTTACGCCTGACGGTGATGAGTTTAACCAGACATGGCAAATTCACATGGAAGGTGTTGACCGTTATAACTTTGAAGTGATGGTATTCAACCGTTGGGGAGAAGTTGTTTGGGAGTCACACAATATTGATGCGGAGTGGGATGGAACCTACCACGGAGAAATTGTGAAAAATGGTTCGTACACGTGGGTTATTCGAGCAAAAGATATTTTGTCGGACAAGAAACTGGTATACCAGGGAACAGTGAACGTTAACCGATAACGATAATTAACTTATGAAAAAGGCTGTCCGACTTAGTCGGACAGCCTTTTTTGTGCACTCATTTTTCGTTGAAAGGCTTTCCGAAGCTGAATTTCGTGTTAATTTTGAGGAAAATTATTCATCATGCATGTATCCGAATTCCAACAAGCGATTCAAGAAGGTATTCCAACGGTTATTCCAGCTAAAAAAGCGGTTGATCCGGCGGTAAATCACGCCCCGAAGCGCAAGGAAATCCTATCGACTGAAGAAAAGAAACTGGCGCTTCAAAACGCGTTGCGCTATTTTCCGAAAGAACAGCATTCCGAATTGATCGTTGACTTTTTGGAAGAACTGGAAACTGTCGGAAGAATTTACATGCACCGTTACAGACCTGATTATAGTATTTATGCGCGACCGATTTCGGACTATCCAGGAAAATCGGAACAAGCCAAAGCCATTATGCTGATGATTCAGAACAATCTGGATCACGCCGTGGCACAACATCCGCACGAATTGATCACCTACGGTGGAAACGGAGCCGTTTTTCAAAACTGGATTCAGTACCGTTTGTGCATGAAATATCTGTCGGAAATGACCGACGAACAAACGTTGGTGATGTATTCGGGACATCCGATGGGGCTATTCCCTTCGCACAAAGATGCACCGCGTGTGGTAGTTACCAACGGAATGATGATCCCGAATTATTCGAAGCCGGATGATTGGGAGAAATTTAATGCGCTTGGTGTAACCCAATACGGCCAAATGACCGCCGGATCATATATGTATATTGGTCCGCAGGGAATTGTACACGGAACCACCATCACGGTGTTGAATGGTTTCCGGAAAATAAAGAAAGAACCAGCAGGTTCGTTGTTTGTTACCTCAGGCCTTGGCGGAATGTCGGGTGCGCAACCGAAAGCAGGAACAATTGCCGGTTGTGTAACTGTTTGTGCCGAAGTAAATCCAAAAATCACCCGCATTCGCCACGAGCAGGGCTGGGTGAATGAGATCATTGAAGATTTGGACCAATTGGTCAATCGTGTTCGCGAAGCACAAACGCAAAAGGAAGTGGTTTCGATTGCTTATTTAGGAAATATCGTTTCCGTTTGGGAGAAATTCGATACGGAAGGAATTCACATTGATTTGGGATCCGACCAAACATCCTTGCACAATCCGTGGGCCGGAGGTTATTATCCGGTGGACATCAGCTTCGAAGAATCGAATCGGTTAATGGCTGAAGAACCCGAATTGTTCAAACAAAAAGTACAATCAACATTGATTCGCCATGCGGCTGCGATCAATCAACACACAGCAAAAGGAACGTATTTCTTTGATTACGGAAATGCGTTTTTATTGGAAGCTTCGCGTGCCGGTGCAGATATTATGGCGGATAACGGAATCGATTTCAAATACCCGTCATATGTACAGGATATCATGGGACCGATGTGCTTTGATTACGGTTTCGGACCTTTCAGATGGGTATGCGCTTCAGGAAAGCCAGAAGATCTGGTTGCTACCGATACGATCGCTTGTGATGTGCTGGAGGAAATGATGAAAAACAGTCCTGCTGAAATTCAGCAGCAAATGGCCGACAATATTCAGTGGATCAAAGGTGCGCAGGAAAACAAACTTGTAGTAGGTTCGCAAGCACGTATTCTGTATGCGGACGCAGAAGGTCGTATGAAAATCGCAGCAGCTTTCAATCAAGCAATCGCAGCCGGAAAAATAGGTCCGGTAGTGCTTGGCCGTGACCACCACGATGTCTCGGGAACAGATTCCCCTTACCGCGAAACCTCCAATATTTATGACGGTTCACGTTTTACTGCCGATATGGCAATCCAGAATGTAATCGGCGATTCATTTCGCGGTGCAACCTGGGTTTCCATTCACAATGGCGGTGGTGTTGGTTGGGGCGAAGTAATCAACGGTGGCTTCGGAATGCTTCTGGACGGCTCTGAGGACGCTCACAGACGCCTTACAATGATGTTACACTGGGATGTGAACAATGGAATAGCCCGACGCAACTGGGCGCGTAATGAGGGCGCTATTTTCGCCATCAAACGTGCTATGGAACAAGAGCCAAGATTAAAAGTGACAATTCCCGAGTTGGTAGATGAATCCGTTTTGGCTTCGGTATTCTTGGAAACGGTTAAATAAGATGATATAATAGTCCAACTTTTTAGCGGAACAATTAGATAAAACAAAAATGCCTCCCGGTTTTCAGGAGGCATTTTTTTATTGAAGATAATCTTCTTCAGGTAAATGATCTTTGAGATTAATGAACAGATGCTCTTTTTGCAGGATCGCAACCAGCAGGTAATAAAAAGAAGCCCTGTGTTTGTTGGTATTGGATCCGCCTAACGCTGCGCAAACTTGTTGAATAACTGTATCAAGTGCCGGACCATCTTCCAATCCCAGTTTTCCGATTAAAAATTCGCGTTTTACCGTTTCCATTTCTTTCGGCTGATCGCATGCAACCAGTGATGCATCTTCGGAGTGAATGGATGGCCCGAGGTGTTTGGCAATGGCATGGTATAATGCAGGATGATGGGTGAATCCCATCTCTTTCAGCTCCGATGTAAAGTGCTCGTAGGCTTTTTCGTAAGTAGACATATTATTGGTTTTGAGTGAATAATCTAGTTATAATGTCTTTGTGGTGAACAAGATAGTGATGATTTTTTAAACTAAAAACAAACCAAAATATTTTATTGATTAACTAACTGAAAAGTCGATTACGAATTAAAAAGAAAATAGGAGGAATGATTACAAAACCTTTACTTCCACACGTCTGTTTGCCTGTTCTTCGTAAGCAAACTTCGCGTCGGGGTAAATTGGTTTGGTATTTCCGAGACCTACGGATGTCAAACGGCCTTTGTCAATTCCGTTTTCAACCAGATAATTGACAACGCGTTTGGCGCGTGCTTCGGATAACTTTTGCCCGGCAAATGTGTTTTCTCCACTTGCATGCACATGACCCTGAATTTCGACCTTAACGGCAGAATTGAGCGCAAGAAAATCTTTGAGACGTCTCAGTTTCGTTTCGGATGTGGATAAGAACTCACTGGAGCCGGGAACAAACTCGATCTCGTCGATCTGCATGCTTTTCCCTTCACCTAAAGGTTCCATCCAAACCACAATTTCGTTATCCGAGTTGGCCGAAACGGGCTCTTCACGATCGACAAAGAAATACCCTTCGGCATCAATTTTCAATTGAATTTTACCGGAACGATCAACGGAAATGTAGAAGTCCGAACCGCTGTAAAGCGCCTGAATGTCTTTGATTCCGGTAATGGATAAATTGGCCAGTACAGGATTTCCGGTTTCCACATCGCGGATGAGGATATTGAGCGCAGGATCGCCGGGTTGTTTACGTAAATCGACAATTTTACTTTCTTCACCTTGCCCCGGTTCTTTCATTTCACCGTCGGTAGGCTCAAAAGTAACATGTAATTCAAGCGTTGGTTTTTCCTTGGGAATGTTCAAAAAACACAACATAATGTGTTTTCCCGCAATCATATCAATAGGATAGAGTGTATTGTCTGATGTTACCAAATCCAGGCCAACATGCTGGTCTTTCCCCAAAACCAAACGGCGAATTTCCGCTTTTCCTTTGTAAATGTCTTCGCAGATGTCTTTGGTTTCATTTTCGAAAATGATCATTTGCAAAGGTCCCATTGTCGCATCGGCTTTAAGGGTAAAGCGGCCATTGTAAGGGGCGATGAATGAACACCAAAGCGAATTTTTTTCCTGAACGTTCGATAAAGAAGGATAAGCCGCTAAGTCTTTGATAGCGCCGCCTTTACCTGTGAATTGCAATGAATAACTTCCGGGTTGTAAAATGTTGGATGCCCCTGCGCAATCCGAAATTGCATCGGAAATTGTCTGTTGAGCCTCTTCCTGAGAAAAGACCACAGACTGAACCAGTAGTAATGAAATGAGCAACAAAAGTTTCATCGTGGGCACAAAAATACGGTTTTTACCAGAATAGCAGGCAATTCTGCATGATTCTTTCAGCTTCCTAACTAACTTTGTGCCAGTTTTTTTGACGAGGTATTCGTGCCGGTTACAAAAGGCGGAAAAGAATAGTTGAACGGATGGAATCGTTGTACGAGAGAATTGGAAAGGAGCGCCTGCATTTGCTGGTGAACCGATTTTATGAACTGGTTTTCAGCTCACCGGTAATCGGTCCGTTGTTTCAGACGGACAAAGAAACGGTCAAAGAAAAGCAGGAAGCCTTTTTGACCCAATTTTTGGGTGGTCCGCAGTTGTATACAACGGCTTATGGACATCCGCGTATGCGCATGCGTCATCTTCCGCATCGGATTACTGCTGAAGCGGGTGAAGAATGGCTTCGTTGCATGAAAGCGGCGATTGATTCGCTGGAGATGGAAGATGAGTTAAAAACAGCGCTTTACAATTGTTTCCCCGCGGTGGCGAAGCACATGGTTAATTCCTGATATTGCTGAGACTCAGTGTACCTTTACTGGAAACGCGCACGATCAGTTGTTCCGTTTCGGGATAAATCTGGTCTACCAACAGGCTGGCCATTTTTCCGGTCACAATAAATCCTTCTTTTTCGATATAGAGCGACTTGTTGAGTTCACTGAGTAGTAAATCCAATTGCGGCTTCAGGTCTTGCTTACTGTTTTTGGTGATTTCTTCCAGGATTCGCTCAGAAAATAGCCATTCAGCGGTTTTGAGCAAGGTACTTTTGGTTTCGATGTCAAAAGCGACTTCGGTAAGTTCAATTTGTTGCAAGAGTGTATTGAAAGCAGGTTTACCAGTAATGTACAAGACTCCTTTTTTGTCTCCGGAAAAACCGACTTTAAAGATCAGTTGCTGATTGTTGGCTCCTGCAATATGGACGCTGTCGAGAATGATCTCCCTTTTTTTAATGAGCAGTTTGGTGCCGCTGACATATCGGTTCATGATGATGGAAAGCGAATCGTAGCGCAAGTGCAAATCTGCGGTGAGTTTTAATGTGTCGTTCGGAATAGATTCTGTGAGCTTTAACGGCGGAAGTGGTATGGTTTGTTCCTCAGGTTTGTTGGTGAAAAACCGTGGTTTCGCTTCCATCACCAGCGATGTGCTGAGAATGTTGTTTCGAATGATTGGAGTAGTGAGTTGAAGCGAAGTCGGTTGCAGTTGTACAAAACCGTAGCCCGGAATTTCAATAGCGGTTACGGCCTGATCCCACAATTCAGCAGCTTCTTTTTTAAAGGAAATAGCGGCGGTTTGTTTATCGATATCGGTTGCCAGCTTCACCAACTCCTTTTTGACTTCTTTGATCAATTCATCGGTAATATCATACTCGATGAAGCTGACTTCGCACGGATCAATGGCTTTTAGCTCGGTAAGTTTTGTGGTGGTGCGAATCCCGTAATCGCTGGTAAGTTCAAATTCCGAGCGGTACTGCAATTTCATGCGTCGCATCGGTTCACCGTAACCACAGCTGAAATAAAGACGGGGAATGATGCAATGTGGTTCATCTGAAAACAGTGTTGCGCAATCAGGGCAGTAGTTCAGTTTAAGGCGGTATTTTCCAGAAACATTGATGTCGACCGTGCTGTCATTGACGGTCAATTTCATCGGATCGCGTTCAAAATGATAACTATAAGAAACGCCGCTGCAATGTTGTTCGCCGCCGTCAAATTTGTAATCGACCTGTTCGTCGGCTAGTTTGTAGTAGCTACTTATATCTACCGAAACGGGCAACACGATGGTCGAAACCGGTTGTTCCGGAAACGGAGCTCTCTGTTCGGTCATCAAAGGTGCAATCGGTTCGATGGTCCTGCAACCGACCAACGCACAAATAAAAGAAAGAAGAAGAATCAGGTGGAATTTCATTCTGTTTTTTGCTTGTATAAACGGGCCTTTTGAACCACCATGAGCGGAAAAGAATACACTGATCGCTGAGGGTTTTCTCCGTCCGGTTTACTGGTGCTTTCCTCACCCATAGGGCCGGAATATCCGTTGAGTTGGTAATCGACATAACTGCCTTCAAATGTCGTTTGAACATCAAAGGACATGTGGTCGTCAATATAGTTGGTATAAAAAGTATTCCCGATTCGGGTTTCTGTAGTAACAATTCCGTCTTTTTCCTCACGCAGAAAATGTAGGTCGTCATTGAACAATGAATCTTTCCGAATGTTATATTCGATCTTATCGTTTGCGTTTTTTTCAGGATAGAGAAAGTGAATCGTCTGCTTCCAGCAATCAGGTTTTCCGGTTGAAGCCAGCGTCAATTCAAATTCTACCGAATCAACATGCTTTGGAAAACAGAAATACAACTGCCCGCGATAGGTACCTACATGTTTATCCAGAAAGTTCTGTCCGAATGAAGAGAAACTCAAGGTGATCAATAAAAGGCTAATCAGACGATTCATCGAAAATGCGTTTGCACGAAGGTAGTGAAATGAGCAGAACCCACGAAATATTTCTCACCAGCTATGGCTGATGAGAAGGGCAAAAGGATTCCCACGAATGCACGAATTTTTTGCGCGCCTAACGGACGCGCTAAGTGATGTGTTTAACGATTACATGCGTAATTATTATATCCAATATTTAAAAAGCGAGTCCGTTAGGCGAGCTGAAATTTGTGCATTCGTGGGAGACAAAACAATGTACCTGCCGTCGGCGGGTACAACAAAATATTTTTGGTGGGAAACAAAAAAAGGCGCCGAATTCGGTACCTTTCCTTAAATATAGCTGAAAAACGATTACGCCATTTTAGCGATCAATCCTTTATCCAATGCATCTAAAAATTCTTCGGTATACACATAGTGATCACCGTGATTTACTTTGTTACCGTGTACACAAACAGCCAAATCTTTGGTCATAATACCAGATTCAACGGTTTCGATACAAACGCGCTCCAATGTTTCGCAGAAATCAATCAATTCCTGGTTGCCATCCAGTTTCCCGCGGAAAGCCAAACCACGTGTCCATGCAAAGATGGAAGCGATCGGGTTGGTAGATGTTTTCTTACCAGCCTGGTGATCGCGGTAGTGACGTGTTACCGTACCGTGAGCAGCTTCGGCTTCCATGATTTTTCCGTCAGGAGTAATCAAAACAGAAGTCATCAAACCAAGTGAACCAAATCCTTGAGCAACAGTGTCTGATTGAACATCACCATCGTAATTTTTACAAGCCCACACAAAGTTTCCATGCCATTTCAAGGCAGAAGCCACCATGTCATCGATCAAACGGTGTTCGTAGGTAATTCCGGCAGCATCAAATTGCGCTTTGAACTCATTTTGGAAAATGGTTTCGAAAATATCTTTGAAACGACCGTCGTATTTTTTCAGAATCGTATTCTTGGTAGAAAGGTACAGCGGCCATTTTTTGGTCAACGCCATGTTGAAACAGCTGCGTGCAAATCCTTCAATCGATTCGTCGGTGTTGTACATCGCCATACCAACGCCATCGCCTTTGAAATTGTAAACTTCGAAGTTTTGTACTTCACCACCGTCTTCCGGCGTGAAGGTCATTGTCAATTTCCCTTTTCCTTTGAAAACGGCATCCGTAGCACGGTATTGATCGCCAAATGCGTGACGTCCAACGATGATAGGAGCAGTCCAGTTTGTAACCAAACGCGGTACATTCTGCATCACGATCGGCTCACGGAAAACAGTTCCGTCCAAAATATTACGGATGGTTCCGTTTGGCGATTTCCACATCGATTTCAGGTTGAATTCCTGAACGCGTTGCTCATCCGGCGTAATGGTAGCACATTTGATACCCACCTGATATTGTTTAATCGCTTCAGCAGCGTCTATCGTGATCTGGTCATTCGTTTCATCTCTTTTCTCGATGCCAAGGTCGTAATACTTGATATCAACATCCAGGTAAGGAAGAATGAGTTTATCCTTGATGAACTTCCAAATGATGCGCGTCATTTCGTCGCCATCCAATTCTACGATAGGGTTTGCTACTTTAATTTTAGACATGTTGCTTATTTTTTTGAGTATCAATTCTGCTTGCGCGCAAATGTAATCACTTGCGAGTGGATTGTCAACTCAAATGCGCGAAATCAATGTGGTTTGTGATTTCCGTAAAGTTAAACAGCAACCGAAAGAGTTTCAAAATTATGAAATTTCCGGCTGCTGTTTTGAAGTGAACCAAGTGGTTTGGTTTACTCTTTTACTAGTTTTTGAACCGATTTTTGGCCATTTTGAAATACTTCAACAAGGTACGTACCTGAAGCTAAAGCTTCAATATTCAATGGGATTGGTTCCTGCTGACTGTTTTGATGCATCAACACTTCCCCGGCGAGGTCATAAACGGTAACAATACTGCCCGGTTCCAACTGCGCGTAGACAACTGAATGAGATGGATTGGGATATAATTTGAATGGCAAATCCTGCGTTTCAAGATTAGGAATATCCAATGTTTGGGTTACATCCAGTTTGCATAAATAGCTGTTATAGTTTTGTGTGTTTCCATCCAGTTGATAAAAAGGGATACCAGGAGCCATATCAATTGAATCAATAAAAGATCCGGTGGTATATAAAGCGCCATTACTATAGCTTGCGCTCCAAATGGAATTATTAGTGCCGTTTAGTGAAGTTACCCAAACGAAATCACCATCTGATGTGAGTTTTAATATATAACCAATGCTACCGAGAGTCGGGTCAATATCCTGATATGCTTCACCGATACCGGGATCAAAATCAAGATTCGCAGAACTAAAGTCACCAGTTACATAAAGGTTTTCATTTTCATCAAGGGCCGACGAAATTGCCTGATCCATATCATTTCCACCAAGCGTTTTGGACCACAATAAGTTTCCCAGATCAGAGAATTTAAAAATAAGGATGTCTTCATACGGCTCAATGTTGGTTGACTGGGCTTTAATGCCTGTGATGTAAATAGCACCTGTTGAGGCTGTGTTTAAAGAGGTAGGAGCATCAACGATTGGGGAGCCAACACTTTGTGCCCATTGAAATTCGCCTGTTGCGCTAAGTTGCAAAATGAAAATGTCCACTTCTCCAACTGCGGTTAACGTAGTTATTCCGGCGTCGGGATTAAAATCAACCGAATTCTGAAAGTTACCGGTAATATTTAGCATTCCGGTTGGAGTTGTTGAAATATCGGTAATGTATTCGGTATTGCCGGATGATTCAAGTATTTTGACCCATTGGTGTTCTCCTTCAGTGTTCAATCTCATGACAAAACAATCACTTCCTCCCTGAGAAGTATATTGAACAGAAGAAGAAGCGCTGTTGTCAAAATCACATTGATTAATAAAATAACCCGCGCAAAAAAGAGCATTACTCCTGATGGCGATAGTAGTAATGGCCATTTTGTCGTATTGTTGTGCCCATAAAAACTCACCGTCGGCAGTTAATTTTACAATAAATGAAGTCAGGTCTGTATTGGTCGTAAGTGTATAATTGTTTGAACTATAGTCTACATCCATTGTTCCAAGGAAAACGCCAACAATATAACAGTTGCCCGCAGCATCAGTACTGATATCCTGAATGAATACGTAAGAAGAAGAAGAGAAAGTCTGCGCCCAGACCAATTGTCCTTCCGGTGTCATTTTAATCAAATAATACGAGGAAGCAAATTCGCCGGTTAATTCCTGGGCGATGCCGTCAGGATCTAATGTAACGGAGTTTTCCGAGTCAAAATCGGAATGTTCTCCATACGTATAAATGGCGTTCCCGGAAGGTTCTGCATATGTTTTATTACCGTGAATGGCTGTGTTTCCAGCTCCGATAATGCCTTTGGTCCATTCGTGTACCTGAGCGTTGATTGAAATTGTACAGGCGATTGCCGCAATCAAGAATAGTTTTGTTTTCATAATCCTGGATTTAAGTTATGTGTCCAAGATAGCTGCGGCGGGTATACGTTTTTTGAATAATACTTAATGTGTAGAATAGTTCTATTTATGTAGCGAAATTCGGGACTTGCCTATGAACTCAGTTGAATTGATTTTTCAAAAACGCCATCATTTGTTGTAACGCCCGACCTCGGTGACTAAGCGCATTTTTCTCTTCGCTGGTCATTTCTGCAAACGTTTTTGAATAACCGATGGGTTGAAAAATGGGATCGTACCCGAAACCTTGTGTTCCACGTTTTTCGGTGAGAATTGTCCCGTCAACGCGACCTCTGAAAACATGCATTTCGCCACCGATCCATAAGGCGATTACGGTAATGAAATAAGCACTCCGATCCGGATTTCCATCCAATTTTGAAAGCACCAAATCCATATTGTCGTCGGCATTTTTGGCTTCACCGGCATAACGAGCCGAATAAACGCCCGGTTCGCCATTCAGTCCCGAAGTTACCAAACCGGTATCATCGGCAAAACAGGCAACCATTCCTTTATCGGCCAGGAATTGCGCTTTTAGGCGAGCGTTTCCTTCAATAGTTGCAGCCGTTTCGGGAATATCATCGTGAAAACCGACGTCGGCCAATGAAAGCAATTCGTAACCTGCGGGTAATAACTGACGTATTTCCGTGATTTTGTGTGCGTTTGCCGAAGCGAAAATGAGTTGCATAAATTCAAAAATAGAAAGGCCGAAAGTACTAAAAACAGAATCGTTTAACAGGAGTTTGTGCGCGGGTTTTGATAAAGTTCTTCTTTTGGAGCAACGTTATTTAGACGATCATAGCTATTTCCTCATCGAATCTGCTACCTTTGTTTGGCTTTTGATAAACAAGTGAAATCCTTGAAAACGAAAACAATCCTTGTGTAAGTTATGTTAATCCAGCCTACCATATTTGACTGGATACAATGGTCGTTTTTAGTCCTTGTGGTCGGTTTCTTTACTTATATCTACAGCAAACTTTCTTCACGGCCGTTTTCCAAATTTTTATTCCGGGCATTTATCATCAAAGTATTCGGCGGACTGGCCTTTGCCTGTGTTTATATCTACTATTACAAATTCGGTGATTCGTTCAGGTATTACTACGATATCGTGAAACTGAACAACACGTTCATGACGGATACTTCGCAGTATTTACAGATGATGCTGGCTTCGGATGGATCTGGAAGTGCCCCAAATGTTGCTTATGCCATGCGGGAATTCAGTTTTGCCGGTCAGGCAGAAGGATGGTTTATGGTGCGCATGACTTCTCCTTTCGGGTTGGTAACGGCCAATTCTTACCTGGGAATTACGTTTTTCACGTCCATTATTTCACTCATCGGCGGCTGGCAATTGTTCAAACTCTGCAATCGTTTACTGAACAACAACTACAAATGGTCGTTCGCTATTGCGTTTTTGGTTCCATCAACTATTTTCTGGGGCGGTGGCTTATTGAAAGACACTTACACCTTATTTGCCGTCTCCATTTGGGCATTGGCTTTTTATAAAATCCTCCACAGAGAAGGATCACTGATCTTTCAGCTGGTATTACTGTCGATTATGTCCTACATACTTTACATGCTGAAAGCATACATTCTTATTTGCATGCTTCCGTGGTTTTTCGTGTCCTTGTATTTGTGGTTTTCCAGGAGTATAAAATCGAAAATCATCAAATACGTTTCCGTACCGGTGTTAATTGGCTTTGTGGCCACAGGTGCTTATTTTGTTTCGGTTACCATTGTCGATTCATCGGATAAATACAAGGCCGAAACGCTGGAAACACACGCCAATGGATTTCAGTCATGGCACAAAACACTCGGAGGATCTTACTACGACATTGGTGAAATTGAATACACACCAGTTGGTATTATGGTTGCTTCGCCGCGCGCGTTGGTAGTTACGTTGTTTCGCCCTTACCCCTGGGAAGTACATAACGTATTCATGATCCTCAGTAGTTTGGAAGGAATTCTATTCCTGGGACTTGTCATTTGGGTATTGTATCTGGCAAGATGGAAACTCTGGCGCGAATTGTTCCGTTCCACCTTTCTTTTCGGTGCATTTTTGTACTGCATCATCTTTGGCGTAGCGGTAGGTATGAACAGTTATAATTTCGGGGCGTTGGTGCGCTATAAATTACCAATGCTGGGACTTTTCTTACTCATACTGGCTTTCCTGATCCTGAAATTCAGGAATGTAAAACCGGTTGATACGACACAGACTGATTAATTTTTTAACTTAGCTATTCGTTACAGCGACAACTACAAAAACAATTCAATGGATCTAACGGATAAATCTATCCTTATTACCGGTGGCACAGGTTCTCTTGGTAAGCAACTAATTAAACGTATTTACGAACGGTGGCCTGATGTGAGACGCGTGGTAGTACTTTCGCGCGATGAGCAAAAGCAATTTGAAATGGCGCAGGATTATCCCGAGGCCAGTTATCCGTCGATCCGTTTTTTTATTGGCGATGTACGCGATAAAGATCGCTTGATCCGGGCATTCGAGGGCATTGATTATGTGATTCATGCAGCTGCGATGAAACACGTTCCGATTGCCGAATACAACCCGATGGAAGCGGTGAAAACCAATATCAATGGTGCTGAAAATGTAATCGAAGCAGCATTGGCGAGCCAGGTAACACGCGTTGTGGCGCTCTCAACAGATAAAGCGGCTGCCCCGATCAATTTATACGGCGCAACCAAACTGGCTTCCGACAAATTGTTTATAGCCGCCAATAACATCAAAGGAAAACGCAATATCCGGTTTTCAGTGGTGCGTTATGGTAACGTAATGGGCTCTAACGGATCTGTGATTCCTTTTTTCCTGAAAAAACGAAAAGAAGGCGTATTGCCGATTACTGATCCAACTATGACACGCTTCAATATCTCATTGGATCAGGGAGTTGACATGGTTTTTCATGCGCTGGAACATGCCTGGGGTGGCGAAGTATTTGTGCCGAAAATTCCTTCTTATAAAATCACCGATGTTGCCGAAGCAGTTGGTCCTGAGTGTGAACACCGTATTGTCGGGATTCGTCCGGGTGAGAAAATTCACGAGGAAATGATCACTTCTTCCGACTCCTTTTTTACCTACGATCTGGGAACTTATTATTCCATTCTACCGCCCGTTCCCAATTGGGAATTGGCAGATTACATCAATAGTTTCGGTGCCAAAAAAGTAGCTGCAGGATTTTGCTACAACTCGGCAGAAAATACTGATTGGGAAACCGTGGCAAGCTTGCGGAAATTGATTCGCGAACACATCGACGCCGAATTTCAATTGTAAGGATCATGAAAGCCATTCCTTATGGAAAACAACATATAACGGATGCTGATATTGAGGCAGTGGTGCGCGTATTGCGTGCCGATTACCTGACCCAGGGGCCCGAAATTCAACAATTTGAAACCGCATTTGCCACTTACACAGGTTCGAAATATGCAGTTGCAGTTGCCAATGGAACGGCAGCATTGCATCTGGCAGCGATGGCGCTTGGTGTCGAAGCCGGTCAGAAAGTAATCACCACTCCCATTACGTTTGCAGCCAGTGCCAATTGCGTGGAATACTGTGGTGGCGAAGTTATCTTCTCAGATATCGATCCTGCAACTTATTTGTTGGACTTAACAACATTGCGTGAGCAATTGCTTGCCGATAAAAATATTAAAGGCATTATACCCGTACAATTTGCCGGAAGAATGGTTGACATGGAGGCGTTGCGCCAACTGGCCGATGAATTTGGTTTGTGGATCATTGAAGATGCCTGCCATGCTCCGGGAGCTTATTTTTCCGATTCAAAAGGAACAAAACAACATGCAGGTAACGGGTTTTTTGCCGAATGTTCCATCTTTTCTTTTCACCCCGTGAAGCATATTGCGGCCGGTGAAGGTGGAATGATTACAACAAATGATAAGACATTGTACGACCGCATGTGCTTATTGCGTTCACATGGTATTACGCGCGATACCGGCCGTTTTCAGCACACACCTGCAACTATTGGTGGCGAAAACGATTTTCCGCTTTGGTACATGGAAATGCAGGAATTGGGGTACAATTACCGGTTGACCGATTTTCAGGCGGCGTTGGGGCGGTCACAATTGGCGCGTGCCGATGAAGGTATGGAAAAACGTCGGGCCATTGCCGCGCGATATGCTGCTGCTTTTACCGATGAATCGTTTGTTCTTGGACAAAGTGGTTCCGTGGAAGGACATGGGTATCATTTATACATCCTCGAAGTTGCGGACCGGCTTGGTTTGTACAATTTCCTCCGAACAAAAGGAATTTATGCTCAAATCCATTACATTCCCTGTCATTTGATGCCGTATTACAGCAATAAAAAAGGCGGACAAAAAACACTACCAGCTGCGGAAACGTATTATCAGCATTGCATTAGTTTGCCCATGTATCCAACGTTGACAGAAGAGGAGCAGCAATTTGTCATTCAAACAATTAAATCCTGGTATGCGTAAGTTGGCCATCATCCCTGCCAGAGGTGGAAGCAAACGCATTCCGCATAAAAATATTCAACCCTTTTTGGGGAAACCAATGATCATGTATGTGATTCAAACGGCAATTGACTCCGGTTTGTTTGACGAAGTAATGGTGTCGACCGACGATGAAAAAATCGCTGAAATTGCTACTCAAGCAGGTGCTGTAGTTCCCTTTTTTCGCAGTGCTTCCAATTCTGATGATCACGCCACAACATTACACGTAATTGAAGAAGTGCTGGAACGGTACAGCCAAAACGATCGTGTGTTCGATGTGGTTTGCTGCATTTATCCCACAGCTCCGTTGATGACCGTTGCCCACCTGACTGAAGGATTACGCGTATTGGAGCAACAGCAATTTGATACTGTTTTTGCTTCCGTTGCTTATGGTCATCCGATCTGGCGGGGTTTTGAATTGCAGGACCAGAAAGCAAGTATGATCTGGCCGGAGAATAAAACGACGAGAACCCAGGATTTGAAACCTGTTTATCACGACGCAGGTCAGTGGTACTGGTTGAGACCCGACAAACTAAAAGATAGTATATTTACATCGAACAGCGGTATGGTTGTGCTTTCTGAAATGGAAGTGCAGGATATTGATACACCAACCGACTGGAAATTGGCCGAATTGAAGTACAAAAGCAGATTAGAATAAGTTATGCAGGAATATAAGACGGCTCAGGAAGCATTCTGGGCAAACGAATTTGGAAATGACTATATAGGACGTAATCAGGGGGATCAGTTATTGGCTTCCAATCTCCATTTTTTCTCCAAAGCATTACAACGCGCGGGGAAAGTGGCGTCTTGTCTTGAATTTGGCGCCAACATCGGTATGAACCTCAAAGCGCTTCGTTTACTCTATCCCGACATGCAATTAACGGGTATCGAGATCAATGAACAGGCGGCTACAGAGTTGAAGGGAATCATTGGTGATGCCAATGTGCTTCACGGTTCTATTTTCGACAGTAACTTTACAGAACACGCCGAGTTATCACTCATCAAAGGCGTATTGATTCACATAAATCCGGAAATGTTACCGGTGGTTTATGAAAAATTATACCAGGCATCTACCCGCTATATTCTGGTGGCCGAATACTACAATCCACAACCGGTATCATTGAATTACCGCGGTCACGAAGAACGCTTATTTAAGCGCGATTTTGCGGGTGAATTACTCGAAAAATACAGCGATCTGCAACTGGTGGATTATGGCTTTGCTTACCGCAAAGATCCGGCTTTCCCGCAGGATGATATTACCTGGTTTCTCCTTGAAAAAAAGTGATTGCCCATGAACATGGAAATTAGATATTGTAAGAAATGTGTGTATCCGGAAACGAAACCGGATTTGACGTTTAACGACGAAGGCGTTTGTTCTGCCTGCGAAGCTGCAGAGGAAAAACATGTTGGCATCGATTGGAAACAGCGCGAAGCTGACTTTCATGAAATTGTGGAACATTACCGCATTAAAAACGGCGCTGTCGGATACGATTGTATCGTGCCGGTAAGTGGCGGAAAAGACAGTACGTACCAAGCATATTTCATGAAATACGTTTGCGGATTAAATCCGTTGTGCGTGTGTTTTGAAACCACTGCGGTTACCGAACTTGGTCAGCAAAATCTCGATAATCTTTCTGAAATGGGCATGGACGTGATCCATTTCAAGAAAAACAGTGATGTGTACCGCAAAATGGTAGTGGAAAGTTTCAAACGCGTAGGCGATGAAATGTGGCCCAACCATATCGGTATTTTCACCATTCCGGTGCTGATGGCTGTTAAATTCAATATTCCGCTCATTATCTGGGGCGAAAATCCGCAGCAGGAATACGGCGGCCCAAGCCTTGATTCAGTCAAAAACCGCGTGCTCAACCGCAAGTGGTTGGAAGAATTCGGTGGATTGCTCGGAAACCGCATTCAGGATATGATCGGTGTTGACGGCATTACCGAAAAAGAATTGACACCGTATTTTTATCCTTCCGACGAAGATATAGACCGCGTTGGAGTAACAGGTGTTTTTCTGGGGCATTATTTTTTCTGGGATGCACGCAAGCAATTGGAAATCGTGAAACAACAAGGTTTTCGCATCAAAGAAGACGGTCCAATTGAAGGTACCTATACCAATTACGAAAACCTCGACGAAAAACTGGTCGGCCTGCACGATTACCTGAAATATGTAAAATATGGTTTCGGCCGTGCTTCCGACCATGCAGCATTGGACATTCGCAATAAGCGTATTTCGCGTGAAGAGGCTATTGGACTGGTCGAAAAATACGACGGAAAATACCCGCATTATGCCGTAGAATCGTTCATTGCCTATTCGGGAATGACCAAAGAAGCCATTGATGAGGTGATTGATTCGTACACAAATCCGGTGATTTTTGCCCAAAATGACAATGGAGAATTTGAACGCGATGCAGACGGAAACCTGATCCGCAATTTCGAAATACACTAAGAGCCTGTTTAAAATTCTTCTTTGAGATTGATTATTGCGTATTTTCGAGCGAAAAGAGGCGCATTTTGCAGGCATAATGGAATGATTAAGGCGAAAAAATGCAACGAATTTGTAGCCGAAAAGATGCAGAATCGAATTAAAATGGGAAATTTAAACAGGCTCTATATATGGGCGCGGTCATAATCGATTATGGAATGGGAAATGTAGCTTCTGTGCAAAAGGCGCTGCGTTTTCTCAACATTGATTCGGTTGTTTCCAACGACAAAGTGGTTATTCAGGACGCTACATCACTTATTTTACCTGGAGTTGGGGCCTTTACTCAAGGAATGCACAACCTGCATGAATCGGGATTGGTCGACGTGCTTCATCAACAAGTGATGGATCATAAAAAACCATTTCTTGGCATTTGCCTCGGGATGCAATTATTGGCCACCACCGGAACAGAACCGCATACGTGCGAAGGTTTGGGCTGGGTAGCCGGGACCGTTCGCAAAATGGAAGATGATGAGCTTCGGATTCCACATCTAGGCTGGAACACCGTTGAGCGAACGCGTGAGTCAGAAATCATCCAGCACGATAAAATCGATTGTTATTTCATTCATAGTTATCACTTTGATGCCGCAGATCCGAACGTGATTCTGGCAACCGTTGATTATGGCAAAACGTATGTGGCAGCCATCGAACAGGATAACATTTTTGCAGCGCAGTTCCATCCCGAAAAAAGTCAGGATGCCGGACTCGCAATGCTGAAGCAATTTTTCAATAAACATGCTTAAGGTCCGCATCATACCGGTATTGACCTTTAATGGTTTTGGTTTGGTGAAAACAAAGCAATTCCAGCAACCCAGAATGGTGGGGAATCCTGTTCAGGCAGCGCGCGTGTACAACAGTCGTGGCGTTGATGAATTGCTCTTCCTCGATATTTTTGCCAGTAAACAAAAGCGCAAACTGAACCTGAAAATTGTCAGTGATGTGATCCGCGAATGTTTCATGCCTGTGGGAATTGGAGGTGGAATTGACACCATTGAAGATATTCAGGACTTGCTGAAAGCCGGCGCCGATAAAGTGATCATTAAAACAGCGGCCTTAAACGATCCTGATTTTGTGCGCAAAGCAGCTGATTTTTTTGGCGCGCAATGCATTTCGGTAGCTGTAGACGCTTACCTGGATGAAACCGGCGTTTATCGTATCTACACGACTGAAAAAAGTCCGATTCGGGTAGATGAATTTATAGCGCTCATGAGCGAAAAAGGTGCCGGTGAAATTGTTCTTACTTCTGTGGATCGTGACGGCATGATGCAGGGATTTGATATCGAACTGGTGAAACTGGCCGAGAAATCCTGTAAATTGCCCATTGTGGTGGCTGGCGGCGGTGGCGAACCTGCTCATTTTACAGAACTGTTTTCGCAAACCAATTGCGGAGCGGTAGCAGCAGCAAGTATTTTTCACTTTACCCAATTTACACCGCTTGATATTAAAAGGGCTTTGGAAGCAATTGGCAAACCGGTAAGGCTATAAAACAGTAACTTAGCTTGCGTATGGGAACTTACATTCTACTTTCGGAAAAAAACGTGCATCGGCAATTGTTCGCGGAACTAAAGACAACGTTTCCTGATAGTTCCTGGAACCTGATTGACCGCAAGGATGATTTTAATCTGGCCGAAATAGAGCGAATCAATCCTGATAAAATTTTCATCCCACATTGGTCGTATTTAATTCCGGAACAGATTTATTCAAAGTTTGAATGCGTTGTTTTTCACATGACCGATCTTCCGTACGGTCGTGGTGGAAGTCCGCTACAAAACTTAATTACGCGCGGACATACATCCACCAAAATAAGTGCAATCAAGGTAGAAGAAGGCATCGATACGGGAGCTGTTTACCTGAAAGAACCATTGGATTTGCACGGAACAGCTACAGAAATACTGGAAAGAGCTTCTGGAGTTATCCGCGACATGATCAGTTCCATTTTACTGGAAAATCCGGTGCCGGAAGCCCAGATAGGAACACCGGTTTTGTTCAAAAGAAGAACACCACAGGATGGAAATCTGGCTCCACTTGAGTCTGTCGGACAAGTCTATGATTACATTCGAATGCTCGACGGAGAAGGATATCCGAATGCTTTTTTAGAAACGGATACGCTGAAATTTGAATTTTCCGACGCGGAACTGGATCCGCTAACCAATACCATAAACGCCCATGTTAGAATTACTAAGAAATAAACGGGTAATGATCGTTGTGGCTCACCCCGACGACGAATTACTTGGATTGGGAGCCAGCATGAACCGGTTCATTCACAGCGATATCGGAATGGTGACGCATGTGGTGATTCTGGGCGAGGGAATTACTTCCCGGGCTGAAACCCGCGACACAAAATTGTGGGAAAAACAACTCGAAATTCATCGCAGTAATATCTATGCGGCACAAAAACACATCGGTTATCATACGGTAAGTATTCACGATTTTCCCGACAATCGGTTTGACTCCGTTAATTTGCTGGACATTATAAAAGTCATTGAACACGAGAAACGCGAATTTCAACCGGATGTGATTTTCACTCATCATGGTGGCGATGTAAACATTGATCATCAGCGGACATTTGAAGCCGTGATGACAGCTTGTCGTCCGATGAAAGAGGAAAGCGTAAAAATGATTGTAACTTTTGAAACACCTTCCGGCACGGAATGGCGTTCACCGTCTGATCCGCGGCATTTCCTGCCTACTATTTTCTGCAAAGTCGAACAGCGACACATTGAAGCAAAAATCAACGGAATGGAGTGTTACGAATTTGAACGCAAAGCCTATCCGCATCCGCGCTCACCCGAAGCATTGAAGATTCAGTCTCAGCGTTGGGGAGTCGCTATCGGTACCGATTATGCAGAAGCATTTCAACTGATTCGCTTAATTGATTAAGAAACCGGTGAAATGAAAAAGACAATCCACATTCGCGTTGACGGAAATGCACAAATAGGGCATGGGCATTACATTCGTTGTATTGCGCTGGCCCAAATGCTGCGACAGTGTTTCGAATGTCATTTTTACAGCCTCACTTTTCCGGCTGGAATGGAAGACACATTGCGAAAAGAAGGTTTCTTTTTTCATGCATTACCCAATGAAACAGCATTTTTGGAAGTTCTTTCAACGGGAAGTCTGGTAGTGTTGGATGGTTATGAATTTGACCTCACCTATCAGCAGAATATCAAAGCAAAGCAGGCTGTTTTATGCATGATTGATGACGCACCATCGGGCAAATACCTCGCGGATTGTTTGATCAATCATGCGCCTGGAAATGATCCGGCGTTGCTGCAAATAGCTCCCGGAGGCATACATGCTTTGGGGCCGGGTTTTATGCTGTTACGTAACGCTTATCAGCAAAAAGCCAGATTAAATCACTCCGGCGGAGATTCCAAATCGGTTTTTATCTGCTTTGGTGGTTCCGATGTGAAAAACCTGACGATCACAACACTGAATGAAGTGTTGGAACAAGGCCTTTTTCAATCGGTTACTGTGGTTATTGGTAGCAGTTTTCAGGTGACAGAGCAATTGCAACTGTTGGCTGATCAACACCCGGAAGTAACCATTTACAAAGACGTTCCTGAAGCCGAAATGATCGGATTAATGGAAAAAAGCCGTTATGCGATTGTGCCTTGCAGTGGAATGTTGTTGGAAGCAATCGCGTTGAATAGGACCATTATTTCAGGCTATTACGTTGCCAATCAGCAACAGTTGTATGCACAATACCGCGCATTGAATTGTTTTGTGGATGCGCAGGATTTTAATCAAACAGCTCTGCGTGATGCATTGAACAAGGTTGGAACAGCTTCAACAAGTACCACAGGCATTATTGATGGTTTTGCTCCGGAACGAATCCGGAATCTGTTCACGCAATTGGGGAATCCTGATGCAACTTTCCTTACAGAAGCACTTCCTGAAGATGCGGAACAAACCTTCAAATGGGCCGCCGATTCCGGTTTGCGAACCTATTCCTTTTCCCGTGAACCAATTGTTTGGAATGAGCATCAAGCCTGGTTTCAGGAGAAGTTATTGAGTGCAGACTGTCAGTATTACATTGCGCGACAAGGTGACTCGGTAATTGGTTCCATTCGCTTTGACAAGGTAAAGGATTCCGCCGTAATCAGCTATTTATTAGACCCGGCTTTTCAGGGAAAAGGACTGGGCACATGGCTGTTAAACGCTGGAATTGAGCAATTGCTCGTTGATCTGCCGTTTTCGTTTAATGAAATTACCGGACAGGTTATAAATTCCAATATTCCTTCGCTTAAAAGCTTTGAAAAGCTTAATTTTGAAAAAACAGAAACGGAAAGTATTGTCACTTTCAAACGGACGATTTAGATGGCAGAACAGATACATATTGATGGTGTGGTGATCGGTGAAAACCAACCCGTTTTTATCATTGCCGAATTATCCGCCAATCACAACGGTAGCCTTGATGTAGCGCTTGAAACGATCAAAGCCGCAAAAAGGGCAGGAGCAGACGCCATTAAATTACAGACCTACACGGCTGATACCATGACGCTCAATTCCACCAAAGAAGATTTTTGCATCAAGCAAGGAACCATTTGGGATGGCAGATTGTTGTACGAATTATACCAGGAAGCCTATACACCTTGGGAATGGCACGAAGCATTATTTGCCGCAGCTCGCGCTGAAGGATTGGTGTGTTTTTCGTCGCCGTTTGACCGCACAGCAGTTGATTTACTGGAATCATTAGGAAATCCTGCTTATAAAATTGCGTCGTTTGAAATCACGGATATTCCACTCATCGAATACGTTGCTTCCAAAGGAAAACCAGTCATTATTTCAACCGGAATCGCCGAAGAAAAAGACATAGAACTGGCCCTTGATGCGTGTCGCAGACAAGGAAATAATCAGTTGGCGCTGCTCAAATGCACTTCCGGTTATCCTGCTCCCATCGGGGAAGTTAACATGTGCATGGTACAAGACCTGAAAACCCGTTTTAAAGTCGTTTCCGGTCTTTCAGATCACACGTTGGGAAGCACTGTTCCTATTGTGGCAACAGCTTTCGGAGCGGCTATTATTGAAAAACATTTTATCCTCGATCGCTCGTTGGGTGGCCCTGACGCTTCCTTTTCGCTCAACGAACAGGAGTTCACTGAAATGGTGCAGGCTGTCCGGGATGCTTCTCTGGCGGTGGGGAAAGTAGATTATAGTCTGACCGAGAAACAGCGAAGCGGACGAGGTTTTTCCCGTTCACTTTACGTGGTAGAAGACATGAAAGCCGGCGATGTATTCACGCCCGAAAATGTGCGTTCCATTCGCCCCGGATTTGGGTTGCATCCAATGTATTACCAAGCAGTTCTGGGAAAAACGATCACAAACGATACAGAGAAAGGAACTCCCTTGTCTTTGCAATTAATTCATCAGCAACCATGAAAAAGGCCATTCGCAGAATGACTGAGTCCATCGGATTTAACCGCAGCAAGTGGTATTTCCGGATTCAGTATGCCCGCCAGATTAAATCGTTGAAACAAAACCTTGATCATCCGCAACATGGAGAAATCCTGAAAGAACTGGACAAGGAAGGTATTGTGGTCATTCCTGATTTTTTCTCAAAAGAGGCATGTGACACCATGCTGGCTGAACTTGATAGTTATTTCAACAAGGTAAAAGACGGAACGTTTGAAGGTTCCTTTCAATACAATCACGAACAACTGATTCGTATTTCATTTGTGGATGAATGGGCGAAAGAAACACATGCTTTTTTCAAGCATCCGGTGTTTGATGAAATCGCAAAAGCATACATTGATCCGCGGGCCTATTCGTACCGACGTGAAGCTGAATTGCGCGATAATGTGAATGAAATTCAGCAGGCCGATACCTATCACTTTGACGATTGGCGTATGCGCTTCAAGTTTTTCCTTTACCTGACGGATGTTGAACAGGAAAATGCACCTTTTACGTTCCTGACCCGCACACACAAAGCGTTTAAAGGCCGGCGTAAAAAGGATTTGGAATACGAACGCGATGGCGAAAACGGAGCTTACGGCCATTTTCATCCGCAGGAAGTACGCGAATTACGTCGCCACCTTGATTGCAAAGAAGTGGTTTGTACCGGAAAAGCCGGAACGTTGATCATTGCCGATTTCAGAGGTTTGCACAAAGGAACGCCGCTGAAAGCCGGAAGGCGGGTATTGCTGAATTCAACCTATGGAATCTGATAAGCCACGCATACTATTGGTTTGGGGTTATCATCGCAAAGGCTGGGTGGATGCGTTTAACCAGCTGAAAGATGCGTTCCGTTTCGAGTTGCTGCATTATTTGGAGAAACCGGATAATGAAGAGAATCACACAGATTTCCCGACACATTACTGGCTCGATTTTTCATCGGCAAAAGCAATCATTGACCGTGTAAAACCGGACAAAGTGATTTTCATGAGCACCGAAGGCATTCCTTCCACTGCGCTCAATGCCGCTTGTAAAAGACAAGGCATTCCGACGATTGTATTTCAGCACGGGATGTTCCAGCCGTACGAGAATTACCTCATGGATGTGCAATTGCAAACCCAACAGGCACTTGCTGCCGGCAAAAAGTCGCACAATAAACCCAATGACCGTTCTACGAATTTACGTTTGCTGAAATTTTATTTACGTTCCTTTTCCATCGGAACGCTTCCCGGAGCTTTTTTGTACCTGTTTCGGTTGCGGTTATTGCGCCGGAAAAACTACGAAATAGAAGCCTTGCGTTTATTGCCATCGGCATTGCGGGTAGCTGATGAATATGTTGTTTTTACCCGTTATAACACCTCGTTTTTCACTGTTCGTGATGGTGTGAAACCAGATCAATATGTAGAAATCGGGAACCCGGAATTTGATGCTTATACCGAAGAAAAGGTCAAATCTGAAGACTACTTTCTGTACATTCATTCGCCGCTGACGTATTTGCCTGAATGGGATTCTCAGGGATTCATGACGCAGGAAGAAGAAAATACCTGTCTCGAAAAAATGAATGCTTTTGCATTACAACAAGGATGCAGACTGGTGATCAAACTACATCCATACAGCTGGCACAACGAAGAATTTGTACAGCATCCGAATATTGAATACGTAAAAGAAGGCGATAACGTGCGACTGATCCTGGAAGCCAGAGGTGTCTTTGGTTTCAATTCAACGCTTATTTTACCCGCGGCGTATTATAAAACCGTATGTTTGTTCACATTGGGCGAATTTTCACACATACAGGAGGATTTAGAAGCAATCGGTGCGGTAAAACTGGTGCCTTTTCATGCATGTACACCTGCTGATCTGGAAGGCGCCATGGTCGCTCAACAACAACCCAATAAATCAGCATTACTCGACCGATACCTTTTCAAAATGGACGGCCGTGCCTTGGAACGTTTAAAAGCTCATTTATTGAACTAGGCGGGACATGAAAGACCTGATAAAAAACTCTACGATCTACATTTTACTTGGGTTTTTACCTACTGCGGTGAATTTCGTAATGGTGAATTTATTAACGTCTTATCTCACCAAAGCTGAGTATGGCTTATTATCTATTTCTGCCCTTTTTCAGGGATTAGTAGCGATTTTTATGAACATAGGGCTCGATGCCGCTTTTGCGCGTTATTATTTCAATGTGTACAAGAAAGGCAAGCTCTTACATGCCTATTATTCTACTGTTCTTCTTTCTGTATTGGGGATTTCTGTAGTGTTATTTGTTATACTGTTATTTGTAGGTGATCCTTTTTTGCATTTAGTATTTAAAAATAACAGCTACCAGTTCACCGATTATGGAGTGGTGACATTTATCCTGGCACTTTCTACCATTCTTCATACCGTTATTTTGACCTATTATCGCAATGAAGAGAACCTGAAGATGTACAGTCTGATCTCTATTGTAACGTTGGTTTTTAGTGTCTCCGGTATTCTGATAGGTGTTGTTTGGTTAAACAAAGGTGCATATGGTAATATTTTCGGGAGAAGTATTGCATTTTCAGGAATAGTCTTGTTATACATCGTTTGGTATTTCCGGAATCGGAAGCTAATTGTTCGTTGGACTTATCTGAAAGAAATGCTCAATTACGGAATTCCGTTCATACCTTATTTTGTTATACTTTTTATGGGGTCCAGTTTGGATCAATGGATGATTGAGCGGAGATTTTCTCTTACACAGCTAGGGGAATACAACTTCGGTTTATTGCTTGCCTCATTGGTTTCCGTATTTACATATGCCGTGTTTAATGCGATTTCGCCCAAACTGTATAAGCTAATGGCAGAAAACGATCCGATTTACGATAATGAGATACGGAACCTGAATCGGATTTTTCATTTCGTAGTTGTATTTGCAATCACAGCTGAGTTAGCGATCATTTCGCCATTTACGGTGCTTTTCATTAAGAATACTGCTTATCATGCAATGCTTGATTATATCCCTTTGCTGATACTCACATGGTTGCCCCATCTTTACTACATGTTGTATGTGGTTCCGTTGATGTTCCATAACAAAACACGCTATTTACCGATAATTATGTTCATTAGCTTGTCGGTTGGACTTGCAGCCAATCTCATCCTCATTCCGCTTTGGGGCGTGATTGGTGTTTGCGCATCAGCGATTATCATTAAGATCACTTCGTTTGTGGTGACGGCCATTGTGGGGAAACAGCTGCGGATTCTGGAGCCAAAGCACTTTCAACTGAGTAAAAACCACCTGCTGGCAATCCTGGTATTTCTGTCGTTTATAGGCGTTTATCTGACCAATGATTACTTCGAACAACGTTATCGCTCGTTGATCAACCTGCTTCCGCTGCTTGTTTTTTTAGTTTATTCTTTGGTCGCCTTTCGAAAAGAAATCAATATAGTGTTAACTTTATTTTCCAAAAAGAAAAGAGAGGTATGAATCGGTTCGTTCATTCAAAGATATGCAGAGAATTACTCAACGGATCAAAAATCGTACTCATCGACGGCGGTGCCCGCGGCTCATTGTTTGCACCGTTTGATCAGGTTGATGCTTCGATGCTTACTGTCGTAAAAGTGGAACCCGATGCCGGAGCTCCGGTCACAAAAAGCGAACAGGAAGTTGTCTTCAATAAAGCCATTTGGAAAAATGAAGATACGATTGCCATTCACATCGCAAACGAACCTTCTGTTTCTTCGGTATATCCACCCAATATTGATTTGGCAAAGCGTTTTATCGACATCATTGGTGAACCAGCCAGAACAACCAAACAAGTTGTACAGGTGGAAGCTTCGTCAATCGACGCATTGTTTTCTCAGGAAGGCTTGCCTTTCCCCGATTTTATTAAACTCGATATTCACGGTTGCGAGCACGAAGCACTTTCGGGAGCGTTGCAGTCATTGCAATCCAAAACGGTGGCGTTGGTCATCGAATCATGGGTGATAGAGGCCCACAAAGGACAGCAATTGCTTTTTAAAACCGATGAGTTGCTGCATGAGCATGGTTTTTATCCGCATGAAACCGCTATTGGTGCCTGGGATTATAAATCGGCAGAACAACTTCATTCCAAGCCGCAGGCAGTGATTTCCGAATCGCTTTATTTCAAAGATGTTATTCATACAAATCAGGTAATCGATACGGTACAAGGCGTCAAGCTGATCGCGATTGCAGAATTGTACGGTCACGTTGGTTTTGCGTTGTTACTAAGCGATTATCTACTCGAAAAGCAATTGATCAGCGGTGAAACTCATCAGCAAATCATTCACGAAATCAGAACAAATAACCGACAATCAGCGTGGGCACGTTTTTCCAAACGGGTACGTAACAAACTCATCCGGATGTTGTCGGACAATAAAAATTAGGGAGAACAGACTATGTGTGGAATAGCAGGTGTTTTTTCTACCAACCGCAGTTTGGTGACTGTTGAACGTTTGAAACGTATGACAGATGCCATTGTGCACCGTGGACCCGACGGAGAAGGACAATGGGTCAACGCAGGTGGAAACATCGGGCTGGCACACAGACGTTTATCTATTATTGATCTTACGGATGCAGGCGCGCAGCCAATGCATTCCCTTGACGGAAGATATTCGATCACCTTCAACGGTGAAATTTATAATTACAAAGAGCTTAAAGCTGGATTGATACAGGAAGGTCAAACCTTTCATACGGAAACCGATACGGAAGTATTATTAACCTTGTTCCACCTGAAACGCGAGCGCTGCCTCGATGAACTCGATGGCATGTTTGCGTTTGCTGTTTGGGATGAAGAACGACAAGAATTGTTCTGTGCACGTGATCGTTTTGGTGAAAAGCCGTTTCATTATTACTGGGATGGCGAACAGTTTGTATTTGCGTCCGAAATGAAAGCCCTGTTTGCAGGTAATGTGCCGCAGCGCATTTCTCAACCCATTTTACAGGATTTTCTGAACCGCTATATCATTGAACGCGGAACAGAAACTTTTTTTGAGAATGTAGTGAAGTTGCAGCATTCCCATTACCTGATTGTAAAAGAAGGTAATCTGAGTATTCATCCTTATTTCGATATTGATCTTTCGCGGAAAACGGTGTTGGAAAACGACCAGGCCTATGCCGATCGTTTCAGGGAATTATTTACAGCTGGTTTGCAACGTCGTCTGAGAAGCGATGTGCCAGTTGGTTCCAGTTTATCCGGTGGATTGGATTCTTCTTCCATAGTTTGCTTCATGCGCCGTGAATTGGGAGAAAATGCAGTTCAAAAAACCTTCTCCGCCCGTTTTGATGGTCCGAAAGATGAAGGGAAATGGATGCACATTGTGAGCGATTTTGCCCACACCGAACACCACGAAGTGTATCCCGATCCGAAAGAAATTCTCTCCGATATAGAACAGATGGTCTATCACCATGAATATCCGTTTGGTTCGCCTTCGCAATGCGCCTGGTGGTATGTGATGAAAATGGCAAAAGCCAATGGCGTGACCGTGTTACTCGATGGTCAGGGCGCCGATGAATACCTTTCGGGATATCCGATCATGAAGAATTTTCTGTTGATGCAGCATTTATTCCGGTTCAATTTTGGCCGTTTCCGCAAAGCGAGAAAAGGCTACAAGCAATTATACGGTGAACAATATCCGTTGGGGAAAATGTTGTGGGCACATCCGGCGCTAATGCTGGTCAATCATCCGAAAGGTGTTTTCTACAACGCACGCAATTTCAAACAGCGACTGAAATACGAAACCATGCACCGCTTGCAGGAATTGCTGGCTTACGCAGATCGTACATCGATGGCATTTTCACTCGAAGTACGTCTTCCTTTTCTGAACCACGAGCTGGTGGAATACACCATGAGTCTGCCCGACGAACAATTGTACAATAACGGAATGACCAAGCAGGTGTTACGTCGCGCTATTAGTGGAATTGTGCCGGAACCGATCGTGAACCGCATTGATAAAATAGGCTACGAACCGCCGGAAGATAAATGGAAGAAAATTCTCATTCAGCACGATGAGGTTATTGCACAGCTAAAAGCGAACGGTTATAAACCGGGGCCAAGTGCGTGGAGAAATTACATCGCGACCGTTTTCCTCAAACAATACGGAAATGAGCGGTAAAAAAATACTCATCATAGCTCATTTTTACGATCCGTGTAATGTGATTGCATCGCACCGACCTAAATCGTGGGCGCTGGCGTTGAAAGCTGCTGGTTATGAACCTGTCGTGTTAACCCGTCACTGGAAAGGCACCGAAAACAATTGGAATGAACTCCTCGGAGAAGATAAATCTCCTGTAAAAGAGGAACTTCGCGATGGCATTCGGGTGATTTCCACGCCTTACAAATCAACATTTCTCCATAAGCTGACGCAATGGCGAGTGTTCGCAAAATCACGAATCATTCGCGTATTTGCTGAATGGATGGGTTCGGTATTTGGCCAGATTGAGATTGACCGCGATGTGGTTTCCAATTATTACCATACGGCAAATGAACTTCTGAAAAAGGAATCGTTTTCGTTGATCCTCGTGACCTGTAATCCGAACAATGGTGTGAAACTAGCAGCGAAATTGTCGCATCGAAATAATGTTCCATGGGTTGCCGATTTCAGAGATCTTTGGGATATCCATGTGCAATTAAAAGATCAATCACAGGTTTCTTCGGTGACAAAAGCCCGTTTTTTCTTCGTGCACCGATTCATGAAAAAATGGTTGCGTAGCGCCAGTCACCTGATTGTTTGCAATGAAACCTACATTCCTTATTTGAACGGTTTACTGCCGCAACTTCCGGTGACACTGGTAAAAAACGGTTTCGAAAAAGACCTCTTTAATCAACATCCGGACACAACTTCAACTGACACATTCACTGTTTTGTGTTTGGGAACCCTTCATTTACAGCAGGATTTGCAAACATTTGCCAGTGGTTTCGAACTTTTTTTGAAAGAACATCCAACTGCACGAATTCGGGTTAAATTTCTGGGAGCGAAGGTCAATCCGTTGGTGGGAGCTAACATTGAAACGCTTTTCCCGCAGGAATACCTGACTGTAACTGAATTTACCGGTCGGAAAGAAGCCGTGAAAGAATTGCAACAGGCGCAGGTGGTTTATTATCCCGTTTGGCCTTCCTACTGGGGAATTTATCCCGGGAAAATTTTCGAATACCTGGGAGCAAAAAAAACAATTTTGCTGGCACCCAATGATCATGGCATTCTGGAAAAAACACTGGCTGAAACCAATGCCGGAGTAATTGCCGATACGCCACGTGATTGTGCCAATCAGCTCAGTTTGTGGTATACCGAATGGGAGCAGACCAACACGTTGAACTATAACGGAAACGATGCCGTAATAGAAACCTATACCCGCGAATACCAGGCCACCATTTTTGTGGAATTAATTACTCAATTAACCGATTAATTATGTTGGCACAGGAAGCAAAATGGATTGCACACGAATTGAGCACCCGGGTTTCGGAATTGTCACCCTTGCTCAATGTCGGAAGCTCGACCTTGCATTTCAGAACGGTCGAACAACCATTTATTGACAACGATATTTTTCAGCCGTTTGTTCAACAGGGTGGAAGCGTGTTGCACGTGGATATGAAGCAGGACGAAGGTGTTGATCTCGCCGGCGATCTCATGAATGATCAATTCAGGGAACAGGTGAAGTCGCATGAAATAAAAGGCGTTTTGTGCTCCAATCTGCTCGAACACGTTGAAAACCCGCAATTGGTTTGCGATTTACTTGTCGACGTAGTGCAACCGGCCGGATATATCATCATTACCGTTCCACATCGTTATCCGTATCACAACGATCCGATTGATACGATGTTTCGTCCGGATGTCAAAGTAATTGAAGCGTTGTTTCCTGCGTGCGAACTCGTGAATGGCGAAATCCTGACAATTGAAGGAAGTAGTTTTGTAAAGATGCTGTTCAGGAATCCTTCACTGTTGGTGGTAACAACGCTCAGAGCGCTATTGCCTTTTTATAAGTTTCGATCGTGGAAGCACATTGTTTCGTACATTCCGCAATCATTCAAACCTTTTCAGGTAACCTGTGTAACCCTTCGTAAGCGATGACAGAATCTTTGGTACTGCAACAACGACTTTGCCAGGTGCTCTACAGCGGATTGGGAGGACATGGAAGTGTGGTTTTTTCCCTCATTTCAGCCGATGTGCAACATGATTTTGAGCATTCACTCGTGTTTTATGGCATTGAACCAACCAGAGACGCTTATCTTACATTGGCAGAAAAATACGGAGTTTCCACAGCAACGATTCTGAAAAACAGAGGCCTTGATTTGAAATCGTGGCGAAAAGTCTACAGGCAATTGTATTCCTCTACACCGGCAGTAATTCTGCTGCATAGTACGAATCTGATTCTCCCGGTTGCACGTTATTGCCGCAAACATCATGCGAAACTGATCGTGGTAGAACATACGCCCGATGCGATGAAAAGACGTATCGAGCATCAGTTTTCGCGCTGGAGTGCAAAACATGCCGACCAGATTGTGGTGCTTTCACGCGATTATAAACAGGAATATACGGCCAGATATGGAAGTCACTTTGAGGCGAAGTTGAAGGTTATCAATAACGGGATAGATGTGGATGTTTATCAACCGGTATCACAACCGGAAAACGATAACCGGATCATCATTTCCATGATCGGACGTTTTTCTTCCCAAAAAGATCAACTCACGCTTATCCGGGCAATTCACCTGCTGAATAATCCATCTGTAAGGTTAATACTTGCCGGTTCGGGCGATCAGCTTGCGGCTTGTGAAGCATATGTTACTGAAAACGACTTAACGGAGCAGGTCCAATTTCCCGGATTGTTAAATGAAGAGGAATTGGTTTTATTGCTTCATCAAACAACGATTTACGTGCATGCCTCGCTTGGAGAAACAATGCCAACTTCCCTCATGCAGGCTATGTCATGCCGACTTCCGGTAATAGGCTCTGATATTCCGGGAATCAATAACCTCATTACGCATAATGAAGATGGTTTGTTGGTCGTTAAATCGAATCCGGAGGCGTTGAGCGAACAACTGAATTACCTGATTGAAAACGCAGCCATCAGACAGGAATTGGCGAAAGCGGCCCGCGAAAAAGCAGTTGAACAATTTTCCCATCACCGGATGTTTGATGGGTACAGACAATTAATCAACAGTTTATGAAAATCCTGCAGGTAACATACGTACGTGGTGTAGCGGGAAGCGAAAAATTCCTTCTGAACGCCATTCCCGGATTAAAACAGCGCGGACATGAGGTTGACTGCCTGATCTTGTACGCCGTGGAATCGGAGACTGTTGGCTTTCAGCAATTGCTTCAGGAAGAAAATATCATGTATCATCTTTTCCCGATTGCCGGTTTCAAATTAATGACTTCACTTCCCAAATTGGGGAAACTGATGCGGAAATACGACATCGTTAACTCGCATTTACTGCACGCCGATTTGACCATGAGCCTTGCCAAACGATTTTTTGCACGCAAAACGGTCTTGCTTTCCGGTAAACATGGTTACGAAGAATGGTACAACAATCAGTTTGGTTTCGACCCGAAACACAAGGTTAAAAATAAATACTGGCGTGTTGCCCGTTTCGCAGAATCGCGCGTTAATGCGTCTTTCGTGATCTCAAAAGGACTTCAGGAATTGTATACCGGATTGGGAATTTGCCGGTCCGAAACCACTCAGCTGATCTACTATGGTTTTCAGTTTGATCCCGTTGTTCCCTTTGAGGAACGCTACCGTTTTGGAAATCCGCAATTGTGCATTGTTGGCCGGTTGACAGGATTTAAAGGCCATCGTTTCGCTATTTCGGCGGTGGAATTATTGAAAGAACAATTTCCGGAGATCCAATTGGTTATCGTCGGCTGGGGCGAACTGGAAAACGAACTCCGGGAATCGGTTGCCCAAAAAGGACTAGCGGAGCATGTGACATTTACCGGTTTTCAACCGAACCCAAGATCGTATATGGTGGCATCTGACGTGGTGCTCATTCCTTCTGTTTCGGAAGGATTCGGAATTGTGATTGCCGAAGCGATGTCCGTGAGAAAACCGATTGTTGCGTTCAATGTACCGTCGCCTTCCGAATTACTGGTGCATCAGGAATCGGGCTTGTTGGCAGAACCATTTGATATAGACCAATATGCAGGCATGATTGCAACACTTCTAACTGATAAGGAAAAAGCAGATGCTATTGCTGAGAAAGCGTATCAGGTCGTCACAACCGATTATGCACTGGCGAAAATGATTGATGGGTTGGATCAATTTTATAAACAGTACTACTCTGTATGAACGTTTTAAAAGAAATACTTAAAAATCAATTGATCAAGCTTCCGGCGATCAGAAAAAAGGCCCAACGTTCACATGTTACCGGCCTGAATGAAAAGTTGGAAACCGTGGAAGATGTGATTCAATTGTATAAAAAGTACATGGATCCGGCGGGAAAAAGAATTCTGGAATTAGGACCGGGCCAAACCCATCAGGTGGCTGAGCGTTTAATGCAGGAAGGAGCAATCATGACCATTGCAGATATTGATCAGTACCTCGATCCGAAACTGGTGGCCGATCTTGGGCTCGATTATCATATTTACGACGGCGCAAAACTGCCGTTTGAAGACGAGACCTTTGATGTGATCCTAAGCCATACAGTCTATGAACACATTCGCTATCCGGAAACAACAGTGAATGAAACGTATCGATTGTTGAAGAAAGGCGGACAGGTTGTTCATCTGGTTGACCTCGGTGATCATTTCAGCTATGGCGTGGACGAAAGTTTGTTATTCAACTGTTTGAAATACCCGAAATGGGTCTGGAACGCGATGACCTGGAACAGAAGTAATTTTGTGAACAGATTGCGACAGTCGGAATGGGTGCAGTTGCATCAGCATGCAGGTTTTACAACCATTGAAAAGGAATTGGACCTATCCGATTTCATTCAGACATTGCATCAATCCGGAAAATTGCCTTATCTCGACCGTTATCCGGAAGAGGATCGTTACTGCAAACGGATTGAGATCCATTGCCGGAAATAATCCAATAATGGTTTATCGGTGATGATAAGGTTCTCCTTTGAGAATGGTCATCGCGCGGTACAATTGTTCCATAAAAAATAACCGGATCATCTGGTGTGAAAAGGTCATTTTGGAAAGAGAAAGCTGTCCGTTTGCCCGCTCATAAATTTCATCACTGAATCCATAAGGTCCACCAATCAGGAAATAAACTTGTTTCCCTCCGCGATTGAATTGCTCTTGCAGGAAATTCGAAAAAGCCACCGAATCGTATTGTTTTCCGCGTTCATCCAGCAAAATCACGGTTTCTTTCGGCCCTATTTTTTCCAAAAATTGTTGTCCTTCTTTTTGTTTGATCTGCTGTTCACTCAGGCTTTTTGCATTTTTGATATCGGGCAGTACGAGCATTTCCACTGAAATGTAATTCGACAAACGCTTCAGGTATTCCTGTTCGCCCGCTTCAAGAAACGATTTCCCCGTTTTGCCGATACACAAAATTTTCAATTGCATGGATCAAAGATAACCATTTGTAAAAAGCAGGACGAAATGAGCTGAAAATGGCTATTTACACGATCATTTTGTTGTGACTGTCATAAATTCCCCGGATTGATATTCTATAAATAAAGTAGAATAATCTCCTGATTTATAAAAAGAGTTAATTTTAGGCATCGTTTTTGCTTATGCTTTTACGAAAAACAAAAAGATATGGGACTTATATATACACTTTTATCGATATTAATGTTCAATTTAAACATTGGATCAGAGGCCATTCCTTATGCTTCAATTGAATCGGCGTTTGCTTCAGGCGATGCCAGTAAGATTGTCGGTTATGGAAAAGAGCGCATGATCGTGAATGTTGTCGAGAAGGAAGGTGTATATTCTCAAATACAGGCAGAACAGGTTTTGAAAGAGTTTTTCGGTAAAAAACCGGCGTCATCGTTCAAGTTTACCTTCAAAGGAAAAGAAACCGACGATGGTTGTTTTGCCATTGGTGCTTATGTTTCCAAATCAGAGAATTACCGGGTTACCATCAAGTGGAAAAAGAGCGGCAGTGAGTTCAAAATAGAAAGCATTGCCATAGAAAAAACCTAATCCGAATGTCGCTTTGAAAGGATTCTGTACTTTTGAAGCATGATACATTCCATCATTCAAACAGCTTTACAAGAAGATATCGGCGACGGTGATCATTCGTCATTGGCCTGCATTCCTGCTGATGCCATGGGCGAAGCGAAATTGCTCGTAAAAGACACGGGCATTTTGGCCGGTGTTGATCTTGCGCGATTGGTTTGCGAAACGCATGATCCTTCGTTGCAATTTGAAGAACTGTTGCATGATGGCGACGCGGTTACTCCCGGACAAATAGCGTTTTATATTCGCGGAAAAGCACAATCGATTCTGGCTGTCGAGCGGACCTTGCTCAATTTTATGCAGCGCATGAGCGGTATTGCCACGGTGACAAACCAATTGGTGAAGTTATTGGACGGAACATCAACCCGGCTGTTAGACACGCGCAAAACAACTCCCGGCATTCGCTACATGGAAAAATGGGCGGTTCGTATAGGCGGCGGAGTCAATCACCGGTTTGCGTTGTACGATATGATCATGCTCAAAGACAATCACGTTGATTTTGCGGGTGGAATTCAGCAAGCGATCCAACGAACACAGGAATATCTTAAAGCTACCGGAAAAGTCCTGAAAGTGGAAATAGAAGTGCGAAACCTCGATGAATTGGAGCAGGTATTGGCCATCGGAAAAGTGGACCGGATCATGCTGGATAATTTTACTCCTGAGTTGTTGCGCGAAGCCGTTCAGCTTATTGGCGGTCGTTTTGAAACAGAAGCGTCAGGTGGCATTACCAAAGAAACCCTGAGATCATTTGCCGAAACTGGTGTTGATTTTATTTCAGTGGGCGCGCTTACACATAGTTTCAAGAGCTTGGATTTGAGTTTGAAAGCGAATTTTGAAACGTAGAGGAGGTGTTTCCCGCAGAACCCGCAGACTTTCGCGGAGCATGGTGTGAATAATTACTGCGTTTTTCTAATTTATTTCTGAATTGAACTAAAATCCACTTTTTTCAAACGATCTTTTTTGTTATATTCAATAAATGACAGAAAATGAAATCTCTTATATTGTAAGAGGGGCAGTGTTTGACGTGTACAAAGAATTAGGTCCCGGATTGTTAGAAAGTGCGTATGAATCTGCGCTCTATTTTGAGTTGCTAAATGCCGGATTAAAAGTAAAAAAGCAATTGGCTTTACCGCTCGTTTATAAAGATGTTAGACTGGATTGCGGTTATAGAATAGACTTGCTTGTTGAAGGTAAAGTGATCATTGAATTAAAATCAATCGAGTATATCATGCCTGTTCACCATAAACAGTTACTTACCTATATGAAACTCACCGGAGTCAAATTAGGATTGTTGGTTAATTTCAACGAAAGCAATATCCAAAAGGGAATTTTCAGAAAAGTATTAGGGCTCTAAGTCGAATTTGTTTTTTCTGCGGGAAACACCTGTTAGTGGATCAATGTCGAACCACATTTGTCTAATCTGCGTCTGCGCTCTTCTGCGAGAAATAGCACTTTCATTATCCATTGTCTGTGTTCATCTGCGGGTTCTGTGGTAAATAACACTTTCATTACCCATTGTCTGCGCTCATCTGCGAGTTCTGCGGGAAACAAATCCAACATCAAAATCACTTAACTACAACCTCCCGAAACACACTCTTCCCCTTTGCCTGCACTTTCAACAGAGCCGTCCCAGTTGTATTCAGGTATTCTTTCGGAATTGTAACCACCGATGTGCGCGATTTTCCCGATTCAACCGCAGGAATCTCGGTCAAAGGAACATATGCACCGTTCTCTAATTGAACAAAGACCACATAACTGTTCGTCTCTGATCCGATATTAAACAGAGAGATCGCACCAGTCAATTGCTCGCCTTTTCCTTTTTTTGGAGTCCATTTGGTTGTGAATTCATTCGGATAGAGTGAACTCTTAACTGCCACTCTGTATTGCGGATAAAATCGCCAGACGCGTTTAAACGTATCCAGTTTTTCTACAAAAATATCCCATGTTATTTCTCCTTTGGGTGTCACTTCAAAAACGCGGTGAATGCCACCCATATTTACTAGATAATTCCCATTGCTTAGTTCCTCCACATTACCCAGTTTCAGGCTTTTGCCATTGCACAGGCTGTCATAATCAAACTTAAAACGAAAGATTTCCTGTCCTTTTGGAACGTTATTTTGTCCCAACGAAAAAACCACTAGGCTCGATACCACCGCCGGATCCTTGATCGAATCATTATTGATCACAGCCATTGATCCGTTATTCAAAACCGTTGCGTCATGTTGTAAACGAAACAATTCTTTTCCGTAATGATTAGGCAATCCCGAATCGTGACCACCATAAATCTCCGTTACTTTTTTCGACTCTTTGTCTATTTTCAGTACCCAATTGGCATCTCTGAATCCTGCGTAAATCGTATTGCCCGAAACATTGAAAGCGTTGAGATGCGTGGCTAAATTGAACTTCCCATCCTCTTTTCGGCGCAATTTCAATAAATCATCCGTGAAAAAATCTTTTGCATGCCATTCCCACACTACTTTCCCCGACGGATCGTATTCAATAATTGTCCCGATTTCATAACGTGAAGTGTCTTTTTCTCCAGCCAATACACGACGCTGTTTCTCATTTCCCAATACCATGTAATTTCCCGAAGGCAATTTTTGGATGTCGTGGTGGTAATCTTCTTTCCCTTGGTGTGAAACTTTGCCATCGTTGGGAGCTTTCCACAAAACTTTTCCGGTTAAATCAAATTCGTAGGCATTCGAATCGATAATCGCCAGAAATGTTCCGTCATCAGTGAGTTTCAAATCGCGTAATCCGGTGTTGGTAGTTATCATCGGAAGGTCGGGTAGATACCATACAATTTCTTCGTTGTGATTGATAATCAGTCCTGAATAATCGAGAATCAACAATTCATTTCCGCGCGTAAGCGGGTTGTTCGTGATCTCTTTGAATCGCACGTATTTTTTGCCCGTTTTGAAATGCTCAGCTATGCTGAAAAAATGTTCCCCCGAATTGTAAATCTCCTTTTTTCGACTGTCTTTCCCAACAATTTTCCACAAATAACTTTCACCGAAAACAAGTTCATTTACGATCTGTTTGTTGGCTTTTGTGACAAAGACAGTTTTGATTCCCGAACTTTTTTCTGTCAGGATTAATTCATAATTTACCACCTTCTCAACCCATGGGAATTCAAAGCATACGGAAGAATAATTCAGATGAGCATTGTCGGCAGGTGATAATTGTGCGATGGTTGCTGTTGTGCAAAAAAGACTCAAAAAAAACAAACCGATTATACGGAAACAGGGCGTAAACATTCCTTCCTTTTACTTAATTTTAGAACCAAAGTACAGAAATTTATTTGTTGGACAAATGGCCGTTTTTCGATTCTCTTATTTACTGGTGATATTGCTTTTCGGGGTAACGGTTTTAGCGGTTTCATGCGATCCGGATGCGGTTGAAAAAGTGACACCAATAGAAGAACCGGAAGAACCAGAAGATACATTGGTTTACCTGGCTCCGGATACTTCTGCTATTCCGAACGACGAATTCGGTGAACTGGTGCGCTACGGAAGAGATTTGGTGAAAAACACTGCTTATTACCTCGGACCAAACGGTACGAAAGGAAGGTATCTCGGCAATAAAATGAACTGTACCAATTGTCACCTCGATGCCGGAACACGTCCTTACGGATTGAATTTTCTGAGTACACACGGTCGTTATCCGCAATACCGTGCGCGCGAGAACCGTATTTTAAGCCTGGCCGAACGCGTAAATAATTGCATTGAACGTCCGCACAATGGTATTCCAATGCCACTCGATTCACGGGAAATGAACGCGATTATTTCCTACATCAAATGGTTGGGAGAAGGAATCCCGGTGAATGGTCGGGTAGAAGGCGATAAAGGAGTTGAGTTGAAATTGCCTGATTTTCAGTTAGATGTGAATCACGGGAAGGAAGTTTATAAACAAGAATGTGTGCGCTGTCATGGCGAAAACGGAGAAGGTAAAATGTTTGCCAACAACATCACGTATGAATATCCACCATTGTGGGGGAAAGACTCTTACCAGCCGGGATCGAGTTTGTACAGAGTGATTAAGGCTGCCCAGTTTATCAAAGCAAACATGCCACACGATCAGGCTAATTGGCAAAAAATGAAACTTTCCGACAGAGATGCATTGGACGTAGCAGCTTATGTAAATAGCGAACAGCATGTCCGTCCGCCGAAAGAAGGATTGGATTATCCGGATATCAAAACCAAACCGATCGATTATCCTTTCGGACCTTACAATGATACGTTCTCGGAAGTGCAACACAAATACGGGCCTTACCAACCGATCATCGATTACCGGAAAAAAAGAGGGTTGTATATCAACTATTGATCCAGCAATTCCTCGTCTTCGCGGTCTTTACCCGATTGAAAAGGATTGTAAAAGTTAGCAATAGCTGAAATACCCATCCCGGCGATCAATATGTAGGATGAATTGGGGAAATAGTACATTTTCATCAGAAAGCCGATGTACATAATCAAACTTCCGATCCAAAAAAGCACATTAAAATCATTCTTGTAGGCTTCCTGGCGCGATGTTACCAGGCCAAGAATCAGTGCAATTCCACCCGAAACCAAAAATGCGATCTGCACCAGTTCCCGGTATCCGTAGGTTTTATTGAGAAGCATCAACAAGGCACACACAAAGGAAAAAGCAAACAGCAGATTCGAAAGTTGTTTTACGTTTACAGACATCGGCACAATCTTTCGATGAAAATACGATTTTTTTAACGTGAATGATTGCCCAATAACGTTTCCGATGAATTCAAATAATAATCGATGTAGCGTTTTGATTTCAGACAAGCTTTTACCAATGGGTAGTCAAGCGCCAAATGAGCCAAAAGCGCAGCCGACAATACACAACCTGTTCCATGCTTGTCAATCTTATGAATGCTGCGTGAATTGAACGGATAACAGTTGCCGTTAGCAAACAGCAAATCTTTCCCCGGAACGGAAGCATGCCCGCCTTTGAGGTAAAGCATTTTTACCGAAGCCGCTACTGTTTCAGGGTTTTGATCGCCAAAAAGCAACGTGTATTCAGGTAGATTCGGTGTAATACAACTGATCAATGGCAATAGTTCCGGCAGTTTTTCTGAAAAACGTTCCATGGACAAATCTCCGCCAGCCGTTGGTTTCAGGATCGGGTCCCAAATAACAAACGGATTTTTTGAATGCTGATGAATAATGTTTAGGACAGCCAGTAAAACTTCTGCATTTTCAATCAATCCGATTTTGAAATAACGAACCGGATAACGTTTTAACAATGCGGTTAATTGTTCGGCTATCAGTTTTTGGTCGACCCAATTGGTGGCAAAATACTGATCTTCGGTTTGGATCGTATTGGCAGTAAGAACGCTCAGTCCCTGAACATGGATTTGCTCAAAGGTCTTACAATCGGCCACTAAACCAGCTCCTCCTGAGGGATCAAACCCTGCTATGGTCAAACAATACGGTCTTTTGCGTGGCATGGTGTTAAGCTTCCGGAGTTTCAAATTCCATTACTTTCGGGTTTACGCACAGCAATTCGATCATTTTTTCGACCCGTGGCGTGATTTCTTTCGTAATGATTATGCGTTGGCATTTTGGAAGGCTTTCCGCCAAGCGATATACAAATGCAGCTGTGGTTGGCGTGTTCCCGATCAATGAAGCCTCATCAATGATAAACAGGCTCAGCTGGTTCATGTGAATGCCATTTTGGTGGTAAAGATCAATTACACGCTTTGGATTTCCGATAATGATGTCGGCACCGTCGAAAATATTGTTGCGTTCCAGGATCATGTTTCCTTTATCGTGACCCAATTCAACGGCAATTTCGGTACGTCTTGTCCATTCGGTCAATTGTTTGTGTAACACGTGCACACTGTCAATCGTAGGCGAAAGTATCAGCACACGTGGCGAACCTTCGAATGCTTTGGGAGCTTTCATCACCGAAACAAATGAAATACCTGTCAACGGATCATTGCTTCTGTCCGTCAGGATCACCGCATCGCCACCTTGTTTTACGCGCGCAATCAATGCTGATTGCATGTCGTTGGGTTCGGAAACGCCTAATTCCGTTAGAGTTCCTTCAAGAAGCGTGTTGAGCTGTTCCAGTGTCATATTTCGGGTGAAAATTTGGCTCAAAGATACACATACTCGGGCTAAAAGCGGCGGAATAGTTCGGCCAACTCGTTTACCGGATCAGGAGCCTGCCAAACGCTGCCTAAAACAGCGATGTGTTCAAATCCGCGATCACATACTTCAGTGAGTTTTGTGCGATCAATTCCACCCAAAGCAACTGCTTTTTGTCGGAATGATTCGGCTTCCCCGGAAATATTCCAGTTTTCGCTGGTAGTGTATCCTGCTTTTGAAATACTCGGAAAAACAGGCGAACAAAAGAAATAATCGTAGGATTGGTATTCTTTGATTGCAGTTCGCAGCTGATGAAAAGAAGTAGAAACAGCATTCGTTACCAATGGTTGTTGTAAACGATGGGCTTCCGTGAAGTGAATTCCCCCCAGATTATAGGTTTCTGCCAATTGGTGGTGTTGATGGATCACAATACGTGAATGATAAGCCGAATCAATGGTTTTCAAAAATTGCTCCAACTCATTTACCGTTGAGTCAGGTTTCCGCAGATGTACCCGCAAAGCCGGATTTTCCAACATTTGGTTGAGCAAAAGCGATTCGTTGTTATTAAAATCAGGAGTTGTGAAAAGAATGATCATCGTCTGAAAAAAGAACGGGTGTGAAAACAATTCCACACCCGCATTTCAAGTTATTTCAATTTCTCCGGTTCCAGGTACACATCGGCACCGCGATCCATGAATTCTTTCGACATTTCATCCATGCCTTTTTTCAAAGCCTCTTCTTCGGCAATTCCTTGTGCTTTGGCATAATCACGTACATCCTGTGTGATTTTCATCGAGCAGAAATGTGGTCCGCACATTGAACAGAAATGCGCTACTTTGGCGTTATCCGACGGAAGTGTTTCGTCATGGTATTCGCGCGCCGTGTCGGGATCAAGCGACAAGTTGAATTGATCTTCCCAGCGGAATTCAAAACGAGCTTTACTCAAGGCATTATCACGGTGTTGTGAACCGGGGTGACCTTTTGCCAAATCAGCCGCATGCGCTGCCAGTTTGTAAGTGATCACACCGTCTTTTACGTCTTTTTTATTCGGTAAACCAAGGTGTTCTTTCGGTGTTACATAACACAACATCGCGCAGCCAAACCAGCCAATCATTGCCGCACCGATTCCGGATGTAATGTGGTCATAACCCGGTGCAATGTCGGTTGTTAATGGCCCGAGTGTATAGAAAGGCGCCTCGTGGCATTCTTTCAATTGTTTGTCCATGTTTTCTTTGATAAGGTGCATCGGAACGTGCCCCGGACCTTCAATCATTACCTGTACATCGTGTTTCCAGGCAATTTTGGTCAATTCACCCAATGTTTCCAATTCACCGAACTGAGCGGCGTCATTGGCATCTGCAATCGATCCCGGACGTAAACCATCTCCCAATGAGAAGGCAACATCGTACGCTTTCATGATCTCGCAAATGTCCTCGAAATGCGTGTACAGGAAGTTTTCTTTGTGATGCGCCAGGCACCATTTTGCCATGATCGAGCCTCCGCGGGAAACAATTCCGGTCAATCGTTTGGCTGTCAATGGCACGTAACGTAGCAATACGCCGGCGTGAATCGTGAAATAATCCACTCCTTGCTCGGCTTGCTCAATCAATGTGTCTTTAAAAATTTCCCAGGTAAGATCTTCCGCTTTTCCGTTTACTTTCTCCAATGCCTGGTAAATCGGAACAGTCCCAATCGGAACCGGCGAGTTGCGCAGGATCCATTCGCGGGTTTCGTGAATGTTTTTTCCGGTTGAAAGGTCCATGATCGTATCCGCGCCCCAGCGACAAGCCCAAACCGCTTTTTCAACTTCTTCTTCAATCGAAGATGAAACGGCCGAGTTACCGATATTGGCATTGATTTTCACCAAAAAGTTACGTCCGATGATCATCGGTTCGCTTTCCGGGTGATTGATATTGTTGGGGATAATGGCTCTTCCGGCAGCAATTTCGTCGCGTACAAACTCAGGAGTAATCATTCCTTTCGGCGTGTTGGCTCCAAAGCTTTCGCCTTCGTGTTGCGCGCTGATTTGCTGAATTTCGTCAATTCGCTGGTTTTCACGAATGGCAATGTATTCCATTTCAGGCGTAATGATTCCTTGTCTGGCATAATACAGCTGCGTCACATTCTTACCTGCTTTAGCCCGATATGGCTGAGTTGTATGATTAAAACGCAATTCATCCAATGCCGGATCGTTTAATCGTTTAATGCCGTATTCCGAGGAAATGGAAGGCAATTGCTCTACATCACCGCGATCAATAATCCATTGTTCACGCAAGCGGGCAAGACCTTTTTTGACATCGATTTCGGCGTTCATATCCGTGTATGGCCCCGATGTATCATAAACGGTTACCGGCGGATTGATTTCCTTGGTGAATTCACCGTCGGAAAACATTGGTTTCGATTCCGTTAGCTCGATTTCGCGCATGGCAACCTGAATGTTGTGCAGTTTACCGGGAACAAATATTTTTCGCGAAGCAGGAAAAGGTGCACGCGTAATGGTGTTTTCTGTTGGTAACGTTTCTTTTTTCATCTTTTCAATTTTTTGATTCCGACATTTATCGTCGGGATTCGTTTTCGGAACCCTTCAATTTATCCTCCTGCAGCAGCAGTAATGACTAACACAATATCATGCTCGTTCAATTGTTTGTCGGCCCATTGTGAACGTTGAATTACCCGGTCGTTAATGGCCACTGCAATTCCCGTTTTGTGCAAAAATGCATTCTCTTCCAGCAACTCATGCAAGCTGGAGGCGCGTGTTTCAATGGGCTGATCATTTAATTTTAACTGCATAACTCCTTGTAATCAGAACGATAGGAGCGCAAAACGGCTGCTCACTTTTCCTTACGTCGGTATCATCCGCCTCAAGTTCAAAGGGTAATTCTCAGTTTCACCATTATAGGAAACACCCCTAAAGTTCAATCCCAAAAGTACGAAAAATGAAACGCAGGCAAACGTGATAAGTGATTTTTAGGAAATAAAAAAGCGCCTTCACAAATGAAGGCGCCTGAAAATCAAATCGGGACGATTCTTAGAATACGATCACACGGTTTGTTGAACGCATGTTTCCTTTTACAGCGTTGATGAAATAACATCCTTTGGCCACATTCATCGGGATCATTACCGTTTGTGTTCCGTTGGAAGCAGCAACCTGTGTCAATGAAATCAATGCACCGTTAATATCAACTACCTGCAGTTCCATGTTTTCGGAAGTTCCTTCAACCTGTACGGCTATATCAGAACCGGATGAAACAGGATTCGGAGCGATCGAGATACCTAAGCTCTCACCGTTTTCTTCAATACCCAATGTTCCGGAGATGTTGAAGTTGTCGAAGTAGAAATTGCTTGATTTATCAGAAGCGATAAACTCAAAACGGAAACGCAATTTTGTATCCTGAGCAGTTGTAGCATACGTAAACGTTTGTGTTTTCCATTCTGCGTCAACAGTAGGAGCAAAGTCGCTGTTTCCTACATAACCTGCCGAAATAATTTCTTCTTCAGACAACGTAGCGTTTGACCGCAGCTGCCATGTTTGACCACAATCACGTGAAGTGTATACTTTCACCTGCTCTGCTACATCCACAAGCGTAGTCGCTTTTGTACCGTAAGAATAGTCAAACGAAACGCTTACATTCGAGGTGTTTGATAAATCATAAGAAGGAGAGATCAGGTAATCTTTTGAATTCCCCAAACGCTCATAGTAGAACCAATCATTCGTGAAAGGATCAGCAGCGCTGACATCTTTGTAATTGTTGAGTTTGAAACCTCTTGAATTACCGCGTCCTACACCGTCAATCAACATGAAACGGGCCCAGTTGTTTTCAGGATTTTGTGTATGCCACCATCCTGCAGATCCGCTTTCGAAATCTTCGTTGTACGGTCCTGTGAATTCAGGCCAGTTGGCACTTGCGTAAATCATATTCGGGAAATCCATTGTATCTGATCCGTTTGCGTTCGAAACGATCAATGATACGGAATAGTAACCGTCCTGATTGTAAACCACTGTTGGGTTTGCAGCTGTTGAAGTAGCTGGTGTTCCACCCGGAAATGACCATGCATAATCGGTGACGGTTGCCTTCCAGGAAGCATCATCGAAATTTACCTGATCGCCCACGCAAACCATGAATTTATCGGCAGAGAAATCAGCTACCGGAATACAAGTCGGGGCAGGATCCTGGTCTACACCGGTCAGTGTAAGATTTGCTTCCGTATAAAGGTTGTTTCGACCACTTGTTTCCTGCAACAACACATTGTGCATGAATGTCGCCTGATCTTCGGTAAACATGGTTGAACATTGGCTGTATTCCATGAAGTTTTGTACGTTTTCGACGATTGCTGTGTCGCAATCTTTGTCATACAACGGACAAACACCAAAGTGACCTTTTGTAATCGGGGTATCCAATACGTCATCGTCACCACAAACAACTTCCGGGTCGTTACTGTCTCCCCATGTATGAGAAAGTCCGAGGTAGTGACCGATTTCATGCGTTAACGTTCGTCCGTCAGCTCCAACAGCTGTTCCGATCGTTCCGATTTGTGAATGAAGCATGATTACACCATCGCGGAAGAAGTTCCCACCAACTGCAGCAGTCGGGTAAAAGGAGTAACCAAGCAAACCTGGTTCAGTAAACGATTTCACAACCCAAATGTTGAGGTATTCCGAACGATTCCACTGACTCACTTTACAAAAATCATCTCCGTCATCGGTCAGATGTGAGTAAATGTGCTCGATTCCGTTGGTGCAATTACCATATGGGTCCAATCGTGCCAAACGAAACTCAATGTCGGCATCACCTGCAATGGGTTTGAAAAGTGGAATCGTTTCAGAGGTATCGGCGTTCATTTTTCCGAAATCCTCATTGAGGATCACCATTTCCTGCTGTACTTGCGCGTCGCTGATGTTTTCAGGGCCATACTGGTGAATAATATGGAAAACAACAGGTATTACAAGCACCTGGCGTGTGTGACCGTCTGCGTCTTCACGAACTTCCAGGTATTTGCTCATCAGAAGATCGCGGTCAAGTTGTAATTGCGGATTTTCCGCATACAGTTTTTTCAGATGCTTATCGGCACCACATGGATGTCCCTGAGCAATGGCAGACATACTTGTGAACAGACAGAGTGAAGTAAATCCGCTTAACAGTAATTTTTTATACATATCGTTGGGTTTTATAGATTATTCAAAACTATCCGAAATGTATGTCTTTACAACCGTTAATACGCGCGCGTTGAGTGAGATGCAGCACCTATTTAGTGAACGAAAAGAAGGTTGTCAGAATTGACATTCTTTTATTTGGTAAAACAAACAAGGGTTTTTGGGATTTGGCAGTAGAGCCTTGGTTTTTAGAATGATTAACCCCATGTAATATTGAAAATTGACATATCAAATAAACCGATGTGATTTCGCAATATTACATGGGGGTTGTTTCCACCAAAAAAACGAAAATTCAACAACAAAAAAAACGCCCCCTGCAAAGCAAGAGGCGTTTCAAATATTCTAAAACCGAATGCTTAGAAAACAATCACACGATTGGTGGATTTTGCGTTTCCTTTAACGGCATTCAGGAAGTAACATCCTTTTGCAACGTTCATTGGAACCATCACTGTTTGAGTACCGTTTGAAGCAGGTACTTTCGTGATAGAGATCAATGCACCGTTCATGTCAAGAACCTGCAATTCCATGTCTTCTGAAGTTTCGTTGATTTCTACAGCTACTTCCGAACCTGCAGCAACAGGGTTTGGTGCAATTGATACACCTAAGCCTTCTCCGTTTTCTTCAATGCCCAAAGTACCTGAGATATTGAAATTATCGAAGTAGAAATTGCTTGATTTATCAGAAGCGATGAACTCGAAACGGAAACGCAATTTGTTATCCTGCGCAGTTGTCGAGTAAGTAAACGTTTGTGTTTTCCACTGTACATCTTCTGTAGGTGTGAAGTCTGTGCTTCCAACATAACCAACTGTAATGATTTCTTCAGCAGAAAGTGTTGCGTTTGAACGTACTTGCCATGTTTCACCACAATCTCTTGAAGTGTATACTTTCACTTCTTCCGTGATATCAGCCAAAGCAGTTGCTTTTGTACCGTAAGCATAGTCAAATGAAACGCTTACGTTAGAAGTGTTAGATAAATCAAAAGAAGGAGAGATCAGGTAATCTTTTGAGTTACCCAAACGGTCATAGTAGAACCAGTCATTTGTATAAGCATCAGCAGCACTTACATCTTTATAGTTGTTCAATTTAAATCCTTTTGTCTGGCCTTTACCAACACCCGGGATCAACATAAAACGCGCCCAGTTTTCTTCAGGATTTTGTGTGTGCCACCATCCTGCAGAAGCACCTTCGAACGTTTCAGAATAAGGACCAACGAATTCAGGCCATGCAGCACTGATATACATCATGTTGGTGAATGTTTTGGTATCTGAACCTGCAGCATTGGTTACTGTTAATGATACAGTGTAGTAACCATCCTGGTTATAAACCACTGCTGGGGTTGCGGATGTAGATGTAGATGGTGTTCCACCAGGGAAAGACCATTCGTACGATGTAACACCTGCTCTCCAGGAAGCGTCTTTGAAATTAACTACGTCACCAACACAAGTCATGCGTTTGTCAGCAGAGAAATCCGCAACCGGAATACATGTTGGCGGAGCCAAGACATCTTCGTCTGTTGTTCCTGTAGCCTCAAGGGTTTCAGGTTTGTAAAGGTTATTACGACCACCAGTTTCCTGTGCCAATACATTATGCATGAAATCAGACTGATCGAATGTAAACATATGTGAGCAGTAGCTATATTCCATGTAGTTTTGAGTATTCTCGATAATGCCAGGAACACATGTTGAATCTGCCAAATCAGCAGCTGAACAACTGTTGTGACCTTTAGTAAGAGGTGTATCATCTACATCATCATCACCACAGGCAACTTCAGGATCGTTGGTACTTCCCCATGTGTGAGCCAAACCTAAGTAGTGACCAATTTCGTGAGTTAAAGCACGTGATGAATAAGGATCACTTGATCCGATACTTCCCACATAATTATTCAGGATGATAATACCATCTCTGAAGAATGAACCACCGGTAGTAGCAGTCGGATAGTATGCATAACCTGCAACTCCTGCCTCACCGATAGAGTTCACTACCCAAATATTCAGGTAGTTTGCACGATTCCATTGGTTCAACTTTGAGAAGTCATCACCCGCATTTGACTGATGCGTGTAAATATGCTCGATTCCGTTTGTACAATTTCCGTAAGGATCGATTGTTGCCAAACGAAACTCAATCATACAATCGGCGATCAATGTATCAAATGCTGAAACAACCTGATTGATATCCGAATTTAATCTGCGGTAATCTTCATTAAGGATGTCCATTTGGTCATAAATCTGCAAGTCCGTGACGTTTTCAGTCCCGTACTCGTGCAGAATGTGAAATACGATCGGAATATAGAAGACCTGACGTGTTTGTCCGTCAACCAATTTTGTTTCTTTGTATTGATTTATCAGGTGGCGATAGTCTAATTCCATCTGCGGATCTTCTGCATACAATTGTTTCAATTGGTGTTGGAGACCGCACTTGAAATTACTTTCCTGAGCATTAACCTGCACCGTGGTCATTAACCCAACTGCTGCTAAAACTCCTAATAGTATTTGTTTGCGCATGTTTAGAAATTTAATTTATTCAACAATAATACCCGTTCAAAATAGCGTCAAAGGATGGGATTTCCATTCAACGCATGCATTCATTGACCAGTACATGTGAGAAAAAAGGAGGCTTTGTTACATGGTTTAAAACACTGACAGTCAATAAATTGAAGTCTGAAAGTTAATTTTAATCTTTTTTAACACACTCGTAGCACAGGGTAAATATACGTACAAAAATAGACAAGCACCAAATCCGACCCACCTTGTTGATTAAAGCGTATCTGTGATGGAGTAAACGGTTTTGTGATTTGCTGCCTGCAGAAGAAAGCTTTGTTTATGAAGTCAATAGAGATTTCGAATGGTTTTACATCAGATTACTTAACCCGAAATTAACAAACTGATTTTCCCGATCCCGCTCCACTCTTCTCACGAATAAATTAACGCTTTTTTCGTTGTCCGGTAAAACCATGTTGTGTACCTTTGTTGAAACTTTTAGGGGTGCTGTTGCTTTAAGGGCAAAGGCTGAGAAAAACCCTCATAACCTGATACAGGTAATACTGACGAAGGGAAAAAGTGTCGAATCTTAGTGGTTCCTCCTGAAAGTGTAATTGATAGTGACGCAAATGAAATTACCGCGAATCCAATATATTACACATCCTCACGAAAACTTCGATGAACTTGCGTGGGTGCATCGCCTGCACGAAAACGGGGTGAACTGGATTCAGTTGCGCATCAAGGAAGACGACTTTATTCAGCAATTTCCTCAAAAACATTTTCTGGCTTCTTTTCATGAAATTGCCGATAAAATGCGTGCTGTAACCCAGGCGTTGGGAATGTTACTGACCATTAACGATGAAGTGGAAGTGGCCCGGTTCAGTCATGCCGATGGATTGCACATAGGTCAGGAAGATGTGTTGCCGGCGATGGCTTTTGAACAACTGCAAACAGAGCGAATTCTGGGCGGAACAGCCAATTCAATCACTGAAATGGAGCGATTCAACGGGGTAAAAATGAGCTATTTCGGTGTCGGGCCTTTTCGTTCGACCACTACCAAATCAACACTAAAACCGGTATTGGGATTGGAAGGATATCAAACAATGATTGATTTCCTCAGAACTGAAAATAATCCTGTTCCGGTTTATGCCATCGGCGGAATTCTGGCTTCGGATGTCGAAAATATTTTGGAAACCGGAGTATACGGCATTGCTGTTTCCGGGGCTTTTTTTAATGAAAAACACAGTCCGGAATCGATCCGGGCGTTTGTTGATAAAATAGAAGCGTATGAGCTTGCAGTTAGGGGATAAAATTTTCACATCGCGTTTGTTTACCGGAACGGGTAAATTCAGCGCCAACGATTTGATGGAACAAGCACTTTTGGCCAGTGGTTCCGAATTGATTACCGTTGCCTTGAAGCGTGTAAAACACACATTGGAAGACGATATTCTGAAACGGGTCCAGCATCCACATCAGCACTTGTTACCCAATACTTCCGGAGCCAGAACGGCGAAAGAAGCCATTTTTGCAGCGCAATTGTCACGTGAGGCGTTCCAAACCAATTGGTTAAAATTGGAAATTCATCCCGATCCGAAATACCTGATGCCTGATCCGATTGAAACATTATTGGCCGCTGAAGAATTGGTAAAAGAAGGATTCATAGTTCTTCCTTATATACATGCCGATCCGGTTTTATGTAAACGACTGGAGGATGTGGGCGTCGCTGCTGTAATGCCTTTGGGCGCGGCGATCGGTTCCAATCAGGGACTACAAACCAAAGCTTTTCTGCGCATGATTATCGAGCAATCTTCGGTGCCAGTGATCGTTGATGCAGGAATCGGTGCACCTTCTCATGCTGCCGAAGCCATGGAAATGGGAGCTGACGCCGTGCTGGTAAATACTGCCATTGCCGTTTCAGGTGATCCTGTCGGAATGGCGCGCGCCTTTAAAATGGCCGTCGAAGCAGGCCGTTTGGCTTATGAATCAACACTTGCAACTCCACAAACATCGGCTATCGCAAGTAGCCCGTTAACCGGCTTTTTAAATGAAATCTGATCGTTCTTTTCTGGATGTCTTTCAGCAGCTTGATTGGGAAACAGTCAAGCAATCGATCTATGGAAAAACCGAGGTCGATGTAAGACGTGCATTGTCAAACGAAGTCAGAACACTGGAAGATTTCAAAGCATTGATTTCACCGGCCGCGGCTCCTTTCCTGGAGGAAATGGCGCAAAAAAGCCATGAACTGACCCTGCGCAGATTCGGAAAAGTGATCAATATGTACATTCCGCTTTATTTGTCGAACGAATGCCAGAATATTTGTACGTACTGCGGATTCAGCCTCGACGTTGATATTGCGCGTAAAACATTGACCGATGCCGAGATTCACGCAGAAGCACGGATTGTGAAAGAAAAGGGATACGATCATCTACTCCTTGTAACGGGTGAAGCAAACAAAACAGTGGGATTGCCTTATTTCAGGAATGCGATTGGTTTGTTGAAGCCTTATTTCTCGCAGATTTCCATGGAAGTACAGCCGCTGGATGAACCCGAATACAAAACATTGGTGGATGATGGTCTTTACGCCGTTTTGGTTTATCAGGAAACCTACCACAAAGCCGATTATAAATTACACCATCCGAAAGGAAAAAAATCGAATTTCAATTACCGGCTTGATACGCCCGACAGGCTTGGAAGGGCAGGGGTTCATAAAATAGGATTGGGTGTTTTGTTTGGTTTGGAAGATTGGCGAACGGATACTTTTTTCTGCGCCGCACATTTGGATTACCTCGAGAAAACCTATTGGAAAACAAAATATGCGGTTTCGTTTCCGCGGTTGCGTCCTTGTGCAGGCGGAGTGGAATTGAAATCCTTGATGTCAGACAGAGACCTGGTGCAGCTTATTTGTGCTTACCGCTTGTTTAATCAGGAAGTGGAATTATCTATGTCAACCCGCGAATCGGCAGTGTTTCGTGATCACGTCATTCAATTGGGAATCACCTCCATTTCAGCCGAATCGAAAACAGATCCCGGTGGTTATGCGTCTCCGAATGTGAGTCTGGAACAATTTGAAATCGATGATACACGTTCAACCGAAGACTTCACGGAAGTCATCAAAGCCAAAGGTTACGAACCTGTTTTCAAAGATTGGGATTGGGCATTGACGCATCATGCCGAATAAACGACCGGAGATCAAGCAAAAAGTCAATATCTTCTTCAATTTTATTTCCGATCACAATCACATTTGCCCCGGCTTGTTGCATTTCTGAAACGGCTTCGACCGATCGTATTCCCCCGCCTACAATCACCGGTGACGGCAGTGTAGATTTAATTTCCTTTACCAAAGCCGTCGGAACGTGCTGATTGGCGCCGCTTCCCGCATCGAAATAAATCAGACGTTGCCCCATCAGATGTCCTGCAATCGCCGTTTGGCGGGCTATTGATAATTGTTCTCTTGGAATCGGAGTTGTCTGGCTTACATAAGCTACCGAAGTCAGTTTTCCACCATCTATTAATATGTATGCTGTTGGAATTACTTCCAGGTTCATGCCCAGCACCTCTTCCGCACATTGTACGTGATGACCAATCAAAAAGTCAGGATTGCGCCCCGAAATCAGGTTCAGAAACAACAATGCATCCGCCTCAGCCGAAAGCTGGTGGCTTGCGCCGGGAAACAAAAGTACCGGAATGGAGCTGTGTTGCTTGATGATTCCCACAACACGTTCAATATCCTTTCGGTGAACGGTGCTTCCGCCAACAAAGAAAAAATGGATCCCGGCAAAATCGGCTTTTCGCACCAATTCGATCAGCGCCTGCTTATCCACGCTCTTCTCCGGATCAATCAGTAAGGCAATTTGCCCGGTACGTTTACTTATCTGCTCTAGTAGTGTCAATTTGATGCGGTTTTTCTTTACTTGAATTGCAAGTTATTAAATATTGTTTAAATGACTGATAAATTAGTTCGTACTCATGCAATACATCATACTGATGAATCGTGCCGAAAAAACGGTCGCCTTCTTTGCGAATAATCAAATCGTCACTGAAAAGAACCCCTTTTCGATCGGCCAGTTTAAACAATGTTTCCTTAAAAGACCAAAGCAGTGACATATCAAAGACACTCGTGGTATCAAAATGTACTCTTTCGGAAGGGTGAATGAACTTCGGGTGAAGCAGTTGTGCTTTTTCACGAATTGATTCTACATCGAGCCCCACATTAAACTCCGCTGAATGCGCCAGTGCAACCAGGCCATGCGTGTGAGAAAGTGAAATAAAGCCGAGGTCCTTTATATAAGGTGAACCGAATTCATTGTAATAAATCTGTTTACGACCGAATATAGAAGTGCGTAATGAGCGCGATGCAGCAAACTCCAATCGTTTTGCGGGGTGGCCGATGGAATTAAATTTGACAATTTCTTCGGCAGTTAAATCGGTTAAATATGTATCAGCCTTATTTTCATCCACTTCCATTAAATAAATGGAAAAGTCACTTTGCATAATAATTTGGACACATGACATAGCGCGAAAATAATCATTGTGATGTGATTCAAAACGTAGACTTGTATAAAATGGCTGAAAATAGCCACTTCTGACGCTTTTCGCGGAATCTTATTGTTATACATTTGTTAATGTAAGTTAAGTAAAAAACGAAGTGAATTCTTTTTTAAGAAATGTTAACACATCGATTTTTTCTATATTTACGGGCTTTGTTACAAACTTAAAGGTGTAAAATTAAACTGTACTTATGTTACGAAAACTCAACTTGTTGCTTGCAAGTATCTTGTTGACAGTGTTTTACGGTTATTCCCAATCTGGTTTGGGAACAATTCGTGGTACCATTGTAGACAAGGAAAGCAAGGAGGCGCTCTACGGATGTATTGTCGCTATCAAACAAAATGGAACAGTTAAAGGGAATGCAACCACCGATTTCGATGGTAAATTTCAAATTAACTCCATTACGCCTGGATCGTATGATGTCGAAATCAGCAATCCGGGTGAAGGTTATCAGGCGTCTGTTACTACTGGTGTAGTGATCTCGTCTGATAGAATTACGTTCTTGGACGATTTGGTTCTCGGAAAACCGGAAAGCGCCAAGGACATTGAAGAAGTAGTAGTTGTTGCTTACCGTGTGCCGCTCATCGAACGTGATGGTGGTCCTTCAGGAGGTAGAGTAACGCGTGAAGACATCGCTCGTTTGCCGGTTCGTTCGGCAGCTGGTGTAGCTTCTACCATCGGTGGTGTAAATACCAATGAAGGTAGTGGTGAGATCTCCGTGCGTGGTTCACGTTCAGACGGTACTTATTTCTACATTGACGGTATTAAGGTACGTGGTTCATCCAACCTTCCTAAATCGGCAATTGAAGAGGTAACTGTAATCACAGGTGGTCTTCCGGCCAACTATGGTGATGCAACAGGTGGTATCATCTCTGTAACAACAAGAGGTCCGTCAGCGAAATATTTCGGATCATTGGAAGCAGTAACTTCAGGGTTCTACTTTAAAGGTAGCGATCCGGATGGTTACGATGGTAAAGTAATCGGATTGGATAAATTCGGTTATAACCTGGTAGAAGGTTTGATTTCCGGTCCGCTTTGGATGCAGAAAGATTCTACCGGTAAAAAGACAAAACCACGTTTAGGATTCTTCCTTTCAGGAAACTTTACAGATGAATTGGACAACCGTCCGTTGAATGGCGGTAGCTACCGTGTTAAAAAAGACGTGCGTGATGCATTGCTTGCTAACCCGTTGAGCCCAACATCTACCGGAACAGGAACATTCCACAATTCAAGTTTCTTGCGTAAAGATGATTTTGAAAAAGTAGACTGGCGTATGAATGCCCGTAACACAACCATTTCTGCTTCGGCAAAAATCGATGTGAACACCGGGCCATCCGTTAACCTTACGTTTGGTGGTTCATTGAACTATAACTATGGTAATGCTTACTCTTATCAAAACTCGTTATTGAACTTCACCAACTTCGGGAAGACCAATAACTTGGATTGGCGTGTATACGGTCGTTTTACACAACGATTCTCCAATAAAGAAGAGGGAAGTAGCTCTAAAATCAAATCAGCGTTTTATTCCATCATGGTCGATTTCTCTAAATCGAAATCGGAAGCGTATGATCCAAAGCACAAATTCAATCTGTTTAACTACGGTCACGTTGGTAAATTCGTAACAACACGTCGTCCGTCTTATGAGTTTGATAGCAAAACATTGCAATATGTGCACAACGGTTTCCGTGATATATTGGTAGACTTTACACCTTCTGAAACAAATTCAGCGCTTGCTGCAATTACAGCTCAGTACTATGATATCTACGCTGGTGATCCGGTTGGAAACTATGAAAACCTTTTGCAAATCCAACAAGGTAATGCCTTGAGAAACGGTGACGTTCCGAATTCGGTTTACGGTATCTGGAGTAACATTGGTACACCTTACAACTATTTCCAGAAAACAGAGAACGATCAGTTCCGTGTAACCGGTTCAGGTTCTGTAAATATCGGTGATCACTCCATTTCACTTGGTTTTGAATACGAGCAACGTTGGGATAGAGGCTGGACAGCAGGAAACGCAGGTCCGATCGGTATCTGGGAGCGTGCTCGTCAGTATACAAATTTCCATATCAGTGAGTTGGATACAACACAATTTACTGTTGCTGATTCAGGATCGTTCCAGAAAATTACTTACGAACGTTTGAATTCAGGTTATGCCTATACTTCAGGCACCGGAGAATACGGTGGTGTGAAAAATGGCGACAACCAGACATTCTTCGATTACAATCTTCGTAACAAATTAGGATTGAATCCTGCAGGAAACGATTTCATCGATATCGACCAGTATGATCCGAACCTTTACAATTTCGACATGTTCGCTCCGGATGAATTATTTAACGGAGGTAACAATTTTGTCGAATACTGGGGGTATGACCACACAGGGAAAAAAGTTCGTGGAAACACGGATATCGACAAGTACTTTAATGAGTACGATGAAAACGGGAACTACAAACGTTTCATTGGAGCTTTCCAACCGGTTTACATTTCTGGTTATGCAATGGATAAATTTGCCTTCAACGATATCGTATTCAACGTAGGTGTTCGTGTCGATGTATTCGATGCAAACCAACCGGTGTTGAAAGACAAATATTTGTTGTACACAGCGAACAATGTTTCAGAAGCACGCGCTAAAGCAAGTTCAGATCCTAATACTTATGATTGGGTGGTGATTCCTGAATCTATTTCTGATGAAGCTACTGTTTACGTAAATGATGTAAACAACCCAACTCAGATTAACGGATTCCGTGAAGGTGATACTTGGTATGATGCAAACGGTATTGTTACGGAAGATCCGAAAACAATTCGTGGTGCTGCAGGTATTTCTCCATGGTTGAAAACTCCGGGGAATGCTGCAACTCAAACAATCTCTTCGGATGCATTTGAAGATTACAAACCGCAAATCAATGTGATGCCGCGTATTGCGTTCTCATTCCCGATTTCAGATGAGGCGTCTTTCTTTGCTCACTATGATGTATTGACAAAACGTCCTACAACAGCTTCGCGTTTTAACCCGATCGATTATCAATTCATCGAGTCGCGTTCAAATGTGGTTAACAACCCGAACTTGTTGCCGGAAAAAACAGTTGATTACGAACTTGGTTTCCAACAGGTATTGACAAAAACATCTTCTTTGAAGATTTCAGCGTTCTACCGTGAGCAACGTAACAACGTTCAGTTGATCAACGTATTTGAAGCATACCCGAATACATACAAAACATTCGGTAACCGTGACTTTGGTACTGTAAAAGGAATCACTGTTTCATACGATATGCGTCGTACTGGGAATATCCGAATGACAGCGGCCTACACATTGCAGTTTGCTGACGGTACAGGTTCTGATGCAACATCTGCTTCAGGTTTGATCAATGCGGGACTTCCTAACTTGAGAAACATCTTCCCTTACTCTTATGACCAACGCCATGCTTTCGCAATCTCGTTGGATTACCGTTACGGTGAAGGTGCTGACTACAATGGTCCTATGATCGGCGATGTGAAAATCTTTGAAAACACTGGTTTGAATATCCTGACAAATATCTATTCAGGAAATCCTTACTCTGCTCAGAATGAGATCACAGGTGAAGGATTGATTTCTCCGAATTCTGCAGGTTTGACAGGTACTACAAACGGTTCTCGTCTACCTTGGCAGTATCGTTTGGATATCCAATTAGACCGTACGTTCAACATCAATTTTGGTAAAGAAGGAAAGAAAAAAACAACTTTCTTGAATGTTTACATTCGTGCTACCAACCTTTTGAACCAAATGAACGTTCTTGGTGTTTACAGAGCTACAGGTAACTGGAACGATGATGGATATCTTGCGGCAGCGCAGTACCAATCATCAATCCAAAACCAATTGGATGAGCAGTCTTTCAGAGATTATTACGCTATGAAAGTTCAGAATCCTTTTAATATTAGTTCTCCAAGAACAATTCGCTTAGGGGTTAAGTTTGATTTCTAAGACAATAAATGAACTTGTATGAAACGAAAAATAAATTTTTTAACGCTGGGAGTTGCGATGTTAACCATAAGCTCGGTCTTTGGTTACAATGAAAACTTCGGTAAGAGCAAATCCGGGATTCAGGATAAACCTGTATCTCAGACGCGTGGAGCCAATTGTGCTCCTGCAAACTACCGTCTGACAATGAGCTTCAATGATGTGAGCTGTCAGTTGGAAACGGGAGGACTTTTGTTCCTTGACCGTGCAAATGGTGTTGCAACTTACAAGGTTCCTAAAACAGGTGATGCGACTGCGATCTACGCAGCGTCACTTTGGATGGGGGGTACGGATGTAAACGGTCAGTTGAAATTGGCTGCAGTTACATTCCGTCAGGATGGTAATGACTTTTGGCCTGGTCCACTAAGTACAAACGCCGGTTCTGGTAACTATGATCCATTGGTTCCGCAAGGTGACAACACAACACATGATTATGGTGATGCCAACGTTGATCCGGCTGTGTGTGCTACCTACGATAACATCTTTTCAATTCGTAAAGCTGAAGTTGTAGCATTCATTACCTGGTGGGAATGTAACAATCCAAACCCGTTCAATCCTAATTTCGAAGGATGCGAGGAAGTAGATGCTCCGGATAACGAAGTATTGGCTCGTATTAACGCTTGGCCGGGGAATGGTAATATTACCTTGAATCAGGATCCGTTCCTGGCACCGTACTATGACCGTAATCAGGATTTGTATTACAATGCATTGGATGGTGATTACCCTTGGTATGATGACATCTTAGGACGTGATGATATCGAGTGTGGTGTTGACCGTCGTATTTCATTGTTCGGTGATGATACACACTGGTGGGTATTCAACGATAAAGGAAATATTCACTCTGAATCAGGTGGTCAGTTTATTGGTATGGAGATCAGAGCGCAGGCGTTCTCTTTTGCAACCGATGATGAGATCAACAAAATGACGTTCTATAACTACGAGTTGATTAACCGTGGTACTCAAACATTGTACAACACTTATTTTGCACAGTATATCGATGCCGATTTGGGTAACTACAATGATGACTACGTTGGTTGTGATGTTACACGTGGACTTGGATACATCTACAATGGTGACTTGAATGACGAAACGCAATCGGGTAGAACCGGTTACGGACAAAATCCTCCGTCACTTGGAATTGACTTCTTTGAAGGTCCTTATCAGGATGCTGACGGGCGTGACAATGTTGGTCCGGTAACTGATCCTATTACAGGTGTTATTACAACTCCAACGGTTGCTGCTGCAATTGCCGATACTGGTATTGTATACAAAGGTTTGGGTATCGGTTACGGTGATGGTATCGCTGATAATGAGCGTTACGGTATGCGTTTGTTCAAATACTATACAAGTAATGCTGCTCAGTCTCAATCGGATCCAAGTAGTGCTGCTCAGTTCTACAACTACATGAAAGGTCTTTGGCGTTTCGGCGACAATTCTTACTATGGTGGTACAGGATTTAGCCCTTCTTCTGGTGTAACAACTATTTTAGCAAACTACATGTTCCCTGGTGATTCCGATACATTGCATTGGGGTACTGCAGGTATCGATCCTGGATTTGACTGGTCAGAATTTGACCCTCAAGGAAATGGTGGTGCAAGTAACCCGGCAGGTGACCGTCGTTTCGTTCAATCTGCAGGTCCTTTTACATTGCGTCCGGGTGCGGTAAACAACATTACAGTTGGTATCGTATTTGCACGTAGTAATGAAGGAAGTATCTTCGCTTCTGTAGAAGCGTTGAAACGTGCCGATACAAAAGCTCAGGCTTTGTTTGATAACTGTTTCCGTATTTTGGAACCACCTCACGCTCCTGTGTTAACTATTCAGGAATTGAACAACGAGTTGATCCTGATGTTGGATAACCCATCGCAGTCAAACAATAAAAATGAGCAGTATATTGAGGAAGATAAGATTAATATCGACCCTAGTTTCTCTGATCGTTTCTACCGATTCGAAGGATATCAGATTTTCCAGATGATCAATGATGAGGCAACGGTTGCCGATATTCAGGATGCAACAAAAGCACGTTTGGTAGCACAGTGTGATATCAAAAACGGAGTAGATCGTTTGGTGAACTTTGAGTTTGATGAGGAACTTGGATTCTCGATTCCTGTTGAAAAAGTAGATGGTGAAGACAATGGTATTCGTCATACGTTCCGTCTTACTGAGGATTTATTCGCCAGTGGATCAAGAACGTTGGTGAACCATAAGACTTACTACTACATTGCAGTAGCTTACGGTTACAACAACTTCAAGGATTACGATCCGAATGACCAAACAAAATTGGATGGTCAGAAATTGCCTTACTTGCGTTCTCGTATCAATGCGGATGGAACACCATTGTTAGCAATGCCTGCAGTACCTCATAACCCTGCTCCTGAGTTGGGTGGTACTATACAGAATGCAACTTACGGACAAACACCGCGTATTACGCGTCTTGACGGATTCGGTAACGGAAACAATGCGTTGGAATTGACAACAGCTTCAACCAACGAAATTCTTTCTACCGGTTACATGGAAGATCCTGAATACGATTACGGAGGTGGGCCAATCAACATTAAAGTGGTGGATCCATTGAACCTGGTAGGTGGTTATTTCGAATGTGAATTCCGTGATTATACGGATATCGATACAGCTTCATGGGTGATTTACCGTTACGACCAGAAAGGTGGTAGTGTTATTGACTCGGCAACTTCCGAGACTACGATCGCAAATGACAACGAGCAAATCATTCCAAAATGGGGTGTTTCGGTTCAGATTTATCAAAATCAGCACTATGTTCCTTCAGGTTCAGGTAATGAGGCTGCTAAGTACGCCGATCCGATTTCATCTTCGTATGAATTTTCAGATTCGTCTAAACGTTGGTTGTCTTTCGTACCGGATGATGCCTTAACGTTCCCGACAAACTGGATTCGTACAGGAACGTATTCTCCTGATCAAACGACAGAATGTGATCCACTTCCGGATGATTATTTGAATCCGTGCTGTTATACAGACGAAGTTGGAAAAGATCCGAAAGAGTTGTATAGTAAATTGCTCGGAGGTGGTATGGCACCGCATCGTGTAACAGGTTACCAATGTGATTTCATGCCGTTGGCCTACCCTGCAAGTTTCGTTTCTTTCTCAGGTTCAAGATCCAGAGCAAGTATCTCGTTCCTTCCAAGTGTTGACGTTGTAATCACTAGTGACAAGTCTAAATGGACACGTTGTGTGATCGTTGAACTTGGTCGTGACGAAAACCTGAACGTTGGTGGCGGTAAGCCGGGTGAATTACGTGAATCTCCTTCCGTTGATAAAAACGGTAAGAAGTTGGGTGATGCTGGTTACAACGCGAGTGAAGTTACCCAAACAATGGGTATGGGCTGGTTCCCTGGTTATGCAATTGATCTTGAAACTGGTGCTCGTTTGCACATGGCGTTTGGTGAAAACTCATTCTTAGGTGGTGAAAACGGTGCAGATATGATCTGGAATCCAACATCTAATATTGTTGATAACAACTTAACCCCTGTAATGGGTGGTCAGCATCCGATCTATGTTTACGGTTACAAAGTTGGTTACGGAAGTTTCTCAACACCATCACTTTATTATGATGGAACCAATGACTGGGTTTACGATCAGTATGCTACTGCAACAACAAGCTCTTACGGTGATTTGTTCGAAAGTCTTACATGGATCATTAACCCTGTGTTGACTGAAGGTCATGATGTATTGGAGACAGCTGTAACAATCAAAGCTCGTGTTAACAAGGAGTACAAAAACTGGACAGCTACCGGTGCTAACGGTGGTAAACCAATGTACGGCTGGAGCATGGATGATATCAAAACAACAACAGCAAGCCAGGAACAATTGGCAAGTGTGTTAGACATCATCAATGTTGTTCCTAATCCTTATTACGCGTTCTCTCAGTACGAACGTACCCGTTTGGATAACCGTGTGAAAATCACAAACCTTCCTGACCAATGTACGGTTACCATTTACAACGTAAGCGGTAAGTTGATTCGTTCATTCAAGAAAGACAATCAGGTTACTTCGATTGACTGGGATTTGAAGAATGCAAAAGGAATTCCGATTTCGAGTGGTATCTACATTATTCATGTAGAAGTGCCGGGTGTCGGAGAGAAAATTGTGAAGTTCTTCGGTGGAATGAGACAGATCGATTTAGAGAATATTTAATCTTTACTTCATTAAGCAAAGACTATGAAAAGAATGAATAAAATCTTAAAATATACGGCAGTTGCCGGAGCAGTATTAAGCTGCTCCGGGCTCTTCGCCGGAAATGAAGATCGTGTCGGTTCTGCTGGCGCTTCTCAACTGCTTATCAATCCTTGGGGACGAAGTGGTGCTATCGGTGATGCAGGAATCTCTCACGTAAATGGATTAGAGGCAACGTTTACCAATATTGCCGGTTTGGCATTTACGGATAAAACGCAAATCAAATTCGACTACACCAACTGGTTAGGTGGTGCAGGAATCGGTTTGAGCAGTGCAGGTATTGCACAGCGCGTTTCCGAATCAAGCGTTATCGCGGTTTCGATACAATCATTGAATTTCGGTGATATCGATGTAACTACCGTAGACCTTCCTGAAGGTGGAATCGGGGTATTCAGCCCGCGTATGAATGTTTTCAACTTAGGATACGCACGTAGTTTCTCTTCCAGTATTTATGGTGGGGTTAACTTCAAAGTAATTAGTGAAAACATTTCCAACCTGAAAGCAAACGGAATTGCATTTGATGCAGGAATCCGTTATGTGACAGGTGAGCAGGACCAGGTTAAATTTGGTATCGCATTGAAAAATGTTGGTCCGGTTATGCGTTACAAAGGTGATGGTTTGTCTACCGAAATCAATTATTTGAATGACGGTAACATTGCTACACTTGAGCAACGTTCTGCTACGTATGAATTGCCTTCATTGTTGAATATCGGTGGGTCTTACGATTTCATCTTTAACGAAAACAATAAGTTGATTGCAGCTTTAGGTTTTTCAGCGAATTCATTTCAGTATGACCAATACCGTATTGGTTTAGATTATGGAATGACAACTGAAAAAGCGGCGTTTAACGTACGTGCAGGTTATGTAATCGAACGTAAAATGTTTGATGCAGAGAATCAGGCAAACGCAATGTCAGGTTTAACAGCTGGTTTTTCTGCCGATGCATTGGTGGGTAAAAATAAATCTGCTTTAGGTCTTCAATACGCTATGCGCTTGGCAGGTAAATTTGGAGTTGTTCACACAATTGGTGTAACGATCAGTTTGAAATAATATCAGAAAACGTTATATTTGCTTAACAGGAGAGTCCAATGGGCTCTCTTGTTGTTATATATAGCCGAACAAAAGTTAATTGATATGTCAGAATTTGCTTATTATACAGAAGAAGGATTGAAGAAATTAAAGGATGAGTTGTACGATATGAAATCGGTTCAGCGCCCCATGATTTCCGAGCAAATAGCAGAGGCCCGTGACAAAGGCGATTTATCTGAAAACGCCGAATACGACGCAGCAAAAGAAGCTCAAGGGTTGCTTGAAATGAAGATTTCCAAAATGGAGGAATTGATTTCCAAAGCACGCGTAATTGATAATTCGACGATCGATAATTCCAAGGCGTTTATCCTTTCTACTGTTTCTATTAAAAACGTTTCGAACGGAATGGAAATGCAATATACATTGGTTGCTGAAAGCGAAGCCGATTTGAAAGAGAAGAAAATTTCGGTTGATTCCCCGATCGGAAGAGGTTTGTTAGGAAAGAAAGTTGGTGACATTGCCGATATTCAAACACCTAACGGCGTTATGCAATTTGAAATTGTTGATATTACACGTTAATGGCAACACTTTTTTCCAGAATTGCAGCAGGTGAAATTCCGTGTCATAAGGTAGCTGAGAATGATCGCTTTTTGGCGTTTCTCGATATTATGCCTCTTCGTAAGGGCCACGTGTTGGTGATCCCGAAAACAGAGGTCGATTATATCTTTGATATGGAAGACGATTTGCTGGGTGAAATGATGGTGTTTTCCAAAACCGTTGCGCATAAAATAAAAGCAGCATTCCCATGCAGGAAGATTGGTGTGTCTGTGATCGGTTTAGAGGTGCCTCACGCGCACATTCACCTTATTCCGATGAATCAGGTTAGTGATATGAATTTCGCACAGGAAAAGCTTTCATTGACTGCTGAAGAACTAGGCGAGATCGCGCTCCGTATTCAAGAAGCTTAAAAACAAGAAACAGAATATATGAAGGATCTCCGAAACGAGGTCCTTTTTTAGTTTTATCAGTTTGTAAATTGATGAGTTCAACTCAAGAAACTGATAAACTCACCAACTCATTTCTTTCCTGTCGGTTTTTTCTTTGGTTTCGGTTTGCTGGTAGCATACTTGTCCTCTTTCGAAACAGTAATGCGCTTTTTGAGAATGTAATGCTGACAGTTTTTGTAGACATTCAACGTAACGGTATAAGTTCCCGATTTTTGGTAGTAGTGTTTCGGATTTAACTTGCGTGATGTATTACCGTCGCCAAAATCCCATTTAACATCCGGGCAATTTTTTGTTTTATTAGTCACCGTAATATTGGTCCAGGATTCGGCAATATTAAAGTTGAGCACCGGCGGAATCTCCAACGCAGGATGTTGAATGGTATCCAGATTGTAGATATCCATGTTGTTCAATACCACTTTTTCTGCAACGCGTTCAATGGGTGAAACAACTGTCAGGGGTACACGTTCTGGAGCTGTTCCGCCACTGGGACTTTCTTTAAAAACAGCGGCGTAAAAAGTACACGCAGCAATAAAACTTCCACTTGGATTGGGATGTTCCTTGTCGGGAACATATAAGTTGATTTCAGGATGTAATTCACGCACCTGCTGCCATACCATGCCTACAGGCGCAATCGGGAATTTAAACACGCGGCTTAACTGGAAATAGCCTCGTTTGACATTCTCCTGCATTTTTTCGTAGGTATTGTTGCGCTCATCAAGCGCATAACCATCGGCGTAGCCCCAGGTCATGTAAAAATAGATACTTGCGCACGGATTGTATCGTTGAATACTGTCAATGAGGATACGGGCGTACGGAATGGTTTCGGTAGCGATGGTGATTGAATCCTGTGCTAATTCACGACTGAACCCCTGGATGAATACCACATCCCACTTGCGCGATTTGATTTTTTTAAACGTCGATGGGCGATCGGTATGTTCTTTTAACGTACTTCCGCTTACGGCAATAGAATCGGCATAAACGCTCTTGCCTTTCGATTCGGCCAGGTGTTCGAAAATCTTGGGCATGTTGTTGTAATGCGTGTAACTATTCCCGATAAAAACAACATTAAGCTGCTGAGCGTTGGCCGTTTGCAGGCAGATTAAAAAGGCTAAAAGTGAAAAAATGCGTTTCATTGGTGATCTGCTAAGCTGATTTTGGACGTTTCCAAGGTAAAACAGTCGCTAAAATTTTATTGTAAATGGCTCGAAGCGTGTCAATGTAGCGGGTAAAAACAATGAACAGAATGATAAATAAGATCGCCCCTAAAGCGGCCTCGTAAGGTGTGAGACTCTGGCTAAACAATCGATTTAAACCGAGTCCTGTTATCGCTCCGTACAATACAATCATGTGTACAATGTAGATGGAAAGCGTATTCTGCCCGATTTTCAGGAACAGGTTTTGTTTTACTTCGCCGATTAGTTTTTCCACAATCATCAATACACCAAGTACCATAAATACCATGCCGACTTTGTACATGATCCAGTTCATGGTGATGTTTTTGAATTTAAGATCACCCAAAACCGATGAAACCAGCCAGTCAACCGTGCCAAGGATTTGGTCGGTAAGGAAAAAACAAAGTGCGCCAATGGCAATGAAAATGAAGGCAAACCGCCAGCGCTGTACATGTTTACTAAAGTCATGTAACCAGCAGCCAATCATCGCTCCGATCATAGTGAAACCCATATTGGGAACAATCGGAAAAATAGCGCGGTCGCTAGGTCCGTGAAACATGTTTTGCACAAAATTCGGAGCATTTTTGGGCCAGCCTTCTCCTGGTGGTAGGGTATTGAGTTCCATCCCGAAAAAGAAAAGAGTCATGCCAGCGATGAGAAAATAGATCCACAACGGAATGCGTTTGATGAGTTTGTACAGACCAAAAATCAACAAGATCATCCCTATTCCCATTCCGATACATTGCAAGACATGGAACGCCCTCGGTTGTAATAAATATCCCCAGAACAGCAATTCAACGGCCCTTATGGCGCCTTTTCTGACGCGAATATTTTTAGAGTAGGTGATGTGGCGGTCCATGAGCATCAGATACACGAAAATCAATCCTGTTACAGTAAGGAAGATAGGAGAAGTGAATCCTCGGATAAACAACCATGTGGCGTAAACCGGATGATTGGGATCAATGTATGCCGGATCAAGCGAATCGTGTACAAAATGCCCTTCAAGCATCAGCAAGATGGCAATCGAACGCGCCATATCAATGAATTTTAATCTAGGGCGTTTTGAAGGAACTACGGTCGTTGCGTCTGACATGCATAAAGAGTTAATGCAACAAAGATAACGTTTTGTGTTGATGCAGTTAGAAACCTGTAAAAAGAGAAATAAGGTGCTGTTTGTCGAAAACAAATCACTTGCAGAATGGCGATTTTTGGATTTCTCCCAACCACTTTTAACCGACGTACGTTCTTCATAGTAACCTGAAACAAATAAGAGGTTTTCGATTTGATCGGTCAATCGCGTGCCTCTCCCATCAGTCTAAGAACAACGATTATGAGAAAGATATTACAACTTGTAACAACATGGGTATTCCTGTTGTCGGTCACCGCTGTGCTCGGTTACAACGATGATCACGGAAAGAGTAAATCAGGCAATTCCAACAAGCCGGTTGCTCAAACGCGCGGTGCGAATTGCGCCCCGGCCAATTATCGGCTTACGATGGATTTTAACGATGTGAGCTGTCAACTGGAAACCGGCGGACTCTTATTCCTGGATCGCGCCAATAATGTAGCGACTTACAAAGTTCCCAAAACGGGTGATGCAACGGCTATTTATGCCGCTTCATTGTGGATTGGTGGCACCGATACAAACGGACAGTTAAAGCTGGCTGCGGTGAAATTCAGATCGGATGGAAACGACTTCTGGCCAGGTCCGTTGACAGTCAATTCCGGAAGTGGTAATTATACACCATTGCTTCCTCAGGGAGATGGCGCGCGACGTGATTATGGTGATGCCAACGTGGATCCGATGGTGTGCGCAACCTACGACAATATTTTCACCATTCGTAAGGCGGAAGTCATTGCATTTGTTACCTGGTGGGAATGCGATCCGAGCAATGGGCCCGTTGTCGATCCCGTTGCTTGTGCTGAAATCGAAATGCCCAATAATGAGATCATGGCGCGGATCAATACCTGGCCGGGAGACGGAAATACGACCCTGAATCAGGATCCGTTCCTGGCGCCTTATTATGACCGTGACCAAAATTTAGATTATGATCCACTTCAAGGCGATTACCCTTGGTACGATGATATTCTGGGTCGTGATGACATTGAATGTGGTGTTGACCGCCGAATTTCGTTGTTTGGTGACGAAACACACTGGTGGGTCTTCAACGACAAAGGAAATATTCACACCGAATCGGGCGGGCCGGGAATCGGAATGGAAATCAGAGCGCAGGCCTTTTCTTTTGCCACGGATGATGAGATCAACAAAATGACTTTTTTCAATTATGAGCTCATTAACCGTGGAACGCAAACCTTGCACAACACCTATTTTTCGCAATATGCCGATGTGGATTTAGGCGGAAACGCCGATGATTACGCCGGCTGTGATGTGAGTCGCGGTTTGGGGTATGTTTACAACGGTGACTTAAATGATGAAACGCAATCGGGGAGAGTAGGATACGGACAAAATCCGCCTGCAGTTGGGATTGACTTTTTCGAAGGACCATACCAGGATCCTGACGGAGTAGATAATCCGTTGATCACAACAGGTGATACCTCATTGAGAACACAGATAGCTCTTGCCGCCGGAGGAATTGTATATCCGGGTTTAGGAATCGGTTACGGCGATGGTGTTGCGGATAATGAACGTTTTGGAATGCGCCGCTTTGTGTACTATACCGGAAATGGCCCACAAGCGCAATCAGACCCTGAAAGTGCGTTGCAATACTACAATTACATGCAGGGATTGTGGCGTTTTGGTGACGAAATGGTTTACGGAGGTACAGGAATTGCTTCCTCACCGGGAGCATTTCCTGCTGTGCCCGTAGATTATATGTTTCCGGCTGATTCCGACCCATTTAAGTGGGGGACTCAGGGTGATGGACCGGATTTAGACTGGTCAGAATTTGAACCGGCCGGACCTGGAAGTTCCAGTACACAATCGGGTGACCGTCGTTTTGTACAATCTGCCGGACCATTTACCTTACGTCCGGGCGCAGTAAACAACATCACAGTCGGAATTGTATTTGCACGCAGCAACGAAGGAAGTATTTTCGCTTCGGTTGATGCCTTGAAAACGGCGGATACAAAAGCGCAGGCTTTGTTTGATAACTGTTTCCGCATTATGGAACCGCCTCACGCACCGGTATTGACTATTCAGGAACTGAACAATGAATTGATCCTGATGCTGGACAATCAGAAAGGGTTATCAAACAACTACCTGAAAGAACAGGAAGATTACATTGAGGAAGATAAAATCAATATCGATCCAGCTTTTGCTGACCGTTTCTACCGATTTGAAGGGTATCAGATCTTTCAATTGCGCAGCGATGAAGTATCAGTAACCGATTTGGGCGACGAAACCCAAGCGCGTTTGGTAGCTCAGTGCGATGTGAAAAACGGTGTAGGCAGACTGGTGAATTTTGAATACGACGAAGATTTGGAATATTCCATCCCGGTTGAAAAAGTAGACGGCGCCGATGAAGGAATCAAGCATACCTTCCGGATCACCGAAGATTTATTTGCTAGCGGTTCGCGTACATTGGTCAATCACAAAAGCTATTATTACCTCGCGGTAGCCTATGGATATAATAATTTCAAGGATTTCGACCCGAACGATGCAACAAAACTCGACGGACAGAAAAAACCGTATTTGCGATCACGGATCAATGCCGATGGAACTCCTTTACTGGCGGCAGCTGCGGTTCCGCACAATCCTTCACCTGAATTGGGTGGTACGATTCAAAGTGCTTCGTATGGCCAAATGCCAAGGATCACTCGACTCGACGGTTTCGGAAACGGAAATAACGCTTTGCGATTGACTGCGGCGTCTGAAAATGAGATCATTACCAATGGTTATATGGAAGATCCGGAATACGATTACGGAGGCGGGCCGATCAATATTAAAGTGATTGATCCGCTGAACCTTGCGGGTGGGTATTTCCAGTGTAAATTCCGAAACTATTCCGATATCGATACGGCTGATTGGGTGATTTATCAATACGACGAAAAAGACGGGCAACTGATCGATTCGGCGAGTTCTGAAACCACAATTGCGATGGATAATGAACAACTGATCCCGAAATGGGGCATCTCGGTGCAGATTTATCAGAAAAAGTATTATTTCCCGAATATTGGAGGTGGTAATAGTGCGGCACGGTATACAGAACCCATTTCATCTTCGTATGAATTTGCCGATTCGTCGAAACGTTGGCTACGTTTTGTAGAAGATAATTCCCAAATGTTCCCGACCAACTGGATCAGAACGGGAACTTATTCGCCCGATCAGACCACGGAATGCGATCCTCTTCCGATTGATTACCTGAATCCGTGTTGTTATACAGACGAGGTTGGAAAAGACCCGAAAGAGCTGTACAGCAAATTATTGGGAGGTGGAATTGCGCCGCATCGCGTAACGGGTTACCAATGCGACTTTATGCCATTGGCGTATCCTGCTAGCTTTGCTTCCTATTCAGGATCACGGGCGCGGGCCAGTATTTCGTTCCTGCCTAGTATCAAACTGGTGATCACCAATGATCCGTCTAAATGGACGAGATGTGTGGTTGTTGAACTGGGACGTGATGCCAACCTGAATGCTGGTGGCGGAAAACCGGGTGAATTGCGTAAATCGCCATCGGTTGATAAGGCCGGTCGTAAATTGGGTGATCCCGGATACAACGCCGGTGAGGTAACCCAAACGATGGGAATGAGCTGGTTCCCGGGTTATGCAATCGATTTGGAAACCGGGGCCCGTTTGCACCTGGCATTTGGCGAGAACTCGTTCCTTGGTGGTGAAAACGGAGCCGATATGAAATGGAACCCGACAGAGACAATCGTTGACGGCAATGGTATTCCGGTAATGGGCGGCCAACATCCGATTTATGTTTTTGGAACCGAAGTCGGTAACGACGGGTTTTTCACGGCGAGTCCTTATTACGACGGATCGAATGATTGGGTGTATGATCAATACACAACCGCTACAACGGCATCTTATGGTGATCTGTTCGAGAGTTTGATGTGGATTGCCAATCCGGTATTGAGTCCTGGACATGATTTGCGTGAAACCGACGTAACAATCAATGTGCATGTCAACCGCGAATACAAAGATCGTGTGGCGACCAACCTAAACGGCGGAAAACCGATGTATGGCTGGAGTATGGATGATATAAAAACAACTACCGCAAGTCAGGAACAGTTGGCAAGCGTGCTGGACATCATCAATGTGGTTCCGAATCCGTATTACGCGTTTTCCGAGTACGAGCGTTCGCGTCTGGACAACCGTGTGAAAATTACGAACCTACCCGATCAGTGTACAGTTACGATTTACAACGTGAGTGGGAAGTTGATTCGAACCTTTAAAAAGGACAATCAGATCACTTCGGTAGATTGGGATTTAAAAAACACGAAGGGAATCCCGATTTCGAGTGGCGTTTACATCATTCACGTGGAAGTGCCCGGCGTGGGTGAAAAAATAGTGAAGTTCTTTGGCGGCATGCGCCAGATAGATCTCGAGAATATTTGATGGGTCAAAGCAGATTGCAAATTAGCAGATTGCAGATTGGACAATTGTACCCAATCTGTAATCTGCAATTTGTTAATCTGTAATCAATTTGCTAATCTGTAATTAGTTTACGCCTTCGCCCAGGATCATCACCCGTATGGGTTTTTCAAATCCTTCGAAATAAAGGTCCATCGGCAATGAGAAAATACCTACTGGCAATGGTTTTACCGGAGAAATGGTAATCTCACTACGTTTGGAAACGCCTATTACCGGATTGAACCGTGCCTGAAATAACGAATCCCGCACCACCACTTTTTGGATCGTTAGCGGATTTCCACTGGTGTTGTACACCGAAAACGTCTTATTCAACGTAGCAGTCGTGCTGATTTTCCCCAAAACGATTGAAGTTGGTTCCACATCTACCAAAAAGAACAGGCTATCGGTATCGAGGTAACTTACACTTTGAATTTCAATCTTGCGTTCACGTGCAGCAGCCCGGGAGAAAACCGAGTTTTTAAGGTCATTTGGATTGTCGCTCGTAATTTGGTCGGCTGTGTATTCTCCAAAGGGTACACCGACAACTTCCAGTTTTCCGCCGTTCAATGCCGTTCCATCTAGGTATGGAGCAAAAATGCCGCCATCAGCTGCTTTGAGGTGATTGACCAATGAAGCAATCCGGCGTTTGGTAAGCGCTACATTGTAATCGGTTTTTGCCAGCGGACTCGCAAAACCACGCACACTGATCCGGATGCGAAATCCTTTCTGAAGTTCTTCGTACAACAAGGTTTTGAATAATTGTAAATCGCGAACGCCTTGTTCCACGTATTCGGTAAAGAAACTTTCGATGTCTTCTTCCGCTTCAATGACACGATCGCCTGAAAGACCTTTGGCGTATTCCTTTTTGTATTCCGGAATCATGGCCACGTAATTGTTGTAACTGTCGGTGTAATTGACTCTTGTCGTGGTTTCGTGCGAACGCGGATCGGGAACATCATTGTGGAAATACAACGTCACCGGCAGGCGTTTATTGAGGTCGATGAGCGTTTCACGTTTGGTTTCAGGAATAATGACTATTGGCGGCGCGTAAGCAAAAATATCGCTGCAGCAGGTCGGATTTTTGGCGTATTCCACACCCAAACGGTTGCTGGAAACAAATACAGAATCGCCTTTTTCGAAGTAATACAAGTCATTCGCCGGGCTGTTGAACGGAAGTCCTACATTGACCACTTCGGCAAAATTTCCGTTGACCATTGGCGAAAAATGAACGTCATAGCCACCAAATCCATCCCACCAGGATGAAGCGAAGTAGATTTTTTGTTCCTTCGAATCGTACCACGGTGCCAGTTCATTGTCGATGGTATTGACTTTCGGCACAGCGCGTACTTTCCCGAATTGATTTCCGTCGTTTTTGAGCGTTGAAAAATAAAGGTCCATTCCGCCCTTTCCGTCTTCTTTATTGGAAGCGAAAAACAATACTTCTTCCTTTTCAAATAAGGCAATGGAAGGCATGGTGGTATTGGCATTCGGTTCGTTAATGATATCGCCCAGCAATTCCGGTTTTGACCATTTTCCATTGCTGTAGCGCGAAACGGCAATCTGACAGTTGAATTGCATTTCATCGCCGGTACATTGGCTGAAATAGAATCGTTTTCCGTCGAGGCTGAAAGTTCCGTTTCCGGTGTGGAATCCGGCTTGTGAAAGCGCCTGAATACGTTCGGCCTGTAACGAAACCGACGTAGAATCGTGAATCGGGAAGGTGTACAACTGATTGGTGTAGGACGGATCGTAAATTTCTTCATTTCCACCCACCGAATCGGCGCGAAGGGAAGAAAGTAAAAACAAGGAATCAACAAATCCATGACCGAATTCCGAATTCACGGTGTTCAAGCCTTCCGGCAGTTTCAGTGTATTGATCTCCAATGTATCTTTCAACGCCGATTGCGCCCATAAACACGATTCCAGTTCGCGTTTGGTTTTGAGGTATGTATAGTCTTTTTTGTTTTTGGCGTATTTCTTTTTGGCGCGTTTAAACAATTCGATCGCCTCGGCATAATGTCCGTTTTGTTTTTCCATCAACGCCCAATACAAAAGGCTATACGGATAAATGGCAGCTTCTTCCTTGTTGTAAACTTTTTCGTAGTAATAAGACGCTTTGCGGTAATCTTTGTACGCACGAAGGGTTTCGGCATATTTCCAGAGAATACTCACTGAATTGGAATCGATTTCCATCGCCTTTTCGTAATACGTCAATGCGTAGATATAATCGCCTTTCTGGTATTGTTGATCGGCAAATTCGAGGTATTTCCCCAACTCGTTTTGCGCAATACTTCCCCATGAAAGCAATGAAAATAAACCAATCAGATATAGTCTGGACATACGCGGTGAATGGTATTTTTCGGCTTGAACCGGGTAATGATGTAATGTGCTGATAACTCCAAACCACCGCGAAGGTTACTAGCTGGTGTGAGTTTTGAAATATTGGTATCGTAACTCAGCGCTACCGACCAGTTCTGAATGGCAACCCCGGCGCGTATAATGATCGCATCGCGGCTGCGGAACCAGATTCCACCGTCAACGGCGCGGTATGTTCCCAGGCGGTTTACCAATGTATAACGTCCTTGTCCGCCTACTAAAAACTCACGGTATTTTCCCTGCATATTAAACGACAATCCGGGTAAAACAGCCCAGTCGGCATTGATTGGTTTTTCGTAAATGGCAAATACACTCAGGCGTCTGTCGCGGAGAATTTTTTGTCCATAAAACCCCTGATTGGGCCTGTTGAGATTAAATCCGGCAATTCCTGCGGTGAGTCGTTCGTTGGCCGTTCGGTTCCACGAATAAACAGCTCCGGTTGCTGCCGAAATATTGGTACGGGCATCATTGGCGAAGACTTCATTGCTGGGAAGTGTTGGATCGAAATTGATACCATTGAATTGATTGTCGAAGTAAAACTGGTCCATGTTTACCTGCCGGTGATTCATCCCGAATTGCAAACCAACCGAAAGGCAATGCATCGAATCGGAACTTAATTTGAGTTGTTTAGCGACTGAACCTTGCAGTTCGATGGTTTTGAATGTTCCGTCGCCCACCTGATCGTAGAAGAAGAGCAAACCACCGCTCAAATCTTTGGCTTTCCACTTGGCATCGCCGGCTATGGCAAACGTCGAAAAAGGAACGCTCACTTGGCGCCATTGATCTTTGTAGTTGCCTGTAATGCGGATGTCGCCAACGAATAAACCTGTATTTCCGGGGTTTTGGTAAAGCGGCTGACGGTTTACGTGCGACCAGTGAATATCCTGCCCAAGTCCCGAAAACGGAACCGACAGCAATAGTAAACAATACAACCACGCGTTTTTCACTGGTAAGTTTGAGTATCAAATATAACTAAAACGTAATTGCGGGTAAAGAAGTGACACGCATTTGGCAGAAATATGGCTTGTTTGGTAACATTGACGATCAAATGAAAGATTGTTTTCCCACAGATTCACAGATTTTTTGCGCTCCTAACGGCAGCGCATCTCAATTACCCGAGCGAGACCGTTAGGCGAGCCTTATCTGTGAATCTGTGGGAGTCAATTACATTATTTATGGAAGTATTGATGTAATAGCGGGAATTCTATTACGGCTAAGAATACGTTTCGTGGGGATCGCTCAACCAAGAGAGCCGTTTACACCGTAAGTCTGCCGTTTTCCGGATACTCGTTTGTTTCTTTCAATTGACAACGGTATTTTTGATACAGACATAGTTAAAACCCAAAAGTAATGATGGCAAAAAGTTGGATGAAACCGTTGCGTATGATCGCTGTAATCGGTTTGTTTTTTGTGAGTGCTTCCTTTCAGCGCGACCAGGTTATTTCAGGGGATCTGGCTTTTTTGATCGGTGAATACGATTTTATTTGTTCGTTTAACAACGGCACCAAAATAGAACCGTCTGCTGTTCCGGATAAGTACACGCTGAAAATCACGAAGAAGAGCGAAATGATTGTCTATAAAAACGGCAAGAAGCTTGATAAATATGAGTTTTCCAATACTCAGCTTCCTGTTCTTGACGAATACGAATACGTCATGTTTAATAAAAAGGAACAAAACTATCCGCTATTCTACAAAGGCGATACGGTGGTGATGCATATTTCACCTATTGAATACAACGATAATTACTTCCGTAAGCGAAAATGATCATCTAGGTTTGTAATTCCCACTTTTTTTCGTTCCTTACGGAATGTAAATGAAGGCCATGGGATTTTTTACACCTGACATTTCACATTATTCGCAGTATACCGATCAGGGCAAATACATCCTGATTTGGCGTATTTCAGTGACCTTTGGTATTCTTTTCTTTGTGCTTTCAGGTGCTGTCATGTTCATTAATCCGGTGATGGCAGGTCTCTACTTCATTATATTCCTGATCATTTCTTCCTCCGTTCTTTACTTGCATAAAAAAAAGAACTATTCCCCGGTTTTTTGTGTGTATGCCATTAGTTCAACTCTTTTGATCGGTGCGTCACTTCAATTGGAGACGGGAATGACCCATTATCAGGAGTTTTTCTGGATTACAGCCATTATCATATTTGCCCACATTGGGTTGAAACGAAAAATGGTCATGGTGATTATGGCATTTAATCTGATTTCGGTGGCGGCCCATTTTATCTTTCGGGTAAACAGAAATATCGAAGTGCAGGAATCGCAAACCAACCTGGAATTACTCGGAGGATTTATTGAAATTGCTGCGGCTTTTTTTGTGATCGGTTACTTTTTTCATCAGTACCTGCTTTTTCAGCAACATGCCGAAACACAGTTAAAGCTGGCAAATGAAGGTTTGGCGGAACAGAATCAGATCATTGCCCGGAAGAACGAAGAAAACATTGTATTGGTGAAAGAGATTCACCACCGGGTGAAAAACAATCTTCAGATTATTGTGAGTTTACTGCGCATGCACAGTGGCGAGGTGAAATCCAAAGAAACCAAGCAGCATTTTGGCGAAGCGATCAACCGGATCATGGCCATGTCACTCATTCATCAGAATTTGTACAGCGGAAAAGAATTGTCAAACATCGACTTCGAAGATTATTTACGCCAGCTTTCCAACGAGATTATTACATCAACCGGAAATGAGATTCGATACGATTGTAATATTCAGGCGTCGGTAGATCGGATCGGTTTAAAAACCATTGTTCCGATTGGGTTGCTGGTGAATGAACTGATGACCAATTCCATCAAACACGCCTTTACCGAAGCCCTTTCCGGAACGATTACCATTGAGTTGAATCAGCAATCGGATGATGTGATTACGATGTTGTATTCCGATAATGGCCATTGGCTGAACGCGAAAAAAGAACATGGTTTCGGACTGGAACTCATTGATTTACTGACTTGCCAACTGGATGGAAAATTTGAACGATCAGAGAGTGTTTATCGTTTTGAATTAAGTAACTTGGACCATTGATTGTTGATTAACAGTAAAAGTGATCAGGTACCTATGCGATTTTTCAGCCCCGAGACACCTTTCTTCACCGAATATACCGATCGCGGCAAGTATTTGCTCATGTGGAGGTTATCCATGATTTTTACGCTCATTTTTGCTTTGTTGTCGTGTACACTGTTTGTGATCCATCCCGTGGCATTTGTGATTTACATGGCAGCATTTGTGATTGCCGCCGGGGGCTTGATTTACCTGCAAAAAACCAGACGATATTTACACCTTTTCTGGTTGTATTCCATTTGCGGATCTTCGTTGATTGGGGTGTCGCTTTTCACTGAAATGGATACGATCCACGTTGCCGAATTTATGTGGGTCCTTTCGATTGTTATTTTTTCGTTTATCGGTTTGAACCGAAAAGCAGGGGTGTTTTTTCTCGTGCTAAACGGAGTTACGCTCGTTACTCATTTACTGGTCTTTTTTAATACAGACGTCCCGATTCGCCGCCCTGCTTCACCAGTTGAGTCAGCCGGCATTTTGATTGAAATAGTTGTGGGATTGTTCACAATCGGTTATTTGCTGCACCAGTATTTATTGTTCCAGGTGTATGCCGAAAAGCAGTTAATCCTTGTCAATCAGGAACTCGGAGAGCAAAACCAGGTGATTCTGAAACGCAATGAAGAAAATGCCACGCTGGTAAAGGAGATTCATCACCGGGTAAAAAACAATCTGCAAATTATCATCAGTTTGCTACGTATGCACGGCGAAGAAGTGAAATCGAAAGATACCAAGCGCCATTTTGCCGAAGCGGTCAACCGCATTATGAGTATGTCGCTGATTCACCAGAAACTCTACCAGGAAAAGGAATTGTCGACCATTGATTTTGATAGTTATTTACGCGATTTATCAAGCGAAATCATGACTTCCTACGGAAAAGAATACGAAGGGAGCAACTGTTATTTTCAGTCGGATGTGAAGCGCATTGGCTTGCAAACAGTTGTTCCGCTTGGGTTATTGATCAATGAGCTGATGACAAATTCGCTAAAACATGCATTTGGTGGCAATGAAAAAAAGGAAATCTCCATCCGGATCAAACAACTGGATGAAAACCGCTTGTCACTGGAGTTTAGCGATACCGGAAGCTGGAAAGCAAAACCCGAAGACAGTGAAGGTTTCGGCTTGGAATTGATTGGTTTACTGACCCAGCAACTGGAAGGTTCTTTTGAACGAACGGGGAGCGATTATCGCTTTGTGCTCTGCAATTTGGATCATTAACGTGATTTGTAGATTGCTTTCAAATCAATGGACTGCTGAAACGTAAGCACAACATGTTCTTCCGATTTCAAACCGCTTACATACGCCGAATTGGAATCGCTTTGTACAATGCGGATTGATTTTTCCATCAATTTTCCACTTTTCAACACCTGAACTAATTCGCCTTTGAGTGCACTGAGTGGCACTTTTGTTACTACTGTTTGCTGCGCTTCAGGAATGACCAGCTCCACTTTCATTCCATGAAAAACGGGTCGTTTCCGGAATAATTTCAGGTCAAACCAATAGCGCATTTTTTCTGTTTTCGCGTTCACTGCGCCGTTGCGTGCTTTGTAAACGGCAGTTCCGATAGTGTCACCCTGAACCGTGCATACCAATGGCGATTGTTTCATGAAGGTGTTCAGCAATTCGATCCCGATTTCACTTTTCACGCGAAGTGATTCTTCTTTGGCGATGCGTGCAATGGTTTCTCTTGTTTTTAGTTGATTTTCAGGTTGTTCCAGTATATCGATCACCGTGCCGTCAAACGGAGCGATGTAGAAGTAATTGGCCATACTGGCTTCCATTTCCTGCAAGCGGTAATAATCGGTCAAACAACCTTTCTCGGTAAACAAGTAACGTTCTTTAGAGGTTTTGAAAACCGGAAGCGGTGGAGTTAAAAATTGCGGTTTCAATTCCTCCATAAACCGCACCCACTTGTTTTTCTCAGCGGGAAATTGCGTTTCGATCTCGGGCATGAGTTGCACCAAACGTGTTGCCAATTCTGTTTTTACACGATTCAATGCCGCGAATGCTTCCCGGTTGTTGATCTGATAAAGTAGCTGCCCTTTTTTGAAATGCGTGCCCTGTTCCAGTGTCAATTCGCCTTTTTCCAGTTTTCCACTTACAGCAAAGGCTACTTTTATTACTGTAGGAGCTTCCAGTGTTGCTTCTACAATAGCGTTGGAAGTAATAATCTCGTTGGTAACCTGTTCTGTTTCAATAGTGACCGATTGAAGTTTTTCTTTGGAACCGGAAGAGTAGCTGCAACCACAAACAACGACCCCGGCCAGTGCAAGAGCGATAAGTACGGAAAGGATTGCCGGCAGTTTCATACGGAGATGCAGTTGTTCAAATGTATACATTTCAAATGGTGCATCGTTCAATTAGTTACAAACCAATGAAGTGATCTTCTTGCGAAAAATAAACAATTTTGCTTTCCTGAAGCTGTTGATAACTTCGTTAACATTTCAATAATACACAGCTAATTGACTGGTACAATTGCATCTATCTTTGTAAGAACGATATTGCAAGTAAGCCTATGCTGGGATCATTATTGAAAAAGAAATTATCAGACAATCAGTTAGCTAACGTTTTCATGAATGGAATTCTGGAGATGGTAGAGAATGGTTTTGGAGAAGTTGCTCAATTGATCAACGAAGACCCTGCGTTCATTGCCTCACCAAATATTCAGGAAGAAAAAAACGGTCAGTTTTCGATGGTTGTCATGGTAGCCAATCTTTCGTACTTGGAAAGTACGTTTGAAGTGGAACAAGCTGTGCGTGTAGAACAACTGATTTTTGATAAACTGGGCAAAATGATGCAGGCATCTGCTGCCGAGGCCGAAGAAACGGTGCGTGAATATCAAAAATTCATGTTGCGCATCAATCATCCGTCAAAGAACATGGTGTATGCCATGTCGAAAGCGGTTTTCTACAAATACAACCTCAATGATTATCAGGACGAATATTTCCGCAGAATGCAGGCTCCGAATCCGCTTTTCTTAAAGCGTATGGATGCCGTTGTGGGGAACTTCCTGTGGGATTGGGATGCCTTTTTTAAGAAATACAGAATTGAAGATTAAATAAAACAACCCTGTGAAAAAAGCCCTGACGATTATCATCAGGGCTTTTTTTTGTGGGATGTTGTTTGTCATTGTATGTATTGTGGGGTCACGATTTATCGCGACCCTGCCAAATATTGTGTTTTGAACACAATTTGGCGCGGGATGCGTCCCGCGCCTACATACATCAATTGATTTTTTTCATGGCAAAAACCTCTTTATGGGCTTTTCCGCCTTGTTTTCCTGAAATGACCGCAATTACCGAATCACCTTTATGATTGTAGGTGATTTTTTGCGGGAAATCGTGTTTCGGATTTTCGAAGATCAATTCGGTGTCAGATGATTTTGTCAGCTTAAATGTTGTTGGCCCCTGACCGCTTTCGGCGATGGTGACTACGTAGTTAAGAACACCTTCTTTCTCAATTAATTCGATGCTTTCGCTGAAAAGTGTATCACCTCCAGCTTCAAAATAAGAGGCACCGACGTACAACGAATCGTTTTTCTTTTCCCAGACTTCAGACATATTGCCCTGATCGGAATTGTTTTCCCAACGGCCTAATAACCACGAAGCTTGTTTGTGGGCTTCGTAAGTGGGCTCGGTGGTTGATTCTTCAGTTGATTCGGCTGCTGGCTCTGCTGCACATGCTGCAAGCAAGACAATGATTGTGAAGGGTAAAACGATTTTTTTCATGCTTCAATTTTTAGCAAAAGTGCGAATCGGTTTTCGGGCAAAATTGTAAAAATGCGTCGTTGTTTAACCGAGGTTGAAAAAACGCACCATTTCCATGTTTTCCGAGAAGTATTGTTTGGGATTGAGCCCGGTGAAATCGTAGAAATCCTTAATGAAATGCGCCTGATCGTAAAAGCCACCTTCGTAAGCCACCGTTGTGAAATTGCTGAAATCGCGCTTGTCAATCAGTTGCAAGGCATAATTGAAACGAACGATACGGGCGAACAGCTTGGGTGAAAGTCCGACAGTTTGTTGAAATCGACGTTCCAAAGCCCGTTTGCCAATCGTCTGCTGTTGTGCCAATTCATCGACACTGGTAATGCCTGATTGTTCGATGATTTGTTCCACGCACTTTTCAACGATCGGATCAACTTGTTCCCGATTCAATTGACCGAGCAAAAACGTTTCTATCATAGAAATACGTTGCTCGGTACTTTCCGCTGAAAGCAAATCGGTTTCCAACTGAATGGCTTTCTCTCCCCATGCTTTTACTGTCGGGGCGGTGAGATCGGTGATTTCATCAATGCTAAACGGCACAAATGCACGCAAACCTGCCGGATGGAACCGAACGCTGAAAACGCCGACTTTACCCGTTGGTTGCAGTTCAAAATAACGTTTCAGCTGGCCGTGGAAAAAACTTCTCGGTTGAATGACGGCATTTCCGGCTTCGTCGTATTTCCGGAAGAAATCCCGGTAATGAAGAATGAGTTCGATGCTTCCGTCGGGAAAAATCCGTTCGCGCTCGTGTGTCTCATCATCGCTTTCCAATGACCAAAAACATTTTACAAATGGTGCCAGCGCAGCCGACGGAGGATATTCGCGGTATTCCATAGACGGAAGAAAGATACAAATTTATGTGTGTCTACGGCTTTTGCCCATTTTGATATGCCAAAAAAGCTTCCTTCAACGCTTTAGAATCATTCACCGGAACAATGGTCACCAGCGTGCTTTCCGGTAAACCTGCTGCCGGAGTCGTAATGATCGGAATGCCCATTGCCAGCGCTTTTAGAAGCAAACGAGGTTGATGCTCAACGGTTGTAGGATAAACAATTAATCCAACATGTTCCAATCCGCGAAACGGTTTGATATCGATGTTTTCCCAGAATCCTTCACGCTCGGTTGCTTTGCCCAAAACGGTTATGGAAAGTTCTAATTCCTGTGCCAGTTGCTTCATCGCATACGCACCTTTTCTACCCAATGCCGAAGCGGGAAAAAGGATCTCGGTTCCCGCTATTGCTGTAGGTTCCGTTTTTGGGATTTGCCAATCGAGCAAGACCGTTTTGTGTGTAAAGACCGACGCAATGGCGCGATGCGGTGTAATGATCTTTCGTGCTTGGTTAAGGGCTACTTGCTCATGATTCACCAACGTTTCCGGCGCTCTGAAATCGTTGAGTGTGGCGCTTTCAGGATGCAATTGATGCGCTTCATCGAGTTGTTGATGCAGTATTTCCATGGGTAAACGCGTCATCAGTACATCAAATGTACGTCCACCCAAAATACCCGATTGCCAGGCCGTCGGAAGTAAATTCTGCGATACAACAATGTGCGTGCAGGCCACCGGAACGGATTGAACCAGTTTCCAGGCAAGAAGATCGTCGGCTTTTAACGCTGCCTGAAACGGATTTTGCTTGCGTTTGGCGGCCAAACGGAGTTGAACCGAACGCTTCAAAGCGGCAACGTTGTTTGCGTTCACCGATCGATTTGAACCACTTTTCCAACGGTATTTTGCCGATTTGATCAGCCTGCTATTGTGTACTGAAACCGCAAAATGATCCGCTGCTTGTGCGTTTCCGGCAATGTAAGTATCAAATTCGGGCCATGCTTCATCCAGCAAATAGGCTGTGATTCCGGTGCGTTCTTCGATTTCTTTTCCGGTCGGATGCTTGAAACAAGTGGTGTTTCCGCAAGAAAAACAGTCGTTGATGGAAGCTGCGGGTTGTGAAACGAACGAATTATCGCTTTCGTCGGTGGCTTTTCCAAGACTTTTGAATTGCACGATCAATTCGGTACCGGTGAGTTGAGCTTCGATACGGAAAGCATATTCTGATTTGAATCGCAAATCGATGTAATTCCATTTCACCGTCGCGTCGCGGTTTTGTTCGGCCAATGATCCTTTTACGACCTGCGTGTGTTTGTGGCGTTCTACAATTTTGAAATGAGCATTGAGCGCCGCATCGTAAAGTGCGTTTGACAATTGGCACAAACCACCGGCTTTGGTAGGAATGATGCAGCCTTCCCTGATTTCTCTTCCGATCACATAACCTTTGCCCCAATTCGGGTTTCCGATGTGTTTCCAAAAGCTGAAAACAGTATTGGCAGGAATCTCTAATCCATTGATCTGTTGTATGGCAACACGCAGGTTTTCGATCTTTCCGGCGGTGAGAATCCAGTTGTGTTTATTGTCGTGTTTGTTCCACAATTCGGTATGCGAAGCGGCAATAACCGGCGCATTATTCAGCGCATTGCCGTTAGCTTGTCTGCGTGTACCTGAAAAGCTGTTGGTGGCAAGTCGTTTCAGGATGAGCAACCACATTTTAGAGCGAAACACGAATGATTGCTTTCGGTTGTGTTGTTCGGTTAATTCCTGATTTGCCATTGGTTGTGTTAATGCTGAATGGGCAACAATGTTACGGTTTTCACGCGATTTAATCAATAGTTTGACAGTCGGCCAGTAATGCTTTAACTAAAGTTTTGATTGTTTCGTTGGTGAGTGGTTCCACTGTTTTTCGATCGGGAAGAATTTTACTTCCTATGCTTTGTACCAGCAGTTTGTGCGAATCTGGAATGGGTTCCTGTTTCAGGGTTTCCAGCACCAAATCCAGCGACTCCATGGTTTTGACACCCGAACTCGAAGCCACAATGAAAGCCATTGGTTTGTAAGAAAGAAGCGTTGTTGCAACCGTCCATTCCAGGGCGTTTTTGAGAACGCCAGGCATACTGAAGACGTATTCGGGTGTGCAAATAAGGATTGCGGCTGCTTGTTCGATTCGCTTGTAAAAATCGGAAACTGTTGCTGGCAATGATTCTCCTTCCAATTCCGGGTTGAAATGCGGTAACGCATCAAGGGCTTCAAAGACATCAAACGTTGCCTGATCACTGAATTGTTCGGCGATGGAACGGAGAATGATACCGTTACCCGAATGACTGCGTGTGCTGCCGGAAATGGCTAAAATATGCGGTTTTATGATGTGAAGAAAAAATGTAACAGCAATCTCACTTGCTCATATCCACGTACACAACCGCTTTGGTTTCAAAGAATTCTTCCGAAAAGAATTTGTTCAGCGGATGAAGTTTCAACGGTTGTTTCACAGGAGCCAATTCTTCAGTCAAATCGCCGCCTTTGAGGTATAAAATCCCGTTTTTGAGCGGATTCTTGTGTTGTTTCAGGAATTTGCCTTTGGTCCATGGCAGAAAAGCCGGCATGGCGGTTACCGCGCGACTCACAATAAAATCGAATTGCTCTTTTATATCTTCAGCGCGGGAATGTGTAGCACGGACGTTTGTTAATCCTAACGCCTGGGCGACTTCATTCACCACTTTGATCTTTTTCCCGATGGAATCAACTAAGTGAAATTGCACTTCGGGGAAGAAAATCGCCAGTGGAATGCCAGGAAAACCGCCGCCAGTTCCGATATCGAGTACCGACGATCCGTCAGCAAACGACATGATTTTGGCAATTGCCAGCGAATGCAGCACATGACGTTCGTAAAAGTCGTCCATATCCTTGCGGGAAATGACGTTAATTTGCGCATTCCACTCTTCGTAGAGCGGTTTGAGCTGCGAAAACTGCGCACGCTGCTGTTCCGTTAAATCAGGGAAATAACGTTCGATCAGTTCCATGTCAGGTAATTAACCTTCGATCAGTTTGCCCAAGGCGTTGTCGAAGATGTCTTTGGCTTCGGAAATAAACCCAAAATGCTCATCGTCGACCATCATTTTACCTTTGGTAACGTGTCCTAGCAAAGTATAACTGACACCGCTTCCCATCATGAATTCGATGAATTCTTCTTCGGTTTCTTCCGAAACACTTACCACAACGCGGCTTTGTGCTTCGCCGAACAGGAAGGCATCTTCGCGTACTTCCGAATCGGTAACGATATCAAATCCAAGTCCGCGTGGCATCGACATTTCAACCAACGAAACAAACAATCCGCCATCGGCGCAATCGTGAGCTGCATTGATCAATTCCATGCTAATCAGACCCTTCACAGCTTCCTGCAGGATGAATTCTTTTTCCAGATCAAAATGCGGAGCCGGTGAAGCTTCAATTCCGTGGTACGTAACCAAATATTCCGATGAAGAAATGTCGTTTACGGTATCGCCGAGGATAAAAATCAAATCACCTTTTTGTTTGAAATCGAGTGACATGATTTTTGTTTTATCCGGAATCACACCGATCATACCGATGGTTGGAGTAGGGAATACCGGAATTTCTTTTCCGCCGATGTTTGATTGATTGTAGAACGAAACGTTTCCGCCTGTAACCGGTGTTTCAAATTTCAGACATGCTTTGGACATTCCTTTGATCGCACCGACAAACTGCCAGTAAGATTCCGGATTGTATGGATTCCCGAAGTTCAGGCAATTGGTGATTGCACTTGGAATACCACCTGAAACAACGATGTTACGAGCTGCTTCCGAAACGGCAATGGCTGTTCCGATTTCAGGATCAGCATTTACGTAGCGCGAGTTGCAATCTACGGTCATTGCCAATGCTTTTTCCGTTCCTTTCAAATGCACAATTCCTGCATCTGTAGGACGGTTGGTCGACATGGTCTTTGTTCCAACCATCGAGTCGTATTGTTCGTAAACCCAACGTTTTGAAGCGATATTCGGCTGACTTAATAAATGGAAAGCCACTTTTTTCAAATCGTCCGGTTGTTTTACGTTATCAATGTTGAATTTCTTGTATTCCTGGTAATAAGCAGGTTCTTTATACTCACGCTGGTATTGCGGAGCACCACCACCCAATACCAATGATTCGGCGGGAACGTCGCCCACCAATTCACCGTTCATGTAGTAGCGAACACGACCATCGTCGGTTACCGTTCCGATTTCTTCGGCGTGTAAATCCCATTTATCAAAAATGCTTTTTACGACATCTTCTTTTCCTTTTTGGATCACCACAAGCATACGCTCCTGTGATTCGGAAAGTAAGATTTCGTAAGGCAACATGTTATCCTGACGTGTCGGAACGCGGTCGAGGTGAATTTCCATTCCCACACCACCGCCGGCGCTCATTTCACAGGTTGAACAGGTAATTCCTGCGGCTCCCATGTCCTGCATCCCAACAATTGCGTCGGTCATTGACAATTCCATAGTCGCTTCCAAAAGCAATTTTTCCATGAACGGATCGCCCACTTGTACTGATGGTAAATCCTGAGCGGATTCTTCGGTAATATCTTTTGATGCAAAAGCAGCACCTGCAATTCCATCTTTACCTGTGGCAGAACCTACAATGTAAACCGGATTTCCGGGACCTTTTGCTTTTGCGGAAATCACTTTTTTCGTGTCGATAATTCCTGCAGAGAATGCGTTCACCAACGGATTCTGGTTGTACGATTTATCAAAAAACACTTCACCACCAACAATCGGAATTCCGAAAGCGTTTCCGTAGTCACCGATTCCTTTTACAACACCTTTTACCAACCACTTCGTGCGGTCTTCTTTGATGTCACCGAAACGCAGTGAATTCAGCTGCGCTACCGGACGTGCGCCCATGGTGAAAATATCGCGATTGATACCTCCGACACCTGTTGCAGCACCTTGATAAGGCTCCAAAGCGCTCGGATGGTTGTGCGATTCGATTTTGAACACGCAACCGATTCCGTCACCCAAATCAACCAATCCTGCATTCTCTTCACCGGCTTTCACCAGCATATGCGGACCGTCTTTCGGCAGTTGTTTCAACCAGAAAATAGAGTTTTTATACGAGCAGTGTTCAGACCACATAACGGAATAAACGGCTGTTTCGGTGAAATTCGGCGTGCGGCCCAAAATCTCCTGAATCATTTCAAATTCGTCGGTACGTAAACCTAGTTCTACTGCTTGTTCTACTGTTGCTACTTGTTGAAGTGTGCTACTCATCGGTAAAAATGTTTGCCGCAAAGTTAATTATTCCCTGCAACGTAGTTGGCCGAGTTTTCCTGTTTTTTGAACAATATGACTTTTTGTTTTCCCACAGATGCACAGATTTGGCTCGGCTAACGCCCTCGCTTTATTTTTAGTTATTACATAATAAGTGTTTTTACCCATTTTAGCGCTGCCGTTAGGAGCGCAATAATCTGTGCATCTGTGGGAAGCCTTTTAGCGGTATCCGCTTTCAAAATTTAGGTTAAAAAAGCCTATTTTATGATAAAAATCAAGGTTTCCGTTAATGAATGTCATACCTTACGTATTGCCATAGAACGAACTTTGGTTGAGCAAAAACACGTCATTATGGAAGCAACTATTCAAACCATTCTGGTTCCCACGGATCTATCGGAAAAGGGGGCAAATGCGATGGAATACGCGATTGGGATCGCCAAAAAGACAAATGCAAAAATTATTCTTTACCACACGTATCACATTCCCACTATTGTGACCGATGTGACGGTTGTGATGCCTTCAATTGATGAGGTTGAAAACGGTATTCGTGAAGGGATGGAAGTGCTTCGGGCGGATGTTGTTCGTCGTTTAGGCGATCCTTCAAGGGTTTCGTATACGTTTAATCCCGGGTTTCCGAAAGAAGAAATCATTGAGTTTGCAAAAGAGTGTTTTGCCGATTTGATTGTGATGGGAATGCAGGGAAGCGGCTTTATCAATGAATATTTGTTTGGCAGTGTTACCGTTTCCGTCATGCGTCATTCGCCCTGTATGGTGCTGGCTGTGGGAACGCAAACCAAATACAAGGAAATCAAACACATTACACTTGCGTGCGATTACCGAACAATTCCGCATCCTGAAAAAGTATTTGCGCCGTTTAAAGCGTTGGTGAAATTACTGGATGCACATGTTTACATTCTGCATATTGCCACGAATCCTGTTGAAGCTCCGAATCCGGACCAGGCTGCTGAGGGAGTTGTATTGGATCATGCGCTGGAAGGCGTGAGTCATACGTTTCACCAATACCAGGACAGCGATGTGGTGCACGGATTGAATGAATTTATCGATAAATACAGCATCGATTTGCTGACGATGGTCCCGCACGAGCATACGTTTTTACATAATTTGATGGTCGGGTCGGAAACAAAACGCATGGCCTTTCATGGAAATGCGCCGATGTTGATTATTCCGACATGAGCGAAAGGGGAATGAATGACGTGTGAATTCCCCTTTTGTTCTTATAAAGTACTTACTTCTCCTACAAACAAATAATAAATAAAATTATGGAATCCTACTTTCAAACAATACTGGTACCAACCGATTTTTCAGAAAGCGCCACGAGTGCCGTTCATTATGCGGTTCAGCTGGCAAAGAAAACCAAGGCCAAACTGGTGCTGCTTCACGCATTTTATGTTCCCGAACTGGTAGCTGATGTTACCGCTGTGATGCCTTCGTATGCCGACATAAATGCGACGAGCGAGAATAGTTTGAAACATTTGAAAGCAGAAATTCATTCCACCTATGGAAAAGAAATCAATGTGGAAACCATTACTATTCAGGGAGGACCTGTGGAAGAAACGGAGATCTACCTGAAAGAACACCGTGTTGATGCGGTGGTAATGGGCATGAAAGGAACAAGTTACCTGGATGAACGCTTGTTTGGCAGCGCGGCGACCAAATTGATGCATTTGGCTAATTGTCCGGTACTGATGGTGGATAAAGACGTTGTGTTTCATCCGATCAAAAAAATGGTGCTCGCCTGCGATTACACGCGGGTCCAATACCTGCATGATCAGTTGGAACCGTTGGTAAAACTGGCCGAATTGTTCAAAGCTAAAGTGCTGATTTTAAATGTAACACCGCAACAGTATTCCGCGATAACGTTAGACGAAGCGATTGCCGGCGTGCATTTGGACCATGTTTTGGCAAAGGTGCCGCATACATTTCATCAGATCGAACATGAACAGATTGTGGAGGGAATAAAGGCATTTACGAAAGATCAGAAAGCAGATTTGCTGGTGATGATGCCGCGTGATCATTCGTTGCTTGAGCGTCTGTTTCGCGAGCCGAATACCAAGCAAATGGCTTTTCATGCCGGATTACCGCTCTTGACTATTCACGAATAAAAGGATTATGAAACTGATGATCAAAGATGAGCTCACGCTGAAATCGCTTCAGGATGCCTTTAGCACCGAATTTCCGTTTTTGAAAATTGAATTCTTTTCTAAACTTCACCAACCCGGAACAGCATCCGGATTGAAGTTTAAGTTGTATAATACCAAAACTATCGGTGAATGCCGGGACCTTCATACGGAAGGTGAGTTGGAAGTAACGCCCGAAATGACTGTGGTGGAGTTTGAACAAACGATGGGAGAAATCTATGGTCTGGGAGTTCAGGTGTTTCGTAAAACCATCAATAATAACTGGATCGAAACCATCAATACCGACGGTTGGACGCTGAAGGAACACAATGTGGAACCGACTACCTGATTTTGTAGAAAACGATTAATAACAAAAGGCTGCCCGACGAATCAGACAGCCTCTCGCTTTTAGTCGTGAAGTGGTTTTTCTTTATTCCGATTTGATCGGTTTTTTACGTTCGTAATTGAAAAGCGCATTCATGAAGATGTGGCTCAACGCGAGGTTGTAGGAGGCATTGTTCTTAAAGTCTTGCGTACCATGACAATCGAAGCAATTCATGGAACCACTGTTGATGCTTTTGGAACTTTGGTTCTGCACAAAAGTTTCCATAGTAATATTGCCAATGGCTCTCGATCCGCGAAGAGATGTGTTGGTAAGGCTTCCGATGTTATCATCACCCGGTTGGAAATTGGAATCATCCGGATCATTTAACCAGGTAGAACCTTTGTAGAAATAATGCGCCCACACAGATTTGATCTTACCCAACTGAGAAATGACACTTTTGTTTAATGCTTCGATGTTGGCATTGTTTGATAGATCATGCGATGAAGGAACGGCGCTGTTGTTGTAACTTTCAGGCATTCCCAGCTTGTAGTAATTGAAAATATTGGTGAATCCTGCCGGACTGGTTTTTCCATTGTTCATCGGGCAATTGTTGGCCGTCGTGTTTGCTTTGTAAAACAAGGAACCTTCCTTACTCAACACCTGATTGGTGTCTTTGTTTTTCCAGTCGTAATCAGGGGCCAGACCATCATGTTCAAACGTTGCCCAAACCAACTCCGGGTGTTTATCTACACGTCCTACAATGTGTATCCCAATCAGTGCAACTTCAACGGTTTTTCCGTACAGGTTTGCTTCTGAGATGTAATAGTTTTTCAATTCTGTTTTAGACAAGGCAGATGTTAAAAGCCATGCTGCTTTGATCTCGATACATCCCACAGGATAATTCATCGTGTCTAAACCTTTGGCTTGAAGGCTGTCGAGGTTCTTTTTGAAAATTGGCAGCATTTTCTTCTGAAACGCATACATTTCCGGATCCATGTAAATGGAATAGTGAACGGCACGACCATTTTTGTCGTAAAGCGTTCCCGCCGATCCGGCCTGACTGCTGTCTATCAGTGTTAATTGCTTGCCTAATTTGTTCAAATCATTATCCACTTGTACCAAATCTTCAAAAGGAGCGCGTCCGTCGGCAGATCGGGTCAGTGATAAGAATTTTTGCCATGACCATAAGTGGAAATCGCAATCGGTTGTAACGGCGGTATCTGAAAACGGTCCGTAGTCGCTTGGAGCGGGAGTTGAAGGTCCGCTAAACCAGCTGGCCGGAGCGGTAACACAATGGCTGTCGGGAGCAACAGTCCCCGTTTCGCCGGGAGTTACTTCAGTTGTTGAACTTTCGTCGTCACCACAATTGGCAAGCAGAGCAAGAGTTCCGCCTAAAAAAAGGCATAAGTAGAGTACGTTTTTTTTCATCAGTGAAATATTATATCGGTTAGCGGCAAACCTATGGAAAATACGCTGACTGTGACCGCGTATAAATACCTGTTTTCTAAAACAGGGAAAACGGTTTTAACCAAAAAAAGCTATATTTAAAGATCTATAAACTATTCACTATGAAAAAAACAGCACTATTCGCTCTCATGAGCATTTGTTTGCAGACATTCGCGCAATTGCCCTATTTTCAACAAAATCACAGCTGCAGTACGATCGGTATTGAGCAGGATGATCCTGTTGATATTCATTTCGATGACGTAAACAAAGTTTATTCGTACCACACCGGAACAAACGGTGGAATGATCGTTGCCAAATACAATTCAGGAACAGGAGCGGTAACCGATATGGTTTACATGTCCAAATCGGGATTGCCCTTTTATCCAATCCGTGTTCGAACGCAAGGCACTGATTATTATGCGTTGTTCAATATCGTGGTTGGCGGCTACACCCGTTTTTGTCTGGTAAAGCTAGATGCTGCAACAAATGCAATTGCTTTTGTACGACAGGTTACGAATACGACAGGTACGCTTGATATGTCTGCCGTTGATTTTGTACATGATGGCGGAACTAATGTGTATGTACTGAGCAATTGTTATGACGCAGTGAATGCCCAAACGGATTTGGGGGTAACCAAAATAGATGTGTCGACTGCTACTCCGACCATTTTATGGAATTACCGCTATGAAAATCTATCGCGGGATGAATTCGGAAGCAATATTATTGTTCAGGGAACCAGTCTCTTTGCCAGTTCAATTAGTGTTAATCTGGCATCGATGCTTGACCGGGGGCCAACATTGCTGAAACTTGATTTGAATGGCGGTTATCTTGCTTCGCGGATGTATAAGTATGCCGATCCTTGTTTACCGGCACGTTCGGGCGGAACATGGGTAATGCCTGGGAAATCACTGACACTGTCATCGATTTCGTATGTTGGAGCAGACGGAAACGGGCCGCTTTGGCTGGCGAAAATTGACCCGCTGACCCTAAATATGACCTTGCAGGCTCACTATATTTCAGGTGCAGCTTATATGAATCCTGAAATTCAGCCGATAATAAGCACAGCGGGCAACAAAGTATTGATGTCGGGATCGGCTCCTTTCTATAATACCGCTACACCGGGTTATGTTCATTACTTTTTTGATTTTACAACCCTGGCATTTTCACAAGGCACCTATTATTCCACGACCAATCCAAGTCATTGGGCGGGAGTGATTTATGACACTTATATTAACACCGGTATGGGGAAGAATATTTTTACCGTCGCTCAAAACAATGGTGTTGTGAATAATTATCATTTACTAAAAACATCAGATTTGGGCGATAATGCCTGTGATACGTCAATAGTAATAATGCCGTCTTTCTGTACGGTTGATTATTATGATATTTCATTTGTCCAACGTGACAATCCTGCGATCCTCTCGCTTATAAAATCATTTTCCCTGATTCCAGTGGCTGATAATTATACGGAACTATGTTATGTCACTTGTACAGGATGTGAATTGGCGCCAATGGATGATCCTGCCATCGTAACGAAATCTGTAGGAACAGGAATCCTTGAAGGAGGTGTTGAGGCTTATCCGAACCCGACAACCGGATTGATTTATCTGAAAGCAACAGGAACATTGTCGGAAGTAGTCGTATACAGCTTATTGGGTAAGAAAATTCCGGCTGGGGTTCAGATCTCCAACTCGGAAGCTTCCATCGATCTGTCTGATGAACCGAAAGGTTTTTATTTACTGCGCTTTTTGATGAATGGTGAATTAAAATCAATCCGCATTTTAAAAGACTAATTCCACCAAATTAAACAACGGGTTCATTTAAGTGATGGGCCCGTTTTCAATCAATATCAATTAAACAACAATAGCATGACAAAAGATCAAATTGCAGCTGCCGTAAAGGCAAAAGGCTACCAATGGTTTGAAAATGGTGATTACAATTTCAATCTGGTAGCGGTACGCACATCCGATAATGACGCGGTAACGAATAAGTTTGATGATTTCATGACGCTGACTTACAAAACAGGAGGTAACTGGATGTTTCATTCATGGCCCATTACAACCGATCCCGGAACCTACTGGGTAAAGGACGCTAACGGAGATGGAAACTCAGCCGGTGTAGCCCGCGTGAAGCCTGGTCAGTATAAAGGTTCACACAAAATGGGGAAACACAAAAACCAATACGACGCGTTGGTTCAGGCCAAAAACATTACCGTATACCGCGATAAGAATAAAGACAACACGTACAATGAAACCACGACCACCACTGGTATTTATGGTATTAACATTCATCATGCAGGAACCAATTCTGAAAATGTAGACAAATGGTCGGCAGGCTGTCAGGTATTCAAAGCGACGGCTGATTTTGACGCGTTTTTAAACATCATCAAAGCCGGATTTAAAGCCAGTGGTTCCAGCTCGGTGAGCCTGACATTGATTGAAAGCGCTGATTTAACGTAATGACAACCTCATTTGAGATAAGTCGGGGATTTGGAAACAGTCCCCGGTTTTTTTGAACAATGATCATTGCAGGTGATTTACAGTCTGTAAATCAGAAATATGTTTACCCGTATTTTTGTTAGCAATCCTGTGGATTAAACTTCCCGGATTCGCTCGGTGTTTCTGAAATAGTGATTACTTTCGGGGCACAATGGTCTTTTTTCTCCTCTTATTGATCGGCGCCTGGATACTTTGGAAGCGCACTACCGATGGCTTGTTGAAATACGACCTGTTGATTGCATGGGCCATCAAACTGGCAGCCGGTTGGTTGTTTTTAGTGGTCTATTCCGAATATTACGGTTCAGGAACATTAACTGCCGATCCGAGAGCTTTTATGCGAGAAAGCGCGCTGCTCAATCACGTAGCGCATGAGTCGTTTACTGATTATCTGCGCTTTTTAGCCGGAATGGAAACCCAGCCGATGATTGATCATTACCTCAGTGCCACAACACATTGGAGTAGCGGTGATCTAACCCTTTTCAACGATTCCAAAAACGTCATTCGCGTCAATAGCCTGCTTTATTTTCTGTCAAACGGCAACGTGTACCTGCATATTCTTGTCTTTGGGTTTTTATCACTCCTAGGTTTCCGTGAGCTTTACCTGACATTCACAAAAGTTGTTTCGTTCCCGAAACGCCGGTTTTGGTATGCGTTGATTTTGTTACCGAGTTTGGTTTTCTGGACAGGAAGCATGCTCAAGGAACCGTTGATGATTGTGGGATTATGTCTGGTAATCAGAGCGTGGTTTGGCGAACTTGGAAATGCAAGCCGCATCTGGCGCTGGGTAATAGGATTGTTGCTGCTCACGGCCTTTAAACCCTATGTGTTATTGTGCCTCTTGCCGGCAATCATCCTATATGTATTAACGGTAAAAGTGTTTAAAAACCGGATTTGGCTCGCTTTTTCGGTAATGTTTGCGGTCTTTATGGCAATAATAACATTCCTGCCGGCTCCCCGTGAAAAAGGTGTGTTTTACCTCACCCGCAAGCAATTTGATTTCGTTAATATCGGTAAGGGCGGAATTCATGCCTATGCCGATAGTTGTTTCTATTTCTTCCGGCCCGACCAGTTCAAGTATTTGAACATCACCAAAGACGATTCGGTATTTTTAACGAGACCGCTGCATGCGAAAAAAGTTGCGCTCGGAAAAGCACTTCCGTTTGAGGACGTAACACTCATGCCCAATAAAAAAGCGTGGTTTATGTACTTCCGGTCGAATGGCTGCACAAGTTATGTTCCCGTCACGCCCATTGGTTCCTCATCTGCTCAGCTGGTGTGCAATATTCCCGAAGCGTTGACCAATGCTGCTTTCCGTCCGTTTTTTGGTGATCCCGGCGGTTGGTTGAAATACTTTGCCGTTGTGGAGACCATCGTGCTGTTCGGTTGGGTGCTTTATGCGTTCAGCTTTTGGAAATCGGCCACCAAACAAACCCGGATCCAAGTCGTCTCATTGCTGTTGTTTGCCGTGTGCCTGTTGTTGCTGATCGGTTGGATAACGCCGGTGCTTGGTGCAATGGTGCGGTATCGTATTCCTGCCTATCTGGCTATTTTTGTAGCTGCAGCGTTACTTTTTAGAAAAACAAAACCAACAGAAACATGGGAAAAGTTGCCCTCATAACAGGCGCTACTGCCGGCTTCGGTGAAGCAACCGCCATTCGTTTTGCGAATGAAGGATGGGATTTAGTGCTCACCGGCAGAAGATTGGACCGGTTGGAAAACCTGCAGCAACAATTGAAAACAGCTTCCAATCGGGTAGAAATTCTGCATTTCGATGTGCGGAACGAAGCGGAAGTCATGGCAGCTATCGGATCTTTGGATGAAACCATTGTTCGTGATTTAGCAGTTGTGGTCAACAATGCCGGATTGGCTGTTGGTCGTGGCCCGTTGGATGAAGCTGTTACCGACGATTGGGAACGCATGATTGATACCAACATTAAAGGATTACTGTACGTTTCGAAAGCCATAATTCCAATCCTGAAAGCCAATGGTTCCGGACATATTGTGAATTTGGCGAGTATCGCCGGAAAAGAAGTGTATGCCGGTGGAAATGTTTATTGCGCCACGAAACATGCGGTGGATGCGCTTTCGCGTTCCATGCGGTTGGATCTGGTGAATTTTGGGATCAAAGTGAGCAATATCGCTCCCGGAGCGGCCGAAACGGAATTTTCCATCGTGCGTTTTAAAGGCGATAAGGCAACTGCCAATAGCGTATACAAAGGTTTTGAACCGTTACAAGCAAATGACGTTGCCGATGCGATTTTCTATGTGTGCAATTGTCCGCCACATGTAACGATCAGCGATTTGGTGATCATGCCAACCGCTCAGGCTAGCGCTACTGTTTTCAATAAAAATTTATAAGATGAAATACTGTTTACCACTCTTGCTGGCATTGAGCTTGTTTTCCTGCATGAAAGGAAAATCGGTTGATTTGGTGATCCACAATGCGCGAATCCACACCATGGACAATGAAAATTCCATTGAGGAAGCCATGGCAATCAAGGATGGTAAAATCGTGGAAGTTGGTCCCGAACGACAAATCCTGAATAAATACAGTGCTGATGAATACATCGATGCGGGTAAAAAAGATGTTTTTCCGGGTCTAACGGATTCGCACGGACACATGATGAGTTACGCCCGGCAATTGCTTTCGGTTGATCTGGTAGGATGTAAATCGTTCAATGAATTGGTGGTTCGGGTCGAAAAATACAGTCAGGCAAATCCTTCGAGATTTATCATAGGCCGCGGCTGGGACCAGTCGTTGTGGGGAACCGACGTATTGCCAACTAACGAGCGTTTAAACGAATTGTTTCCGGATGTTCCGGTATTACTGCATCGTATTGACGGTCACGCAGCATTGGTGAACCAAAAAGCACTGGATTTGGCTGGAATTACTCCCGAAACGAAGGTGGAAGGAGGAAGTATTTCTATAACGGAAGGCCATTGCACGGGATTGTTACTCGATAATGCCATTGAATTGGTCTCGAAGCGTTTTCCTGATTTCCCACGAAAAGACCTGGCGGCCAGTTTGCAAACAGTGCAACAGGAGTTATTGCAATATGGCATCACCGGAGTGCACGAAGCCGGAGTGGAGCAGAAAGATTATCAGCTTCTAAAGCGTATGGTTGATCAGAATAAATTGCATTTGGATTTGTACGTGATGCTTTATCCAACTGAAGAAAACATTGCCTTTGCCAAAAAAAGCGGAAAGATCAAACACAAAAACCTGATTGTACGCTCGTTTAAAGTCATGGGCGATGGAGCGCTAGGTTCGCATGGCGCTTTACTGAAACAACCGTATACTGACGATGTGCATTCGCACGGGTTATTGACCACTTCGCCGGAAGACTTGCAGCGCATTGCCCTAATTGCCGAATCGATCGGTTATCAGGTAAATATTCATGCCATCGGTGATTCAACCAACCGGCTGGTGTTGGATTTATTGGTGCAGATCCGCGAGCGCAATGCAGATCACCGCTGGCGCATAGAACACGCTCAGGTTGTTGATCCGAATGATTTTGAGCTGTTTGCCACTACAGGAGCTTTTCCGTCTGTACAACCAACACATGCAGTAAGCGATCAGCGCTGGGCAGAACAACGTTTGGGAGCAGAACGGTTGAAAGGTGCGTATGCTTATAAATCATTGCTGAATCAAACCGGTATGCTGGCGCTGGGAACCGATTTCCCGGTTGAACTTACCAATCCATACCTGACCATTCAGGCAGCGGTCAATCGCACCAATGCCGACGGTGAACCGATTGGCGGGTTTTTGCCTGAAGAGGCGCTTACAGAAGAAGAATGTCTGCGAGGAATGACCATTTGGCCTGCATACGCCAGTTTCCAGGAATCACGTATCGGAACACTGGAAAAAGGCAAAGAAGCTACGTTTGTGATTTTGGCATTTCCGTTCCGCATCCGCGATGAGTTTGAATCGAATTATGCGTTTAAGGTGTTTATCCGGGGCCGGGAACGGTATACGTCGGAATGATTTTGTGTATTTAGGCTTGGGACGCATCCCGAGCCTTTTTTATTGGTGCCATATACCAACAAAAAAGGCTCGTCGGCAAACGAACCTTTTTAAACAAACCAAAAATCGTTAGACGACCAAACGCAAACCAAAATCGTTTTTAACTTTCCAACTAGTTGACCGACTTGCGCTTGATCGCATTTTAGAAAACTATTTTCCCACAGCATAAAAATACATCGGTACAGATGAATGTAACGAAGTAAAAAAACAAACCACGCTTTTCAATGAATATTTCGACATCTTTGGCTAATTTTTAATACATATATTGTGAGGACTATAGAGACGGATATGAATCAAGTGAAGCGGTTATTCGATATTCCATATCATCAGTTGAGTGCTTTCCCCAACAAAGGAATGTTTGTGACTAAAAAAGAAGGTGAATGGATTCCTATGTCAACACAATCATTTTTAGAGCAGGTCAACGCGTTATCACGTGGATTGGTAGCTTTAGGAGTGACTCCCGGACAAAAAGTGGCAATTGTTTCTCCCAACAGGATAGAATGGAACCTGATGGATATTGCTATTCTGCAAATAGGTGGAGTTGTCGTTCCGGTTTATCCGAATATATCCGTCGCTGACTATAAACATATCTTTAATGATGCCGGAATTCGATTCGGTTTTATAGGCACAAAAGACCTCTATGAAAAGATCTGGGGAATCCGCGAAGAAATCCTGTCACTGGAGTCGTTATTCTGCTTTGATGAGGTAGACGATATTCCGTATTACAAATCAATCCTTGCCGGAGGTGAGAATATTTCCACTTCGCAAATTACGGCACTAAAAGCCAATGTGCGTAATGAAGACATGGCCACCATTATTTACACGTCGGGAACCACAGGTAATCCGAAAGGTGTCATGCTGTCGCACAATAACCTCATTTCAAATGTACTGGCCTGTTCGTATACGATTCCTGCCGATCAGCATTCGAATGTATTGACGTTTTTGCCTGCGTGCCACGTTTACGAACGCATGCTGCACTATCTTTATATGTATCAGGGTTCATCCATTCATTTTGCAGAATCGATGGATACGATCGGGGATAATATCCGCGAGGTAAAACCAGAAGTGTTTACAGCTGTTCCACGTTTGCTGGAAAAAGTCTTTGATCGCATCATGGCGAAGGGCTATGAGTTAAAAGGAATCAAACGCTTTCTGTTTTTCTGGGCCATTCGCGTTGCTGAACAATACGATGTGAAAGGGAAATCGGCGTGGTATAAATTGAAACTGGCGATTGCGCGTAAATTGATTTTCTCCAAGTGGAAAGAAGCGCTGGGCGGCCGTGTAAGAGCCGTCGCTTCGGGAAGTGCCGCATTGCAACCGCGATTGGCGCAAATTTTCCTCGCTGCCGGCATTAATATATTGGAAGGTTACGGACTCACGGAAACATCGCCCGTAATTTCGGTAAACTGCCTGAAACGCGGTATTCGTATTGGTACGGTGGGTCCGCTGATTGAAGGCGTGAAAGTAAAACTGGCCGAAGACGGTGAAATTTTGGTGAAAGGACCGAACGTGATGATGGGCTACTACAACCTTCCAGACAAAACAGCTGAAGTCATCGATGCGCAAGGTTGGTTCCACACTGGCGATATCGGTACGTGGGTGGATGAGCAATTCTTGAAAATCACCGATCGCAAGAAAGAGATTTTCAAAACATCGGGTGGAAAATACATTGTGCCACAGGCGATGGAGAATAAATTCAAAGAATCACGCTTCATTGAGCAAATGATGGTGGTGGGTGAAAACCAGAAATTCCCGGGAGCATTGATCGTTCCTGCCAAAGTAGCGGTGATCGATTGGGCCAAAGCGCATGGTGTGAATACCGATATTCCTTATGGTGAATTGCTTTGTACGCCGGAAATCCGTGACATGTTCCAGAAAGAAGTAGATAAATACAACGAACTTTACGGAAGCTGGGAAAAGATCAAAAAGTTCGCGTTACTCGAAAACGAATTCGCCATTGAAACCGGTGAATTAACTCCGACGCTCAAGCTCAAACGAAAAATCATCCTGGAGAAATGTAAATCTCAGGTGGATGGGTTTTATCAGGGGGAAGAGTGATGTTTGATTTTGAATTTTTGATGTTGGATTAGGTGGGGTTGGAAAGTTCAGAGTTTACGTTCTAATAGAAAGTAGTCTATCGGAATTTGCAGAGGGAAGTGATTCTCTTTTGGAAGCCTTCGTCAAAAATCAAGCATTCAAAATTAGATCGCGTCTTTCGTTTGCTCCATCATCTGCGCTAAGAAATCACGTGCGCGAAACAATTGTGCTTTTACCGTTCCAAGCGGAAGGCTTAGTTCTTCGGCAATTTCCTCGTAACTCAATTCCTCGAAATACCGTTTCTCGATCAATTCACGGTAGCGTGGTTTCAACTTGCTTACCAGGTGACGCATGTGCTTCACTTTCTGGTTGTGGATGATCGTTTCTTCAGGGTCGCGGGTTTGTGATTTGGCATCAATGCGGATGCTTTCACCGTCTTCGTTGGTGTAGCCGGTGTCCATCGATGTGAGTTTGATGCGTTTCTTGCGGATAAAATCGATACAATTATTCGAGGCGATTTTAAAAAGCCAGGTACTGAAGGCAAAACTTGGTGAGTATTGATCCAACCGGCTGAACGCCTTTCCGAAAGCCTCAATCGTTAAATCATCGGCGTCGTCGGAGTTGCGCACCATTTTCATCATCATGAAGTAGATCGACTCCCGATAACGCTCCATCAGCGAGCCAAACGCAGCCTGGTCGCCATTGCGTGCAGCATCAACCAATACAAGGTCAACTTTTGCTTTATCGGATAAATGCTCACCTACTTCCATTTCGAAGATCCTTTTTGAAGCGTTGAATAATAAAAAAACGGAGTGATGAGCACATACAATAAGTCTAAAAATGGCAGAAGAGCAATGAATCCCGACGATTTAAGCCGCTGAAAACATTTCCCCAATAACCACCACTTAGTTACAAAAACCAGTCCAAAACCAATTCCTGCATGTAGTCTCCATTCCGGTTGAAGCATCAAAATAACAAAGGAAAGCACTAGTAATAACATGGTGAGCGGGTAGATTCCTAACAATAGTTTTTTGAAAACCTTGTAACGGGGCGAAGTGCTATAGTGACGGGCCTTCTGCATGATGAATGTTTCCCACGTGGTTTTGGCGTCGCTGAACATATAACTGTCGGCCGATAACTGAATTGTATAGTTACGTTTTTTTGCCGCTTCCTGGATAAATAAATCGTCATCGCCGGAAGAAACCGCATAGTGCGATTTGAACCCGTGAGTGGAATTGAAGACCGTTTTGGTATACGCCATGTTTCGCCCAACGCCCATATACGGAGTTCGCATGAGCGCCATACTGAAATAATGAACGGCAATCATCGTGGTGTCGAAGCGAATAATTTTGTTCAGGAATCCCGGCTCAGCTTTGTAAGGACCGTATCCGAGTACAATTTCTTTCTTTTCGGAAAATTGCTCGGCCATACGGCGTAACCACTGATCACTCGCCGGACTGCAATCGGCATCGGTAAGAACCAAATGTTCGTGTTGTGCTTTTTTGATTCCAAGTGTGAGTGGCAATTTTTTACTTGGCAGTAAGTGTTTGCTTTTCTCCAGCTCCATCACCACCAGGTTTTTGTACTCGCGTTGAAGTGCACTTAATAAATGACGCGAATCATCGATCGACTGGTGATTGACTACCACGACTTCAAACTGCGGATAATCCTGCCCGAGTATTCTGGGAAGATTTTCATACAAATTATCCGATTCATTACGCGCAGCGATCACAACCGATAAGGGCGGAAGGTTAGGATTCGGCGCATTCATTTTCTTAAAAGCCAGTCTTCCGAAGAACAAAATGACATAAAGCAGTTGCAGAAATACCACACCGGCGAATATCCAAAAGGTGTAAAAGGCAAACGGGTCCTGTAATTCCGGTATAATCTTCATGAAAAACGCTTCTAAAACCACAAAGATGGGGCGCTTTCTGAAATCCACTTATCTTTGCAGCGTTTATTTTTCAACACATTTATGCACTTTGAGCTAAAGCACACAGATCCGCAGTCAAAAGCGAGGGCAGGAATTCTCCAAACGGATCACGGCGCCATTGAAACACCCATTTTTATGCCGGTAGGTACACAAGGTACCGTGAAAGGTGTGCACCAGCAGGAATTGCGCGACGATGTGGAGGCACAAATCATCCTCGGAAACACGTATCATTTGTACATGCGGCCGGGAATAGAAGTGATGGAAGCAGCCGGAGGATTGCACCAATTCATGGGCTGGGAACGCCCGATTCTGACCGATAGTGGTGGTTACCAGGTTTATTCACTGGCCGGTTCACGAAAAATCACCGAAGAAGGCGTTCGTTTTCAGTCGCACATCAACGGAAGCTATCATTTCTTCACGCCCGAATACGCAATCGATATTCAGCGGACGATCGGTGCGGATATTATCATGGCATTTGATGAGTGCACGCCTTATCCGTGTGATTACGACTACGCGCAGCGTTCCATGCACATGACTCATCGCTGGTTGAAACGCTGTATTGCTCAAATGGACAAAACAGAACCGAAATACGGTCACAATCAGCTATTGTTTCCCATCGTTCAGGGAAGTGTTTATCCCGATTTGCGCAAACAATCAGCAGAATTCATTGCCGAACAGGGAGCAGTTGGAAACGCGATTGGTGGTTTGTCGGTAGGTGAACCGGATGAAGATTTGTACAGTATGACCGATTTGGTCTGCTCGATTTTACCGACTGAAAAACCGCGTTACCTGATGGGAGTGGGAACGCCGGTAAATATTCTGGAAGCCATTGCTTTGGGAGTGGATATGTTTGATTGTGTCATGCCTTCGCGGAATGCCCGTCATGGAATGTTGTTTACCTGGGAAGGAACGATCAACATCAAAAACGAAAAGTGGAAAATGGATTTTTCACCGGTCGATCCTGCCGGAACAGCATACGTTGATCAGGTTTATACGAAAGCCTATTTGCACCATTTGGTGAAAGCCAAAGAGAATTTAGCGATACAAATTGCCACGATTCATAATTTAGCCTTTTATTTAGCGTTGGTAAAAGAAGCGCGACGTCGTATTTTGGACGGAACTTTCCGCACATGGAAAGACGAACAGGTGAAAAAACTCGGACGCAGAATTTAATCAGGAAACCGGCTCATGCTGAAAATTTTAGATCGATACATCATTCGCAAATTTCTCACGACTTTCTTCTTTATGATGGGCGTGATCATGTTGCTTGCTATGGTGTTTGATCTTGCCGAGCGTTTGTCAGAATTCATTGATAACGAAGCGCCAATGTCGGCGATCATTACCGATTATTACGTCAATTTCCTGGTGTATTATGGCAATACATTTTCGTCGTTAATCGTGTTTATTTCGGTAATCTGGTTCACGGCAAAAATGGCGCAGGAAACCGAGATCATCCCGATGCTCAACAGCGGAAAGCCTTTCACGCGTATTTTACGCCCTTACATGATCGGAGCAACCGTGCTAACGATGATGTCATTTGCACTCAATCATTTTGTGATTCCGCGTTCCAACAAAGTACGCCTCGATTTTGAGGAACAGTATTACCGTGATCGTTTGGCGGTCGAAAATTACCAGGCCGAATTTCCGGGGAATGAGTTTGTGCATTTCACTGTTTTCATTGACGAAGCCAAGCAAATCAACGATTTGGAAATTCAGAAATTCAACGACAATGGCGAGCAAATTCGCTTTTTCAGAGCGCGTTCGGCCAAAGGATTTCCGGGAACCAATAAATGGCAATTGACCGATTATTACATCAGAATCGTTACGCCGCCAACCGAGATCATCAATGAAATAGGCGAAAAGGAATTGAAATTCGTAAACGATTCCATTGTGGAAGGCCATTTTAAAGACACGACCTTTCATTTCCGGATCGATGAACTGGCGCAGCGTGAAAATATTGCCGAAGCGATGACGTACACCGAATTGACCGATTTCATTGAGAAGGAAAAGAAAAAGGGAAATCCGATGGTTCCTACTTTTGAAATCGAATTGCACCAGCGGACATCGTATCCGTTTGCGACCTATGTGCTCACATTGATCGGTGTTTCGGTTTCGAGCAGAAAAAAACGCGGTGGAATCGGGATTAACATCGCCATTGGTTTGGTGTTTGTGTTCGTTTACATCTTCGCGATGAAAGTCACCACAGTTGCGGCCATAAAAGTTGGTTTTCCTGCTGCTGCTGCCGTTTGGATCCCAAACGTCATGTTTGGTATCGTTGCCTATTTCCTGTATCGTGTAGCGCCTAAATGATTTCCATGAAAGCACTTCTCTTTCTTTTTTTATTGGTGTTAGGAAATTCGGCAATTGTCAGTGCGCAGGTTGTCAATATTGAAAACAAGCGCATTTACGACGATACGGCGGGTTGGAGCGGAAGTCTGGATGCCGGATTTTCAGCCATACAGAATGACAAACTCTTTTATTCAGCCAATTTTCGCCCGAAGGTACAGTACAAAACCCGCAAGCATTATTACCTTTTGTTATCTGATTTGACGTATGCCGGCGGAAAAAATGCTGTGTACGCCAACTCGGGAATGTCGCATTTTCGCTACGCTTATCGCTTGTTCAACAGTCCCTGGAAATGGGAATCGTATACGCAGGTGCAATACAATCAGTTGTTGAACCAGAAAGTGCGTTCGCTTGTCGGGACCGGCATTCGCTGGAAATTCCTGGACACAAATAGCGTGCGGTGTTTTGTTGGAACTTCGACTTTTTATGAATACGAAGAATTGCAGACAGACCATGTGATCAATCAGGGGATGCGCTGGAGCAATTACCTTTCGTGGTTCATCGAAAGCAAAAAAGGATTTTCGTTTACCGCCGTAACCTATGCCCAACCACTTTGGGCCGATTTGAATGACATTCGTGTTGCCGGGCAATACACATTAGGCTTTCATGTCCTCAAACGTCTTGACATCCGGATGGAATACAATTTCTTCTACGATAGCCGTCCGCCGGTAAATGTGCGGAAAATGGTATTCAGTTCTTCAGCCGGTTTTCGGGTGAGGCTGGGGGAATAAACGTCACAAAAAAAACGAGACACTTTCGATGCCCCGTTTTCTTTATCAAAGTAATTTCTTATTTAGCTGTAACAAGCTGATTCCTCATTCGCTTGTGGTAATAGAAATGTGAAAGCGCCAGCATACTCAAAAACACTAGCGGAGCAACACTGTTTCCAACTGTATCACCTACACTTAAGTGAAGAATAAAGGCCGAAATCAAGGTGATTCCAAATCCGGCATAAGCCCATTCCTTAATATTTCCTTTGAAGAAAGGAAGAATGAGTACCAATGCGCCCAATAGTTTGGCGGCACCTAATTCGATGCGGAAAGCATCCTGGAAACCGAGTTTGTCGAAGTTGGCTTTTATCTCCGGAGAAATAAAATACATGGTTGCCGAAAGGCTCATCATAACTGCAAATAATCCGGTTGAGATCCAATAAATAATGTTGTCTTTTTTCATGAGTTTGAATTTTTGAGCAAAGCTATTGGATAGATAGTTTACTTTTGCTATTGATTTCCTTTTGGAAACCAGTTTCCTTGAAGAAACTAATAGTAAATGCAGGTAGTTTACGATTTAACTTTACAGAAAGAAATGAGCGCGATGGAGAAAAAAGTAGTACATAAGCCCGAAGGATGCTCGAAACACCTGCTGGCTATTCGGGATACAATGGAGTTGCTTTCCGGAAAATGGAAAATCCAGATCATTGGTACTTTACTGCTCACGGAAAAAGTGCGGTTCATGGATTTGATGCGCGCCGTGGATGGAATCGGAGCGAAAATGTTGTCGAAAGAATTGCAGGAATTGGAAATCAATCAATTGATCACGCGAACCGTTTGTGATACAAAACCCATTACGGTTGAATATGAAATCACCGAGTATGGTAAAACGTTGAAAAGCGTGATTTTTGAAATGGAAGCGTGGGGAGTGAAGCACCGTGAGCGGTTGTTTCAGTCGGTGAATTAGGGTGATTTTCACGAAATTTCGCGAGAAAATTCTAAATGTTTCAAATTGTCCAATTTGCCATATGGTAAATTTGGAAATTTCCTCAGCAAATTTTTGCGGGAAAAATCTAAAATTTTAAAAGTTTAAAATTGGCCAATTTTAGAATTTTACACATTTCAAAGAAGTCCATTTTCATTGGCCTGTAGAGGTATAATCACTTCCCGCTACTTCACCCACATCAACTTTTCCCGCTCCACCTTCAACCGCATAAAACCAAAAATCACCGTAAGTAAATGTCCCTTGATTTCTTCCACGGTCCCTGATTGTTTGGTTTCGATCATCTTCACCGTAGAACCCAACACAATTTTATCGCGCTGATACGGATCTTTCTCCGGAACACCCGGCTTTTGTTTTTTTGGTTTCTTCACCGGAATGCCTGCTTGCTTCACCAGTTCATCCTTGCGTTTACTTTCCTCGATCTTCGATTTTTCCACCAACAAGTACTTTTTCACATCTTCCAGCAGCGGATTATTGCTATCCTTCTTGCGCGATTTGGTCTGGTAACGATCAATGAACTGCTTCATTTTTTTTCCCGAATTGAGGTACAGATTGTTTTTTTCGATCACATCCTGCTGAGCGCGCATGCGTTCTTCGAACCGTTCTTTTTTCTGGATGTAATCCAAACGAGCGGCTTCGGCCAATTCCTGGGCTTCAATGTGGGCTTTGTTGAGCTGTTCCAGGTATGATTTTTCGCGGTTTAATTCATGGAGCAGTTTATCCATGTTCACCTTGCTGTCGTCTAGTTTCCCTTTGGCTTCTTCAATTAAATTCATCGGAATGCCATTCATCTGGGCGACTTCGAACGTAAACGAACTTCCCGGCTGCCCCATCGAAAAGCGGTACAAAGGTTCAAGTGTTTCCGTATCGAACAACATACAACCGTTCACGGCCTGTGGCAAACGATCTGCCTTGAGTTTGATATTCGCATAATGCGTTGTGATCACCGCATAACTTTTTCGTTTGTACAATTCCTCAAAAAACACTTCGGCCAGCGCCCCGCCCAATTCAGGATCGGAGCCCGTACCGAATTCATCGAGCAGCAGTAACGTACGTTTATTGGAGACCCGCAGGAAATGTTTCATCCGCTTGAGGCGGTAAGAATATGTACTTAATTCATTTTCAATAGATTGATTATCGCCGATATCCGTCAAAACTTGCTGAAAAAAGCACAATTGACTGTTTTCATGCACCGGAATCAGTAATCCGGCCTGAAGCATAATCTGCAGCAAACCTATTGTTTTCAGCGTAATTGATTTTCCACCGGCATTCGGACCTGAAATCACCAGCATTCGGCCGTTTTGATCCAAAATCAAACTTTGCGGAAGCGTTGGTTTTCCAGCCAGTTTATTGGTTTTCCATAGAATAGGGTGGAAGGCGTCGATCAATTCGATACGTGTGTGGCGAACAATTCCGGGAAGTACCGCGTTTAATTCCAGCGCCAGTTTTGTTTTAGCGTTGATGAAATCCAGTTCGGTCAAAAGTGCCTGATACGCTTCGATCAACGGTAAATGATGAGCGATTTCGCGCGTCAGTTCCTGCAAAATCCGGAAAATCTCCTTGCGTTCATCGTCGAGCGAAAGTTCCAGTTCGTTGTTGAGCGGAACGTTTACCGCCGGCTCAATGAACGTTAAGCTCCCTGTTTTGGAAGAACCAACCACCGATCCGCCGATCTTACGCTTGTGGCTCGACATCACGGTCAACACCCGACGATCATTCACGAATGCTTCTTTGGTTTCGCCCAGCATGCCTTCTTTGAGCCATTTGCGCATTTCCTTGTCGAAATTGCGATTGATCTGATTGCGCAAAACGCCAATTTGCTGCCGGATTCGCATTAGTTCCGGTGAAGCGTCATCTTTGATCTGACCTTTGCGGTCAAACACTTTTTCGATGCAGTCAATCAGTTCGCGGGTGTGGTAAACATTGGTGAGCAAAGCTGTCAGCTCGGGGAAATCCTGCGAACGTTTATCAAAAAAATGAAGCAGGGAATTCACCAAATCCGAAGCGCGGACAATGCGCACAAAACCTTCTTGTTGTAAAACGGCATTTTTGATGGGAAGCAACCTGATTTCGGGCAATAGCTCGTCAAAATCCAGCGAAGGAAATGACTCACCATCGGTGCGAATGGTCTTGAATTCGGCCACACGCAACAATGCTTGTTCCACCAACGGAAAATCATTCGAAGGCTCAAGATCAGCCAATCGCTGCTGCGCTGTTTCCCCAATACTATAAGCTGTCAACCATTCACGAATCTGTATAAATTCCAGATCATGCAAGGTTTGCCGGTCAAAACCATTCATACCGTAAAATTAATGCTAAATACTAATTCCGCAGTGACTGAATTGCGCAGTGACTGAGAAACGAAGTCTACTGCGGAACTTTTCAATTTTCAATTTTACATTTTCAATTAACTGATTATATTTATCCTCAAATCAGATTACCCATGAAAATTCTATCCTTCAACGTAAACGGCATCCGGGCCATTGCCGGAAAAACATTCATAACCGACATGCAAGCCATTGGAATGGATATCATCTGTCTGCAGGAAACGAAAGCCACTGTAGAACAAGTGAAAGAAACAATTGCGCCACTGGGTTATAAATATGTTTATGCCAACGAAGCCGAGCGAAAAGGATATTCAGGAACAGCGATTTTATCGAACATCGAACCGATCAGCGTGACCTTTGATATGGGAATCGCCGAACACGATAATGAAGGACGGGTAATTTGTGCTGAATACACCGATTTTTACCTGATCACGGTTTATACACCCAACTCGGGAAGCGAATTGTTGCGCTTGGGCTACCGTCAAACATGGGATGCCGATTTTCTCAAATACCTCAAAGGATTGGAAGCAAAGAAACCGGTGATCGTTTGTGGCGATTTGAATGTTGCTCATAAATCCATCGACCTTGCCCGCCCGAAAGCCAATTACAATAAATCGGCCGGACACATGCAGCAGGAAATGGACGGAATGGACAATTACCATGCTTCCGGATTGGTTGATTCATTCAGAGCCCACAACGGCGAAGAGGTGAAATATTCCTGGTGGAGTTATCGCGGTGGAGCCCGTGAGAAGAACATTGGCTGGAGAATCGATTACTTCCTGGTTAGCGAATCATTTCTTGGCCGAGTGAAATCTGCCACCATCCACAATGAAATTCATGGTTCAGACCACTGTCCGGTGGGATTGGAATTGACAGTTTGATTTTTGATAGACCAAACACTAAATTGTCATATAAAAACAAATTGATTTAAATACCGATCGGTATTTGCCTTATCTTTACCGAAAATTAATCCCGGTGAAAGAGGCAGATCAAACAACGGAAGAATACATTTTGGATCGTGTAGCCCCGCTTTTCAACAGAAAAGGCTACATCGGTACCAGTCTTTCGGATATCACCGAAGTCACGCAATTGACCAAAGGCGCCATTTACTGCAACTTCAAAAACAAAGAAGATCTGGCGCTGAAAGCCTTCTACAAAAACATCGAGTTTGTGTTGAGTCCGATGGCCGAAGGAATTCGATCTGCCGACAACGCCATTGATAAATTGTATGCAATCACCGGATTTTACCGCACCTATTTCGAGTGGAGCAAAGTGCGTGGTGGCTGTCCGCTGCTCAATGTTGGAGTCGATGCTCAGCATGTAAATCCCCTGTTGTACCAGGCAGCCAAAGAAACTGCCACTCAATTGATTGGGAATCTCATCCGCATTATCGAAAAAGGAATTGAACATCAGCAGGTGAAGCCCGAAACAAACGCGTCGCTATTGGCCGGAAACATTTATGCTATGATCGAAGGTGGCGTTTACCTTTCCATGCTCAACGACGATCAGCATTATTTACAGAATATCCTCAACATCATCGACCAGATGATCGAACAACTAAAACGACAATAGCATTTTTTTATTCAAACAGATACCGATTGGTATGTAACAAAACAATCCATGGAAAAGAAACCAACATCGCGCGTAAAGATCAGATTTCAGGACTGCGATCCGTTTAATCACCTTAACAATGGCCGTTTTCTCGACTATTTTTTCAATGCCCGTGAAGATCATTTGACCGAACATTACAACCTCGATATCTTTACCCAATTGAAAAAAACAGGTTGTGCCTGGGTGGTCGCATCCAATCAGATTGCATACCTCAAGCCGGCCATGGTTGCCGAAGAAGTGGTGATTGAAACCAAATTGACCGAATACTCTGAACGTGCGCTGACAGCCGAAATGCTGATGTGGAACGCTGATCAAACGCATCTGAAAGCGGTATTGTGGGTGAAATTCTCCTATTTCGAATTTGCCACTCAAAAATCAGCTGTTCATTCGCAGGAATTGATTGAATTGTTTAAACAGGTAGTGGTTCCGGTGGAATCAACGGTGTTTGAAACGCGGCTCGGGGAAATCATGCAATTGGTTAAATCGGGGAAACCGGTGTAATGTTCAAAACCTGTTCATTTCATCTTCGTAACTAAAAAACAATATTTCGTTCCTTCATGGATACACGATATTGTATCTTTGCACCATGGATGAACAACAATCAGGCAACAATACGCGTCGCGTTGGCGCGCGAACCAAAAACACCATACTTCCGTTAGCTGCCGATATGGGGCGTATTCCGCCGCATGCGACTGATTTGGAACAGGCCGTTTTGGGTGCCATGATGTTGGAAAAGAACGCGGTAACCGATACCATCGATATGTTGTCGACCGAAAGTTTTTACGATCCAAAGCACCAATACATTTACGGAGCTATTCGCGAGTTGTTCGGAACATCCAATCCGATTGACTTGCTCACCGTAACCCATAAATTGAAAGACAAAGGCGAATTGGAAGTGGCCGGTGGTGCCGTTTATATTTCATCGCTCACTCAACGCGTTGCTTCGTCGGCACACGTTGAATACCATGCGCGGATCATTTCTCAAAAATACATTCAGCGCGAGATCATCCGCATGTGTTCTGAGACTTTGCGTGATGCTTATGAGGAAACGACCGACGTTTTTGAATTGCTGACCAAAGCCGAAGGCCAGTTGTTCGGAATCGCCGAAAACAACATGAAAAAGGCCATTTCGACCATGCAATCGGTGGTAATGGAAGCCATCAACGAGATCGAACAAGCGGCTAAAAACAGCGATGGTTTGTCGGGCGTTCCTACCGGATTCCGTAAACTGGACGAATTGACATCAGGCTGGCAGCGTTCGGATATGATCGTTATTGCAGCCCGTCCCGCGATGGGAAAAACGGCTTTCGTACTCTCAATGGCCCGAAATACAGCCGTCGATTACAACATGGGCGTTGCCGTATTCTCGCTGGAGATGTCATCGGTGCAATTGGTGAAACGTTTGATTTCAAGTGAATCACGTATCAGCGCGGAAAAACTAAGAAAAGGAAAACTCGAGGAACACGAGTTCCAACAATTGTATACACGAATCACCAAGCTTTCCACAGCTCCGATTTATATTGATGATACGCCTGGTTTGTCGGTGTTCGACTTGCGGGCAAAATGTCGTCGTTTGAAAATGCAGTATGATATTCAGATGGTGATCATCGATTACTTGCAGCTGATGTCGGCCGGTGGTGGAAAAGGAGTTGGAAACCGTGAGCAGGAAATCTCCACGATTTCACGTTCCATCAAAGAAATTGCCAAGGAATTGAACATCCCGATCATCGCACTTTCACAGTTGAGTCGTTCGGTTGAAACGCGTGGTGGTGATAAACGGCCAATGCTTTCCGATCTTCGGGAATCGGGTGCGATTGAGCAGGATGCCGATATCGTTGGTTTCCTTTACCGTCCGGAATATTACGGATTGATGCAGGATGAAGACGGTTCTTCCAACCAGGGAGTCGGTGAAGTAATCATTGCCAAACACCGTAACGGTGCGCTCGATTCGGTGCGTCTGCGTTTCGTGGGACAATACGCGCGATTCGAGAATTTCGAAGATGTGATCGAAAACAACCAGGATTTCAACCCGGCGTCACTCAATGCAGGAATGACCGCAAGTCGTGATTTCGACATGCCAACCCGCACCATTACGCTGGGAAGTAACATGAACAACATCGAAGACGATTTCATTCAGGGAGATTCTACGCCGTTCTAGAACAATCCAATTGGGCTTGATTTTTGCTGAAATTATTTCGTAATTTTATAAGAATTAAATCAATCATGAGAATTTTTCTGGTTTTCGCCTTTCTGATCTGTGTCAAATCGACTTTCGCGAGTGCTATTTTGGTACCCATGGACGAACGTCAGACCAATCACCTCAAAGCTTACGGTGTTTCCTATTGGGTACTCAACAACGATGTGGTGATGGAATGGCTGCTCAATTATCGTGGCGGTTCGTTTTTGTTCCCGCACCTGCAAGCCATTGAAGAAGAATTGATTATTCGCGGTGTGAGCTATGAAGTCATTGCTGATGGACAAGCCAATGCCATTCGTTCGCAAATTGCCAATCCCGAAACCAATATGGAGGTGGTGCAATTGGAAAAAGCTCCCAAAATTGCGGTTTACACACCTTCGAGCGCGCTTCCATGGGATGATGCTGTAACGATGGTGCTGGAATACGCTGAAATTCCCTACGATAAAATTTACGATTCATCCATTGTGATGGGCGTGTTGCCGAAATACGACTGGCTTCATTTGCACCACGAAGATTTTACCGGACAATATGGTAAATTCTACGCTGCCAGCAGAAATGAAACATGGTACCGCAATCAGGTGGCCGATCTTGAAGGTTTAGCACAAACCCTTGGCTTTTCGAAAGTCTCACAAATGAAACTCGCGGTTGCCAACAACATCAAAAACTTTGTAGCAGGTGGTGGCTTTTTGTTTACCATGTGCAGCGGAACTGATAGTTTCGACATTGCACTCGCAGCGCACGAAACCGATATCTGCGACCGGATGTTTGACGGCGACGGCCCTGATCCCAAAGCCCAGGATAAGCTCGATTTCAACAACACGCTTGCATTTGAACAATTTCAGCTGGTACGCGATCCGATGACGTATGAATATTCCACCATCGACGGCACCGAATTGCACCGTATTCCGGAAAGCCAGGATAAATTCACGCTTTTTGAATTCTCCGCCAAATGGGATGTCGTTCCTACCATGCTCACACAATGTCACACGGACGTGATCAATGGTTTCATGGGGCAAACCACCGATTTCAAAAAAGACCAGATCAAATCGAATGTATTGATCCTGGGTGAAAACAAAGAACTCAAAACCGCCCGCTACGTGCATGGCGAATTGGGGCAGGGCACCTGGACCTTCTACGGTGGCCATGATCCGGAAGATTACCAGCACCGTGTGGGTGATCCACCCACCGATCTCAGCCTTCACCCGAATTCCCCGGGATATCGGTTGATTCTCAACAACATCCTTTTCCCGGCAGCGAAAAAGAAAAAGCAAAAAACCTGATTCTTTTTTCAGGTCAGGCTTCCAATTAACATTCTTTTTAAAAAAACAAGTTGCATCAGGCAACGGTTACTCATTACAAAACATAATAGTTGTGTGATGTGTATCTCGCGTTGATTGTGTGTAACCGAATTGAATGTGACGGGTAATTTTCGGAGATAGATGCGCTACAGATAAGGAACAAAAAATATGAAATTAATTGGTCAAAACAGTTGAAAATAAGTAGTTAAGGCTTCCAAGATTCAGAAGTAATTTGACGGATAAAAGGCGGTTGTTAAAGAATAAACAATGGACTTAATCGGTAAATTGCCAAAACATCAAACTTCAACTTCTTGTTTACAAACAAACATAGCAGAGACAAAGCAACACCGCAAAAGCGCCCGGAAAATTTCGAGCGTTTATACAATGCACACAAATCGATGGTGTATGGTATCGCGTTACGCTATCTCCGTTGCAGGGATGATGCGAATGACGTGGTACAGGAAACCTTTATTAGTGCCTACACAAACTACGAACAATACGATGAAAGCAAACCGATCGGTCCATGGATCAAGCGGATTGCGATTAATTCGGCACTGATGTACATACGCAAAAACTACAGGTTCAAACTCATTGAAAACGAGCGTGAATTGGATAGTGTACATTCTCCGGTGGAGGATGAGAAAGAAGAGGGATCGTTCACGCAACAAGATCTGGTGGCTATTCTACATGAGCTGCCAAACGGTTACAGAACGGTATTTAACCTCTATGCAATTGATGGACTGACACACCAGGAAATTGCAGATTATTTGGAAATAACAGAAAGTACGTCGCGGTCACAATTGCTGAAAGCGCGTAAAATGATTAAAGGAATACTGGAACAAAAAATGAGCGTTCGCTATGCAAGAGCATGATGAGATAGATGGGTTGTTTAAAAACGGGTTGGAAAATTTCAAGCCCGATGCTTCTCATTTGAGTTATGCTCCGCTGGCTTCGGCAATTGCTGCAAAAACAACAGTTTCCGGTACCGCTGCGGCAGCAAAAACCGGTTTCTTTGCTAAATGGGGAATGACCCTGTATTTTGGATTGTCAACCGTGGCAGCAGGCACAGGCGTCGCGATTGTATATGCTCCCGATCATGTGGCAGTTGAAACGAATAGTAAAACCATTTTGGTCGCTTCCATCCAGGTGAAAGAAGAACTTCAGCTTCTTGGAGAATTGCCAGTAATCGATTCTGTTTCGATAAATGAAGAAGGGTTTTCTGTTGCGGAAGAAGTACCCGTTTCTGCTGTTGAACCTGCCAAAACAAAAGAACATGAGCCGATTGTAAGCAACGAAAAAAGGACTTTCAATACGGTGGTTTCTGGTCCGCAAAAAGAAACAATGACACCAGAAAAACGGGTGAAACACGGCATTCTTTCCGCGAATGAAATTGAATCAACCGTTGCCTCTGAAACAACCTCCAAACAGGATTGGGCAACTGAATCTTCCAACAGGAAAGCACTGGCAATTCAACCAAATGTGATTGCGAAAAGCATTGCGGAATTACCACTCAAAAACAAACAAACGGTTCAGGAGAAAATCCAATCTTCACCGATACCGGTCGATACTACAATTAGTATGGCCGAAGTGATCCGATCGGAAGCCTTAAGCAAAATCGCATTAACAGAGAATGATAGCGTTGAGAATTTGGTGAGTCGGGTGATGCAACGACCGCCTGCTGTTTGGCCGGAAAGCCGGATCAGTATCAAAGCAGGATTGGGTTACGCACCTCTCGGAACGGCGATTATTATACATCAGGAGGAATATGTTGACAGTCTGTTTTTCTTTGATTTTTACCAGAATGTTGTCGATCGTCCAACCATCAAAAACGAATTTCTGGCTTCAGTGAGTTATCAAAAACGCATCAAATCGAACCTGCAATTGGGAGTTGGACTCAGTTATATGCAAGGTGGCTGGAAATCATTTACCGATCACACTCACTATTATTATGTGGATAATGGACTCGGTGAACTGTATTTGGTGACCGATACCGTAAAAGTGGGCGAACGTGACATTACAGCCAATTCGATCAGCCTGAACCTCTTTACAGGATACGATTTTGTTTTGGGACAGAAATGGATGATCGGTACCACAATCGGGTTGAATCTGAATCAGATGTTCATCCAAAACGATTTCAGAAATTACAGCTCAAATGCCATCACCAGCGACAAAAAAGCCAGTTTTGTGGTGGGTGTTTACGGATCGGCTGATGTGAATTACCGGGTGTCGAGCCGTCTTGGTTTAAGCATCGGAGCAAGTATCAATGGCAGGGCCAATGTCGCTAAAGCGATGGGAGCTGGTGAGTTTTACAACAGCGCTTCCTTCGGCTTGAACGCCGGATTCCATTATTTTATTTCAGGCTTGCGTTAAGGAGCAGCGGCCATTGCGGCATACTTCTGCGCATTTTGAGGATCACCCAGTTGCTGGTAGGTCAGGGCTAAAAACTGCATCACCTGTTTGTTATTCGGATTGATGGCAAGAATTTTCAGGAAGGTTTCCTTTGCCTTTTCCAGTTGACCCGAAGCGCCATAAGCATTCCCCAGGTTCAGCAATAATTCCTCGTTTTTCGGGAATCGTTTCAATCCTTTATTGAATACCGGAATAGCCTTTTCGTATTGTTTCAGGTTAAAAAATGCCGTACCCATAAAGCTGTAATTCCCAACGGTAGCGTGTTTCGTCGCAATCACCGTTTGGTAACGAACGACCGCGCTGTCAAACTGATTGTTCTTGAAAAATGCGTCGGCAAGGTTGGCAATAACCGTGATGTCGGCCGGGTTGAGTTGAATCGCTTTTTTGGAATGTTCGATCGATTTCGGATAATTCGCCAATCGGTAATAACAAACGCCAAGGTTAATGTGTGAACCTTTGTCCAGCGAATCAATCGCCAATGCGCGTTCAAAAGCAGCGACAATTTCAGGTAATTGCGATTGCTGTTGGTTGAGATCTTCCGGCAATTGCGCCATCAGAAGCGCTCCGTAGTTAAAATGGATACGCGCACTGTTGGGAGCGTGAGCGACATCGGCGGCAAATAATGTTTCATTCGAAGCCCAGTCTTTGTTGCGTTGAAACGAAAAGAGACAACCCAAAAACGCCACAAAGGCAATTCCGTAAAAAGCACTTGTACGTGAATTCCCGGCTTCGGTTTGTTTCAGTAGCAGGTACAAACCAACAACAACCACAATGCAAATTCCCAATACCGGAGCAAACAACAAGCGATCGCCCATCGTAGCGCCGATCAGCGTAAACACGTTGGTGACCAGTGAAATCGTGATCAAAAAATACAGTAATCCGAAACTGATAGCCGGATGCTTTTTCCAATTGCTGTAGATGAGATAACCCATCCCGATTAACACAATCAGCGTGGCCAGCACAATCGGCGAACCGAACGTTTCGCACGGAATTTCATTGTAGGAATAATCGTAACTCATATTAGCGGGAGCGAACGCTTTCAGTAAATAGCGGCCCAAAATGGCAATTCCGGTAGCGACCTGCGACGCTTTATCCGGACAGCCAACCAATGAATTGTCAAGGTAAGTATAGGTGATTCGTTCGTGAACCGACGACTGAATAATCCATTGGTGGAACGCCAGCCAGGCGATTGAAATCAGGACAATCGGCAGAAATGTTCGCGCAATCTGTAATACTTTTTGTTGTTTGAAAAGCAGGAAATAAAGCCCCATAATCGGTAAAAACAAGATGCCGGCTTCTTTCGACAACAAACAAAGTAAGAACAATCCGGCGGCGATCAAACGGTGTTTCCACAATTTCAATTCACTTGTAATGACTACGCGGAAGGTGAGCACGAAAAACAGGAAACACAGTATTTCATCACGACTTTTGATGTTTGCAACCACTTCTGTATGAATGGGATGCACGGCAAACAACAGCGCAATACAACACGGGATCCAAAGTGTATATTGGTTGAAAATCAGGCGTAATAATTTGTATAGTGCTCCAATGGAAAGAGCGTACAACAGCACATTGAAGAAATGGTGAAAGAATGGATTGTTGGGCGAAATTCCCCATTCGGCAGCAAACATTACCATCGACAACGGGCGGTACAAACCACCGTTTGAATCCCAATATCCTTCCCAGTAAAACGTCGTCATGATCTTTGGAATGCCCGAAAAACCTTCCTGTACAAATTTATTCTGCTCGATCACCGCCTGATCATCCAGTACGAAACCGTGAGTTAGCGTATTGGAAAACAGCAAAAAAGCGATCGCGCACAATACCCAATAAATCCGTTTGTCTAAAACAGCTTCTGATAATTGGGGAATAGAAACGGCAGTTGGTTTCGACGTGGTTTTTGCCGGACTTTTTTTCTGTTTTTGGGTTGCCATTCGAGATCAGTTTATGTCGTTCAAATCTAATCAAATTCTAAGCCTGTTTAAAATTTAGATTTTAAGAATGATTATAGCGTTTTTTTGTGCGAAAAGAGACGTGTTTTGCAGTCATAATGGAGTGATTCTGATGAAAAAACACAACGAATTTGCAGCCAAAAAGACGCATCATTAAATTAAAAGATGAAATTTAAACAGGCTCTTTTATCTTTGCAGCAACTTTTTACATTTAAACGACATAGCATGCAACTGTGGAATACATTTAGTAAAGAGGAATTAGAGCAACAACTCAGAGCCGAAGGTCACGCTTTTGTGACCATTTCGTTCTACCATTATGTTCAGATTCCCAACCCTCAGCTTTTTAGAGATTATCTTTACCAGCTACTGCAAAACCTGCAGGTAGTTGGAAGAATTTACGTCGCCAATGAAGGCATCAACGCACAAATTTCCGTTCCAACCGACAATTACATTCGTTTTCAGAATGACTTGTATTCCATCGAATTCCTGAATGGTGTTCGCCTGAATAAAGCGGTAGAAGAACCCGGAGAAGTATTTCCGTTCCTGAAACTGAAAGTAAAAGTGCGCAACAAAATTCTTGCTGACGGGCTGACGGACCAAACGTTCGATGTTACCGACAAAGGTGTTCATCTTGATGCGGAAGAATTCAACAAATTGACCAATGATCCGAATACGATTCTGGTCGATTTCCGCAATCATTACGAGCACGAAGTCGGACATTTCAAAGGAGCAATTCTGCCCGATGTGGATACATTTCGTGAGTCCTTACCGATTATTGAAGACTTGTACCTGAAAGGAAACGAAGACAAAAATATTGTGATGTACTGCACCGGCGGAATTCGTTGTGAAAAAGCCTCGGCATGGTACAAACACCGCGGATTTAAAAATGTGCACCAGCTTGAAGGCGGGATTATTAAATACGCGAATGAATGCCGCGAAAAAGGCCTTGAGAATAAATTTCTGGGCAAAAACTTTGTCTTCGACGAACGCCGTGGGGAGCGCATTACCGATGAAATTATTTCAAAATGTCACCAGTGTGGTGAAGCGGCCGATACCCATACCAATTGTGTAAACGAAGCCTGTCATTTGCTGTTTATTCAGTGCGATGCCTGCAAGGAAAAGATGCAGAATTGTTGTTCGCAGGAATGCGTAGATGTATTTAACCTTCCGCTGGAAGAGCAAAAAGAATTGCGAAAAGGCCTCAACAACAGCAACCGCATTTTCAAGAAAGGCCGCGGAAGTCAGCTTGCCTTTAAGGTGAATCGCGAAAAACAAGTATCTTTCGACCAACAATAAAACTCTGCAACGTGAACCTTGGCATTGACTGGACTGTTTCCTCACAACTGATTGAAGGATATTCAACCCCGAATCTATACGGATTGTTGTTTGTTTCCGGGCTCATCATCGGTTATTTCGTTATCAAACGCATGTTTAAATACGAGCATGTTCCGGAAATGATCCTGGATAAATTGCTGATTTACGTCGTGTTGGCAACGATTATCGGTGCACGTTTAGGCCACGTCTTGTTTTACGGTCCGTATTGGAACACGTACAATCCTGACGGAACAGTCCTTCAGGACGGTTATTTCGACAACCCGCTGAGTATTTTCAAAGTCTGGGAAGGTGGTTTGGCGAGTCACGGTGCTGCGATCATGATCTTGTTGACATTGTATTATTTTTCACGAAAGATTGCCAAACGTCCCATGTTTTGGATCCTTGACCGAATTGTAGCACCAATCGCTATCGCAGGTTGCTGTATTCGATTAGGGAACCTGGTGAATCACGAAATCATCGGTATTCCAACCGATTTGCCATGGGGATTCAAATTCATGAACGAAGGTCGTGAGTATTTGGTGAATGGAGAACACGTATACCGCCATCCTGCCCAGTTATACGAAGCAATTACTTACATTTTTACCTTTTCGGTATTGCTGTATATGTATTGGAAAACCAAGGCAAAAGAAATGCCCGGACGTATTTTCGGAGCGTTCATGGTGCTGATCTGGCTGGCGCGTTTCCTCATTGAATTCATCAAAGAAGGCCAATCGGCATTCGACGAAACACAACCGTTGTTTAATACCGGGCAATTGCTGAGCATTCCGTTTGTGTTGATTGGTGTTTTCCTATTGGTGCGCAAAATTCCACAAAAGGAAATAGATAAAATGAAGGAAACGGAGTTCCCTGTAATTCCGCAAAAATAACTTTGGCGTGGGATGTGTCCCGCACCCGTAAAATATAAATGCCGCAGGATTAATCCTGCGGCATTTTTGGTTTTTAATAATATCCCGTGGGGTCGCGATTCATCGCGACCGTATTGAATTTTATTCAAATATATATTTCACCGGCTCTTTCCAGCCTTCGATATTCAGGATAATTTCACTGCCTTTTTCCTGTTTGTAGGCCAATTCGGTAATATCGAATTCCAATTCTTTCAAAATCATCGCTTTGCAATGATCCGGCTCGCCTGTGTGTATCAAACGCACCGTACGTTGCGGAGGTAATGATTTGGAAATGGCCTGATCGCCGACAAGGTCAAACAAATGGTCTTTGCAACCACCCGAGTAAGAAATACTGAGGATCAATTTGTTGCCCTTAATAGTTGCTCCGGTAATTCTCGTCGGGTTCGAATTCATTTCCGACTTACCCAGAGAGGCTTTCAGTTCTTTTTCCGTTTTCATCTTAATGGTTTGTCCAGTTCCGTCTCCGGCAATTTTCTTGGTTCCACATGCGAATAGCATCAACATACTCATGGAAAGAAGGATAGTTTTCATGTTCGTTGTTTTGGTTTGACACAAATATAAACATCTTCGTCAATCAACGTAAAGGCAAGTTTTGTACCAATCTTTAAGTGTACCAAGTTTTTGACGTAACTTTGTGCCCTGCTTTCAGCAATAGAAAGCGTATTTGAAAAGCATTCCGGAAATGAAAACCAAAACACTTCGTAAAAACAAAGTCAATGTAGTAACACTTGGTTGCGCTAAAAACACCTTCGATTCGGAAGTGTTGATGGCACAATTAAAGGCCAACAAGTTCGATGTTGAACATGAATCAACAAAAGATGACGCGTCCATCGTGATCATCAATACCTGCGGATTCATCGACAATGCCAAACAGGAATCCATTGATACCATTTTGCGCTACGCGGATGCGAAAAACGAAGGTTTGGTAGACAAAGTGTACGTTACCGGTTGCCTTTCTGAGCGTTACAAAGACGATTTGGAGGTGGAAATTCCGGAAGTGGATGCTTTTTTCGGAACGCGCGATTTGCCGCGTTTGCTGAAAACACTCAAAGCCGATTACAAGCACGAGCTCGTAGGCGAACGATTGCTGACGACTCCGGCACATTATGCCTATTTCAAAATTGCCGAAGGCTGCGACCGTCCTTGTTCGTTTTGCGCCATTCCTTTGATGCGTGGAAAACATGTTTCTACTCCGATGGACCAATTACTGACTTCTGCGAAATCGCTGGCGGCAGGTGGTGTGAAAGAAATTCTTCTGATCGCTCAGGATTTGACCTATTACGGACTCGATATTTACAAAAAACGCAACCTGGCCGAATTGGTTGATCGCCTTTCCGATGTGGAAGGAATCGACTGGATTCGCCTGCATTATGCATTCCCGTCAGGTTTCCCGATGGATGTATTGGACGTAATGAACAATCGCTCAAACGTTTGTAACTACCTGGATATGCCGTTGCAACATGGTTCCACCAAGATTCTGCAATCGATGCGACGGGGAATTACACGTGAGAAAACGGAAAATCTGGTAGAGGAAATTCGCCAGAAAGTTCCGGGAATAGCAATGCGCACCACACTGATCGCCGGTTATCCCGGAGAAACACAAGCCGATTTTGATGAAATGTACAGCTTCGTGGAACGCACTCGTTTTGATCGTCTTGGAATTTTCACCTATTCACACGAAGAAAATACCCATGCTTTTTCACTCAACGATGATGTTACCGACGAAGTAAAGCGTCAGCGTGCCGATGAAATCATGGAATTGCAATCGGGAATCAGCTATGAATTGAACCAGAAAAAAGTAGGAAACAACTACAAAGTATTGTTCGATCGCGCTGAAGGTGATTACTTTATCGGACGATCTGAATTTGATTCACCGGAGGTTGATAATGAAGTTCTTGTTAAGAAATCGGAAGGCTTTGTGCGAATCGGTGATTTTGCCAACGTACAAATCACGTCAGCCGACCATTACGATCTTTACGGAAAGCTGATAGACTAAGCGATTCGTTCTATTTTCGACCAACAGGGTCAAATTAACATTCAAGCAACGTATTTGGTAGATTAACGTCTTAAGTGGTTAAAAGAGAGGTATCTTTGTAACACTTATTACTATTAATTCACCCATTCCCATGAAGAAAAGATTACTATTAGTTGGTCTTGTTTTATCGTGCATAACGATGACATCCTATGGCCAGCAGCAATCAGAAGGACGACATGTTGCTCCTCAGGCCGTTGTTGCGATTCCGTCGCTGAAAGCACAATCGGAAAAAATCAATGAAAAAGAAATCCAGGTTCAGCAAGCGGTGGCTTCCACACGCGCTCAACTGGCTCAGTTCAAACAAGAACTGACTGTTTTGCAAAACGACTACAAAAATTTGCTTACAAAAGAAATCGCGACTTGTTCTGTTGATCAGGCACGTGCCGAGTTGCAAGCTGAATTAAAATATGTTGAGCAGCAATTGGCACCGGGAGTTCAGACAACAAGTACACCGGCTGTCAGAAGAACAACAATTACCCCAAGTTTCTAATCAACGTTAATCATTACGACTATGAGAAAAGCTACAATTAAAGGAGCGATCGCAGCAGCAGTGTTAGCGTTGACTCCGTTTGCAAAGGTGAATGCCCAGGCGTACACCGAAAATTTTGACAATATCACTTTACTGGCAGGAAATGGCTGGACTTTATCCAACGTAAGTACTCCTGTTGGAGTTACAGGTTGGACACAAGGACCGGATGTTGCCGGTGGTGGACCGTTTAATGCTTACAATGGTGCGACCAATTCCTTTATCAGTGCCAACTTTAACAACACAACCGGTAGTACCGGTATCATCAGTAACTGGTTGGTAACACCGACCCGTACACTTAGAAATGGTGACGTGATTACATTTTATACCAGAAAAGCAACACCGGATTCCTATGCTGACCGTTTGGAAGTGCGAATGAGCACCAACGGAGCAAGTTCCAATGTTGGTTCTGGCGCTGCGACAGGTGATTTCACAACACTTTTACTGAGTGTTAACCCGTCACTTGTTTTGGGTGTTTACCCAACTGCATGGACGCAATATACGATTACCATTTCCGGATTACCTGCTCCGACTTCAGGTCGTATCGGTTTCCGTTACTTCGTAACAAGCGCGGGTCCTACAGGTGCTAATTCCGACTTTATCGGAATCGATAACATCGTGTATACACCGTATGTATGTCCTACGTTTACCATGACTACCGGCGGATCGTTGGTAAGTGGTACCGCAGGAACAGCCTATAGCACTACGATTACACAAACCGGTGCGTTGGGAGCTCCTACGTACAGTGTTACAGCGGGTGCATTACCTCCGGGAATGACACTTGGAGCGGCTAGTGGTACCATCTCGGGAACACCCACTGCAACAGGAACATTCAACTTTACGGTATCAGTTTCAGATGCCAGCGGATGTTCAGGATCAACCGCTTATTCCATTCTTATCGGTTGTCCGGCAAACCCGACTTCGCTAAACGGTTTACCGACTTTGTGTGACAATGGCAGTCCATATACACTTACGCAGGGCTTACCTGCCGGCGGTACTTATGTTGGAACAGGGGTTTCTGGCGGAGTGTTTGATCCTTCAGTAGGATCAGAAATAATTACCTACGATTACACAGATGCATACGGATGTGCACATTCTTCATCCAACCCGCTTACAGTAAACCTAGCTCCAGGGGTTTGGCAAAGCCCGATTTCGGCGGTGTGCGATAACAGTGGATTATTGGCGCTTTCAGGCGGTTCACCTGCTGGTGGCACTTATTCAGGAACAGGAGTTTCAGGTGCTAACTTTGACCCAACAGTAGGATCAGAAATGATTGTGTATTCGTATACTGACGGAAACGGATGTACCAGTACAGCATCCACTCCGATTACCGTAAATACATCACCAACAGTAACACATAGTCCTATTTCGGCAGTGTGCGACAATAGCGGATTATTGGCACTTTCAGGCGGTTCTCCTGCAGGAGGAACTTATTCCGGAACAGGTATTTCTGGTTCTGATTTTGACCCTACAGTAGGATCAGAAATGATTACTTATTCGTATACTGATGCTAATGGATGTACCAATACAGCTTCCACTCCTATTACAGTGAACACATCTCCTACGGTTACACAAAGTTCTATTTCTGCGGTTTGTGCTGATGCGGCTCCGTTTGCTTTGTCAGGTGGTTCACCGGCAGGAGGTGTTTATTCAGGTACAGGTGTTTCGGGAAGCAATTTCGACCCAAGTGCAGGAACACAAACAATTACGTATACCTACACGGATGCCAACTCTTGTTCTAACTCAGCTACAACAACAGCTACAGTGAATTCGTTGCCAACAGTAACATTGACACTTCCGGTTGCTACAATGTGTGTGTACAATAGTGCAGTAACCTTATCAGGCGGTGCTCCGGCAAGTGGTTCTTATGCAGGACCTGGCGTATCGGGAGGAAGTTTTACTCCGGCAAATGCAGGATTGGGAACTAAAACCGTTACGTACTCTTACACAGATGCAAACGGATGTTCGAATACAGCTACGGATGATATTATCGTAGATGCTTGTCTGGGAATCAATGAAGCTTCTCAGGAAAGTTTGGTTGCTTACCCGAACCCAAGTAAAGGTTTATTTACCGTTTCTATGGAAGCTGAAAACCAATTGACCAACGTAAAAGTGGTTGATTTACAAGGAAAAACAATGGATGCCGGACTGACTATTCAGGGAACGGAGATTTCGATTGATTTGACAAAAGCTTCAAATGGCGTTTACGTATTACAAGGTCTTTCAAACGGTGAATTGGTAACAGTTCGCCTGGTGAAAAACTAATAACATTAAAGCATAAACAAACGGCTGTGTGCACCCTGCATGCAGCCGTTTTGTTGTTACAGGGTGCTTCTACTTTCAGCAAAACTACTATCTTAGTGGCATGGACATTCAAAACCGACTGCTCGAACAACTCAAAGCAAAATTACCGCACGATACTTCGCTCGGACGGTTGCTCATGGATGATCTTGATCTTTCGCGTGACTCTGCTTACCGCCGTGCACGTGGAGAAACAGCTTTGAAACCGGAGGAAATTCGCCTGCTTTGTTCAAAATACGATTTATCGATCGATAAAATAATCGGTGTTAGCGGACAAAGCGTCACCTTTCAGTACAATCCAATCCAGCGCAGCGAGTTTTCGTTTGAGAACTACCTGAACGGCATCATGGAAGGCTATAAACGCATGGCAGCCCAACGCACCTCGGAATTGTTTATGTCTTACCTGGATCTGGTCATTTTTCAATTGCTCAATTCACCGGCGTTGATCCGTTTCAAGCTCATGTATTTTGCCAAATGTTACCTCAAAATCCCGAAACTGGACAATGAGAAATACTACAAAGGCTGGAAAGGTGATATTTCCGATGAATCGTTGCAACAAATGCTGCAATTCTACATCCGTATAAAAAGTACCGAGGTTGTAGGCTTCGATGCCGGAAAAGGATTGGTGCGTGAGATTGTTTCGTTTTATGAACTGGGTTATTTCGCATCGAAGGAAGACGCACTTTATTTGCTGGATGAAACCGAAAAGGTGATTCTGCACATACAGGCCCAGGCTGAGATCGGTCGGAAATTTATTATCGGTCAGCCCGTTATTACCGACGAAGGAAGCTTTAAACTTTACCTGCATCAAACCTACATTCAGGACAATACCGTAATTGCCGAAACCAACGCCTATCGCATGTTGTATATCACCCACAACATGATGAACTACCTTTACACGATCGATCAGGATTACGTCAATAAATCGTTTTCTGTGTTTCAATCCATGCTCAAAAGTTGTATTTGCATCAGTATGGAAAATCCGCGTCAGCGCAACAGCTACTTCGAAAGTCTGACCCAATTTATCAACCGTGCGCGCCTGCGTCTGGACGACACCGAACTTTTCTAATGCATTTACGTCTCCTTTAAACAACACTTTTTTTTCATCGCCGGGCAACCTTTTGAAATCAACTCAGGTAACTGGGTTAGGAGCAAAAAACAAATAGGTTATGAAAAAGTAGTTTTTGTGACGTCAGCAACTGTTTAAAACACGTTGTTGACAATCAAAATGAATTATAACGTGTGATAACGAAGGAAATAGAGGAACGATTTAAAAATGGCGATCGTAAAGCTTTTGACGCTATTTATGCTGCCTATTCGGCGGCAATGTTCGGCGTATGCCTTCGTTATACACGTTGCCAGGATGATGCACAGGATGTTTTGCAGGAAGCTTTTATCCGGATTTACAGGAAGAGTGGTCAATACTCATTGGATAAACCGCTGGCTGCCTGGATAAAGACCATCACGATCAACAGCGCATTAACGTATATAAAACAACACTACAAGTTTGTGTTACACGAAGAGGATTCATTCTTCGATCAGCAACACGAAATGGATATAGAAACGGAAGATGAAGAGTTATTGCGCAAGCAACTTCTGGCCGTTTTGACAAAGTTACCTGACGGTTACAGAACGGTATTCAATTTGTTTGTAATAGAAAATTTGACGCATAAAGAAATTGCCGAACACCTTGATATTAGCGAAAGCACAAGTAAATCGCAGTTTTTTAAAGCAAAACGAATGATCCATCAATTGTTGGATGCCGAAAAAGTTAGAGCATGAAAGAGGACAATAACATAGAAGATTTATTTCGCTCTTCGTTCGATCATTTCGAAGTAGCACCTCCACCTGCAGTAAAGGAAGCAATCGACCGTAAGATCGGCGGGTCTTCCAAAAAGGGTTTGTGGTGGATTTCCGGGCTGTTATTGGTCTTGGGAACAGCTTCTTTCCTTTTCTTTTTCAATTATTCATCCGAAAATCAAGGCAAGGAATCATCTGATAATCAGTTGACATCAACCGAAACATCCTCAACTAATTCTGATTCCAAAACGACAGCTCATTCCGGGAATAGCTCGTCGACACATGAATCTTCTACTTCATCTACAAGCCAGTCTGGCGATAAGAATGCACTATTACAAGGAAAAAATACCGGAAGCCAAAAAGGAAGTCATTCGGATGGAAATCAAAACCTTTCTTCGTCTGGTAACAACGATAAAGGAAACAAGTCCCTGACATCGAATTCCGGAAGTAAAAAGACCGGTTCAGCTAAAGCAAATAATCCGAAACAGAAACAAGCTTCCGGGAAAAAGTCGACAGGTAAAAAATCATCCGGAAAGAAAAATAATTCGGGGACACCTGGTTTTAATGATCTGTCTGCACCGCTTGATCTAATCGTTTTTGACTCAAATCAGCAGGGGAATAATAACAATAATGGTATCAATACGCCAGTCGATGGCAACGGAAAAACCGGTCCTAAAAATCCTGATGAAACAAACAACGGCGTAACTTCAGATACTGATCCGCCAAAGAAAACGGATTCGGTTGTTGCCGATCCGAAGGAAAATCCAATTACTCCTCAGACAGCCGATTCCACTAAAAAAGAAGAAAAAAAGCAACCATTGCCTAAACCTAAAAATGCAGGAGAAAACTGGTTGGCTTCTGTTTACGCGGGACCTTTATTTGTGAATAACACAAAAGGCAACGACGAATACCGTACGCTTCAGGAAAAACCTTCGTTCCAGTTCTCGGCTGAAATCAACCGCAGTCTTTTTGCGGGATATGGCTTAACTACCGGTTTTGGATTCAACAAGCGTCAGGAAAACTATAAACACACCACCATACAGGTACAAGATTCAGCGATCGTTATCAACGACAGTATTCCAATCTATGGAAACCCGAACGTGCCTGATTCGATTACCGGATACCTTGATACGACTTATTATTTAGATGATACAACTTCCACCGATTACATCCAACTGAATCGCATTCAAACCATCGGGATTCCGTTGTATTTCACCAAACATTTTTCGTTTACTGATAAATGGGGACTATTGGTGAATGCCGGTGCGGTATTCCAGTTCCATAAAGTATCTGTGGGCGAGTTAAACGGTATGTCTGCTCCAGCCATCAACAAGTTCAGTATGAACGTCACCGGGCGCTTCCATTTGACCTATACGTGGAACCAGTGGACGTTCAGCGCCGGAGTCAGCACAGGCTGGGAATTGAAACGAGCCATCATCTATCAAGGATTGGATCGCAACCGCTATTTCATTACACCGCAACTAGGATTCCACTTCCGGTTTTAAGACTTCACGTTTCGCGGATGGTAGGAAATAATTGCTTCCCGCAAGAAACGTTGATCCAAATGCGTATAAATTTCGGTTGTCGTGATGCTCTCATGTCCCAGCATTTCCTGGATAGCGCGTAAGTTCGCCCCGCCTTCGATGAGGTGCGTGGCAAATGAATGTCGAAACGTATGCGGACTGATATTTTTCCGGATTCCGGCAAGGCCCGTGTAATTTTTGATCAACGTGTAAATCATGATTCGCGTCAGTTGCGCACCTCTGCGGTTGAGAAACACAAACGCCTCGTGTCCGCGCTGAATAGGAAGTTTTGATCGGTGATTCAACAAATAATCGCCCACTTCTTCAATGACAGAAGGGCTCACGGGAACCAATCGTTCCTTGTTTCCTTTTCCAATGACACGTAGAAATCCTTCTTCGAAAAAACAATCCTGTAGTTTCAGGTTTGTCAGCTCGCTCACACGCAATCCGCAACTGTAAAGGGTTTCCACAATAGCCCGATTGCGCTGACCTTCGGCTTTGCTCAAATCGATCACCGATACAATCCGGTCGATTTCTTCAATGGTCAATACTTCGGGCAATTTGCGGCCTATTTTTGGCAAATCAAGTCCTTCGCTCGGGTCATCTTTGCGAATCTCCTCCAGCAACAGAAAATCAAAGAATTGTTTCCATCCGCTAATGATACGTGCCTGCGAACGGGCGCTCAATCCAAGGTCATACAATCCGGAAATAAAGGATTTGAGGTCGTTGGTAGTAACCGTTTCGGCCGACAATTCCCGCGCCATACAAGCATCCTTCAGCTTCTCAATATCCTGCTGATAAGCGAGGATGGAGTTTTCAGCCAAACTGCGTTCTATTTTCAAGTAATGAACAAATTGCTTAATATAGCGTTCCCAATTGCGCATGTATGAATTTCTTAATTGTTAACGGCCCTAATTTAAACCTTCTTGGCACACGTGAGCCACAAATTTACGGCAATCAGACATTTTTGGAATACCTGGAAGTGTTAAGATCTTCCGAAGATTGTACCATCGACTATGTGCAATCGAATGTAGAAGGCGAAATTATCAATACGTTACAGGCTTCTAACCACGACGGAATCATTTTAAATGCAGGCGGTTATACCCATACTAGCGTGGCTATTCGCGATTGTATAGCTGCGATTTCCGTTCCCGTGGTAGAAGTACACATCAGCAACCTGGCGCAGCGCGAATCTTTCCGTCATGATTCGTTGATCACTGCCGTTTGTAAAGGTTCTGTTATGGGATTCGGAATGGAAGGCTACCTGTTGGCCCTTCAGTCTTTTTTAAACAAGCGCTGATTCAGCTTGCTGAAATCTTTTACGCCCTGAATATATCGGGCAAACAAAATGCTTCCACGATATTTTCCGACTGAAATTTCACCTTTGAGGTGCGCGTATTTTTTGCGTTCGATCCGGGAAGAAGACAGCAGTTTATAGAAAGACATGTGAGCCGTGAAAACAGCCCAAAAGTGCGGGAATTGCCCTTTGAACAAAAACACTGTTGCCGCAATTCCGTCCAGTGACATGCGGCGAAAAAGCATCCAGAAAAGCAAGCCGTCGTAATTCTTGTGAATCATCAACAGGCTGTTCCTGAAATTGAGATACGTTTTTCGGGGGGAAAGGTAATCAAGCGTTCCGCCACCAACATGGTATACGGTTGATGCGGGAATGACCATAAATCGATGTCCCATTCGCTGAGATCGCCAGCACAAATCGATTTCTTCCATGTGTGCGAAAAAGCGTTCGTCCAAACCGCCTGCCTTCCAGTAAACTTCCGAACGGATGAGCATACAGGCGCCTGTTGCCCAGAAAATATCGGAAGGGTAGTTGTACTGGCCGTAATCAGATTCGATGGCGCTGAAAATACGTCCGCGACAAAAAGGGAAGAAGAAACGATCGATAAATCCACCGGAAGCACCAGCGTGTTCAAAATGTCCCTTGCGGTGAAAAGCATTGATTTTTGGCTGACAACCGGCAACCTGCGGATCGTTCATCGCTTCCAATAACGGTTCCAGCCAGCCTTTTGTGACTTCCACATCACTGTTCAGCAACAGGTAAAATTCGGCATTCACCTGTTTTAATGCGTCGTTGTATCCTTTTGCAAAACCACCGTTTTCGGTATTAACCACAATTTCAACCGTCGGAAAATGGGTTTTCACAAACGCAACCGAATCATCAGTGGAAGCATTGTCAGCCAACACAACGCGATGCGGTGCCGAATGCTCAATAACAGCGGGTAAAAATTGTTCAAGAAAGCGTTGTCCGTTCCAATTGAGAATGACAATCGCCAAATCAGGATGCGCCATAAACTGAATCAGCGTGTAAGGTTGTAATCCTGAAGAGCGTTACCACCGTAGTGGGAATTATTGCCATCATTCGGGTTATCGATATTGATGTTGGAGCTGTTGCGTTTTGCCAACGCCTGCGGCCAGCGGTAATTTTGCTGTTCGCCCACCATATCCGAGTGCAACAGACGATAACCTTTATTTACCAAATCAGGGTTGTAGAACACAAAACGTTTGTTGCTGTACATTTTGATTTTGTAGTAATGCCAGATTTCGTAAGGGTATTCTGACGGCGATGTTTCTCTGGTAATAATATTGTTTGGCGGCCCGTATTGCAGGTACACACGTCCGCGATCGGTTTCATAACCATCCTGGAAATTATTACCATATTGTTTCTCGACCATCGTTACCTGCTTTTTGTAATCCACCCAAGCATTAAAGGCATTGTTTCCGGAAGTCTGAATCCAGAATTGCTGCAAGTGTTTCCGGCAGTTTTCCTTGTTACCTGATTTGATGTTCTCAAGGATGTTTTTGACTTCGGCCGGGCGTGCAATCGGAATAAGGCTGGCCATATAATACTCCACTGAATCATCGGTTACCAAGGCCTGAAAATCAGGATTCAATACAATGTCGTCGATGTTGGTGAGCACTTCAAATTCATTGATGCGTTCAAAATAATAGTAAGCAGCTTCGCCCTGTTCGGTGTTGCTTCTGTCCATTATTGCCAATTCCAGTCGGTAAGAGCCCGAAGGTAATTTGGAAATATCAACATTGCGGAACAGCGGAATCACCGGAGCAGCTGTCATTTTGGTATAACGGGTGAATTCAACCATTTCTTTGGAATCCGTGGTTGATACAATGCGTTGACGAACAGCAAACAACGAGTCCGGGAACATATCGGTATTATACAATTCCGTGTAATACGGTAAACTGGTCAGATCGGTCGGATAGAAATTGGAAATCCGGGGAATGATATCGTATCCGCTTTTAGAGAACACAGTCGGTTCAACCGTTTTATTGGCAAATTCGGCAATCAGGATATCAGAAACACTCACTGTATTGGCGTAAGTCGGGATTTGCATTTCGATTTCACCTTTCATTTCACCGGCAGTTCCTACAAGGTCAAGCAATGAAACGTGAACCGTATATTTTCCTGGAGCCAATGGGAAACGCACGATATCGAAAAAATCTTCGATAATGGAATCGCGCATTACAGGGCTTTCGAGTACATAAGCATTGGCAGCCAATGTATCATTTGCGGCATTTACAGCTGCAATGTCGATGGCTACTTTTGCACGCAATCCGCCTTCTACAGGCTCATACTTGAGTGTGTAACCTACAAATTGAATCTGGACTTCGGCATAATTCCCTGTTTCGGGAGAATAGTAGGTTTTCTGGTCGATATATGCTTTTAGCTTTCCGGTTTGGCCGAAAACGTTGCAGCCTAGCGCTACCACACAGCATAAAGTTAGAAGCAAACGGTTCATACGATGAATTTCTGTGTTAAAGGTAGTGAATATCGACCTTAAATAGGGTCATTTGGGCAAGGAAAAGAAAACTGATTGATTAAAGTAGGTTGATTTTCAAGTAACAAGTAATTAATACTGGTTTTTTTTTCAGTCGGGCTTGTCAGAAATGAAAGTATTACTACTTTTGTCGCGGAGAGTTGGCAGAGTGGTCGATTGCGGCGGTCTTGAAAACCGTTGTACCGCGAGGTACCGGGGGTTCGAATCCCTCACTCTCCGCAGGAAATTGAATCCCGAAGGTTTTACCTTCGGGATTTTTTCTTTTGGCACCGTCCGAAACTCGTTTTCGGTGAGGTGACAAGAGAAAAAACCGGAAGTTTTCGAAGAAAACGAGGGATTCAATTTGGTCAGCTAATCCTCAATGGGATATGCAATCCCTCACTCTCCGCAGGAAATTGAATCCCGAAGGTTTTACCTTCGGGATTTTTTCTTTTGGGTATGGTTGTAAGCTCGGGACGCATCCCGAGCCTGCAACATACATATCATACATATAACCTTGGCGCGGGATGCGTCCCGCGCCTACAACACAAAATCTTTATAAAATCTTTACACGTTTCACCTTACCTTTGAAATCGTCAAAATACCCGGGATTGAAATTGTATCAAACACGTTCTTACAGGCCATTGTCGCAATATGCGATCAGTATCTGCTTGGTGCTCATGGTTTCGCTGATTGCGTTTGCATTCAACGACCTGATCGGCTACAAAGTAGTAGCGTTGGTGTTGTTGATGACCGTTTCGGTAATCGCCATGTTATTCGAGATTTTTCCGGTGTTGCTGGCTGCTTTACTCAGCGCGCTGATCTGGAACTTTTTTTTCATACCACCTATCTTTACTTTTCACATTGAACGTACCGAAGATGTGCTGATGTTTTTATTGTATTTCGTGGTTGCTCTCGTGAACACGGTGCTGAGTTTTAAAATCAGAAAAGAAGAAAAAAAGGCCCGCGAAAAAGAAGAGGAAGTGAGGCAAATTGCCTTTTACAATACGCTTCTGAATTCCCTGTCACACGAGTTGCGCACACCCATTTCCACCATTATTGGCGCTGTGGATGTCTTACGCGAACCGGGCGATAAACTCAGCAAAGAACAATCCGAAGAACTGTTACTGCAAATTGATACTGCCGGAATGCGTCTCAATAGACAAGTCGAAAACCTGCTGAATATGAGTCGGTTGGAGTCCGGTATTTTGAGGCCCGCGCTGGATTGGTGTGATACCAATGAACTGATTCTTTCCGTACTGGCCGATTTTAAATTGTTTTCTACGCACACCATTGTGTTTGTTCCAGACGATGATCTGCCTTTGGTGAAAATTGACAGGGGGCTCATAGAGCAAGTCATTCATAACCTGGTGCATAACAGTGTGCTCTATACGCCCGAAAACAGCACGGTTCTTATTCAGTCGACCATTGCGAATGAAAGCTGGCGTATCTGCGTTTCCGACAATGGGCAGGGGATACCGGAAAAAAATATCCGTTCCATTTTTGATAAGTTTTACCGCGTTCCGAATTCAAAAACCGGGGGAAGTGGCCTTGGACTTTCCATCGTCAAAGGCTTTGTGGAAATGCATGGCGGAACCATTGTCGCAAAAAACGGGGAGTCGGGTTTACTGATCAAAGTTGAACTCAAAACGGAAATTTCATTCATGAACCGATTGAAAAATGAATAAAGCGGAAATATTGATCATTGATGACGAACCGCAAATTCGTAAATTGCTCGAGATCACACTTGAAAGCAATGACTTCATTGTGCGCACGGCCGAAAATGCCAAACTGGGCATTCAATTGGCGGCATCGCATCCACCGGAATTGATCTTGCTCGATATCGGTTTACCGGATAAAAGCGGGCATGAAGTCTTAAAAGAATTGCGTCTTTGGTACAACAAAGCCATCATCATTTTGTCTGTGATCAATTCTGAAAATGACATTGTAACTGCGTTGGATAACGGCGCGACTGATTACCTGACCAAACCGTTTCGTTCAGCAGAATTAATGGCGCGCATCCGTTCGGCAATCCGGCGAAATCAACCTTCGGTAAACAATTCCACCACGTCCTGTGGCGATTTAACGATTGATTTTTCAGCCCGGTTGGTGACCAAAAACGAAGTCTCGGTCAAATTAACCAATACAGAATTTAACCTGCTTGCGCTGTTCTTTAAAAACGAAGGCCGTGTACTCACACATACGTTTATTCTGAAAGAAATCTGGGGCGTTGGTTACCAGACCGAAACACAGTATTTACGGGTATTTATCGGAACATTGCGCAAGAAAATCGAAGACGATCACCACAGCCCTAAACACCTGCTTACGGAAAGTGGAGTAGGCTATCGTTTCATCTAAAAGCTCTTTATAATTTCTTTATTTTTCCGGCATTCTTCTTTATTTTTTGCAGATAGAATCCCCCCCAACTTTGCTTCATAAAAATCAAACAATATGAAGAAGTTGAAGCCGGGGGTAAAAAGCAAAGTAACGGCAGCGTCTTTGCTGGTAGCACTCGGAATTATTTATGGCGACATCGGTACGAGTCCGTTGTATGCGTTGCGGGCTGTGATCGGTGAACGCGAAATTACGGAAACGCTGGTGTATGGTGGTGTTTCGTGTATCTTCTGGACGCTGGTGCTGCAAACTACGATCAAGTACATTTGGCTCACACTCAAAGCTGATAACGAAGGCGAAGGCGGGATTTTCTCTTTGTATGCCCTTGTTCGAAGATATGGCAAAAAGCTGGTGATTCCGGCTATTCTAGGTGCTACTGCCTTGCTTGCTGATGGTATTATTACACCGCCCATTTCGGTGGCTTCGGCAGTTGAAGGTCTGGGAATGGTCAACGGATTGGAACACACTATCGTTCCCGGAAATACCTTGACGATTGGTATTGTGGTAGTGATTTTATCGCTGCTGTTTTTCTTTCAACGTTATGGAACGCATGTGATAGGCCGGTCATTCGGACCAATAATGGCCGTTTGGTTTTTGATGATTTTTGTGGTCGGCTTGAGTCAGGTTTCCCTTTTTCCAGACGTACTGAAAGCGCTGAATCCGACTTACGCGATAGAATTGTTGACCAATTATCCAAAAGGATTCTGGTTGCTCGGGGCCGTATTTTTATGTACAACAGGTGCCGAAGCGCTGTATTCCGATTTGGGACATTGTGGCATTCGCAATATCCGCCTTACGTGGGTTTTTGTGAAAGTAAGTTTAGTTGCCTGTTATTTGGGACAAGCAGCCTGGTTAATGCATCAGGGTTCCACCACACTCGACGGCAGAAATCCGTTTTTTGAAATGATGCCTCACTGGTTCCTGATCCCTAGTATTCTCATTGCCACAGCGGCTACCATTATTGCTTCGCAGGCCTTGATCAGCGGAAGTTTCACACTTGTAAGCGAAGGCATGAACCTGAATTTCTGGCCGCGTGTAGCCGTAAGACAACCGTCCGAATCGAAAGGACAAATCTATATACCGAGCGTCAATATCCTATTGTGGTTTGGTTGTATTCTGATGATTCTCTATTTCAAGGAATCGAGTCACATGGAGGCCGCTTACGGATTTTCGATCACAATTGCCATGATGATGACCACCATTTTACTGAGCTATTTCCTCATTTACAAACTGAAATGGAACATGATTTTAGTGGTGTCGTTGTTGCTGGTATTTGCTACGGTCGAGACTTCTTTTTTCATTGCCAACGTTGCTAAAATCAAGGAACGATGGATGTTTTTGTTCTTCGAACTGTTCATCTTTCTCACCATGTATACCTGGTATTTTGCCCGGAAAATCAACAACCGGTTTACCAAATTCGAAGATTTCGGGAAATACACGCCACAGATCAACGAATTGTCACACGACGATGAAATTCCGAAGCTGGCTACCTATTTGGTGTACCTCACCAAAGCCAATAACCGGCACGAAATAGAAGGCAAAATCATTCAATCGATTTTTGCAAAGAAACCCAAACGCGCCGATGTTTACTGGTTTGTACATATCAATCGCACAGAGCAACCGTATACACTAACATATGATGTTTCTGAATTGGTCGACGATAAAGTGATCAAAGTAACGATCAATATCGGGTTCAGGATTCAGCCAAAAACCGAATTGTACTTCAAGAAAATCGTACAGGACCTGGTGGCTGATCAGGAGTTGAATTTACACCTTCGACCGGATGGTTCTACCAAATACAACTCCAGCCCCGACTTCAAGTTTGTGGTGTTCCATAAATTTTTGTCTGTTGAAAACGAGTTTACATTGAAAGAAGGTGTTTTGCTCAATTCCTATTTCCTCTTAAAACGTTTGGGACAAAGTGATGAGTCGGCATTCGGACTCGATAAAAACGATGTGATCATCGAACAAATACCATTAGTTCTTCAGCCATGTGGACCTGTAGAATTAACCCGCATTAATTAAAACAAGATTATGAAATTACAGTTACTTTTTCCGGCTTTAATAGCGGGAATAATAGTGCATGCGCAATCAGATTCAACAACGAAAATTCCCTTCGAAGACATTGATCTATCATGGGCCAATGGCAACGACCGGCGCACAGAATCAATTTTTAAAGACCTGAAGTATTTTACACCAAGCGTGATGATCGATGTGAATTATACCTATTCGTTCAATAACCCGAACGACAATACGGTGGTCGGTTCCACAGCGTTGACCAGAAACAATGAAATCACGCTTTCCGCGTTGCATTTCGGGGGCGATTTTAATTACAAAAATGCCCGTGCGCGTTTCATGACGCAGTTTGGAACCCGCTCGATTGTTGTTCCCCGGAATGATATCAGTCCTTACAAAGGTCAGTACCAGCTGGCGAATGTGTACCGCTATTTAAGCGAAGCGTATGCCGGTTATCATTTCGATAAATGGTACGGAATCAACATTGATGCAGGTTTGTTCATGTCCTACATCGGGCTCAATTCCTTTTACCAGGCCGAAAACTGGGAGTATCAGGCATCGTTTACTTCCGACAATACGCCGTGGTTTTTCAATGGCGTTCGCGTGCAGATCCACCCCACGAAACACCTGAAAATAGAACCGTGGATCATCAACGGCTGGCAAAGCTACGGTCGTTTCAACGCCATGCCCGGAATCGGAGGAAACATTACCTGGAATCCTTCGAGCAACTTCAAATTGATCACCAACAATTATTACGGAACCGATGCGGCAGGTTTACCTGACCGGAAGCGTTTTCACAGCGATAACAGTGTGTTGGTGCGTTATTTTAATCGTCCGAATTCCAAAAGAATTACCAAAGCTGCATTTTCGCTCACCGGTGATATCGGATTTGAAAAGGGCGGAGGTGTCAACGGGTTCAAAAACGGCGATTCTCTTCAGGGACCGGCGCAGTATTTTGCGAGCTGTATGTTTTACAACCGTTTGTGGTTTGCAAAAGGGAAAATTGCCTGGACAATTGGTGGTGGATTAATCACCAATCCCGGGAGATACCTGGTGCTTTACCCAACGGGTGAGGCGAGCCCACTCCCGGATGCCAACAATCCAACGCAAACAGAAGGGGCATTTCCCTACAGCGCCAATCCGGGGGATGTATTCAACGGCTGGGATTGCTCTACCAACATCGATTTCATGCCCAATCAAAGCATCACTTTTCGGATTGAATTTGTGCATCGAAGTACCAGTGTTCCTTATTTTGCCGGAGCTGGAGGTGTGACTTCTCAAACCGGTTATGCAACTGCGGTACTTGATCCAAACTGGCGTCCCGATTTGGTGAAGTCTGAAAACCGGTTGATTTTTGCTGTTTTGTTCAGGATATAATCTGTATATCAGTAGGCTCGGGACGCATCCCGAGCCTACAAGTATCCATTTGCGTCCCGAGCTTACTGGTATTTCTTTTGAAAGATTCACCTTTTGCCATTTCTTACGTTTAGTTAATTAGGCTTCCAATTTATTATTGTTTTTGAAAAAAATTAGATGCGAAAAAATGTTAATTTGGCGTTCTTGATATCCTGAATAAGTGCAAAGATTGGTAACCATCTGTTTATTGATTTGCTTCACCGTTCCGGTGGCGGGCACTTACTTGTGGCTTTGTTATGAACGCAAATTGGTGAAGCGGGAAGTGCAGGCTGCCTTGTTGCAAAAACTGGATAAAAAAGACCTTGTTTTATTCAGCTTTACTGCTGAAGAAGAAAAACAACTTTTGGAATGGGAACATTCCAGGGAGTTTAGTTTTCACCATCAGAAATACGATGTCGTTTCACGGGAAAAAGTTGAAAAACGAATGCAGTATTGGTGCTGGAAAGACGTTAAAGAGTCGGCGATAGATCGCAGGATTTCTGAATTGACCCGAAAAGCATGGGAAGATGATGACGTAGAAAACAATGGTGAAAAAATAACGGTTGAATACGTGAAATCGACCCCTGAAAAACAAATCGATATTCCACTTTTTGGCGGGCAGTTTGTCAGAGAACAACTTGTTTTTTTCGACTACTGTGAAAACCTGTCTTCTACTAATTTGATTGCGACATTCCAACCACCGGAAATCGATTGCTAAACCGGTATCATTAAAGCGTTCAGTGCAGGAGTTTTCCGCAGCACTGCTTCTTTGGTGTTATTAATCAATAGTTTAGTAATCATGCTGGAAGAGCCAGCCGTGACTGGTCATTGTACAATCACAAACGCACTGTACACTTCCTGCTCAATTCAAATTCAATGAAACGAATACTTACATTCATCGTTGTGATGTGTTCTGTTACTGCCTTTACGCAAACAGTCACTTTTCTCAACGAAACTACCCTGCAACCAATTGAAAAAGTAATGGTTGTAGTAGATCAGAATACCTATTTCAGTGATGTGAAAGGTAGTTTGGAACTATCCTCGCTCAAGGGTAAAGAAATGATTGTCACACATCCTGATTATCAGCCGGCTACAGTAACAATTACCGATTTAAATGTCAGCAATTACACTGTTTACCTGAAACAAAGCGCTTTTTCGATGGAAGAAGTCATTGTTTCCGCCAATCGATTTGCTGAAAAACGCAAAGATGTGGCACAGTCTATAGCTGTCATTAACAGCAACGAATTGGCCCACATGAATCAATCATCCACTGCAGACGTGATGTCGAACCAGGGAAATGTGTTCATGCAAAAAAGTCAGCTGGGCGGCGGATCACCGATCATTCGCGGTTTTGAAACCAATAAAGTGTTGATGGTGGTCGACGGTGTGCGCATGAACAATGCCATCTACCGTGCCGGTCACTTGCAGAATATCGTTACGCTCGACAATGCTTCGTTTGATAAAGTAGAAGTCTTGTTTGGCGCAGGTTCTGTGATTTACGGTTCCGATGCACTGGGTGGTGTGATGCATTTTTACACCAAGAATCCATTGCTCTCAAACAGTGACAAATTATTGGTGAAAGCCAATGCGTTGACACGTTATCATTCTGCTGCAAACGGCTACACCGGCCATGTGGATGTATCGGTGGGAAAACGTCGTTTTGGTTCCCTGACGTCTTTTACGTATTCCAAATTCGACGATTTGAAACAAGGCGCAAGCCGTAATCCGTTTTATCCTTCGTTTGGCGCCCGCACATTTTACGTAGAGCGTATCAACGGAGTCGATTCAGCTATGGTGAACAAAGACACCAACTTACAAATCGGTTCAGGGTATACGCAGATTGATGTGATGCAGAAATTCTTGTTCAAACAATCCGACAAGGTACAGCACGGAATCAATTTTCAATACTCCACTTCTTCTGATATTCCGCGTTATGACCGCCTTACAGAAACATCGGGAGGTGGCCCTAAGTTTGCCGAATGGTATTACGGTCCGCAAAAGCGTTTGTTGGCAGCTTACAACCTGCAATTGACCAATAAAAACCTGATATACGATCAGTTGAGAGTAACTGCGGCTTACCAGAATATTGAGGAAAGCCGGATCGATCGCCGGTTCAGGAAAAACATCCGCAATAACCGCATTGAAAAACTCGATATTATTTCAGTGAATGTGGATGCTGAAAAGGTGATTGGTAAACAGGAATTGCGTTACGGGCTTGAGTTCGCCAATAACAGTGTCAACTCAACTGCCTTTTTGGAGGACATCAGTGTAGATACAACAGGCGCATTGGATACCCGTTATCCTGACGGTGGTTCAACCATGCGTTCTATTGCTGCTTACGCAACGCATACATGGGAAATTTCGGATAAATTGATCCTGAACGATGGAATTCGCGTGAGCAACGTAATGCTTGAATCCACGTTCAATGATAAAACCTTTTTCCCTTTTCCGTTCGATGATGTAAAACAAAACAATACTGCTTTAAACGGAAGTCTTGGTTTGATTTACCTTCCGGGCGCTGATTTTCGGATCACTGTGTTGGGAAGCACCGGATTCCGTGCGCCTAACGTAGATGATATGACAAAAGTTTTCGGTTCTGTAGCCGGAAATGTGATTGTTCCGAATCCGGATTTGAAACCGGAATACACCTACAACGGTGAAATCGGAATTGCCAAAACCTTTAACAAAAAAGTGACTTTATCTGTAAATGGGTATTATACTATTTTGAAAAATGCGGTTACGGTAGGGCTTTCAACGTTTGATGGAAACGATTCCATTATGTACGACGGGCAATTGAGCCAGGTAACTACGACCACCAATGCTGCCGAAGCATATATCTATGGTTTGGAAGCAGGCGTTCGCGGAAATATTACCGATCAGCTTTCCATTGTTTCGACCATCAATTATACCTATGGCCGTATCAAAACCGACACCACGGATTATCCGTTGGATCACATTCCGCCGGTATTCGGGAAAACGGGATTGAACCTGAGCGTGAAGAAATTCAGAGGCGAGGTATTTGTGCAGTATAGCGGTTGGAAACGTTTGAAAAACTACAACCTGGTAGGTGAAGACAATATTGCTTTTGCAACTCCACAGGGAACACCAGCGTGGTTTACACTGAATGCGCGCGTAGGTTATCAATTCAATAAGTTTGTTTCGTTGCAGGTAGCCTGTGAGAACATTTTGGACTTGAATTACCGCCAGTTTGCGTCAAATATCAGTGCTCCTGGCCGCAATTTTATTGTGACACTGAGAGGATCGTTTTAAGACAAGAAACAATGCACGAATCGGCTTTTCCAATTGGAGAAGCCGATTTTTTTTGTGGATTCAATTACTCTGAATTTGATACATTTGTGTTGAAAACCAACGCATGAAATTGTTCCTGATACGTTACCGTACCATTTTGCTTACCGGCCTTTCCCTTGCGGGAATGTTGGTACTACTGCGTTGGCTGGAACTGCGTTTTCTGATTTTGGATCATGCATTGGAAGTATATATCGGAGCGATTGCCATTCTGTTTACCGGACTGGGAGTTTGGCTTGCGTTGAAACTCACCAAACCCAAAACGGTGATTGTAGAGCGGCAGGTACTTGTTTCACCGGCCGTCGATTTTCAACTCAACGAAACAACGCTCACCGAATTAGGAATTAGTAAACGCGAACTGGAAGTATTGGAACTGATGGCACAAGGGTGCAGTAATCAGGAAATCGCCAACCGGCTGTTTGTGTCTTTGAATACGGTAAAAACGCATTCGTCGCGCTTGTTTGAGAAGCTGGATGTGAGCCGGCGAACACAAGCCATCGAAAAAGGAAAGCGTTTGTTGCTGATTCCCTGAAAGAGTACTACTTTAGTATGAATGCATCGGTTTTAGTACAAATCACCCGAAAGTATGACCGGTTTTCTGCGGGTTGACGGCACATTTGTCTAAAATTTAAAAAGAAAAGAAATGGGAAAAAATGTACTTGTTTTCGGATTGATTTCGGGCTTTATCAGTGTAGCCTGGTTTTTGGGGATGCTTTTTTTAGGTGAGGACTGCATCGGTATGGAAAACGGAATGCTCTACGGCTATCTGATCATGCTATTGGCATTTTCGATGATTGTAGTATCAGTGAAAAATTACCGCGATAAAACCCTGGGAGGCTTCATTTCGTTCGGAAAAGCATTCAAAATGGGATTTCTGATCTCATTGGTAGCTTCCAGCGTGTATGTGTTAGTCTGGCTGTGTTATTATTATGGAAGCGATTCCGATTTTATTGAGCAATACAGCGCTTATGTTATTGATCAATTACGCAAAGACGGTGCGAGCCAGGTGGTGATCGATCAGCAAATCAAAGAAATGGCCGATTTTGCCAAGATGTATGAGAATCCGTTTTTCAACGCCATGGTTACCTACATGGAAATTTTACCGGTTGGATTACTCGTCTCACTGATTACGGCATTGGTGTTGATGAAACGCAAACCGAAGAATTTGGGAGATGCCCCGCAAAATAATCCAAATGCACAGAATGATGTATTGGATGCGCCGGTTTCGTAAAGCGGAATAAATAACGATTATTCAAAAACTTAGTCGAACTTTACACTTGAAATGGATATTACGAAAGTAGTGTCCATTTTGTCTTAGGATTAAATAGATTCAGGTGATGAAAAGAATAAGTTTGGTTTTTAGTTTGATACTGCTTGCGATTACAGGTTTTTCACAGGAATTTACCGGCCATTGGTATGGCGAATTGTCGGTGAGCGGGATGAAATTGCCGTTGGTATTTCATATCACCAAAACAGATCAGGGATATACTTCCACTATGGATAGTCCGAACCAGAAAGCCATTGGTATAGCTGTCGATAAAACGGAAATTAACGGTGATTCGGTAGTACTTGATTTAACAGCAATCGCTGCACGCTATGAAGGTAAACTCAATGCCGGGCAAAAAATAATCGGTGTATTTCACCAAGGCGGACAATCATTGGATTTGGTGTTGGGCCATGATGCTACATTATCAGCGATGCCCAATCGTCCACAGCAGCCTCAAGAACCATTTCCGTATTATACCGAAGAGGTCACTTTTGAAAATAAATCAGCTGGAGTTACTTTGGCCGGAACCTTGAGTTTACCTGCTAAAAAGGGAAAATATCCCGTTGTAGTATTGATTTCCGGCAGTGGTCCTCAAGATCGTAACGAAACCATTTTAAATCACGAACCTTTTGCGGTCATTGCTGATTACCTCACCCGAAATGGAGTGGGCGTGTTGCGCTATGATGATCGTGGAGTAGCAAAATCTACCGGTAATTTCGGCTTGGCAACCACTACTGATTTTTCAACCGATGCAGAAGCCGCAGTGAATTACCTGAAACAACGAAAAGAAGTAAACAAATCAAAGATCGGACTTGTGGGACACAGCGAAGGCGGTATAATCGCACCGATGGTGGCGGCCCGAAATAAAGACGTGGCGTTCATTATCATGCTGGCGGGACCCGGATTGCCGGGATCTGAAATTTTGGCATTGCAGCAAGCTTTGATTGGTCGTGCAGATGGTGTTTCCGAAGTCGATATCGAACAAAACGCAGCAATTAGCAAAGGTATCTTTGAAATCATTGCAAAAGAGCAGGATGCAAGCACGACCACCCGTGAATTGGAATTATTTCTGAAAACACAATTAGAAGCTCTTCCCGATTCATTGAAGAACGGAAGTACGGAAAAAATGGTGGATGAAGTATTGGCTGGTGTTGATAACCCATGGATGAAAGAATTCATTCTTTACGATCCCCGTCCTGCTTTGCGTAAAGTAACGTGTCCGGTTTTGGCAATGAATGGAAGCAAAGACCTGCAGGTTCCGGCCAAAGAAAACATCGAAGCCATTGAAAAAGCAATTAACGAAGGCTTTCTGGAACGTGGGAAGACAGAAAAGCACGTTGAATACATCATCTTAGACGGCCTCAATCATCTGTTTCAGGAATGTGAAACCGGCTCTCCAAGTGAGTACGAAGAAATTGCACAAACCTTTTCACCTAAAGCATTAGAAAAAATGCTCGAATGGATGCGCATCCAGGGTATTGTTAAGTAATGTAAATTCAGGTTTCAATAGCTACTTGTTCCTTACCTTTGATGTCTTAAAAATAAGTCATGAAAATTGAAATTTGGTCGGATGTAATGTGTCCGTTTTGCTATATCGGAAAACGCCGTTTGGAACAAGCGCTGGAACAATTTCCCGGCGCGGAGAAGTTCGAAATCGAATGGAAAAGTTTTCAGCTTGATCCGGATTTGGTGGCTAACGGAAAAGAAAATCCGTACCAATACCTGGCCGACCGGAAAGGAATCAGTTACCAGGAATCAGTGAAGATGCATGAAAATGTTGTGAACACCGCCAAAGAAGTCGGGTTGGATTACCGTTTCGATCAGGCGGTTGTTGCCAATTCACTGGATGCACATCGTTTGTCGCATTTGGCGAAAAAACATGGAGTAGGAAATGAACTGGAAGAACGGTTGTTTCATGCGTATTTCACCGAAGGAAAAGACATCGCTGATCATGCGACGCTTACTGCATTAGGAGTAGAAGTGGGAGTTCCTGAAAATGAAATTCAAACGCTTTTCAGCGGAGATCAGTTCCTGGCGGATGTGCAGCACGACATTTCCGAAGCGCAGCAAATCGGGGTGCGAGGTGTTCCGTTTTTTGTTTTTGACCGTAAATATGCCGTTTCGGGCGCGCAACCTGTGGAAGCCTTTTTGGAGACAATGAATGCGGTGAACGCGGGAAATTAAGCTAAATGGTTACATTTTAAAACCGTTCGTAATAGTGCGAATTCACACCCCATTATTTGATATGCCAATTTGCACTATTACGAACGAATAATTGGGCTGAATTCTGTGTTTTTTTGCAGGATGTCAGTACAAAAACACTGTATGTTGATACAATTTCAACGGCATTCCCCACAATTCAAATTGTTGGATGCTTTTTTCTAAATACATTTGTCTCAAATCGTTTTATTCAAAGCAATGAGCAATACAACTATCGATCAGTCAGATTTGCAGGTGTCGAAACTTGCCCAACACATTATCGGTTCCGAAATCATCAAATTGGCTGGCGAAGTCAATGAGAAAATCAAACAAGGCGAACATATTTTTAATTTAACCATCGGTGATTTTAACCCGAAGGTGTTCCCGATTCCTGCTGAATTGAAAGCTGCTATTGTTGCCGAATACGAAAACGATCAAACCAATTATCCTGCTGCCGATGGTATGCTCGAGCTACGCACCAGCGTTTCACGTTTGCTGAAAGAACGGGGTGATTTGGATTACAAACCCGATGAAATTGTCATCACTGGCGGTGCACGTCCTGCTATTTACACCATTTTCAAGGCGTTGGTAGATGAAGGCGATACAGTGGTTTTCCCGGTTCCGTCGTGGAACAACAATCACTATACCTACCTCAACAATGCCAAACCGGTATTGATTCAAACTTCTCCGGAAAACAATTTCATGCCAACTGCAGCAGAGATTGCGCCATATATTCCGGAAGCAAATTTGCTGGCGTTGTGTTCACCGTTGAACCCTACGGGAACGGTGTTCAAAAAATCGGATTTGGAAGCCATTTGTGATTTGGTGTTGGCGGAGAATGCAACTCGTAAAATCTCCGGTCAAAAACCGCTTTACGTGATGTATGATCAAATCTACTGGCCGTTGACCTTCGGTACCACGGAACATTACAATCCGGTATCATTGCGACCTGAAATGCGTAATTACACCTTGTTTGTTGATGGAATTTCCAAATCATTGGCCGCCACCGGAGTTCGTGTTGGCTGGACGATGGGACCAAAAGTGATCACTGATAAAATCAAATCGATCCTCACGCACGTTGGAGCTTGGGCGCCGAAAGCCGAACAGTTGGCTACTGCGACTTACCTGAACGATTTGGGTCAATACGACAACTTCCTGAATGCGATTAAAACGCAAATCAATGATCGTTTGGTTGGTTTCTACGAAGGTTTTCAGGCGCTGAAAGCAGAAGGCCATTCGGTTGACGCCATTGCTCCGGAAGCTGCGATTTACCTTACGGTGCAGTTTACCTTGCACGGAAAAACAACCGCCGAAGGAAATGTATTGGAAACAACCAGTGATGTCACGAAATATATTCTCGACGAAGCCAAAGTGGCTATCGTTCCGTTTTCAGCCTTTGGCGCGTCGGCGGATTCAAGTTGGTACCGCCTTTCAGTTGGAACCTGTAAGCTGGAAGATGTTCAGGGAGTGATTTCTAATTTGAGAGCAGCATTGTCGAAATTGAGCTAGTAAAAAGCTAAACAGATATACTTAAAAAGCCCTGAACCGTCGAACTGTTCAGGGCTTTTTGCATCAGCATAAAGTATAACTATGCTTGTTTTACCAATTGCATTTCAATGTTGACGCGTACGTCGTCGCTTACCAAAACACCACCTGTTTCAAGCGCAGCGTTCCAGGTAAGACCAAAATCCTTACGGCTGAATTTTCCGTTTATGGCAAATCCTGCTTTGGTATTTCCCCACGGATCAGTCATCAAACCGCTGTATTCGGCATCTAAGGTTACTGGTTTTGTAACACCGTGAACCGTAAGATCGCCCGCAATTTTATAGTTATTATCGTCAACTTTTTTGAATTCGGTTGCTTTGAAACCAAGATTCGGGAACTGTTCTGCATCGAAAAAATCAGCGCTTTTCAAATGATTGTCACGATCAGCATTTCCCGTATTAACAGAAGCTGTATCAGCTTGAAAGGTAGCGTTTGCATTTGCGAAATCATCACCTTCAGTTTCGATGGTCCCGTTAAACTGATCAAATCTTCCGGATACATTAGTAAACATCATGTGTTTTACTTTGAAACCAATTTCTGTGTGTGTAGGGTCAATTGCCCATGTTGTAGTTGCCATGTGATATGAATTATAAGTTATTGAATTGATGCATTAGTTGCACTGTTTATTTGTACAACAAAGTAACGGCGCTTCTAAGAGCTGTGCATTGAACTGGGACAAGAAATTCAAGAATAATAGTAGTTGGACTGAAGTAAAAGAATCCCGATTCAGAACTTTCACTCTAAATGGCATTAAGTAACGATCGTAAGAGAGCAAGGTGAAGTTAAGCTCAATCGAGGCCCTGTTTGAGCACAGTCATCGGTTATCCGCGAAGGGGATAATCGTTAATGATCCGCCTCAGGCGGACGAGTTGGGTTGAGATAGCTTAATAAGCCTTAGTTCTCAAGATCGGGACTTATGGCCTTGATTTCTTTTCACACTTACTTTTTTCTTGATAAAAAAGTAAGTGTGAAAAGAAATCATTTTTTTGCAAGGCGTGTGCGAACTTTACTCAAAAACTCTGCGGAAATCCCCAAATAAGAAGCGATCTGCAATTGCGGAACGCGTTGAGCGATTGCCGGATAACGTTTGCTGAAATCAAGGTATTTTTCTTCGGCTGTCATGGAAATGGTATTCATCAACCGGTGTTGTAAGCTCGAAAGATTACGTTGTACCATCAGGCGAAAAAAACGCTCAAATTTTGGGATTTGCCGCAGCAGTTTTTCCTTGGCGTTGACGGAAAGTACCAACAGTTCGCAATCTTCCAATGTTTCGATAAACTGATGGCTGGGTTGCTGTTGATGAAAGCTGGCGATATCACTTACCCACCAGTCTTCTACGCCAAATTGCAGAATGACTTCCGATCCGTTTTCGTTGATGAAATAATTCCGGATACATCCTTTGTTGATGTAAGCCTCAAAATCGCAGATTTCACCTTGTTGCAACAGAAATGTCTTCTTTTTTACCTTTCGGACTTCCAACAATGAGTTGAAAAGTGCCAGTTCATCTTGGGTAAAAACAGCACATGATTTGTTTACATGTGCGTTGATAGAATGAAACGTTTCTTCTGAACTGCTAGTTGTTTTCATGGTTGTATCGAATGCAAACGGCTGAAAGAGTCGGGAGTTCCAATCGGGTTTCCGGCTCTAACGTAAACTTGTTTTTGAGGTAAAATTCCACCGGTGAAAGATACGGTTTTCCATCGGCCCGAACAGCATTGTTGTGATCGATTACCCAGCCTGAAAGTGTTGTTTTGCCGGCTTGCATGCGTTTTAATAAAACAGTTCCCATTCCCGTTCCGTGTATCGAAGAATCAAGGATCATGGCGAACCAAAGATCATTTTCACGCTCAAACGTAATTCCCCAACCCAGTAATTTTCCGGATAAATCCTTCATCAGGTAATGTTGTTTCCGTCCCAGTGGTTCAAGGTAACGCTCAAAGTCCTCCGCTGTTCGAAGAACCAGGCTTTCCGGGTAAACGGTGTTCCAGATTTCACGAACCGCCTCTTTTTGTATTGGTGTCAATTCTTTGGTTAGTGAAATTGTGAGCGGTGGAGCAACCTGTTTTTCGGTCAGCGACAATTGAAAACAATTCAGGATTTCCCCGCCGTTTTCAAACGAAAAATTGCCTTTCCATTCAAAACCCAAACGCTCCAGCAATTGAATGGAACGGTCATTATTTTTATTGGTAATTGCTAACAGGCTTTTAAACTTCAGTACTTTACGCGATTCTTCGAGGACAAACTCACAGGCTTCGCGGGCGTAGCCTTTCCCTTCAAATTCAGGCAAAAGCGCAAAACCAAGATCATAATAATTGAGGTTATCGCGTTTGTACAAGCCACACATGCCAATTCGTGTACCTGAATCCCGCAGCTCGAGACAATACGATCCGAAACCATGTTTTGCATAAAACGGTAATGGTCCGTTGGCAATGTATTCGGCGGCTTCTTCAATGGTGTGAATATTGCGATCACCAATGTATTTCAGCCAGGAAGGCGTATTGAATAATTCGAGGAGAAAATCGGCGTCGTCAACGGTTACTTTTCGAAGAATGAGCCGTTCGGTAAAGGATGTGTTGTGCATGAAATGAGGATTGCCTGCAGGCAATGAACAAAGAGGTGTCGTTTAAAATTCAGGGATTAACGTTCGACTAATTTGCTGTCGGTAACAGCCCAAACGCCTTTCGCTTTTTTCAGCAATACCGTTACCATCAATCCTTCGATATTGTATCGGTACATAATCGTTGCGCTTTCGGCAGTCACTTCAAAACGCATGAATTCCAAAGCAGTTTGTGTTCCTTTTGCATCAATGTCATCCGGACTCATATACACAACGGGCTTCCCAAATTTACTAAGCGAAGCCTGAGGAACTTTTCCGTTACTTTTAATAATAATAGGTAAACGCTCAGGTTGCTCTGAGTGAAAATAAGGTTGCAATGCCGGTAGATCCAGACATAGCTGCATAATTTCTTTTTTATCCTGATCGGTTTGTGCCTGTGCCGAAAGGCCGACAAACAACAAAAGGACCATTAAGTACCAACGTGTTTTCATAACGAGTTGCAGTTTACTTAGTTGAAAGATACAATAAACAACAATCGTACCGAACATTTAAGTCGAAAAAGCATTAACCGTTACAAGATGAGGTTGTTAATAACTCAATGGTACAGGTGGAAGAATCCATGAACGGCGGGGCGTTGACCGTTTTTTCCATCCGGATAAAACTGGTAAAAATAAACGCCTTCATTCCATTCATGTCCTGAAAAACTATTGTCGTAGTTCTCTGCTTCGTAAAGTGTATTGCCCCAGCGGTTCACAATCACCAGGTAATTGTCCTTCATCAATTCGGCATTCGGAATGATGAAATAATCGTTGGTGCCATCGCCGTTGGAAGTAATGACATTCGGTGGTCTTGGAGTACAATCTTCAAAGGTGATTATGACACTTGTAGGCAGCGTCACACAGCCGTCGTCGTCAATTCCATAAGCCGTAAACACCGAATCCTGAAAAGCACCTGCTGACACGATCAACGGATTCCCTATAACTGAATCGCCGCCGTTTTGCCAGTAAATTTCACCACTAAAGCCATTGATTCCAAACAATTCAATGGTCTCATAATCGCAGGCACTCATTTCATAGGTATTGAGTTCCAGCGGATATTCGGCAATCAGCGTAAGTGGTGTACTCGTATTTTGGGTGAAACAATCATTGCTCATCGAAAGCCAGATCGTTCCGTTTTGCGTAAACGAATTATACGGCACTGAAACGGTCGGAGAAGTAGAAATCGTATCTCCGTTGAAAATCCAGGCAATGTTGTTGACAGAATTGCTGTCGGTTGCCAGGAACAAATCTTCTCCTTCACACAGAACACCATTTCCGATGATTGTTGGCGATCCGATGTATGGGATTACAGAAAGTGTAATGGTATCCAGGTTGAAAGCGCACAACGGATGTGGATGCGAAACATAAATTGTTTGCGTCGCGGAAATATTCGGAATGGTATACGTTGATCCGATCACATTCGGAATGGTATCGTTGAGATCGGTGTACCACGCGGTGGTAAAGCCTGAATTATCCGTGAGCACCACTGTTTGGCCCTGACAAAGCGTTTGATCGGGTTGATTAGGTGCCGGCGGAATGTTTTCCAGACCGATATTTATGGAAACCGTTTGTTCGCAACCAAGCGCGTTGATGAGTGTTACGGTAACCAATCCCGGTTGATTCGTCGTGAACGTATTCCCCAAAAATTGCCCGTTGTTCCATTCGTAGGAAAGCATCCCAGGATTAGTGGTAATGGTGGTTGTTTGTCCCGGACAAATCAGCGTGTCGGTAGCTGTGATAAATGGTGTAAACTGTCCGTCGTATAAGGTCACACTATCCAGCGTAGCCGTTCCGCATTGATAAATCGAGCAATAATAAGTTCCCGGTTGGTTTACAAAGACCGTGTTTTCATTCGAAACAATAGGTGCGAGCCAGGTAATGCTTGCGATACCGTTGAATACCGGGATCAACTCGATGTCGCTGGAATCACAAAAGATATTCACCGGTGAAAATGCGAGCGACGGAATAATGTATTCGCTGATTTCGACCTGTTCCAGCGTAAAACTACAGCCCTCGGGATCGGTGTAAATGCAATAATACAGGCCGCCGCTGGAAACTACCAGAGAAGAATCGGAGCCTAACGAACTGCCATCCGGACCAATCCAGTTGTAACTTCCGGCAGGAATCACCGAGAGTGTAACAGTTGCATTGGGACAAATCAATCCATCGAACGGATACATTTGAATCAGCGGTGCTTGTTTGTTACTAACGAACGTTCCAACTGTGAAATTGGACGAACAACCCGTTACAGTATCGGTTGTAGCTCCTGCGTAGGAATAGTAACCGATTTGTGAAACGAGAATGGAATCACCATCGGTACTTTGCCACACAATGTTACTGCCCGTCCAGGCACCGCCCGGCATGGTTTGTGAAACACTGATGTAGCACGAATCGCCCGGACAGATTGGGCTGTCGGAGATCAGTGTGAGGTTGGTGACGGGATTTTCAAAAACGGTTATGTAAAACGAGTCGGAAATATGGTACTCTATCGTATCGATTCCACAGGCATTATCGTACCCCACATAGGCGACGTAATTGATCACGTACCAGCCGGTCGTATCAGGAACGATGGTACAGGAATGAATCCCGACGTTCATGTTCGGAATTGCATCAGGCGAGAAGAATTGTTCGTAGATAAACGGAGTGGAATAAACGGTATTCGCCCCGGATGGATTGGTAATCGTATCGATCACAATGTATTGGATCACTTCGTTTTCGCAGACACTGATCGAATCATCGAAATTGTCGGCATTCAACATCACAATTACCGGAAAAATACTGTCGTAATCAACAACCGTGTCATGAATTACAGCAAAAACGGTTTGTGAAATACAGCCGAATTCATTGGTGACAATCACTACATAATCGCCTTCTACGGTTACTTCAAACGGCGTGGGGCCGCTATGAAACGGGGTGTTGTAATAGTTGATTTGTAAGGTACATTGATTGCACAGATTGGAAAAAGAAACCAAGGCTGTGTCGGGAATGCAGAGTTGAATATTGGTGTATGAAACCGGGGAATTGGTGTTGTAGCCATGGTCATCGGTCATCAGTGGCAATGGCGGACTTTGATGCGCAATCGTAATGATAGTGTCTTGAAACGAATAACAACCGTCGATGGAAGTAGACGTTATAATGACCGCTTCGTTAGTGTGTGCTACATACAGATAAGGATCGTCGTCGAGGTTGTCGGCGCTCCAGTGGAAATCAAAATCGGGGCCTACAAACGGGTCAGTGTTCTGGTCAAACGACAAATACATGGCGTTGCAAAATTCCACGGTATCCTGCTGCGGGTACAATACAGGCGAAATCGAATCATACGGAACCCCGCCTCCGCCACCAGGCTGGTAATAATAGTAATTGGGATTGGTGACATCGTTGACTTTTCCGACAAAGACATTTTTGGATAAATCGCCGAGGATTGTATACTGTAGATATCCTACTGCTGCACCACCGGCACCATTAAACACAATGTTATTGGGGCTTGGCGACATATTTGTAAGGTTGTACACATCGGTTGGTACAAACAAATCGTTTTCAAAACTTCCGGCAAAAATGGGTTTGTCGTTACCGCCATTCGCCAGGGCATAACACAAATCTTCGCGTTTACCACCCGATTGCCTGTTCCAGATCATGCCGCCACCGGGACCGAATTTACTCACGAAGATATCTCTGAAACCAACGGTGTTCCACAAACCTGTGTCAGTGGAATCTCTGTATTCGTCAAAATTGCAGCGGAAATCACCGCAAATAAAGATGTTTTGCGCGTTGTCGATGGTCAATCCGCGGGCAGTTAAATCCGATTCGGAACCTTGTGCTCTTCCCCAGATGTAATTTCCGTTAGCGGTTCCCAGTTTGATCAGGAAGATTTTCTTCACATACGGACTGGTCAACTGACTTGTCACCGCATTCGCCTGAATGAACATGGTCCCCAGGAAATTACCGGTTGTATAAATTTCGTTGTTGTTATTGATTTTGATCGCGCTGGCGTAGGTTTGGGTGGCGCCGAGCTTATCAAACCACGTGACATCACCGTTGGAGGTCAATCTTGACACATAGCCAGCATTGATTACCTGATTGTTGATGATTTGCCCGATGAAGTTCATGGTGTCGGAATACTGTCCGGTCACATAGATATTATTGGCATTGTCGCAGGTGACGGCAATTCCCATATCGTCGGCGTTCGAGCTGCCCTTTTTTGTCCAGGCAGGTGCTCCGGCTGTTGAAAATTTGGCAATGAAAATATCGGTACTAAATGCACCGTTTGCCGGATTGATCTGTGAACTGTAAGACGCTCCCCCGATGGTTGTGTTTCCGGTAAATTTCCCGGTGATAATGACATTTGAATTTCCGTCAATCGCAATTCCATAAGGGATTTCTTCGTCATTTCCGCCATCGCTTCTGGCCCAGGTGACAGCGCCATTTGTGGTGAGCTTTGCAGTGAAGATATCGCGCGATCCGCCGTTTGAGTTGAGCGTGGTTGCGCCCATTTGCATGGTTCCGGCGAAATAACCGGTGATGTAAATGTTGTTGCTGTTGTCAATGGCGACTTTTTGCCCGCGGTCTATTTGATTTCCGCCGAATTTCTTGAGCCAAATCAATTGTCCGGTTGAGCTGTATTTGGCAAGGAAAATATCTGAAAATCCGCTGGCTGCCTGCACAGTGGAATCGGTGAATTGCAATTGTCCGCTGAAATAGCCGATGACTACTGAGTTTCCGTTTCCGTCGACCGCCACATCCAGTGCTTCGCTGGCAAAATTGCCGTTTGATCCGGCGAGCCAATCCTGCGCTTTCGCAAGTGGAGTAAATAGTGTGATAACCAGTATGATGTATAGGTATTTCATGTGTTAAGGGCAAGCATGTTGTGTACAGACGACAAGATAAGACAAAAGGTTGGCTTGTTTGGGCGTGTGTGGAATTTTGAACGGAATATCCTGAAAATGAAATTCGGGAATACCGGAATTCGTGAATTTCCAAGTTCGGGAATTCGAGTGTTCGGGATATTCCGAACGCTTTTTAGTTTAACTAATGAAATTGTCGTTCTGATTTGAGATGATAGACGTGTTAGTCTGCCACGAATGAACGAATGACGAACTGGTCATAATTCATAACGAATTACAGACGTTGTCTGTATCACCAATTCTTCAGTTGTACGGATTTTCGCAACTCCCAAAATCGCATAAGCACTTTTCAGTTTGTATGCGTGCATACATCTGAGCGACCTTTGTTCCGCAAAACTTAAAACCCAAACAGATGAAAACAAGTCGATTACTACTTTTGATGGTATTCATCACCGGCGCGATAACCAGATCGGCAGCGCAGGACCAACCAACTACAACTGAAGCCACACTTCCTTCTATGGTAATCGGTGGAATCGAAGTGCGCGGTATTTCGTTCAATGACGAGATTTTACGATCGATCATTTACAAATCATTGGTCAATTCAAAGAAATACGTGGTCAACGACCGCTACGATGTGGCCGAGAAAATAGGGCTGGATAAAGTAAAAACCTGTATGGGCAAGGAATGTCTGATCAGAACAGGGAAGGAGTTGAATGCCGATTTCGCAATGAGTGCCAGTTATGATGGTTTGGGTGATCGCATCCTGATTTCCATGAAAATCGTTGATGTAAATACGGGTGAAATTGTACAAAACGAAATAGAACAATTTGAAAATCAGCCACGTGAGTTGAACCGTATGACCGATATCATGATTTACCGCATGTTGAAAATAGAAGCGGATCTTTATGCGTCCAAATCGTTGATTTTCAAAGATAATCCTGCGGCATCCACCGGTTTGGGTAAAATGAATAATTCAGGTCCGCGTATGGGAATTGCCATTGTGACGGAAGAAAATTCAGACTTTTTTACCCGTTCGGAAGACGATGGTGGAGTAGGTGGCGTTCCGGTGTTGTTCAACATCGGTTACCAACTGGAAAAACAATACGTGGGAAGCGAAAATTTCAGCGCATTGTTTGAGTTTATCGGCAATGTAGCGGGAATCGAACATGGAACACCGGTACCTTCACTGGCCATTTTACACGGTGTCCGTTTCGGAAAAGGGGCCTGGGAAATTGCGATGGGGCCTTCATTGAGCATGAAAAAGCTGTTGTCGGGCACTACGGAATACGACGGATCATTCCGCACATTTTCTGATCTCGCCAATGCAGGTGTGATGAATGCCGATCAGTTCAATTATTCAGATCGCCCGGATACACGCGGAGCGGCTTATTTCTCATCAAACTTTGTGGTTGGAATCGGTAAAACCTTTCGTCCCGGAGCGCTGAATGTGCCACTGAATGCTTATGCTTCATTCAATAAGTACGGAACAACCTACGGCTTATCGCTTGGAATCAATATCACCCGATCGCGAAAATATACCACCACCAAATAAAGAAGAACACCTGTTCAACCGCGCTTTTGCGTGGGTTAGATCAAAAGCCTTCGGAGCGTCATGGTTCCGAAGGTTTTTTAGTTCCCATTCTCATAGCGGATGAGAGTCAGAACAAAAATATTCCCACGAATGCACGAATTTTTGCGCGCCTAACGGACGCGCTATATATGGTGCTATTTTATTTGTTACACATTAAGGCAATGTATAATTGTAGGCGAGTGCGTTAGCCGAGCAAAAATTCGTGCATTCGTGGGAAAGAAAAAGTATAGCTTTTGATGAAACAAGCGTTAGCGCAGTAACGTATCGGCTAGCCGATACGAGTAATGTATTTTAGTGGTAATAGAAAAACCTCCGGAAAAAGGTGCAATTCCGAAGGTCTTTCTTACTTAGCTACAATTCAGGTGGCTAAATTCAGGTGGTTTCAAAGTTGATTTTTCGGGTGAAGGACATGATGGCAGCCAATACGACCAGCAATCCGATACTTCCCACAATCAGGGCATAGATTTCCAGGTTGACGATGACCAACAGGAATGCATACAATAGCAATAGGCTGGTTCCGCTCATGACAGCAAATTTCAGTGATTGCAACACCGATTTGGCATACCAGACAATCAACAGTACGATGGTTGTTGCCGCAATGATATAAGCTGGAATGAATCCGACCTGTTCGGAAAAAGCGAGCAACAGCGAATAGAAAAGCAGCAATGCCAAACCGATCATGAAATAATGCAGCGGATGCACGGTGACTTTTCCGATAATCTGAATGAGGAAAAACACGGCAAACGTGAGAATCAATACCAACAAACCGTATTTGATCGTACGCTCGTTTAGTTGGTAATGGTCGACCATTTTAATGAAACGGATGTCGGAGTAATTTTTCGAAAACCAGGTGATTCCATCCAAATGTAATTCGTTTTTTCCACTGCCGATTTTCATGGAATTCCACGTACCATTGAACCCTTTTTCGGAAATATGCAACGCATCGCTTTGTGGTAGCCAGGTTCCTTCAAATGCCGGGTCGTTCCAGTTGGAAGCCAGCTTCATGGTCGATTCGTTGGCGAGTGATTGGTAATGAATCGATTGACTGCCGTTGATCTCGGTGTTTACCTGCGCCTCGATGATGGTATTGACAACCGGATCGAGTGAAAAAGGCGCTGTAACGTTGATCATCAGATCGTCGTTTCCGGCTCTTCGTTGTTCATTTACCGGAAGTGATTTACCCAGAAAATGAATGGCATCAATGCGTTTGAAATTGGTTTCTGAATCGGTGATAAAACCGATTTGGGTGTGGCTCCAATCAATTTCGCGATTGGGATTTTTCTTCAGGAAATCTTTCAGGTTGAAACGTGCTTTGCCTTTGATCTCGGCAGTGAACGTAGGCGTACTGAAAATACCACGGTACTTTTCGGTGACGACCGTGTTGAGATCTTCGCTGCTCCATTCGGGATAAATGTAGGCGATGTGCTGGTTGTGTTCGGTGTGCGGTATTTTTATTTTGTTTTTACCGGTTTCTTCCCAGTGAACAATTTCTGTTACCGGAACTTTCATCACAATGCCGTAATACGCTACCGGGCCTCCCCATTCGGTTTTCAATTGATCTACCACGTCATTTTGCCTTTCTTTGCGCTCTTCAATAAGTCCCCAAAGCTGCGCAAGCGGAATCAAAAGGACGAGGGAAATGAATCCAACGATGATAAAACGCGCGGTGTGCGAGCGCATAAACTGTTGAAAACCGGAAGGAGGTTGTTGTGTTGGCTGATGCTGTGCTGTTTCCATGACTATTTGATTTAAAAGAACTTTGAAATTCAAAGTCTAAGGTTAAAAAAAAGGGACTATCTGCTTTGTTTGATTAATTGTTCAAGTGCATTGAGGTGTTGTTCAAACGCGAGTTTTCCTGCAGCCGTTGCCGCGTAGCGCGTGTTGGGTTTCTTTCCGATAAACTGTTTGGTCACCACGATGAATTCCTCTTGTTCCAAGGCTTTTACATGGCTGGCCAGGTTGCCATCAGTTACCTGAAGCAGTTCTTTCATGGTGGTAAATTCCATCCATTCGTTGACCATCAGCACCGACATAATTCCCAACCGGATGCGGTGATCGAACGCTTTATTGATATGTGAGATTACGTGTTTCAATCTGCTTGTTTTCGGTCAAATTTAAGATACATTATCGTACCGTAAAGAATATGCAGCACTCCGAATCCTAACGCCCAGAAATACAGGCCGTAACCGGGGAAGCCCGTGTTGATCAATCCGAGCACTACAAAAACAATCCCGAGCGAGCGCAATGTCTCGAACGTATACTTGCTGGCGTTGACCAGTGCCAGGCCGTAAAAGATGAGTGTAACAGGAGCGATGAGTCCGTAATGTTCTTCTTTCAGCAATAAAATGCCGAAGACACCACCGGTTGTAAGTGGAATAAACAGGTTGATGAGCATGCGCTGACTGCTTTTGTTCCAGATTTTCTCGCCGCGCTTTTTGGCTTTTTTCGCCGAAAGAATCACTGCGGTTGAAATGGAAAGTACAATCACTGCAAAGGCGATGACAACGATTTGGAAAAACTCTTTGCTTTCGAGCGTCACGTAAAGATAGGAGCGCTGCTGAATGATGCAATGCACAGCGATGGCGCCGCAAATGGCATAAATTCCGGCAAGAACGCCCGATAAGCCCGAAAGTGAAAGGAACCGTGATGAACGGTCCATGATATTGCGGATGTCTTTGAGTTGATCGATGTATCGTTGGTCTTCCATAAAAAAGAACTTTGAATGACAAAGTAAGTGCAAATTTTGAAACCGAATCGTGTTTTGGGCTAAAAAAGGTAATTTTAACATTCTTTAAACAAGCAGATGGCCAAAACGTACCCTTCAACAGCCACATTTACCTGGGCAAAATCGACTCTTCCGTTGTGGACCAATACAGCGGGATTCTTTTTCTATTGTTCACTGGTGCTCTTTTTCGGGTTTGGGTTGATTCCCAATTTCACTCCACTTGAAAACTGGCAATTCAATGTAGGCGGAATGGCGGTTGTTTTTCTGCTGGATTGGTTGCTGAATATGCTGTATAAAGGTTTCAAACCACAAGGCAGAATCGTAGTTGCTCAGCAAAAAATGGAATTGATTTCGCTCAAAGGGAGAATTGAACACACGATCAATTACCAACATGTGAAAGGGTTGCGGGTACACGATGGCGTTCAGTTCTCGTTGTTTCGTTTCATCAGTAAGCACCGTTTGGTGATTGTGGAAATGTTATTTAAAGACGGCAGCACGATGAAGTTTGAAGCAGTAAAATGGTCGACCACCGAAAAAGGAACCGATATTGAAGGAATGCTGTTTTCGTTTTCGGAATGACCTGAAATGTTACTAAATCTGTTGGTTTTGATTCGTTGCGGAAAGCTTGAAACTAAAGTGGTAGGGAAGAAACAGAGGCAAGCGATTTCTTTGCGTTGACTGCTTTTTCGCGGAACAATTCTTTGGAACGCAACTTTTCAGCAACAACGGCAATGCGTTGTTTTGTTTCGGCTGACATAGGAATGATACCGGCAACTGAAGTTGGATTCGACTTTTTCATTGTGACTAAATTATACATGCTAAGGTAGCGATTTTTTTAAATAGATTAATAAATCATCATAACTTTCATACCGAATATAAGGCAAAAAACTGTTGTTTTTTAGTTTATTACGGCCAAAGATGACGTAGCTCTGTGAAAGTGATTCGAAATTTTTGTCAATGAAATAACGATAGACTTTTATTCTCCGATGATGATTTTTGCAGGAATTATCACATTTCTTGTTACACGAAATTTTACAATTTGCCAGAAATAATGAACTACTGTCGCTTCCACCTATGAAGAGGACTGCATTTGGATACACCGCGAAGAATAACGGAACGGAGAATAATACAGTATTCAGAACAATGTAATGGTCGCCATTATTGCTATTGATATCATCATTAATTGTATCATTTTGTTCATCATAATCACCAAAACCCAGATTATAAATGGTTTTTCCATTCTTGAAATCGATTGGAGAATAGTCAATTGCTTTGATGATTGATTTTTCACCATTGCTTTCAAAAAAATACCGAATGCTGTTTTGTGTGATTAGTTGTTCGGTGTCGTAAACGGAGATATTATTCATGTAGGTTTGTTCATTCGCCTATTGAAATTAGAACAAACCTTTTGAAGTTAAGGTCTTGATTTTTAACGAAGATTTACTTAATTTATAGAAACGGGATAGAAAACTAATGCCCGTGTTTACACTTCCCTTTTTCAGGAACCGGATCATAACCATGTCCGCCCCACGGATGACAGCGACCAATGCGTTTGCTCCCCAGCCACAAACCTTTCAGCGGACCGTGAACTTTGATGGCTTCAATCATATAGGCTGAACAGGTAGGATCGTAACGGCAACTATTGGGCAATATCGGGCTGATCACCCACTGATACAATTTCACAGGAATGATGAGCAAAAAACCGAAAAACCGACCGATCAAACGCATGGTCAAAAGTACAAATTTCAGGGAAGGAAATTACTTGAATGGGAACTCAAAATAGTGTTTCAAAAATGGCTTATCCCAAAATCATAAGCACAATTCCAACCACAATCATGATTGCGCCACCAAGACCGAAAATGATCAGTAAAATAGTGCCGAATACGCCCAGAATGTTTTGGAAAAGAAAGCCCATTCCTATCAGCAGTAACCCCATAAGTATCATGAGCAAGCCTTTGGTGAATCCACTCGCCAAGCCTCCGCGGTGACTCATTTTTTTCAGTAAGGGTTTTGTTTTCTGAGCCTGTTCAACCGTTTCAGGTGATTGATCTGAGTTTGCAGAATTCGTTACTGTGGTATTTTCAGCAGCGCCAGAAACAAGATCCTGTGTTTGCGAAAGGACCGGTGTTTCCTCTAGAATTGTTGTTTTTTCTTCCACTTCCGGAGTCACAGCAACCGTTTCCGCATTCTTTTCGCCAGAAGGCATGATTTGATCCGACACTTGTTTCTCTGTAACCAATCCGGTTTCATCAGTTGATTTTACACGTTTATGCCATTCAACATGATATCCACGTTGGTAAAGGCGCTTTTCGATGGTACATCCACCCAAGGCAGACAAAACGGATACGGCAATGATGATTGTCCACAAAAAAGAAAACTTCATAACTAGTTGAATTGTAGATGTGTGGCTATGAAGATAAGTAAAAAGCGATTCAATAATAATTCATCATCAAGTTTTTAGTTGTCTGTCTTCCAAACCACCAGTTTCCGAAAAATGATCATATTCCGGTCCGTCAATGATTGTCCAACCCGATGCAGTTATAAAATCATCTGTCAATCGCTCGACGCCAAATTGGGTTAAATGAATATTTCCATACTTGCACAAATAGATTTGCATGGTCTCTTCGCTGTTGAACAGGAAAATATATTCGGCGGCACTTGGGTCGCAACGCGTTGACCAAAACAGGATTTCAACAAATTCGCGCAATGAATTCAACTCAATGACGAATGCTTCTTTGAAAGTTGAATCGCCAACAATTTCTTCGAGTTGTTTGTAAGCATTCACCAAGGGATGAAAGTCGTTGGTGCGATTTCCGAAAAAGTCGAGTTTGAGGTGAGCAATAAGTACCAGTTCAGTGACTCCGGTTTCCTGAAATAGCGTTTCTAGTCGGATGCTTAATTCGTCAGTAAAAGTGTTTATATCCGAATGATTCAGCCCGATAATTTTGGAATAAATTTCAGTTTCTATTAGTTCATTGTGAATACAATCAAATTGTTCCAGGTAAAGTTGTTCTTCGTTATCGTCTTTGTAAAATCGCAGTGTTTCCTCATCGAAAATGGCTTGTTGCAATCGCGCCAGCTCAGAGCCGATCAATTTTTTTGTGTTAGCGATTTCGTGTCGGCTAATGTGTCGTACCATTTGAATGATCATATTGATTTATCTAAACGCCAATGGATGTTATCGGGCGTTTGATGTTGAATAACAAAATTATTTTTCTCCAATATCCGGTGCGAAGCGCTATTTTCAGGATCGGTTTCTGCTAAAATGACGTTTACAGCGTCTTGCTGAAAAGCCCAATCAATGATTCCGCCAACGGCTTCGGTCATAAATCCAAGTTGCTGAAAGTCGTGATAAGTACCGTAGCCGATTTCAATTTCACCATTTGCGTTCGGTTTACCTTTGAAACAAATGTCGGCAACCATTACCTGCTGTTCTTTGTGGATGACCGTCCAGAATGTACAGTATAAATCGTTGTTTGGGTCACCGTTCAGCTTAGGAAGCAGTTTGGTTTCAATAGCGTTTTTCACGCGCTCCGGTACCGGTCGCGGATTATGAATAAGCTTTAGGGATTCTTCCAGCGAAAAATCGTCGAGAACATAGGCTTGAAGCTGTTGTTTCGATAAAGGTTGGATGATGAGTCGTTGGGTTTGGAGTTTCATTTATCAACAAAATCTGATTTATGCTTGCGAATATAATCCGTTTGTAAATCCCATAAATCTTCTACTTCCCCCAGCTTTCTCAGCGGTTCCTCAAGTTCATCCAATGCAGGATAGAAGTCATAGGTGAATTCTTTTGGTTCTTTACCCTTGTATTCCTTTCGATGTTCTCTTTCGTAAATGTTGTTTGCTTTTTCGGTCAATTCAGCGTGCCGATTGGCCCCAATCAGCCGGAATGCTCTTGGAAGATCCTGGTAAGTGATGGTGAATGAATTGTAAACGCCGCTGTAACCGCGGGTAATTGACTCCATTTCAAACTGCCAAACCAAATAAATGGCTGTTTCTGATTTATTGAAGTCTTTGGGGAGTTTTCCAGCCAAATTATGATGCACCACTTCCAGTAATTGTTCATCCGATGCTTTGTCGATGAAGTCCAGTTTTTTATTCCTGAACTTATTTGAGTCATTTGAAACCTCTAAACACACCACTGCTGTTATGATGCCGGAAAGTAGAAGGAGTCCCGCTAAAAGGTGTGATCGTTTCATAATCACTAACATACTAAATAATCTGTAATTACTCCCCGATTTTCCGTTACTTACACTAACCAAAACAACTGGAATATGTTCAAATCACTTTCACTACTACTTCTTGCCGGCTGGCTTTCTATCGGAAGCACCATGCAAACATCGGGTGTTTACATCTGCGACAGCAAAGATGCCAAGAAGTTTCACCTCGTAGAAAAATGCCGCGGATTATCGGCTTGCAAGCATGAGATTGTGTTTGTTACGCGAGAGGCGGCTTCGCAGCGTGGGTTGACGTTGTGCGGATTTGAGGATTAACACCAGATTTTTTCACCACAAAGACACAAAGGAAAAGGACAAGTTTGACATGTTAAGTTCACAAAGGTGCCTACCTAAAAACCCCTTTGTGAACTTAACACTCATATCCTTCAAAAAACTTTGTGTCTTTGTGGTGAAATTTTATTCAACGCTTAATCGCTTTTGGTAGTTGTTTTCTTCCGGAAACTGATTTTCTTCAATGTAATGGCCTTTGGCATGGTGTCACCCAGCAGGAATCCCCATGGTTTTAGAGGCTCGATGTGGTCGAAAATAACTTTCAAAATTGCCGTAAGCGGAATGGCCAGGAACATGCCCGGAACTCCCCAAACAGCGGCGCCAAGCAATACCACAATAATCGAAACAAGCGCATTGATTTTTACCCGCGATGCCACGATTTTTGGCAACAGGAAATTGTTGTCGATAAACTGAATGAACAAGTACATCAGCAATACATACAACATGTAAATCGGCGATTCGGTGAGCAAGGCGATCAACATGAATATCGACGTGGCAATAATAGCTCCCAGATACGGAATGATGTTGAGCAACGCGCCGATTAGCCCCAGCAGGACTGCATATTTAATGCCGATGATCAACAGTCCGACAGTGTTCAAAACACCCACGATGAACATTTCGATGAACAAACCCATCAGGTAACTTTGAATGATTTTTTTGGTTTTGGCGAGTACATCTTCTACCAAAGCCTGATTTTCGGAGCGAAAAACACGGTGAATAAACTCGAGTAATAACGGTTTGTAATAAAGCAACATGACCATATAAACCGGCAGTAAGACGGTTGTCATGAGCATATGACCGAATTTGGCGATATTCTCTTTCACCTCCAGATTGTTGAGCTGCTTGGTGCGCGCATCGGCGACCCATTCGTTTATTTTTTCCGGCTTAACGCCCATTTGGTGGGAAACCCAATTCACCAGGTCTGAAAAAGTGGCATTGAATTTTTCCTGCATTTCCGGTGCCGAATTCATGAAATTATCGCCTTGTGAAATCAGTACAGCCAAAATACCGACAACAATGGCAATAGCCAGAATGACAGAAAGTATAATGGCAATTAACCGGTTGAATTTATGACGCGTCAGAAAATTGACCACCGGATTGAGCAAAATGGCAATGATGGTGGCATACACAAGTGGGATGATGATTTGCTGCCCGATATACATCGTGTAGACAAACGCGAACATGCTGATAAAGATCAGCGCTGTTTTGGCATAAAGTGGCATTTTGTTACCGGTCGCTTCCATATGTTAATGGCTTAATTACAACAATCGTTGAAGCAGGTTTTTCCCAAGGTTTTTTATGGCCTCCGGATGCTGCGAAACTTCTCGTGTTACGATCATTTGCACGGCATTGCCCAATAATTGGTTAAATATGTTGGGTGACTGTCCTGTCACCATTTTTTTGGCAATCATACCCGAAGTAACGCCAATTGCGTAATCAACTACTCCGGTCCGGATGTCGGGTGAGGCAAAAATGTCGCTCACCACCATTTTCACCAGATTGGCAGGTTGCAGCTGTTCACGAATATACTGAAATTGTTCGCTCACCAATTCACCTTGTTCCTGCCGTTTGATTTCAAGATCGGCAATGGCTTGATGAAGCCGCTCGGTATTGGAGAGTGCGCTCATGATTCCGGTGGATATAAATGTGTAATAATGTTGTTTTTGATACGGGCTTTAAGAGGTTTGAGTACGATTAATAGTATCAATGCGAGTACTCCGTAAAAAGCAGCCACAATTAAAAAACCGTAATAAATCGCACCTAATAAATCACCGATCCAAAAAGCGATGCCCATGCTTAGTATAAGCACGAAAAAACAAACGGCCAACACCATAATGGTGTGCGAAATAAGATAAGACATTGCTGTGGAAAGATGGTCGATAGCGGTCAATTTTGCCAGTTCCATACGGGTATTGCCGTAGTCTTCCACACGTCTTAAAAGGATCTCCATTGAATTTGACAGTGTTTCCATACTATTGTGTGATTGAGCGGGGCCAGAATCGTTTAAATCCTGAACCCCGGCCTGTTTTACGGGAATAAACTTAAGCGTGTTTACCCTCTACTTTTTTCTGGATTTCTTCGGCTTTTTCTTCCGTGTGGTCCATCATTCCGCTGAGTTTTTCACTCACTGCATCCTTCAGGTCTTCACCTCTCGATAACAGTTTTTTACGGGTTACACTTCCTTTATCGGGTGCGAAAAGCACACCTAGAACGCCTCCTATTGCAACGCCCACCAATAGCGCTACTACGATTTTTCCGGTGTTGTTTGAATCTTCCATGACAGTTTTTTATAAATATGAATACTAAGCTTTTGCAAGTGCACGCTCTTTTTGGGTTTCATGGTCAAGATTCTGCAGTTTTGTTTGAACTTCATCTTTCACCTCCTCTCCTTTGGATAATAGTCGTTTGCGTGTTACGCTTCCTTTATCGGGAGCAAATAAGACGCCCAATGCACCGCCAACTACCAAGCCGACTATTAATGCACCGATGATCTTTCTGTTTCCTGAACTTTGTTCTTTTTCCATTATTTCGTTGTTTTTATGCTGTGTTTTCAAGAATCGTTTGTCTAAAAATGAAAAGCCAGACAGATCGTTGAAATCCCGGAAGAAGCATCTAATAGTAATCCGAGTTTTCCGTTGAAATGATATTCAACACCAATGTGTCCGTCAAAATAAACAGTGCTTGTGCCCCGGGCTACGGTTAATTCACCGCCATAGCCGTCTTCCCAGCTTGTGGCACGGAAGGCAAATCCGAGTGATCCTGCCAGGTAAAAATCCCATTTTGAACCTGCTCTGAGTAATTCATCAAAATAGTAAGTTCCTTTTACACCCACCGGAACAATGCTGCGACGGTAGGAATAATAACGAAACGTATTGTTGTTATCGCCCCAGTAATAATAGTTTTCGTAAGAAAGAACCGTAACAAAAGGGGCCAGTGTGAAATTGCGGGCAATGTCGAATTCCCAATCGGCATGAATCGCCGGAATGGTGTAACCGATATAGCCGTAATAACCAACCCCGACACCGAAGTTTAATGTAGAACCGTATTTTTCGGGGCCGGTTTCCTGCGCCAGCAAAGGCTGATGACAAGCCATGGCCAATAGAAGTGTAGTGATGATGTGTTTCATTTTGTATAGCGTTAATGGTATGAAATTGTCTCTATACAAATGTGTCATTCCTGCCAGCTAAAAGTGTTGTAACAAATCATTACTTCGTTACATGATTCCCACTTTCATAAAAACACAAAACCGGCGCATCCAAGTATGAAAAATGCGCCGGCTTCGTTGGCTACTCTATGTAGATATTATTTTTTGACAATAAACTCTGAGCGCCTGTTTTTTTCGTGTTCTGAATCAGAGCATTCTGAAATAACATTTCCTTCACACTCACATCCGTTGACCGGTTTTGTTTCACCGACACTTTTTCCTTTAATACGTTCGGGTTTGCTGATGCGCGATTGAATGTACTTCAACGTTTCATTTGCACGTTTTTCCGATAACTCGTAATTGTAATTTTTCGTACCCCGGCAGTCGGCGTGGGCTATCAGCTCCACTTCCATGGTGGGATACTTGTTCATTTGTTTCACTATTTTATCCAATTCTTTGGCTGCATCCGGACGAATATCCGAACGGTCGAAGTCGAAATAAATCGGGTTTAGTTTCAGGGTTTTAAAGAGATCATCGTCCACGGTATTCACTACGTCAGCAACTGTATCCTTGTCGGGTTCAGCAACTTTATCCTTCAGCAATACAATGTCGGCTTCAATTTTTTCTTCCGATCCGAAACTATTCGTACTGGATTTCCCTTCCTGGTAATCGCTTTTGTTTCCGATGAGTTCAAGCGTCATATCGGGTTCAACCATGAAGGAGAATCGTCCGTTACCATCTGCAGTTTGCGTTGCCAGAACTTTATCGTTATCGTCTCTCAATGTCACAAATGCTCCTTCAATAGGTTTTCCATTGATGTCTTTGGTAATCCCGGTCAATTCTTTTTGCTTCGGTACGGCCGGAACGGTTGAAGTGAAGGAGTAGATATCATCTAATCCGCTGCCGTCGGCACGGTTGGATGAAAGGTATCCTTTGTTGGCTTCTCCATTCGTAACGAATGCAAAATCATCGTAGCGCGTATTGAGTGGAGCGCCCGCATTTTCAACCGCGGATGAACCATTCAATGAAGTACTGAAAAGATCCAAACCTCCCAACCCGAAGTGTCCGTCTGAGGCAAACCACAAAATCCGGTTGGTTTCGTCAACAAACGGGAACAACTCGTCGCCTTCGGTATTGATCGTGTTACCCATGTTTTCCGGTTCCGACCATGCGCCGTTGCCTATTCTGGTTGTTTTGTACAGATCTGCTCCACCGAAACCGCCGGGCATATCACTCACAAAATACATGGTGTTTCCATCAGCCAGCAAATAGGGGTGACCCACCGAATACGACAATTTATTGTGTGTAAACGGAGCCGGATCCGACCATTCTTTGCCATCGTAGGTACTGGTGAAAATTTGCAGTTCCACTATTTTATCGGGACTTTTATCTTCCGGATTGTTCGAGGTCATCGCCATGAACGTACCATTGTTGCTAAAGCTTGCCGGGCCGTCGTGCAATTTCGATTTGAATTTCTTGTCGAAACATTCACGATTTTTCAATTGACCGTCTTCCACTTCGGCCACATACAACTTGAGGTATGGTTGTCCGTTCCAATTGTATTTTCTACGAATCATTTTTGGCGGAACATCGCTGGATGCGTACACGACTTTCTTATCAAAATAAGCCGTTCCGAAATCCTGCGATTTGGTATTCATTGTCAGGTTACTGATCGTGAAATCAGAATTAACCGTTTGGTACGCTGAATACTTCGCTTTGTTAGCGGTGTAGCTCTGTGCGCGCAAATCACCAGGTTTTTGGGCCACAAACTGGTCCATCATCCTGTTCGATTCGTCGTACTTGCCATGCGTTTTCAGCAACATGGCATAATCGTAGTAATCTTCTGCAATCACGCCTTCTGTTCGGGCGATCAATAATGCATAGTTTGCTTCTGCTTCTTCTTCGTGCTGCAGATTGGCATGGCTTTCGGCAAGACGTCGCAGCCCCATTGTGGTTAGTTTTTCATCCACCCGATCGTAATAGCGGATTGCGCAATCGAAATCGTAGATAAAAAAGCACTTGTCGCCTTTGGTTTCCCGGTTTGTTTTTTCCTGAGAATAGCTACCCGGTATCAGTGCGAATAAGAGAACTGTAAGTATCAATAACTGTTTCATAAGACTCGTATTAAGTTGGCCGTTAGAAATAACGGGGTGAGTGAATTTGTTTTTTACCCGGATAAATGAACTCGTAACGCAGCATGATTTCATGGCTTCCCGAATTGTACTTCGCTGTTCTGTTGCCGTATGAAAAATCGTAGGAATACCCAATGCGGAACTGTTCCGAGACATCAAAACCGATCAACGCTCCAAAGGCATCTCCCGTGCGGTACATAGCACCGAGCGTGAGTTTTCTGTAAAGGACGAATGATGCCGTTAAGTCTGCTTGAAGCGGAGCGCCAGCGGTAGCCTTTACCAACGCCGTCGGTTTAAGGGCAAGAACACTGTTGAGATTAAATAGCGCTCCTACAATCATGAAATAATGTCGTCGCGATTTCCCCACCAAGGCTACACCGTTTGAGCTTTCCAGGCTTGAATAATTACTCTCGACAAGGTCAGGTACCGAAAGACCGGCATAAAAGCGTTCCCGCGAATAGTATGCGCCCACCCCAAATTGAGGTGTGACGCGGTTCCTGATGTTGTTGAGGAAAGTTGGATCGTTCTGATCATCCAGTCCAAGCGTATTCAGCTCAGCCTGCATGATGTTCACGCCACCACTCAGTCCCAGGGCCAGTTTTGATCGGTCTGTGATCTGCATGATGTAGGCAAACGATCCTGAAACCCCAGTGTTGTTTACCGGACCTATTTTGTCGTTCACCGCCGTTAATCCAAGCCCAATGTGCTTGTTGAAGATCGGCGTGTGCATGGTAAGCGTTTGAGTCATCGGTGCGCCGCTAAAACCAACCCATTGTGACCTGTGAATTCCAGTGATGCTCAGCGCCTCTCTGCTCCCTGCGTAAGCCGGGTTTACAGACAGTGTATTGTACATGTAATGCGTAAACATTGGGTTCTGCTGGGCTTGTGAAGTGAAGCCACAACCGATGCCTAATACCGCAAGAACTATATTAATTGTTGTTTTCATATCCGTTTTTTTAAAGTGGTACTATTAATTACTTGTTCAGGTAAATGGTTCCCTTTTTATGTTCGCTTCCTTCACCCAGATCAAGTACATAGAAATAAGTACCTACCGGTAAAACATCACCTCCTACATTGACACCTGAATCGGATGTTCCATCCCAGGTGTTTTGGTAATTATCTGCCTCGTAAACAAGAGTTCCCCAGCGATTGAATACCTGGAAATGGTTCAGCGGGTAGTTTGAGATTCCACGGATCACATACGTGTCGTTTACACCATCGCCATTAGGTGAAAAACCTTCCGGCGTATGCAAATTAACCGGAACCGGAACTACAGTTGATGTATTATTACCCGGAGAACTATCTCCGTTTCCGGCAATAACAGCGGTGTTGTCGTAGTCTCCGTTTTCGTTTACTTCCACTTTGATGTACAGTGTTTCAGAAGTAGAATCAGTCATGACACCGATAGTCCAAACCCCTGTTACTTCATCATAGGTACCTGCTGTGGCAGTTGACGTAATGTAAGTGTAACCGCTTTGTAAAATGTCGGTCACCGTTACGTTGGTCGCATTTCCACCGATATTACTGGCAACAATCTTGAAAATCATGATCGTACCGATTGTCGGTTCCATCGTAGATGCTGTTTTCACAACACTCAAATCGTTGAAACAATCCGTAGCGTCCAGTTCCACATCATCCGAGATAAGCGGTGATACACAACCACCTGTGATGATCACATTGTAGTTGGTGGCATCATCGGCAAGTGTTACCGGATTAATGGTCAACGTAGCTGTTGTAGATCCTGAAACAGATCCGGCATCAACCAGGTTAATCAATCCTCTTCTCCATTGGTACGAAAGATTTGTTCCTTCAGCAACAACTTCAAAGGTTATTGAATCGCCTGTACAGGCAATCACATCGGTTGGTTGCGTCACAATCACTGCGAGCGTATCTACCTGTAATGAAGCCATACTTGACGTGTCGTTTGACGGACAAGAACCTGAAACAATTACATTGTAATCAGTCGCAATATCACTGAATGCCGTTGGATTGATTGTCAGGTTGGCTGTTGTAGCTCCTGAAACCGCACCACCGTTGGTGATGTTGGTCGAACCTTTTCTCCATTGGTAGGTCAGGTTTGATCCTGAAGCAACAGTCGAGAATGTGACTGAATTTCCTTCACAAACTGTTTGATCGGTCGGCTGCGTTGTAATCTGCGGCGCAGTATTGATTGTCAATTCCACATCAGCAGAAGTGATAGCCGGCGAACAAGTTCCGGTAACAACCACGTTGTAGTTGTTTGCCGCATACAATGTAGTTGCCGGATTGATGATCAGCGTATCGTTGTTGGAACCTGAAACAGGACCAGCATCAATCATATTGGTCAATCCGCGACGCCATTGGTATGTTAAGTTTGAACCCGTTGCACCAACAATGAAAGCGACTGAGTCACCCGCACATGCTGTGATATCAACTGGTATAGTTGTAATGCTTGTAGTAGAATCTACTTGCAACGAAACCATGACTGAAGTGTCATTTGGCTGACAAGCCCCAGAAACCACCACGTAATAATCCGTCGCTTCATCACTGAATACTGTCGGATTAATAGTTAATGCAGAAGTTGTAGCTCCTGAGACCGAACCACCATCTGTAACGTTGGTTGCACCTTTTCTCCATTGGTATGTCAGGCCTGAACCCGAAGCAACTGTTGAGAACGTAACTGAGCTACCTTCACAAACTGCCTGATCAGTCGGTTGTGTTGTAATTATCGGTGCCGTATTGATAGTTAATGCCACATCGATGGAAGTGACCGTTGTGATACAACTTCCGCTAACCACTACATTATAGTTGTTTCCTGCATACAATGGAGTTGCCGGATTGATGATCAATGTATCGTTGTTAGCTCCTGAAACAGGGCCTCCGTCAACGACGTTGGTCAATCCGCGACGCCATTGGTACGTTAAGTTCGAACCTTCTGCACCAACAACGAAAGCGATAGAATCACCCGCACATGCTGTGATGTCAACCGGAACAGTAGTAATGTTTGTCAAGGTATCCACTTGCAATGAAACCATGTTGGACGTATCGTTTGGTTGACACGCTCCTGAAACCACTACGTAGTAATCAGTGGCTGCATCACTAAACGCTACAGGGTTGATGGTCAACGAAGCTGTCGTAGCTCCTGAGATCGGGCCGCCGTCTGTAACGTTAGTCGCTCCTTTTCTCCATTGGTATGTCAAGCCTGAACCTGAAGCCACGGTCGAGAACGTAACTGAGCTACCTTCACACACTGTTTGGTCAGTTGGCTGCGTTGTGATCACTGGTGCTGTATTGACAGTCAATGCCACATCCAAAGAAGTGACCGTTGTAATACAATTTCCGGTCACCACTACATTATAATTATTGGCTGCATTCAACGCATTCACCGGATCAAAGATCAATGTATCGTTGTTAGCACCGGAAATGTTTCCGCCATCAACGACATTGATCAATCCGCGACGCCATTGGTACGAAAGGTTTGAACCATCTGCATCAACAACGAAAGCGATAGAATCACCCGCACATGCTGTAATGTCAACCGGAACAGTTGTAATGTTTGTCAAGGTATCCACTTGTAATGAAACCATGTTGGACGTGTCGTTTGGCTGACAAGCTCCTGAAACCACTACGTAGTAATCGGTTGCTGAATGGGTAAACGCTGCAGGATTGATGGTCAACGTAGAAGTTGTAGCTCCTGAGATCTGGCCGCCGTCTGTAACGTTAGTCGCTCCTTTTCTCCATTGGTACGTCAAGCCTGAACCTGTAGCCACAGTCGATAACGAAACTGAGTTACCTTCACACACTGTTTGATCAGTCGGTTGTGTTGTGATAACCGGTGCTGTATTGATGGTCAATGTCACATCGTTGGACACAGCAACTGGCGCGCAACTTCCTGTCACCACTACATTGTAGTTTGTTGCAGCATTCACTGCTGTTGCCGGATTGATGATCAAGGTATCGTTGTTAGCTCCTGAAACCGCACCACCATTGATGATAGGAACTGCTCCCAAACGCCATTGGTACGTTAAGTTTGAACCGGTTGCAGCAACTGTGAAAGCAGCCGAATCACCGGAACACACCGTCATATCAACAGGTTGTGTTATTATGGAAGGAGGAAATAGAATCGTCAATGAAACAAAGTTGGATGTGTCGTCCGGTTCAAAAGAACCATTGATGATTACGTTGTAATCGTTGTCAGCATCCAAAGCAGTTGCCGGGTTAATGGTGAGGATGGGTGTTGTGGCACCGGAAATGTTTCCGCCGTCAACTAAATTGACATTACCCCGGCGCCATTGATACGTAAGTCCGACTCCTCCGGCTACAACTGCAAAACTAACCGTTCCGCCTGTACAAACTGTTTGATCGACAGGTTCGATTACGGTATTAGGTGCGCAGTTTGTAGGTGTGATTACCGAAACAGTGTTGGTGTTGATTGCACCGGATCCTGTTAAGGCACGTCCGTCTAAATCTGTACCCGGAAATAAGTTAATGTCGTCTTGCGAAACAATCGTTCCTTTAAAAATGGAATTGTTATTGATATTGGTGATCCCGTTTATTTTCCAATACACGTTTTCAGCCAATGCACCATTTTGCAAAACTACAATCGAAGAGGCAACAGCTCCGAATGCTCCGTTTACCTGAATTACAAAAACAGCATTCGGATTTCCCTGAGCGTTTAAGAAAAGTGTATCGGTAAGTGTTGTAGCACCGTTCAATCGGTAAACATGAGGTGTTAAGACCAAACTATTACCGAATTGCGCCGGGAATAACAAGTCAATGTCATACGGCAATGTATTCAGGTAATTATAAGCTCCGTTAAAATCGATAGCAGCCTGAGCGGTAACACCGTCAGGTATGGGGTGAATGGTTCCGATAACCGATGCAGGATTGTAACCGGTAGTTGTACCGATGTCGGTTCCGATATCACCTGTTACAGTTGTGGTGCCGCTATTTGTTACGGGATCGGTTGCAGAAAACAAGGCAAAACACTGAGTTGTTCCAAGTGGCGGATTCGCGGGGCCTGATAAAGCAGGAACTCCGCAGCCAAGCGGCAGATGAGCCATGAGGTTATTTACAGATAGGATACCGTTGGTTGAGGCTGCTCGTCCTTCAAGGGTGTCGCCGGCGCTCGTGGTGATATTGCCATTGTTGGCAATGATGGTGCCACGCATGGTGGTGTTGGCAGCCATGTTTACGAAACCTTCTACTTTCCAGAATACATTACATGCCTGAGCGCCGTTGAGCAAATTGATTTTTGCCGCGACTCCGGTAGATAATGAACCGTTTATTTGAAAGATAAATACCGCATTCGGGTCACCCTGGGCATCCAGATTGAGCGCTAGGTTAATAGTTGCAGCCGTGGCAATAGAATAGACACCTGCATTCAGTGTTTGTCCGTTTCCCAATGAAGCGGCCGGAAAAAGTGTAGGAACTGTTGCGTTTAACTGATTGTATGCAAACGTAAGATCAGTGGAGCCTTGCAAACTTGCAGCATCCTGATCGTGCATTACACCATCAATGTTTCCAAATCCGGTACTGGCACCGAGGTTGGTTCCTACATTTCCCGTGAGGCGCGTGGTACCGGTATTGGTGACTGCGCCTGAGGAAGAAAAGAGTACGAAATCTGCCACTGTTCCCAGTACAGGAGCTTGAGCGACAGATAGTTTGGGTAGCATCAAAAGTATGGTAGCCAAAAAGATGTATAGTAAGTGTTGTTTCATATTACTTTGTGATTTTTGTTCGTGAATAATATCATTTGCAAAGTTCACCCGCCTTTGAGCGGCATTCGTTGTACGAAAGAGTATACTTGTTACATCTATCCCATTTTTAGGCTGAGTTCGTTTTTTTTCTAAACAAAAAAAGTGCTTCCGGATAATGGAAGCACTCGTTAACAGTATGTTGTGGTGTTTTTACTAAGGATTGTTCCTGCCTTGTATGACACCTAACAGAATTGAAATGATAGCGATGACCAGCAGGATGTGGATTAATCCACCGGCGCTGTAACCGAGGAAGCCGATAGCCCAGCCAATGATAATAATCAGTGCCAGGATGTACAATAAATTTCTCATGATTTCCGGTTTTTGATGTGTGTTAATAAATGAGAAGGATCGGTTGGGAAAATCGTATTATGGTGTTTCAATCAATCATCGCCCATATCAAAACGCACAGGCCGACGAAAATGAAAGAAAGTATGAAAATGGCAAAGTACTTACTGGCTCCGAATTCTCTCGTCAATATACGAACGGGATAAGCCAGGATATTATAAATAATCGAACCGATCTTCTTATCGGCTTTTTCGCCTTTTATTACGTAATCGGTTGCGCCGTTCCTGAAAGCATGAATGGCTGTTTTCACATCTTCGTTGGAAGTGAGCATAATCACTTCGGTTTTCGGATTAATTTGCTTGATGGATTTCAGAATCTCGTTTCCGTTTTCACCCGGAAGATCATGATCGAGAATCACAATATTGGTTTCATGATCTACTTTTTTGAGCGCACTTTCACCTGAATTGAAGGTGGAAATGGTCAATGATTCTCCGAAATTGTTTTCAAGGTATACCCGTAAGTCGGCTACCAGCTGCGGATTATCGTCAATGATAAACAACTTATTACGTTGTGTGTTCATGATCGTATGTATTAAGTGATGTATCCGGAGCCAGGTGTAGCGCTATGACTACACCCTGTCCATGTACCAGTTCAACTCTTTTTCCATTTTCTTGAAGCGAAAAATAGAGGTGATGATTTTTTGAAGTCGTAAAAATGCCGTTTCACTTTTTACTACGTAATCGAATGCCCGATGATGCATGCATTCGATGGCGACATCAATTTTATCCTGCGATGAAAGCATTACTACCGGTATATCCGGATTGTATTTTTTGATTTCGTCAAGTGTCTGTAAGCCATTCATGGCATTTTTATCAATTCCATCCAGGTGATAATCAAGGATAATCACATCCGGGGTGCGGGAAATATTGTTCATGCACATTTCACCCGTAGGGAATGTTTCAACAGTAAAATCTGCATGCAGTAAGAATTCTATCTCCAATGCTTTCAGAAAGATCGGATCATCGTCTACTAAGAATAATTTGATAGGCGTACTGGGCTTAAGTGATTGACCGTTTTTCATGGATTCTTGTTCTTTAAATTGTTTATAGTTTCTGAGAGCTCAAGGCAAACATCATCGCACATTTTCTCCAATTGCAGCACCAGGTTGTAAATGCCATCGGTCTGCTGTCGCGATTTTGCGTACTCCTGAATTTTTTTAGCCAGGCTTTCGTAGTGTGAATCGATCCCCATAATAGAGAACGACGGTATAATTTTGTGGGCAGCCGAATAGAGTAGATCCCAATCGCTGTCTAATAAACTTTGTTTCATTACTTTGATCAAAGGAGGTATTTCCTCCATGTATAAGGTGATCATTTCAAGCATAAGGGTTGGATTCGATTTGGTACGCTTCATCAGGTAAGCCAAATCGGTATACGTATTTTTCTTGATTTCACTTTTACTCATATTGCCACTAACCGATATTTTTTTCGGCTTCTTTACCAAATTTACAATTTTACTATATAGCACCCGCTCGTCTACGGGCTTAGCTATATAGTCGTTCATGCCCACCAGCTTGCATTTTTCCAGGTCCATGGTGGTCACATCAGCTGTAAGGGCAATGATTGGAATTTTTGAATTCATTTCGTTACGTATATAGGCAGTAGCCTCAAAGCCATTCATTTCAGGCATTTGGAGGTCCATGAGGATAATATCGTACGTTTTCGTACGCAGTTTTTCGATCGCAATTTTACCGTTCCCGGCAATGTCGCGTTCAAACCCGAAATCATCGAGCAATGTTTTCATCAGTAGCTGGTTCAAGGCAATATCTTCCACCACAAGCACTTTGATGTTTTTTATTTCCGGGTCCAATTCCAGCAAATCGGTATCCAGTAATACTTCTTCGTCTGTTTTCATAAAAAGGAGGGTAAACGAAAATGCAGAACCTTTACCGGGTTCGCTGTTTACGCTGATACTCCCACCTTGCGCTTCAACGAGTTGTTTTACAATGGCGAGTCCAAGTCCTGTGCCGCCGTATATGCGTGATGTGTTACTGGTAGCTTGTTGAAAATCGTCGAAAATCCGTGGCATTTTATTTTTCGCAATACCAATTCCGGTATCGATGATAGTGAATTTTATTTCGACCCGTTGATCATCTTCCGAAAGTAAAAGCACATTCAGCGTGATTTCACCTTCCGAGGTGAATTTTACAGCATTACTCACCAGGTTTAAAATGATCTGGTGTAAGCGTACGGGATCGCCCACCAATACTTCGGGAATAGTAGCGTCGTATATTTTGGTGAGTACCAGGTTTTTTTCCTGAATTTTGGGTTCAAACAAATGCAGCATTGCCGAAATGGATGACTTGATTTTGAACGGTGTTTGTTCAAAGGTCATTTTCCCGGCATCTACCTTGGCCAGATCAAGAATGTCGTTGATCAATACAATCAATGCATCGCCGCTGGTTTTGATAGCATTGATGTATTCGCGTTGCTTGATGCTGATTTCGGTTTTGAGGACCACTTTCGTGAAACCGATAATGGCATTCATCGGTGTGCGGATTTCGTGGCTCATGTTCGATAAAAACTGTTGTTTTGTCTTCACCGCGTTTTTAGCGATCAGTGTTGCATTTTCAGCGATCAGGGTTGCGTTTTCAGCTTTCACCTGAGCTTCTTCTGCAATGATAGTTGCACGTTCGGCAATGATGGTAGCGCGCTCGGCAGCTTCTTTGGCTTCAAGCAACTCGGTTGCGATGCGTTTTTGATCGGTCACATCACGTGCCACGATCACGACACCTACTACATTGTCGAGGCCGTCGGTATACACTGATCCGTTAAACAACACATCGGTGAGTTTGCCGTTTTTATGGCGAAGTGTGAGCGGTGAATCGGCAACGGACCGTTTGGCAAAAACTTCCTCATACACTTCACGTGCTTTTTGAGGCTCGGTGAAATAGCGTGAAAAGTCGGTCCCGATCAGTTCTTCGCGACTGATTCCGGTGACACGCACAGACGCATCGTTGATATCCGTGATTTTCCCGGCGGCGCTGATGGTAACCAACGGGTCCAGGCTTGCTTCAATCAAACTGCGTACGTACTGAGACTCTTCTTTTTTAGCTATTTCCATGAGTTAGGTTTTTGGAGAATTAGAGGTTACTTCACCTTGTTCCATTGTTTCCAATCGCAGTTCTTTCAATTGTTTGAAATGCGTTGGAGTGAGTCCGGTTACTTTTTTAAACTGATTGGACAAATGGGCCACACTGCTGTAGTTCATTTTCCAGGTAATTTCGGTAATGCTCAATTCGCCGTAAAGAATCAGTTCCTTGATGCGTTCCACCTTGTGAATAATGATGAATTGCTGAATAGAGCTGCCCTGAACTTCCAGAAAGAGGTTCGCTAAATACGGATAATCGTAACCTGTATGTTTGCTCAAATACACTGTAAAACTCATTTTTCGTTCCTCTTCAGGGTGGTAAATCATGTCGAGGATCAGGTTTTTAACTTGCTGCACGAGTTCTGATTTTTTGTCATCCATCAGTTCCAGGCCTAATTGATGTAACTCCATCTTGAGATGCTGGCGCTCTTCTGCCGACAAATCTTCCATGGTTTCCACCACTCCCAGTTCAACAAAGACAAAATGTACGCCCATACTCCTAAGAGTTTCTTTAACTGCCATTTTGCAGCGTAGGCTCACCATGTTTTTAATGTAAAGCTTCAACTGTCAAGGGTTTTAGAGATGTGTACGACAAATATGCGCTATCTCACCCTTTAAAGTGTTACATCTGAATGGGAGAATGTTACATAATTCCTAGATTTTCAGGAAGACTGTAGACAAAAGACCGCTTCGCTGAAAGACAACAGACAACTTTTTGGGAAAAATTGTCTGTTGTCTTCAGTCTAAAAGCGCAGCGGTCTACAGTCTCAAGTCTTTCGTCTCAAAGAGAATAGTTGTACATCATCACCGAACTCACTTTCCCCGTTTCATCGAAGTTTTTGATTTCCCGGTAGCGCTTCCGGTTGTCGTAAATAATAACCTGGCTTAGCTGACAATCTTTTGCTTTGTAACTTTTGAACCGGTGTTTGGGATGTTCGATTCGTTTGCCTGAAATCCGCACTTCAATGGTTTCGGGTGTTCTGATGGTGTCGTAGTGTCCATAGGAGAAACCATTCAGGTCAGTGCTGTGCCGGTAGTTTTGCGACGACCAGTGCTCGGTTGTGTTGGGTGAAAATTTCCAACGGTATTCGTGGTGATCGCAAAGGCTCGAATCGGCATTATAGGTATTGTTTTCAAGCATATAACCATCTTCGGAATAGGGAGAAGTTCCGGATCCGAAAAAAGCCCCGTTTTGAAACCATGTATAAGCGATTTGATTGAAATGTTTGTCATACTTGCGTTCGAACGACGAGAAATGAGTGCTGTCATTTCCGAAAATCGTTTTCTGATATGTTTCGTGCGGTTTGGAGCCTTCATAAATCTGGTGCGTTTCTATTGAAGTAAGCTCATTTCTGTTATTAACACGGATGAAGGTTTTGACCGGTTTGCCTTGCTCGTTGCAGACATAACGGTAGTGTTTACTTTGGTGAAATTTCCCGTCAGGATAGTTTATTTCCGCTTTGATGAGGTGATCAGGATAATAAAGCACCGTGTCATAAGAATACATTTTAGTGTCTTCATGCTCATAAATGCCCCGCCTTGTTTCCATGGCACCGTAAAACACAGTAGTATCATGGAAATAGATATAACACTGATTATAAGGATTGGACACCTTTTCCGGATCTGAATTTTCAACAAGCGCGGGAAAGGTCCACGGAGAATCATTGACGATTTTCTCTTCACACATAAAGTAGGAAACACTTCTGGTGGTTCTTAGCAAAGGTTTACCATCCGCGTCATAAGTGGTAAGCGTGGTTGTACTGTCTCGCCAAATGTCGGTTCCCCAATATTCGACCATTATATTCGAAATCTCTTTGCCTTTTCGGTAGGTGATGACATTGGTATAGGACGATTCAACAGTATCGGCTTCATAATCGACCGAATGAATAGAAACGATACTGTCTGTTTCCTGCGCGGAAAGTGGGGAGAAGCACAAAGCGAGTAAACTTGCTAAGAAAAGGCGAGCGTTCAACATGATTTATAAGACGCAGGGATTGGGGAAAGGTTTCGTTGCTTTCTTTTTGTCTTGACACAAATAGAGAGAAAGCACTGCTTTCGAATAAAATGTCAACTGTCACCTCCCTCAATCCCTCCTCAAGGAGGGAAGCAGGCTTCTGTTCTAATTGTAAGCCTTCATCTTAAACAAATCACTCCTCCTTCATCGACTTGCACAAATCATTCAGCGGTTTCAGTGAAATTTCCGTTCCACCTTCGCCATTGGCGGCATAATCAAACGGATCGTCGATGTCTTTGATGAGCAAGAGCATGTAGACAACCAGAAATGTTACTAATAACGTAAAAAATAGCGAAGCGTAAAACGGCTCGATTTTGATGCTGATGAGCCCTAGTGCGATTACAAGTGCCATGATTTCCACAATGGCGTAGGCCGAACCAACGAATCCCGTATCGCGGATGGTATCGATGCGCAGCACCATTTTCCGCAGGCTGTTTTGTTCGTTTTTCATCTTGATGATGTAGTTGGCCTGTACACCTTCCAAATCAAATTCGGCGAAATAGTCGTTCATCCCGCTGATTTTTTGGAGCAACGTTTGGGTGCGCTCACGCTTGTAAAACCAATCCATCAGGGTATTGAGAAGCTCTTTTTGGTATTCCATAAACTCGAGCGCCTTGGCTGAATTTTTGGTCTTGTAAACGGTATACGTATCGTCCATGAGGGTTTTGATACTGGCCGCCAGTTCGCTCGGCAATTTTTCACTTTCCTTGTAATCAGAAAGCACTCCGGTGATCAGGAAACCGATGAGGAAAATGGTGCCCGCCACCAAACTGGTAAACAAAGCGTTCAGTTCCATCACCTCCCAATTGTACCAATGGGCCAGGAATTTCAGCAACGTGACCGTGAGAATAATCGGAATGATCTTCAGGGTAATGGACCATTTATGTCCAAATATCTTGGTGGACTGATTAAGTATTTCTGGAGTTTTCATGAAGTGAATTTAATAATTCAGGAATATAAAATTAACAATTCCTTTATATAAGAACTTCATTGCTGAAAACAGTCCGGATTAATCCATTAAACACTGGCTATTCCACCACAAACTTCCCTTTTCCGATAAATCCGCTTTCGTTTTCGAGCAGAAAGAAAAACATTCCGCGGTGAAGCTGCTCTTGTAGGATCTGAAAGCTTTCCTGGTCGGTGGCGTTGAGCTGCAGTGCCAATTCTCCGGTAGCGTTGTAAACTTTCAGGTGAAAAGCACTTCCTTCCAGTTTAGATAAATCGATCTCAGAAGTCTCCTGAAGGGGGTTGGGGTTAACGGTAATCGTTTCCGGAGCATTCAGGTGAGAAACAGCTAGCGCCTGCACACTTATTGTGTCCGAATTGATCGTTCGACCACCGGCACAAGTCACTTTTGCGTAGTATTCCCCATCCACGGAAGTTTGAATGCTTTGCTGGGTGGCTCCCGCTTCCGGAACACCGTTGATGTACCATTGATAACCTTCTGCGTGAACGGTTGTCAGTTCACCGCCGGATACTCTTACCGGGGCCTGGAAGGTGGTGAAAAGTTGGTTGTAACTCGACATCGGGTAGAGTGAATTGGCAATCATTGTTTGGTTGATCACATCAATGGTTGCGATTTTACTTTCACCTCCTGTTGACCAGTATGGCAAGATATAATGGCCTTTGAGTTGATCAAACATGGCCATTTCTTCGTTCAGCATACTGTGCCAGTCGGGAATGGTTGTAATGTACGTCCTGGCGGTTGTTGGCAAATCTACCGAAACTATATCACCGTCGTTGAACATGGCATAACAGGTATTGGTGCGATCGTCATAAACCTGCATATTCGCGAGTTGGTGATTATCAATAATGGTATCCTTGACTACAGTTCCGGTACTCAGGTCGAAGACCACATGATGATAGCATTCCGCTTCGCAAGGGAAGTCGTAAAAAAGCTGTTGATTCACAAAATCATAGACCTGATGTTGACCATAATAACTACTGGTTTGATCCGGTAGCGGACCAATTGTTGCAATAACGCCGTTGTCGAGGTTGTAACTTTTCAGGTAGTTAGAATCCCTGAACATGATTCTGTTCTCAAACGGATCGTAGTAAATTTCTTCAAAACTGAAGGCATCACTTGCTGTGAGTGATTCCGAAAGCAAATCATACGTAAAGATTCGAAGACTGGACGAAAACAAATCAGTATAGGCGCCAAAAAAGTAACGGTTGTTGTACGGATCGGATGCGCCTTCGTAACCGGGTATGAGTAAATCCGGGTAAGCAATATTGAGGTCTAGTAATACGGTGTCTTCGTGCGTCGCACAATTGAAATAGAGGATTTCATCGTATTCTGTCACAGAAACGATGCCTGCCTGGCCAAAACCGGAAAAACAGATCATCGAAAAGACGAGTAGGATTGGTTGTTTTAGATAGTTCATGTGGGTATAACGCGATTAGGTTCAAATTATTTTTTCAGGAAATCGGGAACACTTTTTCGTACACTTTAAAGCCGATTATTGCGGTTAACTTTTTCTCCGTAGTTTTGCCACGCTTAAACAATTCAAAATGATAAGATTACTACTTGCTTTTACGCTGTTTTTCAGCCTTTCAGGAACCCTGTTCGCACAATCATGCGGTTTTGATGCACAGATTACAACAGTTGATTCTGTTCTTTGCGCTGGTGATTCTGCCTTGCTTAACTTTAATGTTGTCATGGGGACACCGGCTGATACCGTGCTTCCTAACCCGATTGTGAATAACAACGGGCAAGACGGGAATATGTTCAATATCACGGCATCCAATGCCATTCGAATCCGCTATTTTGAAGGCCTGATCGCCAATACGCCCAATGCGGTTACGGAATATTACATCTATTATAAAGTGGGAACGCATGTGGGGTTTGAAAACAATCCGGCTGCCTGGACACTTTTGGCGGGGCCGATCAACTTTGCTCCCAACGCTCCCAATGCCCTGACCACAATTCCGTATGATCTGAACATCACCATTCCTGCCGGGCAAACCTATGCGTTTTACCTGACCAATTCGTCTGCGATAACCAATAACAATCGCTACCACAATGGTACAGCAACCGGGAATGTTTCAGCAACAAATGCCGACCTGACCGTTTTTGAAGGAACGGGTGGTGCTTATCCTTTCGGAACGTTTTTCAATGCGCGTCCGTGGGAAGGAACTGTTCACTACGATTATCCACCGGCGACTTACACCTGGAATACCGGCGAAACAACCAGCTCATTAACAGTAGCTCCAACTACCACAACCAGTTATTCATGTATAGCTTCTTTGGGAGGTGGTGCTTGTTTCGTTGAAGATACGATCACTGTTACCGTTAATGCGTTACCGGTGAGTAACATTTCGTCCGTTATCGGAATTTGCGCTGGTGATACAGCCCTTTTTGATGCAGGAAATATAGGATCAACTTATGCATGGTCTACCGGAGACACCACTCAAACACTGAATATTCCATCGAATATGGGGGCTGTTTCGTTGATGGTAACAGACTCCAATGGTTGTGTGTTGCAGGATACGTCAACGATTATTGAAAATGCACTTCCAACGTTGAGTGTCACGGCAGATACCATTTGTGCCGGAGAAACAGGAACGTTGACGGCTACTTCTTCGGATACCTTATTTACGTGGTCGCCCGGATCATTTTCGGGAGCTGTGGTAAACGATTCACCGGCTGTAACGACCACTTACACAGTAACGGTTCAGAATTTCGCGGCCTGTACCACAACAGTAACAACAACGCTAGTGGTGAATGTATCCGAAGTTGCGAACACCAATGGTGATGTGATTTGTGCAGGAGAAACGGGAACATTGACGGCCACTTCAGGAACCGGACAATTTGTGTGGGAACCCGGTTCGTTGTCAGGATCTGTCGTTAGTGATTCACCGGCTATTACGACCGATTATACGCTTACGGTGACCGATTCAAACGGATGTGTGAGCATGGACACAGCAACCATTGTGGTGAATGACCTGCCGGTTGTGAGCATGACTTCTGTTGGAATGGTATGTGTGTATGATTCCCCGTTGGCCTTAACACAAGGAACTCCTGCAGGTGGCGATTACGCCGGACCGGGAGTAGCAGGTAACGTATTGGATCCTTCCACAGCCGGAACAGGAACGCATATTCTTGTTTATACGTTTGTGGATGGTAACGGCTGCTCCAATTTCGATTCAGGTACACTGGATATCGATTCGTGTCTGGCTGTTGATGAGTTTGAACTGAACGCTTCCATCATTTACCCGAATCCGTTCCACGAAACAGCGACCTTGCTGATAGACACGCAGGAAAACCTTCACGGCATCCTATTCGTTGCTTACGATATGGCCGGTAAAGAAGTGATGGTGATTGCCAATCCTGAAAACCATCAGCTTCAAATTGCACGTGGCAACCTTGAAAGTGGCATCTATCAGTTCCGTTTGACGAATAACGAGCGTTTGATCGGTTACGGGAAGATGGTGATAGAGTAGGAGAATTCTGATTTTTTAAAGACTTAAATGAAAAATATGCGCAGCTACCTTTTTATTGCATTGCTGTTTTGTTTTCAACATGCATTCGCTCAGGATCCACCTGAAAAATTCATGTTGATCTGGACCTTGGTCAATACGTCGGAACCGGCAGATCCGTCTGTGCTGGCAGAACTTAAAAATATACGTGAGGAGAATCCTTCCGACCCATGGATCTTTTGGATTTCCGGAATTTACTGTAATCCGGTAAATGGTCAGGAAGAAGCGGCGGCTTTTTACAAGCAAGCCATTGTAGCTGATTCTACTTTTCCTCATGCTTATTATAACCTGGCCCAAACGATCGATGACAACAATGAAAATGGCTGGCGCGAACGTATTGGGTTGTATACAAAAGCTGTAACCTACGACCCAAGCCTTGGGTATTCCTTTCATGCGCGTGGAGAAGCCTATTTTGAACTTGGTGATTATAAAAATGCCATGGCAGACTGTGATAGTGCGCGTAAATGTTACGATTTTGACCCGATGCTGGGAGATGCTCTTGAGCTAAAAATCCTCTGGAAACAAAATAAAAAACAAGAAGCATTTGCCTTGGCCCGGGAAGCGAATTTTAATGAAGGAATGTGGGGTACGGATTTTGACATCCTCCTTGCTGCCGTTTATACAGAAATGGGTGATCAAAAAAGAGCTTGTCTCTGTTATCATCGCGCCGCCGAACCCTACGAAATGATGGGTGAGAAGCTGCCGGCTGAAATCAAAAAGGGGTTAAAGAAATGCAAGTAAATTACCCGTTAAACGAATAAAACGAAAGTCTTCTTCCGTCTCAGGAGGAAGACTTTTTTGTTTTATCAATAGAAGCTTCATCAAACAAAAACCCTAAGACATTTTCACATCTTAGGGTTTCGTTTTTCCTCAGTTACATGGATGTTTTCTTTGCATTCGCAGAGTTCTTCAATAAAGAACCTTTCCTGATGTGTGAATGCGAAGAAAGGACCTATTTGAGGTAAAGCGGGTCATAAAGACCCTTAAGCTGTTTCTTTTTTCTTCGGAACTTTTCCACCCGCTCTGCGGGCTTCCGAGAGTCCGATCGCGATTGCCTGCTCTCTGGTTGTCACTTTCTTACCGGAGCCGGTTCTCAGTTTCCCTTCTTTCATTTCGTGCATGGCCTTTTCCACTTTCTCACCGGCCAATTTCCCGTACTTTGCCATAACGTTTGTTTTATATCCAAAAGTTAAACCATTTGAGGATGAGGAAGTTTTATTTTTTGTTAAAAGTGGATCGTGTCTTCATTTGTCTACCAACCCTTTTTATAGTTTAATTTCTTCTGACCCCAACCTATTTCGTTGATTTTTTGGTTTTTACGAATCCATTTTGTAACTTCCATCAGTTCCGCTCTCATTTTAATACCACTATACCAGTACATCTGGTAGATTTTATTTGTTGTACTATAAAATAGAGAGTCATGAAAAAATTACTTCTTTTTGCAATCATTCCCTTTTGTATCATACAATCGATAGCTCAGGTAAAGATTGGAGACAATCCGAATACGATTAACGCCAATTCCATGCTTGAGCTTGAAAGCACAGACAAAGGGTTTTTACCTCCGCGAATTCCACTGAACAGCCTTACAAGTCCATCTCCTATGACGGCCACAATTGCCGAAGGGACGGTCGTTTATAGCGAAGGTGGTACGCTTCCCGACGGATATTACTATTGGAATTCCACAAGATGGTTGATGATGAGTGCCGCTCGCGATAATTTTGTGCTTGTTAAATCTGCCGCAGATTTTCCGGCACCTGTGGCTGGTGTGATAACACTTGTAGCTGGTGTGGAATATGAGATCAACGGGACAATTGTGTTGGCGAACTCGATCAATTTGAACGGCTGCATGGTCAGGGGTGATGACTCTGCAAATGATAAACTCGTGTATACCGGGGTCGGCTCGTTATTTACCGGTAATAAAACAGGAAGCCTCCGCTACCTTACGTTGATAGCAGCTTCAGGAAGCATATTCAATATTGACGCACTAGGCACAGCTCAGAATATGATCATACAGAATTGCTTCGTTCTCGGTTCTAACAGTGTCGGAACAATCGCCGGAGTGGGTGGAACGATCTTTGTCGCAACGGTCGCTTATTTCTCTAACACGAACGGCATCACTTTTCAGAACGATAACAATGTAGTGCTGAACAATACCCTTTGGGACGCCTCCAACTATAATATTTACGAACGCTTTATCGGTGCTTTTAATGTGATTCAGCTACTTGGTGGTGACCGGTTGACAACTTCTGCAAACACCGCAACGGCGCTCGACATCAGCGGAATCACAAGTGTCAATGCAGCTTCAGCCAAAGTGATCATGTTTGTAGGTACAGGAACTTATGTAACAGGAACTTTCACGAATTCCTGGGAGGTCGAAGCTAACGGTTTGAGTACACAGAAAGATGACGTTGCCGGAGGTAATATGTACATATCCGTGCCTGTTGCAACAACGTTTGCTCTTGCGAATACCCCGGTAAAAGTTTTAGGGACAACAATTTCAACGAATCTATACCGTACCACGCACCCAACCAATAACCGGCTCACATACGGAGGAAGCAAGACACGATCATTTCTGGTTTCAAGTTCATTGAGTATTACACAACCGAGTTCCAATCGTTATTTTTCATTCTATATAGCTAAGAATGGAGTGATTATTCCGGAATCCCGTCAGGATGTTAAAGTTGTAAACAGCACTGATCAGGTATCACTGACAATCTCCTGCCGGGCCACACTGGCGCCGGGCGACTATCTTGAAGTGTGGGTGGAGAATCAGTCAGCTACAACGAATGTGACTGTTCAGACGATGAATCTTTCAATGGAATAAATACGAGTGCTATGAAAAAAATCATCATCATTGGTTTCGTATTTCTTGCTCAATCTGCGGAAGTGCGTGCACAGCTTACAAATTCGGGCAATATCCGCACATTCACAGGGGCTAACATTACCATTTATGGGGATGTGACCAACAATGGAACGATTACCGATTTCGGAACGCTGATCACATTAGCGGGTTCCAACCTGCAAACGGTTGGCGGCAGCGTTGTTACTACGCTAAACAACCTTCGGCTGAACAATAGCAGCACAACCGGTATCACGCTCGCGCAAGCACTGAATGTTAGCGGAACACTGACTTTTACAGACGGATACCTGAACACGACGGCCACGAATATTGTAACACTAACAGCCACGGCAGGCGTTACCGGAGTCAGTAACAGCAGCTTCGTTTCGGGGCCTGTGGCTAAAACAGGAAATACAGCGTTTGTTTTCCCAACCGGAAAAAATGCGCTTTACGCACCGATTGACATTTCTTCCCCGGCGATTGTTACCGATCGGTTCACAGCAGAATATTTTCAGGTATCACCCAATGCCCTTTACAGTATTTCCAGCCTCGAACCGACTCTTGATCATGTGTCGGATTGTGAATACTGGATGCTCGATCGAACGGCAGGTACTTCGAATGTAGCGGTAACTCTGAGTTGGGATACCCGCAGTTGTGGGGTCACTAATTTGGGCGACCTGCGCGTTGCGCGATGGGATGGTGCTCAATGGACCGATAAAGGAAACGGTGGAACAACGGGTACAATCGCCGCCGGAACAATTGTTTCCGCTGCCGCGGTTACCGACTTCGGACCGTTCACGTTGGGCTCCATCAGTTCCTCAAATCCATTACCTGTAGAGCTTCTGGCGTTTGCTGCACAATGCGAGGACGTACAGGTGGTTCTTCGTTGGAGTACTGCCAGTGAATTTCACAATGACTTTTTCACCATTGAAAAGAGTTTAGATGCATTTGATTGGCAAACCATTGCAAGCGTTGAAGGTGCAGGTACCACAACAACGCTTACAAATTATACCTGGACAGATCTCTCGGATCCCAACAGGGATATGTATTATCGCTTATCACAAACCGATAACGACGGTGAAACGACTGTTCATGACATCATTTACCTCAAAAGCTGTTTGTTACCGGGAAATCTCCTTAGTATTTACCCCAATCCGGCAAAGAGCATTGTAAATATCTTTACAGAAGAAAGCGTAATCGACATAACTGTCATGAATGCCGAAGGAAAGACGATAGGAAACATACCGATTGACCTTCAACATGAGCAAATCAATTTCAGTGAAATGCCGAACGGGGTTTACCTCATCCAGATCAAAACCGAAAGTGGAACTTTTAACGAAAAAGTGGTCATTTCGAGGAATTGATGCAGAAGTGACGATAAGAGTAATGAAGTAAGAATTCCCACAAAAGTAGAAACCCTAAGGTATATTAATGCTTTGGGGTTTTCTGTTTCCTTCATTTCATGTATGGCCTTCTCGTATTTTGCCATAACGGGTGTTTTATATCCAAAAGTTAAACCACTTGATAATGAGAACGTTTTATTTTTTGTTAAAAGTGGATTGTAAATATATGGAATCCGAGAAATTACTTTGCAATTTGCGAAGTATTTTGTAAATTTGATCAATACTTGAATTGATAAATGAAGGCAAGGGTAATAACTGAAGTTTCTATATGGGAATATTGCACGAAGAATGCCAGAGCATTACCAAGTTTTCAAATCTTTTTAGAACGGCTTAAAAATTGTGATTGGAATGACTTAAATGACATGAAGGCTGATTTTCCAAGTGTGAGTATAATTGGTGATTGTGAGAATAACAGGATTGTGTTTGATATTGGAGGGAATAACTTTCGAATGATATGCGATTATAATTTTTACAGGAATTGTTGTTTGTATGTTGCTTTTATCGGAACACATGCAGAATATGACAAAGTTGACGCTTGCACTGTTCAGATGTTTTAAATGAATGATTATGAAATACTCAGAGATTATAACCAAAAAACAGTACGATGAATACTGTAAACAGCATTTGGAATTGGGAAAAATTTTAAGTGCAGGAAAGGGAACTGATGAGACTGAAAGTGATTATTATGTACTTCATCTGATCATTGATGATTATGCCCGTAAACAGAAAAATCCGTTTGATCAATTAACTCCCGTTGACCTGTTGAAAGCCTTGATGGAGGAATCAGGATATTCCGGATACAAGCTCTCAAAAGAATTGAGTATTCCTCAATCAACAATCTCTGATATTCTGAATTACAGAAGAGGTTTTAGCAAAGACTTGATCCGAAAGTTTGCAACTAAATTCGGATTGAGCCAGGAACCGTTTTTGAAGGTGTATGAGTTGATTAATAAAGAGGGGCGGGTGGCTTGAATACTATCCTTTTGATTGTAATTCTTCTCGGGCAGAAACTTCTGTCAGAATTTTTATACTTTGATTGAGATTTGGCAAAACATCTTTTTCAATTCTGTAACTAACAAATTTTCCTGAAACTTGTTTATAATGCACTATTTGTTCGGACAATTCAGTCAACCAAGTTAGTTCAGGAAGGAGTTTTGTTTTTGTTCGTTCGTGGGAATCATACCTCACAGCCAGAGCAATGCTCAGATTCATTAAATCATTTATTCCGGTCGATTTAATCCAATCCATCAAATCTAAAACAGTAATTTCTTTAAGGATTGGAGTTTCAAAAAATCGATTTTGATTTCTTTGATCGTTTAATTCTTCCTGAAATTGATCAAAGTTGGTTTTCATTAGAGCAAATAATTTCAATGCTTTTGGGGGTAATTCTTTTTCTATCAACAAATACTCTTGTTCACGGGCAAATTTTAAGAATATTTTAAATTCTTCAACATCGAATCCGGCGAATTTTAATCCATGACTATGATCCCCAGGAAATTGAGAATTGGAAACCAGATCAGTAGTTTTGTTCAATTCAATTAATTGTTCATAGGAACTACTGATTATCATATCAATTTCAAAATTTATTAACCCTTCTTTTGACAACTCACATAATAGACCAGTAGTTTGTACTAATTCGAATTTTTCCTTGATTTTCTTTAAGTTGAATTCTTTGATAACTAAATCTGAAAACTCTTCAAACTTATCTTGATTGAGTTTTCGGTAATTAAAAAGTTTTACCCAATTCGGTTTTTTTTCTTCTAGGAAAAAGAAACTGTTTTCAATGCAGTTTACTAATTCTTCACTATTTACAGACCCTGTCTCAAAAAACTCACGCCATAACTCACCATTGATTGGATGTTGGCGATGTTTTAAAACATCATACTTCTGATAAGTTTTCTGTACGTTACTCATTTCGGAGTCAGTTCCTGTAGTTAACATTGAAAGAGCAATCATGCGCCCGCTTCCTAAAAGTTCGGTTATCTGACGGGCATTTATAAAACCGGCACTTATTTCAAAAGATAGCGCAAAAAATTGCCTTACCACAATTTCTATAAAATCTTTGTTTAGGATTCGTTTGTGGGGTAAAAAACCATAGAAAAGATCAAAATTTAGTATTGCATGACGTAAGTGTCTAAGATTATTGTAGTTAGCCGTAGTATAAGTTTCTAATATGAAGTCCTTATTATTATTGAGAATCTCACCTGCACCTGATGAAATTAATTTAACGAAAACGTCCAATGCTTCATTTACTTCAGAAATAACCTCAAAACTTTTTCCTATGGTTTTTTCTTTTATGAGAGAGTATTTTTTAGGATCATTTTCCGTTTCTTCTGAAATGATTTTTGACTCATCAGCAAGAATAATTACTTTAAAACCACTATTTTCCACAAATTCATTGATATAACCCAAAGCACTTTTAATATCCATCTGACATCTTTCTAAGTCGTCAAAAACTAAAATTCTGTTTTCAATTTTGTTATAATCACTAGAGTTTATTTCAGGGATTGTAAAGCTGACATCACTACTATTCTTTGTGGGATCTCCGTCCAAATCAACTTTGATAGTCGATTTCAAAATACCTTTTACTAATGTCTTGGCATACTTCACTCCTTTTGACGAAAGTATGGGATGCATTTGAATGTAAAATGCTTGCTCAATTTCCTTAATGGATTGAATACCATTAAGCGAAACATATAAGTACTTATTCTGTTTTCTTGTATCCAAATAGTTTTTAATGAACCAAGTTTTTCCCGCTCCCCATGTACCTTTTAAAAGGACCGCAAATAGTGGATCGTTCTTGAGGTCTAAATAATAGTCCAGGTATTCCTTAGTTTTTTCGTTTTTGCTTAAAGAAAAAGTTGGCTGATTTTGCATTTTATTAGGGGTTAGCTTAGACACAACACGTTTGATTATTTTCTTAAATAATTTGAACATAGTAATTAGATAATCTCTAATATACTGATTAATTCTAGGATTTACCTATGCATTACAATGTGCTCTATTGTGATTAAAAATACTGTAAAAAACAAAAACCCTAAGACATTGATACATCTTAGGGCTTTCTAATCTCAACAGCCATATTGAGCTTCTCTTTAAACTTTTAACGTTGTGCGGTCTGGACGGGACTCGAACCCGCGACCCCATGCGTGACAGGCATGTATTCTAACCAACTGAACTACCAAACCAATTTTCTTTCTCTTTTTCAAAAGACCCGACAACAGTCAGATTCAGAAATTGTGTAATGCTTTTCGTTAAAAGCGTGTGCAAATGTACACCATTTATTTATTCTGACAAGTATTTGGTGAAAAAAATGTGCGGATTTTGGTGCAAATCGTCAACCTTTGCTGGATTTCAAGGGATTAGAAGACGATCATTTTTGTTTTTCGATTTCAATCGGTTGGGTAGAAGGGAGGAGTTGGCGAATTAACAATTATTTACTTACCATGGTAAATAAATACAGAAAGAACATGTATCTTTGTTAAACAAATACAGACTGTCGGTTACGGCGGGCTTTCAAACCAACGAACAATGCAAACAATTATGTACCGCTCTGAAGACAGAGGATCTGCCAATCACGGTTGGCTGCAGGCAAAACATTCATTCAGCTTCGGCAATTTCTATAATCCCCAACTGATGCATTTTGGCGTGCTGCGCGTGCTCAACGACGATATCATTGACGCTTCCATGGGTTTCGGAACACATCCGCACGACAACATGGAAATCATCACCATTCCGCTGGAAGGCGCTCTGGCACATAAAGATTCCATGGGACACAGTTCCATTATCAAAGCCGGAGAAATCCAGGTAATGAGTGCCGGAACCGGGATCCAGCATTCGGAATACAATGCCCTGGATGATCAGTCGATCAACCTGTTGCAGATCTGGCTTTTTCCCAATAAACGAAATGTGACGCCGCGTTACGAACAACAGGAACTTGATACGGCCGATATGCACAACAACTGGTCACAAGTCCTTTCACCTTTGGCAGATGATAAGGGCGTGTGGATTCACCAGAATGCTTGGTTCCACATGGGTGAATTTGACGCAAACAGCGAAACGTCGTATGAGCTCAAAAATCGTTCCAACGGCGTTTACGTATTCGTGATCGAAGGTCATGTTACGATTAACGGACTTGAACTTGGCAAACGCGATGCTGCGGGAATCACCGAAGCCAACAGTATTCCATTCCGTTTTACTGAAAAAAGTAAAGTACTTTTGCTGGAAGTTCCCATGAGCTAAAAACGGACGCACATTTCATGAATACTATCATCGAACAACTTCAATGGCGCTATGCCACACAGCAATACGATGTCACGAAAAAAATCAATGAGGCCGACCTGGAGGTTCTGAAAGAATCCATCCGGTTGGCTCCTTCATCTTATGGTTTACAGCCTTATAAAGTGATATTGGTGGAGTCGGCGGAACTGCGTGAACAACTGTTTCATCAATCGTACGGACAAGCGCAGGTAACCGATGCGTCGCATTACTTTGTGTTCGCGGTGCAAAACACGCTTGAAATGCCCCATATTGATGCGTACATTGATTTGGTTGCGGCTACGCGCGAATTGGACGTGAATCAGCTGGAAGGTTTTGCACAGGTAATGAAATCAATAACCGCTCAATTGACCCCGGAGCAGCAATTCGACTGGAACTCGAAACAAGCTTATATCGGTTTGGGAAATCTGCTCACTGCCGCGGCTTTATTACACATCGATGCTACTCCTATGGAGGGTTTTAGCAGTATTGCCTATAACGAATTGTTAGGACTTAACGACCATACCGCCGTTTTGGCTGTGGCACTTGGTTATCGGTCAACTACCGATGCGTATCAGTTCAGAACCAAAGTGCGAAAAGAAGCGGGACTGTTTTTTGAAACGGTCTGATTGCCGGAACTCACTCATTATGAAGCTATCATTAACAGTTTTGTGTGTATTTTCACTGCTAAAAATTTAGCTTTATCAATATTGAACATTTGTAATGAGTAGTTTGTAAAAATATTCATTCAACTCGTTGAAATATTCATTTGCATAAATATTGCTCTGATTAAAGAAGTAGTTGTGGTAATTTTAGAGCGCACTAATATTGCTTATAAATGCGCCATATACTACTCTGCTCGTTGCTTTTAGCAGCGGGTTACTCTTGGGCACAGCCCGCAAATGACAATCCATGCGCCGCTACGGCACTTACAGTTGGGGCAACCTGTACTTACGCAACGTATACCAATGCTGCTGCAACGGCTACGGCAGGAGTTACTGCTCCCGGTTGTGCCAGTTATTCCGGTGGTGACGTTTGGTTTTCGGCGCTCGTACCGGCCAACGGATCGGTTACCATCGATATGAGTACAGGGGTCATTACCGACTCAGGGCTTGCGTTGTATACCGGAACCTGCGGATCACTCACGTTGCTTTCATGCGACGATGACTCTTCACCGAATGGAAATATGTCGTATCTGGCAGCCACCGGACTTACTCCGGGGAGTACCTTATTCATTCGTGTTTGGGAATACGGAAACAATAACAACGGAACTTTCGGGATTTGTGCAACATCGCCTGTTCCGCCACCTGCCATGACCAATGATGATCCTTGTTCGGCCATTTCACTTACCGTAGGTGCTACTTGTTCCTACACAGCCGGTACTACAGTTGGTTCTACCAATACAGCAGGTGTTCCTGCTCCGGGGTGTGCCAGTTATTCTGGTCCGGATGTTTGGTACAGCTTTGTGGTTCCTGCTTCAGGTTCGGTGCAGCTTGATAGCTCTCCGGGTACAACTACAGATGGTGGTATGGCGATTTACTCAGGAGCTTGCGGTTCATTGTCCTTGATTACCTGTGATGATGATTCTTCACCCAATGGTGCAATGTCGTTGATTAACGCTACCGGATTAACTCCGGGAGCAACTATTTATATCCGTATGTGGGATTACGGAGGCGGTACAGGGACTTTTTCACTGTGTGTGGCGGCAGCGCAACCGTGTGGTGTTTCAGGACCTACAGCTGGAACCAATGATTATTGCCCAACTCCGGCAACGTTAACTCAGGGCCCCGGATCGTTTTCAGCCTCAACGGATGTGACGTTCTCTCCGGATCAACCGGGAAATGTGAGTACAGTATTCTGCGGATCGATCGAAAATAACTCGTGGTATCAATTTACAGCAAGCGCAACAACAGCTACCTTCCCGATTACCTATGTAGGCGGATGTGTGAGTGGTTGGGGGATTCAGGCACACGTTTACGCGGTTACTTATACGGCCGGCTGCTGCACGGGTTTTACTTCCATGTCTAATTGCTACAATCCCGGAAACACAACCCTTGGAACGGTTACTGCTACCGGATTAACCGTTGGCCAGCAATATTTGCTGATGATCGACGGTAACTCGGGCGATGGTTGTGAATTCACCATTTCGGGCTGGACCGGAACAGGGATTTTACCTGTTGAACTGGTTGGGTTCAGAGGGATTTCAACCGATGTGGGGAATCACCTGACGTGGATGACGCTGAGCGAGAAAAACAATGAATTATTTGAGATCAAACATTCCTTAGACGGAATCAACTATACAACTGTTGGTACGATCGATGGAGCGGGAACGACTACTGTGGACCAGTATTATGAGTTTGTGCATGAAACGGCCCCTAAAGGCATCAATTACTATCAGATTGAGCAGATAGATGTAGATGGCAGACGCAGCCCGACAGAAGTGATTAGTGTTAACCGAACCGAAGCTTCAGGGCAAATTGCGGTGGTGTATCCGAATCCAACAAAGGATGCTGCGATCATTGAATACATTTCCGAATACAAAGATGAGGTGATGGTAACGGTTTGTGACCAATCGGGTAATACGATCTTCACGAAAGTGTTCCCATTAAAAGAAGGGGCGAATCAGTTGAATTTACCTTCAGAGGAATGGGCAAAAGGCGTGTATGCGATTACAACCAAAACAGATGCGGTTGTGATTCGCAAGAAACTAATTAAAGTAATGTAAGATGAAGAAATTAATCCTAATAGGTGGTTTTATAGTGGCTGGAATGACATGTTTCGCCCAGCAGCAGGTCTTTGTTCAAAATCAGGAGATGGCACGGTCAGAAGAATTCAGAACAGGGGTGAAGAGCCACCGTTTTGTGTGTGACCTGAAGGAAGGCACGATTTCTTCAGATCTTTTCACCTCGATTGCCCAGGCAATGGAAGCGAAAGACGGTTATGTTTCGGTGGAAGTGATTGACGGTAAGTTAACGGTAGTTGCCGCCAACTTCATTACCGCTCCGGATGTGGAAGGCGTGCTGAATCAATTCGGTGAAACATTTTCGGTGCAGCCAGCAATGGAGCATAGTTTTGTGAAACGATAATAGACAATCAGATTATTTGCATGACCGCCCTGACGATTCGTTGGGGCGGTTTTTTTATACTCCTTAGTGATGCTCACAGCAGCAGCCTTCCTTCGTCAGTCGCTGCGTGGCCAGGACATCACTACGGAATTTCTTTCTTGTTACTATATCAATGTCAGGACGTCCGGTGTGTTAGGATTTCAAGCTTCAAACACCCGGTTTTCATTATTCAGACACGGGTTATATACGGGATATATACGGGACATCTATGGGATATCTACGGGTGAAACCCTGGTAAACTTCTGAATCTCTTTATTCATAGGGTATTCAGAAACTTTAGTATGGTTGGAATGGCTTTTTTTTGAGGAATGGTCGGATAATAGGATTTCAAGATGTGTAGGTTCTAACGTAACCATTGATTGTTTTTATTTTGTCTTGCCCCTATGGGGCAAAGCCTTATCAGGGGTTGTTTTGGTTGCCATATTACGTCCCTACGGGACTAATAGTGGATTACCATTAGTCGGTTGCAGAAACTAGATGATTAATCTGCAACACAAACCCTTTGCGGTCTCTGCGACTTTGCGATGAACCTTGTAGTTGCTTTGTTTAAACTAAGTACCATTCATTCCTCTGGGGCTACAAAAAAAGAAAGGCTGCCAAATGAATGACAGCCTTTCCCTCAATTTATGAATGACTCACTTATTGCTTCACAACTCTTTCAAGCGTTGATCCGTTAACAGTGCGAATTCTTAAGAAGTAAACTCCGGTTTCGTAAGTAGAAAGATTTACTTTCTCTCCGTTACCTACAGTTACTGCCTGTAATAATTTACCTTGAGCATCTACTACTTCAACAGTAGCTTCTGCTGCAGTCATGGTAATTGTTACATCGCTGTTTGTCGGGTTAGGGAATACCTGAATGCTTGCATCCGTGATTTCCGTTAATCCGATGTAATCGATGTTTACACATGAAGATGTATCAGAACATCCACCTGCGTTGGTCACCACTACTGCGTAATCACCGTTTGCTGTTGCTGTGTACGTTTGTGATGTAGCACCTCCGATTGCAGTGTTGGTTGCACAGTTGATCCATTGGTAAGATGTACCGGCCGAAGCTGTAATGGTAGCATCACCGTTATCCGTTGCAGTTGCAGTTGGAAGACCTGTGATAGTCAATACCAACGTTACTGTTGAATCACAACCGTTAGCGTTTGCACCAGCAAGAACTACAGGGTAAGAACCTGAAGTTGTATACGTTGTTCCGTTTTCAGTCCAAGTATAGCTTTCGCAAGCCGTTGCTGTAACTGTTGATGAAGTCGGTTGGTTGATCGTCAAGACCAATGTTACCGTTGAATCACAACCGTTTGCATTCGCGCCGGCAAGTACTACAGGGTAAGAACCAGATGTAGTATACGTTGTTCCGTTCTCGGCCCAAGTGTATGAACCACAAGCAACTTCTGTTACAGATGATGAAGTCGGTTGGTTGATCGTCAGGATCAAAGTCACCGTTGAATCACAACCGTTCGCATTCCCACCGGCCAATACTACCGGGTAAGAACCCGAAGTGGTGTATGTAGTTCCGTTTTCAGCCCATGTGTATGAACCGCAAGTCGTAACCGTAACAGATGATGAAGTCGGTTGGTTGATCGTCAAGACCAAAGTAACCGTTGAATCACAACCATTCGCGTTAGCACCGGCAAGAACTACAGGGTAAGAACCTGAAGTGGTATACGTAGTTCCGTTCTCAGCCCATGTGTATGAAGTACAAGCTGAAACAGTAACAGATGATGAAGTCGGTTGGTTGATCGTCAAGACCAAAGTAACCGTTGAAT
>JAZKEB010000001.1:0-1577448 GCA_040387295.1 Bacteroidota bacterium | reverse complement strand
CACAACCATTCGCGTTTGCACCAGCCAATACTACCGGGTAAGAACCTGAAGTGGTATACGTTGTTCCGTTTTCAGCCCATGTGTATGAAGTACAAGCTGAAACAGTAAGGGTTGATGACGTTGGGTTATTGATCGTTAAGTTCAATGTAACCGTTGAATCACAACCGTTCGCGTTAGCACCAGCAAGAACTACCGGGTAAGAACCTGAAGTAGTATACGTAGTTCCGTTTTCAGCCCATGTGTAAGTTACACAAGCAACCTCTGTTACTGTTGATGAAGTCGGGTTGTTGATTGTAAGATTCAATGTTGCAATTGAATCACAACCTACCGAGTTTACCAATGTTTGTGTATGTGTACCAGAAGTGGTATACGTTGTTCCGTTCGTCCATGTGTACGATCCGCAAGCTGTAATCGGCGTAGTTGAAGCAGAAGGCTGGTTCACTGTTACGGTTGTTGAAGCCGAAGCTGAACATCCGAAAGCGTTCGTGGCCGTCATCGTGTATGTTGTTGTTACTGCCGGTGATACCGGTGCTACAGGGTTCTGACTTGCGGAAGTATATCCTGCAGGTGAAGATGTCCATGCGTACGTCAATGGAGCCGGAGTTCCGATCAACTGAACGTTGTCAATCAACCAGTAGTAACCCCATGAAGACACATAGTTGAAACGGATTTTCACGTTAGCCTGGTTCATTAGACCAGCTCCAAGTGTGATGTTCTCGTTAACCATAACCTGTGCATTGTTGGTAATAGTACCCTGATCAGTGCCTAATGCAAAGTATTCTTTCAAGTTGGTCCATGTAGAACCACCGTTGATAGAAACCTGAACCGCAACAGCACTGTCACCAGATGCCCAACGCTGATACAAGTTTTGGAATGTCAATGATGCACCAGTCATACCTACTGTACTGAATGTAGGGGATGTCAATGTCGCACGTGTTCTTAGTCCTGAAGAACCAAGATCGGCATTTGACATTGCAAATTTACCTCCTTGCGGTGTAGTAAAGTTGGTGAAGTCCATTGAACCGTCAATTGTATACGGTGAATTCTGAATGATCCAAGCAGTTGTAGCTGGAGCGGTACCCGAATAAGCCGTTGTCCATGTACCCAAACCAGCATCAAAGTTCTGCGTAATAATTGGAACAGGTGTTGATGAAGGACCGGATGTAAGTGTTATAGCATCCCCGTTACAAATCAAGTTGTCACTTGCAGAAGCAGTAGCCACTGGAACCGGGTTCATAGTTACCGTAAAGGTAGCTGTTGCAATACAATCATTGTTTGCACCGCCACTCATATCTGTTCCGGTAACGGTATACGTTGTGTTTACCATTGGTGAAGCAGAAACTGTTGCTCCTGAACCAAGTCCGTTATCCCATGTATATGTGTAGTTTGGATCATTAGAACTTGATGCTGTTAATGAAACAGGAGTTCCGGGACAAACCGGTGCAACAGGACCACTAATGGAAACCGTCGGCGCAACATTGGTAGCGATCGTAATATTCTGAGGAGCACTTGTGAATCCAGCGCTATTCATTGTTACAATCGAATATGTTCCGGCAATCAGGTTTGTAGGAATTGGACCAAATGATCCACCGTTAACAGAGTAGCTTGCAGCTGTACCACAAGAAACAGCACCCTGAGCGAATGATCCGTTGTTAATTCCATTACATGAAACATTGATTGGCGTTACAACAGATGTAAATGGATCAACTGTTACGTTCACCGTAGCAACTGCGTTACATAACCCATCAACTGCAGCAAGGTTGTACGTGTATGTACCTGCTTGAGTAGGAGTGATGACAGCAGGTGAACCAGCTACCGGAGTTGCTGCGCCACTGTTTGCTATACCTGACCAAGAGTAAGAATACGATTGGTTTGGTGTAGGGTTTGTATTTGCAGCTGTTAATGTAACAGAACCGCCGACACAAATAGTTGCAGCAGAAGTACTTGCGCTAACACCGTCAGCTGAAGCAACTGTTATTGTTACAGGAGTACGGCCAGACTCACAACCTGTAACGGTGTTCAATTCACTTACATAGAATGTAGTGGTTGTGGCAACGTTAGATGTATAGGTAGTTGAAGTACTTGTTTGCATTACTGAACCAGCAACAGCGGCATTGTACCAAATAAATGTTGGTGTTGGTAAACCTGTTGTAGAAGTTACTGAAGCCGTTGGAACTTGCGTACCACACTGAGCTGAGTTAGCAGCAGTAGGATCAGTTGGCAATGGATTAACTGTTACGGTGACAGTAGGAGCCGGATTAGCTACACAACCTAATGCTGTAATATTAGCCGTATAAGTTGTTGTTGTTGTCGGGTTAACCGCTAACGGGTTACCTGTTCCAACAGTAGTTACACCATCCATCCAGGTTACAGAAGTAATTGGTGTACCTAACGTTCCACCGAAGATCATGTTCGGACGGTTGTTAAACGTTGAGGTTGTATTTGCTGCTTGTAGACCACAACTTTGAACGTTGTCGTTGTAACTTCCCCAAACAGAGTTAAATGGAGTGACAGAGTATTGTACGGTTGAGTTACCACTAAAGCAACTTGCACATGAGTTTGCAATGTCGTTATCATGGCAGATGTCTATCAAAACGTTTGAAACACCATCCCAGTTGAAAGGTGTACCAAAGTTATATGTTCTGGTTCCAACTGCTGGTGCCGGTTCAGTGGCCGCTGTAAATACGGTAGTGAAAGGACCTGTAGGAGTAACATAAGCAGAAGCCATAGCTGTAGCAGATGTGTGTCCCATTTTGATAACGTAATTTGATTGAGCAAATGTACCAGCGCCAGTAGCGGTTACAATGAAGGCCATGCTGTTGATATTGCCTGCAATTAATCCTAGCGCTTGCAATTCACTTGCGCGAATCAAGTATTGTCTACGCGCTCCTTCCCAGTTACTTGTAAATGGTGTGATCGCATCTGTACTTGTAGTTGTTGTAGCTGTTCCTAACTGAATAGATCCTGCTTTAGTAAGCTTAGCAGTTAAGCTACTTGGACTACCAGAACAAACTGTAGTAACACTTGCAGTAGCTGTACCTGTAGTACCAAATAATGGCTCATCTGCATAAGGTGTTCCTGTATAAGAGTTATTCAGTCCAATAGAGTTTGTCGCTGTAACACCCCATGTAATTGTAGCATTTACTGGTACTGATGCCGGAATGGTCGCTTCCCAAGTTGTTCCTGACGGATTTGTCATCGCAATTGGGGTCTGAGGTGTTCCGTTGATGGCATAAACAAGGTTTGCACCAGTGATCGTACCTGAAGTTGTTGTTATATTTACTGATACCAAACGGGACGCAGTAACACATTGTGTAGTTGCAGGAGGAGTTACCGAATTCAATGTAATAACCGGAGCCGGTGAAATACCCTCAAATTCGAATGCACCAAGATCAGGAGCGGTTCCTGTTCCTGTATATCCTACATTACCTGCACGAATAACATTTGCGTAGTCTGTTGTGATAGACGGAGTAGCGATATTTGAACCTCCACTTTCTACCTGTGTTGTAATACCTACAACCGGTCTCAGGAAATCAATACTTGATCCCGTCAAACTGATAAAGAAAGATCCTGGCGTTGAATACGTAAATGCTTCACCTGTTAACGAGTTAAGATCACGTGGAGCGGCAACCGCTTGATAAGCCAACAGGGTTGGATAAGGGGTTGTACCATCGAACATAATCGTGCGGGTAGCCGATGGCGTTCCTGCGTAAAACAAGTTACGGTTAGAAGTTGCAGCATAATTGTTTAGCGCGGCACCTGATCTGCGGAAAGCAGTGATAACCCCTGTTCCGTTAGGTGTAGATTCGTTGATGACAATGTTGTTTCTCAAGTCCAACGCAGCTGTAGTAGCTGTTGCGTTTGCAGCGTGGAAAATACCTGTAGTACCGAAATTGGTTCCCGAAGAAATTGCATTCAGGTAGATAGAGTTATCATACACACCAATTACCGATGAAGTTGCAGATGAAGAAACACTGATTCCACGGATAACATCAGAACCGTTTCCGATAGATGCGGTAAGGTTACCGATAACGTTGTTGTAAACGGAAACAGAAGTCCCACTTGTTACCTGGATTGCATATACGCTACCTGCTGCGCTGGATGTAGATAATCCGTAGATTTTATTTGCAAAAACAGATGTATTTGTTGCACCCGTAACACTAATACCATTTACGAGACTTGTTCCCGTAGAAGAAAGAGTGTTGATCGTATTGTTATTGATACGGACCACAGGCGATGTATTTGCACATGTGATGGCGGTAACAACTCCACCTGTACCGGTTGAAGACAATCCGTTAAACGTGTTGTTAGCAATCGTTAACGGATTTGCTCCGTTGAACGATGAACCGATAGTAATGCCCGTTATAGCTCCTTGTCCTGTAATTGATGAAAAAGTATTCCCGGAAACGTTTGATACCCCTCCGACGTATCCAAGGCTGATACCTGTGATAGCGTTAGTACCTCCTGTCAGGTTACTGAATGTATTACCGGTCATCACTTTGTTTGGTGATGTACCAGAACCATCTGTATTATTAAACCCGGTAAGAGTGGTTGCTCCCGTTAGCGTAATATTCGAGAACGTATTGTTCAGGTAATTTGCAAATGATCCGTTTGGAGAAGCCCCATTTGTAATTGTAAACGTTACCACACCTCCTGCACCTGTTTTCGAAAATGCAGTTACGATCGCATTCCCATTAATATTGGTGGTACCTGCAGCAGGCATCGTATAGGTGTGAGCAATAAAAGTAACCGACCCCGTTGTGTTTACACTCAGGTTCGTGAACGTATTGTTGTTAATGTTCGCGACAAACGCAGGAGAAGCAGTTGAGATAAAGGTTATCGCCGCTGTTCCTGCTACTGTATGTCCGCTATTTAGAAAATTATTGTTGTTGATGTTCAAGCTAGAGGTAGTCGTAGCGGATGTGCCTGCGACACTGATAGCTTCTATTGCACCTCCGGCACTAGCACTTTGAACAGAAACGGTGTTGTTATTTATATTATTTGTAAATGTCCCTGTAGGTCCAACACTGAAGGCCGGAACAAAGATACCTCTTAAGGTGCCTGAAGTTGTTCCTCCCACTGAGCTCGTAATTGTATTGTATTCAATATTGAAATTCTTAGAATTACGTACTAATATACCGTTTACCGTTCCCGAAATATTTGTATAACCAGAAAACGTTCCTGTTGTTCCGTAATTGGTAATCGTGTTACCGAATCCACTTCCGCCAATATCGATCCCGGTATTGTAATCAGCAGCTGTAATAGGCCCTACTACTGCAATTGCTTGATTGACATTTGAAATGATGTTGCTCTGAATTTTCAAACCGCTGTTACCGCCAGTTGCTCCTGTTCCACTTGCTGTAACCGTAATAGCGGCTAGAGTATGCGTTGCATTGGCATAAATACCCCAGGTGTTTTGGTAAGTTCTGTTTAGGGTAATTGTGTTGCCAATCAATGAAATGTTTTGGGCATTATTGGTTGTTGTCGCATAGGTGAGAACAACACCCCATTCTGTCATGTTGTTTGTTCCGGCAGCTGTTGTTGTGTTAGCTGCGTTCTCCTGCATATCAAAAGAACCAATGGTAATGTAATCACCACCAACGATTTTAAAGATGGCGTCGTTTAGCGCGCCTGCCGTTAAAGCATTAGAAGCTGTGATAATGTTGCCGTTACCCACAAAAGTGATTTGATCGGCTAACGTTCCGGAAGCCGTAATGGAATAACCACCTGCCGGAGCAGTTTGTGGATTTCCTGGTAATAGATTTAGGATGACACCACCCGGACCAACGCCTTGAGCGTTTAGATCTGTGATGGCTAGATCAAGTGTTGCGTAATCTCCGGGAATGTTTTTTGTTCCAGTGAGTTGCGCTTTGACACCTGACGTACTCAAAACAATGAAGCAAAAAAGCACCATTGCCTTGAAGGCAAGATTCAAGTTACTATTTCTCATAAGCTAATTAAATTAAGGGTACAAAATTCCACAAAAAATGAACACCAGTCAATTAAAATGTTCCAGTTTATAACAATTAGAAGCCTTAATACGTTTAATTACGTCTTATGAAAGTTGGTTTAATAATACTTATTTATGGTTAATGAATTAATGATCAGTTGTTTATCATAATTTAACAAACGTTTTCCGGAGTAGAATTATGTGTTCGTTTTTCAACAAAATAATCCCGTTTTTTTGATTTTTCATAATTCGCTGGAAATCAGATGTTAAAATTTGATCAGAAATGATAAATTTTCCATCAAGTGAGTAGATTTCATAGTATATCGGTTTAGTGGTGGTTTGGATCTCAAAATGGTCATTGAATTCACGGAAAATCACACCGTATTCCGTGAGCTCGTCAAGTGCGTTTACCTCTACGATTACTTCCTGCGAAACCGTATCGGAAGCGCAGTCATTACCTGCAATCAGGGTAACGGTGTACGTGCCGCTTCCTGCATACGTGTGATTTGGATTTTCCAGCGTGCTTGTGTTGCCATCGCCAAATTCCCAGTTCAGATCATCTTCGCGGATAGAGGTATTGGTGAACTGCACATCAGGATTGTTAATGGTTGTGGTAAAATGCGCCTGAACCGGTTCGTTGATCGGATGAAGTTTAAAATGATCTAAGCTATCGAGAATGACCAAATCGGCTGCGGCTTGCAATTGAGCAACCGTTTGCGCATCCAAACCCGCCGTATATGTTGCGCCGGTTATCGGAGTTTGAAACAGGGATGTATAAAAGGTGCAAGCCACCAGATAGGTTCCCGCAACGCTTGGGTGCGAACCGTCTGCCACATACAGCTGAATGGCCGGATTGTTGTCCCGAACGTATTTCCAGGTCGCGCCCACCGCGGCTACCATACTTTCCGTGGTATCTGCCATGCGCATATAGGCATTGTACAAGCGTTCATTCATTCCGGCAAAGGTCGAAATAGGCGCCCATTGCGGATCACCGTTTTCGCGCCCCCAGGTCATGTAATAGAGTACGTTTGAACAGGGATTGATGGCTGCGACGCTGTCTGCCAGTTGTTTGGCAAAAGGAATGGTTCCCGTATCGACCTGATCATCCGGAAAACTCGGTTCCTGACTTTGCGCCTGTAACACTACCACATCCCAGTTTTGTTGATGCATAGCAGCCCACGTGAGCGGATCGTTTGTGTGATTCTGAAACGTGTAACCACCATTGGTTTTGGATCCTACGGTTAATTGTTTCCCCATCGATTCGGCCAGCAGGCGTGTCATATTCGGTAAATCGTTGGCATACGTATAGCTGTTTCCGATGAAAAGAACCGACATGGAATCCTGTGCATGCGACCAAACGCTCAATGCAACCGTCATTAGGAGAAGTAACCCTTTTTTCATTTGTAGATGTTTAGTCATTTAACTACATTCGTGTCGAAACGTTGCCCGTTGGTGAATACTAATCGTTCCGTCTTTTGGGTAAACAATTGGATTCCTATGAAACTCGTTTTTGTGCTGTCTGGCTTCTTGCTGTTTTCTTCCACTTCGTTAAAAGCACAAACCTACCTTGGTTTTGAATACGATCCAAGTGTAGTAGTGAAACTGGGGTCGGATACATTGGAACATGCATGGGCTGGTGGCTTGAACTTTAGCCAGTTTTCAGATATCGATATCGATTACGACGGCGATATGGACCTTTTTATATTTGATCGGAGCGGGAATGAAGTGGCTGTTTTTAAAACGGAACACGTCAATGGAAATCCGGTTTACCAATATCTGTATAACGGAGCATCACTTTTTCCTGCTGATCTTCGTTACCGCGCTGCGTTGGCGGATTATGACCAGGACGGTAAAAACGACCTTTTTTGCTACGGTACAGGTGGAATGACTGTTTACAGAAATGTAGGCGATGCAGGCTCGGGATTGCAATGGCAACTGTTTAAATCCAGCCTTGAATCAAATTACATCGGCGATTATAACAACCTGTACATTCCCAACAGCGACATTCCGGCTTTGGTTGACGTTGAGGGCGATGGCGATTTGGATATTCTGACGTTTCACATTGGTGGAGAGCGCGTAGAATACCATCAGAATCAAAGTATGGAATTGTACGGCATTCCCGATTCATTGGAATTTGTGCTTCAGAATGAATGCTGGGGCCATTTTCGCGAAGATCCCAATAGCAGTACAGTCATATTGAATGACACACAAAGTCCATGTGGACCAGGAAATGGCGATATTCCGAATCCTTTGAGAAGTGCGCCGGTGTTGGAAACAGATTCAGCCTTTATTGCACCGACCCGTCATGCAGGTTCAACGTTATTGGCGCTTGACATGAACAACAACGATGTGCTTGATGTTATTTTGGGCGACGTGGCTTCTCCCAACCTGGTATTGCTCATGAATGGCGGAAGCGCTCCCAATACCAACTCTGCCATGATTTCGCAGGATCTTAATTTCCCGAGTAATACCACTCCGGCCAATATCCAGATCTTTCCCGCTTCATTTTATGTGGATGTCAATCATGACAATGTAAAAGACCTGATCGTGGGCGCCAATGCCCGAACGGTTTCGCAAAATGAAGAAAGCGTGACGTATTATGAAAACTTAGGTCAAAACAACCAGCCCAATTTTATTTTCCGCACCAAAGGGTTTCTTCAGGAGGAAATGATTGAGCACGGCCTGGGCAGTATTCCGGTGATGTTTGACCAAAACGGTGACGGAAAACGCGATTTGCTGCTAACGAACTTTTTCCGCTACAAACCTACGCTCAACAAAGAATGTGCGTTTTTGGTTTACCGCAATACGGGAACGGCTTCTGTGCCGCAATTCTCGTATCTCGATGACGATTTTCTGAGTTTGACCACCCAATCGTTTGGTTTGCGTTCCATTCCCACGTTTGGCGATTTGGATAACGACGGCGATGACGATTTGCTGATCGGTATGGAAAACGGGTTGATCAACCGGTATACCAACACAGCCGGGGCGGGAAATAATGTTGCTTTTGGTGCTGCTACTGCGTTGAACGACAACAATGGAGTGCAGGTGAGTGTAACCGCTTACGCCGCGCCGCAATTATTCGACCTTGACAATGATGGTTTGCTGGATTTGCTCATCGGGAACAAAACCGGTGAAGTGGCCTATTACCGCAATACAGGAACTGCTTCGAACGCCATTTTTACATTGATCGATGATACGATCGGTGAAGTGGATGTGGCCAGTACTCCGGATGGTTACGCAATTCCGCATTTTTTCAGGGTAAACGATACAACACACTTGTTTGTGGGCGCTTACGACGGTAAATTGCATTATTACAATGACATCGACGACCATTTGAACAACGGCGACGCGTTTGAATTGGTGAGCGCTGCTTACCGCGGAATCGATGTGGGGCTGTACAGTGCATTTTGGGTAGAAGACATCGATAGCGACGGTCTGCTCAATCTGTTTGTAGGACAAGACCTCGGTGGTTTACACCACATGGAAGCTGATCCGTTGAGTACCGCAGGCCTTGATGAAAATCAGCAGGAACCGCAGCAATGGCTGTTGGCTCCTAATCCGGCTAAGGAAGAAGTGATGCTGTATGCGTTTCATCATTCCAAACAAGCACAGGTATCGGTTTATTCCATGATGGGTGAATTGGTACTGCAAACCACGGTTCAGGGCACAAGTGCATTGGATATTTCCGGCTTTGCGAAAGGAATGTATGTGGTGACGCTTACTACTGATAATCGTAGAGAGACACTTAGATTGGTTAAGGAATGATTTAGACCTTAAAATGAGGGCCGTGACCTGCTTCCCTCCTCAAGGAGGGAGACTGGCTTCCCCCTTGCGAAGTTAGAGATTGTTTCACACCCAAACCTCATAAACCGGCACGTGCGACCATGAAATCTGCTCCGGTTTTTCTTCAAACAACCCGAACAGGGTAGAACCCGAACCCGACATAGCGGCGTAGATGGCGCCGGCTTTGTATAAATCGGTTTTGATCGTTTGTAATTCCGGGTGCTGGGCAAAGACACTTGATTCAAAATCGTTGACCAACTCATTTTTCCAGGAGGAAACAGGTTGTTTTAGAATCTCCGAAAGCGATGTACGGTGTTCATTTGGTGTTATCTGAGCATAGGCCGTTGTCGTCGGAACGTGAATACCGAGGTTGACGACACAGATATGCCATTTTGGTAAGGTGATCGCAAGTGATTGCAATTCTTCGCCGCGACCTTTGGCCAGTTGCAGGCCGCCTTCCACAAAAAAAGCATTGTCGCTGCCGAGCTGTGCGGCATATTTTCTCAATGTTTCAATGGATAGCTTAAGTCCAAACAATTCATTCAGACCTTTTAGTGTAGCTGTGCTGTCCGACGATCCGCCTCCTAATCCGCCGCCCATGGGAACCATTTTGTGTAGATGAATCTGCACCGGAGACAGGTCAAAGTCGCGTTTCAACAGGTTGTAAGCAGCCACGCAACTATTGTCAGTGCCCGGGATTTCAATTCCTGAAGAGGTAAAACGGAATGCATCGGAAGGTACGATTTCCAAAATATCGCGAAACGGAATTTCCAGCATGCCTGTTTCTATTTCATGGTAGCCATCGTTGCGTTTTCGCAGGATGTGCAAACCAAGATTGATTTTACAGGAAGGGAAATATATCATTTGGTAAAAGTAGCAATGAGCGAACTATTTTCGTAAATTTCGCCACTCAAAATTACATTATATGTCGACATATCTCGATTTTGAAGAGCCGTTGAAGGCACTTGAAGAGCAAATTGAACAAACGCGTGAAATCGGTCGTACTACGGATGTAGACATGGAAGAGACCATTCAGGTATTGGAAACGAAACTGGCCGATAAGACCAAGGAAATTTTCACCGGATTGACGCCGTGGCAGCGAGTGCAATTGTCGCGTCACCCGGATCGTCCGTATACATTGGCATATATTAACGCCATTACCGATAATACGTTCCAGGAATTGCACGGCGATCGCAGTGTGAAAGATGACAAAGCGATGATTGGCGGGTTCGGATTGATTGACGGAAGATCAGTGATGTTTGTTGGTCAGCAAAAAGGAATCAACACCAAAATGCGTCAGTACCGAAACTTCGGAATGCCCAATCCTGAAGGATACCGTAAGGCGTTGCGCCTGATGAAACTGGCCGAAAAATTCGGTAAGCCGATTGTAACGTTTATCGATACTCCGGGTGCGTTTCCGGGGCTTGAAGCCGAAGAGCGCGGACAAGGAGAAGCCATTGCACGCAACATTTATGAAATGATGCAGCTGAAAGTTCCTGTAATCTGTATCATCATCGGTGAAGGTGCCTCGGGTGGTGCATTGGGAATTGGCGTTGGCGATAAAGTGGTGATGTTAGAAAACACCTGGTACTCGGTAATTTCTCCGGAATCATGTTCATCTATTTTGTGGCGTTCATGGGATTATAAAGAGAAAGCAGCTGATGCGTTGAAATTGACTTCTGTTGATATGAAACGTTTGAAACTGGTAGATGATGTGATTGAAGAACCGCTTTCGGGTGCGCACCGCAAACAGGAATTGATGTTTGAACGCGTGAAAGAAAAAATCAAAGGTTATTTGAATGAATTGGATCCGGTAGAACCGAAACAACGTGTTCACGATCGTATTGAGAAGTTTAACTCCATGGGGGTTTGGGTCGATTAATCCGTTGAAAGAATAGATTAAAAAAGGCTGTTTCAGAAATGAGACAGCCTTTTTTAATATTCCTCATTCTCATTCTCGCTCTGAAAAAAAAGTGAGTTTTATAGAATGAGAAACAGAATGAAGTACAAAAAGAAAAGGCACTACAACCGTAGCGCCTTTTCTTTTTGTGGGGTGTATTATTGGTTATTTAACAGTCGGAGTTGTCTCCAATGTTTCAATGTCGAATACCAAATCGACAGTACGTTTTTTCTTCTTGAAAAGCATATTGGTCGAATAAAAAGCATCTACAGAGTAGTTGTTTTCGATGGAATGTAATTCCCACTGGCCTTCATAGAATGCGTAGTTCTCAATTACCACATCATGTTGTCCGGGAGGAACTATTACCGTCATACTGCCTTTTTTTGATTCTGCAAAAATGGCCGAAGTCCCCATTTGTTTTCCGTCGATGTAAACAATCATGCGGTTTTCGTGGTCGTAACCAACTTCTACGTTTTTGTAAATCCAGGTTACAGTCAACGGAACACCTTTCGCAGCGGCCGTTTTTCCACCTGTAACTGTAAATTCAGAAGACTCTTTGTCGACGTTGAACAACATGTTAATAGTTGTATTGCCTGTGAAATTGATATCGGCTTCATAAAAAGCGTCTACGGAATACTGATTTTCTTTTGTGTGGATATCCCATTTTCCTTCGTAGAACGAATAATCAACGATTTTGATGGAATGTTTCCCCTTTGCGATTTCAAATGAGTAAGTGGCATTGGCTGTTTCTTTAAAGACTTTTGACTCACCGATCGATTTACCGTCAACGAAAACCAGGATTTTATTGTCGTGATCATATCCTTCTACGACTTCTTCAAAAGTCCATTTTACTGTCACCGTTACGGTTTTTGCAGCCATCACAGCCATACAGCTGAACAATGAAAGCACGAGTAGTTTGATTTTCATATTGCTTTAGTTTTTTTGACAAATATGCACTTCTTTCCAATGAATCACAAGATGTTTTGTGAAAGAATGATATTACTAAATCGATTTATCAAACAAATGCAGTACAGGAATTAGCAAGAATCGTTGAAAAATTAAATCATTGGATTTCGGATTGGTTCTCAAAACCGGTTATCCTCGTTTGGGGATTATTGGTCTTTTTATTTAGGCCGTTTGTCGAAGTATTGCACCGGAATGATTGTTTTCAACGTCATTTAAAACGACGCAAAAAGTCGAATTGTACACGCTAAAGTGACAAATATACCATGGTATACACCCGAAAATAATCTAATTTCACCCAAAACTATAATTCAAATGAAAAAGATTTATCTCCTTCCAATAGCCTTTTCAGGAGTTGCAGCATTGCTGGCATTCAGTAATAGCGGTGACTACTCAGCAGAATTGTCGGCATACAAAACGTCGCATGTGGCTGATAACAGCGGCGCTGTTGCCGGAAAAACCGGTGCGCCGGGTGAAAACAATTGCACGCAATGTCATACGGGAACTGCCCAAAGCGGAGCAGGTGTAAATACCGTTGTGATGACTGAAGGCGTAGATGTGGTAACGGATTATACTCCGGGAACAGTTTACAATGTGGCCGTTAGTATTGACAATCCGAGTACCGTTAATGGTTTTCAAATCTTAGCATTGAACGGCTCCAACGCTCAGGCAGGTGCGATTTCCATTATTCCTGGTTCGGGAACGCAACTCAAAAACGGAGCATCGGGTAAAAAATACGTGACACATACGCTGGCCGGAAATGTTCAGTCGGCCTGGGCGTTTCAATGGACGGCGCCTGCTACCAATGTTGGTAACGTAACGTTCTACCTGGCTACCAACAAATCGAATGCAATGGACAACAGCGGAGGTGATGCGATTTATCTGTCACAACATGTTTTTGGTTCCATTGCCGGAATGGAAGAAAGCCAGCAGGAAATCAGTTTATCTCTTGGTTATCAATCGGCGAATAATACATTGGTAGTGAGTTACAACACCTTGTCTGCCGGTGAATCAACGTTGAACCTGGTTGATCTGAACGGAAAATCGGTGTTCAATGAATCGATCGGAAATACAGAGATCGGCGAGAACAAAAAAGAAGTTCGCTTGCCGGGTGATTTGCAATCGGGCGTGTACATCGCGCACCTGAACGTGAACAACAACTTTACTTCGAAGAAAATTTACATTCAGAAATAAAACAGAATCTCTCCATGTGAATCCTGCTGTCTTCTTTGGGCGGCGGGATTTTTTTTTGGAATGCTTAATTTTTAATGTTGAATGTTTAATTGGGTTTTTAGGGTGAAACTCAGTTCAGGAAACCTTCCTTAAGAAGGATAAATTGAAAAGGCTGTCATGATTTTGGTTGCAGGTCAATTAAACATTCAACATTAAGCATTCAACATTGACTATCCAATCCTTCTCGTCACCAACGCATTCACCCGATCATAAAAATCCCGTGGTTGAAACGTTCGCCATTCGATTTCCTCGAGTTCACCACCCATCACGAAATAATGATCGATCCGCGCTTTGGAAAATTCAGCGAGCACATGGTCGTGAAAATTCACCATCGCAATCCAGCCTTCTTCCACATCGTCGAACCATTCTTCGTAATAACAATCGTCGGAGTAGTGAAAATTGAGCACATTTTCGCCGATCAGAATGAACTTATTGATTCCCTGTTCCATGATCGGTTCAATGATATCGCGCTTCAGTGTCATGATATCGTTTTCGATCGCATCGTTCCATTCACCGATAAATTCCAGCACGGCATATTGCTCTTCATAGTCCACCACAAGGATCTTGGTAAAGAGCGTGCGCGAACCAATATTGTCCCACTGCGGATGGATCAGGTAATTGTATACCCGGTCTGTGAATTCAAATTCGCTGTATTCACGATTAAAGAAGGGCGAATGCGGGTCTTCGGACGCAATATACACATGCCGCCAATTGAAATACGGTTCTATAAAATGCACACTTTTAGCCTTTTAAACGGGCAATACTTTTTTGCATTACCTTTCCCGAAATTAAATATAAACTGTACATTTGATACCTGTACCAATAACTATTTTTAGACTATGAATCCGGTAAAAAAAATCTTCCAATTAGCTTTTGTCGCAACTCTTGGAGTTGTCACTTTGGTCGGGTGTTCCGGCGGTGATGACCGTGATGCGAAAACGGCTACCTCTGCTTTGATCAATGAAAACAAAAACATTGTTGCATTCGGGCATATTTCCGTTCAGCAATTGTTGGATAAAATGGATTACAAGCACCTTCCGAAAGCCGGAGCTCTGTTGAGCGGTGAATTGAGTTCATGGGAAAGTAGCGTTGATTTTTCAAAACCGGTATACTTTGCCGTACAGGCTCCTTTTGGGTTCGATGGTTCACCTGAAATGACCTATATGCTTTTCGACGTAAAAGACAAAGACAGTTTGATTGATAAATTCAACGGAATGGGTTATGAATCAAGCGAGTCGGGTGATATTCAGTGTTTCAGCAACGGCGATGTAGGTATCGGGGTTCGCAATACACTGGCGATCTTACTGATCAAAGGAGGTACAACTGATTTTACAGACTTGCTGAAAACGGCATTCGAACAAACCGAAGGCGATGAAAGTACCGGTAAAACCGAAAGTATTTTGACCAATCCGGGCGATATCGTTACAGGATTGAACATTGAACGATTGTTCACTACCGCAAATACGGCGTTGAACAGATTACCGGCCGACAAACAAAAAACGCTGAACGAACTGGTAGCCGACGGGTACATTCAAACAGTGACCAATTTTGGAAACGGAAAGGTGACCATGAAAGCCAGCAACCTGTTCAATGATAAACTGAAAGACTTGTTGTTCTTCAAAGAAGATCCGAAAGCCTCTGTTGTGAAAAAACTGGGTTCAGGCAATGCCTGGATGGGAATGAGCGCCAATGTTGATGTGCGTAAAATGGAATCGTTCCTGGCTGATTTTGCTCCGGAAGGACAACAAAAATTAAACGGATTACTTCCAGGCGAAGCTGCTTTTGCATTGGCGATGATGGGTGACAATCCGTTTACACAAATGTTCTCTGGCCAGTTTGGATTGGTGTTTACCGGAAATCCGGGAAGCGGAATGGGAATGATCCCGCAATTCAATTTCTTCCTCGGTTTGGGGTCGAAAGGAGAATTCATCAACGAGCAAGCTTCTATGTACGCCACCATGATGGGCTTGCAAAAACAAGGCGATGCGTTCATTACAGATGGAATGGCAATTGCTCCGAGAAAAGACGGATTGTATGGTTACACGCTTCCTGAGAATAAAGGTAAGTCACTAAAAATTCCTTCGTTTGCCAAAGATTTTGGTAAGAAAACCTTCTCCATGTTCGTTGATTTTGGGCAAATCAATGTGAAAAGCCTTGAATTGGAAGACGGTATGAAAGTATTGGAAATCATGGATACGTTCTACATGACAGTTGACCGCGAGGGCACTGAAATGGTCATGACCACCAAATCCAACTCGTCAAATATCCTGAAACAAGTCGGACAATTCTACGCCAAGGTATTTGAAGATCGTATGAATGAAATGTCGATGTAATCTACAATTATTAAATTTCTGATTCATTTATAGTTAATCCTCCCCCTCAATCCCCCTCCAAAGGGGGAGGTAGTTTATCCTTCTTACAATCAGCATGTTACCGAAAGATCAGTGGAATAAACTTACCGAAGACGAAGAACGGATTATTGTTCACAAAGGCACGGAGTATCCGTTTACGGGCGAATACAACAAATGGAAAGAAACCGGTGTGTTTGTATGCCGACGTTGCGAAAACCCCTTGTACGCTTCCTCCGATAAGTTCGATTCAGGCTGCGGATGGCCTTCGTTTGATGATACCTTTCCCGGAGCGGTAAAACAAGTTCGGGATGCCGATGGCAAACGCATAGAAATTGTGTGCGGTAATTGCGACGGTCATTTGGGGCATGTCTTCAGAGGCGAACGATTCACGGCCAAGAATACAAGGCATTGTGTGAATTCGTTGTCGATTAAGTTTAAAGCCAAGTGATGTTGGATGCTTGATGTTGGATTTTTGATGAGAGAAATTCCAAAAGGTTTCTGGAAATTGGATTTCTACCCGAAACCTAATCCAACATCAAAAATCAAGCATCAGTTATTTATTCTTCTTCCGAAGCAAACTGCGTACAATGATACACATCACAGTTTTTCACCGTGAGCAATTGATCGAGTTGAATGTGCGCAGCCAATGCCAATTGCGAATAGTTCTGGGATGAATTACCAAAGCTTGCGGCTGTTGTTACCCACATTTTCTGAATCAATTCATCGCCTTCTTTCACTGTTCCGATCTCTTCGACTACCGCCTTTACGTTCAATGAACCTGCGTGATATACATGCATTACCAACAAACGGAACCAGATAGCCTGTTCGTCGACAACCAGTCCGGCATTAGTGGCAATGTTGCGTGCTGCAGGAATACAAATACGTTTCAGTAGTTGCGACGCGCCATAAGCGGATCGTTTAAAATCTTTGCGTTCGTCAACGGTTTTGTTTACGGTAAGTCCCATGGAACGGGCAACAGCCGGCATCAGCTGAAAAGGCCCGTAAGCGCCCGCCGTTGATTTTTTCAACTGTCCCGGACTTTCGATCAGTAAAATAGATTGCGCGTACCACGGATCAACACCATATTCGTTGAAACAAGCCACACCTTTTGGTAAACTTTCAAATACGAGGTCGAAGCGGTAGAAATCGTTCTTGCCCGTCGTGACCATGATGCGTTCTTCTTCAGGTAAACCGAGTGAACGACGCACGCTGTCTTTGAACAAGGCTTTTTGCGTATCGTTTTGTGCCTGCCACATACGGTTCGACATTTTGGCCACCACTTTTCTGTTCGAAGCAATGTTTACCAATACCGAATCGGGGGAAAGCAACATGATTTGACGCCAGAATTGCGGTTGGGGTAAATTGTTCCACACACCGGAAACAATCGGAGCAGCGCCCATAATGACCTGTTCCTGATCGTCTTGTTCGAAAGCGATCATTTCACTTTCCCATTGAGGATTTTGTTGTGCAAATAATAATCCACCGGCAAGGGTAGAAAAGAGAGAAACTACGAATGTGCGCATGAAGCAATTGTTTTGGAAATAAGTAATGCTTTGCCTTTTGGTTGCACAAATTAGTCAAAAAAGCGGGAATGTTCTAATTTTTAACAGTCATCGTACTGAAGTATCCTCCCCCTCAATCCCCCTCCAAAGGGGGAAGTGGGTTTACCTTCTGATTTTTAGTAGTTTAATTCACCTTGCATCCGACTGATACGTGCTTTTCAGCAAGCGTTCAGAAGCGGGATCGTTTCTGAGTGAATTGCCCGCAGGACGATTCAATTCATTGATAATATCGGGTAACTGGACCGAATTGGCTTCCAGTAAACGAATTTGGGCTGCCAGGAATTGTTCGTCATTCGACCTGTTGGTTTGTGGTGAATGATTCCCGTTCCGGTAGTTTTTGTAGCGGATAATGGTATCGCGAATGATTTTGGTTTGGATGATGGTATCCGTTTTGCTCAACGCCGGTTTATTCCCGGAGGTTTCCGTTTTCTCCGTTTGGTTTGGCCAAATAGACAAAAACAAGGCAATTGTAGCCGCTATACCAATCAGAGCTTGGTACAAGGGAATGGTTGTCCCCATGAAAGACGATTTTGACGGAATTACCAACGGCGGAGCTTCCGTAACAGCTTCATACAAGGTGCCCGATTCAAGGATCATCTGGCGCTGTAAACGATACTCCGCCTGTGAAAAATGAGTTTCCACAAAATGCTGTTCTTCGGGGGTGAGTTGGTCGAAGTCTTTCTGATCCAAAAGATCAAACAATCGTTCTTCGGTGTTGTTTAAATGCTTATCCATCTCAGTTCAATTTAAAAAATGTTGATTCGTTGGTCGGGTCGAATGCTTTCAGGTGTTCGGTCATTTTTTTGGTAGCATAAAACAACCGCGATTTCACCGTTCCGAGCGATGTTTCGGTAATATCGGCGATTTCGTTGAGGCTGAATTGCTCCATGTACCGCAATACAAAAACGGTTTTATGGTGATGTTCCAGTTGTTCGAGGCTTTCTTTCAGTAACTCTTTGAAACGGTTCTTTTCAGCCAGATCTTCACCATCCATGGTATGTTGCTGCAATTCATGTCCATCGGGTGAAAGCGACACCACCGGACTTTTGCGGTACGACGTTTTGCACATGTTGGAAGCAATTGTAAACAGCCAGGTATAGAATTTTTTCTCCGGATCGTAGAGGTGTTTTTTCTCGAGAATACGGAGAAACAGTTCCTGCACAAAATCGTTGGCCGTTTCGGCATCGCGCTGCAGCATTTTGATAAAGTAGCCGAGCAGCTTTTTACTGTAACGGCGGTGCAGCTCAGTAATAGCCAACGAGGAATGACTCCGGATAATTTCCTTCATCAGTTCCTCGTCGGTGTATTGGACAATATGCTTATGGAAAATGCCCAACGTTTACTTAGCTTTTTCTATGCTTTCAATATAGGTACTGATCTCGGCTTCCTGATCCGATTTTTTACTAACGTCGATCAACAACTGTTTGGTTTCAGCGGCACGACTTTCCTGTTCGCTTGCTACGTAATGTTCATAGAGTTTGAGAAGCGAGATCACGTAACATCCGTTGAGATGATCGGCTACTTTTTCGCCCATTCCGAATGAAAAATACTGTTTCATGTGATCGGTGAGGTAGCGTTTTTCGTAGTTACGCACAATCACGGAGATATTATCGAATGATTCTTCGGAGTATTTGTAAGTAAGTCCTGTGAGGTAGAGTTTTTCCTTCCAGCTTTCGTTGGAGATCGAATGCATCGCAGAAACCGCGATATGAATTGGCCGGATGGAAGAATTGGTTAAAAAATGATCCAGGACTTTTGCGCGGTTTTCTTCATACTTGTCTCCGTTTGTTAAAGGATCCGTTTTTAGTGCCAATGGCGGGAACCCCAATTCTTTCAACAATTGATTGCGATATTTGTCGATCATCATCAGGTGAAGGTTGATCACGCGCACATCTTTTCTGAAACTTTTGCCTTCCTGAACAATCCAGGCGCTGTAGGTATCATTGTCACCGGCGGTAAACAGAATGGTATTTTGGTCCAAACCGGCCAGCATGTTGTAGCCCCAGTTGACCATAGACGGGTGCATGGTATTGTGCAGGTACATCAACTCGCTGAATTTGTGGTATTCGGCCTTGTTGTGCTGCGTTTCGTAATATGTTGCCAGGTCTTCATAAGCGCGTATATCATTGGGATCGATCTCGTTTGCTTTTTTCAGGAAACTGAACAGGCTTTCATCGTTGCCACCTTCGGCCCATTTCAGGTGATTGGCTTCAAATGAATTGGGGATCGTCGCATAGGCATCGTTGACAATCTGTGTACATAGTTCACTGTATTTTTTGCGGGCTTCATCCGATTCGGAAATATTCCGCAAGGCACGATTGGCTTTGTAGTAGTTGTACCAGGCTTCGGCATTGGTTTTGTCAGCATCGAGTAGTTTTTTCCAACCTTGTAATTGGGTCAGGTACCAGCTTTCTTCGCGACGTTCTTTCGCAATTCCGTATACTGTTTCGGGTTTTTGGGCCATGCCTGCAAATGCAAGGAAAAGGCAAAAAAGAATTATTCCAGGTTTCATAACAAATCGTTTTTTTAAAGAGAACCGGTGCACCAATGTTCTGAAAGTTCGGCAGTATTACTCAGTCGACCAAAAAAGGTTCATTACGAAGGTGATTTTTGATGTTGGATGCTTGATTTTTGATTAGGTTTTGGTGAAAGAACGATTGTGGAAACCTTGATTAGCTTGACTTTTGAAAGTATTATAAATTATTAATTATGAAGTGGATTTTCATCCAACATCAAAAATTAAGCATCAAAAATCCGTTTGGAATCAAAACAGTTCTGTCAAAATCCGTCCTTTCGTAGTCGGCATATCAAACCCAAGCAGGAGCGAAATGGTTTTGCTCAAATCGATCAATTCGCCTTCGTTGCTAACGATCACATCTTTTTTGAAATCGGGGCCGATAGCCAGTAGGGAAATATGACGACAACCTTCGCAACCGTCACCGTGGTTCACAAATCCGGTTCTGCGACCGTCTAAATGCCGACCATGATCGTTGGTAATCAACAGCGTAGTGTTGTTTTTCATCTCAGGATTATCCTGGATGTAATTCCACAGTTCGTAAGCGTAATTGTCGCAGTTTTTCAGTGCTTTCAGGTATTCGTCCCATTTGTTTTCATGGCAGCGAACATCGGCTTCCAAGAGGTTGATCAGCATTAAATTAGGCGTGTGGAGGTCAATCACTTCCTTCACGCGGGCAAAGGTGAGTTTATCGCCAACGTATTCGGCGCTGTTACCGTTCGGGCCGCAATAGGTATAAGGCATGTAGGTATTCCACCATTTTTTATCCTTGCAATTGCCCAGAATTTCCAGTTTTCCTTTGCTGCTGACGATCCAAGCTTCGTTGCGGTCAGATTGCGACGCTTTCAGGTAATACTGGAACATCGAAGGGTTTTTCGGGATTTCTTTCCCGTTGTTGGAAACCTTGTCGTAAACCCCGGTCACAATAGCCGTGTGGCCCGAATTGGTTTCCGTAGTGCCATTGTTCTTGAAATTGGTAAACAAAACGCCCTCGTGGAGCATTTCTTTACCCATTCGCGGAATGTTGCTGCAACTGGTATCACCGAAGGTTTCTGACCAACGGGGACCGTCAATCACCAGCACAATCACGTGTTTGGTGTTAAAAGCACGTCTTTTGATCGTTGATGGTTTTTGTGTAGTATCATCGGAAACAACAAACGAACTGGTGATGACATAAAGTGTCGTGAAAACAAAGAAAAGAACCAGTTTGTACATGTTTTACTGTTGATTGGGAGTCCGAAAGTACTGTTTTTTTTGAAAATGATGTTGTCTGCGAAGTCGTTTCAACGCGCTAAGATACAGCAGGTAATGATTTTTAGCGGGAAAACAGATCAGCAGTTGTTTCATGAATTCTCAACATTCCTTGTACTTTTACAGGGATGTATCGGGAAATCAGCTTTTTTCAAACTCCGTGGCCGGGCAGGTTTTTACTGCGTACTGCCATGAATCTCCGTTTGTTGAAGGTGTTGGTGCTACTGCTTTTTCCGTTATCGCTTTTGGCTATTCCCAACGGAACATTCCGGCCAAACTTTCGCCATTTTTCAATCGAAGAGGGTTTTCCAAGTTCAGAGACTTATTTTGTGCAGCAGGACAAAGACGGTTATATCTGGATTTGTACAGATCGCGGGGTGGTGCGCTACGATGGTTACCGGTTTAAGGTGTTTACGAAGAAAGACGGACTATCGGATGATGTGGTCTTTAAAACGTATCAGGACCCGAACGGGAAACTGTGGTTTGTGACCTATAATGGTTTGCTTTCGTATTGGGATGGAAAACGCATTCAGCCTTACAAGTACAATCACCACATTCGCAAGTACCTAAAAAACAGGGTTACGACCTATAAATCGCTGGTTGTTGACCGGAAAGGAAACCTGTATTACAGTGCCCAGCAAATGGGAATGATCCATATTTCAGCCAATGGCAAAGCTACTTATCCGAATGACCTCGCTCAAAACCAGGAAAAAGGGCATCAGATTATCAAAATGGGCGATCAGTGGGGATTCATGGGGTCGCGGTCTGATGGGGAATATCCACAGGCTTATTTGATCGATGGGAAGAAGAAAACCTACCTTGGCGATTTTGCTGCTTCTGATCGTTTTTCATTGTTTCCCACTAAAAAAGATGTTTTTGTACAGTGGAATACAGAAGTAATATCGGTTTTTAATCCCAAGCTTCGTGAAAGTTTCAAGGCCCTCATTTTCCTTGGTGGCGATGAAGATTACATGTGGTTTGGAACGATCAACGGAGTGAAGCGAAAACCAATTAAGCATTTCGGAGACAAGCGCTACGGTACGGATACGTTTCTGGAGGGCTATTCCGTTACATCGGTTGCGCGCGATAACGAAGGCGGTTATTGGTTTACCACGCTCGAAGATGGTGTGTTTTATGCTCCCGGCCTGGCGGTAGGAATGTACCACGACGGAAAGCAAAGTCCGCATATGCTAAACTGCGTGGATGTCAACGGGTATAAGTCAAATGTGATTCTCGGATATGCAAATGCTTATTTGGAATTGAACAGTAGCTGGACGGTGACCGATATGCTTACCTATTGCAGGCGTTCTGCTTTTCTGGGCGACAAACTATACATTTCGCATGGTATGGATGCGCTCATTCCGCTGGAAGGGAAAAAAGGGTACAAGGCAACGTGGTTCAAAGATTATTTTATCGATTCGCCGCATTCGTTTTTATTCATTAAAACAACCATCGGGCGCATCAACGATAATGGAAAAATAGAGATTCTCTATACTTTCATGGGTGATAAGGGTAAATATGTGCAGCGGTACCTGGAAGCCCTGACTTTAGACAAAGAAGGCCGGTTACTGGTTGGAAATGTCCATGGGTTGTTTGAAGTCAAAGACGGCTCACTAACCATTGATCACCTTGAACGGGAACTGTTCAGAACGCGTGTAACCGATCTGGATTACACCGATCATTGGGGAACCATTGTTGCTACCAGAGGCCAGGGTGTTTATTTCATGGACAATTACAAGGTCACGAGGCAACTAACCGAAGCCATGGGATTGTTGGATAACAACATCAACCGGGTGTATCTGGATGCCGATCAAAATTTGTGGGTCTGTTCTAACAAAGGACTCAATAAAATCAAGAAACACCCCGATGGCCGCCTTGAAATCACCCAAATGACCATTGACCACGGGTTGCCGTCGAATGAGATCAATGCCATTTACGTTTATAACGGAACGGCTTGGATTGGCACCAAAAAAGGACTTGCTACCGCCCCCGAAAATTATTCGAACAACGGCATCGTGCAGGGACAATTAAAGTTGGAATTGATTGAAACCGATAAAGAATCGTTCAGTCGGTTCAGAAAACGCCTCACGATAGGCTCAAACCGCGAATACATCAAAGTGATTCTTCGCACCACCAATTTCCGCACAGGCTCAAACCGCCACATTCGTTACCGTTATGAATCGGACGGAAAATGGCTCACCACGTCTACCGGTGAATTGTTGTTGTCGAAACCCAATGGCGGAGATTATTCACTGGAGGTGAGTTACCGGAATGAAAACGGTGTTTGGTCATCGCCTGCGGTGATTGCCCGATTTACCGTATTGCAACCTTTTTATGCCACCTGGTACTTTATCCTTACCATGGTGATGCTGGGACTTTTGTTGATCCTTATGGCTTTTCGGGTGAGAATCAGCCAGGTAAAACGCAAACATGCATTACAAAAAACCATCAATGAATTGGAACACAAGGCATTGAGAGCGCAAATGAATCCGCATTTCATCTTCAATTCACTCAATTCCATTCAGAGTTTTCTCATTTATGAGGAAAATGAAAAAGCCGAGCGGTTCCTGCTGAAATTTGCGTACCTGATTCGTCAAACCCTCAACAACTCGCGTGAACCGTACATTTCCATTGAAAGTGAAATCGAAACCCTGAAAAGTTACCTGGAGCTTGAGCAAATGAGGTTTAAGGAAAAGTTTGAGGTAGAACTGACGTGTTTGCTTACGTCACAGGAAATGTCGTGTGGTGTGCCTCCTATGTTGATTCAACCCTTTGTTGAAAACGCGGTACTGCACGGGTTTAAATCACTCGATTCGGGCGGAAAAATCACCGTTGTCTTTGAATCCATTAAGGATCAGCAGCTTTCCTGTATTGTGAAAGATAATGGAATCGGAAGAGTGGCAAGTCGCAAATCACAGCAAAGCGGTCGTACATCGTACGGAACCAAAATTACGGAAGAACGATTGGCCGCTTTCCAGCAGAAATATGGTGATCATTTCAGAATCGAAACCATTGATCTGGAAGAAGATGGTAAAGCACTGGGTACGATGGTGTTATTGAAAATTCCGGTGGTTTTATCGCCCGGTTTGCATCATTATCCGGAGTGAATAGAAGTGGGGAACATGTAACGAATCAAAGGTTACTTTATTACTTTAGGCAATATTCAGTAAAAGAAAGGGTTAATAAAGCACACGATAACGAAGCTAAACGCATACCAGCTTATGACGCAAATTAAACAGGATCTTACTTCTATTCAGGACGCACATACTGCCGTGATTATTGACGACGAGTTTGATGCCCGCCGGATTATCAGTAAATACCTTGAGCGTTATTTTCCACAAATTGTCATTTTGGGCGAAGCTGCCAGCAAGGAAGAAGGATTGCAATTGCTACGTACCGTGAAACCGAACATTGTTTTTCTGGATATCAATTTAGGTGATGGTTCGGGATTTGAACTCATGGATAACCTCAAAGACCTCGAATCGAGCGTTATTTTTACCACTGCTTTTGATAATTATGCTGTTCAGGCGTTTCGTTACCACGCACTTGATTATTTATTGAAACCCATTGATCCGGATGCGTTTGCAGAAGCTGTTGGGCACGCGTTATCGATCACTTCTGCCGATCAGGCAACCAACATTCAGCAATGGATGGCACATTACGGACATTCCGAACGCAAGCTTGCCGTTCCGACTTCCGACGGGCTGCGGTTCATTCAACTGGATGTGATTGTGTTTATGGAAGCCGACAGTTCGTATTGCACCATTTACCTGAACGATGGAAAACAGGTGCTCGTTTCGCGGCCACTGAAATATTTTTCCGATAAACTGGAAGGCGACCGGGTGTTCCTGCGAACCCATAAATCGTTTATCATCAATATGAATTACCTGCAGGAATACGTCAAAGAAGACGGCGGGGCGCTCAAATTGACTTCGGGGCATAGCATTCCGATTTCACGCCAGAAAAAAGATGAGGTGTTGAAAGAGATGAATAACTTCTTTCTCTAGAAATTTTTGATGTTGGATTTTTAATGTTGGATTAGGTTTTAAGTAAATACCACGTTGATGTTCGATTTTAATATTGGATGAAGTTACAGGAAACCAGCACATCGTGGTGTTGGAATATAGACCTGAAAACTTTAAGAAAAGTCAATCAAAAATCAAGCATCCAACATCCAGCATCACCCATGGATTGTCTCCTCCTTCCCGTATTTCCCCATCAACGAGGCTTCAAATGCTAGAAAACCCTGCCAGCGTGCTTCCACATCGATACCTTCGCCGTATTTGCGGGCAAACTGAAGAAAACCGGTATAATGACGTGCTTCGCTTTCCATTAAACTTCGGTAAAAAACACGCAGGTCTTCGTCGTTGATCTCTTCGGATAATAAGCGAAAACGCTCACAACTCCGGGCTTCGATCATGGCTGAAAACAACATGCGGTTGACAAAGAAACTAACGCGCGAATCGCCCGGATAGGTTTGCTTCAGGTATTCCAGCAAGTCGTTTACGTAAGCGTCTTTTCGCTCAACGCCCAATTCATAACCGCGTTCGATCAGCTTGGTGTGCACCATTCCGAAATGTTCCATTTCTTCGCGACACAATTCGGTCATTGCCTGCACCACATCCGGGTATTCCGGAAATTTCACGATAATCGTAATGGCATTTGTGGCGGCTTTTTGCTCACAATACGCGTGATCGATCAGAATTTCCTGAATGTTTTTCTCTACGATATTTACCCAGCGCGGGTCGGTTGGCAACTTTAATCCAAGCATGTTCACTAAAATTTCATTGCAAATTTCGCTATTTATCCCGATCAACCATTAGTTTTGTTGCACATCTTCAAATTCAACGCATGAAATTGCTCGCAACCCTGCTGTTTTTCAGCCTCTTTTCGGTATTTAACGGAATCGCACAACAACAGCAACCCAAACTGGTGGTAGGCGTTGTGGTTGACCAGATGTGTTACGATTATTTGTTCCGTTTCAACGAGCAATTCGGGAAAAACGGGTTCAACAAACTCATGACGAAAGGAACGCATTTCAGAAATGTCACGTACAATTACGTTCCTACGTATACCGGTCCCGGCCACGCTTCGGTTTACACGGGCACCACACCGGCCAATCACGGAATTGTAGCCAATGACTGGTTTCACCGGCCTTTCGATAAAATGACAAATTGCGTTGGAGATACAACCATGACTTCTGTTGGAACCACCAGCGATTATGGTAAATGTTCGCCTCAATTCCTGCGTGCCAATACCGTTACCGATCAGTTGAAATTAACCTATCCGGAAGGAAAAGTGGTGAGTGTTTCCATCAAAGACCGCAGCGCTATTTTACCAGGCGGGCACATGTCCAACGGATCTTATTGGTACGACTACCTGACCGGAAAATTCATCACCAGTTCGTTTTACATGACTCAGCTTCCGAAATGGGTCGATGATTTTCATGCAGTGCACCCTGTTCAGAATTACATGAACCAGGAATGGAACCTCTTGAAACCACAAAACACGTATACTTATGGAAGCTTCGATGATTCTCCGTACGAGCAATTGATCGGCGAAAAAACAACGGCAACTTTTCCCTACAATTTTACACAACTGCCTGCCGAAGATCAATTGGAACTCTTTACGGTTCTGCCTTTCGCCAATACGTATTTAGCTGATTTCGCGATCCAATCCTTGCAAAGCGAACAATTGGGCAAAGACGATGTAGTGGATATGCTCACGATCAGTTTCTCCACTCCCGACATTGCTGGACACGCATTCGGACCGTATTCATTGGAAATGGAAGATATGTACCTGCGCTTGGACCAGGAAATAGCACGTTTGCTTGCAGCGCTTGACAAACAAGTCGGAAAGGGCAATTATGTATTCTTCCTCACGGCCGATCACGCTGTGGTTCCGGTGCCGCAATACTTAACCGATCACCAATTGCCGGGCGGTTATGTGTTTGAAGATACGTTGCTGGCCGATTTGCGCAAAGCTTCCATTGCCGAGTTTCAAACCGATATCATCGACCGCATTGAAAACAACAATGTGTACCTGAAAGCGGACTACGTTTCCAGCGAATTGAAACCACAGTTTCTGACTTTTATACAGGAACAAATTCGCTTGTGGGACGGTGTGAAAGCCGTTTATACACAAACACAATTACAATCCGGAATGATGGGCGATAACTGGATTGAAATGGTGAGAAGAGGATACGACGCCGAGCGAAGCGGGGATGTAATTTACCTGCTACAGCCAGGTTATTTGCCCAAATCGGTCGATAGTGAACGCGCACGGAAAGGAACCAGCCACGGATCAGCATTTAACTACGATACGCACGTTCCGGTATTGTTTTATGGGGCCGGTGTTCCCGCGCAGGAAGTGTTTACGCCTTACGAAATTGTGGATATCGCAGCTACGGTTGTGCATTTGTTGCAGGTACAGCGCCCCAATGCGATGACCGGCAAACCGATGGTGGAATTGTTCAGGAAATAGTATGTTACCCCAAACTTTAATTAAAGATTTGCTCTCGGCTAGCCGAGACGTTATTTTCCCACGAATGCACGAATTTTTGCTCGGCTAACGCACTCGCTGACAATTATACTGCATTCATATGTTATAAATAGCTGGAAATAATACCAACCCATAGCGTGTCCGTTAGGCACGCATCCGCCTTAGGCGGACGTGCATTCGTGGGAATTATCTTGTGCTATTTCTTACGGTATCTGTGGTAGAAAAAAGCATTTTCGAAAGTTTTAACAACTTGAATTCCCATTAACCGCTTAACTAGCTGTACATTCGCATGTATGATTCAAAAACCGGTTTGGCCGATACAACGCATACTCGTTTTAGCAACGATTGCTTTGATCTTTGCCGGATTTTTTGAAAAACGCAGACCACAATTCCAGCCCAATAAAAAAGCAATTACCGAGCAAGTTGCCGAATGTGATGCCGATGAAGATACCGATGATGAACTCATTGGTGGCGGTTCCTATTACCTGGCGCTTGAAAAACAGCCAGCGGAAAACACATTTATCAGCACAGAAAGCGCTCAAAAAACGGCTTCTGTTTGTGGCAAAAAAGGAAAAACACTTCCAAAATGGATGATGTACCAGCAACTAAAAATTGACGGACCGGCGGTTTAAATTCAGCTCCATCATTTTTAAGTTTATTAAATCAATACATCATGAAATTTCAAATCATATTAAGTGCAGCAGCGCTATGTCTTTCTCAGGGATTAACGGCACAAAAAACCTGGAAAGACACCTCAAAACTGGTCATTCCCGAATTCAAGTATAAATTCAATGCTTCGGGGTCGCATTACATCAAAGCAACCGCAACGGCTCAGATCTGGGCACGGTATTCAGAGATGAATCCGGACTCGAAAATCTATGACACACCCACAAACGCTTATGGCGATATTGGCATTCGTCGCTTGCGGTTTTCGCTTTGGAGCCAGTTGACCGATCGCATTTTTTTCTACACGCAATTTGGTCAGAACAATTTCAATTTCCTCGCCAAACGCAATACCGGAGCTTATTTTCACGATGCGATCGTTGAATACAAAGTCGCGCCGCAATTGAGTTTAGGTGGCGGTTTGACCGGTTGGAGCGGAATGTCGCGTTATGCTTCGCCGGGAGTTGCTTCTATTTTAAGCGTAGATGCACCGCTTTACCAACAGGTGACCAACGGCGTTACCGATCAGTTCCTGCGGAAACTATCCATTTATGCAAAAGGTCAGATCGGAAAACTGGATTACCGCGTGGCGATTACCTCGCCGATGTCGGCCCAAAATTCACTGACGACCATTCCGGCAATCTCTGCAGACGCCAATTTCTCGATGGCAGCACCCAAATTGCAATCGCAAGCTTATGTATACTGGCAATTCTTCGACAAGGAAAACAACACTTTGCCGTATACAACCGGAACGTATCTTGGCAAAAAGAAAATCCTAAACCTCGGTGTCGGATTTATTCACCAGAAAGATGCGATGTGGTACCTCAATTCGGCCGGTGGCACCACCAGTACGGATATGTTGTTGCTGGGCGCCGATGTGTTCCTGGACATGCCGGTAACCAAAAATGGCGGAGCAGTTACAGCCTATGTGGCGTTCAATGATTTTGACCTGGGGCCGAATTATGTGCGCAATAACGGCGTGATGAATCCTGCTACCGGAACTGGTACCAACGGAACGTTCAACGGAGCCGGAGTTGCTTTCCCGATGATCGGAACCGGACAAACGATCTTTTCGCAAGTCGGATATAAATTCAAAGACGATTTGCTGGGCGGGAGCGGAACCTTACAACCGTATGCTTCGGTTCAGTATTCGCAGTTGGAAAAACTCGACGATCCAATGATCATGTTCGAAGGTGGCGTCAATTGGTTGATCCACAATAACAACAGCGGTAAAATCTCATTGAATTACCAATCGCGACCGATTTTTGAAGCCAATCCGGCGGGAGAATACGTGCAAACAGCACGGAAGGGAATGATGGTGTTGCAGTATCAGATAGCTTTGTAGAAATGCCTAAGTAAGGGCGACTCGCGAGTCGCCCTTACTTAGGCATTGTTTTTGTTGTATTTAAAGCTCTATTTTTAATGTTATGAAAGTACTCTTCTGTTTTCTGTTCGTTTGTTCATTTGCCAGTGCTCAGCAATTTGCGGCGCCTTGTAAAGAAGTTCCTGCGTTGAATCAAGCCATTGTAGATGCGCTGAAACCGTATATCGGGAAGAAAATAGCCCGTGGTGAATGTTGGGATGCAGCCGAACTGGCGCTGAATAAAGTCAACGCTGACTGGGACGGATTGTATGCGTTCGGGCGGGAAATCGATATTACGAAAGAATGCATTCAACCAGGCGACATCGTGCAATTTGAAGAAGTTGAAATGGTAGTCAAAACCGAAAATGGCGGTTATTCCGAATCGTTTTACCACCACACTGCCATTGTTTACAAAGTCAACGGTCCGGGCGATTTGCAGTTCATTCATCAGAATACCGGTCAATACGGCCGCAAAATGGGAGTCACCGACTTCAATCTTGCCAATAAAACCAAGGGTACCATGACGTTTTACCGACCGGTGAAGAAAGCGTAAACCAATCAGAGAAAATAGTTTAACCACATAGAGAACATAGTTTTGTAAGTTCTTCAGTTTCTATGTTTCCTTATGTGGCCTATGTGGTTAATCAAAAAAGCACAGTGGTAGCTGATTCCCGTAAATTTTTACATTTGTTGCTCCATTATCGGTTTTAACTCAACGGACAAGAAATGTACATCGGAAAAAAAATGGGCATCCGCGCTATGTGGGTTTTTGCCCGAAAAAATTTGATCAAAACGGCCATTCTCAGTACTGCTGTTACCTGTGCTTATCAATTATTGCATTGGACGTTTATCGCGGTTCCGTTTTTGCCGATCGCTACGATTGGTACGGCCGTTGCGTTTTATGTGGGTTTCAAAAACAACCAGGCGTACGATCGTTTGTGGGAAGCGCGCCAGTTGTGGGGAGGTTTCACGAATGTGAGCCGCACGCTAACGGCTTCTATCCTTTCGCTCGTGGATGATAAAGAGAAGCAAAAGTACCTCTTGTTTAAACACATCGCCTATATCAATCTCGTGCGTTTGCAATTACGCAAAACCATTCCGTGGGCTACCAATCGTGAGGATTATCACCGGCAAGTGATTTCTAATTTGGATGAGGTAAAAGAGTTTGATGCAGCCATTGAGGCGCTGTTTGCGGACATGAATAAAAAAGAGCTGTTTGAGCAAATCAAGCATAAAGGAAACATTGCGAATCTGGCACTGCAAGGGCAGTTTGCCAATGTGCTGAAACTCAAACGAGACGGCATTATTGATGAATACGAACACAGTGACCTTACGCGTTTACTGGGTGAATTGTACGATCTTCAGGGTGGTTGCGAACGTATCAAAACAACGCCTTTGTTCCGTCAATACAGTTTGTTCAGTCGCATTTTCGTGAACTTATTCATCCTGTTGTTGCCTTTCGGACTAATCAACGAAATGAGCAAATTTGGTGAGTACGGAATTTGGTTGACCATTCCGTTTACAACGCTGATTTCGTGGGTGTTTATGACGATGGAACAAATCGGTGAAGCCAGTGAAAATCCATTTGACAACGGATTAAATGACACACCAATCTCGACCATTTGCCGCAATATTGAAATCGATATTCTTGAAATGTTAGGCGAAACCAACTTGCCACCAAGACTGGAACCGCATAATAATGTGATGTTGAAGAGGCGAGACGCGACTCGCCTCTACAACATCAATTCATTTAACGTCCATCCTGATCCGCCATTCCTTCGGATACAGATTATTGAACCGGTTCCCCAAATGTTTGATCCAGCCCAAGGGTTCGTTTTGATAAGTCATGAGTTGAAAACCGTGTGAACCTTCCAGTTGAAAAGTATCACCATGTAAGTAGGAAAGTGCCTGTTCTTTAGAAAGTTCAATGGTTGATAATCCGGCGTTTCGGATAAACGGATTCAGCGCCAATGCTTCATGTGGAATCAATCCTTTGCGGGCAATTTCACCCAACTCAGTCCCCAATTTGATCACACGCAATTGCTGATGTAAATGAAACGCCAGTTCTTCAAAAGCTTTCGGAACGGCAAACACATAATCCTGCCATTGAATGAGCGAAAGATCGTTTCCGGTAATAAACGGTTGGGCGATCGAGCGGTCCTTGAGCAGTTGTAATTTCAAGTTTTTAGCAGGTTTTCGCTTTGGGGTATTTCCTTCTGGTTTGCGCAATACCGAGAGGTAAAATCCTTCCGTATCCAGTTCGTTTGGTAGTGCATACCAGCCTGTTCCATTGCGGTCGGGTTTCACAAAGGGCAACGAAAGTTGCACAATCTCGGCATCCGATTCGCGGGCAAACCACGCCACGTTTTCTTCGTTTTCCTGGCTGTTAAACGTGCAGGTCGAATAGACCAGAAATCCACCCGGATTCAGGCTGTCCCAAACGTCCATAACAATTCGTCGCTGACGTGCAGCGCACAAATCCACGTTGTTTTGTGACCATTCGTTGCGGGCTGCGTGATCTTTCCGGAACATGCCTTCGCCCGAGCAGGGAGCATCGACCACAATGCAGTCGAACGTATTGGGAACTCTGGCAAAATCAGCCGGATCGTTGTTGGTGACAATGGTATTGGTCGCGCCCCATTTGGTGAGGTTTTCTTTCAAAATCTTCGCGCGTGCCTGGATCACTTCATTGCTCACCAGCAAACCTGTGTTGTTCAGAAAAGAAGCAATCAGGGTGCTTTTTCCGCCTGGTGCGGCGCATAAATCCAGGATCACGGGTTCAGCAGGCAACGGAAGTGCTTTTAAAACGGCGTCTAATAACTGCGAACCGGCTTCCTGCGGGTAATAACTTCCTGCGTGAAACAGTGGATCGAGCGTATATAACGGCCGTTCGGAAAGAAAAAAACCATTTTCAGACCATGGAATTGCGCGATCGACAGGTAAATAAGTATTTTGTTTCCAGGGATTCCGGCGAATGGCTGTCGGTGGTTCGGTAGCCAAGGCTTCGAGTAAGGCGTTTCCCAAAAAAGGATCCTGCTCAACGCGGGTTACGAAATCGGGAGGAAGGAGGTGGCTCATCGTTGGGATGTAAAAGGCAAGCGCGCCAATGCACTCACGGATTGGTCGGCAAATTGGCCTTTTTCGTACAGAAATTTGCCCGTAATGGCAATCATGGCGGCATTATCAGTACAGTATTCAAATTTCGGGATAAACACCCGCCAGCCCCGTTTTTCGCCTTCTTCCTTCAGGCGGCTGCGCAATCCCGAATTGGCCGAAACGCCTCCGGCAATCGCAATGTCCGTTACGTTCAGATCTTTGGCGGCGAGAATTAGTTTTTTGAACAAAATATCTAAAATGGTATGCTGCACCGAAGCGCAAATATCGTTGGTGTTTTGAGCAATAAAATCGGGGTTTTCCTTCATCATTTTCTGCAAAAAGTAAAGCACCGATGTTTTGAGTCCGCTAAAGCTGTAATTGTAGCCATCGATCTGCGGTTTTGAAAAGGTAAATGCCAACGGATTTCCCTCTTTTGCAGCCTTGTCAATTAATGGTCCGCCGGGATAAGGAAACCCGATAATTTTGGCTGTTTTATCGAAAGCTTCACCTGCTGCATCGTCAATTGTGGTCCCGATAATTTCCATGTCGAGGTAGTCGCGAACGAGCACTAATTGTGTATGTCCACCCGAAACGGTGAGACAAATGAACGGAAATGACGGTTTTTCCTGTCCCGAATTGATAAAATGTGCTAAAATATGCCCATGCATGTGGTTGACATCCAGCAGCGGAATCCCGAGCGCCAACGCGGTGGCTTTTGCGAAAGATGTTCCCACAACCAGCGATCCCAACAATCCGGGGCCGCGCGTAAACGCAATGGCGTCTAATTCTTGCAAACCAACGCCAGCCTCAGAAAGTGCGGCATGCACCACCGGTATAATCTGTTGCTGATGAGCCCGTGATGCCAGTTCGGGTACCACGCCTCCATACAACCGATGAACCTCCTGACCGGCAATGACATTCGATAAAATGGTGTCATTTTTGATAACTGCAGCTGAAGTATCATCGCAAGATGACTCGATTCCTAAAATGAGGACGTTTTTGTGACTCAAGTTTTTTTAATTTTGTGTATTACGCATGGCGAAAATACTGAAAATACTGGCAAAAATAATTGGGAGTACCCTCGAGTGGTTGCTCATCCTAATTATTGCAGTCGCGTTCGCCATTCGAACCAGTCCTTTTCAAACTTATCTGGCCGAATTGGCTACCGATTACCTGTCCAAAGAACTGGATACTGAACTCCACATCGGCAAGGTAGATATCTATTTCTTCGACCGCCTTGCACTCGACGACGTTTTTGTACGCGATCAGCACGGCGATACCTTGGCATCACTGGGTTCTATCGACGTAACGCTGCAATCATTGAACCTGAGTGCTAATAAAATGGTACTTAAAAACATTGCCCTCAACAATGGCCGTGTGGGAATCAGCCGTGATTCGATAAAAGGTGATTACAACTACGCGTTCATCGCTGATTATTTTAATTCCGGTTCCAAAAAGAAGGGTTCCGAACCGATGGATGTTACCGTGAGGTCGCTCGACATCGATCAGGTCGATATTACCTATGACGATTACCGCAAAACCTACAACGAATTCGGGATGGATTACGATCACCTGGATTTCAGGAACGTTGTTTTGCATACCAATGAGTTTGAGTCGGACGGTAAAACCTTTGCTTTTGATATTGAACAACTCAGCGCCAGCGAAAAATGCGGTATCGTTCTGAATCGTCTGGAGGCTCATTGTTTAATAGGCTACCGCGGTATTTTACTCAGTAATGTAAAGATCAATACCTCGCGTTCGCGGGTGTATGCCCAGCGTTTCAACCTGCGGATGACGGGACTCAGCGACATGCGTTCGTTTGAAGACAGCGTAAGCTTCGATGCCATGATCGATTCCAGTGAAGTGAGCATGGTTGACGTTTCCTACTTTGCCCCGCAATTGAAGGGAATGTACCAGAAAGTTTACCTCCGCGCCGGATTGCGTCAAAAAACAAAGAACTTAAAAATCAACGATATTGACCTGCGAACGGGCGAGCGAACAATTCTTCGCGGCGATATACTGTTGCCCGATTTTAAATCGCTCGACGGTTCATTCCTGAAAGAAAAAATCTCCTACGCTTACATCGATTTGGAAGATGTGAAAGCACTGCGATTGCCGGATAATGCGGTCGAGAAATTTATTTCGTTTGACCCGATGATTGAACGCCTCGGTTATTTTGAGGTCAAGAACCTTGATCTGATCGGTTACTGGTCAGAATTTGTGATGGCCAGCAAGCAATTGCGTACGGAACTTGGAACGGTTCACCTTGACAATGGTTTGATATTCAGTGCGCTGGATGAAGGTGGTTATGCGTTCGACAGATCGGCCAACAGCGATTACGATGTCAAGATTGACAGCTTTAACCTCGCCAAATTTATTGATGACCCGATGTACGGCAAAGTCAGGGGATCGTTGTTTATGAGTGGTGTTGTGGGCCAAAAAGATGTGATCCGTCTCACGAAACTCGATGGCTTGATCAATTCGGCCGGATTCAACGGATACACGTATTCCAACATTGTTGTATCGGAAGGATCCTACATCAACAAGATCTTCGAGGCGCATATTGAGGTAAAAGATCCGCACCTTGAATTGACCTATGACGGTTCGATCGACCTCAATAAGGGCCGCGAATCCTATGACTTTACGGTGCAGATGCCCAAAGCCGATCTCGGGATATTGAATTTTACGAAAAACCCAAAAACCAGCCTCATTGCTGATTTTGCGATTAATTTCAAAGGCACCGACTTGTCCAATTACAACGGTACTATTTCCCTGGAACGGTTGTCCTATCACGAAGACAGCAATGCCATTGTGATTCCGAATATGGACCTGACATTGACTCGCGGCGCTCAAACAGACAGGGTGGAAATAAAAAGCGGTGTTGCAAATGCTACCGTGACGGGGAAAGTGAGTCCGAAATTCATTGATGAATCCATTAATAATATGCTGTCAAAGCCGCTATCGGCTTACTTTCAGTACAAACCCTTTCCTGCCAAAAACAGGGATAACTCCTTCTTCGATTTAGAAGTGGATGTGTTTAACGCTACAGATGTCTTGCGGATTTTCGCTCCTGACTTGTCCATTTCCAGCGGCACGCACCTGGATGTCCATTACAATGCGCCGAAACAGGAAGAAACCATCGATCTGACGTCAGGCCAAATCATGTACGACAGCATCATTGCGCGCAATCTTACGGTAAACCAATCGTTGTTGGCGGGCAATGTAAAAACCAATGTCACAGCCGGGTATTTTTCTGTGAACGATTCCCTGTTTGTGAATAATGTAAATCTTGCCATCACAGGCGCCGACAACATCTACAATTCCACGATTAAATGGAACGAAGGTCAGGCCAATCCGGCGCAGTTTGTGTGGAGAACAACCCTGGCCGAAAGCGGACGTGTGGATGTAAAACTCAAACCATCCTTCTTCTCGGTGAAAAATCAGCTGTGGGAAATTCAAAACTCCTCCCGACTCATCTATGCTGATCACCGACTGGAAATTGATCACCTTGTGCTCGAGCGCGATGTGCAATTCATCGCCATCAACGGAGTGTTGTCAGATCTGAAAGAAGATGAGGTTACACTAAACCTCAACGACATTCACCTGGACGAATTCTCATCCTTTATCAATACCAAAGTAGCCATTGAAGGGAACGTAAGCGGAGATGTAAGAATCTCGACACCGTTTACTGCTGTCAAAGCCGAAGGGAAACTGAATGTAGAAGGATTGGTGATCAAACAGGAACCAATCGGAGATGTATTCATTACCGGACTGTGGAACAATGAAAACAAGAGCGTTGCCATGAGTGGCGATCTCAAGTACCTGAAACAGGAAACGTTCTATTTTACCGGCGATTATTTCCCATATAAAGAGCACGATAACATTGATTTTGACTTGGTGTTTGAGGGAATGGACCTGCAGTTTGCCAATGCGTTCATTGATCCTTCGCTTTTGACCGATATTCGCGGAAAAATAAAAGGAGACATTACGCTTAAGGGTGATGTTGATGCCCCGATTATCGACGGAAAACTACGCCTCGAAAACGGAAATGTAAAAGTAGGACTGTTGGGTACCAGTTACAAAATGAGTGGTCCGATCCTGTTCGATGGTGAATCGGGAGGATTCTACATTGATAATATGCCGTTGCTGGATGAGGAATACAACAAAGCCTTCGTTACTGCAACGATCAACCACACCAAATTTGAAAATTGGAACTGCGCCATTGAATTCAATATCGAAGACGACTACTCGCAATTGAATTACAGGGGAGTACCACAACCGATCGAACGATTCCTTTTATTGAATACCCAATACAAAGAAGGCGATGCGTATTACGGACGTGCCTACGGAACGGGAACGGCCAGTATTTACATTACCGATAAGGAAACGGAAATCAACGTGAATGTGAAAACCGAAAGCGGTACGAAGATAGACCTTCCGATGTATGGTAAGTCGGAACTGGCAGAAGGGAAATTCATTAAAGTTGGCCCTCCCGGACAAACAGATGAAGACAGTGTAAAACATGATCTTGATTTAACCGGTTTGAATCTTAATATGCATTTCGATGTAACACCGGAAGCAGAAGTAAGGCTTATTTTTAATCCGAAAACCGGCGACCAGATCGTTTCGCACGGACAAGCAGGATTGGATATCAGTCTGGATAATCTGAATGACCTGAAAATGAAAGGTGTCTATACCGTTGTGGGGAAAGACAATTATTACAACTTTGTGGTCGGACCGATCAAACAACCGTTCAAAATCAAAGAAGGTGGAACCATTACCTGGTCGGGCGATCCGTTGGATGCGCGATTGGATTTGGTAGCTTACAATCTTGTCAGGGCCGATATCAATGAAATCACCCCCGATGTGACCAATACCAGTTCTTCCGGGAATCAGGAAGTGCAATGCGTGATGAGAATTACGCAAACGTTGTATGATCCGTTGATCACCCTCGACATTGAAGCGCCGAAAGCAACGGAATCGGAAAGAACCATTCTGGCAAGTGTAAAAGCTTCACCGGATGAGTTACAACGACAGTTTTTCTCGCTCTTATTGCTCAAGAAATTTGCGCCGCTGGCCGGTCAAAACACTGTGGGAGGCGGTGGTATCGCGGATGTATTGACGCAGCAAATCAACGGATTGCTGGAAGAATGGTCCCAGAATGTGGATATCCGATTGGCTTACGACGACAAGGAGGGCGGACAGGATATTGCCCTGGGCTTTGAGAAAAACCTGGGCCGCGTGGTGCTGAAAGGAAGTTTTGGTGTCGCCAATTCAACCGATGCGCAAAGCGAAACCCAAAGCAACCTCATTGGTGATATGAGCCTCGAATACCTGATCAATGACGACGGATCGTTCCGGGTGAATTTGTTCAACGAATCGAATGACAACAGTGTAATCCAGGATAAAACCCAGGGCTTGTTTACACAAGGTGTTGGTTTGCATTACCAGAAGGAATTCAATAATATGAAGGACTTCAAACAGAAAAAACAAAAGACGAAGAAACGCCGCAAAAAAACGGCCATTCCAAAACCAGATACACCTCCGGTCGAGGAGAAAAAAGATCCTCCGGCAACGCTACCCGAGCCGCAACCAGATCCGGATTCTAAAAAGGAAGAGGAGTAGATAGCTCTTCCTCCCTCCTTGAGGAGGGATTGAGGGAGGTGACATGCTAAAATGTCTCTTGATTTTTACACTACCTTGTCCGTCTTTGTGTTCTTTCTACCACGTCAAATTTGTCCTTTTTCTTTCTGTCCGCCTGAGGCGGATGGCGAAAAAATTCCGCGAAAATCTCTCTATTTTCTATATGCTCTATGTGGTTAAACCAGATCAGGTTTTACTATTTTTGTGCAAATTCAACAATGTCCATGAAAAAAGTCCTGGTTGCCAATAGAGGAGAAATTGCCCGACGTGTGATTCGTTCACTGAAAAAGATGAACATTGCCACTGTAGCCGTTTATTCGGATGCAGATCGCACTGCGCCTCACGTGCTGGAAGCCGATGAAGCAGTGTATGTGGGTAAATCACCTTCTTCTGAAAGCTATTTGCAGCAGGACGTCATTTTGCAGCATTGCAAAGAGTTGGGTGTCGACGGCATTCACCCCGGATACGGATTTTTGTCGGAAAATGCCGGTTTTGCCCGCAAAGTAAAGGCTGCCGGTATCGCATTTATCGGTCCGTCACCCGAAGCCATGGAATTGATGGGCGATAAACTCAGCGCCAAACAAGCGGTGAAAAGCTACAATGTGCCGCTGGTTCCCGGAGTGGATGAAGCCATCACAGATGTCGACGCTGCCAAAATTGTGGCTGCTGAAGTCGGTTTTCCGGTGTTGATCAAAGCTTCTGCCGGAGGTGGTGGAAAAGGAATGCGTTTGGTTAACAACGTTGAAGAATTTGAAGAGCAAATGCAACTGGCGCAAAGCGAAGCTCGCTCTTCGTTTGGTGATGACGCCGTTTTTATAGAAAAATTTGTGACCAAACCACGTCACATCGAGATACAGGTGTTTGCCGACCAAATGGGCAATACCGTTTATTTGTTCGAACGCGAATGCTCTATTCAGCGTCGCCACCAGAAAGTAATCGAAGAAGCGCCAAGTGCTGTATTGACTCCCGAATTGCGCAAGCAAATGGGCGAAGCAGCAGTAGCAGTTTGCAAAGCGTGTAATTACGAAGGCGCCGGAACCGTGGAGTTTTTATTGGATGCCGAATTGAAATTCTACTTCCTGGAAATGAATACCCGCTTGCAGGTAGAACATCCGGTAACGGAAGAAATCACAGGATTGGATTTGGTGGAATGGCAGGTGCGCGTGGCGCGTGGCGAGCGTTTACCAAAGTTACAGGACGAATTACACATTCACGGACATTCCATCGAAGTGCGTGTGTACGCAGAAGATACCCTGAACGGCTTTACCCCGGATATTGGAACATTACACCGCTACCGCAGACCGAATACAGGTTTGGCACGTGTTGACGATGCGTTTGAAGAAGGAATGGACGTTCCGATTTTCTACGACCCGATGATCGCCAAATTGGTGGTGTGGGCCGAAACGCGCGAAGCTGCCATGGACAAAATGGTACTGGCCATCGACGCCTATGAAATTTCAGGTGTGAAAACCACCCTCGATTTCGGGAAATTTGTGATGAAACATCCGGCTTTCCGCTCAGGCGATTTTGACACCAATTTCATCAAACACTACTTCGAAGATCCGCGCGCTATGTGGGAAACCTACGAAGACGAAACGACAGCCCTCAAAGCGGGTGTCAATCAAATCTGGACCGACCTGCGCGATCAGGCCAATGCAGATGCCGCATCCCGCAACATCGATTCGATGTGGAAGCTGCATGGGCATTGAGAGTGGTAATTCGTTAGTTAAGGTTAGTTTTTGCTATTCAAGAGAAGTTGTTTTGATTTCAGCAACCTTGCCATTTAGTATCAACTAGTTCCGAAATCAAAACAACTTCACTCTCAGCAATAATTGCAATCGGCTATTCCGGTCAAACGTACTATTGGATTCTGAGTTTCTGATCACATCCGAAAAGCCGTAATGATAAGTGGCAAACAAACTGGTGTTTTTCGAGAACCGGAATCCATAACCGATACCGGTATAGAAACTAACAGGATTAAACGTCGAATAATAATCCCCGGAAGTTTTGCTTCCATCATCGGCATATCCTTTTACTTCATAGCCCGGATCGTTATCTTTCAGTAAAAAGTCCAATCCTGCACCAAGCGTTACATGGTGACGTTTACCCAGGTAAATTCCGATTTTCGGATCGATGGAAATGTACTTGAGTGTGGTTTTGGTAAAATAGGTACTCGAAGTGATATTCTTGGTGTTTTCGCCGATATAACGGTAATAGTTGATTTTCGAAATAGAATGGTATTCGGCATTCAAACTAAAGAAATACCGCTTGTTGATCGTGTAATCATATCCTAGTCCGATCGATTCGCGCATCGTGAATTGGTTTTGTAACTCAGCAATTCCAAACAAGGTATTCACACCCAGATTCATGTAAATATGGTGATTACTTTTATTGATAAACGGCAGCACGTTGGTTGTGTCGATTCCCAAAGGAACGGTGTTTGCCAGCGCACTATCGGCAACTTCAGTAGAATCTTGTGGCTGTAAGGGATTGGTTGAGTTCTGGCTCAGAGCCGTGCTGTCGCTGGCCGGTGTTGATGCGTTGATTGCCGGGAAACGATCCGTGCCCGTAGTCATTTCAGAAAGCGGTGAATTTGCGCTGCTCAGCAACGAAACAAGAAAACGTCCGGCCGAAGCGGTTTCCGGCACAACAGGAATTTCTCTGCCTGTTTTTCTACCGGTCGATTTACGGTTTTTAATTGTTTTTCGGTTGTTATTAGTTCTTGCGTCAACTGTCGAAGTGTTGGAAGATACACCTGATGTTGTTGTCTGTGTCGACACTTTTTGTGAATGATTGCCGGTTTGATTATCAGCCCGACTATCAGCAGATTGTTCCTGTCCTGCAGTACGGTCCGCTTTTTCAGAAGTACTGGCTCCAGTAATTTGACGAATTGTTTGTTGCTTGTTTTGACCCGGAATTGTATGCTCTTGTGTACCGTAAAAAACAGCAATAGAAATCCCTGCCACGGCGGCAAAGCCCAGAGAGGAACGCCAAAACCAGATAAACAACCGTCGTTTACGTGATTTTTTGGCGGCATCATACATCTCAAAAGCCTGTGTCATGTAGCTTTCGTTGAATTCCAATCCTTCCGGAATAGAATCGTTTTGCTGATTGTGATTGTTTTCTTCCATCTGCCGCTTAATTAAGTTCTAACAGTTTGCGAATTTTCTTTTTGGCATCCGAATAATGCCACATACTGGTGTTCTCATTGATGTCCAGCATGCTTGCTATTTCATGGTGTTTGTAACCGTCTATGGCGTAGAGGTTAAACACGTTCTTCGTCATTGGAGGTAGAAACTGCACTTTTTCTTTGATCAGTTCCATCTTTGCCATGAGTTCTTCTTCATATTCCGCCTCGTGATGATTCACCGAAATACTGTTCCAATCATCCGTAATCAGCACTTTTTCCTGCTCACGTTTTTCCTTTTTCAACTCATTTAAAATGGTGTTGATCAGCACACGTTTTGCCCAATAATCAAACGGATTGTCAGTATTGAATTGCTTGAGGTTCAGCAACAGCTTCACAAACCCAAGGTTGAAGAAAAAAACGGCTTGTTCTTTATTGGTCGCGTAGCGGTTGGCTGTTCCGATAAAGCGTGCATAGCAGATTTTGTAGAAGGCTTCCTGAGCCCTTCTATCTTCTTTCAAACACTGTTTTATCAATTCAAGTTCCAACTTCTCAGTAATTAAAAACGGGTGACTAAAATCTGGTCGACAAACCGATGGCAACAAGCGGGCCACCGAACCCGAATTCAGCTTGCAGGCTCGAGCGTTCCGAGACATGGAAACGAAGTCCGTAAGCAAGTCGGATGGAAACCGGGAAATTCACGGTGCCCGAAACCGGAGCTTCCTGAAAGTTCTCAAGTTCATTCCCCACACGATACTTTCGGTATTTTCTGCTTCCTCCCAATCCTACATAGAAGTAACTTTCAAACAAGGGGTTTTTATGGTAGAAGTGTTTTGTGAACGTCAGCTGAACGCGAATCCGGTTCATGGTATAACTGGTGTTTTTTGCGGTAATGGTATGCGTTCCCGAAGCAGGCACCCAAACCGAATCGATGCGTATACCCGTTGCTGTGAATCCGTTGTAAATCAACTGGACACCCAAACTCGATTTCGGAGATGTTTTGATATCAAACTTCAATAGAAAAGGTTTGATTTTGAGGTCGGTGGTTAATTCCTCCAGGGTGCTTGAACCCTGCATCACCGTGGAATCAAAATCGTAGACACTGTACGACTGAACGTCGGGCGTAAAAAACATCGCTCCGATTCCGTAACTCAAACTGAGTGAGTATTTCGGATCGTTTCCGGTAGAATCTGCTTCCTGTGCATTTGCCTGCTGAAAAACAGCAAGTAATAGCCACGCTGCAACCAGCAGATGCTTTGGTGTGAATGTATGTGAAGTCATTTGTTTCATGATAAAAACAGTTTCTAGTGGTATAAACAATTGTGCCGGATAAAACCTTTGGTTGAACCCTTGTTTTTTTTTCAGGAGTTGGTTACAAAACTACTGACTTTGGTTGTTTTTCCTCGTTAGAAAGGAGTGATTTCCTGGAAAGTCGCGCAAACATACGAAATAGACGTCGCTTTTTTTGCCACGAATGAACGAAGGATGTGCGACGTACCAATTATGTCGAATGGAACCGCTTAAAGCGGTTCTCACAGATTTGTGATGGAAACTTGTTTCCATTATTCGTTTAAAATTCACATGTAATTTTCATTCGTGTATTCGTGGCGGAAAATACACAGCAATTCAAATTCTAAAGATTTGTGTAGTTAAATGGTCAATCGTTCCCGAACGTATGTTATTCAAATGAAAAAGGTCGCCAATCTGAGACTGACGACCTTTTACAGGTGATAGGGGTGGCTTTTTAATGTTTGATAATGCGCTCCTGGTATACAGCGCCGTCGGTGGTAAGCACCCGACAAATAAAGGTTCCGGCTGCCAGTTCACTCAGATTGATTTGAGTGGTCGGTCCGGGATTGTCGACTTTTAAAACCGTTTTCCCGCTCAAATCGACCAGTTCAATGTGCGATAAAGGTTCTTCACAACGAACATTCACCACATCACTTGCAGGGTTGGGAGCAATTTCAATGCTTGCAGCTGTCAGTTCCGGAGCTCCGGCAGGACCGTTCGTAACGAGTATGAGATCATCTACAACTAAAACGGTGTTTGCCAAAGTGGGCTCGAATATACTCGAGGAAATGATCAATGTGAGCGTATCCGGTGTTTCGGGAGAAGTGTAGGTAAACGGAAAAGCAATCCGGGTGTAGGTATTGCCTGTTTCAACACCAATATATCCTGCCGTTCCGATCATCTCAACTTCTTGTGATACCGAATTGTATTTGAGCAAATCGGCGCGAATGAGAAACTGGTTTTGCCCGCCGGGAAGGTATTTTACCCAGGCAACCAATGAATCGGGCCGGCCGGTAAACGGTGTTCCTTCATCATCTGTTTCAGGTGTGGAATTGATGTACATCGCACTCGGGTAAAGCACTTCTTCGCCAAAAAGGTCCAGCACAATTGTCGAAAACCGGGCGGCGTAGTTTCCGCTGTGCGCATCGGTTGTGGGGTCTATTCCCGGCGATGCACCTGCGATTACCATCTGATTGGTCCCAACCCAGTAATCGGGCGCTTCGGTATCATAGAACGGATGCCAGTCTTCAAAGCCGTTGTTAGGCAATTGCTGTGCGGTAAGTGTGCCTGCTGTGAAAAGCCCGGCTGCTAAAAATAAAATCTGTTTCATATCAAAAATGTGTTTGTGTTTTTATAAACAATCACAGATTTGAAAAGCTTTGGTGAGAGAGGTGATTTATTTTAAAATCAGGAATAGATTGATTGAAAAAAGAGCTGCTCAATTGTTTGAACAGCTCTTTTAAAAGTGATTTGATGTAACTTATTGTTTCATCATTTTTTTTGTTTCAATCGTTCTTCCGTCAACAACCAAGGTATAGGTGTAAATGCCTGTACTTAAATCATCAGCAAACACATTCAAGGTTCCTTTCCCTTTTGTGAGGATGTCGAGGCTTTTGATAACTGTGCCGTTTACTGTGCTGAAAATCAATTGTGCTTTGGTGAAGTCGATTGGAATGGTATATTCAATGACCGTACTTTCGGCAAATGGATTGGGAACATTTTGGTTCAAAATAATCGCATTCTTGTCACTTAACTCAATGTTTTGGATACTAGGATTTACATTGCCATTCGCAACCATCGATTGAACCAATGCTTTCAATTCATCAATTTGTTGTTGCTGACTTTCAATCGTTTTTTGCTGTGATTGAATTGCCTCTACCATGATTGCCGTAAAACCCTGGTAATTGAGTCCTAAATACTCTTCTCTTGGTGAGATTTCATTTCCCGTAGTATCGTAGCTGGCTGGAACAACGATTGGTGATGTCAATTCAGGCAAAATTTCCTTGATTTCCTGAGAGATAAAACCGTATTGCTTATCTCCTGCCAATGCCATGTTGGTGTGATTTTCCTGATCAAAGGAATAGGTAACAGGGTTTAATTTTTTGATTATATCAATAGCACCATTAATTGGTACGATATCCTTTTTCAATCGCTTATCAGAAAGAACCCATGCATTTCCCAACGTTGTAGTACTTCCATTGAAATAACCAGCCCAATCGGTACCACCCAAAACTTCATTAAGAACAGATGATTGACCATAAATACCGGCATTAAAACTTCCACCGGCAGCAAAACCGAATACACCGAAATTGTTATTTCCGGGTGTGACAACCGTTAAACTTGCCCCTGTATTATTAGCAGTTCCGGTAGATCCGAAAATCTCCGTATTATGACCTTGATTAATGGGAGATGTGGAGTTCATAATATCAGCATTCACCCCAATTGAAGCATGGGTTGCATTGGCTGTGGGTGCGTTTACGCCTAAATTATCATAAGATAAACTTCCTGTACTATTGGCAGCTACTCCAACTGCATTGGCAGATGTATTACTTCCTAAAGCACGGGCAACAACAGCCACCGCCGGACCCGTTCCTAGATTTTGGGAATTAAATCGCCCAGCAGCTACCTGAGTGGCGCTGGCAAGAATGCTGCTTGTAAAACTCGCCGTATTGTAAAAATCATTGTTGATTAATACTCTTGTAGGAAACAGGGGAGTGCATGTTGGATTACCAATTAAAAATTGCGATGGTGAAGCTGCCGGCATTGTATAACTGAAATTGAAACCGGCCATTGGAATTTCCCGATCATTCAACAAGCTGGCTGGAATTGCCGATCCACATAAACCACCCAATTCAACAGTTGTTCCGGTTACACTTAAACCATTGTTGGCAGCCGTAAATGGCGAAGTGTTTGCCGCAACATAAATAACATCGCCAAAAGCATCTACCGAAAGTACTCCTGCACCCGGATTAGGCATTATTAGCGAACCGGAAGGTAAGTTTGTCAAGCGCAATCCGCTGCTAAATCCGGTGCTGAAATAAGGATTACCGACTCCACTCGTTATTTCCAAACGATTGTTACCTGTCGTATTATTAATACCCACATTTCCATTTGCTAAAATGCGCATGCGCTCAAGGGCATTCGTTGCGAAACGCATCGGCAAGTTTTCCAACTGTAATAAAGCAGCATCGCCAGCCCCATTGATGCCGACACGAAAACCACTGGCAGTATTGATCCCGGTGACAGTATTCGAAAAGCGCATGGCTGTAGGAGAAGCAGTGTTGTCATGTACATGTAAACGATCAAAGATGTTATTTGAAGGAAAATAACCGATCCCGACTTTTATATTGTTTTGTAATACAGGTGTTGAAAAAGCACTTGCTCCCTGAAACATGAGTTGGTTATTCATGGCATTTTGCACCTGTGAAGCCGTTCCGACCGGGGTGCCCGGATATGTCGGTGCTCCGGTGTTGTTGATTGTTTGTGCATTTCCAAAAAAAGTAAAGGCACAGCAAATGCTGAGTAATAGCGGTCTTGTTTTCATAGTAGTGAAACTTAAAGTGAATAATGAGTTAATTGTAGCTATCTGATTTTCAGATGTCATACAACACAATTTAAGGATAAAGAATTTAAAAAGGAACACTGAATGAACAAATAATAGTATTGGAAAATCATTCGGCTTTATTCAAGATTTTAAAGGATCTAATTTTTCATTACAAATCCGTAATTTTTGATTGAATCGCCTCTTTACAATTAAATCACTCATAATTCATCATTTCCCCTCCGACTTCGACTTTTTAATTCAAGAATACTTCCTACCTTTAGCGCTCCAAAAAAAACTAGAGTTGTCATGAACTTACACGAATATCAGGGTAAATCCATTTTGCAGAAATACGGCGTAGCCATTCAGCGCGGTGTTGTAGTTGAAAAAGTTGAAGATGCAGTAGCTGCAGCTAAAAAACTGACAGAAGATACAGGTACCAGCTGGTATGTGGTAAAAGCACAGATTCACGCAGGTGGACGTGGAAAAGGTGTGGTAGCCGAAACAGGTTCGCACGGTGTGGTTCTTGCCAAAGGAATTGACCAGGTCGAAGAAAAAGTGAAAGGCATTTTAGGCGGACACCTTGAAACAGCTCAAACAAACGGTGTAGGTAAAAAAGTCAACAAAATCTTGTTGGCCGAAGACGTATACTATCCGGGTGAGTCAGAAGTTTCTGAATTCTACATGTCGGTGTTGCTTGACCGCGAATTGGGTCGCAACGTCATCGTTTATTCTACCGAAGGTGGTATGGATATCGAAACCGTAGCACATGACACACCGCATTTGATCAACCGCGAAGCGATTGATCCGCGTGTTGGTATTCAGGGATTCCAGGCGCGTAAAATTGCGTTTGATCTTGGTCTATCAGGCGAAGCGTTCAAACAAATGACCAAATTTGTTGTCGCTCTATACGCAGCTTACGAAGGTTGTGATGCTTCGATGTTCGAAATCAACCCGGTCTTGAAAACATCAGACAATAAAATCATTGCTGTTGATGCGAAAGTAACCCTTGATGGCAACTCATTGTTCCGTCACCCGGATTACCTGGCTATGCGTGATACTTCCGAAGAAGATCCGACGGAAGTAGAAGCGGACGCAGCAGGTCTGAACTTCGTGAAACTGGACGGAAACGTTGCCTGTATGGTAAACGGAGCAGGTTTGGCAATGGCAACCATGGATATTATTAAATACTCAGGCGGAAATCCGGCCAACTTCCTTGACGTAGGTGGAACAGCCGATGCCGAGCGTGTTGAAAAAGCGTTCCACATCATTTTGAAAGACCCGAATGTAAAAGCCATTTTGATCAACATATTTGGTGGTATCGTTCGTTGTGACCGTGTTGCTCAGGGTGTAGTTGATGCTTACAAAAACATCGGAAACATTCCTGTGCCGATCATTGTTCGTTTGCAAGGTACAAACGCTATTGAAGCAAAGAAAATCATCGATGATTCAGGATTGAATGTGCATTCTGCGGTATTGTTGCAGGAAGCAGCTGATAAAGTAAAAGAAGTATTGGCGTAAGCTGAACTTAATTAGATAGTTGAAACACCGATCGTTTTTGGTCGGTGTTTTTTTTGTTGTATTTTTGCCGAAAATGAATCTATTATGAAGTTATTACTACTTATTTCACTGCTCATTACGGGCAGTTTATGGTCTCAAACCCAAATTCAGGCGCCTATGCCTGCTCAAACAGGAACTTTTAGCGGAAATATACGCGGTTATTGGTTTGTAGCACCTACTTGCTTCACGATCACCGGAGCAGATGTACCTACAGAAGCCGATTTAGGAAATCAAAGCATTGCGATCGTTCGTTTCAACAATGCGGCTCCACCTTTGTATTCAGCTACTACCAATGATTTCACAACACTTTTCCTCGTTCAAAACGGATCACCAACGGGTATTTTCCCGATGAACATCCAGGTAGAAGCCGGTGATATTATCGGTGTACTCGGATGTCGTTCTACAGTTGTTTCATACAGCAACACAGCAAACAGCACGATAATAGAAGGTAATGGTGTTACGTTAAGCCGTTTGGGAATGCAATTTCCGTTGACAACCAACGCTCCGCAGCAATTGTGGACAGAAGCCGGAGGTAGCATCGGTCGGGTGAATTTATACTATGATACATTGGTTAACTACAATATAGCTTCCAATGAAACCGTTCCGGGAACATTTGATTTCACCAACGCTGCAGACACTTCTTTTGTATCGTCATGGGATTACGGCGACGGAACGCCATTGGATACCACTGACAATGCTACGCATACGTACTTAGCCGATGGAAGCTACAACGTTTGTACTTACATTACCAACAGTTGTGGAACAGATACATTGTGTACAACCATTAACGTATGTTCGAATATACCTACAGCGGCATTTACAGCATTGGATACTACCGGAACAGTTACATTTACAGATAACTCTACAAACAGTCCTTCTTCATGGGTCTGGGATTTCGGTGACGGAAATACCTCCACTACACAATCTCCGACCCATATTTATACTGCCAGTGGCACCTATACCGCCTGTCTGATCGCAACCAATGTCTGTGGTTTGGCGGATACGATGTGCCAGACAGTTACTGTTTGTATTCCAACTACGGCCAATTTTCAGGCAAACACGCCATCATTCAATACCGTTGATTTCACTGATATGTCTGTTTGGGCAACTTCATGGGCCTGGGATTTCGGTGATGGAAATACCAGCACTTTACAATCACCGTCACATACTTATGCTACTTCAGGAACCTACAATACCTGTTTGATTGCTACCGGTGACTGCACCGCGGACACTATTTGTGGAACATACACTATTTGCTATCCGGTTACTGCCGGTTTCTTCAGCAGTGTTACAGGTGCCGATGTTGCCTTTACCAATACATCATCTGCTGAAGCAACAACTGCTTCGTGGGATTTCGGTGACGGAAATACAAGTACGGATATGAACCCGACACATACGTATACGGTTAACGGAAACTACGCGGTTTGCCTGGCTGCATCAAGCGCTTGTGCTGCAGATACCATTTGCTATTCGGTAACGGTTTGTCCGGAGATTTTAACAGCTGCGTTCACATCAAACGGAACTGACCTTGATTATACGTTCTCAAATACATCTGCCGGTGCTTCTGAGTATATCTGGGATTTCGGAGATGGTAACTCATCTGGCGCTGAATCACCGGTACATGCCTTCCCGACAAGCGGAACGTATACTGTTTGTTTGCAAGCGATTAACATGTGTGGTGATACAGCCGAAACATGTACAACCATCACGGTTACAGTAACGGGAATCAATGAATTGGCCGGTGTTTCTTCCATCGAAGTTTACCCGAACCCATTCGCTGACCACACAACCATTTTGGTGCAATCCACTCAATTGGAAGGTCAGTACACCGTTGAAATGATCGATGTTACCGGTAAAGTAGTTGCTACGCAATTCGGTGATTTTAACCAGGAAACGGTTATTGAAAAAAACAATTTGACACCCGATCTTTATTTCTACCGCGTGAGCCAAAACGGCGTTAAACTCGGAACAGGAAAATTGATCGTTCAGTAAAATACGATTAACTTATTGCAGAAACACTCGTCTTATGGGCGGGTGTTTTTTGTTTTCAACGAAAAATCAACTTTAATTGATTGAACTGTTACAACAATAGCGCGATTGGAACGGTTTGATTTTACGTATATCCTACCTTTAGAAACGATAAAACAAGTGTCTATGAAACGAATGTTACACAAACTCTCTCCACTGTTGTTAGTAGCAGTTATCAGTGCATGTCATGTTTCCAAAACCGTTCAGTCAGTTTCTGAAAAGAAAGAACCGAAACCGAATGATTATTGGGCGAAGAAATATACACATCCCGTCTATGGATTTAATGAAAAGCTGCTGTTCAAAGGGCTAAAAGAAATTGCGGAAGCTAAAAAGGATCCGGATAAAATAGGAGTAGACCTCAACGGGACCTGGGAACAGGAAGGGCCATCGAATATCGGCGGCAGGGTAGATGTGATCACACCTTTACATCGTGCAAGTGATACCATCTTTGCAGGAACGCCAAACGGCGGAATTTTCCGGACAAAAAATGGCGGACAAACCTGGGAACCGGTATTTGATGATTTCAGTTACCTGGCAATTGGCGCAATAGCTGTTGATCCATCCAATACACAAACCATTTATGCAGGAACCGGTGATCGCAACTTCGGTGGCGGTTCTTATAACGGTAACGGATTGTATAAATCAACCGATTTAGGTGAAAACTGGACGCACCTCGGGTTGCAGCAAGTCGGGATCATCACTTCGTGTATCGTTCATCCGAATCAACCGGATTTAATTCTGGTCGGAGCGTTGGGAGACGGATTCGCTATGACAACTCAAAGAGGCGTATTCAGAAGTACAGATGGTGGCTCGACGTGGCAAAACACGCTGTTCGTTTCAGATTCATCAGGCGTATGTGAAATGATCGCAGATCCCCAAAATCCGGATGTGATTTATGCAGCCACATTTAACCGGATGAATAGCTTCGGACACTCCTTCTCTGTAGGACCGGATAGCAAGATCTTCAAATCAACGGATGCAGGCGCCACCTGGACGCAACTGACTACAGGATTACCTTCCGTGCCGTTATCCCGCGTGGGAATCACCATTTCAGAAACCGATTCGAATAAATTGTATGCCGTATACGTAGATCAGAATTACCAGATCCACGATGTATTTGTTTCTGCTGATGCCGGGCTTTCTTGGACGGCTTTGAATGTTACCGGTCCTTCCAGCGGATTAGATCCGGATCTTTTAGGCGGATTCGGATGGTATTTCGGTAGAATTCACATCAATCCGTTTGACGACAACACGATCATTTTGCCCGGAATAGAACAATATGCAAGCACCGATGGCGGCCAAACCTGGGCGCGGAATGTACCCGAATGGTTTACCTATGAAGTGCATGCCGACAAACACGCATTGTATTATATTGATTCAACAACCATGATTATTGGTACTGACGGCGGAATGTATAAAACAACGGATGCGGGTCAAAACTGGACTGTTTTCGGAGAATTGCCAATTACGCAATTTTATCGCGTTGCAGCTAAAACCTTTTCCGACGGTGTGTATGCGGGAGGAGCTCAGGACAATGGTACATGTGCTGGAAATGGTCAGACAACCTGGTCGCGCGATTTTGGCGGTGACGGTTTTACACCCAATTATATTGACGTAAACGAAGGCAAAGTTATTTTCGAAACGCAACGCGGCGGTATTCATTGGATTAGTAACAATGAAGGATACGTTGATCTCTCGATTGAAAATTCGCTGGGCGCTGTTCCCACCAATTGGGATACACCTTATTTGGTGCAGGAATCCGGTGAATTGGTAGCGGGAACCAATAAACTGGTAGCCATGTTTTCTCCTCCGTTTGATCAGTGGGCAGAAATGTCACCGGATTTAACGCGAATCGCAATGGGAGCAACCACGAGCGCTTCCTATCATACGATTACCGAATTGAACAGTAATCCGTTTTCAAGCAACGATATACTTGTGGGCACAAGTGATGGCTTGGTGTGGAAGGGAGACTTTACCAACGGAAGCATGACCAATGTAACAGCCAACTTATCCGAATATTACGTGTCTTCGGTTCGTTTTTCGAAAAAAGTAAACGGCAAACTCTATGTGGCGATGACCGGTTATTACAACAATTTCAGCCAGGCGCTTGTTTATAAGAGTGAAAACGGCGGACAAAGCTGGACGGATATATCCTCCAATTTACCCGCTATCGGTATCAACTCCTTGATCACCTATATGGTTGCCGGCAATGAAGTGCTGTTTCTTGGGACTGACGGAGGCGTTTATTACTCTGAAAATGACGGGCAAACATGGAATATTGTTGGTAGTAATTTTCCGGTTAGCGCAGTCACCGATATTGACATTGATGAAGTAAATAATAAACTTATTGCCGGAACGTATGGCCGTTCCATGTGGTCATATGACCTCAACTGGTACATCGGTTTAAACGAGGCCGAACTGACCGAATTAACGATTTACCCCAATCCGGTTACCGATAAGCTGTGGTTGGATACTCCGGCAGAGTTTGTGAAAATCATTGCCACCGACGGGCGTATTGTTTGGTCGCAAAACAACTATGTTGAAAAACAAGAGATCGAAGTGCATTCCCTGAAAGCGGGAGCCTACATCATTCGAACCGATAAAGGCGCTTGCCGGTTTGTGAAGAATTAAAGAGACAGTATGAAAGATACCTCTAACGCTCGTTCTACCCAGGTAGAACGAGCGTTTTTACTTTATATCTTTCAGAGATGCAATTCAACATTCAAACCTACATTGAGCGAACGAAGTGGAGTCGAAATGTAATTCATTTCCGTACTTTTACGTTCTTGACAATCAGCTTATGCGCGTTTTCCTTCTTGTATGTGGTTTCTTGTTCTACTCGTTAGCTACACTTGCTATTGACGAATCCAGGATCATAAAACAAGCTGACATTCTGGTAAAACGCATTCAGAAAGAACATGTGAAACCCCGCGCCATCAATGATGATTTCGGGAAAAGCGTTCATCATCTTGTGATGCAGTTTCTCGATCCGCAACACCGGTTTTTCACCGCCGAAGATATGCAGGAATTCGAACGCCTTTCGGCTTCCATTGATCAGGATATCGAAGAAAAGAAACTCAGCTATTTTTCGGCTGTAGCCAAACGTTTTGAAGAACGTCTCACCGAATTGACGGCTCTTTCACAAACATATTTAACCAATCCTGTCACCTTGAAAAGCACTGTGCGATTACCGTTTTCTGTGTTTGATCATCCCACAGCTGCAAACAAGCATCACGAACGCTGGAAACAAGTATTGCAACTGGAAGTCATGGACCGGATGATTGGTTTATTGACCGATGAGCAAGAGGAGTTTCCTGCAGATTCCATTGCGGTTTGGGAGAAAAAAGTGAGAGGCGAAATCAGCGATTATTACCAAACGTTCATCACCAAACTCAACAAAAATCAGCAGATTTTAGAAGACGCTTATTTGGAAGCCATCGCGCTGGCATTCGATCCGCACTCATTGTACTTCTCGCCGTCACAAAAAAGTGAGTTCGAGGAAGAATTAACGCCTGATCGGGAATTGTTTGGTTTTTCTTTCGGTGAAAGTGAATCGGATAAAGTCATTGTCACCGATGTTTTTCCGGGAAGTCCGGCCTGGTTGAGCGACGAATTGCACGAAGGCGATATCCTGAAAGGCATACAACTGGGGAAAGCGAAAATGCTCGATCTCACCGATCCGAAAAACGATGCTTCCGCCGTGAGTGATTATTTCGACGCGCACGATGAAGATGAAATCAAACTGATTATTCTGGATGAAGCCGGAAAAGAACGCGAAGTGAATCTGACCAAAGCCCGGGTTTACAGCGACGGCGACATCATCAAAAACGCAGTATTGCACAGCGAACAAAAAATCGGTTACGTTACCTTGCCCGATTTTTACGTCAACTGGACCGATACTTCCGCATTGGGTTGTTCCAACGATTTGGCCAAATGCATTCTGAAACTCAACAAAGAAAACATTCAGGGATTGATCCTCGATCTACGCGGAAACGGCGGTGGCTCGTTGCATGAAGCCGTTGATTTGTCGGGCCTGTTCATCGATTACGGACCGGTAGTTGCCATCAAAGACAACACGGGAGAGGTAGAGGTGCTCAAGGATTTTAACCGTGGTTCGGTGTACAACGGACCATTGATCGTAATGATCGATGAAAGCAGCGCATCGGCTTCTGAAATTGTGGCGGGTGTATTGCAGGATTACAACAAAGCGGTCATCGTGGGGCAGCGTTCGTTTGGGAAAGCCACCAGTCAGAGCATTTATCCGCTCGATCCCAACTACAATGAACTGACGGCCTATTTAATGGAAGAAAACAGCGATTTCGGCTACGCCAACATTACCAATGGTGTTCTGTATCGCGTAACGCGCAGCTGGAACCAGAAAAACGGCGTTACACCTGATATTACCTTACCATTTCGGTTGGAAATTGGAGAATCAACCCGTGAAGAAACGTATGAGAATGCATTGATCCCTGATTCCATTGTGAAGAAAATGACCTTTACACCAAATGCCGATTTGCCGGTAAATCAGCTGAAAACAGCTTCTGAGAATCGCATTCAAAACACCGAATCGTTGAAAGCGTATGTGGAATTGATGAAGGAGTATGAAACGCTTTACAAAAATGATACGATCCATATAGTTGATTTGGCCACACAATTGAAACAGCGCAACGAATGGCAGAAACTGACCAAAAAATCAGAAGTTTTCCGGGAGAATTTAACCGCCGGTTTTGAGCCGAAAGCCAACCTGTTTGATGCCGAAATATACCAGGCCAATGCCTTGATGCGTCAATACAATGAGAAGTTCCTTGAGCGCTTAGGCACCGATGTAGAATTGGTGGAAACTGTTAATATTATGAACGACCTCATCAAAAGCAAAAAATAATCCGAATTTTACAACCAAATACAACTAAATGAAAAATCAATTCAAACACCTGATCACCGCAATCGTAATCGTGATTGCCGGAACCGCCACCGCTCAGAATGCGGCATTGGATTACATGAATGTCTTCAGTACCGAATACCGCAGTATTCAGCAGGATATGTGGGATTACACCAGCTCGGTTTCTCACGGAAAAAGCGCCCGTAAAGTTGAAAAACGTCGTGGTGAACTGATTCAAACATCAAATGCAGCGCTTTCCAAAGCAAAGTCAGCCAAAGGATTTAGCGGTTCAACGGCTTACCGCGATTCGGTAGTAGCTTATTTCACGCTGGTAAACCTGGTGTTGAAAGAAGATTACGCCAAAATTGTAGACATGGAAGCCATTGCCGAAGATTCCTACGACGCGATGGAAGCTTACATGACGGCTCGTGAAAAAGCCAATGACAAATTGGTGGAAGCAGGTAAAATGGTTGGTCGCTCGCAAAAAACATTTGCCGAAGCCAATGACATCAACCTGATCGAATCGTCGGATGCGCTGGACCAAAAAATGGAAATTTCAGGTCAGGTCTACGATCATTACAACGAAGTGTACCTGATTTTCTTCAAAAGTTTCAAGCAGGAATTGTACATGATGGATGCCATCAACCGCAAGGATTTGAGCGCAATTGAACAAAACCGAAATGCGTTGAAAACAACGGCTGAAGAAGGTTTGGGGAAATTGGATAAACTCACAGGTTATGCCAACGATGCGTCTTTGATCGATGTAACGAGAGAATTGTTGAAATTCTACATCACCGAGGCCGATAAAGATGTTCCTAAAATGGCCGACTATTTTCTGAAAACCGAAAACTTCAACAAAGTAAAGGCAGCATTCGACCAGAAAAAAGAGCGTGACCGCACAAAAGAAGATGTTGATGGTTACAACAAAGCCGTCAACGAAATGAATGCCGGCGTTGAGACCTACAACAAAACCAACGAATTGTTGAACACTCTGCGTACCAAGTACATCGATAACTGGAACCGTACGGCACAAAAATATACGGACAAACACGTACCGAAAGGAAAGTGATTTTTAATGTTGAATGTTTGATGTTGGATGAAGCTATCCTGAAAAGGTGAGGCCTCCATCAAAAATTAAGCATCAAACATTCAACATTAAAATTTTACCTTTGTCCTTCATGAATTTGCTGAATCGCACTATGATTAAATACAAAACCGCAGAAGAAATTGAAATCATGCGTCAGGCTGCCTTGGTGGTGAGTCGCACGCTTGGGCTCATTGCCGCTGAATTGCGTCCCGGAGTAACACCACTCGAGTTGGATACGATGGCGGAGAAATACATCCGTTCGCAAGATGCTATTCCCGGTTTTTTAGGCTTGTACGGTTGCCCGAGCACACTCCTGATTTCGATTAACGAGCAGGTGGTTCACGGTTTGCCGACTTCGCGTCCGATTCAGGAAGGCGATATCGTTTCTGTTGATTGCGGAGCGGTCTACAAAGGTTATTACGGCGATCATGCCTATACATTTGCGGTGGGCAATATTACACCCGAACGACAAAAATTACTCGATGTCACCAAAGAATGCCTTTACCTTGGTATTGAACAGGCTGTGGTGGGCAATCGTATTGAAGATATCAGTTACGCGATCCAGGCTCATGCCGAAAAACACGGTTACGGCGTCGTACGCGAACTGGTTGGCCATGGTTTGGGTAAAACCTTGCACGAAGATCCGCAGGTTCCCAATTACGGTAAACGTGGTCGTGGAAAGAAAATCATGAACGGTCTTACTATTGCCATCGAACCGATGATCAATATGGGAACCGAAAAAGTAACGCAACTGGAAGATAACTGGACCATCGTTACAGCCGACGGCCAGCCAAGCGCTCACTTTGAGCACGATATTGCCGTTGTAAACGGAAAACCGGTTATCCTTTCTACATTCGATTACATCGAAGAAGCATTGGCGAAGAAAAAATGACCAGGGAACACGTTGTTCGGCTAACTATTCTTACAGCCTGTATTTTCGGTTTTTCGATCTACATGCAAAAAAACACATGGATTTTCCCTTTTCCATTGTATGAAATCAGCATGCTGGCTGCAATTGTTTTGCTGTATATCGCCGATCGAAAAATGCCTGATCTTATTGGTTTCACCGCCATTGGATGGGCCATTTTTCAGTTGATTGCTTCCGATTTTATACTGGAGTTTTTTATCACTGAAAGCAATTTTCAATGGTTTGATGACAGCTTTTTTATTGATTATTTATTGCTGGGTTTTGCGATCATCTTCCTCGTTTGGGGATTGTTTGTCTCCGCACAATGGAGAAAACTTCCGCTCCGCATTGCAGGAATATTCCTGGTGACGGGCTTCGTAGCATGTTTCGTTTTCAATAGTTATCTCTGGGCGATGCTGCCATTGGTGGCCTGGCTCATTTGCTTTTACCTGGATAACAAGGAAGCAAGCATTCACCGCAACATTGTGTTTTTGTTCACCTTTTTCTTTCTGAGTAAACACCTCACACTGGCGTTTATGGTGGAGTAGTGATTGAATGAAGGTTCTTCTTATCATTTTTGACGAAAAATAACGGATCGATTTTTGGGTTGAATATTCGGGTGTTCGCAATATTGCGAACACTAAAATTTGAGAATTTTCAAAATTTAGGCCGCATTTTCGGCCTTCAAATTGTAACATATCAACCTTCTCCGTATTAGGTTAAAAAACAATCCTTATGAAAAAGTGGTACTTATTTGCGTTGATTGTGGGGAGTTTTTTATCAGCCAAAGCTCAGCAAACCGCCGATGAACTGATCGCGGATGTGATTGCACTGACACCACGTCCGTTGGTGAAATACGAGACCAAACCAAAGACCAATGTGTTCTTATTACGCACCGGTTTCAATGATGCGATCTATCAGGAAAAAGCATCGTTGGCGGCGTTGAAAGGAAAAGTCATCACGAAAGTCGAACTCATTTATACCACTTACCGCAAATCAGAAACCTTCGATCAGCACGGGTTGAATCGCAAGCGTTTGCGGGCGTTGTTTGCCGCTGCGCCGCAATTGTTAACCCAACCTTCGGTGGAATGGGTGCTGATGGCGCAAACCGGCTGCACGTCTTCCGAAGAAGGTAAAGATTACTTTCACGGAGTGGCCATTATGTATCGCGAACCTGCTTCAGCTGCGTTACGCGATACGGAACTGGAGTTTTTGAAAGCCGTTGCTGATGGCACTGTTCCGCCTTCGGCGTATGATACCTATCTGAAAAACGAATTGAAAGGCGATACAGCTGGAATGGCAGCAGGTGCGGAACCTCCGAAAATCAAAATGCCTGACTTTCCGGGAGGTGAACGCGCGCGAATTGATTTCTTTGCCATCAATATCAAGTATCCTTCTACCTCTGAAAAAAGCGAGGCAGAACAGGTCGTGGTGCAGTTTATCATTGACAAAGAAGGAAATATCCAGCACATTTCCCTGCCGGGAGCTACAAGTCCGACACCTTATCACGAAGAAATGTTGCGATTCATGCGAACCATGCCGAAATGGTCACCTGGCTCGGTTGGTGGAAAAAAGGTGGATTGCATGGTGATGTTTACGGTCGATTTTCTGGAACGCGGAAGCATTATACCCAGTCCGCTGGAAGTGTATGCCATGGACAGTGAAACCGCACCTTCCATTCCGAAGTTCGATTATTCGCGCATCAAACCAACACCTCAGGGAAAATTTGTTTCCACAACACTGACCAATAACAACTGGAAACAATCCATTCTGGTTTGTGACGTAACGGCTAGTATGGCTCCATACAGCGCGCAGGTACTCGAATTCATCAAGGGACAATTCGCCAAAAAAGACACTTCCATGACCCATTTTGTGTTCTTCAACGATGGCAACGACCGGAAGGATAACACCAAAAAAGTGGGAGCTGTAGGTGGAATTTACATTGCCAAAGCAGTAACACTTGAAGAAGCGTTGACCCAAATGTCGGATGCCATGAAAGCCGGAAGCGGTGGCGATTTGGAAGAAAACAACATCGAGGCGCTCATTAAAGCAGAAGCAGCTTGTCCGACGTGTCAGTCAACGGTTTTAATTGCCGACAACATGGCCTCACCACGGGATATGAGTTTAGTGTCGCAGCTCACCAAACCGGTGCATGTAATCGTCTGTGGCAATTCACCGATCCTGAACGAAGATTACATGAATCTGGCACGTGCCACTAAAGGAACCTTGCATTTTGCTAATAAGGATTATTCCAACCTGCATACCTTCGAAGAAGGATCAACGTTCCAGGTGGGGAAAGAAACATTTGTGGTGAAAAAAGGTCAGTTTGTCAGGAGAGACTAAGGGTACAGCGTAAATCGGACTTCCTAAAAAAAGATAAATTCAACCCTTTCATCATTTCTTCATCACTTCGCAATCAAAATATCATTAATATTCGGGCATTAAACTAATGCTATGTCAACTGACGACAATGAACGCATCCGTCAACTCGAGGAATCATACCGAAAGTTGTGGGAACAACACCTTGAACTGAAGGAAAGCATCCGTGTAAACTATGCCGAATTCAAGGAAATACGCGAGCGGATGGGAATTCCAGACGCTGCACCTGCTCCCCGGCCTCAAGCTACTTCACAACCCACCATTGCTCCGCAATCACGTGAAACAAACCCTGTTCCTTCACCTGTTCCTGAGAAAAAAGGCTGGCCTGAAGATCCTGTAAAACCTTCGAAACCGGCTGCTCCGAAACAAAAATCAACCTGGGAAGAATACATCGGCGAACAATTACTGAGTAAAATCGGGATTGTGATTCTCATTATAGGTGTCGGCATCGGTGCAAAATATGCCATTGATCATCAGCTGATGAGTCCTGCCATGCGCATTCTGGGTGGCTACGCTGTGGCCGCTGTTCTGGGCTTTTTCGCTTACCGTTTCAAGGAAAAATACACGGCGTTTAGCGCCGTATTGGTAAGTGGAGCATTGGCTGCCACCTATTTTATGACCTATGCAGCTTATGTGTTTTACGGCTTGTATCCTTACTGGCTGGCATTTGTATTGCTGTTCCTCACAACGGCGGCTACAGTGGTGAGCGCCTTGCGTTACAACGCGGTGATCATTGCCCACATCGGGCTGGTGGGAGCATACATCCTGCCGGCACTCATTTCCAACCAGGCCAATCACATTTCGAGTTACCTGATTTACATGGCGGTAATCAATGGTGGTATTTTGGTGGTGTCGTTTCTGCGTGACTGGAAATCGCTTTTTCACGTTGCTTTCGGTTGGACGACCTGTGTGTTTGCCGCGTGGTTTTTCTTCACTTACAGGGAACAGGCGGATGCCAAAACAGCCTTATTCTACCTTACCTTGTTCTTCGCGTTGTTCCAAACGGCTTTCATTGCGTATCCGCTGGTAAAAAAACACCCGTTCAAAGCCAATGATTTGTGGTTGGTGATTCCCAATATGTTGGGTTACTTCATCATGGGACAATTTGTTTTGCACTGGGGCGATTTTAACCCGAAAGCCGATTTTATCTTCGGTTTACTGATCGCCGGTTTGTTTTTCACCCTTTGGATGGTGTTTCGCAAACTACGCTCCGAAGATCATTTATTGCAGGAAACCCATTTCATTGTCGGAAGCTCTGCGGTTACCCTTTCGTTGTTACTGGAACTGGAAGGCACAAGTTTACCGCTCTTCCTTGCTATACAAGCTGTTTTGATGGGATGGCTCACCGTACGTTCTGCCAGTAAAACCGAAGGGAGCTGGCGTTTTCTGGATGTGTTTTCAACCATTCTGACCGGTATTTCGCTCTTCGTTGTGCTGATTGAGACAACTTATGGCGCGAATCATTCACTGAAAGTAACCCCGTTTACAAACGGCGATTTCGGAATGTTATTAGCAACGTTCGCTATCACCGCTTTGGGATTTGTGATTATTCATTCGAGAGCTAAAACATTACCTGAACAACGCTTTGCCATTCTGGAAGGATTGATGGTAACCACACTTTTCAGTGGTTTGCTGATCGGTGCGAATGAGATTTTCTTTGCGTTCAAACATGGGTATTGGATGCAGAAAGCCACAGATTTGCAGGCGAGTGAAGAAGCGTGGAATGCAACGATGTTAGTGGCCATTACAGCCTTTATTGGTGTGTATTGGTGCTTGTTTGTACTTGCCGAGCGGCTGTACCTGCGATTGAAAAACGGCAATGAATTGATTCCGTTTGTGTCCGGTATACTGATCGTATTAGTATTAATTGTACTGACGCTCATTTCTGCCAGTTATGGTGGTTCGAAACTCCTGACCGCCGATTTGGAATGGATTCAAACACTTTCGCGTTATGCTGTTTTCGGTTCCATACTCGGAATGGGGTGGACGTGGCTGAAAGCCGGTCAAAAAAATCAGCAGTTGCTGACCATGATCCACATCGCCATTCTTTGGATGTTGTCGTTGGAGATGACGCATTGGCTTGCGGTAAATGGCAGCCACTCAGCGCATAAATTAGCGTTGAGTATTTTGTGGGGCATTTACGCCATTTACATTTTGTACCTGGGCATTGTAAAGGCATTTGCTGCGCTTCGTGTTACCGCCATGGTGATTTTGGGTATTACGTTGGTGAAATTGTTTTTCTATGATATTTCACACCTCAGTACGCCTGCAAAAACCATCTTGTTTATTGCCCTTGGCGGTTTATTGCTCGTGGGGGCTTATTTCTACCAGCGCAACATTGCCAAAGACAAACAAGCGGAATTGGATTTACTTTCTAAAAATAATGAACATGAATCGGATACAAACTAGTTTTTTATGCAGTTTGGCGCTGTTGATTTCGGTCACTACCAACGCTCAAACCGATTCCACGGAAATCAAAGCCGTTGAAAAAGCGGTTATGCAATTGTTCGACGGTATGCGAAAAGGTGATAGCACAATGGTTCGAACGGCATTTACAGAAAACCCGCATCTGTCAACCACATATATTGACCAAAAGGGAAATCCACAAGTGGAAGAAGGTGCGCTGATGGGCTTTTTGATGGGAGTGGGAACGCCGCATGATGAAATCTGGGATGAACGCCTGCTTTCTATGGAAATAAAAATAGATGATGGAATAGCGGAGGTTTGGACGCCGTATATTTTTTATCTGGGAGACAAACGATTGCATTGCGGTGTCAATTCCTTTCAAATGGTCAAAACCGCCAACGGCTGGAAAATTTTAAACCTTGTTGACAGTCACAGAGAAGGAAATTGCGGGGATTGAAAAGAAGGAATAAAGGAAATTCAAGGGAGAACACAATCTTCATAATTGATCATTCTGAGCATTCATAATTCATCATTGCCCTTATCTTTGCACCATGGTACCAAAACGCAGTCAAATCAAGCCGGGGCAACTGGTTGAATTTATCCAGAAACACCACCAACGCTCGGGTGAATTGACGGAAGGAATCGTGATGCGAATCCTGACCAAATCGCCTGAACATCCGCACGGTATTAAAGTCATGACCGAAGACCGTTTGGTTGGTCGGGTTCAGGCCATTTTAGAAGAAGAATAACGGCGAGTCCGGTTTCCCAAACCCGCCGTTTCAAGGGGTGATGTTTTTTAACGAATAACCAGCTTACCCGTTTCCGATAAATCGGCAGAAACCAACCGATACCGATAACAACCGGGTTCAACAGATAAATCGAGTGGAAGAGTTGCATCAACGGTTTCTTCTTGTACCAGTTTTCCCGCAAGATCATACAACTCAAAACGACATTCCGATGTAAACTCCTTTCCGGGTTTGATCATCACCGAACCGTTGGAAGGATTGGGATAAACAACCGAATTACCGGTTTTACCTTCTGCAATTCCTGCCGCCGAATTTCCGCTGATACCTACATTGTCAAAACGAACATCCAGCCAGTTATTTACCGTTTTGTAACGAAAAGCCAGATAGCTCTCGCTGCCGGGTTGTGCAGGCAATGTAATCGGGTTCAGCAGGAATCGCCAGAGTTCATCGTTTTGGTAATTGCTTCCGGAGAATTCATAGAGAATAGTTTTCTGGTTGGCTACATCGGGATCCTGATCGCCAAATAACAGATAAATAAAAACGGTATCGCCTGCCTGAGGGACGCCAAATCCTGAAAAGGCATAGCGCAGTGAATCGAGTGTGCCACCAGTAGGAATTTGAAATGCAGGCGAAACAAACCAATCATCGGTTGCGTCGCTTCCGCCTACAGGATAATAATGCATCAACGCGGTTGAACTTTCAAATCCCTGAGTAGGAGCATAGTCCCATTCCTGAAATGAACTTTGAGTTCCTTTTTTGTATTGAACCCAACCGCTTTGTTCGGAAGCGTTTTCAAAGCCGGTACTGTAAGGTAAATCGACCTGGGCACGAACCGAAAAGACTGCTGTGGTAAGCAGTAACGAAGTAATCATTAATTGTTTCATAAGCCTGTATTTTTAACTATGACCATTCTGCTCAATCAATGGTTGCGTTTCTGCGAAAAACGGACAACACGTATTTGTCCAGCGGTGATTTTCAAGGATAATGTGCGTAAAAAAATGATGCCGATTGACCTGAAAATCCGTATTTTCGATCTTTACTAAAACAAGATGTCGATCAAAACCGTTTTCCGCTCAATGCTGTTTTTTCTGCTCATTTGCTGTGTGGAAAATGATGTGGTTGCACAAAGTGCAGGTAGTCTTTATAAGGAGGCAGTCAGCTTACGGGGTCAGGGGAAGGCACTCAAAGCGCAACGACAATTTGAAGCAGCGTTGGATGCTGCACGAAAAGGCAACGACATTCCCATGCAAATGAAGTGTCACCTCGAATTGGCCGAGCTGAAAACCAATGTTGTGAATTACAAAACAGCGATCGAGCATTACCAGGCTTTTACCGAGTTGTACCGTGAACAAAGTACGATTCGTACCCGGCAGTTGGCCGATTCGGTGAACGAGCTGGAGTCGGAAGTGGTTTCAGGGAACAAAGAAATCAATCGCACGAAAAAGGAAATCCGGGAAAAGAGCCAGGAAATCGATTCATTGACCACAGAACAACTGCAATCTAAATTGTCATTGGCCGAACTGGCGGTAGAAAACAAAGAAGCAGAAATTAAATTGCATGATGCGGTAAACGAACAGCGATTGTTGTGGCTGGGAATTGCCATGGTGATTCTGGTGCTTGTTTTCCTGTTGTTTGAATATTTCCAGAAACGCAGAAGCAATGGCGTACTGAAAACGAAAAACGATGAGATCACCTACGAAAAGGCCAAATCGGAAACCCTGCTGCTGAATATTTTGCCTGATAGCGTTGCTGCTGAACTAAAAGAACACGGTAAGACATCCTCGGCGAGGTATGAAAGCGCAACGGTCATGTTTACCGATTTTCAGGGATTCACCACGTTTGCCGAAGAAAATTCACCCGAAGCTGTGGTAGCATTACTCGATTATTATTTCCGTGCTTTTGATACGATTATCAGCAAATACCACATTGAAAAAATCAAGACAATTGGTGATGCTTACCTCTGCGTAAGCGGTGTTCCGACCATAAACAAAAACCACGCATCCAATATGATCAAAGCTGCGCTTGAATTTCAGGCATTCATGGAAGCTTCAATCGAAGATGCTCCTGCGGGAGTTGATACCCTGCACATGCGTGTTGGTATTCACACAGGCCCGGTGGTAGCAGGAGTGGTAGGTTCCAAGAAATTTGCCTACGACATCTGGGGCGATACCGTAAACATTGCTGCCCGTTACGAACAAACCAGCGAACCGGGACGGATCAATGTTTCAGAAGCCGTGGTTGAAGCGGTTGGCGGCGCATTTGAATTTGAGTATCGTGGTGAACTTGAGGCCAAAAACAAAGGAAAGATGAAGATGTTTTTTGTGGTCAAACAAGTATGATGCTGGATTTTTGATGCTTGATTTTTGATGAGGTTTTTGGTTGAAAGCGAGACTTAGGTAGGTTTAATTGAAAATTGAAATAGATTTACGGAAACGAAGTTTCTACCTAGGACCCAATTCAACATCAAAAATCCAACATCTTTTTTAACTGGTTTTTCCAAATAAAGTCAACACCGCTCCCGAGATATATTCAATCCCTATTGCGATCACAATAAACCCGATGATACGCGAAATAGCATTGATTCCGGAAGCGCCCAGAACTTTAACAATGTAATGCGACGTTCTCAATATCAAATAGACGATCACGCAAACGGCCAGAATAGCTCCGATGGCGATCATAATTTGAGAACCGTTGGTGTAGGATTGATTGTAATTGATCAACAGCGAAATCGAACCCGGCCCCGCCAGCATGGGAATAGCCAATGGTGTGAGCGATACTTCCGAACGCGTTTCCAGGTCTTGCTGAACGCTGGCTTTTCGCATTCCTTTGTGTTTGGTGAACGACCCTGTCAGGAGTGCAAACCCCGAAGTTGTAATGATCAATCCACCTGCCAGACGCAATGAATTGAGCGAAATCCCGAAAAAATCAAGTACATACTTTCCGGCAAAAAAGGAGATGATCAGAATGGCGCAAACGTTTACGGCTGTCCACATCGAAGTGGTATCGCGGTGATGTTTGCTGTCGTCTTTGGTGAGCCCTACAAACACGGGAACGGTTCCCAAAGGATTGATCACAGAGAATAAAGCGGCGAAGATGGTGATGAAAAGTTCCATTGTTTTTTGCCGCAAAATTCCACAGAATTCAATGATCACATGTTAGGAGAAGATCAAGAGTGCGTTATTAATCACGCCAAAGGCGGACAGGTGTTGAATGTTTAATTGAAAATGTAAAATTGAAAAGGAGTTCTACCTGAAACTTCATCCAACATCAAGAATCAAGCATCCAACATCTTTTTATTGAACCGAATTCCATATGACCTGTACATACAGCCCACAACAATAAACAATCCTGTATGAAAACACTAATTGTATCCGTTTTTACCCTATTGGCAAGTTGCCAATTGGCAAATGCTCAGGCATATAACGCTTGTGCTGCGAAGAGTGAAGCTATGGAAAGAGTCACCGTTGAACAACGCGATGAAAACACCGGTGAAACCAAAATTGTGTATGAAGAACGCAAAGTGAAAAAAACTGACGCTCACGGAAATGCTTCGGGAAGTCAATATGATTTGGCCGTGGATGGCGCTTTTAAAGGTCAGACAATCGTTGTGCTTCATTTTTACACAAGCGGTTTTGATTTTGAAGCCCCGAAAGCTGCCCTGGCCGAAAAAGGATTCTCGGTTTACCGTTACATCAACAAACCGCCAAGTCCCAAAGAATTGGAAGAAGCCTTGTCGAAAGCCTGTCAGTTGTGGGTAATCTCTACCAACGAGCAATTGCTCAACGACGAACACGCTGAAGTGATCAAGAAATTCTTCTACAGCGGAAAAGGTGTTTACCTGTGGGGCGATAATGATCCGTATCACGCCGATGCCAACTTTCTGGCGCAAAAACTGGTGGGTGTTTTCATGAGCGGTGCTTACCAGGGGGCTCAAAATGTGAGTTTTAAAACCGATTCCACCAACTTCGGGATGCAAAAAGATCACCTCATTACTACCGGCCTGGAATATGTCTACGAAGGCATTACCATTTCTAAAATGGACGATCCGAACAAGGTGTTGAAACCGCTTATCTGGAGTACCGACGGCAATGTGGTGACAGCTATTTACGAAGATCAGGGACAACGATTGATCCTTGACGGCGGATTTACGCGTTTGTTTTATGCCTGGGACAATGCCGGTACGGGACGTTATGTGAAAAACGCCGCTGCCTGGTTGGTCAATTATGAGCGCTTCGGTGAATTGGTACTAGGCGAAGAACTCAAAAATTAAACCACAAAGACACAAAGTTTTTTTGAAGAATAGTCGTGTTAAGAACACAAAGACGATCTACCGGGCTTCGCCTTTGTGTTCTTTGTCTTTGTAACAGGTCAAATTCGTCCTTTTCCTTTGTGCCTTTGTGGTAAAAAAAAGTGAAATACTGAACCATACCAGCACTTGTCTGTACACTATGCCGAATCAATAAAAATTACCCTATGAAAGCAATAATTGTATCCGTTTTTACCCTTATGGCCACCTGTCAATTGGTGATGGCGCAAGCCTACAACCATTGTGCTGCCAAAAGTGTGGTTACCGAACCTGTTGCCGTTGAGCGAATGAATAACGAAACCGGTAAAAAAGAAGTTCATTATGAATATCAGAAAGTGGCTACCACCGATAACTTCGGCAATGTCTCCGGAAATCAATATGACCTGGCTGTAGATGGTGCTTTTGATGGACAAACCATCGTAGTACTGCAATTTTATACTGGCGAAAATTTCGATTTCGAAAAACCGAAAGCAGCTCTGAAAGAAAAAGGATTTTCGGTTTACCGTTTCAGCAATGCCGCACCAAGTCCGAAAGAACTGGAAGAAGCCTTGTCGAAAGCCTGCCAGTTGTGGGTGATTTCGTCGACATCACAAATGCTGAATGACGAACACGCCGAGATCATCAAAAAATTCTTCTACAGTGGAAAAGGTGTTTACCTGTGGGGCGATAATGATCCGTATCATGCTGATGCCGATTTCCTGGCGCAAAAATTAATCGGCGCGTCAATGAGCGGTGGTTATTATGCCGGGCAAAATGTCACATTCAAAGCAGATTCTACCACTTCAGGTATGCAGGCCGATCATCTCATTACCACCGGATTGGAATATGTGTTTGAAGGAATCACGATTTCTCAAATCCATGATCCGAACAAGGTTTTGAAACCGCTTATCTGGAGCACGGATGGCAATGTGGTAACCGCTATTTACGAAGATCAGGGCCAGCGATTGATCATCGACGGAGGATTTACCCGTTTGTATTGTAACTGGGAAACCGCCGGAACGGGTCGTTATGTGAAAAATGCCGCGGCCTGGCTGGTCAACTACGAACGCTTTGGCGAGCTGGTACTGGGCGAAGAATTAAAGAAATGAAAAACCAATACACCTAAATAAATCAAAAAACGGAACGCCTGTTCGTCTTAAGCGGATAGGCGTTTTTGTTTTCCTTAAAATTAGGCATCCCCATCTTACCGAACCCGTTTTTCATTGCTGGCTTGCACCCATTTTTCTTTACCACAGGCCGGACATTGAAACCTGTTGGTGAGCAGGTTGGTATATCCGCAGAAAACACAGGCATAATACCCCTCAAGGTGAATTTCTTCCAAACTTCTTTCCAGCGATCCGGGCATGATCGGTAGGCCGTGTTTCACTTCTTCATCCGGATAAAAAAACACGCTGATATTGCCCGATGCTTCAATAATGGCTTGTTTGACCTGGCCCAGTTGTGATACGCCATGCATTCTCAATTCAGCAAAAAACTCTTCTTCGCCCAGTGCTTCTTTTTCAAAATTGGTCACTGAAAATGAACCTTCCTGGATCAGGTAAATAGGCTCGCCCTCGGTCAATTTTTCAAACCGTTGATTTTTTCCGATCAGATAAGTGATGGCACGGTAAAGAACGATCACCAGCAAGAAAACAATCAAAGCAGGAAGAATCCCGACACTTTTGTATATCATCGGGTCGCCTGCCGCAGATCCTAAACCGATAATGAAAACAAGTTCGAAGATTGAAAGTTGTTTGACGCCGCGTTTACCGGAAGACCACAAGCCAATCAGAATGACGATAAACATGAGCACTGTCCTGAAGACGATTTCAGGTAAAAAGGTCCAATCTTCGTCACCGATCAGAAGTTGTTTCCAGCTAAACGCACTGGTAGCTATTTCAAGGTTCATAGGTGTAATTTCGAACTTTTCACTCCTTTAAGTGCTACACAATTTTTCCGAAATTTTACAGTATTCACAGGTTCGTTCTCCTTTCGGTTGAAGCTGTTTCGCCTAAGGCCAACGAACGTTTTGGTTTATCGGAAATTCTTCTGTTGAATGCTACGTGTAAATGATCTGGATAACTCTATCTTTCCTGTAACATTTACCTGTTTTGATAGTAAGAATAAACCATTCCGGACTAGATGAAACAACTTCAAAGAACTGGTGCTGAAAGAACTCAACAGCCTGCAGTATTACGGGTTGGAATGTCCGGATATGGACGTATTTTTGCAAAATGAGCAAGACAATTTCGGTTTCAACGGGCATTCTCTCCAAATGTATTTATACCGCTATTCGAATGTGTATGAACTCTCATTTTCGTACCGTCAGCTAAAAGATGTTTTGCGGAAACCGAGTGAGTTTGGACTTTGAGTTCAATTAAACCAATATCCCGGTTACAGGAGCTAATTTAGAACCGGTAGTGTAATCGTCCTTATAGGTATCGTGGAACGTTTCGCCCTCTTTTTTTGGAACCGGGATCAAAACAGATCCGCCTGTTTTTTTCTTCTTCGGTACCGGATACATATCAAAAACGGGTGTTGCTCTGGCTGCATCACCGGCATCTGCTTCGCAGGTAACATTATCGATTCCGTCTCTTGCTACAACTTGTGCAATGTGATACGGACATTCGTCGACTTCTATTTCTCTCCTTACAATGGCATACGCCTCGCCGATATCAGGGATAGCACTACTTCCCTGCGAAAACTCTGATTTACGTTTCTTTTTCGATCCGCTTGCATCTTCGGCAATTTTAAGGTTTTGGCTATCCGATTGGCCGAACAAACGGTCTACACCTTTATCTCGTTCTTCCTTGGCACGAAAAGCCGGTTTCTTCTCATATTTCCCCGTTTTTAGGAACTCGGCAAAACCCAGACAATCATTTTGGAATGGCGGAACGGGTTTTAACTCATAGATCGTATACCCGTCTTTGGTGGCACCTACCACACGGAATAAATGCGCAGGATGCGGCCCTGGAGCTCCAGCGGCCACCTGCAATTGATGTGTATTTACCTGATCGATCCGATAAGCGGCATTTTCCGAAACTTTGCGATTGTGTTCGATTCGATAAGCTTGTACGACTTGTTGCTGGATAGGCATTGGGGTTTTTATTCCTGTTGGAGCCATTGAAGTAGCGTGATTCAATGCCCGTGCGCCCATCACATCCGCTTCATATTCCAATCCGTTGTCATCGTTGATCGCTACTTTTCCTTTCAGCTGCATGGTTGGTTTTACCCGTCCTTGTTTTTGTTGAACCACATGCCACGCTTCATGCGGAAGGTGTTTTTCCTGTCCGCTTGCTACATGTATTTCATTGCCCTGAGCGTAAGCATGCGCTTGTAACCGCGCTGGTTTGTCCGAATTGTAATGCACTTTCACATCATCCATCCCGATTCCTGAGAGTTGTTCGATCCCTGATTTGAGTTTGTCAGGCAGGCCGGTGTTATTTGCCATTTTCTGCAATTGTGAAGAACGTTCTACCAGCAAACTGTTATCCGCCAATGCCTGCAATTGCGCCACTGATTCAGAATGGGGATTGTTCCGTTGCCATGACTGACTACCGTTACTACGTTGCCTGTCAGTGCTGTTAGTCTGGTAAGTATTTGCTGGAATTGGATGAACGAATGAGTACATGCGCGACAAATTGTGAATAGCTTTGATCAAACATAAAAACTATTTACAATAAAATCAAGTACCCAAAATGGTTCTTTTGAACATTTTCAAGCGCACAAAAGTTTAGTCTCACAAACCGATAAGCGTGGTCATGAGATGCTACTAACTATAAATAATTAGCGTTTTCTATAAGAAAGAAGGGAATGCAACCGACTAGTAAGCCTCGCAATGAGGTTTTTTCGTCTTTTTTGTTTTTTTCTTCTTTTTTGGACGCATGTTGTTCGCGCTGTCAGTATCCATTGTGCTAAAAGTAGCAACCGTTGAAGGTGCAGTTGCATCAATTGTCGCCGATACTTCGATTGGAGAAGTCAACAAGGCCAACAAGCCGAAAGAAAGAAGTAGTTTACGTGTTGTCATACTAGAGTTGCTTAAGTGTCACCTAAAGTAGGTATTTGATTTGAAACAACAAAATAACGCACGATACTACTTTGGTTACACACTTCATTTTGAAACATCTGAACAGCTTATCAATAGGCTCTTTATCAATGAATTAAATGCGCATTATTCTTTGATAATTACACTAAACTTGAAAATGGTGTTATTTTTTAGTTGAACGATTTTTGATGTTGATATTTCATTAGTTTTGTTACAACAGTTTGAGTAAAAGCTCGGCTAGCGAACATTTTTTCTTGCAAAAAACGGTTTTTGTAAGAAGCTTAATACACTATTTATGAATAAGTACCTCTTTACAGACAAACCTGTTTTTTTTAAGCGCGATTTATCGAATCTTCCGGCCGATAAAGCCGCTGTAAATGCCATGGTTCAAGCGGCAGTAAATGTCGAATTGTTTACCATTCCGCTCTACATGACCTCTTTGTATTCCGTGCAGGGAATGCACCAGATCAACGGGGCCAGCAATAATTTTTACCAGGGCCGTTTGTGGCCGGGGCAAACAACTACCCGAAAAACAGATAAACCACTCACCACCAATCAGGATGTATTCAACAAAGTGTTTGGCGTATTCATTGCCGAAATGCTTCACCTCCAATTGGCTTCCAATATTTGCACGGCTGTCGGTTACACACCGTCGTTTACAAGCCCGTTGCTGCAAAATGCCAATCACAGCTGGAATTGTTACGGTGAAAAAAACACTGTGATTCCGCATGTGATCGACCTGAAAGACGTGAAAAAAGACAGTGAATTCTATGGTTTAAAAGTGAAACTGGATTCAATGAATTCCACGCAGGTAAAGCTATTCCTGGCCATCGAAGAAACGGAATACAATGCCGAAAAAAACGTAGATCCGGCCATTTGGAAGAAAAAATATTCACCCACTGTGCCGTATGCAGGCTGGACTGCCAAAAGCACCGAAGCAGATTTACCGCTTTTCGGAACCATTGGTCACATGTACATGTGCCTGTGGGAATACCTCTCGCTCACATACACCGACGGACAATCGCTGTGGGATAAAATGTACGATCCGAAAGGAATTCAGCAGGATATCTTCAACGGTCCGCCAAGTTCGGCGCCGCAATACCCGAAAATGAGCGTGAAAATCGATCCGACCCTCAACAAACATCCGTTGATGCAGGTGATGGATATGATCAACGGAATCACCGATCAGGGCGAAGGAAGCGGTGTTGTGGGAATGATCCAGAAACGATTGAACCTGCAGTTACTGCGCTCGGTGCAAAATCAGTACCAACCCGATGAAAAAAATGTAGCGACAGATTATCCGAGCTATTCCGATACCGGAAAACAATTGCCAACTTCGGCTGATGCCAATGCGCGTGGCGGAGTAAATGGCGGAATGGACCACTTTGAGATTTTCCAGGCGGTACAGCAACTGATCAAAAAACCGGATTTCCTTACCTGGGATATGTGGCATAAAACCCACAAAAACTGGAGCGCAGCCGATTTGATCAAGGATCAGAAAGATTACGAAATTAACCTGAAAAATTACCCGCAATTGCCAACTGCTGAGCAAATTGCAACAGCAATGAATAATTTAACTCCGGCTGGAAAACCTGCTTGGGAAGCCAATTATAAACTCTTCAGTCAGATTGCAACTGGTTCCATTACCGGAATGACAACTGTTTTGAATGATTACTGGAAAAAAACAGGAACCAATTTCCCAATGCCGGCCATGAGTGGTACCGGAGATCGCATGTCGATTTGCTGGGCTTTGTTTGGAAAAGCACCCGATCTGGCATTGGCTCCTCCGGCTAAAAAAGCAAATACTTTGTACCATGCTTGCCAGGGAATGGCGCTTGATCCTGCTACGCCTGTTCAGGAATGGGGTTGCGCCTCACCAACAATTTACCATACATGTATTGGTTCCAACGAATGCCGTTCTGAAGGTGGTTGCGGATTTGTGCAATCGACTGCCGGTGGCGGAAGTTGTGGTGGATCAGGTTGTGGTGGAAAATCCTTACGTGGTGTACAAGCTGCTGCCGGACCGGTTCTGTGCGGAAAACCAGCGAAACAGACGTACGGCGCTCCTGCCGATAACAAATGCGGAGCGTTTGGTGGTTGTGCCGTTCCGATTTCCGCTTCGCAAATGTATCCCGATCCGAAAGGTCCGATGGAGTTTTTCGATTACGTGAAACAACCCGACGGAACCTGGAAAAATGTACCGCTAACACCTACATACGATTACCAAAAAGGGCAATTGGTACACGACGTAGCCTGGGATGCTTACACGGCTGTATTGAAAAACAGAAAACAAAAAGTTCCCGTGAAACCGGCTCCAAACGATATCCGATTGGCATTCCCGCCGTCGACCTAGGAAGAATTGATAACTTTATACTGACAAGACACAGGTGTGAAAACATCAGCCTGAGGCTGATGTTTTTTTTATAACAGACCTTACATGAACGAACAGGAATTGCTTCCGCGAATGGGCTTCCCGAATCTGGGACTGGGTGTGGGACTGAGAGGTCAGCACTACGATTACCTTTTGCAAAATGATCCCGAAGCCGATTGGTTTGAGATCATTTCCGAAAACTACATCGATAATTACGGTTTCGGGCGGCATGTACTGGAACACATTCGCCGCCAAAAACCGGTAGTGATGCACGGTGTTTCACTTTCCATCGGAAGTACAGACCCTATCAATACCGATTACCTGAAAAAGCTGCAGGAATTGGCCGACTTTGTGGAGCCTTCCTGGATTTCAGATCATTTGTGCTGGACAGGAGTTGCGCATACCAATACGCACGATTTATTGCCTTTGCCGCTTACGGAAGAAAGCCTGAAACATGTGGCCGGTCGTGTGTTGCAAGTGCAGGATTTCCTGAAACGGCCATTGATCCTTGAAAATCCTTCGACTTACCTGGAATTCACGCATTCCACCATCAGCGAATGGGAATTCTTATCGGAATTGACCCGATTGACTGATTGCGGCTTGTTGCTCGACGTGAACAATGTATTTGTGTCGGCGACCAATCATGGTTTCGATCCCGAAATCTACATTCGTAGCATTCCGCACAATCGCGTGGTACAAATGCACCTGGCCGGTCCAACCGATTGCGGTTCTTACCTTATTGATACGCATGACAATCCGGTGCCCGAGCGCGTGTGGGAATTGTACAAGCTGGCGCAGGAACTCACAGGTGGCGTTTCTACCTTGTTGGAATGGGACGCCAATATTCCCGATTTTCCTGAGTTGATCAAAGAGTTACACCGCGCGAAGGATGTGATGCGGGGCGAAATTCCGGCCACACCGTTGTTCCGGTCAGGGCACGAAGTGGTTTCTAATCCTGTTTCTCATCAACTGGCCCAAAAGTATGAGTGATCCGAATCTTCCAGACGTACAGCATTGGTTCAAAACCGTATTGGTGGGTCACGGACATTTACCTGAAAAAATGGCACGCGCCGAAGCTTTATGGAACCTGCGCGGCGAAGAACTAATCAAAGGCGATGAGCGCGTTTCGAAAGAAACCCGGATTGGGATTTACACAACGGGTTACATGCTGCGTTTACTGGAATGTATGCAGGCCGATTTACCATCATTGTACGCTTTTTGGGGCGAATCGCTGTTTGATTTATTTGGTCGCGCTTACTTATTGCAGCATCCTTCTCAATCGCATTCATTGTTTGAACTGACGGCCGGTTATGCAGGTTTTCTGGACCAAACGCGTCCGCCAGATGAAGCGATAGAAGAGGGGAGTGCGATCGAATATGATATTCCTGCCGAATTGGTGCGTATGGAACGCGCACGTTTAGCGGCTATTCTCAGTAAAGGAACTGAAGGTGAAACGATCGTGCCTGACCTTGGTTTTTTCTCGTTCTTTTCGGGCGAAAAAACACTATTGGAAGTTCATCCGGCTGTGCAATTGCTGGTGCAGAAAATGCCGCTGATTGATTTGTACCGTCAATTGATGCTCGGCGAGGAACCCAGCATTCCTGATTATCAAACGACGTATGTTGCCGCTACACGCATGCAGTTCAAAATCCAGTTTTTTGAACTCACCGATTGGCAATACGAGTTGTTGCATTACCTGCAAGCAAATGATGCTCCCACCGATTTACACGAAGCCATTCATCAGGTGGCCTCACAAACACAACGTGACAAAGCCGATTTACTGAGCGAGGTTTGTTTGTGGCTACCGAATGCGGTAGAAATGGGGTTGGTGAAGTAATGTTTACTTCCAAATCTATTAAATGAGTTTTGAAAGTAAAAACCCACGTAATATTGCAAATTGGCATATCAAATAAACAGACGTAAATTCGCAATATTACGTGCCTTTTTCGAAGATTTATCCCAGCCAAAATTCAGTATGAAATTCGATAATTCAGGTGTTCGGAATCATCCTGAGGCTGACGCGGTATCCCGAACATCCAAACTTTCAACTCAAAAAAAAACGAGTTCACCAACCGTAAACCCGTCTTTCTCAATTTAATTTCTTCCCTATGAAATCGGTGTATTCAAATCGCCCGCCAATAGGTTTTGCGGAACCTGTGTTAACGTATATTGTCCTGTTGATGTATCCAAATCAAACACCCAAACCAGGTCAAAACGATCACCCGGCCATTTTTGCGGAGCGCTTTCGTTGCCCAGAATGAGATTCGCAATCGCCGGAATATCCTGATGCTGCCAGGCAATCAAAACCGTTCCTGTTTGTTGTTGGGCCTCAGCGATCATCGTCGGGTAATCTGTTGCATCATAATTTTCATTGATCGGCAACTGAAGTAACTGACTGAGTGGTGTAATGGTTTCAACCGGACGTTTACTTTTACTTTCATGGCCTGCTACCGAAGCATACAAAATCTGCGGTGTAGCAAGTGCTTGATTTTGAATCACTTTATTGAAAGGACTAAAAAGCACAGCCAATGCACCGGCGCGTTGCCAACCTTGCACAATCAATGCCTCTTTATCGTCGTTGCCTTTTGGTGTAACACCCTGATGATCGCCATACGGTTTTTCAGCATGACGAATCACCATGATTTTTGTTGTAGTGGGATTGTTGCTCATAATGGTTGTTTTAAATCGAATCCTCAAAAAAGACGGAGGAATTACAATAATAGTAAAAAGGTCAGTGAAATTATGTCGTAGTCTTTTTGACAGCGTAAGGCGCATTGTTACTGACTTTACACCAACTGTAATTCGAAATTTTATTGGTCGCAATCGCGCTTACATTGGCGGTAATACAGTTGTTCCAGATCGATTCATCATTTGAAACATACGTTCGTGTGATGAGGTGTTTCTGTGCGAAAGGTGGAATGGTTTTCATCCATACTTTACTGTTGCCATTACTGATCCCGAAGTTGAAAAACACAATGTTTCCGGTTGTTGGTGGCGTGACTTTCGGGTCGGAATCAGATGTGTCTTTATCGCTGAAACAATAGCGAACAGGCAAATCGGTGTTGGCGTATTCGGCTTTCCAGCTTGAATTACCGCTCAGGCAAAAGATAAATTTGCCTTTCATTTCTTCCGAATCAAATGCCGGCCAGCCTTTAGCAACAACATTTTCGCACAACGACAGGTTGGGATCATACAACAATTTATTCGGTTTAAAGATCAATTCCTCACCGAAATACAATTTCAGGTACGTATCGAATTCAACATCAAAATGGTCGAATCCGCCACCCGAACTTTTGATATCAATTGTTACCAGCACCGGATAATGCCCGGGATTGGCCTTGTTCCATTTCAGGATTTGATCAAAATAAGAAGCAAGTGTTGTACTTCCGGGAGTTGTATGCGCCACGGTAAAGAAACCGATATTCATGCTTTCGTATGGAACGTATTTCGTGGTGTGTCGCCAAATATCCAGTTCAACGCCCATGCAACCGCATTTTGACGGATCGTTGGGATAAAAAGTTAACTGCTGGTCTAATGTTTCCTTGCGGTCATACGAATTGTGTGACGCCTTAAAGATCAACTGATCGTAAGTAGTGGTGCTCATAGTGTTTACGTTATTGTTTGTCACAAACTTAGTTGAGAAGCTACTCTCAAACTAGGTAGTAAATACGCAATTACGAAAATGGTGGGTAATACGTGGTAGTTTATAGCAGAATAAGATATTGAAATTATCACCAGATTCCACTATAGTGTGTGTTTTCAATAGGTTAGGTGTCAAAATTGACCGGATAGACAACAATCACATTTTCTTTTTCACTAACTTGTGACACACACAAATAACTCTACTATGAAAAAACGTTATGCGCTATTAGTATTATTGATTGCTGTTTTCTCCCAACTTTCTGCTCAACATTATGCCGATAAATGGTATTTCGGTACTAAAGCTGCAATTGATTTCACAAGCGGTTCTCCTGTCGCAATCGCTACCAGTGAAATGACAGCAGGCGAAGGTTCAGCTTCCATCGCCGATCCGATTACAGGAGCACTGTTGTTTTATACTGACGGCATCAATGTCTGGAACGACAACAACGCTGTAATGCCCAATGGATCGGGTTTAATGGGTGGACTTTCTTCCACACAAGCTGCGCTTATCGTACCGAAACCGGAAAATTCAACCCAATACTATATTTTCACAACCGACCAGATTGGTGGTTCGTTGGGACTTCGTTATTCAATTGTGGACATGTCGCTCGACAACGGAAACGGCGATGTGACCGTTAAAAATGCCTTGCTGAAAACGCCTGTTGCCGAAAAAATAACGGCTGTTGAAGATCATGGTACTTCCAATTACTGGGTAGTCGCTCATGGCTGGAACAACGACTCGTTCTATTCCTTCAAAATTTCACCTGTCGGGATCGATTCTGCAATAGTAAGCAATGTGGGAATCGTGCATGATGACGGCGTGATCCAAAACAGCTACGGACAAATGAAATTCAATCCGTGTGGCGATAAACTAGCATTGGCTGCGGGCTATCTCGATAAAGTAGAACTGTTTGATTTTAATATCATCACAGGCATCGTGAGCAATCCGAAAACAATTTCATATGCCGATCATGTGTACGGACTCGAATTTTCTTCCAACAGCAATGCGTTGTACGTGAGTACCTACGATGCCAACGGAACAATTATGCAATACGATTTATCGATCGCCAACTTAGCGTCTATGGTTGCTGCAGCTGAAATTGTGAGCACTACGGCCGACACTTATCCGCTTCAGCGCGGGCCGGATGGTAAAATTTATGCCTGCAAAAGCTTTAGTCAGTATTTGGGAGTGATCAATTCACCGAACAGTATCGGAGCAAGCGCTTGTAATTATGTGGATATGGGCTTTGACCTTGATCCGACGTTTATGGGCTTCAACTCAGCGCTCGGACTTCCGAATATGGTGACTTCTTTCATGGGTGGAACCGCTAATTGCATTGGAAGCACCAATGGAGTGGATGACCAGGAAGCACTGACGAATGTGATTTTCCCGAATCCTTCCAATAGCAATTTTACCTTTGTTTCGAAACACAACAATTCATCGGTTGTGGTTACCGATGTTTCGGGAAAAGCAGTGGATACTTACACGAATGTAACAAACGGAATGCAGTTTGATTTCGGTCGGAACTACGCACCTGGAATGTACTTGATTACAACGACTTCCGGGAACACAACTTCGATCACAAAAGTGATGAAAACGGAGTAAAACAGATTTGAGAAAACAATACAAAAAGAACGGGTGAACGTAATGTCCACCCGTTTTGGCGTTAAAGGGCATACTGCTACCACTACCTCTAACACACCTGCTTCATATAAGCGCAGTTATTGTTTAACGAACCTGATGGTTTTTACTATTGTTGTGTTTGGTGCTTCAACCGAAAGGAAATAAACGCCCGAAGCGTAATCCGATACATCCAATTGACCATTTCCGTTGGTCGTGGTTTTCGCAATTGTTTTTCCCGCAGGATCAGTTATCGTCACCGTTGTGTTGCCTGTGAGTTCGATGGTCAGTAAATCACTCACCGGATTGGGATAAACGCTGATTGCTGACTGGGTGTTTTCGTCAACGCTAAGCGGACTCAAACTTACACGATAAGAGAAAAAGTCGAACGTAGCGTTGTTTACTCCATAACCGGCAATGTATTGACCGCTGGGCGACATGCAACTGGCAGAGTACATTTGAAAAGTTCCGGTTGTTAAACCTAATGTATTGTTCACGTAATCATTCAGGTTTTGCATTCCTCCGGCAGCTGTCCATATAAATGGAATTTCAGGATCCCACGGACCGCCCTGAATTCTACCTACGGCTACCGTTCCGTTTTCGTTGATCGCAGATACATATCCCGTACCACCTGGCATAAGTGTTCCCAAATCGATCACACCACTTGCTTCGCTCCAGATCCAGGCATTTCCGTTGTTGGCATAATCGCCCTGACCGCCAACCCACAAACCGCTTCCGGAAATGGCACGGCATTCGCCCATTTGGTTGTATTCATCTGCCGGATCACCAAGCGGATCAAGCAAAATATAAGTATTCGGATAGTAACCACCCGCCGGATTTTTGCGCCAAACTGCCGATTTCCACGGGCCGTTAAAATCCTGCCAACCAACTACCACGGACGCATCGTTGCAAACAGCATTGGCACGTGTACTTCTTCCGAAAAAGAGCGTTCCCAAATCCATGATTCCTTCAGCCTGATTCCAGGCCACAGCATCGGTGTAACCGTAACCGCCTGTCGTGTCAGCCCAGGCATTCCCCACAACCGTGGTTCCGTCACCCGAAATGGCGTAACCGCCGCTGAATGAAGTATCAATGTGAAAACCAAGACTGCCAAGCGCTGTCCATGTATCGGTTGCTCTGTTGTAGCGCGCCATTTCAGGGCCTGATACGCCGCTACTGGTTCCCGAAAGTAAGTTCCCGTCGGTTGAGAAATTGGCCTGTCCGCCAACACCATTCCCGGGAGCTATTCCGCCAATGACATCCACTGCTCCTGTTTCAGGATCCCACAAGGAATAGGGGCCGGTCCAGTCGTTGTAACCTGCTACCAAACCCTGATTGGAGACAGCATGTACTTCAAAATAGGATGGTTTCACAATGAATTGCGAGAAACTGAGTTGGGAAATACCGGTAAAAAGAAGAAGTCCGATAAAGGATGTTGTTTTCATCTGTTTGAGTTTAATGATGATTTCGAAGCACAAACATCTGTCTTAAAACCCTGAATCATCCACTTTTAACCCTTACAAAGGCAATACATAACAGCAGAACACCATTACATTTACAATACAAAATGAGCTAATTAGTTGTTTTTGAGTTTGTTAAGTTCATGAGTTTATAACTCAATCAACTTAAAAACTGTCCAACTCAAAAACTTATAAACTCATGAGAAAATTTATCAAATGAACATCTTCGCCATCGATGTTCAACTTTTTACGCAGCCTCGAGCGGGCAACCGTGATACTGTTTACCGACTGATTGGTAATAGCGGAAATGTCTTTGGTGGACATATTTAACCGCAGAAAAGCACACAATTTCAATTCGTTGGAAGTCAGGTTCGGGAACTTTTCCTGCAATGCCAGGTAAAATTGCGAATGTACTTTGGTGAAATGCAGTTCAAATTCTTCCCATCCGTGATTGTGCTGACCCAGACGAAGTTCGGAAATGATTTCCTGAATCACCTGTTGGTTTTCACGCGTAAAAGATGATTTGGCTTTTAATAGTGTGTCTTTTATACGGGCAATCAGTTCATTGTTTTTGAGTAGGAAAAGCGCATTGGCAACCAACTCACGTTCCTTGAATTCCAGGTTTTCCTGCAATGTTTTATGCACCAAATCAAGGTTCTCCCGCTCCAACGTTAGTTTTTCCTGCTGCAGACGGCTGTTTTTTACACGGCTACGCATGATGATGATGAATAGAAGCGCACCCAGTAAAAGTAAACCCAGCGTGGAAACCAACGCCAGCGTGGTGAATTGTGATTTGAGCCGGTCGGACTCGTACTTTTTCTTCTCGTTTTCACGTTTGTGTGCTTCTTCCAGCGAGGCAATAGCGGTGCGGCTTTCAGTGTTAAAAATACTGTCGTTCAATAATTTGTATTGCCGGTAAAAACGAAGCGCTTCCCGGTAATTGCCCATGGTATCGTTGAGGGTCGAGAGCGATTCGAGCGAGATGAGCGCTGATTGTTTACTCCCGATTTCGCGACTCAGCGCCAACGCCTGTTCAAAATATTCGCCGGCCGATTCAAAATTACCCTTGTACACTTCATTCTTGGCGATGTTGTTGAGAGCTTGCGCACAACCTTGTTTATCTCCGGACCTTTTTCGGATTTTAAGCGTTTTCTGAAAGTAATGGCTGGCGAGATCGAGCTCGTTCTTTTCCATGTAACAAATCCCGATATTGTTCAGAATACTGCTTTCATAAGCCTGATCTTTTACTGTTTCGTTCAGTTCCAACGCATTGCGGAAATAGATCAACGCCGTTTCATAATCCTGCTGCTGAATAAAAACGGCCGCCATGTTGTTGTAAACCTTCAGTTTTCGCAGCGATAGTTCTGCCTTTGGTGCTTTCGAAGCTCCTTTTTCAAGGATGGCCAATGCACTTTCGTAATAGAACAGCGCTTTTTCCTGATTTTGCAATTGCAGATACAGCGTTCCTATGCGCAAGCGAATGTCAGATTTTAGCAATTGCAGCGGAATGTCTGCGGGTTGTTTGGTGATCGCTTCATCCACCAGTGATTTTGCCCGCAGGTAATAATTGAGCGCAGTGGCCGGTTCACCTTTCGATTTGTAAATGTCGCCGAGATTGTTCAGAATGTTAGCCTTCAACTCAACGGAAGTGAGCTCGGAAAAGTGTTTTTTGGCAATCGTCGCGTGTGCCAACGCCGAGTCCAGGTCTTTGTTGATCCATTCCTCCGAAAGTGCCAGGTGCCGCGTTACCGACCGTTCAATGCCGGTTAGCTGACCTTTTCCACCAAAAGCAGCGAAGCTCAAAAACAGGAAAACGAATATTGTCAGTTGCCGTGCATCCTTCATGTTTGTCAAAATCAACCGTAAAATTGAGGTTTAAAGATACTGTTTTGCAGGTTGATCGGAACAAACCGTCAACGACAAATTTTCAGTAAGAAAATGCTATGAAAACTACGACTTCAACCTGTTCGAAAACACAATCAGTGAAACAAGTGCCGATGAAAACAAGATCGCTCCGGCAATGGTCAATACTTCTCCCGGACCTTTTTTCAAGGACAGGTTCAGGATTCCGATCACCAGGATGAAGAATCCGATCGCTAACGCAAAAAGGAGAAGCTTGGCAATACTTTTGTTGATGTGAATGATGTTTTTATCAGTGCCAAAAACCGGAAGGTCCAATAATTTGACAGCAAACTTGTAGACACCAAACGCCAGGACAAACAGGATCAGGCAGATAGCAAGAGTGACAGGCATAATGAAAAATTAGTTGGAGCGTTTTGAATGAATACTCAATGCAACCAATGCCGAGGAAAACAGCATGGCGCCAGCGATTGATAACAGAGGTCTTTGAGAAAACTGGAAATCGATGGCCATAAGTCCTGCGATAAGAATTCCTAACCCACCCAATAAAGTGGCTACAATAAGAAAGGTGATGAGTTTGTTGGGCATAATACGTGTGTTATTCGCCCCTAAATATAACGATAAGATTTATTCGGAAATTCTGGTGGTTTAATCCCGAAGGTGTTTATAGTCATTTCGATAACCCAACTGTTTGATGGTCATCTTTTTATCGGATACCTGAACAATCAGCCAGTCTTCTTCCACATTTCCGCCCCAGTAAGCATAGCTGATAGTGATTGTAGAATCAGAAGTTTGTTTCCAGGTTCCATCATTATTGCCATACTGAATCGGAGGTGTGCCGCACCAGCCCACATTTTGTCGTTTGATCAGTTTCCCGCCGGATTGAAACGCTATGCCGCCTTCATCCTCTTTAAACGACTGAACTTTTTTGTAAGACATTGCTTCATCTTCGGAATCCGAATAAATCCACGTGCCAATCAATGCATCATTGGTCTTGGGAGCATTTGTAAAAGAGGAAAATGCAATTAAAATGGCGCCTGCTAAAATGAATCGAATCGTTTTCATGACCTGGGTTTTAATGTTATAAAATGCGGTACAACTTAGAGTTCTCTTTGGTTCAATTTTCTGTTGAGATGGGTTTTTCAGGTTATTCCACAAATGATGCCAGACCAAGATTAGTCTCGGCTAGCCGAGACGTTATTTCTCCCACGAATGCACGAATTTTTGCGTGCCTAACGGACACGCTATGTATTGTAATTGTAGACGAGTGCGTTAGCCGAGTAAAAATTCGTGCATTCGTGGGAATTATTTATATTCTGGTACAGGAGGTTGGAAATAAAAAGCCACCCCTTTCGGAATGGCTTTTCAGTAGTATGCATGAAAGGATAAACTTATTCAATAATCACACGCTGAATCGATTCCTGATTTCCAGTTTTCACCTTCAACAGGTAAATGCCCGCTGTGGTGTTCAAGCCGCTCAACGATAAAGATGCATGACCGTCAGTGAACTGGATCGGTGTCGAAACAATCATCTTCCCGGTCAAATCTGTCAATGATACAAGTGCCTGTTGGTTCGCATCGGTGCAAACAATGTTTAACTGATCACTTGCCGGATTCGGGTAAACCGTAAACAAACCGGTTTCATTGGCTTCCTTGATTCCTGCTGTCAACAATACCTGGTGTTTGTTAAAGAACTTCCAGATTTCGGGTGTGTATGAAATGTCATTCGATGGACCAAGCCACACGTGATCTGCTCCGGTAACTTTGAAAAATTCAACTTCTGAATTTTCCTGCCCGTTGGAGTAGATGTAATGATCAACCGTATAACCATCGCTTTGGCTGTCAGGAATAACAATGTGTTGCGGAGTGATGTCGCACTGGTCATTTGAAACCCAGAAATTTACCAGTGAATCGGCGCTGATTCCGGATGCGTTACCGGCAAAAGGAACCGTTCCGTCAACTGTACCATGGAAATGAACAATCGAAACATTGTTATCAGGAACGTAACTTGGTAATCCAAAACCAAATGTTCCCGATACGGATGCAAAAGCCGTAATCCGTTCGTTGAGCTCCATCGCCAGACGGTTCGTCATAAAACCACCCATCGAAAACCCACAGGCGTATACACGATTGGGGTTGATGGCATAATTCGCTTCAACGCTGTCGATCATCGTATTGATAAAATCAACATCATCAATGGTGGAATTCGGGAAATATCCCATATAACCGACACCTGCGTTCCAGGCCGTTCCGGCAAACGGGTCAGTAAATGCCTGTGGAACAACCACGATGATATTTGCTGTATCTGCAATAACGTTCATCCCGATTCCACTGAAATTGGTCATGTTGTCGCCCAATCCATGTAAGGTAATCACCATCGATGCCGGATTTGAAGCATTGTAATTCGGCGATTGATAAACGCGGTATTGGCGCGTGTTGCCCTGGTGGGACAAACTTTTAGTTTGCCATTGCGCAAAGCTGGTAGTAGTCAGCGCCATTGCTGCGATGATGCCTAAAAGAGAGTAGTGTTTTTTCATAGTTTTTGGTTCTTGTAACTAAACAGTTAAATAAAGCAATGCTAGTTTAAGAAAACAGGGCACGAGAATAAGAATGATTGGGATAAACGGACAATCAGTTTGGTTGTATGGAAAATGAACTAAGAATGCGGGAAAATAAACAAGTTCGATAGGAATCGCTTAATAATAGGTGTAGGTTATCACGTAGATCGATTCGATTGTGATTCCATCTTCCGTGTAACGATGGATGCGTGTGGGGGTTCGATCATTTCCACAAAAACCGATTGACAACCGACAGGATTGTCGTGTCTCATTCAAAAGAAGTCCGTAACTTACGAGCATTAAAAATGTCGATATGAAATGGGGTTTTACATTGCGCAATAAATTGAAAATGTCCTTGCTGTTACTAGTGGTGTTTTCCGGACTGCTCATCCGAAACATCGTCGACAAACAGAATGTTTCCGAATTGGGCAATTCGTTTAATTCCGTTTACAAAGACCGATTGTTGGTAGAAGGTTATATCTACTAAATGTCCGATTGTATCCACTCCAAAAAAGCGATGATTGACAAAGCTTCACACAACACCCCAATGGCATTGTCAACTGATATTAGACGCATCAACGATTCGCTTTCCAGGTTGATGATTGCCTATGAAAAAACCAAGCTCACGAAAGAAGAAGCGATGTCGTTGAAGTCATTAAAGCGGCACCTTCATTCGCTCAATGAGCTGGAACAATCGTATCTCAATCGCATGAAACAGGAACTTCCGGCGAATGATCTGAAACCCGAAATAGGTAACTTAACTGCACAGGTTTCCGCCAACCTGCACGATCTGTCTTCCATTCAACTGATTGTGGGAAAAGACATGAACGACCAGTCACAGAAAATTCTTTCACAATCCTCTATTTTCTCCCAATTTGCCGTTGTACTCTTGCTGGTTGTAGGCCTAATTAGCCAAATGCTCATCTTCAACACCGGCGAAATGCGCACCAAAGAAGTGTCGAACGTGCGGTGGAATTAATCGAAGAGTAGTTACTTCGCCGGTCGTTGATCCTGAAAACAATACAATTTCTAAAAATGCGAGTAGGAGTGGCAGTTAGAGCCTCATCCCGAAATGAAAGGATTAGTTGATCACCCCTGTTTTTTGAAGGAGCATCGGGCGCGAATTTCACCTTCCGGCAAATCAATTGGGAAAAGTCAACAAATCACAGACATTATCCGATATAAGGCCGTACCTTCACTAACGCTGCGATTCTAAACGATGTCAATTCGATGACGGAAACACAACGGCTGTAAGATACTTAAAGAGTTAATTATGAAAGCAGCAGCAACTCCCAAAAAACAAAAGACGGTTATCTTACCGGAAGGTGAAAAAGAATCGTTTCCCGTTGTAGCCATTGGTGCATCTGCCGGCGGACTGGAAGCCATAACGATTCTCTTGCAGCACCTTTCACCCGAAACAGGTATGGCCTACATTTACGTCCAGCACCTGAGTCCTGACCATAAAAGTATGCTCGCACCATTGTTGTCGAAGCAAACAAAAATGAAGGTGCAGGAAATCGAAGACATGGAAAAAATGGAACCAAACAATGTCTACGTGATTCCCTATGACAAGGAAATTAAAGTGACCAATGGCCATATCAAATTAATTCCCCGATCAAACAATAAGTCCACAAATCTTTCCATCGACGTGCTTTTCGCCTCACTGGCGATGACCCATAAGGAAAATGTAATCGGTGTCTTATTATCAGGAAATGGCAGTGATGGTACACGAGGATTAAAAGACATCAAGCTTGCCGGAGGGCTCACATTTGCACAGGATGATTCGGCAAAATTCGCTAGTATGCCCAAATCTGCCATTGCCGAAGAAGTGGTCGACTTCGTTTTATCGCCCAAAGAAATAGCAGAAGAAATCAGTACAATTAGTAAGCATTCGCCGAAGGGACTTGTTTTAGCAATACCGGAAGATGAAATTGAAAACGGTGATCCCGATTTAAAGATCATACTTCAGCTTTTACTCAAAGGAAAAAGCATTGACTTCAGCCATTATAAAATGAATACCGTTAAGCGACGGATTCTAAGAAGAATGCTGATTCGTAAAATCAAAACAATCCGTCAGTATGCTTTGTTGGTTTCCAAAAACAATGAAGAGCTGGATTTTTTGCACAGGGATTTGCTGATCAATGTCACCGATTTTTTTAGGGATGCCGAAGCTTTTACGTTATTAAAGAAAACGGTATTATCCAAATTGCTGCGTTCAAAATCGCCTGAGGAAACGCTGCGGATTTGGGTAGCAGCCTGTGCTACAGGAGAAGAAGTGTATTCCATTGCCATGCTGCTGATCGAATTGCAGGATAGCAAAACCCACACCGCCCCCTTTCAGATTTTTGCTTCCGACCTCAGTGCAGAAGCAATCCGAGAGGCACGCAATGGTGAATACACTGTTCATCAACTTAAAAATATTTCGCCCAAACGCCTGCAGCGCTTTTTCACGAAAGTGAAAGATAAATACCGCATTTCGCAACCCTTACGCGATGTGTGCATTTTTGCCCAGCACAATATTCTCAGTGATCCACCTTTTTCGAGAATGGATTTTATCAGTTGTCGTAATTTTTTGATTTACCTGGAAACACCGGCCCAGAAAAAAGCCGTTTCAACCTTCCATTATGCACTCAATGAAGGAGGTTTCCTGATGTTGGGCAAGTCGGAAACAATCGGAACATTGTCTCAATTGTTTGCACCTGTCAGTAAAACGTATAAACTCTACAGTCGCAAAAACCATGCTGGTGTGAGCAGAATTCCCGATTTGTTGCCACGCATGTTACATACAAGTATTACCGACAAAAACAGGCATCCGTATGCGTTGCCTAAAAAAAATGTTGTAACAAGCAGCAGTGCGCTTGGCAATACCTTTGACCTTCTGTTGTTGGCAAACTATGTGCCCGCAAGCGTGATCATCAATCACGATATGGAAATTCTCCAGTTTCGCGGACCAACTGCCCAATACATGATGCAGGGGCCGGGAAAAGCTACGTTCAACATTTTGAAACTGGTAAATTCTGAGATAACCTTTGAACTGCGCAATGCCATTCATCATGCCATTAAAACAAAACAAACGGTGCGTAAAATGGGGCTGGAGCTCAATAGGGATGCAATCAAAAATACCCTGCAGATAGTCAACCTGGAAGTAGCACCACTACAGACCGAAGGAGAGGAACCGTTGCTGATTGTTGTGTTCACCGGACAACACATTGAACTCGGTGAACATCCGGTTCAGGGAATCCGCAACAACTCCATTGCGAAGGATCGCCGGATAAAAAAACTGGAAGAAGAACTTGCTTCTGCCCGCTATGATATGGGTGCTATTACGCGCGATCAGGAAGCGGCGAATGAAGAATTGCAAAGTGCAAATGAAGAAGCGGTTTCCAGTAATGAAGAGCTTCAGAGTTTAAATGAAGAACTGGAAACATCCAAAGAAGAAATCGAATCGACCAACGAAGAACTCACCACAACAAATCAGGAATTACAGGTACGAATGCAGCAAGTAGAAGAATTGTATACCTATTATGAAGGAATTCTTTCCACGATCTACGAACCCATGGTCATTCTTGACAAAAACATGCGCATTCAATCTGTCAACAGCTCATTCTGTCAATTGTTCGTGGTAAATGAGGCCGAAAGCATAGGCGTCTCGTTGTATAAATTAGGCAATAACCAATGGAACATTCCGCGCTTGCGCGAATTATTGGAAGACATCGTTCCAAAAGACAATCGTTTTCACGGTTTTGAAGTAGAACTTACGTTACCCGTAATCGGTCATAAAACGCTGCTGTTAAATGCACATCAGATCATTCAGCAGAGTAAAAATGAAGAACTGATTGTACTCACCATTACAGATATTACCGAAGTAAAACGACTGGCCATTGAATTGCAGCTGAAAGAAAAAAAGGTGCTCGAAGTCAAACTTCAGGTAGAAAAGAAAATGCTCCTGAAGATCGAGGAAAGCAATATTCAACTAACGGAAGCCAAAAAGAACGCCGATCTGAAAACACGAATTGCAGAAGATGCCGTTCAGTCGAAACAACAGTTCTTGTCGAACATGAGCCATGAAATCCGTACACCGATGAATGCCATTATCGGGTTCACGAACGTCATGCTGAAAGCAGAGTTGTCCGATAAACAGGCAGAATACATCAGGGCTATCAAAACCAGCGGAGAAGCGTTAACGGTATTGATCAATGATATCCTCGATCTGGCAAAAGTAGATTCGGGCAAAATGGTCTTCGAGAAAAGGGCATTCAAGCTCGAAGAATCCATATCCGCAGTACTTCATTTGTTTGAAGCAAAAGTGCGGGAAAAGGACGTAGTGTTAGTTATGCAATACGATCCTGCTATTCCGGATATACTGGTGGGAGATCCAATTCGTTTGCACCAGATTATGCTCAACCTGATCAGTAATGCAGAAAAATTCACCTCAAAAGGAACGATTACAACAAGCTTCAGCCTGATCAGCGAAGAAGAGGAAAGAGTAACGATTGAATTTGCAATTGCAGATACAGGAATCGGAATCAGGGAAGATATGCTGGAGCATATTTTTGAAAACTTTCAGCAGGCATCTTCCGGTACGTCACGCTTGTATGGCGGAACCGGGTTAGGTCTGGCGATCGTGAAACAACTGATCGAATCCCAGGGTGGTAACATACAGGTTAAAAGCAAGAAGGGAGTAGGTTCCACCTTTAGTTTCAAGCTCACGTTCAATAAAGCAGGTATGATCCCCGAAGAAGAGGAGCTTTCCGTTCTTTCAGATCGGAAGATTAAAAAAGTAAGCATTTTGGTAGTCGAGGATGTTCCGCTGAATCAATTACTGATTAAGACGTTACTCAACGATTTCGGGTTTGATTACGACAGTGCTGCCAATGGAAAAATCGCCCTCGAAAAATTAGAACAAAATACCTACGATATCATTTTAATGGATTTACAAATGCCTGAAATGGATGGTTTTGAAACCACTGCCTACATTCGGGAGATCTTAAAACAGAGGACTCCGATTATTGCGTTAACGGCCGATGTCACTACAGTGGACTTTGCAAAATGCAAGGCACTCGGGATGAATGATTATATCTCAAAACCCATCGATGAGCGACTGTTGTACAGCAAAATAGTGTCGTTGGTAAAGTTGTCGCGCCAACCTGCTGAATAATACGCGTTCACTACTTGAAATGGGATTCAGTAATTGCTCTCGCCGTCTCGATATTCACAAAATCAATATGCAGTACTTCAAATCCTGAAAAGCGTTGCGATTAAATGTTCCATCGCTCCCCGGAACGATTTTCTACCCGTTTCATCAAAACACGTAGAAACACCCTTTTCCGGTAGTTTGTTTTTGTAGACCTTTGATTTACAGTTGGCAACGTTCGTTAAGATGCATCTCGTTGGCCGCTGTGGGGGAACCGAAAAACCAATAGAGTAGGAACTAACGACGAAAACTGAATAATTATGGGATTTTATGGAAAAGAGCCGGTAAACGCGGCTAAAACAACAGCAACTTATTTGTGGACCGGTTTAAACACTCCGGGAGTATTTATCGTAGAAGTACAGGGCGATGCACCGAACTTTTCGTATGGCTTCAGCCTGGTTCGTGACACGCATTTTGTGGGTGGCTTGAAAATCGACTCCATGGGTTGGACAGGTCCGTTGGCAGAAGGTACAACACCTTATACTTCCCGCGGATCATTCCCGGGCCAGTACGTACCTAAAATTGTGATTTCAGGATCAAACGGTGATTTTGTGATCCCGGTGAAAGAAATTGCTCACGACGAAGTAGATAGCTACGTTAAATCGCAAGCGACAGAACTCGTATAACAACAAGAGTCATTAAAAAAGCCTGTTCGTTTTGACGCGGACAGGCTTTTTCTATTGCTATAACTAGTTCGAGAAAATCAGCGATGCTGGTCAATCAAAACCACATTTCCATCCGGGTCAGTGATCATAAAACCTGCGGGGCCCGAAGCGTTCTCGTCAACTTCACCGTTTATGCTGATGCCTTTGCTCTTCAGTTCCTGCTGAATGGCCCGTACATCGTCAAACTGCTCCGTGTTTTTGGCATTTTCATCCCAACCCGGGTTAAACGTCAGAATATTCCCTTCAAACATTCCCTGAAACAGACCAATGAGCGCATTCTCATTTTTCATGATGAGGTAGTTTTGTTTCATGCTTCCTGCAAAATGCGTAAAACCAAGCTTTTCGTAAAACGTTTTAGAAACCTCGAGGTCCTTCACGCTCAAACTGATTGAAAATGCGCCTAATTTCATATGATCCTTTTTTTCGTTGTGGGTATGTATAGCTGATCGCTCCTCCTTCTTTTTCGCCGGATTTTTTTCGGGTGTTGGCTGGGTCATCGAATGAATGTAAAACCCAAGCCCGAATGAAAGGACGAATCCTGTGATGATGATCAGCTTTTTTTTCATGTTATTGTTTAATATTCAGGTATTCCGACACTTTACTCGAAGGTATGGCAAAACCGATTCCTTCTGTACTGAAACCAATAAGTTTGGAAACAATTATACCGTGTAATTTTCCTGTATTATCAAACAAGGGACCTCCGCTGTTTCCACCGTTAATGGCCATTGAAACCTGGATAAAATCGATACCGAAAGCAGAGCGATCATTAGAAATAGTTCCTTTTTGATAACTTTTCAGTAATTCCGAATACATAGGCGCGCCGATCGTATAGACTTCCTGAAATGGTTTGTGTTCTTTCAGATTACCTAATTGAAACGCTTTTGAAAATGTGCTATCAACTTTCAGCAAAGCAATATCCCGGTATTGATTAAAACGAACCAGTTCCGCTTTCAATTTCCCGCCGTCTGCCTGCTGAATCCATATTTCGTTTGAATCACCGATCACTTCACCGGCAATTACATGGTAATTCGTTAAAAGATAGCCATCATTGGATATAGCAAATCCGGACCCGTGACCAGATTTTGTTTTCACAACAACAGAAGCTTGTTGCGCCTCAATGACATTATGCACGACCTGTTGTGCTTTAGAAATGCTTAATACATCCTCCTTAACCGTAAAGTCGTTATTTAAACGTGTTTTTTCTTTGAATTCGTCACTCTTAAGCAACTGAACGTAAGAGTTTTGAAAGATATCCGAAATAATAGTTTGATTATAATTGCGGAGAAAATCATCTGAGTAATCCGTTCGAATGATTGAATCAAAAATTTCATTGAAGTTATTGCGAAGATACCAGACAACTTCTCCCTTTGCCTTATAAAAAGACTCAAATGCTTTTACACGAATACTATAGCGCGTATACTTTGTTAATTTACCTTCTATGCTGATGGTATTGTTGTTGTCTTTGAACACCTTGTTTACAGTATCCATATAGCCGCTCTCTCTCAAATATTGATGAATGGCAAGATTGGATGCCCGAAGATCACTATTGAGTAAATTTTCGTTTAAGTCATTTGCTTTTCCATCAGCATCGGCAGCCGCTATCTCAGTTAACACATCCTCTTTTCGATGTCTTAAGTTTACTTTGAAGCTATTATCAGCAATCAGATCTTCGTCAATAAACACACCATCCAGGTAAATGCGTTTACCGGAAGCATCATATTTGGGTAATTCAGTGAGTTCAGTCAATGTGATTTTTTTGTGATAATTGAACGGGAAAGACGATCCCATGTCAACAATAGAAGGGAGGAAAAGCAAGGGTAAATAAAGGATCTGAACCGGATAAATGATTGGATTTCTACCCTTTGGGTGAATCACCTGATGAGAGGTTTTGTGCCCTTTGAGTGAGACGTCCACCTGATGAATCGGCCCCGTTAGTTTGTTGAGCGTATAAATAACAGAATCTCCTTTACCTACTCTTACACCTCCTTCTGAAATTTCGGTGTCTTTATGGGATGTGTTCAGTTGAATATTCTGCTTTTTTGGTGAGAAGAGAAGCATGCAACTGTTTAATACCAGCACCAGGCCCAATGCAATGGCGAAAAAACTTTTTTTCATCGTTTTGAATTCAGGTGTGATTAATACGAAATATTGAGGTACTCGGCAATTTTGTAGGCTGGGATGGCAAAACCAATTCCTTCCGTACCAAAACCAAACAGCTTTGAAACCACTACACCGCAAAGTGCTCCTTTGTCGTCAATTACAGGCCCACCGCTGTTTCCGCTGTTTACCGACATCGAAAGCTGAATCAGTTCGATACTTTTCGGTTTGCGTTCGTTTGAAATAATTCCACCTGAAATTGATTGTCCCAATTCTTTTGATTTTGGAGTACCGATTGCGTAAACGGTTTGTAATACAGCATAGTTCTTAGCCGCAGGTAATTGGAGCGGTGTTTCGAAAGTCATGTCTACTTTCAGCAAAGCCAAATCTACGTTCCGGTTGTAGCGCACTACCGTAGCAATTTTCTCTTCTCCTTTTGCGTTGATCACCTTGATGGTGTCAAATTCATCCGGTTTCTCACCAGAGATTACATGAAAATTAGTCACAATATAGCCTTCTTCGCTAATGGCAAAGCCGGAACCATGACCTGATTCTGTGGTAATGGTAACTGAAGATGCCTGAGCGCCTTCTTTTTTCTGTGGAGTTTTCGACCCTTTCAGGATTAATTTATCGAGCGTTAAATTGAGATTTTCAATCAACTGGCTGTTATTTCGAATCATGTTTTCCTCCAACGCCAATTCCAATGACTTATTCACTGCAGTCTGTATCGTTGAAATGATGCTCTCAGGAAGGGGAGTGTAATAAAAATTACTAACGTTCAAATCATCTGCAAGCGCCACAATATCCGTTGAATCAATCGTTTCATCGTAAATATTCTTCAGATACCAACGCATGGTCACTTTGAACTTATAGAAAAACGGGGTAGGGACCTTTTTGGTGGTTCTTGTGACCGAAAACTCACTAATACGTATGATTTTACCATCCAAAAATAGCGTGTTGGTATTGTCTGAAAACAAAATATTTACCGTATCAATATAACCACTGTTTTTGAGCATCTTGTTTGCTTCGTCAGTAAAAACAGTGTTATCGATCGTAATGGAATTACCCTTTTGGGAAGGTTGGTATTCGCCTTCCTCCAATTCTCTTTTCTCTTGTTTGAGATCGCGTTTGAAACGCTTGAATTCTGCCTCTTCGATACTTTTATCCAGATCAGTTCCCTCATTGATGGTGAATTCCTGGTAATCCTTTTCCGGATTTTTAAAACTTAAACTAATCGTTGAGATTCGTACATACTTATCATTGATGCCTTTTGGTTTCAGCACAATAGAATCTTTTGGGTCTTCTCCAACTGTCAGAGATAACTCGTTTGCGGCTAAATGAGACGATAAGCATAAACTCAAAAGAATCGTAGCCAGGAGGTTGATGGAGAATAAATTCATAAAATAGTAAGAGTTAAGTATCAAAGATAAGAGAGTTTTTGAACTTTTTTCGGGGCAAACAAAAAAAGCCCTGTCACCTAAAACAAGACTTTTAGCGTCATCGTTTTCAGACATCAGCAGGACCAGATTTTGACGTCTTTTTTGTGCAATTACCCAATCTTAAAAATCGCAATCCGCGCACAAACATGATAATCCGAACCACCCAGGCGCAGATATGCTTTCGGATTCGCCGTGGCCGGGTCATAATCCGGTTCTTTGGAATAATCCTTATACGAACACTGATGACCAAGCGAAATCTCAATGGGCTTTTCTTTCACCTCAATCACACACTCAAAAATGCTGGGCGTTCCGTCATAAGCCGTGCCCATTGATCCCACGCAGAACACGCCTTTCATGTCATCCAACCCTTTTGGCGGATTATTGGCATCAAACAAAATGCAGTAACCCGGATAAACATCTACCAGGTATTCAGTTGGAATAGGCGGTACCGGAGGTGTGCCGGCAGAAAGCATCGTCAGGAACGACATACCGCTGATTCGGTAAACACCGCGTTCCAGGCTGATTCGCTCGCCATTGGTACCTGTTGCAATATTGATAGCATTTCCTGAATGCGCTTCCACCTTGTTAAAAACGCGGTTAGGCATTCCTTCTTCCATTTCTTTGGTACCCAGGTCATCCCCGGTACATTCTGCGTAAATAGCATACGCTTCGTAAATAGCAGCCATAGTTGTTGGTTTTTAGTAAAGGGCTAAAGATGGGCAAAAAATGAATGGGTTAGATTGGAAATTTGTTGCGGTGCTTGAAATGGGGTTACTCATGATACGAAAAACAGAAAGTAATCATAGTGGAATAGAGATTCATTATCTGCCACATTCCCTCTAAAATTTGAATTACCTTTATTTCAACGTAAATCCTCAAACCAATGATCCCGGAAAATCTAGTGAAGCAACTCAATTTTATCAAGGAAATTGATAAAGTCAAATACATTCAGCGAAAAACGAAGCTCTTCAACAGCGACAGAAATGAAAACGATGCCGAACACAGCTGGCATTTGGCGTTGATGGCCATTGTATTGTTGGAACATTCCAATAAATCGGTTGACCTCCTGAAAGTGCTAAAGATGGTATTGATTCACGATATTGTTGAAATTGATGCCGGTGATACCTTCATTTATGATACGCAGAAGAATCATTCCAACACCGACGAAGAAAGACTGGCCGCGCAACGCATTTTCGGAATGCTGCCAACCGAACAGGCCGAAGAATTCATTACCATCTGGGAAGAGTTTGAAGCCGGTGTAACCGACGAAGCGAAGTTTGCAAAAGCAATGGACAGACTGGAGCCTTTATTGCAAAACACTTCCAACAATGGCGGAACATGGGCCGAGTTTGACGTAAACTTTGAAAAAGTCCATCAAAAAAAGAGCGTGATCAAAGAAGGTTCAAATAGCATTTGGAATTTTGCGGAGCAACTCATCAATGAAAGCGTTGAGAAAGGCATTCTGAAGAAAGGATAATAGTAGTCTAAACAGAAAAACAACGATAAAATGGCCTCAAAAGCACAGGATATATTGTCCCGGATCAAGAGTGAAACCACCAAACTGGGCGACTTACGTATCATTGCAAAAGACATCAAAAAAGACCACGAATTAGCCATGGAACTCTGGTCGTCGGGGGAATACCTGCCGCGACAGTTAGCCATCCTGATCATGGACAAAAAAGCACTTTCACAGGAATTGGTCGATCAACTGGACAAAGACATCAGCAATCACCAACCGGAAGAAAGAAATCAATTGATTGACTGGCTGATGGCCAACCAACTTTCCAAAGACAAAAAAACAATTGCCCTGATGGAAGGGTGGAAGGATAGTTCTTCTGCACTTCAACGACGAATCTTTTGGTACTACCAGGGCCGTTTGCGATGGGTAGGGCAGACGCCTCCTCCCAATACCGAAGAACTGCTTTCGTTGATTGAAAAACGAATTGAAAGTGAACACCCCGAAGTTCAGTGGGCCATGAACTTTACGGCCGCTCAAATCGGGATCTTCCAACCTGAATTCCGCTCACGATGCATTGCTTTGGGCGAACGGACCGGCCTCTACAAAGATGAAATTGTTCACAAAGGTTGTACCCCCAATTATTTACCGGAATTGATTGCTATTCAAGTTGCCAAGCTGAAGAAATAGCCTCATTTAAAGCATAAAGTAATCGCAGTGAAACGGAGATTTACTTTATGCCTCACTCTCATTCTGTTACCCCGTAATGAAGTGCAATCACCCCGCAGGAAAATGGTATTGATTCGATCAGTTTTAGGTTAATCCGTTCAGTCACATTTTTAAAGAGCGGAATGCCTTGTCCGAGCAAAACCGGATTGACAAATAACCAAAACTCGTCAATTAAACCCTCGCCCAGTAATGAATGAGAAGCTCCCGGACTTCCAAAGATTAAGATGTTTTTCCCGTCCTGGTTTTTGATTTTAGTGATGCTCTCTGCAAGTTGATCACTGATAACGGTGGTATTGTCAAGCCCTTTTTCACTCATTGTCTTTGACAAAATAATTTTTGAAACGCTGTTATACCAGGCCGAATGCTCTTTGTCGTGTTTGGATGCGTTTGGTTGTTCACCGGCAGTTGGCCAGTAGCTTTGCATCATTTCATACGTTACCCGTCCGTAAAGTGCGGTGTCGGCTTTGGCTGTCATAGTCGCCACAAAGTCAAAAATCTCACCGTCTACTTTTGCCCAGTTCAATTCTCCGTTAGGCCCGCCCACAAAACCATCAAGTGAAGTGTGCATGAAAAAAATCAGATGTCTCATGTTGTTCGTTGTTTGAATAGTAATACCATTGAATTCCAATTATACAAACCCGTTTCCGAAAGCCAAAGGTTGAATAATGATGGGTTGTTTGGTAGGATCGCTCATCACAACACCCAATCCTTCCAATGAAGCAAACATGGCATGACAAAGCACCGTAAATTGGGACGCGCCGGCTATGTAGTTTGACGAAAACGGAATCTCAACCGATATGTCTCCAATTGTTCCATGAAGCCTTAAATCATGACGTATTGTCCGTTCACCTATTTCCTCGTGTGATGCCTGCCACAACTGTTCTTTAGTTAATCCATAGGAATCAAAATCCAGATTTCCTTTGAAAGCAATCAGTGTTCCCTGCACCACACCATTCCAGTCAGATTGATCGATTAGTTGTTTGGTGAAATCACCCGAAAGTTGTTTGTCTACTAAATGCGAAACCATGTTTTCCGCAATTTCAATGGTCTCAATGGCCAACTTTTTTGATTGTGTTCCTTTCACCTGCGTATCAAAAAAAGAAAAGAACTTTGCAGAAATACCTCCTTCGGAAGAATGCGATTTTTCTTCCGTTTGTTTGGTGGTCAGGCCATGTGTGAATTGGGTGTAAATTCCCTTAATTCTATCGGGATGTAAGTATAGATAACTCTGCATAAACAAGCATATTATGGATGCCTAAATTACATGAATAAATGGTTCTTTTCTGATTACTCGACTTTCTTGGAATAGAAAATAATTTTTCGGTAAAGTAATTTATCATCAATGGGTTTGGACAAATAGTCATTCATTCCAATAGCATTCGATTTTTTAATATCCGGCGAGGTAACATCTGCCGTAAGCGCAATAATAGGAATGGAGGATTTTAGTTCGTTTCGAATATACCTGGTGGCTTCAATGCCATTCATTTCGGGCATGTGGATATCCATCAATACAATATCGTACGTGTTTTCCCTGAGTTTTTCAATGGCAATTTTTCCATTGGCAGCAATGTCGCACTCAAAGCCAAATTCGGTTAATTGTATTTTGATTAACTTCTGATTCAACGCATTATCTTCAGCAACCAATATTTTTATAGTTGATGTTTCCGATTCTTTGGGAGATGCGACTTCTGTTTCAATGGCAGTTTCACCAGTCGTTTTCTCAAAATCCATCACAATGATAAAGGATGAACCTTCGCCTACCTTGCTTTTCAAATCGATTGTTCCGCCTTGAAGTTCTACCAGTTTTTTAACGATGGCAAGCCCCAATCCTGTTCCTCCATATGTCCTGCTGGTTTCATTGGATGCCTGTTCAAAGCTCTCGAAAATATGGTCCAGCTTACTTTCCTGAATCCCGATTCCGGTATCTGTTACGGTAAGTTGAAGCGTTATGTTTTTGGCATCTTCTTTCAGTTTCTGAATATTCACTGTTATTTTTCCTGTTTCGGTAAATTTCACGGCATTACTTAACAGGTTTAAAACTATCTGACGCAGACGCGTCGGGTCGCCAATGATAGTTGGAGGAATAGCAGGGTCGAATTCTTTCACTAATTCTAAATTCTTTTCCTTCACTTTTCCTTCCATCATAAGAATGGAGGTGGAAACTGAATTATATAAATGGAAGGGAATTTTTTCAAAGGTCATTTTTCCGGCATCCACTTTTGCAATATCGAGGATATCGTTAATGATCACAAGCAGTGCATCGCCCGATTCTTTAATGGCATGTATATATTCTCGTTGGTCAGTTGTCAGATCAGTTCTTAAAAGCACGTTTGCAAACCCGATGATTGAATTCATAGGTGTTCTGATCTCGTGGCTCATATTGGCTAAAAATTGTTGTTTTGCCTTTGTTATTTTTTCAGTTTCATGCAACTTCTCGATGATTTGAACCCGCTCGGTAACGTCCTGACTTGTTCCTGTTAATTTAACAGCATTGCCATTTTCATCTACCACAACCTCTCCGAAGGTATTCAGTATCTTTATTTCCTTATTCGGAGTCATGATGCTGTAATCAAAATTAAACGGTTGTTTGTCAATGATTGCATTTGCCATTATTGCGCGGATTTTCTCCCGATCGGCAACGTGGTTGTATTTTGCTAATTCCTCCCGATTTAAATCAATTTCTCCCGGCTCAACACCATAAATGCGATAGAGTTCATCAGACCATTTTAATTCATCTGTTTTTAGTTCTATTTCCCAGTTGCCAATGCGGGCTATCCGTTGCGCCTGCAGAAGTTGTTTGGTGGTATTTATAATTTTTTCTTCTGCCGCTTTTCGTTCGGTAACGTCCTGGTAAGAAGTGATTGCATACGTATGAGCGCCTCTTTCAACGATTTCAAAATAAACCATGGCAAAAAATGTTTCGCCGTTTTTCCGCGTATATTCTACTTCAAAACCATTCGCGAACATTCTCTCTCTTAACGTTATCAGCAATTTTTGTGTTTCTTCAAGGGGTAATTCTTTCAATTCTTCAATGGTGCGCTCGTCATCAATGTAGCTCATGATAATAGGAATCAATCGTGCATTTTCTTCATCAGAGGTTAATTTCAATTCTTCGGAAGTATGACCGATCACTTCTTCTTCCGTCAAACCAAAGGTGGAATAGAAACGCTTATTGGCAGACACGATCTTATTCGTTCCGATCTCTCCTACAGAGATAGCAACTGGATTATTGTCGAATATGGTTAACAATTGTTCCTCACTTTTGTTCAGCAATTCGTTTTTTTCTTTGAGCATCGTATTAATTTCTGCTCTTTCCTGTTCCATTGCTTCGGATATTTTCAGATCTTTCATGATTCTGTAATAGGCCGCCACAATAATGATAATAGCAATAAAGAGCAACAGGAGTGTAATAAAAGGATTGATAAGGGAGTCTTTCGTTAGTGATGCGGTCCGCGCTTTTAACAACCGATCTTCTTCTTTGTCCATTTTTAGTATATGGTCCCGAATTTCGTCCATTAATTGTTTACCACCCTCATAACTTTGTAATGCGAATTTTGCGGTAGGCAGGTCTCCAACAATCAATTTCATGGATTTTATCCGGTCATAAATCAATGTTCTTAAGGTACCTGCGTTTTTCAGTTGAATAGGGTTGTCTTTTACCAGTGAATCTATTTTGTTAAGATTCCTTCCAAGACTGCGGATGTCATCATAAAAGGCATGATAAAAAGCGGAGTCTCCTGTGATAATGAATCCCCGTTTGTTGGATTGAGCATCTTTAACGGTTGAAAAAGTGGTTTCAAGTTCCAGTTTTACTCTATAGCTGTGGTTTTGCCATTCTGATGTATCAACAGTGCTTTCCATTCGCCAATAAGAAAAGGCAGAGAGTACAATGAGAAGGGTGATGGAGAGGAGGAAAATAAATCGAATATTGAAATATTTATTTGTTTTCATCGCAATCGGGTTTGTGAACTGAATTTCGATAATACGTAATAATCCTGAAAAACAAAATATAAATGATCAATGAAGATATTCCTGCGAAGGAATTGGAACATCTGATGATTCAATTTCAGTTTGAAAACTGAGGATTCAAGTCCTGGAGCATAAAGTAAACGGAGATTTACTTTATACCTCATTCTGCTTCGGCTTCTCGTTCTGCTAATCGAGCGCTTTGATCTGCTTCAGATGCTGTTCTACCTGGTATTTATTGTGATTATTCCACTTTGGCGGTGCAGTGGTTTTTTCACCATACATGGCGTCAATACATACATTGTCGTCTTTGTAATTGGAATGCAAAACCGCCAGAATTTTAAAGAAAAATTCATCGAGCAACGTGATAGCGTCGAATTCAGCTTTGAGTGAGTCTGAGTCCACATCAGACAAGGTGAATAGCTGTAATAAATCAAGAACCGCTTTCTTTTCTTCTTCGTTTATTTCCGTACGATAACCGTCTTTCAAGGATTTGAAGACCAGGTTGTTCCATACGACGCTGTCATGTCCCCAGGTTACATCCGGAAGATGTAATGAGTGCTCACAAATTAAAACAATCGCGTGAAGTACGTCATTTAAATAGCTGGATGGGAATTCGTCAAAGCTTCTGAATTCAAAACCACTTTGGTACATTTTTTCCTGATTAAAATCAAGACCGATGTCTGAAAGCAATTCATAATCCAGGGCTGATTCAACCTGATCCCGCCACCAGATATTCTCTTCTTTGTCAAACTTTAAGAGCTTTCTGAATTCATCTACCTGGTGGGTTAAAATTTTCCCTCTCGCCATGGTTTTGTTGAACGTGCCAACTCCGGTGTAGCGTGACATGGCGTTTCTCATAGAACCCAACGCAAATTGTTCGTTTAGATTATAATTCGAACAAATGGCACCCATAATATCCGGACTGCCCAATGTGGCTATAAAAAAGGGTTCAAACCATTGCAACAGGTAAATGGCATTGGAGTGCATGGCGTCAAAAGCAGGGTAGTCTGCGATCCTGCTGTTTACTGTTAATATGGGCAGTGTAATGTGGAAATGATAAGTCCCGTTATTAAAAAGGACCAGGTTTTCCTGATTGGACATAAACATATTGAGTCCGATGTTGTAATCCGGGAAATTCACTTTTCCTTCCAATACCCTTGATTCATTCATTTTATCAATGAACAACTGCTTTGTCGCTTTTAGTTCATCGCATGAATCGGCTATCGTTCTGTTTTCAAAGTATTTTGTTACAAATTCAATCGAATCGCCATCAAAATTGACAGATCCCATAGGATTGTTTTTTTGAGTCAGCATACTCTGGATATTGTATGGTTGGTTTTCCAGAAAAGTCTCCAGAATTGATTTCCCCAGGTATTCCGGATTGTCAACCACCGGTTTTGTGAAAGCCAACGTCTTATGCTGATAGATGACATCCAGCTTGTCCAGTGAATGACTGTTGATCATCCGGCTGATTTTATATTCTTTGTTTCGATCAAAAGCAGTTTCTAATGCAGCCGTCAGACTTCCTGATTTATAGCACTTTCTGTAATCAATGCTATAGCGTTCCCAGCCAATTTTTTCTTGAATAAATGCCCCTGAAACCATGAGTGATTCTTCGAGTTGCAGGTAGGTTTCGTTTTCCAACCCAATTCCCCAATACCATTTGTTTTTCGGATTTACTTTCATTTATTCTGTTGCTAATTAATAGTAAGAGTTTGCCGGAATGCTCCTTTAATCGTGATAATAGAAAACGTGGGAGGAATAGCGCTCGTGATTCCACCAGTCTCTTCTTGCTTTTGAAAAGTAATGGTAATTCAATTTTCCGGCTTGCGATTGCAAAGGATAGATCACTACGCCATTTTCCCGGTATGCTTTTTTTTTGTTGCTTTCAGGAACAATCGGTACAATGTGTCCGGAAAGTCCTGCAATTTTCCGTTTGGCACAAATGATTCCGATCCCGCCTTCAGTGTTCACTTTATGTTGAATTTCATCGAGGTCTGTCATTCTTTTCCACCCAAAGCTGGCTCCCCATTTTAAAAACCAATCGTGTATAGCACTGGAATAGATCCGAACAACGGTTTCGTTAAAAATGGGCTCAACGGTTTGCCCGTCCAGAATTTTTTCGAGCGATTCATCCGTCCACCAAACAGTAGGCAGATAAACATGTGAGAAATAACAATAATCGTATGAATAGACATTGCAATAGGTATCCTCAATTGTTCGTTGATATCGTAGACTCTTCTTAACATCCAATTTTTCAATAAGCCGGTGAATGCTTTCCCGTTTGGTTGTGGCATCGGTCAAATCGCGATAAGGGACATTGGAATCACTAATCGGGTGAAATTTAGCTAAAACGGAATCTAACCGTGACTCAGGGCTTACCGGTAAATCAGCGCTTTTTATTCGCCTATCCGGTGTTGTATCTTCCACAGGCGCAATGGCATTTGTTGCTCTTGTATCTTTTTTCATTCTGTCCGTTTTCGTAATTGAGCATAATGATTGCCATCCGCCGCGGCGGAGAGGCAAAGTTATACTTTCAGATCGATTTTGTAAGTATAGGAAGAGTTTGATAAAACAGAAAGCAAACAAGCTAATTTTTACCGTTTGAACGGAATACTGCCAATAAAAAACTGTTGACCGAAATCTCGAACTTTAGATGGAGGATTTAATTGAGACGGAAAAGCCGGGCTATTTTAATCGCACGCCATACCTGTTAATTTTTTAGCGATTTCAGTTTATCGTACTCCAGAATAGTGATTGTTTTCCCGGAAATACTGATGTATTGCTCTTCCTTAAAATCACTGAGTGTTCTCACCACCGATTCGTGCGCGGTCCCCACCAAATTTGCCAGGTCCTCACGTGAAATATTCATACTCAATGGTGATTCGGGACTTCCTTCGTATTTATCAAAAAGCCTGATGAGCGCCTCAGCTACTCTTTTTCTAATGGAATGATAAGCCAGTTTGATTAACTGTTCTTCATGTTGGTGTACATTTTCGGAAAGAAGCTCTATGAATTTACGGGATACGTCCGTGTTTTTATACAACAACGCAAAAAAATCGTCTTTCGGAATCATGTAAACTTCCGTATCTTCCATTGCCACTGCAGAATGAAGGTAAGGCTCGTCTTTGATCAGCGACATATAACCGAAAAACTCGCCCTCTTTGTGCAGCGAAGTGATTAATTCTTTACCCTGATCGGATTTCTGACAGATTTTAATTTTTCCGCTATTGATGAAAAATATTCCCTTGGGATAAGCCCCGGCTTTGTACACTTCATCTTTTCTACGGTACATTCTGATTTCACGATCTTCGGAAAGTTTCTTCAGTGATTCAAGCCCTCTTGCCTCATTGATGAAGGTGCTGACATCCTGAAAGTTATTCGTGAATTCCTTCTGGAAAACTTCTGTCCTTTTCAAACGGGCTTCAATGGCGTTTAACAGTTCCATTCCCTTGAACGGTTTTGTTAGATAATCATCCGCACCCATCTCGAATCCTTTTCGAACATCGTGGCGTTCTGCTTTGGCACTCAGAAAGATAAAAGGAATGCCTGCTGTTGCATCGTTTTTAGAAAGAAGGTGCAACACTTCATGCCCATCAAGTAACGGCATCATGATGTCACAGATAATCAGGTCCGGACGGTTTTTTTGTGCCATTTCCAACCCTTCTTTTCCGTTGGAAGCTGTAAACACCTCATACTTGGATAGCATCAGAATTTCAGCAGTATTATTGCGTACATCCTCATTGTCTTCGATCAGGAGAATTTTTTTCATAGTTACCCAATTGAGTATTTGTTAATAGTTAGTAGGAAAAAGGATAATCACCCTGGTACCTTCGTTTTCTTTGCTCTCAATCTGCACCTGGCCCTGCATCAGTTTTATATAACTGCCTACAATATGAAGTCCAAGACCTGTTCCTTGTATATGGGTCGCATTATGCCCGCGGAAAAATCGTTCGAAAAGATGTGCCTGGTCGGTTGCCGATATACCGATACCCTGATCGCTCACTGTTATGCGAATTTCCTCATCGCTGATGTCGGTTAAAACTTCTATTGTTCCACCTTTTGGTGAGAATTTCAGGGCATTGGAGATGAGGTTGAACAGAATGTTCTTCAGAAGCTTCGGATCAAGTAAAGCCATTTCAGCTCCGGTGTGTGTGTGAACCAGATTGTGAGATGCAATTGTAACAGCACGCATTTCCGAAACAATGTCTTCCACAAATAGGTTTAGATTGAAGCTTTCAGAAACGTTGTCGAGTTTGCCTTCCTCTAATTGACTCACGGAAAGAAAATCATTCAGAATCTCCGTGAGATCGCCGATCGAGTTTTCTACCTTTTCGATATGCTTGGAAAAATTCACGTTATCGCTGCGCTCATGATACAAGGCAATCAATGATAATGAGGAGAGCATCGTCGTAAGCGGTGTCCTGAATTCATGCGAAGCCAGGGATACAAATCGCGATTTCATTTCATTCAGCTCGCGCTCTTTTTCAAGGGCATCGTACAGTTCCGATTTCGTTTTTTTTAACTCTTTGATCGCTTCTCTGAAAACAAGCGTACGATCCTTCACCTGTTTCTCCAGATCTGCGGAATAATGTTTCAGGTTTTCTTCGGATTGTTTACGTAACGTGGCATCTATGATAAAAGCGATTACGAAAGAGCCCGCTTCATTATGGTATGGACTCAGGCTGATCTCTAACGGGAACTCCGAACCGTCCTTTTTTAGTCCGTAAAGCTCCATACCACTTCCCATTGAGCGCGCACGCGGATGATGAGAATAACCCTCTCTGTGCCCAACATGTGCATGGCTGAACCGAGAAGGAATCAGTACCTCGATTTTTTTTCCGGACAGTTCATCTTTTTCGTAGCCGAAAAGACGAGTTGCACTTGGGTTCACACGAACGATCTCTCCCTGGGCATCTGCTATGAGAATTCCTTCGGTTGCATACAGAAACAGGGCGTCTGAACCTTCTTTACTTTCCATACTCCGGAGATTGATATTCATCAAAGATAGCTTTTAAAGGGCATGAAAATAATTGCGCTCGTCACATCGAAATATGATTTTTGTCATAATTTGACTTGAGGTAACTCGTAGCACTCGCCTCAAGCGATCGTTTATTTTGCGTGATCAATACAAGATCTCATGAAAAACATTCAATCGTTCCCTGCCGAAGGAGCCGCGTTTTGCTACCATTGTGGTGATCATTTGCCCAAAAGGATTGTTTGTTTCGATCAGAAATCATTCTGCTGCAACGGCTGCAAAACAGTTTACGAATTGTTGAAAGAAAATGAGATGTGTAATTACTACGATTTTTCTGCTACTCCGGGCATAACTCCGCGCGAAAATTCTTCCCCGGCCTACGGTTATCTCGACAACGAAACCATCACCAGTCAACTCATCCGCTTTCGAGAAGGAGATCAGGCACATGTCATTTTCTACATCCCGAAAATTCACTGCAGTTCCTGTATCTGGTTGCTGGAAAATCTTCATAGGCTTGATAAAAATATCACCGGTTCTACCGTTAACTTCCCCCGAAAAGAAGTAACAATCGTTTTTAATCCGCAACACATTCAGCTATCGCAGCTGGCGGCATTACTAGCACGCACCGGTTACGAACCGTCTATTCACCTCAAAGACCTCGATACGCCCGTACCCAAAAAGAAAACGTATAGTGCTGCACTGAAGATCGGTATTGCCGGGTTTGGATTTGGAAATAGCATGATGCTCAGTTTCCCGGAGTATTTTTCGCTGGGAAATTTTCAGGACCAGGAACAGCTGGGGGTCTTTTTCGGCTACCTGAACCTGCTGCTGGCCTTACCGGTATTTTTCTATAGTGCTTCAGGTTTTTTTACCTCTGCCTGGAAAAGCATCCGCCATCGGTACCTGAATATCGATGCGCCGATTGCCCTGGCTGTACTGGTGACATTCACAAGAAGTGTTTATGAAATTACAAGTCAAAGCGGTACAGGGTATTTCGACTCAATGACGGGGATTGTTTTCTTCATGCTCATCGGGCGGTATTTTCAGAATAAAACCTATGATACATTGTCTTTCGACCGCGATTATAAGTCCTACTTCCCGGTTGCAGTTATGCAAAAGCAGACTGATGGTACGGAAACGCCCAAACCTGTTTCGGAACTGAAAGCAGGCGACCAGATCATATTGCGCAACAGCGAGATCATTCCTGCCGATGCCATCCTCAAAAGTTCACGCACACACGTGGATTACAGCTTTATAACCGGCGAGTCGTCGCCCGTTGCGAAAGTATGCGGTGATCTGATCTATGCCGGTGGAAAACAATTGGATGGAGCCATCGAACTGGAAGTGGTGCGGCCGGTTTCTCAAAGTTACCTTACACGGCTGTGGAATGACGATAAAAAAGCACCTGCACCGAAAACCAATTTTGTAGATACAATCAACCGCTGGTTTACCATAAGTGTACTCCTAATCGCATTCGCATCAGCGGGATATTGGTTCTTTACCGATAGCAGTAAGGCGCTGAATGCATTCACAGCCGTTTTGATCGTTGCCTGTCCATGCGGGTTGCTGCTCACAACCAGTTTCGCTTACGGCAACCTGTTGCGTATTTTCGGACGAAATAAATTTTACCTGAAGAATGCTTCGGTTATCAACGAGCTTTCAAAGGCCGATACGATCATTTTCGACAAAACAGGTACGATCACAAAAGGCTCGGAAGTCGTTTTTAAAGGCGGTCGGTTAAGTGAGCATGAGGTACAACTGGCTGTTTCATTGGCCGCACAATCCTCTCATCCGTTGAGCCGGGGTATTGTAGAGCAGTACAGAGATTCCGAAAAACTGCCGGTTACCGGTTTTGAAGAAATACCAGGGAAAGGAATCAAAGGTTCGGTAGGGGAGCATTATGTGATTCTGGGTTCCGAATTTTTCCTGACGGGTGGCACGTTGAAAGTTTCCGACAGCAGTGCTACTCGTGTTTTTCTGATGATCGATGGCGGACTGAAAGGATATTTCAGGTTCAGCAATGTTTGGCGCAAAGGCCTCGAAGAGGTAGTGAGAAAACTCGCTGACGGTTACAGGATGGAAGTCCTTTCCGGCGACAATGATGGCGAGCACCAGACTCTAGCCAATATTTTTGGTCCGAAAACAAAATTATTTTTCAATAAAAAACCGGATGAAAAAAAGCAGCACATTCGGTATCTGGTTGACAGGGGACAGAATGTCATCATGCTGGGCGATGGATTAAATGATGCCGGGGCTTTGAGTTCAGGAAACGTAGGGATCGCAGTTTCTGATGATACCAACACGTTTTCACCTGCCTGCGATGCCATTCTCGACGGATCTGCCTTTGAACGGCTACCGGTTTTTATTCGCCTTGCAAAGATTGGTAAACGGGTTATCATCGCAACATTTGCTTTTTCGCTTCTATACAATATCATTGGTTTGCTGTTTGCCATCCAGGGAATATTATCACCAGTAATTGCTGCTATTCTCATGCCGGCCAGCACCATTTCTATCGTGTTGCTCACAACCATTTCTACAGGAATCAGTGCACGTCTGAAAGGGTTATGATTTCTCTTGACCGACCGGTTTAAAATACTTGACAAAAATCAAATTCCGGTTTGAATAATTTCATAATTCTTACCCCTTCCTGAAGATAGATTTGTGGCAACAAAACGAATCGGATATGAGCGCACTTTATGTATTGATCGGAGTTAGTCTCCTCGTAGCACTTGGATTCCTCGGTGGCTTTTTATGGGCCATGCGCAAGGGACAATATGAAGATGATTATACACCCTCGGTAAGGATGCTTTTTGAAGACAAACCCACCGGCAACAACAAATCAGAAAAACAATAACAACTATTTATGGAACCAGAAAAGTTTTCCTACGACAACAAGATTGTCAAGCAATTTGCCTTTGCGACAATCATTTGGGGATTGATCGGAATGACCGTCGGATTGTGGGCGGCGCTGCAGCTCGTTTTTCCCGCCCTGAATTTCGATATGGGCTTCACTTCCTTCGGAAGAATTCGTCCGCTGCATACCAATGCGGTGATTTTTGCATTTGTCGGAAATGGTATTTTTATGGGAGTCTATTACTCCCTTCAGCGCTTGTGCAAGGCGCGTATGTTCAGCGATAGGCTTAGTAAAATCCATTTCTGGGGTTGGCAACTGATCATCGTTTCAGCTGTTCTCACACTGCCGTTGGGCTATACTACCGGAAAAGAATACGCCGAACTAGAATGGCCGATCGATATTGCGATCACGATCATCTGGGTGGTTTTCGGCTGGAACATGTTCGGAACGATCATTCGCCGCCGGGAACGTCACCTGTACGTGGCGATCTGGTTTTACATCGCTACTTTTGTTACGGTGGCGGTGTTGCATTTGGTTAACTCGTTCGAGCTGCCGGTCACTTTCTTCAAAAGTTATTCCTGGTATGCAGGTGTACAGGACGCACTCGTGCAATGGTGGTACGGACACAACGCGGTGGCTTTCTTTCTCACCACACCTTACCTCGGACTGATGTATTACTTCATCCCGAAAGCAGCGAACCGTCCGGTTTATTCCTACCGACTTTCCATTATTCACTTTTGGGCGCTGATCTTCCTCTATATCTGGGCTGGACCTCACCACTTGCTATATACGTCGCTGCCCGACTGGGCGCAATCACTGGGCGTTGTATTCTCCATTATGCTCATTGCGCCTTCATGGGGTGGTATGATCAATGGTTTGCTGACGCTGCGCGGTGCCTGGGACAAAGTGCGTGAAGACGTCACACTGAAATTCATGGTGGTAGCTGTTACCGCCTATGGAATGGCAACGCTCGAAGGTCCGCTCCTGTCGCTGAAAAACGTTAATGGGATCGCTCACTTCACCGACTGGATCGTGGCGCACGTTCATGTGGGCGCTTTGGGTTGGAACGGCTTTCTGACATTCGGTATTCTTTACTGGCTCATCCCGAAGATCTTCCGCACAAACATCTGGTCTAAAAAACTCGCCAGCTGGCACTTCTGGCTTGGAACACTTGGTATACTCTTTTACGCGATTCCAATGTACTGGGCCGGGTTCATGCAAAGTCTTATGTGGAAGGAATTTACCGAAGAAGGAATGTTGAAATACCCGAATTTCCTCGAAACGGTAATTCAGATCCGTCCAATGTATATAGTGCGCTCATTGGGTGGAACGATGTATCTCGCCGGAGTTATCCTGATGACGTATAATATTTACCGTACAGTTCGTGCCGGTTCTTTCCTTGCGAATGAAGAAGCGGAAGCAATGCCGTTGACCAAAGTTGTGAAAGTGCACGAAAAAGAACACTGGCACCGATGGATTGAGCGCAGACCGGTACAATTGATGATCGCCAGCCTGGTCGTTATCCTGATCGGCGGAATTGTGGAGATGGTTCCAACATTCATGGTGAAATCGAACGTAAAGACAATTGCCAGCGTGAAACCATATACACCACTGGAGTTGCAGGGTAGGGATCTCTATGTACGCGAAGGTTGTTACACGTGTCATTCCCAAATGGTCAGGCCGTTCAGGTCAGAAACGACGCGCTACGGAGAATATTCCAAAGCCGGTGAGTTTGTCTACGATCACCCGTTCCAGTGGGGCTCAAAACGTACCGGCCCTGATTTACACCGTATTGGTGGTAAGTATCCCGATTCATGGCATTACAATCACATGCTTGATCCCGGAAGTATGTCACCCGGTTCGATTATGCCTTCTTATTCCTGGCTACTCGACGATGATCTGGATACTTCTGATACCGGGGCCAAAATACGGGCGATGATTAAGCTCGGTGTGCCCTACCCGAAAGGCTTTGATAAAACGGCCAATGTCAGTCTTATGCAGCAGGCTGATAGTATTGTGGCTCACCTGAAAAAAGACGGAATCATGTCACCGGCCAACAAAGAAATTATCGCTTTGATCGCTTACCTGCAGCGCATCGGAACGGACATAAAAGGAACTAAAAAATAACTCTATGAAATTCATTCATTACCTCGAATCGATCGCTGGAGTAGGCATTTTTCCACTGATCTCATTGCTTATCTTTTTCGTGTTCTTCACGATACTTATTCTCTATGTGATCCGGGCAGATAAGCAGCACATCACCGATCTGAAAAACATGCCGCTTGAAAGCGGGAAAGAATCCAAAACGTCAATCAGTAAGCCATGAAAACTCCGTTCACATTTCGCCGGTCCAATGCTAAAAACACCTGGATCATGTTGATTGCAACGCTGTTTCCGTTGGTAGCACTTTCTGCTGAAACGGCAGGAAAAACAGTTGCGCCTATGGAAAAGCCAACAATGTATGAAAGTCCTGTGTTCATAGGCTTGTTATGTATTACCGTGTTCCTCGGACTCGCCATTCTTGTTTTTGCCAAAGTGGCAAGAGTCGCCATCATTATCGGCAAGAAACGGAAATCAGAGAAAGAACAATCCGGAATGATCAAAACATTGCTTCTGCTTCTGGCAACCGGATTTTCATTTGGTGCCTTCGGACAAACGGATACAACTTCTGCCGCATCAACCATTGCAGCAGGGAGTCCGGCAACCGGTGATTACTGGGGAATGGATGCATTGACTTTTTACCTGATGATTTGTTTCATTCTGTTTGAATTGTTTGTTATCTGGCAGCTCTATAATGTTGCAATGCAGCAGCTGGGTTATTACGAACGTCGCGAGAAGCTTGCCCTTGATAAAAAAGCCGCTGCCAAAACCGTCAAGCGACCGTCATTCATAGAGAAAATCAACCAGTCCGTAGCGATCGAAAAAGAAGCGGAGATTATGCTGGACCACAATTACGATGGTATCAGAGAACTGGACAACGATCTTCCTCCATGGTGGAAATACGGATTTTATATGACAATTGTCTTTTCATTTGCCTATATGATTCATTACCATGTTACACACACAGGTAAACTGCAGAATGAAGAATACGAACAGGAATTACTTCAGGCAAAATACGATCTCATAGCCTATCGCAAAAAGGCTGCAAACCTCGTAGACGAAAACAACGCCACCATTCTTACGGATGCTTCGGCGCTCGCTTCAGGGAAAGCATTGTTTATTACCAATTGTGCTGCCTGTCATGGAACAGCCGGCGAAGGTGGGGTGGGACCTAATCTCACAGACAATTACTGGATGCACGGTGGTGATGTTAAAGAGGTGTTCAAAACCATCAAATACGGTTATCCCGAAAAAGGAATGAAATCCTGGCAGCAGGACCTTGGTGCAAAACAAATCCATGAGATCTCAAGTTTTATCAAAAGCATCGAAGGCACCAACCCGCCGAATGCAAAGGAACCGCAGGGAGAATTATATGTAGGAACCACAACCGGTGATAGTACAGGAAGCGACAACTAATTCCATACGATGAATTCAGACGAAATACAGCACGACAGTTTCAGGGACCATATTTCCACTATTTCGGAAAATGGCAAACGTAACTGGATCTATGCCCAGAAACCAAAAGGGAAATTCTATACGAAACGTACTGTAGTCAGCATCCTTTACCTTACGTTGTTTTTCTCGCTTCCGTTCATCCGTGTCAACGGCGATCCGTTCTTTCTTTTCAATGTGCTCGAAAGACGCTTTATCTTTTTCGGAGTCACTTTCTGGCCGCAGGACTTTTTCATTTTCGGAATCGGCATGCTGGTGTTTATTGTATTCATTGTGTTGTTCACCGTCGCTTTCGGGAGGGTTTTTTGCGGTTGGGCTTGCCCGCAAACCGTCTTCATGGAAATGGTCTTTCGCCGCATTGAATACTGGATCGAGGGCGAAGCGACACACCAGAAACTGCTCGATAAAATGCCTTGGAATACGGAAAAAATTCTTCGGCGCGGTTCCAAGCATGTTGTTTTTTTTCTGATGGCATTCCTCATTGCCAATACTTTCCTGGCTTATGTAATCGGAACAGATGAACTGTTTAAAATCATCCACGAACCCGTTTCACAGCACGCCGGTGGATTTGCGGCGCTGCTGATTTTTACCGGAGTCTTTTATGCCGTTTACGCACGGTTTCGCGAGCAGGTCTGCCTCATTGTGTGTCCGTATGGACGACTGCAGGGAGTGATGACTGATCGCAACTCGCTTCTGGTTGCGTATGATTTCCTGAGAGGAGAACCGCGGAGCAAGTTCAGTAAAAAGGAGGAAAAACCTGCCGGTGACTGTATCGATTGTTTTCAATGCGTAAAGGTGTGTCCGATGGGGATCGATATCCGAAACGGAACACAACTGGAATGTACCGCCTGCACAGCCTGTATAGATGCCTGCGATTTCATGATGGAGAAAACCGGAAAACCAAAAGGATTGATCCGATACGCCTCCGAAAACGGTATAGAGAAAGGGGAACAAGTCCGGTTTACTCCCCGAATGATTGCTTATTCGGTAGTACTGTTGCTGTTGATCGGTGTTCTCGCAGCACTGTTGCTCACAAGGCGTGATGTGGATGCAACGGTACTACGTACCCCCGGAATGTTATACCAGGAGCGGGGAACGGATACGATCAGCAACCTTTACAATATCAAGCTGATTAATAAAACACATAAAAAGGTGCCTGTCGTTTTGAAAATAGAATCCGGTCCCGGAACCATCCGAATGATAGGTAAAGAAATCGTGATCGGAAAAACGTCCAATGCGGAAAGCACCTTTTTCATTTTACTGCCACGGAAAACTGTCCGCGAGCGCAAAACCAGCATTACCATCGGAATCTGGTCAGGTAATAAACGGCTGGAAACGGTTAACACCAGTTTCTTAGGCCCGTTAACACGTTGAAATTATGAGTTGGGGATATAAAATTACATTTCTGTACCTGGGATTCGTTGCCCTCATTACAACGATGGTAGTTTTGTCAATGCGTGAGCGCGTCGAGTTGGTAGCTGCCGATTATTATGAACAGGAGTTAAACTACCAGGCCCGCATCGATGCGATCAATCATGCGAGCGAACTGAAAGAAGAACTAACCTGGCGCATCGACGGAACTACCCTGCAGTTGAAGTTTCCGGAAGACCTGAAGGACCAGAAGATCTCCGGGAGCATTTTCTTTTTCCGGCCATCGGATTCGCGTTTGGATAAAACCATGAAAATCGATCCGGTTATTTCCGATACGTACGCGATTTCTCTTGACAAACTGCAAAAGGGGATGTACCACATGCAGATCAGTTGGAAAGCGGCAAATATCAATTATTACAAAGACGGAGTTATTCAAATTCAATAAGTGATGTTCCTACTTACAGCTTTAACACTCGGATTTCTCGGAAGCTTTCATTGCGTAGGCATGTGCGGACCTATCGCACTTGCTATTCCCGTGCGGAGAAACTCCGGCTTAAGTATCATTGGTGGCAGCTTGTTGTACAATACGGGAAGGATTGTTTCTTATTCGCTAATGGGACTCACATTCGGTATGTTTGGGCAAGGTATTGCGATGGCCGGCTGGCAAGGCTGGTTGTCAGTTCTCATAGGAGTTTTATTATTGCTAAACCTCATTTTGCCGCGAATAATACGCATTCGGGTCGGAATAGTTTACCGGTTGCTCGAACCGTTGAAATCAAAAGTGCGGCAATTGTTTGGTGTCAAAACATCGTTCTCCTTATTCATGATTGGATTGCTGAATGGTTTTCTGCCATGTGGCCTTGTTTATCTCGGAATTGCCGGTGCTGTTGCGACCGGAAACAGTATTCAGGGAATGCTCTTCATGGCTGCATTCGGGCTGGGCACGCTGCCGGCTATGATGACATTAACAATCATCCGTGATTCCATCAGTGTCCGTTTTCGTGAGCGAATCCGTGCAGTAGTCCCGGTTTTTATCGGTGGAATGGCAGTAATGCTGATCCTGCGCGGTATGAACCTCGGTATTCCTTACATCAGCCCTTCGATCGAAGAGACGAACGGAAATTGTCATCATAAATGTTGTTCCAAATAAAAGTGTACTATGCCCCTTACATTGGATGAATTAGCAATTCACGTTCCCGGAGCAATTACTGTTTTCGAGGAATACGATCTGGACTATTACCAGGATGGTTCACAGACATTGCGTTCTGCATGCACCGAAAAAGGCTTGTCTTTTAAGGAAATCGACAAACGTCTTTCAGAGCTGAACGACCATTCGGAAATTGTTCTTCCGCTCACACTTGCTGATATGAGCGCCGACCGGTTGATCGATTATATTAACGGCGGCTTTCATGCGGGCGAGGAAGAATCGTTGCATTTATTGCATCAGCAATTACTCAGTAGCAATTACACCAAAGACGAACAGAAAATCCTCTTGAAAACCGAACCGCATTTTTCTGTGATGAAAGAACGAATGCTTGATCATTGCAGGAAAGAAGATGAGCTCTTGTTTCCCTGGATGCGAAAACTGGTAACCCTGCACAAAACGCGGGCGAAGAAAAACGATTCACGTGCTGTGACGTTGATCCGTAATCCGTTATTGTTGCTGAAAGAAGAACACGCTGCCATTTCGGAACTTCTGAAAATAGTGAAGCAAACGGCTGGTAATTTCACTGTTTCGAAAACGTCTTCTGAATCGTATCGCCTGCTTCTATTGCGTTTTAAAGAATTCGAAATCGATTTTCACATGCACTTACACATCGAAAACAATATTCTTTTTCCAAAGCTTCTGGCGATGGAAAAATCACTTATTCATCACTAGAAATCATGTTTGTACGACAGTTTTATACACCTTGCCTGGCTCAGGCTTCTTATTACATCGAATCTGCCGGAAATGCCGCAGTTATCGATCCGCTAAGAGATATCGATTGTTATATTGATCTTGCGGCTCAGCAAAAAGCGATTATCCGGTATGTTTTCATTACACATTTTCATGCTGATTTCGTTTCAGGACAACTGGAACTGGCAAATAAGACGGGCGCCACGATCATTTTCGGTCAGGAAGCTACACCGGCTTACCCGGCACTGATAGCAACCGATGATGAAACGTTTTCACTCGGCGCTTGTAAGATAAAGGTGCTGCACACTCCCGGTCACACGATCGAATCGGCCTGTTTCCTGCTGCATGACGAACAAAACAATCCGTATGCTCTGTTCTCCGGCGACACACTCTTTATCGGTGACGTGGGAAGGCCTGATCTCTTGAGTGGTAACCTCGACGCAAAAACGTTGGCAGGTATGCTGTACGATTCGATTGAAAGGAAAATCAAGCCGTTGCCCGACAACCTTATTCTGTATCCCGGACATGGAGCCGGATCGGCCTGCGGAAAGAAACTTTCAAATGAAACTTCTTCCTTTATCGGTGCTCAGAAGGTCATTAATCCGGCCTTTATGATGAACAAAGAAGATTTTATCGAATTCGTCACCACGGATCAGCCACCGGCCCCTGCTTATTTTTTCAAAGATGCGAAGATCAATAAATGGGGATCGCCAGACTTATCGGATGTGCTTACCGCCGGAATGCGCCCGCTTAAACCGGAAGCATTTCGCAAAGAATTGGAAGCTGGCGCTCAGGTACTGGATACCCGCAACGAAGGAGGAGCTGAGCACGTGATCATTAAGAATGCCATTCATATCGGGCTCGACGGGCAGTTTGCGATTTGGGCCGGATCGGTGATTGACTTTGAAAAACCACTGCTGCTCGTCTGCGATCCGGGTACTGAAAAAGCTGCGATCACACGCCTGGCAAGAATTGGCTTTGACCAATGTCTTGGATACCTCGAAGGGGGGATTGAAGCCTGGGAGGGATCAGGTGGCGAAGTCTGTTCCATAGGAATACTTTCCCCGGAGCTGTTATCGAAAGCCATGCTGCAGGACGAAACATGTGTGCTGCTGGATGTTCGCCGCAGGGCAGAACTCGAAGAAAAAGGCTCCATCGACGCAGCGTTCAACATTCCCCTGGAAGAACTGAAAAAAGGGTTAAACCTGCTCAACAAGGAACAATGCTATATTGTTTTCTGTGCGGGTGGCTACCGGTCGCTGATCGCTGCTTCCATCATGAAATGCGCCGGCTTCCGAACGGTTCATTCGGTAGAAGGTGGAATCGCAGCCATTAAACTCGTTCATCCCGATTGGCTCTCAATTTAATGACCATGAATATTCGCATTACCAAAGAATTTCGCTTTGAAATGGCCCATGCCTTGCTAGGATACGACGGCCCGTGCAAAGATATTCATGGACATTCTTACCGGCTGCTGATCACGCTGAAAGGAAAAATATCAACGTCAGAAGGACCAAAAAACGGTATGCTGTTCGATTTTTCAGAACTACGGAACATTGTTCAGGACTGTATCATCAAGAGGTTCGATCATGCGTTGGTACTGAATGAAAATACCTCTAAGGAATTGTTACATTCACTTCAGCATAACAAATTGCTGGCCTTAGCCTTTCAGCCCACCTGTGAGCAGCTTTGTGCTTATTTCGCGAATCTGCTAGACGCTGAACTGCCGCAAAATGTAAGGCTTCATCACGTTACTTTATATGAAACAGCAACTTCTTTCGCAGAATGGTACGCGGAAGACAATCCCAACTCCGCACATGAATAGGTTACTCAAAAAATACAATCTTGCGGCTCCCCGTTACACCAGTTATCCGCCTGTGCCTTACTGGGACACAGTTCCTACTCCAATGCAATGGGAAAAGAAGGTGAAAAACATATTCGTCAAAACGAATAATACGGAAGGGATCAGCCTGTACATTCACCTTCCCTTTTGTGAAAGCCTGTGCACTTATTGTGGTTGTAATACCCGTATTACGGTAAATCACCAGGTAGAGCTGCCCTATATGACTGCTGTTCTCAGCGAATGGAGCATGTACCTTTCAATAATGGGAGAAACTCCGCGCATCCGGGAACTTCATTTAGGTGGCGGAACACCAACCTTTTTTAGTCCCGGCCATCTTTCCCAATTGCTGAAAAGTATTCTTTCCTCTGCCACCCTTTGTGAGGATGCAGCTCTTAGCTTTGAGGGGCATCCCGATAACACAACGGTCGAGCATCTGGAGGCGTTGTACGATCTCGGCTTCACCAGAATGAGTCTCGGAATCCAGGATTTCGATCCGGTGGTACAAACTGCCATCCACCGGTTTCAGAGTGTGGAACAGGTGCGGGAAATCACTGAAAAAGCCCGTGCGATTGGCTATACGTCAGTTAATTATGATTTGATATATGGGTTGCCCCATCAAACGGAGGCGGGCATTGAAGCCACATTCAGGGAGGTCGTTCTTCTTCGTCCCGACCGGATCGCTTTTTACAGCTATGCGCACGTTCCATGGATCAAACCCGGTCAACGATCATTTACAGAAGCCAACCTTCCGGATCCTTCCACCAAACAACGGTTGTACGAGGCCGGGCGGAATGCTTTTGAACGGGCAGGGTATAAAGAGATCGGGATGGACCATTTCGCATTGCCAAACGACGAATTGTTTAAAGCGGTTACCAACAAAACGCTGCACCGCAATTTTATGGGGTACACACCTTTCAGAACAGATTTACTCATAGGGCTGGGAGTTTCGGCCATCAGCGATGCGTGGTCAGGATTTGTTCAGAATGAAAAAAAGCTGGAAGATTATTACCACAGAATCCTGCAAAACGAACTCCCGTTTTTTAAAGGTCATTTGTTAACTGAATCAGACAGGATTATACGCCATCATATCCTGTCATTAATGTGCAGGTTCACCACAAACTGGGAAAACCCTGAAGATCAATGTGATGATTTTCAATCAATTATCGAACGACTTTCTGAAATGGAGATAGACGGCCTCATAGAACTTTCAGAAAACAAATTAACCATAACAGACAAAGGAAAACCCTTTCTGCGCACTATATGTATGGCATTCGACATCCGTTTGCGGGAAGAAGCGCGTTCGAAAACGGTATTTAGCCAAACAATTTAACATTGGTTGTTGAAAGGACTCATTCAAAGAATAAAAACGGACGATCTGAAAAGTATGAGAATGATCAATTATTATTCTGATAAAATTCATAGTACCACGCCGGTATCTATGGTAGCTTCGTTTACTAAAAACATCGTTTTATGAATAAGATTCTCATACCTACAGATTTTTCAGAGATCGCACAAAACACGCTCGATTATACTGTCGGACTTGCTCAATATACCTTTGCGGAACTGATACTTTTCCATGCTTGTTACCAACCGGTTTTTGCAAACGACCTGACAGTGAGTACGGGTTTTTACGAGCAGTTGGAAGAAGATTGTAAAACGAAGCTGGAGGAACTGAAGCAAAAGGTTCTGGAAAAAAATCCGGATCTGCGCGTTTCCTGGAAATACCAAATCGGACTACCTGCCGATGCAATCAATGAATTTGCCAGAGAGCAGAACATCGATTTGATTGTGATGGGTACGCAGGGAGCCGGTTATCTCGCAGAACATATGCTGGGAAGTATTGCCACAACATTGCTGCGTGAAGCTGTTTGTCCGGTTCTCATCATTGATCGGGGGGTGAAATTTCGGCCGCTGAACAAGATCGTCATTGCTGTCGATTACAAAGACAGGATCAATGAAGAAGCTCTGAAACCGTTGAAAAACTTCATGACCAATTTCGATGCACACCTGTATGTGCTTCACATTACGTCTGAAGAAAAGACAGAAGCCGAGTTATATGCATCACTGCCACACTCCGAATTCAACGAAGCTTTTAAGTTTTATAACCATTCCATAATTGCTTCTCCCGATGATAATGTGATTAACGGAATCAATGATTTTGTAGCTGTTCAGGAGGCTGATATGGTGGTTATGATTCCTAGAAAACATGCCTTCTTCGAACGAATCTTCCGGGAATCGGAGGTTAAAAAAATGACCTTTCGCAGTAAAGTACCTCTCCTGGTGTTACACGATAATAATCTTTAAGACTATGCAACTACTGATCCATAACGAACGAACGCTTTCTGAAATCCAGAAAGACTTCAATGCCATGTTCCCTTATCTGAAGCTCGAATTTTTCTCGAAACTTCATGGTTCGGGTGAACCAAGCAGCTTGAAATTTAAATTACCTGAACAGAAAAAAATCGGGGATGTACGAAAATCAGCGAAAGAAGAAACGTTGATTATAGTGCCTGATATGACCGTGGCCGATCTCGAACAAACACTCGGTGACCAACTTGCGCTTGGAGTGCAGGTATTTCGTAAATCAGGGGGTGTCTGGCTCGAAACCATATTCACAGACACCTGGACACTTGCACAACAGAACGAACAAGGAGAATTTCTGGGAACGGATATTGAACCCGATATTCCAGAGAATCCTTTAGATCGTAACTAATCTGAATCACGCAAAAAACGGATCCGGCTTAAACCGGATAGTATACAAGAAGAAAGCCCGGGATTTTGAGTTCACCGGGCTTTTTATTTTTAAACTATTTCATTGTAAATGGGTTAATTTGATGTTCTGTTTCCAACATGCTTTTTAGTTATTGGCTGCACACTAAAGTCCGCATTCGCCAATAGAATAAACAAGACAATTGTCAAATCGAAAGTTGACTTTTCCCTGAATGGTGGGGTTGGACTTTTTTCAGGAGAGACTTTTTATGTCTTCGGATCAGAATGCACCGGAAGTCAATCAGGAAGATCCATAAGAGGAAAGAAACCAGCGTGATCTTCTGGATGAAAGGCAGTAGCGAAATGCTCCATCCGCTGATGTAGATTGCAAAATTCAAAAGTATGAGTACCAGACAGATCAACCCGAATACATAGAGCTTTCGCCAACGATGAATGTACAACTCTCTCAAAGTTGCAAGAAACGGAATGCTGCTGAGGGCTCCTCCCACGAAAATAATGAGATCATGGTACCCTGTAAAAACAAAAACAAGCACGCTCATGGCAACCATTCCTGTGTATCCTACAACAATTCGAATGTATTTCGCTTCGCGGAAAAATCCGGGCAACGAAAACCAGAACACTGATAAGGAGGAAAACAGAATCACCATAGCAGCCCTGGAAAGAGTGCTTCCCGGATTTTGTTCACCGTTCTTTGCATAACGGGCAATAAGGTCACACCAGTAATTGTTGTACCAGTCAAACCCTGAATGGTACTTTGCAACATCTGAACCACCGGGGTAGTATTCAGCAGCAACGATGTACATGGCAACAAATAGGAGAATGCCTGCAAGCGGAATAATGAGCTGAATGAGCGGTGGAACAGAAGATTTCATAGTAGAACCGTATTGACAATAGATTCTAGGGGTAGCTCGTAAATCTCATAGAGTTTTGGTAGCGTACTCCGGTAATTATAATGCTGTTGTAATTCTTTTTGAAGACCCTCAGCACCGTCTTTTTCACCATGAACGATAAAGATTTTTCCAGGTGCGGTTTCAAGATCGCTCAACCAATCTGTCAGTTCATTCCGGTCGGCGTGAGCAGATAATCCCTGGATTTGCAAAACTTCTGCATGAACAGGCCAAAACTTCCCACGCATTTTAATGCTGGCCGCTCCGTCCAGAAGTGCCCGTCCGCGAGTACCTTCTGCCTGGTGCCCTACCAGTAAAACGGTAGAACGGGAGTCTCCCAGAAAATGCTCGAAATAAGTAAGAATTCTTCCTCCGGAAGCCATCCCGGCCGCAGCAATCACAATTTTAGGGTGAGTGTTCAAACAGATTCTTTCCGTTTCTTGCGGGTTGGTGATAAGATGAACAGCGTCATGCATCATCGTGTAATCATCCGGTGATAATTTGTGCCAGTCACTGTTATGGGTAAATACATCCAAAACATGTGATGCCATCGGGCTATCCATGTAAACAGGCAAAACCGGAATTTGGCCTTCGGCACGCAGCTTACTGAGGTAATACATGATCAATTGCGTGCGTTCTACGGCAAAGCTTGGAATGATGATTGTTCCGTTTTTCTTTGCGGCCGACAGAATCGCAGAGCGCAGCGCCAGTTCCGGATCAGACGGATGAACAGTGTTGCCATAGGTAGATTCGATAAACAACACATCGGCATGTTCCGGTTTCCGGGGATCAAACAACAAAGGGTCGTCTGGCCTTCCGAGATCTCCTGAGAAAACAATCGTTTTTCCAGCTATTTTCAACTCAATGAAAACCGAGCCCAGTATGTGTCCGTTGTAGCGCATTCTGAACGAAATGTCCGGATCGATCGTAATCCATTCATCCGGAAGTTCGGATTGAAAGAAAGAAAACACACGCTCTGCTTCGAGTGACGTATACAATGGCTTCGCCGGATGGTGCTTGCTGTATTGATAACGATTCGCACGTTCAGCATCTTCTTCATGAATCTTTGCACTGTCCAGCAGGATCAACCGCGTAATATCGAGTGTTGGCTTCGTACCATGTATCTTACCTCTGAATCCTTGTTTCACCAATAGGGGTAAATAACCTACGTGATCAAGATGTCCATGGGTAAGCAAAACGCAATCGACTGTAGCTGCATCAATAGGAAGTGGCAACCAGTTTCGTTCCCGTAGTTCTTTCAGACCCTGGAACAATCCACAGTCGATCATTATTCTTTTTCCGGCATATTCCAGCAGGTATTTTGAACCCGTTACGGTACCTGCTGCTCCCAGAAATTGTACTGTCATTGTTTGTTTTTTAGTCATAGCATTGTGTTTTTGTTTGTAGGTCAACGGGTGGTTGTTCCCCGTTCGATGTATTTGCATAACTCGCGTACTTCCTGAAGTACAACGATGTTTCGCGACGATTTTATTCCAATCGCTTTCAGTAGTTTCTCATTGTCTTCAAGGTCTTTGCACAACACGATTTCGCGTTCGAGTAATTTTTGTTTTTCGGCACCTGTAAGAGAAGTCAGACAGGTTATAGGATACAATCCTGATCGGTCGATCTGGTCTTTTAATCCATTTTTGGCCGGGTAATCCCATCCGACAGCAACCAGTCCTGCACATGCGGCATAGGTGAGTGCATCATCGGTAAACCGGGTATTGGTGACAACCCATCCCTGGTTGATTTTTGAGGAATGGCGTTGCTGTTCTACACCTGCAGTCACATCCAGATAACGCGAATGGATATAAAGCGGAACCTTGACATCGCAGGAAACACCAGCATAATTGTGGTATTTGCATTCAATCAGCAGGTGTTCGTTATCCTTGTCGGCAATCACGTCTATTTCATGCGTTACACACTTCCCCTGCAGGATTTTCCCGATCCGGATATTATAACCTTTGAACTTCAACAGCTCACCCACGTAACGCTCGAATGGAAATCCGGATGGACCAAGCTCCATGATTGCCTGTTTGAGATGATAGCGTGCGGCAAGATGACGTGATCCTTCCTTCAGCATCGAAAAGGCAATGCGGTAAATGGCTTTCGTGGTTATACCTTCATAAAGCCGGCTACTGACCTCATCCAGTATAGATCTTGCCTGTTCATGGTCTGCACCGGCCCGATGCAGTGAGCGTAAAAGCTTATCCGGAGAAAAAGGGCAACGCTCCCCGGATGCTTTGATAATTGTGAGTTCTGTATCCATAAGTTAAGTATTTCAGTTAGTGCCAGATCATTTTGAGTAATGTAAGAATCCCGACAAAAAGGATCAGATAAAGAACAAGATTCCGGAATTTTGATTCGGAAAAGCGTGTCAAAACCTTTTTTCCGATCAGCGTTCCCGTTATGGCTACTACCAGTAGGATCGGCACCAGGTACAAGTCGTGACGATGCATATATCCGTTTGAAAAATAAACAACACTTCTGCTGAGATCAATGGCCATATCGATAATGGCAGATGTGGCGATAAAACGTTCCTTATCCAGTTTGAATGCCGCAAGTGTCAATCCCCGAACAGCTCCACCTGTACCAAGCAAACCGGCGGCAACTCCTGATACAGAGCCCCCGATAATGGAATTGGAAATTGTCGGCTTCAAAGAAAATTGACGGAACAACAGAAGCAAACCGCTGAGAACGATCAAAAAAACAGCAAGTGAAACTTCCAGCAATTTACTGTCAAAGAATTGACTTAAAAAACCACCGATAATCACAAAAATCACTGCCGGAATACCAATGGTTATCACCAGCTTTTTATCGAAACCATTTCTGAACAAGGCTATTTTTGAAAAGTTACTGGAAAGGTGAAAAAGCGCTGTAATACCAAGTACCGAATGAAAGTCAAAAAAGTATCCCGCTATGGGCACAAAAAACATGGATGACCCGAATCCACCGATCGTGCCGAGAATTTCTGCTACCAACGATAACAGGATAAATAACAGAAGTATGGGCCCCATCATCGGCAGATTAAAAAATCAGGTAATCGATCGTCCATTGATGCCAGCCAAGTGGTACCAGTAATAATAGCAGTAGTAATAACAAACGAGGCAAAACGTGTCGCGTATCCCATAAAGGCAGATTGATACCGAAGCCAATTGCTGCCACAATGAGGTTTAATCCCAGCAAGTACATGGCGGGAAATTGAAACAACCCGACAATCAACAGAAAACCGCAAATGAACTCGGTATAAGCTGTGAACCAGGCAGCCAGAACAATCAGAAAACGAGGAATTCTTTTGGCCCCGAAACCATCACGATAGGTAAGAACCACTTTTTGCATACCTATATTAAAAATGGCATCGTAGCCCTGAAAGAAAAAGAGAAATCCGAGAAATAGTCGGGCAACCGTTGTTCCGATAATCGTGTGATACTGTGCAAGTGTTTCCATGGTTCTGGTATTTGAACCAAAAGTACCGGGTTATCATCGGTCTGTTCTTGACCATTATCAAATCCATTTTTGATTTTTGTCAAAAGCGTGTTTGACAACTGTCATTTCCGTTTGATCAATAATGTTGTCTCTTTGACCATCTTATAATCATAACGCTATGAAATATTTCGTCTTATTAGTACTCCTCGTTACGCTAACCGGAACCTATTTTCTTTGGCCCGGAACAAAGGAATTAGATCCGCAGGACTTTAACTCAGCATTGCTATCCACACAAAACAAGGTGTTGATTGACCTGAGATCCGCAAAAGATTTTTCTGAGGGACATATTCCCGGAGCTGTAAATGTCGATGCGGCATGGCCCACATTTAAATGGCGGATCGATGAACTCGACACAGCCTGTCCGGTATTTCTGTATTGCCGGAATGGTGAGCGCAGCGCTCGTGAGGCGGCCTACCTGCGTTCAAAAGGATTTATTTCAATCACCATACTTCGCGGCGGATTCCAGCAATGGCAGGCCGATCGTTTCGAAGTAACGCCTGCCGAAATCATTCCACCGGCTGAATTGACCTATATGGAATTTAGCCGGATGCTGGATCTGGAACATCTTGTTATCGTCGATTTTTATATTCCCTGGGACAAAAACTGTCGTCAGCAGGAACCTGTAATCGACGATCTTGCAACCACCTTTAAAGGAAGTGTCAAAATTTTCAGGATCAACATAGATACGTATAAACATCTGGCAACAGAAATGGGTATCGAAACAATTCCCACGCTTCAGTTCTATGAAAACGGCAATCTTGTGGAAACGATTGAAGGAGTAACCAGCCGGGAATTCATTGAAGGACAATTTACCCTGAGAGAATATACCGTGATGAATGACCCAACGAAAAATGAAAACAGAGAAGTATCCTATATTTCAAAATGACCGGTTTATGAATAATACTATCAAAAAAAAGAGAACGATCGTTTACAGTTTTCACGCATTTGAACAATTGTATTTTGAAATGGCTGGCAGTGACAATCATCAACTGGTCTTTTCTGACAGTGCACTCACCATAGAATCGGTTTCATTGAGCGCTGGTTGTGATGCTGTCAGTCTGTTCGCAAACGATGATGCCTCAGCGCCGGTTTTGGAACAATTGTACCGGAATGGTGTCCGTTTTATTGCACTACGTTCTGTGGGCTACAATCATGTTGATCTGAACAAGGCCAAACAGTTGGGAATACATGTGGCAAATGTACCCGCTTATTCTCCCTATTCTGTCGCAGAACATGCCGTTGCACTCATGCTTGCGCTCAATAGAAAACTGGTGCGTTCACATTTACGAATCAGGGAACAGAACTTTTTACTCGACGGACTTACGGGGTTTGATATGAACGGGAAAACCGTCGGAATCATCGGGACCGGTAAAATCGGGAGTGTAGTGGCGCGCATATTGCATGGTTTCGGCTGTCGTCTGCTGGCTTACGACAAAGTAGAGAATGAGGAATTGAAATTACAGTACCAGGTAACATACACCAATCTTCAGTCCCTGTATAAATCTGCCGATATCATTACACTGCATTTGCCACTTAGCGAGCAAACAAAATACATCATCGACTGTGATGACATTCGTGAAATGAAACCCGGGGTGATGCTGATCAATACAGGACGTGGAGGCCTTGTAAACACAAATGAGGTGGTCGAAGCCCTAAAAAGGAAGCACATCGGCTGTTTTGGAATGGATGTTTATGAGAAGGAGCACGGACTGTTTTTTGAAAACCACTCGAACGACATTTTACAGGATGACACCCTTGCCCGGCTCATGACATTTCAGAATGTACTCATAACCGGCCACCAGGGATTTCTCACCGATACGGCACTGAAAAACATTGCTGAAACAACCATCTATAATCTGGATTGTTTTGAAAAAGGATTGCATTCGGAACACGAAATAGTTTAATACCAAATACCTGAATATGTCAGATATAGTAAGCCTTTAAGACACCGTTTTTAAAGAATGTTTGCGTAATTTCGACGCATGGATACAAGTGTATTTACGAATAAAACAGTCGTTCCCTCAGATGGCGATCTCTTCATTGAATTGAAAGAAACATACGATTTGTGGCAGCTGGTACGTAACCATGTTCACGAACTTTATCCGGATGCAGTCGATGAATGGCATTATTCCGGAGCGAAATACGGCTGGAGCTTCAGGATTAAAGATAAAAAGCGGGTAATCGTTTATTTGCTCCCGAGAGAAGGTTATTTTAAAGCAGCATTTGTATTCGGACAAAAGGCAACCGATGCTATCATGAATAGTGAAGTCGCGAAAACGATCAGTGAACAACTTCAATCGGCAAAAGTCTACGCTGAAGGGCGAGGGATCAGAATCGATATTCGCACTGCAGAGATCCTGAAGGATATTCTGTTCTTGACAGAGATAAAGCTGGCGCACTAAAACAGATTTCGAATCATCCGGTCCACCGGAAATGATCGCCCGTTACATCAACAATGCAAAAAACTCAATCCTGTTGTTGCAGGAAATAACGGATCAGATCCGTAGCAGTTACGATACCCGTCACGCAGTTATCACGCGTAATGACCACCGAACTGAATTCTCCCTTTGCCAAAAGAGCACCTGCTTCTGAGATCGAAGTTTCCTCGCTTACGCTGACAGGATCATGCGACATAATATCTGCGACCGTTTTCACAGAATAAACAGGTTCGTTATCGTCCAGTGTCGCATCACCGATAGCACGCATATAATCGACCAGGCTTACCATCCCGACCAAAACGCCCTTTTCAGTAACCGGAATATGACGATGGAAATTACGTTTCTCGTAAAGATGTTTGAGATCCAGTATTTTTTGTTGAGGATTGACACATTCAACCGGAGCAGTCATAATGGTCGATACGGGTAATTGGAAATTCATGTGTGTATTGTTAAAGTAAAATACCGGAAGTGTTACTCGCGTTCAGCGTCCTTCCTCGTTCTGTAAAGATACACAGTTGTGTGCAGTGTCGGCCGACAAAAATCAAGGTGACGATTGATATTCATCAATTCTTTCCCGGGCTAAATGTAGGAAGTTAGCAGAATGAAAGCAAAAACATTTATAGAGTTGGCAGCCTTGTCAGCAAACCTGTACACAATCTCGAAAGAGACCCATCTTTTGGAGAAGCTGAAAGACCTGTCGGAGCAGGGACGTGATAAAATCAACGATTTCATGGCCGAGACAATCGTCGACGAGCATGGTAACGAGGTTCCTTTTACGGAAAAACTGTTACTGAAAGCAAAGGAGGCAAAGCAAGAGCTGGAAGCGAAGATAGAGGAGATGATAGCTGCATTCTGCGAAAAGGTAAATATTGTCCATACCGACAAGCTAAACGATCTTGAAAACAAGCTGGAAGAGACAAATACATTGTTGTCACTGGCCGAAGCACGTATTCGTCACCTGGAACATAGCGAGAGGATAGATGGCGATATTTGATTCCAATCCGGATAACTCAAAGATCCTCCACCTTTTGTAAAAACATCATTCTCATTCTGAGTCTGCCTGATTATTGCAGCGGAATGCCTATCGTCACAGTAGTGCCTTTATGCTGTTCACTGTCCACGGCAATTGTACCGCCCATCAGGTCTACATAGCGTGCAACAATATTGAGTCCCAGCCCGGTTCCCTGGATATTCGTTGCATTGTTACCGCGGAAAAACCGTCCGAACAAATGTTCAAGATCTTCCTTCGGGATACCGATACCGTTATCACTCACTGAAATTGTAAGCGATGTTGGAGTTATTTCAGAGGTGATTGTGACCACTCCGTCGGTTGGAGAAAACTTGATCGCATTGGAGATGATGTTCAGCAGAATGTTTTTCATCAGTTTCGGATCAAAATCACACGTTTTGCTGCCGGTGTGCTCGTACAACAGCCGGTGCTCGCCCGACATCCCTTGCATTTCATGGAGTACTTCTTCGATGAATGCGCAAATCATCACCTTTTCCGTAGTTAGTTCCACTTTCCCTTCGTCCAGTTTACTCTCTGAAAGGAAGTAGTTTAGAATATCGGTCAGATTGTTGATCGATTTCCTGATCTTCTCCACGTGACGCGCATGGTTGTCGAAGTCGTTATTTTCTGCGTACCTGGTCACCAGCGACAACGACGACATCATTGTGGTGAGTGGTGTGCGAAATTCATGCGAAGCCATTGATACGAAGCGGGATTTCATTTCATTCAGTTCCTGTTCCCTTTCAAGCGCATTCCGCAGTTCCTTTTTTGCCTCTTCCATAGGAGTGATATCCAGAAAAGAAGAAACCAGGTAGGAGTGTCCGTTAATTTCCATTTTTTCAATGCAACTCACCGCGTAAACATCCTTTCCGTCTTTTGATTTGCATTTGATGGTTTCGTTTTTAATGCGTCCCTTTTCCTTGATAATGGTTGAAACCCGCTGATGTTCTATGGGATCGAGAATCCCTATTTCACTCGAATTTCGTCCGATGACTTCACTTTCCTCAAAACCGTATATTTCGATAAATCGTTTATTGATGCGTACAAATATGCGGTCTTCTGTGGTGATTGACATGCAGGCAGGGCTGGAGTCAAACATAGCTAAAAGGCTCTCCAGGTTTCCCTGAATCACTTTTTCAGCCATTTCTAAATTATCAAACGCCAGAGTATCTGAAAATATGTTTTCCATGCTTATAAAGCCTATTAGTAGTACGAAAAATTTGGTTTAGATGTGCAACGCTAACTACTCACAATCGGTGAATCCGGCGTTAAACTGAATGTAATCGGTTGAATCACTTTCTTTTGCGAATAGCTTGTGTTCCGTTATGAAACCAATTATACACAATAATCCTAAAAAAAACAACGAATGCTGTATGCGCTTTAATTTCCCGTACCAAACTTATTCAGTCTGAAAACACCCATGTAGGCGCTGCCTATCCAAAGATTTCCTTGCTTATCGACTTTCAGCTTCGTCAGGTTTGCCGAATGCAGCGGGGAATTGGAAGGCAGGTAATGCGTCCAATCGGTTCCGTTGAATTTAAGAGCTTTAAGTTTTCTGATAGATGAATTACGGATGTAAAACCAAATCAAAAAATAAATGTTTTTAAATTTGTCTGAAAAGTTAGGCGTATTCGTCAACAAATAATCAGCTGCAATACTACATGGAGATAGAAACCTGTATCAAATATTTGGATTTTGTGTCAAATGAATGTTCAAGACGTTTAAATGATGGAAGTGTAACAGACGACGCGTTAATTAATCTCATAACTGAGTTACAACGGTTTAAAGAAAAATGTATAGAAAGCGATATTGCTGAGGAGATTAAATCAAAAATAGCAGATCTTAAATTAAACTACACAATTAAAGGTGTAGAGCGAGGTACCTGGTATTTAATTGCTGCATTTGCGACATTTGGTTCTTGGGCAATCTTTATTCATATGCGTCAACAATCGAAAAGAAAACAAACATTAAACGAAATTAAGTTCGATACTTCGAGACTTGCTTCATTCATTCGAATCAGTTATTAGGCATATCCGCAAATACAAGGATTAAAACACAATATGGACAATTGTTCCTGAGCAAGCCGGAAGATATCATTCTAAAAACAAATAATGGATGACCCGCATTGAGGAAAATTCGAACTATTTGGTTGAAGACTTGAAGAGGTTTTTGAGGAAATAGAATGGCTATATACAGACATCAGGCGTACTACCGAGATCTATAAATTGAAATTTTAATTGCGATTGATTGAAAAGGATCTTCCAATTATTGATATCATAATTATTGGCTTTACAATCACATGAATCATCGCTTACTTCGGTAATGACGTAAATAGATATTTGAGCTTGTTTCAAAGCTTCAATAAAAGCAGATCTTATTTGCTGACTGTACTCGTGGTTAGTGCAGAATGACTTTTCCAATAAGTTATTCAATTCTTCTTTTTCAAATTCTTGCTTGAAAATTTGAGGGAGAGCGTATAAGGCAATCGCCCGTTCTAGCGTAAAGTTACTTGTAACTAATTTCTCACATTTATTACACTTATGGCCAGACAATTGGAAATGACCCTGAATCAAAGAATCGTTAAGTAAGAAAATGGAATCCTGTTTACCTTTTTTCGAGGCAAAGGAATAAGAATAGGATTTTATTAAAGCGAAAATCTCGTCATTCCATACACCTTCAATTGTTTTCCAGGGACCTATTGAGGTATCATTAATTGTTCCTGCTCCACCAAAACATGATATATGGTGTTCTGTATTTTTTTCTTCATTCCAGAGTTTAATATCTTCTGCTATCCAATTTTCCCAGAAAGTATTCCCTCCCTTTTTGAATAGAAGTAGTAATAGTCCAAGTAATTCGCCATAGAAATCCCTTTGTTCTGCAATCATTACATCGTAATAATCTAGGTCAAAAGAATGAAGTAAATTTGGTTGATTTGAATCTTCTTTTTTGGACTTTTTAAATAGGTTGAACATCTTTTTTGTATATCAGAGAGCACTAAATAAGTGAAAAACGTTTAATGTTCAGCTGAAAAATTCAACTTATTCAAAACACCAGTAAACACTAAGGTTTTATCGATTAGTTTAACAAATAATCCCATTAGGGTTCCAAAATTAAAAAAGCCCTATCTCGCTAGAAATAAGGCTTTCGTTACTTGTGAACCTACCGTAACACAATTCGAATACTTTGGAGGAGGATGAATTTAGTTGATGTTATAGATGTATTATTTTTTAATCCAAAAGCGTATTTCCAAAAAAGATGAATAATAAGCCAAAAACTAAAGCAATCGTCAGTATAGATGTAATTATACCTAGAACCAAACTAATCATATAAACAAGGAGTTCTTTTTTTCTATTATTGTTATTTGAATCGTTCAGGTATTTATTTTTCCCGATGCTGGTGTACATAGCACTATATCCAACAATAAATGCTACGAACAATGCTATTCCACCATACATTAAAATGATTCCTGCGCCCATGGCACCTTGTAAAATTATTAGTAGGCTGTCCATGTATGTGTATTAAAGTCTGATTTTCATTGCAACTAGCGGTTTGCAGTTAGGAGACGCTGGTATTTCAGTTATGGTTGTTTAGCCCGTGGCTTTGAGTTGATGTTATGCTTATTACCTCAATACTAAACAATAATTCTGAAAAGTTACTGAATGCTGAAAGATTTCCGGAAAGAAATTCAAGCCTGAAAGTCAACAGGATTTGACTACAATAAATAACCTTAGCTAGGTTTTCAATGGTGGAGAACACCCGCTATACCTGTAATTGCCTTTCACCACAAGCCCTTTCACTTCTCTTCGCATAAGAATCCTCGCCTTCCTGTACGACCCTGCTCGTAACCGAACCGGTTTCGTGAAACGTATTACATCCTTGGATACGGCCAAATCCGGTATCCCCACAGCAACAATTCCCATCGAATGCACCTTTCCCGCCAACTGCACCAAATCGCCATGCTGCTCCCTGAAAAAAACAACCTGCAAACAAATCAGCTCAATACCTCCGCATGACGGAATCTCCGGAATAGCCAGTGACAATTCATGCTGATTATCAGAAGAAACCAGCACCATCCGCGAAGAACGTGTCTCAAAACTTCCCCGCTCAAAGTCAATCACTGTTCGCACGATCGTCAACCCGGCATGCGTAGCACTTTCTGGAAAGGCAGACAGTAAAAACCGGCCAACCTGCATCGTCAAGACATGTTGTTGCTGTTCAACCACCGGAAAATGCGTCGACAAATCATAGATTTTTACAGCCTCATTGAATTGAAAAATCCGGAAATGCCGATTCGCTTCACCATCCGTCAGCATCGTTAATGGTGTACGTTTCCCTCGTGAATGGAGATTATCAAGCTGTTTGAGAGCAACCAGTTCCTTATTCATCCGGTTCACCATCGTGCCGTCCTTGATTGGCTGTAAGAACGGCTGTAAAGCCTCCCGGATCAGTTTACCGGTACGTGAAACAATCGAAAACTCCGAACTCGCATCCCGCGCCGCGGCATAGCGATCATCTGTTCGGTATTGTTTGGATGTAACACCACCTGTCCGGCGCACGAGATAACCGTTCAGGCGATCATGGTAAAATGAAAGCCCGTCTATTCGTCCCGTAAAAGTCAAACCGGTTTGCCGTGCCATAAAGATGGTTTTATAACATCATTCTCATTCTGTTTCTGAAAAGTTACAAAAAAGGATTTCGTCCTGCAAGAGTAATGCACGTAAAATGTTGAGTGGTTTGACCCGTAGATACAAGGTGTATAACCCATAGATATCAGGTACATACCCTAAGGATACCCCACCTTTTGTGAAGAGTGTTCGTGTTTTGAATTTTCTGATAGGGAAGTGTCTGGCCTTCTTATAGAGGACTTAAAGTTTTAGAATTACTTAACAATGGTAATAAAGCCGTTGAACACCCTGCCGTTACCTAAAACCAACTTGTAGAAATACACACCTTCATTACAGTTTTCGCCGTCGAAGGCAGTTTCATTGGAATAATTTTTCGCAGAAAAAACTTCGTTTCCCCAGCGGTTGAAGATGATAAGTTCGTTTTCAGGAAAAAGGCTGATATTATCGATGGTGAGCAGATCGTTGATACCATCGTAATTGGGTGTAATAATGTTTGGAATGACAGGGTCGCAGGGCTTCACCTCTATTACTTTACGGATAGTGTCCGTGCAACCGGAAGCATTGGTAAGAATCAGTGATACAGTATAACTGCCCGCTTTAGAATAGATATATGTTGGAGCCGGATCTCCGGAAACATCTGAGACTGAATTCGGATCTCCGAAATCCCAGGAAAGAGTGCTGGATGTCTGGGCATAGCTGCTCGTAAAACTCATTTTTGAGCAGTCTTCCTCTTTCTCCCGGATGGCGCTTCCATCGAAATAACTTGCCATAAAAGTAGGCAACCCATAATTCGAATTATTGTTGAGAGACGGCGATTTTATGTAATTGCAACCACTCCCGAAAACGTCTGGGTTGGCAATTACGTTCAGTCCGTTGAATGATTCTAAAGCACCGTAAATTTTGCCATCAGGACCAAGCTGCAACCCACCTGTTACGGCGGGACAAGACCATCCGAATTGAAATGCGGTACACCATGGGCCCATTGCATAAAGCTGTCCCGTTGCCGATATTCCATACGAATCGCCAGACGAGAGGTCGTATTGTAGAAGACCGCCGCCATCGATGTGGGTGAGGTACAGCAAACGCCCGTTCGGAGAAAATTCCACACCGTAAATATTTTCGAAATCAAAGGCGCTTCCGTCCGGCTGCAGAAAGGAGTCCATCCAGTAGGCAAGAATGTTGATCGGATTGGATACGATGCCCGTCGTATGGTTGAAATCGAAGACCTGCACCCGGAGATTGCCTAAAAGTGCGAGCGCCAGGCGGCTTCCGTCTGAAGAAAATTTCATCTGCCCGATCGCATTCCAATAACCGTTGCCGCCAATGAGCGCATGCGATTCGCCGACATCTGAAATAACCGGGTTAGAATCGAGACCGTCACAGGTAAGACTGTAAGCCCGGAACTTTGAGCTGTTCCACTCGTGTGTCATCAGCCAGATATTCACGCCATCGGCTTGTTTGACGGCTGCCAGTTTTTCTGTAGATGGGGCATAGAGCAGAATATTTTTGGTGTCTGTAACATCGCCTAAGCCATTGTCCAGGTTCATGTCGACGATTGAATATCGATAACCATTTTCCATATGGTGATTCAAGCTCCCAGAGGTGCCGTCGGCGGTGAACACATAGTATAAGTTATGCGATCCCGGTTTGCGAACTATGAGTGCGGATTGTGTCGAACTGCTCAGTCCCATTAATCCAACACCATTAGGCATCTGTTGGTTGTTCCTGTTCCAAACGGTAACGCCATCGGTGTAGAAAAGCAGGTTCCCGTTCTGGTCCGAGATACTGGAAGTGCCTTCAAGTGTGTTAACACCACTGGTAATATTTACAGGCTCGGCTCCTTCGTTGAAGCGCAGCCCCGAATGATCACCGAATTGCCAGTTCCAGGCTTCCTTTTGCGCTAAAACCCCGCCGGTTGACAACACGAAAAAGAACAGGATGATGTAAATTTGACCGAATTTCATAAAGGAATAGTTAGCGGGTTAAATGGTTAACGTATGTAATTAATCCAAGGTAGTGTTCCGCATTGAAAAGTCAGATAAAGTTTTCGATGTGCAAATGAAATAACGTTAATAAGTGTATAAGATTGTGTCGAAAGAAGTTTTCCTAATTGATTAAGGAGGTTTGCCGATTCCACTGTTCTTTTCTGCAAGTGAATGCTGTTACAATGTCTCGTATTTTACTCTGATAGAATGAGAATTAGTCCGCCACCGCGAAGAGAATGAAGTAAAAAAAGCGTAATCGCTTATCGCAATTACGCTTTTTTTTGTGACCTCAAGCGGGGAAACGTCAAACTTTTTGATAGAGGACTTGGAGCGGGTATTACAACTTGAAACGATTGATGATATCTAAACATTTTCTACGTTTCATTGTTCAATTTCAATGATATCCATTTCAATTCTTAATTGTTCTGTATTCGTAACGTACATCATGGAACCCGTTTGGTGCATTTTCTTTAAAACATAACCTCTTTTTGGAGTAAGGCATACTCCATATTCTAAAAATCTTTCTGAATAACCAGAATCTACTTTTAGAGAATATAAGTCATTCTTGATTTCTTTGAAATGAATATACTTGTCGTTGTCGCCATAACCGTTAACAGCAAGATATAAATCTGCATATTTTAAAAATGATTCTTTGAATGACTCATTTTTAAACTTAAATAAGATTTCTTTATTTTTCGGGTACTTATCCATTGAAACGTTATTTACTACAATTTCAATTTTAAAATCTTTTTCATTATGATCGGGAACCTGAATTGTATCAATAATATTTGTAGGTTGAATTGAAGTTGATGGGTCTTGATAATAAACTTCAATTTCTTCCTTTTTTACAATATTCCATATATCATTCTTCTTTTTCACAGTAATAAAATAGGATCTGTTTTCACCATTGTTTAAACGGTATTTATAAATAAAACTGGCAGTTAAATGATTTTTATGAATATACATTCTTGTATATTCAACATAACCATAACAGCCTGGTTTATTAGCACTTTTATAATTTTCGTGATCAATTTTCCTATTAATTACTTTAATTCCATTTATTGATTTTATTTCTGAACAATTAATGAGTTTCGTTTTTAGATTGTTGTCATATAAAAAATGAACAAATTCGTTAGATAAACCTTTCGGGGATGTATACCTCTCTCCGTTTGCAGGTACATTCAATATATTTGATAAGATGATATTTAAACTCCCATTTTTTCGCTTTTCATTATGTTCCAACCAAAATTCACTTTCGCGCTTCTCGTATACTTCGCTTGATTCACCTCCTTCAGCGGGTACAATTAATGCAACGTCGTTCAAATTTGGAGTCAATTTATAAATTGTTTGCTTAATTATTTCCTGTTCAATTATATCAGTATCTGCATTTTTATTGGAACAAGAAGCAAGATAAAATAATGATAATATGTATAATAGTTTCTTCATAAAGATTTATTTGTCTATTTACGAATATAGCTAGTTCTTTGGGGTTCTAAAAATGATCAGAATTTAACGGATTGTGTTTATACTATTTGAGCATTCTTCTACCCTCTCTATTCTCACTCTGAAAAAGAAAAGCATCGAAGACAGATTTGGGCAGAATGAGAAACAGAACGAAAATGAGGTAAAGAAGAAAAAACATCTTACTTGCGCAAAATGCCTTTTTCTTTTTGTTACCTCGTCAGGATTACAGATCCTTCGTCGGTGCATGCAGTGCTTCCGCCGCGGCGGATTGAGCACGAAGCAAAAATTTAACCAACAAAAAAAGGGAAACATTTCTGTTTCCCTTTGTGACCCAATCAGGATTCGAACCTGAGACCTACTGCTTAGAAGGCAGTTGCTCTATCCAGCTGAGCTATTGGGCCATACTATCTTCTAATTATTATACTGCTTAGAAGGCAGTTGCTCTATCCTCCCGATAGCTATCGGGAGAGCTATTGGGCCTGGAATTTTAAAAATAAAAAAGGGGATGATTGCTCATCCCCTTTTTATTGTGTCGGGGCGGCAGGATTCGAACCTGCGACCTCCTGGTCCCAAACCAGGCGCGATGACCGGACTACGCTACGCCCCGAACAAAATGCCCTATTTCAATTCGACTGCCGAACGCTTTCGGTGCTTCCAAAGTGAACAACCGTTCCCTTTTTGGAGGTGCAAAGATAGCTATCTTTTTCACTTCTGCAACAGCAATCGAAAAAAAGCGGTGGGAGCGAGATTCGAACTCGCGGTACAGTTACCCGTACGACAGTTTAGCAAACTGTTGGTTTAAGCCTCTCACCCATCCCACCGTAAGTGTTCAAAGAACGTGGGCGCAAAAATAACAAATGCAACCTTCCGTCAAACAAAATCACTGAAAAAAAGTTCGCTTTTTGCCAATTAAAATCCTCCGCATTTCCTAAAATGAACCCAATGGCCGGTTAATATTTTGATTGTTAGAGCAAAGCGAGTGCGTTAGCCGAGCGAAAATCTGTGAATCTGTGGTGAAAAAATAGTGTGTCGGCTAACCGATATTAATGAGCATGAGTTAAATCTCTGGAGTTATGAGCATCAGCTCTGGCTGATACATCTGTGAAAATCCGTGAAATCTGTGGCTAAAATAAATGTATCGGCTATCCGATACAGAGCATCATTGTTTTTAAGAGACGGGAGATTTAATCCTTAAAAATCAAATCATTCAACCCATCCCGCTGCTGCTTCAACTGCTGAAACACCGCCCTTCTGCGCTTCGCAAACCGGCTAAACTGCTGCTTCGTGGCCAAATGACGCATGTACCGCAGGAAAAAGTGAGCAAACAATCCGGCAAATGGCAACAAACCACCATAGAGCAAAAGAATGATCCACGAAAAGTCAAAAATCCAATCGAATAGGAAGCACCAACCCACATAGGTAAGCGGATAAAGCACAATGCCCAACAACACCACCAGCGGAGCGTGGTATTCCACTTCTTTCGTCAATCGCGGCACAAGAATCCCGATTCCGTAATAGGGTAGGGCATTGTGCACAAAACCCACCAGGAACAAAGGAATGGTAAGTATAAGGAACAACCACGATTGAATGGTCTGCCGTAAATACAAGGTCGTGCGGTAAGGCCGGTCCAGGAAATCAGGCCGAATCCCGAAAAACTGCAACGATTCGATCAGCGCTGAAGTCTGTTTCTGAATTTCAGTCAACTTCCACGGCGCCAAAATGCTCAATTCTTCCAGTCGCTGCTGCGTTTCTTTCAATAATCCAATTGATTGCTGCACACCTTTTTCCTCCTCCTTCGAATAGCGTGAATCGAACAAATAAGTGAGTTCCGTCACCAGTTTCTCCTTGTTTTCGTCTTCCATCGTCACAAATACCCGCGACAATTCGGTGCGGAATTTCTCCGTCAGTTTTTTGGCTGCAACTCCTTGATGGGTGATGTATTCCGCCAGAAAAGGAGCAACACTGATCGGTTTCCCCACATGGATCATCACACGCCCGCGGAACCTGTCAGCGCTCATGTAATTCAACCCAACAGGAATTACCTGAACACCCAGTTTTCCCATATTCCGGGCTTCTACTTCCAATGCAATGCGCGCGGTACCGGTTTTGATCTCACGTAATTTCCGCTCCATAAAACTGGTTCCCTCCGGAAAAACAACCAGTATATGTCCATCTTCGAGTAACTGGTAGCACGCTTCAAACGAATCGCTGTTTTTCACACCTTTTGTCGCGCCGTCACTTTTCCGGTTGATCGGAATCATACCCAAAGCACTCAATAACCGGCGTTTAAACGGTGAACTGAAAAAAGTAGCTTTCGCCATATAATGTACCCGCCGGCGATTGATATGGCCCAGTATCCAGGCATCCATCAAGGTGTTGGGATGATTGGCAATAATGATCACCGGCCCTTCCTGATCCAGTAACTCCTGATTAATCACCCGGATCTCGCGGTAATAGATGCGGATGGAAAGGCCAACGATTAATTTCAGGAGTCGGTACAGCATGCTGTTTTTTGGGAGCTAAAGTACAAATGATCCCATCTTCTCCCAAACCATTCACTCAATTGCTCACTTGTTACACAGATTTGTGTGTAAACAAGGTTTACACCATTCGCTCTAAATTGCACACAGCACTTTATTCGTTTATTCGTGGCAGAGAATGCACAGTACGTCTTCAAATTCTATTCGAGTTATGAAAAATTGTACCTTTGAACCCGTATGAAAACACGTGTTGCATTGAACGGAAACGACGGAAACTGGCGCATTGGCGTTGGTGAATCAGCCCGTTTTGAATGCAGCGATACCGTCGATTGGAAAGCCTTGGAAACCTTTTTGGAACGTTACCATGACCGAACCCGTTTCGTCTTGCTTTCCTACGAATTACGCGATGCTATCTACCCGAAAGACCTTGTGGAAAAGAATCGTTTTCCGCTGATTTCCATCTGGATTCCCGAATCAATGTACCTGGTTGAAAACAATACACTAAGATTTTCGGAAGGACAGGATGATGCTTCCAATGAAGCGTTAGCAATGGCTTGTTTGAATGAAAACCAGCCGGCTTTCGAACCCATTACCTGGCATCCGCGACAATCGAAACAGGATTACCTCGACCAGATCAACTTCCTGAAAGATCAGATCCAACAGGGAAACCTCTACGAAATCAATTATTGCCAGGAATTTTACGCCGAAAACGTGCAGTTTGATTCTATTTTGCCGGTTTATCACGCATTAAATAAGGTTACAAAAGCGCCGTATTCACTGCTTTACGAGTCAGAAAACTGGATGATCGCCGGAGCAAGTCCCGAACGGTTCATTACCCGGAAAGGCAATAAACTAATTTCCCAACCCATCAAAGGAACAGCTCCGCGTGGGAAAATACCCGAAGAAGACGCACGTTTAAAAGAACACCTGGCCACCAGTCATAAAGACCGTACCGAAAATGTGATGATCGTTGATCTGGTACGAAACGACTTATCACGCATCGCTGCAAAAAACTCGGTTCAGGTCGACGAATTATTCGGTGTCTATTCTTTTCCTACAGTACATCAGCTCATTTCTACCGTTTCGTGCGAACTGCGTGATGAAATAACATTTTCCGACATTCTCAAAGCTACTTTCCCAATGGGATCAATGACCGGCGCGCCGAAAGTGGCTGTTATGGAACTCGCCGAACAAACCGAGCGTTTCACCCGTGACATTTATTCCGGATCAGCAGGATACATTGCTCCCAATGGCGATTTTGACCTCAATGTGATGATTCGCACGTTGGTAGTTGATCGGGAAAATAACACTGCTTCCTGTGGCGTTGGTGGCGCCATTACCATTCTTTCCGATGCGGAAGAAGAATACCAGGAATGCCGCGCCAAAGTGGGGAAAATCTTAGACGCAACCGGAACATGTCAGTGGTGATTGATGCGCTGCGGCAGTACAACTGGACGAACAAACACGTTTTGGTAGCCTGTAGCGGCGGTGTCGACAGCATGGTGTTACTACATGGTTTACTGCAAATCGGTGTAAAACCAGATGTCTTGCACGTTAACTACGGTTTGCGTGGGGCTGACAGCGATGCCGATGAACAATTGGTGACTAAATTCGCCCATCAACACGACTTAACGATTCAGGTACATCATTGTCCCGCAGAATTAACCCAAAAACAGGGAACCAACTTACAAGCCGCTGCGCGTACGTTCAGGAGACAACACTTTCAGGAATGGACGGCCAAATCACCCGATCATATTGTTGTTCTGGCGCACCATGGAAACGATCAGGTGGAAACCTTTTTCCTGCAATTCTACCGCGGAAGTGGCACGTTCGGTTTGGGTGGAATGCATTTGGAACGTCATCAGTTAGTACGCCCGTTGTTGGAAATCGAAAAAGCGGAATTACTCGCATACGCCATCAAAAACAAGGTGCAATGGCGTGAAGACAAGAGCAATACTTCTTCGAAATACCTGCGCAATCTGTTTCGAAATGAATTGTTACCGGCGTTGATCACCGATCATCCGGAGTTGAACCAAAACATTCTGCTACTCATGCGGTTGTTTCGCGAACGACAAACCGAAATAACCGCTCAGATTCACGAAATGAGCATTCGCTGGAAAGAAAACGGCGAACTCAGTTGTGAATCGTGGTTGGAGCTCAGCGAAGAAGAACAGGTAGCATTCCTGCATTCCGTTGGTTTTCCGGTTTGGGCACGCAGTCGTTTCACGGAACTGTCGCATGGCAAAATCACTACTCGTTTTTTTGTCGGGAATAACGAAGTAATAAAGCAGGATTCGCAGACAATCGCGCTGCAACAAAATACCAGTGATTTTCCTTGGGATTTCAAGATTGAAAAAATTGAAATCTTACCGTTGACCTTTGATAAATGGACTATTTACCTGGATGCAGACCGATTAGCAGGAGAAATCTACCTGCGTGTTCCCGAATCGGATGACAAGATTGACACTGTTGGACTGAAAGGCAGTCAGGTGGTGAAAACCGTATTAAAAGACTTCGGTATTCCGGTGAATAAACGTGCGGTTTTTCCGGTTTTAACAGATGGTAAAGCTGTTTTGTGGCTTCCAGGAATCAAAGTCGGGCGTTCGGCATTGGCAAACAACCACTCCAAAGTCATTTTAAAAGTGAGCATGAAACCCTTTGTATAAAGCGTTTCAAAGCATTCAGCAAGACCAAACCGTTTTTTTTAGGTGAAAAAGTATTTGCGCATCATTTTTTTTTCTAAATTCCGATTAGAAAACTAAATCTCAATTGCTATGGAACCAGAAGTTATTGAGAAAGAGCTTGTAAAAGATCTTTCTTTCAGTCATCCTGTCAGTATCAAACAAGATCCCGAGCTGCGTCGCAGATTGGATGAAGCGACACGTTTAGGGAATGGTTACCATACCAAAGTGGGAATCATCTTTCAGGACGACGAAGGTCTAAAGCGCATCAATACAACCATTTGGGCTACCGGAACCAAGTTTATCTGCCTCAAAGGTGGCATGTGGATTCCCATCGACAGGATCGTCGAGTTGAAGTTTTAGCATTTCAAGAATTTATTTCATTGTTCCAAACCGAAACGCGATTCGTTTCGTAGCTTTGGATAGATAATCGTTTAAGGACAATGAAATACATCTTACTGGTATTAATCACATCGCTTTCCACGTGGGTTTTCTCGCAGGAGAAAGTGTCATGGGCGGTTTCCTACAACGCTGCCGAACATCAGGTTGAATTTCGCGCTACCATTGCAGATGGCTGGCATCTATACAGTCAGTTCATCCAAAACGATATTGGCCCGGTGCCAACAGCTTTTGTATTTGATGAAAATGAGACCGTAAAGTGGTCAGGCAATGTTCAGGAGCCGGAAGCCATTCACGCGTATGATGAAAATTTTGAAGCATCGCTCGATTTTTTTAAGAATCAGGCCGTATTCACCCGCAAAGTTTCCACAGGAAGTAAAGGAACCATTACAGGTTACATTACCTATATGGTCTGCAATGAAATCATGTGCCTGCCACCTGTTGATGAGTCTTTTTCTATTACCATTCCTTAATTTTCAAACCCAATATGAAAATTCTTTTTAGTTTCCTGTTGACTTTCGCAAGTCAGTTTAATCAAGCAAATGCTCAGGTAGAATTTCCTGAAGACAAAGCCAAATGGACATTTAAAGTAGAACAAAAAGGCTGTGAGGCAACAATAATCGCCGAAGTGGTAATTGTTCCGGGATGGCATATCAATTCAGTGGTTTTGCCGAAAGGTACATTTGGTTCTGCTACCAAATATCAATTCACAGCTTCGAAAGAGTACAAACTGATCGGTTCGGTTTTGGAACCTAAGTCAATTGTTAAACACGATGATTTGGCGGATGAAGACGTAAGCATTCATGAAGGGAAAATCATTTTGAAGCAGAAAATCCAGGTATTGACCGACAAGGATTTTACACTGAAAGGAAAATTTGGATTTCAACCATGTGATGAATCGCATTGCCTGTTTCCTTATGACAGCCCGTTTTCGGTGAAGGTAAAAGGTTGTAAAGACGATGGTGCACAGGTCGGAGAAAATACCGACGGTGATTCCTCGAATACGGCAAGCGCATCTCAAACACCAGCTTCCGGAGATGAACCAAAAGATGCGAATGAATCAAAAGGTGATAACGGTAAAAAAGCAGATGGTGATAAGGACGATATCAGTAAAAAATCGCTTGGACTCATTTTCTTTTTTGCGTTCCTGAGTGGTTTTACAGCACTGATCATGCCGTGTGTATTCCCAATGATTCCGATGACGGTAAGTTTCTTTACCAAGCGTAGCAAGACAAGAGCACTGGGCATTCGAAATGCATTTATTTATGGAGGTTCGATCATTTTGATCCACTTGCTGTTAGGTGGAATAGTTGTTATTACCGGAGCCGGACATTTGTTAAATGAACTTTCGACCAACGTTTATTTCAATTTGTTCTTCTTTGTAATGTTATTCGTGTTTGGCTTATCATTCCTGGGGGGCTTTGAAATTCAGCTTCCTTCCAAATGGGTGAATTCAGCTGACGCGAAAGCAGATAAAGGCGGATTTGTAGGGATTTTCTTTATGGCCCTGGTATTATCGTTGGCCTCTTTCTCGTGTACGGGGCCTCTTCTGGGAGGGTTACTCGGCGCAATTACGGCTAATGGTGGCGGTTCTTCGGAATTAATGATGGGGATGTTTGGATTCGGTTCAGCATTGGCCTTGCCGTTTATGTTATTCGCTATCTTCCCTTCGTGGTTAAACTCCATGCCAAACTCAGGTGGTTGGTTGAACGTTGTAAAAGTATTCTTAGGCTTCCTCGAAATCGCCTTTGCATTTAAATTCTTATCAACGGCAGACACAACCATGCAATGGCACTTGTTGGAACGCGAAATTTTCATCGCCATTTGGGTCGCTGTATTTGGAACGTTGGCGTTGTACATGTACGGCAAAATTCGTTTACCGCACGACAGCATCGTTGATAAACTATCGGTTGGCCGCACCATGATGGCAACGCTGACATTGGCATTTACCATCTATTTAATTCCCGGACTTTGGGGAGCTCCGCTGAAATTAGTCAACGCGTTCCTGCCACCGGATTTCTATGCAGAATCTCCGAAAGGATTTGGCGGTGGTGGCAATTCGGGAAGCACGATCCACTTGGAAGAGGGAATGCACGAAGGCCCTCAGGGAATTCCTGCCTTTACCGATTACGACAAAGCGGTAGCTTATGCCAAGAAAATAAACAAACCGATTTTCGTTGACTTCACCGGTTGGGGTTGTGTAAACTGTCGCAAGATGGAACAATCTGTTTGGGGTGAGCCAGGAGTAATCGAGCATTTGAGAAATGACTTCGTAATCGTTTCATTATATGTAGATGAACGGACCGAACTACCTAAGAAAGAACAAAAAACAATCAAAGTAGGCGGACGTGATTTTTCACTGGAAACCGTTGGTAATAAATGGACCGCGAAGCAAATTGAGGAATACAAAACCTCCTCACAACCCTATTACGTACTTCAAACTCCCGAAGGAGTTGATATTCCGGTAGGATCAGCAGATTACCAGAATCATTCTGATCCGAAAGTGTTCCAAACCTGGTTGGAAAAGGGCTTGAAAGAATATAAAAAATAACCGGAATCAGTATTTGTTCCAATGAAAGTCTGCTCTTGGGCAGACTTTTTTTTGGTGTTTAAGAACGAAAAAAGCCGTTATGTTCAGGTCTTACCAATAGTAGGAATTATCTGTATGTGTGCATAATTTCGAACTAATTTTTCATGTGTTAAATCAACGTCTTCGTCGAAAAAAAATCAAAAAAAATCAATTGAAAGCTTGCATCTTAAATATAAATAATTGTATCTTAGCTCTGATTTAGGTGGTTAGGTTAGGTTGATTAATGAATGGAGTAAGGACGCCCGTCCTTGCTCCATTTATCTTTTATACCCTTTTGAATTCAATCCTAAAACGAAAAAACTCCCAAAAAATTGTTTCAGGAATTCTCAGTGACTGAACGATTAATTATCAAATAGCGAAAGCTGTTAAGGTGACTCCTTTTTGGCATTAAGTTCAGATCGTAAGAGAACAAGGTGAAGTTAAACCCAATGGAACGAACTAAAACTTCAATGATTCGGTATTAAAAGCTGGTTTTATTACCTGGAATTGTTGATGCGGAGATAACGTCATTCCAGGAAGCGAAGCAAAGAAAAAGACCTGTTTCGTTGTGTTTTGTCAAAAGCGCTTGCGTTTCAGATCCTGATCTGCCACTTTTGACTTTAAAACACAGAAACAGGTCTTTTTCGCGAGCGACTTCGGAATGACGTAATGCATTTTTGCTTACTTTTTTTGCATCGGAAAAAAGTAAGAGACTAAGATTATTTATCTTTAAACCCGCATGAACGACTTGCTTCAAACCCCCATTGAATTTCTCAAAGGCGTAGGCCCCCAGCGGGCACAACTCCTGCGTGCAGAATTGGGAATAGCAACATTCGGCGACCTCTTGTATCATTTCCCTTTTCGTTACGTCGACAGATCGTCATATCAACTTATAAAAGACGTGCACCTCACCGATGGTTTCATGCAACTCAAAGGAACCATCATCGGTGTGCAGGAAAGCGGTACAGGAAAAAACAAACGACTTACGGCACGATTTCAAGACGAAAGCGGTGTTATCGAACTCCTGTGGTTCCAGGGATTCAAATGGATTCTTCCGTCTTTAAAACCGGGCGTTTTGCTACAAGTATTCGGTAAACCCAAACAATACGGCAAAGGCTGGAATATTCCCCATCCCGAAATTACCGAATGGTCGAAAGTAGATGAAAACAGCGGCTGGCAACCCGTTTATTCGTCCACCGAAAAACTCACTTCCGGTGGTTTGCATTCCCGGGGAATTCACAAACTCATCAACGCGTTATTGTCACAATTGGGAAGTCATTCTCTTCCGGATGCCATTCCTGCGAGCTTGCGTGATGAACTGCGTTTACCCGAATTTGCCCGCGCCATTGTTTCCATTCACAATCCGAATGACATTCCGTTGGCGCAATTGGCCCGCACCCGTTTTAAACTGGAAGAACTGCTGCATTTGCAAATAGAACTCCTGCTGCGGAAAACCATCACCATGCAACGCACTCCCGGAAATGTATTAACGGAAGTAGGCGAAGCATTCCACAACTTCTACGAAAACCACATGCCTTTTCCGTTGACCAATGCACAGAAACGTGTATTGAAGGAAATTCGCAAAGATATGGGGTCTGGAATCCAGATGAATCGTTTGCTGCAAGGCGATGTAGGAAGCGGAAAAACAGTTGTGGCGTTGTTGACCATGCTTATGGGAATCGGAAACGGGTTCCAGGGCGCAATCATGGCACCGACCGAGATTTTGGCCAACCAACATTTTATCGGAATTCAGGAATTGCTGGCAAAAACCGATATGAAAGTGGCCTTATTAACCGGTTCCACCAAAAAAGCGGCACGTCGTATTCTCCACGAAGGCTTGCTGAATGGAGAAATCCATATTTTGGTTGGAACGCACGCTTTGCTGGAAGACATCGTTCAATTCAACAACCTTGGAATTGTGGTCATCGACGAACAACACCGCTTTGGAGTAGCGCAGCGGGCACGCATGTGGAAAAAAAATACCGTTCCGCCACACGTACTCATCATGACCGCTACGCCTATTCCACGAACGCTGGCGATGACTTTCTATGGCGATTTGGACGTGTCGGTGATAGATGAGTTGCCGCCGGGCAGAAAACCCATTACAACGCAGCATAAGTACGATAAAGACCGGTTGGTGGTATTCGGGTTTATGCGCAGCGAAATCGCCAAAGGAAGACAGATTTACATTGTGTATCCGCTCATCCAGGAATCGGAAAAACTCGATTACGCCAATCTCATGGACGGTTTTGAATCCATTACGCGCTCATTTCCCTTGCCGGAATACAAAGTGAGCATCGTTCACGGACAAATGAAACCCGAAGACAAGGATTATGAAATGCAGCGATTTGTGCAAGGCGATACGCAAATCATGGTCGCTACAACGGTCATTGAAGTGGGCGTAAATGTACCCAATGCCTCTGTGATGATCATTGAAAGTGCCGAACGGTTCGGGTTGTCACAACTGCACCAGCTGCGCGGAAGGGTAGGTCGGGGAGCTGAACAATCGTTCTGTATCCTGATGTCGGGCGATAAACTTTCCCGCGATTCCAAAAAGCGGATTTCCACCATGGTGCGCACCAACGACGGTTTTGAAATCTCGGAAGTCGACCTCGAACTTCGCGGACCGGGCGATTTGATGGGAACCCAACAAAGCGGCGATCTCGATTTACGTATTGCCGACCTCGCAAAAGATGGTCCGTTGGTTGCTCTGGCACGAGATAAAGCACGGGAGATCTTGCAGTTAGACTCACGGTTGGAACGTTCTGAACATTCACTGTTGAAAAAAGAGGCACTTCGCCGCTTAAAAGACAAGCCGAATTGGGCAGAAATTTCGTAACCTTAACCTTTATAAATCAATTCGAAAGTTTCCATGCACAAATGGTTGGTAGTTGCCGTTTTTTCAGGCTTTTTCTTAGGAGCGCAGGCTCAGGTTCAAAGTGGTACATTGGTCGATTCGGGTCGTAAATTGCTTTCTACGTCCACTTTTACGATTGAAGGAACAACTACCGGAACGGTCATTATAGAATTGGCGGTGAACCGAAAAGGCGAAGTAACCGGTGCGAAAGTAATCCCCGACGGAACCTCAGTGACTTCAACTCCCGCTGTGATGAAAGCGCAAAATGCCGCCAAGAAGCTGAAATTCACGGCTGGAACGCACTTCGCGGAATTCGAACATGTGCGGGTGAAATATACTTACAAGAAAAAAGCGGCCTGATAAAAGCGGATTATTCGCCCTGTTCTTTGTAAACATCAAAATCGACAAATTTCACTTTACCAAATTCCTTGGTGGTGCGAACGGTTTCCTCTGCATTTTCAGGTTCAGACGTGTGGTAACTCATTCCTCCATCTTTGTGCAAATACCAGTTCTGCTCTTTTTTGTCGTATTTATAAGTCACGATGCGTGTCCACCGCCAGTTGCTTCCACCATAGTGTTCCACTGAGAAATAGCCATTTTTGATCGTGATTCCATTGTACGGATCACCGAAAACACCACCACAATCTACACAAAGCACTGTGTTATCATTCTTCGCCGCTTTTTTGGCAGTTCCGTCAGCCTGGCCGAGTAAAATCAGTAATGGTCGTTTTCCAGAATTGTCAACAACATCCGATATTTCTGCTTCATTATCCTTTTTCAGGATCAGAATCATATCCGTATAATCATCCAGGTTCAGATTTCCGCTCGCTGTATCCAGAACGGAATATCCTTTCGGGATAAACTGGCTCAGTTGTTTGGAATAATCGACGGGTTTTACCACAGGCTTGTCATCCGATTCAACCTGCTCGGTTCCAGGTGTTGTTTCAAACGTTGTTTCTTCGGTTGACGATGGTTTCGCAGATTCCCCACAGGAAAAAAGTACCATTGCTGTTAAAACGGAAAGTAGGAGTTGTTTGTGTTTCATACTGCCAAATATAGCAGATAAACGTTTTTCATGGAATGTACACCATTAAAAAACACTGAAATATCCGCTCTTCTCCTGGTCGTTTGATTTAAACGAGTAAAAATACACTCCCTGTGAAAGTCGTTCTCCATTCAGATCGATGCCGTTGAATAAAGTAGCTCCGTCATTTCCCCGGAACACCTCATTTCCCCAACGGTTGAAAATCGTTATTTCATAACCGTAACATTCGGTGTAGAGTGGATTGATTTCCAATTCATCATTGATCCCATCGCCGTCGGGTGTAATGACATTCGGTAGTTCCAAATGTTCCAGATCGCTGTACCATTCGCAGGGAGAAACAGGAGCAGGAGTCGGGCCTCCATTCAGATTAGCACAAATCGCCATCAACGAACCTGCAGAACCACCCGGTCCTGTAACGGTAACCGAAGTGTAATCACTACTGTTGGTAACAGTAAAAATACCGCCCCCGCCCAATGAAGCCGGATCGGCATTCAAACCGCTGGTCACCACATTTCCGCTCACCGAAGAGTAACAACTCGAAACATCCGTCACCACAGGAATACCGGTGTTTGTAGTGAAAATAAAAATCTCATCAATCAGTTGTCCGGCGGCGGCAATCACAAATGAAACGTTGTTGACCGGTTGACTAAAATTGACCGTATAACTGAATTCGCCTGTTGATCCAAGCCAAAGAGAGTTGGCCGGAGTAGAATAACTGCCGCAACTCGTATAAGCATCCAGAAATTCAAAAACGGAACCGTCGAAAGTGGCAGTCATCTCGATTCCGTTAACGGTTGCAGGGGGCACTACTGATGTTTCGCAAAGCTGCGCCGACAATTGTGTCACCGAAGCAACAGCCACTATTACCGCAAAAAAGGATTTGACTGCCATTTTACTAAACATCATATTAGAATGACGATTAAAACGTACAAGTAGTTGGATTGTTTTAAGGATTTAGTCGAAAATCGAAATTAGATTGATTCAAGTGCTGGAACTGTTGATGTAATGGTAAGAGAAAGAGATCCGAAATCGTTTAACTTGCATGAAAACTACTAATGATGAAACTTTTATTACCACTGTTCACCATTTCGATAGTATTGGTGACTTCCTGTCATAAGGATAAGGAAATTAAACCGGGCGTTGGCCTTAACCAAGGAGAAGAAGAGGAGGAAGAGGAAGAAGAAGAATGTGATACCACATTGGTTTATGAAAATATTCCTAAATCGGTGAAACCTTCAGTTTACCTAATGACCTATCCGGGATCATGGTGGCTCTACGATGACGATAGTATGGATTCTTGTTCTTCCTGGAACAAGTATAACTTGCAGGCAATAAGTTATCCTACTCAATGTCCAATGGTTAAGAGAACAACAGCAACGATTCCGAAAACCAATTACGGTTATATTTATGGTAATAAGCGTGTTTATCAGTTCTATTCATCCAATCTTATGGTGAACACCTATTTTTCAAATCACTTAGTGGAACCGATCCTGGACACCACAATTACAAGTGGGGTGTTTTACACAAAAGCGTATGGAATGTTTAACGGTTTTGGGGCACAGCATGGTGTTTCGGTCTACAAGAATTATGAAGTGGTTGAACGCCTGAAGAATATGGAAGTGAATGGAAAAAATTATAAAGATGTCATTCATACCAAGGAATATTTGACCATGCACGATGGTTGGTCGGGGCAGTCAATGGAACGGACCACACACTATTATTATGCCTGTAATGTTGGTATCATACGCCAAACGGAATATGGTCCGAATTCACTTCATTATGACAGGTTATTGGTGGATCATTACATAGCGCCACATTAAATCGTAGTCAGCCTTCGATACATTTTGCTCCACTTTGTTACGCAAAACACTCCGTCTGACTCCCGAAATTATTGTCAATTAGGTTAAGTAAAACACTCAGTCGGACTACGAAAGATTATTTTCAGTTACGGGTTTCCGGTTGAAATTTTTCTTCTTTGATAAGGATTTCAGTTCATCTAATTTACCTGCGATGAGGGCCTCTTTTTTCTTTCGCGTCCATTTTTTGAGTTGCTTTTCACGAAGAATTGCCGGAAACGGATTCCTGAATTGTTCGGCATAAACAACCATTACAGGCAATCTGCTCGAAGTATAACTTCCCGGATTTCTCGAAGTCACATGTTCAATAAATCGCCTGCCGAGATTATTGGTAACTCCAATATAATAGGATTGATCAGCACAAAGAAGGATATAAACGTAGTAAGTTCGCATACTTCAAGTTCGAAACTATTTTTTCAAAAAGCAAGAATTCGTGATATTTCTTTCATATTGCGTTTACCGTCAGACCGAGTGTTTTACGTAACGCTAGTGAAGTAAAATGTATCGAGGTTTGGCGGTAAAATGTATCGAGACCTAAGCGAACACAAACTCATCCTCATGCTCAGCCACATAACTCAGCAAATCCCTGATTTCGTTCAGGTCGAATGAGGTAACGAGTTTACCACGGTATTCCTTGAAATGAGAAATTCCCTTGAAATAATTAGTGTAATGTCTTTTCATTTCGGCAATCCCAAGTTTTTCACCTTTCCAGCGAACACTCATTTCCAGATGGTCTTTGGCTGCCTGAACACGCTGTGCAATACTCGGTGCCGGTAAATGTTCACCTGTTGCCATGAAATGCTTCACTTCATTGAAAATCCATGGGTAGCCAATAGCAGCACGGCCGATCATAATGCCGTCAACACCATAACGATTCTTGTATTCAAGTGCTTTTTCTGGTGTGTCGATATCACCGTTCCCGAAAATCGGAATGTGAATGCGTGGATTGTTTTTCACTTCGGCAATAAATTTCCAGTCGGCCTCGCCTTTGTACATCTGCGAACGCGTACGTCCGTGAATACTCAAGGCTTCAATACCGATATCCTGTAGGCGCTCGGCGACTTCCATGATATTGATCGTAGAATCGTCCCAGCCCAAACGGGTTTTTACGGTAACGGGTAAACTGGTACTCTTGATGCAGGCTTTAGTGAGGCGCACCATCAGATCAATATCTTTCAATACACCTGCTCCGGCGCCTTTACACACGACTTTTTTTACCGGACAACCAAAATTAATGTCCAGTAAATCGGGTTGTGTGGCATCAACAATCTTGGCCGACATGGCCATTGCTTCCTCATCACCACCAAAGATTTGAATGCCGATCGGTTTTTCGTAATCGAAAATATCGAGCTTTTGACGACTCTTGATCGCATCGCGGATCAATCCTTCGGATGAAATAAATTCGGTATACATCAAATCGGCTCCGTGCTGTTTGCACAAGGCCCTGAACGGCGGATCACTCACGTCTTCCATCGGTGCCAGCAACAGCGGAAATTCGCCCAATTCAATGTCCCGGATTTTTACCATGGCGCAAAGATAGGGCAATTCTGAATTGAGAATGTAAAATTGAGAATTGAAAAGGGGCTAGAGCTTCAAATCTTTTCACGTTTTAATTACTTCAAGGGTATATCATACAATCGGTGAAACGAAAGTTTATCCCAATAACCGCGTTGAAATACAATCAGGTCATTTTGAATATGAAAAAAACCACACCCACGCATTTCTTTCGGATCTTTCCATTCAAGAATTACCCATTCGCCGTCTGAAAAAATGTTCTCAGGGATACAAACCATATCTGCATTGGCAAATTCCCGTATGAACATTTCCTTAATGGCAGTTTTCCCTACAACCGGATCATTGGCAACCTGGTGGTTGGTGGCATTTTCAGCATACAATTCAGCAATTTCTTCCGCATTTGCTTCATTGAATAATTGAAGCCATTTCTCTAAAACTTCTCTAGGAGCCATTTATTTGTAATTATCTATGTGATGCAAATTTAATTTCCTTCAACAATTTCAGCTGCGCATCGGCGAGTTTATCAATTGCCACATAACGCCCGTTTCCGAAAGCAGCTGCTTCTTCCATTTTGCGTTCGTCGTTAGATCGGCTTTGAATCCCGACCACCGAAAAGGTAATTCCCTCCGGAGCGTATTTACGGACGATCGCCTGGTAATCATTGGAATTGCTATTGAAAGCACCATCCGTAATCACCACCACCATATTGGCTTCGTCAGGTGAAAGATCCTTCCGAACGGTTTTGTAGCCCAGTTTAATTCCCCGTGTGGTGGACGACATTCCAATTGCTTCCAGATCGGCTATTTTGCCATAAATTTCGGGCTTGTTCACGCAATTGGTCGTTGGCATGTACAAGTTCGCGCCTTCCGAATAGGTCACAAACGCGATACGGTCCTGCGGACGCATGTGTTTCACCAGTTGGTTCAGCGAATACTTTAGCAGGTTCATTTTTTCGCCCAGTTTCATCGAACTGGAAACATCGAGCACAAAAACCACGTTGACCGTTTTGTATTCATTGGTATCAAAATTGGCAAACAATTCGGCCATTTCAGCCAGTTCGGTGCTATCGGTTTCCAATTGCTCGGAAAGGGTTTCATCCAGGTCTTCTTCTGCTACGCGCACCGGATTTTGGGCTAATGGTGGTTCGCGATCGGGTGGTGGAATCGGTTCTTTGTCTTCTCTTTTCAGTGGCACAGAAATTGTTTCGATCTCGGGAGTAATAAAAACGCCGGTTTCGGTGGTTTCATAACCGTTGCGTGATACGATGAGGTATAGAAAATTGGGTTCCGATCGCCGTGTAATAGAACCCGTACTTCCGGTAACCCACGATTCGCTGACGGTTCCATTGCGAATGATTGTCACGGTACTTCCCGGAATGGGTTCTCGTGTAACAGCATCAACGCTCACGATCTTAAATTCGGTTTCTTTGGTGAAACTGTTTTCTTCAAATTCAGGACATTTTTGCTCGATCACATTCTTGTAATTGGGTATTTGCACCACATTGCCGATTACGACTATCGAAACGGTTGACTCACTTGTACTTAGTGCAACGCGCATTACATATTTGAAACGTCCTGTCGTGTCGGGGTTTACCTGCAAACGAATCGTAAATAAGCTATCCGACTGAATGTATTCTTTGTCGAGGCGGTAGACGATTTGCGGACTGTGTTCCACCGATTTGATGTACATACCGCTTTCACTCGTATTGCGAATGGTGATATCGGCATAGCGCTTGGTGGAACGGTCAATCGTACCAAAGTCAATGGTGTCCGGCTGACTCCAAACGGTAGTGATCAAACAACAAAAAAGAAACGTTTGTAAAAGGTATCTGATCATAAGCGTGTAGATGAATTCGATACAAAACCTGCAAAAATTATACCCGAATCAACCGTTTCGACCGATTCCAACTCAATATTACCGCTTTTAATACAAATTCTGTTGTCAAATACCTCTGAAAGAGGCGATCCGTATTTCCTGCAGTAGGTTGTATTGAGCGTCTGACAATTTATTGATCGGAATGTAACGGCCATTGCCGAATTCAGCGGCTTCTTCCATGGCGCGCTGATCATTGGGGCGGTTCTGAACACCAACTACCGAAAAAGTAATTCCTTTTTTGGCGTATTTGCGCACTGTTTTCTGGTAATCATCCGAACTCTTGTTAAACGCACCGTCGGTAATAATGATCACCATAGTTGCTTTATCGGGCGAAAGTTGCTGCAAGGCTTGTTTGTAACCCAATTTGATGCCTTTTCCTCCTGCGGTCATTCCATGTGGTTTCAACTCGGCTACTTTGGCTTTGATGGCTTCCTGTTGCGTGCAGGCGGTAGGAGCGAGGAGTACGCTGGCGCCATCGGAATAAGTCACCAGGCTGATATGATCTTCCGGGCGCATTTCATCTACGAGCTGATTCAGCGAATATTTCATCAAATCCATTTTTTCGCCAAGTTTCATCGAACTGGAAACATCGAGCACAAACACCACATTGACGGGCTTGAAATGTTCCGATTCGAAACTGTTGGGTGGCAATTGCGCCAGTTCGGGAATGGTTTGTTTGATCACCGAATCCGATTGCTGATTGGCCAATTGCTGGTCGATGAGAATTTCAGCTGTTTCGGCAGTCAGTTGTTCCGGTTCGTCGGGAATCGGTTCCGGATTTGGAACGACAATAGTCGACGGATCTATTTTGAGCGGAATGGTGATTTCACGGATTTTAGGGCCTACGTAAACACCGGCTTCTTTCGGAAAATAACCGTCATGTGAAGCGAAGAAATAAAAATATCCGGGAATGCTTTCCTGCTGGAACGATCCTTTTTTGCCCGTAATCCAGGCTCCTGCGGGTGTTCCATTGCGAATGATCGTCACGGTACTTTTCGCCAGCGGCTCACGGGTGTTTTCATCAACCGTAATGATCGTCAGTTCAGAAGTCTGCACGCGCGAAGGTTCAGACCCGAAATCAGGACAGCTCATCATGCCGGCCATCGTATTTTCGGTCAGTTCTTTCACGTTTCCGGAAATACGGATATTCACAGGATCCATGTTGTCGCTGGTGTACACTTTTACATCGTAGGAAAAAGCACCTTTTTTAGCAGGATTTACCTGCAAACGAAACGAAAACGAACTATCCGGCAACAAGACATCCGAACTGGCCAGGTATGTGACATCAACCGGTTTTTCGACCCGCAAAATATACGATTTCTGTTTGCCTTTGTTAGTAACCAGGATATCCCCAAAACGTTCAGATCCGGCATGCAATTCGCCCAAATCGAGGTTTTGGGTACTGAAAACGGTTTGTGCCTGGGCGCCGAAACTCGTCAACAGAATAAGGAGAAACAGGATTTTCTGCATAGAATGAAGGTACAAATTATTCGTGAATGGAAAAGAGGTAGCGAGAAGTGTGCCAAACAGATATTCACATTGTTAGAACTGATTTTAAAGTGCTATCATTGTAAAAAAAAGCAGATTATGAATGCATTCCTAATTCAAGTTTATATACTTCTTAGCGCCCTATTTATAACTTTTTCAGGCATATCACAAAAACTTACTGTGAATCTTACAAATGGCGACTCTAAGTTCTATTTTGATGGCAAATATATTGGAGCCGGTACAAAAGTTATTATGGATCAGGAGATTGATAAGAATATACTAAATCATCAAATTAAAGTCACAACACCAGGGTATTTAGATGCTTATTATGCTATTTCCGGTAATAAACAAAATCAATTCAAGGAAGAATACACCTTTTTAAATACTGAGATATTGCCTCAAAAAAAAGAGTCTGACAATTACTTTTTTTTTGGAAGGGTATACGATCTTAAAGTTGTATTAGATCAAGAAATTTATGTCTCAAAAATCGAGGAAAATTTAGAGGATTCATATTCGAATGCCGAAAAAAAAGGAAATAAGAGTCGTGTTCAGCTTCGTAGTTCTGATACCTTTGGGAATCCTCAAATTGGATTACATGAAGAAGCAATTAATGAGGTATTAAAAGATGAGAAATATCTAGATTCCTCAGATGTATTAGTTTCATTTCAAAATAAATTATTGCTTGAAGCAAGAATGACTGGTTTAAAACAATATTACTTTAGCAAAAGCCCTATTAATGCTGAAATGGCTCATTACAAATTGAAGAGTTTGTGGTACATAAAGAATGTTTACGGAGAATTTCTGGATTCGGGAGAAGTAGAAGTCACCTTAGGTGATTTTGCTAATAATTATTTTACTGATTGTTATTTTTTTAATATGCCAATTATTTTGAAACGCTCATTGGTTGAATTTCAAAAAACTGAATTGTTTCAAAAGTACCAAAACTTAGATTTAGCCCACTCTGATTCTAAACCTTTATTACATATTACGAAGCCAGCTAATGTTGTACAAAAGCTAGAAGATGCTGAGAAAGCTTCCGTAATTATTAAAATTAACGATCAAGGTCATGGATCGGGGTTTGCAATTTCCAATGATGGTTTTATACTAACAAACTATCATGTCATCTGTAGTGATAAAGTAGGGGAGACTGCAGATTTTGTTGTGTTATTTAATGGGAAAGAATACGAAGCGGAAGTGGTTCGAACTGATAAAGTTAATGATATAGCTCTATTGAAAATTGATGCGTTTTTTGACAAAGCATTCGCATTGGGTTCTGAAAAGAAATACAAAATCTATGATGAGACATATACAATTGGTGCGCCTACCTCTATTGAACTAGGTCAAACAATGACTAAGGGGTTGATTTCGAATGACCGAATGCTTGGAGGCCGAAATATATTGCAACTCAGTATGGGGGTAAATTTCGGCAATAGTGGGGGCCCGCTTTTTGATAAGGAAGGTACGTTACATGGTGTTATTGTTAGTAAAATTGTTGGTGCTTCTGCTGAAGGATTGGCTTTTGCTATCCCAACATTTCAGATTTCTAAAAATTTAAATTTGGTTATTGAGTAATATTTGCAAAGTTACACTACCAACAACCCATTTTCACGCAAAACCTGTGCTTGTTTCGAATACCAAAACGGTTCCAGATCTTCCTGCACAATGGTTTCATAACTCGTTTTGAGTTCCTGGTAAGTCAGTGATTTTTCGTTGGCGGGTGTCAGTTTCGGTAGCATTTCTACCAGCCAGTCGCCGGTTGGTTTACTCACTTGCAGTTGCAGCATTTCCTGACGTGTATGAATTGTCAGTTCGGCCATTTCCCAGGAATGCCCCTTTTTGTTTTTGGTGAAATAAGTGATTGCGGGAATGGTTCCCAGCCACACAATTTTGGCGCTTGGTTTGGTGAACGTCAATTCGTCTTCGAGCAATGCGTTTTCAATAAAATCGGAGGCAATGGTTGTTCGTGGAATTTTAAAATCGAACCATTGATGCAAGGGCAATTCAAAACCCAAGCCGTGCATGAAATTGTAGAGCGATTTCTTTAATCCGTAGCCAAATTTATTGTGATCAATGCCTGTTTTATCGGTGTAAAACACATCGTTGTTGGCGAATGTCCCAAGTGTTTCTGTGTCTTTCAAAACGCCGTAATCGCCAGGGTTCAAGCCAATCGGACTATGAGCGGTCAATGCAAACTGGTGCCAGAAACCCGATTGTAACACACCGGCTTCAAACAGTTGTCGCACCATTTCAAGTGAATCGACGGTCTCCTGAACGGTTTGTGTCGGGTAACCATACATCAGGTAGGCGTGAACCATGATTCCTGATTCGGTGAAATTGCGGGTAACCTGCGCCACTTGTGCTACCGTTACACCTTTGTCGATCAGTTTCAGTAAACGATCCGAAGCCACTTCCAAACCACCTGAAACGGCAATGCAGCCAGAGTGTTTGAGCAACTGGCACAAATCGGCCGTAAAACTCTTCTCGAATCGAATGTTCGTCCACCAGGTTACGGTTAGTTTCCGGCGAATGATTTCCAATGCCAGCGAACGCATCAACGCCGGTGGAGCGGCTTCATCCACAAAGTGGAAACCATTTTGCCCGGTTTGTTCCATGAGCGTTTCCATGCGGTCGCAGAGTAACTTTGCGGCAACGGGTTCGTAGATTTTGATGTAATCCAGTGAAATATCGCAAAAGGTACATTTGCCCCAGTAACAACCATGCGCCATGGTGAGTTTGTTCCAGCGGCCATCGCTCCACATGCGGTGCATCGGATTCACAACCTCGATGACCGAAATGTAACTGTCGAGCAGTAAATCGCTGTAATCGGGCGTTCCGACTTCGCTTTGTTTGTAGTCCGGTTGTTTGGAACCATTGCTGTACATCACCTCGTTTTCATGCAGTACAAATGTCCGTTTCAATTCGGAAACAGTCCGTTCTCCGGCAATGTGCTGTAAAATAGTTTCAACGGGTGTTTCGCCGTCATCCAGCGGAATAAAATCAATGAATTCAAACACCCGTTTTTCTGACAATGAGCGCAATTCCGTATTCGGAAAGCCACCGCCCATCAGTGTTTTTACCTGCGGATAATGTTGTTTGATGTATTGCGCCGATCTGAAAGCAGCGTATAAATTTCCCGGAAACGGTACCGAAAACGCAACGATTGTAGGTTGTGTTTGCTGCATTTTTTCTTCCAGTAGTTGCAGCGTAATGTGGTCGACATAGGTCAATTCCTGTTGCAGAGCTTCATACAATTCATCAAACGTACTGGCAGCCCGTCCCAACCGTTCGGCATAGCGGCTGAATCCAAAATGCGGATCAACGGTTTCAACAATCAAATCGGCCAGATCTTCGAGGTAAAGCGTGGCGAGGTGTTTGGCTTTGTCCTGCGTTCCCATTACGCCAAATGCCCAGTCAAGCTCTTCCAGCTGATCAAAACGTTTGGCTTGCGGTAAAAAAGCATCCTGACAGATGACATGTGCCAGCGTAGGGTTTTTGCCCTGAAGGAACGGTATTACTGCGTCAATCGTTTGAATATAATCGGCTTGCAGAGCAATGATGCGTTGTGCGTTGTCGGATAGATCGGTTTCTGTAGTTGCTATTTCGGTAAATAATCGCGTCAGACCAGCTTTTGAAAACAAGGCCAGAATCACCTCAATGCCCAAATCAACCTGCGTAGATGGAATGTTTTTGGTATTCAGAAATCCCTTTAGATAAGCCGTAGCCGGGTAGGGCGTATTGAGCTGTGTAAAGGGAGGTGTAATGAATAAAATCCGATGTTCCAATGTCCGAAATTGAAGATGTCGCCGTAAAAATAGGTTATTTATGCGTAGGCGCGGGACGCATCCCGCGCTCTACCGCATAATAACGACACCATCCCGCGCTCTATTACATAATAAACGACACCATCCTGTGTTTAAAAATGGCGCAGGATGTCTCCCAAGCGTACATTTTTACAAAAACAACGGGATTATGCCGTACCTTTGCGCCTTTCTAACGGGTAAAAGTTAATCTTTCCGCACGTTAGCATGTATTTTAAAGAGTTATGAAGCGTATTGTAGATTACCGCAAATTATTTAATGCCGACCAGAATACCGATTTGGCACAGTTGAAATTGATGTACCGAAAATTGGTAAAAGAATGGCATCCGGATAAATTTCAGGACGGCGATGTACTGAAGCAGGAAGCGGAAATCAAAAGTAAAGTAATCATCGACGCGTATCATTTTCTGGTAAGTATTGCACCTGAAACCCGCGAAGCCAACCTGGAAGAATATACCCAAACGGTCTCCACCAACATGATTACCGATTTTCATTACAAAGGACAATTGTTGAAAGTGACGTTCGTTAACGGCAGTGTTTATGAATACTTCGGGGTAAAACCGAACGTTTATACCAAGCTGGTGAATGCTGCAACACCCGAGCGTTTTGCACGCCGGCATGTGTTCCATTCGCATTTGTTCCGTAATGTGACGAAGGCGGTGGCAGTGGAGGAAACTGTTTAAATAAGGGTAATCATCCCAATGAACATGTTTCATCTTAATGCCGAACTATATTTACGCTGTCATAGTGATCTGATAAACATGATCTTCACCGCGCCGCAGATTTGAACTTATTCAATAAACGAATGTATTCATTCACCATGAAACGACTTCTTTTTATTTTATTCTTTATTCTGCCTTTTACAGGTTCAGCACAAAGCATGTTTTTCGACCTCTGTAAAACGACTACTTGGATTTGTGAGTTCGACAGCACTTCGTTTAAAGAGATGGAACCTATTGGTTTAACCAAAAACATCTGGACATCAGATTCGATTCCGGAAGGAAAACTAAAATGGACCTTCAACGAAGAGAATGAGTTGGTGATCACGAAGTATAATTCAATCACTAAAAGAGACGTAATTGTTGGGCTTTACAAATACGAATTCGACCCTGAAAATGGATTGGTGAAAATCTGGGTCGATACTGAAACTATCAGATCATTTAAAGTTGGGATTACCTCTACCGGAAACTACGCCGTACTGATGAAACCAGAAAGACACCCTAAGGCTCAGTTCGTCCCGAAGTAATTGATTAATCTGAAATACTTTAACTACGCAGGAGCTGTAGAATCTCTCCCACTTACTCTTTGGAATTTTGCATTGCACTTTCAGCCAATTCAACACAGTGTCCGCCTTTAGCGAGATTAAAAATTAAGCATTTTCAGATATGACTAAGTTCACTTCCTTTCAACGAATTGCCGGAATAGGCGCAACGGTTCTGTTTGTAGCCAACCTTGTTTTTCATCTTCTGGTATTGGTGGGTGTTGTTGACTACACGTTGGTATGGGGTGGAAGGTTGAAAACAAAGGCAGCAATGCTGCAATTCGAAACGGTTTCCCTGGTCTTGAATTTTATTTTTCTGGTGGTGATCTGCGTTCGGATGAACTGGATGCGTATCAACATTCCCCGAATAGCCGTAACAATCACGCTGTGGCTCATGACCGGCCTTTTTCTATTGAATACGTTAGGAAACCTGGCTTCGTTGAATAGTTTGGAAACGATGATTTTTACGCCGATTACGTTGGTGTTGAGTGTTTTTTGCGGAGCATTGGCGCTTGCTAAAAAAGAGAAATCCCCATCTGCGTAATACAAACGGGGATTCTATTTTGGATGAGTTAACTTCTCAACTCAAAAAGTTCACAAACTTATTTGCTCCACTCTTCGATTGATTTGTTCAGCATTTTTATGTAATCCTGATTGTCTTCTTTTGTTGCCAGTTCCAAGGCTTTTTTCGCTGTTTCAGTTGCAGCTTTTTTGTCACCCATTTCTGCCTGAATCAATGCTTTCAAACGCACAATCCAGTAAGCTTCCGGACGCAACTCAATTGCTTTTTCAACCCAGGCGAATGCTTGTTTTATATCGCGGTTGTTGTCGTAGTAATACTGCGCAGCTCCGTAGTAATCGTTAGCCGTTGGTCCGCCCATTGTTTTTTTGATGTTTGCCATTACTTTGGCATCGGTAGGAACAGCAAACGGAACAGCCACCTGTGTTTTATCCCAGGTAAGCGTCAATGTTGCACCCGCACTCTGGATTGTTTCAATAGCAATAGTGAACGTTTCAACAGCTTCTTTTAACGCAACCGGTTTCGCCGAAACACGCAGCGCTACTTTTGTTTCGCTCCATTCTTCAGGTGTTCCCCAGTTCGAGAAATCAGAGTAGAAAATCACTTCCCAGCTTTCCTTTGTCGGTTTGGTATACAAAGCATACGTTCCAGCTTTTAGCGTGTCTTTACCAAATACAACGGCATCGCTGAAAGAGATCACGGTATTTTCGTTGGCACCGGTTCTCCAGATTTCGCCAAACGGAACTACGTCACCGAAGACAACACGATCGCGTTTCCCCGGACGGGAATATTTCACCGAAATATCGGTCAATCCTACTTTTTGCTCAACTTTCGCTTCCGGACTTAAACGCGGAGCCAGCTGGGCGTTTGTTGTTCCTGCAAGAAGCAAAAACAAAGCTGCAATGAATGGTGCTTTTTTCATAATTCTATCAATTGTGCCTAAAAGGCTGTGTTGCGTGAAAGGATTATTTCAACAATGCTTCCAGGGCGCTTGCCAGATTCTCATCGGCGTTCCCGAATTTAGCAGTATAATCGGCATGCGATCGTTTGATGACCTCAAAAGCTTCTTCACGGCCGTAAACATGCGTGATTTCAACATTCTTCGCACCGCCGTCCAAATCTTTGTACGTAAGGAAAAAATGACGTACACGGTCGATAACCATTTTCGGCATGTCTTCAATGTTTTCGATGTTTCCGTAAGCCTGATCGCCTTTCAAAACGGCAATGATCTTATCATCGGCTTCGCCACCGTCGAGCATTCTGAATCCACCAATTACTTTGGCGTCGCAAATGATATTTCCGTTATTAAACGAACGTTCCGATAACACACAAATGTCTAACGGATCACCGTCGCCTGTAATGTCGGTACGGCCAGTTTTCTCATTCGAAAATGCAGCTACCTGAGCGTCGCAATACGTCTGTGGCACAAATCCGTACAAACACGGCATGTGATTCGAAAGTTTTTGCGGACGGTCGACCATGATATAACCCGAAGGCTTGTGGATTTCGTACTTGATGGAATCGGAAGGAATGATCTCAATGAAGGCATTGACAATAGCCGGTTGTTTTTCACCGATCTCAATTCCATGCCAGGGGTGCGATGTGAAGCGCTTGCTCATCGCGTCAATTAATTGTTTGATTTCTGCTTTCATAGGGGGCAAAGATAATAATTGATTTTGATCAATAATGTTGAATGTTTGATGTTGAATTTTTGATTGAATTCGCCCTTCGATTAACGGGATTTGACTTCTGTTAATCAGACCATGCATCAAACAACTGTGAATCTACCATGTGGTTTTATCAAGCATCAAAAATCAAGTATCACTTTACTACTTCATATTTGATCGAACCAACCCAAGTCCTTCCCAAAAATCTTTAGGGTATTTCAGGTGTTTTGGTTTGCCAATCCAACCGTTGATCAAATTCAACACATAGCCGGTGTCAAGTTTCTCGTATTCGACAGATGACAAGGCCATTTGGTCCCAGGCACCTTCATATTTTACACTATCGAGTGTTGGAGGATATTCTCCGAAGCGTGTTTTATGCAATTCAATTAACGCAATGGCGGTTTTGAAATGCTGATCGCCAAACTGTTGATTGGACTGTTCTTGAATTTTCCCCATGTTGCAGCGGGCAGTCAAAAACAGAACTGCAGTCAGAATTAAAATGGAATGAATGAGTTTCATAGTAGGTAGATTTGTAAATCTCAGGGCTGCTGTTCTTTCTTCCCTTGAAAAACATGAATATCTCTTTGCGGATAAGGAAAATCAATTTTGTAATGACGGAACAACCGATCAATTTCGAACCTGATTTCTGATTTGTATTGGTTGATGTCCCAGCTTTGGTCGGCCCAGAAGATGAGTTCCATGCACAAACCATGGTCACCGAAATCGGTCATACGCACCTGAATTGGTTCTGATTTTTTGACTTTCGGATGACTCATCGCCGCTTGTATCAACAGATCGCTCACCATTTGAGTGTTGGCGTTGTATGGAACCACAAGGTTAATCCGGAACCGGGAAAGGTTGGAGCCGTGGCTCCAGTTTTCGACATATTCCTGTGTGAGTTTGGCATTTGGAACGATCAGAATATTGCCGTCACGGGTTTCGATTTGAGTAGTTCGAACATTGATTTTCAAGATCTTGGCCACAATGTTTTCGCTGGATTTCCCGTCGTTGAATTCGATCACATCACCTACACGAATGGTTCCTTCGAATAATAAAACGAAACCCGAAAACATGTCTTTGAACACGTCTTGTAATCCCAATCCGAGACCGACGAGTAGTGCTGCAGAACCGCCAAGGAAAATGCCCGGCTGTACCTTGAACGCGCTCAGGCAAAGAATCAACGCAATGGTGTAAACCACATATTTGGCCACCTGCATGTACACATATTCGGCACCACGGTCGAAATGTTCATCTTTACGGAAACGTCTCTGCAGGTAAAGATTCAGTAAGTTCAGCGTCACTTTTGCTCCGAAAAAGATAATCACCACCGCAATGATGGTCTCGAAGTTGATGCTGAAGTTTTTATAATTAATGAATTTGTAATCGAGGAATTTCTGGAACGAAACGTTGTAATTGTTGATCTTGAAACTCAGAATCGCGAAGTAACCTGCGGCCACATAAACCGTTTGACTCAGCAAACGCAGCCAGGTAATTCGTCGGCCTTCAATACGGATATTGGCGCCTGTGAGGTAGCGTTTCAACAAACGATGAATGATTCTGCGGACAATAATAGCCAGAAGGACCACCAATGTAATAATGACGATGTTCCAAAAGCAAACTTCATACGGACCGAGCCAGAAAAGCGTTTTTGTCATCATATTTTCAGGGTAGTATTGTTAATCCAAGTTTTTCTCCAATGATCTTTCTTACTTTATTTAGAATGATGAGCTCGGCCTGTAAATCATCAGTATACTCAGGCGATTCTTCCATTTCCTTTTCGATTTCTTTTCCGCGTTTGACTAAATAATATTTTTTGAAGTGATAAATAATATTTAGAGTATTATGATCTAAATTGTCAATCGCCCTTTTCGTTTCAATATTAAACTTAGAAAGCCAACCTATACTAAGTTCATGTTGATCGGTTTCTATTTTGGAGACAAATTCAACAATTTCTTGATCAGGAATTCTCAACCAATAACTAGTCTTATTTATAGCTTTTTTTTCTAGTTCAGTGCGAACTATTTCATGGATTTTTTTGAAAAGAGGATAATAAAAATGCATTTGATCTTTATCCAATTCATGGCAAATCAATTCAGCAACACTAACTTCTCTTACTTGTGGCAAGCCATGTTCATTGATGTGTTCAGTCTTTACGACGTAAGGTCCATATTTTACTAAAAATGAGATTAAGTCGTATTCTTCAATGGAGTAAAGTGGCTTTACCTCGGTAATCTGCTGTTCCGGACGATCAATAAACGTGTCGGTCAACGAAGGATTTTCCGCAATCTGCGGTTCGTTGAGTTCTTTTGAAAGCTTGTTTTTGAGCAGTTTGTTCAACTCACTCACCACCAGCGATTCTTCCAGCTCAAATTGCTTGGCGACTTCCTTGATGTAAATGGAACGCGTGATCTGATCAGGAATCAGTGATATCGAAAGCACCACTTCGCGAATCATTCCCGCACGCTGAATCGGATCGGTTTTTCCTTCCTTCAGCAACATCGAAGTCTTGAAACTCAGGAAATCCTGCGTGTTGTCTTTGATGAACTCCATGAATTCCGTAGAACTCACTTTCTTGGAATACGAATCGGGATCATCGCCATCTGGGAATAAAACGATTTTCACGTTCATGCCTTCTTCGAGGATCAAATCGATTCCACGGAAAGAAGCTTTGATTCCCGCCGCATCGCCATCGTACAAGATCGTGATGTTAGGGGTGTAACGTTTAATGAGCTTGATCTGCTGGCTCGTTAGTGATGTCCCCGACGAAGAAACCGAGTTGGCTACTCCGGCCTGGTGCATACTGATCACATCGGTATAACCTTCGCAGAGGTAGCAGTTGTCGTATTTTACAATGTCGCCTTTGGCAAAGTACAAGCCGTAAAGAATCTCACTTTTGTTGTAAATGATGCTTTCGGGCGAGTTGAAATACTTGGCGACTTTTTTGTCAGTAAACAGCGTTCGACCTCCGAATCCGAGTACACGCCCCGAAATGGAGTGAATCGGGAACATTACCCGTCCGCGGAAAAAATCGAAGTGCCGGTCGTCTTTTGATTTTACCAGACCAACCGATTCCAGGTATTCCAGTTTGTAGCCTTTATCCAGCGCGTGTTTGGTGAAATCGTTGCCCGAATTGAGGCAATAACCCAACTGGAATTTCTTCACGATATCGGGCCGGAACCCGCGCTCTTCGAAATAAGATAAGCCTACGGTTTGTCCTTCGTTGACCTCGTGCATGTTGTGCATGAAGTGTTCCTTGGCAAATTCGTTGATGATGTATAAACTTTCGCGTTCGGTGATGGCTGCGATTTCTTCGGCTGTTTGCGGCTCGTCTTCCGGAACCTGAACACCGTATTTATCGGCCAGCCAGCGCAAGGCTTCCGGGTAGGAAAAATGCTCTTTTTCCATCAGGAACGTCACTACCGAGCCACCCTTTCCGGAAGAGAAACACTTGAAAATCTGTTTGGCGGGCGACACCATAAACGACGGTGTTTTCTCGTCCACAAACGGACTCAGCCCTTTCAGGTTTGATCCTGAGCGTTTTAAATTCACGAATTCCCCGATCACCTCCTCAATCCGGGAGGTTTGCATGATCTCATCAACGATATGTGCGGGAATTCTTGACATGATTACTTATGGTGCAGGCGGTGGCTGAACTGCCGGAGCGCTTGGGCTTCCGAAATCTTTTTCCTGTGAAACGTTTCCTTTTTCGTCGTAGGTAATCCAAACGCCCGACTGCACATCATTTTCATAATGGCCGTAATAACGCATCATTCCGTTGGGGTAGCGCACAAATGAGTCGCCGTTTTTCTTTCCGTGCGAGTATTCTGTCATCGACAATTCCACACCGTTTTCGGAATAGAAAAACCAACGGCCGTCGCGCATTTCGTTTTCATCTTGCGGACCGCGGTATTTCACTGATTTCCGGCCCGGGTAATATTCGGTATAAATCCCGTCTTTCACTTCAAACAGCGATTCAGGTTCTTTCTCCTTTTTTTCAGGGCTACCGCAAGCAGCCAGCAACGTAATTACAACTGTTAGCAACAACAGCGACCAATTTTTCATGATTGTTTTGATTTGAAGTTCAAAAATAACGAAAGTTCGGTTCATGCAGAACGAAATTCCGTCTCCTGTAAACGTTGATTTCGGAAAAATGGTTAGTTTCCGCTTTATTTCGCCTGAATATGGTTTCGTTTACTTGTTTGTTCTTCATTGCCTGGGGATTTTACCTGTTGGCCCGCAAGCACAAGCGCATCCCGGTTTTAGTCGCAATCATCGGAATTGCTTTTTATGTAGCTGTTGATTTCGGAATCAATTACAGTTACCGCATTCTTGTTTCGACACAGGATTGGACCATTTCCCCTGACCTGGAAGCGTTGATTGAATTGCTGCGGATTGTACTTAATATCGTTCTTACAGGTGTGCTTTATCTTGTGCTGAAACGTTATTGGGAACGGAATGTACTGACAAATAATGACGATTTGCTGGATCAGTAAAGTTGCAGAACTGAAATCGATTCAGTAGTTTCGAAAAAAAACAATTATGTTAATCAGTTTAATCTTAACCGTCGCTATAGGACGTGCCTTTTTCTCACTTGCTCATGATCACTATCGTCATGCCTGGGGATTTGCCATTTTGGGTGGAGGAGTATTTTTTGGTTCCCAATTCATTTTCGGAATTCTTCTTGGAATAATATTGGCTGTAACAGGAAATTTGGATGTCCTGACAACAACAAGTGGTATGCTTATGATAAATCTTGTTGGTTTTGGTGTAAGTTTGGCAGCTTGTGGTATTCTGTATCTTTTACTGAAAAGATCATGGACTAAAAATCCAAAGAATCAGAAAGAGGATAGTAACCTCATTGATCAATAGCAATACTTGCAAATCCAAAAACGGTTAACTATTTTCGGGGAAACTCGATTACTATGATGCTGCCAAGTTTACTGATAGCGCTGATTGCCGGAAGAATCTTCTTTGGTTTGGCGCGAAAAAACAATCGTTCTGAATGGGGAATTGGTGCGTTGGGCGCAGGCGTTTTTGTTGTGGCCCAATTGTTATTCACGGTTGGTTTTGGTGCTTATTTGGGGTTGAGTGACAACCTGGAAATACTCCAATCACCACAGTGGCTAGCACGAATTACGCTCATGAGTTTAGGATTCGCATTTTTGGTTTCATGGCTCGTTTATTATTTATTGAAACGATCCTGGAAAAAGAAGGCGCAACAACCGAACAAAGACAATTTAATTGACCAATAACGAGCTAACTCACAAACTCATAAACTAACTGATATGCTCATTCTACTACTTGTTCTGGCTATTGGAATGTCGTTTTACAGACTGGCAAAAAAGTTTCATAAACAGGCTTGGGGTTATGCCTTTTTGGGAATCGGTGTTTTTATCGCAACCCCATTGGTTGTGGGAACGATCCTGTGGTTGATTCTTTCTGCTATCGGCTCATTTCGTGATATGGATTTTGTGATAGCGTTATGGTCGATTCTGGCATGTGTGGTGGCTGTGGTGACGCTTTATTATATGTTGAAAAGGGCCTGGAGTAGAAAACCCAAAAGAAAAAGTTACGATGATCTGATTGATCAATAAAGGAATTAATGCCGGTGAGCATTAATATGACTATTTTCAACCAACTAATTTTGAACCATGCTCGTCCTCTTAATCTTTTTAGCACCTATTTTTTTTATGATCAGACCGTTTCGCGATTTGGCCTATGATTATGGTCGACACCGTGGCGGTTACGCTTTTTTGGCAATTGGAACCTATATTTTTGGATACATATTTTTTGCGATAATCATAGGATTTACACTATCTTCAATGCTACAGCCTACGCCGGAAGATACAATGTCAACCTATAGTCAACGTCTTGAAAGAAACTCGTGGCTGATGATTTTTATGGCCATTTTTGCAGCATCACTTTCGGTGGTAGGTTTGTATTACATCTTAAAATCGAGTTGGAAGAAAAATCCAAAAAGAGATGCCCATCCGGATTTGCTGGATAGCAAGTAATCGGCTATTTCTCGCGATTCACGGTATACTCCACCAACCCAATCAGTGATCGTTTGGCAGGTGAATCAGGAATATCCGTTAACAAATCCAGGGCTTGGTTGGTCAATTCCATCATGCGTCCGTGGCAGTATTCAATTCCGCCGGCATTGCGCACAATCTGAATGGCTTTGTTGACGTAATGTTTCTCTTCATTGTGACGTTTCACAATATTCATCAATTCCTTTTTGGTCGCTTTATCGCTGTTTTGCAACGCATAGATGAGTGGCAACGTAATCTTGCGCTCGCGGATATCGTTTCCGGTAGGTTTGCCAACATCTCCGGTGCCGTAATCGAAAATATCGTCTTTGATCTGAAAGGCTAAACCAACCAATTCACCGAACTGACGCATGCGCGGAGCCACATCTTCACGGTCTACCGAGGCAGCGGCTGCTTCGCAAACAGTTGCAATCAACGATGCTGTTTTCTGGCGAATGACTTCGAAGTAAATTTCTTCGGTGATGTCGAGTTTGCGGGCTTTTTCAATTTGAAGCAACTCGCCTTCACTCATTTCACGCACTGCACGGGCAACGATCTGCAACGCGCGAATATTGTCGTTTTCCAATGAATGAAGCAAGACGCGCGACAGCATAAAATCGCCCACCAAAACGGCAATTTTGTTTTTCCACAAGGCGTTTACCGAGAAAAAACCACGGCGCTCGTTGGCGTCGTCTACCACATCATCGTGTACTAATGAAGCGGTATGCAGCAATTCAACTAACGAAGCCGACTGATACGTTTTGTCGTTGACCTCGCCCAGCATTTTGGCGATGAGAAACAAAAACATGGGGCGCATTTGCTTGCCTTTTCGGCGAATGATGTAATGGGTGATTTTGTCGAGCAACGGTACTTTTGACTGCATACTTTCCTTAAAACGCACTTCAAATAGCTGCATTTCAGATTCAATGGGAGCCAAAATTTCTTTCACCGTCATGATGACACAAAATTAATCCAATTACCAAGGCAAGCACTTGAAAACCCAATAAGTTTTCTTGCCATCTAAAAATAGGTAATATCTCTGCATTCGTGGAACTTTTTACATGAAATTAGTAGCAAAAGGACACGAAAAAAAGGCCGCTTGTAGTGGTAATACAAGCGGCCTTTCATTCTTAATCGGGTGTGTGTTAGTTTGAGGGTGATTATTCGAGTCTCAATACCCAGGCCGTTGAATAATCGGTTTTCCAACGATTGCGCTCGGTATTCGCAGTTGGATAATCCATGGTATAAAGCATATATACATTGTAAATACTAATAGACTTGTGAAACGTAATTAATGCTGCTCGTTCTTCCTTCGCCGCGATTTGTTTCTGGAACAGAATAGCGTTGTCCTTGATACTGAACGAACCGATCACAACATAATAACCAACCGGCATCGGCATACCATTTTCATCCAGAAAGTCAGCGCTGCTATATGTTCTGTAGTTTCCTTTCGGGTCACCGGAGGGTGATGTTGTAGTTGTCGGTTGAACTGCAGATTTTTTTGCTTGTTCATCCAACTCTTTACGCAACGAAGCAATGCTGTCGTTGAATGCCGATTTCACAGCCGCAAGACTATCATTGAATGCCTGCTGAGATTGTCGGATAGAATCCATTTCGCTTTCTATACGGTCGATATCCGTTTCGTTTTGAGTGGTGCGTTGACGTAATTCTTCCAGTTCACGGTCATGCTGATCCAATCGTTTGCGGGTATCGCTGCCAAACTGATAACTCAACAAAAACTCGTGAGTAGCTCCTGCATAAGAGCGTACTTTTGTAACACCGAAATCATGCGAATAACCGACGCTCAAATTCTTGTAACGCACGCCCACACTTGCACCTACGGCATATTTACTTCGGTAACTTACCGCTACCCAGCCCCAGCTTTTCCAGTCGGCAACTGCGGTGATGTCATACTGGACCGGAGCTCCGGAAACACCACGTACAACAACCATCGGATAAAGGATGATGCCTTGTTTTGGGCTGATGTCGAACACGTATTTTGCTGACCCAACATAATGACGCTGCATATCAAAGTAATTGATGGTACCGTCATTGGCCTTGAAGCGCGCTTTGTTTCCGAGCAATTGCGGAACAGCAAAACCTACCTGAAGTTGTTTCCATTCGTACAGCAAACCCAAATCGGCGGTAAAAACCGTGCGGTGCATTTTCTGCTGAAACAAGGAGGGATCATCTAGATCGCGCACAATGGCCTGATCGTAGTTGATGGTGTGATCTACAACGCCGGCTGCCAAGCCAAAGCTCAGTGAATGACCGCTCCACAAATTCAACGAGTAAGAGTAATTTCCCGAAACGCCATTTCTGCTCAGAATGCTGGTAACATCCGAATAAGCGTTCAGTCCTAAGCCAACACCTTTGACGTTAATCGGGCCGTCTATTGTGAGATAGGTTGTTTGAGGGGAACCCGCAATTCCCGAAAATTGGGAACGGTGGGTCAGGAATACGTTCACATCTTCGCCAGAGCCGGTGTAAGCCGGGTTCAACACAAACGGATTCATAAAATAGTGGCTTCCAAGCGGCAATTGCTGTGCCTTGACCCCTGTGGTAAAAAGGGTGAAACCAAGTATGATGGAAAAAAGTTGCACTTTCATAATCGTGTCTTTAAGTTGGTTATTAATGGTGCAAAACAGTTACTGCACCCTTATACACTTTGTCGGAATCGGCGAACTTCAATACGTAGTAATAAGTCGCATCGGGAAGTAATTTCCCTTCGTAGGTTCCGCCCCAGGAATTATCGTACGAATTGTTTTCGTAAACGATGGTGCCTTCTCTGTTGATGATGGTCACTTCCGTATTCGGGTAAAACTCGATGTTGTCGACAATCCATGTATCGTTTTTATGGTCGTCATTTGGCGTCACGGTATTGGCAATCATGAGGTTCATGTCTGATTCTACCGTTACAGTTAACGAGTCCATTGCCATACAACCGTTGATATCCGTTCCTGTCAGAATATAGGTTGTGGTCACAACAGGTTCGGCAGTTGGGTCGGGAATCGTTGGGTCAGAAAGCCCCGTTGTCGGGAACCAGATCCAATCAATAATAGCAGGACCTGTCGCCGAAAGATCGACGCTGTTTCCAATTCCGATTGTTTCGCTGTTTCCGGCTTCCACAAATGTATTCCCGATCGCATTCACGATAACGCTGTACCAGGCTGTATCTGCCTGCTGAGAAGGGCAAACAAACGGACTGGATACAATCAATTGAAGCATGACGGTATCACCGGCATCGGCTACCGAAGCAGTGTAAGTAGGAAACAGGGTATTGCTATCGAGCAATGTTCCGTTACCATCATGCGTCCAGTTGATAGTTCCGTTGAATGCCTGAGCGCTCATTACAGTTGCAGCATCACCATTCGGACAAACAGTTGAACTACCGCCAGCGCTTGCCATCGGTGCCGGATTGACCGTAATCACCATTTGTGCGCTATCCGTATACGGAGCACAGGCATTGTTGCTGCTCACCAATACGGTCAATGTCACGGTATTTCCTCCATCAGCTAGTACGGATGCGTAAGTTGGTGTAACACCTGCAGTGCCCCATAAAGTTCCGGCACCGTTGTGGTACCAGCTTTGAAAGCCGTTTGTATATGCAACGCCAGCTACTAAAAGTGAATCGCCAGCGCAGATTGTTACCGGTCCGCCGATACTGGCTATTGGCAATGAATTAAGGGTAATCATCACTTCTGCCGACGTATCCGTGCAGCCACCTGATGTCACTACTCTGCGGAAATACATTGGATTTTGCATGAACGTTACCGCATCAGCATCATAATTGGAAGCGGAATTAATCCCGTTTGCTGTAGAGAATGAGCTACCTGAAACGGCACTGCTTTCCCACAGATAGTTGTAATTCCCGTTTCCACCTGACAAAGTACCTCCGGTTAACGTTGATGTGCTGTTTTCGCAAATCGTTGTACTTGTTCCGGCTGAGTTGCCCAAAATGAACGGATTGATTTGAATACTTCCGATCAAACTGGCATCTGTACAGAATCCGGTTGAGGTAACAGTAAAGAAAAAAGTGCCGGTTTCCGCAGGAAGCCCGGTGATTGTGAAAACACCGTTGTTGTAGCTGCCTGTTACACCTGCAGGTAAACCGCTGGCAACCGCACCTGTGGCTGAACCTCCAAGATTATAAGTAATCGGTATAATGGTATCGCTTTCGCAGAGAATCTGATCATTGGTAAATGGAGCAGATGTCAGCGCAATTGTTTGAACGGTGGCCTGAATAGACCCGCCGATACTGACAGAAGGACAACTACCGCCGATTGTGGTAACCGTGTAGCTGTAAACACCAACTGAGTCCGGGCTACCGGAAATAGTAAGAGTTCCTCCGGAAAAAGAGCTGGTTACACCTGATGGCAAGCCACTCACAGTTGCGCCTGAAGCTGATCCTCCAATGGAGTAAGTGATAGTATAAATCGGTGTTTGAACACAAACCGATTGACTATCTGTTCCCGCTCCTGAAGTGAGTACAGCGCTTGATCCGACAGTAACGGTGATGCTTCCTGTAGCCATTGTCTGAACACAGCTTCCTGTAGTGTTTACTGTATAAGAATAAACTCCTGCAAGTGTTGGTGTTCCGCTGATAGTGGCAACTCCGCCGCTAAATGAACCGCTGACGCCGGCTGGTAATCCGGAGAATGTTGCCCCGGTTCCGCCACCGCCGATCAGATAATCGATATTGGTGATTGCTGTATTTTCACAGACATTTTGTGCATCGGTTCCTGCAGCTGAAGTGAGTACGATGGTTGCGTCCGGGGTAACGGTAATTGTTCCGTAAGCCGTGTCCTGTAAACAGGTTCCGGTTGTTGCAACCATGTAGTTGTACGTTCCTGCAACGGTCGGCGTACCGCTAATTGTTACCGTTCCGGCGGCATAAGCTCCCGAAACACCGGCTGGTAAACCTGAAAAAGTTGCGCCTGTTCCGCCACCGCCAACTGTATAGTTAATAGTTGTGATCGCATTGTTCTCACAAACAGTTTGGCTGGTTGTTGCCGGAGCCGAACTCAATGTAAGTGTCGCGTTCGGATCAACAGTGATCGTACCGTTTGCTGAAGTTTGCACACAAGCGCCGGTAGTTGTAACAGTAAAATTGTACACTCCTGCGAGCGATGTAGAACCGCTGATGGTAAAAACGCCAGCCGAGAATGTTCCGGTAATACTTGCCGGTAAACCTGAAACATTCGCCCCGGTAGCGCCACCTCCAACGTTGTAAATAATATTCGAGATTGCGGTATTCTCACAAATCGTTTGATTTTGATTGCCACTCATGAGTGTTAAAGTAGCATTTGCCTGTACGGTAATTGTTCCGAATGCGCTTACCTGGTTGCAGGTTCCGGTAGTTGTTACCGTGTAATTAAACGTACCTGAAACAGTGGGTGTACCACTGATTGTGACAGTTCCGGCAGAATAAACACCGCTGATTCCGGCAGGTAAACCCGAAACGGTTGCACCTGTTCCACCACCGCCTACTGCGTATGTAATTGTGGTGATCGGATTGTTCACACAAACTGTTTGAGCATCGGTTCCCACAGCGGAAGTCAATGCGATTGTTGCGTCAGGGTTTACGATGATTGTTCCGTTGAGACTGCTTTGCAGGCAAGGCCCTGTTGTGGTAACTGTATAATTGAATGTGCCTGAAACAGTCGGCGAACCGCTGATCGTAAAACTCCCCGCAGCGAAAGTTCCGGTAATACCCGCCGGCAAACCGGAAACAATCGCTCCGGTTCCTCCACCACTAATTGCGAATAGTAAGGATCCTAAAGGAGTGTTTTGACATATTGTTTGATTGAGAGATCCACTTGAAAGTGTGATAACAGCGTCAGGCGTTACTGTGATTGAGCCTGCAGCGACCTGTTGTGAACACAAACCGGTGGTAGTGACAGTATAGTTAAAAGTGCCGGCAACGGTAGGTGTGCCACTGATGGTAAAGTTTCCTGCAAGATAAGTTCCGCTCACTCCTGCAGGTAGTCCACTGGCAGTGGCACCCGTTCCACCGCCACCTATTGCATAGGTAATGGGGGTAATGCTATTGTTGATACAAATTGTTTGGTTATCCGTTCCCGCAGCTGAAGTCAGTGCAATGGTTGCATCCGGATTTACTGTAATTGAGCCGGGTTGAACAGCCGGTGCGCATAAACCACCTGTAGTGGTAACCGAATAGTTGTACGTTCCTGCAACGGTTGGTGTACCGCTTATAGTAAACGTTCCGGCCGAATAAACGCCATTAACGCCTCCTGGCAAACCGCTGGCAAATGCTCCGGTTGCGCTACCGCCGATTGTGTAAGTGATTGGCGTAATGGAATTGTTGACACAAATTGTTTGTGCGTTGGTTCCTGGCGCCGAAGTCAACACAATACTCGGTGTGGCTTCTCCTGTGATGGTTACATCGTCGAATGAATCAGGACAAGGTGAATTGGAAATTGTCCAGCGAAAGATATTGGTACCTGCTCCCAATCCGGTGATGGCCGAAGTAGGGGAGTTGGGACTTGTTGGAACTCCTGATCCGGAAATGAGCGTCCAGGTTCCGATCCCAACAAGTGGTGTGTTTCCGGATAAGTTACCGTTCGGCACACAAAATGATTGATCGCCTCCCGCACTTGCCGGCGTAGGCTGAGCGGTAACGATCACATCTGTTGGTGGCATTGCATTGTTGGATGCATTGACATCGCTGAAATTTACGGTAGTAGCGTTAAAGGTGTGTGTTCCGATAGCGCTGAGGTTGCAACTTGGAGTTACGTTGACTACCATAGATGCTCCCGAAGCAAGTGAACCACTGCTGATTACCGGTGAATTGAATGTTTGAATGCTGGCACCTGTGATACTCACATTGACGGTGACATTGTTGATCGCAAAATTGATAGTTGATGGGGAGTAATTAAAGATGACAACGTCAATCGGTTGATTGGAGTTGCCGCAGACGGGCGTTGTGGGGTTTACAATCGACGTCGCCCCGACGTCGACCTGAGCTAATAGTGCGCTGCTAAAAAGCAATGCACAAAAAAGAGTACATAATCGTTTCATGTGGTGAAAATTTCATAGTGTGTGTGGAGGTAATTAAGACCATTGAAGGTCATCACATTCCGGTCGTGGCACCGGAGTATCAGATAAAATTCGTTTTTTCAAAGATATAGATATCCACTTCAGGCCTGGTAAGGGCACATGTAATAGAAATCTTTGATCGTCCGACAGGAAGCCCGAATAGTTGTTGCGTATTGTGCATAGCTCTCCAAGTAACGTTCCAAAGTATTGGAATTTAAACGCATGAGAATAATTGCACGGAAACTATCCGTCAAAGAATATGGATTTTCACTTTAAGAAAACCAACCGATTTTTTGTGGTTAATTTTTCTAAGTGATAGCCATGAAATGGTGTAGAGTTGTTTTTTCAGTCATAGGGTAAAGTGTTATTTAAGACAATTTAACAAAAATTAAACTAAAAAAAAAATGATTCTTATCGAAAAAAAAGTGACTTAGATCACTTTTTAGTTTAAATCACTGATATACAGATTGTTGTTTTGTATTTGTTTTTATTCTCAGGCAACTGTTTTTTGATAAAAATGGCGTTTTTAGAAGGATTTCCCCGATTTTCAATCGGTTTAGGGAAGGTTATTAGGTCCGGCCAATACGAAGTATCAACCCTTCAAAACCCGCTTATCCATCATTTTATTTTTATTCGCCAGTTGCCCGCAAGCGGCATCAATGTCTTTTCCACGGCTGCGACGCACATTCACAATCAGGTTGCATTTTTCTTCCAGGAAAGCGGCAAACGCATCTACTTTTGCACGGTCGGCTTGCTGAAACTTACCATCATCAATCGGATTGTATTCAATGATATTGATCTTACAAGGCACCGCTTTTGCAAAATCAGCCAATTCGCGGGCATCTTCCAGCTGGTCGTTGAAATCCTTAAAAATGATGTATTCAAACGTAACACGCGAACCTGTTTTTTCATGGAAATAAACCAACGCCTCTGAAAGAGCTTCCAGATTGTTGGATTCATTGATGTCCATGATTTGATCGCGTTTCTTGTCGTTGGCGGCGTGCAGCGATAAAGCCAAGTTGAATTTCACATCGTCATCGCCCAGTTTCTTAATCATCTTGGCAATTCCGGCTGTGGAAACCGTAATGCGTTTGGGCGACATGGCCAATCCATTGGGATCGGTAAGTATTTCGGCGCTTCGAACCACATTTTTGTAATTCAGCAACGGTTCACCCATTCCCATATATACGATATTGGAAAGATTGGTGCTGTAATTATTGGTTGCGAGGTTTTTCAGGTAAACCACCTGGTCCACGATTTCGCCTGCGGTAAGATTCCGCATCATTTTTAACCTTCCGGTGGCGCAGAACTCGCACGCAAGACTACAACCCACCTGCGATGAGATACAAGCCGTCATGCGCGAAGTGGTCGGAATCAACACACCCTCAATCACCTGAGCCTGTCCGTCGACGCCAAAAGCACATTTAATAGTCTTGTCGACACTGACTTGCTGATCTTCGATCGTAAGGCTGTCAAAAAAGTAAGATTCGGCTAATTTTTCCTGTAAACTTTTGCCAATATTGGCCATTTGCTCAAAATCGTGTACCTGTTTCTTCCAGATCCATTCATAGACCTGTTTGGCCCTGAAAGCGGGCTCGCCCAAACCTACAATGTGTGCTTTGAGTTCCTCTAAGTTGAGCTGACGAATATTGATGCGCTGTGCAGCCATGAATTATAATCGTTTGTAATCTTCGTAAATGGCCGAAAGAAACCAGTTGCAGTTGTTGAGTTCGCGTTTCGAATCCTCGGGTTTAAACGTGTCTTCGCCTTTCACTTTTTGTTCCATGTGCCAGGTCAGGTTTCCTTTCGGTGTTACCCAGCCATAGCCTCTGATGATGGAATGAAAGGCAAATTGCGGAACTTTCGGATTCATTAAATCCTTACTCCACGGATAACGCGATGCGTCGCCTTTCATTTGATAAATCAATGTGGCTGCGATATCGGCTTGCGAACCAACCGTATTCATTCGTTTTCCGCGGTAATTTTCCTTGATCGGTTCGCCGAAAAACAGCAATGGAATGTGGTAAAACTTGCCGGAACCCGGATCAACCGAGGTCGGAGAAGCATGTCCGTGATCGGCAACAAAGACAAACAACGTGTTTTTGTACCAGCTGTATTTTTTGCATTTGCGGATAAATTCACCCAAACACTCGTCGGCGTAAACCAATGAATTCATAAAATCGGCTTCTTCGCCTGAAAAGTGTTTTCCTTTTCCTTTCGGCTGATCGTATGGAGCATGTGTACTTCCTGTAAAGGCGCATTGCAGGAACGGTTTTTTATGTGAGTTGATTTCTTTGATCAGGAATTTGTACAAATCGCGGTCAAAGAAATTCAGTTTTCCACGCGGTAAATCAGAAGGGAAATCTCCTTCGTCTTTTACCACATCAAAACCGTGATCCATAAAATAACCGCCAATGTTTCCGTATTTCAAATCGCCGCTGAAAATGTAGCTGGTGTGATAACCCCACAATTCCAGGTCTTCATTGATCGAATGCAGCTTACGGTGTTTTTCAGGTTGCATGGAAATGGAAACTTCCGGAACAGCCGGATTTCCGCTAAAAATACTCGAGTTTCCAATTTCGGAAGTCGTTGCCGTTGCATAAATATCAGTGAATAACACGCCTTTTTTAGCGATGCGGTCGAAATTAGGTGTTGCGCCTTTCGTTGGTCCCAGTGTTCCAATAGCTTCTGCCGACCAGCCTTCCAACACGATCACCACCACATTCGGACGGGAATCTTTCAGGAAATACTGATCGTGCTCTTTCGGGTAATTGTACCATTCTTCCACCGTTTTGGCAGCCAGTTGTTTGTCAACTTTCGGCATGTATTCGTCGATCGTACTTCTGTTATATAATAGGTAGCTTTTCCCGAAGAAATAAAGCGAGTTGATCGAAAGGTCGTTTGCAATGGGTTTGTCGGTATAGGCCGCTGCTGCTATATTGATTGGAATTTGCTGCCAGCCACCGCGCAGGAATAAAAACATGAGTCCCAAACCAACTACCAGTTGAAGCGGGAAAATAAGCACTTGTTTCCATTCAAATTTATAGGCAGGACCTTTGATACGTTTGAATAACTTTTTGGCCAGCCACCAACCGAATACCAATTCAATAATGGCGTAAAGCAGAAACCAGAATACCATTCCGTAACTGGCGGTTCGGGCCACTTCATCCGGATTGGAAAGGTGCATGAAGACGCGCGAAGTCAGCTTGTGGTTCCATTCGCCGTAAGCCACAATTTCACCGGCTTGCACACACACCAAAATCACCAAAAGTGTCATCAGAAGTATGCGGAAAATACGGTGATTTCCTTTCCAGTTGCCATAATGCGCAAATAAACGGGCGATGAACGGAAGCGCGGTAAGTGCACATGCAGTAGCCAAATCAAGACGGAATGAATAAATGAAAGCCAGCAACCACTCTCCGAATCCTACTTTTGCGAATTTACCCCAGTGGTTGATCGAAAAAAGAATCCGATGAAAGTCGAAGCAAATAATCCAAAACAAAATCAGTAAAAGAGCATCACGGAATGGTCGCAACATAACGAATTATTGAGGGTACAAAGTTACGGGATATTTTGGAACGGTTGATTGCTCTATGAGATTGAAATATTCCCGCACTTAAAATGCCCTTCCGGACACGCTTTTCCTCCATGTAAACCGCACGGACGGCAGGAAAGCACTTCGGTAGTTTCGCGGATTTCGCTGTCATCTGAAAGCGGTCCGAATCCAAAACGTGGAACGGTGGCACAGAAAAAAGCGGTTGTCGGAGCATTCACCGCCGAAGCCATGTGCAACGGCCCGGAATCATTCACATAACAACGTTTTGCTTTTGAAAACAAGGCACACGATTGCAACAGCGATAATTTTCCGGCAAGATTTGCTGATTCTGGTAACCGGGCTGCAATACGAATACGTTCGCAAAGTTCTTTATCATCGGGACCACCAACGAGGTAAACAATTCCTTTTTTGGCGAGTTGCTGCGCCAGTTGCACCCATTTTGCTTCGGGCAATTGTTTGGTAAACCACACCGAAGCCGGCGCCAGTGTATAAAAAGGTTGTTCAACCAAATGAGCAACAGCTGCAAAATCAGCATCCGAAGGATAAACATGCGGTTTTACCAGCTTTTCTGCTCCGTGATGGGCGATCAGTTCCAGGTTGCGTTCCACCTCGTGTTTTCCGTTGCCGATTTCATGGCGTATTTTGATGCTGTAACAAAATGAGAATGGATTTTTGTCGAACCCGATTTTTCGTTTTCCACCCGAAAGCCATGTAATCATACCTGAACTTCCAAAGCGATGCAGATTGATGACTTCATCGTAGCGTTCTGCCCGAAACAAGCGCACCAGTCGTTTGATCTCAGAAAACTTGCCTTGTTTTTTGTTCAGCGTAAATACCTGCCGGATATCAGGATGATTGGCCAGGATCGATTCATTGCCCTTGCGCACCAATACATCGATCGCCGCATCAGGATACAAGCGTTTCAGCTCTGAAATAACCGGAGTTGCCAGAATTACATCGCCCAAAAAAGCCGTCTGAATTACAAGAAATCGTTGCACAGTGCAAAATTACTACAAAAGAACAAGGAATTTCAATTAACCACATAGGGCACTTAGGAAACATGGCTTTTTAAGTTATTCAGTTCTATGTTTCCTATGTGTTCTATGTGGTTAACAGGAGATAAACAAAACATTACTTAAATGTTAACTCAATCACTTCAACACTTTACTCAACGATCAACCGCGAATCCCCTTTAAACAGGTTATTCTTCCTCACTTTGCTTACATTGCACAGGCAACGTTTCATTAATAGATTAATAATCATGGTGAACGACGTTGTTTTTCAGCAAACGTAAAAACTCTCTAAGATGAAACAATTGCTCCTTTCAATCTCGCTGAGCGTGCTCTCTGTGTCGATTGTGTTTTCGCAGACAGCTTCTGCAAGCCAGACCGATCCGGTAAAAGTAGTGCGCTCGGGTAATAAGACAACTTATGGCTCAGGACAGCAAGCCGTAGCCGAATACCTGATCTCCAAAAATATTTCAATCGGTGAAGGAATTACCTACAAACGTGCCGCATTTAAATTGCTCATCGATCATCAAGGCAAAGTGGTGGAAGCATCGCGTTTTTATGGAGGTATTTCCAGTGAAATCGACGCGGAAATCATTGCTGCTTTTACTGCAATGCCCAAGTGGAACACAACCGTTTCGGTAAATGAGCAAAGCATGGTGTATGTGGTGGTTACATTTCAAAATCAAGTATTAACTGCCGAACTGTACTAAGATGAAGAAATGGATACTTAGCATTGCCGGAGGATTGATCGCCGGATTTTCAACAGCGCAAAATGGTACGGAATTGTTCGATGAAACATATGTACACCGCATTGATGTGACGTTTCAGCAAGTTGGTTTCTGGGATTCACTCAGCAATTATTACGACGAAGCGTTTAACAACGGAACCGATGTGAAATACATGATGGGAAGCGTGATGATCGACGGTACAATTATCGATTCCATCGGCATGAAACAAAAAGGGTTTTTCTCCAATTGGGGCGCTTCCGGGTCGTTAAAAAAACCGCTCAAAATCAGCATGAATGAATATGTTTCTTCGCAGAAATACGATGGTTTGCGCAAGATCAATCTTTCCAACGGTTTCCAGGATCCGTCGATGATGCGCGATGCACTGGCCTACAAATTCATGCGCGATGCAGGACTCGACGTGCCACGAACAGCCTATACCAAATTGTATTTAAACGGCACTTATTGGGGACTTTACCTCATGGTGGAAGAAATCGATAAACGAGCGCTGAAAAACTGGTATGAAGCCGATAGCGGAAACCTGTTCAAATGCATCAACAATACTAGTTTGTCTTATCAGGGCACTTCGGTTGCCAATTACACGGATGAGTTTGAACTACAAACCAACGAAACTGAAAACGATTGGTCGCGGTTGATTTACCTCACAAAGAAAATAACAACACCACAAGCCAATTTTGAAGACAGCATTTTGAAAGTCCTCAACATTGATCAGTATCTCTATGTGCTGGCGGCAGATATCATTATGCTGAACTGGGATTCATACTACGATCACGGTCGTAACTTTTTCCTGTACCAGAATCCTGAATCGAACCTCATGGATTGGATTCCATGGGACTACAACCTGGCTTTTTCGACTTCCAATACCGATCTGATCATCGATTATACACAGACACTCGACGGACCGAAACAATTGGTGAAGAAACTCCAGGAAGATCCCGAATTGCGAAGTTCCTTCTTTGACCATGTTTGCATTCTGATGGATAATTATTTCACGACCGGAAATCTGGGGCCGTACATCACCAATACAGCAGCGCTCATTCGCCCTGATTTGAATGATGATATCAATAAATTTTTCTCCATTTCAGATTTTGATCAATCGATCAATAACGATATCAATGCAATGGATCCGTTTGGTCAGTGGTCTACCTATAGAGGATTGACCCAATTCATTACCGAACGTCAATCTGAAGTAGCACAGCAGCTCAGTAATTATCAGCATCAATGCACTTCGCTTGGTGTAGCTGATTTGGCAATCGAATCGGTATTGGTTTATCCCAATCCGTTTGAGTCGACATTTACGGTAGAAGCGGGAAGTGTTATCGAACAACTGGAAGTGTATTCAATTACCGGTCAATTGCTGGTTGTTATGTCTCCCAAATCGAAAAAAACGAGTATTTCGCTGGATGATTTTGCCTCAGGATCTTATCTGGTGCGCACAACAACTGTATCCGGAATGCGAACCGTTCCTGTAAATAAACGCTAAACGGTCGCTGGAGTTCACTAGGATTCGCTTTGAAACCCTATTTTTGTAATGCTTCATTGGTACTTTGTTACCGGTGAAGCATTCAACTTTTTAAGCATGAACAAAACCATACTTTCTCTTATTCTCCTTACGGTTGTTACGCTCCGTTCAACAGCCCAATCGTACTGGCAGCAAGAGGTCAACTATACGATTTCGGTAAAACTCGACGATAAAAACCACGTGTTGCATGGTCAGGAATCGTTTGAATACATCAATAATTCTCCGCAAACGCTCGACTTTCTCTACATTCACTTGTGGCCGAATGCCTACCGCGACGGAAAAACAGCGCTCGGAAAACAGCAATATGCCGGTGGCGAACAGGAATTGACATTCGGTGCCGATTCCATCAAAGGATCGATCGATTCGTTGAATTTTACGGTAGATGGCGTGCCAACTTATTTTGAATACGATGCCAAAAATCCGGATATCGCAAAATTGGTATTGTCGACACCATTGCCGGCGGGCGGGAAAATTACGGTTTCAACGCCGTTCAAAGTGAAAATTCCGTCGGGTGAAATTTCCCGTTTGGGACACATCGGGCAGTCGTACCAAATTACGCAATGGTATCCCAAGCCAGCGGTTTACGACAAAAACGGATGGAACCAGATTCCATACCTCAATCAGGGCGAATTTTACTCCGAATACGGTTCGTTTGATGTGTCAATTACGATTCCGAAAAACTACGTAGTAGGCGCAACGGGCGATTTACAAACGCAAACGGAGATTGATTTTCTGAATAAAAAAGCAAGCCAATCACCCGATGATATAAAAGCGGCCTTACTGCAAAAACAAGGTGCACGCGGCAAAACAGAATTCCCCGATTCCGACGCTGAATGGAAAACCATTCGTTACACCCAGAAAAACGTACATGATTTTGCCTGGTTTGCCGATAAACGTTACATCGTGTTAAAAGGCGAAGTGGAATTGCCGCAAACAAAACGCAAAGTCACTTCATGGGCCATGTTTGTGCCACACAACGCGCGCTACTGGCAAAAAGCCATTGAATACATCAACGACGGAACGTTTTATTATTCCAAATGGAACGGCGATTATCCTTACAATAACGTCACTGCGGTCGACGGGACCATTTCAGCCGGCGGCGGTATGGAATACCCGAATATTACCGTGATCGGAAATGCCGGTTCGGCAATGGAGCTTGAGATTGTGATTGTACACGAAGTAGGTCACAACTGGTTTTACGGAATCCTTGGCTCCAACGAACGCGTGCATGGCTGGATGGATGAAGGTATGAACACGCTCAATGAATTGCGCTATGTGTATACCAAATACCCTGACAATGAAAACTTATCCGACCTGATTCTGGAAGGACGTTTTCATTTTGATCACCTGGATCATTACAATATGGCCGATTTCAGTTACCGCGCGGTTTCCATATTTGGAGAAGACCAGCCGATTGAAACCCATTCTGCTGATTTCACAAATATCAATTACGGAGCGATCATGTATTCCAAAACCGGATTGGTATTCACGTACCTTAAACAATATCTCGGTGATGAAGCGTTTGATCGCTGCATGCACGTTTACTTCGAGAAATGGAAATTCAAGCACCCGCAGCCCGAAGATATGCGCGCTGTGTTGGAACAGGAATCAGGCAAAGACCTTAGCTGGTTGTTCGGCGACTTGATCCAGACCACCAACCATATTGATTACAAACTCACAAAAGTGAAATCAGACGAAAGCGGCACCACGGTAACAGTGAAAAACAGCGGTCAGGTCAATGGCCCGATCGAAGTAGGAGCTTATCAGAAAGGAAAACTGGTAGAAACCGTTTGGGTGGAACCGGCCGAAGGAAAATCGAGCGTGGTGCTCAAATCACAAGCCGATGAGGTGCGCGTAAATCCTTCAGGCAGAATTCCTGAACTTTTCAGAGACAACAACAACTGGCACCAGAAAGGTCTTTTCGGAAAAGTGGAACCATTGAAATTGGAAGGCATAATTGGCGACAATGAGCAAGGAAAATCGAATGTGTTTTGGATGCCGATGATTGCTGCCAATCAGAATGACAAGTTTATGTTGGGAGTTGCGGTTCACAACATGGGGATCCCGTTCAATCGGGTGCAATATTTGGTTGTACCGCTTTATTCATTTGGCGGAAAACGCGTTTCCGGAATTGCTGATATCAGTTACTCTTTTTTACCAAAGAAAAGTTTGAAATTGAGCAAGTTCGGTTTGGCCGTAAGATCATTCAAAGAAACCGATAACGAAGCTTTCGCAGGAAACGATGGCTATTATGTGGCTGCATCACCGTTTTGGTTTGCCAAACTCGGCAACCGGAAAGAAGCTTCACCAATCAGTCAAACAGTATTGGTGCAAACGATGTATCGCCTGGATGTATTCGGTCGTACGCAAATTGAACAGGCTGGCGGTTTTGCGAAATACGATTTCAACTACAACAAACCCGATCATGAAATCAATATCGGTTTGCGTTCCGATTTTATTTCGAATCTAAAGAACAGTGATCAGATGGGGCGTTCGAGTATCGAAGCGACTTACCGTTTCCGATATATCCGAAACAAAAGCAGTCGTTGGATGGAATTGCGCGGTTATGCCGGCGGAAACTGGTTATTTGATTTTAATGGCAATACCAATACGTGGAATTACAATCTCAATCTGAGTGGTGCCAACGGTTCGCAGGATTTGTTCGTGGAAGATTATTACTTCGGCAGAACCAGCACGCAAGGATTCTTATCACAACAACGTCTGGAAAATATGGGTGGATTTAAAAGTACCAGCGATTATGGAACCAATTCCAAATGGGTAGCAGCGGCGAACTTCTACGCGCAATTGCCGTTTGTGCCGGGTATTTTTGGTGTGTTTGCAGACGCGGGTATTTTTCCGGCCTCGATCCTGACAAAAGAAATCAATACTGCTTTTGATGTGGGCCTGGGAATTCGTTTGGGTAAAGTGGCAGGTTTGTACTTCCCATTGTACATTTCCAAAGACATGGACGATGCTTACGGAACATTGAATTATACCACGCGTATTCGCTTTACCTTGCGTATGAGCATTACCAACCGCGGAATTAATTTTGCTAATTTATTGAATTGATATTCTTTCCGGGAATTGGTTATTCCACAATGCTCGCCACCACTTTTTTGCGGTAAGCGTCCAGTAATCTGGTCTTGGAATAATAACCCATTACCTGGTCCTGGTAAATCAGCGGTAAGTAACTCAAGCCCGATTGGTCAAACAAATCCATGACTTTTTCCATCGGATCGTCGGGACCGGCATAAAAAATGATTGGTTCCATGAAACTTTCCAGCGGTGTGTTTGGATCTGTAGCATGAATGTGCAGCAAATCGGGAAGATCGTTGAGGTAAATCATTCCAAGTAAACTACCGCGATCGCTCACAATCGGAAACAACGCCTGTCGCGTGGTACGCACGGTGCGAAATAAAGTATCAATTGTGTCGTCAGGATTCAACACAACCACCATTTCCTCCAAAATAGCTTGTTGGTCAATGGTCGACAGCACATGGCGGTCTTTGTCAGCGCGCATCACGTGACCGTCTTCGGCCAGTTTTTGTGTGTCCATCGAATGTGGTACAAAACGCTTGGAAATCGCAAAACTGATAGACGAAACGATCATTAGCGGAATCATGAGGTTGTAGCCGCCCGTAATTTCGGCAATAAGGAACATCGCAGTCAAAGGCGCATGAAACAATCCACTGAGCATTCCAGCCATTCCGACCATGGTGAAATTGGTCACCGGTATTTTGTCGAACCATCCGGTGAGATTTAACCCGTAAGCAAAAGCAAAGCCGGTATAACTTCCCACAAACAGCGATGGTGCGAAATTCCCGCCGTTTCCACCGCTTCCAAGGGTAATTCCGGTGGCAATGGATTTCAGGAATACAACTACGCCTACGAAAAGCAATAAAAGCACTTCCTGTTTCGGTATTTTGGAAAAGAACGTGTCGTTGAGCAGATGTTCCGGATTCTTGGTTGAAAGGATCTTCACACTCTCATATCCTTCACCAAACAGGCAGGGAAACAACAAAATCAGTACCGAGAGCAGCAATGCTCCGATGATCGCTTTTTGGTATTTCCCCCAATGCAACCGCTCGAAGAAACCTTCTATGCGCACAAACATGCGCGAGTGGTACACGGCAATGAATCCAGTGAGAATTCCCAGCAAAATGTACCACGGAATGTTGAAATAATCGAAGGCCAATTGTCCTTTGAGTGAAAGCAGTATTTTATCGCTGAGGAGAACATTGGAAACCAGCGCACCTGTTGCCGCCGAAAGCATCAATGGAATGAAAGCCGAAATTCCCACGTCGGCCAGGAGAACCTCCATCGTAAACAACACGCCGGCGATGGGCGCATTAAATGCCGCTGCAATTCCGGCCGCGACACCGCAAGCCAATAATAAGGTGCGTTCTTTTGCCGATAATCGGTACTGACGTGCGTAATTGGAACCAAAAGCTGCTCCGGTAATGGTTACCGGCGATTCCAAACCGGCAGAACCGCCAAAACCTACTGTAATGGAACTCGTAATGATTTGGGCATACATCTGTGCCCGTGGCAAAATACTCGAACGTTTGGTAATGGCGTAAATAATCCGCCAGGTTCCTTTTTCAAGGTTTCCTTTCAGTACGCGTTTCACAATGAAAACCGTCAATACAATCCCGATCACCGGGAGAATGAAGTTCACATACTGAAAATGCAAACGTTGGTTCAGATCGGAAGCAAACAAATAAACCTGGTGGGCAAATGTTTTCAGGAGAATCACCGCCAGCGCAGCTGAAATGCCAACAAATACACTCGACAACAACAAAAATTGCCGGGGAGTAATTCGATTTCTGATCCAGAATATTCCGCCGTGAATGAAGCGCATAAAACCTGATAACATGGTCTAAAGTTAGCCTGCTCAGGTTAGAATGCACCTATTTTTAACAATTTAAGTTCTGTCAGCTGTTAAACTTCCGAAAGGTTCGTTTGATTTCATCGGTAGTAACAGCTTTGAAATCAGGGGTTATAGACTTCTCTTTGCCGGTTTTAATTTCCTGAACAGACATGTACGGTTGCTTGTTTTCTACTTTCAGAAAAACAACCCATACTTTCCTTCCTTTGGGAACATTATTGAAGCTGAGATTTCCCTGCGCATCCTGCCCGGCAGATAGAATACTTTTGATATCCGTAAAGATCATTTTCGCATCGATGTTGGTAGTATAAGGAGTTGTGGTCGATAGCGCAATCAGCGATTGGCCTTTTCCGGTAAAACGATCACAGTTAATCATTCCAAGTTTGGTTACAGTAAGCGCGTTGTAAGACAGTTGGTTTATTTCAGCACGAAGCGCGTAGATCGAATCCTGCTGTTTTTGGATCACTTTCATCTTTTCTGCCCAAATAGCATTGATGGAATCTTGTTGTTTCCGCATAAACTGTAGCGTTTCATCAACTGTTTTCAGATTGTTTTTTTGCATATAACCTTTGTTGAGTGCCAAAAAGGTGGCTGTGTCGGGAGGAGTTATTTTATAACTGGTAGTATACACCAAACAGGCTTCGGAATTCATGCGTCTTTGACCGCGTCGGGCTAGTTTCTGTTCATTGCGGAATTGCTGATTGCTGACGCGCTGCGATTTATTAAAACCACCTTTGATCGATTCGTCTATACGACCAATGCGACAGAAAAAGAACTTGCATTTTTGATATTGAGTGCCCTGACTCCAGCAGTTTCCCCAATAACTCCACGGAATTCCAACGTAACCCCATCCGGGCATTTCATGACCGTAATCATCCTGGTGCCAGTTTACCGTTTCCTGTGCAGATAGATTCCGCGACCCGTAAAATGTTTCAAAATCCGTTTGAACAGAATCGGTTGGTAAATAAAGCGTGAGGCTTTTTTCGTTGAGCAGATCGATTTCATTTCCTGACTGATCGGCCGCGTTGATTTCAATCATTCCGCCGGTTTCCAGCAATTCATTTCCGGCCATTGTGTTCAGATTCCCCAAAAGCATATCGGATAATTCGATGGTTTCGCGAATGGTCAATCTTACCAGATAATTGGATTGATTCGGTTTCACAAAACAATAGGCCGGAATGGAAATTACCGTTCCTTTTTCGCAGGACAATAACGTATCGAACCGGTTATCGATCGTATACGTTACAGGCGAATCGGCCAACAAACGATACAGTTCCTGAATGGAATCTGTGGGTTGAGTAACAACAACTTCAGGTGTGATTGTCTCAGTAGGAATGCTGATTTGAATATCAACCCTCCGGTTTTTGGCCATTCCTTTAGCTGTTTGATTGTCGTCGACCGGATTGTTTTCTCCCTGGGCTTTTCGGTCTACAATAGTTGGCAAAGTGCTTCGGATGTTTTGTGATAAATAATCCTGTACAGAAGCAATACGTCGTTCCGAAAGTTGATCATTATAGGTTTGATCGGCACGTGAATCGGTATGTCCGGATAAGGACATGGTAGCACCTTGAACTGTGTCAAGGGTGCGCAGTAATGCGTCTAGCGTTTCTTTGGAATCGGGAGTGAGTGTATGTTTGTCCGTATCAAAATAAACGGAAACGGTCATTGGTTTAGTTTGCGCATAACCGGATGGCATTACAAAGCAGGCAATCAATAAGCCCAAGCAGGCGATTGCAGTATGAATCTTGAACATGATGTTGGATTTGGGGGTTGTGCAAGGTGCCCGGAACATCGCCTACAAAACCGGTAGTTGTTTTTATCTAGCCGTTTTCAGTTGTTGGTCATTCGGTTTTAAAAAGGCACCCATCAGTGGAAATAAAGGAGAAAGTTTCTGACGAGTGCCAATTATAATAGAATGAATAACAATTACATAACTATATGTCGACTGTTGTTGAAAGGTAACCCCGAAGTTTTTATTTTTTTGAAATAAATCAAAAAAGTAGTGCTTGAAGGCTGATGAACAGTGGGAAAATGGGAACAAAAAAAGTTTATTTTTTTTTGAAAACCGTGAAAAATAAAAATGGATTTCGGGAATTTTGATGTTTGCATGTTCGCAATATTGCGAACACTCGAATTCCCGAATTTGAACCTGAAAATTTCCCCGAAAAAATGAAATTAACGCAGCACACTCACATGCCCGCGATACAGTAATTCCTGATCATTGCCATCCAGAATGCGCACCACATACAAGTAAGTGCCTACTTCAACCAGTTTCTCGCTAAACTGATGAATGCCATCCCAGCCTTCATTGATGTCTTTCGTACTGAAAACTTTTTGTCCCCATCGATCCAGAATAGTCATTTCAAACGCATTGTAATCCGTAAACGATAAAATCGGTTTGAAAATCGGGTTTACACCTTCGGGAGTAAATGCATTCGGAATATAAACCAAGGGTTCGATGACCGCACAGACTTCATTAGAAACACTGGTTTCGGTAAAACCATATTGATTGTTGATGCCTTCCTGTGCAATGACTTTATAACAGAAACGACCCGAATATTCTTCATAATCAGTTACATCGTCTTCGTAAAAACGGTGATCGTTTGTGATAATTGCCAACACGTTCGGATCATAATTGCCATCCACTCCGCGGTAAATATAATAGCGGAAAACACCGCCGTCAAATTCCGAATAAGCGCTCCAGTTCAGGTAATTGATCAACCTGACCTGATCGGTCGAAATGGTCAATAAAACCGTATTCGCCTCATTGGAAACACCACCTTCGTTTCCGCAACTGTCGATCACAACTGCGCGGTAACGATAACTAAAGCTGTTGACATCCACATCCGGATCAACCAATGTGAGTGTACTGCTTGAAGCATCTACAACGGCCAGTTCTTCAAACAATCCGTTTCGGATATTGTACTTTTCAAAGCGAACAGATGCCACATTGCTTCCGGTGGTGATTTCGTGTCTTAAAACCACTTCATTCGCCTCAACGGTTGCAACACGCAAATAATGCGTCGCAGGTGGAGTAGGCCCTGTGAGCGTAAAACAAATCACATTTGAAAAAGCTTCGCTTCCATTGGTTTTATTGGCCCGAATGGAGAAACAATAAGGTGTTAACGGAAGTAATTGCAGTGACTTTGTGGTTCCGGCAACTGTCTGGACATTCACCCAAGGCCCGCCGTTTTCCCGCATGAAGATGGTGTAATCCTGCAAATCGGCATTCCAGCCAACGTAATCGGTCCAATCCAATGAAACTGTATTGTCACACACATTTACAGAGTGGGTCAAAAAGACGGAACTGTGAAGCTCGGCTTTGGCCGAAGTTTGGTAGGTCGGCGGAACGGCAATGGTGAAACACGAATCGAATGCGGCCACAGAATAGGTCATTGGGCCGTCGACCAGGATGTTGTGAATGTAAGTTGTGTTATTGATTCCCCAAACAGTATCAATTTCTACCACAAAACCGTTCTCATCCTGTTGGTAAATCACATAACCGTATGTATCAGGCTGACCGTTGATATTCCAGGTAATAATAGGGTTTCCGGTAAGTGTATCAATAGAAACGCTTGTGATAATCGGCAAATCAGGGGTGATCATATCCTCAAAATCGTCACCGTCTATATTGGAATTGAACTGGCAGCTTGGCGTTTCGTAAACCACCATGTAATTCAAATGCGTCGAACAAATATCGATGGTGTCTTTGTAGAATGTTGTTCCATAAGGAACGGTAGCCAGAATTGTCCATGTTCCGGCCGGATATTCACGCAAAATAGTAATGTCGGGGCTCATTCCCGGAAGCGGGTCAACAGTCGGTGAATTCCATTGCAGGATTGCTGTTCCATCACTTGGATTGCTGACATTCAGGAATACATTTTGAATGGTGTCGCTCGTTGTTGAAGCATTTCCGTTGCATCCTGAAACGACATTCACGAAAAACGCGTGTGCCGCACCCGGAAATGGAACAATAGCACTGGTCGTTCCGATAGGAAACGTACCCAGCAAACCGTTTTGTACCGAATGGAGCTGATATTCCACAAACGTTCCGTCAGGATCTGTAACAACGTCCCAATTCACGGTAACATCACCATTTACGGCAGTTGTGATACAATTAATTTGTGTCGCCGGAATAATTCCCGGATTGCGCACATTGATGGTAACCGTTCTGTAGGTGATTTTCGGAATTTGACAGTAATTGTCCTGTACTTTGAATACAAAATGATACGGAATCATCTCTGCGACATCGCCATAAGCGGTCACAACATGATCACAATCTGTTTGCCACGAAAATTGAGCATCAGCTCCCTGAATACCAATAATGGCCGGCGTTTGATCGAGTGTGGCACATGGTGCTACAGCGCAACCGCCGGTATTTGTGAAATTGGTTCCATACATCAAACCGGTGGTGGTCAAAATGTTGCTTTGTGGAGAACCATCCTGCAAAAATTCCAGATCGGTGGAAGCAAGGTTAAACGTCACAAGCGTTCCTGCATCTACCGTGGTTTCAAACAAGCCCGCGAAAGGAGGTGTGATTACAGGCGCATTGTTGTTTCCCGTGCAGTTGAGCACAATGAGTTGCATTTCGCGTTCCACCTCAGCAATCAACACGCCCTGGCGGTAACTTTGTGTCACCACTTTCACAACAAAACTCCCGATAGTGGAGCTGTTAAATGTCAATTCACCTGAAACCGGATCAATTTGTGCCGGAATATTTCCCGCCTGAAAACTGGCGTCGGGTGTAGGATTGGTGGGTGAAAATCCAGCCTCGTAAAGAACAGGATCGGGGCTGATCGGCGGATTGTAAACACCGGAGAAATTATTCAGCGGCGTTCCGAAAGACATGCTCAGTGAATCCAAATCGATATCAACCGGATGCATGTTGTAGGAATAATCTTCGCCCGAGCAGCTTACCAAATAAGGATCCTGTAAAAACTGTGGTGAATTATCAACGCACACACCACCCACAGCTCCGGGAATGGGGAACATTTTGGCGGTAATGGTCAAACCGTAATTATCCGGATTTTGAAGATTGGTAATGAGATTGCTGCGTGAAAAATTGTCGTAAGTGAAAATCCATCCTGTTCCTGCCGGTGGATTTCCCGGAAGTAAAATCACAGCACTTCTGTAGGTGATTTTTTCAATCGCGCCAATACCGTTTCCACCGCTTGCTCCTATGCCACAATCCAAAGCGGGCGGCGAACCGGGAACAGGTGAACAGGTCGGTGAAATATCTTCGCGGCTGATAAATGAAACGAGAATATTGCTGATGGTTGGGTGGTTCCAGACTTCGATGTTTTCCGAAATAGTATTGACTTCCACGCCATTACAATCGCGGTAAAAGATCAATTCGAATACGTAACCGTTTCCGCTGCATCTCCAGGTAATTTCCCCACCCATAACATGCGTTGCGCGTGCGCTGTAAGCACAACACAAAACAAGCATTATCAGAAGGAGACGCAAACGCATAATATGAAAACGAAAAATTGAACCTTTTAGTGTAAAACGGATTTAAAACGGAATCGTTGCTAACCTGCCGTCACTATTAAGAAATCTTCCCAATTCAGATACGTTTTTGCTAATTCCTGTAAACGTTCCGGCTGCATGGCGCGAATCTCAGCAATGGCGCGGTCGTAAAACCCAAGATCAATTCCGTACATATCCACGCTGTTATACATATCCAGCATGGCGTAAGGTCCGTCGGCGCTTTTGAGCAATTGTCCCAACATGTAGTTGCGCACAAGTTCCAGTTCTTCACTTGAAACAGGTTCTTCCTGCAGGCGTTTCAATTCCAGTTTAATCTCAGCCAACGTTGCTTCCGTAACATCTTTGCCAACTTCGGTAACGATCACCAAATAGCCATCGTTGTGCAATTCCATCATCACCGAACCGATGCCGTAGGTATAACCTTTGTCTTCGCGGATATTTGACATCAAACGACTTCCGAAATAATCGCCCAAAATGGTATTCAAAAACTGAAAACCGATGTAATCCGGGTGGTTTTTCGGAAACATCATTTTTCCCATTCGGATGGCAGTTTGCACCGCGCCTTCAACCGGGAAATGTGTTTTTTTATGCGTTGTTTCAAACGATTTCCCGAATGTTGGTTTGTGGTCCATGGCCCATTTTCCGAAAAGGTCAATCAACGCATCTACCGAATCCTGTTCCACATTTCCAACCAGCGTAATACGGGTCAAACCGTTGAGGTAATGATCTTTGAAATAACGCTTCATGGACTGGTAATTGACCTCGTCAAAGTCGGCGGCTTCTGCCAGTGTAGAATAATCTTCGTGCGATTCAAACAACAATTTACGGAACTGCTGTTGCCCCACATTGCGCACTTTTTGCTGATTTTCATGGAATTTTTGCCCCATGGAACGCAAGGTATCTTCGACTTCACTTTCACGGAACGCCAATCCGTTGATGGCATCGCCAACCAGAAGTGCAATTTTGTCAAGGTTTTCGCGCAGGCAGTAAATGCTTACTACTGCTGTTTCAAACGAAAGATCAGTGTCTAAAAAACCGCCCAGTGTATCAATACTTTCATGGATTTCAACCGATGATTTTATAGCGGTTCCCGAAAACAATAAACTGTGAACGATTGCCGGAATGCTTTTATTTCCGCGGACAATACCGGCATCGAAGAATAAATCGAGGCGCACAGTATCGTTGGGAACATCTTTCATCCAAAGCAGTCGCACTTCTTCGGTAACGTCGAAAATATGAGGTTTCACAAAATCGATGTGTTCTACCGGCAAAACGGCAGGTTGTGTATGTCGTTGCATCATGCTTGAATGGCTTTTACGCGTAAAACGGAACAATTTTCTTTGCGGAGCATGGTTTTACCCAGTTCCTGAATCTGTTTGGCAGTAACGGACTGATACAACGCATTTTCTTCATTCACTCCGTTGGCATCGCCCAGCAATTCGTAAATACATAGATTCATGGCGCGATTCAATAATCCCTGTTCCTGGAATTCTTTTGCTGTCCTGATTTTGATTAGTAATCGTGCTGCTTCCTCGTCGGATAGCGGATTTGCGTTGAGTTCACCAAGTGTTTCCCATAAAGCGGTTTCCATCTGTTCAAACGTTACGCCGTTGCTCAATTTCCCTTCAATGACCAATAAACCTTCGTCCATAGAACCGGAAATATAGGCATTGATCGAAGTGACGAGTTTGAGTTCTTTTTTCAATTTTCCGTACAAGCGCGATGATTTTTCGCGGCCTAGTGCATCCGAAATAATATCGGCAACATAGTATTCAAACGAACGCCTTTCCGGCATTTTGAATGCGTAATAAAAAGCATCATTCGGTACGGCGCGCTCAATGGTTTTTTCGCGGTATTCGGTTTGTTGCGGTTCGCGTGGTAGCATCCGGTCGGGTTTCAACGAAGCCGGAATATCACCGAACCACTTGTTGACCAACTCGGTGGTTTTTTCAAGAGAAATATTTCCAGCAATACACAGAATGGCATTCGCCGGATGGTAATGCGCTTTGAAAAATGCTTTCACATCTTCCATTTCAGCTTCTTCGATGTGTCGGATTTCTTTACCGATCGTTGCCCATTTATATGGATGTTCGCGGTAAGCAAGCGGACGTAGTTCCAACCACACATCTCCGTATGGTTGATTGAGGTAACGTTGTTTGAATTCTTCGATTACCACATTGCGTTGAACCTCGAGGCTTTTTGGTGTAAATGCCAATGACAGCATACGATCACTTTCCAGCCACAAAGCCGTTTCAATGTTCTGTACCGGCAAGGTATCGTAGTAATTGGTAATGTCGTTGGACGTGAACGCGTTGCTTTCGCCTCCTGCAAATTGAAGCGGCGCGTCGAAATCAGGAATATTCACCGATCCGCCAAACATTAGGTGTTCGAAAAGATGGGCAAAACCTGTGCGGTTTTCCGATTCGTCACGGGCACCCACATCGTAAAGCACATTTACCACAGCTATTGGAGTGGTAGGGTCGAGGTGATGAATAACGGTAAGTCCGTTGTCGAGTTTAAAGCGATTGAATGCAATCATTAAAACGTATATTTTGCGGTGGTTTGTTCGGCCAGCGCTTGTTTAAATTCAGTAATGATTTCCTGTACGATTTCGGCGGCGGGTTTTATTTCGCTGATCAAACCGGCAACCTGTCCTATTTCCAGTTCACCTTCGGTTAAATCGCCTTCAAACATGCCTTTTTTAGCACGTCCACGCCCCAAAAGAGCGTTTAGTTCTTCGGCCGAAGCGCATTTTTCGTAAGCTTCGTGAACCTGATTGTAGAAGGCGTTTTTGACCAATCGTACCGGTGTAAGTTCTTTCAATGTAAGCATGGTGTCGCCTTCCTGAGCGTCCAGCACAACCTGCTTGAAGTTTTGATGTGCAGATGATTCGGGCGAAGCCACAAACCGCGATCCGATCTGAACGCCGTCTGCTCCCAGATTCATTGCTGCGAGCATGCCACGTCCGGTTCCTATTCCGCCTGCGGCGATCAATGGAATTCCCACTTCTGCTTTTACCATCGGAATGAGGCAAAACGTTGTTGTTTCATCGCGACCGTTGTGTCCACCGGCTTCAAAACCTTCGGCAACAATGGCATCAACACCCGCGTCCTGTGCTTTTTTGGCAAATTTGGCGCTCGATACCACATGCACCACCGTAATTCCCTGTTCTTTCAAGCGGGCGGTGTAGGTTTTCGGATTTCCCGCTGACGTAAAAACAATGGGAACCTCATGTTTGATAATAAGCGCGATGTGTTCTTCGATATTTGGATACAGCATCGGAAGATTCACCGCAAAGGGTTTATCGGTTGCTGCTTTACATTTGATAATATGTTCTTCCAGAATGTTGGGATACATTGATCCGGAACCAATAATTCCGAGTCCGCCGGCATTCGAAACAGCCGAAGCTAGTTCCCAGCCCGAACACCAGATCATTCCTGCCTGAACGAGCGGATATTGGATCTTGAAAAGCGAAGTGATTCTGTTTTGCATGTGTGTGAATTACTGCCCGCGACGCATTTGTATCGCGCTTTTTATTGAAGCACGAAAATACAAAGTATATCTCTCTTTTAAGGCGAATCCGGTTTTTTTATGGTGTGTATTTTTAAAGCATTTTACCGATACAAAAAGAGCCATTCAAAAGCGTTTTTTCCAAGATCAAACAACCTTGACATCGCTTTAGGCGTCTCTATGTCACTAGGATTTAAAAAAACAGCAATTATGTTAAGCATGAAAGGAATCGGTCAGTTTTTTGGTTGTTTGGTGTTCATTGGAGGAAGTTTCAGTGTTTTCGGACAAACGACTGTTACCAATAGCCTCACCGTTGAGCAATATATTCAGAATGTCTTGTTGGGAGGCGGTGTAACGGTTTCAAACATTCAATTCAATGGAGGATCTGCAGCCATCGTCTACGAAGGTGTTGGTGAATTCAATGCTCCGGTCGGTAATTTCGGTTTAACAACCGGGCTGATCCTGGCGAGTGGTGATGCACAATTAGCTTCTCAGCCAAATACGGGTGGTGGTTCATCATTAGGTGGCCCCGGAACTCAAGGAGTTGATGCTGATTTACAATCGATTACACCCAATCAGATTTACGACGAAACCGTTATTGAATTTGATTTTGTTCCTGCGGGAAACTTGATTTCTTTCCGTTATGTTTTCGCTTCGGAAGAATACCCCGAATATGTTTGTGGTTCGGTAAATGATGCGTTTGGATTCTTTCTTACGGGTGTAAACCCTGCAGGAGGAATGTATACTGCTGCCAATATCGCGTTGATTCCAGATCCTGCAAATCCGGGATCGTTTACCACAACCGCTGTTTCTATTAACACGGTAAATCCGGGTGTTTCAGGAGCAAATGGAATCGCTCAAAACTGTTCGGATATTGACCCTGACTGGGCAACATATAGCGTGTTTTATGCCGGGAATAACATGACAACCAATTATGAATACGATGGAAATACGGTTGTATTAGTAGCACAGGCCGCGGTAGAATGTGGTGAAACGTACCATATCAAGCTGGCTATCGGTGATGCCGGTGACCCTGTTTTTGATTCAGGTGTATTCCTTGAAGGTGGAAGTTTCGCTTCTGAAGCAGTGGATATTTCGGTTGCTACTGTAAATGGCGATACCAACGTAATTGAAGGTTGTACAAGCGCACAGTTTATTTTTACCCGTCCGGCAAGCCAATTGGTAGATACATTGGTTGTGGAATATGAATTGACCGGAGATGCGGTTGAAGGATCCGATTTCAATACCATGACAAATCCGGTGACGTTTTTACCGGGAGTTGATGTGATCACGTTGAACCTGAATCCGACAGATGACGGCATTGATGATGGACCTGAAACGGTGATCATTACTGCTTATACGGTAAATGATTGTGGCGACACATTGATTTCAACAGATACGTTATACATTCTGGATGCGCCGGAAGCTATTTTCTCGGCTTCGACCGTAGATGGTTGCCAACCGCTGGATGTGACGTTTACCAATACCAGTAAGCATTCCGATAACTATGCATGGACATTCGGTAACGGACAAACGGCGAATGTCAATAACCTCAATCCGCAAAACCAAACGTATATCGTTCCGGGAACGGCACAGTTAATTGTTTCATTCGACGGCCAATGTCCGGATACGGCTACTATTGCCATCAATGCGTATGTGTGCGGTTGTACCGATCCGCTGGCTACCAATTACAATCCAACCGCGACAGTAGACGATGGATCGTGTTTTTATCCGTATCCAACCGTGGTTGCACCAAACGTGTTTACTCCTGATGGCAACGAAGAGAATCCATTCTTTGAATTGATAACGACCAATGCTACGCATATCGAATTTACAATTACCAACCGATGGGGAATCACCATGTATACCGGTTCGGGAATTAATCCTGTTTGGGATGGAAAAGTAAACGGAGATCCTGCAAGTGAAGGTGTTTATTTCTATCAGTATAAAGTGACAGGAGTTACCGGCGATGTGTTGGAAGGCCACGGATTTGTGGAATTGATCAGGTAATTAAATCGAAAATATAATGTGGGGGTCGTGATTTATTACGACCCCTTTTTTGTTTGGTCCTGATGGTTTTCTTTCCACGTAAATTCGCAATATTACGTGTGTTTTTACCTCCTGAAAAGCGCCCCGTTTTTAATCACCAACCGCGTTTCAAAATTCGTTTCATACAATCCACCTGTCCCTAATCCCTGCGGAATAACAGGATCAAAAACAGCGGAAAACTGAGCAATGGCATTTAGCCCGATGTTTGATTCCAACGCCGAGGTCATCCACCACGGAATGTTGTTTTTCTGAGCCAGGTCAATCCATTCCAGGCAGCCTGAAAAACCACCGTGTAAACTCGGTTTCAGAATGATGTACTGCGGTTTTATGAATTCTAATAATTCCGCCCGCTTTGCCGATTCATAAACAGGAATCAGTTCTTCATCCAAAGCAATTGGAAGAGGAGTGCGCTCGCATAAATCGCGAAGTTCGGTATGCTGACCAACAGCAATCGGTTGTTCAATTGAATGAATGTCCAGATCAGCGAGGCGCTTTAGTTTCTCGTCAACTTCTTTGAGTGAAAAAGCACCGTTTGCATCAACCCGCAAGGTGATTTGATCGGCAGTATAGCGTTTCCGAATGCTTTCCAGTAAAGCGATTTCAGTTTCAAAATCAATCGCGCCCACTTTCATTTTAATGCACGAAAAACCGTGTTCCAGTTTCTGCTCAATTTGCTCATGCATAAAGGGTTCGCTTCCCATCCACACCAACCCATTGATCGGAATAGATCGTTCTCCGCGAGAAAAAGCAGTGTCAAAAAAATCACCTTCCCCACCGTTTTTCCAGTCGATGAAAGCCGTTTCAAGTCCGAAGAGAAGAGACGGTTTGTTGCTCAACAATTGCGGATTTTGCAAGAAATGAGTTGGATTTCCGGTAATTTTCAGGAGTTCCTGTTCGTAATCCTCAACAGTGGTGAAATCAGGTGAAAGTCCGGGGATAATGCTGCATTCCCCGGTTCCGATAATTGATTTATCTGCTGCCAACCAAATCCGGATGAGCCACAGTTTTTTCTCAGTGAGAATTCCACGACTGGTGCCACTTGGTTGCTTAAACAAAAGCGTATGCGCTTCAAACGAAGCCTGAAGTCCGTCAGGAATTTGGCCTAGTAAGCTACGGTATTCCATGTGACGATTACAACTGAAATGGTATACAACACGGCAATGAAGAAGGTCGACAAGGCCACTTTTTTCAATTCGGGATCAAAGGCGCGCGGCTCATTGTTTTTCACAACAAAACCGATGTGTTTCAACAGTAAAATGAACGGCAAACAAGAGATAAATCCGATCCAATGTTGTTTGAAAACAAGGAAAGTAATCCAACTAAGCATTGCTGTAATGATCAATGTCAGGTGATAAGCTTTTGCATTTTTGAAACCAAGTTTCACCACCAATGTTCGTTTTCCAACCGCGGCATCGTTGACCTGATCGCGCATGTTGTTGAGGTTTAGCACGGCCGTACTGAGTAATCCGATGGTGATTGCCGGAAAAATCAGTTCACAGATCAATTCATCGGCAAAAAGCGGGTAAACACCAATCACACTCACACAGCCGAAAAAGATAAAAACGAACACGTCGCCCAATCCGAAATAACCGTAAGCGCGTTTCCCCATGGTGTAGGTGATGGCCGCCACAACGCAGGCAAATGCCAGTGCGATGTACCCATAAACGCTGTTTGTACTTAAGTTGGCGGTTCCTTTCCAGATCAGTAAACCGGCGCTGATAAACGATAAGATTGCCGTAAGAGAAACAGCCGTTTTCATCGCGGAAATGGAAATAGCGCCAGATTGCACAGCTCGTTCCGGACCAACACGATTGGCATTGTCGGCTCCTTTGAGCGTATCACCCAAATCATTTGCCAGGTTGGAAAGAATTTGGAACAAAAGTGTTGTGGAAAGCGCTAAAGCAAATACAACAGGATTCCAGTGTCCGTTTTGTAACGCCAGTAGCGAACCGACCAAAATACCCGAAACCGATAAAGGAAGCGTTCGCAAACGTGCGGCATGAATCCAATCTTTAAACTGAGCCATGGCGTAAATTTCGCTATTAAATGAATGCCATGATTTACTGAGTGTATTTTTGGTCTGGAATTTTCTGCTCCATCAACATTATTCGGTAACTTCGACCTATGGAAAATCCCCATTCTGATTTAGCCCTCTGCAAGTTGCTTGGAATCACGTATCCGATCATCATGGCGCCGATGTTTTTGGTTTCCAATGAGAAAATGCTGATTGCGGCCTCAAAAGCGGGTATTGCAGGAGCTATTCCGGCATTGAATTACCGCACGGTAGAAGAATTACGAACTGGAATCAGGACCATAAAAGCTGAAGCAACCGGACCAATCGGAATTAACCTGATTGTAAACGCTTCCAATTTTTTGATGGAAGAACAGTTGCAGGTTTGCTGCGAAGAAAAAGTTGATTTTTTCATCACCTCACTCGGTTCGCCGGCAAAAGTGATCGAAGAAGCCCATAAAACCGGAATCAAGGTTTTTTGCGATGTCACCGATGTGAAATACGCTCAAAAAGTAGCTGATCTTGGCGCTGATGCTGTGATTGCGGTCAACAACGAGGCAGGCGGACATTTGGGTGAATTATCTCCGCAAGCACTCATTCAGGCCATCAAATCTGCAGTTTCCATTCCGGTAATTTCGGCTGGCGGAGTAGGATGTAAGGCCGATTTGGATCGAATCGCCTCGTATGGTGCCGATGGTTTTTCGGTCGGAAGTATTTTCATTGCCTCCGAAGAAGCCGATGTTTCGGAAGAATACAAGCAAGCCTGCGTTGATTTCGGCGCGAAGGATATTGTAACGACCACCAAACTTTCAGGAACACCTTGTACAGTTATCAGAACGCCGTATGTAAAGGAAATCGGAACGACGCAAAACTGGCTCGAACGCTTGTTAAATAAGAACAAACGCTTCAAAAAGTGGGTAAAAGCCATTGTGTTTTACCGTGGAATGCAGCGTTTGAAAAAAGCGGCTTTCGGTGCCACGTATAAAACCGTTTGGTGCGCCGGACCGAGTATCGAACATGTTCACGGGATTCGTCCTGTATCGAAAATTGTAGACGAATTACTGCACGATGGCAAAGCGTAAAACCCTTTCTCAATGGCGCTGGATGCTGCGCATTATGGGGTGGTGGTACATTCCACTGATCGGCTACGTTCGCCCGCGTCTTGAATCGATCGATGACGAGAAAGCAGTGCTTTCCATCCGACTCAGAAGACGCACACGCAATCATTTGAAAAGCATGTATTTTGGTTCTTTGGCCGTTGGCGCCGACGTAGCTGCAGGTTTACACGCCTTTTATTTTTCGGATGAACTGGGCGTGAAACCGTCGTTTGTATTCAAATCCATGCAAGCTACTTTTCACAAACGCGCGATGTCGACCGTCTATTTTACGTCAAACGAAGGAATAAAAGTGAAGGAATTGGTGCTATTGGCGCAACAAACCGGCGAACGACAAAACCTGTTTGTTACCGTTGAAGCTACTTCCGAAGGCGAATCTGTTGCGACTTTTCTGATGGAAATCAGTGTGAAAATAAAGTGATGTTGGATGTTGGATTTTTGATGTTGAATGAGGTTTCAGGTAAGATAATAGTTCCCGGAAACAAATTTCAAGAACTATTCAATGTCGGTTGACAGAAGTAAATGCTCGTTCAATCGAAGCAGGAATTCAATCAAAAATCAAGCATCAAGAATCAAAGATCAGTAATCCAATATCATTCAGAAACAAAAAAGCTATTTTCGCAGTATGATCGAATTATTCAAACACATTCTCGACCTCGATTTTGAGTGGATCGTACGCGAGTATCAAAATGCCATCTACGTTGTCTTGTTTTTGGTGATTTTTATTGAAACCGGATTGGTGATTATGCCGTTTTTACCCGGCGATTCCCTGTTGTTTACCGCAGGTTTGTTTGCCGCACCGGCTTTGGATGGCACTCCCGGTGATTTGAATATTTTGTTTCTACTCCCGTTGCTATTTCTGGCAGCTGTTTTAGGTGATAATATCAATTACTGGATTGGCCGCAAACTGGGACTTGGCGTATTTAACTGGAAAATCAGAGGCCGGCAATTGGTGAAGCAATCATTGTTGGAAAAAACAGAAGCGTTTTTCGAGAAAAATGGTGTGAAAGCGATCATTATGGCGCGTTTTGTACCGATTGTACGGACTTTTACACCTTTCGCTGCCGGAATCGGTAAAATGAAATACCGCAAGTTTTTCCTCTTTGATGTGATCGGTGGTTTTCTGTGGATTTTCAGTTTAACCCTTGCCGGTTATTTCCTGGGGAATGTGGGATGGATCAAAAACAACATTGAAAAAGTATGTTTGGGAATCATTTTCATCTCTGTTTTACCGATGGTTTTCAGCTTTTTACGCGCTAAATTCGGTAAGAAACATGCGTAAATTCGGGTTGATCGGAAAACAGCTGGGGCATTCTTTTTCCAAAGCGTTTTTCACCGAAAAGTTTCAGCAGGAAGGCATTTCAGCTGTTTACGAGAATATTGAAATTCCTGAAATTGCGGAAATCAAGTCCATTTTAGCTTCCGGTTCTTTCGCTGGGTTGAATGTGACGATTCCCTACAAAGAAGTCGTGATTCCTTATTTGGACGAACTTTCCGACGAAGCAAAAGCCATCGGAGCAGTAAATGTGATTGCGTTTCGTGATGGTAAAACAATCGGGTACAACACCGATGCATTCGGATTTCATCAATCGATCAAACCGTTTTTGACCAACAGGCACGAACGCGCACTGATTTTGGGAACAGGCGGAGCTTCCAAAGCGGTTGCATATGTTTTTGAATCCATCGGACTTGATGTAATTTATGCGTCGCGGGTTCCGCAGGGACCGAAGCAATTTGCGTATTCCGACATCAACCAACACATGCTGAATGCCTGCAAAGTGATCGTGCATTGTACGCCGGTCGGCACCTTCCCCAATGTAAACGAAAGTGTTCCTTTTCCGTTCGAATTCCTTACAGACGAACATTTGGTGATCGATTTGATCTACAATCCCGCTCAAACGCATTTCCTGGCACAAAGCGCTGCTGCCGGAGCCACAACCCTCAACGGACTTTCCATGCTCAAAGAGCAAGCGAATAAAGCCTGGGAAATCTGGAACGTATAACAGTTTTTAAGTTCCTTCTAATTCGGAGCACTCCCAGTTCCCTAGCTCCCTTGCTCCGCAGTGTTTGACGAAGGAAAACGACTACGGAGCCTCAATAATAATTAACTTCGCTTCATGGAAACGTTAAAATCCATCATTCAACAGGGAGAGCACCAGCAGCTCGATTTTAAGTTCAGAATCGACGATTCCAAGAAGATCGCCCGCACACTTTCTGCTTTCGCGAATACAGATGGCGGTCGCTTGCTGATTGGCGTGAAAGACAACGGTAAAATCACCGGAATTGACCCATCGGAAGAAATTCATATGATCGACGCGGCAGCGGATATGTATTGTAAACCGAAGCTATCGTTTGAGTCACGCGTGTGGCAGGAAGATATGCGGTTGGTACTGGAAATCACTGTTCAACCTGCGGCAGAAAAACCGGTTTCTTCACCCGACGAAGAAGGAAAATGGCGCGTTTATGTGCGTCGGAAAGACCATACGTTACACGCCAACAAAATCTTGCTGAATGTGTGGAAACAAGAAAAACGACCAAGTGCAAAACCGGAAAAATTCGGCGCCGAAGAAACGCATTTATTGACGCTGATTGCCGAAAATGAACCCGTTACGCTGAGTAAACTCTATAGGGAAAGTAATTTACCCAAAAACAGGATTGACCATTTAATGGTACTGTTTATTTGCTGGAAACTCATCGATATGGAAATTTCGGAACAAGGAACCTTTTACACGACAGTGGTTGATTGATTAACACCAACAGACTAAATCGTTAAAGTGTTTCAATGACCCGAATCAATGAGTAGTTTGCGGTATATCAGCTTGTTACTTGTGGTGAAAAAATCTATATTCGCCGAAAAACTAATACTATGAATAAAGCATTTTACATTGCGTCTATCGTGCTATCAATTGCATTTTTGATCGTTGTCGGAGTTTATATCGATATGGTCGAGTCTGAGCGATTTAGCTATTTATTAAACAGCTATGATCCGTATAACCCTTACAGTACTTATTCGAGCGCTTACTCCTACGATTATGGATCGGAGTATACGTTTGAAGGAGCGTTGATTTCATTGTTGTTCATTTTCTTTTTCCTCACAAGTGATTTGCTTGGACTTTTAAAAGTGAAAACAAAAACCACGAAAGTATTGAGTATCATCGGGCTTTCTTTCGGTGGAATTTTCCTTTTCGTAGATGTGATTATGATTCTTTCACCAAGTTCTTCGAGTTTTGACGAAGGAGGCGGAAGTCTTGTGTTTTACGGTTTGATCGTATTGGCATTTTCGATTGTTGGTTTGATCCAAAGTGTTCGCTACAGCAATCAAAAAATAGCAGTTAAGAATCCAAGCCGCGATTTGTTGGACTCATAAAAAAATATAATTTTTAACATTTCAATCAGTCTTTTGCTATATTAGTCGAACGAAATTTACAAAACATCATGGGAAGACCTCCAACAAAGCCAGCACGTTTGCGCGACGGATTCTACATTGAAGTGCGCAACTCTGGGTCTCAGGGCATACGCATTCGCCGCGACACACGTGAACAAATGCTACTTGCAGCAGAAGATTATTCACGCACAAAAGATGTCGTGATTCTCGGAGAAATGAAAGACGATAAATGGATTGATTGATTCATACATCACATTGCAAATAAGTATAATCCGAAAGGCTGTCTGATTCAGGCAGCCTTTTTTGCTGGACTGATTTTCAAAAAGAGTCCCGTAGGAGCGTAATATAGTAACACTCCAATCTCTACTCCGCCTTCAACCTGTAGGGGTGAGATATATGACATGTGTTTTGTCTTACCCCGTAGAGGTAATGTTATATACGTGACTTGTTTTTATTACCATATTACGTCCTCACGAACTACCCTAAAAGTAAAAGAGAAACGAGGTGATCATAACCACCTTCAAGACAAGTGCTTCAAAAACACCTTTTTAGGATTCCTAGCTAAACGCAACAAACCAAACAAAAAAGGCCGCTCTTTCGAACGGCCTTTTCAATATCAAAGTGCGATTTTAGTTTAATGAACCACCACCAGTTTTGCAGGTGAAATGAACTGCGCTGTTTCAGAAACAATCACAGTATACATTCCTTCGCTCCAGTTGGCTGTGTTCAACACAATTTTATTGGTCAAATCAGTTACTTTTTCACTGTGGATCAATTCTCCGGTCATGTTGTAAACGCTGATCAAGCCGTTTGAAACCGGTTGGTCAAATGCAATCTGCGCGTACGTATTTGCCGGGTTAGGCATGCTTTTAGCGCTTAAAATAGTTTCTTCAACGTTTGTGTAATCGATGTTGTACATCAGTTCGAAATCATCGAAATAGAAACCGTCCATGCGCACACCACCGTCCGATTTCAGGACAAATCGCATTCGTACATCCGTTTCGCCAATGTAATCACTCAGGCTGATTTCTTCCAGCACCCATGAACTTTGTTCGCCATCGTAAACAGGTTCTCCTACCGGTTGCACACCGTCAGCGCTGGTTGCAATGTTGGTATACAAACCGCATTGTCCGATCCAGGTTGTTCCGCCATCAATTGAAACCTCAAACTGACAGAAATCGTAATCGCTTTCAATTTCCCATTTGGCGTAATAGTTCACAGCGGCTTCCGTCACATGTGATAAATCAACAACCTCATTGAAAGTATACGTGCGGGTTGTATTGTTGTTGTAATCGCCCGAAGGTGATTCCGTGAACGATTTTGTCGGAGAAACATATTCGGTGCTTGTGGTGGTCCAGTTTCCTGTCCAGTTCACAATCGTAGAAGCGTCGTCAATAAACTGTGAAGTAATCGATCCGAATGTTTTTACAATTGTATCTCTTTTTGTCCATAGAGCATATTCCGTATTCAATGCATAACGAATCACATCGCCATATTGAATGGCAGGATCGAGTGTATAAGAAATAGCTCCGTTGGCGAGTTCCATGATCGTCAAATCGTGTGAAACACCGCTTCCGACGCTTTGAATACCTTCCAATGCTTCAATAGAAACAGTAACTGCGCCGTCTTCCTGCCCCAAACGATAAGCAGTGTGGTTGAAGTTTCCGGTCATGTTTTCAACCGTTGAAGGATCGGTATCCGTTACAACGATGTATTTGTGGGCCAAATGCGCAAGGATCAGGTTCGAAAACACCATTTCCTGACAAATTCCGGTGATGTCAGCTGATGCCGGCCAAAATCCGTCACCGTCACTACCAACTTCCGGTGTCATGGCAAAGATTTTTGGTTTCTGCACCGTATCCACTTTGTACATGTAGTCGTCCGAATCACCCGAAGCAGGGTAAAGGTCAGAGCTTTTGATGTGTCCGTAACCGTTATACAACACCATGTGTCCGGTAAATGCCTGGAAATAATCATGGTCATCGGCAAATTCGGCAACCGTTGTTCCGATCGGATGAAGGATGTCGTCTGCGTAAGTATGTGCATTGAACGCAAATACAAAATCGCGGTCTTCACAGAACCATTGAATGGCTTGTGTTTCAGGCTCCGAGAATGCACCTGTTCCGGGATATGTATCAGCCGAAGGGGTCATGCTGATGCCGCTAGTTCCCCATAGGTAGGAATAGTTACGATTCAAATCCACACCATAACTTCCGCCATTGTTTCTGCGGTTTTTACGCCACATTCCACCACCGTTCGGATCTGTCGTTTCGTTGTAAATGTAACCGTCAGGATTTACCATCGGCACGAAGTACAATTCGGTATTGTCGAGTAAAAACTGAATTTCTTCACTGTTGTCGTAGTTTTCCAGCAAGTACCACATGTAGAAAATCACTTCCGAAAGTGAATTCGGTTCACGTGCGTGGTGAATAGATGTGTACAGAATTTCAGGTTCACTTTCGTCTGTAGCTGCATTGTCTGACATCCGCATGAAGTAAATCGGACGGTTTTCGATGCTTAAATAGTTGTTGATGGTATCTTTTACTGTAATGAGATTCGGGTATTGCACCGCCATCGCATCAATTTCGTCAATGAATTCCTGGTACTTGTAAAATCCACCCATTGTTCCGAGGTTGAAATTGGTCGGTACTTCCGGAATAAAGCCGTTGTTTCCCTGCTGGCCCGAACAGCTTGCATTACGCGAAGGTTCTGTTTGGGTAGCATTGCGATTTACATAATACTGTTTTACATCAGGAATCAGAATTTCGACTTCGTAGCCGGCATTTCTGATCAATTGGATTTCATCTGTAGAAAAATCGCTGATAAAGAATGTTTCGCGTTTTACAGTTCCGTGATCAACCGCGATTCCTAATTCTGCGAGGGTTTGGAGACCCCTGCTGTCGGTGAGTACTTTTGCCCGGGAATATTCCTGAGCTTGTGATAACATCGAAAGGGAGAGAGATGCTATCAGGAGTAGTTTTTTCATAATTGTTCTAGCCTATAGTTTGGCTAAATTTACACGTTTTTTAGGGAAATAGGAAAAAAAATTAGACAAGGGAACTAGGTTGGAGAATGGTTTAGCTCCCGAGTTCTCTAATTCCCTATTTTCCTGGAAAAACTACTTTTTCCACTCGAAAGTCTCCACCAAATGCATCAGATCTTTTTTCAGGTATTCCAAACTCGGGCGTAATGAATCGTAGTTGGGCCGGGCATTGAAATAAACTACAGCGCTCACAAACCGTTTGTTGGAATCGGTAAGGTAAAACTGAAATGGCGAGGCCACATTTCCTTTGAGTTCGAAAAAAGTACCAAATACACGTTTTTCAGGATGAAGGAATTGTTTGTCTTCAATGGCATCGGCTTTCACTTTGTGTTCCTCTACTTTGTTAAGCGAATAATCGATGTAATCTTTGAGTGGATGTTCCATTTCGATGTACGAAAAATTGATCACGCCGTTGAGTTGTCCCAGGTTGATATCCAAATGACAGGTGCGAACGCCGTTTTCCATCACCGGATTGTAATTGTACGCTTCTGACAATTCAAAACTATACGGACAATCCAGGTTGGTGCGTTTGTACGTATGTTCCGGGAAATCGGTGCGCAAATAAGTTGGTGGTTTTGGAATGGGCATTTCATCGCCGCAGGCCGCGATTACAAACAACAACACAAGAATGGATACCAATTGGGAAATACGGAAATTAGTCATGTTCTATTACGGCTTTGATCATTTTAATGCGACGTTTGTCAGACGATTCTACGATGAGTTTTAGTCCGTCGAAACGAATGTATTCATTATTTCTAAGAATGCGTCCGGCGAGTTCGGTTACAAAACCGCCCAGCGTATCGGCTTCGCCTTTGTTGGTCTCGAATTCTTTTCCGTCGAGATTCATGACTTTGTAAAAGTCAACAAGTGCGGTGCGACCTTCAAATAAATAGGTATTGTCGTCAATCTTCGTATAAACAATCTCGTCGTCGTCAAATTCGTCAGTGATATCGCCCACAATTTCTTCCAGCACGTCTTCCAACGTTACCAAACCGTTTGAACCGCCATATTCATCCACAACAATGGCCATGTGCATTTTCATGCCCTGGAATTCTTTCAGCAAATCGTCAATTTTTTTATTCTCGGGAACAAAATAAGGCTTGCGGATCAGTTGCATCCAATCGTAGTTTTCATCGTTCAGGAACGGCAATAAGTCTTTGATATAAAGAATTCCAATCACGTCGTCGAACGTATTTTCATACACCGGAATGCGCGAATAACCGGCTTCCAGAATCACTTCGAGTACTTCAGGAAAGGTCGATTCATTTGAAATCGCAACAGCTTCCTGGCGGTAACACATAATTTGTTTCACATCGGTATTCCCGAATTTGATAATTCCCTCCAGAATACGGTGTTCTTCCTCAGAAGTGCTTTCCTCTTTTGTGAGTGCCAATGCCTGTTCCAGATCGTCAGAAGAAAGATTAATTCCCCGTTTTCCGGCGCGACGTCTGATCAGATTGGTACCCGAAACCAAAAACAGCCTGATCCATGAAATTGGAGGAAGTACGTTGAGCAATGTCAACGGCGGAGCCATAAATCGCGCGGTAAACTTAGTGTTTCGGGAAGCGTAAATCTTCGGTGCAACCTCGCCCAATAACAAGAGCAGCAATGTAATGCCGATCACTTCAATCAGGAATCGAACCGTGTGATTGTCATTGTGAATAGGGTAGAGCAGATCAATAAATCCGGTGGAAATGATGATGATACATACATTCACCAGGTTATTGGCAATGAGAATGGTTGCGAGTAAATCTTTTGGTTTGTCGAGCAGATTTAGGGTTTGCTTACTTCTTCGCGTTCCGTCGGCTTTCAACTCGTCTTTATCAGACGGACTGAGCGCAAAAAACGCAACTTCCGAAGCAGAAAAGAGCGCGGAACAACCGAAAAGAAGGAGTAATGTAATGATGTAAAACATCCAGTCGGAAACGTACATTTCAGACTGCATGATGACGGGAACAGGGTCGCTACTGAGTGGTTCTGCCATAGTTTAGAACGGTAAATCGTCTTCAAAGTTAGCATTCAGGTCCATTGGGCTCGGATTTGAACTTGGTTCCGTAGGATAAGGAGGCGTATTGGTTTGTGCCGGACGGTCACTTTCACTTTTTGGCGTCAGTAAGGTCATTGATTCGCCCAATACTTCGGTTGTGTAACGCGTGTTTCCGTCTTTATCCTGCCAGGAACGGTTTTTTAATTTCCCTTCCACGTAAATTTTCTGGCCTTTCCGGGCATATTTTTCGGCAACTTCAGCCAAACCTCGCCACAACACAATTGTGTGCCAGTCGGTTGTTTCGCGACGTTCGCCTGTAGCTTTGTCAATAAAAGTCTCGGAAGTAGCAAGCGGAAAATTCGCCACAACGGCCCCGTTTTCCAATCGTCGGATTTCAGGATCTTTCCCCAGATTCCCTATCAGAATCACTTTATTTACGCTGCCTGCCATACTTACAAATATAAGGAAAAATCAGTGCCTAATCCATGTACTTTTCAACATATCGGTGCATCAGACGATGGATAGGCAATTCGTGAAAAGAACCGAGATCATTTGCTTCAAAATGCGCTAAATCATTCGACTTTGTGATGGTAAGCCGGTGAAAGGTTGCGTAAATCCGCTGGTGACTCAAAACGTGTTTCGACGAAGAAACGGTGGCGAAGTCCATGTTCTGAACCGGAAATTGTGCCAGGTCCGATTCCAGTAAATCGGCCGAAAGCGTTTCGATCATCGGGAATTCATACAAATGTTGCCAAACGTCTTTAGCCACGCGTTTTTTGACGGCGATTTTTCCTTCGTGCTCGATGTGGAAATAATGGAAAAACCGGTCGCGAACAGCTGTTTTCTTCGATTTGACAGGCCGTTCTTTCCACCGTTCATTCTTTCCGGAAGCGCAACTTTCAAGCAGCACACAGGTTTCACAGGAAGGATTGGCTGGTGTGCATTGCAAAGCCCCGAATTCCATCACCGATTGATTGAAAAGCGCCGGATCACCTGCCGGAATCAATTCCGAAGCCAGTTCCTGAAATGTTTTTTTTCCTTCCGTTGAATCAATCGGTAAATCAATCCCGAAATAACGACTCAGAATGCGGTACACATTTCCATCGACCACAGCATGCGGTAAATCAAAGGCAAAGGAAGCGATTGCAGCGGCAGTATATGGACCTATGCCTTTTAGCGAAAGTAATTGTTCGTAAGAAGCCGGAAAAACGCCATTGAATTGATCTGTAACCTGTTGTGCGGTTTTATGGAGGTTTCGGGCGCGTGAATAATAGCCGAGCCCTTGCCACAGCTTCAAAACCTGCTCTTCATCGGCGTGAGCGAGTTGTTCAACCGTTGGAAAAGCAGTAACGAACGATAAGTAGTATTTCATCCCCTGATCGACCCTCGTTTGTTGCAAAATTACTTCCGACAACCAAATGAAATAGGCGTTTTTTGTCTCGCGCCATGGAAGCGTTCGGGCATTTAGTCTGTACCATTCGGTAATTTGTAGAACAAAATCAGCCATTTAGGGAAAAAATTAATAAAAAATCATCGAAAGCAAAAATAAACGCTTTTAACGAACTACTTTTGCGCTTGAAAATCAAATTGTTGAAAATCTTTAATACAAGTAAAATGACAAAGGCAGATATTGTTGCTGAAATCGCAGAGGAGACAGGGTTGGAAAGAAACGAAGTGCAGAAAGCTGTTGAGGCATTCATGACTTCCATTAAAAGTTCTCTTGCTAAAAACGAGAATGTTTATTTGAGAGGTTTCGGAAGCTTCGTAGTGAAGGTGAGAGCGGAGAAAACAGGTCGTAATATTTCAAAAAATACCACGATTATTATTCCAGCACACAATATTCCTTCTTTCAAACCGGCAAAAACGTTTGTTGAGGAAGTGAAAAATAAGGTAGTAGTGAAATAATTTCCGTCTTTTTCGCATCAACCCGATGTGGAAAAACTTATTTTTATATCTTTGCACTCCTGTTTAATCGACGGGAGTGCTTCATTTTAGAAGCTATTGAATTGTAATAACAGTATTAATAACCATAAATAACATTGCTATGCCAAGCGGTAAAAAAAGAAAAAGACATAAGATGGCTACGCACAAGCGTAAGAAACGACTAAGAAAAAACCGTCATAAGAAGAAGAAATAATTTTCTTTAAGAAGTTCAGAGAACTTAGTAGGTAAGCGCTTACTAAGTTTTTCTGTTTTAGTCACTTTCTAATTATACTTTCGTGAGTTTAGAACTTGTTGTAGATGCTCGTCCTTCGGGTGTCTGGCTTGCGCTCCTACGCGATGGTAAATTGGTTGAATTGCATGAGGAACAGGGAAACACCGACTTTGCTGTTGGTGATATTTACCTGGGGAAGGTACGTAAAGTAGTTCCAAGCCTCAATGCAGCCTTTGTTGACGTGGGTTACGAGAAAGATGCGTTTTTGCATTACCTCGATTTGGGCCCGCAATTTCAATCGTTGGATAAATTCACACGAGATACCTTGCACGGGAAGCAAAACGTCGCTGATTTGTTGTATTTCAAGTCAGAGAAAGACATCCCAAAAGATGGAAAAATTGGGGATATTATCTCCACATCTTCTCCGATTTTGGTACAAGTAGCCAAAGAACCTATTTCCAGTAAGGGGCCGCGTTTGTGCGCAGAACTTACATTGGCCGGGCGATATTTGGTGCTCGTTCCGTTTTCGGACAAAATTTCGATATCTCAAAAAATCAAATCGCCTGAAGAACGCGAGCGTTTGCGTGATTTGATGGAGGATATCAAACCAAAGAATTTCGGCGTAATCATCCGCACCGTAGCTGCTACCAAAAAAGTAGAAGCCATTGATCAGGATTTACGCAACCTGCTCGAGAAGTGGAAAAACATGCACGCTAACCTGCGTAATGCAAAACCACCTCGACGCGTATTGGGAGAAATCGATAAAACATCGTCTATCCTGCGCGACCTATTGAACGCTGATTTTACAAACATCCACGTGAGCGACGAAAAGCTCCTGGGAGAATTGAAAGAATACATCAGCGGAATTGCTCCGGGACGTGAGAAAATATTGAAGTTGTACGACGGTAAGTTAGACATCTTCGAACGTTTCGGAATCAGCAAGCAGATCAAGACCATGTTCGGTAAAAAAGTGCCGTTACAAAGTGGTGGTTACCTGATTATTGAACATACCGAAGCCATGCACGTGGTGGATGTGAACAGCGGAAACCGTAAAGGTGCCGACGGTCAGGAATCGAACGCATTGGCAACAAACATCGAAGCTGCCGAAGAAATAGCCCGTGTATTGCAATTGCGCGATATGGGTGGTATTGTGTGCATTGACTTTATCGATATGCACGACCGTGAAAACAACAAGATTCTCTTCGAGAAATTGAAGGAATATATGAAGTCGGACCGTGCGAAACACAATATCCTGCCTCCGTCTAAATTCGGTGTGGTTGAAATTACGCGTCAGCGTGTGCGTCCGGAAACGGATATCAATACGTCTGAAACGTGTCCTACCTGCAACGGAACCGGAGAAATTCAGGCTTCGATCTTATTTGCCGAAGAAATTGAAAACAACCTCAACTATTTGTTGCAGGATCGGAAAGAAAAGAAATTGACCTTGCTCGTACACCCTTATCTGGAGGCTTACTTCAAAAAAGGCGTGATGTCGAAGCAGCGTAAATGGTTCTTCAAATACAAAAAGTGGATCGACGTGCGGGGCGTAACAGCTCAAAATCTGTTGGAATACAGCTTTTTGGATGGAAATAATAATGAAATTGCTCTCTGATGTCAGAGGGCAATTTTTCGTTTCTGGAAGCAAAGGCGAAAATTGAAGCCTATTGCGCCTATCAGGAAAGGTGCCACTTTGAGGTTGTAAACAAACTGCGCTCGTGGGGCATGGATGAAGATCAGAAAGACCGCCTGATGGCGCATCTGATCATGAACCGTTTCCTGGATGAAGAACGTTTTGCCGAAGCATTTGTTTCCGGGAAACTGCGTATCAAACACTGGGGCCGCATCAAAATCAAACAAGCACTCAAACAAAAATTTGTCAGTGAAGTTTCCATTCAGCGTGGCTTAAAAACCATCGATGGTGACGAATACTATGCTATTCTACTGAAAGAAACCACCAAAAAACTCCGCGATCTCACCCGCGAAACCGATCCCTGGAAAAAAAAGGCAAAGCTACAGCGTTACCTGATGAGCAAAGGCTTTGAATTTGATTTGATTCAGGAGGCGGTGAAGGAAGTGGAGTTGAGATAGGTTTGAATTTTACGGTTTCGGAGGTAATGATTCAACCACTACAGGCACTAAGCTGACAGCTGATGATGGATACTGATATCGCTCCTTCAATCGCATAAATGGCCGTTCAATCAAATGATACGAAGCTAATACACAGCCCGCCAGTAAAAGCAGATTGTAAGGTAATTGGTTGTACCAATGATCGCTGTGATACAAAAACAGTTGCTGCCAAAGATAAATACCGTACGAATAGACTCCTATACGGTTAACCCAGGCGTGATTGAGAAAGGCAAACCAAAGTGTTTTTCGCGGTTGGAGCGAATAAAGAAGGAGTATTCCAATGGCAATAGTAGCAAATGTTCCATGGCTGGTACCGGTTGGAACGATGATCCACCAAAGATTTACTGCATTAACAGCCTCAGCGAGGTAATGCAATAAAATCAGGCTTAAAAGAGCTACCCACCACAACCAACGCCAATGATTTTGCAGGAGTTTTACGATTGGATCGTAATAAAAAGCAATCAAACAACCGATGGCAATAGCATCAATGCGCTGGAAGATGCTGAAATCGTCCATCCAACTGTAATGTCCGTAAAAAGCAATGACCCTGAAAACCGGAACGATCAGAATAAGTAGAAACGTGATGCGTTTGCGGGTGGTGTTTCCTGCAAGAAAAATCAACGGCCATAATAAGTAAAATTGCTCTTCGATGCTTAAAGACCAAAAATGTGCAGTATACCAATCGGTATCCCAATTGAGGTATTTGGTATAGGTCAGCGAGGTTAGCCACGATTCGGGACTGATGTAAATGTGTTGAAAACACGTGAGTATAAAGTAAACCAGTAGCAGCGTGAAATAAGCAGGAAAAATGCGAAGCGATCGTCTGATGAAGAAGTATTTCCACGAAATGCAACCGTGGTGAGCTTCTTCTTTCAGCAGAAGTGTATTGATGAGGAATCCTGAAATGACAAAAAACACGGTTACTCCCAACTGAGCGTCTGTGATTAAACGCACAAAAGGCACAGCAATTGCAGGAACCGATGTTTCACGAAGAGTACCATAATGAATTGATAGGTGGCCAAGTACGACCAACAAAATGCTAACGAATCGTAATCCGTTAAGACTAGGTAGTTTCATTTATTAAAGTTGTACGACTCTCAGGATTTCTTGCTTTTCATCATCCAGGTAATCGCGGTATTTTAATCGCAAAAAGTAAATCCCGCTCGCAATCAACGGTTCCAGTTGCAGGTAATTTTGATCCTGTAAACTTCCCGAAAACACAATTTTTCCCGCTTCATCGGCCAATTCCCATTCAAAAGCAGTGACAGGATTGGGAAGTCGCACAGTTAGCTGCCCGTCTTCGCTTAGCGGATTCGGATACACCAACGAAACCTCTTCGTTCGGCACAGCCAGAAAAGCCTGCTGATCAAAATGCAACAGGAACAAGCCGTATTGGCGATCCATCGCTAAAATGCGTTTGCTGGGAAGATTGCTGTAAATGCCCCAGTTTCCGTTCATTTTGAAGAAATTTTCTTCCGGATAAGTATCGTAATGTGCCACTTGCAACGGCGGACTATACCGAAGATCAAATACCCGTAAACCTTCGTTGTAATAGGCAACAAACGCAAAGGTGTCGTTTGCCATGATGTTGTGCGGAACCGATCCGTTGAGGTGATTGAAGCCAAACAGATTTGTGATGGTAATCGCTGATCCGTTAAAGGAGCATTTTTTCACCTGCTTGCCATTGGTTTCATCGGCGAAAATGTAGGTTTTTCCGTCCGGTGTGAGCCAACCCTGGTGATTGTAGCCCTGATCCTGGTAAAAGGTTTTCGAGTCGAGGTAATCCGGTGAAACGGTATTGGTAAAATCGTAAACGCGTAAACCATCGAATCCGCAGTTCAGAATGGCTTTACCGTTGCGAACGTAACAATCGTGCACTTCGATTACATCACCGGGTCCTGACCATAATTCTGTCAGTTGCAGCGGATCGGCCAGTGAAAAAATCTTCATTGGGGCTTCAATGATCTGCGTATTGGAAGTGGATCGGTGGATACAGGAATAAAACTTCGCCTGCGCAGTATCGATGAAAATGTTGTGAACCCGCCCGAAAAGCGTCGTGTCTTCTGCCGCTAAATGAATGGAGTCGGGGAGGTATTGAAAATCAATTATTTGTAAACTGCTCACACCTTCGTCGCAGACGGCGTATAAATAATGCTGATAAATGGCATAATCGCGGTGAGAAACTGACGTATTCGAAAACCGGCCTCTGACGAATCCTTTCGGTACAAACGTATTGTCGGCGGTGATTTCAAAAACGTGCGTTCCTTCGGTTGATCCGGCAACTGCATATTCTTTTCCGTTCCACACAAACCCGTAGCAATCGCTGTAACGCACCTCGCTGGTATTGTTGATCAGCGAATCCTGATGCCATCGGTCCAGCAACTCCATATTCAACGAAGTCTGGGCAAATGATACATTTATCACAAACAGGCAGGCGCAGATGAAGACAATGTTTTTACCAATCAACATACCGCAAAAATACGAAAGCCACGGTGTTCTTTTCACTCATTTATTAAAGTATGCGAAAAATGGAGTCTGTGACTGGATTAATCATTAATTTTACGACTCAATTGAACCTGTGTGATTCGAACTGTTGTTATCATCCCAACTTACAACGAACGTGAGAACGTTCAGCGAATGGCTGAAACCGTCATGGCTTTGGATGGCCCGTTTCACATTCTGTTTGTTGATGACAACTCTCCCGATGGCACTGCCGATCTGATCCGCGAAAAGCAAGCCGAGTATCCCGACCGTATTTTTTTAGAAGAGCGTACCGGAAAGTTGGGACTTGGAACGGCTTACATCCACGGATTCAAATGGGCACTCAAACAGCAATACGATTATATTTTTGAAATGGACTGCGATTTCTCGCACAATCCTTCTGATTTACCACGTTTGCTGACTGCCTGTACCGAACAGGGTGCGCAATTGAGTATCGGTTCGCGTTATTGTCGCGGTGGAAAAGTAAAGAACTGGCCCATTGGTCGGGTAATGCTTTCGTATTTCGCGTCGGTGTATGTACGCCTGATCTTGTTTTTGGGCATTTCAGATACCACAGCCGGATTCATGTGTTATTCCTCGAAAGTGTTGGAAGCCATTGATCTGGACCAGATTCATTTCAAAGGTTATGCCTTTCAGATCGAAATGAAATACGCTGCCAAACGCAAAGGATTTAAAATTATCGAGGTGCCAATCACCTTTATTGATAGACAATACGGTGAATCCAAAATGTCGTCCAGTATTTTCAAAGAAGCACTCTTCGGTGTTTGGAAAATGCGTAAACTAAAAGTCTGATGTCACGAATTTTATTAAAAGCGGCAACGCTGGTCAATGAAGGTACAGAGCGTGTTGCGGATGTACTGATCGAAAACGGTCGTATTGCCAAAATAGGAACCAGTCTTTCTGTTGAAGGAAAGATCGACGAACGCGATTGCTCCGGACTATTGTTGTTGCCCGGCTGTATTGATGATCAGGTGCATTTCCGCGAACCCGGATTAACGCACAAGGGAACCATTGCTTCCGAATCGCGCGCTGCCGTTGCCGGTGGAATCACTTCGTTTATGGAAATGCCCAATACGGTTCCGAACGCATTGACACAAACATTACTCGAAGACAAATACCAGATTGGGCAACGAACGGCTTTTGCCAATTATTCGTTTTTCATGGGAGCGTCGAACGACAACCTCGATGAAGTTTTGAAAACCGATGGGAAAAACGTGTGCGGGATCAAAATTTTTATGGGGTCTTCCACCGGAAACATGTTGGTTGACAATACCGCTGTTTTAGATCGATTGTTTGCCGAAGTACCGATGCTGATTGCTACGCATTGTGAAGATGAAGCAACAGTTCGGGCCAACCTCGAAGCTTACAAAGCCAAATACGGCGAGAATATTCCGATGAGTGCACATCCGCTGATTCGCAGTGAAGAAGCGTGTTATTTGTCATCTTCCAAAGCGGTTGAACTCGCCAAAAAACACAATACCCGATTGCATATTTTGCACATTTCAACCGGAAAAGAAACGCATTTGTTCCGCAACGATATTCCGCTCGAGCAAAAACGCATTACGGCCGAAGCTTGTGTGCATCATTTGTGGTTTACCGATGCCGATTATGAAACCAAAGGATCGTTGATAAAGTGGAATCCGGCGGTAAAAACACAAGCCGATAAAGACGAAATCTGGCGTGCGCTGCTCGATGATCGTATTGATGTAGTAGCTACCGATCACGCACCGCATACCTTCGAGGAAAAATCGCAATCTTACCTGGGCGCACCTTCGGGAGGGCCGTTGGTACAACATGCGCTGTTGGCTATGTTGGAAGCAAGCAAAGAAGGAAAAATCCCAAGAACACGCGTGGTTGAAAAAATGGCCCATGCCGTTGCAACCTGCTTCCAGTTGGAAGAAAGAGGTTTTATCCGCGAAGGTTATTTTGCCGATTTGGTATTAGTGAATCCGAATGTTTCCACTTCAGTAACGAAAGAATCGTTATTCTACCAATGCGGATGGTCGCCGTTGGAAGGAACGACATTCTCGCATCGCATTGAAACAACTTTTGTCAACGGCATTCCGATGTACGAACACGGAAAAGACTGCGTTTACCGCGAAGCGGGAATGCGATTAACCTTTAACAGATGAGAATTTTCTTGTTCATCGTAGTGGGCTTTTTAGCTGCAAGGTGTTCCGGTGAAATAGACACACCTGCTGTGCCTGAAGATCTGGTGAGTCGCGATACCATGGTGATGGTGCTCCGTGAATTGACAGTGTTGGAATCGTATGCACAAACGCGGTATCAGTTAGTCAACAATTACCACAAAGTAATGAAATCGTCAGGGAGAGTTTGTCTTGATAAATATCACATCGACCCGCGACGGTTTGAGCGATCATACAATTATTACGCTTCGCGGCAGGAAGAATTGCAAAGCATCTACACGGAGGTAATGGATTCATTGACCAAAGAAGTCAACGCGCTGACTGTTTCATACGGAAAACAGGATGATACAGTACAGGTAGCGCCACGTTGATTGGGTATTGGCCATTACGGTTTAACTTACAACAACCTTTCGTCCCAAAAATAACTTTCGGTTCTTACAAGCTTTACATGTTCCTTAAAATCAGGATGCTCGGTATTGATGATATAATTGTATTCCTGTGGAATCACAGCAGAAGGCACTTTAAGAATCAGTGTTTCCTTGTTGTTAAACCAATGACTTCCCATTTCCTGAAGCCTGGAATAGGCATCGAATTCACGCCAGTTTTTAGGTAAATCATTGGTTCCGATTGTTTTGATAAGGCTGTCTGTATCGGGAACGGATAGGATCATTACTTTGTACAGAATGTCGGGCTTAATGAAACTCCGGTGAACAACCGATTCCAGTGTTGATAATGATCTCGATCCACCGGTATAAATAACAAATTCGCCTTTTTTATTCCACCTGTTTGCCGCTCCGGAAGATACTAGTTTGGTGGAATATTTAGCAGAAGATATTCTGAACAGCTCCATGTATTAGACGTTGTCACCGTATTCCATAGCTGTGAGCCGGTCATCGATAAAGCGAATCCCGGTGATTGTTTTTAAATAGTCAATCGGGGCTTTTTTATTGAAGTAAAAGTTCTCTGCATGCAGCCAATCTCCAAATTTTTCCATTGAACGGAAAATCTTTTTGCCGTGTTGTACCAGTGACAACAATAAGAGAACGTGTTCTTTGATGTTAATGTCAATTTCCTGTTCGGGTTTTTTGTAAGAACGAAATGTTTTGACGCTCACATTTAACCAACCCGAAAGCACTTCATCTTTAAACTGCGTACTTTCTTTGAGCGACTGAACGTATTCCCAATTGACCTTTTCCCCTTGCAAGTGCAGGAGTATATCAGTGTCATTCATGCTATTGGGAATGGTTTTGAAAATGCTGTTATGTTTTTGACCGATCATCGCTCTCTTTTTATACAAAATCAAATTTAGGTAAAATTACCTTGTCTAACAAGTAAATTTACCTTTTTTATAAAAATGACATATGATAACTACCTCAGAATTATTCTTAAAACGTACTGGTTAGCCACAGATTTTTTAGTGATCCAAAATAATTGTGGCTCTTTATTTCAAAAACTTCAGCATCTCCTTCAAAATCCGTTGTTGCAACGCTTCACTTCCGCTGTCGCACAAATCACCGTGTTTGGCATTTTCGCCCAGGTCAACGATCTGAATTCCGTACATTTCCTGAGCTTCAGAAGTAGGGAGTACACCCGGATCTGCTTCGAAATCGCTTGCCCGAAAAGAGAGCACTTTTGGCCATGTATTGGGTGGTATGGGCATTCGACGATGATCAAGTGTGATGACATGCGTCACCCATTTCGGATGGTTTTTGGCAAACAGCAAAGACATGTCGCCACCGTTGGAATGTCCGATCATTACCAGCTTGCTGAAATTGCGATTTGGGTACATAGCCGTGAGCTGATTGCGAACAAAAAGAATCGTACTGTCACCACGTTTCCAAACAGGCATTCGAAGGTCATAAATGTTTCCTTCCTGCGCCATTGGAGCATCGCCGGGCAAATCATGCTGAATGCTCACCACCAGATAACCTTCATCGGCCAATTTGTTGGCGATAAAGCTGTATTCGTCGTTGGTGGAAAGATAACCACCGCTCAGGATTACTACTTTCTGGTTGTCGGCGCTGGTCGATTCATAGATCTTGAGCGGAACCGGCTTGTTGCGGGCATTGTCTTTCAGGTCTACCGTGCGCATGACAGGTTTTGCCGGACCTGCATAATGATTCCAAACCATTCCGGCAACGTGTGCTATGATGTACTCATTTGTCTCGAACGATTCTTTCGAGTTGGTAACAAAAACGGCAATTGCCACGTGTTTTCCGTTGGGCAGTGTGATGATTCCCACATCGTTTACAGCAGCGGTAATTCCTTCTTCATTGGCGCCGGAAGTTCCGGTTTTGTGAGCCACGATGGTTGTTGCCGGCAATAATCCTTTCAGACGATTCATTCCTGTTGGGGTATCAGTCATGAGTTTCATAAGGAATTCCGTGTTTTCTGCTGAAAGAATCTTTTTGTTGTGAAATTGCTCCAGTAAATCCACCATCGAAGCAGATTTTGACCAATTGTCGTAGAGCCGGTCTTCTTCGCCCATTTCATATTCGGTAGCGGCAATCATCATGTCGTTGATTCCCAAACCGGCGATGTATTTCTGTACTTTGGCCGGTCCGCCTAACAGATCGAAGAGAATATCGGTTGTATTGTTATCGCTTCTCGAAACACTGTAAGCCAGTAATTCGGAGATTGTAGCTTCGGTATTTCCTTCGGGATGCGCGTCTCGGTAAGGGCTCCATGTACCCGGATGCAACATTTCCTTCGTAATATGAACGGTTTGATCGAGCTTTAATTTTCGTTTGTCCACTTTGTGTAAAACAGCCAGCGCCAGCGGAAATTTGTAAACACTCAGGGTAGGATGGTGAGCTGTATCATTGATTGTAAATGATTCCCCGTCTTCGAGTACTTTTAGGGAAACACCAACTGTTGCACGATACGGAGATAGAAACTGTTCCAATTCCGCTTTGAGATCGGCTACGGTTTTCACTTCTTTTTCCGGCGTTTGTGCCACAGTGCAGTTACACAAAACGGAAACGATTCCGATACAAAGAAACAATGATTTCATTAGTCGGTTATTAATTGTTCGGATCGCATGATTTCAAGCGCTTCATTCGCCATAGCTTCACCATTGGTAAGTGATGTGGGAAGGGAAATCAGGCGCTTTTTAATGCGGTCTTTTTCATCCGCGAAATACACCTCAAAACATGTACGGGTAAGAAAAGGAATCGCTTTTTTATAAACGATATGCCGGATGCTGCTACGGCGGATCACAGGTGACACCGAATAGCGGAAAACCCTGATGATGAAGTAGAACAGACAAACGATAATAACACAATAAAATAGGACACTGAAAGAATCGCCTTTAGCATAATGCTTGACCAATAACCAGGAGAGCACAGCAATAAGGGCTGTGTAAATGATAACCGACTGATAAATGTGATTGCCATGCACCGTACTGGCCAGATTACCAATAACGCCGTCGCGCGTGAAAACAATCTTATCGGGAAGAATGTGGCAATAGCCGTCTTTTGTTTTGAATTTTTTTTCGGTTTCCATGATAGTGTTCCTGGTTGGCACTAAAGATCGTTATTTCTGTGAATCAGGAAGATTGATTTACTTGTTTTTTAAAAAATCGCCGTCTACAATCAGCAATTTAACACCTGTAGCCGAAACAGAACGATGAGAACTCAACTCGTCCGACACAACGTATGTTTCACCCTTCGTTAGTTTAATGTTCTCTCCGGTTTGTAATTCACTGATGAATTCTCCCTCCAAACAATGCACGATGTGTCCTTTTTCGCACCAATGATCAGCCAGATATCCGCTTGAATATTCGACTAACCTGATTCTAAGTCCATCAAACTGAATGGTCTGCCAGGTTGCAATTCCTTGCTCGCCCTTGTATTCAACTTTTTCAATGTTTGACCAGTCTATTGACTGAAATGGTATGTTGCTCATTTAACTGCACTTTGTTTTATTAGGATTTAATTCGAATCCGGAAATACCTGGCCGGTCCGTTTTTCCATTTCGGAAGCAATTACCTGTCCGTTTTCGCCCTTTTCCCTGAGTTTCGCCATGATGTTCTGATAACTTTCAAAGTCCCTGTCCTGACTCAGTTTGAAAACAGTGTCTATGTCGGTGACTTCAATTTCAAAAGCAGCAATCATCTTCATCAATCGTTGTGTATAATCTGCCGGGAGGTTGTCGTAAATGGTAGCCGACTCCTGATTGTAATCTTCAAAATGCAACGAGATCGTTCGGAGTGCATCCACCAACTCAGCGTCATCTAAAAATCGCATAACGCCCTTTACATGAACGCTCATATAATTCCAGGTAGAAGGCGTGTGCGGATTGCTATACCACGTTCCGCTCACGTAGCTGTGATGCCCGGTGAAAACCACCAATACCTGTTCATTCTGCACGAACGCTTTATGGTGATCGGTGTTTTTCATGATGTGCCCCCTCAGAATTTTTCTACCATCTTTTTCTTCAATGAAAACCGGCAATTGGGTGGCAACCGGTTTATTTTCCGCATCACAACCGGATAAAAATGCAAAGGGGTAGTTCCCGATAAACTCGTTGATTAATTGTTCGTCGTTTTCTTTGTGAAGGGGGATGTTGTACATGATGGTAATGTTTGTTTTCAGGTTTTATCTGTTGTCATTGTTTGATAATTCTGGTTGTTTTCTTATCAATCGTTACAAAGTAAATTCCGGATTCTAGTGGTGAAAAATCAAGACTAAAAAATCCGGTGTTTGAAGATTTACCTGTCATCATTGTTTGTCCGGCCATGTTTTGAACGATATATGTCTTGTCGTTTAAAGGATGGTCTGACTGAATGGTGACGGAAGAAAATGTCGGGTTTGGATAAACTAAAAAAGAGGTTTCGTCAGCAGTTTTATTGATTCCCACTGTAATGGGTGACGTTAGCATATACGTCCAAACCGAATTGTTTATGGAACTGAATTTAGTTGTCGTGTTGTGATAAAGGATTGCTATTCCGGGAGTTTGAGCTGTGTATAAACAGTGAGAGTTGCTGTAGGGAGAACTTGAAAAATCAACATAAGTTGTATCATAAAGTGGATAAAGTCCCAGACCCTGAAGGTTAGTTAGCTGTTTATTAAAAGCCACAATTTCATCTTCTACATTCAAATAGGCAAAATGTTTAACCATGGCTGAAATACTGGTTGTTCTTAACCAGTTTGCGGAGTTAGAAAAATGATTACTGTAATCATTGGGACCTGAAAACATCAGCACTCTTTCAACGTCATTCAACTTCGCAAAATAACAAGCGTGCCCGCTGCCTTGTGAATGTCCGCCAACTGCTATTTTACTCCAGTCAAGCGTAGTTGGGTTCATTAAATACTGATCCCAGTTTTGTGACGGATAAGTTGCATGTAAATAATGAATCAGTTTAATGGTTCGGGTATAGATCGAATTGAGTGTATCAACGGCTACATCAGGACTTAGCGACGTTCCATAACAAACTTCCTGTCTGTAGTTATCAAAAGCCATGCTGTCTGAACTATTGGCTAAACTTGCTGCTGCAACTGCGTTTGGATAGGAAAGGTTAATGACATCATACCCGAGGTTTCCGGCAAAATTACTGATGGTTTGATAATGTTGCGTGTTACTTCCCGTACCTCCGATAAACAGGAAGAGTTTGTTGATATTAGTTGTCGTATTTCGAACGACCAGATTACTGTCTTCACCTGCTGTATAATTAATGTCTGTTTGGATTGGTTTTACATAAAATGTATTGATTTGCGCAAGACAAGATATTGTCGTCAAAAAAAATAGTACGATAACAATAATTTTCATGGTGTCGTTTTTTTAGCTTTTCCGTTCATCCATTGAATGGTCACTAACTTTACTATTGACGAATATAACCAATAATTCCCCCAAATTACTTGCTCCGGTTTCATTCGTTTTTTTGATGATATATGCATTTCGAAATGTGGGTTAAACACCTATTATCAGGATAATTCATCACACGTAATATTGCGAATTGGCATATCAAATAATCACCCGTGAATTCGCAATATTACGTGCCTTTTTTCATCAGGTAAACCGTATTGTGCACATTGATTGACAATAACCCTTTTTATAAATTCAAATTGATCAACCCTTACGCTTTTCCATCGGACCTATTTTAAAAAATCCACAATCGAATCCATCTGTAATTTTGAAATAGTCGTAAATCTATGCGTATAGTGAACTTTATCACTCCATTTATTCACCTCTAATGTGTACGGATCTTCTCTTTCAATTAAGGAATCTTCATTGGCGACAAAATTGAAAAACCATTGTTCATTTGGCACCTTTTCCATTTCGTTTTTAAGTGAGGGACCTGAACCGACATCTCTCGTAAGCGTATGGCAAGTGGCACATTTGGTTTTGTAAATTTGCGGAGCATTATAGGTGCTTTCCCAGGGGTTATCGTTAGCTGAAGCGTCGGTTTCTGTTGCTTGAATTTGTTGTTTGGGAGTTCCACATTTGATTGCCAAAAAGATTAGTCCGCTTGTTAAAATGAATGCTGGTAATTTGTTTGTCATCGTAAAATCTATTTTGTTGCCTGGTACACGCTGGCGGTCTAATTTAAGCCCTGACCCGAAAGTATATTTTTTATTCGAAACAAGATTTTTGCTGTAAGATTAAATTGTGGATAATTCTTAATTGATTAAACAAAAAAAAGCTCCATCCGCCTGAGGCGGAAGAAGCTTTCCTTTTACAATAATCGTATCTTAATTAGAAGCCATTGCTACGAAATCATCGTAAGAAACTTCTTTGTTGTTCAATTTTACCGTGCTTTTGAAGTACGTAGTCAATTTCGCTTCAGCCAACATATCGTAAATGCGATTCGCTTCTTCGCGGTTGGTCAACGCTTTGCTTGCCTGAGCGGTCAATTCCGGTTCTTCCGGAGCTGGTAAACCGTATTGTGCATATTGATTAGCCAACAAACCTTTGGTGAATTCAATTGCTTCTTTGTGATCCAATTGAATGTCATTGGATTTAAAGATATGCCCCTGAATCAACTGCCATTTCAAATCTTTGGCGTAGTTGTCGTATTCAGCGTCAACTTGTTCTTGTGAAATCGGTTTTTCGTTCGACAAACGAATCCATCTTTTCAGGAACTCATCCGGCAACGAAACCGGCGTTTTGTCAACCAATTCGCGGTAAACTTCGCGCGTTAACAAACGGTCAGAATCATTGGCAAACATTTGCTCTAAATCACTTCCGATGCGGGTACGCAATGCTTTTTCAGAATCAACAGCTCCCGGACCGAACAATTTGTCAAACAAATCCTGGTTCAAATCAGCCAATTCCATTTGTTTAATATCGTTGATCGTCAATTGGTAGTTGTCAGAGTGGTTCGCCAACTCTTCTTCTTTCACGCCCAACATCGCCGCTTTGTCTTTGTCGCCACGTGTCAATGCCGAAGCAGAAACGTTTACTTTATCACCGATGGCTTTTCCAACCAATGAAGCTTTTACTTTTTTGTCCTCAATGAATTCCATCGAAGTCGTAGAAGAATGCATCACACCACCTTCTTTGATCGTGTTATCATCGTTCAATTCTACGAACTGACCAAGGATCATATCTGTTTCGCCAACTTTGTCCGCAGAAACCAGTTTTCCGTAACGACGACGCAAATCATCGATTTGTTTGTCAAGCAACGTATCGTCGATTTTTACTTTTACGTAATCGAATTTGGTTTTTGCGCCCAACTCAAGGTTGATAGACGGTTTGTAACCGATTTCGTATGTAAATTCAAAGTCGCCAGGATTTTCGAAATCACCTTTGATCTCCGTATCTTCTTTTGGGATCGGATTTCCTAAAATATCAAGTTTGTTGTCTTCAACGTGTTTGTAAAGTGCTTCCGAAACCAACTTGTTCATCTCTTCGGCCAATACTGATTTTCCGTATTGTTTTTGAACCAAGGCCATTGGCACTTTTCCCGGACGGAATCCAGGGATTTTAGCCTGCTTACGGTATTTTTCCAGTGAAGCAGTTACTTTTCCTTTATAATCTTCTGGCGAAACCAGCACTGTAAGTAATGCTGTTTGCGCGTTCACTTCTTGACGAGTTACGTTCATTCCGTTCTGGTTTTGATAAGTTGTTAAAACAAAAAAGTCTCGTTTCAATGACGAGACGAGACTTTTTTCATGAAGTGCGGATGGAGGGACTCGAACCCGCACACCTCTCGGCACCAGATCCTAAGTCTGGCGTGTCTACCAATTTCACCACATCCGCAGTACCTCTTTTTGTTTGATCCGACTGATCGTTATCGAGGTTATTTCAATTCTACCATTCGTTAAAATGGTGGACAAAAGTAGTGATATTTTTATTTCATGCAAATGAATTACCCGATTTCTTTTGAATTAAGGTGAAAAAAAGTCTATTCTCATTGACTTGTAAATAGTGATAGTTGTTTTTAAGGATCGTAGAAAGAATTGGGCACACGATAAAAACCTGATTTACTGATTTTTATCATACTTATATGTGACAAAAATCATTTTTTTATTACTAAAATGTGAAATTGGGATCAAAAACTGTATATTAGTCATCACTACGAAACACTATTGATGCAAAGTCAGGAAGGAATACTCAATGCATTGTTTCTGCATGCCACTGAAGGAATTTTAGTTACAAATTCAAAAGGAGAAATTACTCGTATCAACCCAAGCGCTGAAAAGCTGTTTGGTTATTCGACAGGTGAATTGACCGGCTCGAAGATAGAAGTACTTGTCCCGCGACGATTTTCCAGCAAGCATGAGCATAACAGAAGCGATTACGCCCATCACCCGCATGCCCGATCCATGGGGCTGGGAATGGAGCTTTATGGTGTGAAAAAAGATGGGTCCGAATTTCCGGTGGAAATCAGTTTAAGTCCCTATACCTACGAAGATAAAACGTTTGTCGTTGCCTTCATCCTTGATATTACATTGCGTAAACTGGCCGAGGAAAAATTGAAAAACTATTCAACCGATCTGGAAGAACAGGTGAAAAACAGGACGCTTGTACTGGAAAAAGCAATCAATGAACTGGAGAAAACCAAGAAAGAGCTCAACACGTCTCTTGAGAAAGAAAAAGAACTGAGTGAAATGAAATCCAGGTTTGTGTCCATGGCATCCCACGAGTTCAGAACGCCCCTTACCACAATGATGTCTTCGCTCTCGCTGATTACAAAATACGGTGAATTGAGCGATGTGGAGAGTCAGACAAAACATGTGGGCAAAATCAAGAACTCCATCAAGAACCTCACTGACATTCTGAATGATTTTCTTTCCGCTTCCAAGTTGGAAGAAGGGAAGGTGGAGAATAAGCCGGAAGAATTCAATATCAACCTGTTTATCTCGGAAATCATTTCGGAAATGCAGGGAATGCTCACCGGAAAACAATCACTTGTGCACCGTCATACCGGCAATGAAATGGCTTTTCTGGATTCTAAAATCCTGAAAAATGTCTTGTTCAACCTTGTTTCCAACGCCATTAAATTCTCAAATCACGAAGGAAAAATTGAGCTGTCTACACACGTGGATGAAAGAGCGATTGTGATTGCGGTTCAAGATGATGGTATCGGAATCAATAAAGAGGATCAGGAAAACCTGTTTGAGCGCTTTTTTAGAGGTAGCAATGCCGCACATATTCAGGGAACAGGTTTGGGACTGAGCATTGTTGCCAGATATGTTGAGCTGATGAAAGGAACGATTCGAATTGACAGTGTCCAACACGAAGGCACAAAAGTCACGTTAACTATACTACACACTGAAACAGATACCGATGAAAAAAATTCTACTAATTGAGGACAACATCGATGTGCGGGAAAATACGGCCGAAATACTGACATTGGCACAGTATAATGTAATCACTGCAGAAAACGGAAAAGATGGTGTTCAGCTCGCGTTGAAAGAAAAACCTGATCTTATTATCTGTGACATTATGATGCCTGTTCTCGACGGACACGGTGTGCTGCATCTCCTGTCTAAAAATGAATCAACGGCAGGTATTCCGTTTATTTTCCTCACCGCTAAGGCCGATCGGGGAGATGTGCGGAAAGGAATGGCGATGGGTGCCGACGATTACCTCATCAAACCATTTGATGATGAAGATTTGCTCAAGGCCATTGACGTACGCCTGAAAAAGAACGACTTTCTGAAAATACAATTCACCAAAGATTTCGAAGGTGTGGATGATTTTTTAAAAGAAGCCAAAACATTTGAATCGTTGAAAGAACTTTCAGAAGAGCGGGATGTCAGACATTATAAAAAGAAAGACGACATTTTCCGCGAAGGTGGCTATCCGAAAGGAGTTTATTTCATCAGCAAGGGTAAAGTAAAAATCTACCAGAAAAATGATCAGTCAAAAGAACTCATCATCTCCCTGCACAAGGAAGGTGATTTTTTCGGGTTTCTGTCGCTGCTGAAAGATGAACAATACACCCATTCGGCAACGGTGCTGGAAGATGCAGAGGTATACATGATTCCTAAAGAAGACTTCTTTTCACTCATCTACAAAAACACGGAAGTAGCCCGCAAATTCATCGAAATCTTATCGAACAACCTACTTGAAAACGAGCAGCAACTGATGCGTTTAGCATACAATTCCGTAAGAAAAAGAGTCGCCGAAGCACTCGTAAAACTCTCTGATACCTACAAAAAGGAAGATGAAGACCTGTTCAGTATGAATGTGTCACGCGAGGACCTGGCAAGTATTGTTGGTACGGCCAAAGAAACGGTGATTCGAACACTCAGCGAATTTAAAGATGATAAGTACATAGAAATTTCAGGTGGCACTATTACAATTCTGGAATACGACCTGCTGGCTTCTATGAAAAACTGATTTTAATCATCTATTTCCGGAGCGGCAAAATCTATTTGTTCCAGCTCCTCGAGCTGTTCCATTTGTTGTTCCAGTGCCTCGGTTTCACTGTTCATACGCTCCATCATTTCTTTCAGAATATCCTCTTTAAAATGCTTGTGCTCTCCGGAAGCGATGTAATCCAGTAGCTTTTTGGCTTTTACAATGATATCCTCAATCCGCGCTTCGCCATCCAGTACACGAATGGTCAAATGAATTTTATCCGGTGCCATTCGGGTATAATCGGCCATGATTTCTTCCGCTTCCTTGGCTTTGTCTTCGTTGATGAAAAACTTATTGAGGTTATCAAAGTCCATTTCCGCTTTTCCGCCATAGACCATCATAACTTTGGCTTCTACATAATCCGAATGCGACGGACGTTTCTTCTGTACAAATGAAAAGTGCGAAAAACCGGACGTATCTTTTTCCAGTAGCACAAAGCCCTGATCACCCGTTTTCAGGTCACTTTCACAAGGAATACTGTTTTCGAAACGCAAACGAAGGAACTTCCCGCGAAACGGGTCGAAGGGGTCGTAACCTTCCAATCGGAGTTTATGCTGGTGTCCGTTGGTGAGCACATCTTCCGATTGAAAAATCAGATACATTGGAATCAAAACGATAATCAATGCAAAGGCAGCGAAAATGATCTTTTTTGTTTTCATTACTACTAGTCTTTAAATTCTTCTTTCGACAAGAAATGCACAAGGAAAAACAGTAAGCCCACAATCATAAAGAAAATTCCTTTGAGCCAGAATGCCACGTCCATATCGAAATAACGTACCCACAACAGGAAGCAAACAAGGAACAATCCGTAGATCATATAGAGCACATTGCCCGATCTGTTCCCCATCACCATTGCGTTGACACCAAAAACGAGAACGTAGATGTTGAAGATCAGGAAAGACCACCAAGTTAAATCAACCTGGTAAAATTCATTCAAACAGAAAATACCGTACATGAACACAAACAGGATCGGAATGAAAATCACCGCTCTGTTGAGCACAGCGTCTTTTCTTCTCCAAAGAATGGCAATCACTGTCAATGCTGCGGTTAATAAAGTACCCAACACGAAGAATCCGATCTGTTCTTTGTTCCATTCTTTGATGGTTTCGATTTTCTCCCAACGGAACATGAAGTTAGAGACCGTCTCGTTTGAAAAATAGATCAGGTAATAGAAAAGATGAAAGAGCGCCATGGTTTGAAAAGGTCGGCCCAAAGAAGAAATATTGTGTGCGTAGTATTTCTTTCCTACCAGGTAAAATGCCATCAGCATTGCCATTGCCCACCAGATATAACCGGCTTTTACCGCAAGCGGCATGGTACAAATCAGGAAAATAGCTATCAGCCAGCCCAGGAAAATGGCCCGGAAACCTTGTTGGGTTGATTTACGATTGAGCGAAAGGTAAAAATGTGGCAGGAATGCAATCAGAAACAACCAAAACAGGTAATATTTCTCGTTTAACGTTACTCCCGATGGCATAAACCAATCATACTGAATATCAGGGAACAAGAACTTGGTCGATAGAAAGAGGTAAAAAATCGCGATCCCGGATGCCCGTGCAATGTAGAACAACGGTAATGTAAGGATCAACCATACGGTAATGAACTTGTCAAAATCGCCGTCCATTTGATACGTCTGACTTACCAATGCAATGGAAGCACCGATCATGAGCATCAGAAACAGCGAAGAAGCCTCAATCCACGAAGTCGATTTGGGATGTTTAAAGACCGCTTTGTAATAGAAAAACAACGCTACCAGCGAAGGCACAAAACTCAATACGCCACGCACGTGTCTTGGGAAATCGCTCCAATTGTGCGAAATAATAGCAAAAACGCCGGCCGAAAGGAACAACGATCCGATAATAGCCGCGAGTGTGAGAAACAACTTCCCGATCGAGGTGTTTTTTTTGGTGAGAAAATGCTGAATTTGCCCGTTGGCTTCGGTATTTAAAATGCCTTTTTGCTCCAACGAGTCTAGAAAACTGAGTAATCCGTCTGTGTTCATAGTATGGGTAAAATTGTATTGAGTTAGTTGTTAATCGCCCCAAAAGATAAAAATAAATTGCGGTTTTGATCCGCTTTTGAAAACCTTAAAAAAATTATCAATTGAAAATGTAAAATGGAAAAGGGGTTTCCGAAGTTATTTTAACGGCTGAATTTCTATAATACTTAAACCCTTTCGCAATTTTACCGATAACGAGTTCTTTCCTGAAAACCTCCTTTTCAATTTTCAATTTTACATTTTCAATTCACAGAAGTGTTACTTTCGTCCTAAGATCTTATTTCACCATGAAAACATTTTTCTCCTTATTGTTGTTTTGCTGTTTCGTTGGCGTTGCCAATGCTCAATTCACCCATGCCGATTCACTGCGCGGTGGTTACGGAAACACACGCAACTGGTGGGATTTGAAACACTACGACCTGCATGTGACCTTCAATAGCGAAACCAAAGAAATTCACGGTCACAATATCATCCAATTCACGCCGGAGGAACGCATGTCGAACCGGCACACACCTCGCCGGGTTATTCAACTGGACTTGCAGGCTCCCATGAGCATTGACAGTATTCGCCTGGTGTCGGAAGAATGGCACATGCGGGACACTATTTTCTACTATAATGAACTGATCACAAAAGACAAAATCAAACAATCCGGAAATGCCTGGTTTGCCGAACTCCCTGAAGAATGGCTCAGTTCACGTTCCAGCATCATCGTTTATTTCCATGGCAAACCACGCGAAGCGGTAAAAGCTCCCTGGGATGGTGGTGTGATTTGGGCGAAAGACGAAAATGGAAAACCGTGGATTACCGTTGCCTGTCAGGGACTTGGGGCCAGCGTGTGGTTTCCCTGCAAAGATTCACAGATCGATGAGCCGGACAATGGCGTTCAAATGCATTATACCTGTGATTCGAAACTGAAATGTGTGAGCAACGGCCATTTCATGGGAAGCGAGGAGCACAAGAACGGAACCACTACTTTTTCGTGGGAAGTGAAAAATCCGATCAACAACTACAACATGATTCCGTATATCGGTGATTATGTGAACATCCACGATCATTTCCAGGGCGAAAAAGGCATGTTGGAAATGGATTACTGGGTGTTGAGGGGACATGAGGCCGATGCCGAAAAACAATTCCTGGATGCGCCCCGAACGCTGGAAGCATTGGAATATTGGTTCGGGCCGTATGCGTTTTATGAAGACGGTTACAAACTTGTACACGCGCCGCATTTGGGTATGGAACACCAAAGCGGCATTGCCTATGGAAACGGATTTCAGAACGGTTATTTGGGCACGGACCTCAGCGGAACAGGAGAAGGGTTGAAATGGGATTTTATCATCGTGCACGAAAGTGGCCATGAATGGTTTGGCAACAACATCACTTCCAAAGACGTTGCTGATATGTGGATCCACGAGTCATTTACCAACTACGGCGAAACCCTGTTTATGGACTATTGGTACGGCACCGATCATGCCAATAAATACTGTGTCGGCATTCGGAAGAACATCAAAAACGATATCCCTATCATCGGTCAATACGGTGTCAACAGCGAAGGCAGCGGCGATATGTATTACAAAGGAGCCAATATGCTGCACGCCATTCGTCAGATTACCAACAACGACAGCCTTTTCAGGATGATGCTGCGCGAACTGAATGCCAAATTCTACCATCAAACGGTGACCACAGCCGAGATCGAAACGTTTATGTCGACCTACCTGAAACTGGACCTCAAAACCATTTTCGATCAGTATTTGCGCACAAAAAATCCACCGACGATACAATTAAAATACGGGCGCAAAAAAGTGAAATACAGATGGGTAGATTGTGTCCCTGATTTCCAAATGCCGGTAAAAACGGCGACAGGCCAATGGATCAATCCTACTGAAAAATGGCAGAAAATTGCTTTCGATCAAGAAAGACTTTGGTTAGTCGATCAGAATTTCTATATCAAAACAAAGAGTGGACCTCCAAAGGAGATGAAGTTGGGAGAAGTCAACAGAGTGAAATGACACGTGTTATTCTTAGAAATTCATCAATCTTTTTTAGCTGACAAACGCTTTGCGGCGTTACCTGTTTGTATCGGAAGTGATAAATAAAATTCTGAATGTTTAGCCATTGTATTAATTTTGGATAAGATTGCAGCCCAAGCTGTCTGGTTGTTTCACCAAATACGTAAAAATGGAACCACAGGATAAGAAGGACTTTTTTGAGTCGCCACTTTTCGATTTCTGGACCGAATACGACGGAAAATTACTGGTTTTGGTATCGAAGGATGAAGAACGTACCGTTGAACGTTACGAGCCCATGATTGCCATTATGCAAAAGCTCACAGAAAACGGAAACAAGATCTGTATGCTGTCAGACAGCACGAATTCAAATAACATTACAAAAGAAATGCGTGACTACCTCGATGATCAGGTGTCGAAATACGTGAAAGCATTAGCCCTTTTTTCGGATTCCGTTATGGGCGAGGCCATGACATTAATTTACTCTACGCTGAGGGATAGTTCTTTCCCTGTAAAAAGCTGTACAAACGAACAGTCTGCCCGGGAATGGTTACAATCGTATATTGAATCGAATGAAAGCAGTATGTAGATTACGTAAAAGAAATCTCAAAAATAAACCATCACCTCCCCAAACTGTTTCCTGATCCGTTCCTGTTCTTCCAACGGAAAATTATTCCCTTCCAGATGAACAATTTTTAAGGCTGACATGCCATTGATCGTCACCGGAAGTTTGGTCAGCTGATTGTTGCTGAGGTCGATTTCTTCCAAAAAACGAAGGTTGGTAAGTGCCACCGGAAAATCCGAAAGCTGGTTATTGGAGATGTTTAGCACACGCAGGTATTTGATCGATTGAAACGAACGCGGAAGTGTCGTGAGCCGGTTTCCGGAAAGGTCGCATTCTTTCAAGCGCCGAAGATTGGTGATTTTCCCCAGATCCGTCAGTGAATTGTACGACAAATCCAGTTTCAATAAAAAAGGCAGATTCAGGAAGTTTTTCGGAAGTGCTTCCAGTTGATTGTCGCTCAGATACAATTCCTGCAGGTACTTCAACTGTTTAAACGTTGCTGGAAGTTGGGTTAATTGATTGTACGAAAGATTCAGGTAACTCAGCCGGGTCAACTGGCCCAATTCGGGCGAAGCCTGCGCCAGTTTATTGGTGCTGAGGTCGAGGTAATTCAGCGCTGTGAGTTTGTACAACCGATTCGGCAATTCTGCCAGTTCACTCTCGCTCAAATCGAGGCGCGTGATGTTCTTTTTCAGCTTAAAGCGCGTGTCTTTGATCGATGTGAAGGTGTTGTTGCCATCCGCTTTCATCAGTTTATCTGATCCGCAGGTTTTCTTCGCGATTTTGAAACGATGTTCGTCTTGCGAAAGAAGCCCGCCTTCTTCATTGAACTTTGCTTTCGGGTTTTCGAGATCGTCTTCGATGGTGTAAACACCGCCGTTGGTGATCTTTGCCAGATACACCAAATCGGGATTGATGCCATAGTCTTTGTGGTAACCGCACACAATCACCCGTACCGGAATTCCAATCCGATTGGCGAGCGAAATATCACGAACGCACGGATAATTATCGGCAATCAGGATCACTTCTTTGATATCATCACGTTCTTCAATCGCCGCCAAAATGCCCTCGATGTCGTTTTCAGGACCATCGCCACCGCCGCCTTTCATCATCACCAACTGAAACAAGGCGATCAGTTTTTCCACATTGTCGGCCTTCTCGGTATAAATGCCGCCTGTTTCCCCGATTTTTTTATCGAAGGTCGACTTCATATCACCGTCGTTGAAGAGTGTCACTTCTTTGATTCCGGAAATTTCACGGTTTTTGATATGCCATTCCACCACCTGCGTTCCGTAGCAGTACATACTTCCCGTCCAGTCATTGACCACGGCAACGTTCTGCCATTCGGGATGACGCGAAAGGATCTTGTAAACCGTTGAATCGCTGCGATAAAGATTCACCACCTCGTTGAGTTCATTCAGGTACAATTCGCGCTGAATCTTGTCGATTTTCGATAAATCCTGATCGGGTTTCGTCGCCAGTTCTTTTTCGAGTGTGGTCTGAATAATTTTGCGTTGTTCGTCACTGGTTTTTCCTTTGAGTTGTGCTTTCAGCGAATCGCTAAAAAAGGAAGAACCCGCAATGTAATCGAGCGTCGCGTTCAGTTCTGCCAGACTCGTTTGTGCGGCTCCGGCTGTTCGTTCTTCGTCAATCACAATCGGTGGTTCGATGATTTCTTCCGCTTCCACCAGCGGACGGTACCAAATCACGATTCCGTGCGGTAATTGGTCGGCTTCCTGATCGTTGTGACAAGCAGTTTGCAATACTTTGTTCCAGGCGATGGTCGTGCTGTTGAGTTCTTCATCCAATTCAAACAAATGTATCAACCGGCTGCACAACAGCGGATAAATTTCCGAATACACCCCTTTTCTGAGCGGATATTTAGAATAGACCACATCGATGCGGTAAACTTCCACGCTGTCCTGAATCGCGAGCCAATCTTCTTCATTTACAAAATCCGACGAGCGAAATCCGTTGCGGAGAAACAGCGTATTGGAAGCAGTGTCTTTGTAAGCAGCGATTTCCTGCGTGCTGAGCAAAGCACTGATTTGCGGGCCGTACTTTTTGGGTTGGTTCAGCTCTTCGGGTGAAAATTGTTGCTGTGCAAAGACGGAATGATTCAGCAGCAGGAAAAGAAAAACGAATCGGATCAACATACTTGGGGTGTTTGTTGATGAATGTAGGAAATTGGGTTTGGTAACCGGTGGAAAGTGTTAAAAGAGGTGAAATTTCTACTAAAACATATCCACGTAATAGTGCGAATTCACAAGCACTTATTTGATATGCCAATTCGCACTATTACGTGTGTTGAATGCCGTAAAACAAAAAATCAATTAAAGCACATTTTACTCCACAACGGTAATGGTTTTCTTCCAGGGATATGTTCGTAATACTCCCGATTTGCTGTACAATCCCAACTTACCGGTATAGGTTACTTCTTTCGCTTTCGGCAATTCCAATGTTACAATTGCGTACCCGTTTTCGGTAGTGATGCTTTTTACGTTCACGTCGGCAGTCACAATGGGTTGATTGTAGCTATTGAGTGCAGCCATGAAAACTTTTAACTTCACTGTTGAACCTGCTTTTGCTGCGTTCGGACCATCTACAACTGGTGTCATTTGATCGAAATCATACTCACATGACAGGTTGACCATACTGCGTATAAAGCTGAAATAATTGCGTCTGAATGCTAAAATTTCTGTTTCACAAACCGACAATAAATGAAACTGCGTAATCCACGACGGCGTAGTCTTGAAATAATTCAGATAGGTCGTTTTATCATCCGAAAGCATGGAATATAGGTGTTTTGCAAATTCAACATCGTCGTAACGCAGATGCATCGGGTCAAAAGCACGGTCTATTTGCTGTCGTAAATCATTCTTGTTGCTAAATGATTCGATAACGGGAATCGGTGCGTTCAACGGATTTCCGGAAACATCAGCTGAATTACTCATAAACAACTGCATGGCTTCTTTTCGGAATTGCTGTCTGAGTGCAAAAAGTGCTTCACCATCTGCCACCCAATTGTTGATCTTCTTATTGGGATCTAATTTCGAGAGGTCATATACCGAAGGAGAAAGCGGGTTCCGTGCCTCGTAAGCTTCAGTGATATCGCGTGAGGCGTTTACCCCTACCTGCTTTAATAACGTGCTTTTATAGTTTTCCAACTTGCCGATTGTTTCACCGCATAATTCATTGACTTCATTCAAAAATTTCAACGATTCACGAATTCGTTGCAGGCGCAAAGGGTCTAAACTGCGGTCCTCGGCCATTTCCCTGAATGCAGAATAATCTTGATTCCCGAGATCTAACTGATCGATTGTTGTCGATTGGGATGCCTCTGCCAAATAAATATCCGCTTTTGTTTCCATGTTTTCTTCAGCAGAATCGCCGCAGCTAGTGAGCAAAATGGTTAACAGGGAAATTCCGGTCAGGAATGGAACAGTTGATTTCATGTGATTGATTTTTTGCAATGATACTAAATCACTTCAATTATCAATGATGACTGCTAAAATTATCAAGGCGACTTCCCTTCATAATTCATAATTGCCGGATTCATAATTCGCCATATTGTTAATTAAATCTGAAATCTCCTTTCCCAACCACCTGTTCATTTCCGTATTTTTGCCCAAAATTGTTTGTTCATGGTGACGTACGATCCGAAAGAATTACCCATTCCGAAATTGCATCAATACCTCCTTGGGGCTATTGGTCCGCGTCCGATTGCGTTTGCCTCTACGATCGATGAAAACGGGAACAACAACCTTTCGCCATTCAGCTTTTTCAATGTATTCAGCGCTGCGCCACCCATTTTGATTTTTTCTCCGGCGCGAAACGGTCGCACGAATACCACGAAAGACACCTACAACAACGTAAAGCAAATTCCGGAAGTGGTGATCAACATTGTGAACCACGACATTTTGCACCAAATGAGCCTCAGCAGTTCGCCGTATGCTCCCGGAGTGGATGAATTTGTGAAAGCCGGGTTTACGCCTGTAGCTTCCGAAACCATTCGTCCGATGCGCGTGTTGGAATCACCGGTACAGTTTGAATGCAAGGTAAATCAGGTAATCGAATTGGGTGATCAGGGTGGAGCCGGAAACCTCGTAATTTGCGAAGTGACCAAAATTCACATCAGCGAAGCGGTACTCGACGAAAACGGCATGATCGATCAGAAAAAGATCAATCTTGTAGCTCGTATGGGCGGAAATTGGTACTGTCACGCCAACGAAGCGTCGATGTTTGAAGTGACCAAACCCCTTACAACGATCGGGATCGGTTTTGATCAACTGCCCGAAGATATTCTCAATAGTAAAGTGCTTACACGGAATGACTTGGCGCAATTGGCCGGAGTAACCGAATTGCCAAATGAAACCGATGTAAACGAGTATAAGTTGTTGGAATTAAGTGATTTTTTCCTAACTTTAGAAGACGAACCGGCAAAATTGGAGTTGGAATTGCATCAGCGTGCACAACAACTTATTGCCGAAAACAATATAGAAGGAGCATGGATGACCCTGCTCTCATTTAACGATTAAAGAATAAAACCAATAACATGTTTAAATTATCCGGAACATTAAAAGTAAAGAATGATACTGTTCAGGTATCGGAGAAATTCTCGAAACGCGAGTTTGTTTTGACCGATGCGTCGAGCATGTATCCACAAGATATTTTATTTCAATTGACACAAGACAAATGCAATTTGTTGGATGCCTTGAATGTAAACGATCAAATCGAAGTGTCGTTTAACCTGCGTGGCCGTGAGTGGACAAGTCCTCAGGGTGAAGTACGTTACTTCAACACATTGGATGCATGGCGTTTGGAGAAAGTTGGTGCGGTAGCGCAAGGTGGTGGTATTCCACAAGGCGGACCAAGTGCCATGAGTTTAGATCCGATTGCTACTCCGGCTTCTACAGCTGCAAGTGATGATGATGATCTACCTTTCTGATTGAAATAGAAAAATTCACTATTGTGGGGTCGTGATTTATCGCGACCCTTTTTTATTTTCTATATTTAACTCAGATTCACTCAACTAAACACTACAATTATGCAAGACAATACTCAAAAACTGGATAGCTTTTCCACCATGCTGACAGTCATTTTTGCCGGATTGATAATGGGACAACTGGCCTTTGTCGGAGTTGCCTTTTTTGTGTTGAAACCGGTGGTGGTTGCCAATGAAGATCCTGTGTTTTTGTACCTCACAATTGGCCTGATCAGCGCAGGAATTGCTGGTGGTTTCTTCTTTTGGAATAAATTGAAGACAGACCTCCGAACCACCGAAAATTTAGACGATAAACTGGCGAAATACAGATCCTCGACAATCATCCGAATGGCATTGCTCGAAGGCCCGAATATCTTTGGGATTGTGGCTTATCTGCAAACTGGAAACCCAATTATCATGGGAATAACAGCCGGTGGGATAGCGTTTTTTTTGACCTATGTGCCGTTGAAAAACAAGGTGAAAAGAGATTTGGGATATTCGAATAGCATTTGAGTAAAATTATAAATTGAAAATGTAAAATTGAAAAGTTGGCTTCTCTTTTCAATTTTGAATTTTACATTTTCAATTCAAGATCACCGTCCTTTCCATTCCGGTTGCGCAAACAGCGACGATCCCAATAATGCGAACAAATAAGGCGGGTAAAACAATTCAAATAAGATCAATCCGCTGATGGTTTCCAGGTTCCAGGGTTTTCCTGTCATGCGAATGAGCGCGAAATCAAAAGCGGTTTTTAAGACAATCACCAACAGCGTGAGCCACAATGCAGGAGCAAAAAAGGTGAGAATCAGCAACAGGAAATAGCCCATGTGCAAGGCAACGGCCCAGAAACCTAAAAAGGTGTTCAGTGAATCGCCCACATGGCCGGTTTTGCTTAGCCAGCGCACGCGTTGGTCCATTGTTTGTCCGATGGTCAATGGGGTTGCTGTAGAGACTGTCAGGGCTTTATTTTCGACAACCTCGATGGTTTTGTTGGCGTCGCGGAACGCACGGAGCGTATACATGTCATCGCCGCTGGCAACATGTTCGTGGTGTTCGTAATCATCGGTTTCCTCAAACACATCAACCCGGAACAAAAGATTGGCGCCGCTGGCATTCACCGGACGCGACCAGCCTGCGATTCCGCGATTGAGCAAAGTGGTAAACAAATATTCCAGCGTAAAAAACGAGTGCCACCAGCGCTGGGATGTCATTTCAACCGGAAGGATCACCAAATCTGCAGCCGGAACCGTGAGTAATTGTTTCATGTAATCGCTTCCGAACGTCACATCGGCGTCCATTGTAAGGCAATAATCGGTGGTTGTGTGGTCCATTCCAAACCGAAGTGCTGCTTTTTTTCCTTCCTGTTCATCGGGTAAATTCAATAAACGAATAGGGAAGATGCTCATTTCGGCAAACAACGACCGGAAATCATCCGTGGAATGATCATTCACAAAAATCCATTGAATTGGCTGGTATTTCTGACTTCGGATGCTATCGAAAAAAGCTTTGAGGTTGTGCGCTTCATTTCGGAACGGCACCAAAACGGTGATCTGGTCAATCGACACGCACTTTTTTACTTTCCGTTCGGCCCGCAATCGCTGAATCCCGAAAATCAATCCCATGATGGAACAGGAATACGCCAAAAACCAACCGCTAATCAACCACATGCGCCTGTTGTTTGTTTTTTGAAACCGGAATCCAGACCAAACTGCTCACCAATGCCGGTAAAATGATGTTCAACACCCAAATGAGCAAACTCACCAATACAACATCCGGAATAGCCACCATGGAACCTTTGAAAGCAAAGATAGCGGCGGTTTCGCGGATGAGCAATTTACCCGACCACAAGGACGGAACAAACGAAGTAAGCAGGAAAATCAGCCAAACGTGAATTGCAAGGAACCAATAATCGGTGTATCCGAAAGCCATGAAAAGCAGTACGTATTGCGCCGAAAAGATGATGAAACGCAGATTGCTCCACAAAAAAAGTGGCAGGCGTAAACCGCTCATACGTTGTTTCATCCACTGCAATTTTCGAAGTGTTTGATTGCGGGTTTTGCGTTGCGGAATCAGGTATTCACCAAAGAAGAAAGCGATTAGAATTAGGATTCCAATCCCTAAAACAGAACCGCCGATACTTAGATTTAACCGATCACTGTAAATACAGGCAACGGCTCCGAAAAACACGGTTGGCAATACCTGGCTCACATTCGAAATAAAGGAGGAAAAGATAATGTACAACCGATCGCGCTTGCGGAAATAAACCATGCGTCCCATAAAATTGCCCCAGCCGTTGGGTGTCATGAAACCGGTTCCTATTCCACTGAAAAATGCATTACGGATCAGTTTCGGGTCGGTAGTAAGTGATTTTGCCACGAGTTTCCATTTGAACCATTCGCATCCCTGATTGGCAATTACCAAAACCACGGCACAAATCAGGTAAACCGGATTTTTCAAATGAAAAGCATTCATCTTCGACCAATCCTGCGAAATGAGTTGCCACGTAATGAAACTAAGTAATGCCAGTAGTAAAACCACTTTCAAAACGGTTCTGCTCACTCGCACATTTTTCCTAGTTTTAGAAGCTGAATTCATACTGAATGATCGAAGATAAAATAATTCTTGGAATTGACCCCGGAACTACGGTGCTGGGCTACGGACTCATTCATGTGAAGGGGAAGAAACTGGAGATGCTCAATTTCGGGATTATCCAACTCAATAAGCTGACAAATCAGCCCGATAAACTGAAGCGGATCTTTGATCGTATCGACGGTTTGATGGAAGAATACAAACCCGATGAAATGGCTATTGAAGCACCGTTTTTTGGAAAAAATGTGCAATCGATGCTGAAATTGGGGCGCGCTCAGGGAGTTGCCATTGCGGCTGCTTTGCGTCGTGATATTCCTTACGAAGAATATTCGCCTAAGCGCATCAAACAAGCCATTACCGGAAGCGGAAATGCGTCGAAAGAACAAGTGGCGGCCATGCTGCAAACCTTGTTGAAATTTGAAGAAATGCCCAAATACCTGGATGCCACCGATGGACTGGCAGCGGCAGTTTGTCACCATTTTTCGAAAGGAATCGGTGAAAACAATAAATCGAAAGCTGGTGGCTGGAGCGCTTTTTTAAGCCAGAATCCCGATCGGAAAGTACGCTGATAATTGCCCAGGAATAATTCGGACAATAACCTTCCTGAAACAATCTTTCAATTGTTTTGGCGTTAAACGTTCTGTTTTATACGAAATCAATCTTCCAGTTTATGATTAAATCAGCCTTAATAGGTTTTCTATTCCTCACCTTTACAACTTCGGCCCAGGAAAAATGGGGCGTTTCACTCAGTTTATCCAATCAGGGACAAGTGGACCAGGTACTTAACGGATTTTATTATCCGGCGCATGAAACCGCTTACCAGGACGACGCGACCGAAGGAAAATTATTGAATTTGAAATACAATCTGACAACGAGTTATGCCCTGAAATCGAACCTGCAGTGTAGATTGCGAATTGGCTTCGGGCAGCGAAACAACGAATCGGTACAAGATTATAAACCAAGTTATTGGGAATTCAATGACGAGCAGCAATTATTGGAAATCGCCCCATCGATCGCACTGACAGAGCAATTAGGAAAATTGACACTAACCGGAGGAGCAGAATTGCCGTTTTACATCATAAGTGATTTTAAACAAACGTTGTATTATGCTGAATTCAGTGATGAAACGATGACTCAATATTCGTTGTACAGACTGAGTATGGATGGCGGATTGATATACGGTGTGAATGGTTTTGCAAACATTCGCTATCAATTAAATAAACGCTTTTCATTTTTTACCGAGTTTAACGCGGGTATTTTGCGTTCGCAACTTGGCGACAAATTAAGAAGTTACGGAACAGTTTATCCAACCGGAGGAACTCCAACCGAAGCAACACCGATAGAAATGGATAAAGTTCAATCGAAGATTTACTTTTCGCAGATTCAGGCACAATTAGGACTGACCGTACATTTTTAATTAAAATTCGATCCTGGTTTATTGTTTTTATTTCACTACTGATTATTCGTCTTATCAGTTTGGTGTTGAACCAGTCATCGAAAAGCGACCGATCTGCCTTATGCAAACCGGTCGCTTCTTTGTTTATAAACCCAACCCTAACAAAGGTTTTTATTGCTTCACAAATTTTTGAGTACTGATTGTCGTCGCGGAACGAAGCGCCACTACGTAAATTCCCGGAGTAAGGTCCGAAACGGTAAAGTTGGCTGTTGTTTGGTTGTTTTCAACAGCAAGAGCTGTTACCAATCGACCGTTTAAATCTCGGATTTCTAACTCAGAAACGGTGTTGAACGGATTGTTTTCCCATGAAACAGTCACATTTTCTGCTGCAGGATTCGGGAACACTGTCAATGCGTTTACACCAAGATCATTCACACCCGCGCTGCTGCCACCAGGAGTGTAGCTCAGGTTATCGCCTTGCGGTGTAATGTACAAACCGTTGTTGTTTTCATCCGTTTCCGAAATATCTTCATCGTCGTCGATACTTACGCCCAAGCGATAATCACCGGCCGGAATTCCGTTTGTGTTGTTGATGTCGATATTGATCCCGGAGTAAGTCACCGCCGTGTAACCATTCTGACCATTACTGTTAATGGTGTGAATCAGGTACTGGTCGGAATTAGAAGCATCGATGAGATAAATCCCAATCTCAAATGAACCGACAGCATCGCTTTCGTTGTTCAACGCATCGAAATAAATACCGGTGATCACACCTGTACTTGAGTTGTAAGAATCGAAACCTGCATCGATGTTTCCGATAGACAAATCATATTGAGCCATAGCTTGATTTGCTGAAAAAGCACTTGCGATAAATGCTAAAATGGTAATTGTTTTTTTCATGATAAATGAATTTTAATTGTTTCAGCAAATAAACAGCAACAAATAGGCTAAGTGTCTTTTTTGTGGGGGTACAAAGCGGGGTACAATGATTTAAGTTATTGATATTATGCTTGTTAAGTTTGACGGGTTTAGGTCGTTGGCTAACAATATTACGAGCTAATCATGACCAGTTTCGCGGATTTTGCAGGAATTTTAAAATGAAATTCGGGAACTCGGAAATTTTCTTATTCGGGAATTCGCAATATTACGAACGCTTTTTAGTGAAACTAAAACTTCGGTAAACATCAACTAACCGAACTTAATAACTGATCAACTCAATCAACTTACTGCTTCGCAAAATCAACCAGGAACCGATCCAAATCCTGTTCCGGCAAAAGATCCATTTTCTTGCGCAAGCGTTGACGGGCTTTTTTGACACTTTCGGCCGAAATACCCAGCATTGATGCAATGGAGCGCGAAGATAATTGCAATACGATGAGTGAGGCCAGTCGCAGTTCTGCCTGTGTAATTCCGTTGAATCGTTCTTTCATACGGATCATAAAAACAGGGTAGACAAGAACAAAGCGTCGCTTGAATTCTTCCCAATCGTCGTCGGTAATCAATCGTGCGGTGCTGAGTTGATTCAGTTGCTCGATCCGTGGATCATGAAGCGGCTCTGTTTCCGGTGTTTCCTCCAATTGCGACTGCAATGTTTCGATAACGGCATTTTTTTCCAGTAAATGCTGGATATATTCCTGCAAAGCAGCTTGGTTCGAAACCAGTTCCTCTTCCAATCGCTGTTTTTCGTTCCGGTGTTTTTTGCGTAAAGTCACCAGGATAATGATTCCGGCCACGATCACTAAAATTCCGCCGCCGAGCAACCAACGTTTTTGGGTAGAACTGATCTGCGATTCCTCGTGCAGCAATGAAATCTGTTCCTGTTGCTCCTGTGTGGCGATGGCAATTTGCAGGTCCGTTAGCTTTTGGCTCGTCATTTCGCGCATGAGCTGTGTATTGGCTTTCGCGTAAATGCCATAAAATCGAGAAGATGTTTCATGATCCTTTGTTTCTTCGTAAAGTTGGGCCAGCAATAAACTCAGTTCAACCTGGTATTGCAGCGAATGAATTTGTAATGCCAGATCGTAACCTGCGCGGAGATAACTGATTGCCGAGGTGTCTTTCCCTTGTTCGGCATGCAATTTCCCCAGGGAACTCAACGCAAAGATTTGTCCCAGTTTATTGTCACCGGATCGGTTCATAGCCAATCCCGCCAGGAAATTTTCGTTGGCTTTGGGGTAATTTTTCTGTTGCTGATAAATGCTTCCGATATTCATTAACGAATGCGAAATCCCCTTTTGGTCATTAGTGATTAGATAGAGTTTCATCGCATTTTCGTGGTAATAGAGCGAACTATCGGGTTGCTGCATTCTGAAATAACACACACCGATATTGGTGAATATTTTGGCCCTCGTAGCAAAATGATCAATGTTTTCATCGTAGCGCATTGCCTGTTTGTAGTGAAACAATGCTTTTTCGATATGCCCCATGGAAGAATAAACGATTCCCACATTTAAATGAGCGCTTGTCAATACGTCTTTGTAATCGATTTTTTTTGCAATTTTCAGTGAATTCAGGTAGTTTTCAACGGCAAGATCGTATTTCGCCAGTTCATAATAAACAATGCCTTTGTTGCTGTAGATGATGGCTTTTCCTTCCTGATCGTTCATGCGCCTGAATTCCTTCATAGCAGCATCGTAGTTCACCAGGGCGCTGTCATAATTTCCCTGTTCCCATTGGTTTAAACCCATGAGATTATAGATGTTACCGATCTCTACACGGTTGTTGAGTTCCGTAAACTGAAACAGTGCTTTTGAAAGGTGTTCGTGTGCTTTTTTGTAGTTGCATTCACTGGCGAAAGCGCTTCCCTGGTTTTTGTAAGCATACGCCAAACCGTTCCAATAGCGGATTTTTCGACTCAGGAACATGGCTTTTTCGCCAAAGTAGTGCGATTTTTTGCGGTTAACGTGGCGGTAGTGCCAGCACAGCTTGTTGAGCAGATTTACCTGAGTAGTGTCTTCACGACGCGATAATTTTTGCTCCAATAATCGGATCGGATCATCTTCGGCAAACGAAGTTGAAGCAATTATCCAGCAAAAAAGCAGTACAGTGTAGTTTTTCCAATGCATAAGCAACTCAGTTTGTAAAAATAGATCAAATCGTCTATGCAACTAGAGTGCCATGATTAATTCGTGATAATTAATGAGATTTCAGGTTAGATTTTGGGGAATTTCGGTTTCACGCAACCGTTTTTTGCCGCCGTTTTCAGAATCTTCGGTTTTCCGCTTTACCATTTATCGGTATACCGATGCAGATAATGAGATTTGGTCTTCGGTAATTACTGAATTTTTCGTTTTGAGGAAAAAAAGTAAAACTTTTTTGATGTCAATTGTTTTATATTCAATAAATTAGGGCATTCATTATCGCTTCACGTTAATGAGTCCATTTTTAGTTAGGGGATTAGAAGAGACCCAAAAAAGCGCAAAAAAAGAGGCTGATTGTCGCGGTTAGCCTCTTTTTTATTTAACCTTAACGCAAGATTAAATTCAGTCAATTTACCATTTAATCGATTCTTTATTTTTAACCACATAGAACACAATAGGTAACATAGGTTTTAAGTATCTATTTTCTATGTTTTCTTATGTGGTCTATGTGGTAATTTTTTTGGTTCTTAATAATCCCACGTCCGTCTGAACGAATCATAAAAGTTAATCCCCACCTTCAACTGAACATCGGCCTTACTAAACGATGAAGCAGCAGTTACGGCATAAACACCAACTTTAAACCGCTGCTTGCGAATCCGGATCACACGTTCTATTCCTGCATACAATTCGGCCTGCACAAAATGCGCATCCGGAATGGCAAGGAAACTTCCGCCCACGGTTTCTTCCAGTTTCAGGCGATTGAGCAACCAAACTTTGTTGAGGAAAAACCCGTTGAAATGGTGAATCGCATTGAACTGGATGTAACTATTCGCCGTATTGAGCGCCGTATCGAGTAATTGCTGTGAGTTGAGGGGATTTGAGAAGAAAAATTTATCCGACGTACGGAAATACTTGTGTTCGATCAATCGCAAATCCGATTTTCGAAGAAACGATCCTGCTATAAACTTGAATTCAGATTGTCCCAATGAATTCAGATTGATCTCATCCGTCACACGCAATTCCATGAAATCAAAGTCGGATTGCCCGCCGAATAATTTCGGAATACCTTTTTTGTATTGAAGCGAAAGCACCGGCCATTGCGAACCCACGATAATTTTCTGATTGCCTTTCAGAATGTATTTCTGGCGGAAATGATACGAAAACTCGAAATCAGTCATGAAGATTTTGTACCCTTCAAACGGCTCTGGTTTCGAGAAAAAACCGAAATTATCAACCCAGCTCGGGTATTCGATGTTGTCGATCGACGAACGGTTTGAGTAAAAGATTCCGGCTTTGAAATACAATCCGTTGATGAGTTCCAGGCGATGGTAAATTTCCAGTTTTCGGTTGCGAACGCGGTTGGCCGGAGCAAATGTTCCCTGGATGCTCTGGTAACCAGTTACGAAATCGTAGACATCACCTGCTTCAATGAAAAACTTTGAGAATCGCCGCGGATTGTACATGTACGAAACACCCAATTGCCCTTTGAAATCTTTGTTGTGAAATCCGTAATCGACCATCGGATTGATGAATAGCTCGTGGTTGTTCTTAAAGCCTTTTTCATATGTTACATCGAGCTTGTGACGGTAACCGCCCACACCGAATGGCACAACCTGCTCGATCAATCCACCGATGTAAAATTCCTGTTTTTTAAACGTATTTCTGAAGCCGACACCGTTGAATAGAAAGTCCCAGACATTCAGTGTGTTATAAGTGCTGTCTTGTTTTTTTAAGTAGGCTTCACTGGCGTAATATTTCGCGATACTGTCTTGCTGGTGAATGAAATTGATTTCTTCCTGTTTGAGGTGAAAAGGACGAATACTACTCCAATACGCCGAATCTCTGTTGAAAGCTTCAGGCGTATAAACAGTTGATTCCAGCCAGAATTTCCCGTTGTTATCTTCAATCGCGAAGCCGTAATCGGAATGCATCAGACGCACATTTCCGTGGATTTTTTTCTTGCCTTCTTTGATGAGGTAAACGTATTCACGGCGGGTCGGGACAATGCGCGGTCCCATTTTTTCGAAGTCAGCCACCAGGTGCATTTCCTTGAAATAGGTGAGGGCGCCTTTGTTGATACTGAGCGTGTATGAAACCAATTCCCACGATGTATCACGAATGTACAGCGAGCCTTCAAACAGTGCTTCTTCTCTGAAACGCGGTTCAACTCTGATTTGGTAAATCTTCTGATCATCCTGGTAAAAGGAGCTTTCAACGTAAAAATTATAGTACAAAAAAGCGTTGTAAGCCATCGGCGAAATGAGCGGTCGCATTGATAAACCCGGCGCTTCGATCAGGTTGTCGAAGATATTGATATCGGCATCTTTTATTCCGTTGACAAACAGGTACGGATTGACCTCTATTCCGGTTGATGGTTCCAGAATATCATCGTCCATGCCGCCAGTTACCACGACCACGCTTCCTGTATTCTGGGCCGGTTCTGTAAGATCAATGAAAGCTGTGATTACGTCTTTGTAGCGATTATTAGCCTTGTAATAGGAAGTTCCGTTCCATTCAACCAGGTTCATTTTTTTGCGGGAAATGATGCTGTCTGTCTTAATGCTGTCAGCTTCTTCTTTTTCGAGCGAAGTAAAACAATAGGTATTGCATTGGTATTCGGAAAGTTGGTCACGGAAATACGAACGCTTGTCAATGACCTGTTTCATGATCTCTTTTCCGAGATTTTTTTGCGATTTCACTGTGATCACGGTTTCCTCCAGTTCAGTCGCCTCTTCTTTCAGTACAATGGTTACCAGCGTTACGTCTTGTTTGATCTCGATTTTCTCGCTGATTGTTTCATAATCCATGGCGGAATAAGTCACGACATAGCTGTTATAGGTCAATTCCAGTTGGAAATTCCCCTGAGCATTGGCAACGGTTCCGTAACTGGTATTTTCGATTCCTACACGCGCAAAGGGAATGGGTTCACCGGATGCGTCGGTTATCTGGCCTTTCAGTAATTGGGCAAAAACCGCCGAAGAAAAAGGAATAAAACACAGAATAAGTAGCAATCGAACCATGCAATAATTGTTTGTTGTTGGTAAGACACACAACCCGTCAAAAAGTTACAGACGTAGGCTCGGGACGCATTCATTGTAGGCTCGGGATGCCTCCCGAGCTATTGAATACAATGAAGCACCAATAACCATCACCGCACAAACCGCCACCCCACAATCCCCAGCAACACCAGCGTCAACCCATTCGGAAGAAAATCAAACCACGTAATCACGTAACAACCACAGTTTTGCACCAGCAAATAAACAACGATTGAAAAAGTAATGGTCACAACACCCTGAGCAAGGAGCAACCATCGTCGTTTACCGGTTGAATGCGTTAAGAAAAACCACAAATGCAAGACTGCCAATCCGAAATTCAACCCGAAAGCAAGCAGTAAAGGCATGAGCATGGTAGTGGTATCAAATAATGAAATCCAGTAGAAGGATTGCAGTGTCATCCACAAAATCAACACAAATTCGGCCAGTCGCTGTTCTTTTCCGTTTATAGTCATCACTCCAAAAATAAGTGAAAAATCTCACCACAAAGGCACAAAGTTTTTTTGAAGAATAGACATGTTAAGAACACAAAGACACTCTACCTAAACCGCCTTTGTGTTCTATTAACAAGTCAAAATAGTCTTTTTTCTTTGTGCCTTTGTGGTGATGTGTTTCGCTATAAATAGATATTCCATTGAATTACTACATTTGTTACCATGACTCCAACACTTGTAGCAATTATTCTTGTCGGGTATTTTGCAGCCCTTATTGTGATCGCCTACCTGACTTCCCGAAAAGCGAATACGGATACATTTTTCACCGGTAATCGTCAAAGTCCCTGGTATTTGGTAGCTTTTGGAATGATCGGAACTTCGCTTTCGGGCGTTACGTTTATTTCCGTTCCCGGTAAAGTAGCTTCTGAAGGAATGGGCTATTTCCAGATTGTTTTGGGATACATTTTAGGGTATTTGGTCATTGCGAAAATACTGATGCCCCTGTATTACAAACTCAACGTGACTTCTATCTACGAATACCTGAACCAGCGTTTCGGGATAGTGAGTTATAAGACTGGCGCCGCATTTTTTGTGCTTTCACGAACATTAGGTTCTGCCGTGCGAATGTACCTGGCAACGGTTGTCTTGCAATTGTTTTTGTTCGACCAACTGGGCGTTCCGTATTGGGTGGTTGCTGTTACAACGGTCGCGCTGATTTGGGTGTATACCTTCAAAGGTGGGGTGAAAACCATTGTTTATACCGATGCGTTCCAAACCATCTTTTTGGTGAGTTCAGTTGTGATTTGTACCATTATTATCGCCAATGCATTGGATGTGGATTTCAGTGGATTGTATGATAAAATAACGAACTCCAAAACCACCAACGGTTATTCCATGTCGCGCATTTTCTTCTTCGACGACGCCAATTCGCCGATGTTTTTTCCCAAACAATTTTTCGGGGGAATGTTCTTAGCAATAGCAATGACGGGACTTGATCAGGATTTGATGCAGAAAAACCTGACCTGTAAATCCATCGGCGATGCGCAGAAAAACATGTACTCGTTTACGACTATTTTGGTGATCACCAATTTCTTGTTCCTCCTGCTAGGAGGCGCGTTATACGTGTACGCAAACTCCACGGGTGTTGCCTTGCCGGCCAATACCGATCATACGTTCCCGACCCTGGCATTTAATAATTTCGGGACCATCGCAGGTGTGTTTTTCTTGTTGGGAATCACCGCATCTTCCTATGCTTCGGCCGATAGTGCGTTGACGGCTTTAACAACCGGTTTTTGCATCGACTTCCTCAATTTCAATAAACGGGAAGAAAAGCAGAAAAAAACAATGAAATTGATTGTCCACATTGGATTCTCGCTCGCATTCCTGCTGATTATTTTCGGAACAAAATGGTATGTAGACGCCAATCCGAAAACCGATCTTATTACGTTGATTCTGAAAATCGCCGGCTATACTTACGGACCGTTATTGGGCTTGTTTGCCTTCGGAATTTTCCTAAAACGTCGACTGACCGAATACCTGGTTCCGTTTGTGTGTGTAATTGTTCCTGTGATTTGTTTCTTCATCAGCAAATATTCGCAAGCGATGACAGGCGCCGAATTATTACCCGACGGAACGTGGAAAGGTGGTTACATTTTCGGGAATGAAATGCTGATTCTGAACGGATTATTGACGTTCCTGGGCTTGTATACCATCTCAAAACCAGCTACACCCGCACCTTCAACAACAATTTTGGATCACGCGTAAAAGAGGATTTGACTTACCTTACATGAATTCCCTAATTTTACAACATGAACATCATCTTGCACGATAACGGTTTACACTTGCGCTTCGCACCACTGACGCTTACACGGCCGGTGGGTGATTTGCGCATGGGAATTTTAACCAACACCGAACGCTGGGCAAAGTGGATTCCCGAAGCCACCATTTCGTTTCATACCGAAGCCTATTTGGCGAAGAAATTCCCACGGGTCGACGCTTCAGAAACGGTAGAAGTCAACGCAGCCGTTATTCCCAATGAAGAATTAGCAGCAGCAATTGTTTGTTTGGGTGAAGATCAGCAATTGATGATGGGCGAAAACTGGCTGGCACGCAAGGGGAAAGCTTCAGAAAAAATTCAGTTTACCGGACAGGAACCAATTGTCATCAATCAGCGTTGGGATTTATATGCACTGAATGATGAAGTTTTGGTGGCCGATTTTTTCCTGCTCACAGGTGGCCGGTCATCGCAACCGCTTTCGGAAACAAACACTGTTATCGGGAACGAAGCACTAATTTTCCTGGAAGAAGGCGCACAAGTGGAAGCAAGTATTCTCAATACAACTGCCGGACCAATTTACATTGCCGCAGATGCCGAAATCATGGAAGGTTGTTTGGTGCGCGGACCGTTTTCATTGGGCGGACATGCCGTTTTGAAAATGGGTGCTAAAATCTACGGAGCTACAACGATTGGTCCGTACTGCAAAGTGGGTGGTGAAGTCACTAACTCAGTGTTTCAGGCCTATTCCAATAAAGGACATGATGGTTTCTTAGGAAATTCACTGGTAGGCGAGTGGTGCAACTTTGGTGCTGATTCCAATACGTCTAATCTCAAAAACAATTACAGTCCGGTTCGTTCGTATTCGTATGAAACGCAAACCGAAGCAGAAACCGGACAGCAATTCATGGGAATCACCATGGGCGATCACAGCAAATGCGGCATCAATACGATGTTCAATACAGCAACAGTTGTGGGCGTTTCATGCAATATTTATGGCGGCGGATTTCCAGCTAAATTCCTGCCCTCATTTTCGTGGGGCGGTGCCGATGAATTGGTCCCATTTAAACTCGACAAAGCAATCGAAGCTGCCAATCAGATGATGGGACGCAGAGGCCTGCAATTAACCGAAGGCGATCTCGCTATTTTTGAAGAGTTGGCGAAGTAATTTTCCCGTGCAACATCATTTTGCAACAATAAGTTTCCCTGTTTTCATACGATTATCCAAACTGACAGCTTTGTAAAAGTAAATGCCATCTGCCTGCTGTGATAAATCGATTGTTGAAGAATAATCATTCATTTTTTGCTGGGCGATCACTTTTCCCTGTGAATCAAAAACGCTTATTTTTAGTGCTTCAGGAGCTTCCTGTTCCATATTGAAAATGCCTGTGGACGAGTTCGGATAAACGGAAAAAACCAACAGATTTGTTTCCTCAATTCCACCTAAATAAGAAACACAGCCTTCAAAACTGCTAGATTCATAGAAATATGTTGTGATTTCAATTGATCTGGGAATTAGTGTATCGCTTATCAATAAGCTATATAAGGTATCGATCATCGTCGGCATAAGTAAACCGTCCAACGGTGTTGCTTGTTGGATACAAAACGATTGCTGAAACAACGAGTCCGTTTTAATAACACCAACCTGAGGCTGATAGATATCTGCTCGAATGCCGAACAATGGACCAATTCCGGTAATGTAAACACCTTTATTGGCTCTTTCGAAAATGTTTTGGGTTCCCAGAGACAAATTCTTACTCTCGATAAAATTTCCGGCGGTATCCACTTTAAACATAGCTGCTGATCCGTACTGATTATGATTGTACATCAGTAAATGGTGGTCAGACAGCGCGGTTAAGTGAATACTCTTCTCGTCAGGACTTCCGGAATACCAATTATAAAGATTGTTCCAAATGGCATTTCCGGATAAATCGGTTTTAAGCAAAAACGTTTCTTGCGATTGGTCTGATTCCGCTGTAAAAAACAAGGCGCTGTCCTGAAGAACAAAATCGTGGATTCTTAAACTGAGGATTGTTTTTGCCCAAATCAAATCTCCCGACTCAGTCATTTCAGTTAAAAAACCATTGTAAAAGCTAGAGACTACTTCATCGTACAATTGACCGGTAATAAAATAGGTGTTGTTCGGTCCTGTCACAATTTTTCTTGGTTTTACACTGTAAGCAAATGATTCATAAACGTTAGACCAAACCAATTCACCGTTAAAATCAATCTTGCCCATTAGCATTCGCTGATCCAGATCTTCACCGGGAGTGCCTGCCGTTCCTACAAATACAAAAGAAGAATCGGATTGCTGCACAATAGAGTAAATATCAGAGGCGTCATACTGCATTGCGGCCAATCCGTTGGTCGTAAAAGTGCGCGTCCAGACAGTATCTCCCGATTGATTGATCTTCGCAAGGAAACCTTCGTATTTACTGTCTTCCTGATTATAGGCGCGTCCGGCCAAAAGAAAGCAGGAGTCAAGCGTTTGAATGGCCTGATTGAAATGAAAATTGGGTACCCCGTTCACATACGTAAGATTTTTTGACCAGATTTCCTCGCCGAGCGAGTCAAGTAACAAGATGTTTGTTCCTTCCACATCTCTGCTTACCAACAAAACACCATCCTGAAAACTCAGGCAACTAGCTTCACCTTCAAGTGATTGAAGGTCGTAAAATACTTTGGAATACAAGGAGTCTTGGCTGAAAGTGGCGGTTGAAACCAATGTCGTAATAACAAAGAGTAGAAATGTTTTCATAGGTGTGTCTTTGGAAAGGCTGATACTTTTTAAGTGGTATGGTTGGAAAATGATTTGATAATCTCTGCAAATTACCCCATCGGCGTACAAATCTCAATCAGGAAACCATCCAAATCGCGCACATAAGCCACAACTTGTCCCCATGGTTTTGTTTTTGGATCTTCCAGTAACGTTGCTCCTGCTGCGATTGCTTGTTTTAAAGTTGCATCTACGTTTTCCGTTGTAATGCCGATTTCCATTCCAAAGGGTTTTTCGGACGAATCACTTTCCATAAATCCGTTACGTAAGTTCGAATGCGCCAATTCCAGGTTGGCAAACGACAAAGTGGTTGAACCTGTATTCAGTTCTCCGTATTGATTATCCGGCGAAATAAACGTACGCTCAAACCCGAAAGCCTGTTCGTAGAAGGAAATCGTTGCCGAAACGTCTTTCACATATAAAATGGTGTACCGAAACTGATTCATCGAATTGATTTTAGCTAAAACTACAAAATTGATCAGTCGCGCTCGCCGTTCGGGCGGTATTTTTCCTGCAATCCGTAGATGAAATTGCGCAGCACCTGGTCTTTACACGGCCTGAATTTATCGTGATCGGGTTTGCGGAACAGTGCGCTCAATTCGTGTTTCCCGAACCGGAAATCGACACTTTGAAGAATCTCAAGGATATCATCGTCTTGAAGCGCCAACGCAATTTTTAGCTTGCGGAAAATGATATTGTTGTTGAGTTGTTTCTCAGCAACAGGCAACGGTCCGTCTTGTTTTCCGCGCTTTTTGATGATAAAACCGTTGAGGAAATACGCCAGTTTATTGTCGTTTAGTTTTTTCTGCAACGGATCATCGTCTTTCTTCAGCCAATCGCTGATATCGGCCCGTGTCACTTCCAATCCGGCCGATGTGAAAAGCGTAATCATAGTGTCGTCGTTCAGATCGAAGGTGTAACGGATGCGGCGAATGATGTCGTTGTTGTTCATGCTGAAATGAGTTTGTGAGTGAAGGAGTTTTGTGAGTTTCCTTGTTCCGGGGTAAAGTTATTCGTTTTCATCATCACTCGAATACTTCCCGGAAAATTAGATGTGACTGACACAAAACCCGACAAAATTTCCGTTTTCTTCCATTGGCACGGCTCTTGAACAATCAATGTCCGCTACGCTAAAACAACGATTGCAGCGTTTACCGATAACAAGAGCGGTAAGCAATCTGCCATTTTGGCGCGACAGAACATAACGAAAAATACATGAAAGATTCATTCGAACATAGCCTTATTTTGTCTGCAGACATCGACGAACACGCCGATTTTTTACCCCTCATGTCACCCGACGAAGAGGAAAACATGAACAAAGAAGTTTTTCCGGAAGACCTGCCTATTCTGCCTTTGCGAAACAATGTGCTGTTTCCCGGAGTAATGATTCCCATTACCGTTGGCCGCGATAAATCGATTCGGTTGATCCAGGAAGCACACAAAGGAAATCGCATTATCGGTGTGGTTTCACAACTTGATCAGGAAGAAGAAGCTCCCGAATTTGTTGACTTGCATAAAGTCGGAACGGTTGCCCAGATCATTCGGATGCTGAAAATGCCCGACGGAAGTTCTACGGTAATCATTCAGGGGAAACGTCGTTTTGAAATCGTTGAACCATACCAGACAGAACCATATATGCGCGCCAAAGTGCGTTTTCTGGTCGAAGAAATGCCGGCTAAAAAAGACGCCGAAATGGATTTGGTATTCCGTTCGATCAAAGATTTGGCGTTGCAGATCATCCGCGATAGCCCGAATATTCCGTCAGAAGCTTCGTTTGCCATTGGCAATATCGAAAGTCCGACGTTTATGGTGAATTTCATTTCATCCAACATGAATGCCGACGTGAACAAAAAACAAGGCATGCTGGAAGAATTGAATTTCCGCAAGCGCGCCAAAATGGTGATGGAACACCTCACGTTGGAATCGCAATTGCTCGAAATGCGCAACGAGATTCAATCCAAGGTGCGCCAGGATATGGACCGCCAGCAGCGCGAATACTTTTTGAATCAGCAGATTCGTACCATTCAGGACGAATTGGGCGATAATCCACAGGAACAAGATGTGCGTGATATGGAAACGCGTGCTTCGAAGAAAAAGTGGGACAAGAAAATGGCAAAACTGTTCAAAAAAGAATTGGACAAATTGCAACGTATGAATCCGCAAGGAGCAGAGTATACCGTACAATTGAATTATCTGGATACCTTGCTCGATTTGCCATGGAATGATTTTTCAATTGATAACCTTGACCTGAAACGCGCCGCCAAAATTTTGGAACGCGATCATTTTGGTCTGGAAAAAGTGAAAGAACGTATTCTGGAATACCTCGCCGTTTTGAAATTGAAAGGCGACATGAAATCACCGATTTTGTGTTTTTACGGCCCTCCGGGAGTTGGTAAAACATCATTGGGGAAATCAATCGCCGAAGCCTTGGGCAGAAATTACGTGCGTATGTCACTTGGTGGTGTGCATGACGAAGCTGAAATTCGTGGCCACCGGAAAACGTATATTGGCGCTATGCCGGGTCGTGTGATCCAGCATATTAAAAAAGCCGGCTCTGCCAATCCTGTATTTGTTTTGGATGAGGTAGATAAATTGGGACGAAGCAATCACGGCGATCCTTCTTCTGCTTTGCTTGAAGTACTTGATCCGGAACAAAACAGCGCGTTTTACGATAATTACGTGGAAACCGAATTCGACCTTTCGAAAGTGATGTTTATCGCTACCGCCAATAGTTTATCGACCATTCAGAGTCCGTTGCTCGACCGCATGGAAATCATCGAAGTGAACGGTTATACGGTAGAGGAAAAGATCGAAATCGGGAAGAACCACTTGTTGCCAAAACAGCTGGAAGCACACGGGATTACGAAAAAACACCTCACGGTAGATAAGAAAACCTTGGAACGAATTGTTGAGCAATATACCAATGAATCGGGAGTCCGTGGTTTGGATAAACAACTGGCGAAGTTAGCGCGTCATCGTGCGAAACAAGTGGCCATCGAAGAAGAATACGTGGTAAAAGTGGAATCGGACCAATTGCAAAGCATTTTGGGCGCCGGCCGCGAAAAAACCAAGTACGATAACAATGATGTTCCCGGAGTTGTAACAGGTTTGGCCTGGACAAGCGTTGGCGGTGATATTTTGTTCATCGAATCGTCGCTTACCAAAGGAAAAGGTAAACTAACATTGACCGGAAACCTGGGCGATGTGATGAAAGAATCGGCGGTTATTGCGCTTGAATTCCTGAAATCTCATTCTGACATGTTGGGGTTGACGCAAGAATTGTTCGACGAAACAAACGTGCACATTCACGTTCCGGAAGGGGCAACGCCAAAAGACGGTCCAAGTGCCGGGATTACGATGTTAACGTCGCTGGCATCATCATTCAGCAAACGAAAAGTGAAGAAAAACCTGGCAATGACAGGTGAAATTACACTTCGTGGCGAAGTATTACCGGTTGGCGGAATCAAAGAGAAAATTTTAGCAGCCAAACGAGCCAATATCAAGGAAATCATTTTGTGTGAACGCAATCGCCGCGATATTGAAGAAATCACCGCCGATTATGTCAAAGGATTGACCTTCCATTATGTAAAAAACTTGCGCGAAGTGTTGGATCTGGCGCTGGAGAAAGCGAAGAAATAATTTGTAATAAATAGCTGAAAGCCCTGATGTTGAATCGGGGCTTTTTTGTTGGAATAATTGGCCACAGATTCCTCAGATAAACACAGATATGAATGCAATAATATTCATTATCGAATCTATTTAATGCGGGAAATCATCTGTAAAAATCGGTGACATCTGTGGCGAAAAATATATTGGTTGTTTTGAAAATAAAGTTTGCATGTTCGCAATATTGCGAACACTCAAATTAGCGAAATTTATCTCGAAATAACGCTTTCCAAATTCGCTTTTATCCCTCCAAACCACTCACTTTTCAAGGCACTGAAAACAATACTATCCCTGCGCGTTCCATCCGCCACCGGCAAGTGATTTCGCAGAACGCCTTCCTGCGTAAACCCGATTTTCAGCATTGCAGCAATACTGCGTTCGTTTCGTAAATCGGCCCGCAATTCAACGCGCTCCAGTTGCAATACTTCAAAAGCATATTGCAGCATCAGGTACTTGCAATGAGAGTTGATACCATTTCCCTGCTGGTGTTTCGAATACCAGGTATATCCCAGCAAGGTTGAACCGTTACCGGATTGAAAATCATAAAAACGCGTTGACCCGACGATCTTTCCCGAGCCGCGATCAATCACCACAAACGGAAAGGCTGTTCCTTTTTCATAATCAGCAAAAGCTTCGTCGAGATATTGCTGCATCGAAGGCCGGTCATTACACGGAACCAAGGCATATTTCCACAATTCGGGTTCGTTGTCGATAAACGAAAGCAATTGCGGTACGTCATTTGTAGTAAGCAGACGCAGTAAAAAACGTTCTGTACTCAGTTGAAGAGACTTGTCAAGCATGAAAGTTCACGGCATTGGTTCTCCTCAAAACTACACAACGGAAAGTGAAGTTGTATTATTTTTAACTCAAAAAACACTTTATGCGTACCATCTTAACCATTCTGACAGCACTTATTTTAGTTACAGCCTGCTCCAAAGATCAGCGAATCAATCGCAAAATCGACGGTGATTGGAAAGCAACGGTCTTCATGGGAAGTAACCCGGATCCTGACGAAGTAGTCAAATTTACTTTCAACAAAGACACCAAAGGCGAGGGTACAGGTACTATGGTTTATACCGATTGGGGGCAGGATGAAGTCTATGGCGTGAAGTACTTTATCAAAAACGATTACCTCACCATGATCGTTGATCAGGAGGCTATTGTGTTTACGATAAACGACATCACCCGAAAGAAAATAACATTGACCGACAACTATGGTGACGCGACAATTCTGGAAAAGGATTGATCCCCAATGTGAAAAAGTCTGTTTATTTCCTGTATTTTTGTTTCAAAGCCAATAACTATGAAACCTTTTATCGCCGTTTTAGCAATTGTATTCATTGCTTTATCCTGCTCTAAAAATCAACGTGTTAGTAAAAAACTCGAAGGTTCCTGGACTGCCAAGGTATTGAATGGGGTTGAAACCACTTCAGATTTCGGGGCGAGCTTTACATTCGCTATGGAAAAACGCGGTGAAGGTACAGGAAGTGCCCGTTACATTATTGGCGGTGAAGCTTTCGAAAGTGACATGACTTACTTCGTGAAAAACAGCAGAATTACCATTGTATCGGGCGGAGAAGCAACGTTTTTTGATATTCTACAACAGGAAGACAGCAAGTTAATTCTGAAAGGTGTAGAAGGCGATACGACTATTCTGACAAAGTAATCGCGTAAAGCACCCACGTTTCATCGTCTTCCAAATAGTCTTTTTCAAAGGTAAAACCCAGTTTTTCCATCACCTTATACGAAGCAGGATTTTCCTTTCGCGCTCGTGCAATAACACGTTCCAATCCAAAGTTGGTTTTCCCGATTTCAAGGCACGCTATTGAAGCTTCTGTAGCAAATCCTTTGTTCCAGTTTTCCTGGAAAAAACGGTAGCCCAGATCAACTTCTCCAGTTTCGCGATCGCGTTTCAAACCACACCAGCCTATCAGTTTTCCGGTTTCTTTCAACACAACTCCCCAGCGCCCGAAACCATTGCGTTGGTAATCGGAATAGTTTTCCAGGAACTCTCGCGCTTGTTCAACAGAATCAAACGGACCGTCGCCTGTATACTGTACCACTTCAGGATTGCTGTTCAAATCAAACGCAAATTGTGCATCATCTGGCGTCATTTCCCGTAAGATCAGTCGTTCGGTTTCTGCAATCATTACAATTCGTCTATAGGTGAATTTTCATTGAGGATCATGTCTCGTTTTTGATCAGCATTATCTTCATGAAAAAGAAAGGGCAGGAGGTAGGAACCGGCCAATCCGAGGTAAAAAACTCCGAATAGAGATATATAAATCATGATGGATAAAATGGACGGGATTAGCATTTCCTGAAACGGAATGGAAATCAACCGGATGATGTAGTCATTCACAAACTCGACCAATTTCGACGCGCAAATAAAAAGGACAAATGCCAGAATAACTGTGGTTAGTAGCGTATGCAGGATTTCTTTTTTCTTTAATCCCGTTCCGTTTCGTTTGAAAGTCAAATGGATGAGGAAAAACCCAAGAACAACCGGTGAAAACTGCAGCAGCAATGCAACCAACGAAATAAATACCTCATCTAACGAAGAGCCACTGAATAATCGGGTCATTCTTTCCAAAGAACTGCCGTTAATTTGACTCGAAGGTGTTAAGGAATCACATAACAAACATATAAAAAGGACTCCCCCTACCGCAAACATAAAGTAAGTGAGCCATGTCGAAGATGGAATACATCTGAAAAATGTTCCGAATGAAATGCGGGTAGAGGTTGAGCGCTTGAATTGGTTGAGTGCAAGCGCATATAAACTCAGGTTTAGGATCATTATGAATACCGAAGTATATCGGAGAGATTCGGCTCCATTACCCGAATCAAACAAAATTTGACTTGCATCAAATCTTGTTTCTCCCATTGTATATGCAATGGTGAAATAGATGTAAAGAACAATTCCTCCGATTATTATACTCCAGATACTCGATAAAATGGCAAACAAAATACTAAAACCGTAAAATCGCCTTCCCTGTGTGATATAAAGGTCGAAAATGCCGTTGATCGAAAACTGGATTTGAGAAAGTAGCTTCATAAGATGGATTGTTGTTGAACGAAGATAGTATTAATTCATTATTGCAAGGACGCGCCCTTTTATGTGAAGCGGGTAAAACTACGCACCTCAGTATTTTAGGTGTTACTACCCGATGCCGGATCATTTTTGCCGTGTATTTTTGATTTCAAGTTATAAACCATTAATCCTGAATACGATGAAAACTGTATTAGCAACCAACGACTACAATTATTATCCCAACACGATGATCGAATTGTGCGAATATTCGTACGAACGCATTGATGATCTTGACCAGGCTGTTGAAGCGCTGGGTCTGCAAGTTGTTTGGGGACCGTCTTACCATGGCATCGACTGGCGTTTTTCTGACAGCCTGATGTACATCGCGTTGAATCCCGCCACTCAGGAATACACTGTTGTGATTCGTGGAACCAACCCGGTGAGCATTGAATCGTGGTTGCGCGAAGATTTTGCGATCGGAACCACTATGCCGTTTAATTCACTTGTACCGTCTGCACCGTCGACTGCACTTATTTCAGATGCAACTTATAATGGAATAAACAAACTACTTGCATTGACCTCGAATGGGCAAAATGCTGCAGAATATTTAAAATCGGTTCAACCGAAATTTCTCTACGTAACAGGTCACAGCCTTGGCGGAACACTTACGCCACCTATGTTTGCCTACCTGAATAGCTATTTATACGGTGGCGGTTTTGTTCACAACATGGCCTGCTGGTCATTCGCCGGATTGACTTCCGGAGATACAGGTTTTGCGGAATATTTTAATTCACTCTTCAATCCGCAGTTTGCATGGCGAATCCACAATCCGCTGGATGTAGCGCCGTTGTGTTTTCCTTCCGGTGGACTGGATGCTGTAAAGGAAATCTATTCGTATTATGGACTCGAATTGAGCATTCTGGATCCGATCAGGGAAGTGCTCGACGATTTGTTTGGAAAAGCAGATCCGAACGACTACGCACAACCGGTCGGCGATCAGGTGCTGGAAGCTGTTTTCTATGTAAATGAACAAAATAACTGGCCCGGACAAGCCTCTTATCAGCATCATACAACGACCTACAAACCGTTGATTGCAACACAATATCCGATCGGCTGACAAAGTCGAATCGGTCGGTGATTTCCTTCTTTGTGTTTGGCGGAGAGGGAAATTGCCGTTATATACGTTTTGGTAATGTTGGAAACGTATGGCATTTCCGCAACCGTTGTTTAATTTTACAGAAAAGAAAACAACCGTATGAAACTTCAACAGGTTCCGTTGGAACAAATCAATGCTTTCCGAAAAAACACGCTCATGGAGGTGCTCGATATTCGTTGTATCGAATTGGGCGACGATTACCTGATTGCCACCATGCCGGTTGATCACCGTACGCATCAGCCAATGGGATTGTTGCATGGCGGAGCAAGCGCAGCCCTGATCGAATCGATCGGTTCCATGGGATCTACCTTGCTGATCGACCTTTCGAAGGAAGCGCCGGTTGGGATCGAGATCAATGCCAATCACTTGGGATCGGTAAAATCAGGAAGTGTAAAAGCTATCGGAAAAATCGTTCACGCCGGAAAACGCTCGCATGTGTGGCAGGTGGATATTTACGATCAAACCACCGAAAAACTCGTTTGTACCGGTCGATTGACCATCATGATTGTTCCACGAAGCTGATGGACTGCATTTATTACCGCTTGCCCGGAGAGGCTGATTTTGTTGAGCAATACGGGCAATTTGAATCCGTGCAGGGAACTGTTCCGAGCGGTTTTGTGGTTTCTGATTTTCTGCATCAGCGCATTTTTCAGTTTGTGCCATCGGTAGAGAAATCAACACCGTTGTGGCACATTCATTCCGATCAACCCATTGTGATTTCACAGCGCGATTATCAAATCGAAGCACAAGCCATGTTGCATGCGTTTCCGGTGATGGGAGTGAAGAAGGCGGTTTATTCACGTGTGAAAGCAGTCACTTTTCCGATTGAAAAAAGTGAGAAACTCTTTCACGAATTGGCAAAAACTTATCCGAAGGCATTTGTCTATCTCATTTCATCCGCTCAATTCGGCACGTGGATAGGAGGGACACCTGAAACGCTCGTGAATACGACTGATAATCAACTTAAAACAATTGCCCTGGCAGGTACGCATTCCGCAAATGATGCTTCTGCGTGGACGAATAAAGAATACGAAGAACATGATTTTGTGGTGCAGGCCATCGCTGAAGCCTTGGTTCGAAATCAATGCACCATCACACAAAATGACGGCCCAAAAGTAGTAACCGCAGGACCTGTGCAGCATTTACAAACCGATTTCACAGCAGAAATGGGCGAACCATCTGCCTGGCAAATCGCTATGGATTTACATCCGACACCTGCTGTTTGCGGAACACCGCGTATGGCTTCACTCGATTTACTCACATCGCGTGAAATGCACGACCGGTTTTTATACGCTGGAATCGTTGGTTTGTATCAGGAAGCACAAAGCCGGTTGTTTGTAAACCTTCGCTGCGCACAATTGCAGCAGGAAAAGGCGTATCTGTACCTCGGTGGTGGTTATACCATCGACTCAATCCCCGATCTGGAATGGGAAGAGACTGAAAATAAAAGCAGAACGTTGTTGAATTGTATGGAAAAAGTGTGATTTTCATTGCTGAATCAAATTAAATTATTGATTTTCAATTGATTTCGTTCCGTAACATTGCGGGATTACTGAAGTTTTTTTGACGCTTAATTTCCTTCAAATTACCTGTTAAACGAATGAAAAATAAGTAATTTTAGCAGCATGAAATCAAGTGCAAAATTAGAGGTGCAATTGCTGGTTGATGCCTGTCTCAGAGGAGGAATTACTCACATCGTTTTATCACCCGGATCGCGCAACGCACCTCTTTCCATTGCTTTTGATGAACACCCCGATTTTGTAACATATGTGATTCCTGACGAGCGCTCAGCAGCATTTTACGCCTTGGGAATGGCACAACAACTCAATCAACCGGTGGCCATTGCCTGCACTTCCGGGTCGGCTCCGTTGAATTATTTTCCGGCAATTGCTGAAGCTTATTACCAGGGCGTACCGTTAGTTGTTCTCACCGCAGACCGTCCGTTGGAATGGGTTGATCAAGGCGATGGACAAACGATTGTTCAAACAGGTGTTTTCGGCACACATGTATTGGCGCATGCGCAATTGAATGCGATTCATACGCAGCAGCAACAGTGGTTGTTTGAACGCCAATGTTGTGAAACCATTCAACGCGCAAACGGAAAACGCAAAGGCCCTGTTCACCTCAATATTCCGTTTACCGAACCGCTTTACGAAACAACGGAATCGCCCGAAAAAATGAATCAGTGGATTTACTTGGCAGAAGGCGAACTTCGCTTGACAGCTTCTGAAGGAAAATGGCTGTCGGATACCTGGAATGGCGCCAAAAAGCGCATGGTGATTTGCGGGCAGATGCAAAAAAATCCGCGTCTGGAAAAAGAACTTGGCGAATTGGCCAAAGATCCTTCCGTAGCCATTTTAGTGGAACATACATCCAACCTGCATGATTCGAAGTTTATTCATTGCATTGACCGGTCGCTGAATCAAATAACTGCTGAAAAAACAGCTGATTTTTACCCGGAAGTAATCGTTGTGATCGGCGGAGCAATTGTTTCCAAACGCATCAAAACCTTCTTGCGCAAAGCAGAAGCAACCACCATTCGTGTAGGGAACGATTTTCCATTCATGGATACCTACCAATCACTGGCGTTTACAACGGCGGTCGATCCTGCTGAAGTGGTTCTTACATTGCATAAAAACAATCCTTCTGAATTACCGGCTTCGCGTTTCGGAACACAATGGAAACAGCTTGATCTTACTTCAGGAATGAAGCACGAGGAAGTTTTGAAAACCGTTCCTTTTTCCGATTTGAAAGCCATGGAAGTGATGCTGGATACGGTTCCCGAAAACGGACAATTACACATCGGAAACAGCTCGATTATCCGCTATGCATTGTTATTCGACCCGATTAAAAGCGTTCGTTACTGGTGTAATCGCGGTACGAGTGGCATTGATGGAAGTTCTTCAACAGCTTGTGGCGCAGCGCTCATGGAACCAGAAAACTGGCATGTACTCATTAGCGGTGATATGTCGTTTTTCTACGATTCCAACGCTTTTTGGAGCAATCACAAGCCGGCCAATCTCCGCATTTTTGTATTGAACAACGGCGGTGGCGATATTTTCAACATCATTCCCGGGCCGGATACCATCAGTCAGAAAGACACTTATTTTGTTGCCAAACACGACTTTTCAGCCGAACATATTTGCAAAGCGTACGGCGTCGAATATTACACGGCAGCTTCGGTAGAAACGTTCGAGCAGCAAATGCAGGCGTTTTTCACCCATGAAGCCAACGGAATGCCGAAATTGATGGAAATCCATACAGACGGGCTAAATAACAGCGAGATTTTGAGCCGTTATTTTGAGCAAAGCAAGGCTTGATTTTGACACGAAAAAGGTTTGTAATAGTGCGAATTTACGTACCAAATAAACTGAAGGATTTTGCAATATTGCGACGGCTTAAATCATTTGTTTTCAATCGAATAATGAACCATCCGGATTTTCATCCAATGAACAAATTCAACTAAAATTTCCTGAAGATTCCTGAGAGAGAAAAACAAAGAGAGCCCTGTTATTAAAAACTACTACTAAAAAATAACAGGAACTCTCCGATTGGTTTGAATGCTGTGTAGTAAAACACAGGCATAGGTTCAATGGTACTAATGTACAACCACAATTTATCTAAAACAAATCTAAATTCATTTATTTCGGCCTTTCATCACCGAAATCATCAATTAATAACGGATTTATGAAAAACACTGAGTAAATTTGTACAAAACTGAATCGTGGATTTTTCAATTTTACTGACTGGAGTCGGCATTTTCTACCTTACCGTATTAACGCTTCTTGAAATCGTTCTGGGGATAGATAACATCATCTTTATTTCGATTATTACCGACAAACTGGTGAAAGAAGATCAGCGTAAAGCCCGTGTTTTAGGTTTGTCGCTAGCGTTGATTATTCGTTTGGTGCTCTTGTCAGTTGTGGCCTATATCATGAAAATGGTCGCTCCGTTCTTTCCCGATTCGGAATACGAGTGGCTCAGAGAATTTTCCGGACAAAGCCTTGTGTTGTTGCTTGGAGGATTGTTCCTGATTTACAAGTCAACCCACGAAATGCACAACAGTATCAAGGGAGCCAGCGAAGAAGAAAAGAAAAAGAAAAAAACGCGTCTCAGCTCTGTGATCCTGCAGATTATTCTCGTGGATATTGTTTTTAGCTTCGATTCCATCATTACCGCGATCGGTATGACCAATGATATTCGCCACGAAGCCCACGCAGATCCGTTGATCATCATCTACGCTGCGGTGGTTATTTCGATGATTGTGATGCTCATTTTCGCAAAACCGATCAGTGATTTCATCAACAGCCGTCCGACCATTAAAATGATTGCGCTTGGCTTTTTGGTAACGATCGGAGTTATTTTGGTGGCCGAGGCATTCGGAGAACACATCCCGAAAGGATACATCTATTTCGCAATGGTGTATGCGCTTCTGGTCGAGTTCCTGAACATCCGCATGCGGAAAAACAAAGGTGAATCCGAATAGCGAAATGACAGCCCGTGAAGCGCTCGTTTATTTGTCGGTTGATACAATCGAAGAAGTAGATGATGCTTACGAAACGCAGTTGTTCGAACTCAAACAGCATTTTCTCACCAAACCCGTCCTTTGGAAAACCGCCGAAGGGAAACTGAAACGTTTGGCGCAATTGCAAGTAGCTTACGAAGCAGCAGGGGGAAGTTCATCCTCCAATCCGGTTCCATCGATTTCTCTTGAGTTTCCTGACAACTTCATGGAATCTTTTACGGAATACCATGCAAGCAGAAATCAACTCAAACAAGTAATTGCCGGAGCATCGGATGCTGTAACCGTTATCGGTTGTGTAAACAGTCTGCTCGAATTGGAGCGCGCTTTCGTTTCTCCGTTCACGGAATTGGAAGATTGGTCTGTTGATTCGGTTGTAATTGGCTCAGAACCCGATGTAATGCGCATGCAGCAACAATTAAAAGAACAGGCCGATCTGGGCCGGACTACGCTGCAATTGCTCTATGCAGATAAAAACAACTTGCCGAATGAATTGCTCCTCGCGTTAAAGCGGTTATCTTTGCTCAAAAATTATTTGTATCCGTGAGTGATCCTTTCGTGAAGTTAAGAGAACAGTTAGCATTACAAGAATGGCCGAATGTGTACCTCTTCAAATTTATTGTACCCAATGAATCGGATTTGCTGGCCAGAGTCATGTCGCTTTTTGGCGAAGTAGCCGAAATTACACTGCATGAATCCAAAACCGGGAAATACATCAGTGTAAGTGCCAAAGAAGTAATGATGGATGTGGATTCCATTATCGAAATATATACCCGCGCCGCGGAAATTAAAGGATTGATTGCCTTATGAAAAAGAAAACGAGTGTTATCCTGGTGTTGATCAGTTTGGTGGTGATGTCGGTTGCCTACTACTTATTTCGGTTCGTAGTGCGCGATCGTTCGTTTGAATCAACCGCATTGGCGATACTCTTTACACTGATGGCTGTGATGGTATTGTATGTTGCCTACAGGGAACTGTTGAAACGCCTTGGCAGAGGAGCCACCGTAAAAGAAGATTACGCGGTGCTTTTCGGATTGGAAAAACCGCAAATAACCGGCGAAGTAGAATTCTATTTCACCATCAACCAGCCAAAGCACATCATATTCACCATCCTTGATCAACAGATGAAACCGTTGCAAACCGTTACTGATCAGGATTATCAAAGCGGTGGACATATTTTGCGTTTCAACACCGAATCACTCACCAATGGTCTTTACTTTTATTGCCTGGAAAGTGAAAACCAAAAAACGATGAAGCGGATGTTCATTCAGCATGACAAGATGACAGTATAAAATGAGTGGCAAAGTAGTTGCTAACTAATAAACGAAATAGTAATTTTAACCCGGCGATCGATCGCAATTAAACTAGACATATTATGGCATTAGAAATCACAGATGCAAACTTTGAAGAAGTTGTATTAAAATCAGACAAACCAGTATTAGTAGACTTTTGGGCAGAATGGTGTGGTCCTTGTCGCATGATCGGACCAATTGTTGAAGAAATGACAACTGAGTACGAAGGACGCGCAGTAATCGGAAAAGTAAACGTTGACTTAAACCCTGAGGTATCGGCTAAATTCGGTATCCGTAATATCCCTACCATTTTATTCGTAAAAGGAGGTGAAATTGCTGACAAATCGGTTGGTGCAGTTCCGAAAACACAACTTACAGCGAAATTAGACGCTCTTTTATAATGAGCAACAACACAATGAATTGAAAAGGCTTGTTTTTAACAGGCCTTTTTTGTTGCAGATCAGATTTTAGAGAGTAACTTCGCGACTGTTTTGCAGCGACCCAAGAGATCGCCGGAAAGCACTAATTAAGCATCCAAATGAAAAACTTTTTAAGGAGGTTAAAATTTTACGGATTCGGTTTTGGTATCGGAATCATCTTTGTATTCTTCTTTTTTCAGAACCGTGGCTGTACCTGGTTGCCGTCGAACCGCGTGAAAAACACCATTTTAGGGCGTGTATTGGTCACCAGCGATAAAGACAAACAATTGTTTCAGTCCAAAGGACTTACCGAAGATGAGGTAGTCGATTTCCTGAACGATGGCGATGTTGATTTCGGTAAAAGTAAGAAAGAAGGAAACCCGCAGGTATACAGCGTTACGAAAGAAATCAATGGAAAAGACGTCGAATTGTGGTTTACCATTCCTGCCGATGCCTACATTGCAGAAGTGAAATGGCCGAAAGGTTCTATTTTCGGGGTCAAAAACACCACTGAAGGAATGGGAACAATGCTTCACTTTCCAAATGTAGAAAGCATCGTTTACCTCGATTCAAACAAACGATTAACCTGTCAGCAGGATAAACTGGGACTAATTTCTCCAAGAGAGATCGTGAATCGCATGAAAAAAACCGGTAAAATCGACTTTTCAAAATCGAAACTAAAATCGCAGCCGCAACCCAAACAATACATCCTCTTTACTACCAAAAAAGGGGTAGAAGTAGCGGCCGAAACATATTGGTACCAGGAGCACATTCAGTTCACCGAATTTTTACTGAAAGATACCCTCGATTGCACCGAATATTAAGTGCATATTGGGAGATTGGTGCCCGATACCCGATTTATTTGCGAATTAACCAATTTCGTGTTAATAATTCATGAAAATGCAGAATAGTGTCATTTGTCTTTTTATTACATTTGTTCGATGGAATTCTCAGCACAGCAAATAGCAGCAATCCTCCATGGTGAGGTTGTTGGTAACCCGGACGTAACTGTGTCGGGTTTGGCTAAAATTGAGGAAGGTACAATTGGCACACTTTCCTTTCTTTCGAATCCTAAATATGAAGAATATATCTACAATACAGGTGCATCTATCTGTATTGTGAATGCTACGTTTGAACCGCTGAAACCCCTGCCTGAAACATTGACCCTTGTAAAAGTGGAAGATGCTTATGCCTGTTTCGCGAAATTGCTCGATGTCTACAGTCAGATGCGCCAAAAGCAAGCAAAAATCGAACAACCTTCGTTTATCAGTGAAAGTGCTCAGGTCGGTGAAGGAATTTACCTCGGAGCGTTTGCTTACATCTCAGACGGAGCTAAAATTGGAAATAACGTAAAAATATACCCGAATGTGTATGTGGGTGACGGAGTGACTGTCGGTGACGACACGATTCTTCATCCCGGAGTGCGCATTTACGCAGATTGTGTGATCGGAGCGCGTTGCATTTTGCATGCAGGCGTTGTGATCGGTAGTGATGGTTTTGGTTATGCACCCGACGAAAAAGGCGTTTTCTCGCGTGTTCCGCAAATCGGGAACGTGATACTGGAAGACGATGTGGAAATTGGGGCCAACTCAACCATTGATTGTGCTACTCTTGGTTCAACTGTTTTGCGTAAAGGCGTCAAAGTAGATAACCTGGTTCATTTGGCACACAATGTAGAAATTGGCGAACATTCCGCTCTTGCTGCACAGGTTGGTGTGGCCGGCTCTGCGAAAATCGGTAAACACGTTATGGTAGGTGGTCAGGCTGGAATCAGCGGACACTTGTTCATTGCCGACGGAACCAAAATCGTAGCCCAATCAGGTATTCCTGGTTCTGTGAAAAAAGCAGAAACACTTATGGGATCTCCGGGTATTCCGATCGAAGACTTTAAAAAATCCTACTTCGGGTTCCGGAAATTGCCGTTTTTACTGCAAAAGATCAACGAACTCGAACAAAAAATTAAAATATTATCAAAATCAGCTGAATAAGATGTCAGAAAAGCAACGAACCATAAAGGAAACCATTGTTTTTAAAGGGGTTGGACTCCATACCGGAGAACCCGTAACGATGGAAGTCTGTCCGGCGCCGGATAATCACGGTTACAAATTCCAACGTGTGGATTTGGAAAACCAACCGATCATTAAAGCCGATGCCGATTTGGTAGTTGCAACTGACCGCGGAACAACCCTTGAGTTTCAGGGTGCCCGCGTTTATACCACAGAGCACGTTTTGGCGGCGCTTTACGGTATGGAGGTTGATAATGCACTCATTAAAATTGACGGACCTGAAATTCCGATTATGGATGGTAGTTCGTTGCCATTCGTAAAGGAAATCGTTCGTGTCGGTTACCAGGAGCAGGAAGCGTTGAGAGATTATTTTATCCTCGATGAAAACGTGAAATGGGAAGATACCGAAAAAGGAATCGAGTTTTTGGCTGTGCCTGATAACGGTTACCGCATTACTGTAATGGTTGATTACAACTCACCGGCGTTGGGTACGCAGCACGCTGCCATCTACAACATCGATGCATTTGAGAAAGAAATTTCACCTTGCAGAACGTTCTGCTTCCTGGGTGAATTGGAATTCCTGGCAAAAAACAACCTCATTAAAGGTGGTGATTTGGACAACGCAATCGTTTTGGTGGAACGCAATGACGTGAGCCAGGAAGAACTGAACCGTTTGGCGAAATTGCTCGGTAAAGAAAACTTAACGGTTAATTACGACGGAATCGGTGTATTGAACAGCCTTAAACTGCAGTTTGAAAACGAACCGGCCCGTCATAAACTATTGGATATTGTCGGCGATTTGGCCCTTGTGGGTAAACCGATCAAAGCACATATTTTGGGCGCTCGTCCAGGTCATTCAGGAAACGTGCGTTTCGCAAAAGTGCTGAAGGAACAAATCAAGAAACAGGAAAAAGCAGGAAAAACATTCGATCTAACGGCAGATCCGTTGTACAATATCAACGACATCGAGCGCATGCTTCCGCACCGCTACCCGTTCTTGTTGGTAGATAAAGTAATGTCCATTACAGACGATGTCATTATCGGTGTGAAAAACATTACCATGAATGAACCGATTTTCACCGGACATTTCCCTGGAAATCCAATTTTCCCCGGAGTACTTCAAATTGAAGCAATGGCACAGGTTGGTGGTATCTTTTCCTTGAGTAAAGTAGAAGACCCACATTTGTATTCCACTTACTTCATGAAAATCGACAATGTGAAATTCAAGCAAAAAGTAGTACCTGGTGATACGGTAGTATTTGAGCTGAAATTATTGTCACCGATGCGTCGCGGACTTGTCCACATGGGCGGTGTTGCCTACGTAAACGGTAAAGTGGTTATGGAAGCGGAAATGTTGGCACAAGTTATTAAAGACAAAGAATAAATGATAAGTAACCTGGCAAATATTTCACCGAAAGCTCAGCTTGGTGAAGGTGTTTCGGTAGAAGGATTCACAACGATCTACGAAGATGTAATTATTGGTGCTCGTACGAAAATACACCCCAATGTTACCATTTATCCGGGTACACGTATCGGAACCGATTGTGAGATTTTTCCGGGCGCATGCATTGGAGTTGTTCCGCAGGATTTGAAATTCGCCGGTGAAGAAACCACGGTAGAAATCGGGAACAACACCGTAATCCGCGAGGGTGTAACCATTCACCGCGCTACTAAAGACCGCTGGGTTACCAAAATCGGTGACAACTGTTTGCTCATGACCTATGTGCATATCGCGCATGACTGTCATATCGGGAACAATGTAATTCTTGCAGGTTACACAGGGCTTTCCGGCCACGTGACCATTGATGATTTTGCCATTCTGGAAGGAATGGTTGCTGCCCAGCAATTCATGCACATTGGCGCACATACGTTTGTTGCCGGTGCTACACTCATTCGTAAAAGCGTTCCTCCATACGTAAAGGCCGCTCGTGAGCCTATTACATTTGCAGGAGTTAATTCTGTGGGACTTAGAAGACGTGGCTTTACAGACGAGCAAGTACGTGAAATCGAGGATATCTACCGCATTATTTACGTTCAGAACAACGTGATCTCAAAAGGAATTGAAGGCGTATTGGACACCATGCCGGCGTCACCGATTCGTGAAGAAATTATCGGATTTATTCAAGCTGCTGATAAAGGTGTAATTCGTGGAATGATTTAAGGTTTCAATAATAGACCTTCAAATGAACTTTCGGATAACTTAACTGGTCGAATAAGACGTATATTTAGGCTACTGAACTGTTTCTATGCTCTCCAAGAAAACCAAGTATGCTCTCCACGCACTGACTTACCTTGCTAAAAAAGGAAGTGACAATCCTACGTTGATTGTCGAGATTTCCGAACAAGCACATATTCCGCGCAAATTTTTAGAATCCATCTTATTGGACTTGAAAAAACAAGGCATTCTTGCGTCCAAAATGGGAAAAGGAGGAGGTTATTTTCTGCGCCATGAACCCAAGGAAATCACGATTTCAACCATCATTCGGTTGTTCAATGGCCCCATTGCCTTGCTACCTTGTGTGAGCCTCAATTATTACCAGCCTTGCGATGAATGCACCAGCGAAACGCTCTGTGGCCTCAATAAGGTAATGATCGACGTGCGTAATGAAACCTTGCGAATTCTCGAAAACAAATCCATTCAGGATATTATCGATCAGGAAATTCCGGTTAATTAAAAAAGGAGCTGCAGCGAACTACAACTCCTTCTTCAAATTAGATAAATACTTGATAAAAGAATCGTTACTTAGATTTCACGATTCTGATTTCTTCTGATCTGTCGGTAGTGTGAATGTGGCAAATGTAGGTTCCGGCTGACAAACTTTCAAGATTCAATTCCATTTCCTGGTTTCCTTTTGCTGAAGTAATGGTTTGACTCAACACAGCTTCACCAGTAAGGTTGAAAATCGTCACTGTTACCAATCCTTCTTGTTCAACCGTATAATTTACCGTTACAACTTCCGTAAAAGGATTCGGGAATACCGTTGTCATGAATGGTTCCTGAGCCGATGTAAACAAGCTTCTCTCAGCGCGGCAGGTATCGGTTACCGAAATCAGGTTATTGATTTCCTCGCAATCGTTCAATGCACAAAATGATGCGTCAATTGCTATGGAAGATACACCTGAACCGATAACAATTTGAGCGCATTTCCCGGCAGATGAGGCAATTACCGTACTTCCTGAAACAAGGGCAAAACTGTAAGATGACGGCCCGAATACATGAGATCCCAATCCGCTAACTGAATTAACAGTCAATGTATCCCATTCAGTGGTAAGTGTTTTAAAACCGCTGATTCCACCCAAATCTGTTCGTGTATCAATACCTGAATAAATGCATGATTTTCTCACAAGTGTTTTATTCTCGGTAGACCAGCCAAGTGTAGGACTTCCAACAGTTGCATCTTTCCATGAAGCTCCCGGATCATAACCAACCGACCCGAAAATGTCAGCCGTAATTCCGGTTACTGTGTTGAACAATACAAGCGCATCGTTTCCATTAAAAGCAAGGTTGTTGGTAACCAGGTCGGGAGTTCCTGTCCAGATAGTTGCACTGGTATTGGCAATAACATAAGTTGCACCAGAAGCCAATGTTCCGGTCAATGAAATGGTGAACGTCGGTACATTTACCCCATTGTGGTAAGCTCTGATGACATAATCCGATAGATCAACCGACCCGCATGTACCATTGTACAATTCCAGGTACTTATTGTTGCCTGTACCTTCAACATATTCGGAGATAAGAAGGCCTTTTGCGGCTAATTCAGCACATGCTTCAACTGTGTCGCCTTCACATCCTTCAATACTGATAGGGCAAAATTCAGGTTGCGGATAAACCAATATGTATGTTTTATCGGTTGTAATACTGCAACCCGCAGCATTGGTGATAACCGCATAATAAGTTCCCGAAGTACTGAATCGAATAAAATCTCCGGTTTCGCCAACCAAAATGCCATCCTGATTGTACCACTGATAATTTGGGGACGTCATATTAGTGGATGCATAAATGGCGTTCGTTCCGATCTCAGCACAAAAAGTTGTCATGCTACTTTCAGGCTCAACCAATGAAACCAGATTTGAACAATTTTCACCTGATGTGGTTCCACAGGTAAAAGTCAGGTCATCAATTCTGAATTGCGGATTTGCAGAAGGTCCGCCCGTGAGCGTGCTTCTGAAACGCAACCAAAGAGTCGAAATGTGAGCTGCAGCCGGTAAAAGAACTTTTCGCTGATACCAATGCGATGTGCCCGAACCGGTTGGTAATGCTGTAAAAGGAATGTTTACCCACGAAGAACCGCCGTTGATGCTGTATTCCAATACCAAAAAATCGACTCCGGTAGAAGCATTCGTAGATTTGAAAATACCGAACGAAATGGAATCGGAAACGCCGCACATCGAAGCATTGATGTCTTGGGCAACAAACGTTTCCTGAGCCTGAATAAGTGTGTTAAAAGAGCCCGAAGCACCAAGATAACCTGTTGATGGTGTAGTCGTGCGCATATCGGCTGTACCGCTATACGTGTGTGCAATCTGATCAAACCGGTTATTGGTCTCGTGTACTGCAATGGTTTCGGTACTGCTACCTGCCGTACCCATTGTTTCGATAAATTGAGCGTTTGCTGTTTCTCCCATAAAAAGTGCAATGCACATAGCAGAGAAGCTCACAAAAAGGTTTTTTTGCGTAATCATAATTGTGTTTTTTTAAAGTGAATAACTGGGTTTCATGAAACTTATACAAAGCTAAATCAATTGATTGTCAGTGTTTTGAAATCTACTTTATCACCTCGTTAAGTCTTTTCAAGTCAATGTGTAACTTGATCAGTAAACATAAAACGTAAATTATTTTTTACAAACCTCTATTTTGTTATCTATTTGATTTTTAATGAATTAGCATGTTTACGCAGTGTATTCCTTAGTTGATTTCTTTTTTTTGTCCGATTGTTGCGGAACCTGATTGAATACCGGATGACTAACCTGAAAAAAGTGAAATGATTGTGAAAAACAGATACACCTCATCAGCAAAAGACTTCAATTATGGCGAATGGCTTCTCTGATTTTAGCAAACCGCTTACAATTCATTATCTTTGCACCCTCAAATTAGTAGCGTGGTAAATAGAGGTGAAATCATTGAAATTACGGTTGAAGATTTAGCATTCGGCGGTCAGGGAATTGCGCGTTTACGCAGCGACGAAGGCGAATTTGTGTTGTTTATAGAAAACACCTTCCCGGGACAATTTGTGCGCGCAAGAGTCGATAAAAAACGCAAACGTCACGGCGAATGCAAGTTGCTCGAAGTCTTAAAACGTTCTCCGCAGGAAATCGAATTGCCTTATCAGGAAATTTCAGGAGCTCCTTATATTTTTGTACCGACCGAACTACAGCAGGAATACAAACAAAAAACCACGATCGAGGTCTATCGTAGAATCGGCAATGTGAAAAACGTGGAAACCTTGTTTGACAGTTTCATCGCTTCGCCTGATCAGTTTTTCTACCGTAATAAAATGGAATACAGCTTTTCCTGTATTGAGCACGTACCCGAAACAGGTGAAGAAATCGACGACGCTTTTGCACTGGGATTCAAACGAAGAGGAACGTGGTGGAAAGTGGAAAACCTCAATAAACCAAGCGGTTTGTTTGATGAACAATGGGAAACCATTTTGATCGAACTGCGTGAATTGCTAAAATCGAGTGGACTTCCGGCCTGGCATCCACCCAAAAAAGAAGGGTTTTTCCGACACATCGTCGTGCGGAAATCCTTTGATCAGGATCAGTTGCTCATTCATTTTGTGACGAGTTCCAACGGATTGAAAAAATTCGACACCGCAAAAGTAGTTGCCTTTTTACAGGAACGATTGGGAAAACGACTCGCAGGTGTGTGGCATACGGTAAACGATAACATTGCCGATCGCGCCAAAATTGAAAACGGCAGCAGTAAATTATTGGTCGGAAATGCTGTTGTGGTTGAAAAAATGCTCGGGCTTTCGTTTGAGATCAGCATGGAGAGTTTCTTTCAGACCAATCCGAAAAGCGCCGAACGACTCTATACCAAAGCCATTGATTATGTCTGCGAAACAGCCAAAGAAGGCGGTGTGATCATGGATTTGTTTTGCGGAACGGGTACCATCGGACAGCTCATCGCTCAACGCGTAAACGTTGGTGAAATCGTTGGTGTGGATATCGTGGAAGAAGCTATTGAAGATGCCAAGCGCAATGCTCAGCTCAACGGATTGTCACACTTGCATTTCTTTGCTGCCGATGTGGGAAAATTCCTTTCGCTGCATCCAGAATACCAAAACAGAATCGATACCATTGTTTTAGATCCGCCACGCGCCGGAATAGCTCCTAAAACATTGTTGAAAGTAATGGCATTGGGAGCAGAACGCATTGTTTACATTTCCTGTAATCCGGCTACGCAAGCCCGCGACGCAGATAGTATGGCGAAGGAAGGTTACGTGATGAAAAAACTATCGTTGGTAGATCAGTTTCCTCATACAAGCCACATCGAAGCCATTGCGGTGTTTGAGAAGGCTGTTTCGTAAATTAATTGGTTACATCAGGAAGGCGTTCCACAATGTCTTTGATTTGGTCTACGTCGATTTTTTTGTACATGATCTTTTTGTCTTTATCTAAAAAGTACGCAACAGGAGTAGAGTACAAATCGTATTGATCGATCAATGTAGAGAGTTCTTCTGAGCTGGAAGAAGTGAGGGCAAACATATTCTTTACCGGGTATTTCACCAATTTTTCCCGCCATAATTTCCCATCGGTACCATTGTCAACACTCACAATAGCAACTCCTTTTTTCTCGCACAAATCCGTGATTTTCGCCAATTCTTTCATAAACGCTTCACACTTGTGGCAGTCAGAAGCCCAAAACACGAGAATAGTCCGTTCTCCGGCGATTTTTTGCAATTCGTGTTTCTTGCCTTTTTCATCAGCCAATGTGAAATTATAAGCATAACTTCCGCAAAGTACCGGTTTTAAGCGCTCGGCATTTTCCTTCAGTTTTTTTAGCTGCGTTTTGCTTTCTTCGTCTGGTCCGTTCAACCAGAAAGCCCGCCCTTTGAGGTAATAATTTTCTATCAGATGCACATAAATCGCATCAAAGCAAACAGTACTGCTTTTGGCATATTTGTTCACCAATTCAATCAGGGTAAACTTAAAAAGCTCATCGTTTACTCTGGTTTTTTGAAGAATGATATCACAACCGGCAATAATCGAATCAGGATCTTGAACCGTTAATTGATCAATGTATTCGGTGAGTAATCCTTGATATTGCGGACTTCTGATCACGCCTTCAAATGACCAGTCAAGGTTGTCGAAAATATGTTTTTTGTAATAGTAAAATTTTTCGGTTTTGGTCAATTCTTCAGGTACTTCGGGCCGATCACTGAAACGCAGGAGTTTTCCAAGAAATGTATTCGAATTCGTTGAATAAAACTCTTTTGTATAAACCGAATAAGCATCACTGTTTTGCTTCATGGCTGCATCTGCCGTTTTCAACGAATCACTATTTCCATTCACTTCATGGCGCGTTTTTACTGCCAGCCACTTCTCTTCTGTTTTTCGAAATGATTCCACTTTTTTCAGACGATTGTAGAAGAGTGTATTATCGGTTGATCCGCTAAATGTTACTGTTTTCGTGAAATCGGCAAGCTTTCCCTTGACACTGAATTGTTGATCATCGGTGATTAAGAATTCGACATAGCGATTTTCTTTACCAGGAAAATAAAACAAATAAATACCCTTCTCCAATAATTCAGGATAGGTAAAGATAAATTTCCCCTTGGCATCTACCTGAGCGGTATCTTTTATATACTGCTTGGTCCCATAATAATAGCCCAGTATAATAGGCTCGGAACGAACATCTTCAAACTGTCCACTGATTTGAACGGTTGATTGGCTGTAAAGACCTGTTGTAAAAAAAGAGCAGAAAACTGCCAATACCAACGAAGATAAATGTTGCATGATGAAAAAAGAACCAAGTTACTAATTTTGGTAGAATCAGTTACTTGGTTCGTTGAGAATATCTTAACAGGACTTTTCGGATGATTAACGAATCAGGGTTACGTGGCCTGTATGTTCAAAAATACCGTCGTTGTATTTCGATTTGAATTTCAAACTCCAGGTATATGCACCATCCTGACATTTTACACCTTTATAAGTACCGTCCCATCCAACACCGATTTCGTTTGTTTCGAAGACCAACTCTCCCCAACGATTAAAGATGGCAAATTCATAACTCTTGGCATCGACTCCGGATGTGATGATCGGAATGAAAATGGTGTTGAAATCATCGTCATTGGGTGTAAATGAGTTGGGAACGTAGAAAATAATATCTTCCTGAATTACAATAGTAACGTAGCCGGTATCGGTGCAACCCAATGCATTGGTAACGATTAATTGGATTACATAACTTCCAGGCTCGCTCGGAAACGTGTAGGCAAATGAATTCAATTGTGAAATCAATGAATCATCGAGGTACCAGTTGTTGGAATTACTGTTATTGTTGTTGCTTGTTTGGATAACAACAGTCGATTCAACGGTACTCGTTGGGTTCGGACTGGCAAAAATAGACGCTGTTGGCTGCGCTAAAACAGTAACGGTTGAAATAGCTGTTTCCGAACATCCGGCGGTAGTTCCGGTAACTGTGTAAACGGTCGTCGTCGTCGGACTTGCCACGACTTCTGTTCCTGTTGTGGCACTTAGTCCTGTAGCCGGAGACCAGCTATAGCTAGTAGCACCATTTGCCGTTAGTAGTACCGATTGGCCCACACAAATGCTATCGGAATTCACCGTAACCGTAAAGTCAGGAATTGCCGTTACAGTAGCCGTTGTCGTATCCAAACAACCGTTTGCTGTGGTTCCGATTATGGTGTAAATGGTTGTTTGCGTTGGTGTTGCCGTAACTGTAGATCCGGTAGTAGCACTTAGACCTGTAGCCGGAGACCAAACGTATGTTGAGGCACCTGTTGCTGTAAGTGTGGATACATCAGCCGGATCTCCAAGACAATTGGTATCGGAATTCACGGTGATTTGTGGAATTTCGATCGTAACGGTTGCCTGCGCCGTATTGGAACAAAGCGTGGTAGTGTCTGTTCCGGTCACGGTATAAACAGTTGTCACTGAAGGGCTTGCTGTAACAGGTGAGCCTGTGGAAGCGCTTAAGGTAGCTGTCGGGGTCCATGAATAAGTATCTCCGCCATTGGCTGTAAGTGTAGCATTTCCATCAGGACAAATTGTCGGAGAATTTACCGTTATCGCCGGCAGCGGGTTGACTGTTACAATAGCTGTATCTGTTGAAGAGCAGCCTGCCGTAGTTCCGGTTACAATATAAGTTGTGGTAACAACCGGTGAAGCTTGAACGGTTGCACCCACTGTGGTATTCAATCCTCCTGCCGGAGTCCATGCATAGGTTGTTGCGCCACTTGCCGTTAATGCAACCGTAGAACCGGCACAAATAGCAGCGTCATTTACGGTAACTACTGGTGGATCTGTAACTGTAATGCTGACGGTAATCGTATCGTTTGTTGATCCGCAACCAATGTTTCCCGCAACAATCAACTGGGCGACATAAGTCCCCGCAGTTGTATAAGTATACGAAGGATTGGCAAGTGAACTGGTGTCTGTTGTAATGCCTGAAACACCAAAATCCCATTGATAATCGATAGCACCAGATACAATAGAAGGAGTAAACGTAACATCCAGCGCGGTACAGCCCGTAAGCGGATTTGCCGTAACATTTACGTTTCCTGAAGATGCAACACAAGTCGGGTCGATGACATAGCGAACCATGGCGCTGTTACCCACACCCCCAATGGTTGTGCCCAATTTCCAGAGATTACCATCCAAATCGGTCCAGGATGGTGGACCGTATGTTTGTCCCGGATCGTTCGTCGGTGAAGAAACACCGATTGTACCAAGTACGGCATCATTGGCTACCAAATCACCTTCGATAAGTGCGAATTGGTCAATGTCGGGGTCGTAACACCACAAATATCCTTCAGATTCATTAGATCCCCAAAACTTACCACAAAGGTCTGTCCACGTTGCTGTAAATTCCAGGTTGGTTGACGGAATATTTGTAGGGGAGAAGTTACAAGGTGCACCAAAAGAACTCGTTTGATTAGGAATAATGCTACCACCAACCCAAGCCCATTGATTGATCAGTGGATCAAATTGCCACATGACACTTGTTTGGTTGCCGACTGAAAAATCATTGGCGCCAAACATGTAAAAAGTGCCATCCAACGATTTCCAGTCAGAATAAATCCAACAAGATCCCGGTTGATTGGTTGCGTTAAAAACACCTTGTGGTCCGTAAACCGCAGGTGAAATGATTCCCAACCCCACATCGCTTGGTGTTCCGTTCATCCAGGTCCATTGATTGGTTGCAATATCATATTCCCACATGACACCGCCGTTGTAACCGTCGTGAAGCCATAAATCACCGTCGGCGTCAACCCAGGAAATCGGCCCTTCATAAAAAGGTTGTGGATTATTAAGTGGTGAACTCACACCTTGTGTTCCGTAGTTCGTAGGAATATTTCCATGGATCCATGTCCATTGGTTCGTGGCAATTGTATATTTCCAAAGAATACATTGAGTAGAACTTTCGTTTGCCTCCAATAGCCAAAGATCTCCGCTTAAATCAACCCATGAAGCGCTGTTTCCAAGGTAACAGGCACCGGGATTGTTGGCTGGAGATCCTACGCCCTGAACACCTAAAACTGCCATCTGACCAGTCAATCCATTACCTTTCATCCATGTCCATTGATTGGTTGTGGGGTTGTAGCGCCAAAGATCATTGTAGTTGAGGAAATTGAACAGGTCGAGTCCGCCGTACAACCAGAAATTACCTTGTTGGTCAACCCATGGTCTCGATTCGTAGGAGTTTCCGGGGGAATTTCCATTGGCTGGCACACCCTGAACACCAAAAACGGGGCCGCTGGCTGCATTGGAACCTGTCATCCAGGTCCACTCTCCGGGAGTTTGTGCAGTTGCCGCGAAGCAAAACAGAAGGGCGATTAAAAACGAATAGTACTTCACTTGATAATGGTTTAGAAATGATTAATTTATTTCGAATGCTTTTCTTCTTCTTCTTTTTCTTTGCGACGTTCGCGTTTTTCTTCCATTTCGTGTTCCAACTCTTTATGCGATTTCACACGTTCGATTTTCTTGTTTTTGGCATCAATAAACCAGCGCTCAGTGCCTTCAGTAACCATTGCCTTTCCATTTTTAAAGGATTGTGCATTGTCGTATTCAAATGGAATCACCACTGTGTTTGACGTGTTGAGATAGCCCCATTTTCCATTTTTCTTAGCTGGAATAAGTCCCTCACTCGCAGGAAGTATCCATTCGTACGTCAGCGGAACAATACTTTTGCCCGTAACATCAATACAACCCCAAAGGCCGTTTAATTGTACGCGGGCTATTCCTTCCGAAAAATCATCAGCCTGGTTATACTGACATTCAATAACCGCTTCTCCTTTCGTATTGATATAGCCGTATTTAGTACCTTCTGCTACTTTGGCAAGTCCGTTTTTGAAAACACCGGCATCGTCGTAACGAATCGGAATGACAATTTTCCCGGTTTGATCAATGAATCCTCTTTTGTTGTTCTGCAATACCAGGGCATATCCTTCAAAAAAGTCGCTTCCGGCGTCATAGCTTGGGGCTACGATGATTGTATTACCGGCTGTTTTGTATCCTACTTTTCCGTTTTCGTAAAAACGAATAAGGTCCTGAGAAAACAAGACATTGGAAAGAAGTAGTGCAATTGCAAGTAGTTTAAATCGGGGCATATGGACGTGAATTTTATATTTCTAATCAGGTTGCTGTATAGCATGCATTTTAAAAAGCGGAAGAGATTATCCAATGATAATGGCTGGTCCGCTATTCTATATAAACGCTATAAAAAGTATTTGGTTGGCTGAGATTATTTTTTCCGTTGTATGAAAGAGTGATCGTACCGATTCCGGCAGTGAACAAGGCTTTTGACTGATTGATCGTTATTTTCCTTTTGCTTTGATCACGATAAGAATGGTGTACATCATGATTTTGAGGTCCAGTGCAATCGATCTGTTGCGGAGATAGAGCAAATCGTATTTCATGCGCTGGATCATCTGGTCCACATTTTCAGCATAACCGTATTTCACTTGTCCCCATGAAGTAATTCCCGGTCTCACACGCGTAAGGTCCAAAAACTGTGGTTCGCGCTCCACAATCTGATCAATGTAAAACTGGCGTTCCGGACGTGGGCCAACCAGCGACATGTCACCAATCAACACGTTAAAGAACTGCGGAAGTTCGTCTAACCGGGTCTTGCGCATAAATTTCCCCATTTGTGTAATACGCGGATCATGTGAACTGGAAAGTTGCGGCCCCGATTTTTCAGCACCTACATACATGGTGCGGAATTTCACAATTTTAAAGCCTTTTCCATGAATTCCGATCCGCTCCTGGAAGAACAATACCGGTCCTTTTGAAGAAAGTTTTACGGCAATGGCCAATCCGATATAAATCGGAATGAGCAAGACAATGGCAATGAGCGAAAGCGAAAAATCCATGAACCGTTTCAGAAAGCGCTGCCAGGAAGGCATTACTTCTGCGTTTACCTCCATGAGCAATGCCCCGAAAATATTATTGAGTTTCACCGATCCCGAAAGGATATCGTACATATCCGGGAGGATCTTGATGACTACTTTTTCATTGTTGATGCGGGAAATGACACTGCGCAATCGTTCGTGTTCGGTACTTTCCAGAGCTATGATTACTTCTTCTACATTTTGCTCCCGAATTACATCCGACAATTGATCTACATGTCCCAGGTAAGGAAGTTTGTCTTCCAGTAATTTATCGATACCGTTCAGGTTCACAAAACCGATAAACTGGTTTCCGCCACCTTTGGGCAATTGCATGATTTCATTGTAGATACCAACCGCTTTTTCTGATCCGCCAATCAACAGTGTACGAAAACCATCCGCTTTTGAATGAATGCGTTTTACCTGGATACTTACAAAAACGAGTCGTACAACAATGGTGAGTCCGAAATGTAGCAAAGCCAATGATACAAGCGATTGATAGTAGGTTTTGTAGTTGATTACCTCATCGTCGATCAGCAACAGGAAAAACAGGATCACCGAACCGAAAACAGTTGCAAAAGCCGTAAGTGAAAGTACTTTCAAGCGATATAACCGGCGAATGTCGACATATGTGCCTTGAATGGCGTAGAGAAGCAGCCACAAAATAGGCACCAACGCAATTCCATAAAGAAACGTGTCATTCACACTGAATGGTTCCGATTCAATGCTGGTTTTCCGGTAGTAGTAAAACAAAGCCCACGATAAGCAAGCTGTTATCCAATCGCCGAAAAGGAAAAGAAGTCGCAGTAAAGGACGTTGCATCAAAAACGATTAGAAATGAACGACTTTAATGTTGTCAATGTAAATATCCGATTGAGAATCCCCCTCATCAATAAGGGCCCTGAAGTACTGCTTGAAATATTCTGCAGAGGTAGAATTGGAAACAATTTCTTTCAGGTCGATGTATATTTTCTTCCATACCATGGTAGAAGGATCCTGGCCATTGAGCGCAATATTGGGATTCTGTTTAATGTCGCTGCTTGAAATACCAAGAACACCGGTGAGTAAACTATTGGAATTGCGGTAATCAATTTCGAGGTAAACCTCAGCTCCGCTTTGCGGCAGGATTTGATTTTCTGTTGTATAAGCCACCCAAAGTGAATCGGATGTTGTGAAGTGCACCTGACCGTAACTTCCTCCTCCCGGGAGTGCAATGGCAGGATCGTCATCCAATGTTAAATCAGTCGTTGAAATATCATCGGTTTCCAGTTTTACCTGCGAAGGTGATTCGAAATCTTCGATCCAGAATTTCACATTGCTGTAATAACGGGTCGTCATCGGCATCACATACGTTTCGCCTTCAACCAGTTTCATGGTCAATTCTACAGGTTCAACAAACGGATAAATCTTTTTGGTAGCGGCGATTCCATTGTTTCGTACAGCAGGATAGAGCTGGATTTTAACATTTTCTCCGGATGCAAGTACAGGAATTTTACAAGGAAGTTCAAATACCCCGATGATCTTATTGTCTACATACACCCAAACTTCACTCAGATTTTGTGTCAGCTGGCCTGCATCGTCAACCTGGGTAGGATTTGCTTCCAGCACCCACTTATCAAGCGTCAACCAAACGGGTTTTGGGTTGTTGCGCACGCAAGAAGATAACAATAACGCACCAAAAAAAAGTATGGAGATATATTTCATAGAGTAACAGTCTTACTTTCCTAAACGCAAAGTTACGTTAAATATTGTCGTTAATTTTAGGGAATGCCTTTTCGTGTAAGACAAACTATTTACTGTGGGTTTCCAATGAGGAAACGGGATGATGGGGGATTGACCGGTGATTGGAATCCGTGTCCGGGATTCAAAAAGCACTTCGGATCGTGCGATTCTGTAATCCAATAGCATTTACGTTTAAACGTTCGGTAATTGTGGCAGCCAGTTCCATCGAGCGGCAAGCATCTTCAATACTGACTACTGGCGTAGAGTTGGAGCGGATAGCATGGGCAAACGACTGAAGTTGGTCGCGCATGGCGTTTGACGAAACAATAACCGGTTTTTCAATACTTAGAGATGTGTTTTTCTCCAGTGACTGTAAAGCAGTTGTTTGATGAATCATTTCGACTTCTTTGGCTAAAAAATCGACGGTAATGCTTGCATTTCGCTGAAAAAACTGTGCCTTTCGTACAGTAGTTTTGGCAATGCGTGAAACGGTCATCGTGGCAACACAGCCATTATCGAATTCAATACGGGCGTTTGCCATATCGGGCGTTGAACTCATCACGGCAACACCATTGGCAACTACGCGTTTTACAGATGATTTTACAACGCTCAAAACGATATCCAGGTCGTGAATCATCAAATCGAGGATCACGGAAACGTCCGTTCCACGGGTACTGAACGGTGCCAGTCGATGAATCTCAATGTGCATCGGGCGATTAATATGCGGCAGCGCACCAATAAAAGCAGGGTTGAAGCGCTCAATATAACCGACTTGAACCTGTACACTTGCTTCCGAAGCCAGTTGCAGCAATTTTTTTGCCTGCTCAACGGTTTGTGTAATCGGCTTTTCGATAAAAACGTGCTTACTGCGCCGAATAGCCGATGAAGCCAGTTCAAAATGATGTAAAGTCGGAGTTACAATATCAATGCAATCACACAGGTCAATCAGTTCAGTTGCATCAAAAAAGCGTTTGATTCCGAATTGTTGTTGAGCGCGATTGGCCGCAGCATCCGAAGGATCAACAAAACCGACGATTTCGAAATCGGAGGAAAGCTCTTGTAACAGCTGTACATGCGCTGTTCCCATATGCCCAACTCCAAAAATCCCAATCTTCAACATATACCCGGTTATTGTCAAAACAAATGTAGGTGAATGCAGTATCGCTAAACGGAGGTGTCTCAGCAGTTTTCAACAACGATTGTTTAGTTGATAAACTCTTGATGTTATTTACCACCTGTGGCAAGGATGTACGCCGATAAAGGACCGTGATTATAATTGGAAGATCATTCCATGTAGCTTTCACGATCCTGTAACAAACTATTCATCAATAAGATATTTCTTTTTTTGAAGAAAAGTTGGCCAAAAAGTGCGTTTCCGCTTTTGAAATGCGATAAATCTCTTATATTTGCACCTGCTAAGCTGAAAAGTTAGCACAACTATGGTGGTTGTAGCTCAGTTGGTTAGAGCATCGGTTTGTGGTACCGAGGGTCGTGGGTTCGAGCCCCATCTTCCACCCAAAAAGAAAAAGGAGAATGTGAAAACGTTCTCCTTTTTCTTTTTTCCTAATTCTGTTTCTCATTCTTACCCTTAGAAAATATTCCCTACGGACTTCAATCCTCTAAAACGAAACCCTCAACTGCAGCGTAATATCCGATTTCCGATTCCCTTTGATTTCCTCAGCGCCCGAACTCAAACTCGTGCGGTCGCTGTACAGGAACGTTCCGTAGCGAACCCATAAATCACACACTTTCAGGAAGCTGTAACGCACCAGAATGTAAGCCCGCGAACCCTGATAGTAGTAAGAAGGCGAAGAGAATACATACAACGCATTGTTTTCGAAGGTATAAATGCGCGAATCATAACTGTCGGTATCAAACAACGCATAACGCAAGGAGATATCAAACGGCATACTTTTAGGTCGAACAATGATATCCTGCGAAATCAGCCAGCCCTCCTCAGGTTGATTGCTGTTGCGATTGATCGTCATATATTCCACACGGCTTTTCAGTGTAATTGCTTCGGTAACTTTGTAGCTGAGGTTCAAACGATAATTGCGCTGTACCACATCTTCGATTGCCGTAATGGAGCCATCGTTGTCGCGGCTGTTTTTCTGACGCACTTGCTGACGGAATCGACCGTAAATTTCCAATTCCTTGTTGGGCTTATAAACCGGTTGAAACAGGAACTCATAGCCTTTCGACGGCGCATCTACCAGGTATTTCATCCACGGAAAGGTGAAGATATCGGCGTAGGCGTTCAACGTCCAGGCGCTTGCCAATTTGATTTTCCAGCCGGCAAATAACCCGTTTTCGTTTTGCGTATTGCTGCCTTCCGAAAAACCGTTGTTGTAAAACGAATAATAGGCCTTGTTGTAATTGCGGTAGATCAGTGAAAACGAAACTTTCGGGTCCAGAACCATCATCACCCCATGTAATTGCGCCACTGCTTTTGAATGCGTGCTGTACGAAACCTCACCGAAGAAATTGAGGTTTTTGATCACCCAGCTGTAATCGCTACTCAAAGTAGAGGTTTGTGTTCCCCTGAATGCAAATTGATTGTAGGGAACCGAATCACGCTGTAGTGGAGCGCTGTACGATTGATTCACATAAGCCAATCCGGCATTGAAGCGCGGAACGGAATATTGCAGGTAACTCCCGAAAACCCGCTCCGAAAGCTGATTTTTCTTCGCAATCTCACGATTGGTACGGTGCAATCCCGAAAGGTCAATGGTGGTGATAAATTCCAGATCATCGCTTAGTGAATCGGCAATTCCGGCACCGTCAATATGCTTTTGGGAATAGAAATTGAGTAGGGAAAATTGTTTGAATCCAGCCACAACTGCTGCTCCTCGGAAAAACCGGTTTTCGTCGACCGAAGTGTACGGACGCAGCATATTTGCCGTCTTTTTAGAAGCAAAAATATCAGCTGTCTTTCCGAAAGCATAGCCTGACCAGGTGTTCAAACCTTGCCCGATCTGCACCAGGTAATCGCCCAAAGCGACGCTGCGAATATATTTTCCACCTTTAAAGAACGCGTGTCCCGAATAAAAATCGAAACCATTTTTCTGACTTCCCTTAAAAAACTCTTCTCCCGGATCTTTTTCCGCCGTAAAACCCAAGCTGAGGTTGGTGCGATAGGTATACCGGAAACGCGTGTAATAACGATCGGGATTTCCGTGATAATAGCTGTTTGAAGCAGCAAGCACCGAATCGGAAACTTCTGTGTATCCCGGTTTTTGTTCCGGAGTGCGCTGGTAGCGGGTGTACAATTCAAACTTTCCTTCCTGAATGGCTTCCTTAAATGTCAAATGCAATTGGTCAAGTCGGTCATCTACCCGAATAAAAGGTAGTACCAACTGAATGGTAGCCAAATCCCAATAGGTTAAACTCTGTAATTCGTAAATACTGATGAACTTACCGAATTGTTTGCGGTGAAGCAGGATGTTGGTGATCTGAACTTCGGTCAGTAATCCCAATGAACGCAGATCTTCACCATCGGTCGCATTGAGGTTGATCGGGTGATCGAAGTAATAATTCAATTGATCAAACAGGTTCGTCAAATCGATTTCTTCGCTTTCGTTTTGCTCGGAAATGAACTCCACGCGCTGCTGAATGATCTCATTACGTTCCTGTGTCCGGCCGAAAAGCGAGCACAGTAAACCTGCTATGACCAATAATTTATTCCGCATCCCACGGCTGATAAGTAAAACCGATAGCTGGTGTCCAACCCAAAACAGGGTGGTATTTGGTCGCTAAATCGAGCAGAAATCCATTTTTCCGGTAACCGATTCCAAGAGCAAATTCGGTAGGACCTGATTGGGCACCGAATCGAATCACCAGCATTTCAACGGGCATGTATTCGATTCCGCCACGAAAACTAATAGGATGAATTACTTGTTTTTCTACTTCCAGCAGCACATTTACTTTTTTGGAAGGCTGGTAGGTGCTGCCAATTCGAATAACAGATGTAAAACGATCTTCTTCCAAAGGTGTTACGCGTTGCCGGCCAATGTTCAATACACTGGCACCGAGTTTCCATTTTTCCGAAATTTGAGCGAGAATACCGCCCTCAAACGTCGCATTGACTGAAGAACCATAATTTCCACCGAAACGCAATTGCTGCATATTTGCCTGTACGCCCGCACCGATTTTTTCACTGAGTTGTAAGCTATAGCCAACGCCGGCACGTGTATGGCGGTATTGTTCATATCCGCTAAATTGTCCGCCGACAGAAATAACGCCTTTTTTCAATGGCATTGCGAGCACAACTCCTTGTGTTTGCAGTTCTTTGGCTAAGAATCGGGCTTCATAATAAGCGCCACCGGAGAAATGTTTGATTCCGGCCAAAGCTCCCGGATTGTGGTGATACGCCCACACGTCGTCGAGACAAACCGACGTATTGGCTAATCCTGCAGCACGTGCGCCAACAGGTTTCCAGCCCTGGCTATAACCATGAAAAGCGGCAAATAAAAAGAGGAGTAGTGTAGTAGTGCGTATCATTGCCCGTTAGTTGAAAAGTCGTTTGAATCCTTTAATGGATGAATTGGCATATTCGTCTTCGCGAAGAAAAAACCAGCTATCGCCTCCGTCTTCGGATAAAGCGTACAAACAATAACGATGATTGATTTCCGCTGTATTGGTATAATATTGGACCCAATACTTACGCTGAATCAATTTTCCTTCTGCTTTCATTTCGCGATAAGTAGGATCGACCAGATACGTTTTTTCACCGTCTTTTAAGTCCTTAAAATGATGGATAAACAATGAATCGCCCTGATTTTTGTAGAACCGTACTGCTTCAGGCTGTGTAAGGCCGATGAGTTGCAGCAACTGACCGTTATTGTGCGACTGCAGGTAATTGCCCATTTGATTGTTTAGCTGCTCTTCCTGCTCACCCGAAATGGTACACGAAGCCACCGCGATGGCCATGAGAATCGGTAAGAAGTATTTGGTTTTCAGCATACGAAACAATAAAATTAGGGCATCCCGAAAATAGTGTAAATTTTCATGAAATATCTGTCTCAATTGATATAAAATGCACATTTTTTTAGCCACGAATAAACGAATAAAGTACTGTGTGCAATTTGAAGCGAATGTCGGAAACGTTGTTTCCAAATACAAATCCAGATAAGTAGACAGACAAGGTCTGTATTCGTTATTCATTAAACTTAGCCCGTCATTCGTTCATTCGTGGCGGAAAAGCTAATTAGTTGTTCTGTTTTTCATGATTTATCTTTCCCGAAATACAACTCAATTTCCCCGGCTTCCATCAACGTGAAATTCCATTCCTGCGCCAGCATGTCTTTGATGCGGAGCATTTCAGGATACTGTTTGGCTTCAACGGTTTGCCGGGTAATGGTGTCATTTATCACGGCGACTTCAACAAACGTGCGCTCGTCCAGTATTTCGTAATAGCGTTTAAATCCGTCGAGCTTGCGGTATTGGGGAAATGTCATCGTTCTCAAATAAAACATAAAGGTATAAAAAACGGGTTCCAACCAAATGAAACCCGTTTGTATATGTTCAGTAAAAATTACTTTATCATTTTCAGGATCACCGATTCAGTAGCGCTATGAATACGAAGAATGTATTCGCCTTTGGCTAAATGAGTCAATCCGTTGATCGTTGCAACATTTTGTGCGGAAACGTGATGCGTCAGAATACTTCTTCCGGTGAGATCAACTAATTCCAGGGCATAATCTCCTGGTTCTTCAAACTGAATAGTGATTGATTCATTGAATGGATTCGGATAAACGATGAGGTTGTTTAATGCTGATTCCTCGATGCTTAATTCTTCGGAAAGGTACAATTGATCGTACACTTTCAGATAACGGGCAACTGATTTCAGCGGACAATAAACGCTCAACGAAAGCGAATAAACGCCATTTCCGCCACCGAAATAATACGTCTCGGTAATGTAATTCACGCCAATGGAATCAGTTACGATCCAGGTTACGGTTACCGAATCAAATCCAGCTAAACTGGCGTTGTAGATATAAGCCGCGTTCACGGTATTGTAATCGATGTCGCAGTTTGCAACAGCGTTATTAAACAATGAATCGATGATCGTAGAATCAGGGTATGGCAAGTTGAAAATAATATTCCCGGGATCGGCAATTACGTAAGGCAATGTGGTGCTGTTTCCGGCATTGTCGGTAATGACAACATCGTAAATTCCGGCGCAAAGATTCGTTGCTGTTGATGTGGTTTGGCCATCTGAATGCAGGTAAGTATAAGGTGGCATACCGCCGATGACATTATTAACTACTGCGGCACCATCACATGCTCCCGAAGAAGTTTCATCGAACGGGAATAAGTCGGCGGTAATCTGGGCAGCTCCGGGTATAGAATCTGTGATGGAGAAATTGGCTGTAACCATACATCCGTTCATATCGGTAACCGTGATGGAATAAATCCCACTGCAAACGCTGGAAAGTGAATTGGTTGTGACGCCGTTGCTCCACGAATAAACGTAAGGGCCACTTCCTCCATATACGGCACTTGTGACCGTTCCATTGCAGTTAACGGGATCGGTGTTGGCGGTTCCTGATAAATAGACCATGAAGTTGGAACATGGGTCGGAAATGGGAATAGCAATCGAATCCCAGCAACCCATAGCGTCAGTTACCATTACAGAATAACTTCCGGCGCATAAGTTGGTAAGCGAAGGAGTTGTAACACCGTTAGACCATTGATAGGTGTAAGCCGGAGTTCCGCCAATTCCATTTACCGAAATGCTTCCGTCGCACACATTTGGAGCACTTGCATTTTGTACGCTGGTAATATCCAGAGAAAACCCGGCACAGGCATCACCAATGACCGCACTTGTAGTGACAATACATCCGTTGGAATCGGTGACAGTGATGAGATATGTTTCTGCACACAGTACTTCTGCTACCATCACATCCGGATTCGGAAGGATGATGATCATGGGATTTAACGGATCGCTGGCCGGAGCTATTTCAAATTGAAACGGAGCAGCACCATTCAGGAATTCAGCCTGCAAATCACCGTCACACAAGTTACCTGCAGCAGGAATAGTATAAACAATATTCACAGAGAAAGAAGAGCACGGATTTTGAATAATATCGAATGTATCAGCTCCCGTCCCTAATAAAATAGTGGTGAAATTGAGAATGTAGGTACCAGTGCAGAGGTTATTTAATGTGTCCGACCCGTTTTGAATAGTGTTTCCGGCATTGTCTGTCCAATACCATGAACTCAATGCCAAAGTATCGTCGATATAGGCTTTTCCGTCACAACTTACCGCAGTGGTGGTTGGAACGGTAACTATGTTTTGCGCATTTCCGGACTGGGTGAAAACGAAGCAGGTAAAAAAGAGTAAAGGCGTTAGAAGTTTCATGATCTTTCTGCGAATTGTAAAAATTCTTCTTAAAGATCCAAATGTACAATAGAAAGCGATGCCAAAAAAATAAGGATGTCCAATTTGAACATCCTTATTTAAAATCAATACTATTTTAACTTAGAACACTGCGAATACAACGCGTCTGTTCTTAGCCATTTTCAAATCATCTTCGTCTGTTTCCACGATTTCAGGATTCGGCTCGCCGCTTCCTTTCACGGAACTTTTGATGCGCGATTCCTCAACGCCTTTTTCTTTCAGGTAAGCTATTACAGCAGCTACACGTTTTTTATCCATGTCGAGGTAGTACGGTTTTTTCACCGCCAATTCATCCTCAGCCGGATCACTGTGTCCTGTCATAGAAAGTACCAATTCCGGGTTTGCTTTCAATTCGGTTGCAATCAAATCCAAAGCAGCCATTCCTTGTTGCGTGATTCGGTCTTTTCCGAAAGCGAAATAAACACCTTGTGCTTCGATTTTTTCTTTCGGAGTAGCACGGTCTTTGATCACAATCGCTTTTTGATAGATCGTTGCAGAAGCAGCGTTTGCGTCTTCCTGACCTGCACAATCACACGGAGCATCTTCCGAAACCAATGTCACCACTACATCATCGATGAAATAATAAGCAGCGATAATCTGGTTTTTAACTTCGCCTGACTTCTTATTGGTTTCTTTTTTTGTGTCTTCGTTTGAGGTGAAGTTTCCGATAGTGATGTATTTCTCACCTCCGTCAGCTACAAACGTTCCGCATACTTTTTCCCAACCATAAAATGCATTGAACACTTTATTATTTTCCTGTAAAATATGAGTTTTGTCAATGATAGCAGACTTTGCGTCGGTTCCAAACTCTTTTTTGGAAAGATTTGCTCCGATCTGGTTGCTGGCATATTTCGAATCTTCCGACAATGAAACGTAGAATGAAACACAGTATTTCATGTCTTTTTTCAACGGCGTTTTCAATTTGGCCATCAGGTACGTACGTGGCACTTTATCACCAAACGAGAACCCAACGATTCCGGCATAGTTTTCACCTTCTTTCGGTTCTTCTTTACCATGCGCATTGTTTGGTACAGCAATTTCCGGCATTTTAGAGTCGGTTAGAAATAAGTCGGCGCGTGCTCCCGTAGGCGATTTCCACCCGGTAGCCATGTCGATTTGTCCCAGTTTTTTTGTTTTACCGGTAGAGGCTTCAAAGCCACCGTTGTCCACCAGATTTTCGTTGTTCTGAGCGGATAGTATGGCAGGTAACCCCAACAATGCCGCAAACAATACTCCTTGCTTTATTTTCATACTAGTTGATTTCATAGGATTTTACAGTTTTAATAAACGTTTTTACTTTTTCCGGATCAACATCCGGATAAACGCCGTGCCCTAAGTTAACAATATGTCGTTTGTTTTTTCCGAACGAATGTAACATTTTTATTGTTTCGGCAGCAACATTTTCGTGAGAGCCATACAAAGCGCAAGGATCTAAATTACCTTGCAATGTGCGTTTGTCTCCGATTTGCGCTCTTACCGTCGCTACATCCATGTTCCAGTCCAAACCTACGGTATTGCAGTTCAGTTGGGCAATGGCCGGGATGGAAGTGATCGCTCCTTTCGAGAAAAGTGTAACCGGAACGTCGCTGATGGCATCAGAAATTTGTTTCAGGTAAGGAAGCGAGAAGGTCGCATATTGCTCCGTTCCCAAAATTCCTGCCCATGAATCGAATACCTGTATCATTGCTGCTCCTGCTTTTACTTGTGCTTTCAAATAGCGAATTGTTACATCCGTAATGTCCTGAAGCAATTGGTGTGCCAAAGTAGGATTTGTGTACAATAACTTACGCGCCTCACTGAATGTTTTGGAGCCATGACCTTCAACCATATAACACAGAATCGTCCATGGAGCGCCGGCAAAACCGATCACCGGAACGCGACCGTTCAATTCTTTTACCGTCAGTTTGATGGCTTCCATCACATAACCCAAACGGTCTTCCACATCAAAGTCGGTTTCAACGCGTTTGGCTTGTTCTTCCGAACGAATGGTATGGTTGAACCATGGTCCTTTTGCTTCCAGCATTTCGTAAGGAACGTTCATTGCTTCGGGAACCACCAGGATATCCGAAAAGATAATGGCAGCATCCACGCCTAATAAATCAACCGGTTGAATGGTGACTTCGGCAGCCAAAGCTGGAGTTTCCACCAATTCCTTGAAACCCGAAAGTTTGCTTCGTACAGCGCGGTATTCAGGTAAGATTCTTCCCGCCTGACGCATTAACCACACCGGATATCGTTCAATGTCTTCGCCTTTTGCAGCGCGAAGTATAAGGTCGTTTTGTAAAATCATCGGTGCAAATGTAGTAGTTTAATGCCAATCAATGCTGCCGGTAACCTCATAAACACCAGTTGATCGGCTTCTTTCCGGTTTGCTCGAGGTACACGTTGGTTTTTGAGAAATGCTTGCTCCCGAAAAAAGCACCACGTGCCAATGGTGACGGATGTGCTGCTTGTAATACGAGGTGTTTTTGTGTGTCGATTAATTGAGCTTTTTCTTTGGCATAATTCCCCCAAAGCAGAAATACCAGGTTTTCACGTTGCTCCGAAAGTGTTTTTATCGTCGCATCCGTAAATTGTTCCCAACCCTTTTTCTGATGGCTTCCTGCGGTGTTTTGTCGCACCGTTAAGGTAGCGTTCAACAGGAAAACGCCTTGTTTTGCCCAAGGTTCAAGATTTCCTGATGAGGGAATTTCACATCCGCAATCTTCCTTTAGTTCTTTGAAAATATTGACCAGACTCGGTGGAGAAGTAATCCCGTTATTCACTGAAAAAGACAATCCGTTGGCCTGATTTGGTCCGTGATATGGATCCTGACCGATGATGACAACTTTCACATCGTTGAACGGCGTGAAATTGAACGCTGAAAAAATCAATTTCCCCGGAGGGCAAATCACATACTGTTGCTTTTCGGTGACCAAAAAGTGCTTAAGTGATTGAAAATAATCCTTTTGAAATTCTTCCTTCAGGACCTCTTTCCAGCTTTCGTGTATCTGAACATTCATAAGGCAAAAATAGCTATTTTGGTCACTTGAAAAAACCGACACAACTTAAATGAAACAGCTTCACGCGATCTCTTTTGCCATCCTTTGTTTGTGCACCGGAACTATTTTCGGTCAGCAGGAATCGGCCATTACGCAATTCTGGAATACGTATCAATATTCCAATCCGGCAACTACAGGTTTGTTTTACAAGCATGCCGCAATCGCGCATTACCGCAACCAATGGGTAGGAGTAAACGGAGCGCCCAATACTTTAAGTGCCAATTATGCCATGCGATTGGATGCTATCCGAAGCGGTGTGGGAATTGCTTACCAATACAATGAGATCGGTTTCAACAGAACAAATAAAGTGTTGGGGAATTATGCCTATCACCTGAAACTGGGCGAAACCTCGTTGTCGTTTGGCGTGGCGGGAGGAATCGAGTTTTTAAGAGTGAAATATCCGGAATTTATTACGCCCACACCGGCTGAAGATCCTGCTGTTCCGAGCGGTGATACGAGATACGATCCTCGCTTCACCTCCAACGTTGGGATCGTTTTTCATAGTAACTATTTTAATGCGGGAATCAGCTGCACACAATTGAATGAACCTAATTTTAAATGGGGAACAACAAGCTATACGAATGCCCGTCATTATTGGTTGTTTTTGGAGTATGAGCATTATTTCCTGGAAACTATTTTGCTTCAGCCCCGCATTCAGATTGTGACCGACGCCGTGAAAGCAACCTATATGGCATCGCTGATGGTGAGCTTTGATAATAATTTGTGGGGTGGAATCAATTACAGTGTCGATAATTACATTGGTGGCATGATCGGTTATGATTTCCGCGGAAAATACCGGATTGGTTATGGATATGATATGACCAGCAATAAATTGAGCACGATAAGTAAAGGCACACACGAGATTGTATTGTCGTATTTGTTGGAATGATTGTAGGGGCGGGTGTCCCAGGCCTTGGGAGACGTCGTTATTGTAGGCTTGGGATGCGTCCCGAGCTTACAAGTGAACGCCGATTAAGGTACAAGCATATTGCCGACATCCAACCAATTCCTTATCTTTGCGCCCCTGTTCGGTGTTCCGGCAGGCACAATACCAATTTCTATGAGTAACCAGGAAGCGATTGAAAAGCGCAGAACGTTTGGCATTATTTCTCACCCCGATGCGGGTAAAACAACCCTGACAGAAAAACTGTTGCTGTTTGGTGGTGCCATTCAGTCGGCTGGAGCTGTGAAAAATAATAAGATCAAGAAAACGGCGACTTCGGATTTCATGGAAATTGAGAAACAACGTGGAATCTCGGTTGCGACGTCCGTCATGGCGTTTCAGTATTCCGGAAAACAGATCAATATCCTGGACACACCTGGCCACAAGGATTTTGCTGAAGATACCTTCCGCACCCTGACTGCTGTTGATAGCGTGATCCTCGTGATCGACTGCGCCAACGGGGTAGAGGAACAAACCGAGCGATTGATGGAAGTGTGCCGCATGCGTAAAACGCCGGTGATCATTTTCATCAACAAAATGGACCGCGAAGGAAAAGATCCGTTCGAATTGCTCGACGAATTGGAATCGTCATTGAATATCCATGTGCGTCCGTTAACCTGGCCTATTGGTATGGGCGACCGTTTTCAGGGTGTTTACAATATTTACGATAAAAACATCAACGTTTTTTCGGCCAACAAAACCAAAATCGAAAAAGACATCGTGTCGATTTCTGATTTGAACAGTCCCGAGTTGGATGAGATGTTGGGCGAAAAACCTGCCGCCGAATTGCGCGATGAACTGGAAACAATCGAAGGTGTTTACAATCCGTTTGACCGTGAAGATTACCTGGCAGGTGATGTCGCTCCGGTGTTTTTCGGATCGGCGGTCAATAACTTCGGTGTGCAGGAATTGCTCGATACATTCGTTCGTATTTCGCCATCACCGCGCGGAAGAGACACCGATGCCGGTCGTATGGAACCGGAGGATAAAAAATTCTCGGGATTCGTGTTTAAAATCCACGCCAACCTCGATCCCAAGCACCGCGACCGTATTGCGTTTTTGCGCATCGTTTCCGGTAAATTTGAACGCAACACCTTTTACAAGCACGTGCGTTTGGACAAGAAATTCAAGTTCGCGAATCCGACGTCGTTCATGGCACAGGATAAAAGCGTAATCGACGAAGCTTTCCCCGGCGATGTAATCGGTTTGTACGATACCGGAAATTTCAAAATCGGTGACACCCTGAACGAAGGCGAAAACTTTATGTTCAAAGGTATTCCGAGCTTTTCACCGGAATTGTTCCAGGAATTGGAAAACCTCGATCCGTTGAAATCCAAGCAATTGGAAAAAGGCATTAACCAGCTCATGGACGAAGGAGTTGCCCAAATGTTTATCCAGCAACCAGGAAACCGAAAAATCATCGGGACTGTTGGTCAGCTGCAGTTTGAGGTAATTGCTTACCGTTTGGATCATGAATACGGTGCGAAGTGTCGTTTCGTACCCAAAGGTTACCACAAAGCGTGCTGGATCACGACTGATAATGATGCCCAACTGGCCGATTTCCTTCGTGCGAAAGCAAATTACATTGCCAAAGATAAAGACGGAAACTATGTGTTCTTAGCGGAAACGTCGTTCCTGTTGCAAATGGCTGAGAAAGATTATCCGGAAATTACGTTCCACAAGACGAGTGAGTTTAAACTGGAGCGGGTTTAAAGTATTGATTTTAAGTTTTTTACTCCCACGTAATATTGCGAATTTACATGGGTGTTTTAGCACGTGAATTCGCAATATTACGTGTGTTCTTTCATCATAAAATAGTCGGCAATTCATCCAGGTAAACCCCCGGATTCCGGCAATCCATCATCACATGTTGCAAGCCGTTGGTCATCCAGAAATAAGGCGCTTGCAACTGTTGCACATAATTGCTGGTTTGCAGGAACGTTTTTTCATCAATCGGAATGGAAGTGGCCTTGCATTCGACGATTAGTGCGGGTTTCCCGAATTCAGTAAACACCACAATATCACATCTCCGGGCCTGACCGTTGATCTGCACCAAATGCTCTGAATTGATACGCCCGATGGGAACTTTCCGCTCATTGATCAGAAAATGAATCGTATGCTGCCGTACCCATTCTTCCGGCGTCAATACCAGATGTTTCCGCCGAATGACGCACCACACCACCACCTGATCTCCTTTGCGCGAAAGAGTCAGTTTGACAGCAGGTAAATTCAACGGTTCCATCATGTAAATCTGTAAAAGAGGTTGTGGATTGACAACGACCCAAAATTAGTGATTACCATCGAAAAGGCAGTTGTTTGTCAACCAAATCTCTTATTTTTGAATCATGGATTACAAGTCACTCATCAAGGACATTAAAAACAAACAGTTTAAGCCGATTTATGCACTGCACGGCGAAGAACCGTATTTCATTGATGCCATTTGTGATGCCATAATCGAAAATGCGCTGGAAGAACACGAACGCGATTTTAACCAAACGGTTTTTTACGGACGCGATGCTGATCCACTCGCTGTAGCAAGCGAAGCCAAAGGTTTCCCGATGATGTCGGAACGACGACTGGTGGTGCTCCGCGAAGCGCAGGATATGAAAGATATCTACGCTCTGGAAAGCTACTGCGCCCAACCGAATCCGTCTACCGTTTTTGTGATTTGCCACAAATACAAAGCCCTCGACGGAAAACGTAAAATGGTCAAAGAACTCGCTTCGACCGGATTGGTGTTTAAATCGGAAAAAGTAAAAGAATACCAGCTCAACGACTGGATCACCAATTACGTAAAAGGAATTGGTTTTGATATTACATCCAAAGCCGCGGCATTGCTGGGCGAATTTCTCGGAAATGACCTCGGTAGAATTGTCAACGAGCTGGAAAAACTGAGCATCGTTCTCGAAAAAGGAACACGTATCAGCGACATTCACATCGAAGAAAATATCGGAATCAGTAAGGATTACAACAACTTTGAACTCACGAATGCTATTGCGAAACGTGATTCGCTGAAAGTATTCCAGATTGCTCATTATTTTGAACGCAACCCGAAAGATCATTCCATTATTGCGATCATTTCCAACTTATTCGGGTTTTACACCAACCTGATGCGGATTCATTTTTTAGCGAATAAAAACCCGGATGCTGTAGCGACCACTTTACGCGTTCATCCCTTTGTTGCAAAGGAACTTATGCTGGCGGCGAATCAGTATCCGCCCAAGATTTTAGCGTCGAATGTGGCCATTCTGCACGAATACGACCTGAAAGCAAAAGGTGTGGGAAATTCAACCTTTAGCGAAGGCGAACTAATGCGCGAAATGCTTTATAAACTCATGAATTAATGCGCCGGTTTTTCCTGTCAACCATCCCTGAAACAACGCAGTTTCATCTTCCAGAAGAAGAATCGAAGCACATCGTGCGTGTATTGCGCATGGCTATTGGTGAGGAATTGCTGCTGCTCGACGGAAAAGGAAAATTACTCACTGCCCGCATTGTGGAAGATCATCCCAAGCGCTGTTTGGTGGAATGTGTAAATGTGAAACAAAAACAGAAACCCGAACAGGAATTCCATTTGGCCATCGCGCCGACAAAGAACATGGATCGCATGGAATGGATGGTCGAAAAAATTGTGGAAATAGGAGCAACACGCTTGTCGTTTCTGCAAGGCGATCATTCCGAACGGGTAAACCTGAAACTGGAGCGTTTGGAACGCGTTGCAATTTCGGCCATGAAACAAGCACAGCACGATTTTCTACTACAGCTCGATCCGTTGGAAACAGTTGATGCTTTCATCGCCAAATTTCCTGATGGAGGAATAGCGCATTGCATGGGCGGCGAAAAGTCTTCGTTGCTTTCCGTAACGATCAAAGGTCCGGTACTTATTGGTCCGGAAGGCGATTTTAGCAAACGCGAAGTAGAGTTGGCATTGAAATCAGGATATAAAGCAATACATTTAGGGGAATCAAGACTCCGCACCGAAACGGCGGGTTTGGTAGCAACAACCTTAGCGATAGCAAGTAAAAAGATATGAAAAGAATCATTGTTGGAATGAGTTTGATGTTGGTTTCGTTTGCTTCAATGGCACAGGGAACCTATCAATTGGCGGTATTGAAATACAACGGCGGTGGTGATTATTACGCCAACCCGACGGCATTACCCAACCTGATCCAGTTTTGCAACAGCAACCTGGGAACCTCTATTTCGAAAGATGTTCCGTACGTTGAAGCTGGCAGTCCGGAACTGTTTGCGTACCCGATGGTGCACATGACAGGACATGGAAACGTTGTTTTTTCACTTTCCGAAGCAGAAAATTTACGTACGTACATGATGGGTGGCGGTTTTCTGCACATTGACGATAATTACGGGTTGGACCAGTTTATTCGCACCGAACTCAAAAAAGTATTCCCGAACAATGATTTGGTCGAATTGCCGTTCAATCATCCGATTTTTCATCAGAAATATGAATTCAATGGCTTACCGAAAATCCATGAACACGACGGTAAACGTCCGCAGGCTTTCGGAATTATCGTAGAAGGACGTTTGGTGTGTTTGTACACCTACGAAACCGACCTTAGCGATGGCTGGGAAGACAAGGAAGTACACAACGACCCTGAAGAAAAACGCAAACAAGCGCTTCAAATGGGAGCGAATATCCTGATGTATGCGTTTTTTGGGGGCGATTAGAATTCTTTAAAAAGCCAATCCGAGCGAAAAGTTGATGAATTTGAAAGTGACATTAGTTGTTTGCTTGTTGTAGAAATTCCCGCCGGCATAATAACTAAACTTATCCTGCTGGATTTTGTATCCTACGTTGAAAAAGAAAGCCGTTTTCCGCGAAACATAGGTTTTAACACCAAAAGACGGATTAATCACAAAACCACCACCTTCGTTAAAACCTTCGATATTGGGCGCATATCCAACATTGATATTGATCGTGGGACTCGTTTTTCCTTTCATCAGTGTTGCTCGTGCATCAAGCGTTACAGGAACCAATACGGCATCAATGTATTTTTCCAGGCCAATTCCGATTCCAAGTGCCATCGTTTCGCTGAACTGAAAGCCATTTACCGTCCGGATTCCAAAACCGCGATCTTCATTTTTTTGCCCGACACCACTTACAGAACCAACTCCCAGGATAAAGCTTGCTTCTGTATGATTAATAAAACCGCGTTTTTTGTAAGGATAAGGTGGAATACTGTCGGATTTTATCGTTTCGTTTTCTTTCGGCGCTTCGGTCGTGGTTATTTTCTGAATCTCGTCATAAGCCAGTTTCAGTTCCTCGTTTTCGGCTGTTTTGATGGTAATGGTTTCACCCGGAATCTTTTCAACCAATGTTCCTTTTACTGTATTACCGTTTTTCAGTTGAATGGTGTATAGTTCGGTTTGTGAAAAGACGATCCCGGAGATACAAAGCATAAAGGTGATCAGGAGACTTTTGGTTGGCATGTTGAAATGATGTTTAGCTGTTGAATGGCCTCAAAATTATTGATAAATCGTGGACAGTTCAACAGCAGTAACGATAAAATGCACTTAACGCCTTTGTTTCCGGTTGAAATCCACTGTGGATAACGAATCGCTCAGGCACTTGCGGGATCAGCTCCGAAAGGCTATTTTTGTGGCGCTAACAGCAATTTATGGCACAAACGATTGAAATCATTGTCAACACTTCAGAACTAACGGCGGGAACCCGCGGCGCTTCGTTGGGCCCGGGAGCTATTATGGCTGCTGCTCGTAATCAAAACAACCCGTTGTTCGGAACTGTTCCATGGCATTCATTGCCCGATTTCAATCATTACCTGGATGCGGCTATCACAACACCGTTTGCCAAGCGCATCGACGGTTATGCAGAGGTATTTGCTGCCATTTCCGGTAAAACAACCGAGTTGCTGAAACAAGGTAAATTCCCGTTGGTACTGGCTGCCGATCATGGTTCTGCCGCAGGTACGATTGCCGGAATTAAACAGGCTTTCCCCAACAAACGATTGGGCGTAATCTGGATTGATGCGCACGGAGATTTGCATTCGCCGTATACAACGCCATCCGGTAACATGCACGGAATGCCGCTTTCGATTTCATTGGCCGACGATAACACGGAAGCCGCCCACAATACGCTTGACGAACACACCGTTTCGGTTTGGAATTCGCTTAAAAATGCCGGCGGAATAAGTCCGAAGATTGACGCAAACGACTTGGTATTTGTGGCCGTTCGCGATACAGAAGCCGAAGAAGAAGCATTGATCGAACGACGGCAAATCGTGAATCATTCGGTAGAGCAACTGAGGCGACAGGGCGTACCTGCTGTTGTGGCTGCCATCAACGAACAACTAAATGAGTGCGATGCCATTTACATTTCGTTTGACGTAGACGCGATGGATCCGGAACTGACTTCGTTTGGAACCGGGACACCTGTCGGCAATGGTATTACGCCCGAAGAAGCACGCGAACTATTGGTTTCGCTGGCTGTGAACCCTAAAACGGTCTGCATCGAATTCGTAGAGGTGAATCCTTGCCTCGACAACAAAGTGAACACCATGGCCGAAACAGCGCTTTCGCTCATTACAGCTGTGGTCGACACATTAAAATAGTAACAAACATGGAACATATTATACAGGAAGCCATTCTCAGCAAAGCTTCTCACATATTCGGGAAAGAAATTGAGCCGGCGCTGATTCAATTCCAGAAAACAAAAAAAGAATTTGCCGGCGATACTACGCTGGTACTTTTTCCCTTTTTAAAATTGGCGGGTAAATCGCCGCAGGAAATTGGAAATACCATCGGTACATTGCTGCGCGATGAATTGAACATCATCACTGATTTTAGCATCGTTGGTGGATTTTTGAACATGGTTTACCCTGAAAATTACTGGTTAGCGGTATTGAATACCATTGATCTGGATACCCGTTTCGGAATGCAGGAACCCAATTCAAAATCGGCGTTGATGGTGGAATATTCTTCACCGAACACCAACAAACCGCTTCACCTCGGGCATTTGCGAAACAACTTTCTGGGTTATTCCGTTGCCGAAATTCTGAAAGCTTACGGACACGAAGTGATCAAAACACAGATCATCAACGACCGTGGAATTCACATTTGCAAGAGCATGCTGGCCTGGCAGCGTTTTTCGCCACTTAATGAAAAAGGCGAACGCGAAACACCTGCGAATACCGGAATGAAAGGCGATAAGCTGGTTGGAAAGTACTACGTGGAATTCGACAAACGTTTCAACGAAGAAGCCAAAGCAATCATGGAGCAATGGAAAACCGGCGATTTCAGCGGATTTTCGAACGCTACCGTAGATAAATACAACGAATTCAGTGCAGCTTTGGTCGGGAAAGACGAAAAAGCGACAGCTGCCATTCAGGATAAAATAAAGGAACTGGCCAAAAACGAAACCACCATTCTGCGCGAAGCCAAAGATATGCTGGTGCGTTGGGAAGGCCGTGATCCGGAAATCTACTTGTTATGGACCACCATGAACAACTGGGTTTACGAAGGTTTCAACTCCACGTACGAAAAAATGGGCGTTGATTTTGACCGTTTGTATTACGAATCCGAAACCTTCATTTTGGGGAAAGACCTCGTAGCCGAAGGGTTGACAAAAGGCGTGTTTTACCAAAAAGAAGATACTTCCGTTTGGATTGATCTCACGGGTGAAGGTTTGGACCATAAATTATTGTTGCGTTCAGACGGAACTTCGGTTTACATGACTCAGGATGTGGGAACAGCAGTTGATCGTTTGAACGATTACCCGAATCTGAAAGGAATCATTTATACCGTTGGAAACGAGCAGGAATATCATTTTACGGTCTTGTTCCATATTCTGAAAAAACTCGGCTACAGCTGGGCCGAATCGTGCTACCACCTTTCGTACGGAATGGTGGAATTGCCGAAAGGAATGGGGCGTATGAAATCGCGCGAAGGAACGGTAGTGGATGCCGATGACCTGATGGATGAAATCATTTTCGCCGCCGGAGAAATGACGGCTGAACGTGGCCATTTGGAAGGAATGACCGAAGATGCCAAAAAGGAATTGTACACCACCATCGGTTTGGGTGGATTGAAATACTATTTATTGAAAGTAGATCCGAAAAAGAAACTGGTGTTTAATCCCAACGAATCGATCGAACTCAACGGACATACAGGACCGTTTATTCAATATGCGCATGCCCGAATCCAGTCATTGATTGGTAAAGCCGGCGATATTGGAACCTTTGGTAATGTGGTATTGGAAGACGTTGAAAAAGACATCATCAAGCAATTGGCCGATTATCCGAAAGCGATTGAAGATGCTGCAATCAATTACGCGCCGTCGCTTGTAGCGAATTATACCTATGAGTTGGTGAAACTCTTTAATCAGTTTTACCAGAACGTCAACATCAACCAGGAAAGCGACGCAGAGAAGAAAGCAATGCGTCTCACCCTGAGTAAAAATGTGGCCAAGGTGATTCATAGTTCAATGCACTGTCTCGGTATCTCGGTGCCGGATAAAATGTAAATATCTATACCCCGAATATTGATGAAACGTATCAGCTAGCTGATACGTTTTTTTACACCACGAATGCACGAATTACAGCTCGGCTAACGCACTCGCCAATACGTGTAGCGCGTCCGTTAGGCGTGCAAAAATTCGTGGATTCGTGGGAATCTATTGTAAAATCTTTAGAAAGTCATTTTGCTAATTGATTAGTAAAACGTTATAGTAGCTTTTCAAGAGTGTGAAAAATTCGTTGCTAAATAATTACTAAACCGTTGTACTAAATTTATAGCATTGTTGTAGCTTTGGGTCGCTATACTAAACTCAAAAACGATTCCACATGCTACTAAATCTCACAAAAGTGCTCACGGTACTTAGCTTTTTGCTCAGTACTTCCTGCTTTTTAAGCGTAGCTCAAACAACGATTATCAATCCGAACAACAATACCGGAACAGCCGGTTGTGACGGTAGTTTTGAAAATGGGACCAATACGCTGCCCGCCAATGGCTGGACGGTTGTAAACGGCGCTACCAATAGATGGTTTGCCGGAACACAGTCTTTCTGTACCGGCACAAAAGCTGCTTACGTGGGAACTGCTGCCGGAAATAATAACTACACCAACAATACTTCCGACATTTCGCATTTTTACGATGATGTAACTTTTCCGGCCGGTCAAAGCTGTATTGTTCTCACGTTCAACTGGAAATGTGTCGGAGAAAGCGGTTGGGACGGTTTGCGCATTTACCTCGGTTCAACAGCCGTGACACCGGTGGCCAATACGATGTTTACCACCAGCGACGCTTCGGCGGTTCAGTTGGGAAATACCTGGTACAACGCACAAGCTGCCTGCGGATCGGCGACGATTACCATTCCGGTGGCGAATGCCGGAACAACCAAACGATTGGTGTTCAGCTGGCAAAATGATGGAAGCCTTGGTTCAAATCCTGCGGCAACGATCGATGCCATTTCATTGATAGCTTCCAATCCTACAGTGCCTACCTGCGCTACAGCATTGGTTCCGGCTGCCGGCGCAACAGGTATTTCAACCTGTAACGGTTTGTCATGGACAGCACCGGTTTCTTCGGGTTGTAACACGCCTACAAGTTACGACGTGTATTTCGGAACATCTGCCACGCCACCACTTTTGGGAAATACCACCGCTACAACGTATGCTACTACAATGGCATTTAATACAACCTATTATTGGCAGATTATCCCGAAAAATTCGGCAGGATCGGCTGTTGGCTGTGGAGTTCAAAGTTTTACGACCGGAGCCTCATCCAACCCGCAATACAACCTGGTAGATGATGCCACTTCTGCTTCTCCGTATAATTGCGTAACACTCACACCAAACCTGGGAAGTCAGCGTGGCTGTGCCTGGGATGCCAATTCGACGCTTAACTTTCTGGCCAATTTCAGTTACGACATCGACGTGAATCTTGGATCAAGCGATGCCGGAGCCGATGGAATTGCTTTTGTGATGCAAAATGACCCGCTGGCGCGTTGCAAATGCGGAACTGTTGGTGGGGCGCTTGGAGCCGGTGGAATTACCAATTCGGTAACAGTGGAACTTGATACGTATTTGAATTTCGAAGATCGTGATGATTTTGTGTCACCACTTATTGGTTGTGCCGGAACAGAAGATCCCGACCATTTAGATGTTTGGTTCAACGGCGTGATCAATCCTGATAACGATTTTAATTGCGATGCCGTAGGTGCGGGTGAACGTGTTGCCACACCGAATGCGGTCCGTTTACAATCATCGCCCGGCGTGAATTACAATATTGAAAACGGATTGAGCCACAAGTTCCGTATTTCCTGGAACGCTGGAACAACAACACTTACAGCAAGTGTGTGGAATTCGGCAGTGACGGTGATGTATGGAACCATTTCATCGACTTTTAACCCAATTACCGTTTTTGGAACCAATACACCGTATTTCGGATTTACGGGTTCAACCGGAGGATTGAGCAATCAGCAAACGTTTTGTTTGCCGGCGGTATTGTTACCGGTTGAAATGACAGAATTTGATGTGGCGTGCGAAGAAGGAACGGCTGTTATTCACTGGAAAACTGAAACAGAACGCGATAATGCTTATTTCACACTGGAGAAAAGTTGCGACGGCGTAAATTTCCAAACGATGAAACAAATCACCGGTTCGGGAACAACGCAACAGATCCACGATTATCAGGTAAACGACGATGATTTGTGTGGTGGTGTAAGCTACTACCGTTTGAGTCAAACGGATATTAACGGCGAACAGGAAGTATTGGGCATCAGAAGTACCAAATCGTGCCTGTTACCAACCGAGTTGGTGGTATTCCCTAATCCTGCGACAGATGAATTGACGGTTTCCTGGAATGGAAAAGCGGTAAAAGAACTGGTGCTTTATGATGCGATCGGTCAGCTTATTCTGGTGAAAAACGACTGGAGCGAACAAGCTTCTTCAGCTACAATGGATGTTTCCCAATTGGCTGCAGGTGTTTATTACCTGACTGTTTATCAGACGTTCGGCACAGAAACCATTAAAGTGGTGGTGAACTAAAAAATCACTTTCTCGAAGTGAATGTTAAAGCCCTGAATTCGGGGCTTTTTTTGTTATACCCAACTTTATTACGCTCAATAGGATCAGCCATTCGCTTCAGTTTGGATTTGAAATATGGGTTTTTGGTAGGGTGGGAGTAACAATTTCCGTAAAGTGCTTTTCATTTCAACAATTCTGCTAATTTTGCACCCATCACGGGGGATTAGCTCATCTGGCTAGAGCGCAACGCTGGCAGTGTTGAGGTGATCGGTTCGAGTCCGATATTCTCCACAAAAAAAGAACGGTGTAAATGCGAAAGTAGTTACACCGTTTCTTTTTTACTCTTCTCTACAAACACCAATATTGTTATCTTTTCAAGGAGTTAAGTAAATTAGTTGGTTCAAACAGAACAGTTATGCAAAATGGACTTTTGATTATTTATTCGAGAAATAAATTAGGATTATTACTTTTCTTACTTGTTTTGATGATCATTTATTCATGCAATAACTCCGACAAGAATAATACTATTCAAGAGAATAATACAGACGCTCCTGATACGTTGTATTATAGTGAAAATATGAGAGGTGAGGCCGGGTTCACTTGTAAGTACGATACCTTGACAGTGAATAATAACATCCCAAGAAATAGTTGGGTTACTATGTCGGTCAAAGGTAAAGGTGCGATGATTGATATTTTGAAACACTCCAATATTTTTATCGAAAGTGATGACACGAACTTTCGTGTTAGAAAAACCGGAAACACCCAATTTGAAATATTCATTAGCTCAAAATATTCGGGATATTTTCCTCCACATGGTGGTGAGTATGTATCTCTGTTTCCCGTTATACAGCCTCACAAAGATTATGTTTATAAAGCCTATTCGGGAAAACCAATTGTATATCCTGATAGAACTAGAGTAATGATGTTGTATGAGCCAATTGAAGAAAATTAATGACTCTGAAACAATAAGGAAATCAATGAGCAAAAAGCACCCCTATGGAAGAAGAAAATGGTGGAGAGAACGCCTTCCATGGTTTCTTATTGATCTCGGAATTGCAAAAAAAGGAATCGATTGTCACAAAGTAAATGCTGAACATAATTGGTATAATAAAAACAATGTTTCAAGTGCTTGTTATTATTGTAAGGTAATTGAACAAGGTCAGAAATGGAAAAACCAATCAAATGAAACGATCAAAATCTAAGAAATCACCGACATTTAAAAAAGCACTCACCCTCCTTTATTTCCTCTTACTCGCCGCGCTCATTGCATGGCTATTCCTCGGTTTGGGCGAACGTATCATGTATTCAAAAACACTGATCGGAAGAATTATTCCGCTCGTGCTTGTATTTGCGGGTATTCCTTATTGCTTGTTTAAGTTACTAAGTAGCTTAAACGTCAAACAGGAAAACGCAAAGATGATTGCCATCCTTTCTGTGTTTGTGCTCGGTCCCGGATTTGGCTTTTGGTCGAAATATACTTCTGAGAATGACCTTGAGAAATACGGTGTTATCACTTACGGAACAGTTGCCGGAAGTAGTAGTGGAAAAAAATCAGGTATTTATGCCACGTTCACCTGGAAATCAGAAACGTATACCACTTTTACTGTTCGCGAGAAAAAACATACCTACCGCATCGGCGAAAGTATTCGTGTGCGGTTTTCAACGCGAAATCCGGAGAACAACCAATTACTGGTAGAGTAACCGAATGTCATTAAATAGTTTCCCGATTATTGGTATTATTGTGCTTCAGCAAAATTCCCCATGAAAGCATACATTCAAACAGATAAAGCCGGAGATTTTTACAACGTAAATGCATTTGTTGCCAATGAAGGTTTTAACACGCTTGGCTGGGAAACAATAAAGTACCATTCAATCGATGAGATTACGGATATTGAACCCGAACACCTGATCGTGGGAGGAATTGCGAACGTTCGGAAACAGTTAGAGCGATTAGGAATCAATAGGCCATTAAATGAAATTGATTATCCGCCCGAATTGGAAAAATACCTCGGCAGAAAAGTGTGGGCGTCTACGATTGAAGAGATTGTGGAAAACCATCAAAGCTGGAATATTTTTGTGAAACCCAAAGATGAAACCAAAAAATTTGCTGGTAAAGTTGTTCGCGATTACAGAGATTTTATAGGTTTAATCGATAAGGATAACCCAACGCAGGTTTGGTGTTCCGAACTGGTTGATTTTAAAACCGAATGGAGGTGTTTTATCCGTTACGGTGAAATTTTGGATATTCGCCGGTATAAAGGCTTTTGGGATTCTAAATTAGATCTTGCAATCATTAAAAATGCAATTGCAGATTTTAAAAATGCACCTGCTGCCTATGCATTGGACTTTGGTGTTGATGAACAAAACCGCATGAAATTGGTGGAAGTAAACGATGGGCATTCATTGGGATCTTACGGAATTAGCGGAGTAAACTATGCGAAGTTTTTATCTGCACGATGGGCGCAGCTGACAGGAACAAAAGACTATGCTGATTTTTGACACATTGAATAATAAACACCAATAACTTACAGGTGGTCAGAAAAAAACTAAAACGCGGACTTCGTATTTCACGATACGTGGTATACCGCGAAACATTGGTTGATTACAAAGAACACTTTTGGTCGTTCATCGGCGCGTTTGTCGGGATTGGACTCATCGCGTTTGTGCAAAGTTATACCCTGACAAAAGACGAAAGTATCTTTCTCATCGGTTCATTTGGCGCATCGAGCGTGTTGATTTACGGCGCTATTCAAAGTCCGCTGGCGCAACCCCGGAATCTGGTGGGCGGGCATGTGATTTCGGCGCTCATCGGTGTCACGGTTTACCAATTCATGCCTGATATTATCTGGCTCACAGCTCCAATGGCCGTTGCTTTTTCCATCGTAGCCATGCAGGTCACCAAAACGCTTCATCCTCCGGGTGGCGCCACAGCATTGATCGCGGTGATCGGTTCCGAAAAAATCAAAGCATTGGGTTATTTCTATGTCTTATCGCCGGTGTTGACAGGATCATTGATTTTATTGGCCGTGGCGTTCATTTTCAACAACATGACCAGCCACAGAACGTATCCGACGGATAAACGGTTTACGAATTCGATTAGACGCCTGTTTAAATAGATTTACTAGCTTTGATAGAATAAAACCATAGAGCGAAATGGTCAGGAAGTATTACAAAATAGTTAGTACAGTATTGATTGTGATGTCGCTCATTTTATGGGTTGTATATACAGATTCGCCATGCCAGAAAGGAGGCGTTACGCCTGGCTTTATTCAAGAAATCGGAATGTTTCTTTCTGCCATATCACTACTTGTTTGGTTTGGTTTTGATGAATTGAACTGGTTTGAAAAACTCTTGTTCGCTCCATTATTTGCATTTGTTTCGGTGGCTTTAGTGACCATTTTTGTCGTGTTTCCTCTGGTAGATTTTCTATACGGAGAAAAGATTTGGGCTCTTTGGGAAACCAAAAACCGGATTTTCATTAACATGATCCATTATGGTTTCACTGCAGCTTTGATTTACCTATTTCCTTATATTTATCTTAAAATCAGGAAACGAATAATCACAGACTAACAACCACCCAATGAACAAATTCCTTTTCTACTGCCTGGCTTTGATAGCGCTCTCCTTCACCCTTCCACCACAGGAAAGATACTCTTCCGACAATTGTGCCCGTGGCATACAGCTGGAAAAAGATCATCCGGCTATGGTAAAGATCCGGCAGAAATTCGATGCACAACTGGCCACGTTTCACGGAACCGATTTCGGAGAAATTCAGGTGTTGTTTGGCATCGATTCGGCACATCGAATCAACTCGCTGCGCTTGGTGCAAGTAGTTCATCCAACCTTTGATAGTTTGGTACTGGCAACGTTAAACGAATGCGATTCAACTTATTTCACAGAACTGAACACTGATTGTAACTACCGCATCAGCATGTGGTTGGGGGATAAAAAAGCAAGCAGTCAATTTGACGCAATCATGATGCTTATGGCCGATGGCAATTACAAGAAAGCAAGTAATTATACCCGGGAAGCGCTTCGGAAATCACCCACCAACTCAAGAATGCTTTATTACGCAGGCAGATCACAACTCGAATTGGGAAAACCCGAAGGTAGAAAATTCATTATCCATGCGGCCCAAATAGGTGATGAAGCGGCGTTTGAGTACCTGGAGGCCGAAAAGCGGTAATAGCTTATCCTGCGGAATGAATCTGTTCGTTTCGCACCAACTTTTTCAGCAACGAAATCTGCCCCAAATGGTAATGCATGTGTTCAATGATCCCGGCGATGTTTCGATAATAATTCCCGTATTTCTCGTCGGTAAACGGGTCGAATAACTGTTCTTCCGGAAGCTTTTCAATCAAATCAGCGGTTTTTTCAGCAGTTGCCAACGCATTCGCGATCAGCTGTTCCCATGCCGACTGCGATCCGATAACCGGAAGCTGAAAACTGTACTCGTCTTTCGAATCCAGTGGGCCACCTTCCAGTACTTTCAGCAACACATCTACGTAATACGTCACATGATACGTCAGCACCGCAATGGAATTCAACCCAAACAGGCTTTTCCCCGCTTCTTCCCACGTGACATCCGTCAACGTGTCTTTCAGATTAGTTGTCGTCCAGTTGCCGCCGGTGTGAATGTCACGAAGGTGTTTTGCGAGGAGGAGGGGAGTGTTCATACTCGTTTAATTAGATCCTCCTAAATTAAGTTTTTACAATTTAAACTCCGCCCACAACGGGTAATGATCCGACAGCATCCACGATAATTCGGTTTTCTTAAGGTTCCGATTGGCCAACGCAACTTCGGTGAACGGATAAAAACCACCTTGCACAAATTCCATCGAAAGTTGCGGAAGTTTGTTGGTGCCGTTGAACCACGCAATCTGGTCGTAGAATTTCGACTCGTCGAAGATGGAACGCAAGACCTTCGGATCGGCCAATTGAGGGGGAACGAAAAGTCCTTCCGACATAAAGGTTTTGCTCAACACATCACCGCGTTCATCGATGTTGAAATCGCCCAGCAGGATGAGGTTTTGGTGATACGAATACACATCTTTCGCCCAGGAAGCCATCCAGCGTGCAATTCCTTTCAGTTCGTTCATGCGGTCGGCCGATTTATTACCGTAAATCAGGTGCATCGTCACCAAAACAAAGGTTTGTCCCTTGGTTTTGAAACTCACTGCGTAAGGTGAACGCACAAATTGTTCGGTGGTGAATCCTTTGGGGTCGGTGCGCCATTGATCCGGCATCACCAATTCGCAGGCAAGACCTGAGAGCTGTACGCGGCGGTTATCAAAAATATAAGCCATGCGTTCGTCGTTGCCGGCATTGCCCTGGTTCACATCGGTGAGCAAAAAAGAATAATTGTCGCCCAGCAATTTCATGCAATCGCGTAAACCTTTCAGGTTGGCTTTTACTTCCTGCACGGCGATCACATCAAAATGGTTCAGAATTTCGGCAATACAGGCCACAGAATGAAAATCACGTTTGGGCGAATCTTTCAGACCGGCTTCCCATTTGGTAGTCAAATCACCAAATGCCCGAATGTTCCAGGTAGCGATCAATAGATTTTTTTCGAGTTTTTTTGCCGGAATGATGGCGTCTAAATGAGCTCTTAATGCGGCGATGTTTGCCTGTACGGCTGGCGGTTGTTGTTCAATGATAGTTGGCATAGTGGTTTATTTTTGTCCGAAATATACAAAAAGTTGTTTTCCGGCGACAAAAATTGACAAGCTGAAGTATTTATTTTTTAGGTGTGTCCAGTTTCCCCCTTTGGAGGGGGATTAAGGGGGAGGATAATATTTCAATCCTTCTTTTTCAGATGTTTCAACAAAATAATTTAAAGGAATGAGTCATTATCGCAGTATAATTGATGGTTTGAGAGCTTTTTTGAATGTCCTCCCCCTTAATCCCCCTCCAAAGGGGGAAAATAGAGTCACTTTAACAAGTACCCATACATAGGAAACAAAACCTCCATTTTTTCAGCATTTCCATCATTCGTAACGGCCTGCGTTTTGAGAATATCGGAAAACGACGCCGGATTGGCTAAAATGGTTTTTTCAGTGGTTTCAAACGAACCGTAATGCACCGAAATCAATTGGTGGCTGTTGGTTTCGTAATCGAATAAATAACCTTTCTCTTCAAAAAGTGTCGAAATCACCTGATTGGAAAAAGTCGCATAATAATAGTGGTAACCACCCAGTTTCCCGAAAAACCGAAACGTATACGAAATCAACGACCGGTCTTCGGTGTTAAAAACAATGGTCTTAACACAGTCGGGCGAAGTGAACGTAAGCTCAGTCGTATGGTTCAGCGTGTCTTGCCGTTGGGTCGATTGCGTGTGCTTGAATCCGATCTTGTCGAAAAAAGAATCTTCCGTAAACACCGCGTTGAGGAATAGCGAAAAATCGAACTTCGAAAACGCCGGAATCTCATTGGTACGAATGGAAGCGTTCTTTTCCAACGCAAAATCACTGCAGGTGCGGTTGAGCGAAACGCCCGAAAACAAGGGTTTGGCTTTTCTGAGAGTTCCATCGTAAGCAAAACGCAATTCGTCACGAATGGCGCAATAAGCAGAATCGGTTGTTTGATCGTCTTTATAATGGTATTGAAACCAATTCGTATTCGTATAAGCCAGTTTCCCCCAAATGTTCTGTGATTTTAAGTGCTTGCGATAATTGGCAATAACCGAGGCAAACACCGCTTCGTTGGAAGTAGGGGAAATCACCACCTCTTCCAGATTACCGATCAGCGGTTCTATATAAACAACCGTATCCGTTTTAATATCAAAGATCGTAGCGCTGTAAAACGACGGATGCGTGAACCCAATTGTTCCGCCGGAAGTGAATTTCGCGAATCCGTTCTGATCGGTAAACGCCAGTTGGGTTGTTTCTTCATTGGAACACACCACGCCAAATACCGCGCTTGAGTCGAGTGAACTTAGCACACGCACCGATAATTGTCCGAAAACGTCATTCAGACTCAGCAATGCGATCAATAAAAGAGAGTGACGATATTTCATAAGAGCATTGGTGTGATGGAAAGAAAGATGCCGGGTACTTAATTTCGCCGACACCTTTCACCACTTTTAGTTAAAGTTTGTGCGCTACCTGTTCGTATTAAGAATTTTCCAATCGTTTGAATTCTGAAGCCAGTTGGCCTGTACCAATGCCGGTTTCAATTTGTTGCCACCAGGTTTGGTTGGTTTCCGAAGAATGATAACCATACCAGAACCCTTGCCAATCGGCTTTCCAGACGCCTTTGCCCAATCCGGCCACATCGCCCGGATGCGAACTCCAGTATTCGGCACTATTCGTAGCGATGGAAATACTGGCCAGCAAGAATATTTTCTCGTCTTCAGAAAGCGTCGTACTTGCATACACAGTGCTTTTTAAAGCAGTAGTTTGCGACTTGCGCGTTTCTTTATCCTCCTCTTCAATGATTGATTCCACCTGGTCCATCACCGATTGTTCAGCGCTGCTCAGTTCTTCGTAAGCTTCACCGTACAAATCTTCCACCGACGTGTTTCTCAGATGAGGTAAATAGTACTCACCGTCGATTTCGGTAATGCCTTCATTCGGCAACGAACGTGTCGCAAATTCTCCGCGCGTAAACGCAGTAAAGAAGGTGTACTTCTCGTAATCCGTTGCATGGTCGTAATTGCTTGAAGCAATCGCGGCATCCATTCCCGCATTGTGAATCTCTCCCGTAAAATCAAGCGCATCGGCGCTGGTGACAATACTTGTTTTCTCGTTTGCGGTGTTGTTTCCGGACCCGCTTACCGGTTTCTCTGTTTTAGCGCAGCTGTGTACCATCACACCCGAAACCGCCAAGAGAGAAACAATCATCAACTGTTTTAAACCTGTCTTTTTCATAAACTTACTTTAGTATTAGTTGAATAAAGTTAGTTTAGATAAACTTATTAAAATCAATTGAGACTTCGAAGATTTAAGTCTGTTTTAGGTGGATTTTATTGTTGAACCAATTGTATTTTAGTTTAATTGGTTGTTTATCAATTTGTTATTTGTTTGTTGTATGGCCGTGATGAAGAAAATCCGGTCAATGAACAAAATCCAACTTTGACTAAAAAAATCGTTTTTAAGTGAAAATCATTGCGGTTTTCCGCAGTTAAAAACAAGGTGTTTTTCTTTAACCAAAAGAATTTTAACCACATAGGGCACATAAGATCACATTAGGAAGTAACCTTAAGTTTGAACTCATGCACTCAATTAACTTAAAAACTATGTTTTCCTAATGTGGTCTATGTGGTTAATTAAATATGTCTGAATTGTGGTTGGAATGGTTAACCCATTGTTTGCGAATCTTTAACTAGATTTGAGCACAAGATTGTGCTTATTTCCTGTGAGGTAACTTTTCGGGCGGGAATGCGTAAGTACTATCTGTGTTAAAGAACTCGAAAGCAATGAAATACCTGTTTGCGGCTGCGCTACTTCTTCTTTTGGTCACATTCGGTTGCTCCAACGAGCCCCGGGTTGTTACCGAAGGCAAAATCATTTACGCTATTGATTACCCCAATCACAAAGACAATTTTTTCCTCTATAGCATTTTACCCAAAGAAATGGAGGTGAATTTCAAGGACGGGAAAATGCAGAGTCTTATCAAAAAGGCCAACCTCATCAACGAATTGCTGGTAGATTGTAACGATAAAAGTTTTGCGGCTTATTTCAAATACGGCGATGAAGCGGTTAGTGTAACACTCACGGAAACGGATGTAAAAAACATGCTTGCTGACCAGCCGAAATACACCGTGAAAATGACCAACGAAAAAGATACCATGGCCGGATTCAATGTCAAAAAAGCAATTGCGACTTCGGTGACCGATCCTTCTGATAAGATCGAACTGTGGTATACCGACGAAATTCAGGTAAAAAACTCCAACTGGTACAATCCATTCAAGGAAATAAAAGGATTTTTACTCGCTTATTCCATTGACCGGTATGGTATTCGAATGGATTTTAAAGCCAAAGGTTTTGAAGAGGCCGAAATCAGCGATGACCAATTGAAACCGCACAAAGACGGCCTCTCCATTCCGTATGGTGATTACAATAAAAAACTCGACGGCCTGTTCCAATCGTTTGAATAATATGAAACAACTGATTTTCCTTTTTGGAATCGTAATCTTCGGCTTACAAAGCCACGCCCAAAAAGCCTTGAGCGGAACGCTTGAATACACTGCCAGTATTTCATTACCCGATACCAATGTGGTGCTAAAAACCTGGCACGTACATGTGCTTACCAATGACACGATCGTGCGGGTAGAAACCGAAACACAACTGGGTATTCAGGTTTATATCCGTCACATGGAACTGAAAAAAGCCTATTTGCTGCTGGATTATGACGGCAATAAATACGCCATTCAAACCGACCTCGAAGAAACCAACAAACGCGATACCATGGCGCCGGAATATACCGTGAAGCGCACGTGGAAATCAAAAACAATTGCCGGAATCAAATGCCGGAAATACATCGTTCGCGATAAAAATCAGGCCGAAGGCTACGATTGCTGGTTCGCCAAAAAAATCGACCACAAATACCTCGAGGTCTACCCTGAAGTAAAAGGATTGGCCGTTGATTATTACCTTCCTTCCCCCGACGGATTGATCCATTACGAATTAACACGTCTCGATCTCACACCGGTAGACCGCAATCTGTTCGGCGTTCCTTCTGATTACAAACGCCTTACGTTTGAGGAGTTTGTGAATATGATTTCGGAGTAAGTTCCCGACATCCGTTGCCGCAAATGACAGGCGACAAAAGGTTCCCCACGAATGCACGAATTTTTTTGCGCGCCTAACGGACGCGCTATGTTATTGTCAAATAATCATCCCAATTACACACAAAAAATGCGAGTCCGTTAGGCGAGCTGTAATTCGTGCATTCGTGGGAGACAAAACAGCCGTGACTACGGATGCGATGATGGATCTTTGTGGGAGAAAATTGTGGGAAAGCGCAAATTTCATTAACTAACATTCGATTGTGTATACTTCCTGCATTTCCGCGGGATACTTCACCACTTCCTTCCTAATTTCGTAGGATAGTTATTACTATGGCTGTACAAAACGAATTTCGGGAAAAAAACGAGGAAAAGCCTGTCGAAAAACAAGCGAAGAAAAAAGTAGTGGCTGAACCGCAAAAGGAAGCCGCGCCCAAAACTTCGTTGAAAAATCTGGGGCAACGTCTGGATAAAAAGCGCACCAAAACCATCATCGGTGTGGTGCTCACGCTATTCTCCTTTTTTACCTTTCTCTCGTGCTTTTCGTTTTTCTTTACCTGGACCGCCGATCAGGACCGCATCCTCGACAAAGGTCTGTTCGAATTCCTGATGGAAGACAACCCGGAGCCTGTAGCCAACTGGCTGGGTAAATTTGGGGCGTGGATGTCGCATTTGTTTATGTACCGCTGGTTCGGGATTTCTTCCTTCGCCATTTCCTTCATGATTTTCCTTGTCGGTTTTAAATGGATGCTCAACATTCGTTTATTTCCGCTCAAACGTTCTTTCGCCGTAGCTTCCTTGTTCATGGTTTGGTCGTCGATTTTCCTGGGCTATTTTGTGCAGCAAATCGATTACCTGGGCGGAACATTCGGTTATACCGTTAATCAGTGGCTTACGCTTTCCATCGGAAGTTTCGGGTCGTTTATTGTGGTGTTGGCGCTTTTATATGTGGTGCTGGTGATTCTTTTTAACGCCGATATCCGCGCGTGGATGGATAAATTCAAGGCCCGCAGTCAGGACATGATTGAAGACGATGAAGAGGTTCCCGCCGGAAACGCGATGACAGATATTCACGTTGTCAACACCATCAAGGAAAACCAGATCATGCAGGAAGAAGATCCGCAGGAGTTTTCATTTGAAGAAGAGGACGAGGAAGAAGACGAAGAGGATGTCGACAGCTTTATCGTTGTCCAGAAAGGCGTGGAGCCGATTCATTCAACCATTGATGATGATTTTGAAATAGAAGTTCCGGTTGAAGCAGTGATTCCTCCGGTTTCAGGTAGCGACGATTTCGATGTAGCCATTGCCGATGCAGATGCCGAACTGAGCAATGATCAATTGAATTCACTTCAGAAAGAATACGGCGATTATGACCCCAAACTCGATTTGGCTGGCTACGTGTTGCCTCCGATCGAATTGCTGAAAGAATACGGCAGCGGACAGGTTTCCATCAACAAACAGGAACTCGAAGACAACAAAAACAAGATTGTTGAAACCCTTTCGCATTACAAGATCGACATCGCGAAAATCAAAGCAACGGTTGGTCCGACGGTAACGCTCTACGAAATTGTTCCCGCTCCTGGAGTCCGTATTTCCAAGATCAAAAACCTTGAAGACGATATTGCCCTGAGCCTTTCCGCTTTGGGAATCCGGATCATTGCACCGATTCCGGGTAAAGGCACCATCGGTATTGAAGTGCCAAACAGCAAGCCCGATATGGTTTCCATGCGCTCGCTGATCGCGTCGGAGAAATTTCAGAATTCCGATTTCGAATTACCGATTGTGATCGGAAAAACCATTACCAACGAAACGTTTACCTTCGACCTGACAAAAATGCCGCACTTGCTCGTGGCTGGTTCCACCGGACAAGGTAAATCGGTTGGTTTGAACGCCATCCTGGTATCGATGCTCTACAAAAAGCATCCGGCGCAGGTGAAATTTGTATTGGTCGATCCGAAGAAAGTGGAGCTCACGCTGTATAATCGCATCGAACGCCATTTCCTCGCCAAATTGCCGGGCGAAGAAGACGCCATCATTACCGACACGTCCAAAGTGGTCAACACGCTCAATTCCCTTTGTGTCGAAATGGATGCGCGTTATGAATTGCTCAAGGAAGCGCAGGTGCGTACCATCAAGGAATACAACACCAAGTTCATTGCCCGTCGTTTGAATCCGGAAAAAGGACATCATTACTTACCTTATATTGTGGTATTGATCGATGAGTTTGCCGATCTGATCATGACTGCCGGTAAAGAAGTCGAGCACCCGATTGCCCGTTTGGCGCAGTTAGCCCGTGCCATTGGAATTCACTTGATTGTAGCCACACAGCGACCTTCGGTAAACGTCATCACCGGTATGATCAAAGCCAACTTCCCGGCGCGTATTGCGTTCCGCGTATTGTCGAAAATCGATTCACGTACCATTTTGGACGCTTCCGGCGCCGATCAGTTGATCGGTAGGGGAGATATGCTCATCGCTACCGGTTCCGACATTGTGCGGGTACAGTGTGGATTTGCCGATACGCCTGAGGTAGAAGCCATTTGTCAATTCATCGGTGAACAGCGCGCTTATCCGGAAGCCTTGATTCTTCCCGAATATGTGGGTGCCGACGGAAACAACGACAGCGATCTCGATCCGGAAGACATCGACTCTATGTTTGCCGACGCAGCCCGGATTGTGGTATTGCATCAGCAGGGATCGGCTTCGTTGCTGCAGCGTAAACTGAAACTGGGTTACAACCGTGCAGGCCGCATCGTTGATCAGCTGGAAGGTTATGGCATCATCGGCCCATTCCAGGGAAGTAAAGCCCGTGAAGTCCTTTATTCAGACGAAACAAGCCTCGAAGAATTCCTGAACTCAAAAGGAATCAGTTAAATCATAACAGTTCATAAAAAATCTGGAACACTGCCGGATGTTTGGCACAATTTCTGATATTTGCAGAGAAATAGAAATGCTATGAAATATTTAATGTTACTCCTGAGTTTTGTTCTGACTTCTTCGCTGATGTATGCGCAAGACGCTAAGGCGCAAGGGATTTTGGATAAATTATCGGCCAAGATAAAAAACCAGAAATCGTTTTACGTCGAATTCAGTGCGAATATCACCAACTCTTCGAGCGGGAAAAACGAAACATTTACCGGAAAAGGGTGGGTAAAAGGAGATAAGTTTTATGCTTCTTACGGTGAAAACACCATCATTTCAAACGGTGCCAAAACATGGAACGTCGTAAAAGAGGAAAAAACCGTTTACGAAACATCGGCCAGTGATGACGACAGTGAATCAATGAATCCGAAGAAATTGCTGACCATTTGGGAATCAGGATTCAAAAACAAATACGAGAAAGAAGAAAAACTCGGCGATGAAATGGTACACGTGATCTACCTGCACCCGAAAAACCCGAAGACTGCAGATTATCACACCATCATTTTGTACATCGGAAAAAGCGATAATGAGTTGAAAAAAGCCATTATGAAATCGAACGACGGTACCAAGATGACGTATTCAATGACAAAATTCACTTCCAATCCAACGATTGAAGATTCAAAATTCACCTTCGATATCAAGAAATATCCGGGCTACGAAGTAGTAAAAGATTAAGAAAACCCACATCCCCAATTTATCGAAAACCGTTGGCAAATGTCAGCGGTTTTTTTGTTTTGTAGCGTGCGAAAGGACTCCCACAGACACACAGTTTTTCGCGCTCCTAACGGCAGCGCATGTTGGGTTTTCAATATCTAAGCGAGTCCGTTAGGCGAGCCCTATCTGTGCATCTGTGGGAGAGATGGTATCTTTGTTTTTCATCCGTGGCATAGTTTCTGTAATAAGACCTGAAAACAAACCGTATGAATCGTTTAATACTTTTACTAGCCTTTGTAGTGTCTGCAACGGGAATGTACGCACAAGACGCCAAAGCGCAGGGAATTCTGGATAAATTATCGTCCAAGATCAAAAACCAGAAATCATTTTACCTGGAATTCAAGGCTACCATTACCAATTCTTCGAGCGGGAAAAACGAATCGTTTACCGGAAAAGGGTGGGTGAAAGGCGAGAAATTCTTTGCCAGCTATGGCGACAATACCATTCTTTCCAACGGAACCAAAACATGGAACATCGTAAAAGAGGAAGAAACCGCTTACGAAACCTCTGTTGATGACGATGACAGCGAATCGATGAACCCGAAAAAACTGATGACCGTTTGGGAAAAAGGATTCAACAACAAGTACGAGAAAGAAGAAAAACTTGGCGACGAAATGGTGCACGTGATTTACCTGCATCCGAAGAAAGCGGCAAAAGCTGATTACCACACCATCATTTTGTACATCGGCAAAGACGACAACGAATTGAAGAAAACCATCATGAAATCGAACGACGGCACCAAAAAGACGATTTCAATGACCAAATTCACTTCCAACCCAAGTGTTGAAGATTCGAAGTTTACCTTCGATATCAAGAAATACCCGGGCTATGAATTGGTGAAGGAATAACAAGCGAAAATGAGTTACAGGAAGCCGTTTCTGCCCATGGGTGGAGGCGGTTTTTTTGTTGAGGAGAGGTTTGTTTTATAGGATTATAGTGTTGGAAGAAAGGATTTATAAAGATTTTTGAACATCCTCCCCCTTAATCCCCCTCCAAAGGGGGAGACTGAATCGTCTTCTGCTTTCGGACTTTTTGGAGCCTTAAAAAGACGCTTCGAAACAAGGTGTCAAATCGTTAGTTTAGGAGGTGAAATCGTTTCCCCCTTTGGAGGGGATTAAGGGGGAGGACAAAAAAAACGCGATCCTCGGACCGCGTTTTCTATATTGAGTTCTTGTATTATTAAAATGAATACAACTCCACCAATGCCGCTTTGAAACGATCCAATGGTAGGAATTGTTTCTCCAATGGAACCGCAAATGGCACCGGAGTGTCAATCGAAGCAATCCGTTTTACCGGAGCATCCAGTTGGTGGAAACAGTTTTCATTGATCAATGAAACAATTTCACCACCAATTCCGCCTGTGAGGCAGTCTTCGTGCAACACAATCACTTTACCGGTATTGCGCACCGATTCGTAAATCGTTTCGGTATCCAGCGGAAGCAACGTTTTCAAATCGATCAGATCAGCGCTGATTTCAGGATGCTCGTCCAGGGCTTCCATTGCCCAGTGAACGCCCAATCCATAAGTAATAATGGTGATATCGTCACCTTTTCTTACGTAACCTGCTTTTCCGATTTCGGTGGTGTAATAATCATCCGGAATATCCTCGCGGATACTTCTGTACAAAAACTTGTGCTCGAAAAACAATACCGGATTCGGATCTTCGATGGCAGCATTCAACAAACCTTTCGCGTCGCCCGGAAATGCGGGATAAACAACCTTCAATCCCGGAGTATGGAAAAACCATGCTTCGTTGCTTTGACTGTGAAACGGCCCTGCGGCCGTGTTGGCTCCTGTAGGCATGCGCACCACCACATCGGCGTTTTGTCCCCAGCGCCAGTGAATCTTGGCCAGGTTATTAATGATCTGATTAAATCCGCAAGTGGCAAAATCGGCAAACTGCATTTCAACCATGGCTTTCATACCGCTGATTGAAAGTCCGAGACCCGCTCCAACAATCGCCGATTCGCAGATCGGAGTGTTGCGCACACGGTCTTTTCCGAATTGCTCCACAAAACCTTCCGTTACTTTAAATACACCGCCATATTCGGCAACGTCCTGGCCCATAATCACCAATTCAGGATAACGGTCCATCGACTGGCGCAAACTATCTGAAATGGCATCAATCAACCGTTTTTCCGATTTAGCCGGAGTAGCCGGAGCAATTACGGTTTGCGTGTAAGGTGCGTATACATCGTCCAGCTCGCGCTGTAAATCTGCTGTAATCGGCGCTTCGGCAAAAGCAATCTCCAATCCTTCCTGTATTTCGGCTTTAATCGCTTCCGTGATACTTGCTTTCAGTTCGGGTGTCAGCAATTCGATTTCCTGCAGGAACAATTCGTAATTGGCAACAGGATCTTTTTTCGTCCATTCATCCTGCAAGCCTTCCGGGTAGTACTTTGTACCCGAAGCTTCCTCGTGACCCCGCATCCGGAACGTCATGCATTCCAACAAGAACGGACGCGGTTTCTGACGAATCGAATCGGCAATACTGCGAATGGTGCGAATGACTTCAAGGATGTTGTTTCCGTCAACCTGAAAAGCATCCATTCCGTAACCAATTCCTTTATCAATAAACTGCTTGCAGCGAAATTGCTCGTTGCTCGGCGTAGAAAGTCCCCAACAGTTGTTCTCAACGGTAAAAATAACCGGAAGGTCCCAAACAGCAGCTACGTTCAGTGATTCGTGAAAATCGCCTTCACTTGCTCCACCGTCACCGGTGAAAACAATGGTGGCCTGTTCGTTTTTCTTTAATTTATTGGCAAGGGCAATTCCATCGGCGATCCCCAATTGAGGGCCCAGATGAGAAATCATTCCCACAATATTGTAGTCTTTGGCACCAAAATGGAACGAGCGGTCGCGGCCTTTTGTGAACCCCGACATTTTTCCCTGAAACTGTGCGAAAAGTCGACTCAACGGAATGCCGCGTGTGGTAAATACACCCAAATTGCGGTGCATGGGCAAAATAAACTCTTCTTGTTGCATAGCCAATGTGGCACCAACCGAAATACCTTCCTGTCCCCAGCCCGAAAACCACTTGGTGATTTTCCCCTGACGTAAAAGGATCAGCATTTTTTCCTCGATCAGGCGAGGCTTCATTATTGCTTTGTAAATATCTATAAGCTCTTGATCTTCAAAACCTTCCCGGTTGAATTCAATCGCGCGTCGACTCAAAACTGTTTCCATGTAAATTAGCTATGTTGCAAAATTAACGGATAATTCGAGGTAAACGATCAAAGACGTGCAAAATAGCGAGGTTGACCTGTTTGAATCAACTCTATTTCCAATCAAAAAGAAGGACTAAAAATACTTTTTGAACGATTAAATTCATATAACGAAAAAGGGATGTTTGTTCGTTGGTAAGGTTAAATCAACGTTAACTAAATCGATTTACATTCATTGTGGAAAAGTTTATCTATCTAATAATGAACGAATAACACGTTTGAACTAATATTTTCCCTAAATTCGCTCTAACTTACTACATATTAGGTATGCGCTACAAAATACTACTCTCTTCTTTTCTGGTATTGTCTTCAGGTACAATTTTCGCTCAGGGAAGGTTAATTCTCAACAACAATGCTTTCATGGTGATTGACAACAGTGCAAAAGTTGTCGTTGCAAATCCGGCAACCAATGCTGTTACAACGCTGGGTACGGGTGGAAACATTGTGACCGAAAGTGAATTCGATCAGGTTATCTGGAGTATAGGGACTTCTACAGGAGCTTACGTCATGCCGTTTACTTCACAAACAACGTTTACCAAAATTCCGTTTACAGCCAATATTACTGCTGCCGGAACGGGTGCCGGGGCTGTGCGGTTTTCTACTTATCCGGGGCCAACCTGGGATAACAACACTTATCGTCCTTCGGATGTAACCCACATGTGGGATTATTTTTCGGCGTCGTTCAACAATTCCCTGCACGTAATCGATCGTTTTTGGATCATCGATGCGCTTGGGTACGGAACGAAGCCAACAGCCACGTTTCAATTCAGCTACCGTGATTCGGAGCATTTAGCAGTGGGTAACACCATTGTTGAATCTGATCTGGGTGCGCAGCGTTTCAATAGTTCAACCAATCATTGGGGCGATTATTTGCCTCAGGGAACCACCAACGCGGTGGCCAATACAACATCTAATGTTCCGGTTTCTCCCGCTAATTTTTTCCGGTCATGGACGCTCAGTGAAATCACTTTCCCGCTGGCAGCTGAAATTGCCTATTTCAAATCTTCCTGTACCGGAGACGCACTGGTACTCGAATGGCAAACACTTTCAGAAATGGGACTTGATCACTTCGAAATCGAACACCTGCAAAACGGACAGTTTGTGGTGATTGGATTTGTGCAGCCAGTCGGAGTCGGTTCAGGTGTCGAAAATTATTCGTTTGTATCGGCCGTAAACCGCGAAGGTGTTTTCCAATTGGTTGAAGTAGATACCGATGGTAACCGTGCAGTGAAATCATCTATCTCGGCTTCGTGTATCGCTACCGACGATGTGGTGGTTTCTTACTCTAATGGTGGCATTATCATGAGTTTTGACGGTGCTGCCGAATCGGTGGAAGATTTACAGATCTATGACGCCGGTGGCCGTTTGGTCTACCACAGTGATCTGTCTGTTTCTAACGGAGCAAACACAGTTGTGATTCCTGACTTGAACTTAAGTCACGGTATGTACATGGTGCGTTTGAAAAACGGATTGAACACCATCAACGAAAAAGTGGTTGCTGCAGAGTAATCACTTCCTGTTTTTTTGAATCCTTAGAATTATAATAAAGCTAAATCTTCTACAAATTAAGTTACTATGAAAAAAATATTGCTCTCCACAGTACTATTTTCGTCAGTCATTGCTTCTGCACAAAATGTCGGAATTAATTCAACAGGAGCCGCGCCGGTTACAAGTGCCGCTCTGGATGTTGACATGGCTAATAAAGGTGTGCTCATTCCGCGTGTAGCATTGACCACAACAACTGCTTTCGCTCCTGTTACAGGTGTTGCTACAGCTTCTCTTTTGGTTTATAATACGGCAAGTGCAGGTGTTTTTCCAAACAATGTCACTGCAGGTTATTATTACTGGGACGGTGCTAAATGGGTGCGTCTGATGAGCAGCGGTAGTGCATGGATTGTGGGTACAAGTACCGCAAACGTAAATACTCCCGGTGCAACCGGATATTTTGGAACTTCCGATAATAACAATGTGGATCTTGTAACAAACGGAACCGTACGCGGACGTTTGTCAAGCCTGGGGGAATTCTTTATTGGTACAACTGCTACTGCGCTTCCCGGTGATTTGATGAACGGTGTGAGTAACGCGACTTTCCCGTGGGCGATCAATGGTTATTCTTCTCAGAACGGATCGGGTGTTTACGGTTCTGTTCAGGCCGGGGCAACGATCTTCGGGGCTGTACAAGGTGAATATTACGGAACACACGTTCAGGGTACCGGAGTACGAGGGATTAACTCTTCCGCAACCGGTGGAACCGGGTTTAACGCGGCGAGCTCAGGTGTATATGGTGATGCCACGTATGCTGTAGTAGGTAATGCCTATAAATTCGGTGTATTTGGTACGGCAGGAAGTGTCGGCCGGTCCGGTGGTGTTATGGGCTACGATTATGGTTATGCTTATGGTTCATTGGGTTACTTTACAAGTGGTGGTGCCGATATTTGTGTCTATGGTTTTGGCCAGGGATATACAGTAGGTATTGCCGGAGGTAAACCGGGGAAAAATAAAATCGGTGAAGTGGCATTAACGGAAGCCAATACCAACATCGGTTTGGGAATTTATGGTGGTGTAATGGGCGGCTGGATGCGCGGTCTTGTTTACGGTACGCACGTGAAAGGTGAACGTTACAGTTTGTATGTTGACGGTAAAACCTATATGAATGAACCGATTACGCAACTGGTAGCTGTAACAGGTGATGAGCGCCAAACGGTTTACGGTTCTTCGGCTATGAAAGTAGAGATCAGTGACCGTGGTAAATCGACCTTAACAAACGGCCAGGCGTACATTGCTTTCTCTGATGCGTTCAAACAAACCATTTCTTCCAATCCGGATGAATTGACAATTACCGTTAGCCCGATGGGGAACTCAAACGGTATTTACATTTTGTCGTACGACGAAAACGGATTTACGGTGATGGAAAACAACAGCGGAAGTTCGGCTGTTGCCTTCAACTGGATCGCGATCGGAACACGTAAAGACTACGAAACGATGAGTCATTCTCCTGAGGTGATTGCTACTGATTTTGATACGAAAATGAATGGTGTTATGTACAATGACTATAACACGACAGGAACTGCTCAACCTATTTGGTGGGATGGTACCAACATTCGTTGGGATGCTCCTCCGGCAAGGAATCTTTCTAACATTGTTCCTACCGGAATACGTCCGAAAGAACAACCGGCAACGCCGAATGCACCACAAGGTATCGTGGAATAACGACTCGATAAATGATGATTTTGAACCGCCCGGTCTGCCTCAGGCAGACCGGGCGGTTTTTGTTGGTGCAGGTCGCGACCAGCCCCAGCAGTTATTCTTCTTCGATATTTAGAAGGAGATACTCCGCAGTAGACTTCCTACAGTAGCAGACTTCCTGCGTCAGTCGCTACGTAGTTCAGTCACTGCGAAGTATAACTAAAAAGGCTGTCCAAATCAATGAACAGCCTCTTAAAGAATATAGTTGACAGGATTATACCAATCCCTGATCGATCATTGAATCGGCAACTTTTACGAAACCTGCAATGTTTGCACCTTTCACGTAGTCAACAACACCGTCGGCACCTTTACCGTATTTCACACACGCTTCGTGGATCGATACCATGATACCGTGCAAACGTTGGTCAACTTCTTCAGCCGGCCAGCTCAAACGCAATGAGTTTTGTGACATCTCCAAACCTGAAGTTGCAACACCACCTGCATTGGATGCTTTACCCGGAGCGAACAAGATTTTCGCATCAAGGAATGCTGAAACTGCTTCTGGAGTAGAAGGCATGTTTGCACCTTCAGCTACACAGATTACGCCGTTTGCCAACAATGCTTTTGCTTCGTCACCATTCAATTCGTTTTGGGTAGCACATGGAAGAGCGATGTTTACTTTCACTTCCCATGGACGTTTCCCCGCAACAAACTTCGCAGAAGGGTATTTTGCTACGTATTCTTCAATACGACCACGTTTTACGTTTTTCAATTCCATTACGAACGCCAGTTTCTCAGCGTTGATTCCGTCGGCATCATAGATATAACCTGATGAATCAGACATCGTAACTACTTTCGCTCCCAATTGGGTTGCTTTTTCGCAAGCAAATTGAGCCACGTTTCCTGAACCGGAAACAGCAACTACTTTCCCCTGGAAAGAATCGTTTTTGGTAGCCAACATTTCTTTTGCGAAGTATACGGTTCCGTAACCGGTAGCTTCCGGACGGATCAATGATCCACCCCAGTTGCGTGCTTTACCTGTTAATACACCGGTAAACTCGTTACGGATACGTTTGTATTGACCGAACATGTAACCGATCTCACGACCACCAACACCGATATCACCGGCAGGAACGTCTGTATCAGCACCGATGTGACGGCACAATTCAGTCATAAACGACTGGCAAAATTTCATTACTTCGTTGTCTGATTTTCCTTTCGGGTCAAAATCAGAACCACCTTTTCCACCACCCATAGGAAGTGTTGTCAATGAATTCTTGAAAATCTGCTCAAAACCTAAGAATTTCAAGATCGACAAGTTCACCGAAGGGTGGAAACGCAAACCGCCTTTGTAAGGCCCGATAGCCGAGTTAAATTCAACACGGTAACCTCTGTTTACCTGAATTTCACCTTTATCATCCAACCAAGGAACACGGAACATAATGGTACGCTCAGGTTCAACAATACGATCCAGGATTTTTGCCGTTTTGTATTTCGGGTGTTCTTCGATAAACGGGATAACAGCTTCTGCAACTTCATGTACAGCCTGGAGGAATTCCGCTTCATGACCATTGGTAGCCTTCACTTTTTCCATGAACGCATCGATCTGTGCTTGGTATTTACTTGACATTTGTTTACACTATTTTTAATGAGTACGGCAAATGTAGAAATTTTTTAATCCGAACGTGCCTCAAAAAAGGAATGTTTATGAACACGTTAAATGAATTTGAATGAATGGTAAGATTCCAATAGTCTGAGTGGTTGGAAGTCCGGTTTTTATCGGTGTATACTTTATATATAAAGAATGTTCAGGGCATCCGGCGTGATTTTGTTTAAATATGATCACAATGTTAAAATTAGTTGAGTCCGAATGAAAATAAACGGAAAAGTATAATTTCAATAGTATTAGTCATATTGTGATAGTTCCGTAACAGTAAATTCCTAAAAGCGGGGGTTATCTTCATTAACTTTGTCAAATAAATTAAAACAGAAGCAACTCTAACGTTACTTAAGCGTTTAGAGAGTACAGATAACTACAAATATGAAAAATTTCAAACTGGTACTGGTTTCACTATTCTTATCGTCGCTGAGTTTCGCTCAGGTTCAGGTTTGTTTAGGGACTGATGTAACGGTATGTCAAGGACAAACTGTTCAAATTACGAATTGCGGTGGGGCCGGTGGAAGCCCTGCAGGTGGTATTTACTTAAATGCACCAACCAATCTTTCGTTAACGGATGACTCATGGAGTCCGGTAGTCAATATGGGGTTCAATTTTAACTTTTACGGTTCCAACTTCAACCAAATGTTGATCGGTTCGAACGGTATCGTTACGTTTAACCTTGGTAGTGCTAGTGGTTATTGCCCATGGTCGTTGGGAGCTACAACACTTCCTTCTACTTCAGGTTTAACACATTGCTTTAACAGTGCGATGGTTGCTCATCAGGATTTGAATCCGAGTAATGCTACGAGTGGACCGATCCAATACCAAATGTTGGGTACGGCACCGAATCGTATGTTCGTGATCCTTTACAATGGGGTAACGATGTTTAGCTGTACGAGTTCATGTTCTTATATCGGTTACATTTTCTATGAAACCACCAACATTGTAGAAATGTTTATTGGTGAAAAAGGAAGTTGCCCGTCATGGAACGGTGGTCAGGCGATTCAGGGAACTGAGAACAACGGTGGTACTGTTGGTCACATCACTCCGGGACGTAACAACACGGTTTGGACAGCCAATCAGGATGGTCGTCGCTGGACGCCAACTTCACCAAGCAACACCAACAACTACGCCATTACGACGATTCCTTACGTTAATATCAATGCGCCGGGTGGAAACCTTCAGTGGCAAAATAACCTCGGACAAACGTTCCCTTACAACAATGGTGTTCTAAACATTAACCAGGTGCCTCCGGGCGTTACCGGTTACTGGCTCACAGGAACGTCATGTGGCGTTGGAATTGGTTCTGTTTCAGATACTACATGGATTACACGTACAAGTGTGAATGCGAGTGCTACAGCTACTACCGATTATTGTTCGGGTGGAAGTGGTACAGCTACCGCGAATCCGTTGTTGGGAACTCCACCTTTCTCTTATTTGTGGACACCGGGTGGACAAACGACTCAAACAGCAACAAACCTTGTGGCAGGAAATTATCAGGTATTGGTAACAGATGCTAACGGATGTACAAAAACCGTGAATATAGTTGTTCCGAATTCAGGAGCTACTTATTCGGGTAGCACTACAGTAGTTAGTTGCCCTGGTGGAGCTGATGGAACAGCTACTGCTACCATGACTCCTTCTTTGGGTACTGTTTCTTACAACTGGTACGATGCGGGTGGACAAACAACACAAACAGCTACCGGATTATCAGCAGGTACTTATCACTGTGAAGTGAGTTCTTCTGTTGGTTGTATTGATACGGTTGAAGTGATCATTACGGAGATTCCGCCGATGGTTGCTCAATCTGTTGGACAGGATGTAAGTTGTAACAGCGGAAGCGACGGTGTTGTTGCCGTGAATGTGGTAGGTGGTACAGGCCCTTACTCCTATGCATGGGATAATTCATCTTCAACAGCTCAGGCTGCCAATGACTTGTCTGCAGGAACACATACTGTTACGATTACAGATGCCAACAACTGTGTGATTACTTCTACGACAACAATCGGAGAACCTGCACCGCTTTCAATTACTTCATTGACTCCAGACCAGACGATTTGTCCTGAGAACTCAACGATGTTGACAGCTACAGGTTCGGGAGGTAGTTCACCTTATACCTTTACATGGACAGAGAACGGTGTTGTGATCGGAACCGGTACAAGTATCGAAGTTGATCCTACTGCAACGAATGCGGTATACTGTGTGACATTGTCAGAAGCTTGCGGATCGCCAACTACGAATGATTGTATGAATATTGTTTTCCCTACAGCGATCGTTCCAATGTTTGTTCCTGACAAAACATGGTCTTGCGAACCAGGACTATTTACTTTTACCAATACATCCAACAATCCGAACGAAATTCAATCAGTGTTGTTTGAGTTCGGTGACGGTAACGAAGAAATACTTGTAGGTGCAGCGGGTGTTACACACGAGTACAATATTCCTAATCCTTATGATGTGGATGTTACGGTAACATCAATCTACGGTTGTGTGTACACAGGTCATTTTGAGGATATCGTTTCTGTAATTGCAAATCCGATTGCTGACTTCAATATGTCTGCTAATCCAACGACGATTTTCGAAACAACCGTTACTATGCAGGATAAATCTTCTGCAGGTGTTGTTTCATGGCAGTGGAGTTCTCCTGGATCTGTTCCTTCTACAAGTACGTTTGACAGCCCGACTTTCCAATTCCCTGACGGAATCGTAGACAAATATGTGATCCAGCTGATTGTTCAAACACCTGAAGGTTGTGTGGACACGGTTGAGCGTATCTTGTCTGTAAACAGTGATATCCTGTTCTTCGCTCCGAATTCATTTACACCGGATGACGATGAGTTTAACCAAACATGGGAATTCTCTATCAGCGGAATTGATGTGTACAACTTCGAATTGATCATCTTTGATCGTTGGGGTGAAGCAATCTGGGAAACACATGATCCAAGTGCTTCATGGGATGGTACCTACAACGGGAAAATCCTTCCTGCGGGAACCTACACATGGGTAGCACGCGTGAAGGATATTTACTCCGATGACAAGAAAACCTTTAACGGTTTTATCTACATGAACAGATAAGATTGTAACTGATACTGGAAACGGCGCTCTATTTTTAGGGCGCCGTTTTTTTTGATAGTGATTAGGTGGGAATGGGGATCAGAATGAGACTCTTTACTCTTCGGAGTATCGTACGTCGGGGCGATAGTTTATTTTTTTCATGGTGGCCACTTCCAGGGTTTGGAAATCAAATTCGGAGGTAACTGTACCTGTAAGTTCGTAGATTCCCACACCCCTGAACGGCCAGGTAGCAGCAACGTCAGGGAAATGCACCGTATCGATGTTCTCGCCGTCGATATCCAGGAAGGTGCCGAATAGCATGGATTCACCGCTTTTGGTGGAAGTGCGTTTGACGTTTACGTAATAACCGTACGTAATCACTTCTTTCCCGATGTGTATAGGTATGTCTTTTGCTTTCTGGTGGGGCCGGAGCTTCTGTTCGATCAATTCAAAGGGGTTGCAGAGTGAAAACCCGAGCAATTCCAATTGTTCAAAGGCATTTTCAAGCGGATCTTCCTGAAAGGCAGGTAGATCGAATGTTTTTTGAGGACCTTCGAACAGGGACGTTTGTACTTTATCGTGTACGGGCTTCTTTTGCTGGTATAAATGCGCTTCCCAGAGCAATGACTTTTTGGGAACGCCAAACGAGCGCAACGCGTTGATCCGGATAAGGAGGGTGAGTTGCTCGATGGGGATGATTACCCGGCTTGTGAGGTCGTTCAGGCTTAAAAAAGGCCCGTTTTCCATTCTTTCGGTAAGAAAAGCCTGTATGATTTTCTGCTCGAGTCCTTCGATGTGCTGAAAGCCTAACATGATCTCTCTACCGTGGATCACCGTATGTGAGTCGCTGTGGTTGATGCAGGGAGATTCAATAGTTGCGCCCAGTTTTTCGGCCTCGCGCACATAGATTTCGGTGCGGTAAAAACCACCGAAGTTATTGATGGTAGCCACCATGTATTCGAGTGGATAATAGGCCTTGAGGTACAAGCTCTGATAACTTTCAACGGCATAGGAAGCCGAATGGCCTTTGGAAAATGCAAATCCGCCAAAACTCTCTATCTGGTGCCACACCGATTGAATGTATTCGGGTTTGTAGCCCTTTTGAAGGCAATTGTGAAAGAACTGATCGCGGACCACGGTAAATTCCATTCGCGAGCGGTATTTGCCCGACATGGCCCTACGGAGAATGTCTGATTCTTCCAGACTAAGACCCGCAAACTGGTTGGCGACTTTGATTACATCTTCCTGGTACACCATCACACCGTAAGTGTCGGGCATGAGTTCCAGTAGTTTGGGAGCAGAATCGGCCCGGCGCTCGGGGTTTCGGTGACGCAGAATGTATTCGCGCATCATACCCGATTGTGCCACTCCGGGACGTATGATCGAACTGGCCGCTACCAGCTCCAGGTATCCGTTGGTTTTCAGCTTGGTCATCAGCATCCGCATACCGGGCGATTCTACATAAAAGCAACCGAGGGCCTGTGCTTTCCGGAGGAGGGAATTCACCTTGTCGTCGTGTTTAAAGTGATGAATGTCACGAATATCGTGCGGTGGATTATCAGGTTGATTCTGATGAATGATTTCCAGGCAATCTTTGATTTTCCCCAGGCCTCTCTGCGAGAGGATGTCGAACTTGTAAAACCCGACATCCTCTGCTTCGAGCATTGAGAATTGAGTGGTAGGGAAATTTTTTGAGGTGAGGAATGTTGCTGTGTAGTAGTGAACCGGTTTTTCGCTGATAACGATCCCGCCTGCATGCACACTCAGGTAGGAGGGAAGTCCCGCGATGAGTTTACTGTATTTCAGAATGATTTTTCCGAGCTTGTCCGAACGGTCGTAAGAGGGCTTTTCGGCGCTCAGCTGGTCGATACTCGATTTGGGTAGTCCCATTATTTTTCCGAGTTCCCTGATCGTGGCCTTGTACTGAAAAGTATTGTAGGTGCAGATCATGGCCGAATTGGGAAACCGTCTGAAGATGTATTCGGTGACATCATCACGGTCGCGCCACGAAAAGTCGATATCGAAATCGGGTGGATTTTTCCGGTATAAGTTGATGAACCGCTCAAAGTAGAGGTCCAGTTCAATCGGATCGACGTCGGTAATGCCCAGCAAATAAGCCACAATGCTGTTGGCGCCGCTTCCCCGGCCCACATAGAAGTAACCCTTACTGTGTGCATAGGATACAATATCCCAGGCAATGAGGAAGTAGGAGAGGTAGTCTTTTTGGCGAATCACATCCAGTTCCTTTTCGATCCGTTCAAAGATTACTTTATCGGCATCGGGATAGCGTTTCGGAAGGTTCAACCGGCACAATTCTTCTATTTTTTGATAGTCACCTTCTTTATCGCCGGTGTAAGTGGCTAAGTTCTGCGGGGTGACTTCGTTGTCGAATTGAAATTCGATGTGGCAATTTGCCAATAGCGTTTCCGTGTTGCTGACCAGTTGAGGAAATGCCCGGAACAAGGTGTCGAACTGCTGTTTGCTCAGCAATAATTCATCGGGCCTTGTTTGTTGCTGGGGCGATAAGGTTGAAAGCAGGGTATTGCAATCGATGGCGCGCAGTAAGCGATGGGTATTGAATTGCCGTTTGTCCATAAATGTCATGGGCTGCAAGGCCACATAGTTTTCCCAATCGACCGGTTGCTGCACCTGTAAGCGGTTGAGTTGATGGGCGGCGATCCCTACCCGTTCATTGGGATGGAGCTGCGCAGGTTTTTTCTCCCACGGATACACCACATAACAGTGTTGGAACGCTGGCGCCCGGGCCGGAAAGTCGCTCTGATCGTGGAGGTGTTTGCTTAAGAACTGGTTGAGTTCCATCAGGCCAGCGTTGTTTTGGGCAATGCCTACGTAACAGCAATCAATGCCGTTCCTGAAATCGATGCCCACAACCGGGTGTTGTTTTTGCTGCTGCATGAGCCGGATATAGCTCAGGAGTGCACTGGTGTTATTGATATCGGTAAGCACCACGCGCTCGTAACCGGCTGTTTCGATCCAGTTTACGAGTTGTTCAGGATGAACGGTCCCGTACCTCAAGCTATAACACGAGTGCAGGTTCAACATACTGCTAAAGTTGAAAGATGTTATCGATGGCAGAAAACTGGTTCACTGCTTCGCTCCGGCGGCTTTTGTACTTCCTGCCGTTTAAAATTTGCAGGCCATCGGCCCTGATGAGCGCCTGCTCGCCGTAGCGCAGCCTGATCTGGTCCATCACCTGGTAGAGCGATGCAAAACGGTCGGCCTCGGCGCTGTCAAACAAGCGCATCTGGTGGTTGCCTGTTACGAGGTCGCTCAGGCGGATTCCCACCAATCGCACCAGTAAACGCCGGGTAAAGAGCTTGTCAAACAACTCGGAAACTGTTTGAATGATCTCGTGATCGGCAGCGGTATAGGGAATGCGTTTTTGAATGGTTTTTGTTTGAAAATCGGCATAGCGGATTTTGACGGTGACACAGGCCGATACTTTTTGTTTTTTCCGCAACTGGAAGGCGGTGTTTTCGGCCATAGCCCGGATAATGGACTTGAGTTTCTGCGCGTCTGTTGTATCGCTGTCGAAGGTGCGCTCGGTAGAGATGGATTTGTTTTCGTTGTATTGCCGCACGGGCGACAGATCGATCCCGTTGGCCTTTTTCCAGATCGCGATGCCGTGTTTGCCCATGATGTTTTCCATGAGTTCCAGGGGCATTTCCTGTATGGTGGCAATGCGTTTGGCACCCAATGAACACAACAGTTGATAGGTTTTTAGCCCCACCATCGGGATTTTCTTGACCGACAACGGACTCAGGAAAGATTTTTCCATGCCCGTACCGACGAATTTTTCGTTGTTGGGTTTGGCTTCGCCGGTGGCAATTTTGGAAACTGTTTTGTTGGAGGATAACCCAAAGGAAATGGGCAGTCCGGTTTCGCGGATAATCTTTTGCCGCAGTTCGCTGGTGTATTGTAAACAACCGAAATGCTTGTCCATGCCCGTGAGGTCGAGGTAAAATTCATCAATAGACGATTTTTCATAGGCCGGTGATGCTTCTTTGATGATCTCGGTGACATCCCTCGAAAACCGGGTGTAATTATCAGAATTCCCTTTGATGATAATGGCCTCGGGACAGCGCTCTCTTGCCATTTTGATAGGCATAGCAGAGTGCACCCCGAATACCCGGGCTTCATAACTGCAGGATGCCACGACCCCGCGATCGCTTGTTCCGCCAATGATAACGGGCAGGTTATTCAACCGGCTGTCGATCAACCGCTCGCAGGACACAAAAAAGGTGTCGAGGTCCATGTGAACAATGGCCCGCCGGTTATTGATCTCATCGGCCTGATTTAGAAGTTCCATTTTACCGATCATTCGAAAAAGTGTTTCGTTTTGACCAAAAATAGAAAATGATTAATTATTAATCAAAATAATGACTATAAATTAATCATTTTGTTAATAAGTTTACGGATTCACTGGATTCTGCGGTTTTAGAAAGTGACTCCGGTTTCACCTTTGAAGTTCATTTGCGGATGAATTTCAGTGAACCGGATTATTTTATCGTATAATTTATGGCACGTCCGCTTCCCTGTTTTTCGATTAATCCTTTACGGAGCAAATCAGCCAGCATTCGCTTAACCGTTGGAGAAGGGATGGCTAATTTTTCAGAAATTTCTCCTGACTGAATACCCGGGCGACTTTGAATGATTGTTAAGATTGTTTTTTCTCGTGGTGAAAGACTTGATTCTAATCCACTTTGCTCCAGCTTGGTCATTAGCTGCGATTGAATATTTCTTAAACAACTCAAAAAGAACACGATCCAAACGGTTATATTTTCATGTGGACGTTGTGCCTGGCAGGTTCTGAGTGCCTGGTAATACTCCGCCTTACGGTTTTCTACTTCGTGTTCAAAACTCACGTATTGGATCCAGTTATATCCTTTTTTCAGTAATAAAAGTGTCGAAATAAGCCTGCTTATTCTGCCATTCCCATCCTGGAAAGGATGCACACTCAAAAAATCATACACTAAAGAAGCTATTTTAATTAAAGCATGTACTTCGTTTTCAGAGTTATACCAACCTACCAGTTGTCTCATCGCATCTTCAGTGGCAAACCCGGCTTCCGTTGTTTGAAAGATGATTTGGCGTGTACCGTCAGGAAAAGAGGCTTCAACAGCATTACTGTGTAGTTTGTAATTTCCTTTGTGCCACTCATCTTTAGTGCTATACTTCATCAACGTATTGTGCAAACTCTTGATGTTATTTTCGGTAATGGCAATGGTTTCATAGGATTCCGAAATGATATCCAGTACCTCAAAATAGCCGACAACTTCCTGTGAATCGCGGTTTGTGAGCTTCGTGATGTCTGTGTTTTGTAGGAGTGTATCAACTTCTTCATCACTCATTTTATTGCCTTCAATCCGGTTTGAAGCTCCTACACTTCTAACCGTTGCTATGTTTTTCAGTTCTTTGAGACTTTGACCTTCTTTTCGTTCAATGGCTGTCCAGCTGGAATCAAAACGATCGATTTCGCTCATTAGATTAATGAGTTTCCAATCGATAGTTAAACTGAAATTATATACACTGTCGTCCATCCTAAATATTGATTTGATACGATTTGATACGCAAATATACGATTATGATACGAATATAATTATAAAAATGATACGATTTGATACGTAAATATACGATTATGATACGAATATAATTACAAAAATGATACGATTTGATACGCAAATATACGATTGTGATACGATTGTGATACGCGGTGGCAAACGTACTAAGACAGATAGATAGCACTTCCACTAACAAAAAAGAATTCCACTGCGTTCCAACCATTTACGGAACTCCACATCTTGAATTGCGGAAAACCACATTTTTTAACTACAAATACAATTCAATTGTTTTTTCATTTAATTTTACGTTCCTGCTGAGTAAAAGAATTCATATATGCTGAAACTATTCCTGATAAGTTCACTGCTTTTTATCTGTTTTTCCGGAAATGCACAGGTTCTCAAAACTACCAATCTGAACCTGAGTACGAACGGACGGATCTACGATGTGGAATACATTCCCAGCGCTAATGTCTATGTAGTTGTTGGCGAATTCACTACCATAAATGGCGTTGCCCGTAGAAACATGGCTTTCCTGAATGGTTCATTTTTCAATGTTCTGTCTAGCGTAAATCCGATCACTTCTATTGATGGAGCAATCCGATCTGTAGAATATAAGAACGTCGGAACGGACCATTATATGGTTATCGGTGGGGAATTTAATACCATTAATGGCTTACAAAGAGAATCAATGGCCTTGTTTTATAGATCAGGAACGTTGGTTGTTGCTGATTTACCGTCATTTAATATTCATGCGTGGAATTATTTCATGCAAGGCGGTGGCGGAAATTACGATAATGGTGTTTTTGATTTAAACATTTCGGGTGATACGTTGTTGGTTGCGGGTGAATTTGAAGGATTGAATTTAGGTTCTGCCACACCGAGTGTTTGTGATGTAACGGAGGATAACTTACTCGCACTGAGATTGACTCCTACTACGGCATCAAAATTCACGATTCTAAACAGCGCACCCCAATCGTTCACTTCTTTTGATGTTGGTGTGGTTTCAATTCTGCAAGCTTCGAATAATTACTTTTTGGGTTCACAGAATTTTCCGATCAATAATGGAGGTGTGAGCGCATCAATTCAACGCAGGAATTCGAATCTTTCGCTGAACGGAACGTTTACCGCATCGGCCGGTAACAGACATGGATTCCATTCATTGGCTTCCCTGAACGACACCTTATTGCTTGCCACTGATGGCGGTTTAAACGGAAGTGCATCGCTGGGTTCAGGTATGATTGTTTGCAAACTATTTGGCAATTCGCCCAGCGGAAATTCACAATATGCGATTAATCCGCTTTTGACAGGTTTTGCTGCGAATGTCTGGGGGCAAACTGGCTATAATGGTGATTTGTTTCTGTATAAAGGAACAACACCTGTATTACAGCGTCACCGTCTGAACAGTGCTCTCGTTACAAATACATTGGATTTCACTCAAATCGGTTCGTCTATTTCTGTCACTTCACCAGGTAGCCATATTGATACGAACAACAATTTAATGTTGGTGAACAACTACCTGTTTTTGTCGGAACGGGGTATGACGAATGCCAGCGGTCAGGCCCGTGCAGGATTAGCTGTTTTCTGTCTGGAGCCGCAAAATCCGGGTTCGTTTGTTAATCCTATACTTTCCGTATGTCCGAACGAAACGGTAACCTATTCTATCGCGGATGTCAATTATGAAGCGGGTTACAAATGGACATATTCAGGGACAGGTGTCGAATATTCCATCAACAACGGAGCGTTTGTGCCTTATACGGTGCCGGTGATGAATACAACTGCCAATGCATCGGGTATTCAATTACGCTTTCCGCTCGGGTCAACTTCAGGAATACTAACAGTTGAACCGTACAATACCTGCAATACAGCAACCGATTATTTATACGCCAAACCACAAAGCATTTCGATTACCGTGAATCCTTTACCGGCGATTTCGCTGGCTGAAGATACATTGGTGTTTACCTGTGTTGTGGATACCTTAAACCTTGTGGTGACATCCGGTACGCCGGGAGTTGATTTTCAATGGTTTTACCCGAATATGGTGACGCCTGCAGGAACAAACGATACGTTGATTATCAATGGAACAGGTATTGAACCGTCACTTATTTATCCCACAGGAACTTACTATGCTACGGTGACAAACCCGGTGACGGGTTGCAAAAACAACGACAGCGTTTGGGTGTGGGAAAACACCGTTCCACCTACCATTTCGCAGGATAGTTTACAAATTTCTGCACCTGCTTTAACGTGCTTAATTACGCAACTCGATTTAAACGCAAGTGTAGCAGGTTCTAACATTCATTGGTCTGTATCTGCCCAAGATACCACCGCGCAATTTCCAAATCCTTATACCATTTATTCAGCAACTCCAAGCACCTATTATGCTGTCGCTGTTTCCAATTCAAACGGTTGTAAAGCAATCCAAGAATATCCAGTTCAATCAAACTACGATCTTGTTACAGGCATCTTATCCAATTACAGCAATTATCCGAATGAATTGGTAACCGACACGATCACTTGTACCAATATGGCAATTACGCTAACATGCGAAGTTGATCCGTTGGACCCTAACGCGGGAAGTGGGACGATATATTGGGTTCAAAATAACACGACTAATTTGGACCTTTCAACTACTGATAGTTTGGGGATGTATAACAATACAAACACCTATCAGTTTGTCACCGAAAATGGGTTAAACGGTTGTCGTGACACGAATGATGTGGTGATTTACTTTGATCTCGATGTGCCGTTCGTAGTGACATTTACAGGACAATCCGCCATTAATTGTTCGGTTGATACCTTAACTCTTGTACATCTGCAAACAGGTGGTCAGGTAACCGAAAGCTGGCTGGATGAATTTGGAATGCCAACGGGTAGTCATTCACTTTTTGTAAGCGATACAGGAAGTTATGTTTACCAGGTTGTTGCGAATTCGAGTGGCTGTGTAGCTTATGATACCGTTACTGTTGATTTGACGCAGGAAATGTACCTGATTTCCAACGATACGGTTGTTTGCCCCGGTTTGCCTTTTAGTGTTCAAACTACACCGGTAAACATCAGCGAACCTGTTTCTTATGTATGGTCAACGGGTGAAATCACACAAAGCGGCTCGGGCATTGGTGGTGTTGATACACAGTTGACCGTTATTGCAACTTCGCAAAGTGGATGTATCGGATATGATACGATTGATATCTCGATAACGCTACCCGTTCAGGCTACGATTAGTGCTTTTATGGGTTGTGGGGAATCAAACGGTAGTCTTCAGATTACGAACGTAACGGGCGGAGCTGGAATGTATCAGTATTCCATTGACGGAGTGAATTACACAGGAAATCAGCTGTTTGATTCTTTAACGGAAGGAAACTATACGGTCTCTGTCAAAGACGCTTTGGGTTGTATCTATGATTTCGACCAAACCCTGAACGCTTCGGCTGGTGCACCGTCGATGAACTTTTTGGTTTCAACGTATTCCCAATCGGGGGATACACTTGCGGTGGTCAACAACACACTTTATCAGGGTTTTGATTCTACGGATTGGGTATTTCCACCCGGAACAATTGTGTTTTACGAATCCGATTCACTGGCGTTGATCCAGTTGCCTTTGGATACCAATTGCGTTACGATTTCACTGATCGGTTACGAGGATACGTGCAATTATACACTTTCCAAAACGATTTACATTGACAGCATTGTACCTGATTACCCGACGAGCTACAATTCGGTGAAAATTCAATCGATCAATGTTTATCCCAACCCTACGACAGATGATTTTAGCGTGGATGTTTTATTCGGAACCAGCCAAAACTATTTTGTCATCGTGACCAATGATCTGGGGCAACCAATTTCCGGAATGACGGCTTCGGGTTTTGCAACGACTGCGCTTTCGATCATGCTGAATTTTCCGCAATCGGCGCAACCCGGGACGTATCACGTACACGTAATTTCGGATTATGACGCACAACAGGTAACCTTAATTCTGAATTGATGGGGTGGTTTTACATTTGTTTCTTGTTCGTTCAACGACAATTTGTAAACCACCATTTACAAATTTTGCGCGGGCATTGGCGCGGAATGCGCCCCGCGCCTACGACCACAACCATTTGGATATTATTTTTTCTGTTGTGTAATTCCGTTGGTTTCTCCCAGGATTTGGATCAAATCGGTAAAAAGGACATGGTAAGGGTCAACGGTGGAATGGGCTACAACATGGTTGGTAATTTCGTGGATGATCAACCGCAATACCGCGATCCGCTTTCGTGGGTGTTTTCGGGGAACCTGAATGTCAATATTCTCGGGGTTTCACTGCCGTTTACATTCAGCTTTTCCAATGCAGGCAAAAGCTACACGCAGTCGTTCAATATGACCGCTTTGCATCCGTCTTACAAATGGGTGAAAACGCATATCGGGATTACGTCGATGAACTTTTCGCCCTATACATATTCAGGGTTGAACTTTGCCGGTGCCGGCGTTGAACTTTCACCTAAAAAATGGAAAATTCAGGCTTTTGGCGGACGGTTAAAAAAGGCGGTTGAATACGATCCGCAGGTGAACAACGTTTCAACGGTTTCATACCGCAGAATGGGTTATGGTCTCACGGTCGGTTATGAAACACAAAAAGCCGGAGCAAAACTCATCTTGCTAAAAGCGCTCGATGACCAGCGAACCTTAACGGCACTTTCACCCAATACGGAGCTGACTCCAATGGACAATATTGTGGCATCGTTGAGCGGAAAGGTTACAGTACTGAAAACGCTTCAACTACAAGCCGAATTTGCCAGTAGTCTGCTTACGCGAAATGTATTACTGGTGGATAGCGCAAGCACTGGAAAACAACCGTTTTACTATGGACTGATTCAAGGCAATTCATCAACGATAGCGAAGAATGCTTACAATGCATCGATCAATTATCGCTACAAAATAGTTGGCATCGCCTTGAAATACGAACACATTGATCCTGGTTATCTGACGCTTGGCGGCTTGTTCTTCAACAACGATTTGGAAAACATTACCATTGCGCCAACGCTGGCACTGTTCAAGAACAAATTAACGATCGCTATCAATACCGGATTTCAACGTAATAATCTGAGTAATCAAAATGCCACTTCGCAAAAGCGCTGGGTGGGGAATGTAAGTCTTTCAGCTCAACCCATCAAAGGAATGAGTATCAGTGGAAACTATTCCAACTTTTCGAGTTTTTCGCGTCGCAACCCGTCGGCTGATCCGTTTTACAATGTTTTGACCGATACCATGAACTATTACCAAACTTCTGAAAGTTATAACGGCAACGTCAATTACACTTTCGGAAAGAAGATCAAACAAGCTGTTTCAACGACCTTTTCTTATTCCAATTCTCAAAATATTACCGGTCGTTTACAGGATGCAGCTGCTTTTGGGTTTAATGTATCGGGGAATTCAACGCCAGTTGATGTATATACAGCGATGGCGTCTCATAGCCTGAAACTGAATTCAGAGATTACCCTCGGGTATGTTTTTAATTACAATCAAGCCAACATGATCGGACAAACGACGATTTATTACGGCCCGGGATTGACGGCTTCAAAACCGTTGTTCCATAAGAAACTGAATGTACAATCGGGCGCGACCTACAACAGGCAACTAACAAACGACGAATTGACCAATCATGTTATGAACCTGCGGTTAGGAACAACCATGACACCTGAATTATGGGATAAGAAATTCGGTAAGGTGAACCTGGGATTAAATGCCAATTATACACAGAAATTCGCTGTGTTGGAAGGTGCACCTTCGCCAAAGAACCTGACCATTATTGCCAACGTTAATTATTCATTTTGATGCGGGTTATGATGAATACAATCCGACATATATTCTGTGAAAATCGCGTATCACGTAGGCGTGGGACGCATTCTGCGCCCATTGTGATGCGATTATTACCGGTGTTAACAATCCTGATAGTATCCCTGTTTTCACCTGTTGCCAGCGCACAGGTTTATCCCGTTCAGGTATCGGTTTCAACTGCGCCGCCGTATTATAATTTCCTTTCGCATTATGGTGATCAGAACAACCATTTGCTGGTTATCGCGACACTGACTGATTTTACTTCGCCGCCTGTAAATGTGCGGTTGCGGTTGAAAATTGAAGGACAAGGTTTTACCGTTCAAACCCGAACCGATATGCCGGTTGGAAATGTGTTTCAATTATCGGCCGGATTTCCTGTTTTCATTCAGGGAAGTGATATATTGCCACTGTTACAGGAAAATGCGCTGACGGTCACTTCCGGCAATCCTGATCTAAACAATTTACCGGAAGGTTTTACGACCATTTGTGTGGAAGTCGTTGAAGATAATGCCAATGGTGCGGTGCTTGCCACGAATAATTGTACGGCATTCTTTCTGCAACTCATGCAACCGCCGCAGGCATTTTTGCCGGTGTGTAATTCGGTCGTTGATACGTCGGCGATGTTCCAGACTTTCCAATGGTCGCCGCCGCAAAACTATATTCCGGCCATCGGTACAGATCTCAATTATACCTTTTCATTGTATGAATGGATCGATACCACCAACTTCAATATTTTCCAAAGCGGACAAGGTTTGGTGTACCAAACACAGACCCAATTCCCGATGGTTCAGGTCTCGAATTTTGATCTTGTCTGGCAACATGGCGTGAAATATGTTTGGCGGGTTCAGGCGCAATTAACCAGTAATGGTATTCCGGTTCAAATGATCACCAACAGCGGAGTTTCCGAACCCTGTGCTTTTTATTATGGAAAACCGCAAACATTAGCTCAGGCATTGACGGATGGTTTGGTGATCAACGCAACAGCCGAAGGAATCACGAACCGAAAAGGGCTTGCCTCCTGGAGCGTAGTCGATCAAACTCCCAATGAAGGACTTTCGACTTATGCCCGGTACATTGTGGAATATCGCAGAAAACCGGTTGAAGGCGATCCTGAAATCTTCCCGTGGCATTACGACACGGTGACCGGCTTTCAGATGCCGATTTACCAGATTGAAGGCGAAAAAACGTATCAGGTTCGGGTAAGCGGGCTTGCCGGAAATTTCAGGAGCGAACCTTCGAACATTGCAGAATTTACTACACCGCCCGCCCGGCAATATGCCTGCGGTGAAGCGGATATTCCATACCTGCCTACGAATTATCAACCGCTGTTGAATGCTCATATGGGCGATGCTTTTCAAATCGGTCAGTTTACATTGGAAGTAACCGATATTTTACCGCTTGAAACAACAGGACATTACAAAGGCCGTGGAACGATCCCGCACAGTTTTATCAGCGGTGCGCACATCAAAGTACGATTCGATGATTTATTGGTCGACTCACAATACAACGTGCGCGAAGGTCAGGCGAGTGCCATTACTGATGGTGTAGATAATTGGCTCAACGATCAATACCTAGATCAGGCAGGAATTGACACAACAATTGCGGGAATTATCGAATCCGGTGGATTTCTGAATGATTCTACGGTGTTTGTTGTTGTGGGCGGCGATTCGCTATTTTTCACCTTCAACGGCGATCTGCCAATTGTGATACATGGCGGTGATAACGTGGAATATCAATTCTGGCCAGACGGCACGATGGTCGTTACAACTTATGGTGTTATTCCATCAACAGATAGTTTACAAGCTACCAAAAACCTGGTAGTTCGCTTTGAACCATCAAGCAACGATCCCAATGAAAATGCCACATTTGATAAAAAAGCCTATTCGCAATTCAGTAGTGGATATGAAGTCATTCCGTGCCAGACCGGTTCGCCCGATCAGTTCATTTATTTTGTTCCGAACAAGAGTAAAGCACTCACCGGAACTACTCAGGTAAAGGCAATTGTTCACGTGAATACACCCGGTTTTGATGCTTCTGAATTGACCTTTCAGGTTGCAGGAAGTAATACAATCGTTCAAAAAACAGCTGTCAACGATTCGACTTACCTGCTCACACTTCCCGAACGGAATTCGCATTATTCGGTGTATGCCCTATACGATGAATTGAAATTGGGCAAACTCAATGTGAAATGTTATACGCCGATCACGAAGAAAGTGACCATTGTTCCGCTTGTTTCGATGAGCTTAACGGAAGCACAAATCGAAACAGAATTAAACAGTATTTACAGAGGTGCTAATCTCACGATTGACGCAACGATTGCACCTCAGTTCAATACTTCGGCCTTTACTTCCAGCACTGAATTCGCGAATCCTGACGTGAGTTTGATGGCTAAATACACCACGCAAATGCGTGCCTTACGCGATGCGTATTTAGCGGATCATGAAGTGGAAAACGGAATGTATTTGCTCTTTGTGGTTCCATCGTTCAGTAATCTGGAATTAGACGGCTACATGGTTCGTGGCCGCGGTGTCGGATTTTTAGCACAAAGCACGCTTACCACCGCAACCACTTTTGCACACACTGCCGCCCACGAGCTCGGTCACGGAATCGGCGCATTGGAACACGCATGGGGCGAAACAGAAAGTTTGAAAGGTTCGACTGATAACCTGATGGATTATTCGGGTGGAACGCGGTTGATAAAAATGCAGTGGGAAGGGATGAGGAATCCTGCGCCAGTCATTGTTCTATTCGATAACGATGAAGATGGAATGGCGCAAAATTCATTCTTGGGTGTACGATCTGAACTATTAACAACAGTGGTCGATTACGATGAAATATTCATTCATGACTATGTGGGTGGTGATCAATTCATTTACCGAGCGCAAAACGGTACTTATTTCAAATTGGGGACTGCTAACTATCCAAAGTTAAATAGTGTCTATCTCAGAAACGGGTTTATAATCGGTGGAAAATACGGGAATACTCAATTTGAATTGTGTAATACCTACTATGATTTTGCTGAAAACCGACATGGTAAAACCGTCTTCTTTTATTCCGATGAGATCGAAAATAGATTTGAAGACGTACCTGCTTCAAATGGCGATACCATTACACTAATTAACCCACATGAGACAGACATACGCCAACTAGAAATCATTCCTTGTTCGCAAGTGACGGGTTACTTAGCTGACTTGTACGATTCAAACCTTCCGAATGTACAAGACGATTCGTTGATTTTCATGGCATCTGATTGTCCGCCTCAAAATGCTGAGGCCGGTAATTGTAATACGACTTATTATCAAACGATTAACAACCTTGACAGAACGGCAATGCGTGAACACGTTGCATCATTTGTGAGCGGATCAAATCTCAACTATACCGTTAATCCGATCAAGGCTTTTAAGTTTTCAAGCAATCAGGTTTTTAACTACTTCTCTCCCAAAGAAGAACTGGTTATCAAAGAGAAAGTAAAGGCGCTTCAATTATATCAACCTGATGTCGTAGTCGGTTATATACTGACGGAGAATTTAGACACTGATAAACTATTCTCAACTCAGCAATTGAATGAATTGGCACAGGATGCAGTTCAATATGCTACCTCAATCAATCCGAATAAAAAGTTGGCTATCCTAGTGCTGAATATTCCGAAATATCAGCAAAGCGGACAATATACCCAGCACGAAAATTGCTATACCCTGGGCTTTGCTGTTTCTGATCCGTCAATGATCAAACCTGGATCGAACGTTGAAAATATTTTCGGTACTACTTCGATGGAAGCATTTCATGCGTTTTTCTCTTTGCTCAAAAAGCCTTGTAAAATCATTAATGTCCATGAACGCTTTAACGGTGAATTGGTTGTGAATACAATTGATCGAACCGCAGTAGGAAAAGAAGTTTACGGTTCACCATTCGTGATAAAAGCCAACTACGTGGTGTCCAATTACCGAAACGACTATATCCAAAAAGTAGCGGCAATCGGAACGGCAAACCAACATTATGAAAACGGCATTCAAAATCCGTCCAATGCCAGTACCACCGCACAAGAACAATTGTTGGCAGAAGAAGCCATGTTGGTTGCACAAGCTGAAAATGCTTTGGCAACAAGTATAACGGAATGGCAATCGTTGGAAAGTTTGACCAATAAGGATAACTGGAACATTGATGATGTAGAGGTGTATGAGATGATGACGTTCTTTGAAAATCTCAAAGAATCGTATATAACCGAAGACGTTGTAATGGCGGAAGTCAAGCAACGAAAATCGGGTGATTTAGAATGGTTGAGTTCGATTAATTTACCCACGAATCCGACATCGATTTATTATGAATACAACGACGAAGAGTTAGTCGATAATATCATTTATGGACTAATCGATTTACTGGGTTGTATTCCCTTGGTTGATTACGTTGCAGACTGCGCAGGGGTTTTGTATTCATCCATCAGGGGTAACGGAACCAACGTAGCGATCTATTCAACGGCTTTGGCTACGCCATTTGTGGGGGCAGCAGTTTACAAGCAAGGTGAAAAGGCAGTTGCCTATTTCCTGAAAAAAACAGACAATCTAACTTATCAATTGGCTGCTAAAAACCTGGACGAAGTGTTGGGTACTGAATGGGTGAAAATCTCAGACAATGTGCCTGTAAAACAAGAAAAACTAACACAGGCATTAAATGATTTGAATAGCCCCGAAAACCTACAGAAGTTTTCCAATAATGATAGGAAAGCGGCGTATGAATATGCGAAGGCGAATGGGGATAATCTTTTAAGTATTGTAGAACAACGTACAAACTTTTGGAATGATTGGATCAATAAGTGTTTTCCAAACAAGAATTGGAATAATACTACTTTTACTACTGAAGGTGTTAGTTATTCTACCTTTGCGAATTCAAATCCTACATTAAATAATGAAATGAGGGCAATGTATGACAATCCTGCTTATGCCGATAATTTTTTACCTGGAGTAGTAAATTCAGGTTCGAATAATCCAGTTAAAATATCCGCTAATGATGGTGATGTGTTTTATAAAATAGTTCCGAAAGGAAATGGTATAAATGGGTCATCACCATATTATTTATCACAAGAAGAATATAATTGGATAAAAGCAAATCCATCGCAACTAGAGCAAAAGTTAGGTTTGCCTCTTAGTAGCGTTGATGCAGAATATGATGTTTATACAATCACTTCTTTGGCGGATGATAATGTTTTGTTTCAATCGACGATCGCTCCAACGGAACAGTTTGCAAATTCAACGCCTTCACAAATTTACAATACAACTGGCGGCAAAATACAATCACTTATAATTAATAGCAACAATAACAACTTATGGATGAAATCCTCATCTCCAGTTGAAACTATAACTCCAAGTATTTTACCTAATATAAATTGACCATGAACTCAATTAATGAAAAAATAGAAAAATTTCACAGCTTGAATGATATTCATCAATATAGGATTCTCCTAGATGCGACTGATGAGTTTATTAGCTCTTTTCCCAATGGTGTTTTAAATGATAAGGAACTAGACTTAGGGATAAAACTATTTAAAGATTTAATCGGTTTATCTTATATAAACTCGTTGAGAGAGTACGAACACGATCATAAACTTTACCGAGAAATCTTACAAAAGAAAATCCGAGTATTTAAACTTTGTATTCCAGAAACTCATGAAAAACTACGTGGCCTAACTGAAATGCTTGTTGGTATGAAAGAAAATGAGTTAGGATAAATCCGGCTCGAAAAAGCCCATTAGTTATATCTTTATCGTTAAACTTACTTTTTTAAAATATAACTATAATTTTAGAAGCGAGAAAACCATCATTAAACACAAAGCCATGAAACAAACAGCACTATTTATCTTATTCATACTACTTAATTCAGTCTTATTAAATGCTCAAAGCATTGAGTTATGGGGAACAACATTGGAAGGAGGTGGAACTAACACAGGAAGTGTTTTTAAATATTCTGTATCAGGAGATTCGATTATTTCAACTCCGTTAATTCGGCCAACAGCTTCAAATCCTCTATACAATGGTTTTATTGAGGCCACTAATGGTAAATTGTATGGTGTCTCAACAAATTCGGCTTCTGTAAGTGGTATCAATGGAGCCTCATATCAGACTATGGGATGCTTAATAGAATTTGACCCGATTCAGAATGCATACAAAGAAATATATACATTTTTCTGGCAAAATCAAGACAATGGTCTAGAGCCAAGTGGTAGCTTATTCCAAGCTAGCAATGGGAAGCTGTATGGAATGACAAAAAAAGGAGGTGCTAATAATGAGGGGGTTATTTTTGAGATTGATCCAACGAATTATTCGTTTTCAAAATTGTATGATTTTACCGTTACTACAGGAAAATTTCCGGAAGGTTCATTAATAGAAGGTATTGATGGTAATTTATATGGATGTACACGTAATGGAGGGGATTTTAGCCGTGGTGTTTTTTTTCGATTTAAATTATCAAATCTGACCTACACTAAACTGGTGGATTTTCAAACTGCATTAGGGAGCTTTCCATTTAATAATTTGGTTAAAGTTGATAACAGCACTCTGATTGGCTCAACAACAAATGGAGGAATAAACAGTCAAGGTACTTTGTACTCTTTTGATTTCATGAACAATCAATTTTCTCTGATTTATAATTTTGGTAATCATACCGAGATTTGGGGATCAATTTCATCTATTGCCTTTGATGGATTTAATAAAATTTATGGCACTTCTTCACCTTTGGATACATTGTTGCCGAGTAAACTCTTTTGCTATAATATTAGCAGTGATACTTTGGAAGTTCTTCATCAATTTGATCCAAATATTGATGGGCATCAGCCAATAGGAGGAGTCATTTATAACAATGGATTCTTATACGGATTGTGTCAAAAAGGAGGGCCAGATAACCAGGGAACTTTGTATAATTTTAATTTAAGCACATCGGCTTTTTCCGTTTTGGAAGCATTTACTACTTCAGAAAATGTTGTTAATCAATGTACAACAACACCTTTTATTGCTTCAAATGGAAGAATGTATGGTTTAGGATCGAAAGGTGGTGAGTCGGATGATGGTGGGGTCTTTTCTTTTGATTTAGGGAATAATGATTTCAACAAAATTCTTGATTTTAACTATGGATTAAATGGTATGTGGCCAAATTGCACTTTGTTTCAAGCATCTAATGGACGTGTTTTTGGTACTTCTTATCGTGGAGGCCAGACCGATAATGGTGTTGTTTTTGAAGTTGACCGTTTTACAAATGAGATTGAACCTTTATATAATGGTGATAACATAACGGGAAAAAATTATACTGACATAATGATAGAGTATCAAGGTAACTTGCTTGGAACTGGTGAAAATGGCAGTATTTACAGCTTTGATATGAACTCCAACGTATATTCTGAATTAAGTGATATAAGTGGAACAACGGCATCTGGTGGATTAACACAAATAGAAGATTATGCCTACGGTGTAAGTTATTCGGGAGGTGTAAATGATTTAGGGACTTTATACCGATTTGATTTAAATAATAACAATATTTCCAATATAGAATATTCATTTGATGGGATGCTATCAGGTTCAAGTCCTGTTGGTCATTTAACAGCAACAGAAGACTTTTACCTTTACGGAATGAGTGAATCGGGTGGTATTAATGGTTATGGTACAATTTATAAATACGAGCCATTTTTGAATGTATTTACCAAGTTGTATGATTTTGATAATTTAAGTGGTAATTCTCCTTCGGGAAGCCTTGTAAAACATTCAAATGGTAAGTTCTATGGATTGACAAAGTATGGAGGGAATAATGACCTGGGGGTATTGTTTAGCTTTGATGACAATACACAGACGTATGAAAAATTGGTTGATTTTGATAGTCTAAACGGAAGTATTCCAAGAGGTAGTTTAATTGTAGCGTCAAATGGATTATTGTATGGTTTAACTTCTGAAGGTGGCGATAGCAATGACGGTGTTCTGTTTTCGTTTAACACATCAACGAACCAAATTAATACCCTATTTGATTTTGACAAATACGTTTCAGGGAGTCATCCATATCATGCATTAACAGAGATTGACCCAATATTATCTACGGTCGATAAATTGGAAAAACCATTAGTCGTCTATCCAAATCCTTTTCAATCAGTCATTAACCTGCAAAACCCAAAATCAGAAGTTATTTCAATTCGAGTATTTGATTTATATGGGAGTCTGTTGTTAGAAAACACTTCTAATGAAGCTAGTATTTCAATAGATCTTACCGGTTTTTCAAGCGGTGTTTATACGCTTCAATATGATCTAACAGGATTTACAGGATCGACCAAAATCATTAAGTATTGAGAACTTGTATCATTCAATCCCCATGAAACTCCCTCTCCTCATACTATTCCTCTGTTTCGCATCCTTTCTCCATGCGCAAACCGACACCACTACAACAGCCTTAGAACGCAAGATCTTCGCGCTGAATGATCGCGTGATCAATGATCCATCCTTACAAACCGATCATTTTAGCTCGGGCGATTCGTCTTCGTTGCCTATCGGTATTGTGCGGAATATCGGAAATGTGATCTATGCTATTTGCATCGACAGCGCGTATTACACTCCCGATGGTGCTTATTTCAATGCCTACATGGCGATGGATTTTCCAGGTTGTGATCGCAAGATTGCCTTTTACGCCAAAAACGTTCATTTTAATCCGCAGGGAGTAATTGTTTCGCAAGGTGCACGTTTGCAACTCGCAAGCGAAAAGCGGGTAAATCTCGGCCCGAATGCTCATTTGGTTTTTAAGAACGACGGAAACAATTTCATTGAGTGGGATTGCAACGGCTATAAACAAGCGGGACTCAGCCTGGATTTTGTGTTTAACCCCGAAATCATCATCAATGCCACGAATCCGGCGTTGCCTGTCAAAGCCTCACTTCAATTGGTGGTCGAAGATTTACAGAACATTTCCATTAATATTCCGTCTGTTGATCCGTTTCGCGTAAAAGGAGCGGAAGATTTCATTTTCGCACTTTCCGATGTTTCCATTGATCGCAGTTCTTCCACCAATCCGCAAGGCATCATTTTACCTGCGATTACGGAACAATTATACGTCGGTGATGTGAACGAATGGAAAGGGTTCTACGCCCGATCGATTGTAGTAACACTTCCTCCCAAACTTTCGCGAACGGGCGAATCAACTACCGTTTATGCGCAGGATTTAATCATCGACGATTCGGGTGTTACGGGCGATTTTGGAGCAACAAATCTTTTTACGATCAACGAAAGTAACATGTCGGGCTGGGGCTTTTCGATCACTGATTTACAAGTCAATTTAACGTGCAATCATGTTACCGGAAGTTCCATTGGCGGGCAGGTATTGGTGCCGATCATGGAATCTCCATTCGAGTATACAGCTTCGATAGAGGAGAATCAACAGACCCGAAAACTCGATTATACTTTTACAATCAGCCCGAGCCAAAACATTGATATTCCTGTTCCCGCATTTAATTCCACAGTTCGTATTCACCCGAGTTCGGTATTACAAGTCCAAAGTATCAACGGTGAATTCCGGCCAAAAGCGATATTGAATGGTCAATGGACGTTTGAAAATGGAAACACGAAAATTCGCGATATAGCTTTTCAGAACCTGACCGTGATTCATACCGCCCCGATTATTACCGCCGGAACATTTTCGTTGGTCGGTGTTGTGCCTGAAAACAACAAAGTGATGCGATTTCCGATTTCGTTGGATCAGTTTTCGTTTAATACAACTACACAAAACCAGTTGATGCTCTTTGCTCAAGTGAGCCTTAATCTGGGAAATGCGCCAAACAATTTTTCTGTTTCTACCGGATTGCGGGTCATTTCTCAACGACAAACCAACGCTCAGGGACGAACAACGTTGACCTTCAATCAGTTTACGATTGACAACATTGCTTTTTCACTCAACACCACGCCATTCAGTTTAAGCGGTGTGATTGCGGTGAAGAAAGACGATCCCGTTTTCGGTGATTTGTTCTACGGAAGCGTTGCCTTCAAACTCAATTCCATCATGGACGATCCGGCAATGGTGTCGGTTGGTTTTGGGAAAATGCCCGATTACAAGTATTGGTTTGTTGATGCTGCTGTTCCGGTGAGCATCCCGATCGGTGCAACGATGGAAATCTCGCAATTGTACGGCGGAGTGATGAATCGCGTTCGTTCCAGTACATCGGATGCGCAAGTGCTACAACGCGTCATCGGAGCGATTAATTCGCCCAATACGAATCCAAATCCGACCGTTGGGCCAATTCCATTTATACCTGATGAAACCAAAGGGCTGGAATTCAGAGCGGGTGTTGCTATCCAAAACAAACTGCGCGAAGAAGCCTTTAACGGTGAAGCCATGTTTGCCATTGCTTTTAATCCGAATGGCGGTTTTGCGTCCATTGCCTTTTCCGGAACCGCTTACATGTTGGTCGCCCGTGCACAACGCGCCAGCAATTCGGCACAGAAAGTATATGGAACAGTTGCCGTGAGTTATGACAATAATGCAAAGGTTTTTGACGCACAAGTCGATGCAATCATGTATGTACCAAACCTGTTGCAGGGAAATATCAATTTGAAAATCCACGTCGATCAAAACGACTGGTATTTTTGGTTGAACCGACCTGCAAACCGCGCCAATCTGACTTTAGTAGGCATGTTCAACGTGAATGCCTACTTCATGATTGGAACACAAATCGATCCATTGCCACCGCCACCTTATTATGTCACCGATATGGTCGGTTCAGGCAGTTTTGTGAACATCGATCAAACGGCATTGACAAGTGGAAACGGTTTCCTGACCGGAATGCAATTCAATTCCAGTATTTATAAGGAATTACCTCTGATTAATAATTGGTACGGTTATGCGGGTGCGGGCTTTGGTGGTGGATTTGACGTCATGCTCATGAAAGTCTCGCCAACCGCTCATTGTGAAGGTTCAACCGATCCCATTGGAATCAATCGCTGGTACTTGATGGGGCAGGTGTATGGGTACGTTAACGGTAATCTGGGCGTAAAAAAGATTGTCGACGGCGAAGTGCGCCAGGATTTCAATATACTTTCATTAAGCACCGCTTTCTTATTACAGGGACGCTTGCCTAAGCCGACCTTTGTGTATGGTGCGCTCGCACTCCGGTTTGAGTTCCTGACTTTTGATATTAACGTGTCGGCTGATGTTGCTTTCGGTAATGACTGTCCAATAATTTACTAAATGAACAGACGATTAATTCTATTGTTTTTGACCATTTGTCCGTTGTTTTCACTGGCGCAAACCAAACCCACGGCAGTTGTTTCTAAAGTGGAAAAACAAAGCGGTAAAACCATTGTTCAGATCAAATGGTTTGTCGGCGATTTTGCTGCGGTCAAACAATTGGTGACTGAAGGTTCAACTGTTGAACGAGTAGAGATTTCGGCAGGACAAGATCCTAAAACCGCCAATTTTGAAGGATCAATAAAAACAGTGATTGAACCGACAAAAACAAGACTCGCTAAATTGGATGCGAATCTTGAAAGCACCAGGAAACTGCAATTATTGCTGGAACCATTTTTGGTTGAATCGGTGCAGGGAAATGAAGAATCGAAGAACTTTGCGTTTGCCCTGGCCATTTTGGATTGCTCGGTTTCCAAAGAAACAGGCGAAGTAGTAGGATGCACCTTCACAGATGAATCGGTGGAAAATGGGAAAACCTATGCGTATCGCATTCGCATAAAAAATGCCTCCGATGGATTTATAGCCGTTCAAACCAGCGAAATAACAACCTATCCGAGTATTGAAAATGTGACATTGACACTCGATCAAAAGAATACGGTCGAACTGCGCTGGCAATCAAGAAACACGAAAGAGTTTGGTTACGGTTTTCAACTGGAAAAATCATTGGATGCGCCCAAATCGGGAAACTATTTGACCCAAACACCTTATGTTCCGGTTCGGTCGGCTGATGAGAAAACGGATAAAGACGATTCTTTTCGCGATGAGCAATTAACAGAAGGTAAAACCCATTTTTACCGTATTGTCGGCTTGAATTACTTCGGCGAAGCTGTGATGTTTTCCGAATGGCAGAAAATCTACATTCCCAATCATGTACACGCTGAAATTTACATTGATACGACCTATGCGAAGGGTCAAACACGTATTATTGAAGGAAAGGCATTCGGTGACGGGAAACCGATGAATATTAACCGTTATGAATTGCATCAATCCGCTCAAAAGGATTCTGATTACAAATTGACTGAATCAAAACCATTTTCGGACTCGGTATTCTCGTTTACCGTACCGATGCTCAAAACCGGCGATCAGTTTTACTACAAAGTGCTAGCGATTAGTAAAGACAACGATACCGTCTCATCGCTTCCAAGTTATGTGTTCACATTGGATCAGGAACCGCCTTCAAAACCGACTTTATTAACAGGTGAAATTGATTCAAACGGTGTAGTTCGATTGTTGTGGAAAGCACCTGAAGACAAAGATCTCCAAGGTTATCGGATTTATCGTGCCAATGACAAACGCGAAGAATTCAAAGAACGGAACATGGAACTTTCACTGGCTACGTCGCTTATTGATACGGTTCGTTTGGATAATCTCACAAGTGAAGTTTATTACTGCGTGAAAGCGGTTGATCTGAACTACAATAATTCACCGTTTTCGGATACTATTTTGGTGCTGAAACCCGATACAATTGCACCGGTTCCTGCCTTGCTTTCAAAACCTGTTGTAAAGGATAGTGTAATGGTTTTATCGTGGATCAATTCACCCAGTGTTGATGTAACGATGAATTACCTGATCCGTCGGCAGGGAACAGTGGTTGACACCTTGAAACGTTGGTCAGACCAAACAACTGGTTTTGAAGATAGTCTGATTCTAGCAGGAACTGCTTACGATTATCATATTGTAACGACGGATAAAAGCCGGAATGGATCACTTTCCCAACCGAGACAAATCTATTATGAACCGGGTTATCGTAAAGCGATTGCAAACGCCAAAGCTGTTGTGAATGAAACAACCAAAACAGTTGATCTTTCCTGGTCCTTACCACAAGGTGAGGTGTTTAGTTTCCTGATCTATAAATCAGTCAACAACGGCAGGTTTTCATTACTAAAAACAATTGAAAACGCTTCGTGTGTTTCCTATTCGGATAAAGACATCGTAACGGGCAACAAATACACCTACAAAATAAAATATATCCTTCAATCAGGCATCCATGGTTTGCCAACGCAGGAAATGGTTGTTGTATTTTGACGTTGGCCCGGGACGCATCCCGCACCAAATTGTGAATTACTCGGTTAATTATTTTTCCCCACGGGGCTTGTTACTCGCATGAATCCTGCTAACTTTGCCGAATTAAATCATCCGTTACTTGCAGGTTATCTGTATATTAATGGAAAATGAATCTATAATGGCAGATATTTTTGATAAAATCCAGCGCAACCGTGGTCCAATCGGACAATACTCAAAAGGAGTTCACGGGTATTTTACATTTCCGAAACTGGAAGGTGAATTGGGAAACAAAATGGTGTTTCGCGGTAAAGAATGCCTGGTATGGTCGTTGAACAATTACTTAGGATTGGCAAATCATCCTGAAGTGCGTGAGGCCGATCGTAAAGCAGCTGAAATGTACGGATTGGCTTACCCGATGGGTGCCCGTATGATGACAGGTCAGACCGGTGAACATGAAAAACTGGAAAATGAATTGTCTGAATTCATGCAGAAAGAAGACACGATTCTTCTAAACTTTGGTTACCAGGGAATGGTATCGGCCATTGACTGTTTGGTTGATCGCAGCGATATCATTGTTTACGATAGCGAAGCACACGCATGTATTCTTGATGGGATGCGCTTGCACACTGGAAAACGCTTTGTGTTCCAGCACAACGATATGGAAAGCTTCGACAAACAAATGCGCAATGCAACGCGTTTGGCCGAAACAACCGGTGGTGGAATCCTTGTGATCACCGAAGGTGTGTTCGGAATGGCGGGCGATCAGGGCAGACTGGCCGATATCGTTGAATTCCGTAAATCCGGAAAATACGATTTCCGTTTGTTTGTGGATGACGCGCACGGTTTTGGTACATTGGGTGAAACCGGACAAGGTGCCGGCGAAGCACAAGGTGTTCAGGCCGAAATTGATGTTCTTTTCGGAACGTTCGCCAAATCAATGGCCTCTATCGGTGGTTTTATCTGCGGTGACGAGTCTATCGTAGAATTCCTGCGTTACAACATGCGTTCGCAAATGTTTGCCAAAGCTTTGCCGATCACCATCACGATCGGAGCGCGCAAACGTTTGGAATTGTTGAGAACCCGTCCTGAATTGAAAGAAAAATTGTGGACGATCTCCAACGCCCTGCAATCAGGCTTAACAAAGGCAGGTTTCGATATCGGAGCTACCAACTCACCGGTAACGCCTGTATTCATGAAAGGAAACCTTGCCGAGGCAACGAACCTGACATTTGACTTACGCGAAAATTACAATATCTTCTGTTCCATCGTTATTTACCCGGTGGTACCGAAAGATGTGATCATGTTGCGTTTGATCCCGACAGCTGCACACACGCTCGAGGACGTCAGCTACACCATTGAAACATTCAAGAAACTGAAAGACAAGCTGGATAGCGGTGCTTACAAAGCAGACGAACTGGCTTCTGTAGAAGTGGATAAGAAAAAATAAGATTCACGTAGTGAATAAAGAAAGAGGCTTCGAATGGAGCCTCTTTTTTGTTTCCTAGTAATAATAGTCGCATCCGCTATCGCGGCTGTTTTGTTTCCCACGAATTCACGAATTTTTTGCGTGCCTAACGGACACGCTGAATGATGTGTAAAATTAGTATCCTTCATAATGAGCAGCAGTTGTAAAAAGCGAGTGCGTTAGCCGAGCCATAATTCGTGAATTCGTGGGAATTATCCTTTCCAATTTCTCATTCGCAAGGCGGATGAAAACATGATCATTGGTGGGAATTAAAAGACACAAAAAAAGGAGGACCTAAATCCTCCCTTATTGAAAATCAATCAATACAGATTAATCGAAAAGCTTGTAACCTGTCCATGTTCTGGCATCGGTGTCGAATAAGAACACGCGGTCGTTGCAATAAGAAACACGGAAGTAAGAAGGTGCGTCTTCAATTTCTTCGCATGAACCTGATTTTAACACCACTTTTCCGGTTTCTTTTCCGCTGGAAGCGCTGAACAAGTGTACGGTCATTGTTTCGGCTTCAAACAACGCGATCTCGTAGTTTTTCACACCGGTATACATTGGTCCGTTGGTATTCAATGTTGTATTCATGTCAGTAGGTGAAAGCGTAATCGTTTTGGCTTTGTTTTTTCCCGGTTTGAAAAACGAAACCGTATTTCCTTCCACAAACATGATTGATTTCTTTTTCACAGCCAAGGTAGCCACTGTTTGGCCGTCCATTCCGTAAGAGAATGAGGTAGCCACCGATCCTTTGATGGTACCGTCGGCGTTTAACTTGATCTCAAAACCACCCTGGTTATCGTAGCTGATCCCTTCCAAAGCCTTCGTGCTCGGGTTGTACCACATACCACGAACGTCAAACCCAACCGACTCGGATGCAATCGACGTTCCGTTTGAACTGTGTACTTCAATCGGGTACAATGCGTTTCCGGCAAATACCGTATAATACAACGCTGTTGAAGGGTTGTAGGTTACAGATACACCGTTTGTTCCGTCCTCACCCTGAACAGTTAAGGTGACGTCGCAATTGGCATTCATCAATGGAGACTGAGCTGTGGCAAACATCGTTGTGGCCAGGCCCAACATAAGAAGTAATTTATTCATAGGTTATTTTTTATTTTCTAAAGTAACAAAGTAATTTGCATTCCGTCACAAGTAATTATGAAAATACTGCAAATGAGGTAGGTTGGGGATTTCTCCGAAAGCTGCACACCTTCGTTTCCCATGAATGCACGAATGGGAATGTAACCATCAATTGAAAACGAAACGTAAGTTCAGCGAAGCTAATAGATGGAAACACCGTTTCCATTCAGATCTGTGAGATTCGCCTTGGCGGATCATTCGTTATAATTGGTACACAGTTCTTGATTCGTTTATTCGTGGCTAAAAAACACAGTAAGAGAAATCCAATGGGAATGAATCTGTTATTACCAAACAGACTAGAAAGCGAAATGCCGGAAGCGACTCCTCTACTAGTCATTCCCGGCATTTTGCAAAACGTTTATTTGTTCCATTTAACTAACCTAATGCTTTACTGCTTTCTCTAATGAAGAACGAGATCTTTAATTTGCTAAAACTAAACTCTAACACTCTCTCTCACACGCTATACGAAACACTTCAATCAGAGCCATCCAGCGTTCTTCATTATCGATGAAGCAAAATGTTAACTATCGAAAGGTAGTAGTAAGTTAACTTTCCTAGTAACAAGCTTAACAAATAACTTGAGGCTAAAGTACAGTACAACTCTGTTCCGCGCAGGAGTGCTGCCCCCTCAAAAACGAAAAAAAGCGTGCTAAAATTTTAGTTGCTGGTCTTTGCGGTCAACCACGCTTTTATTCTCCATTACCCACATTAACAGGCTGTTATTGCGTGCGTCGAGGTTGAGTTTCTTACAGATGCGCGAGCGGTAATTCTCTACAGACTTCACCGAAACAAACAAGAGGTTCGAGATTTCCTTACTGGAATATTTCTGACTCACCAGCTTCAATACCTTCAATTCGGTTTGGGTGAGGGTATTCAGTAATTCAGCAATGTGCAACTGATCGCTGTTCTCGGAAAGTTCTTGCCTGTTGGGGTCGCGAATGTCTTTGGCCAGGTAACTTTTGCCTTGTTGGATTGCCAGCACGCATTCTACCAGTTCTTCGGAAGTATTGTCTTTTACCAGGTAACCTTTCGCGCCGCTGAAAAAAGCCAGCTTTACCATTTCCACATCTTTGTACATGGACAAGATCACCACATTGATCGCCGGAAATGATTTGGCAATCTCCGCACAGGCATCCAGACCGTTTTTCTGGGGCATATCAATATCCAGGAATACCAGGTCGGGTTGATGCGATTCGAGGTGCAGCAACACCGAAGCGCCGTTATCAAAATCGGTAACGTGCACTTTCTCAAAAGAAGATTCGAGCAGAAACTTTAATCCGCTTCTGAAGATCGGGTGATCATCTGCTATGACAATTTTCATACTCATCTGAATTTGATTACTAACTGCATACCTTTTTGCTGATCCGAAATCAGGTTTAATTTACCGTTAATTTTGTGAACACGCTCTTTAATGGTCATCATTCCAATACCGTTGCTGAAAGTGGAACCTGAAAAACCGATGCCGTTGTCGCGGTATTTATAAATATAGGTGCCGTCTTCTTCCTTGAGGGTTATTTTCAGCGAAGCAGCGTTGGCATGTTTGATCGTATTGTTGATGCATTCCTGACTGATGCGGTAAAGCTGTGTTTGAATTTCAATATTCAGCTGGTCGGTTGGAACCGCAAAATGCGTACTGCAAATAATATCGGTATTGGTTTGGGTACTTTCCATGAGTCCGTTGATCGACCGTTCCAGTCCGAGCTTTTCAAGCGACGACGGATGCAACTGGTGGCTGATGGTCCGGGTTTGATTGATCACTTCGCCTACTTCCTTGTCCAGATCTGTGATTTCGCTGATCAAACCGGTATTGTACATGTTGATCTTTGATTTTACCACCGACAGCAACTGTCCGATATTGTCGTGCAGATCGCCCGAAATACGCGAGCGTTCCTCATCGATCTGTTGAATGAGCCGTTGCGAGAACAATACCTGTTGCTGGCGCGATTTGCGCACGTAACGAATGTACAGGAATCCCAAAATAAACACAGAAATGGCAGCGAAAATGATCAGAATCAGGCGCCATTGTGCCGATTCCAACTCGCGGTTTTTATCCGATAATTTGGTCTTTGTTTTTTCCTGGGCAAGTTGCGATTCAATGCGCTTACGTCCATAAAGCACCTGCAGTTCGCTCATTTTATCCTTGTTGGCGATCAGTTCGATGCTGTCGCTCAGTTCATGAAACCGCGTTTTGAAATTCAGGGCCTTCTTATAATCCCCCGATTTTTCGTAGATCTCGGAACGCACCTCGAACGTGTTGATGTAATTGGTAATGGAAGGCCGCTCTTTGTGCAGCGCCAGCACTTTATCTACAAACGCCCAGGCATCGTTCAGCTTGTTTTGCCGGGTATACAGGCTGCTTTTTAGCAAATAGCCAATACCGAGGTATTCCTGATCATCAAACTGGCTAAAAATAGCGATGGCCGAATCGGCGTAAAGCATTCCTGTTTCGTAATCGCCGTCGAGATTGTAACAATCGCCCAGGTTGATAAAAGCCGCTCCAATCCCGAAGGGAAAGCCTTGTTTTTCGGTGATTTCCACCGTTTCGTGAAAATGCCTGATCGATGCCTTGTAGTCCTTCAATTCGCGGTAGACGAGCCCAAGGTTGTTGTGCAGGTTCCCGATGAGCCGGTATTCTTTTTCTTCGATTGCCAGTCGCAATCCGCGCAATAAATCTTTGCGAGCTTCTTCGTATTGCTTGTTTTCGTACTTCAGCAAACCCAGGTTGTTCAACAAAAAGCTGATGAAGTATTTTTTATTGTGCTTCTCGGCAATTTTTAATCCTTTCAGATAATAATCAATGGCCTTATCCGCCATCATCCGGTCTTCATACAAAATCCCGAGGCCGTTGTACACTTCAATCGAATTTTCAACAAACCCATGCTTTTTTGCCTGTCTGAGCAAGCGGTTAAATTCATCTTCCGCCTTAAAGATATCGGTTTCGGCCTGGATGAACGCCAACCTGATTTGGGTAGAGTTTTTGAGTTTCAGGTCACCGCATTGTTCGGCTGTGGTAATGGATTTCCGGAAATACTTATTGGCATTCTTGTAGTCGTTGGAATAATAATAGAACGATCCGTAGTACTGGTAAATCAGCCCTTCTTCGCCTTTCGAATGCAGTTCCCGCGCTATTTTAATGGCTTTGGCGCCGTTGGAAAATACTTTGGCCGAATCGAACATGGTACTTTGCCGGATGGTCTTTTTGAGTTGTTCCAGCTGATGAAATAATTTATTGCCCTGTGCGAACGACGAAAGCTGAAGCACTGCAAAAAGAAGTAGTATGTAATATTTAGACTGCACGTGTTACCGGATTAAACCTTTTCTAAAATACTGTTTTTAGTTCATTTTAAGTTAATTCTTAGTTTAAATAAATACACTCTACAATTAGATTCAGCCCGTTTTCATTGATTTACGTACATTTGCGCTAAGTAAACCCAATGCAACAAAGAACTAGTATACTACGATTTTTCGGCCCTGCACTGTCTGTATTTTCAGGAGGATCGGTTATCTGCGTCAAAACAGGCGATTGCAGTCGGTTTTCTTTTACCAATAACCGTTTCGAATAATGGCTTCCTTTTCTTCTTTATTCGATCCGCCCGAGCTTCAGACAAGCGATTATGTGTACGAAGCGAAGTACCTGCTAGCTTACAGGATGAGTTTGTTCCTGGCTGTTACGATCGGGTTGCTTGACATTGCGCTGTTTATTTATTTCAACCTCGTAACGGCTTTTGTGGCGCTGGTAGCTTTGTTGTTTGTGATCTGGGCCATGTACCAGATCCGGAAAACGGGGAAATACCTGCTTCCAACCCTGATATTTAACCTGGTAGGCGCCGGTGCCTGTTTGTTTACGTTGTTTGGCGTGAGAGACCAGCCACACATGGTGGATATGATCTGGATGGTGATCAATATTCTGTTCACGTTTATCGTTGTGGGCCAACGCTGGGGACTCATTATTTCAGTCATTCACGCGGTATCGATAACCATCTATTACGTTTTCCTGTCGCAGGAGCAATTGCATTTGATTCGTGATCTTACCGACGAACAGGTTTATACCACGAGTATCAATGTGTTTATTGGCTTTTCGATTATTTCGTACTTAAGCTGGCAGAATATCCGTACCAATGAACTGGCAAAAAAGCACCTGAATGTTGCGCAGGATGTACTGCAGGACCAATACAACATCATTCTGAAGCAAAATGAAGAAAAGACGGTGATGCTGAAAGAAATTCACCACCGGGTAAAAAACAATCTTCAGATCATTACCAGTTTATTGCGTTTGCAGGCCCGGGAATTGGAAAATCCGGAGGCAATCGCCAAGTTTAAAGACGCCACGCACCGGGTAATCGCCATGTCGATGATCCATGAAAAAATGTACCAGAGCGATCATTTGTCGACCCTGCACATGAAAGAATACCTGCATGATCTATCGAGTGATTTGATTACGTCTTATCAATCGGGCTATCCTGTAAGTATTGAAATAGAGTGCGATGTCGATTCGATCGGTTTGCGTTCCATTGTGCCACTGGCCCTGATCCTGAATGAGCTGATCTCGAACTCGCTGAAGTATGCCTTTGACGAATACGACAACTGTTTGATCAGCATTTCGTTTTTGCGTCATGGCAAAGACCAGTGTAAACTGTCGTACAAAGACAGTGGAACCTGGAAAGCTCCTGCCAGAAAAGATTCGTTCGGTCTGGATTTGATCGATTCATTAACCGACCAGCTGGAAGGAACCATGGAAATGGAAACATTCCCGGCTACGCAGTTTATGTTTGTTTTTAAGCCACAGGAGGACTAAAAATTCTTAAACTCCACCTTCGTCAACTCCCGTCCGTCAACTGTCATAGACCATACGCCATTTTCTTCGTGGGGTGCTTCACTCACAACAAACTTGGTATCGAAGCCCAATGCGCCTACGATGAAGCTATCGCCTTCAAATTTTTGGATAGGAGCTTTGACACTAGTGCTGCCTCCACCTGATTGGCGTTTGTAATTCACATTCCCTTCTTCACTGATTTCAAGGTACACTTCATCTGATGCCCAGGCACCGATATAGTCTTTTTTGTCGTCAGGTATTCCGGCATTCCCGCCGCCGAAACTGCACGAAAAAAGGATCAGTAACACAAACGGGATGGCGATAATTGTAGTAATGGTTTTTTGCATGATTTCCGGGTTTAAACGTTAAAATTCTTCTGTATCAACAAGGTAGCGTTCTGCAATGATGCGGCAGTGATGAATGGCGTGGCCTACCATGATCCAACCTGAACTGCGGGGTGTTAGGGGATTGTTACTGGCTGTTCCTATAAAATCAATCATAGACGGAGTCATGTGCCGGAAAAGGTGAATGGCCGAAGCTCTGACAGCTTCAAATTCACTGGCCAGATCCTCTAATGTGCGGTGATCGACCGGTGAATAATTGGCGTAATTGTCTTCATCAAACCCGGGGAAAGCTGTGGTGTCTTTGCGCGAAATACACATGGCACGGTACTGGAAAACGCGTTCCGTATCGATGAGGTGTGCGATCACGCTTTTGGTGGACCATTTACCGTCGGCGTACTGAAAATCGGCTTTATCTTCCGGAATGGAACGGATAAACGCAGCGGTTTTCAAGCCGTTCTGGATCAATGCTTCCATGAGGTCGGTTTGCCTGTCGGAAAGATTGAAATAATAAGTCGCATACGCAGATGCGTGTTCGGGATTCGGTCTTCCTTCAAGTGTCATGCTATTTCGGTTAAAGTGTTTTATCCAATAAATAAAGGAAGGCCGCCATACTGCCACAACCTAGTTCCAGCTCGCGTTTGTTCACATTTTCAAACACATCGCTTTCTGCATGGTGAAAATCAAAATAACGCTGAGAATCGGGTACGAAACCAAACAGCGGAATGCCTTCATAGTGTTTTTTCAACGGGCCGATATCAACACCGCCATATCCTTTTTCAAAATGGTACAATCCATAGGGTAGAAGTGCTTGCTTGAATCCCTGGATCATGGCCAATTGGTCTGCTGAACCGTCGCATTCGAACCCACGCGGACTAAAACCACCACGATCACTTTCTACGGCAGCAACCTGTTTTTCACCGTTTTCTTTCACCCAGCTGGCATAATTGATCCCGCCTTTGTTGCCGTTTTCCTCGTTCATAAAGAAAACCACCCTGATGGTGTGTTTCGGTCTGATTTTTAATACTTTTAGAATACGAAGTGCTTCCAGACAATGAACAATTCCGGCTCCGTCGTCGTGTGCGCCTTCACCTGCATCCCATGAATCCAGGTGGCCGCCAATGGTGATGATCTGATCGGGAAATTCACTTCCGGTGATTTCTGCCATGACGTTGTGTGACGGTGCATCGGGGTAATCGCGGCAATCCATTTCAAACGCAAACGTCGTGCGGCCAAATTGCAGTGCTTCTGACAGCGCATTTGCAGCATTGGTCGACAACGCCGCCGCCGGTATTTTGGCGGTACCTTCCTCGTAATACATTGATCCCGTATGCGGATGATCGTCTTCCGGCATGGCCAGGGATCGGATCACAACCGCAATTGCGCCCAGTTTGGAAGCTTCAATGGCTCCCTGACCGCGGATCGCATAACAACCGCCATAAGCTCCGAACGTACTGATCTGCTTGGGATCCATGGCCTGATTGAGAAACACAATTTTCCCTTCCACCAATTTCCGGTCGGCCTTTTTCAGATCGTCCAGGTGTTTGAATTCGACAATATCGCCTTTCAGCAGTCCGTTTGTTCCGATAGAACCGCCGAGTGCCAGAATATCCAGCGGAATCAAATCACCAGCTTTGGTTTGCATCCAGGCAGCTTCTGTTGTGCCTCTTTCCCAGTGTGTCACCAGGATGGGTTGCAATGTCACTTTGTCAAAACCGTAGGTTTCCATTTTTCGTTTCCCCCATTCCACGGCCATTTCAGCTTGTGCCGAACCCGAGATACGCGCCCCGATATCCTTGCACAACGAGCGCAGGTCTTCGTAAGCTTTCCCGTTTTCAAGGGCCTCGTTAAACAATTGTCTGATCACCAATGAATCGTTGTTTTTTTGCGCCGAAACCAGTGCCAGACTGCAAATGGAAAATAAACAGGTAAAAAGGTATTTCATAAAATCGGAATGTATCAAGGATACGATAATAGTAACAATGCATCGAATGTAAGGAAAATATTAAAATCGAGCCCTCAATTCATATGTGGTATGAAAACGGTGCAGTATGTTTGTCCTGTCATGTTTCATGACACCCTGTCGGTTTTAGGGATATGGCAGGTTTATTGACGTAGAGCCGAAAAATAGCAAGAATCATGGCAGAAGAGAACAAGCAAAAAGAGCATCTAAACGAGGAATCAGCTGCAACAGAGCCACAGGAAGTGAACGGGCAGGCTGAAGCGGAAACGGAAAATACTGACAATTCGTCAGCAAATTCAACTATTCCTTCGGCAGAAGAGCAAATTGCTGCACTCAACGATAAATACCTTCGTTTGTATTCGGAGTTTGATAATTACCGCAAACGCACCAATAAGGAAAAACTGGAATTGATTGCAACGGCTAGTGCAGGTGTTTTGAAAGATCTTATTGTTGTATTGGATGACTTCGAAAGAGCGATTCTGAACAACGAACAGGTGGAAGATACGCAGGCAATTAAAGACGGCGTGGCACTGATCCATACGAAGTTTAAAATGACGCTTGAAGCAAAAGGATTGAAACAAATGCAGTCTAAAAACGAAGCGTTTGATCCTGAATTGCACGAAGCAATTGCCAATGTTCCGGCTCCTTCCGATGACCTGAAAGGCAAAGTAATTGACGATGTGGAGAAAGGTTATTACCTGAATGATAAAGTAATTCGCTACGCAAAAGTCGTAGTAGGACAATAAATTAACAGATTGACAGATTACAAATTGGCAGATTCCGGATTGGCAGATTCAATCTGCAATTTACCAATCTGCTAATCTGAAATATTAGTGAAGATGCAAAAAAGGGATTATTACGAGATATTGGGCATTTCTAAAAGTGCAGACGAAGGCGAAATCAAAAAAGCCTATCGTAAAATGGCATTGAAATACCACCCTGATAAAAATCCGGACGATAAAGAAGCGGAAGAAAAGTTCAAGGAAGCGGCAGAAGCCTACGAAGTACTTTCCGATCCGAATAAAAAAGCACGTTACGATCAATACGGTCATGCCGGTTTGGGTAACGGTGGCGGTGGTTTTGGCGGCGGCGGAATGAACATGGAGGATATTTTCTCTCAGTTCGGCGACGTTTTCGGAAGCGCATTCGGCGGTGGCGGTAGTTTCGGCGGATCAAGAGGTGGTCAGCGTACTGCGAGAGGAACAAACTTGCGGGTGAAAATGAAACTGACCCTCGAAGAAATCGCCGATGGTGTTCGCAAAAAAATCAAAGTCAACAAACTGGTCAACGCCGACGGTGTAACCTATAAAAATTGTGCTACCTGTAACGGTACAGGTCGTATCACACGTGTTGCCCAAACATTTTTGGGAGCCATGCAAACCCAATCGGTGTGTAATGCCTGTCAGGGTGCTGGTAAAATGATCGACCAAAAACCAGCCGATGCCGACAGTCAGGGATTAAAACGCCAGGAAGAAGTCATTGAAATTGATATTCCGGCCGGTGTGGAAGAAGGCATGCAGCTGAGCGTTACCGGAAAAGGAAACGCAGGCCCGTTCAACGGAATTCCCGGAGATTTGATCGTTGTGATTGAAGAACAGGCGCACGAAGAGTTGCGTCGCGACGGTGAAAACCTGCATTACGAAGCATTTGTGAATTTCGTGGACGCCGTTTTGGGTGAAACCATCGAAATACCGACCATCAACGGTAAAGCCAAAATTAAGGTGGAGCCAGGTACCCAAAGTGGAAAAGTATTGCGTCTGAAAGGAAAAGGATTACCGATTCTTCAAGGCTACGGAACCGGCGATTTGCTGGTACACATCCACGTTTGGACACCGAAAAAAGTATCCAAAGAAGAACGCGAGTTGCTGGATCAGTTAAAGGAAAGCGAAAATTTCAAACCGAATCCCGACAAAAGCGAACGCGGATTTTTTCAGCGTATGAAAGATATGTTTCATTAAAACAACGTATGTAATAGTGCGGGATGCGTCCCAGACTTCCTGTAATCCTTTATTTCCGGGAGGTGTCGTAAGATCCCGAACTTCCATTCAGGTTCCTAATATCCCGAACTTCCATTCTGGTTCCTGTAATCCTTTATTTCCGGGAGGTGTCGTAAGATCCCGAACTCCCGTTCAGGTTCCTAATATCCCGAACTTACCCTGAATATTGTTTTGTGATAAAAAGTAGATTCGGGATGCGTCCCGAGCCTGCTTTTCTGATACCTTTGAAGCATGAGCAATTTCTTCATTTCACCTCTTGCAAATCAGCGTAACGAATGGTGGCGTTACCTGCTAACACTGGGTTTGGTTATCACCGGAATTATCGGTTTCGGCCGCATTCCCTACATGATAGGTGCTGCCTTGAAAGGGATTTCCATGAAAGAACTTGACGAACTTTCTCCTGAAGAATTCACTGCATTATTCTCCAACAATGAAAACCTGACCTATCAGCTGTTTGTGTTCGTAGTGGGATTCCTCATGCTTTTACTTGCATTCAAATTCAATCATAGGGTGCCTGTACTTTCTTTTTTCACCACACGAAAGCGCATCGATGTCAAACGATTTTTTGTCGCATTTGGTTTGTGGGCCGTCATCGAAGGAATCCTCGTGGGGATTGAGTTATCGATGAACGGATCAGTGATTCATTGGAATTACAAACCCGAATCGTTTTTCCTTTTACTGGCAATTTGCCTGTTTTTGGTGCCTATCCAAACCGGATTTGAAGAACTGTTTTGTCGCGGATTTGTACTCAAATGGACAGGGAAAGCTACATCGCGGGGAATTTCCATCGCGCTAATCAACGGACTTATTTTTGGCGGTTTACATTCCATGAATCCCGAAGTCACCGCATTGGGCTGGTTTGCCATGGTATTCTACATTTTATCGGGCTTTTTTGCTGCTTTCCTCACAGTTATGGATGATGGTATCGAACTTTCATGGGGGTTTCATACGGCCAATAATTTCTTCGGATTATTGATCCTGAGCAGCGAATGGCAAAGCTTACAAACAGATTCCTTATTGCTTGACACCTCTAAACCAAGCGTTGGCTGGGGCTTGATCGCCATTTTGGCAATTGCCTATCCACTCATGATTTTCTTACTTGCAAAGATCTATCGTTGGTCCGATTGGAAAAAACGATTGCTGGGTGATTGATAAACTGCGCCTTGTGCCGGGATCAAATAATTCCCACGAATTCACTAATTTTTTGCGTGCCTAACGGACACGCTATAGTGAATACCATGAGTATATTGTAAGCAAGTCCGTTAGGCGAGCCAAATCTGTGAATCTGTGGGAAGCCGACTCAATATATATTTTAACACAAGACATAAAATTAAAGGTGGTTCGTAACGCTGAGAAGCTACTTTCATTATTTTTAGCAAAATTCTGTGTCAGATGCTCGAAATCCAACAAATTACCAAACGCTACCAACGCAAAGCAGCGCTCGATGATGTGTCATTGTCGTTGCGGGAAGGTGAAATTTTCGGGTTACTGGGGCCGAATGGTGCCGGTAAAACAACCTTGATTCGCGTCATCAACCGCATCATTGAGCCCGATCATGGAACAGTGCGTTTCAAAGGTGATTTACTGAAACAGAAACACTTAATCCAAATAGGTTACCTGCCTGAAGAGCGCGGATTGTATAAAAACATGACTGTTGAAGCGCATGCTTTTTTCTTCGGAGCGCTTCGTGGTATGACCAAAACGGATATCCGGCAAGCATTGGATTATTGGTTGAATCGTTTTGATATTCAATCATGGCGCAAAAAACGCATCGACGAACTTTCGAAAGGAATGGCGCAAAAAGTACAATTCATTTGCGCTGTCTTGCACGAACCTGAATTATTGATCCTTGACGAACCGTTTTCTGGCTTCGATCCGGTAAATGTAGAGCTCATCAAACAGGAATTGGTGGAGATGAAAGCCAAAGGGAAAACCATTCTCATTTCAACCCATAATATGCGCAGCGTTGAAGAGATCTGTGATCGCGTAGCCTTGATTCATCAATCCAAAAAAATCATGGAGGGCCGTGTTTCTGAATTACAGGAATCGGCCAGAGTAGGCGAATACGCTGTGAAATTCAGAGGAACCATGATTGGATTTGTGAATGCATTATGGACCGGATTCGAACTCATCGATAAAGAAATTCTGGGCGATGATCGCTTTATAGCCCGTGTAAAAATGCGTGGCGACAACCAGTTTGAAGATTTGCTGAAAGTATTGATGGGAGCTGTGAAAATCGAAGCAGCCTGGGAGGTATTGCCTTCTATGCAGGAGTTGTTTATTAACGCGGTTTCTAAGAAAGAGGAAATATGAAAAACAGTTGGATTATAGCCATGCGCGAATTGCGCGAACGGATCGGAAGCCGGTCGTTTGTTGTGATGGCGCTCGTAGGACCGCTTTTGGTATTGTCGCTGACGTATTTGTTATTTGCTATGGGCGAAAACAAGCAGCAAAGCTGGAAGATTTTAATTTCTGATCCGCGAGGCATTATGGAAAACAAAATTATGCCCGGAACGGATAAATCTATCAGCTATTCCTTTGCGTCGGATTACATCGAAATTGCCGATTTTGCTTCCGGAAAAAACTACCAGGACTTTGATGCGTTAGTGGAAGTAAACGAGAAAATCATCACCAATAAAGTGAGCTTTGTGTTCTACCGCGAAAAACCATCGTTGAATATGACCATCAATGTTCGCTACCAGATCGAGCGTCGTTTGGAAGAAATTCTCGCTGCCAGATTCACCAAATTATCCGCCAACGATTTCCGGAAAATCAAGCAACCGCTGCAAATGTCGTTCAAGAATGCCTACGACCCGACCGAACAATCGAGCGATTTGGCCGGATGGGTGGGATTGTTCTTCGGAACGGTGATTTTCGTCTTCATCTTCCTCTTCGGAATGACCATCCTACGCTCCGTTTCCCGCGAAAAAAGTAACCGGATTGTCGAGATTCTGGTGTCGACGGTACATCCCCGGGCGTTGATGTTAGGAAAGATTGTGGGAGTTGGCCTGAGCGCTTTTATTCAGTTTTTCGTGTGGACCGTGATCATTTCCGTTGGTTTATACCTCATGCGTGAAACGGTGTTTGTCAACGGCTACGATCCGGCCAATCTGGCGCAAAGCAGTACTTCTATCGCCTATAATGAATTTGTGGAACTGATCTTCGAACGCATTCAATTCTCAAGCATGGTCGGTTATTTCCTGCTGTTCTTTGCGATCGGTTACCTGTTCTACGGCGCATTTTTCGCGGCGTTGGGAGCAGTTACGGGCTCTGAGTCCGACGGACAACAATTCCTGCTGCCGCTCATCGCGCTATTGCTTTTTGCTTTGTATTCCGGGTATTACGTACTCAATAACCCTGAAACTCAACTGGCGCAGGTCTATCATTATTTGCCATTTACCGCTCCGGTTGTGGTGATGGTGAAGCTGGCAGTTGGTTATCCCGAAGGAGAAGGTTATCAGCTGTTTGTTTCACTACTGATTCTTTTGGTAAGCGCATTTGCTGTACTTTCACTGGCAGGCAAATTGTATAAAAACGGCATCCTGCAATTCGGCCACTCGGTTCGATTGAAGCAAATTTTTCAATGGCTAAAAATGAAATAAATGCGGAAAGCTGTCATTGATCTTGGTACGAATACATTTAATTTATTGATTGCCGACGTTTCTGAAAATGACTTCCGGGTAATCCATAATTCCAAAGAAGGTGTGGCGCTGGGCATGGGAGGCATCAATGAACAAACCATTGCTCCGGAAGCCATGCAGCGCGCGTTTACGGCGTTTGAGCATTTTGTGGGCATTTGTGAATCGTATCAGGCCCGGCACATTCAGGCTTTCGGAACGTCAGCCGTGCGCGATGCCGATAATTCGGATGAATTGTTATCCGCAGTGAAAGAACGCTTCAATATTACGATAGAAGTGATCGACGGCTTGCGCGAAGCGGAATTGATTTACGACGGGGTGAGTTGGTCGTATGATTTCAACGAACCATCGCTGATTATGGACATTGGCGGCGGCAGTACGGAGTTTATTCGTGGAAATGCGAAAGACCCGCTTCAGTTTTGCAGCCTCAACATCGGCGTTTCAAGAGCGGTTCAGCTCTTTGATCTTTCCGATCCGATGTCTGCGGAAGACCAGCAACGGTTGATACAATGGTTTGAAGAAAGCGCCGGTGAGCTCAATCAATTTGATGCGTGTTCGGTTTTGGTGGGCGCTTCCGGTAGTTTTGAGACCTTTTACGAAATGTCACACCAAGCCAGTTTCCCGGCCGGAAGTGAACCGATTCGACTGGAACGAAAAGAGCTGGATGAAACCCTTGACTGGATCATTGGGTCCACATTCGAAGAACGCGAAAAGCATCCATATATCATTCCCATTCGCCGGAAAATGGCGCCCATTGCGGCGTTGAAAACCAAATGGATTCTCGAGAAATTTGCGATTCAGGAAGTGTTTATTTCACCCTTTTCATTGAAAGAAGGAGCTCTTAGAAGCTAACTCATTATTATTTCATAACAGGGTTGAAGGGGCTGTGACTTTTTAAGCCACGAATGGACGAATAAAGTGCTGTGTAGAATTTTAGCGAATAATGTAAACGTTGTTTACATCACAAATCCAGATTAGTGAAACCGCCATGGCGGTTATTCGTCTTTTATTCTACTTTAATTGTCATTCGTTCATTCGTGGCGGAAAATAAAATCAATTAAATTCTCGTACAGGAGATTAAAGTAAAGCAACAGTTCCACCTCTTTTTCCGTATCTTTCGACCTCAAAAACACGATTTATGGCAAAAATTCTGATCATTGATGACGAACGAGCAATCCGCAGAGCGTTGCGGGAGATTCTGGAATTTGAAAATTTTCAGGTAGATGAAGCAGAAAACGGGGCAGAAGGTTTGGATAAAGCCAAAAATGCGCTCTACGATATTATTTTCTGCGATATCAAAATGCCACAAATGGATGGAATGGAAGTACTCGATGGCCTGATTCAAGCCAAAGTAGATACGCCGGTTATCATGATCTCAGGCCACGGAAACATTGAAACTGCTGTGGAAGCGATCAAAAAAGGCGCATTCGATTTCATTGAAAAGCCACTCGATCTGAACCGTATTCTGGTGACGATCCGCAATGCGAAAGAGCGTGTGGTATTGGTGGAAGAAACACAAGCGTTGAAAACCACAGTACGTCGTTTCAAAGGTTCGTCGATCATTGGCGAAACCGACGGTATTAACAAGATCAAGGAAATGATCGAAAAAGTTGCACCTTCGGATGCACGCGTTTTGATCACCGGTGGAAACGGTACCGGAAAAGAATTGGTGGCGCGTTCGCTGCACGATTTCAGTAACCGCAAGAAAATGCCTTTTGTAGAAGTCAATTGTGCGGCCATTCCGGGTGAATTGATCGAAAGCGAATTGTTTGGGCACGAAAAAGGTGCCTTTACATCGGCGGTGAAAGATAAAAAAGGAAAATTCGAACTGGCTTCCGGCGGAACCTTGTTCCTGGATGAGATTGGTGATATGAGCCTTTCTGCGCAGGCGAAAGTGTTGCGTGCATTGCAGGAAAATGTGATCCAACGCGTAGGGGCAGAGCGCGATATCAAAGTAGATACACGCGTGGTTGCTGCAACCAATAAAGATTTACGTAAAGAAATAGAAGCGGGACGTTTCCGCGAAGATTTATATCACCGTTTGGCTGTGATCCTGATTCACGTACCGGCATTGAACGACCGTCGTGATGACATTCCGTTGTTGGCCGAGCATTTCCTCACGATGGTTTGTACTGAGCACGGAATTCCACGCAAGGAATTTACAACCGATGCGTTAGATGCGCTTAAGCAGACCAATTGGACGGGAAATATCCGCGAATTGCGCAACATCGTTGAGCGTTTGGTGATTCTTTGCAGCGATAAGATTACCGGGAATGATGTGGCGATTTTCGGGAACCCGCAGGTAACAGCTTAAATGAATTGAGAATGTAAAATGTAAAATTGAAAAGGGGGGCTTCTCTTTTCAATTTTCAATTCTCCATTTTACATTTCCACATCGTCTACTTCCACGCCGCCCCATTCCAACACATCAAATCCTGAACGGTCCAATACAGGAAGTTCTTGTGGGGTAATGGTTTTGTCAAGTGCAGCAGCATCGGTTTTGCTCCAAATCATGTACACACGATTTATGTTTTCCGGTTTTGGAACAATATCCAGCGTTGCGTAAGCATCACAGGCATCATTGAACTGAAAGGTAACGTTGTTGAATTCATTGGCACATAACTGAGGTCCCCAATAGGTGATGAAATCAGTTCGTTCACGATCGTTGAACCCGATTTGTGTCAGTTTCTCTTCCAAAAAGGTTAAGGCATCTTTTCCTGCGATAACGAATCCTTCGAAGGTTTCCAGCTCAAACGGATTTTGAATTTGTTGATCGGCTTCCCAAAACAAATAGGGGTAGTTTTTGCCATTGCAGGTCAAGGTTCCGTCGGGTTGTGCGGTGACATTCCAGCCCTCGCTCAACAGCGGATAAGTAAAGTTCAATTTCCCGATTGTTTTCAGATCAACAGAAATAGCTGTGGGAACTTCCGGATAGAGATAAATGACAGGTTTCTCTAATTCATAATGAGTTCTTTCGCCCCTGAAATAAAGGTAAATATGTGTGCCGATTCCCGCTTTGACCTCAATCGAATCGGTCATAATTTCCGGGAAAGAACTATTGGCATATACCTGAAGTGTGTATTTCCCAACTCCCCGATTGATCATAAATTCATTTGCTCCAGAAAGTCGTGCCGTTTCATTTGGGGCGCCATTTACACTGTAGATCACAGGTCTCGGTTTTCCGTCGTAATTGCCGGTGAAATAACAATGAACAGTCACCTTGGTATCTGTTGCACGCATGGTACTGTCGGCTTCATACGTTACCTGCCATTCGACCAGTGCGTTTTTTTCTGCAAATGCGCTGAAACTTAAGAATAAGATAAATGCGCTGATTAGTGTTTTCATGCTTCAGAATTGAAAATGTAAAATTGAAAGATCCGTAGTAGACTTCCTGGTGTCAGTCACTATGGATTCTTGATAATTATACACTCATAATTCAAAATCGTTCACTTCAACGCCGCCCCATTCCAATACATCAAATCCGGAGCGATCAAATGCAGGAAGTAATTGTGGGGTGATTCCATCAGTAGCGGGGCTATCGGTTTTATTCCAGATCATGTAAACACGGTTTACGTTTTCCGGTTTCGGAGTAATGTGGAGCGTTCCGTAAGCGTCGCAGGTTTCGTTGAATTGAAACGTGATGTTGTTGAACTCATTTGACGCCAGTTGTGGTCCCCAGAAGGTAATGAAATCGGTCCGTTCTTTGTCATTGAAGCCGATTTGCGTCAGTTTTTCTTCTAAAAATGCAAGTGCATCTTTTCCAGCGACAACAAATCCTTCGAAGGTTTCTGTTTCAAACGGGTTTTGAACTGACTGATCGGCTTCCCAAAACAAATACGGGTAATTTTCACCGTTGCAAGTCAGGGTTCCATCCGGTTGAGCCAGAACATTCCAGCCGTCGTTCAACAGCGGATAAGTAAAAGTCAATGCCCCGATTGTTTTCAGATCTATGGAAATAGTTGTTGGAACTTCCGGGTACAGGTAAATGACCGGTTTTTTTACCTCACGGATTATTAATGGTTCAATGGGCTGGATTTGGAACAACAGATCAATGTGCGTAACAACTCCTGCTTTTACTTCAAGGGAGTCGGTTTCAATTTCCTTGAAAGAACTATTGTAGTAAAATTGAAATGTGTGCTTTCCTGCTTTCAGGTCGATTGTAAAATCATTTGTTTCAGAAAGTGTCACCACTTGGTTTGATCCGCCATCTAAGGCGTAAACGATTGGTTCCGTATGTTTTTCCCCATCACTATCTCCGATGAAATAGCAGTGAATCACCGTTTTGGTATCGGTCGGCCCCATGGTTTGATCAACCTTGTAATATACGTGCCATTCTCCTTGTTGATCTACTTCTGCAAATGCACTGAAACATAACAGGATGAGCAATGTGCTGAGGATTGTTTTCATACGTGGAAGGAATTATGAATTATCAATTATGAGGAGTGTTCCTGATAAGAGATGCATTTTTCATTCATATTCCATAATTGTCAATTTCAATGCCGCCCCATTCCAGTACATCAAACCCTGAACGGTCCAATGCAGGCAACGATTGCGGAGTGGTATTTCCATCCAGCGCGGAAGCATCTGTTTTGCTCCAGATCATGTACACGCGGTTTACGTTTTCCGGTTTCGGAGTAATGTCCAACGTTCCGTAAGCATCGCAGGCATCATTGAATTCAAAGGTAATATTATTGAATTCGTTGGTGCTCAACTGAGGTCCCCAGAAAGTGATGAAATCGGTTCGCTCGCAGTCGTTGAAGCCGATTTGCGTCAGTTTTTCTTCCAAAAATGCAAGCGCATCTTTTCCAGCGACAACAAATCCTTCGAAGGTTTCTGTTTCAAACGGGTTTTGAACTGACTGATCGGCTTCCCAAAACAAATACGGGTAATTTTTGCCGTTGCAAGTCAGGGTTCCATCCGGTTGAGCCAGAACGTTCCAACCATCGTTTAAGACCGGGTAAGTAAATGCCAGTCCGTTGGTTTTTAGGTTTACTAATACGGAAGTCGCTGTTTCAGGATAGAGGTAAATGACCGGTTTTTTTAACTTGATGTCGCGACGCGAATTGCTGAAATAGAGATGAATATGTGTTAAAACCCCCGGTTTGACTTCAATGGAATCGGTTTCAATTTCGCTGAAATAGGAATTGTAAAAGAATTGAAAAATATACATACCTGTAACCGGAGTGATCGTCAATTCATTGTTCGCAGAAAGGAACTCCGTGGAATCAGAACCGTTCAATCCGTAACGTAATTGGTGCGGATTCTCGGGATAATCTCCCGAAAAAGTACAGGTTATGAGCACTTTTGTTTCGGTGGCTGACATACTCGAATCGGCTTCGTAGGTCGTGTAATAGGCGTCTACCGATTTTAGTTCTTCACCCGCCAGGCTAGTGAAACTCAGGAAGAGGAGGATTGTGGTGATGATTGGTTTCATGATATTTTTAATTTAAAATTCAAAATGTAAAATTGAAAAGATCCGCAGTAGACTTCGTTCCTCAGTCACTGCTGATTCTTAATGATTATACATTCATAATTCATAATCGTTCACTTCCACGCCGCCCCATTCCAGTACGTCAAATCCCGAACGATCAAGCGTTGGAATAACCTGTGGAGTTGGTGGTGAAGTCATTTCGTTGTTTTTCAGCGATTTCCATTGAATGTACACACGGTTTACATGATCCGGTTTTGGTGAAATGGTTAGCTCGCCAAATTGATCGGTTGCGTCACCCCAAACAAACTGAATGAATGCGCGTTTTTCCGATGCCAGTCGCGGTCCCCAATACGTAATAAAATCGGTGCGTTCCTGCGGTGTAAATCCGAATGTGTTCAATTGTTCTTCCAGAAAAGCAATTGTGTTTTGCTGTTCTACCACAAATCCTTGGGAATAGTCTACCGAACTTCTGTCGCGATTCATAGCTGCTTCCCAAAACAGATACGGATAAGTTTTTCCGTTGTGCGTCAATGTTCCGTTAGTGTTGGCGGTGATTTTCCATCCGTTTTCGTAGGCTGGATACGTGAACGTAAATTCCCCGGCAGGTTTTAGTATTACATCAACTGTTTGTGTCACTTCCGGATAGAAGTAAATAACCGGTTTTTCTTCCATTTGAGGCTCTCTTGCCGGTTGGAAGTACAAACTCACATTGGTTTGGCAGCCACCCTTTAAATCAATGGAATCAGTATAAATTTCAATGAACTCTTCTGAGTAGTAAAACTGAAAAATGTGTTTTCCTTTGGTGGTCGTGAGGAGAAAACAGCTGTTTTTGTCCAGATGAGTAGTGTCTGTTATTCCGTCAATTGAGTAGACCAATTTTGTATTTGGAAGATTACTTCCGTAAACGTTTTCCAGCTTAAATTTCACCTTTGCCTGGTGCGCTTTTACGTATTTTGATTTTACCACTTTTGTGATCACATAATTGCGATAAGCCTTTCTTTCTTTTTCACCTGATTCGGCGAATAAGGTTGCTGAACACAACAGCGCGGTGATTAAAAACAGTGATTTCATGTTTTCCGGAATTAATGGGTGAATGAAATGTTAGAGGTAAATGTCAGTTCTGAACCGCCCCATTCCACAACAGAAAAACCGTCGCGTTTCAGAGTGCTCAGTTTTTGAGGTGCCGGATTCATTGTTACAGATTCCGGCAGCGGAGTCCAAAGCATGTACAATCGGAAAGTGTGATCAGGTTTTGGGGTTATGGACAGCGTAGCGATATCATCGTAGGCTTCATTGAAGAGAAATTGCACGTGGCTTTTCTCAGAGCCTGCCATGCGCGGCCCCCAGAAAGTAATGAAGTCCGTTTTTTCCTGATCGTTCAATCCCATTTCGCTGAGTTTTTCTTCCAGAAAAGCGGTAACGTTTTCTGTTGAGACCACAAATCCTTCGCTGTAATCAACCAACGCATCAACGGCGTTCACGTTACCTTCCCAAAACAAATACGGGTAGTGTTTCTTGTTGACGGTAATTCCGCCTTCGGCTTCAACAGTTCCTTTCCAGCCGTTTTCGTAAGCAGGATAGGTGTAAGTGAAAGAACCGTTCGGACTTAGTTGAACATCAACTTGCAGGTCTTTGGGAGAATAAAAATAAAGCACAGGTTTGTAGGCAACACGGTCATTGCGTCGTCGATTTCTTGGATGATATGGTTCTTTGTATTCTTCCGGCTCAGGATTTTTTAGGAAATAAATCCCGACACGTGTTTTGTGTGAAGGTGCGATGTAAACTGAATCGGTAATAATTTCCTGAAAACCACCGCTCATGGTCATCATAAACTGGTATTTACCGGGCGAAACAGTGATGGTGTGTTTGAGCGTACTATCCAGTTGAAAACGCTGAATAACACCGTTGCATGAAAGTTCAATTTCCGGCAACGGTTTGCTGCGATTCAGCATGTAATCACTGAAATTGAGTTCGAACTGTGCATGATTTTGGTCCAGCGTAGAATCAACAGTGGAACTGTAAACAGTGAAGGGCCCCATCAATCGATCCGATGATGTTGTTTGGTTGATAACACTTGCGGCCAGGGTAAATAACCCGGCAAGAAGCCCAACAGTGATGAGTAAATACGTGCGTTTAATCATGATTGGCAAGAGTTTGGTTATACATCAATTCGGAGCCACCCCATTCTACAACAGAAAAGCCATCGCGTTTTACCTGAATCATTTTTTGAGGAACAGGATTCAGGTTTACCGATTCCGGTAGCGGTGTCCACAATAAATACAATCTGAAAACGTGATCCGGTTTCGGCGTTACAGCCAACGTAGCGATATCATTGTAGGCTTCGTTGAACAGGAATTGCACGTGATTTTTTTCGGAACCAACCATGCGTGGTCCCCAAAACGTAATGAAATCGGTTCGTTCCTGATCGTTTAATCCCATTTCGGTCAGTTTTTCTTCCAGAAAAGCAGTCACATTTTCTTGTGAAACCACAAAACCTTCGTTGTAATCTACCAGTGCATTTACCCCGTTGGTTTTTCCTTCCCAAAACAAATAAGGGTAATGTTTTTTGTTGATGGTAATTCCGCCATTGGCTTCAACTGTTCCTTTCCAGCCATTTTCGTAAGCAGGGTAGGTGTAAGTAAAGGTTCCGTTTGGTGTCAGTTTGATGTTCACGGAAAGATCTTTCGGCGAATAAAAATAAAGTACGGGTTTATAGGAAATAATGATAGGTTCTATCGGTTGTATTATGATGGGCTCTATTTCTCTCATTATAGGAGTGAAATTAACCCGAGCTTTTGTAAGGTATCCGGGAGGAATTGTAATGGAATCGGTGATGATTTCCTGGTAATCACCTGTTCTGATCATCATGAACTTGTATTTGCCGGGTGAAACCTCGATGGTATGGGTCAGGGAGCTATCGAGCTGAAAACGCTCAATCACGCCGTTGCACGAAAGTTCAATCGTCGGTAATGGTTCACCGTTGTTTAGCAGGTAATCCTCAAATTTCAACTCAAATTTCGCGTGGTTTTTGTCCAGAGCGGCACTCGGAGCAGAACTGGTTATCAGAAATTCAATCGGTACAAAAAGATCGCTTTTAGACGTCGGTTTTCCAGGAGTGGTTGCAGCGTTTGCAAACAATACAGATGCTGTAAATGCGATCAGCAGGCTAATTTTCTTATTCATGACTGGCAAGTGTTTCGTTATAGTTGATTTCTGATCCGCCCCATTCGATAACTGTGAAACCTTTGCGGTCAACAGATTTGATTTCCTGCGGCGCGGGATTTAATTCAATGGTGCTTTCAAGTGGAGTAAACAGCATGTAGACTCTGAAAATACTGGTCGGTTGCGGAGAAACTGCGAGTGTGGCAATGTTGTCGTACTCTTCATTAAACAGAAACCGCACAAATCCTTTTCCTGATTGAACCATACGCGGTCCCCAAAAGGTAATGAAGTCTGTAAGTTCGTGATCGTTTAAGCCCATTTCTGTCAATTTTTCTTCCAGAAAGGCGGTTACTTCATCGCTGTTGACCACAAAACCGGTTGAATAATCAACTTTGGATTGTGATTGGGTATTGATTCCTTCCCAAAACAAATACGGGTAGTTTTTTCCTTCTATGGTGAATTGCCCGTCAGGATGTGCTATTCCCGCCCAGCCATTTTCTTTGTAAACAGGGTAAGTGAAGGTGAACTTCCCGTTGGGATTTAGCTGAATAGTTGTTTCCTGTGCTTTTTCGGGGTAGAGGTATATGACAGGTTTCAGGTATTCTTCCTGACTATAGCCGGACTGAAATTGAAATGCGATGACGGTTCTGAATCCTGAATCGATATGGATGGAGCTTGTTGTAATTTCGTCGGAACTGTTGTCGGCAACCAACTGAAGGACATAATCGCCCGGTGTAACCAGAATGGTTTTTCTGAAATCCGGATCGGTGCCAAAACGTTGAATAACACCATTACACGATAGTTGAATGGCGGTAATCGGGTAGTTCGAATCCCAGTTATTTGCCGAAAAATCAAGGTCAAACATAGCCTGCTCCTTGTTCAATGATTGATCTGGGCTACTATTGACAATCCTGTATTTCCAGGGAGATTCCCGTCCTTTTTCGTTGGCACGCGCTTGCTGAACTGCAACGACCGATAATAGTAGTATGAAAATAGAAGCGCGCATCAGTTGGTTGTTTTAGCGTAAAGTAAGGGATAATTCACTTCCGAACCACCCCATTCGACCACAGTAAAACCTTTTCGGTCAACGGATTTAATCTCCTGCGGAGCCGGATTTAGTTCAATTGAACTTTCCAGCGGAGCATAAAACAGATAAACCCTGAAAATGGCAGCCGGTTTTGGGGAAATGTTGATGGTGGCAATTTCGTCGTACTCTTCGTTGAAGAGGAATTGCGCAAATCCTTTGTCGGATTGTACCATGCGCGGTCCCCAATAAGTAATGAAATCGGTTTTTTCCTGATCGTTCAATCCCATTTTGGTGAGTTTTTCTTCGAGGAAAGCAGTGACATCTTCTTTGTTTACCACAAAACCGCTTGAAAAATCGATAGGACGGAATGGTTTGGTGTTGGTTCCTTCCCAAAACAAATACGGGTAGTTTTTTCCGTCAACGGTGAGTTGTCCGTTGGGACGAGCTGTTACCGACCAGCCGTTTTCTGGATAAACAGGGTAGGTGAAGCTGAATTTTCCGTTGGGTTGCAATTGAACGGTTGTTTGTTGCTCTTTTTCCGGATACAAATAGATAACGGGTTTCGTATAAATAATCATGCTTTGACTTGACTGAAACTGAAACGCCAGTTTGGTACGAAACCCGGGATTAATCTGAATGGGTTGTGTGGTGATTTCGTAATAAAACTCGCCTGCCATTACTTGAAATGTATAAGTACCGGGTGAAACCAATAGTGTTTTTTTGAACGTTGAATCCAGCGTAAAACGTTCAATCACACCATTACACGACAATTCGATGGCACTGACAGGGTTTGCTGAGCCCTGGACGTATGGCAGAAAGCTAAGTTCAAATGTAGCATGTTGAGCATCCATTGTCGGATCGGCTTCACTGCTGATAATTTGATACTGCCAGGGTGATTCACGCCCCTTTTCTTTCGCAAGAATAGGCAGAGAAAAAACGGTGAGAACACCAACCAGAAAAAGTAGATTTCGCATCAGTTTTTTGTTTTACAAGAGAATAATACAAAGTCCACTTCCGAGCCGCCCCATTCAATGGCATAAAACTGATCGCGTTTCACGGTTTTGATTTCCTGTGGTTCAGGGTGCATGACTACACCTTCGGGAACAGGAGCCCAAATCATATACATACGGAAAATCTGCGCCGGTGCGGGTGAAATACTCAAATCGGCAAACTGATTGCATTCGTCATTGAAGATAAACTGCACGAATTGCTGATCGTTGCCCGCCATTCGTGGCCCCCAATAAGTGATGAAGTCGGTCATTTCACGATCGTTTAAACCCATTTGAGTGAGTTTTTTTTCCAGAAACGCGGTAATGGAATCACCTTTGACCATGTAGCCTTTTGTGAGATCCATATCGGCTGCAGTCATTTTGTGCGAACCTTCCCAAAATAAGTAGGGATAGTTTTTCTCAGCAATGGTAATGCTTCCGTCAGGATGCGCGGTTCCTTTCCAACCATTTTCGTAAGCCGGATAGGTAAAGAGGAACTTCCCGTTTGGTTTTACGGTAGTAGTGACTTCCAGATCGGTTGTGGGGTAGAGGTAAATCACCGGTTTGTCTGAGATGATTTCACGGTCTGCATAATCGAAACGCAGTTGAACTTTGGTACGATAACCGGGTTTGATCTTAACAGAATCAGAATAGATTTCGTAGTAATTGTAAGCGAAGAACTGAAAAGTATAGCTTCCCGGGGTAACGTTCAACTCATAAATACCCTTTTTTGTTGGATTAAAATTAAATGTCGCACCATTATAGGATGCCTGAATCTGAGGCAATTGGTCGGCGTAATCTCTTAAATCCTGATTCATAACTTCAAATTCAAAGACTGCTTCTCCTTTTCCAAGGGAATTATCTTTCTCTGAAGAAACCACTCTAAAATTCGGAAGTCGTTTGATGGTTTCGTCTGCCCATGAGGCAGTTGAAGCTAATAAGAATAAAACCGGTAAAATCAGTAATCGCTGCATAATCAGGTATTTTAAATCCGGTACAACAATCCAGGTGTTTGGTTCAATGCATTTAAAGGTAAAAAAAACGCTCATCCACCGGAGGCGAATGAGCGTTTTTTAATTGAAAGTGAGTTACTTATTGCATTTGTGTTCCCAACTTATACATTGCATAAGTAAAGGCACATGATTTGTTCTTTTTAAGTGTTTCCACCAATTTCGCTTGTACTTCAGACTCCGTATCTGATGAATAAACGTTTTCGTACTTTTTCTCAAGGTCTTCACCGCACTTAGTCATGCCAGCTTCCAAGCCCATCATTTCCTCAGCATCTTTCATTGCTTGTGCAGGGTCTTCCATAGCGATTTCCTGGATAGCAGTTTCAACATCTTTTCCTGAGTTTACAGCATCAACGATAGCTGTTTTCATGCCTTCTGAAATTCCACCCGTGTTTTTGTTTACACAGTCGCAAATGTCATTTGCCATGTCTTCGTAGTCTGAATCATCAGCCATGTTGCAAGCACCTAAGCTCAATACAACAGGAGCAAGTAGAATGTAAAATAATTTCTTCATAAAGTAGATTTTGATAAAATGATAAAAGTTTAGCATCTAAACATGGCTAAATCGGACAGGCTTCTATCGAAAACAAAACCGCTTTATACAATGAAAGACGTTCCGAAGATAAAAACAGAATTGAAATTAGCACCAAAAAACACCGATTTTTTTGTCAACAATTGATCAATTAAGTGACAATAATGTTTTTGCTTCGCGAATGGCATTTTGCAAACCAGAGGCATCTTTTCCGCCTGCTGTGGCGAAAAATGGTTGTCCGCCGCCGCCGCCCTGAATCAACGGAGCTACTGTTTTTACAATAGTTCCGGCGTGCCAGTTGCGGCTTCCTGATAAGTTTTCATCGATGCAAATACTGATAGCACATTTGTCTTCGTCTGTTGATCCGATGATCGAAACCAGATTGGGAACTTCACCTTTCAGTTGAAAAAGAATGTCTTTTACCGAAGCAGCATCCAAATCAATTACGGCTTCCAGTAATGAAACATCACCAAGCGATTGAATGCTCGCTTTCAGTTGCACTTTCACCAGTTTGGCCTGTTCTTTTTTGAAGAATTCAACCTGCTTCATCAACTGATTGTTGCGCGTAATCAAATCTTCTACCGCTTTTGGCAGGTCTTTCGGATTGCGCAATAACTCGTTTACTGTTTCCAGTTTTGTTTCCTGTTCTGCGTAATAATACTCAACAGCTTCGTTGGTAATGGCTTCGATACGACGAATTCCTGCTGCAACCGCCGATTCGGAACGTAACTTAAATAAACTGATCTGACCGGTCGCCTGAACGTGTGTTCCACCGCACAATTCCACCGAATCACCGAATTGGATAACGCGAACCGTATCGCCGTATTTTTCACCGAATAAAGCCATAGCACCCATTTCGGTTGCCACTTCAATCGGAACATTGCGTTTTTCAACCAGCGGTTGGTTTTCGCGAATGGCAGCAACTACCATCGCTTCGATTTGTGCTAGTTGCTCGTCGGTTACTTTCGAAAAATGCGAGAAGTCAAAACGCAGGTACGATGAATTCACCAACGATCCTTTTTGCTCCACATGCGTTCCCAAAACAGTTCTGAGCGCATGGTGTAACAAGTGTGTAGCTGAGTGATTGCTGGCAGATAACTGACGCTTCTTCACATCAACTTTCGCGCTGAAATGTGCATTCAAATGCTCCGGTAATGTTTCGGATAAATGCACAATGAGCCCGTTTTCTTTTTTGGTATCGAAAATAGTAATGGTTTCGAAATCGTTGGAAATGGTTCCCGTGTCGCCAACCTGACCACCGCCTTCGGCATAAAATGGCGTAAGGTTAAAAACCAGTTGGTAGAATGCGCGTTGTTTTTGCGAAACCTTGCGGTATTTCACGATTTCAACGTTGGCTTTCAACACATCGTAACCAACAAATTCTTCGCTGTAATCGTCTTTTAATTCTACCCAGTCAGCCGTTTCAATAGCTGTAGCGGCGCGTGAACGATCTTTTTGCTGTTGCAATTCGGCGTTAAACGCGTCTTCATCAACCGACAAATTGTTTTCGCGTGCGATCAATGAAGTTAGGTCGAACGGAAATCCGAAGGTATCGTATAATTCAAATACATCAGCTCCGCTGAGAACGGTTTTATTCGCCGAACGGGCACTGTCCATCAGGTTTTCGATACGTTTTAATCCTTGTTCCAACGTACGGAAAAAGCTTAGTTCTTCTTCACGAATAACTTGCTCGATGAGGTTTTTCTGGGTGTTTAATTCGTTGAAGGCATCGCCCATCACATTGGCCAAAACACCTGACAAACCTGCCATAAATGGTTCTTTCATACCAAGTGTTTGGTAGCCGTAACGAACTGCGCGACGTAAAATACGACGAATCACATAACCGGCTCCGGTATTGGAAGGTAATTGTCCGTCGGCGATAGAGAATGCTATAGCACGAATATGGTCGGCGATTACGCGAAGTGCAATATCCGTTGGTTCGTCTGCACCGTATTTTTTTCCGGAAACCTGTTCCATGTGAACAATCAGCGCCTGGAATAAGTCAATATCGTAATTGGACGTTTTGCCCTGCATGGTCATCGCCAGACGCTCCAATCCCATTCCCGTATCCACATGTGTAGCAGGAAGCGGTTCCAAACTGCCGTCGGCTTTGCGGTTAAACTGCATGAATACGTTGTTCCAGATTTCCACTACCTGCGGATGATCCTGGTTGACCCATTGTTTTCCGTCGCCTTTTACACGCTCCGATTCGATTCGGTTATCAACATGAATTTCGGTACACGGTCCACATGGTCCGGTATCACCCATTTCCCAGAAATTATCTTTTTTAGAAGCCATGATAATCCGGTCTTCAGCGATGAATCGTTTCCAGATATCATACGATTCCTGATCTTTCGGAACGCCGTCTTTCGCGTCGCCTTCAAAAACGGTTACGTATAAACGGTCTTTCGGAATTTTGTAGACTTCTGTTAGCAATTCCCACGCCCACGAAATGGCTTCTTCTTTAAAGTAATCGCCAAACGACCAGTTGCCCAGCATTTCGAACATGGTGTGGTGATAGGTATCAACGCCCACTTCTTCCAAATCGTTGTGTTTTCCTGAAACACGCAAGCACTTTTGGGAATTGGCCACACGCGGATTTTTCGGTACGGCATTTCCCAGGAAAAAATCCTTGAACTGGTTCATACCGGCATTCGTAAACATCAGCGTAGGATCATTCTTTACCACCATTGGGGCAGATGGAACGATCTGGTGTTGTTTCGAAGCGAAAAATTCAAAAAAATGCGTGCGTATTTCCTGTACAGTCATGCTAAACGGTTTTGTTTTCACAATTTGAAGTGGCAAAGTTAGTGTATTTGCCGTATTAATAGCAGTGTAAAGCGGTTAGATTGATGAAGAACCTGTTTTTTTGGAGTAACCTTTTTTGCATTCATTCGTTTAACGCAGTCATGTCTTTGTATATGAAATCATCTACCAGAAACGCGCTCATGCTTTGCGGCCTTGTTGTGCCGGCAATAGCAGCATTTGTTTATTTGAAACAACCATGGATGAAGGAGGTCGGCAATGGTCGCGCTCGTTTTATACCGCCTACAGAACAAGCCGAAGATTCACTGATCAGTTTGATTGCCGTGGGTGATATGATGCTCGGCACCAATTATCCGAGCGCCGATTTTTTGCCTCCCAACGGACAAAGCATTCTCGATTCACTGAAGGATATTCTCCGCGATGCCGATCTGACGTTCGGAAACCTGGAAGGCACGGTGTTGAACAGCGGTGGTGATGTGAAAGCTTGCAGTGATCCGAGCAAATGTTATGCTTTCCGTCAGCCGGAATATGTGGTTGATCACCTGAAAGATGCCGGATTTGATATGGTATCGGTTGCCAATAACCACATGGGCGATTTTGGTGAGCCGGGTAGAACCAATACGCAAAAAGTACTGAAAGCGAAAGGCATTAAGTATGCCGGTTTGGAAACGTGTCCCTGGGATACGATTCATGTAAAAGGATTGGTGATCGGACTTACAGCTTTTGCGCCCAATTCGGGTTGTTTGAAACTGAATGAATACGAACGCGCAAAAAAGATCATCACCGAACTGGATGCTATTTCGGATATCGTTTTGGTTTCATTCCACGGTGGGGCAGAAGGTCGTTCGCGCACCAATGTCACCCGTAAAACAGAAGAGTTTGTGGGTGAAAATCGCGGAAATGTATACGAGTTTGCGCACATGGCCGTTGATGCCGGCGCAGATATGGTACTCGGACACGGTCCGCACGTAACGCGCGCCATCGATTGTTATAAAGGAAAATTCATTACTTATTCCATGGGGAACTTTGCGACTTATGCACGTTTCAGCCTTTCGGGCGTGAGTGGAATAGCTCCCGTTTATAAATTGTATTTCAAACGCAACGGCGATTTTGTACGTGGTGAAATTGTTTCCATTCAGCAACTGGGCGAAGGTGGGCCAACCATTGATCCGAAGAAACAGGTGTTGACCGAGATTCGCCGCTTGTGTGCAATGGACTTCCCTGAAATTCCGTGGGATATTACCGATGACGGTAAGTTTGAGATCAAAAAATAAGCTGATTCAATTCTCTCCATGCGGAGAATAATTTTTATTTGCGGTGATTAACCTGTAAACTCAATTCCACCAAATGAGCGAAAATCTGTAAATGCTCACCGGATACGGCTTTGCGCGACATCAATTACCTGATTTTTCAACTCGACCGAATCGCCATTCTGATCAACACCCATGTTGAAATGGTAATGGTGGAATAGAAGAAGAAATTGGTAAATCCATCCGGATTCGGTTCCTTGATCATGAGTAACGTTGAACACACAAGCATGAATCCAATCAGAAGAATCACACCTAAGCGGTAAATATGCCCGCGAATATCCTTGTTATTGGTTCCTTTATCACCGAATGTGATTTTGTGCTGCAGTCCGTGAGTTTTAAAATCAGTCACAATCTCACGAATGTCTTTTGGCATAGTAGTGAACAAGTACAAATAATCTTCGGCTGATTTGATAATGGTTGATTTGATGTTCTCCCAACTAAATCGCTCCTTGAATTTTTCTTTTGCATACGGACGAATCATATCGACCAATGAAATTTTTGCTTCCAGCATCTCTGCCAGATTTTGAATCGTGATAAGTGTTTTGAGCAACATGTATACACTAGAAGGAATCTTGATTTCGTAGCGAATCATTACTTTAAAGGTGTCGTTGAACAGTCCGGAAATATCCACTTGACCGTAACTCATGTAACTGTACTTTTCAATCAGTTCCTGAATATCGAATTCAAGGTTTTCCATTTCGCGGAAATTCTGTACTTCCGTCAAGTCCAATAATGCTCGTGCAATTTTGTGCGGATTTTTGTCAGCAAACCCAATTAGAAAATCGACTAAACCGTTAATTTGCTTAGGCTTCATTGAAGCACACATTCCATGATCGATCAATACAATCTGATTGTCGCCGCGAATAAAGATGTTTCCCGGATGCGGATCTGCATGGAAGAATCCATATCTTAAAACCATTGTCAGGACAATGTTGACACCATTTTCAGCGATGATTTGTGGCGAATAACCTTTTTCTTTGAGGATTTCCAGATTGTCCGGACTTTCACCTTTAATGAATTCCATAACCAACAAGCGCTGGGTACAGAACTTGTTAAAGACAACGGGAACATGACAGCGATTATCATCTTTGAACATGTTGTTTAGACGCATCATATTGGAGACCTCGTTCGTGAAATCGAGTTCCTTCATAATAATGTCACCGAAATCGTCAACGAATTTGGCGATATTAAACGTATTGAGTTCAGGATAATCGCGTTGTAGTTTTTTGGCAAACAACTGAATGAGTATGAGATCCAGTTTTATTTTCTGTTTGATTCCCGGTCGTTGCACTTTCAATACAACTTCTTCGCCTGTTAAAAGCGTTCCGCGATATATTTGACCGATAGAGGCGGAAGCAATGTGTTCCCGATTGAATTCCGAAAAAATTTGCTCAACGTTTTGCCCTAATTCAGCTTCTATAATATTGATCGCTACCGTATCGTCGAATGGCCGGGCAGAACTCTGTAATTTCTTTAACTCCTGGCGCAAACTTTCCGATGCCAGATCCGGTCGATCGGCTAAAATCTGCCCGAATTTGATGAAAGTTGGTCCGAGATCTTCAATCAGCCAGCGTAATCGGGTTGATCTTGAGACTCGTCTTGTTCCCTTAGGATCAAAAATATTCCGCAAAGGCCCTGTAGTGAACCAATTACGCAGGTAATGACCAATAATGATAAAAATGATCGCCAGTAAGCGAAAAATATTTCTAAGATGTTGACTGAACCGAAGGATCCACATAGGGCGTTAAAAGTATGTAGGTAAAGGTAATCATTAATCATGTCTGCCTTGCATATAACGCCTACCGCCCGAAATAGCGATAAATAGCCGTGTATCCTTTATTATCAGTAATGCTGACACAATAAACAATCGATTGATTAACAATTTTTATATATTTAACCCCTCAACTCTAAAAATAACAGAATGGCAGGAAGTCCATGGCGTAAAAAGCCAATAAGTTTGTTTGAAGCCGATATGAAAAAAAGCGAGTTAAAGCGCGTTTTGACTCGTTGGGGCTTAACTTCATTAGGTATTGGTGCAATTATCGGTGGTGGAATTTTCACCCTCACGGGAATCGCGGCGCATGATCATGCCGGCCCCGCCTTGGCTTTGGCTTTTGTAATAGCAGGTGTAGGATGTTTATTCGCATCGCTTTGTTATGCTGAATTTTCGGCCGTATTACCGGTAGAAGGTTCCGCTTACGCTTATTCTTATGGAACGGTTGGTGAGTTGTTTGCCTGGATTATTGGCTGGAACCTGATTCTGGAGTACATGATGGGAGCCACAACTGTTGCAGTTGCCTGGAGTGGTTACTTTGAAAAGCTCCTCCATCAATGCGGAATACATCCCCCCATATGGCTGATGAACGACCCGGTTACTGCTGCTGAAAAGACACAAGCTGCTATTAAAGCTGCTGAAAAAGCCGGGAATTCTCAATTGGTAGCCGACCTGATGGCGCAACCTTCTTTTGCGTTTAACTTACCTGCATTCCTTATTACATGGGTTGTTACAGCAATTTTGGTACGCGGAATTAAAGAAGCTGCCAAAACAAATAACCTGATTGTAATCCTGAAAGTGGCGGTTGTATTGTTTGTAATCTTTGTTGGTTTCTTCTTCATTGATACGGCAAACTGGTCTCCGTTTATTCCTGATCAAGTAATTGATAAAGAAGGTGTTTCGCATTTTGGGTGGAGTGGTGTCGTCACGGCGGCAACTATCGTTTTCTTTGCTTATATCGGTTTTGATGCCGTTTCCACACAAGCCGGAGAAGCGGTGAATCCGAAAAAAGACGTTCCGTTTGCGATCATTATGTCGCTTGTAATCTGTACAGTACTATATATAGTAGTTTCCCTGGTATTAACAGGAATGGTTCCTTACAATGAATTGGATATGAAAGCTCCGGTAGCATCGGCATTTGAAGGTGTCGGGATGCCATGGGCAACAGTTCTGATAACGATAGCAGCCGTCGCCGGTTTGATGTCGGTAATGTTGGTAATGATGTTGGGACAAACACGTATTTTCTTAGGAATGGCGAAAGATGGTTTGTTACCATACAAGCTGTTTGGTAAAGTGCACCCTAAATTCAAAACGCCATTCAGAAGTACAATCCTTGTCGGATTTATTATTTCCGTTGTAGCATCCGTTACTCCGATTGATAAAGTTTCCGAGATGTGTAGTATGGGTACATTGTTGGCTTTTGCCATGATTTGTGTAGCTGTATTGATTTTGCGTTACAAACAACCTGATCTGGAGCGTCCTTTCCGTGTGCCATTGCTTCCTGTAGTATCTTTCTTGGGTGCCGGTTTCAATGTGTTCCTGATGTGCTTTGTACGTCCTGATACATGGATTGCATTCCTTTGCTGGTCTGCGTTGGGTGTCATTGTTTATTTTGCTTATTCAAGACGACACAGCAAGCTGAACGAATGGGAATACGAGCAATCGTTGAAAGGCCATGACGCTATCAACAAGGCTGCTGAAGAATTAGAAAAAGAAGATTAATAACAGCTTAATATTTACAAAGTCCCGCTTTTACGGCGGGACTTTTTTTATACTACTATGGAACAAAACGATACACATACCGGATCACCATTGGATCATCCTGTAAACAGTGAAACCGAAGACACGTCCAAAAAACCGCTTGGATTGATGGACGCCACTTTCCTCGTCGCAGGAAGTATGATCGGCTCGGGAATCTTTTTGGTAACCTCTGACATGGCTCGCGATTTGGGAAGTTCGGGCTGGTTGCTTGTAACCTGGCTTATTACCGGTGTGATTACGCTCTTCGGTGCTCTGAGCTATGGTGAATTGGCAGCGATGTTCCCGAAAGCCGGCGGACAGTTTGTGTATATTAAAGAAGCATGGGGGAAATTACCTTCGTTTTTGTACGGATGGACGGTTTTTACCGTCATTCAAACCGGTGTAATTGCCGCAGTTGGTGTGGCTTTTGGTAAGTTCCTGGGAGTGTTTTTCCCGATTTTGGTCGAAAAGACACTGTTTTCGTATGCTTCGGTGAATATCAACGGTGCCAATATTGTTGGGGCTGTAATTATTTTATTGCTGACATTGCTGAACACACGCGGAATCCAATACGGGAAAATCGTTCAGGCCATTTTCACCAGTTCCAAACTCATTGCATTATCTGTTTTGATTATAGCCGGTATTGCCGTTGGAATCAGCAGCGGGTATTTTGGTGAGAATTTCACCGATATGTGGGATGCCAGTAAAACAACCGTAGTAGACGGCAAAGTCACGGGAATTGTTGATTTGTTACCGATCGCATTGGCGATCGCGATTTCTACCACCATTATCAATTCACTCTTTTCAAGCGATGCCTGGAACAATGTAACGTTCATTGCCGGTGATATCCGCAATCCGGAACGCAACCTGCCACGCTCGCTGTTTTTAGGAACATTCATCGTGACCATTTTATACATCCTTGCCAATGTTGCTTATTTGGGATTACTTCCTTTGGAAGGCGTGCCTCAGGGAGCAGATGTTGCTTATACTCGAGAATCAGTAGAAGCCGCCGGAATTCAGTTTGCGAGTTCGGGTCGTGTTGGAACTTCTGCCGCATTCATGTTGTTCGGAAACATTGCCAATATATTGATGGCTATTCTGATCATGATTTCCACTTTTGGCTGTAATAACGGATTGATCATGGCTGGTTCGCGTTTGTTCTACGCCATGTCGAAAGAAGGATTATTTTTCAAAAAAGCCAACTCACTCAATCGTTTTGGAGTGCCGGCCTGGGCCATGTGGATTCAGGGAATCTGGGCTATTCTTTTGTGTTTTTCCGGTTCGTACAACATTCTTATCAAGTTCGCGACCTTTGGTTCCATGGTGTTTTACATTGTCACCATTGCCGGATTGTTCAAGTTACGACGAACGATGCCCAATGCCAACCGACCTTACAAAGCGTTCGGTTACCCGTTGGTTCCGTTCCTGTACCTCGTCTTCGCTGTATTGATTTGCGTAAGTCTTACGGTATTCACGTTTGAAGATACAGCAGGAAGTATTGTTTTGATTTTGTCAGGAATTCCGGTTTACTACATTTTCTTTCATAAGAAACAGCAAGAGGCGTAACGGATAGACACTTTGTCAGTATTCCCGAGTCGCGTGTTTGTCAGTCAACTTGCCGTTTTCCTGTCATTTCGACAGCTAATTGGCGTTTTGTTACAGTTAAGCAGACCATTCTGTCAGCCGGATGGCGTGTTTTTGCCATGGCACAATGATTGACGAAAGAAAGGAAATTTGAAAACGAAAAAATCATTAAAATGGGAAAAATAATAGGAATTGACTTAGGGACCACGAATTCGTGTGTTTCGGTTATGGAAGGTAACGAGCCTGTAGTAATCACCAATTCTGAAGGTAAACGAACAACTCCTTCTGTCGTAGCCTTCGTTGAGGGTGGCGAGCGTAAAGTAGGAGATCCTGCAAAACGTCAGGCAATTACCAATCCGACAAAAACAATTTACTCCATCAAACGCTTCATGGGTTCATCTTATGACGAAGTGAAGAAAGAATCTGAGCGTGTACCGTACTCGGTTGTAAAAGGAGATAACAATACGCCGCGCGTAGACATCGACGGTCGTTTATACACACCACAGGAAATTTCAGCGATGATTCTTCAGAAAATGAAGAAAACAGCCGAAGATTATTTGGGTCACGAAGTAACTGAAGCTGTTGTAACAGTTCCTGCTTACTTTAATGATGCACAGCGTCAGGCTACAAAAGAAGCCGGTGAAATTGCAGGTTTGACTGTAAAGCGTATCATCAATGAGCCTACGGCAGCTGCTTTGGCTTACGGATTGGATAAAAAAGGAATTGACCAGAAAATCGTTGTTTTCGACTTCGGTGGTGGTACGCATGACGTTTCCATTCTTGAATTGGGTGACGGTGTATTTGAAGTATTGTCTACCGACGGTGATACACACTTAGGTGGTGATGATGTGGATGATGCGATCATTAACTGGTTGGCAGAAGAGTTTAACGCTGAAGAAGGTTTGGACTTGCGTAAAGATCCAATGGCTTTGCAACGTTTGAAAGAAGCGGCTGAAAAAGCGAAAATCGAATTGTCTTCAACCACTTCAACGGAAATCAACTTACCGTATATCATGCCGGTAAACGGAATTCCAAAACACCTTGTAAGAACATTGCAACGTGCGAAATTCGAGCAATTGATTTCGACTATCGTTGAGCGTACAATCGCGCCTTGTCGTTCGGCATTGAAAAATGCAGGATTGTCAACCAGCGATATCAACGAAGTGATTTTGGTAGGTGGTTCAACACGTATTCCGATCATTCAGGATGCGGTGCAACGTTTCTTCGGAAAAGCACCTTCAAAAGGAGTAAATCCGGATGAGGTAGTAGCAGTTGGTGCAGCCATTCAAGGTGGTGTATTGACAGGTGAAGTGAAAGACGTTCTTTTGTTAGATGTTATTCCATTGTCTTTGGGAATTGAAACAATGGGTGGTGTGTTTACCAAGTTGATTGAGTCAAACACAACCATTCCGACCAAAAAATCAGAGACATTCTCAACAGCAGCAGACAACCAACCGGCAGTAGACATTCACGTATTGCAAGGTGAGCGTCCGATGGCTACGGATAACCGCACATTGGGCCGTTTCCAGTTGACGGATATTCCACCTGCTCGTCGTGGTGAACCGCAAATCGAAGTAACATTCGACGTGGATGCCAACGGTATCATGCACATTTCTGCGAAAGACAAAGGAACAGGAAAAGAGCAATCGATCAAGATTGAAGCTTCTTCAGGTTTGAGCGACGAAGAAATCAAGCGTATGCGTGCAGAAGCAGAAGCCAATGCAGATGCGGATAAAAAACGTCGTGATGAAGTAGAGATGCTGAACAAAGCAGATTCATTGATCTTCCAGACAGAGCGTCAGTTGAAAGAGTACGGAGATAAAATTCCGGCGGATAAAAAACAACCGATCGAAGATGCTTTGGCAGCTTTGAAAACGGAATTCGAAGCCAAAAACACGGATAACCTTGAAGCAGCAATGGAGCGTTTGAATAACGTATTCCAGGAAGCTTCTCAGGAAATGTACAACGCTGCTAACGCAGGTGGTGGTGCTGATGCCGGAGCTGGTGAACAACCGCAAGGAGGTGCACAAGACGAAGTAACCGATGTTGATTTCGAAGAAGTTGACGAGAAAAAGGACGATAAAAAATAAGTAGTTAATAGATAAAAGAGAATCCCCTGTTTCATTATGGAACAGGGGATTTTTTTGTTACTTTCGGAAGGATCAACGTTACTAACAAAAACCTTCTATGAAATTCAGTCTGATTCTTTTCACATCGTTGCTTTTGATTAGCTGCCAGGTTCAATCGGCTGAGATTGAGAAAGAGAATGCCATGACTGAAATCGTGCTGAAGGAAACGTATCCTGAGCTCATCGCGCAGGTGAAAAAGAAACAAACCGAGATCAAAGCGGCCTACCAAAAAGCGGATAGCACCAAGCGTGATTCCATCATTGAAGCCGCGCAGGATTATTTGTTAACCACCATCACCACCGAATTTTTCAATCATTGGTACGGCACAGAATGGGATTTTAACGGAACTACCCGAACTCCGCGCGAAGGAAAAATTGCCTGCGGTTATTTTATCACGACCGTTTTAACCGATGCCGGATTTAAGATTCCCCGCGTTTATTGGGCGCAGCAGGCTTCGGAGTATTACATCAAACGCATGACCACCGATATCAAACGTTACAGTGGTGCGTCGATTGAAAAAGTAATGGCCTATTTCAAGGAACGGGAAGACGGTTTGTATGTTGTCGGATTAGACAGCCATGTTGGTTTTGTTTACAAGCGTGGTAAAAAACTGCAGTTTGTCCATGCCAGTTATTACAATCCGGAAGAGGGTGTGAAATCAGAAAATCTGGATAGTAAAAATCCGCTATCAGCATCGGAGTATCGCGTTATTGGCCGTATTCTGGATAAAGAAATGGTAAGGAAATGGATTTTGGAAGAGGAATGGAGTAAGTGAGCCTTCTTACTTTTTCCTTGATAAAATAGAGAGAAAGCATCGCTTTCGAAGAAAAATCAAGGCCGTAAGTCCCGATCTTGAGAACTACGGCTTATTAAGCTATCTCAACCCAACTCGCAAACACCATTAGCGAATTCTTTTGCAAAGAATCCGATGGTTGGGCTCAAACAGGGCCTCGATCAAGCTTAACTACACCTTGTTCTCTTACGATCGTTACTTAATGCCGTTGGGGGTGGTGGTTCTAAAACAGGTTTTATTTTCCTTACGCTATTTTGTCTTAATGCTTTATTCTTTAACTTCAACAAAAACATTCCTATGCGCATTCAATATCCGATTTTTGTTACCGTTGCTTTGATCATCGCTTCTTGCGGTGAATCACCCGAAAAAACAACTCCTGAAACAGTGATTCCACAGAAAGAAGAAACCACTGAAAACAGCGTTACGGAACAAGACGAGCCGAAACAGGAAGCAAAACCCGCAATGACACCTGCGGAAAGAAAGGAATCCTCGGAAGATAAAATCATAGATAAGGTGTGGGCACTTCCCGAAGTTGTTGATCTCAACAATACCATCCGGAAGAAAACAAAGAATAAACGTGGCTTGAATACACGTATTTCTTCCGAACCGTCAGATGACCAGGAATATTACGGCGTTACGGTTTCCGAAGACAATGGCGAATCGTATGCGACGTATTACGAATTTCACATTTACCCCGATTACAGCATTCGCTATTACGACATCGTAGAAGATCGTGAATTGACGCTGGAGGAATGGCGGAAATCGAATAAATGACTATAATTTTCTTTTTGTCTTGACACAAAAAGAAACAAAAAAGTCAAGGCCGTACATCAGTTACTTGAGAACTACACTCATTGCACTGTCAGCACCCCAACTCGCAAACGCCATTTACAGATTCTTTGTAAAAGAATCTGATGGCTGAGCTCAAACAGGGGTTTGACGACGTTTCATTCCGTTTGTTCTCTACGCACCTGACGTAATGCCGGCTGGGAGCTTTACTTACGCAACAACTGCAGAAAACCGTGTCCTTCCAACGTATCACCATTGATACCGGTAATAACATACGTATAGAAGTAAACTCCTTCGTCAGCGAGGGCGCCATTGATTCTTCCATCCCAAACCGGATTCGGGCTTGTTTCGTCAAATACCAGATTTCCCCAACGATTCAAAATGGTCAATTGTACCTTTTCGGCATTCGTTGTTTTTATGAAATACGTGGAATTATCCTCATCACCATCGGGTGTAAAGACGTTGTAGACTTCAACCGTTGGAGTAGGAGGAATAGCGTAAATACAGGTGTCGTTTTCGATCGTTGCCAGTGGATTGTAATTCAACGCTGTTGGGTCTGTACAGCCACAAATATTAACGGTAATGCTCACCCAGGCTGTATCGGTACAATCACCTTGCGAAGCGATCATTTGCACATTTGTAGTACTTCCACCGATATTGGCAGTTGTAAACGTTTGCACCTGACTCGTTAAATCAGCAACGGTAGCAGTTTGTCCATTTCCAAAATTCCATTGATACGAATTCGCATTTTGACTCGTATTACTAAATACAACGATCAATGGTTCACATCCTGAAAGAATATCAGCCGCGATAGTTGCAACCGGAGGATTTAACGGTGTAATCAATGCAGAATCGTACAAATAACAACCGGCCGATTCAATAGAAAGATAATACCAACCCAATCCTAAATCGGTCCACACAGAAGCGTTGATCTGATTCGGATTTGCAGCTCCGGGACCGTTCCATGTATACATCGGAGGATCGTTGAACGTGCCGTTTGTCAGAACGGAAACATAACCGTTGTCGGTACCACAAGACGTAGGGCCTACAATGATGGTATCAATTCCCCAAGGCATTGGTGTAATGGTTGCAACTGCAGAATCGGCTACGTAACATCCGTTTGCAGAAATCGCGTGAACGGTATACGTACCAGCAACGGTTGGCGTATATGCGCCACCGATATCACCTGTTTCCCAAATCAAGGTTGTGCCTGGAACAGTAGCGCTTGCCTGAAAAGTCTCGCTTTCATTTTCGCAGAACAACAAGTCCGAAGCGATTGAAACCGAAAGCGGATCGTAGGTAACTACAATGGTGTCGTTTTGAACACACACTTCACGGAAGGTAATATCGTCGATTGCAAAGTCATTCCCACCAATTGATGTGTTTTGATTACGGATACATAAATCTGCCGTAGTCGCAGCGCCTGAATTCCATACCTCATTGAATTCCATCCAGTTGCAAGCAGTTGGAGTAGTGGAAAAGACAGGGCCAACCTGCACATTGTTTACGAAAAACTGCAAATCGGATACCGTAGGATCATTCAATGCGTTGGCAAACCAGGCCGAGAACAGGTAATTGGTATTGGGAGTTACATTGATTGTCTGACACCATACCGATGTATTCGGAACTCCCGAACCGTTGGCGACAAGCATATTTCCCGGACCGGAAGGTGTGTGGTCGTTGCAGAAAGAAAAATTGTTATGTGTGAGCGAAGGCGAAGTGGCAATGGCGTATTGTCCTTCGTTGCTTAACAATCCCCACGAACCACCGGAACCGTAAGAATAAGCACTTGAAAAACCAACGTCGCCTTGTTCGAAATCGCCATTGGTAACAAGATTTCCGCTTACATTGGTTACTTCAACGGAATAAGTACCGGGAGTGGAAATGGTTAAATTATTGGTAACTGCACCGGTAGACCATGAATAATTGTCATAGCCTGCAGGTTGCAGCAAAAGGGTTGTTCCGTTACACAAAATAGTGTCATTACCCAATTCCAGAGCCGGGTAAGAACTGCATTGGCCATATCCGATGGAAAATGCAGCTATTACGAATCCTGTTAAAAGTAAAATACGATTTTTCATAGCGACAAAGTTACGATATACTAACGTTTAGTAAATCGTTTAGTTGCGTGAAATTATCAAATTTAACAGTGTTTAAAATTGCCAATCTATGAAAGCTAAAACCGTTATTTTCATCACGTTAATTGCTTCTGGTGTGAAAAACGGATAAACCGGACTTTTTAGTAGCATAATTGAATAAGAATGGGTATCTGTTTTAAAATGCCTACCTTTGCCACTCTATGAAATTCAACGAATTAGATTTAAACGACAATGTGCTCGAAGCCATCTACCACATGGGCTTTGAAAATGCGACTCCTATCCAGGAACAAGCAATTCCTCACATTCTTAAAAACACCGATTTGCTGGCTTGTGCTCAAACAGGTACAGGTAAAACAGCGGCATTTATCCTCCCGATTCTGCACAAGCTTACGGGCAAAGAAGATACTTCCATCAATACCTTAATTTTGGTGCCAACGCGTGAGCTGGCGGTGCAAATCGAACAGGAAATCCAAGGGCTTTCTTACTTCGTTTCAGTCGGATCGATTGCCATTTACGGTGGTGGAGACGGTCAGAAATGGGAAGAGCAAAAATCATCTTTGGTTGGCGGAACGGATATCGTTGTGGCGACTCCGGGAAAATTGCTTTCGCACATGATGCAAGGTTATGTGGATTTTTCGCAATTGGAACATTTGGTGCTGGATGAAGCGGATAAAATGCTAGACATGGGTTTTGCCGAAGACATTGAACGCATCATTTCGTATGTGCCGAAAAAACGTCAGACCTTGTTGTTTAGTGCTACAATGCCGAACAAGATTAAAAACCTGGCGAATAAAATTTTGCAGAATCCGATCGAAATTGCCTTATCGATTTCGAAACCGGCTGCCGGCGTATCGCAAAATGTTTACCTCACGGTTGATGCGAATAAGAATAACCTGCTGAAACACATTTTGGACCAGCGTCCGGATTATACAAGTATCATCATCTTTACTTCTCAGAAAAGCAAGGTTCACGAGATTGTTTATTTCCTGCGTAAAGCGGGCTATAAAGCAACGGAAGGCGTGTCTTCTAATCTGGAACAGGAACAACGTGAAGAAGTGCTCAGAGGCTTCCGTTCGAAACGAACGCGGATTCTGGTAGCCACAGATGTGATGAGCCGTGGAATCGATATCAAGGAAATCAATATGGTGATCAATTACGATGCGCCACGCGACGCCGAGGATTACGTGCACCGGATTGGTAGAACGGCCCGCGCGAATACGAAAGGGGAAGCCTATACGCTGATCAATGAAAAAGATTTACCAAAATTAGCGAGGATAGAGCGATTGATTGAAGCGGAAGTTCCACGTTTGGCTTATCCAGAATCAATGGGAACAGCACCTGATTGGACGCTTTCTTCTAAACCTTCGGGTGGTGGAGGCGGAAATCATTCCGGTAATCGTAAAAAGAAACCGTTTTTCAAGCGGAACAAGCCGTCGCAAGCATAAGATTTTAAAACTATCAGACATAAAAAATCCCCTGTTCGCCTAAGGCTGACAGGGGATTTTCACATGTAACTGTATTATTTTTTCACAACCGGAATCATGTTGCTTACTGCTTCGTCGCTGTTTACTTTCACGAAGTAAGTACCAGCTTCCATTCCAGTTAAGTTGATTTCAATCGCATTTGCTCCGCTCACCAAATCGTAAAGAGTTGTTGAAACGTGTGCACCAGAAACGCTGTATACGCTTACAGTAGCTCGTTCAGCATTTGTAGCGTTGAAACGAATCGTTGTTGCTCCTGTTGTAGGATTTGGTGCAACGCTTGCGTCCAACAAACTGTTTTCGGTAACATCAGCTGCCATTGCGCAATCGTCGATTACTTCTTCCACTTTCGTACGCATTGCAGCTAACGATGCCGCCGGATTTGCTCCTTGTGAATCCCACAAATCCCATTTGATTTTTTTGTCAGAAGGACAAATTACATTGATGGTAGGAAATCCAAGTGGAGCGTAGATACTCAAACTGATTTGCAACGGACTTTCGTTGATCAACGGATAAGGAGTTCCTGTGATCCAGTCGCCCTGAGAAGCGCCATCTGTACCATCCAAATCCTGAGCGTTGGTGGCAGCATCTCCTTCGTAGAACAACACAACTACTTCGTTTGTACCGGCAGGACCGTACTCAGCATATAAATCTTCCAGGTAATGATTGGTATGGAAACCCCAGCAAGGCCCGCACCATGTAGCAGAAACATCCAATAACACTACTTTACCTGCATTCAGGTAAGTGTAAAGGTTGTGTGAATTACCATTGATATCGGTTGCGGTGAAATCGGGAGCTACAGCTCCGACTTGCGCCATAGACGCACTTGCCGTTAAACAAAGTGCCATTGAAGTAAGGATTCTTTTCATACTCTCTAAGTTTTATAGTTCTACGCAATGATAACGTATTTCAGTTTTGTTGATAAATCAATAAACATTCGATTATTGGAGAGCTAAAACGGTGTAAAACAGTTGTCTATAAATACGGTAGGATTATGGTGGCATTCGTTCCTAAGAGGCTTACTTGTATATAGTTGAGTTCATTACATAAAAAAACGCCCCAACTTTCATTGGAGCGTTTTCGCTGATAGGATGTATAATCTTTTTTATTTTTTCACTGAGTCAACTACTGCTTTGAACGCATCTGGATGGTTCATTGCAAGGTCGGCCAACACTTTACGGTTCAATTCGACACCGCTTTTGTTTACAAGACCCATGAATTGAGAATAGCTCATTCCGTGCTGACGGGCTCCTGCGTTGATACGCGTGATCCACAATGAACGGAAGTTTCTTTTCTTTTGCTTACGACCTTCGTAAGCGTAATTTAAACCTTTTTCAATAGCATTTTTTGCTACTGTCCAAACGTTTTTTCTGCGACCAAAGTATCCTTTGGCAAGCTTCATAAAGTTCTTTCTGCGAGCTCTAGAAGCAACGTGATTTACCGATCTTGGCATAATTTTGAGTTTTTTAATAGTAAGTGCTTCACTGTTTCAGAAGGCTTTGTTACTCAGTATTGGGTTAAACATTACCACAGATAATAATTCCTCAAAGGAATTATTTCATGCACAATTGCAATTTGATGTTTGACAAATCAGATTCGTGTACCAAACCTGCGTGAGTCAAATTACGTTTTTGTTTCTTGGTTTTCTTCGTAAGAATGTGGCTTTTGAAAGCGTGTTTTCTCTTGATTTTACCAGAACCAGTGATAGTGAAGCGTTTCTTCGCACTGGATTTTGTTTTCATTTTTGGCATTTCTCTTTACGTTAAAAAGTGAACACTCTATCAGCTTCTTGAATGTTGGATGTTTAATTTTGAATGTTTAATTAATTCAACATTCAAAATTCAGCATTCAACATTTTTATTTCTTTTTCGGGTTGATCATCACAATCATTCGTTTCCCTTCCAACTTAGGCATTTGTTCCAATGCACCGATGTCGGAAAGTTCCTGCACGAATTTCAATAGCAAGATCTCACCTCTGTCTTTAAACACAATTGTTCTACCACGGAAGAAAACATACGCTTTCACTTTACTTCCTTCTTCCAGGAATTTGCGGGCATGCGCCAACTTAAACTGGAAATCGTGGTCATCTGTATTGGGTCCAAAACGAATTTCTTTCAAAACAACTTTACTTTGTTTTGCCTTTAATTCTTTTTGTTTACGTTTTTGGTTGTACAAAAACTTACGGTAATCCATGATCTTACATACAGGCGGAACGGCATTCGGAGAAATCTCCACCAAATCCATTTCCTGCTCTTCGGCCAATTTAATGGCGTCGTAAGTAGACATTACCTGCGGCTCTGCACCTTCAACAACCAAACGGATCTCACGTGAAGTAATCTTCGCGTTGATCTTGTGCTGATCGTTGTCTTCTTTTCTTACAAAAGGTCTTCTGCTGTCTTTTCTCATTCAGTATTTAAACATTTGTCGACAATTCATTTTCAATCGCCTGTCTTACGATTTGCTCGAAATCACGCACCGACATTGAACCTTTATCTCCCTCTCCACGCTGTCTCACCGAGACCTGATTGCTTTCAGCTTCCTGCTCACCAACAATCAACATGAATGGAATTTTCTTCAATTCTGATTCACGGATTTTCTTGCCAATCTTTTCATTACGATCGTCAACGAAGGCGCGAATATCGGAATTATTTAGCAATTCTGAAACATTTTGCGCATAGTCGTTGTATTTGTCGCTAATCGGAAGGATCGCTACCTGGTCGGTTGTTAACCACAAAGGGAAGTCGCCGGCGCAGTGCTCCAACAAAACTGCAACGAATCGTTCCATCGAACCGAACGGCGCGCGGTGAATCATTACAGGTCGGTGTTTCTGGTTGTCGCTTCCGGTATATTCCAGTTCGAAACGCTCCGGTAAGTTGTAATCTACCTGGATTGTTCCAAGCTGCCACTCACGTCCCAAAGCATCTTGTACCATGAAATCGAGCTTTGGTCCGTAGAACGCGGCTTCGCCTAATTCCACAAACGTTGGCAATTCTTTTTCGGCCGCGGCCTCTATAATCGCTTGTTCCGCTTTGGCCCAGTTTTCATCCGTACCGATGTATTTGGTTGGATTGTTCGGGTCGCGTAGCGAAATTTGCGCTTTAAAATTCTTGAAATCCAACGCTTTGAAGATGTAAGTCACCAAGTCGATGACTTTCTTGAATTCTTCTTTTACCTGATCTTCGGTACAGAAAATATGCGCATCATCCTGCGTAAAGCCACGAACACGCGTTAAACCGTGTAATTCTCCACTTTGCTCATAACGGTAAACAGTTCCGAACTCAGCAAAACGAGCAGGAAGGTCTTTGTATGAGCGCGGTTTTGATTTGAAAATCTCGCAGTGATGCGGGCAATTCATCGGTTTTAGCAAAAACTCTTCGTTCGGATCAGGCGTTTTGATTGCCTGGAACGAATCGGCCCCATATTTCTCGTAGTGACCGGAAGTTATGTACAATTCCTTGTTTCCGATGTGCGGCGTAATCACCTGGTCGTAACCATCGCGGCGTTGACGTTTCTTGAGGAAGTTCTCCAAACGCTCGCGCAACGCAGCACCTTTCGGCAACCACATCGGCAAACCTTGTCCCACTTTCTGTGAGAAGGTAAACAATTCAAGTTCTTTCCCCAGTTTGCGGTGATCACGACGTTTCGCTTCTTCCACTTTTTCCAGGTACTCGGTCAATTCGGCTGCTTTCGGGAAGGTAATTCCGTAAATGCGCGTCAATTGCTTGTTCTTTTCATCACCACGCCAGTAAGCACCGGCAATAGCTGTCAACTTAATGGCTTTGATGAAACCGGTATCGGGAATATGAGGTCCGCGACACAAATCGGTAAAATTTCCCTGTGTATAAAACGTAATGGAACCATCAGGTAAATCCTGGATCAATTCCAATTTGTACGGATCTTCTTTTTCGGTGAAATAGGCCAGCGCATCTGCTTTCGAAACTTCTTTCCGGATAAACTGATTTTTCTGCTTGGCCAGTTCTTTCATTTTTTCTTCCACCTTCGCAAGGTCTTCTTCGCGAATGGTGTAATCCATGAAATCAACGTCGTAGTAATAACCATTGGTTACCGGCGGACCGATGGCCAGTTTGATTCCCGGATAGTGAAACTCCAGTGCCTCAGCCATTAAGTGGGCAGACGAGTGCCACATGGTCGACTTGCCTTCGGCGTCGTTCCAGGTCAATAATTGAAGGGTGCAATCTTCCGTAAGCGGACGCGTTGCATCCACTACTTCGTTGTTCACTTTGGCCGCCAATACATTACGGGCCAATCCTTCAGAAATGCTAAGAGCAACATCCAATGCTGTTGCTCCTGCGTTGTATTGTCTAACTGATCCGTCGGGAAGAGTTACTTGTATCATTTGTAAGGTATAAATTCAGTGCAAAAGTAGCCATTTTTAAGGACTCGCGCACTGTTTGGTATTAGAAATTACGCTTTATGGCCCATCACCAAAACAATTGCTTCTTTACCGGTTTTTCCGGATCCGATAACGTACTCGATGTGAAGGTTTTTCAAGCGCTCTACTTCAGGCATTTTTTTGCGGTAAATTTTGTTTAACTCCGTGGTATTGAATACGAAATTTTTGCCTTGGGTATTTTTGTATTCCTTGATCAACGTACGATCTTCCACGTCGGAAGCAGCATCGTATAAACGCAACGTAACAGATGAATTACATTTTTTGGTACTTACAGCGAACTGGTATTCGTTTGGCAGGAACATAAACAACTCAACCGATTTTGTTTGTTTCGATCCGGCGTTGTAGTAGGTGATTTTTGAACCTTCGTAACGCGTTGCTTTGATGAGGTCTTTACACTCTTGTTTCAAGGTGTTGATTTGAGCATCGAATGCGCCGTCGCCCTGCTGATTTACAGCGCTGGTAAGTACTAGAATCCCGGCTAATAAAAAGAATAATTTTTTCATAACAGCTTATTTTTGAGCAGGGGAAACAATTCCGTTGCGAAGTGAAACAATTTTCTTGGCCAAGGCATCAAATTCCTCAACGGTTAATTCAGGTGCTTTAAAGTTGGCATTTTTGCCCGCTTTTTTCACCGTTTCAAATCCTTCGTAAGTCGCAAGAACATCCTGGAACATTCCGATAACGGCTTTCAAACGTGCGTCCTGAGATGGGTGACTTTCCAATCCCTTGATGGTATTGCGCAACAAGGTCATTTGGTCAACAATGGCAACGCTTAGGTTTTTCACGTTTTTGCGTGAATCGTCAATGCCAAGGTACATTCCTTCTGCCCATGCACCGGCAAATTCAACAGCTGCGAGGTAACGCAAATCATTGTCTTGCAGGTAAGCATCGGATTTGTCCTGAATATCGTAGATCAATTCTTCCAAAGCCGATTGATTCCCTAGATTTTTGTCGAATTTCTCAATAAGCGATTTGTCAGAGAATACACTTTCCAAACCTACTTTCGTGCCCAAACTTTGCACGGCAGCCAGGTAATCACGCGCTTCCTGTGTTTTATTGTTGATGGCACAATACGCCAAATCGGTTGAATAAACGCCCAGGTTGAGCAATTGATCAATTTTTTTGGAGTAGCTGTCCTTGTTGGAAGTTGGATTTGTTTTGCCCGAAACGTATGTTAATCCTGCATTTTTAAAGGCGTGAGCCAGTGAAATGGGTTGTGGCAACATAAAATCTTCATCGGCAGAAATTGCCTCGTCATCAACCGTGACTTCAACTTTAGGTTGATCGCTGTTAGCAGCTTCTTCGCCACCGCACGCTGATAAGAACAGCACTCCGGCAACAATAGGAATAGATAATTGTATCTTCATCGACATTGTATTTCAGTATAGATTCGCGGTAAAGAAACAAAGAAAATTTGTTTTGGAAACACAAGAAATGAACAAATTACTAAATTGCGGCTTTCATTGAGAGGCTGTTTAAACGATTAAGATCGTTGTGAAAAATAACGAATCAACCACAACCGAAAAACAGCATCGGATGAACGAATCGCTTTTAAAATAAGATTCCGAATATGTTGGATGTCAGAAAGTTTCCGCTATTTCACGCAGTCTTTCCCTTTTTAATCGGGTTGATAAGCTCTTACATGTTTCAATGGCCGGGCGCAATCGTACTTTCAGTTTGCCTGCCGCTTTTGGTGATTACGCTTTTAGCAGGATTGCAAACGACCCGTTTACAAAACACTGCAATTGCCCGTTTTTCACTGCTATATGTGGCTTGTTTTCTGGTTGGAGTGGTGATTTTTAGCGTCAACGATTTCCGGATTCAGCAAGATGGTATTCAACGCTACGGTTACGGCGAAACCATACTTACCGGCGAAGTGCTGGAAGTAAAGCAGGGAATTGGAGGCAAACAACAAGTATTATTGCAGGTGGAACAAGTGGTGGACGAAGATTCCATTACGGCTTGTTCGGGCAAAATCGGTGTTATGGTGATGGACGACCGGCAACTCATTCATTGCGGCGATGAGATCATGCTTGGCGGAACATTGACGAAGATTGAGAACGCCGGAAATCCGGGAGAATTTGATGCGGTTTCCTTTTACGAATCGCGCAAAGTAAGCGCCATGTTGTTTACGCCATCGGAAGGTGTTGTGAAAACAGGACATCGAAATTCCCTCAATACCATTCTGATGAACTGGCGGGCGCATTTGGCCTTGCTTATGGAACAGGAGCTCGACGGAACGTTTCTGGGCATCGCGAAAGCCTTGATTCTGGGCGATAAATCCGACCTTGATTCCGAAACGATGAATGCTTTTTCAACCACCGGTTCCATGCACGTATTGGCGGTTTCGGGTTTGCATATCGGGTTGATATTGATTCTGCTACAAAAAATACTGCAACTCTTTTCGCGATGGATTACGAAACGGCAAGCGATCATCATTGCTATTGTATTGATCTGGATTTACGGTGGCATTACCGGCGCTTCTCCGGCCGTGATGCGCGCTGTAGTGATGTTTTCCATTTTGTCGGGCGCACAATTACTCATGCGTCAAACACATCCGCTGAATGTTTTGGGTTTTTCAGCGATTGTATTGCTGTGCTTTGATCCGTGGATGTTGTTTGATCTCGGATTTCAACTTTCGTATCTCGCGATGCTGGGCATCTTTTTGTTGTATCGACCGATTGTGGACAGCTGGATCCCGCAGCAAAAATGGGTGCGTTTGGGATGGGAGGGAACCGCGGTCGGGTTGGCAGCTACGGTTTTGACAACGCCATTGATCCTGTTGTGGTTTTACCAATTCCCGAATTATTTCGCCCTGGCCAATCTCGGAGTGATGCTCTTTGGTTTCCTGGTATTGATGCTGGGCATGGTTTTCCTGTTCACTGTTTGGATTCCCTATTTGGTGAAACTGGTGGCGGTGTTGTTTGCCTTTTCCATTTTCGGATTGGTGTTGTGGGTGAAATGGGTCGATTCACTACCGGGTGCCGTTTCGGGCGGATTTCACCTTGTTGGCTGGGAAGTTGCGGTGGCTTATGTCATTATCATCGGCTGGATTTTGCATTTACAGCTCAAAAAAGTGAAGCGCATCTGGCTCATTCTGCCAAGTCTGGCGCTGATCGGCTGGTGGATGGGACAGCGTTATATCGTACTTCAATCGGAGGAATGGGTGGTGTTTAACAGCAATCAGTTTGTGGCTGCAGTGAAGCACAACAATACGCTGATCGGTGTGTATGACGCCAAATGGAACGGGAGTTGGAAAACACCACGCGAACTGGAAGCGTATGCGCGTTTCACGGGATGCAAGATGAAAATCTACCCGCTGTACCACGACAAAACACAGGTCCGCCTCAACGGTACCAACTGGCAATTCAACAAAGAAAAAGAAGGTGTTGTGATTCTTGCCAACGAAGCCAACTGGTTTTACCGCACCGATGGTATTCCGGATGTGAAGGAAGACCGACGGTTGATGACCACGCGCTTGCAGCAGTTTAGTAATCCCGATTTGCCAACGAAACCTTTTATCAGGAGACTCTAAAAAAATAATTAACCACATAGGCCACATAAGGAAATATAGCTTTTTACGGTACTATTCTATGTTAACTATGTGTCCTATGTGGTTAAATCATTTGTGGTTACTATTTATTTTAACATTTTTTCAGAAAACCTGCCCGAAACCTTTTTCAATTCTCTGGAAATGCACAATTTTAAGCCGTGAAACTATACCTAAGCGTGCTGGCAATGGTTATTTTCCTCTTTGGAGGGAGTATTTCCTATGGTCAGCGGTCAGTTTCAGCGCAGCGAATCACCGAACCAATCACCCTCGACGGTGAGTTAAAAGAAACCTTTTGGAAAACCGTTCCCATCGCCGATTCGTTTGTGATCAATTACCCAACTCCCGGACTTCCGGCCAATTGCCGAACCACGGTCCAAATGGCCTACGACGATCAGGCTGTTTATTTCGGGGTGTTGTTGCATGATGTCACTCCCGACAGTGTTTTGTCTATTCTTTCCCAACGCGATGATTTCGGAAATGCCGATTGGTTCGGAATTCTGATCGATCCGTATGGAGCCGGACAAAACGGTTTTGCCTTTGCGGTGACAGCTGCCGGCGTAGAATTGGACGCCATCATTAATAAAGACGAACAGGATTTTACCTGGAATGCCGTTTGGAAAAGCAAGGTAATACTCACGGCTGACGGTTGGTCGCTCGAAATGCGGATTCCGCTGTCGCAATTACGTTTCCCGAAGCAAAGTATTCAAACCTGGCGGATCAATTTTCAACGGCAAGTTCGCCGGAGACGTGAAATGTCGTATTGGTCGCCGGTTGATCCGACGGTTTATGGTGAAATCACGCAATCAGGTCATGTGACCGGGTTGACCGATTTATTTTCGCCCTTGCGTTTGTCGTTTTCGCCTTACACGACTGCTTACGTCGAGAACTATTACAACGATCAGTCGGGCGATCAGGAATGGCGGTTTCGTCAGCGGTTTGGAATGGACATGAAATACGGCCTCAGCGAAGCATTTACACTGGATGCCACGTTGGTTCCCGATTTCGGACAAACAGCTTCTGACCGGTTGGTACTGAACCTTTCACCTTTCGAAATTCGCTACAATGAAAACCGGCCATTTTTCCTCGAAGGAATGGATTTGTTCGGCATCGGCGATTTGTTTTATACGCGCCGCATAGGAAGCAATACGTTATTTGGCAGCTATTTGGTCGATTCCTTGCAAACGGAAGGCTACTCAATAACTTCCGCATCGGCACAAGCACAGTTGATCAATGCCTCCAAGATTTCAGGGCGAACCAAAAAAGGCTTGGGAATCGGGGTGTTCAACGCGGTTGAAAAACGCTCGTTTGTAACGTATAAAGATTCCCTCGGAAATGATCGGGAAATTTTGGCGCATCCGCTGACGAATTACAACATTTTTGTACTGTCGCAAAACCTGCGCAACAACGGAAATATCTCTTACCTCAACACGAATGTGTACCGTCCTGATCTGAAGCAGTTTTCCAACGCCAACGATTTACAAACGACCGTATTGACCAAAAGCCGGAAATATTCCCTGCAACTGGAAGGACGTACATCTGTGATCCAGGATCCGGACAATACGGATTTCGGGCACAATATTTACACGAGTTTCGAGAAAATTTCCGGGCAGTTAAATTTCAACATCGAATACTATGAAATGAGCAAAACCTTCGATTGTAATGATCTGGGATTTGTGGCGCGCAACAACACACGCGGGAGTTCTGCTTATTTCAAATGGACGGAATTCCAACCGAAAGGACGGTTTTTGCGCCGGTCGCTGAACCTCGGAACCGATTTGATTTTTCTGCACAATCCGTCGAAATTCAACTACTGGATCATCAACGGAAATGCCATCGGGACGTTCCGTAATTTCCTCACCGCCGGGATCGAATACGATGTATTCCCGTTGGGTGAAGTTGATCATTTTGAATCGCGAACGTTTGGAAATCCGGTCAATTTCCCGGCTTCGGCGGCAATCGGAGGTTTTTACTCAAGCGATTATTCCAAAAAACTGGCGCTCGATTTCAACGTTTACAACCGCGTTTACGCCTCTAAAGGATTGAATAACCTCGATGCGACCATCAGTCCGCGCATTCGTTTTTCGAATAAGTTGTTTGTGGTCTTAACCACGAGTGTGAGCCGCTACACCAATAATTACGGCTACGTAATCGGCGTTACAGATCCGGCTTACGACAACGAAATCATTCTGGGAACCCGCGATCGCTGGATCGTGAACAATTCCATTTCGGCCGATTATACCTTTACCAATCGCATGGGACTTGTGCTCGGGTTGAACCATTACTGGCAGGAAGTGGCCTACAAAGAATTCCTGACCTTGCAACCCAATGGCTGGACGACCGTTTCGACTTACACCGGCCTCGATGCCGACGGCAATAACATCCACAACACCAGCTACAATGCGTTTACGATCGACCTCAATTTCAGATGGGTGGTGTATCCGGGCAGTGAAATCCGGTTTGTGTGGAAGTACAACATTTACGCCTCCGAAAACGCGCTCGACCTAAGTTATTTCAATACGTTCAAGGATTTGTTCAATCAGCCGCAGCTGAATAGTTTTTCGGTAAAAGCGCTGTTCTTTTTGGACGCCGGGAAGTTGAAGAGGAGAAGGAAATGATCTGAAAATGTTGTGTTTTAAAAATCCTCCCCCTTAATCCCCCTCCAAAGTAGGGCAAACGCATTAAAACTTCTGGCGTTCCTGAATGAACTCTTCTACGCTGATTTCCATTGCTTCGCAGAACCTTTCTATCCAATAGTAGGTAACAGACACCTTTCCCAGTTCCACACGTGATACATACTGCTTGGTACAGTCCAACAAAGCAGCCACGTCAGGTTGTTCCATTCCCCTGCGTTCACGTAGTGATCTGACACACCGCCCTAGTCTCCGATTTGAGTCGTCCTTATCCATTGAGTAGCGGGCAAATTCTGAAAATTATGGCTCTTTTGGTCAACTTATAGATTGACTATGCTATATTTGGCCATTATTCAAAACAAAGACCATGAAATTGCTATTAACCATTGCGGTAATTACGGTAACATTTGCCGCGTTTTCTCAAAGTTCATCACGTGTAGTAAGCACAAAGAAGGCAACACCATTCGATTGTGAGTTCAAAGAAAATGTGAACAGGAACGGTGATACAACATACATGGTCACCCTTACTTTTCGAGATATAACCTACACTCAATTGGAAGAGTATGGCTTCATTACTATATCAAACAATGAAGACCTTACAGCTTTCAGAAAAGGTGTTTCAGAATCCATTGATCTACTCGGAAAGGATCCCAAAGGAACCACACGTAATGTTTCTGGAAAGGTCTGTTCATTTGAAGTGAAGGATGGCAAGTACATTGTGGTTCGGAACTCATCGGGTTTTTGCTTTTTAACCAAAGCACAGGGAACGAAACTAATCACCTGGATCGACTCAATTAAATTCCCCGCTTAATGCGCTAATTATATTCATTAATTTCTAAACTTAAACTATGAGACTATTAACACTATTCGCTGTATCAGCATTTTTAATGTTGTCATGTGATAAAGACGAGAAAGATTGTGGCACACACAATGGAAACCAACTTTATAAAGGCCCAGAAGGTGGTTGCTATTACATGAACTCAAGCGGCAACAAGACATACGTCGATGCTTCTGAGTGTGACTGCTGATTGATTTATAGTTTGAAAAAGAAAGGCTCCAAGTAACTCTCGGAGCCTTTTTTGTATCTTGCAGGGTTTTAATGCGTTTACCCTGCCTCCAAAGGGGGAGATTGAGTTTCCAAAGCATTTTGACTCTTTTTTATTTTAGAAAAGCGTATTTCTAATTGATTCTTTCTTAGGAGGATAATCCGTTTCCCCCTTTGGAGGGGGATTAAGGGGGAGGACAGATACAATAACTGTTTTTTTGCTATAATCCAATCACTCCATCAACAAATTTCCCCACGCGGTTTTAACAACCGTCACATCAAATCCGGAATGTTCAAATTCCTTTGTCACCGGATTTTGTTTATAGGTAAAGGGTAAGGAAACCCCAAACGGAGGTTTGTCTGCCGGTGAAACGTTGATGGTTTGTCCGGGTTTATAATCTTTTGAAGTGTTGCAGAGATTAAGAATCCGAATCGTATCGCCTTCTTCAGTTTCGGCAATGGTCATGGAAGCAGTCGCCAAAACGCCACACATTGCAAACGCAGGCAAATGCTCTATGATTTTCACAGCAATCATTTGTTCCAGTTGAAAGTACTCCCACTTTTTTTCATAACTGAAATCGTGCGGTTCTCCGAGGTCGGATTTTTTGAGGGTTTTTATGGTGTCCTGGCTGAAAGCGGTTGAACCGATTAGAATAAAACAAAGGATGATTGATTTTGTCATGATTTGATGTTTGACTTCTGGATTCAATAATAAGGATTATAGTTGGAATCAAATCGGTCAACGAAGCTTGATTTTAGTAAATCATACAAGTCAAACCGTTTTCCTTATTGGCCGATTATCCCCAAATCCAACAAATGATTACCTTTGCAGTCAAATTTTCTCATCATGGCCTTGAAATGTGGTATTGTAGGTTTACCCAACGTTGGTAAATCAACCTTGTTTAACTGTTTGTCGAATGCAAAAGCGCAGTCGGCCAACTTCCCGTTCTGTACGATTGAACCGAACGTGGGAACCATTTCAGTGCCTGATCCGCGATTGGAAAAGCTGGAAAGTATGGTCAATCCGGAGCGTGTGGTGCCAACAACGATGGAAATTGTAGATATCGCCGGTTTGGTGAAAGGCGCTTCGAAAGGTGAAGGATTGGGTAACCAGTTTTTGGCCAATATCCGCGAAACAGATGCGATTCTGCACGTGGTTCGTTGCTTTGAAGATGGCAACATCATTCACGTTGACGGCAATGTAAACCCGGTGCGCGACAAAGAAGTGATCGATATCGAATTGCAACTGAAAGATTTGGAATCCATCGAAAAACGCATTCAGGCGTTGGCGCGTGTGATTAAATCAGGCGATAAAGAATCAGTGAAAGAAAACGAACTGGCCATCCGTATCAAAGCGGTGTTGGAGCAGGGGAAATCGGTGCGTTCCATGGATCTGGACGAGAAAGAAATTGAGATTGTTAAGAAATTTCAACTCATTACCTCAAAACCGGTGATGTATGTGTGTAACGTAGACGAATCGTCTGTATTGACAGGTAACGCACACGTAGACGCATTGCGCGCGTCGGTGAAAGAAGAAAACGCCGAAGTATTGCTCATCGGGGCAAAAATCGAAGCGGATATTACCGAATTGGAAACGTATGACGAGCGTCAGATGTTCCTGGATGAACTTGGTTTGGAAGAACCGGGTGTGAATCGTTTGATTCGTCAGGCATACGCTTTATTGAATTTACAAACCTATTTCACTGCCGGTGTAAAAGAAGTACGTGCCTGGACAGTTCCTGTGGGAGCTACAGCGCCGCAAGCTGCCGGAGTAATCCATACCGATTTCGAAAAAGGATTCATCCGCGCTGAGGTCATGAAATACAACGATTACACGACATTGGGTTCTGAAGCTGCGGTAAAAGAAGCCGGGAAATTCAAAGTCGAGGGCCGCGAATATGTGGTGGAAGACGGGGATATTATGCATTTCCGTTTCAACGTATAATCTTGTAGGGGAAGGTCGCGACCTTCCCCTACAAGATTATACGTTAACAGGTTTTTAACCCCGGATAACATTTTTTAGCGGTTCACGTTAAGAATAAACAGTAATTTTCGACCATGCTGAAGGAAGCAAGAAAAAAAGGGTTTATGATGGTGGCGCTTCTCGCCGTTATCACAGCTATGTTCAAACTGAGCGTAGTTGAAACAACCGCCATTACTGCTCCTTCCAAATCACATCACTCTTCCAAAACAGCTTACAATTTCATGCAAAACGCCACTTCGGTGTTGTTGTATGAAACCGATTCGGAAGAATTTGACACCGAAGAATCAGACGATGAGGTAAAAGACCTCACTATTTCAAGTTCCTATTTTGACCGGTTTCAGGTTTCCACGCTTCGTTTTAAGTTACAGAAACAGCATGAAGAGTGGGCTGAAAAAACCGTCAAAGGCACTTATCCTCCGATTTACCTCGTGAATCGGAATTTCCGACTGTAGAATGAAATGAAAAAGGCCCTGGCCTGTTGCTGATAGAAACTCCGGATTGATCCAATCTTCCGTGTTTTGTCAGTTTTCGCCATCGCCCATTGATTGAAACAATCACAGCAATTGCACCCCGCAATTCAGTTTTCATTTCATTTTAATCTTATTTTATGGAGAATCAAATGCCTTCTTTTCAGGAGGACCTTGTTCTTGAACATATCAGTCATTATTTGCCAGAGCAAGCACCACTGAAAGATTTCATCCATCACAATACCCTGCACGCGTTCCAACAACATTCGTTTCACCGCGGATTGTCGAAAGCTTCCACCATTTTCGGTTACAAAGTGTACCTCGAAATGGACGAATACCGCGAAGCGTACCAGACAGGGAAAATAGACAAAGCAAGCCTCGAAAGAGTGATTGCAGAGCGCATTCCGGAAGACGACCGCGCTTTTTACAAAACCTTGTTGCTCAACGCAGCGATCGAAACCAACGAGTCGAAACGCATCGGTGAAGTGCGCGATTACTGGAAATCTGCCTATAAAATGGACCTCGATTCGCGCGTGCATCCGATCTTGTTTCGCGTCATCGGAAGTTACATCGATCAGGGAATTGCCACCTGGAATTTCCCGGTTCACGAAGCCGGTTTTCTGGCATCTTTCCGGTTATTGGAAAAGAACAGTTACGCCAGTTTCTTTCAGTCGAAACGCGTCAAAGCGATGTTGTTGGACGAAACACTCAATCTCACCCATTTACTGAAAATACTTGTTGGTGACGAGCGTTTGTACGAGCAGTATTTATTCGATCAGCAATTCGCGCACCCGGGATGGTCGGGCATGGTTTCGGTGATTCAACATCGTCCGGGAACGTTATTGAATCCGGTGGGTTTATCGCTGAAAGACATGATCATTTTAGAGTGTTTACTCGAAATTGATGCCATCGACGATGTATACGGCGAAAAATGGGAACCCATGGCGCGGTTCATTGACAAACGGCCGAAAGAGTTGTTTGAACCGGTGATTACCGGCATGCAGAGCAAATTGTTGCAGCTGTGGCACGAAGCCTACGAATGGACGTATTACGATCAGGTATTGCGCGCTGTGAAGGAACACAAAACAGCAGAACGCATTGAAAATCCTTCGTTCCAGGCACTGTTTTGCATCGACGACCGTGAATGTTCATTGCGTCGTTATTTCGAACAGGAAGACGAACGCTGCGAAACATTTGCGACTCCCGGTCATTTTAATTTAGAGTTTTATTTTCAGCCCGAAAATGGCCGGTTTGTGACGAAAGTGTGTCCGGCTCCGGCCACGGCAACCGTGTTGATCAAGGAATTCGAATCATCGGCCCGGCAAAAAAAAGACCTGCATTTTTCGAAACGCAACAACGGCTTTTTAGGTGGATTTGTGATGACGGCAGTTGCGGGTTGGGTTTCAGCCGTTCGTTTGGCGACCAATATTGTGAGTCCGCGGTTGAGTCCGTTGACTTCTGCTTCGGGCAAACACATGGACCCGACTTCGGTTTTAGCGATAGAAGGCGACGGAACCGTGTTCGAAGACGGTTTGCAACTCGGGTTTACACTTGCGCAAATGGCCGATCGTTTACAAGCCTTGCTCACCAGTATTGGTTTGGTGAACAATTTCGCGCCGCTGATCTACGCTTTCGGGCATGGATCTACAAGTGTTAACAACACGCATTTTGCGGGTTATGATTGCGGTGCCTGTTCCGGCAGACCTGGATCGGTAAATGCACGCGTGATCAGTCACATTGGAAATCACCCGAAAGTACGTGAGATTTTGCATGAACGTGGAATTGATCTTCCGGAAGAAACGCGCTTTATTGGCGGATTACATGATACATCGCGTGACGAATTTACCTTCTTTGATGTGGAGCAGTTACCGGCAACGTTTCAGGAATTGCACAAACACAATCTCGTGCTATTTGAAAAAGCATTGGACCTGAATGCGCAGGAGCGTTCCCGCCGGTTCGAGTCGATCGAGTCGATTGATTCCGTTGGACGCATTCACCGCAAGGTAAAACGCCGCACGGTTTCGTTGTTTGAACCACGTCCGGAATTGAATCACGCCACCAACGCTTTGTGCGTAGTGGGAAGACGTGTGTTCTCGAAAGGATTGTTTCTCGACCGCCGTGCGTTTATGAATTCGTTTGACTATCAGGTTGATCCGACAGGTAAATTCCTCGAAGGAATCCTGAATGCCGTAGCTCCGGTTGCGGGTGGAATTAACCTTGAATATTACTTTTCGCGCGTTGACAACCAACAATTGGGAGCCGGATCGAAACTGCCGCACAACGTGGTGGGACTGATTGGCGTAGCCAACGGAATAGACGGCGATTTGCGTACAGGACTTCCGTACCAGATGATCGAAGTACACGATCCGGTGCGGTTGATGGTGATTGTGGAGCATTTCCCGGAAGTAGTTTTGGATACGATTAGCCGCAATCCGGCAACATTTAACTGGTTCAGCAACGAATGGATTCGTTTGGTGGCAGTTCATCCTGAAACGGAGGAATTGTACTTGTTTAAAAACGACCAATTCGAAGTATATGAACCGCTGGAAGCTCCGGTGCCAACGATGGACGATTATTTGCGACAACTGCATTCGACGATCGAAAACGTGAGTCCGGCACTTCTTAAAAAAGCAAGCAAATGGAATACGTAATCTTATCGCTCATCGGGCTGCCGTTGCTGGGATTTCTGATAACGGTGTTCCTGCCGAAATCCAACGAAAATACGATCGCGCAAGCGGTGCGTTTGATCACGGGTCTTCACCTGATTGTTTCACTGGTGTTTGTCACCTTGTGGCTCGTTCAGGGTGGCGGAAATGTGCATTTGCGCGAGACATCGATCATGAAATCGGCGGAGTATGATTTTTTCATTGATCTCTACGCCGACCGGCTGACGGTTGTTTACCTGCTCTTCGGATCGATACTGACTTTTCTGATCGGGATTTTCAGTCGCAGGTACCTGCACCGTGAGTCGGGCTACAAACGCTTTTTCTCGGTATTAATGTTTTTCTTTTTCGGGTATTCCACGGTTATTTTCTCGGGGAATTTCGAAACCATGTTCATCGGTTGGGAGGTATTGGGCATCTCTTCATTTCTCCTGATTGCCTTTTACCGAACGCGATACCTGCCGGTGAAAAATGCCGTGAAGGTATTCTCCATTTACCGGATCGGCGACGTCGGGTTGATCCTCGCGATGTGGCTCAGCCATCATTTGTGGGGACACAACCTGGCGTTTTATGAACTCAACGACGTGAAAGAAGTGCACCATCATTTGGTGAATCATTCCGCGGAAGCGATTGGCATTTCGATGCTGATTTTCCTCACAGCGACTGCCAAATCGGCGTTGTTTCCGTTTTCATCGTGGTTGCCACGTGCCATGGAAGGCCCAACACCGTCGAGCGCCATTTTTTACGGCTCGCTTTCGGTACACATAGGTGCGTTTCTGATGATGCGAACGTTCCATTACTGGGAAGACCAGACATCGGTGCGGTTTGTGATCGGTGGAGTAGGGTTGCTGACGGCTGTGATGGCCAATTTCTCGGCCCGCGTTCAGTCTTCGGTGAAAAGTCAGATCGGTTACGCGTCTATTGCGCAGATTGGGTTGATTTTTGTGGAAATAGCCGCCGGTTGGGAATGGATTGCGTTGATTCACATTTCGGCCAACGCGTTTTACCGCACGTACCAATTGCTGATTTCACCTTCGGTGGTGACGTACAAAATCCGGGAGCAATTTTACCATTTTGTGCCGCGCGCCAAAACGCTGGAAGATTCGCTTCCGAAACGCCTTGAATACACCTTGTATCTCTGGAGTTTGCGCGAATGGAACCTCGATAATGCGATGTACCGCTTTTTGTGGAATCCGCTGAAACGCTTTGGAAATTCCCTGAAATTTTTGTCCATTAAACGTGTAGCGTGGTTTTTCGTTCCGGTTTTCGGGACAGGATTGGTATTGTATAATCTCAAAGCCGATTTACCCGTTTCGTTGCAAAGTGCGCTTCCAATCATTTTCGGGGCCATTGGTTTGGTGATGGTGCTGAAAGCGTTTACAGAGCGTCGGAATGTGCTCACGAGCTGGATTCTGGTGGTGATGAACCACGTGTGGATTGTGCTGGCTATTTCGTTCAGCGAAAAACTGTCGATAGTGGAACTGGTGTATTATTTCAGCGGAATCATCGTGGCGGCTGTTGTCGGAATCCTTTGCCTGCGCAGATTGATGCGTTTGGAGGAGGAAGTGACGCTGGACAAATTTCACGGCCACGTTTACGAACATCCCAAGATTACATCTATGTTCTTACTGGCGTGTTTGGGATTGGCTGGTTTTCCCATTACGCCCACGTTCATCGGTGAAGATTTATTGTTTTCACACATCGAAGAACACCAGTTTGCCCTGGCAGCATTGGCTTCGCTGAGTTTTATTATCGACGGATTGGCATTGATCCGCATTTATTCACGTGTGTTTTTAGGTCCACACCACAAAACCTATCACGAAGTAGCCAAGCGCTCTTCTTAAGTTTTACTTCTAATCCAGATTGATATGAAAAATGAAAAATTAACAATCCCGGCAAAAGGGTTTAAAGGTTTAAAAGAGAATTGGAAAGTCGACATCCTTTCCGGATTCTTTGTGTTTCTGTTGGCGCTTCCGTTGAGTTTGGGAATTGCCAAAGCGAGCGGTTTTCCACCGGCGATGGGCGTACTCACAGCGATGATCGGCGGTTTGTTTACCAGTTTTCTGAAAGTTTCCGAACTCACGATTAAAGGTCCTGCCGCCGGATTGATTACCATTTGTGCGGCCGCTGTACTGGAAATGGGACATGGCGACCCGATGCTGGGCTGGCAGATTACCTGCGGAATCATTGTGATCGCGGCCTTGTTCCAAATCCTGTTTGGTGCGTTGAAATTCGGTTCGTTGAGTGATTTCTTTCCGCATTCGGCCATTCACGGAATGCTGGCAGCGATTGGTTTGATCATCATCGCGAAACAAATTCCGGTATTACTGGGCGACGATCCCACGATCATTCACAAAGGTGAAGGTCCGTTTGAATTGTATGCTGATATTCCGCGTTTCGTGATGGAATCGCACTGGCACATTGCCGTGGTCGGATTGATCGGATTGGCGATTTTGTTTTTGCTTCCGTTATTGAAAATCAAACTCCTCAAAAAACTGCCGTTGCCATTATTTGTGTTGTTGTTGACCGTTCCGTTGGCCATTATCTGGAACTTTAAATCAACTGAAGGTGCTTATTCATTGGTAACCATCGGCGATTTCTGGGGTTCGGTGAAACTCAATTCCAACTTTGATTTCATTGCCACGTTTGCTTTCTGGAAATACGTATTCATGTTCCTGTTTGTAAGTAGTCTGGAATCGTTATTAACCGTAAAAGCGGTTGACAACCTGGATCCGTACAAACGTGCTTCGGACTACAACGGCGATTTGATTGGTCAGGGAGCAGGAAATGCTGTTTCGGGCTTGTTAGGTGGTTTGCCAATGATTTCGGAAGTGGTGCGGAGTTCTGCCAACGTAGGTTTCGGTGCGAAAACCAAGTGGTCGAATTTCTTCCACGGAGGCTTTTTGTTAATCGCCATGTTGTTCATGATTCCGTTGATTGAAATGATTCCGAATGCGGCGTTGGCGTCGATGCTGATTTTTGCCGGTTACCGTTTGGCCGCGCCGAAAGAGTTCATTCACACCGCAAAGATCGGTTTGGAACAACTGGTGATTTTCCTCACAACGATCTTTTTTACATTATATGAAGATTTGCTCGTGGGCGTTGCCAGTGGTATCGTGGTGAAATTCATTTTCCACATTGCCAACGGAGCCTCGCTGAAAAGCCTGTTCAAGGCATTTTACCGCATCGAAGAGAAAGACGGAAAACTGATCGCGCACGTGTACCATTCGGCCATTTTCTCGAATTTGTTGGGCTTCAAACGCATGCTCACGAAAATCGAAGAAGGAAAAACGGTTGAAATCGATATGTCGCAAGCAAAACTGGTCGATCACTCGTTCATGGCGTTTATCACGCATTTCCAGCATGAGTACAACTACCGCGGTGGCAACTTCTCGATCACAGGTTTGGATGCGCACAAGTCGTTCTCCAAACATCCGTTGTCGACCAAAAAACTGAAAGTAGCTAAGTAAACCGGTAAGTACAGTTTATTGGTTGAGTGTTCCGGGCAACCGTAACAAAGACAGGAAACCCTTGTTCGTTTAGGCGGATGAGGGTTTTTGATTGACCACGACGCTTGCGCTATAGCTTGTGCCATCGCTAAAGCTATTGGCGACACGCGATCAGCGAAGGCGCAAAGGACATTCTTATAGAATTTGATGTACCGTTTATTTATGGCAAACCAAGATGTGTAATGCTGAAGGGTCTTAACAAATAGTGGAGTATCTACGGGTTATGTATGGGACATCTAAGGGACATCTATGGGATAAATACGGCTGTGTCCCGGGTTTATCCGCAATGGCTTTGCTTGTGGAAGGCCAGGATGTGTTCTTTACGGGAAATCGCTCTTACATGTGTTATGCTGCTGTTTATCAATTATTTATAGCCCGTGTTTACTCATTCAAACCGATCGTGATCAACTAATGCTATTTTGTGAAAAACAATTTTAGACAAGTGTCTTGAAGTAAAATATTGATAATCATCATGATTGGTAACTAACAATTTTTTACTTCATTCAAAAAGGGAATTTTAACAGTTCCGATTGTACCAACTTGACAAAAACTTCGTTATATTAGCTATCAAGTTAGTTACTTAATCACGGTTCAACAGCCGACAATTTAGATCACCTTAATCTCAGCACATATTTCGTTCGTTGACGTTTCGTCGCGTGGATTGTTGTCTGTATTCCGGAGTTTTAATTTGTTGTTGTGGCCTAACCTTAGATACACTTAAATAACACTAAATTAAATTTCGTATGTCTGATATTTATTTTTATACCGACCCCGAGACGTTAGTCAATCAATTGAACAATTCTAGTACAGGTGAGGCTTTTGGACCTGTTACTCAAACAAAATACCAAATAACCAATAGGCATGCATCTTCAGGTAGTTCAAAAGCAATAGCCGTTTTTGATGGGATAATTGTAGCTGTTGATCCAGATCCGTTAGAAAATGAGCTGGTTTTGATTTTACAGCCAAATAAAAGCACTTCAGAAATGACTACCTTGGACTTACCCAATATTAAATATGTTATTTATAAAGGTGTCAAACGGTCATCTATCATTGATAGTAGTGATTCAAATATGATTGCACCATCAATTGCCAATGATTTAACTTGTAAGATTTGGGAAAACCAAGATAAAAATAATTTGGCCTTCGGCACAACTGATAGCCCTGGTATTAAATCTCTTAGGTTAGGGGAAACCATTCTCACCGATATAGATATTGATGATTTGTTCAAAGTAAATTTTAATACAAATATTCAATTGACAGAAGTAAATGCTGGTGATCACATAGGTGATTTCTTAGATGGTACAGCTGAGTTATTTGGAGTAGAATTTGCTTTGGATGAAGTTAGATGTCAAATTAAATATAGTGAAGTTCAAGAGTCAAGTTTTTGTATTGATGTTTCAAGTGACGCTGGCTTGACGCCTATTCCAATTGCCCGTATTCGTCATAAGAAGGAACGGATTCTGACTTTTATAGACCCAACCACCTTTTACGGTTCACTTTTTCCAATTAGGCATAAGGACCAGGGAAAGATAATAAAGATCAAAAGGGATAACCTGGAAATTGATTCATTTGATGGAACTCTTGTCTATGAAAAGTGTTTAAGCTCTTTATATAATAAAAACAGGATTTACATTGATATACGAAATGAGCTTAACAATTCATTTAATCTATTGGATGTTTATTCTTCAGATCTCTACTTAAAATTAGGTAGGGGTGATAGTTTCACAGCCAGGGATTATTACTCTTATTTTGGGGAATGGCCAATTCTGGGATTGGATGTTCTCAATGGATCTAGTAACGCATATGATCCGGAAACGAACCGACAAAATGAAATTGAAGTCTCATTAAAGTTACCAAACACACTGGTGAAAAATGATAATAAAAACCCAATTGTCTTAGTATACAGTGATTACAAAAAGATTGGCAGGAATAAGGTACATAAGATTCAACACCATAAGAAGATAAATAAACTTAAAGTTGATAGATCCTCCCCAAGTAATGGCGACTTTTTTAAAGAGTTGAATTTCAGTATTCCAAACTCAATTGTAGGCACCACAAATAACATAAACTCTCCAATATCTACTTACATAAGGTTGAAAATATTCAGAGAAGACTCAAAATTCTCTCCTGATGTTACTGTACATCGTCCGGAAAGTTATTTTGATTGTTTGCTATTGCCTTTTAAGTACAAAAGATCTTACACTGAAGGGTTGGAAATAAAAACGTTTAAAGAGGACATCTATTTGGGAACAGATGTGGACGTTAATACGGTAGTTTTTACGGACCATAATACGCCGGATACTAACTTTGTAAGTTCAGTTGGTTATGCTTTTGATGATTCGAATGTCACCCTTTTTACTTTTGCGCAAAGAAGACGCTCAAAAAGAGGGGATAATTCCAAGAGAATGGCTCGGTTTAACCGGTTTGAGTATTATCCGGAATCTAAATTTTTACAGAAAGTAAGTAATAAGTATTCACTGGAGGCTTTGTCCCGGGATGAATTACTTGGTTCAGTTGATTTAGATATTCCAGGTAATTCAGGGAAAATATACCGATTTAAAAAAACAAGTGATGTTTCAAGTGATAAGGACGCAGTCGATTTATCACGGGAGTTTTCCGCGATTTTATTAAAAAACGCAAGTTATGCTGCAATGCAGGAAGCTCTTACTTTGGGAACGACTGATATAGATCCCAATTACGATGTGTTTATTGTTCTTAGAAATCGGGACAATATTGAAGCGGCACATATTGAAGACCCAACGAGTGTCCATATTTATTCTACTTATGAGATTCATCTACGAGGATTTAAGGAAGTTGACGATGGCGAATCTGTGCATGCTGAAGAATGGAACTCAGGAATTACTGTTTTTTCCTATAGTGAGAGCAAAAATGGTAAAGTGAAAAACTTTCTTTTTGTAGAAGAAGGCGTAACACTTGAAGGTGTAGGCTCCGATAATTATCTCCCTTGTCGAAAGACTGCATTAACGGAAGATGAAGTTCAAGATTTAAAGAATTTTATAGAAAGAATTAAGGCGAATGCTTTAGCGGTTCCTATCCCTTCTGTTCCAAGTAGTCCTCCATTCAAACCGAATATTGATCTCTACGAAAAAGTGTTTAGAGATCCACTTGATCCGGAGCCATTTTACATGACTATAGATGAGACTACGGGGAAAGTTTATTTTAAGAAAAAAGTTGGCGGTGTAGAAACTCCGGTACTCGTACTCCCTAACTCACAATCGAAAGGATTTATTTTTGAAGCTGCAACAATATTTGCTGTATGGAATATTGCTAGTTTGCTTTCTGATGAAGATGAAGAGAATTACGTTTATGAGCGATTATTCAGAGTTCTTTTTAACAATGGATTGAATCCGGATAAGGTAGATAATCGGGCTAGGAAATATATCAAATCCAGGGTTTTTAACCCCTTCCATTACTTTGGTGGACAATATGTATATCCGGATCCAATTGTGAGAGATCATCCAACGACTGGTATTGGCGGTGGTCCTGGAACGATTGAATTAAATAGATTTCATCCACAAGAGAATCTTATTTTTAGAACTACTGACACGAGTTATCCAATTACCTCTAATGGCTTTATAAGTGTAACTAGTTTCTTTAATACAAATGCACATTTATCAAATACATCCTTTAGAAAAGAATTGTTTAATCTTATTAGGGGAGGAAATTTTGACCCTCTGTTACTAGATTCAACTGGTTGGATTATAGAAAAAAGAGATAAAGAATCTCATCGTAAAAGTTTATTTGATTTGCCAAATAAATTTTTTTCACCCCTCCCCCAACAGGAAATTATGGATGATACGGTTTATTTTGCATTTCCGCCAGCAAGTGGTGGATCTGGTACAACACCTTTTCCTGAACATGCGGACTTATTAAACCAGAATAAGATTAATCTTGAGGTGAAAAAATATATAGAACCACTACTAGGACATATTTGTAAAGACATAGTTGGTGAACTAAAGTTTCTCATTAACAGAAATGCAAGTTGTTACTACAGGATATTTACTGAGAGTCTGAATTTAGATGATAAGTTAATACCCCAGGCGCGGATGCTCGCCACGGGAGAAGGCTCTTCTACCAGTGGTTTAACGAATGCCGGAAAAGGTACCACTATTAAACTTAAACATGATTTTCAGCTTGATACCGAAGAACCTCAATCATTTGCGGCAATGCTATTCACGTATGATTTGGATGACACAGGTGTGCCTAAAGGTACTTATATAGAAACTTTTCCAACAATTACCACAAAAGAGGCTGTTTCAATTCATCTTACAATTTTTGGTCAAGATAATGGCTTCGCTCCTGATATTGTCGATGTGGAAATAGCAACCCTTAGCGAAAAAAACTTAATGCGATTCATTGGTTATAATGATGGTCTTGAGGTCAATACCATGAATACTAAGCTATTCCCGATTCATTCTCATTTAACGGTACCTGTGGGTTCTGTGACCTATTTGAATTATGCCGGGGGGACTGTAGGGGCAACATTTTATCCTGGAGAGAAAAGAGTGTCATTATTACCTTATGGGACTTCCATTTTTGCAGTTAATGGTGGTAGTCTTGATATGCCAGATCCTGATAATCCAAATGATCCGAATATTACTAATTCACAGATTCAGTTTTATGATAGCAAGAATAAGGTTGTTGGGAGTTACTTTGGTGAATGGAACAATTTGATCATCCAAAAAGATGAGCCTTATGATATTACTGTTAGAGTATATTCGGGGAATAGTCTTGCAAATAGTGTGATCGATAAAGTACCATATTTAAACCCAGCTCCAGCTTATTCGAGTGACAAATTGCTCGCATTTGATGAAATCCAGGTTGCTGTCAATATTTTTGAATCAAAACCAGTTGATATAGTTGAAGTTACTGTGGTTGAATTGGATGCGGATAATTTATATTCGGATGATAAATTTGAACTGAAAAGCGCGCAGAAATTAGCATTGGTTGAGGAATTTGATGAATATAAATCGGCCTATAAGAAGTTAGCCAAACTTTTGATAGCTGGAAAAATAAGCCCCGATAATATTAGTATCAGCTTAAACGGATATAATATTGGCAGGAGAGAATCTGAGTTGAGCCCAGAGTCAACTTCGACCAAGATTATAAGAGATACGCGCTTTGCTTTCGCTTCGAATCGAAAAAGGCCTAAAACGTACCAAGACACCTTAGGTGATCCAACATGGAGTGAGAGTTTTATAGATGTCGGTTTACCGATTGACTCCATGTATCACCCAAATGATGTCAACAAAGATAAAACAAGGTTACTTGAAGTTGCCTCAGGCTTACCAGAAGACCATTTGAAAATATTAAGATCAAGTTCAGGAGAAATTAAAATAACTTTTTTTGATTCGGATAATGCACTTTTATCGATTGATATTGAATCATTTGTGAGCCCTATTTGGTCAAGGTTAGAGAAACAAGCGTTTAATGATTTTAGGCATGATAGTAATGGATTGGTTGAAGGACTCAATAAAGACCAACGTGTGGAACTTCTGAATAGTTATACACTTTATGATGATGGAACAAATGGATCTGATGCATATGTCATAACACCTGATGGAATAAGACCTTCTTATAATCCTGTATTGTGCTGCCTCAGATCATTTGGTTTATTGGAAGCCATTAAAGACAATATACTTTATATGGCAACGCAAGTAATAACAAGTCCTCTAGAGTTTGCTGATTCATCGGTTTTGACAACGTCGGAAGTGGAAGATCTTGAAGCTATTTTACAAGCGAAAATAGATGAACTTGTAATTAAGGCTGATGAATCGATTGGATTTACGCAAGATATCACGTATGACTTTTATAAAAAAATGAAATGGTATTCGAACCAATCGGATATGGATAATTACGGACCAACTCAGTAGCAATGAATCTATTTTTTCAAGTCTTTAAATTGCAACTCCTGTTAGTAGTTCCGCTAATAGTGACTGGCCAGGAATTAACCTTCTTTTCTTACGTGGGAGATGATGGCCGATTCCCGGCTTTTCAAATGGGACAAACGCTTTCGCAGCAGTTCAATACTTCTTTTTGTATAAGAGCTGATCAAACCATTGCGAATTTCATTGAGAGGGATAGGAATAATTTATCGATCAAAATGTATAACACGCAGCTGTATGATTCGCGTAAAAAAAATGAGATGGCTGAAGAGGTTTATTCATTTGAATTGTCTAACAATAAGCCAATAGAAAAGTATGGGCAGTTTCATATTAACAATAACTATAGAAGTAACCATTTTAGTTCTAAGCATGCTTACATTTTAGGAGCTCCTTACTTACCAAAACACTCAAAAAACAAAGTGGTTTGGTTAAATATTTGCCCACATTTAGGTTACCCATCATCTATTCAGTCATTTAAGAATGTTAAACATTTGACAGTTCAGGGAGATGAGAGCCGGTCAGGAGTTTATATAAATCCTAATATTTATGATGGTTCAACTTTTCACTTAAAGTATTTTGGAGATCCATTTTTCATCAAAGAAGCTCTGAAACTTAAGAAATTAGAATCATTGGTGATACGGAAGCCTAACGTTCGGAGTTCTTTTGAACTAGATTTATTTGACTTGGACGGTTTTCCACATTCCATCGTTGAATCTGAAAAATTAAAATCATGTCACTTGGAAGGATTCACGTTCTTACCGGTTTGCTATGGTGCCATTGCAAGATTGGATTATTTCGGAGTTAACAAAATTCCACTACCTGAGCTTTTGAATATTGTATTGGCTTTTAGTTCAGCTAAAAAAGATACTTCATACGGAAACTGGAAATACCTTCTTGATCTAGTGAATATCGAAAAATCAAATGTGATGGTTGAGAACGGCGTTGTGAAAACTTACTATAAAAATGATGCACCTCTATCGGAAGGTGAAATGGTACATGGACAACCAACAGGCATTTGGAGATTTTGGTACCCGGACGGACGATTATGCGAGGAACGAACCTACATTAATGGAAAGAAACAAGGCAATTGGGCATTTTACTCAATTAGTAAGGCTACAATTGACACAACGGTGTTTTTGACATATCAAGATGACCATTTGGTTTTCAGAAGAGATCGATATTTAGAATCAACGAGATATACTAAATATAGCTGTGAGCCTGGTGAAAATTCTACGATGGCCTTTTTTGAAACAATTTACCTCCTTAATTGGAAAGACAGTTCAGATGTAACTATTTCAAAAAGTACAATCATATTATCAATGAATAGAATTGATACGTTGTTGAGGCAAGAAGAAAGATGGATGTCTTCAAATGATAAATGGGACTATTCAAAATCTCACTTCTGTGATAAAAATAACATGGAGACGGCATCTTCATGCAGTGGCAAGATTGGTCAACTTCCCATGGTTTCGTCAAAGTCAGGTAAAATAATAGAAGGTGATGAAACGAAATCTGCCTATACCTTGATGATTGATTTGGAAAATTGTCTTTTAGAGCAAACAAGCTTTGACTCAAATAATAAAGAGAATGAATTAAGGCTGAAAGAAAATAATAAAAAGGCCATTACACCTGAAGTATGGCCTTGTAATGTTAAACCATAACCACAACAATAATGGCAGTAGGAACCAAATTGTATAGCAATATAACTGCAATACTTAAACCTGAATCAATTCCATTTGATGTACTGATTTTAGAAGAAGGTGTAGAGGCTATTCTAGCAAAGCTTTTCTTCTCAGAAGCAGTTATCGGAAGATCTCCAAAAGGAGACAGCGCTAATTATTATTTTAAACTGATTACCGCCCAGGACTTAGGGTTTGGTATTGGCGGCGCACAAGGTATTAGGTTAGTTTTAAACCCTAATCCAACCGAAGAAGGCTCACTTTTTCCAATAAGTTTTTCTTATGATTGGCCCATACTGGGATATAGAGATAAGTTCAATTTTCAAAGTTTCGGAAATACATTTGATTCGATTTTTGACATTTTTAAGGATTTAGCTCAGATTTCAGATGAAGAATTTATTCTTGGTATTTTACAAACGTTTATTGGAGGGACCAATGTCGTCTCGGAGTTCACTAGTCTCTTTAACACCTATAATTCGGGAGGCTTTCAACTTAATCTAACAGAAGGGCTTAGTCATCAGGAAGCAATTTTGGAAATGCTTGAACGATTTGATGAACAAGATATTAATACTTCTAAAGTTGTCTTTGATTTATTTGTGGGTATTGATTTTTCGTTCGACCAGTTTTGGGATAATCTAAAAAAGGTATTTCAAAAATGGATAGATCGGATTGATAATGAACAATTGTTGAGTATTATTACTCCCAAGTTCAATTTGAAATTGGAAAGTATCAATGCGGCTGTTGAATTTCCTGAGAATATCTTTAAACCGATAGATTCAGGCTTCCCAAAGTCGCTTCTAACATTCAATATCGGCTCAGTAGAATTTAGTTCGGAATCAGGAATTGATTTTCAAAGTATAGGAGATTTGTCTTTCACACCGTCTTATATTGCTAATTCTAAATTCACATTAGGCTTTACAGGGGCTAAACTCGACCTCTCCCGTACCAAAAACATCCCCGAAGCCATTGCAGACGAACGCCCCGAAGATTTCATTGGTGTCTACATCACCGAAGGCTCCATCGGCTTCCCAACAGACTGGGGCCACAACTCTGGCTCTTCCTCCGCCGAACTCTTCGTTAATAACCTGCTCGTAGGAACAGGTGGCATCTCCGGAACCATCGGCATGCGGTCTGTAGATCCTTTGATTGCTGCAGATGACGAAGCTGATCAGGGATTACTGCGACTGAAATTCGGCTCCGATTTCGAGGTCGGCCTCAAAGGTTTCGAACTTGTGTTTCAGCAAAACGCGATCATCAGTTCTGATATTCACGGATGGCTCAAAATTCCGGGATTCAAAGACGAAACCGGTGAACAAGCCACCATCGATATTGATATCCACATTGGTCAGGATGGCGAGTTCAACATCGTTGCAACGGCCGATCCGGCGTTTAAGAAAATTGGAATCGAAGACGTGTTCGATTTTCAGATCCAAAGCATCTTCTTTGGTCGCGAGCAAGGGGACGATGGACGCTTCTACATCGGTATTGGCGGTGAACTCGATTTCCAGATAGAAGGTTTCGCCGAGCAATTCCTGCCGGATAAACTGGATATCAAAAAAATGCTGATTTACGACGATGGTTCTTTTGAGTTCGAAGGCGGAAAATTGACATTGCCGAAAGCGGTTACGCTTAAGTTCGGCCCGGCGACCTTGTCTATTACCGGAATTCACATGGGAGCTTACGAAAAAGACAACCGCAAGTACAAATTCTTCGGGTTTGATGGTGGCGTAAAAACCACGCCGGGCGGAGTGGAAGCGCACGGTAAAGGGCTCAAGTATTATTATACGGTCGACGGTGGAGATTTTGATTGGTTTATCCGCCTCGAAAGCCTCAAGGTTGATATCATCTTGCCAAGCGGTACCGATCCGGAAAAAGCGGCGGTTGTGATTCGCGGATTCCTGTCGATCGCCGAACCGAAGATTCCACCCCTTACTGAGGAACCATTACTCAGCATTTTACAAAACAGCCAGGAATACATTGGTGGCGTCAGTGTAAGTTTACCAAAATTCCGTGGATTGAAAGGAAGCGCTGCCATGCGCCTCAATCCGAAAGTGCCGTCGTTTATTGTCGACCTGGAAATTGAAATGTCCAAGGCAATTCCGTTGGGGACAACCGGTTTGGGAATCTACGGTTTCCGTGCTTTACTGGGTAAAAAATACGTAGCCACGAAAAATTCCGCAGGAATACCGGAAGACGGCGAATGGTGGCAATACTACAAGGCCAAAATAGACCCTGACTATAAAGAAGGAATCCAGGTTTCGAAATTCGATACCAAAAACGGATTCAGTGTTGGTGCCGGCGTTTCGTTGGCTACCAGTTCCGATTCAGGGAAAATTTTCTCAGCGAAGTTGTTTTTCCTCTTGTCGTTGCCGGATGTGTTCCTCTTCCAGGGACAAGCACAATTCCTCAAGGAACGGATCAGTCTCGATACCAATCCCGATCCACCATTCTTTGCCATTATTGCCATCACAAAGCAATCCATTGAAGCCGGATTCGGAATCAATTACAAGTTGCGTGACGAAGGAAAACTGGTAACGGTTGACGGAGTTATCGAACTTGGCTTTTTCTGGGGCGATTCATCGGCTTGGTATGTGAATGTAGGGCGTGAAACTCCTGATGACAGAAGAATCCAGGCCCGTTTGTTCGATATTCTGAACATGTATTTCTACCTGATGATGTCGAACAACGGCATTCGTTTGGGGGCCGGCGTGAAATTCGAATGGGCAAAATCATTCGGTCCGTTGAGTGCCGAACTGAAAGCTTACATTGATACTTTCGGTAAAATCAGTAAACGTCCGAAACAGATCGGCGGCGCCATCAAAATGGGTGGAAAAGTCGGTATTAAAATCTGTGGTTTTGGATTCAGTGTATCAGGAAGCGCCACATTGGCTGCCGAAGCTCCAAATCCGCATATTGTGACCGGAGAATTTGAAGTGTGTGTGACCGTTCTCAAAAAAGAACGTTGTGCCCGTTTTGAATTTACCTGGAGTTTCAACGAAGATCTGGATATCAACCGTATACCGCTTTTGGTTGGTGCGGTTGGTGATGGAAGTGACCTTGATACGGCAGATATCGCCAAGGTAGCGAGTATGACGCACATGGTCACGGGCGAACGTTTTCCGCTTGCGGCGACACTTGCTTCATCAATTCCGGCACCTGATACCTGGATTACAGGAAGTAGCGATGATTACCGCGTTCCTGTAGATGCCTTCCTGGATATCGAGTTCAAGAAAGGCATGAATGTAAGCGCCAGTGGTTCCAACAACCTTGGTAGAATTGGCGGACAATCAACTCCCGCGAAATTTGTAGAGTTTTCACCACCATTGCGGGGAAAATCGGATCGTGTACGCCATGAGTTTTACCTCGATAATGTCGAAATTTTCTACTGGGATGAGGCGGCTACACCTACAGCCGAATGGCGTCCGTATGATTTCTACGGCGCTTTACGTCCGATCTACGAAAGTGCACCAGGCTCTGTAGGTGAAATTTTGGGCGAGGCATTAATAGACACAGCAGAAGGACCGGAAGAACAAATTCTTTTAGCTGATTTGAAATGGGGTTACTGGCAGCAGGAACAACCAGGTGTAAACAACAAGCTTCGTTTGCTTGCTACCACGCCTCTGTCTTACACATCTGGTACCGGAAATGCCTATACAATTGAGAATTTTGGTGTCAACGACGGAACTATTTTCTGTCCGGGTGACCCTATTCCAAATACCTGTATCACATTCGGTTCGGATGCGTTAAATGATATTTACCCGCAGAATACCTTACGTAGCTATCAAAATGTGTTGTTCCGTGTTTTGAATTCAGACGGAACGGTGATCAATACAACCTATGAAAGTATTGCCAACGGATTGTTTATGGAACCCGGTGCGAAGCTGGAGATTTTCTTTAACGAACCGATGAAATTTACCAACCTGTTGTTGCGTTCACAGGCGCCTGAAACGGTTGTGAAGTATTACCGTCGTACACCTGTTTTACCGGCAGAATACGGTTTGAACAATTATGAATACACGCTGGTATATACACGCAATTATACCGACGATTACGAAGATGGTATTGACTTTACGCCAAGCGACGAAGGTGGTGTTGACTACATTCACATTGAACCGATCGATTGTTCGGCAACCGGAATTGTGACCAACGCTGTACCGAACCAATCGGTAATACTGGATGATATCAAAGATTTCCTTGATACATTAATCCATTACGACCATTTCACAGATGCTTCGGTAGAATTGTTTAGTGACTTCAAAGATGAATATGATCCATTCTTTAATTCATCATTGTATACAGGAACTCCGCATGACGGTGAGCAGGTGATGCTGACACAAACTCATTTTACACCGGTCTCACTAAGTTTTACCATCACTGATACCTTAGGATATTCGTGTTTGTATACGCTCAGTTTATTTGATGAGGTGCTCGAACTCGATTACAGCACCATTACTGGCGTGAAGAGTATTGCTATGTATACGGCGGATGATGCAGTAGGCCAAAACAACAATTTTCTAATTATTTTTGATGTTGTTGGTGGCGGAACCGTACGTTTTATCGGTTCTACCTGTCACAATCTTTCCAACTCCTACAGCGCTTGTGCGACCGGTTTCTATAAATTGTGTTACCTGAGCCTGGAAAATTACCTGCTCAATCAAACCGTTCCGGAGTCGGAAGTGCAGGAAGCAGCCAACGCAACCATGATCCAATCGATCAACAAAACACTTCAGCCGATCTGGCGCCCGAATACCACATTCGCCGTGCGGATTATCACAAAAGATCGTTTGTATAGAGAGGGTGGCAGCACTCCGCTGTATGGGCCTTATACCGAAAAAGTAACCTATGGTTTCCGCACAGCCGGACCGATCGGGCATTTCCACCGTTATCCGAAATTAGTTTCGAGTGCAATTGATTCCGTGGCTCGGGCTGATTATTTTGCTCTGGATGAGTTAGGAAGAGCGGATGAGTTCCGTTTAACAAACCTGGCAACATATATCGATTACACCAAATCGTACCCGAATGCCGACAGTCAGCTCATTAATGCCAAGCCGTTGTTCTATGATAACGCTAAACTGCGCTTGTTCTATCTCTACAATCATGTGTACCAATTCTACACAGACTGGGTCGATTATGAGCATACCGGCAATCCGAAAATTGCGGAATCTTCACTGGAAATTCGCGTTTTGAATCCTGCTCCGTCAGTGATTCCTGATGATGATCCCGGAACACATGGTTTCATCGCCAACAGTATTTCACATGCGTCTGCGTTGGGTGAACCACCAACCTTAATCAATGAGGTAAACAGTGAAATAGGTATTCTCAATAATCTGTTGATCAATGGAAACTCCTGTGAAGCATACGTACCAATGACCCCAATTGATATTTCATCGGAAAAAAACATCAATCTGAAACCATTGAAGTTGTACACTGCTCAGTTTGTGGCACGCTACAAACCACGTATTGGTGCCACACTTGCGCCGGAAGCATTCGAATCGGTGGTACACAGTTATGTATTCCAGACATCGCGCTACGCCAGTTTCGCAGAGCAGGTGACCAGTTACATTTTGAAAACGGTCCAGGAAGGCATCGAAACCATTATTTTACGTGAAGCGGTTTACCCATTGGCAATTGATGGTACGATCGACTTTGCACTTGCTCAAAAAGTAATGACTGCTGATGCTCCGGAAGATTTTACAGATGCAGAAGCTCCTTTGGTGCAGCAATATGCAGAACGCTTTGACCAGTTGATGAACGGTGTCTTAAGAATCGATGCAAATCGTCTTCAGGCTGCTGTGACCACGGAGTTCAACCTTGTGAGAAACAGCGAAAACCTGATCGGAATCCTGGTTCGTAACCCAGAACCGTTCAACGATCCGAAAATTCCGGTGGAAATACTGGAGGATGCAATTACAGTACAAGTATTTAATGGAACTATTTATGTGGACGCTCCTGGATTGTTTACTGCTGTGCATTCAAAAGACCGTTCGCAGGTATTCATCACGCCGGCCGATTATTCGTTTGATATGAACCAGACAAGTAAACTGAGGTTTATTTTCAATTACAAAATCTATAATGGTGTTGCTTATGAAAATGATCCTGCAAGTGTCACAGCAGCAAAAATCGACCTTAATAATTACCCAATCTAACTTTAAACACAATGGCAATAGTACACGCAGAAACAGAGGATTCACCTCTCTTCCAGTCAGGATATACATACTTACAGGCAGTCGGCTCCGATGGAACAGACGAAACGGTTTCGGGGCGTCACCTCAAATGGGACTTTTTAAAACTCCTCGGCGACCAGCATTTACCGAAAGGAGATTATACAGGGAGCGCGCCTTACGTAACTACTGATGGGTTCAACAAATCAAACGATTACGTGCGGATCATGCGTCGGAAGTTTGAAGGAAAGCCACATCATGTTGAACTTATTACGACCAACGCTCCGGACAGTGTTTCACAGATCGACGGCAAATGGAACTGGGCTTATGACTTAGCAGTGGACAACGATCCGGCAGATACTGAGACGACTGTCCGGTTGATTTTCACCGATACGCTGCATTACAATGCGTTACTGGCTGATTTTGGCGGATCGCTTACCGGTAACTGGAAGGAATTTTTGATTGCCTATGCAGGAGTAGTTGAGCTTCATGCCGATACTAAACTGGCGTTTTATTATGAATTCGCGGCAGTTAAAGCCAAGTCGGAACCGCCATATTCTCTTCGTGTAGAAGCTGTGGGAACCCCCGATTCTCTTGATCCAGTGACAAAACAGCTCAATGTGCGCAAGCACTTTACAAGTACGTCGAATAATAAGTTTTTCAGTGAAAACACGAAATATATCCGCTTTGCTTCGTCCAATGTTGAAATCACTTCCATTTACCTTATTACCTACCAGGATTTCATTCTGGCAAGTAATTTAGAAGATGAGCGGGTAGGGGCCTGGACAGAGATCGGAGATGAGTTTGCTTTGACAATTAATGACACCCGAATGAGTGACAGGTTCATGGCAACCGATATAGATGGTACGGGCGGACATTGGCCAAAATTCAACAACACTACGCCATCCGGGGAATTCACGATCAACAAAGAAAATTATAATCAGCGCTGGCGAAGAGACGGATTCAGTTTCAGTTCAACAGCCGACGATGGGAATGATCCGCTCAGCCTGCAGCATTTCATTCATACCTATCTGAAAAGAAGTGTAAGTGATCCGAAAGCGATTCTGGCAATACCTTCCGATGATCCGGAAGATGTAGCAGTACAGCAGGCAAGTTATCTCGAATTGTTGAAATTACTTTCACTGGATTATCATCTGAGCCGCATTTTTGGATTGGGCCATGTTGATAAATCGACTGATTCGTACTCGTATGTTTATTGCATGGAGTACGTGACCACTGCTTCTCTTGAAGCTCCTAACAACGAAGCAGTATTGCGTACACACTTGTACATGACACTGCCAACTAGCAAAACTGATTACCGCTTGCCAAAAGCTCCGGCATTGGATAACCTGACATTCGGAGTTGAAATTGATAATGGTACCGGTACGCCGTCATTGTTGACGGATATCAACGGTTATGCACCACATGAAAACCTGCGTTTTATCAATATCAATCGTGGGAAATACAATCACGAGCTGGCGTTCGGGCCGTTTTTCTATAGTACTTACGAGTTTGACCTTTCGCTGGAAACACAACCGATTGCTTATGGTTTGGAATACAAGGAACAGAGTGAATCGGGTTACCGCAAGCCGGAAATCAATTACGATACGGAGTATAAAGATGTCACTGGTATTCCTGAAACTGTTCCTATTCTGGAAAACGGTACACCACGATTGTTCACACACCAGGAGGAGGAAGAAGGAACGCATGTTTACGCTGCCTATGCGATTAACTGGTTCTCACGTATTTCGCCGCTGAGTAATACAAAAGATGCCACGACAACTTTCCCGAAAGTAGCGCGTTTGTTACCACCGTTCAATTATGCCACGCAGCTCATCCAGGATGAAGATCCTGCTGAAGTGGAAATTGCAGATAAAACACTGATCCTCACAACACAGCAGGAACAGCATTTATTAGCAGATTTACCGGATAGCAACGTGGATAAAACCCTTGTGCGTACGACGTTTGATTGGAATCACGTGCACAATCACGCGCATCCGACGATCGATTATGCCGAGTTTTTCTTCCGTGAGGATGAACCAATTGTTGTAAAAGGAAAAGTAACGGCTGTCACAATGTTGGATGCCGATACAGCCATAGTCGAAACCGGATCCTACCAAATTACGAGCACCTTTCCGGCCGAAACGGTTCAGCCTGTCATTTCAGCGCCAAATTCTGCCAAGTTCGTTGGTTCGTTTTTGAGTACAGGCAGTTCACATTTTGTGATTGAAGGTTTTGATACTACGGGGACCAACCCAAAATTCAAGGTAAAAGCACTGAAGCAAAATCAGGCTTCGGCACCCGATCCGGCAAATCAAAATCAATTCCTGTCGCAGGAAACGATTGAACTGCCGCAAGTAGGCGATTTGTTTTTCACGATCGAAAACATGTCTGATCCATCGAATTGGGATTTGAAGCATAGCACAAAAGTGTATATAGAAAAGAACTATACCAATGCAAGCATCGGTTTGCGTTATTCACCGACTCAATTGGTCAATTATACGATTGCGTCTGCTGAAATTGTTTCAGGCAACACCGTTATTGCGTTGCATGATCCGTTGAAATCGTCACAAACCAGTGGTGTTACAGTAGAATACGCTACACGGCAGCCAATCGTAGGACAAAGTACCAATACCGTTCATCTTGAAGGAGAATGGTCGGGTGATTTACAACCAGGCGCTACTGTCAGGATTTTTGGAAATGCAGCCAACGACGGCGTGTACACGGTTACAGATGCGGAACCGTATTTGATACCGGGCATTACGATTGTTACCTTATCCACTGATCTTCCGGATGTTTCCGAGACGGGCGGCATACTGGATTTTATCTTAAACAGAACTTTGTCAGCACTTAGCTTACCCAACAACACAATCACAATTCTGGGCGAGTCTTTAAGTGAGTTGCAGCTTGCCAACATTGAATACGTGTTGGAAAACGACGGTACAAGTTCTCGTTTTGTGGTCGGAGGAATCGTTACTGAATTTACGATGGAACCATTACTGGATGATAACGGAAACGGAACAGGATTCATACAGTTGTTTTCGCCACATACCTTGCTTCCGCACACCGATTCGCGTGTGACCTGGAACAAAGGAACGATTCGTCTGGCAGATGTCTCCGGTAAAAAACAGGTATACCCGGTTTCGTATTTGGGTAATTTAACCTCAACAAGCTTCGATGATCTGGCGGTGGTGATACAGGATCCCGGTTTTGTGCCGCTTGATCCCGAGGATGTAAGTCCGGCGGATATCTATACGCTCGATTTGAATGTTCCGCAAACCGGGACGTATCATCCTTCTTATAAAATTTACCTGGAACATTCCAACGGTTTACATCCGGTGACAGGTGCAGCTATTGTAACCGGCGGTGTACATTTCGACGATGCGGCTATTCTTCCGGTCAGCAATGCGCCAACTTCGGGAAACAAACAAACCTTAATGTCGGTGCGTTCGGTGGATGTGAAGAACAATCTGCAATCGTTTTTGGCCACACCAACGGTTTTATTGGCCCAAAAGATCACGGCTCCGCTGGCCCCGGCCCAACCGCAAGGTCCGCTTTATGCTACTCGTCCTGACTTTTACGGGAAAAGCACTTACACGTTTGATACACAAATCAATACCGAAGGTGGCAGAGCGCCTTATGCGTTGGCATTTTTCCGGGCGAGCAACGATGCCATTCTGGATATGCTGTACACCAATGAGACGATCAACGGGACCGACGAAACTGATGGAATCAAGGATATTTGGGCTTCGTTCCCTGATAATTTCGCCAACGATCCGCAACTATGGGATATTCTCATCAACACGATTGCGGATCCAGGTGACGCCAGCGTTTTCAAAGAATTGGTAACGTCCGAAGGAAGTTTCAGATGGCCGATGCCTGATAATGCAGATTTCTTTATTCCGTTTGAAACCACGCTTCCACTTATAGGTCCGGGTGCTTATGTTCCTTCCGGTGGATTATGTAAACCGTTTAGCGTATTGCCAGAGATTGAACAGCCGTTTACATTGACTCGCGACAAAAACATCTACGGTAAAACAGTAAAAGGAGCGGCCATTATCCGTTTAGCCATTCAACAAGCATTTATTGCGCTCAACGAACAACCGCCGGTATTTGCGCATTTGAAAGCAGATCAACCGACTTCATCCAAACCTTCGGTGTTGCGCGATACGAATGGAAATATTCTCGATCCAATCACCAACGATATCTACCCGATGGTGCGAACGTATGAAGATGAAGGAGAAACGATTGTACGCTTCACCGATTACAGCCTAGACGGAGCTTCGATTAATCTTTATTTCTATCGTGCGATGGAAATGGACGATAAGTTCAAATTGAGTGAACCAAGCGGAACATTAGGTCCGGTGAAAATGGTGAATTCCTTTGCTCCCGATCAACCTCAGATTCGTAAAGCCATTACTCAGTTACCGAATGCATCTTTGGAACAACCAAGCGCTGTTTTATTTGAGCTGAATTCGTACGGTAAGAACGAAAAGATCACGAAGTTGGAAATCTACCGTTGCATAGATGAACTGGATTCACTCAGTGTGCGTACTATGAAAAAGGTAAAAACCATTGCCTGGGGCGATCCGATCATCGACGATTTCAGTGATGTTGATTTCCCGTTGTACGGTGAATCGTTGTATTACCGCTTGGTCGCTATTCGAGAAGTGCGCGATGTGCAAAACGTCCTGAACGGCAATGCCACGATCATTGTAGATGTTCCTTCCCGTCCTTCTGATGTGGTAAGAACGACACTCGTTGATCCTGTCAATCCGGAAGCTCCTGATCTGGCTTTCATCTTCGGTGATGTAACCGAAACCACGTTTGAAGAAGTGCAGATTGTATGGAGCCCGACCTGTTACAACGGAACTTATTCCCTGCAAAAAATGAACAGCAGCGGTAACTGGAACGAGATTCACAAAGTGAAACAAGCTACAGGCGGATTGTCTTATCCACTGCTGGATGGTTCGGGCGAACCGGATTTTGTAGAATTCACCGCTACGGCTTTACTTCCGCGCGAAGATGAAGATGAAAATCCGATCTATCACCGTTTCAGAGTGGAGGTGGAAAATGCTTCGGGCTTATTCAATTTAACACACAAGGAATTTATCTGCGACCAACATTTCCTTTCCGTTGACGGAGAAGACAATCTAGGTCTGGAAGATAATTCAGGAACCATTATTATCTAATCAAACAATTAATCACATTAAAATTTAAATCATCATGGCTAATAAACGTATTTCGGAACTAACCTCGGCGAGTGCATTAACACTGACTGACTTGCTGGCACTAGTCAACGACGCTCAAACCAAGAAAGTAACACTTTCCACACTATTGTCCTTTATCGCTGCGCAGGATCAATTTGCAACACTCGATTCGGGTGGTAAAATTCCGGTCACCCAACTTCCTGATTCGATAACAGGTTCATTGCATTACCAGGCTACCTGGGATGCCGATCTTAATTTACCTGCTATTCCCACAGCGGTAGCAGGTAATCTCGGCTGGTATTATGTGGTAGGAACGGAAGGAAACACTTCTGTAAACGGAATTTCTGATTGGAAAGTAGGTGACTGGCTGATCAGCAATGGCGAAGCATGGCAGAAAATAGATAATACGGATTCCGTGCTTTCATGGAACAGCCGTTCCGGAGCAGTAATGCCTGAATCAGGAGATTATGACACCGACGAAGTAACCGAAGCAGGAAACAAATATTTTACAGAAGCCCGTGTATTGGCGGTGTTATTGGCAAGCCTGAGTGTACCGTCAAGTCCTGTAGCCGCAGTTACTTCTTCCGATTCCGTATTAACAGCGATGGGAAAAGTGCAGGGGCAACTGAATGATCGTGAATTAAAGTCACAAAAAGGAACTGCAGGTGGCTATCCCGAATTGGATGGATCGGGTAAAATTCCTACGAGTCAGCTTCCTGCTTCTGTACTTGGGGCTGCCAGTTATCAGGGTGCCTGGAATGGTACAGGTAGTAGCCCGGCAACTGGGAATGCATCAGGCAATAAAGGCTGGTACTATGTGGTTAGTACAAATAATACCACTAATGTTGACGGAATTAATGAATGGAAAGTCGGTGACTGGGTCATCAGTAATGGTACTGTCTGGCAAAAAGTCGATAATACGGATGCCATTTCTTCCTGGAACGGACGTACCGGAGCTGTAATTCCGATGTCGAACGATTATACGACCTCACAAGTATCGGAGGAGGCAAATCAGTATTTTACTACTGCTCGTGTTTTGGCAACGACACTGGCAGGTCTTAGTGTAACTTCAGGCCCGGGGGTCACTACAATTACTTCTGCCCACTCCGTATTAGCAGGGATGGGGAGGTTACAGGGACAAATTAATGATCGTGAAGTAGCTGCCAATAAAGGCGCTGCCAGCGGTTATGCAAGTTTAGATTCCGGTACCCGGGTTCCGAAAGCACAATTGCCAAAAGGTCAGGTCAGTTTAGGATTGGATTTTACAAGCAGTTCATTGACTCTGCCTAGCAACACAACTACTGAAACTATCTTGTTTTCCAAGCAAATAGCTGCTGGTACACTGGCCGCCGGAGATCAATTGAATCTTTCAGCATGGATAGGGGTGACAAATGGAGGGACCAATAGTAAAACCTTCAAAATTTATTTTCACACATCTAATAGTACCGGAGGAACATTAGTAGGTTCCTACAAAACAACCTCCGCTACCATTTCGTTAAGATTGTCCAGAGAGTTCAGTTTGATTTCAAACACAACAATGAAAGCAGGTACTGCGGCAAGTACGTTCTCGCTGGATGGCCAGGATATGGCATCTTTAGACTCAGCGATCACTATTCCATCTGTTTCGGCAGGTTTTTGGGTAATTATTACTGGTGCGCGGCCGGTTTCTAACACTGATACCGTAAGATTGGATCGCGTTGCATTGACTGCTTTTTTACAATAATTGGTTTTAACATAAAAAGCCCCGGATTTAGTGATAGATCCGGGGCTTTTTAATTTAGTAAGTTTTTAAGTTCGAACTTACCAACTCAAGAAACTTAAAAACTGTAATACTTACTTTAACTTCTCCTTCATTCGTTTAATCCCATTGTCATATGCCGTATTGGCATTGAAGCTTTTCGCCAGTGTGAAATGATTCAGCGCATCCTGCCATTGGCCTTTCTTTTCGTAGATTTTGGCAATGTTGAAATGAGAACTGGCTTTTACTACTTTTTCGTCAGCGCCGTGCGCCAATGCGATTGCTTTACGGTTTGCCCAAATAGCTTCGGCTTCGCGGTTTAATTTCTGGAATGAAAGTCCGAGGTTGCTATAGGCCTGATCGTTATTCGGATCAAGATCGATGGCACGTTGGTAATAGGTTACCGAACTTTCCAAATCGCCATCGTGGTAAGCCGTTTCGCCCTGGCTGTTGACATTGATGGATTCCTGGATATTCGCCATCGAAGCCGCTGTTTGAGTGAATGTTTCATTCGATTCCAGGTACGCCTCAAGCTGCAAACCGGTATTGAGCGAGGAAGAAGAATTGTTGAAGGTATTGATATCGACAAAATTGCCGTTCTCATCGATCATAAAAACCGTCCACATATTTCCTTTTTTGCTTCCCGCAGGAACAGTATAGGTTTTGATCAATGTATTACCGATGTACACATAAACTTTGGCATTACTCAGGTCGGATAAACTCGTGTTGTCAATCTCACTCATTTTCGAGAAATTGTGCACGGCATAAATGTATTTTTTACCGGCTTCTTTCTTTTCAACCGTAATGGTTTCGGGACCAAAACCGTCGGTGTCATCCACATCCAGGTTGGCTTTTGTACCTGTTTTTTTCTGAAAAAAGATGTGATTACCCGGAAACGATAAATGCGAATCCAAATCCTGCGGTGTTCCGTTCCAGCTCAATACAACCCGCAAACCGTCCAGTGTTTTCATTGTTGGACTAATGGCGTAAACCAGTTTATTGCATGGTCCTTTGGTGACCAATGTCGAGTAGCCTTCTTTTTTAATGATAATGGTGACCGAAGCATCATCCACACCGCCAAACGGAGCAGCAATGCTTATTTTCCCTTGGCTATCAGTGGTGGCGGTAATAGACGTTTCACCGTTCTTCTGAAAAATAACCTGTGCATTCGGAATCACGGCATCTTTCACAACTGCACTGAGCACCTGAAGTTCTGTTTTTTGAGAAAACAGGGAAGAGGTGATAAGGGTAAAAGCCAAAGCGGCGATTGTTTTTCGGGTTGATCGAGTGGATTTCATCGTTTGCATTTTAAGGTCAATAGACATAATTACGCGTCAAAAATGCGGAATCTTTGAGCAGGTATTCGGCTGATCCTAAAATGATTTCAACAGACTGGATTTGATAAGGCAGGTTATTTCCGAACGACTTTCAGATTATACACCCAATCATTCCCAAACACAATGGTATCGTCTACGAAACGAATGATGTACGGATCGTCGTCTATTTCAACCTGAAAAACCGATTGGCCCACAGGTTTCATGCGATAACGGATCAACCTGAAAAGAACGAACACCAATTCCTGCTTTCGGCGGTTGTATTTCACTCTTACCGTCCGGTTCATTTCTTTGGAATAATAACTGCCCTGAAACGCTGGTGTTAATTCGGTAAACGGAGCAACGGAAGTGTAGATACGTTTGGTTTGAAAATAGGTACCTGCGTACCAGATGAACTGTTTGGTGTTGTCATTCAATACATGGAATACCAATTCATTGCCGGCCGAATCACTGAAAAATAAACCGGTTGTTTGGTCGGCGAGCGATTCGATGGTTTGCAGCGAATAGGTACTGTAAATAGTTTTCCCCGAATTGTACACCCGAAGCCGGTGGGAGGAATCGTCACCGGTAACATGCCGGATAATATTGTCTTCCGACAGATAGGTACCATCCATTTCAGCGAGCGATAAACCTTCAAATTGCAATGGTTCGGGGTGAATCTGGTCATCGAAACCGATCAGGAGATTCGAAATCTTGTCACAAATCTCAAACGGCGAATCGAGCAAACTGTTGGTGACAATCATGATGGTGATTCCCTTGGCCGGAAACCGTCGGTATTGCGTGAGGTATTCTCCCCAGCCGCCTGAATGCTCAATTACACGCTCTCCCCGGTAATTTTTCAGAATCAAACCGCCACCATAATGACAATTGGAACCATCTGATAACGTAAATCCGGTTTCCATTTTGGCAATCACCGCCGAACGTTTTCCTCCTGTTTCGTGGTTCACAAACAACTGATTCCACCGCGTTAAATCTTCGAGCGAGCAAAAAACGCCGGTAGCACCGAGCACATCACGGTGAGAGCGACTTTTAAATGCCTTGGTTTTGGGTTCGTTGATGAGGTAATTGGTTGTGCCGTCTGATTGTTCACTCAAAATAGCCTCATTTACAAACGCTGTTTTCATTTCCAGCGGATCGAAAATTTCCTGTTTTAGAAATTGTGCATACGACAGGTTGGAAACGCGTTCTATAATCGTAGCCAACATCATGTAACCCGTATTCGAATAACAGAATTGTGCTCCGGGAACAAAGTTGAGTTCTTTGTGCGTTTGCAGAAATCCGACCATTTCCGAATACTGAAGGTTGTGATTGTTGGATAGATTCAGCAACGAGATCAAATCGGGATAATCGCGCAACCCGCTGGTGTGTGCCAACAAATGACGGAGTGTGATCGGGTGGCCAAAATCGGGAAGTTCAGGCAAGTAGGTATGAATGTCGTTGGTTGTGAGCAACAATCCACGTTCTTCCAGCAAGTAAATCGAATATGCGGTAAATTGTTTGGTTACCGACCCGATGTTCATGATGGAAGTTTGGCCCATCGGGATTTTTTTTCGTGTATTAGCCATCCCGAACTGGGTGGTGTAAATGACTTCGTTGTTTTTGAGAATGCGAACGGCAAACCCGGGCATGCGTCCTCTGTGTGGCTGGTTTAGCAGCGAATCTAATGCCTCTTTTCGAAATTCCTGTGCATTGACAGATGAGCAAACGCCAATAATCGTACTACAGAAAAGAAGACACACTATCCATCGCGACATAGTGTAAAAACGTCCGTTCGGTTGTGATATTGTTGTTGGAATATTGCTCAAGTTATTCGATTCTTAACACAAAGCCAAAAGTACAGTTTTTACTGTAATACAGATGATTACTAGCCCGAACAATAAAAACCGAAGTAAGTGGAGTGCGTCTGACTTTTTCGTTCTATTCCATCTGCACCGGTGAATTTAAGGAGAATGAAGTACGTAGAATTGTCCTTTAATTCAGTCTTGGTTGTGTTGAGCAAATCTTCGAGGATGAAATGTGGATTTTCTTTCGTGGTAGCAATCATTTCGCCCCATCGGTCAAACATCATGAATTCGAACGTTTTCGGTTCTTCTTTCCAGGTCAAAAAGGGTACGTTTGTTTCGCTTTGGAATTGAGTAGGAATCACAACAAGAACACTATCCTGTAGAGTGTCCTGGGCCTGTAGAGGCGTAGCTAACCCAAGACAAAATACAAGATTAGTCAGTAGTTGTTTCATATACTGAAAACGGAATTTCTCTTTCCTGGTTGCCACGAGTCCATCCGCCTTTGGCAGGTATTTGTGGGAATTCTATTTAGCACTTCTCTTGGATAGCGGTGAATGGAATAAAATAAAAAAAACCGCCTTATTCAGGGCGGTTTTTAATCAAGGAGGTTGAATTTCTTAATATTCATCTTCATTAAACAAGAAGTCGTCTTTTGACGGATAGTCAGGCCAAATTTCCTCAATACTTTCGTAAATATCGCCTTCGTCTTCCAAATCCTGTAAATTCTCTACCACTTCCAATGGTGCCCCTGCGCGAATTGCGTAATCGATCAATTCGTCTTTTGATGCAGGCCATGGAGCGTCCTCCAAATATGATGCTAATTCTAGTGTCCAGTACATCTTCTAAAGAGTATTAGTGTTTGTTGCGCAAAAATAATCTTATTTTCAAAAAATCCAAGTCCATTGGCAAGGAAAGAAAAAAATGTTTTTGATTATTTTTTAATTACTTGATAATCAATTGGTTTTAGGTCGCCAAGGTATCTCTTCGGCACCCAAATCCTTGGTGAGTTTGCGCGAAAGCATGAATAAATAATCACTTAAGCGATTCATATACGCCCCAATCAGTGCATCAACGGGCTCGTTTTCGGCCAAATGTGCAATTAAACGCTCTGCTCTGCGACAAACACAGCGTGCAATATGGCAATGAGAAACCGTTGAATGACCACCAGGAAGTACGAAAAATTTCATCGGTTCCAGTTGCGCATCCATGGCATCGATTTCCGTTTCCAAAAACGTCACATCGGTATCGTATAATTTGGGCAATTCCATTTTTGATTTTACAGGATCGGCCGCTAAATGAGAACCAATCGTAAATAAGCGATCCTGGATTTCTAGCAATACCGGAGCCAATGTTTGGTCGGCAATCAAATCGCGTAACAAACCAATGTAGCTGTTCAATTCATCAACCGTACCGTACGATTCGATGCGAATATGGTGCTTTGGTAAACGCGTTCCACCGATCAATCCGGTAGTGCCGCTATCGCCTTTTTTGGTGTAAATTTTCATAACCATAAAGATAATTGTTTCAGGGAACTAGCGAAACAGGGAGCTGGGGGACTAGTGTTTCCCTAAAAAAGTCGGTTTTTCCAGATCTTTGGTCGGATGAGGAAATGTTCTTTTAACTGCTGCGGGCGTCGCCACACAAGCCCCATTCTTCCCAAATCAACAGTCACATGAAAACGTTCGTCGCTTACAATCGTTTCCCAGGCTTCCCACATATCATCGCTCCAGCGAATGTCATCGAAGATAAATAAGGTTTCCTCGTGGGAATGCTGCTGGAGTAATTCGAGGTATTCGAGCGTAGCTTCTCCGTTGTGATGTCCGTCGATGAAAATGAGATCGTATTGCACGAAAACGGGTTGCGCAAGAAATTCCTGGAAAGAAGCATTGATGGTGGTAATACCGTTGAGTTTCCAGTAATCAAACGATTGGCAGGCTTTGGAAAGGGTAGTGGGACAACCTTCTACAGTGATGATATGCGATTTCGGAAAGCCCATTTTCAGTTGAACTGTCCCGATTCCCAATGAAGTTCCCAGTTCCAGAATATGCTGTGGCTGAAAGAAATGCGCCAGTTGGTACAATACATCGCCATAGATTCCTTTGCTTGAACTATTGTTGAGCAATTGTTGTTTGGTGCGGGTTTTCGACAATTGTTTGGAACCTGCTCCCAAATCGATGATGGAAAACGGTTCGCGATCGTGCTTCAATTCGGCGTACCATTTTTTTCGAAGTATGTTAAAATTTTTCTCAACCTTTGTCGTTAGACACGTATCCACGAGTTGAAAAACGAATGGAGAATGAACGCCATGTCGACCTTTTGCCTGACGGAAGAACGACCAATAAGAACGACTGTGTTGCATGGTGCAAAGTAACAAAAACGCTACATAATAGTTGCATTCAATGCCAAATACTACACTTAGGGAACAACAAACCCGTATAGCGCAAGCTCAGCCGGAATTATTATTGCATGCACCTTGTAAACTGGGCGAAGGAATCGTGGCGATTGCCGATGAAGAAGCCAAACGTTTACGCGATTTGTTTCACCAATCCGATCTGTCGAAAGCGTATTTTATTCCGGCTTCAGGTTCTGGTTCGCGGATGTTTGAGTTCCTGTTCGATTTCCTGTCTGCACCTACTGAAGAAAATCGTGGGCAGGTGGAGCGTTTCCTGAATCACATCGAAGATTTTGCGTTTTTCTATCAGTTTCCACCCGAAGTACAACATCAGTTGAGCGAACGGACGATGGAAATTGATGCTTTCGTGGCTTATATTCTGAATGACAATGGAATGGGGTTGGCGCATTTACCCAAAGGATTGATCCCGTTTCACAAACACGGACCGTTCTTGCTGAATCCTTTTCATGAACACGTTTTACAAGGATTAGCCGTAGCCAATCAAACCTGTAATTTTCATTTTACCATACGTTCGGCTTTTCAGCAATTGATCAACAAACGTTTGCAGGATCTGGAAGGAATGACCGGCAAGAAGCCAATGATTTCTTTCAGTGAGCAAAATCCGGATACGGATGCATTTGCCTTTACCAAAGAAGGAGAATTGGCGTTTTGTGAAAATGGTGAACCGTTGCGTCGTCCGGCCGGACACGGAGCTTTGCTCAGCAACCTGAACGCGCTGGAATCTGATGCGATTTTTATTAAAAACATCGATAACGTTCAGCACTGGAACCATTCGGAAGAAGCCATCGGAACGCAGCAATTGTTGGGCGGTTTGTTGTTGGCGGTCCAGACTGAAATCAATGCAATCATCGCAAATCCATCATTTGAAGCGATTCAACAACTCAACGATACCTACGAGTTGTACCACGAAGACGATTTAAACCAGTCGTTGGACCAAATCGTGGAATTATTGAAACGCCCGATCCGTGTATGTGGAATGGTACGCAACGAAGGATTACCAGGCGGCGGACCGTTTTGGGTGCACGAAAAAGGTCGTATTTCAAAACAAATTGTCGAAAAAGCACAAATCAATACCCGCGCCGATCAGTACCGATTGATGATTCAATCCACGCACTTTAACCCGGTGATGATGGTTTGTTCAGGTAAATTACACGATGGTTCAAAAGTGGATTTCATGCAATACAGCGATCCGGATAATTACTTCATCGTCAACAAAAAATACCGCGGAAAAGAAATCTGCTTCACCGAACTTCCGGGATTGTGGAACGGCAGCATGGCGCATTGGAACAGCCTTTTTGTGGAAATTCCAAGCACGACTTTCAGTCCGGTAAAAACGATTCTTGATTTATTGGAAGCCTCTCATCAAAAGTAATTAATTGAAAATTGAAAATGTAAAATTGAAAAGATGAAGTCCCTTTTCAATTTTACATTTTCAATTTTCAATTCAACAATTATTCTCTTCTCTCCCCAATCTGCTGACGCCACATAGCGTAATACAACCCTTTTTCGGTGAGCAATTCTTCGTGTTTTCCGGTTTCAATGATCACACCTTTTTCGAGAACGAAAATCCGATCGGCGTGCATGATAGTCGACAAACGATGCGCAATCAATACTGTAATGTGTTCTTTCTGATTGGTAATTGCTTTGATGGTATTCGAAATAGCTTCTTCTGTCAATGAATCGAGGGCCGAAGTTGCTTCGTCAAACACCATGAGTCGCGGATTGCGCAAGAGCGCACGTGCAATCGATAAACGTTGTTTTTCACCACCGCTTAGTTTCATTCCACCTTCCCCGATGATGGTGTCAATTCCTTTTTCACTGCGTTCTATGAGGTTATCGCAAGCTGCTTTTGACAAGGCCTGATTCAGTTCATCGTTGGTAGCGTTCGGTTTCACGAATAGGAGGTTTTCACGGATGGTTCCGGCAAACAATTGTGTGTCTTGCGTTACAAAACCCAATTGTTGCTGCAATTCGTCTTTGTCAAGATTCGTGACACTGATATTGTTGTAGTGAATATCGCCGTTGAGTGGAGAATAAAGTCCAACGAGCAATTTCACCAACGTACTTTTTCCGGAACCGCTTGGTCCGACAAACGCGATGGTTTCGCCTTTTTCAACCTCAAAATAGATGTTCGTCAACGCATCGTACTGCGCCGTTTTATGACGGAACGAAACATTGTCGAAACGCAAACGCTCGATGAACCCCATAGGTGCGGGATTAACTGGTTTTACTTCGAGTGGTGTGTTCACAATTTGCTCGAAATTTTCCATCGAAGCTTGCATTTCGCGGTAGCTGATGAGTACCGAACCAACTTCCTGTAAAGGTCCGAAAATGAAGAAGGAGAAAAACTGAAGCGTGATGATTTGTCCCGGAGTTAAAATGCTTCCGAATACCAGGTAACATAAAATGAACAAAATGATTTGACGGGTCAGGTTCACCAATGTTCCCTGAATAAAGGAAATACTGCGGATGTCACGTACTTTTTTGAGTTCCAGTTGTAAAATTTTACGTGTGGTATCGTTGAGTCGGGTGGTTTCCTGGTTCGTCAAACCAAGACTTTTGATCAGCTCAATATTCCGCAAACTTTCGGTGGTGCTTCCCGCCAATAATTTGGTTTCGCGTACAATGGTGGTTTGCACTTTTTTGATCCGGCGCGACAGGTAACTGGTGATCAAACCAAGCGCTACGGCTGAAATGATGTACACCGGAATCAATCCGCCGAAAACGGTAGCGGTATAGATCATTACAAACACCAATCCCACCAGCGAAGCAAAAACAATGTTGATGAAACTGAGGATGAATTTCTCGCTGTCGGTACGTACTTTTTGTAAAACGTTCAGCGTTTCACCGCTGCGTTGGTCTTCAAATTCCTGAAACGGAACCTGCAGCGTGTGTTTCAAACCGTCGGTATAAATATCTGCCCCGATGCGCTGAATCACTAAGTTGGTGAAGTAATCCTGGAACGCTTTGGCGATACGGCTTACCATGGCCACACCGATTGATGCGCCGAGTAGTCTGGCAATTGCCCATAAAAACTCTTCTTGCGAAACTGTCTTTTTGCCGCTGACGTATCCGTTGAGGTAATCAATGATTTTTCCGAAGATTGTAGGATCTAAGAGTGAAAAAACCTGATTGATCGTAGCTAAGATAAGTGCCAGAAAAACCAGCGATTTGTAGCGTTTGAGATATGATAATAATAATTTCATGTGTTGTTTTTTTTGAGTAAATGAGTGTTGTACGAATGTAAAAATGTGTGTGTGGTAACGAATGCGTAATTGCCCTGCAAAATTAATAAAAGAATGGAATAGTTACCATGGGAAGTTTTTCATAATCGATTAAATGCCTCGATTGATGTCAAAACAGATAATGACTTCTTACACGAATTTAAGTGTAAAAGCTGAAATGGTAATAGTTGATTTTTAGATAAATAACTCCTGAATCACTGAAGTTTAAAGCTAATCGGTAACGCGAAATAACAATTTACCGGTTTTCCGTTTACGTAACCGGGAGTCCAGTCTGGCATGGCTTTTACAACCCGGTATGCCTCTCCGTCCATTACTGAGTTCACGCCTCTGACAATTCTTACATTGGAGACCTTTCCGGTTGCACTTACCACAAATTGCAGGTAAACTTTCCCGCTAATCTCCAGTTCAAGTGCTTCTTGCGGATACCGGATGTTGTTCATGAGATAGTTCATCAAAGCCGGTCGGCCACCCGGAAAATCCGGTTGTTGATCTACAATAGATAAAATACTGTCTTCCGGTGCAGGAACAGTTACAGACAAACTTTGGGTTTCAGCAGCCTTTTCAGGTTCTTTTTTATCGGTAACCGAAGTTCTTCCATAATACGGAAGCTTTGCCCTGTAAGCTTTTACTAAAGATTCAGAAGGATCCAAGATGATTGAATAGGACTCTGCTTTGTCGTCGGAGCAATCGAAAACTTGAGGTGCATAACCCGGTCGCGTAAAAGTGAGCTGCATCCCTTTTTTTACATTTTCTACTTTGTAAATGCCAAAAGAAACTGTTCTGGATTCCACTTTGTCTTTGTTGGCCGTCACGTCAACAGAATCAACCAATTCTAGCGTAAAACTATCGTAAACGTAAAAGAGTTGCTGACTGAAAGCGGAACCCGAAATGGTTAAAAGGATGAGGAAGAAGAAATGCTTCATGTTGATTTAGGGGCTTTCTGATTTTCGGCAAAATTAATACAATCGTTGTCGCTTGAGCATGTATTTGGTGAGTACATCCTGCAATCCGTTTTGGATATCTACCGGCATGAAATCAACGGCGTATTGCGCACATTTCAATTCCACTTCGGCAAAATAAGCCTGAATGGCATCCGTATAAGCCTTTTTCACTTCCATCGGATGCAACTTCATTTTTTCACCGGTTTCCATATCTACCAGGTTCACCGGACGGTTTTCCAAGGCAAAATCAACTTCTGTTTGTTTGTCGATCACGTGGAAAATCACAATTTCGTGTTTGTTGTGACGCAAGTGCTGAACGGCTTGCATGAATGTATCAAGTTGTGTTGGATCTTCCAGGAGATCGGTAAATAATACAACCAAACTCCGTTTGTGACACAATTCGGCGATGTCGTGCAAAGCCTGAATAGCGTTTGTTCCTTTTTTGGTTTGATCGGAATATTCGCGCAGTTCTTTTTCCATTTCGTGCACCAAAAAGCGGTGATGCGCAGCCGATGATTTGGCCGGTGTGTGCACCCCGAGTTTGGTATCAAACAACGAAAGGCCTACGGCATCGCGCTGGCGCTTCAATAATTCCGCAATGGAAGCTGCGCAAAGCATCGAGAACTCTAGTTTCGACAGGTTGTTTTTACCGCGATACAACATACTCGACGAAGTGTCGACCACCAATTGACAGCGCAGGTTGGTTTCTTCCTCGTATTTTTTAGTAAACAGTTTTTCGCTTCGGGCAAACAATTTCCAGTCGATGTGACGCGTAGATTCTCCCTTGTTGTAAAGTCGGTGTTCGGCAAATTCGACCGAAAAACCATGAAACGGGCTTTTGTGCAATCCGGTAATGAAACCTTCAACAACTTGTTTTGCCAACAGTTCCAGGTTGCCGAATCGGGCCAGGTCTTCTTTACGAATGGATGAAATCATAGGTCTAAATTACGGAATTCCGCGAAATGGGGTAAGGAGTAAACGGTTAAAAAGTCAAAATAGTCTCAGGCCGGTGTTTTCGTTAGAAAAGCGGTTTCTAAACGTGACTGAGGAGGTTAGTAACGGATAAGCGAATCGAGCAAAAAAAGCCGATTCCCTAAGGAATGATCTCAAGAATACGGTGAATCATCGGCCACAAGTGCAATCTGAAAAACGATTTAGCGTTATAGAGTATAAATTAGTAGCTTTGATATGATGATGCAACGCTCCCAATATACCAGAAGAATGCTCTTCGTGCTTGTTGTGCTCGGTTTCGCGAATAGCGGCCTGGCGCAAATAGGCGATGATAAACTCAATGTAACCATGGAGCTGGCTTTGCCGTCGGGTAGAGCAAACGGAGCTTACCGCGCTTATTTGAACGGTTTGGTGAATGTGCAACCAAAATTGCAGTATAAATTTGCCCGCGATTGGTATGTTGCCGCCGGACCAAAATACAGCTATTACATTATCAGTGAATTTAAAGTTCCTGTGAAAATGAACGGTGGTGCGCACACATACGGTGCATTCATCGAAGCCGGATGGCACAAATGGCAAACCGAGCGTTTGGCACTTGAAATAGGCTGTAAAGGCGGCATTGCCCAAACTTCTTTTGTGACTGATCTCACGCGCGAAGCGGGAATTCAACGCGTAACTGCTGCTTATGTAGAACCGACAATTTCATTGGTGCTCGCTTCGGATGAGGCGGTGGCTTATCGCTGGATTATAGGTTATAATATCAGTGGCTACGATTTCAAACCATACCACGTCGGACTTCAAACGCTGGGCGGTTTCACCGAAGAAGATCTCAATAAACCTGCTCAATCACTCATCGTTGGATTCGGGATGTCGTATTATTTCAAGAACAAGCGGTCGGATACGTTTATTGATACACCTGAATAATTCAAAATTGAAAATGTAAAATTGAAAAGAGGGCTTTACCTTTCTGATCTTTTCAATTTTACATTTTCCATTACAATTCCGTCCTACGGAATTTCTTGATTTCCCCACGGCGTTTTTTCGCAATCAATCGCTTTTCAATCACCGATTTCGGGACCTTGGTCGGTTTCCGTTTTTTCTCCACGATTAAATTCTTTTCCAGCAATTCAATCAATTTGGCTGTGGCTACGCGTTTGTTTCCCAATTGTGTACGCTCTGACTGAGAAACAATCAACAGAATTCCCTCTTTGGTCAGTTTCCCGCTTAAACGCTCCAATAACAATGCTTTTTGATCTTCGGTCAACAATTGTGTATTCACCAAATCGAACGCCAATTCTACCTTGGTAGAAACCTTGTTGACGTGCTGACCGCCTTTACCACCACTTCGACTTGTTTTAACCGTGATTTCCGATGAAAGATCGGGAAGAATTGTTTTCATGCTTTAAAATTATGCAATGTCCACGGATATTAGTGATTTACTGGCTAACGAGACATCTATTTACCACAGATGAACAGATTTTTTGCGCTCCTAACGGCAGCGCAGATTTTAGTGTTCTGCTTTTCTGGCATTCATGCGAGTCCGTTAGGCGAGCTTAATCTGTGTATCTGTGGGAGTAAATACACCAATATTTAGGTACATACATAAAAACGTAACGATTCTCTGAAGCCCACTGTTTATGGCTGCTTTAGTGTTCGTGTAAATGGGTTTTTGAAGAAAATTGGCATATTTTAACAAATTTATTTCTTTGTTTTAAACACTTGTTTAAAATGAGTGCTTAAATTTACGCCCAATTCAAAAAAAATGAGTCAAGATCTTTCAACGGAATTAAAAATCAAAGAGGCTGCAAAACGTGTGTTTATGGCTAAAGGCTTTGATGGTTGCTCTACCAGAGAGATTGCCAAAGAAGCCGGAATGAATGTGGCTTTGGTGAACTATTATTTCAGATCCAAAGGACAACTTTTTCAACTTATTTTTCGGGCGGCGCTCGAAGATTTTATGCTTTCCATGATCGATGTGTTCAGTACCGACTTATCACTCGAAAGCAAAATGCGCATTTTCATAGAACGGGAATATGATTTCTTAACCAAACATCCTGAAATGCCTGGTTTTATTATAGGTGAGATGAGTAGGGCTGATGGTTGCGGGGCGGGAAATATGTATTGGATGAAGGATAAAATCGATGAAACCGGCATTTTCAGAGATATTCAAACAGCACAGGATGCAGGTGAAATCAGAAAAATGGACCTCTTAAGTATTGCCCTTATTCTGATGTCAAACTGTCATTTTCCGTTCCTTGGAAAACCATTTGTACAAAACGCATTACACGTTTCGGATGAACATTATGAACAACAATTAGTGCTTCATAAACAGTACGTTACCGAGATGATGATCAATTACCTATTTATCAAAAAATAACACCCCGAAATGTTTAAACAGCAATTTAAAACGTCGAACAATATGAAAAAGCAACTACTGGGGTTCGCACTCGTGTTAAGTGGATTTTCGGCCACCGCACAAGAGCTCGATCTGGAAACTTGCCTCAAAATGGCAGACACGGCAAACCTTACGATCAGGAACGCCCGATTGGACATCGCGTCCAATGAAAAACAGATCGATTCGTACATGTCAGCGCGACTACCAAAAGTCACTTTTGCAGGTGATTACAAGTACAACGCCATCATTCCCGGACAAGTGGTTCCCGCCGCTTTTTTCGGTGGTGCGCCCGGTACTTACTCTACGGTACAATTCGGTGTTCCGATCAACCTGAGTAACACCATCCAGTTGACGCAGATTTTGTACAATCCGCAGGTAAACTATGGTTTGAGAGCGCTGGAAATCAACAGCACGATCATCGAAACGCAACACCAGCTGGCTGTTCAGGAAATCAGACAACAAGTTGCAGGAACATATTTCAACCTACAGGCACTGTCGAAACAACACAGTTTTGTAGTTGGAAATATCGCCAGCATGGACAAGCTGATTACGAACATGGAAGCCATGGAACGTGAAGGATTGATCGTTGGGACGGAAGTCGACAAGTTACGCATCAATCGCCTGAGTTTGGTAAACACTCGTGAAACGTTGCAAGCATCCACCGAACAGTTGGAAAACCTGTTAAAAATCCTGATAGGCCTCGATCCAAATCAACCGGTTACATTGGCTTCGGATGCTTTGGTCGAGAAAACGATCCTTGTGGATGAATCGACGATTTCCTATCCTGAACTGGATTTGCTGGAAGCGCGAAAACAACTCAACATCGAAGAACGCAAAGGAACAAATATGGCGTACCTGCCAAGTTTAGCCTTCTATGCGGCTTACAATTATAACTACAACATCATGCCCAAGGATGATTACAGAGTAGGAATCGAATCGGCATTCCTGGGACTGCAACTCAATTGGACCTTGTTTGACGGGTTGGAAAAACACAACAAACAAAAAGTAAATGCTTTTACGGCGCAGAAAATTGCCAATCAGCAGGAATTGACCCAGCAACAACTGGAAATGGTCACTTCCAATGCAAAAAAGCAAATCGAAATTCAAACAGGTTCACTGGCTATTGCGAAAGAACAACTGGTACTGGCCGAACGGGTTTATAAACAAACCGAAGCGCAATTCAACGAAGGAACTGTCAATTCAAATGACCTGATCACGGCAGACAACAGTTTGCAACAGGCCCAAACAAACGTGGTCGCATCCTATGTGCAATTGCGCCAGGCAGAATTAGCCTACTTAAAATCAATCGGAAACATTAAATAATAAGCTGGAAAACGATTCAGCTGATTCGCAAATAGCATTAAATATCATTCAAGATGAACAGAAAAGTAATAATCATTGGAGTTGTAATTGTTGGACTGATCGGTTTGACAGTCATGAAATTGATGTCGAACAAAGAGAAAGCAGCCGCAAAAATCTATATTCACGATGTGAATGCCGAGGTATTGGTGGAAACAGGTATGATGGAAAAACACACGTTTGAAAGCGGTTTTTCCTACCTGGGAACATTTGAACCGTATCGTCAAAACACCATCGGATCGGATGCTTCCGGAAAAATTATTCGCTTGTCAATCGAAGAAGGTGACCGCGTTTCGCAAGGAACCGTAATTGCTAAAATCGATGACGAACTATTGCAATTGCAATTGGAAAATGCGGAAGTTTCCATCGAAGGACAACGAAACGACGACAACCGTTATACCAACCTGGAGAAGGAACACGCGGTAGCCGGTGTTCAGGTCGAAAAAACCAAACTGGGTTTGCGATCTGCAGAAATTCAAAAGAAACAATTGCAGAAACAATTGCGCAGTACCACTATCAAAGCGCCATTTTCAGGAGTGATTACAAAGAAATTGGTTGATCTTGGATCAGTAATCGGACCTGGAACGCCACTGGTTGAAATCACGGATATTTCATCACTGAAACTTACGGTAAGTGTTCCGGAACGCGACATCCTTAAATTCAAAATGAATGCTGCCGTTTCAGTAAATGCAGATATTTACGGCGAGCGTACGTTTGACGGAAAAGTGACCAATATCAGCGTTGTAGCCGATAAATCGCACAATTTCAAAGTGCAGATCACATTGAAAAACAACAAACAGGAACTAATGGCCGGCATGTACGGTTCAGTGCATTTGTCGAATAGCAGCAGCGTTACGCGATGGGCTATTCCACGTAAAGCGTTGATCGGATCGTCTAAAAAACCGCAGGTATATGTGGTGCGCGACGGCAGAGCAATTCTTACCGATATCAATGCAGGAACTTCTGATGGTGATTACATTGAAGTGATCAGCGGAATTTCAAAAGGCGATCGTATCGTTGTGAAAGGCCAGGTGAATTTAGAAGACAAAGCGAAAGTCAAAACAACCAAATAATACTATAGTCATGACATTGACCGAATTATCGATTAAACGCCCGTCGTTTATTATCGTCATCTTCACCATACTTATAGGTGGAGGACTATTGTGCTACAATCAGCTCAGTTACGAGCTATTGCCGGATTTCTCTCCGCCCATTCTTACGGTACAAACGGTGTATCCGGGTGCGGCTCCTGCCACGGTTGAAAGTCAGATTTCGAAACCGATGGAAGATCAGCTGAGCGGATTGGAAGATATTTCCGAAGTAACATCTTTCTCGCTTGACAACGCATCGTTGGTAATGCTTGAGTTTAAAAACTCGGCTGATATCGACGAAGCCATGGAAAATGCGCAGCGTAAAGTGAACCAGATCGCCGGAAAATTACCCGATGGCGCACAAACGCCGGCCATTTCAAAGATCGAACCGAATGCTGCTCCTGTATTGCAGGTGAGCGCGATTGCTTCCAAGATGGACGATCGCAAATTCATGGAACTCATGGATCAGCAGTTATTGCCGTTGATCAAACAAGTGAAAGGAGTTGGTTCCATTAACGTTCTCGGTGGCGAAAAACGCGAAATCCGTGTGAACGTTGACCAGGAAAAACTGAAAATTTACGGTATGTCGCTTGCGCAGGTCAATCAGGCAATTGCGGCATCGAACGTTGAATTCCCGACCGGAAAAGTCAAAAATCAGGGCGAACAATTAACCGTTCGTTTGGCCGGTAAATTAAAAACGGTTGAAGATCTGAACAACCTGCAATTGGCAGTAAACGGTAATTCAACTGTGCGTTTATCAGATGTGGCAGATGTGGTTGATGAGGCCGAAGATCAATTGACAATCAGTCGCTTTAATGGCCAGAACGGAATTGGTTTGCGGATCGTGAAACAATCGGATGCCAACGCGGTAGATATGTCGAAAGCTGCGAAAGCAAAATTCAAAGAACTCGAAGAAAAATACAAAGCAGAAGGATTAAAATTTACCGTAGCAACTGATACGTCAAAACCAACGGTAGAGTCGGTTGACGCCGTATTCCATGACCTTGAACTGGCAGTTTTCCTGGTAGGATTGGTGATGTTGCTTTTCCTTCACAGTATGCGAAATGCGGTGATCGTATTGGTAGCCATTCCGGCTTCATTGATTTCAACGTTCATTGCGATGTACTTGTTGGGTTACACACTCAATCTGATGACGTTGCTGGCGATGTCGCTTGTCATCGGAATCCTGGTGGATGACTCCATTGTGGTACTCGAAAACATTTACCGACATCTCGAAATGGGCAAGGGCAGGCGCAAAGCCGCGCTCGACGGACGAAATGAAATTGGATTTACTGCACTTGCCATTACGCTGGTCGACGTCGTGGTATTCTCGCCGGTTGTGTTCGTAGAAGGTGTTATTTCTGACATCCTGCAGCAATTCTCGGTGGTGGTGGTTATTTCCACGTTGATGTCACTCTTCGTATGCTTTACGCTGACACCTTGGCTGGCTTCGCGTTTGGCGAAAGAAACCAAACTGACCAATACCCGGAATCCGTTCCATATTTTCTTAGCCTGGTTCGAACGTCGTGTGTCCAACTTTACGCAAAACTATGTGAAACTGGTTGGCTGGTCGTTGCGACACAAAATCATTGCCGGAATCGGAATTATCGTCTTGTTCTTTGGTGGTATGGCTTCCATGGGCTTGGGAATTGTAGGTAATGAATTCGTTGCTCAGGGTGACCAGGGGAAATTCATGCTGAAACTCAAATACGAAAAGAGCACCACGTTTGAAGAGAACAATGCGACAACGCTTCAGATCGAAGAATTTATCTTAGCACAGGATTCTGTTGTGGGGATGGTGTTTTCGAATGTCGGTGGGCCGAGTGCAGGTTTGGGAGCAGCTTCATTCGGAAGTGAAAACAAATCGGAGATCACTATACAGATGAAACCCGATATGCAGAAAAAATACCCGACGGAGAAATACATGGAGGAAATTCGCAAGAAAATCCAGGGTAAACATTCGGGAATTGAAGTGAAAGCCATCAACATCGGTATGGTGGAATCAGAAGAAGCGCCAATTGAAATGTTCCTTTCGTCGGAAGATAAGGATGTGTTGATGAAAGAAGCACGTCGTATCAAAGCTAAAATCCTCACGATCAAAGGAGCAAAAGATCCGGCAATTTCTACGGATGATATCACACCGGAAGTCCGTGTAGATTTGGACCGTGAGAAAATGGGCCAATTGGGCTTGCAAACCGCTGTTGTGGGAATGCAGTTGCAAAATGCGCTTACCGGAAACGACGATTCCAAATTCGATGAAAATGGAAACGAATACAAAATCAAGGTCATGCTTGATAAGTTCGACCGTAAAAACCTCGAAGATATTCAGGCAATGAGTTTCCAGGCAAGTGATGGTAAACAGATCCGATTGAGCGAATTTGCCGATGTATACGTTGAAAACGGAAACGGATCGCTGGAGCGTAAAAACAGGATCAGCAATACAACTGTTCGTGCGTATGTAAACGGTACAGCGCCCGGAAACGTAGCTGCGGAAATTGAAGAATACCTCAAAAAAGAACCGCTCGACGAAAGTGTGCGCTTGTTCTGGGGTGGTGAAATCAAACGCCAGAAAGAATCGATGGGAGCGCTTGGTTCCGCCATGTTGATTGGACTGATCCTCGTTTACCTGATCCTGGTGGCTTTGTACGACAACTTCGTTTACCCGTTCGTGGTTATCTTCTCCATTCTTGTAGCGCTTCCGGGAGCATTTCTGGCGCTGAATCTGGCGTCGATGAACATCGGGATCTTCACCATGCTTGGTATGATCATGTTGCTGGGACTGGTAGCGAAGAATGCCATTTTGATTGTGGATTTCACCAATCACCTCAAGGCTGAAGGAAAATCGACGTACAACGCCTTGCTGGAAGCGGTAAGCGAACGTATGCGTCCGATCCTGATGACAACCATCGCGATGGTGGTGGGAATGGTGCCGATTGCAACAGCAGTAGGTTCTGGTGCCGAATGGAAAAACGGATTGGCCTGGGTACTCATCGGTGGATTGACAAGCTCGATGTTCCTGACCATTATCCTGGTACCGATGCTGTATTATACTGTTGACCGGATTCAGGCGAAATTCGGCCGCAAAAAAGGAAAAACAACCGATATCGACGACATGCAGGAGCTTCCTTCACACCCGGCGATATAACCCTTAATAATAAATTACAACCAAAAAGAAAACAGGTGTACGGATAGTTCGTACACCTGTTTTTGTATAGTGTTCTTTCGAAATGATGATTCCGAAAGAGGATGCCGCATTAGATAATGTGCAAGAGCCAAAGAATAAGTAAAATAAGTGCGATTACCAGCAGGATGTGAATCAAACCACCCAATCCCCAGCCACCGCTAATTGCGCCGACAAGCCATAGGATAAGTATGATCAGAATGATGATCCCGAACAGGCTTAAACCTTCGCCATCGTGCGCAGCAGAACCTGATTGAGCCGATTGATCGTCAGAAACCTTCATCTTCATTTTCTCTGCCAGTCGCGTGCTGGAAGACCATTCAACCAAAGAAGGTTTTACAGGCCGGACTCTATCGTTTTCTACATTCGTCGGGCGAACCGTATTCAACCCGGTTTCTTCCGAATTAACGGAAGGTTGATCGTTCGTTGCCAATTGTGTGATTGTTTCATTCGGTGCCGGCACCAAAGCTGTTTCTTCTTCAGGTAAAACTTGTGTTTCTTCTGTAGGGTTTTCGGCCTTCGTAGTGGAAGGCTTGATGTGTTTATTGTCGCTTCTGTCAGAATGTGCGTTTGGAATTCCTGGATTTTTGTTAACGTAGTATCCGGGTCCATGTTGACGTTTAACAAGTACAGCCCCGCAAGAGGACATACCACTGGCGACAATAAGCACTGCTACCAATAGGGTGATTGTGTTTTTCATAAGCTGTAGTTTAGATCATGCAGTTTCACATGATATTTATGAAGCAAAGATGCCTTGCTTTGACTCCACAGCTGTTACACAAATTTCCATAAAGGTTACATAAAAGCTAGATTTTGGGATTTGTGAGGTCACAATTATCGCGACCAGATATGGTCATTATGTATTGCGGTTGTTTGGTGCTGTGGTATGTTCGCGATAAATCCGAACTCACATCTCCACATCTATTTCTTAACAGCTTTCCAATGAAACCCATTATCTTTTTGCTCTTCATCCTGCCAGCCCTGGTACACAACTACTTTGCTATCTTTCAGAATAGCATAAAAATAATCACCGGCTCCGGCCCACCAGCCACCACAAGCTGTCAAAGCTGTTTTTGGGATTTCATATTGTGAAAAGTTGGAAGCAGGAATAGGATCGCAAGCCATCACTGTATCGATGATTTCTTTTTTACCATCAACGGTAAGGATGACCTGGTAATGTGAACCGCCGTATTCATCTTCGCTGAGAAACTTACCGGATAGTTTTACCGATTTAGGAGCAACAATCTCTTCAGCAGGAGTTGTTTCCTGTGCATTGATTTCCTTCGATTCTGTGGTTTCTTCAGTTGAAGCTGTTTCAGATTCGTCGGTTGTTTTGGTTTCGGAAGAACAAGCTGCCGTTAGAAACAAGAGTGAAAAGGCAATTAATCCTTTCGTAGCAGATGAAGTAGTCATAATTGATCGTTTATCGTAGTAAATAAATATAGCGCTGAACGGTGTTTTCCAACCCAAGGTAAAGCGCGTCCGAAATCAACGCATGGCCGATGGAAACTTCAGCCAGTTCGGGAATGGATTGTTTGAAAAAACGTAGGTTTTCCTGGTTCAAATCATGACCGGCGTTTAATTCCATGCCCAATTCCAAAGCGCGTTTTGCGGCAATAATGTAAGGTTCAACCGCTTTTTCTTTTCCGGCGGAGAATTCAAGAGCATAAGGTCCGGTGTAAAATTCCACCCGGTTGACGCCAGTTTTGGCCGCATACTCGATGTTTTGAAGATTCGTGTCCACAAAAATGGAAGTACGAACTCCCCAACTATGCAATTGGGTAATCAGTTCTTTCAGCTGTTGTTCGTTTGCTTTGGTATCCCAGCCTGCATTGCTCGTGAGCACATGTGGCGGATCTGGTACCAGCGTAGCCTGCGCCGGACGAATGCGTTCGATCATGTCCATGTAACGTTGATCGGGGTAACCTTCTATGTTGAATTCCGTGGTCACGACTTTCGCAAGGTCAATCACGTCCTGACCGGTAATGTGTCGTTCATCCGGACGGGGATGTACCGTGATTCCTTCAGCGCCAAAGCGTTCACAATCCATTGCCACCTGCACCACATTGGGCGTGTTTCCTCCGCGTGCGTTGCGGATTGTTGCAATTTTATTGATGTTTACGCTGAGTTTCGTCATGACAACAGTTCGGGTTTTAAAACGGGTTTGTTTTGTGAGTACCGCTTTCAAAGTGGAAAATTAAGGAAAAACGGCACGATTTTGATGACTAATCAAGTGTATTTTTTTTCAGCTTCGAATGAACGTTATTTTGAGAAACAATTTTGGATCGGCGAATAAACCGAACGCATTGAAATTGGTGAAAAAAACCTGCAAAAAATCCTTGCAGACTTCAAATATTTCCCTACTTTGGCGCATATCATGATAGCAAGAGACGTAATTACAGACGAGATACCACCGTTGATTCATACAGACTCAGGTGAAAAGGCTTTGCGTTGGATGGAAGAGTTCAAAGTGTCGCATTTGCCCGTATTAAAAAATGGAAACTTCGTAGGATTGATTTCCGAAACGGAGATTCTTGACAGAAAAGATTTGGACCAGTCGTTAGACATTTTGTTTGACCACCTTCCGCGCCCGTATGTGGCTGATACCGTGCATGTATTTGAAGTTTTAGCTAAAATGGCCGAGCACCGTATTTCGGTATTGCCCATTCTAGACCAGCAGGAACAATACGTAGGATGCACGAGTGTACATCAATTGATGTGCATGATCGCCAATACAGGAAGTATCAAGGAAATCGGTGGAATTGTGGTACTTGAAATGAATCGCATTGACTATTCAATGGCGCAAATTGCGCAGATCGTTGAAGGAAACAACGCGAAGATTTTGAGTTCCTACATCATGTCCACACCAGATTCTACTAAGATTGAAGTCACTTTGAAGATCAATCAAATGGAATTGGGGCGCATTATCCGTTCATTTGAACGCTACGATATTGTTGTGAAAGCGACCTATCAGCGCAGTTCAGACGAAGATGACATGCAGTTCCGATACGATGCATTGATGAACTACCTCAATATGTAACCCATGCGTGTAGCTGTTTACGGAAAAAAAATAACGAAGCAGAATACGCCTGTTTTCAAGCAATTCCTCGAATTGATCGCACATTACGGGTGGAAACCTGTGGTGGAAACAGAACTGCAGGAACAATTGGAAAAAAAGGCCGGCCTGGCTATTGGTGTGGAAACATTTTCGTCTAGCAGCGATTTTAAATCAGGTATTGACATTGCTTTCAGCATCGGCGGCGACGGTACTTTTCTGAAAACCGTTTCATTCATTCGCGATAGCGGCGTTCCTATTTTGGGAATCAACACCGGAAGACTGGGCTTTTTGGCCAACGTTGGAAGTGAGTTCCTGGATGAAGCGCTTGATCTGGTGCTGAAAAAAGAATTTGAATACCAGCAACGTTCGTTGTTGCGCGTTGAAACCGAACGACAATTGTTCGGAGATCAAAACGTGGCATTAAACGAATTGACAGTACACAAAAAAGATACATCATCCATGATTACCGTTCACGCGTACCTGGATGATAAATACCTCAATTCCTATTGGGCCGACGGTTTGATCGTTTCCACACCAACCGGTTCTACCGCTTACAGTTTGAGTTGTGGCGGACCAATCATTACTCCCGGTTGCCAGGTTCACATTCTCACACCGATTGCTCCACACAATCTCAACGTACGACCAATGGTGGTGCCTGACAAAATGCCCGTTCGTTTAATGGTAGATGGGCGCGGACGCAATTACCTGATCAGCCTCGACGGACAGTCTAAAAGTTTGAAGCGCGGTGAAGAAGTTGTGATCCATAAAGCTGATTACATGATAAATGTGATTAAATTTGAGGACAACAATTTCCTGGACACCATCCGCAACAAAATGCTTTGGGGAATTGATAGAAGAAATTAAATAAACGTATGAAATCAAAACGTATTTCGTTGGCCGATATCGCCGAAAGCTTGAGCATTTCCAAGTCAACGGTTTCTTTTGTTCTTAACGGGAAGGGAAAACAATTCAATATCAGTCCCACCACCCAGCAATTAATATTGGACAAAGCCAAGGAGCTCAATTATGTTCCCAACTTTTTTGCCAAAGGATTACGTGAAGGAAAAACACAAACCATCGGATTGGTACTGGCTGATATTTCGAACCCGTTTTATTCCGAACTCAGCAAAGCCATTCAGGAAAGTTTATATAAACAAGGCTATAGTTTGTTTATTGTAAGCACGAATGACGACGATACGATGGAACTGAAGCTGATGCGTGATTTGATTCTGAGATCGGTTGATGCATTGATTATCGCTCCTTGTAATGGCATTCCTGAACTAAAACCGGTATTGGATGAAACACCTATTCCGGTAGTATGGGTAGATCGTATCGGTGATGAATTTGCCGATTTCGTGGGAATCGACAATGCAAAGGAAGCCGGGAAACTGGTGGGATTGTTTACTGTGAAACCGAAAAAAGTAGGAATCATTCATCCACAGGCTTCGGGGGTAATGACTGTTCGTTTGCGCATTGACGGAGCGAAAGAGGCATGTACTGCACAGGGAATTCCGTTTGAGAAATTATGTATTTCTGACGACCCGAAAATCGCTGACGAACAAATTCAACAGTTATTAGATCAAGGCGTTGATTCATTCGTTTCGTTGAATAACAAAGTGGCGCTTTCAACCATTACGTCATTGAAACGATTGAAAGTTTCCATTCCTGATCAGGCACGTTTGATCTCGTTTGACGACAGAGAGTCGTTCTCGTATTTCACTCCGGCTATCACGGCGTTACGTCAGCCAATTGCACAAATCGGTGAAGAAACCGTAGCGCGTTTGATGGATCGTTTGAAAGAGTCAACTGAACAACGCAAGCACTTGATGATGGAATGCAGCTTTATGGCAAGAGGTTCGCATTAAGAATAAGATATTTGATAAAAGAAAATCCCCGTTCAGTATTGAGCAGGGATTTTTTGTGAGGAAAATTTGTGTGAGTAAAGAGGTAAAGTTCCAAATTTGCCATATGGCAAATTGGACATTTGTCCAATTTGAAATTTTGCCAAAATGCTCGGAGAAAATTCTAAAATTTTAAAAGTGTACACTTTTCAAAGAAGTCCATTTTCACTGGGACACAGACCGGAGTGATGAATCCACCCCGGTCATTAACCCTTAAAAACTAGGACAAGAAATCGTTCTGAAAGTCTTCATCTGCACCTTCGCATTCTTCGGATATTTCACCGCGTATGCAATTTGCAGATTCACCGTTTCTCCCGGTTGAATGGTCACTTCCCATTTCACTTCTCCGGTGGCATCGTCTTTTTTACCGTTGCCGATTTCATCAACCGAAATGGTGATTTCACTGTTGCGCGAAACCGGAATCTGGTCGTAAACATCCACTTTCACTGCCACGTTACGGTTATTGCGGATCACAATATCATATGCATACGAGTCTTTTCGAGTATTGCCCGACACACGTTGGGTCGACATCTCCGTTTTCAATTTACGCGCTACCTGTAGTTTGGTATCACGACCAAAAGAAAGCGACAGTGTATCACTTACATTACGAGTATTGATTTCGCTGACACCTACGTAATTTCCACCGAAATAAACATTTGTCGGACCGGGGATCAAATCCAGATCCTGCCATCCTACGATGTTGGCAATCAGGAATGCGCCCTGATCTATTTTCGGTACGCTGACATGTGTAAACGTAGCCGGAATACTCATTTCCTTGATTTCAACCGTGTAAGGACGAGAATCGGAAGGGCAGGAGAACGGATTGGTAATCAGAAATTCTGCGGTTAGTTCCGAAACCTCAATTTGTTTCATTTGAACCGGGTTACTCATCGGATTTTTACCCGAAGAAATCGCCGTCCATTCCATGGAGTTACGTGCATAACGCTGATTGACCTCTTCATCTTTGTCCAACATGTAATTATCGTAGGCACGTTGATTGGCCAGATTGATTTCATTTTCGGCCTGAACACGGTAATCATACTGTGCTTTTTTCGGTTCGTAGTAATTTTGTTGTTGAGCAACCTGACTGGAATAATCAAGGTACCAGGTAGTCATGGTCGGGTGTGCGGCAGAAAGTCGCGGATCGCCGGTAGAAAGTGTCAATTGCACATCTTTCCATTCGTTTCCGGTGTTATTGTAAACTTGCGCTTTGTATTTAAGCGTGATCGGTTGGTTGAGATCAGTTGCTGATAAATCATAAGAAGCAGCCCAGCCGCAATCAGAAACCTGGTATCTCAAAACGGCGTCGGCCATGTATTGTTCGTTGCAATCAACCAGAATAATTACCTGGTTACTACGCTGATTCTCATTGTAATTCAACTCGGTAAGCTGGTAGCGCGTGTCGGCAATCTGATCATTGATCATCTGCTGCTCTTTGTTGAGCTTCGACAACTGACGATTGATTTCCAGCGTTCGGGTACGGTAATATTCCGCCGCTTCTTTCAGTTGAGCGATAGTAAACGCATTTTCTTTTCCACCCAATTCGCGGTTCATGTTCATCACGGCTAACTCTGCATTGTAAGCGCCAATCATATCCAGATTACCCTGATGACGATCTTTGAGGTGTTCCAGTGAATCCTTCAAGACCTTGATTCGTGGGTTAAATTGTTCCGCCGCCAAAAAGTCGATTTCGGTGCTAATGGATACAATGCGATAAACGCCTGTAGCCGAAAACTGAATAGAAGCCGGGTCTGCATAAGCAGAAATCCCCGAAAAGATCAATTTGTTACGGCCTTTGGCCATTTTGATCTGCGTTTCATGCGTCATCTCACCGGCAGTGAGAAAAAGCTTGACTTTTTTAATATCGGACTTGATTGTTTGTTCGCTCATTTTTTGAGCGGAAAGCGCGAACGGAATTAACAGCGCGCCTAGAATCCATCGTTTCATACTTGTTTGTTTAAGGTGCTACAAGTTACAGATAATTGGATGATTGGTTCAATCCAAGGTGAATAAACGCTATGATTTTGAGTGAGTTTTAACTTCAATACCACTATTTACAGTACGATAAGTGTTTCTATAAGGCCTGACAGCCTCAGGATGTTTAAAAATGGTTCTTTTGAATGTAATGAGCTATTGTTTTATTTTAACATAATACATTTAAATAAAACAATCGGTTAAAAATAATTCAGTACCTTCGCGCCAAAAAAACGCAATGAATACATCTTTTCTCTGTGAAGTTGCCCAAACGTTTGGCACTCCGGTTTATGTTTACGACGAAGCAAAAATTGTTGAAAATTACCAACGGTTAAAACGCGCTTTCGGTAAACAGGATGTAAAATTGCACTATGCGTTAAAAGCACTCAGTAATAACACGATTCTGAAAACACTTCGCAACCAGGGAGCTGGATTGGATGCTGTTTCAATTGAGGAAGTTTTCCTGGGATTGAGAGCTGGATTTGAAGCGCACGAGATCATGTATACACCCAACGGAGTCGCTTTCGAAGAAATTTGCGAGGCGGTTGAATTGGGAGTAATGGTGAACATCGATAACCTGTCGATCCTGGAGAAATTTGGAGCGCGCTACGGAGCTGATGTGCCTGTTTGTATTCGTGTCAATCCACATATCATGGCTGGTGGTCACGCAAATATTTCGGTTGGCCATATCGATTCCAAATTCGGGATTTCCATTCATCAATTGCGTCACATTACCCGTTTGGTGGCGCATTACAACCTCAATATCGTTGGATTGCACATGCATACCGGAAGCGATATCATTGACGCTGATGTATTTATTCAAGGTGCCGAATTGCTTTACCAGGCTGCAGAATCGTTTCCCAATCTTACGTTTATGGATTTCGGAAGCGGATTTAAAGTGGCTTACAAAGAAGGTGATATCGTAACGCCTATTGAACAAATCGGGAAGAAAATCGGTGCTTCATTTCAGGCGTTTTGCAAAGAATATGGCCGTGATCTGGAATTGTGGTTTGAACCGGGCAAATTTTTGGTGAGCGAAAGCGGAACCTTATTGGTTTCGGTGAATGTGGTAAAACAAACCACTTCAACCGTGTTTATCGGCGTGAATAGCGGTCAAAATCACCTGATTCGCCCCATGTTTTACAATGCGTACCATCATATCGAAAACTGTTCCAATACCAAAGGCGAGCAAAAACTCTATTCCGTGGTGGGTTATATCTGCGAAACAGATACGTTCGGTTATGATCGTCTGATTAGTGAGGTACGTGAAAGCGATGTATTGGCGATTCGCAATGCAGGCGCTTACGGTTTCAGTATGAGTAATCAGTATAACTCAAGGTTGCGTCCGGCGGAAGTATTGGTGCGTGACGGCAAGGCCCATTTGATTCGCAGGCGGGAAACGCTGGAAGATATCTACCGGAACGAAGTGGAAATAGTGGAAGTGGAGCAGCTTGTTTGAGGAAGTTCGGGATTTCCCGAACACCCGAATTCCCGAATTTCATTCTGAAAATTGAAGTTTCACATCACCCCCATAGGCGTTCGCGTGCCTTTTTTTCCATCGCATTTACGGGGAGAATGTTTTGTGGTTCCACAAGCGGAAACCAAGATGACAAATGAAGTCATAATGAGGGAAATGGAAATAAGACGTTTCATGACAAGGAGATTTCTGCTATAACGTTTATCAACGAACGTATATTGTCATGCGTTGTCTCTGGATTATTGATTTTCTGCTAATTGGAGATTGCTTTTCCAAAATGTACTAATATTGTGCAGAGGTGAATGGAACAACCTCCGACCGAATTTATGCGACACACAAACGGAATCATCTGTGGAATAATGTTCATTGTGATGGCAATGAGCAATGTTGTTGTCGCGCAAAAAAGTTCCAAAGAAACAACCGCCGATGCCATCTACGCAAAGGCCCAGGAATACGCTTCGAATGGAAATTATGCCAAATCGTTAGAAGAATACCTGAAAGCTGCCAGAATTTATGAAGCAAAAAAAGACCATAAGAATTTAGCAAAAGTCTACAATTCAATTGGTTTGACTTACTACGAATTAAAAAATGAGACGTCGAGCAAAGCATTTTATAACAAAGCATTGACCGAGTTGAAAGTGGAACCCGATAGGCGTGTGCTTTCTTATGTGTATAACAATTTGGGAATGTTGTGGGGAAATCAGGGAGCAGATGATTCGGCTGCTTATTACTATTCCGAATCGTTGCAACTGAAACGAAAGATCCGTGATTCCATCGGTATTTCCAGAACACTAACCAATTTGGGGGTTATTGAATTAAAACGACATCGTTTCGAAAACGCCCTAAGCTACTATTTTCAATCGCTTGAGATCAAAGAACAATTGCATGATACGCTCGGAATGGCGACCATTTATTCGAATATTGCTGATGCCTACGGCTGGATGAATAAACTTGATTCCACCGAATTCTACCTACAGAAAGGAATTCAATTTGCCCGGCTTAAAAAGGATATTTCCAGTATCAGGTTGTTTTACGTCAATTTTTCGGCACTCTACAATGCCCGGGGCGATTTTAAAAAGGCGTTTGCTTATGCTGATTCAACGATTAAAATTCAGGAAAAGCTGTTCACTGATAAAATGACGCGCGAGTTTGTGAAACAGCAAATCATCTATGACACCGAAAAAAAAGAAGAGCAGTTAAAAGCTGAGCGGGCGAAAACAAAATTTTTGAAGGAAAAAGAGAAACGGGAAAAGACAGAAAAAGTAATCCTGATTGTTTTATTGGTCACGGCTATTATTGTGGCAATCCTGCTCTATTTTCTTATCGGACTTCGTTCAAAACAAATCAAACAAAGTTCCAAATTGCTGGAAAACGAGAAGCAACTAAATCTGGTTGTGGCGCAAAAGGCCGAACAGCAGCAGCAAATTTTGGAAAAGGAAATCGAACTCAAAACAAAAGAACTACTGGGCAGTTCCACCATGATGCTGCAAAAACAAGAAATCATTCTGGAACTGAAAGATCAATTAATCGCATTGAAGAGCTCGGACAATTCTATACCGGATGATTGGTTTATGAAACTGAGCCAAACCTATGCTTCAAGTTTGAGTACCGAACAGGAATGGGAGCGGTTTAAAACCCATTTTGAGCACATTCACACTTCTTTTTTTGATCGCTTGGTTTCTATTAGCCATGATTTGAGCGAAACCGATTTACGCCATTGTGCCTACATAAAAATCGGGATGACTACCAAAGAAATTTCGTCCTTGCTCAACATAGAACCCGCAAGTGTGCAAAAATCGCGGGTACGTTTGAAGAAAAAACTGATGCTTTCGAGAGAAGAGGATTTGATCGAATTCATAAAAAGCATTGTTTAGCTTTTCATCCTTGTGAAGGCTGTTTACCGGAATAAACGTTGATTGACACAGATAAACAGGACAAATAACCTTATTTTTTTGACGTGTCATAGCTTTGTCACACCCTGAAAATTGTCATCTACAATGGATTAGTTCAATTTTGTTTCGAAAATGAATTCAAGACGAATGGTTAGATATATACTTCTTTCGGGCCTCCTTTTTTTGTTCACAAACTTGGCAGTGGCACAAGGAAACTGGAAACGTGTTCACGGCAACGGCATTACTCCAAATCCGTCTGCGATGGGAACGTATGCTCCAGGAAACTCTCCGTTGGGACGTTATGCTTCCGCATCAATGCAGGATAATGCAGGTACGTTTTGGTTATATAGCGGTAATGGTGCGAATGATCTTTGGCGATTCAATCCGTCTATTGAGCAATGGATGCATGTGCATGGAAGTCTTACAGTTGGTCAACCCGTTGTTTATGGTACACAAGGCGTTGCTGCTCCGGCCAATCATCCTGAAAGTGCCACCTTCGGACATCCTTCCTGGGGTGATCTTTCAGGTAATTTATGGATCTATGGTCCAAATGGTCTGAATGATTTATGGAAATTCGATATCACCACCGGAATGTGGACATGGATGAAGGGAACAGCATCTTTATCACCCGCCAATTTCGGAACACAAGGTATATCAGCTGCAACAAACAATCCCGGAACATGTAATGAAACCGATTGCCATTGGACCGATTCGAATGGTAATCTTTGGTTGTATACCGAATTTGACGGAAACCTGTGGAAGTATGATGTCACCACAAATATGTGGACCTGGATGACTGGCGGAGGAAGTGTTAATGCCAACCCGATTTACGGAACGTTGAATGTATATGCTCCCAACAATACGCCGGGTGGTTTTGTGGCTTGTCCTGCCGTCGGAACGCTTTATACGATGTGGATTACATCAGACGATCATCTTTGGATGCTGGTAAACAGAGACGGTGGGAACATTCAGTGTGAAATGTGGGAATACGATCCGTTGACAAACCAGTGGAGATGCCGTAGAATTGATGTTCATCCTTTTGGACAATCACAGGTTTTTCCGGCACCTTGTGTTGAAAATAATCCGGCTATTTTTCCGGTAGTGCGAAGTGAAATGAGGGTCGATTGGGTGGATGATTGCAACAATCTTTATTTTTTCGGAGGTTCCACGTTTTGTACCAATAGCACCATTTACAACGATATCTGGCGCTACAATCCGTCGAATAACTGCTATACGTACATACGAGGTGGAACAACTCCTGAAGTACCTGGAGTTCAGGGAGTTTTTGCTGCGGCAAATACACCTCCTGTAGCTGCCGGAGGACAGTCCTGGCAAAATGAAAACGGATTCTACCTGATGGGCGGACAAGGCGCCTTGCAAAATAGCAATGCCGTTTGGTTATACGCCCCCGATTCCGTGCAAGGTAGTTTTACCGCAACAGTGAATTGTTTCACCGCCGATTTCACCAATCAAAGCACAACCGGCTGCAATTACATCAAAGAAACACTCTGGGATTTTGGTGACGGAACTACATCATCACAAAACAATCCAACGCATGTTTACGCGATGAATGGAGATTATCAGGTTACGATGATTGTAAAAAATTGTTCGTGGGATGCCGATACGATTGTTCAAACCGTGACCATCGATTGTGGTTTTTCGATTTCATTGCCATCCGATACCATTTGTGTAGGCGCATGTACTGAACTGATAGTAAACTCTTCCGAAAATACGGATTCATTGACTTTTGTCTGGGATAATGGAATCCTGATCAACAACGATTCGGTAACGGTGTGTCCGCTGGTAACCACAAGTTTTACGGTGATTGCAACCAATCCTGCCGGTGATAGTGATACGGTGACAGCTGTTGTGACAGTTCTGAATCCACCGCAAGTTGATTTGGGAGCAGATACGGTATTGTGCGGCGGAACATTGTTGCTGGATGCGGGAAACGCCCCGGCATTCTATCAGTGGCAGGATAATTCATCCAATCAGCAATTGTTGGCATCTGCTTCCGGAACGTATAGTGTGACGGTTGATAACGGAGGCTGTACTGACTCGGATACGATTCAGGTGACCATTAACGGTCCGTTGGTAAATCTTGGACCTGATACAACCGTCTGTACACCACAATTTATGCTGGATGCCGGAAATCCCGGAGCAACCTTTGTCTGGCAGGATGGCAGTACAAATCAAACGTTTCAGGTAACAACTATAGGTACTTATTTTGTAACCGTAACCGATGCGAATGGCTGCCAAATCACCGACACGATTCATGTGCTGCCCGGAATACTCCAAGTTGATTTAGGACCCGATGCCGTTTTGTGTATCGGAGCAACGTTAACGCTGGATGCCGGAAATCCCGGAGCTCTTTATAATTGGTCAAACGGCGCGGTTACGCAAAGTATAACGGTTAATGCAGCAGGAAGTTATTTCGTACATGTTGCGCAGGGAGTTTGTGAGGGATCAGACACGGTAAATCTCGTGCTTTCTGATCCACTCGCTGTTTTTTCAGTGAGTGATACCATTGGCTGTGCTCCTTTGGCGGTTACATTTACCGACCTTTCTACTTCTTCAAGCGCCATTAATGGTTGGTCATGGAGTTTTGGCGACGGTACATTTTCCAGCGCACAACATCCGGCTCACAATTATAGCCAAAGTGGAAATTACAATGTGCAACTGTCTATTTCAACAGTTGACGGCTGTGTGTCGGATACCTCAAAGTTGGTTATCGTCACGGTGATCCCTCAACCGGTAGCTTCTTTCTTGTTTTCACCGCAAATACCTGAATTGGAAACGGAAATAGCATTTATTGATCAGTCGGTTAATGCCACATCCTGGTCCTGGAATTTTGGTGATGGAGCAGGCGCTTTCATCCAAAACCCGACACATACTTACACTTATATTGAAAATTTTGAAGTAACCCTGGTTGTGACCAATGAGATGTGTACGGATACGGCTGTAGCCTTTATTGTGATCGAAGAAGGATTACTGTTTTACGTACCGAATACGTTCACACCCGATGACGATGAATTCAATCAGGTATTTAAACCGGTTATTACTTCAGGTGTTGATTTGACTAGTTACCACCTGACTATTTATGATCGGTGGGGCGAAGTTGTTTTCGAATCTTTGAATACGGAAATCGGATGGGATGGAAGTTACGCGCGTTGTGGCTTGGTTCAGGACGGTATCTACACCTGGAAAATTGAGTTCAGGGGAAAATACAATGGTAAAGGATATGTGTATCACGGACACGTAAATGTATTGAAGTAAGAACCATTTTAGTGATTTGGGAGCAGATCACAGGCAATTTTAGCCGAAAGCAAGCACAACGGAATTCCTCCTCCGGGATGAACGCTTCCGCCGGCAAAGTACAATCCGTCGATTTTTGAGAAATTTGGGTGACGGAAAAAAGCGGCCATGCGCTCGTTGGAACTGGCTCCGTACAACGCCCCGGCAAAACTTCCGGTACGCTCTTCAATGCGTAGTGGGTCCAGATAATCTTCTTCTTCGATCAGCGGAGCAATGTCGGTTTGCAGTATGCGCGACAATTTTTCCAGAACTGAAATTCTGATTTGTTTGCGCAAGATTTCCCAATCCTGCCCTTGGTTGTGTGGAACGTTCACCATCACAAACCAGTTTTCGCAACCCGAAGGAGCATCATCACTGACTTTTTTGGAAGAAACATGTACATAGATCGTAGGATCATTTGAAACAGCTTTGTTCCCGAAAATGGCTTCAAACTCGCCCTGATAATCATCGCTGAAGAAAATGTTATGGAGATCGAGTTGCGGAAATGAATGCCTGATTCCCCAGTAAAAAATCATCGCTGAACTCGATGGTTCCCGGGCCAGCGTCTTTTTGGGTTGAGGCTGCTGTTTCAGTAAATGTGTGTAAGCCGGTTTGATGTCGCTGTTGCAAAGCACGGTGTTCGCAGGATAAAAAGAAGAAATGGTTCGAACTCCTATAACCCGTTTTGCTTCCACTACAATTTCCTCAACGCGTTCGTTGAACCGGAACTGCACACCCAATTCTTCAGCCAGTTGGAGCAATGAAGTCGTGATCGAATGCATGCCTTTTCGCGGAAAAAACGTCCCGAATCCATGTTCCAGGTGCGGAATGAGATTCAAAATTCCCGGAGCGGAATAGGGGTTGGAACCGTTGTAAGTCGCATAGCGGTCAAACAACTGCACCAATTTTGGATGATTGAGCCGTTGTTGGTTGACCTTGTGCATGGTCGTAAACAAATTCAGCTTGGGAATATGTGCCATACACTTGAGAATGTCGGTCGAAATGTAACTCGAAAAACGATGGAGCGACCGTTCCATGAAGGCTTTGTGAGTAGCGTCGTAGATCAGTTTACTACGTTTCAAATGATCTTCCAGCGGTTTCGAATCTACCTGAAGTTTGATCGTCACTTCTTCCAGCAAGCGTGCCTGATCAGCGAAAAATTGCAGTGTTGTTCCGTCTTCAAAGAAATACTGACAGGAAGTTTCCAGTTGATCATAACTGAAATAATCAGCCGGATGTTTTCCCGCCAATTCAAACAATTCGTCCACCAGATGAGGTAAAGTAAACAACGAGGGTCCGGCATCAAAACGATAATTTCCCAATTGAAGTTCGGTCAATTTGCCACCCGGATAGGCATTGGCTTCGAGCACCGTAACGTAATAACCTTTACACGCCAGGCGAATGGCCCCGGCAATTCCGGCAATTCCCGAACCTACCACAACAGCTTGCTGACGCTTTTCCTCTACCATGCCACAAAATAACTCATCGAATGTTATATTTGTTCAACACAAAACAAAATAAAATGGGAAAAGCAATCGGCATCGGCGGAATTTTCATGAAATACAAGGATGAAGCAGCCATGAAAACGTGGTTTGAAACAGCATTGGACCTTGCTCCGAATGACTATGGCGTATTATTCGCCTTTAACGGAGTTGCCGATTCCAAGCGTGCTTTTTTACAATTAGGGACCTTCCCGAATACCACGAAGTATTTCGGAAATCCGGCTCAGCAATACATGATCAACTTCCGGGTAACCGATTTGGTTGGTTTGGAAGCTCATTTACGCGAGTTGGGAACCGTTATTTGCGATTCCATTGAAACCTACGATTTCGGTAGTTTTCTCCACATCGAAGATCCGGAAGGTAACCGCATTGAGTTGTGGGAACCGATCGATAAGGAATTTGACGGTCCGGAAGTATTCGTTGAAATGCGCTAATCCATTTTCAGCGATAGCGTTTCCTGATTCACAATTTTATCACTGAACGATCTTCCGCACCATGAAGTACATGAAGTCTTCTTTGTTCGGAATGGTAATCTTTCCATACGTTTCAAAACCGAAGCGTTCAAACATCACCTGCGTTTGCCGGCTGGAAGTTTGCGCATAAACCGGCAACTGCATGATCTCACTCATCTTGAACAATTCATCGCGCAGCTGAATTACCTGTGATTGTCCGTTGCGTTGTTCGTCGGTGAGTAAAAGCATAAAAAACAAATGCGGTTCGGTAGGCAATAGCTGCTGCGTTTTGTTCCGAAAACGGCGCATGGCACCAATGCGTTTCAGTGAAAACACAAACAACGAAGGCCACCAATTAGTTCGCCGGCGCTGGTCATTTTCGTTGGAAATGGGAACGATAACAGCCAGGCCGTGACCTTCTTCACTGATCAATACACCATTTTTACTACGAAGATACTTCGCGCATTGTTTTACAAACAGGTTGAATCGCCAACCGTTGAGGCGTTTCCCGAAAAGCGTATGGATGCGTTGGTTATTGCGGATGGCTTCACCAATCATCGTGCAAACGCCCGAGCGTTCGATTAACTGTGGTTGTTTCATGTTCTGGGTTTTAGTAACATGAAAAGTACAAATGACAAACGCAACGGATGTAGCTCAAAATGGTACTTGAATTTTGAGAGTTGCGGTATTCCATACAAACAAAAAGAGGATGCCGTTAAGCATCCTCTTCGAGTCATTCTTTTGTTTTTCTTATAGTTGAACAACAAACTCTTCGAGAAGAATTTGATTGCTCTCTGTTGTAATTCGAATCATGTATTTACCAGGAGCCAGCTCTGTTGCGTCAACTGATTTGTTTCCAATTGAAACAGGTGCACTGATAACGCGGCCAAGCATGTCTACCACTTCGATGTTGTTGATCACACCTTCGAAGCTGATAAACAACATTCCATCAGTCGGATTCGGATAAAGCATAACTGAGCTGATTCCAACTTCTCCAATTCCAACCGTAGAATTAATACAGGTCGAAGTATCAGAACATCCGTTTTGTGAGATGATAACCGCGAAGTCACTTCCGTAAGTAGGAGTGAAGTTATGGTTGGTTGCTCCGGCAACTGGTTGACCTGTGTTACAATCAATCCACTGGTATGTTTGACCAAGGTTGTTTACCACAAACGTGATTCCGTCATTCGCCATATGGGTAGTGACGTCGATTGGAGTAAGCGTTACATCCTGCGTTTGTGTTGTTACATTCCCACAATCATCAACATAGGTCCAGGTAACAGTTGTTGTTCCGAATGCTGTGATCGGGAAAGCAACATCGGGTGTTCCGTTTAACGTTCCTGCACAGTTGTCTGAAGCAGTTGCTGTTGGAGGTGTAAGATCACAGTTTCCGGTTAATTCCGGCAATGAAGCAACATCAGCTATTGGAGCTTGTGTATCCAACACGATGATTGATTGTGTAACATTGATGGAGTTATTACATACATCCGTAACACTGAATGTTCGTGTAATCGTTTCAGGACAAGTAAGTCCGTTTGACTGATCACTAACCCAGCTTACCACTGTTGGCGAGCAGTTATCCACTTCACCGGAAACCCAGCTTGGAAGAGGTACGGGAACATCGCTTGGACATTGTGCATTCAATGTAACAGGATTTGTTGCTGTTGGCGGAGTCATATCATGAATGATGATCATTTGAGTCACATTCATGCTGTTTCCTTCTGCATCCGCTACGTTGTAGGTTCTGGTGATTGTTTCAGGGCATGTTTGACCGTCAGACACATCACTTACAAACGTTACTGTTGGTGTTCCGCAGTTATCCGTTTCACCGGTAACATCTGTTACATCAACAATTGCATCATCAATACATTCTACTTGTAAATTAGCAGGATTTGAAGCAGAAGGAGCAATGGTATCAGCTACAGTAAGAGTTGCACTGCAAGTTGCAGTTCCACCGTCACCCGTTACCGTTAAAGTAACCGTATTAGTACCAATATCAGCACAAGTAAATGCTGTTTGAGAAGCACTTAATGCAATTGATCCGCAAGTTGTAGTGGAGCCACCGTCAATATCATCAGCGACAATTGAAGCGTTTCCTGAAGCATCCAGATAAACAGTTATGTTTTGACAAACTGCAGTTGGAGGTACCGGAGCAGCTTCAGTAATAGTAAATACCTGACCTGCCGTACAACCGTTTTGATCGGTTACGGTACATGTGTATGTATTAGGAGCGAGCCCAGTAACGGCAGTTGTTCCGTCGCCTGTAGGCGTTCCTGGTGTCCAATCATAGGTATAACCACCTGCACCGCCTGTTGCAGCATTCACAGCAGCAGTACCGTCTGAAGCGCCACCACAGGTAACATCTGTTTCAGAAGCAGCTGTCAATACCAGCAATGAAGGTTCTGTAATAAAGAATCCTACTGAAAGCACACAGCCGTTCACATCGGTAACATTGCAAGACCACATTCCGGCAGTAAGTCCGGATACAGAGTTTGTTCCGTCACCGGTTGGTGTTCCCGGGCTCCAATCGTAAGTGTAAAAACCAGTTCCTCCGATTACAAAAATCGATGCAGTACCATTACTTCCACCGAAGCAGGAAACATTCGTTTGAGGTACAAGGGTTGCCGTTAAAGACATAGGTTGTGTAAGCGTAACCACATTCGAGGTGACACTGCAACCATTAGCATCGGTAACAAGCACGGAATAATTACCAGCGATAAGGCCGGTTATAGTAGTTGTTCCATCACCTGTTGGAGTACCTGGAGACCAATCATAGTTATAACCACCTGCGCCACCTGACGGAGTAACAGCAATAACACCATCCGCTGCGCCAAAGCAACTGATTTGAGCTCCGTTATAATTGGAAGTTACAGCAGCATTGGCAGCCAATGCTGTCGGTGCTGTGATTGTAAATGCCTGACTGGCTGTACAACCGTTGAGATCCGTTACAGTACAAGTGTAAGTATTCGCAGTAAGTCCTGTGATAGAAGTTGTTCCGTCACCCGTTGGTGTACCTGGTGTCCAATCATATGAATATCCACCTGCACCACCTGTTGCAGTATTTACCGAAGCGGCTCCTGTTGCTCCGCCAAAGCAGGCAACATTGGTTTGTGCAGCAGCTGTTAATGAAGGTCCTGCAATAGTTGTTACAACGACGCTCGGTGCAATTGAACAACCGTTGATATCGGTTATCGTGCAAGTATAAGTACCTAAACCAAGTCCGGTGATAGTTGTTGTTCCGTCACCTGTCGGCGTTCCCGGTGCCCAATCATAGGTATAACCACCAGCTCCACCACTTATACTCGAAACACTTGCAGTACCGTTGTTAACCGTACACCCTGTTTGAGTGGATGAAATAGAAGCTGTAATAGCTGTTGGCGAAGTGACGTTAAAGTTTTGAGTTGCTGTACATCCGTTGACATCGGTTACGGTACAAGTCCATGTACCAGCAGTAAGCCCTGTTACAGAAATTGTTCCGTCACCTGTAGGTGTTCCCGGCGCCCAATCATAAGTATACCCACCTGCACCGCCTGTTGGCGTATTGATACTAGCCGCACCTGTTGTTCCACCGAAGCAGGCAACATTGGTTTGAGCGCTAGCAGTTACCGAAAGAGCCGTTGGTGCTGTAAGTGTAAAGGCCTGTGATGTCGTACAACTGTTTGCATCCGTTACAGTACATGTATATGTTGTAGCTGACAGTCCTGTTACGGAAGTTGTTCCGTCACCTGTTGGAGTTCCTGGTGTCCAATCGTACATATAACCACCCGCACCACCTGTTGGTGTATTGACACTAGCCGCACCGTTACTTCCACCAAAGCAGGAAACATTGGTTTGTGCATTCGGTGTGACAGCAAGAACCGGTGGAGCTGTGATGTTAAAGTTTTGTGTTGCAGTACAACTATTTGCGTCTGTTACGGTACATGTCCAAGTGCCGGCTGTAAGTCCTGAAATGGTAGTTGTTCCGTCACCTGTAGGTGTACCTGGTGTCCAATTATATAAATAGCCACCTGCACCACCTGTCGGCGTATTGATACTGGCTGCACCCGTTGCTCCACCAAAGCAGGCAACATTGACTTGCATACTTGGAGTGACTACAATAGCGGTTGGAGCTGTTACATTAAAGTTTTGAGTTGCAGTACAACCATTGACATCTGTTACAGTACATGTCCAGGTACCAGCAGAAAGTCCGGTTACTGAAGTCGTTCCGTCACCTGTTGGTGTACCAGGCGTCCAGTTGTAGGTATAACCACCTGCACCACCTGTTGGTGTATTGATACTTGCCGCACCGTTACTTCCGCCAAAGCACGAAACATTGGTTTGTGCGCTCGCAGTTACCGAAATAGCCGGTGGTGCTGTAACGTTAAAGGCCTGGGATGCAACACAACTATTGGCATCTGTTACAAAACACGTCCATGTACCAGCAGTAAGCCCTGTTATTGAAGTTGATCCGTCACCTGTTGGTGTGCCGATTGTCCAGTTATATAAATAGCCACCTGCACCACCTGTTGGTGTATTGATACTTGCTGCACCGTTACTTCCACCAAAGCATGAAACATTGGTTTGTGTATTTGGAGTAACTACAAGCGCCGGCGGTGCTGTAACATTAAAGGCCTGGGATGCAACACAACTATTGGCATCTGTTACAAAACACGTCCATGTACCAGCAGTAAGCCCTGTTATTGAAGTTGATCCGTCACCTGTTGGTGTGCCGATTGTCCAGTTATATAAATAACCACCTGCACCACCTGTTGGTGTATTGATACTTGCGGCACCGTTACTTCCACCAAAGCACGAAACATTGGTTTGTGTATTCGGAGTCACCACAATAGCTGGTGGCGCTGTAACATTAAAGTTCTGAGTTGCAGTACAACTGTTGGCATCTGTTACGGTACAAGTGTAGGTTTGAGCTGTAAGTCCTGATACGGTAGTTGATCCGTCACCAGTAGGGTTACCCGGTGTCCAGTTATAGAGATAACCACCTGCACCACCTGTTGGTGTATTGATACTAGCAGCACCATTTGACCCACCAAAGCAGGAAACATTGGTTTGCGTATTTGGAGTAACTACAAGCGCCGGCGGTGCTGTAACATTAAAGGCCTGGGAAGCAACACAACTATTGGCATCTGTTACAAAACACGTCCATGTACCAGCAGTAAGCCCTGTTATTGAAGTTGATCCGTCACCTGTTGGTGTGCCGATTGTCCAGTTATATAAATAGCCACCTGCACCACCAGTTGGTGTATTGATACTTGCTGCACCGTTACTTCCACCAAAGCACGAAACGTTGGTTTGTGTATTAGGAGTCACCACAAGAGCAGGAGGAGCTGTAACATTAAAGTTTTGAGTTGCAGTACAACTGTTTGCATCTGTTACGGTACAAGTATACGTTTGAGCCGTAAGTCCTGTTACAGCAGTTGATCCGTCACCTGTCGGGTTGCCTGGTGTCCAGTTATAGAGATAACCACCTGCGCCACCTGTTGGTGTATTGATACTTGCCGCACCGTTACTTCCACCGAAGCAGGAAACATTGGTTTGTGTATTAGGAGTCACCACAAGAGCCGGCGGTGCTGTTACATTAAAGTTTTGAGTTTTTGTACAACCAAGGCCATCTGTTACAGTACAAGTGTAGGTTTGAGCTGTAAGACCTGTTACAGAAACAGTTCCTTCTCCTGTTGGGTTACCCGGTGTCCAGTTATACGTATAACCACCAAGGCCACCTGTAGGTGTGTTGATACTTGCCGCACCGTTGCTCCCGCCAAAGCATAAAACATTGGTTTGTGTATTCGGAGTAACTACGATAGCCGGGACTTGCGTAACATTAAAGGCTACACTTGCCTGACAACCGATATTATCGGTAACCACGCATGTCCATGTTGCGGCTGTAAGGTTTGTAATAGAAGTTGTTCCGTCACCGGTTGGAGTTCCCGTCCAGTTATACGTATAAGGCGAAATACCACCACCTGCAGCATTGACCGTCGCCGCTCCGGTATTTCCACCGAAACAGGCAATGTTTGTTTGTGAGTTTGCGGTAAGAGATGGATTTGAAACGATAAGTGTTGCCTGACTGGAAGTTGTGCTACAAGCACCACCACCCGAAGTAGCAAGACAACGGTATAAATAACCACTCATAATAGCAGTAGCGCCTGTAATATTAAGCGTTGCTGTAGTTGCGTTTGAATAGACTCCTCCGTTGGTTATATTACCAAAACCCGCACCTGTATTTACCTGCCATTGGTAACCGGTAGCTCCGGTAGCGGCAATGGTAAAGGAAGTGTTTCCTGTAACACAAACACTTGTGCTGGAAGGAGGTGTGGTGATCGTAGGATTGGTACAAGCCGGTGCTTCGAAAAGGCGGAAGTTGTCGACGGCAAGCTCTTCAGTTGCTCCATTGTTTGAGGAAAATGTTACCCGTAAATCAAGTGAAGCTCCTGTACCTGCAATATTAGCTGTATACTCTGTAAAAGTAGTAGTTAAATCAGCCCCGTCTCCGAGAAGGTCGCCTGTAGTTTCCAGTTTTAATGTTGTGCTATTCGCTGCTGCGCTCGCATAGAATGCAATGATTTTTGTCCACGCCCCGGCATCGATACGATATTCGATCATAAGAACATCCTGGTTAACTCCGGCGTTACTTCCTTCCCAGTTATTGGCAAAGGTGTTATTAGCTGCAAATAATCCCCTAAAAGAAAGCCCGGTTTTCCCCGCAATGTTGATACTTGACCAATCAACAGTTTGAGTTGGGCTAATTGATGAGTTTGCACATGGAACGCCATTGTCAATATCTTCACCTGCCCAGAATTTCGTTCCCTGAATGCTCGAATAAGAGCCGGATTGAAGAGCAATTCCCGCAAGATCGGTGCGGAAAAAGTAAGCTGTAGAAGGCCCGCCACAACTAAATGTAACAGACGGTGTTCTTGCTCCACTTGAAGGAGCTCCTGCATCTTCAAAATGATCAGACCAGAATTGTGTTTGAGAATAGCTATTGAAACTAATAAGTCCAATCAGCGAGAGCAGTAAAAAGAAATTCGTTTTCATAAATAGAGAAACTGGTTTAGCTAAAAGAAAAGATGCCCGTACAATAACCGTTCTACGAGCATCATTTAATTAATTGTTAAAGATATATAGTTTATTTAATAGTTGAGGTTTCATGGATGGTAAATTCTATAGGTAAGTGTTTGATTATCTTTTAAATCGGTCACACGTAATAAGTAAAATTTAGTGTTATTCTCTCTGATAGGTATCATTTTGAGTGTTTCTTCTCCGCATAAAACATCAGTCAGAGATTGGCCTAACAATGAAAAAAGTTCTATTTCTACTTCTGAGTGCTTCAGGTTTAAAATGAGCTGGTCATCCTGGAAAAAATAACCCAGTAAAGCTTCATTGGAAGGAGACGAAGCGCAATTTTTTGCAGCAATTGGTGCGGAATATTCTGTTGTTCCGTCCAAATCAACCATTCCAAGCCGGTAATATAATTGCTGGTTTGAAGCGTTCGGGTGAAGTGTATACGCGTATTCAGCAGGACCACCACCAGTCGATTTGGAAGGAATTTCAGCCAATGATGTATACTCAACTAAATCTGTTGATTGTTCCAGGGTATAATGATCAAAATTGATTTCCGATTCTGCGTTCCAGGTAATTGTTTCAGTGTCATTTGCACACAACGAATTAAAATCAGTCAGCTCAACCGGTAACGCGGTAAGATAAAAAACACGAAGATTGTCAACTGCCATTTCTTCAGTTGCCCCGTTATTTGATGAAAACGTTACCCGCAGGTCAAGTAAAGTTCCTGTGCCTGCCATAGCAGCTGTATATTCGGTAAATACATATGTTAAATCGGCACCATCTCCTTGAAGGTCGCCTGTCGTTTCCAGTTTTAATGTTGTGCTATTTGCTGCTGCGCTCGCATAGAATGCAACAATTTTTGTCCAGGCACCTGCATCAATCCGGTATTCGATCGTAAGAACATCCTGATTAACTCCGGCGCCGCTTCCTTCCCAGTTGTTGGCAAAGGCATTATTAGCCGCGAATAATCCTCTGAAAGAAAGGCCACCTTTGCCGGAAATGTTAATACCGGAGCAAATAACGGTTTGTGTTGGACTAATCGATGAATTGACGCAGGGAGCACCATTGTCAATATCTTCGCCCGCCCAGAATTTAGTGCCTTGAAATCCGGAATAAGCGCCCGATTGAAGAGCGACTCCTGCAAGATTGGTACGGTAAAAGTAAGCTGTAGACGGAGGCCCCGCGCAATTAAATGTAACAGAAGGTGTTCTTGTCCCGCTGGACGGAGCTCCCGCATCTTCGAAAGTATCCGACCAAAGTTGCGTTTGTGCATTACTCTTTAAGATGATCAAAAAGCTGCTTATAAAAAAAAGAATAGTCGTTTTGCTCATAGTGATTGACATTTGATAGGCAAAAATTACAACATAAATGCTAGGTTTCCAAGAATTTAACGTATTGTTCGCTTGTAACTATCCCCCAATCGCAGCTTAATGTTTCCACAAGCAAACAACGATTGTCCATACAGGCTATTTTGATTTTTCCATTGTCTTTGTACGATAAAACGGTGCCTGGAATTGCTGAATGGGTTTCTTCGGATACAGTAGCACTCAGCAACTTCATATGGGAGTTGTTAATGAGGCAATCTGCGCCTGTATTCCATGGGTTACAAGCGTTGATGAGTGATACTATTTCAGAAGCAGACATGTTTTTCCAATTGATAAAGGTGTCCTCTTCTTCCGGAAATTCGAAATAGCGTGCTTCATTCTCATCCTGTGCAGAAGATGGAATTGAAGTAGCGTACTCGAGCATATTTGCAAGGTTAATAGCAACCTGAGCTGCTTTTGCACTCAATTTAGTGGCTACTTTTCCAAATGTATCGGTTGGATTGATGGCAATGAAGTCGTTAAAGATCAATTCACCTTCGTCGAATGCGTCGTTTATATAGTGTACAGCAATCGCTGTTTCTTTTTCCTGATAGCGGATCACCTCAAAAATCGGCATCGGCCCGCGGTAGGCCGGAAGAGGCCCTAAATGAAGATTAAGGAATTTCTTTTCGCCGTATGCGAGTACTTCTGACGGAATCAGGAACGGAAAAGAAATCGAAAAGATGAAATCGGGTTGGATGGAACGAATCCATTCGTCGAGTTCTGCAATACTTTTTTTATCCTTAAAATGTTTGAATGGCAATTGACTGGTCGAAGCAGCCGTTTCCAGTGTTTTCACAACACTTTCCTGACCCTGGCCTATTCCAACTCCGCAGAGGTAATGTTCGTAAGCCAGTTTCTGGAGTGCTCCAAGCGCAAACTTTCCGCCACACAATACAAGTATTTTTCGTTTACCTTCCATTTCGTTTAAATGCATACATAGCTGTTATACCATGCCGTTTCGACATCATTTAGCGGGATGCTTGTGAGTTCATCCAAATGTGCCGGTATTGATTCAATTGTTCCGTCAATTCGAAGCTGACAGGTATTGTTTTCCGTTGAAATGACAGTTGCATTGTACATCGGAGCGTATGTCGTATTGATTTTGGGATAGAGTTTGACAGTACCTCTCGGACTTTCAAATTCGATCGCATTGAGTAATTCAGGAGTGATCTCTTTGATACCCAATTCTGATTGGAGCCGGAAGATTTTATCAACCAGCAAGCCGGCTTCCCAGCCCATCAGGGAAAATAGTGTCGGTGTTTTATTGGTGTTGGTTTCAATGGTTTGAATAAAGTGACGGTTCTTTTCAGAATCTAATTGTCTCGACCATGTAACCACTCCCTTTGTTGTTTCTCCTGGAAAAGGAGCATCTGCCAGCATTTGTTCCTCCATACCAAATGGAGAAAGGTAAACAGCAGTATTGCCCACACCAAAAATGCGAATCAATTCTTTGAAATACCATTGTACGAAGTCACCGCTGAAAAGCGTCAGCAAAGCACTTCCGGGATAATTTTGCAGGTGCGGAATCAAATCATCCATAGAAAAGGTGTCTGATTTGAATCCTGTTGCTACGTTGAACTTAATTTCTCCGCCGTTTTGAATAAAACCTTCCGTTGTGGCCAGTGTATGAAGATAGCCGCCATCGTAATATCCTGTAATCATTCCTGCCGTTTTCTTTCCATCAGCAATAGCCATTTTTGAGGAGAGCCAGGCTCCCAAAGAATTATGAAAAGAATGGTAGAGGATATTTGGGCAATAATCGGCCTCATGTGGGAGGTTAGCCCCGGCGTCCACGACAATTAACAACCTGTTCATGGCCAAAAATAGCGGACGCAAAAGTTGCGCGCCACGCTGACCGATATAAGCGATAACGATGGATGCATTTTCTTCCAGAAGCAGTTTTTCCGCTGATCTGTAGCATTGTTGTTTTTCTGAGCCAAAGCCAATGTTTTCGGTAACAACTCTGATGGAGTCATTTCCTGTTTCATTCAGGTTGTTTTTCAACCCGTTAAATAGGTCAAACCCTATTGTTTCGTAATACGTTGATCTTGGTAATAATATTCCTATAGTTTGCATACATGAACTAAAAAAAAGAAATGCCCGTAAAAGGCATTTCTTTTTTATTAAAAATTAATTTCGACTTGGGAAAATTCCTTCGACCGCAATACAGTAATTAAGTACCAAATATGGATTCATAACACCAAATGGCAGGCCGCTACCTGTAATATCAGTAGTTCCGCTCACTACAGTGCCTCCTGTGAATGTATTAGCTGAGGCAGCACCCGTATAAACTGCTGAGGCAGCTACACCCGGGAACAAACCCGCAGCAGAATTCTCATCAGCCGTATCATTACTGGCTTTTATCTGAACTTGCATGGAATTCAAGCTGTGAATATGCTGAGGAATGTTAGCAGTTGTAAGTGTTACCGCAGGCGTTCCGGCAGCTTCCCCAATGGTATAATCAGGAAGGCCCGGCCCCTGGCCTTGTCCGATTGGAACTCGGCCCTGAAGATCAGGTAAAGCAAACGTTGTTTGCCCGTCACCACCGTAAGTAGTGCCAATCAAAGCAAACAATGCAGTATATTGGGCAATAGAATACAATTGACCTTTACAGTAGTCATATCCTAAGGGCGAAAATGAAAATCCGAATGTTTTCACCTCGCCAACAAATGGTTCTGTAGACATAATGTTGTTTTTATAAATGAATTAAAATAACAGATAGTCTATCAGTTACGACTAGGGAAAATCCCGTAAATAGCAATGGAATAGTTCATCACCAGGTAAGGATTCATAATCCCAACTGGATATCCTGAACCAGTGATGTCAGTTGTTCCGCTAACTACAGCAGCACCTGTGAAGACATTTGGTGTAGCGGCACCTGTATACACTGCTGAGGCAGCTACACCAGGAAATAAACCTGCAGCTGCATTTTCATCAGCAGTATCGTTACTTGCTTTAATTTGTACGCGCGTGTTGTTCAATGTGTGAACGTGAGCAGGGATGTTTGAGGTCATTAATGAAATAGTAGGTGAACCCGAAATCTCACCCATACTGTGTGATGGCAATCCGGGACCTGTTCCTTGTCCGATTGGCATACGACCTTGTAAATCAGGTAAAGCAAATGTTGTTTGACCATTGCCACCATAAGTTGTTCCTAATAATGAAAACAAAGCGGTGTTAGAAGCAATAGCAAGAATTTGACCAGCACATAACTGGTAACTTTTTGGTGCAAACTGGAAAGCCAAAAGCTTTACTTCACCGATAAATGGTTCTGTAGACATAGTTATTAATTGTTTAAAGTTTACAAATAGTGATAAAAATGAATAGCTCTTTGTCTACGGCTCAATAAATCAATTCCTGTGAAAGCACTAATTGTGGTAGTTTCAGTAGAGTAGTTTTTATGAATAGCATCAAAGTGAATAGCATCAATTTTATTTGTTGTTTCCAAATATAGAATTTTTTTCATTCATCAAACTTATTTGATTTATGAATTAACGGAGCAAGTGTTTTTACGCGATTTGTGTTAACAGGTATTTATACCTGAGGTAATAAGGCCGTAACTTCGTACCGTTTTTTTATTATAAATACTGTTCGGTTAAAACGAAAAAAACCTTCCCCGAAATTGAGAAAGGCTTTTCGTAAAATGATGGATGAAATTAGTTAGCCGACATGTATTGGGCTACTCCTTCAAATGTATCTTTCATTCCTTCTTGTCCTTTTGACCAGTTTGCTGGACAAACTTCGCCATTTTCTTCGTGGAATTGCAACGCGTCAACCATACGGATAGCTTCGTCAACATTTCTACCCAATGGGAAATGATTCACTGTTTGGTGCATTACCGTACCTTCTTTGTCGATCAGGAACAACCCGCGGTAAGCGATCATCGGTCCGCTGGCAACCAAACCACCTTCCATATCGTATTCGTATTCACCGGCCAAAACACCGAATGCTTCTGAAATGATTTTCGTAGTGTCGGCAACAATCGGGTAGGTAATTCCTTCGATTCCGCCTTTGTTTTTAGGAACTTGTAACCATCCCCAGTGAGACTCAGGAGTGTCGGTTGAACAAGCAACCACTTTCGCTCCACGTGCTTCAAATTCACCTAACGCAGCTTGAAAAGCATGCAATTCCGATGGACATACGAACGTAAAGTCTTTCGGGTAAAAGAAAAACACAACCGGGTGTTTCCCGATGTATTGGTCCAATGAGAAATTTTCAACGATTTCTTTACCGTTTATTACTGCTTCTGCAGCGAATGAAGGGGCTTTTTTTCCTACTAATACTGACATGTTTATTGTTTTATTTTGAATAATTGGTATTACTTATTTCGCTACAAATGTAGCCATTCATTGGAATTAGTTGTTTAACCAGGCATTAAACATCCAATTCGTTTTTTCTTTTTCGCGTAATAAATCGCTCATCAGCGAGTTGGTACCTTCGTCGCCCAGTTTATCCGAAAGCGAAAGCAACACGCGTTCCAGTTCCAGTAATGTTTGCTGAGAACGAAGTAAATAACCCATTCCTTCTTTACCGTCTGAAATGGTTGCGTTTTCAGCGAGACTGCTTTCACGCAGATAATCCGCAAATCGGTGGAGTGGGGTTGATCCGAGTGTGAGGATCCGTTCGGCCAGATCGTCGATGATGACTTGCGTGCGGATGTATAGTTCTTCGTATTTCAGATGTAATTCAAAAAAGTGCGACCCTTTAATGTTCCAATGCAACGCACGGATATTTTGATAATGAATCTGATAGGTTGCTAAAAGTCCGTTGAGTTGTGCGATGTATGCTGTCTGTGTTTCCATGATTGTCTGTTTTTGATCGTACAAAGTTACCTGCCTTCTACTATAAGTATTATTGATTAATTTTATGTTTCGATAAATAATATTGATATGGTTTCCACACAACAGTTGACATACATTTTGGCATTGGTCGAAACGGGAAGTTTCAGTAAAGCAGCGACGAATTGTTTTGTCACCCAGCCAACACTTTCCATGCAAATCAAAAAAGCGGAAGAACAACTGGGGTTCATCATTTTTCAACGCGATGCTTCACCGCTGGAATTGACTGATTTCGGGCGGGAACTCATTCCGATCCTGCGCCAGATTCAGGGAGAGATGGAAGCCGTATCGACACTTACTGCACAGTTTTCCGGAACGTATCAGGATCGTCTGCGTGTGGGAATCATTCCGACAGTTGCCTGTTACATGTTGCAGGATTCCTTTGCTGAATGGCAAGAATTATTGCCAACAACCAAATTGCACATTGAAGAATACCGCACCGAAGAATTGCTGGAAGCACTGGAAACACGCAAGATTGATTTAGCGATTCTTGCCGGACCTGTAACAACGACCAAATGGCGTACGATTCCGCTTTACAGCGAAGAAATTGTGGCGTATCTCAATGATTGGAATGCCGGCCAGATTACCGTAAACGAGTTGCAGGACCTGCATCCGTGGCTGCTCACAAAAGGAAATTGCCTGCGTACCCAAATGATGCATTTCTGTTCGCTGGCCGATCAGCAATCAGACGATTGGAATTATGCCGGCGGAAATCTGGATATGCTCATGCGGATGGTGGATGCCAACACCGGTTATACGCTCATTCCGGAGAATTACAAACGCACGTTTCCTGGTAAAACCGATTCGTTTAAACGCATTGTGAATGAAGCCGGACATTCTCCCGGAAGATCAATCATTGCGCTGAGCGCTTACCGTCATTCGAATTGGGATGCCATGGAAAAAATCATTCGATCGCTGCAATTCCGTTATGCTTCACCCGTTTCGGCTGAGATGGAATTGTTGAGCTGGAAATAGTAGTGGCGACTCGCGATCGCCACTACTATTTTCAATTCTTTATTCGCTTTGTTCTTTCGTCAACCCCAAATAAACCAGTACCGTTGGCACAATCACCGTAATAATGGTCACAATCGTGTTCACATTCAGGCGTTTTTCATCCAGTTTGGAATCGGTTGGTTTTGATTCGAAACGGTAAGCAGTATTCGTTGAATCGTAATAAGCAACGAGGTCCATGTATTTACCGGTCGATTTCCTGCCATTGGTTTCCTTCAGCAAAAAAGGAACGGTTTTTCTGTCGGTAGTGCGGTACTTGTAAATGTAGGAACGATTCCCGGTAGAATCATACACATAGATATCGTAAGGCTGAATGCCCAGTTTGGTGTTCACGGTTTGCAAACTCATGCCCGGACTTAGTTCCATCACTTTCTCCACATGCGTGTATTTCGGTCCGGAGACCACACACGACTGCACAAGCAGGGCAGGAATCAGGATGATTGTAAGAAGTTTGTTCGCTTTTTTCATAGTGTAACATCCGGGTATTCAATTCGCTGATACGGTGCAGGATGGATTGGGTTACATTTAATGGAAAATGGAAAATCTAAAATTATCAAGAAGGCTTGCCTTTTCAATTTTCCATTTTAAATTTTCCATTCTCTTCTATGTTTCCGTAATTTTAAAATCTAAAAAACAAAAATGGCGCTTGTAAAATCGTGCAGAGGAATCGAACCTCAATTTGGTGCCGACGTTTGGTTGGCCGAGAATGCAACAGTGGTAGGAGATGTGATCATGGGCGATCGTTGTTCGGTGTGGTTCAACGCGGTTATTCGCGGTGATGTAAACTCCATTCGTATGGGAAATCAGGTCAATATACAGGATGGCGCAGTAATTCATTGTACCTACGAAAAAACCAAAACCGTTTTGGGAAACAACGTTTCTGTGGGACACAATGCGCTGGTTCACGGTTGCACGGTCGAAGACAACGTACTCATCGGTATGGGAGCCATTGTGATGGACAACTGTTACATCGAAGCAAACTGCATCATCGCAGCCGGAGCGGTGTTACTGGAAAATACACGCGTTGAATCGTGGAGCATTTATGCCGGAATTCCCGCCAAAAAAGTAAAAACACTTTCCCCCGAATTATTCGCTGGGGAAGTACAACGAATTGCCAATAACTATGTGATGTATTCCGGTTGGTTTAAAGAAGATTCGGGCAGCCTGTAGTCCACCCGAATCGTTCGCTGTTAATCCAGGGTTTGGGGTTATTAAAGTCCTAAATAGGTTTTTAAGTCATCTGATGTTTTTACCGACCCGGAAATGTTTTCCATGGCCAGAGTGACTGCTCCTTGGTTTTCCAGTTTAAGGGCCGCATATTTTTCGGCTGAAAAAACATAAACGTCTTTCGATTCCGTAAACAGTAGAATGACAATCTTTGCTGCCGGATCACAGGTAATCATTTGCGGATTGAAGCTAAACGAACCGTTCATCTTTAGGTTGATGACACATGCCACATGTCCGTCGTTGATTTGTTTCCCCGTCTTTTCATCGATATAAGTCGGAGCAATACTCAATTGCTGATCGGTTCGAAAAATCTGGTCGCAATTGAAAACGCCGAAACTGGGTGAGTTTAATCCTTTTACAAGTGTCGGATAGGTATGCCCGGGATCTGATGAGCCTTCTGCCAATAATGTGCTTTGCTGAAAATTTGCGTTATCATTACCATTGAATACTACCTGTTCCGGTATATATTGGTTAAACTCAAACAAATGTCGGCGGGCAATACGAATGGTTCTTGTCTTACGGATTTCCGAACGAATGGCCTTGTGAATGAAGACCGGTTCTGCTTTTCTCAACGAATCATATTTTTTCCATTCGATCTCGTTTAATTGTCGCTTTGTACGTTTCCACCAAGGTTTATCCACTTTGCGTGGTTGTTGATGGATCACTTGCGGAACAGCTTTATTCAAATCGGCCATTTTAGGTTTGAACGCAACCTTGTGTTTCTTTTGCCAGGTACCCTTGGTATCGTCCAATTCGTAAAAATCAACATTGTCTTTGATTTCGGTGCAGTTGAAATCAACTACAATCGGTTGTGTCAAACGCAGTTCTTTGCCTTCTTGCGAACCGCGCAGTTCGTACATCCCAACGGAGTTGAACTGGAAGTGTTTACCTGCTTCATCGAACGTCATCGGAATATCGGAAAAAGCAATTTGTGCAGCATTTCTGTACTCGGTATACGAAATGGTGTAACCTCCAACTACAGGCGAACCATCGGTGTGAACCACACAATTGGCCGGAATATGAACAGTGCTTCCGGAGGTATGATTAAAATTACCACCTTGCGCATTATCAACCATAAACGTTTGCGGCAGATTGCTATTGTCAACCAGCCCTCTCTTCAACGATTTTTCTGGTGTTGTATAATGCACGATAAAACCGTGAAACAGTTCTTTTGCTTCCTCACGAGAGGCGGCACCGTTTTGTTCCACATAGGTTACAGAAGGATTTGTTACCAGCAATTCTGGATAGGTTTTCCTAAATTGTTTCATCCGGGCTTCATTCAGCTGTTGTTGGTTGAAAGCAGGATTGAGCTTATTAGCAGTGTAAACCAATTCGATGCTTTCTATTTTCTTGCCGTCCAATTGTTTCAATGCAGTGCCATCTCTGAAAAGCGCTTTGTTGAACGACATTGGAATCAGTACCTGATTGTTGGCCGATTGATCTACCCGGGCTACCATTCTTGTGTTCGAATCAGGTGTTTGACCAATGATGTTGATGGCTGTGAATGCCATCAAAATGACGAAGGTGATGTAAGGTTTCATACACGTTGGTTTTGATATAAAGTATATGTTTGCAACTGAAAAAAGTAAACTTTTAAGCAATTTTTCCCGGTAAACGGATGGCTAAAAAAGTAACTTTGTAGTACACCAACCGATAGCATAATGAACGATATCCAACAGAAGAAAGATGTTGAATTACTGGTAGATACATTTTATACCGCCGTTTTGAAAGACGAACAACTCGCTCCGTTTTTCGCGCACCTCAATTTTGTGGAGCATTTACCGAAAATGGTCCATTTCTGGAGTTTTGTTTTGCTCGATGAACCCGGTTATACGACCAATGTTACCGAAAAACACGCGGGCATGAAGCTGAACAAGGAATTGTTTGATCGCTGGGTACAATTGTTCCATGAAACCGTGGATCAATTATTCGAAGGCGAAAAAGCGCAGCTGGCCAAAGAGCGGGCAACAGTTCTCGGCTGGACGATGGCGAGTAAGTTTAATTGAGTTTCGAGAACTCATTAACTTATTTTGGGTTGTCCGCATAAAATCAGTTTCTAATTTCACCCGGTATTTCAACTTTACACCCATGATCCGAACCTGTTTTTTACTGTTATGCTTTATCAAATGCTCCGGTAGTCTTTTTGCACAAGAACAACCTTCCTATACAAGTCTGGAGAAGTCCTTAATTGTAGAATGGGCTTTGCAACAACACTTGGTGTTGAATGAACAACCTGGGAAACGATTTCAATTAGGAATCAGTGACGACAAAGGAGACTTCGTTGTTTACAGTTACGAGAAATTAAATGATTCGGTTTACCGCGAGAAAGTGGAAGAATCAAGCGTGAAAATTTCAAGTCATCAATTGTATATCAAAAGAGGAAATACATTAACCGCCTGTTATCTATTTAAAGATCGTTATGCTGATCAGGATTGGTCAGGTTATGAAGACTCATCGGGTTATTTAGTGAGGGATACTACTGTGATGAAACGCGGAAAATATTCTTACGAGAGAGATATTGTGCGTTTGGATTCAAATGATAAAATGGCAGAATGGTGGACTTTACATAACGGAAAGGATAGTGTCAGCTACCGTCGTTATTTGAATTTAACAGAGAATTGTATTGAAACAGTGGGATACGATCTCACAAAAACAGATTCTATACAGCATACATACAGTAAAGATTCCATTGGAAATGGAGCAGCGCTGTTATTGAATGAAAGGGTTTTTGTTTGGTCGTGGGAATACGACTCCAAAAGAAAAATCCGGGTCAATGAATGGATTGTGCCTTCCGGTACAAAGCGAACGTTTAATTTGATCGATTTTGAGGCAGAACCGGTAATGATTGGCGGTAAATTGGTCAAAGAAGATGAAGTGAAAATACGAACCGACAAAAACGGGTTCATTAAACGAATCTCAACGGTCAGCGTGTTTAATTCTGAAATGAATACAATAGTTGGGCTTAGCTGGCAAGATGAGTGAGTTTCGTAAGTTGGGCAGTTTTTTAAGTTCATTGAGTTTGGAAACTCAAAAACTGAGAAACTAAAGAACTATCTAAGAACATTCACATGTCCTGTCAGTTTTTGCTCGCCTTCCCAAACAGAACAAGGGGTGTATTTCACTACATAAGTATAAACACCCGAAGGAACCAATTCGCCTTTGTATTTACCATCCCATTCTTCATACTGGTCGTGAGAAGTAAATAACAATTCGCCCCAGCGGTTAAAAATGCGCATTTCCCATTCCGACGCATCGAGGTACGATTTAGCGTAGAACGTATTGTTGTAATCATTACCATCCGGCGTAAAAGCATTCGGAATGTACACCGTAAACGGCTCAATGATCACTTGCTGACGGCTTGTATCCGTGCAACCAAACTCATTGGTGGCAATCTGTACCGGATAATGCGTTCCAGAAGTCAGGTAAGTATACACCGGATCATCAAACTCTGAAGTCGGTGATTCTTTGATCGTTTCGTTGGTGTCGTCAAAATTATACCACACCGAAATAGCTCCCTGCGATTGATCAGCAAATGAAATTTCCGAATGACAAATATCGGTCGTTGGCGGATTCAATGTAAAAGCAGAAACCGGTCGCGGATGCACATTGATGAGGTCGTCTCGCGTAAGCGTAAGTGTTGTAACACAACCCGCCAATGTATGGACTTGTAGTGTCACCGGATATTGTCCTGGTTCCGTGTATACATGCATCGGGTTGGCAAGCGTGGAAGTGCTTCCGTCGCCGAAATCCCACAAGTAAAACAACGGTGTGTCTGACGTACAGGAATCAATAAACTGTGCCGGAAACGGAACGCATTGCAAACCATTCACCAATCCGAAATTGATGGTTGGTTCCCTGAAAACAAATACCGTTGAACTGGCACTTTCACTACACTGAAGGAAACTTGCCGTAAGTGTCACGTTGAACTGGCCTGCCTGGTTGTACACTACATTCGACACATCGAGCGTAGTGGCAGTTGACGGATTGGCGTTCGGTCCGAAATTCCAGGAATACGTTGTGATCGAAGGTCCGCTTACATCGCCCACAAAGTCGAAACTGTTATTGGTAATACACAACGAATCATTGTGCGTAAAGGCCACGCTAAGCGGTTCGTAGACCGTAAATGATTTTTGAATGGTATCCGAGCATCCGGCCGAAACGGAGGAAATCAGCGTCACAATATAAGTTCCAGAAGTGGGGAAGGTAAACGTCGGTTCAAAATCGGTGCTGACATCTGTGGTAACGCCCGGAACACCAAAATCCCATTCATAGCTCGTAGAGCCCTGCGATGCATTGTCAAATGTGTGCGTGAGTCCGTTACACTCATAATTCACAGGCAGGTTGAATGCGGCGATCGGTTCAGGTAAAATAAACACCTGATGCGTAATCGAATCTGAGCAAATACCGAATGTACCAACCAGTTTTACACTGTGTGAGCCGCCAATATTGAAGTTTACATCGTTTACATTGGTGCCTGTTGCAGAAGGAATGGAAGCATTCGGTCCGAAATCCCACGTCAATGTTGCGTTGGGACTACCTGCCAGAATCTGTCCAACAAAATCAACCGAATTATCGATGAAACACAATGAATCATCGTGGGTAAAATCGACCTCCAGCGGATTGTTGAAGATAAATGGCATCACGGTGGTATCACTGCACGGCCATCCAGGATTCACAATTAAAGTGACGTTATAGGTTCCCGGAGCGGGAAAGGTGTAAGTCGGTTCAAAAGCAGTACTGACGTCGGTTGTGATGCCCGCAACGCCGAAGTCCCAGGCGTAACTTTGTCCGCCCCAGCTTTGGTTGTCAAACGTAAAGGTCAATCCCTGACAGTAGGAAACAAATCCGGGAGAGTTTTCCTGATCGGTAACGATCGCCTGCAATTCCACGATGCAATTCACCACGCGGAACAAAAAGTCGCGGGTAGTAGAAGAAATCTGCACACCGTTGCGGTACTCTTTCACACGAATTCCAACTACATACAATCCCAGGTTGTTGGCGTCTACAAACAATTCTCCTGTTACCGGATTGATCGTTGTTGTGGAACCAGCCCCTAATGGTACGGCAGCGTTAAAACCTCCGGCCCAGCTCACAAACGGATAATTGGGTGCCGGTGGCGGGGCAGGAGCAGGATTAAAACCACTTGCTCCGGCGAAAGGTGTCACCAACTCATACGCCAAACTATCGCCATCAGGATCGGTGGCGCTGTGGTCGAAATTCAAATCTTCGTTGTTGCACAATACCAACGGTGGGTAATTGGTAAATCGCGGACTGCTGTTAATGAGCGCATTTGAGTTAGTCCCCGTTATAAATGTCGAAAGTGTTAATCCGGTATCATCGGGATTGTTGAGATTGGTCACATTCGGACCACGACAACAACGCTGATAAGCAGCGGTGTAACCACCCGGCGTTGGAGGAAGCGTAATGATTGTTGTATAAATAGCGCGTTCGGCGCAAATTCCTGAAGGTGGAGTAACGCACGGATTATTGAAAACAACAGGCAGGTTGGTACTTCCGGGAAACGGAACGCTCACTTCGTACACCAATTGATTGCTCGAATTGAAAATCCCCAAACTCAACGGATTATCGTATTCCGCACCGGTTGAAGCACAGTCGCGGTACAACGCAATGTGAATACGGTATTGATCGCCACCCAAATAGTCATACCAGATTTCACCACCAATGATATGCGAAGAAAAGGCATTCACAGGAATGAGGAGGAGGAAAATGCTATACAGGAGTAAACGTTTCACGATAAGTTAGACGAATTATTTATACAAAAGTTGTGATCTTTCTGCGATTATCGTACCAAAAATGTGGATCATTGATTAAACGGTTCTTTTTTAAGGATGAAAGAGATGCTACAGAGGATGTTGGATGCTTGATTTTTGATGTTGGATTAGAGTATTCCCTTAGTTGAGACGTTTACTTCTATCGATTGAATTTATTACTGTTCATGAACTCTTTCTTTCTACCAGAAGCATAATCCAACATCAAGCATCAAAAATCAAGCATTAAAATAAGTGAAACTCACGAATCAAGCAATGAAACAACTCAACCGGAAAGAGTGTTTAGTGGAATGAAAAAAAAAGCGCAATTTTAAAAGCGTAAAATGAAACAGCTACTCGTATTTTGGTTTTTGGCGATCACCATTCCTTTGACTGCTCAGCGCGGAGTAGCCAACTATACGCGTGAAAACGGATTGATTTCCAACGAAATCAGCGATGTAGCCTATGATAGCAAAGGATTTCTATGGATTGCCACCGACAAGGGAATCGATCGTTTTGATGGTCAGCGGTTCATTCACTTTCAGCACGATCCCGACGATAAAAACACCATTTGTACCAACCGCATCATGCGCATTTCCTACGATCCGAAAGGATATGTGTGGGTGGCAACCATGAATGGTGGATTGATTCGGATCTCGACCAAAACCTTACACGTTCGCAATTACAACTACCAGAAAGGAAAAGAACACGGAATTTCCGACAACCGGTCAACGGCCATTTTTATCGATAGTGATCGCGAAACATGGATTTGTCCACATTACCGCGGGCTCGATTATTACGATTCCAAACGCGACGAGTTTGTCAATTACCGTCCTACAGACCAGTTTCCGAAACTCAATCCGAGATATGCCAACCTGTTTTCATCGGTTATAGAAGATCGCAACGAAAAAGGATTGTTTTGGTGTGCGTCGCTCGACGGCCTTTTTTCCTTTAACAAGCGCACCAAAAAATGGAAGCATTTTCCGGTAAGTAAACGCACCTTTTTAGAAACACTGACTCCTATCGGATTTGAAGGCGCCATGCGCTGTCTGGAGCAGGACGGTAAAGGAAACCTGTACATCGGAACGTGGGGTGGAGGCTTGCTGTATTTTGATAAAAACCAGGGATTGTACCGCCGGTTTACTTACCAGAATGTAGAACCGCCAAGTGGTTTTCGTAACAATATTTCCGACCTCAAATGGCGCGATACACGTTACTTATATGTGTGCGCTACGAGCTATGAATTTTTGCTTTTCGACACCAAAACCAAAGAATTTATTCATTACGACGATTCCGAAAAGTCGATCTTTAAGCCATATCGAATGGCGCGTTTCGGGAAACAAATTGCCATTGCAGGAATCGAAAACGGCATCTTCGTTCACAATGAATCGTTGATTTTCGGGCGGCACGAGCGTTATCCGTTCGACCTGCAGCAGATTGTTTTTCATCCTGTGGAAAACGAATGGCTCGCTACCAATTCCAGCAACAACGGCGAAGCTTATTTCAACCGCAACGGGAAAGGAAAGCAATATCAGTTGTTTTCCGGTCAGCGAGACGATGAGTTTTTCTTTTCCACGCCGCATTACATGGGCAAAAACGGATATGTCATTGTGGCTTCTGACCGGATTGTGCGCTTTGATCCGAAGAACGGTCTGAAAGAATTGGTGCGTTTTGATCAGTTCAAAGATCAGGTACGCATGCATGCCACTACACCGCTTTCTTCGTTCAATGATGGCGATTCGGTGTTGTGGATCGGTTCAAAATACGGCGGAATTCTGCATTATTCCTTTAACACCAATAAACTGACGTTGGTGCAACGCAACAAACAGCATCCGTCAAACGGGCCGCTGCACGATTCGTGGTTTTTCTGTTTTGCTACGTACGGCTCCACCCTTTATTACGGTTACGAAGAAGGAATCGGCGCTATCGATCTGAAAACAAAAACCTTCTTTAAGCCCGATTTTGCAGAGATGTTGCCACGCGATCAGATGCGCAGTATGGCAATTGATAAAAACGGAATTCTCTGGGTGGGTACGATGGCCAACGGCGTGTTGGTGGTGGATATTCCGTATAAGAAAATCGTTCGTCGCATTACGGCCAGAATGGGCTTGCAAACCGAGCGGGTAGATCAGTTGCTGTTCGACAAACACAATCACGTGTGGGCTCTAAACCCCAATTGTGTGGCTATTATCAACCGTTCTGATTACCGCATTCAATCGCTTGAAAACCAAAACGGAATGACGGGAATTTATGGAATTCACCTGCACCGGAACCAGCTTTATTTCTTACAGAACAACGGTTATGTGGTGAGTAAATCCGGACGGAAATTGCCGCACATCAATGTTCCCAAACCTTACATTCAGCGCGTACGGGAATTGAACGATCAGCCGTTTACGGAAAACAAAACGGTTTTTGACTTCGAGCAAAACAATCTCGGCTTCGAATTCGGGGTACTCGATTACTCCAACAGCATGAACAACTTTGTGAGTTACCGCCTGAAAGGGTTGGAAAAAAACTGGCACAGCGGTAACGGCAAAGACGAGGCAACGTATTACAATCTTCCCGGCGGAAAATATGTGTTTCAGGTAAAAGTGGTGGAAGACGGCCGTTCGCACATTGCGGCGTATTCGTTTGAGATCATTCCGCCGTTTTGGAAACGCTGGTGGTTTATTGTACTCACGATTGCCGTGATTACCGTTGGTATTTGGTGGTACATTCGACTGCGGATCAGACGGGTGGAAAGCACTGAACGCATGCGCACTGAATTTAACCGTCAGATCAATGAAATGGAGTCGAAAGCTCTGCGTGCGCAAATGAACCCACATTTCCTGTTCAATAGTTTGAATTCCATCCGGTTGTTTATTTTGAAAAACGAAGTGGAAAGCGCCTCGGATTACATCGCGAAGTTCTCCAAATTGCTGCGCATGATCCTGAATCACTCGCGGCAGGATATGATCACTGTTTATGATGAAGTTCAAACACTGAAACTTTATCTGGAATTTGAGCGCTTGCGTTTTGATAAGGGATTTGAGTTTGATTTACAGATCGACGGGCAGGCCGTGCTGGACTGTTACCTTCCGCCGATGATCATTCAACCGTTTGTTGAAAACGCGATCTGGCATGGATTGATGCCGCGACCGGATGATAAAGGTTACATTCACGTTTCGTTCCGAAAAGAAGACGGCCATTTGCTGGTAAGTGTTCGTGATAATGGTATTGGCAGGGAAAAAGCTCGTGAAAATAACAGGAAAGCATCCCTGAAGGAAGGTTCGGTGGGATTACAGATTACCAAAGAGCGATTGCGTACGCTGACACGCAGAACGGGCAGGTTGAACGATTACGCGATCATGGATTTATACGATGATGATAATCAACCTATCGGAACTTTGATTAAATTGAACTTTGAAATAGAAGAAAAATGAAATTAAGAGCAATACTTGTCGACGATGAAAAGCACAGTTTGGAAACTACTTCCATCCTGATTCGCAAATTTTGCGCAGATGTGGAAATCATTGCCGAACTCAATCAACCGATCGAAGCGGTGGAAGTGATTAATCGCGAAGAACCCGATTTGTTGTTTTTGGATATTTCCATGCCGCAAATGAACGGTTTTGAGTTGTTGAATGTGCTCACGTATAAAGACGCCGATGTGATCTTTACAACCGCTTATGACGAATATGCGCTGGAAGGTTTTAAACACGGTGCTACACATTATTTGGTAAAACCTATCGAAGCTTCTGATTTGGTGGAAAGTGTGCAGCGGGTGAAAAAGAAACGCCTGGAAAAAAAGCAGCAAACCGCCAACAGTGTTGGGTTGAAACCTAAAATTCCGATTTCATCGCTCAATGGTATTGAACTAATTGAAGTAGAGCAGATTATTCGCTGTGAATCGGATGGTAACTACACAACCATTGTTCTTCCGGCGCGCAAAGTAACGGTTTCCAAAACCCTGAAAGAGATCGAAAAACAGTTGGTCGACTTTCCGTATTTCTTCCGTTTACACAATTCACATTTGGTGAATCTGAACCATGTAGCCAAATACATTCGCGGCGAAGGCGGTTCTGTGATTTTGACCAATAATGAAGAAATCGGTGTTTCGCGCAGCAAGAAATTCGAATTGCTGGAGGTGTTGGGGATTAACTAGGGTTTTCTAACTGGATTTGCCACGGCATATCTTTTTAGGATGACATAGCGTATTTTTCCGCCACGAATAAACGAATGAAGTGCTGTATACAATTTAGAACGAATGTGTAAACGTTGTTTACACACAAATCCAGATTAGTGAAACTCGCCTTAGGCGGGTTATTCGTTATTCACTGAGTCTAAATTTGTCATTCGTTTATTCGTGGCTAAAAAAAGTGAATACATTTCTTACAGGCCTGCTCAATTGATACGAAGAACAAGACATCCACTCATTCAAATACGGATTTTACATATTTCGCTTAATGCATAAACTTGAAAGCATTAACTTTACAAAAAATACTGGTTATGAAAATTTTGTTACTCCTACTCGCAATAAGTTTTTCATCTGCTGCACTCTACGGGCAGAATGGATTGTTGAAGACAATAGGCGGCGCGGCCAAAAACAAAGTTGAACAACAGGATTTTAATTCCACGCGCACCAACAAGGAAAAACTGGATGATAATGATCGTCCGCGAAGCGTTGCTGCACCTTCTCCTGCTTCGGAAGCAGCTGAACCTGTAGTTGATTCGGCAGCTCAAACACCAGTTGCACCTCAGGGAGGTCAAAGCGGATACGATCAAAGCTATACTTTCTCGCAAAAGATCACTTACGAGATGCAGGATTTGAAAAAATCGAAAAGCGATAAAATGAGCATGACGCATTTTTACAGCGAAAATGCAATCATGTCTGTCACCGGTGCAGAATCAGATATGAACATCATTTTTGATTTCACGCATGAGTCTATGATCATGCTGAATGAGAAAGAAATGACAGCAATGGTGATGTCGACCTCAATGTCAGTTGCGATGGCCAATAAGCAAGCAGAAGCAAATGGAACTCCTACCATTGTCAAAACAGGTAAAACCAAAAAGATTTTAGGCTACAATTGCGACGAATACCTGATTACAGATGAGAAGCATGTTTCAAACTGCTGGGTTACCTCTGAAATCGGAATTGACGGTGCGAAAGCTTCCAAAGCAATGGGAGTGCCGCAAACGATGGGTGAAAATGGAAAAGGAATCATGATGGAGTTTAGCAGTTACGACAAAAAAGGCGTAGCCGAAACACACATGATCATGACCGAATACAAAGAAGAATCGACCACGAAATCATTGAGTGGTTACGCGGTCACTGCGATGTAATCTCATTTCAATTCAACGGAAAATCAAACGGATTGGGGAATTGGTAGTTATATCCCAATTTCAGTGATTTTTCCGAACTCACCAGTTTTGATTCTCCGGAAGCGTCTTCAAACAAAGGTGGCGTAAGTTCCAGTTTAGTTGCCATCCAGGTATAATAAGCTCCGCGAGCCGGATGTTCCGGAGAGCAGCCGTTGATGGTTTCTCCCCAAAGCTGTTTTTCAATCACATGTTCAATCAAACCGATGGCATCCTGCTGGTGAATCACATTGATTGGTTGATTGGCAGCATAAGTAATTCCGCTTTTGATCATGTTCCGCACCGGATGTCTGTTGGGACCTATTAATCCGGCCAAACGCACAATTGTCAACCGATCGCCAAGCAACGTCCAAAGTGCGTGTTCCGCTCTGTGAATGCGATTGGTGCTTTCAGGATTGTACACCAAATCTTCTTCCACACATGTCCCGCTTTTTACTTCATACACGCTGGTTGAACTGGTAAGGATCACGTTACAATCAGGTGAAATGAGTTCACAAACAGCCAGACAATCGTTGGTGTATTGGTCTGTAGAACTGCGGTTAGGTGGAAATGCGAGGATTACCACATCGGCCTCTTTCATTACATCTTTTACCAAACGCGATGCCGGAGGATAAGGCATCAGGTGATAAGCCAGTTTAGCCAGGATCGTCACTGACCGGCGTGTTCCGGTTACCGAATGGCCTTTTTGAGCCAGTGAACCTGCCAATGGGCTTCCCAGCCATCCTGTTCCTACTACCACACATTTCATGGAACGAAAGTAGCCATTTTAGCGATTCAAATCTGTGAAAATCTGTGTCATCTGTGGCAAACTTTTAACTACTTATTCGTGGATTTCGTTCATCGGATTAGCATCAATAATCCGTATTTTTGCACCCAAAAAAAGGCATGTTCACAAAAGGGTTTGTTCGCTTGAATTGGGTCGCGTTGGTACTCATTTATTTGGTAGTCATCGCCGGAAGTTTTGTGCGCATCACCGGAAGCGGAATGGGCTGTCCGGATTGGCCGAAGTGTTTCGGAAGCTGGGTTCCACCAACATCTGCGAAACAACTCCCCGAAAATTACCGCGAAATCTACGGTGAAAAGCGGGTGAAAAAAGTAGAGAAATTTGCGCGTTTCCTGTCAGCTATCGGAATGAAAGAAACCGCCGAAAAAATCAAAAATGATCCCGCTACCTACGAAGAACTACCTTTCAACGCCGGTAAAACCTGGACGGAATACGTGAACCGACTCTTTGGATTCCTTGCAGGAAATGCTGTCCTGGCTGTTTTCATCTGGACCGTTTTCCGACATCGAAAAAAGCGAAAGCTATTGTTTCTGACAACGCTTAACCTGATTCTGCTCAGTGTTCAGGCATGGTTTGGTTCCATAGTGGTCGCAACAAACCTGGTACCGTGGACAATCACCGTTCACATGTTCCTGGCGTTGGTAATCATTGCGTTACAGTTGGTGATCATCCGGCAGATAAGTCCGGTGCAGCAACGGCAACTGACCTTATCGAAAACCATGCGCTGGCTCATTTTGGTTGTCTTTTTGATCACGGCTTACCAAATGTTCCTGGGCACGCAGGTACGCGAATACATCGATGAATTGACCAAACAAGGTCTGGGCCGCGATTCGTGGTCGGATCGTTTGGGAATGACCTTCTTCATTCACCGCAGCTTTTCATGGGCCGTTTTGGCGATCATGACATTTATGGTGTGGCTGAACTGGAAAACTGCCGGTCACAAAAGCGTTTACTGGAGTTACATCATCCTGGCAATAGAACTGATTTCGGGAGTTTGCCTGGCGTATGCCGATATGCCGGGATTGGTACAAGTGTCCCATTTGCTGTTCGCATCGGTGTTGTTTGCGATTCTGTTCATGCAATTGATCCGCACCCGCAAGCCACCGGTTTTCGCTTAAACGCGTCAACTTTTGAAATGAAGTTTCTTGGAAAATAAGCAGAAATGCTATATTTGCACTCCAACAGAAATAAGCAATTATTTCAGGTCCTATAGCTCAGTTGGTTAGAGCAACAGACTCATAATCTGTGGGTCCACAGTTCGAGCCTGTGTGGGACCACCAAAGCTATCCATTATGGGTAGCTTTTTTATTATCTTGTAGTATGATTTGCTACATTCTTCACAGTCAAGTTCTCGGAAAATATTACATTGGCATCACCCTGGAACATGTTTCTTCCCGTTTGGAAAAGCATAATCAATCGGCTTATGGAACTCATTTCACTTCGCAGACCTCTGATTGGAGTTTGTATTTGGAGATTATCTGTAATTGTAAAACTCAAATGCTCCAAATTGAAAAGCACATTAAGCGAATGAAAAGTAAAGTTTACATTGAGAATTTGAAAAAGTATCCTGAAATGCTTGACAAATTGAAATCAAAATACGATTGCAACTGACTCTGCCGATAGCTATCGGCACTGTGGGTCCACAGTTCGAGCCTGTGTGGGACCACCACGAAAGCAGAAAACGCCATCCTAGTAGGTGGCATTTGCGCATTGTGGTGGTCCGTAGCGACGGAGGAACGAGGTCTGCTACCTGAACTCTTTTTGTTCCTCATTTTCATTCTGTTTCTGATTCTTCCTGGCTCTTTCTTTTTGCAGAGTGAGAAGCAGAATGAGAATGAGAATGAGGGACTTCCGTTTCAAACCTCAATCCTCCTCCAAACAACAACACTATTCCAAGGATGAAACCTTGTGAGATCGCGGAATCAAGAAGGTTAACAAATATTAAAAAAATCAAAGCAGCCTGTGATTTTACTAAATTGGCCTTAAGAAGATAGAACGTGTTTATTTATTCATCAAATGGCTATGGTATGAAAAGTGTGATTAAAATGTTGGTGCCCGCAGTAGTAGTTCTGATACTTTTGGTTGGGTGTAATAAGGGTGAGAAAGGTCAAGGCCAATTGAAGGTACAGATGACCGATGCACCGGCTGATTTTACTGAAGTAAATGTAAATATCGTTGAAGTTTGGGCACATTATTCCGGAAATGGAAATGCTGGCGGAGAATGGGTACAGTTAAATGCCGTGCCGGGATATTATGATTTATTACAGCTTCAAAATGGAGTGACGGATGTGATTGCAGATCCAACAACCATTCCGGTTGGAAAAATCACGCAGTTAAGATTGATTCTTGGTGATAATAATTATGCGGTCGAAATGATTGATTCGGTGGCGGTCCAGCATCCATTGTTGCTTTCCAGCCAGGATCAGACGGGAATTAAGATTAACTTAAACTCTGAAATTCACGCCAATGAAACGATCGTGGTGACGCTGGATTTTGATGCCGGAAGTTCGATTGTTGAACAAGGAACACTGGAATATCGATTAAAACCGGTCATTAAAGTAGAGAACGTATTTTATATTCCATAGGGAGTATTTTAAGAAGTATAAAAAAAGCCCTGACGATTTATGTCAGGGCTTTTTGTGTACTTCATTCTGGCTCTCATTCTCATTTTTTTTTAGAGCGAGAATCAGAATCAGGGAATCGTGGTAATGATAAAGTTTACAGGTTCACAAAAGGTGGGATATTCTTAAGGTATGCACTTGTTATTTCTGATGTATCATGCTTGTATCTAAATATTTACAGCTATTCAACTATTATTCTTATTATTGAAGTAGCAATAACCGCAAAGCAATATAGGTTCACGAATAAGAAAGAGGATTTCAATTGGATTCCAGCCATAGATTTTCATTTTTAATTCAAGTTACAGGGTAACAATTGAACTCATAAGTGAGTGGTTATTTATCAACGACAAATAATAGAATACAATGAGTGCGAACGCTGGTAAAACGCAGGAGAGTAAAAGTGAAACGGTGGTAAATAATGTACCCGCACTTCCCAGCAGTCCTGCATCCGTTTTTGGGTTTGTAAACAACAGCCCGAATATTCATCAGTTGAATAGCTATCAATTGATGGCGAATAACGCTCCACAAACCAGGCAAGCTGCTCAATTGCAACAAATGGCAGATAACGCTTCCTTCAAACAAGGGATTATTCAAAGGAAAGAAAACAAGACAGGTTTACCCGATGGGTTAAAAACAGGAATGGAAAATTTGTCAGGAATCTCATTGGATGATATCCAGGTTCACCGTAATTCGGAAAAACCGACACAGTTGCGTGCACATGCTTACGCACAAGGTACCGAGATTCATCTGGGGCCGGGACAGGAAAAACATTTAGCGCATGAAGCATGGCATGTAGTACAGCAAAAGCAGGGAAGGGTAAAACCTACTGTGCAGCTAAAGGCCGGAATTCAGGTCAATGACGATGCCGGATTGGAAAGAGAAGCAGATGTAATGGGAGCCAAAGCTTTGTCAATCACCGGAGCTGACCAATCGACAGCTGCGAAACAATTATCTTCTTCAAGCGGAACGGCTGATTTGCGCCAATACAAGATAAGCATGAACCAATCTGACTTGGTTATTCAAAAACATGACCAACACAATGACCAAAGGCTGGAAACGGCCAGAGGGAGTGCCAATGATTTTGTTGACGAAAGTATCGCAGGAGAGATTGCCGATATGGAAGATGGGGCCGCCAAGGAAAATTATATCAAGAAGGCGCATGAAATGCAACTGGATCATGGCGTTTCACAGGAAAATCTGGGAGCTCTTGACGACAGTCTGACAGCAATTGGTCTACTGGTGAATCCTGCGGCAACAAAATACGCAAAATTGAAAGCTGCCTACCAGGCGCTACTCGCACGAATAGACGGGTTTCCTGAAAAAGATGATCACGCAACAGTCGGTGGGTTTTTGTTGAATATCAGGAAAAACCTGACTCCGGGATTCAGGAATAGCATTGGCAACCCGGGAAGTACGTTTGATCCGGATGTAAGAGAAGCCGGCGGAACGGTGTCATTGGCTGCAAATACACCCGCATTGCTCAACATCGACAATCAATTGAGGTTCGTGGTAAGATTGGTTCCTAAGTTACCAACTCAGCATCAGGGAACACAAGTGGCGCATTTTAATCCGCGATTGGAAGATGCAATAACGGCTGCGATTACCTCTATGACAAACAGCCTTCATTCAGTTAACACAACAGGAGCAGCACCTGCGTTTGACAGGGATCTTTGGTATCGTTTTAAAGGCAAATGGGTCAAAAAAGCACCTGCAGAATATTTAGATGCCGTTCCGGCACCACTCGAAGATGCTGCGGAAAAAGCTCTTTGGAGAATCCCGCAGCTAAATGTTTCTTTTTACTGGCCGATTACCGTTGATCGTTTTAACATAAGAACAGACAACAGGGAAGCCGATGCCAGTGGTGCAGCATTGTCGCAAAACATTATTTATGGCAGTTCATTTAATATTCAGGTCTCTGTAGATATTCCTCATACAACCTGGAAACATATTTATGAAAGGCATACGCTGGAACAATTTGCCGGAGATATACAGGCAGTGAATACTTTCTGGAAAGAGCCACCGATTAATAAGGTGGATATGAATTTGCTTAAACCCGAGGTAAGTCTTCTGATTGACCGTTTTGTAGATATCCATTCACTCGGCGATATTGATGACGGCGAAACCTGGCAAATTAACGGTGTGGCGAATAAGCTTTTCTTCCAGGGTAAGATTGATTTAGACAAGGAAGTTGCCGCGCGACCAAAATTAAAGGTCGAATTAACATCCATCGCTCCTCAATCTCCTGATTTAGCCGTCGCTATTTTACCGGCGATTTTGCAAGCTCATTTAGACGGATAGGAGTTGCAGAGGGAGAAATAGAATGAGAATGAAGACAGAATGAGTGTTTTAACCAAAAAATCCCCTCCACCAAAGCGAAGAGGATTTCAGTTGAAAACCAATTTAATTACTGCTCAATCACAATCGTTTCATTCGCGTAAAGCTTGCTATCACTGCGAATTTGCGCATGATACGTTCCTGCTGAAAGCTTAACAAGATTGATCGAGTGTTGCACGCCCGGCTGAGTCGTTTCCGAATAAACCGTTCTTCCGGAAGCATCCGTAAGAACAAGCGAGAATTTGTCGGTGATTGTTGTTTCGAAAGAATAATTCAACTGTCCGCTCGCCGGATTGGGAAAGAAACTCGTTTTCATTTGGACCAGCTCGGCTAAAGCGGCAACGTTTTCCTCCATACGCAGCTGATCAATGCAAAGGCTTCCGTAGGTGATGTTGTTTGTTTCGCTGTCCCAGGAGTATCCCATTCCCGAAGTAAAACACACCACAATCGAATCCGGCATCACACCTGGTTGTAGATCTTCCACTGCGATCGTGAATGGGGCATATTCAGTTGTGGGTGTAAATTCCATCTCACCTCTTCCGATTTCTTCCGATACACCAAGCGATGGATTAAACTTTTTGAGCACCACAAAGCCCCGGGCGGTATCATCGGGATAAGGGCTCGCGAATTTAAAATAACCATTCACTGATGATGGTTTAAAGTTAATGGGTGCACCTGATCCGGTAAAATCGGGGGAAGGGCTCCAGGAATTGAAATGATACGGGTTAAATTGGCCGTAAATCATAGCACCGACCATAATTCCGCAGGACAGGATTGGATCCACTTTTGCAGCATACGTTCCGGTATAGCTGTCGGTTGTTTGTCCGGCACCTTGCCATTGGTCGGCAGTGTAAATCGGCTGACCGTCCCAAAGGGTATCAACAAACGTCCAGTTCTCGAAATTCGGATTCTGAAGTTGTTGCGCTTGTGCTGAGAATCCGATTCCGAGCATAGCCAAAATAATAGGGAGTGATTTTTTCATGTCGATCAATTTTATGAACCAAAGTTAAGTCAACCGATTGCGCTGCACCATGTACATAACTGCTATTCAGATGTATAATTCTTCAAATCTCCGGACAACCTTTGCCGTATGGCAGATTTTTGCTATTATTGAAGTACTGCCATTAGACGTTTATCCACTAGCAAAGCTATTCACTATGGAGAAGAAAAAACCGGTCATTAATTGCCATACGCATATTTTTACGGGCGATCATGTTCCACCTTTTTTAGCGAAGACATTTGTACCATCACCACTTCATTATTTATTTCCTCTTTCATTGATCGTAAAGTTGTTCCGGTTCTGGTACAATTACCCGTACACCTGGCAGTTTAAGCCCTGGTACAAAAAGATTAAGGAAATACTGTACCGCATCAACATGTTTGGTGCCAGAACTGGTTCCGGCCGTTTGATAAGTTCTGTAATAGGCCTTTTCTTAACCATACAAGTGTTTTATATACTTTTTGATTGGTTTTCGCTGATTGGTAAACCCAATGCTGGAACAGTGGAGAGCATCACTGATTTGCGCACCTGGCTGGATGAACATTGGTTATTGTTTATTCCTCATTCGTTTGTTGGAAAAGCACTTTTCATTCTGGCGCTTATTTTATTTTTCAAACCGGGAAGGAATATCCTGCTGCTGCTGCTGAAAAAAGTTTGGTCTTTTCTGGGAGTTTTGCCCGGGCCGCAAACCAAAGAGCTGGCAAAGCGGTACCTCAATATCGGGCGATTTGCTTTTTATAAGGAGCAAACACGCGTTTTCGGACGATTGAAAAATCAATACCCGGATGGTACCGGTTTTGTGGTGCTTCCGATGGATATGGAATACATGGGAGCGGGAAAATTAAAGAAGGAATACCGCTACGCCAATCAAATGGCAGCTTTGAAAGCCATTAAGAACAATCCGCAAAACAAAGACGTGATATTTCCTTTCGTATTTGCTGAGCCCAGACGGTTTGTTGACGAAGGAAAGGCGCATTTCGATTATGAGATAAGTAACGGTAGTGTGAAACTGAACGATTGTTTCATCAAAGAGTACATTGAAGACAACAAATTCAGCGGATTTAAAATATATCCGGCATTGGGATATTACCCTTTTGATGAAGCACTTCTGCCGTTATGGAAATACGCCGCCGATAACGGATTACCGATCTTAACGCATTGTATTCGCGGAACGATTTACTACCGGGGAAACAAAAAAAGAGCCTGGGACAAACATCCTGTTTTTGAACAAGTAAGTGGTGACGGCGAATATGATTCGTTGTTACTGATGGAAATCAACAACCGGGATTTCATCAATAATTTTACACATCCGCTTAATTATCTCTGTTTGCTGGATGAACGGTTGCTGAGAAAGTTGGTGCAAAAAGCCAAAAGTGACCGCATTAGCGAGTTGTTTGGATACACCGATGATCAGACACCACTGAAGTATAACCTGAAACACCTGAAATTGTGTTTCGGGCATTTTGGCGGCGATGACGAGTGGCATAAATTTCTGGAGGCCGACCGTGATAATTATGCCAGTCAACTGGTGAGGAACCCGACGCATGGAATTAGCTTTTTGGAAGATGAAGAAGGAAATCCAAGCCGTGGCAAACCCGAACAAATCTGGAAATATGTTGACTGGTATTCGATCATTTGCAGTATGATGTTGCAATCTCCGAACGTTTATGCCGATCTCAGCTACATTATCCACAGCTCTGATATTCAACCCTTGCTGAAACAAACATTGTTCAATGATAAGCTCAAAGAGCGCGTTTTGTTCGGAACCGATTTTTATGTGGTACGAAATCATAAGTCAGAGAAAAACATGCTGATAGATGTCACAGACCACCTTAGCGAACAGGAGTTTGACCAGATTGCCAGAACAAATCCGAGAACATTTTTAAGTACCGTTATACACGGAAAGATCTAATTGCTATTATTGTGCTCTTCACCTTTTAGAATACACGAACAACATGATCATCAGAGAAGCCAATAGTTCTGACATTCCACAAATTCAGATCGTCAGAAACGCGGTGAAGGAAAACACCTTATCGGATCCCGGTTTGGTAACCGATGCCGACTGCGAAGAATTCATGACCGTGAGAGGGAAAGGCTGGGTATGTGAGATTGATGGTGAAATAGCAGGCTTTTCCATCGCAGACCTGAAAGACAACAACATTTGGGCGCTCTTTCTAAAACCTGAATTTGAAAAACAAGGAATCGGAAGAAAACTACACGACGTTATGCTTAACTGGTATTTTGAACAAACAACCGCACCTGTTTGGCTGGGAACTTCACCCAAAACGCGCGCAGAAGCCTTTTACCGAAAGGCCGGCTGGACGGAAATCGGAACCCACGGAAAAGGAGAGGTGAAGTTTGAGATGACGTATGAGGATTGGATTGATAAGAAGGGATAGAAGCTTCCGAATCAATCTTTCAGCTCTCCGAACAACATTGACACACCTCCCAGCGCATCGAACACGCCTCTGAACGCAAATGTCAAAGCTCTGAACGCAAATGTTGCGTCTCTGAACGCCACTTACACATCTCTGAACGTATCTGTCGCACCTCTGAACGATATTTACACGCCTCTGAACGCCACATACACATCTCTGAACGTATCTGCCGCACCTCTGAACAACATTTTCACATCTCTGAACGCAAATGTCTCACCTCTGAACGCCAGTGTCACACCTCCTAACCATTTTTCCGAACAAATTAGCTACACGCTCATACCTCTGATCCATTTTTCACCCGTTTCGGTACAGAAAACCACTCGTTCTTTTTAAGAAGTTCTTATTGTCTTCATTTTTGCAGTATTCCGAAAACCAAAAACATGAAGATTCGTTCCATTCTTTCGACGTTTGTTGTCTGTACAAGCCTTGTTATCACACACGCCCAGGAAACCAAAAAAGTAAAACTTTCCGCTTACGATGGCGTTCTTGTGGGCGGTTATGTAGATGAAGGTGCTTTTCTCAATTTCACGGGGCCGAACATCAATCTTGTTTTCAAACAATCGAAACTTTCGCTCGGTATGTTGCCCTCGCTGCGCTTCAAAGAAGATCATGGCACTCCCAAAAATGCGTTCGTGACACCTAATCTGGGAGCCGGACTCACCTATACCTACAAATGGTTCGCTATTCAGATACCGTGTTATTACAACGCCAAAACGGCCACAAAAAACGGTCACTGGTACTTGGGAATCGGGGTGGGAGTGCGGTTAAACGGATTCAAAAAGTAACCGGATCAACTATCGCTTTAGAAATAATAACAGTACCGATTTCCCATCTTTCTGTCACTCAATGTTTTTAGAGTCCCTTTTATACGTACCTTCACACTTTATTAATAGATTATATTTTTTAACATGGGTAAAGGAACAGTTAAGTTCTTCAATGAAACCAAAGGATTTGGATTCATTACTGAAGAAGGTTCAGGAACAGATCATTTTGTACACATTTCAGGTTTGGTTAGCCAAATCCGTGAAGGTGATACGGTTGAGTTCGAATTAGAAAACGGAAAAAAAGGATTAAACGCGGTTCAGGTAACAGTTATCTGATAGCGCATATATTCAAAAAGCAAAGCTCGTTGGTTTTCCAGCGGGCTTTTTTGTTGTTCTACCTACCGGTATTAAAGCTTGTTGCGGACTAGCGCCATTTGCCTGGGGGAGCGAAATTATAAAAATGACTATTTCGTTGTGTTTCAGATTTGTTATGATTAGGTTGGTTGAAGGATAACTTGTTTTTAAGAGCAAGCACCACCCATTGGCATTAAGTAACAATCGTAGAGAACAAGGTGCGTTATGCGTAACCGACGCCCTGTTTGAGCACAGTCATCGGGTTGTTTGCAAAACAATCCGTTAATGACGTTTAGCGAGTTGGGTTGAGGTAGCATAACAAGCCGTAGTTCTCAAGATTGGAACTTACAGCCTTGATTTTTTTGTTTCTTTTTGTATCAAGACAAAAAGAAAAGAACTAAACGCGGAACGTAGTGGAGCATAATTACTGAGCCTACTTACCTCCTTGTTACGTCCGCCAACCGCGGACTACAAGTCGTCTTCATCAGCCGAAGCTGATTCTTTATCAAGAAAAAAGTAGGAGAAGGTGCTTCTTCCGGGCGATCTACCATCATAATAAACCGCCCTTCCGAAACAAAGACTTTATCCCGAAGTCGGGTTTATAGTTTTGTTACCGTGTAGAAATCTTTGCGGCGGTCACGTAAGTTGCGCACACTACCATAGCTGTGTAATTCATCCAGCAGTTTCAAATCCACATCGGCAATTAAAATCATTTCGGTATTGGCAGTGGCTTCACTTTTCACGGCATTCGACGGAAAAGCAAAATCACTTGGCGTAAACACCGCCGATTGCGAATATTGAATATCCATGTTTTCCACCTTCGGCAGGTTACCCACACTTCCTGTAATGGCTACGTAACACTCGTTCTCAATAGCACGGGCCTGGGCACATAAGCGCACACGGAGATAAGCATTTTGTGTATCCGTAAGATAAGGCACAAACAAAATCTGCATCCCTTCCTCAGCCAGTAAACGTGATAATTCGGGGAATTCGACATCGTAGCAAATCAGAATCCCGATTTTACCGGCGTCAGTATCAAAAACCTGTAGTTTGTTCCCGCCTTTCAGTCCCCAGTATTTTTCTTCATCCGGAGTTACGTGCAGTTTTTCGTACCGCTCCACATTACCATTTCTATGACACAGATAACCAACGTTTTTTAGCGTGTCGCCATCATACAAAGGCATACTTCCGGCAATGATATTTACATTGTAATTTACCGCAAGTGAACTAAATTTCTGAGTAATCAGGTCGGTGTACTGCGACATGGCCCGAATGGCTTCCGCCTCGTTCATTCCTTCAAACTGCGCCATAAGCGGACCGTTGAAGTATTCAGGAAACACAGCGAAATCGGCCTTATAGCTCGAAATGGCATCCACAAAATACTCGGCTTGCTGAAATAATTCTTCGATAGAATCGTACAATCGCATTTTCCACTGCACCAACCCGATGCGTACACTTCTGCGTACCCGGAATTCCTGACGGTGGTTCGAAACGTAATACACGTTATCCCATTGCAAAAGCGTGGCATATTCATGACTTTCGGCATCTTCAGGAATGTAATTCTTCAATACCTTTTTTACGTGGAAATCGTTGCTGAGCTGAAACGACAATACCGGATCGAAAATTTCGGATTGTTTTACCTTCTGAATATATTCCTTGGGCGTCAGTTCATGCGCGTGTTTGTGGTAATTCGGAATTCTGCCGCCAAATACAATGGCTTTCAGGTTCAATGTCTCACACAATTCTTTGCGCGCATCATACAGGCGACGACCGAGGCGCATACCTCTGAAATCGGGATGTATGAATACTTCGATTCCGTAAAGCACATTTCCATTGGGATTGTGGGTAGAAAACGAATAATTTCCCGTGATTTGATTGTAGGTATGTTCGTCACCGAAATCATCGTATTTCACCCGAATGGAAAGGGCGCATCCGACAACCTGATCATCGGCCATCACAATGAGTTGGCCTTCAGGAAAAACGGACAGTAATTTTTTAATAGCTCGTTCACTCCAAACACTGCCTCCCCAATTGGAATAGGCGGCTTTCATGGTATTTACCAATTGTTCGTAATTGGACTGCTGGAGTTTTTGTACTTCGATTTTTTGATTTGACATGCTTCAATTTTGGAAATCTGTTTTGGATAATTGTCTGTTGCCGGCAGAGACGCATTTAAAGAAAGGAAATTTGATGGAGAACCTTGATAAAAGCAGAATGCCCGTGGTTGGATAGGCACAATCGGCGGCAAGATACGATTTTTTTCGGGATGAATCAGGTAAAACAATTCTACAGTAGAGTTTTGAAACGCAACATTTCTTAATTTTCAGCCAGTTTCACAACTCTTTTTTCAAACATTCATGAATTCATCCCTTCGCCCTTACACCCCAACCGATAAGGAAGCCTGTCTGATTGCTTTCAAAAGCAACGTACCTGTATTTTTCACCGAAGACGAAATCACCGACTTTTCCAACTTCCTGGATTCGCTTCCACGGCGTTTTGCGGAAAATTCTACGCATTATTATGTGATTCTGGTCGATGATCAGATTGTTGGTGCCGGCGGTTTTGGCGATAAAGACAATTCGGGAAGCCTTTCACTGGCGTGGGGTTTGGTGCACAATGATCACCATAAAAAAGGTTACGGCGAAGCATTGTTAAAACATCGGCTGGAGGAAATTCAACGACTGTATCCTTCCAAACAATTGGTGCTCGATACCACGCAGCATTCCTATACTTTTTTCGAGAAATACGGCTTTGAAGTCACCAAATTTACGCCTGATTTCTACGAGAAAGGAATGCATCGGTACGATATGGTGCTAAGCACCAATACCGAAACCTCAAAATGATTTTTAACCACATAGTACACATAGAATCACATAGAAGAATTCAATTTGTGAAAAACTATGTTGCCTATTGTGCCCTATGTGGTTAAATATGTTGTTCTACTAATTTTTTGATAATCAATAACTCAAAAACTCATTTCAGTTCCATACCCTCAGTTTCCGTATACGGTATCTGTTTCCCCATCTTCTTCTGAATGATCTTAAAATGATGTTCATCCTCGGGTGTCACAAAAGCAAAGGCTTCTCCGGTAGCATCGGCGCGACCTGTACGACCAATCCGGTGCACGTATTCTTTGGGCGAACGTGGTAATTCGTAATTGATCACAAACGGCAATACATGAATGTCGATTCCGCGTGAGATGAGGTCGGTGGCAACCAGTACGCGTGTGCGTCCGGCTTTGAAATTATCAAGTGCTTTGCGACGCGCTTCCTGACTTTTCTTGCTGTGAATGGCCACTGCGTTGATCCCGTTTTTCTGCAATTTGGCAGTCACCGTATCGGCTTTGAATACCGAACTGGTAAACACCAATACCTGCTGCATATCGCGCGATTGGATGAGGTGGCGCAACAACGGACCTTTGCGTTCTTCCGACACCCTGAAAGCAGTTTGTTCAATCAGGTCAACTGTTTCCTCTTCCTGCACGATCTTAATCACCACGGGATCATTCAGCAACAATTGGGTAATTGCCGAAACATCATCAGTCAGCGTAGCTGAAAAGAGCAGGTTTTGTCGTTTTTTTGGCAAAAGAGCAATGATGCGCTGCATTTCGTCGTGAAAACCGAGGTTCAGCAATTTATCTGCTTCGTCGAGTACCAGCGTATCGCATTTGCCCAGCTGCACCGCGTTGTTGTCGATGAGTTCCAGCAAACGTCCGGGAGTAGCAACCAAAATCGAGGTTCCCATCAGCGCTTTCATCTGTGGATTGATCGAAACACCACCGTAAACCGCCATCGAGGAAATTCGCTCGGGCAATCGGTTCGAAAAATGATAAATCACCTGCTGCACCTGCATGGCCAGTTCACGGGTCGGAACAACGATCAATGCACGGATATTGCGGTTGCGTTCCTGCGGTTCCTTGCCCAGTTTCGTGAGCAAAGGCAATACGTAACTCGCCGTTTTCCCTGAACCTGTCGGTGCAATTCCGAATAAATCCTTTCCCAGCAACACTGCCGGAATGGCTTGTTCCTGAATCGGGTAGGGACGTTCAAACTTCATGTCGGCCAGTGCCTGACGTAAAGCTGCGGATAAACCAAGGGAAGAAAAGGGCATCGTTTTCGTTGTTTCGGCGGCACATGTGTGTTCACGCGACGCGGCTGTAAAGGTACGCAACGGAAAGTGAAAACAGTCATGATTGAAAACCGTAAATGGTTGCAGTATTGTTTAGGTTAAATACCTATATTCGTTCGGCTTAAAGTTTAGAAGAAACCATTTGCAAGCTATTCACGAATAAGGACCACGTAATTCAACCTACTATGAATGTTTTTGCCGAAAAGAATCCTAAAACCGAAGAACAATCGGTAATAACTGAACATTCATCGGCGAACGATCATCGGATTACGGTCTATACGAGACCCGAACGAACAACGCTGCAGCAACTAGGTGATAATAGTGTCGGAGTACAACAGCTACGCACTTACCAGGACATGGCGAATGATTTCACTTCTCAAGCTGTGCAACGAAAAGTCAATGAAACCGGTTTGCCCGACAACCTAAAAACGGGAATTGAACAGCTTTCGGGAGTTTCAATGAACGATGTAAAAGTGCATTACAATTCATCACAACCGGCGCAACTCAACGCTCATGCGTATGCACAGGGAACAAATATCCATCTTGCGTCCGGGCAGGAAAAGCATCTTCCACACGAAGCATGGCATGTGGTGCAGCAAAAACAGGGAAGGGTAAAACCGACCATGCAGCTGAAAGGAAAAGTCGCTATAAATGATGACGCTGGATTGGAGAAAGAAGCCGATGAAATGGGAAATTTGGCACTGCAGCGAAAGGAAAGTTCTTATTCAATACCATTTAACGTCGAAAATCCAGTTTCATCTTCAGCTGATAATGGTGTTGCTCAGTTATACAAAATATCTTATTTCAAAGCAGCTACTCCAACAACGTTGGTGAAAAATGGTAAACCGGAAGATGAAGTGACTGAATCAGACGGAGCTATGATTGAAAATATCACTCAAAAGGATTATGAAACTGCTGGTAGCGCTACAAACGATAAGGTTAGAACGGTGTCGCGCTTCATGTCAAATATGACGGGAGTATCTTTTATCGCTGGCCACATGCTGAATAAACACTTGTTAGGAGAAGGAAATATTAATGAAAACATTACATCGATCACAGCGTCTGCCAATTCCCAGCAAAGTAAAAAGGTAGAAGAGCCAGCAAAAGCTGCTGTGCGAGCGCCCGGATCCGATGTGACCTATTGGACAAAAGTAACGCACAGGGGAAATGTAGGTAAAGATGACAATAATTATGCCGCCGGGCATGCCTTACAAATAGAGACTGGTTATGTGAATAATAATGATAAAACCGGGATTACCGAACTTATCAATACTGTAACTCCAGTAAAGGCAAAAAAGCCCTTTATGGCAGGTGGGTTTGGAGGTGAAATAAAAAAAGGGGGTACTTTGGATAAATTGGCAGATGCGAAAGCTACCACATTGAGTTATATAACAGATGAGTTGAAAGAATTCCTTAATCCCAAAGATGCATTCTTATTGTTTCAGAAAGCTGTGGGCGGGAAACGTCTCTATGAAGAACACTTGAATAGATATTACCCTAATATACCTGACTCTGCAATTCAGGTATATGGAAACTGGAAAGCATCAGGTAGTTATCGGAATGGACCATCTGAGGATGATTTGTTTAAAGAGCTAAACAGCCTTGGCGGAAACATTTGGTTGGATATTTTTGTAGCAATAAAATACCCTAAAGAAACTCTTTGGGAAAAATTGGATGCCTTTATCAAGATCAAAGGAGAGGTACCTCACGACGATCCGAGGAAAACTGCACGATTTATTCTTGAATTTAAAAACATACTGTGAAGCATAGAAACTTAGCTACTCAATAACTATGTTGCCTATGTGAACTATGTGGTTAAATATTAGAGTGATCATTTTTGTACTCCATGGTTAAGTTTTCAGTTTCTCATTTGTTGCTATCTTTAACCCTCCATGATAGAACGCGCGCTGAACAATGGTGTTTTCCCTGGCAACAGTGAATCCCTCAACCGGAAAATTCGATTGAGCAACCTGGTGGCTTGGATTTCCCTGATCGTCATTTCATGCTACACGCCGTTTTACTTTTATTTTGGACAGCCCGGCGGAGTTGTCATGAACAGCTTCTTCCTGATTGCTTCAGCGGTAAACCTGATCCTGATCTCAAAGCGGCTGTATATTCCGGCTTTTTTCATGCATTCCTCGGCCGGTTTTCTCTATTTCATTGGCGGAACCCTGCTTTACGGTATTGAAACCAACCTGCATTTCTACATGCTCATCATGTGTATGATCGTGTCCACCTTGTTTGACAACCGCGTGGTGATCCAATCGTACCTGCTTTTTGCAATCGGGGCATTTTTCTCGCTGGTGTGGTGGAGCGATCATTACCAGCCGTTTATCACCATCGGAAAGGAAATGAAACAGGCCGAATTGCTGATTGGGTATGTCAACTTGTTTTTCCTCTTTGTAATAAGTTCCCTGTTCATCCTGTTCTTTAAAAATGACATGTTGCGTTCACAGCAGCGGGTTACGGAACAAAAAGCCATCATCGAAACCAAAAACCGTGATCTTACCGAAAGCATTCAATATGCGCAACGCATTCAGTTGGCGTTGCTGCCCGGAATTGCCCAATTGAAAACGACCCATCCGGGTTCATTTCTCTATTACAGTCCCAAAGATTTGGTTAGCGGCGATTTTTACTGGATTTATACCACGCGTCAATACCGTTTTGTGGCGGTCGGCGATTGTACCGGACACGGAGTTCCCGGAGCTTTGATGAGTGTTATGGGCATCAGTTTGCTTACCGAAATTGTCGAAAACAAAGGGATTCTGGAACCGGCAGCCATCCTCGAAGAATTGCGAAACGGGATCATCCATGCCTTTGACAAAGAAGGAAAAAGCAGCGAATACAAAGACGGAATGGACCTTTCGCTTGTGCGTATTTGCGAAGCTGAAAACACGTTTACCTATGCTGCTGCTAACAATCCCGTGTATCATTTCACACCGGCAGGATTGAAAGAACTCAAGGCCGATCGTCAACCGGTTGGATACGCCCACGAACTGAAATCGTTTATTCAACACACGGTCGCGTTTGAAAAAAACGACAGTTTGGTCTTGTTCACCGACGGTTATGCAGATCAGTTTGGCGGCCCGAAAAACAAAAAGTTCATGTACCGTTCTTTCAAATCAACCGTGGAAGCATGTTTGAGTATTGACGGTCCGGAAGAAACACTACACCGCGTTTTGACCGACTGGCGCGGGGATCAGGAACAGATCGACGATATTTGTATTGTGGGAATCAAGCTTTAGCCTTTTCTTTTCGCAACAAATAATACAGGTTAATCACCACAATTGCTGCATTCGTTACAATCACCGGAATAGAAGGCAACAAGCATCCGTAAACGATAAACAACACACAACCAACGGTATTCACGATGCGCAGCGTGCGCATATTTTTCATCAGAAAAGCAATTAATACCGCAAGCGAAGCAGCATATCCGATGTATTCCGTGAGTTGTTCCATAAGTCTGTTTTGAACAAAAGTAAGTCGCTGAAACACCGATTCCTACGAAAAAAAATGGTAAATCGATTTACTAGATTACTCATAAGTATTAGGGTTTCTACATTTCCCCCTTTGGAGGGGGATGAAGGGGGAGGACAGTATTCACCCCTTCTCTAAACACGCTTTTCACCGTTCTAATTTTAGAAGTAATATGGAAGTATTCAGCTTCTTTTGATGTTGAAATGAATCCTCTCCCTCAATCCCTCTCCAAAGAGGGAAGTAGGTCTCGCTTCGGAATGAAGGCCGATTTTTCGGCACAAAATATGTAAATGCCTTACAGTAAACCGGCATAATTCGTTGTGATTCTTATTTTTGCCAAAAAACACTTTCTATGAAATACCTGCTTCTCATTCCTGTACTGGCGCTACTAGTTCAATCGTGCGGAAATACCCGCAATATGAAAGTCGAAGACATCGATTACCTGGTATTGGATTACAACCCCGATGCACCGAACAATTACGGAACCGTGATTCAGGGAGGCGTGTGTGCGCAAATGAATTCAGGTGAATTGAAGTGTTTGAAAAACAATTCCCACTTCGAAATCAGCGATAATATCCGCGCCGATATCAAAGATCAGGAGCTCACAGTGATCACACAACCAAGATCATATTCCGACGGAAAAGTAGTGGTGATGATGACCATGAAAGGCAAAAAAGATTATACCATTACCAGCTTCGATACGCTACGCCTGAATTTTAATGCAGGAATTACACTTGGTGGCCGTCCGTATTCTGGAAATACAGGAAGTTCGGGTAAAAATGGCGGACAAAGTTCACTATTTCGCGATGGAAAAGACGGTGACAACGGTTTGAACGGTGACAATGGCAGAAGTGGCGATTCGTATGATATCCATATCTGGAAAGATTCGAATTCGTACTTTATTCACGTGGTGAACCTCGTAACAGGTTCTACCGGAAAATACAAGATCAACGGCTTGAAACCTTTTGAAATCAATGCTTCCGGATCAAACGGCGGTTCAGGTGGAAAAGGTGGCGACGGCGGCGACGGAAAACCGGGCGAAATTGTGAACAATAAAACGAAGTTTCCCGGAAACGGTGGTAACGGAGGTTTTGGTGGCAACGGCGGTTTTGGTGGAAATGGCGGAGCTATTCGCTGCGTTTTGCACACCAGTGCTGCCGATTTCAGAGATCAGTTGAAGTTTTTGGTACAACCCGGAATGGGCGGTAACGGCGGAAGTGCCGGAACAGGAGGTAAAGCTGGAAAATCTCTGGCCGGACAATCATTGGCACGCGCAGGTTACAATGGTCGCAGCGGACAAAGCGGTTCTATGGGCCAGGCCGGACAAGTTACGATCGTAGAAGAAGCGTTTGATATTCCGACCTATCAGTAGAATTCGGAATTGAAAATGTAAAATTGAAAATTGAAAAGAAGAGAAAGCAAAGCTTTCCATACAAACAAGCGTTAGCGCAGTTTCCTTTTCAATTTTACATTTTCAATTATTTTTAGATTCAATCATCTTGTTTCCAGTTGCTTATGTTTTTTTATTAATTTTCTCTTAACATTCACATAAGGTTTTCCTCATTTACGGCATCTAATCAAAAAACTGCGTAAATGAAAAAACTATTTTTTTCCCTCTCCGTGTGCACAATGGCAATCTCTTTTAGCCATGCACAAGACTTTTACGACCGCTCCACGGTTCAAACAATCGAAATCTTCTTTGCTGCCTCCAATTGGGACGCACAACTGGATGCACTGGCTTCCACAACAGAAGATTACCTGCTGGCCGATTCGGTTCGGATCAATGGCGTTACCTACGACAGTGTTGGTGTGAAATACAAAGGAAACAGTTCCTACAACGCCAACAACAACAAAAATCCGCTACACATCGAATTGGACTACGTTCACGGAAGCTACGATTATCAGGGCTATACCGACATCAAACTGCAAAACGGTTACCAGGATCCGTCGATGATTCGCGAAGTGTTGAGCTACGCTATTTTGGAACAATACATGGATTGTCCGAAAGCCAATTTCGCCAATGTATACATCAACGGAACCTTACGCGGTTTATACTCCAGCGCCGAAAGCATCAACGATAAATTCAACGGCGATCATTACTACACCAGCGACGGAAGCTTCTTCAAGTGCAATCCGATTGGTGGCGCAGGTCCCGGTGGTAGTGGAAATCCTGATTTGGCTTACATCGATAATGATAGCAGTTCCTATTCCGCAGGCTATGAGCTGAAATCGGATTACGGCTGGAACGATCTGACAGCGTTCATCGATACGCTCAACAATCATTTCACTGAAATAGATCAAAACCTCGATATCGACCGCGCTTTGTGGATGCTGGCGTTCAACAATGTATTGGTGAACCTCGACAGCTACTCCGGTGCCTTTCGGCAGAATTATTACCTCTACAAAGACCTGAACGACCGTTTTGTACCAACTGTTTGGGATTTGAACATGAGTTTTGCCGGCTTTCCCGGTGGAACAGGAAGCGGTTCGTATGTTGCCACTTCACTTGATCCGATGTCGAATTCTGCATCTGCGATTCACCCACTGATTGTGAAATTACTGGGGAATCCGTTGTACAAGCGCATGTATATGGCGCATATCCGCACGATCGTTCAGGAAAACTTCGATGCGTCTGAATTTTTGACTACAGCGAATGCTTTGCGCACAACGGTTGATGCTTCGGTTCAGGCCGATCCGTATAAATTCTATACCTACACACAATTCCAAAACGGATTATCTACGGCTGTTGCAGGTGGTGGACCGATGGGAAGTTCAATTCCCGGAATTCAGGCCCTGATGGACGCTCGTGCTACTTTTTTCGGAACCAATGTCAATTACACTTATGCAGCTCCGGTGATTGCAACCGTTACGCCGAGTAATGCAACTCCTGCATACGGCGAAACCATTACCATTACAGCAACGTGTACGAATGAAACCATAGTTTATTTGGGCACGAGAGGCGAACATCCGCTGCGTTTTGACCGTGTTCAGATGTTTGACGATGGCGCACACAACGATGGTTCGGCGGGTGATCATGTATACGGAGCGTCGGTTACTATCGACAATGTATTACTTGAATACTACGTATATGCCGAAAATGCACAAGCCGGGATTTTCAGTCCGCAGCGTGCCGAACACGAATATTATTCCCTCAATGTAACCATGGTGCTTCCTGCAATTGGTGATGTGCTGATCAACGAAATCATGGCAGATAACGGGAACACTGCTTACGATTCGAACGGTGAAAACGACGATTGGATCGAGTTGTACAACACCACTTCCAATGTTTTGGATTTGTCAGGTTTGTATTTGTCCGACGATTTTGGAAATCTTTCCAAATGGCTCATTCCAACCGGAACATCCATCAACGCACATGACGTATTGGTAATCTGGACGGATGAAGATTCGGAGCAAAGCGGTTTGCACGCCAACTTCAAACTGAGCACAGCGGGAGAAGAAATTTTCCTGAGTAATGGTACAGCTGCCATGATCTACGATGATGTGGTATTCGGTGTGCAAACAGAAGATATTTCCTATGCACGTTGTCCTGATGGCGGTACATTTACGTTCGAAGATCCTACGTTTGATGCCCTGAACAACTGTATTCTTTCTGTCGATGAATCGGTACTTCCGTTAGCGATTCGTGTGTATCCGGTTCCAACTTCAGGAAGCGTTTTCATTCAATCGGAAGAAGAAGGTGCATTGGTGATTCAGGTAGTTGACCTGCAGGGAAGAATCGTTTACGAAGCCACGGAAACATCCGCGGTTATTGAGATTCCGTCAACCGACTGGCAATCGGGATGGTACCAGATCAAAGCAGTTTCGGTAAACGGTAAACAAACTTCGGTTCCGTTTGTGAAACAATAGGGAATAGGTTCAAATTCTCATCTACTCTCCAAAAGGTTCCTGTTGGCCTGCAACTGCAGTTTCGGCAGGGACTTTTTGCTTTACCGGAGTTTCAATTCAACATCCAACATTAAGCATTCAACATCAGCCGAAGGCGTTAACAGCATTTCGATTAAAAAACGTATTTTTGAACTTTCGTAAAACAATTCATGGAATACAATACAACGCGTCCGAAGTTACTGTTGCCGGAATACGGCAGAAACGTACAGGAAATGATTGCTCATGCAATGGAAATCGCCGAAAAGGACGAACGCAATAAAGCAGCACGCGCTATCATCGAGGTAATGGGGCAATTGAATCCGCATCTCCGCGATGTAGATGATTTTCGCCATAAATTATGGACGCACTTATTCGTGATGTCTGATTTTAAACTCGATGTAGATTCTCCGTACGAGATTCCTCAGCTGGAAGTGCTCAACAGTAAGCCCGACCGCATGATTTACCCGAAAGGAAAAATCCGTTACGGACATTACGGTAAATACACCGAAAGTATCCTGGCAAATGCACACGAAGTGACCGAGCCCGATGAAAAGGAATACCTCAAAACCACCATGGCGAACTTCATGAAAAAGCAATACCTGGCCTACAACAACGACGCTGTAGAAAACCACGTGATTGCCAATCAGTTAAAAGATTTGTCGAAAGGTGAATTGGTTCTTGAAAATCCGGATGATCTGATGAACACCAACCTGATCTTGAAATCGTTTGGAATTCAGCCGAATAAACGTCCGAAGAAGAATCAGAAAAACAACAATAACAACAACAAGAATAAAAACCGCAAAAAGAATTAAGCAGATGTCATCGTTTGAAATTCACGGAGGGAAACAGTTAAAAGGAGAATTGACGCCCCAGGGTGCTAAAAATGAAGCCTTACAAATTTTATGTGCGGTTTTACTCACTCCCGAAAAAGTAACCATTTCCAATATCCCCGACATTGTTGACGTAAACAAACTCATCCAGCTTTTGCAGGTGATGGGCGTGAAGGTCGAAAAAGTGGAACGCGGAACTTATATTTTTCAAGCAAAAGAGATTGACTTAGCTTACCTCGAAACCGAGGATTTCAAAAAGCGTGCGGCTTCATTGCGCGGTTCTATCATGATTGTTGGTCCGCTATTGGCGCGTTTCGGAAAAGGATTCATTCCAAAACCGGGCGGTGACAAAATCGGCCGTCGCAGATTGGATACGCACTTTGAAGGATTTGCCTTACTCGGAGCGACATTCAACTACGATGCAGGCGAGCATTTTTATTCCATTGAAGCCAAAAAACTGGTTGGAACCTATATTCACCTCGATGAAGCATCCGTAACCGGAACAGCTAACATCGTAATGGCAGCTGTAATGGCTGAAGGTAAAACCGTATTCTACAACGCTGCTTGCGAACCGTATTTGCAGCAATTGTGTAAAATGCTCAATTCCATGGGTGCAAAGATCTCAGGAATTGGTTCCAACTTACTCACCATCGAAGGTGTGAAAGAATTGGGCGGATGTTTCCACCGCATTTTACCGGACATGATCGAAATCGGAAGTTTCATCGGCCTTGCGGCTATGACGCAGTCTGAAATCACGATCAAAGATGTGAGCTACGAGAACCTCGGAATCATCCCGAATGTTTTTCGTCGTTTGGGAATTCAGTTGGAACGCCGTGGCGATGATATCTACATTCCCGCTCAGGAAAGTTACGAGATCGATACCTTTATCGATGGTTCTATTTTGACCATTTACGATGCACCATGGCCGGGATTCACACCCGATTTATTGTCCATCATTCTGGTGGTTGCAACTCAGGCCAAAGGAAGCGTATTGATTCACCAGAAAATGTTTGAATCGCGTTTGTTCTTTACCGATAAACTGATCGATATGGGGGCACAAATCATTTTGTGTGATCCACACCGCGCTACTGTGATCGGATTGGGCCGTCAGCACCAGTTGAAAGGCATTCAAATGACATCACCGGATATTCGCGCGGGAGTTTCGTTGCTTATCGCAGCCATGTCGGCCAAAGGAAAAAGCGTCATTCACAATATCGAGCAAATCGATCGCGGTTATCAGGACATCGATATCCGACTCAATAATCTGGGTGCGGATATTCGCCGGATTTCGTAACTTGTGTTCGTAAAGCACACGATTCATGATGATAAAAAGTAGAAAATTCGGAATAATTACCGCTTTGGCATTACTTGCCGGAATTGGCCTTTTATGGTGCACCTCGTTTACCGGTTCGTCTAAACTAGCGCCTGTTGTCGGGAATAAAGCACCTGAAATCGAATTGATCGGAACCAACGGGAAAATGGTAAAACTCTCCTCGTTAAAAGGAAAAGTTGTCCTGATCGATTTCTGGGCTTCGTGGTGCGGACCGTGCCGGAAAGAAAATCCGAACGTGGTGGAAGTGTACAAGAAATACAAAAAGACCAAATTCAAGAACGCCAAAGGATTCGAAGTATACAGCGTATCGCTTGATCGCAACGAAGCCGACTGGAAAGCTGCCATTAAAAAAGACGGTTTGGTTTGGAAAAGCCATGTTTGGGACAAAGAAAACAAGGCCGGAACGGCTTATGGCGTTCAATACATTCCAAACGCATTTCTCATCGATGGTGAAGGTAAGTTGGTTGCTTTGGGCGAAGATTGCAAGGGATTGAAGCTGCATGTCGCACTGGATAATCTCAAATAACCGGCTGCTTCGCAATGGCTAACAAACACACGATTTCGGCCAGAATCATCGCCATCATCGGGTTGGTAATCTCGATTTTGTCGCTGCTCGTTTCATTGCTTCCCTGTATTGGCTATTATGCATTGGTTCCAAGTGTAATCTCCTTAATTTGCAGCATCGTAGGAATTATTTACCTCAAAAAAGCAGGGAAAACCGCTTCGGTAGCTGTCGTCGGTACTTTATTGAGTTCGTTGGCAGTAGCAAGTTCCATTTATCAATACATTGAATTCAAAGCCGTGTTCGACGCCAAAGAGCGGCTTGAGAATTCGGTAGATGACCTGGAACGGCAAGCGAAACAAAAGGTGAAAGAAGTGGTCATCGATTACACCAAAGAGAAAATAGACGATTACCTCAAAGACGACGATACGTTGAAAAAACCGGCTAAAAAGACAAAAAAATAACTTCTTGTCCAGGCCACGACATAGTTATTTTTGGATCAACCTCTTGTTGTTTACCGCCTTTCTTGGCTTGACCATCTGGCTGTATATTACTCCCGAAGATATTTCCTGTGTATACGCACAAAAAGGATTAACCTGCTCCACCTGCGGATTAACACGCGCATTCAGAGCCGTGATTACCTTTGATTCTATTGCGGAAATCAATCCGCTTCATTTGAAAATCGTTTTCTTCGTTATTCTTCAGTTTTTCACGCGTTTCATAGCTTCGATACGGAGCTTTTACAAAACACCTTCCAGAAGATGGATTACTATTGATATTGTGGTGAGTGTTCTGTTGTTTTTGATAGCGTTCTATTCGCTATTTCCTTTCTTTGGGTGAAGTAAGTTCATCCGTTTTTAAGTTTATGAGTTAATAAGTTGGAAATCAATAAACTTAAAAACTTACGAAACTCAATTAATACTACAATTGACTTATTGCCCCAATAGCCTGATTTCGATAGTTTTGTTCACAAAAGATTCGATCATGAGACTACTGATAACCGTTTTTGTTCTTGCCACAACACTGATTGCTCATGCGCAACTGGGAGTATTGCCGTTTACCGGAATGCGTTACACTGAAGCGGGCATTCACGCTGAAGAAATTCATGTAGATCTGGCAGAGGAAACCTGGACCAGTAACCGCTTACCGATCAATACCGAGTTCGAAATTCAACTGGAAGACCCGACTGGTTTTCAGTTGGTGGAAGGCTTGTACCATCCGGGAATTGAAGTGTTGATTACCAGCCTGAAAGGCGATACGCTTGGCTTCGCCGAAAATATCTTTGGTGAAAAATCGCTCGAAGGTTTTTTGGATAGCGAATTGAGTAAATTGTCGCTTACCCTGGCGTTTAACGAGCAATCCAAAGCAGGAGACAGTTGTTTGCTGCGTGCCCGGTTCTTCGACCTGAAAAGTGAACGTTCACTTACCTGCTGGCTCGATCTGGTAATCACTGACAGCGAAACGCCTTTGGAAACAACGAATTCAACTTTTGGCATGAATTCTTCCAGTGGTTACAACGGAATGGCCAGTGGCGCTGAAATTTCTTCGATGAGCATGCAGTACGACAACGAAACACATCACCGGTTTGATTTTACTAATTACTTTATCGATCCGATTGTTGGGATTTCCCTGGATGAATGGCTGAAAGGTAAATTTACGTTTCAGACGTATGACACGTTGCTGGTTCCGAGTGTCGTTCCGCTCGATTCTTACGATGTTACCTATACCGTTTCTCCGAAGGAAGAACAAACAAAAGGCCGGCTTCAGGTTTCCACTACACTTGGCGTGAGCCTCGTGCGTTTGCGCTGGGAAAGTGAAGATCATCAAAAAGTCATTGATGTGATTGCGAAGATGTAACAGCCAATTGAACTGCCCGTTATCATTGAAGTTTTGGTACCTTTGAGCAAAGTGCTCAGGAGTTGAAAAACGGGATAAACAGGTTGGTGAAAAACAGAGAAACAAATCGGATAAAATCGGTTTTGTTGCATCTGGTTGTCCTTTTAGGTAGTTTGTCGCTTTTGTTCAGTTGCATCGGTTCCAGGGAATTGATGCGCGAAACCCCCGATAATCAGGATCTTATTTCGGTACACGCCGTCAACGGAGACTATATCAACCAATCACCCACCGATACATTAAGGCCCGCACTTTGGGATGTGTTGTATCAGTCATATTCCTTTCAGGAAGATACTTCCAAACTGGTTACAGACAATGCGATCATTAACCTGACATTGAATCAGAAATCACTGATTGTACTCGCAAAAGTGGGTGATACGATTGTCAGTGAATTTGAACTGAAAGGAAAAATCAAAGGCGATTATTTTTGCGCCAACCGCAAGCTGTTTTTGATACCGATTCCCTTCCTCTTTTTTCGACATCGGGAACGCAGAGTTGTGCTAGCTGTGACTTCTGAAAATCAACTCATTGTGAATCACGGAACAGAAGAATTTCTTTGGGTGATCATGGCGGGTGGTTATAACTTCAATTCGTCTGATCAGTACGAGAAAACGAAATGAGTTTAGTAAGTTTTTAAGTTTTGAACTTTACTAACTCAATAAACTTAAAAACTCAAAAACTTCGTACATTCACCACGTGAAAACCCTCGCCGATCTTCAGCTGCACTGGCAGCAAACACTCAGCAATTTATATCCCGAACGGGAAATCAACAACCTGTTTCGTTTTGCGCTGGAAGATGAGTTCGAACTGAGTTATTCGGAGCAAATGATGCAACGAACGGTGGAACAACCGCAAGAATTCTGCACAAAACTGGAAAGCGTACTTCAGCGATTGGAAACCGGCGAACCATTGCAATACATCACCGGATTCACGTATTTCGACAACCTCAAACTCTTGGTTTCTCCCGCAGTGTTGATTCCACGTCCTGAAACGGAAGAACTGGTCGAATGGATTTCAGAAACGCTTGATCCCGATTTCAGCGAAACGATCGTCGATTGGTGCACAGGTTCAGGATGTATAGCGTTGGCGTTGAAACAACGTTTCCCCGAATCGAAAGTGATGGGCTACGATTGGTCGCAGGAAGCACTGGAAGTTGCCAATCAGAACGCCGAATCGTTGAAACTGCAAGCTTCATTCGAACTGCGGGACGCACTTTCGGCAGAGCATTCAGGCGAAAAAGTGGCAGTAATTGTTTCCAATCCGCCCTACATTCCTCAAAACGAACAGGAACTCATTCGCAGTAACGTACGAAACTTCGAACCGCATATAGCGTTGTTTGTTCCCGACGAAAGTGCCCTCTTGTTTTACGAAGCCATTACGCAAACGGCTATTCAGCAATTGATGCCAGGAGGTTGGTTGTTCTTCGAACTGCACGAAGACTTTGCCGAACAAACCAAACAGATGGTGGAAAATACGAAAGGCTTTTCAGCGGTTGAAGTACGAAACGATTTGCAGGGAAAAGCGCGGATGTTGCGGGCGAAATTCATCGGCTAAAAGTTCAAAATAAACTTTCCAAATTCGAAAATTTCCAAATTTTAATGTTCGCAATATTGCCAACACCCGAATTCCCAAACACTATTTTGAAAAATCACTTTTCCACCCAATTTTCCAATAGTTCAACCGCCTTTTTCCAAATCCCATTATATTTGTTTTGAAACAAATTTCAACGCATGAATCCGCAGGAAGCTCAACAACGAATCGCTTTTTTAACCGACGAACTCAATCGCCACAATCACTTGTATTATGTGGAAAGTAATCCGGTCATCTCCGATTTTGAGTTTGACCGCTTGTTGCGCGAATTGCAGGATTTGGAAACCGAGTTTCCTGATTTGGCTTCACCGCTTAGTCCCACGAAACGTGTTGGAGGTGATATCACCAAGAAATTTGCGACCGTCGTACACCGATTTCCCATGCTTTCGCTTTCCAATTCGTACTCCGAAGAAGAAATCATCGACTGGGCGCAGCGTCTCAAAAAAGCGGTCGAAAGTCCGATAGAATACGTTTGCGAACTCAAATACGACGGTGTGGCGATCGGAATCAGATATGTGAATGGAAAATTTGACCGGGCGGTTACGCGAGGCGATGGCACACAGGGCGAAGATATTTCAACCAACGTAAAAACCATTCGCACCATTCCGCTTTCGCTGAAAGGCGATTATCCCGACGATTTTGAGATCAGGGGCGAGATTTTCTTCCCGAAAGCAAACTTCGAGGCCATGAACCGCAAACGTGAAGAAATCGGCGAACCTGTTTTTGCAAATCCACGTAACTCGGCTTCAGGAACACTCAAGTCACAGGACTCGAAAGTGGTGGCCGAACGCGGTTTGGATTGTTTTCTCTATGGAGTTTATGGCGATGATTTGCAATTGGAATCACATTTGGAAAGCGTCAACGCTGCCAAAGAATGGGGATTCAAAGCACCGCTTGAAAAAGAAAAATACATCACCAAAACCGATAGTATCAGCGGAATCATGGACTTTATTCACTATTGGGATAAAGCGCGTTATGATCTTCCGTTCGACATCGACGGCATAGTGATCAAAGTCAACAACTATATTCAGCAGCAAGACCTCGGTTTCACTGCCAAATCGCCGCGTTGGGCAATTGCCTATAAATTCAAAGCCGAGCGGGTGGAAACCATTTTGCAAACCGTGACCTACCAGGTTGGCCGAACCGGAGCAATTACGCCTGTTGCCAATCTGACTCCGGTATTGCTTGGTGGAACAGTCGTAAAACGCGCTTCGGTACACAATGCCGATCAAATTGAAAAGCTTGGTCTGCACGAAGGCGATACCGTTTACGTAGAAAAAGGAGGGGAGATCATCCCGAAAATAATCGGTGTGAACCTCGAAAAACGCGCTGGTTCCACAAAAGAAGTCGTGTTTATTGACAACTGTCCGGAATGTGACACATTGCTCGTCCGCAGAGAAGGCGAGGCACAACATTATTGCCCCAACGATCAGGTTTGTCCGCCGCAGGTGAAAGGCCGTATGGAACATTTTATCAGTCGCAAAGCCATGAATATTGACGGTTTGGGCGCAGAAACCATTGATTTGTTGTACCAAAAAGGTTTGGCCCGAACAGTTGCTGATTTATATGATTTGACGTTCGATCAGATAGTCAACCTCGATCGCATGGCGGATAAATCGGCGAACAACCTTTTGCTGGGCATTCAGGCATCGAAAGTTATTCCGTTTGAACGTGTTTTGTTTGCGCTCGGAATTCGATTCGTGGGTGAAACCGTTGCCAAAAAACTGGCTGCAGCATTGAAAAACATCGATGCCATTGCGGCCGCTACCTTTGAAGAATTGACGGCAGTTGATGAAATTGGCGACAAGATCGCAGTAGCCGTACAGCAATACTTTGCCGACGAACGCGCGCAGGAAACCATTGCCCGGTTAAAAGTAGCCGGTTTGCAGTTCGAGATCGAAGAAGCCGAACTCGATTCCACTTCATTGGAAGGGAAAACCTTCGTCGTTTCGGGTGTTTTTAGCCAGTTTAGCCGCGACGAAATCAAATCATTGATCGAGAAAAATGGTGGTAAAAATGTCGGTTCCATTTCCGCAAAAACGTCATACGTACTTGCCGGAGATAACATGGGACCTGCGAAGTTGGAAAAAGCAAGTTCGCTGGGCATTCCGATTATTTCAGAGGCTGATTTTGTAAAGATGCTTGGGTGATTCGTTTGAATAAATGCGACGATTGCTCGCAGTAATAATATGGTATTAGACTATTTCATAAAAGGATTGATCATCGGTTTTTCCGTTGCAGCGCCTGTTGGGCCGATTGGTGTACTTACCATCAAACGCACGCTCACTGAAGGTCGTACTTCGGGATTCGTTACCGGAATGGGCGCCGCCATGGCCGATACCGTTTATGGTATCATTGCCGGTTGCGGACTCACAGCGATTTCATCGTTTTTGCTCACGCAGGCATTTTGGATGAAACTCATAGGTGGCTTATTTCTGCTTTTCCTGGGCGTAAAATCCTTTATGAGCAAACCTCCCGAAAAATCCGCCACAGTTGCGGGCAAAGGACTTTTCTACAACTTCATTTCCACCTTTTTCCTCACGGTTACCAATCCGTCGACCATTTTATCGTTTCTAGCTATTTTTGCAGGAATGGGGCTCGGTTCTGAGAAAACCGATTATTCGCTGTCGATGATACTGGTTTTGGGCGTATTTCTCGGGTCGGCATTGTGGTGGCTGATTCTCAGTTTCACTGTTAGTTTTTTCCGGTCAAAAGTCACCAATACCCACTTGTTGTGGATCAACCGGCTTTCGGGAATCCTGATCACCGCATTCGGATTACTGGCGATTTACACCTGCTTTAACGAAACAACTTGATATGAGCGAACACTTTTTTCCTATAAAACTGCAGCTTCGGATCGATTGGAGTGAACTCGATTATTTCGGGCATGTCAACAACGTTTCGTTTTTCAAATACGCTCAGGCGGCGCGCGTCAACTATTGGGAAACGGTTGGCATCAATACCATGCACCGCGAAACAAACGTAGGCCCGATGCTGGCTTCCTGTAAATGCGATTTCAAATTGCCGCTGTTCTTCCCTGGACAGGTAACGGTGCATTCACGTGTGGAATTCATCAAAAATACGAGTTTCGGCATTCATCATCACCTAATCAATGACAAAGGCGAAGTGGTCGCCGAAGCACACGACGTGATGGTGATGTTCGATTTCGGAAGCAATGAAAAGGTCAATTTCCCTAAAGAAATACGTGATCGGATAGAGGAATTGGAAAACAGAAAGTTTAACTAACTCAAAAAACTCATCATGATTCAGGAAAAACTCAACGAACTCGGATTAACGCTTCCAACAGTTTCAAAACCCGGTGGAAATTATGTCTCCGTCAATATCCGCGGAAATATCGCTTACATCGCCATTCAATTCCCGAAAAGCGGTGATGATTGGTTTTTTAAAGGAAAATTGGGTGACGAATTGACCACAGAAGACGGATACAAAGCGATGCAACTCTGCGCGCTCAATGTACTGGCGCATATCGAACAATCAATCGGAACGGAACGTTTGGTGGGAATCAATCACATGGACGCGTATTACCAGGCAACCGGAGATTGGGATGAAGCACCGCGAATGGTGGACGGAGCATCTGATCTTTTTGTCAATGTTCTGGGCGAAAAAGGAAAACATTCACGCGGTATTTTCGGAGTAGAACGATTGGCCCGGAATTTCGTTGTGGGAATTACTTGTTCACTCACGATTACACCTTGAAGAAAGCTTCCCGACAATAATCGGGACAAAATCCATTCCATACTGCGGAGTTTCTTATTAAAACAGGGTGCTCTTTTGAAGGAATCGTTTGTTGTATTTACAACATTTAGTTAAATAAAAATATTTCAACTACTATTCCTTCCATAGCTCTTGCTATTTCATTAATTTTGCAACTCAATAGCGAAATACATTTTTCATGAAACAGTTTACAGGCGCGGGTGTAGCATTGGTGACACCTTTTTTGGCAGATATGTCGATCGATTTTCCGGCTTTGCGTCGTTTGGTGCGCGAGCAAATCGACGGCGGAACTGATTTTTTGGTCGTACAAGGTACCACCGGAGAATCGCCAACCCTTTCTGCTTCTGAAAAACAGCAGGTACTGGAAACAGTACTACTTGAAAATGATGGCCGGTTGCCGATTGTTTATGGCGTTGGCGGAAACGATACGCGCTCGGTGTGCGAAGCGTTTTCCAAAATCCCGGCGGGTGTAAACGGTATTTTGTCCGTAGCTCCTTATTACAACAAACCCATTCAACGCGGTTTTGTGGCGCATTACAAAGAAATTGCCAATGCAACCGATTTACCGATCATCATGTACAATGTACCGGGAAGAACCGGCGCTAACATGACGGCTGAAACCACACTTGAACTGGCCGAAGTATCAAACCTCGTTGCGATGAAAGAAGCATCGGGAAATATGGAACAAATCATGGAAATCATTCGCTGCAAACCGGCCGATTTCCTATTGCTTTCAGGTGATGATGCGATTACGTTGCCGCTCATTGCAGCTGGTGCCGAAGGCGTGATTTCTGTTGTCGCCAACGCATTCCCGAAACAATTCTCCACAATGGTCCATACCGCTTTGCAAGGCAATTTTGCTGCATCGCGCAAAGAACACTACGACTTACTGCCGGTTACAAAACTATTCTTCGCCGAAGGAAACCCGAGTGGTGTGAAAATCGCGTTGGAAGAACTCGGCTGGATGCAACCGCATATGCGCTTACCGCTTGTGCAAGTGTCCGATTCATTACGCCAGGCGATCATTGCTGAGACAAAACAGTTATCTAAGGTTTTAGCGAAGTAGAATCGGTTGATATTGCCAGTCTCGTAGGGACGTAATATTTTAGCACACCATGCATATCATTAATATCCGCCCCGTAGGGTCGGGACGAACCCAATACAACGTCTCGACCCTACGGGGCGATTTTTATTTGACGATTTATCCTAAGATATTGCGTCCCTACGGGACTTTGTTAGGTCAAGACAAAAGAAATTAAACTTGGTAAAAACATAGTGAAATAAAAGAAAAACACTAGTTTAGCATTCAAATTAAATACACTTCAATGAGAAAGTCGTTGGTTCTATTCGCTGGTTTAACCCTTATCCTGTCCGCATGCGGAGGAGGCGAAGAAAAGAAAGAAATTGATGCCGAAGCTGCAACTGAGGCAACGAACGAGGCCCCTACATTTATTGAATTCAACATTCCTTCGCCGTCAGAGCAATTTGCGTTGATTTCTAAAATGGATGTGGTGAAAAACACAAAAGGATTGCACAATCCTGAGGCGGCCGATAGCTACAATACTTCCGCGCAAAAAGCACTGAATTTTGGTGTGTACACCGCTGATGTGGCTTACCTGACCAGTTTCAATGAAACCAATAAATACCTGACTTATTTCGGGAAACTTGAAAAATTAGGAAACGATATCGGTGTAGCGCAGGTATTTGGAACCGAATTGGGTGAATTGGCCAAAAAATGGGATGGTAACGCTGATTCATTGTTCCGTTTGAGTGATGAGACGTACAACAAAACATTCCAGCGTTTGATCGAGATCGACAAAGGAAATGAATTGTCGCTGATGCTTGTTGGCGGTTGGGTAGAATCAATGCACCTGATGTTAGGAAGTTCTAAAGGTTATGGTAAAAGCCCGAAATTGGAAGCAGCTATTGCTGATCAGAAACTGGTTGCCGAAAACTTGTCTGAATTTTTGGTGAGCTACCAGGACAATAAAGAAGTAGCAGCTTACTCCAAAGAAATCGAAAGCATTTTGGATATTTATAACGAAATGGATTGTTCATCGAGCGAAACCAAAGTAGAAAACGCCAACGGGAAACTCAATTTCTCTGGTGGTGAAGAATGCAAAATGACCGAAAAATGCTTCAACGACCTGAAAGCCCGTGTAGAAGCTATCCGAACTAAAATCATTTCCAACAAATAATTGACTGATTATGAAAGCACTATTATTGACTTTCCTCGTTGTATGTGTTTCAGCCGCTTACGCACAGTGTCCGACTGCTGAAAGCATCGTTAAAACAAAATCAAAAACCAAAGATAGCTACGGCGTAAACTCGCAATCGCGTTCAGGTTCCGTAAAATCAGGTGACACATACGAAATGTCGTTTATCGCACAAGATGGAATGGATTACCGACTTTCATCAAAACTGGCCAATCCTGCTGCAGGAACAATCAGTTTTGAAATCTACGAAATGACTGTAGAGAAGAAAATGGTTGACGGTAAAGAAACTTACAAACGTACCAAGCATGTGTTGGCTAATTCCAACGAAGCGGGTTCAGAACCAATTGAGTTTACAACCGACAAATCACGTAAGATTTTCGTAGCCGTTTCCCTTTCGGGTGGCGATCCCAAAAAACCGGCATGTGTTGGTGTTTTGGTAGAAGACAAAAAAACGACGAAATTAGGGTTCTAAGAACTGAAACTTTTCATGGAAAGCCTCGTATTCGTTACGAGGCTTTTTTCGTGAACAAGAGCGTAATCAAATTAAAAAGGGAGTCTGAACAGACTCAGGAAACTATGTCAGAAGCACAATCTATTTTATCGGCCATTCAGGTAGCCAACCGCATTGTAGTTGTAGCGCACAAATCACCCGACGGTGATTCGATCGGGAGCTCGATGGCTTTGTACCATCTACTCAAAAAGTGGGGCAAAGACGTGCGTGTGGTGCATCCTGATCCTGCTCCCGAATTTTTGCACTGGGTACCGGAACAGTCAACCATTGTGGCTTTTGATGAACACACGGAAGAAGCGAAAAAGCTACTTGCCGAAGCAGAAGTGATTTGCTGCCTCGATTTTAATGAACCAGGCAGAGTAGGGAAGGAAATGCAGCCATTTCTGGAACAGGCTCCTGCTGTGAAGATCATGATCGATCACCATTTGAATCCATCTGATTTTTGCCAATTCCGGATTTCTGAAACCAGCGCTTGCTCTACTGCACAGTTGTTGTATGAATGGATGGAAGCAGCCGGAATTCTTTCGGATCTGGATGCGACCATTGGGACGTGTATTTATCTGGGAATCATGACTGATACAGGATCGTTCCGTTTCCCTTCCGTCAATCCACATACACACCGCATTTTAGCGCATTTGATGGAAGTTGGAGTGGTTCACTACCAAATCCACGAACAAATTTACGATACCAATACCATCGATCGCATTCGCTTGCGTGGTTATGCCTTGTCTGAAAAGCTGGTGTGCCTCGACGGGCTTCCGATTGCTTATATTTCACTTTCAGCCGACGAATTAGAACGTTTCCATTACCGCAAAGGCGATACCGAAGGCTTGGTAAACCAGGTTCTTGGAATTCAGGGAATTCAGATGGCAGCATTGTTTGTGGAAAAAGACGGAGCAATCAAGATTTCCTTCCGCTCAAAAGGCAATTACAAAGTCAACGAACTGGCAGCCGCTCATTTTGAAGGTGGCGGACACGGTTATGCAGCCGGTGGAATTTCATTTGTTTCACTGAAAGAAACCACCGAAAAATTTGTAACGAATGTTCATCAATTCATTCCAGTAGCATGAAAACAGTGTGTTTCCTTGTTGGAGTAGTGATCCTGTTTGCCTGTGAATCGGCACCGCCGGCTCCTGCGCCTGAAAAAGATCCTCATTGGACCAAAGAGCAATCTTCGGAGATGAACAAAGAACTGACCGTTGAAGAGGACATTGATATTCGCTTGTATGTGGAACAACACGTTGAATACAAAGCTCAGATCACGGGTTCGGGCTTGCGCTATATTCCACTGGTGACAACCAAAGGCCAGCAGGCCAAACCGGGCGATGACGCACATGTAGACTATAGCGTGACATTATTAGACGGAACCAACTGTTACAAAACGCCGGCCGACGAGATCGATATTTTCCGTGTGGACAAAAGCAACATCGAAACCGGTATTCAGGAAGGTATTAAGCGCATGCGTGTCGGCGAAAAATCAGTATTGATCATTCCGAGTCACCTGGCGCATGGTCTCATTGGAGACATGGACAAAATACCGCCACTCACACCCATAGTTGTTGAAATTGAATTACTGGAACTGAAATGAAAAAAATAGTCCTATTGGCATTGGTGATCGGTTGTGCGGCGTGCAGCACCGAAGGTGTAAAGAAAGATCCGAAACCGAAGAAAAGAAAGTCTGAAACAGCTCAGAATGGTCCTAAAACTGCGGAACAATTGTTGGAACCATACAAGACGGTTCAGGCGAAAAAGGAATTCCCAAACGGCTTGAAAATACAGTGGTTTGAGAAAGGAACCGGTGAAGCTGTCAAAGACGGTGAAGTCTATGAAATCAACTACAAAGTGAAATTGGCCAACGGCGAAGTGATCGATGGAAATCACTTGTTGAAAAGAGATTGGCTACCATTTTTGGTAGGATTCAATATGCAGTCGAAAGGCTGGGATATGGCCATGACCGAAATGCACGTTGGTGATTTTACCGAAGTCTATTTACCCGCAAATCTGGCACGTGGAAGAGAAAAAATCGATGGATTGGTTCCGCCAAATTCACCGAATATCATCTTTTTACGCATCGGAAAACGCATTAAACCAACCAAAGAAGTGGAAGGTACACGTATCTGGTGTTTGGAAGAAAAGAAAGATGAAGAGGTCAGAATCAGCGAAAAATCAAGCGTTGGTGTTCACTATTTTGTAGGTTCAAAATCCAACCCGCGCTACGATAATTCATACCAGCGAAATTTACCTTTCCGCTTCCATATGGACGATTTTGGCCTGGTTCCGGGCTTCCGGAAAGCGTTAATTAATGCTAAATTGCACGATAAATTGTGGATCATTGTTCCGGCAGATCAGGCTTACGGAAAAAAAGGCTACCTCGACCTTGTAGACCCCAATGAAAGTATGTTTTACGATTTGTTTATTACCGAAGTTGACGGCAAAGATTAGCGTTAACCAACAGCTTATCGACATTCCATTCTGCATAACATCAGGCACTTTGAGCAAAGAGAACCGTTTTTTTTGTAGTATATTTGCCAGCGAACCCACAAACCAGTGATTAAAACATCCTGAAATGAAAGCTATTTTCCTCGTTTCCCTCAGCTTATTTTCGCTCAACAGTTTTGCGCAGTCTGTAGTTGACACCATCAGAACGCCGGAAGGCACGATGATTGTTTATTCGAACCGCACCTGGAAATACCTTGAAGACGAAAACTTCAACGGTATTATGAACGATGATCTCCATGACCTCATTGATAACGACTCTACCCTTGGTTTTGTACAAACCTGGGACAATAACGTATGCTATACTTCTGATCGCGGCAATGATCTGATGAAGTTGCGTGATACACTTTGGATGTGTCTTGCTGATGAACTACACAGTGATTTTGTAATTCCGGTACCCGGAGTTGTGACATCGCGTTACGGTTACAGAAACGGACGTTACCACAACGGTATTGATCTGGATTTGGAAATCGGTGATACGGTTGTTGCAGCATGGTCGGGTAAAGTTCGCTATGCCAAGTTCAACGACGGTGGATTCGGGAATCTTGTAATTATTCGTCACCACAACGGTTTGGAAACGTTTTATGCTCACCTGAGCAAGCATTTGGTAGCTCCTGATCAGGAAGTGAATGCAGGCGATCCGATCGGTTTGGGTGGAAATACAGGACATTCATTTGGTGCGCACCTTCATTTTGAAGTACGTTTCTACGATGCAGCAATGAATCCTGAGCAAGTGATTGATTTCAGCAAAAAAGAAATGAAGGACGAAAACCTGTTGGTTCACAGCAGTCTATTCCGTCCGGGAGCAAAACCGACAGATCAGAATGTGATTCCTGACGAACACGGTGAATCAATTGCTTCTGTACAACGCAAAACCGAATCTACTGCAGGTCGTAAATACTATAAAGTACGTCCCGGAGATACACTTTCCGAAATTGCGGTACGTCACAACACAACTGTTTCGCGTTTGTGTAGCTTAAACGGTATTCGTCCAACCAAAACATTACAGGTTGGTCAGTCGGTTCGCGTAAAATAAGTTCACGGCGAGTTCGTTAATTTTCATTAATAACGCAGGTTTACACATCTTTTTTTGATTTCAGCTCAAAAAAATCGTAAATTACTGCATGTCGTGCAAGTACCGGGTTGTTGTATCAATTGATGGCGGAGGTAAAAAAGGGATCATTCCACTTCGCATCCTTTCGTTCCTTGAGGAGCAACTGCATGCCTATGTTCCTGAAGCACATTTATCATCCTGGGTCGACGTTTACGGCGGCACAAGCACCAGCGCAATCATAGCAGGAGCATTGGCCGTTTCGGGAGTAGGAGGCAGGAAACACAGTCCAACTGAAATAACCGATCTGTATTTACATCGCGGCGAACATTTCTTCGATTCACCCAAAAGCGCTCATTCCGTTCATCCGCTCAACTTCTTACTCGAGCATTTTTATGGTGATCTCACGTTGGGACAAATCCGCAAGCACTTTTTGTTTGTGAGTTATGACCTGGATAAAGACGAACCCTTTTTGTTTTCCGATTCGCAACATCACATTCAACAAATCAGCGTCGCTAAAATGATGCAGGCCTGTTGTGCGATGCCCGGCTTTTTAGAAGCAGTAATGATCGGGAACAAACGATTGGCGGATGGCGCGTTGACGACCAAAAATCCGTCAAAATTGGCATTTCAGTATGCGCGCGTTTTTTACCCCGACGATCCCATCGTGCTCATCAGCATCGGAACGGGGAAAATGCAGGCCGGCTCGTTTGAGGAAATGCAAGCTGAAGAACAGCACGAAATCTTATCCGAACTAGCCAAAAAAGACTCTAAGCTGGTTTATTTCCGCTTCAACCCCGAATTGGAGACCGGGAATTATTCAACCGAACAATTATTGGTGTTAACTGACGTTTACATTCAGGAAAATCTGCATTCCATCGAACGGCTTCTGCACCTTATGGAAATTAAGGCAGGGCGTTTGTTGTGAAAAATTAAAGATTTTGTGTCAGCAATTATGCTATTTTTGTGGCCTATGAAGTTATTGATCGCCCTTACTTTTTTACTGATTTTAGGAGCTTGTAGCAGTTACAACCGGGTGCTGAAGTCAGATGATTACACCGAAAAATTTGTCATGGCCAACACCTTGTACGACAAAGGACAGTTTGACCGTTCGGTAGCTTTGTACGAGCAAGTGTACCAACGAATGCCCAAATCATCTGAAGGAGAAGTTGCTTATTACCGCTTAGGGAAAGCCTTTTATGCAATAGAAGATTGGTACATGGCCAGTTATTACCTCAGCGCTTTTGGTACACGTTTTCCGTTTTCACCCAAATGTGAAGAAACCTTTTTCCTGTCGGCTTTGTGTGCGGTTCAAAACAGCCCAGATCCTTCGTTGGACCAAAGTGAAACCGAAGCTGCGCTGAATGAATTGCAAAATTTTGTGACCCGTTATCCTGAGTCTGTTTGGATGGATACCTGTAATCAGGTAATGGACCAATTGCGTTACAAACTCGAAACCAAAGATGTTCTCAGTATTCGACTTTACGCTAAAACAGAAAACTACCGTGCTGCCACGGTTTCTGCCGAGTCGTTTTTAGAGAGTTACCCGATTTCAAGTTATCGCGAGGAAGTATCAGCCATTTTGCTGCGCAATTCCTACCTGTTGACCATAAACAGTGTTGATACCAAGATGGCGGAACGGATTAAGAAAACCAGAGAAAGATACAATGTTTTTCTTGCAGAGTTTCCGGAATCTACCTATCTTCGCGAATTCGATAATTATTTGGGGAAACTAGACGCTATCGTAGTGCCGAAGACCACCCCTTAAAAATGAGTTAAATCAGAAGAAATGAGTTTCAAAAACACAAATGCTGAACGTTCTACCGTAACACGCGACACGATTGATTTGGAAAAAAACACAGGCAACATCTATGAGTCGATCGTAGTAATGGCAAAACGTTCCAATCAAATCAGCACTTCTATGAAAGAAGAACTGACTACGAAATTGCAGGAATTTGCTTCTTCTACAGATAACCTGGAGGAAATTTTCGAAAACCGCGAGCAAATTGAAATCTCACGTTACTACGAAAAACTGCCGAAATCGGTAGCAATTGCTATTGAAGAAATGAAAGACGACGCCATTTACGTTCGTAAAATCGAAGAATAAATTCAGATGTCGATGCATGGAAAGCATGTGTTGCTTGGTATTACCGGTGGCATAGCAGCATATAAAATAGCATCGCTTATACGCCTATTAAAAAAACAAGGGGCAGAAGTCAGATGTATGATGACTTCTGCCTCTTCTGATTTTATCACTCCGCTAACCGTTTCCACTCTTTCCGAACATCCCGTTGCAATTGATTTTTATGATCCGAAAACCGGTGCGTGGACCAATCATGTAGAATGGGCTCTTTGGGCCGATGTGATGTTGTTTGCTCCGGTAACAGCCAATTCACTGGCCAAAATGGCAAACGGATTTTCGGATAATTTCCTTCTGGCAACATTCCTCAGTGCAAAATGCCCGGTGTATATTGCTCCGGCAATGGATCTGGATATGTACGCGCATCCTACAACCACCCGAAACCTGGATCGTTTGCAACAAGACGGTGCACACATCATTCCTGCCGAATCGGGAGAATTGGCCTCTGGATTGGTAGGTTACGGAAGAATGGCCGAGCCCGAAACGCTTCTCCGGATCATTGACAATCATTTCAGTTTGGATAAATCGTATGCCGGAAAAAAGATCCTGATTACTGCCGGACCAACATACGAAGCAATCGATCCTGTTCGTTTTATCGGAAATCATTCCTCCGGAAAAATGGGATTTGCCCTGGCTGAACAAGCCTTGAAAAAAGGAGCGGAAGTTACCCTGATTACCGGACCTACTCAATGCAAACTGGAAGATCCGAATTTGAGGTTGATTCACATTCAATCGGCTGAAGAATTATTGACAACGGTTCAGCAGGAGTGGGACAAACAACACATCGGCATTTTTTCAGCAGCAGTAGCAGATTATCGTCCGGCGGAAAAAGCGGAACAGAAAATCAAGAAAAAAGACGATGAACTAGTGATTCGCTTCATCAAAAATCCGGATATTTTGGCCTGGGCCGGTGCACATAAAACCAACGCGCAATTTGTGGTAGGATTTGCATTGGAAACCAACAACGGTCTGGAAAATGCGCAGGAAAAATTGCAACGGAAACAACTCGATGCCATTGTGCTGAACGAAATGGGCGAAGCTGGTGTTGGTTTTGGCGGTGATACGAATCGCGTTCAATTGATAACTAAAAGCAATAAAATCACTAGATTTGAGTTACAATCAAAAACTGAAATAGCAGAACAGTTATTGAATGCTTTGAGAGAGATTATACTATGAAACAACTATTAGTCGCAACCCTTCTGTTTTTATCAAGCGCAGGGTATAGTCAGGAGCTTAATTGTCAGGTGACGATCATCAACGATTCCCGTATGGAAATCACGACGGTTGAAAAGGAGATTTTTGAGCAAATGAAACAAACCATTTACGAATTGATGAACAATACCAAATGGACCAAAGACAAGTTCAAGGTAGAAGAGCGCATCAATTGCCAGATCCAATTGCAAATCAATTCGATTCCTACTCCCGGAACGTATGAAGGATCGCTTCAGATTCAATCTTCACGTCCGGTATTCAATGGTTCGTACAATACAACATTGTTCAATTTTCAGGACGACGATATCGCATTTACTTATGCCCGAAACGCGGTATTGATCTACGCTCCGAATCAATTCAGAGACAATCTCACATCCGTTTTGGCATTCTACGCCTATTACATTATCGGAATGGATTACGATTCGTTTTCGTTGAAAGGCGGAACACCTTATTTTACCGAAGCACAGCAAATTGTTTCCAACGCACAGGCTGCCGGTGGGAAAGGCTGGAAATCGAACGAACAGGGGAAACGCAATCGTTATTGGCTGGTCGATAATATTCAACAACAATTGTTTGAACCATTGCGCGAGTGTTTGTATGAATACCACCGCAAAGGAATGGACATGTTGTTTGAAAACAAAGATACAGGCCGTAAAAACGTCTACGCAGCATTGAATAAGCTGAGTAAGGTTTCTTCTACGCGTCCCAATTCGGTAAACGTACTCAACTTTGCTCAGGCCAAATTGCGGGAGCTGAAAGAGCTGTATCAGGATGCGACACCTGCCGAAAAAACGGAAGTTGTGACGGTACTGAAGCGAATTGACCCTGCCAACTCTTCCAAATACGAGGAAATTCTAAACTAATGCTAACTCAACTTTCCATTCGGAATTTTGCGCTGATTGCTAGTGCAGATATTGCTTTTTCGACTGGATTTACCTCTATTACCGGAGAAACCGGTTCGGGGAAATCGATTTTGCTCGGAGCACTGAACCTGATCCTGGGGGAACGCGCCGATTATTCGGTGATCCGCGATACGGAGAAAAAAACGGTTGTGGAAGCTGTTTTTCAAATTTCAGATACACACAAAGAATGGTTCCAGGCACAGGACATCGATTGGGAAACCGAAACGGTGATCCGCAGAGAAATTACCGCACAGGGAAAATCACGCGCTTTTATCAATGATACACCGGTTCAGCTCACGCAGTTGAAAGAACTGACCGAACAGTTGATTTACATTCACAGCCAGCATCAAACGCTGGAATTAAAGAAACCCGGTTTTCAATTAGCGTTGTTGGATGGATTTGCCGGAATCGCTGAGCAGGTTTTTCGATTTCAAACTGATTTCAAACGTTTCAGAAAAGAACAGCAGCAGTTGGAGAAATTGCGTCGCCAACTCATTGAACAGCAACAGGAATCGGATTACATTCGTTTTCAGCTGGAAGAATTGGAGGAACTGGAATTGGCACAACATGATTATGCGGCTTACGAGTTGGAATTGTCGCGCTTTGGTCAGTTGGATGATCTGAAGCTGGCTTTCGATGCCATGGCGAACGGTTTAACGCTTGAAAACGGCCCTGTTGACGGCGTGCGTTCGATTCGTTTACTGGTGGATAAATGGAAACATGTAGATCCTGAATTGGAAAACCTGGCAAATCGTTTGGCGAGTACGATGATTGAATTAGATGATATTGCCAACGAAGCGGCTTCGCAACTGGAATCGATGGAAATGGATCCCGAGCGCCAGGCGACTTTGATTCAGCTGGTTGACCGTTACAATCAATTGTTGCGTAAACACCACGTGCAATCGCAGGAAGAATTGACAGCGCTCATGGTATCGTACCAAAATCGATTCGAAAGCAACGAAGAACTGGAACAACAGATTGAACGTTTGTCGCAGAAAATTGCCGCTGATTTGGATGAATTAACCAAAACAGCGCAAACGTTTCACCAGGAACGGACAGCATCAGCGAAAAAACTCGAAACACATTTGTTGGGCTTAATGGCTGATTTGAAATTGCCGGATGCGCAGTTGAAATTTGAAGTTACGCCATTGCAACAACTCGACGGAAACGGATTAACCGAAGTGCAATTGCTGTTCAGTGCAAACGCTGGTATGTCGCCCAAACCGATTGACAAAACCGCGAGTGGGGGAGAATTATCGCGCTTAATGCTGGCTGTTCAGGCTACGATGAGCGATCTGAAATCGTTACCGACCTTGATCCTGGATGAAATTGATACCGGTGTTTCCGGTGAAGTAGCCCTGCGCATTGGTAAACTATTGCAAAAAATGGGGGAGCGCTTGCAGCTGTTCGCCATTACCCATTTACCGCAGGTGGCAGCAAAAGGTCAGCAACAATACGAAGTTTCCAAAGCATCTGACGAAAACGGCACCACCACACGCATTTATCAGCTCAATGATACCGAACGACTAGATGCCATTGCGCGTCTCATGAGTGGTGATTCGCTGTCTGAAGCAGCAAAAGCGAATGCACAGTTGTTACTCAACTGATTCGTTAAATCCTTGTTAAATAAGGCCTGTTTCCGTAATTTCACGGCATTCGATGCGCATTTCGGGTTGGTTTGGCACGAACTTAGTAATGCGTTTCGCAAAAAAATAAGTTATGAAAATATTCGCTACTCTTTCAATGCTACTGATTGCCATGGCTTCGTTTGCTCAAAACGTTTCGATGACAATCTTCAACAACAATGGTCAACAATTCTTTGTTGTTATGAACGGAATCCGTCAAAATTCACTGCCATTGACTAACGTTAAAATTGGTGGAATGACTCCCGGTTCGTATGAAATTAAATTGATTTTCGCCGATGGAAAAACAGGTGATATCAACAAAAAAGTCTACTTCGACCAATCAGGTGATTACCTGGCGCGTGTGGTTTTCAAAGGAAAAAAACGCAAGTTGCAGTACTTCGGTATGTCAAATGAAGGCAATCCAGGCGGTGGAACCAATATCGATTACCGTCCGAATGACCAATCGGTTTATTCCGATCAAACTTCTGCCATGGGTGGAACGCAAGGAACACAAACCAGTGGTTCAGGATCAGGACAAACTTCTCAGTCAGGTAATGTTACCCAGTCAGGACAAGGAACAGCTACTTCTGGCCAGGGAACCCAAACATCAGGAACGGTTGTTGAGCCAACAAATAGTGTACTTATCGATCCTACAATGGGTGGTTCAGGCACACAAACCAGTACTTCAGGTACGCAATCGGGAACGGTTACATCAGGAACAACGATTACTGACCCAAGCAATCCGAACGGACAATTTGGGATGAATGTCAACATCAATATCAGCGACCCCATGATGGGCGGAAACGGTTCCGGCACAGGAATATCTACCAGCACAACGGTTGCTGATCCGAATAACCCTAACGGTCAATTCGGGATGAACATGAACGTTTCAGGAATGGACCCGGGAATGGGAGGAACATCGACCTCATCTTCCACTTCGACCTCTACAACAAGTTCTTCTACTACGATCATCCAAAACGGTCAGGTAATTGAAGATTCACATGATTACAATCAAACGACTACGGTTACCGAAAACGGTCAAACGACTACTACAACTCAATCTTCTCAATCGGGAAATCCGGGTAATGGTTCTGCACAGATGAATGTGAATGGTAACGGAACGGGAAGCACATCGACTTCTACACAAGGAAGCACACCAGTGTCTGGAAATAACCATACCTGTACAAGTATATTAGCGGATGCAGATGGATTTGTGAGTCGTTTGAAAGCCGAAACGTTTGATGCAGACAAGCGTGAAATGATTGAAAAGGAATTGAAAAACCAATGTGTTTCAGCCGATCAGGCTTATCGGATTATCAAAGAATTGGATTTTGATGCTGATCGTTTTGACATGTGTAAATACTTGTATGATCGCATGACAGACCGCGTTAACGGGAATCGTTTAGTGGAATTATTGTCGTATGATATGGACAAAGAAGAGTTTCAGAAATACATGCAGGCGCATAAGTAAGCGTTTTTCTTTAGAATTGAAAAGTCATCTTGAAAAGGGTGGCTTTTTTTATTAATGTTGAATGTTGAATGTTGAATGTTGAATGTTGAATGTTGAATGTTGAATGAGATTCTTAATCGATAAGTTGAGTGTTCTAACAAGAGTAATGGTTGTTTCCTAAGATCAGTAATCTTTTCCAAAAGCGTAATTAAGCATTCAACATTAAAAATTAATCATTCGTTCGAACGAATTTATTCAAAATCAGGTAAATCCGTAAAGATTTGAAAACGCTTGTTTTTTCCATCCTATTTGCTTAAATTTCTGAATGGGTTTTGCGATATTCGCAATCTACTAATTAAACATACGACTATGAAAGCACTACTATCGTTTGTATTATTGCTGTTAGTGACAGTAGTATACGCGGGTTCACCGTCAACCAATCCCAATTTTTCCGGTTCGGAAGTGATTCGAATGCGCATTCAGTCTTCACAGGTAGATTGTGATGGAGTAAACGGAGGAGCACTTTGTTATAGTGTTCAAAAAGAATCTTCTATCGGGAAGGAAAGCTGGGAAACCCTGGAACAATCGATTGAAGGATTCAGCTACGAAGCAGGATTTGTTTACGAAGTAACGGTGAAAATCGAACGTATTGAAAATCCGGAGCCAAACCAATCACAGTTTCGCTATATTTTGATCGACGTTATTTCCAAGCAAGCTGACTAATGACAATTGCGTTATCGGTTGATTTTCCGGTTACACCTTCAGCACTTTACAAAGCATGGCTTGATAGTAAGCAACATACTGCCATGACTGGTGGTGAAGCAGTTGTTTCCAATAAAGAAGGTGATTCATTCACTGCCTGGGATGAATACATCAGTGGCAAAAATCTCGAATTGATTCCGGACACCAAGATCAGACAAGCATGGCGAACAACCGATTTCCCCGAACATCAACCCGATTCGGAATTGGTGTTGGAGTTTATCCCAACAGAAACCGGTACCCGAATAGAGTTAGTGCATTCCAAATTAACTGCTGCCGATTACCATTATGAAGCAGGTTGGGAAGAACATTACTTTGAACCGATGTCCGTTTATTTTGCTTCTCTGAATTGATTTATACAGCCTTTGGGCATGTGCGTTTCTTTCCTAACTTTGATGTATGGAACGAAAATGGATTATTACAGGATTGTTGTTGCTGATAACAGGAATCACTTTAGGTGCATTCGGCGCGCATGCATTGAAAGACATTATTCATGATCAGGAGCGGCTGGCTTCATTTGAAACCGGTGTACGTTATCAACTCATTCATGGAGTCGCATTTTTAACTGTCCCCTTTATTGCAAAACAATTCGAATTGGATACCAAATGGGTGTATCGCCTGTTATTGACCGGAATCCTCTTCTTTTCCGTTTCTATTTATTGCTTAACCATGCGCGACGTTTGGTCGTTGGGTGGAATGGCAAAAGTATTCGGTCCAATAACTCCCGTTGGTGGATTATTGCTCATTATCGGCTGGGGAATCTTACTGTTGAAAGTAATCCGCAAGCGCTAAAATTGTATCTTCGTTAAAACGCATTTGTGAAAATAACCATACTCGGTTCGGGCACATCTCAAGGCATTCCGGTGATTGCCTGTGATTGTTATGTGTGCACTTCAACCGATGTTCGGGACAATCGATTGCGCTGCTCGGTATTGATCGAGCACGAAGGCGAAAATTACGTAATCGATGCCGGTCCCGATTTTCGGCAGCAACTGTTGCGCGCAAAAGTAAAATCATTGCGATCGGTACTTTTTACGCACGAACACAAAGATCACATCGCCGGTTTGGATGATGTGCGCGCGTTTAATTTCCTTGAAAACCGCGATATGGAAATTTACTGCACGCTGCAGGTCGAAGAAGCGCTTCGTCGTGAGTATCACTATGCTTTTGATCAAACGCCGTATCCCGGAGTTCCTGAGTTAAATATTAATCTCATCAACCTCGATCCGTTTGTCTTACCCAATGGTTTGGCCGTGATTCCGATCGAAGTGATGCACCATAAAATGCCGGTACTCGGTTTCCGTATCGGGAAATTTGCCTACGTAACGGATGCCAAAACAGTGGAGGATAGCGAGCTTGAAAAGCTTAAAGGAGTAGACGTGCTGATCGTGAATGCGTTGCGCAAAGAACCACACATTTCGCATTTCAACCTCGAAGAAGCGCTTGATTTTATCGAAAAGGTAAATCCGAAAGCGGCTTATCTCACGCACATTTCACACATATTTGGCACGCATCTTGAGATAGAGCGCGAGTTGCCGGCTCATGTGCATGTTGCGTATGACGGCTTGCAATTTGACTTTTAGCGTATGAAAACAGTCCTGCTACTACTCATTTTACTCACGATCAATCTTTCTGCATTTGCGCAGGAAGTTGTGCAGGTTTCCGGTAATGGAAAATTGATTGCCGATTTCACATCCATTGGCGATAAACCGAATTCAAAAGGATTGTACCTGGATAAATACCAAACACTTGTTTCGTTGATCGAAGGAACACAGTCGGTGAAATGCATGGTTCGCATCGAAAGCACGGTAAATGTAATCGGCGTGTGGGAACTCAACGATTTGAATGATGTTCAGGTAAAGGTTTACGAAGTGGAAATGGAAAAGGGAGTAACCGACCTGTTACTGATCGGAATTGCAGACGGAAAAGCCATTACCATGAATCTCTTTCGCAAGTCAGGCGAAGATATGAACGACCTGGGATACAACTATCTTGAGCAGAAAGAACCGAACCAACCCATGACAATCACCATCGGTGAAGACCGTATTCAGGTCATTTATGACAAGGGTTCCGAAAAACCTTATTACGGACTCGTTGAAGGACAATTCAGGGAGATTATCTCAAATTAAATCCTAAATTTGCCTCAAATCCAATTGAGATGTCAAAATTATTAGAAGGAAAACGTGGAATCATTACCGGAGCTTTGGACCAGAATTCCATTGCCTGGAAAGTGGCTGAAAAAGCGCATGAACACGGAGCTACATTTGTGTTGACAAACGCTCCTATCGCAATGCGTATGGGTGAAATCAATGCGTTGGCTGAAAAAACCAACTCTCAGATTATTCCGGCAGATGCTACCAACGTAGAAGAGTTAACCAATCTCTTTACACAATCGCAGGAAGTATTGGGCGGGAAAATTGATTTTGTGTTGCATTCTATCGGAATGAGCGTGAACATCCGTAAAAACATCCCTTATACCGAATCAAACTACGATTATTTCGCCAAAGGAATTGATGTGTCAGCTATGTCGTTGCACAAAATGCTGGCGGTAGCTAAGAAACTAGATGCGATCAGTGATTGGGGGAGCGTGGTTGCTTTGACTTACATGGCAGCTCAGCGTACTTACCCGTTCTACACGGATATGGCAGACATCAAAGCCATGTTGGAATCGATTGCACGCAGCTTTGGTTACCACTACGGTTTAGAGAAAAAAGTACGAATCAATACTGTTTCCCAATCACCTACCAAAACTACGGCTGGTACAGGAATCAAAGGTTTCGGTGATTTTTACGATTACGCAGATGCGATTGCTCCGCTTGGAAATGCATCGGCTGAAGATTGTGCAAACTACTGTATTACTTTGTTCTCGGATTTGACACGTATGGTGACTATGCAGAACCTGTTCCACGACGGTGGCTACTCATCTACGGGTGTGAGCAATATCGTGATGGAGAAGATGGGAATTGAATAAAAAAATCAATCAATCATAGAAAAGGAGTCTTCGGATTCCTTTTTTTTTGAATACAAATAGGGGTAAACCCAAACATGGTTGTCCATAACAACAACTATAAAACCAAGTAAAATGAAACATCTCCTTTCATGGTGCTTTTTAAGTATTGCGGGAGCAGTGCTTGCACAACCAATGAACTACAAAGGTTCTCAGGGCGGAACGGTTTCTGTCGGACAGCGAACCACGTTGAGTGCGTTCAATCACGGAAATGAAGCATCGGCTTTGGGAATCGGCGGACAATTCAGGATTCGGCTCAGTGAGCGCATCAACACCGAATGGTTTTTTGATTATTTGCCTGCGACGAATGAGTATTCCAGAAGATCGGATTACCACATTGGCTGGAGCGTGATGTATTATCCGTTTAATCATGCCAACGAGCGTTTTGTGCCGTATATTTTGGCCGGACATTGCTTCGATTATACCAAACAGGTTGAAATCGCCAATACAAGCAATTCTGTTGACCGTTGGAGTAGTGCCGTTCAGGGCGGAATCGGAACACATGTGAACCTGACCGAACGGTTGGACCTGAGTTTGAGTTCCCAATACATGATTCACCTTGGAACGGATGTCAATAGTCATTTGCACGGTGATGAACTGGAATTCCACAAAGAAAAAGGCGGATCATTTGAAGGCCACTTGTTGTTTACATTGAGTTTTAACTACAAATTTGTTGACTTATGGGCGCGCGATTAATAGGATTGTTGGTGTGTATGACGATCGTTGTACAGGTATCAGCGCAGCAGGTTGAATTGGGCGAACGTCAGGGATTGTTGCAGGCCACAGGCTCGCTCTATCCGGGATGGATGCTTAATCACAATGTTCGGAACAACTATGTGGGTGGTCATTTCGCTTATTACGTTGATGATCATTACAGCTTTCGCGGTGAGTTTTTGGGCTACGTAGATGCCCAAACCGATGAAAAGTACATCAAGAAGCACCTGCAGGTTCAGGCTGGTTTTGGCCGTCATTTTCCGGTGAAACGCTGGGATCCGTTTATCTATGCACAAATGGGACTTTCAGGAATTGAATTGCAGGGAAGCACAAATTCCTATTTACGTCCGAATATAGGACTTGTGGCCGGAGCACATTACAACGTTTCGCGCTTCTTCTACTTTTACGCGGAATGTGAGTTTATGCATATGAAAGATCCCGAACGAATCAATAACCTGGATCAGTTGCTGGTGACCGCCGGTTTGGGTTTTCAGATTTCTACGAAAAAGAAATGATGCTTGATTAATTGAAAATTGAAAATGTAAAATTGAAAAGAGCAGTTTCCTTTTCAATTTTACATTTTCAATTTATAATTCTTTTTAACATTAGTTAATCAACATCATTACATATCCCGCAGCTACGTATTCCTTTTTTCGCCAAGTTTGTACCATGAATGAACGAAAGGCGCTTCCTGTTTCCAAACAAATTGCGTATGCATCCGGAATGATGGGGTGGAGCATGATGATCAACCTGATCAGCGTCATTTTGATTTACCTCTATGCACCCACCAAAGACAGCGGAATTCCGGTGTTCATCACACAGGTTGCCATTTTTGGAATTTTTAACGCGATAGCGCTCATCACTGCCGGCGGACGTTTGGTGGATGCGATCTACGATCCTTTTATCGCACAGATGAGTGATCAAAGTAAACATCCGAAAGGGCGCAGAATTCCGATTATGAAATTGGCCATTTTTCCATCGCTGATTTTCTGTTTTTTGGTATTCTATCCGCTCTTTGATGAAGAAAGCAATTGGAATGTGGTTTGGCTGACCCTTACATTGATTGGTTTTTACGTTTCTTCTACCACATACATTATTCCTTATAATGCGTTGTTGCCTGAATTGGCACCATCTTCGGATGATAAAGTGAAATTGTCTACCTGGCAATCGGTTGGTTATGTGTTCGGAATAGGAATTGCTTCCAATGCGTTTAACGTGACCGATCTGTACATGAATAAATTGGGACTGAATCGGGTAGAAGCTTTGCAATTAACGGTTCTGAGTTTTGCGCTGCTGGCCACGCTTTTTATGTTTATCCCGATCTGGACGATCAACGAAAAGAAACTGTGCGTAGGCAAACCGAGCGCTATTCCGATGAAAATTGCTTTGCGGCAAACGCTCACCAATCGCAACTTTTTACTGTTTATTGTTGCCGATTTTGCGTATTTCATTGCGATTACCATCATTACTTCCGGACTCATTTATTTTGTAACCGTGTTGCTTCAATTGCCCGAAAGTATTGGGAATAAACTGATGATCACCATGGTTTTGGTGTCGTTCCTGTTTTATCCGATCGTGAATTATCTGGCCCGAAAAGTGGGTAAAAAGATCATCGTACTGGTTTCACTCGGGTTTTTATCCCTGATTTTCCTGGGCGTTTATTCGCTGGGAACATGGGATATCGATCCGGAAGTACAGATTTACGGACTTATTGCCTGTGCGGCCATTCCGCTGGCATCGCTGAATATTCTTCCCAATGCTATTTTGGCCGAGATTATTGAAAAAGATAGTCGTGATACGGGCGACAGTAAGGAGGCGATTTATTTTGCGGTACGTTATTTCTTTGTGAAAATCGCTCAAACAATCGGGATCGCCCTGTTTGCTATGTTCCTGCTGTATGGAAAAGACGTAGGAAACGATTTCGGAATCCGTATGAGCGGTTTACTTGGGTTTGGGTTGTGCGTGCTTGCAACGTTGATCTTTACGCGTTTCCGGGAAGAAAAAAGAAATTGATGAACAAATGGGGTGAAAGTCATCCTGATAATGAACACACCGAATAACACAGAACCGATGAAAGACCAGAATTACAGTAATTACAAACGGTATTATATTCCTCACCATTTGATTCTTTATCCAATCGCTCTTGCGTTAATTGGCATAGGAATTTACCAAAGTACTGTGGATGAATCGCTGCACTTGGTGTGGGTGTTCCTGAGTGTGTTGACGGCTCTTTTTGCCTGGTTTTCGTTTATGACCCGTCAGCATTACGGAATGACGGTACAAAACCGGATTATCCTGCTTGAAATGCGTTACCGCTATTTTGTGATTACCGGTGAACGATTTGAACTGATCGAAGAAAAGTTGTCGAAAGGTCAGATTTTCGCCCTGCGTTTTGCTTCGGATGAGGAGTTGATACCACTTATTCAACGCACTTTAAACGAGCAATTGAGCAGCGATGTAATCAAGCAATCGATCAAAAACTGGAAGGCGGATCACATGCGTGTGTAGATGCTGACTCCATGAATAATTGTGTTTCCCATCCGCCAGGGCGAATGAGAAATGTAGAGTCGATTCCCACGAATTCACGAATTTTTTGCTCGGCTAACGCACTCGTTAGGTATGTGCCAATAATACCCGTATGTGTATACTATCAAAAATAAAGCGCGTCCGTTAGGCGCGCCATAATTCGTGAATTCGTGGGAAAGAAAAACGTCTCGGCTAGCCGAGACGGATCATACATGTAATATCTGGAAACTTATTTCTTCAGCAGCACGCTGTCAATACTGTGAACAACTCCGTTTGTTGCGTCCATGTCGGTAGCCCCGATTGCTGTGTCGTTTCCTTTTCCGTCAGTGAGTACGATGCTATCATCTACCAATCTGAAGGTTAATTTTCCACCTGCAATGGTTCTGAGTTTGACTGAGCCGTTTCCTTTTTTGATGGCATCCCGCAATGCCTGCTCGTCATATTTTCCAGAAACAATATGATAACTAAGGAATTTAGTCAGTTCCTGTTTGCTTTCGGAATGTTTTAGTCCTTCCCAATCTCCGGCAGGTAATTGCGTAAACGCTTCGTTGCTTGGCGCAAAGATGGTATATGGACCTGCGTCGGTTAATGTTTTTGTAAGATCTGTCGTTTTGATCGCTTCATACAACGTAGTGTGGTTGTGCGAGTCTTCCACAACCTGACAGACATTACCGGAACTTTGAGCAGTTGTGTGAACGGCTAGTAATCCGGTAATTCCGAAAAGGCCGATTCGCTGTAGTACTTTCATGGTATTGGTTTTCGTTAATTATTACTGAACAGGTAATGTAAGGACGTGCTCAACTCACTTCTCCAAAAATCCAACGCGCCCTTACATAGACCTGCTATTATTATTGTATCATACTTTCACAGCATCACGCATCGATTTCACCGAATTGTGATCTGCTCTGAGCAAAGCCAGTTGTGCTCTAATCATGGTTTGCTGAATTTGGCTCAGATTGGGAGAACACTCTTTTAAAACCGTTTCATAGGTTTCAATTGCAGCGTCTTCGCCATACTCGCATGAATCAAGAATGAATTTCCTGTTTCTACCGGTCAAAGCCGCTTTCACATCCATCCAAACGCGGAAAAAAGTACCTGATATTTTGGCGCGATCAGTTGGCACACCGCCAATTTTCCGGATTTCTGCAGAAAGGTCTGCCGCGTTTTTCTCACTCGTTTGGGCGAAAATCGTAAACAATTTTTTCAAATCGCTTTCGTCTGTTTCCTGCAGTGCTGTGTGATAACCTTCAACACGTTCGTTGTTGATTTGCACCAACTTGTTAAGGGCGTCTATTGTTTGCTCGTTCTCCATGTACTTTAAATTAAGAGGTGAAATGTGTTTTTCAACCGCTTTTTTCAACGACAAAGGCTGAAAACACGAAACAAAGATGCGCGCTAATTGAGCGAAAAGTGTTATTGGATTTTCGATAATTCTTACATGAATCACACTGTGAATGCGAAAAAATCACAAACAGATAAAGAATAAACAGTTTCTGGTTTTACAACTGAATACGGATCGGTTTCTTTTGATCAATGGTGAAAAATGCCCATTTTCCGTCGAGTGAAACCCGGTGAAAAAGTTCCTGTTGAGGTGTTTCGATCACCATTCCCTTTGATGCCAGATTCACTTCTTTGATCACCGATTTTGTCTTCAGATCAAACCAGCCAAGGTACCATGGAGATTGTCTGTCGATCGACTTTTGAAACCGAAACACAAAACGATTGTTCACAATACCCAATCCAATGGCATTGATAAACGATTGGTCGGTTAAACGCGTTTCTTCGGGCGCAACTGCCTGCGTTTGAGGAATAGGGGTAATCACTGTAGTTGTACCATCCTGAATGGCCGCACGGGAAGAATCGGTCAGGGTGACTTTTATTTGATCGGGACCGTTGTTGGGTGAACTAAAAAACGAACATTTAATCGGATTGTTTTCGTCGATCGGTTTCAGGTTATAATCGATGTTACCAAGTGTGGCTTCACAATGGTACCTTTCAGAATAATCGCTTCCGGGAAGAAATAGTGGAAGCTGATCGGTAACAGAGTAAATTTTGTGATGAGCATCGTAATAGGGAACAGGTGGTGTTTGACTGGTGCTAAATGTTTCGATATTCACAAAAAACTGATCACCGTTTTGATTGGTCGCTTTCATGTATTCTTCAACCACTTTCAGATCCAGTAAATCTTTAAAATCGCCGGGGTTTTTACTGCAAATTCGTTTCTTCAACGCATCGAAGTCCAAAACCTCATGGGTGGGAGAAAGCATGTCAACTGCCGTCAAATAAGGATTCGAGATCCAAATATAGCGATCGCTATACCCGATGTATTCTGATTGTGAAGCCAGTCCCTCAGGAATCGGAACTTTGATAGCGTCGTTGTATTTATTGGTGTTGAAATCGTATGTATGAATGAGGAAAAAATCTTCCTGGGAGTTTTTATACTTTTTGAAGGTTTTATCCACGCAAGTCAAATACCGGTTGTCCTGAAAGCTTTGAACGTACTTCCATGTGGGTGCTTTGATGGAAGTCCAGTACATAAATCCGATTATAACTCCGACTGCCAAAATAGTGGTAATGACAAGGAGCCATTTGTTTTTGGCAGTGAGTGGTTTTTTGACTAGTGGTTTCATAGTTTAAAATTTACAGATTATTTTTCCGGTTTTGGTATCAACCAGACTTACCGGTGTATATCCGTTTTCCTCGGCGTAGATAAAGAAAGAGCTGCCGTCGGTATTCCAGTATAGCGTATAATAGGAATTGTTATCATCATTTTCATAAAGCGTTGCCAAGGGTTTCGACCATAGAAAGCGATGCTTTTTCAAGCTGTAAGCGCCAATCTTTTTTACGCCCGTGCTTCCAAGTGCTGAGGAGTATTCAATGGTAAGAATCGAATCCTTGAATCCCTTCATATTGCCTTCGAGAAAAAGCGTACTATCCATTTTTTCATGTTTCATTCCCCTGATCATTTCGGCATAATTCTTCCGTGAAGGGTGATGAAGTGTATACAGGTAGTATTTGTACGTATTGTTTGGATCAAGAGCTTCCAGCGACAATGAGGTCGTGTCATTGATCACATAGCCGTATGTATTATTACTTATCGAAGCTAAAGTGCCAGTATCGGGAAGTGTGTTTTTAAGCTGATACTCGGGATTCAGGGATAATCCATCGGAAATGGGTTTCCCTTTGAGTGTGTTCGGATTCAACAGGTAGATATCCCCTTTTTTTGTTACCACCCGCAGGTTGTAATACCCATCCGTTTCTATATAAGCAATGTTTCCTTTTAGCCCCGGAGTAACGCTGCCGATCCGTTTTTTGAGCACTTCGGGTTCGATGATTGCATTGTCTTTGTGCAGATCTATTGCCGTAACACCATTCAATCGCAAAAAGAAGGCATATCTATCAGAAACCCCCATGAACATGCCTGAGTTTTCATCTACGTAAAATTCGGTTTGGTGTACAGCTTTCCCTGTTTTTGGATCGACAGTATACGTGAGCCAATACCAGAATGAACTCGAAGATTGTTCGGAAGATTCAATGGTTTCGATACGGTTGTACACAAATACAGCATATTCTTTATCGTTTTTCTCCACATTGCCCACGTAGATTAATTTCCCGCGTTTGGTACCGTCTGCGGCCACATTGTCATTACAGGATGAGTTGGATAAGAATACAAAAAGGAAAAGACCGAACCAAAGTAGTTGTTTCATAAGTAGTGTTGTAGAAACGAAAATAGCAGAACTATCAGAATTGCAATGAATTGTGGAAAACTATTCGGGGGAAATAAGCTGAAAGCTACTCAAACAGGGACATTCCGTAATATTGCGGGATTACTGAATTATCTTCGGACAAATTTATCTATCACAAAGCGCAGAAGGCCGTAAACGAACAAGAAAATAGTGGCTCCCAAAAGCACCCAGAAACCGATTGCTATATCTTCTCTAATAGCACTTCCACCTCCAAAACTGAGCGCAAATCCCAAAACAAGCAAGAAAAACAGGTAGAATGTACCGGATGAAATCAATACGATCAGTGCTTTGGTTTTATCCTCAAAAGGGATGAAGTAAGCCAGTAAGCAAGGAAATGCGTACAATGGATAAAAAAAATAGATTTCATATCCTAACTGGACATCGATGTGCTTTTTATCTAAAAAGTGCGTCTCCAAAACAGGAAGGAATAATGTTGAAAGAGCAACGGCGAGTGCGGCAAGTACAATGTATTTTTGTTTCTCCAAAAGCTATCTCCCCGTATTATTCGGTCGTGCATAAACTAGCTGCATTACATTGATATTGCGCATTTCGAAAGCAGCTTCGCAATAGCAGAGGTAATAATTCCATTTACGGATAAACGCATCGCTGAACCCCAATTGTTTGACTTCCTCCAATTGCTGATTGAAATTTTCAAACCAGGTTCTGAGCGTGCGTGCATAGTGCAATCCTAAATCTTTCAGGTCGACCAGCGTCAAATCACCGGTACGATTGATGGCTTCATTCATTGCTCCAACCGAAGGAAGAAGTGAACCCGGGAAAATATGTTTCTGGATCCAATCCACACCATCGCGTAGTGCTTCGAAACGTGAATCAGGACAGGTAATCACCTGCAACGCCAAAATACCATCTTGTTTCAGCAATTTGTGGCATTGTTCGAAGTAATCTTCAAAGTAGCGTGCGCCAACGGCTTCCAGCATTTCTACCGACACAATTTTGTCGTATTGGCCTTTCATTTTTCGGTAATCCTGAATCTCGACAGATATTTTATCGTCCAACCCAACCGCTTTTACTCGTTCGATGGCCAGTTTTTGCTGTTCCTGCGAAATGGTAATCGTAGTGACCTTACACCCGAAATTCGACGCCATGTAAATCGCATTTCCGCCCCAACCGCTGCCAATTTCAAGCACATGATCGGTTGGTTTGAGGTGCAATTGTTCGCACAAACGTTGATACTTGGCCTTTTGCGCTTCTTCCAGCGTGAAGGTTTCTTCTTTGAAATACGCTGAAGAATAGGTCATTGTCGGGTCGAGCCATAGGGCAAAAAAATCATTGCTCAGGTCGTAATGTTCTGAAATATTCTTGCGTGATCCGTTCAGGCTATTGTCCCGGCGTGAATGAAACAAGCGGTTGTAAAACTTCATCAGGTTTAGCGCCATAGCTTTTACATTACTTCCTGAAACAGTAGGCGCGTGTTCCACATTCAAAATGAACCATTTAATCACGTCGGTAATACTTTCCGTATCCCAATCGCCGTCTACGTATCCTTCGCCGAAACCGATGTCGCCATACAACACACAGCGTTTGAAAAACGATGAATTGTGAATGGTAACCGTCGCCGACACACCTTCGCCATTCCCGATTTGGATGTGTTCACCATCAGGTAACGTCAGGCTCATGCTGCCCAAAGGCATGTTCGTCAATAAATTGAGAATGAGTTTTTCGTAGAGGGGGCGTTTTTTCGTCATGCGTTTCAAAAATACAATTAATGTTGAATGTTTAATGTTGAATTTTGAATGGAAGAATTGGGTGAAAACACAAGTTCTCTAAACCTTTTAAGTACTTCATAATTCAACATTCACAATTTAGAATTCAACATTACTTCGATTTACGATAAACATCGCGTTGCAGATCTTGATGGGCGCTCTTTTTATGGTAAGGAATCTTTTTCAGCCAGAGAATCAGCGCTTTCCAATGAATCAATGAAATAATTCTGAGTGTAATCAGTGGAAATCGAAACGCGTAACCAAACAAACGGGCATTGGTCAACTCTTTTTTGGTACCGGTGAGTGTACTGATGAAAAAGCGTTTTCCGTCTTTGTAATCGTCGATGCCAATTCCCAGATTTTCATCAGGAACAGGAAGGTTAAAATCGAATTGTGTATCGTGATCGATGAACGGTGACACATAAAAATACTTGGTAGTATTGAGGTGAAATTTGGTTCCGTCGAACTGTTCTTTCCCCAAAAAGTAAGGTTTCATTTCGCGATAGGTATTTTGTACTTCGGCGATGGAGCAAACCGGTTGGTGCTGCTGGTCGAAAACAAAATAAAACGAAACAGGATTAAAGTTGTAGCCCAACACACTGAAATTAGTCAACAGCATGATCGGTCCGCCATCGTAGGAAACACCGTTTTGTTCCAGATAATCAACAATTTGCTGTTTTACCTGTTTAGAAGTATCGGGTTTTTCAAGCGGCAATTGGATATGGTCTTTGTCACGAAAAGTGAAGACGTTGAACCGGTTCCGGCTGATGAGAACGTACTTTTTCGGCAATTCATCCAGGTCGTCGAGATTGACGTAGAACATAAATACGTTGTACCCGAATCGAAGTCTTTTCGGTTCCAAACGGTCGTGCATGACCCGCGCGCGGTAGAGTGACGATGTGGTGTTCACTTACAAATGCTTAATTTTTAATGTTGAATTTTGAATGGGGGTACTTAGGAAGAACATAAGTTTCCCTAAACAATCAGAACTCACTTCGCTAAAATTAATAACTCCCATAATTCAACATTAAGCATTCAACATTTAAAATTTCTTACAAAGTTCAACCGCGCTCGCATACGCATCCTCATGAAACCCGTATCGGAAATAACTTCCGCAGAAATAAATCGGGCCGGTTTCGTTTAAGGTTTGTAACTCCGCTTGCGCCTGAATGGCAGGCAAATCAAACAACGGGTGCTCGTAGTCGATTTCCTGAATGATTTTTTTCGGATCAACAGAACCTTCCTGCGCGTTGATGCTCACAAAATAGTTTTGATTTTTTGAAACACCTTGCAGTGAATTCATCCAGTAAATAGTTGAAGGAACCAACTTTCCGTTCATTTCCTGAATGCGGTAATTCCAGCTGCTCCACGTAAGCTTGGTCTTCGGCATAATGCTTTCGTCAGTGTGAACGGTCGCTTTGTTGTATTGGTATTTAAACGGCGACAACAAGCGCTGTTGCTCGGCAGTTGGTTCTTCCAGCATACTCAGTGTCTGATCGCCATGTGATGCGAAAATTACTTTATCAAACAAATGAATCGAACCATCCAGACAGGTAATCTGAACTTGTTCGTCGACTTGTTTCACGCCTTTCACGCCTTTATCCGTCAGAATCCGATCCTTGAACGGTGCGATCAGCAATTGTTTGTAAGCTTCACTTCCGCCTTCGAGCGTATACCATTGGTGTTGCGTGTTTAAGCCCAGAAAACCGTGATTCTTGAAAAAACGGATCAGCGTAACCGCCGGAAAATCGAGCATTAGTTCCATGGGAGTGGACCAAACCGCCGAACTCATCGGGATAAGGTATTTCCATAACATATCCTGCCCAAAACCGAATTCCTCGATGTATTGCCCCAGCGAATGATTCGCATACGCCGGATCGTCCATGATTTCAATGCTCTTTTTGTTGAACCGGCTGATTTGCATCAGCATTTTGATGTACCGTGGACTAAAGATATTTTTTCGCTGAGCGAATAATCCATTCAAACCCGAACCGCAATATTCCAATCCGGAAGGTAAATGCTGGACACTGAAGGACATGTCCGTTTTCTTGATCGGAGCACCGATTTCCTTGAACAGTTCGCACAAATGCGGATACGTTTCAAAGTTGAACACCATGAATCCGGTGTCCATGAAAACATCTGTCCCGTTTTCGTTTACTGCAACGGTGTTGGTGTGTCCGCCGATGTAATCGTTTTGCTCAAAAAGCGTGATGTCATATTTTTTGTGAAGCCAGTGTCCACAGCCCATTCCCGCGATTCCCGTTCCGATGATTGCTAGTTTTTCCATAGGTCAATCAACGCGTTTTAGTAAACAGGTAATGGCTTACAATCCATTCTTCGCCTTTGTTGAAACCCCACAATTCGGCGCAGGACATATAAAAAATACGCCAGAAAACCCACCATTTCACTGCCTGGTCTTTTCCGTAGGTTTCTTCAAACAAGGGCATGATTGAAGCTTTATTGGTGTCCATACGTTGCAGCCACGCTTCGGAGGTTTTTTGGTAATGTGTTCCGCTCACATGCCAGTGATTGCTCACTTTGAGGTGGTCGTTGAAATAAAACAGCAAATCATCGCTTGGCATAATACCGCCGGTAAAAAAGTACTTGCTCATCCAATCGCTTTCGTCTTTTACCTCAAACTTGTAGGCAAATTCCTTGTGGGTAAAAATGTGCACGAAGAGTTTTCCGTCGGGTTTGAGTTTCGAAGCCACTTTCCGCATCAGCAATTCATAATTGCGCATGTGTTCGAACATTTCTACCGAAACTACGCGATCGAAGGTATCATCTACATCAAAGACATTCATGTCCATCGTGATCACTGTGAGGTTGGAAATGCCGCGATCTTTCGCCGTTTGGTCGATGTATTCTTTTTGCGTGCGCGAATTGGAAACCACTGTAAACGTACTCGTCGGAAATTTCGCCGACATAAACAATGACAACGATCCCCAGCCACAACCGAGTTCCAGAACGTTTTGGTTCGGTTGTAAATCGGCCCGCTCGCAGGTCATTTCCAGCATATCCCGCTCTGATGTTTCAATATCCGAAACGCCGTCTTTCCAGTAACCCGAACTGTATTTTAAATGCGGTCCCAGGCAATATTGGTAAAATGCGGTTGGCACTTCGTAATGCTGTTCGTTGGCGTCAACGGTATTGATCGCAATAGGCGAAGCTTTTAATTCGCTGATCAATTCCATCAAATGGGCCTGTTGTAAATCGGGCGTTGCTTTTTTTTCTTCGTTGAGGCGTTGTTGTAATAAGTTGCGAATGCCTTTTCTGATCAGAAAATCAGGGACTCTATTGTTTTCCAGTAGCGATGTATACCACATAAAGTTGACTAAAATTGAGACTAAATTGTTTTTTTGAACCAGGGAACGAACATGCTGGTTGTTTGCTGATACTGACGGTAAGCGTCGCCTTTGCTGCGCAATGATTGTTCTTCGGTCATCGGAATGCCGGTTACTTTGAAAATCAGGTAAGCGATCACTAGCGGACATACGATAGCAATGTATCCGTAAGGACTCGAAAGCGCAAACACAAATACCGAAACCCAAATCATACATTGGAAAAAGTAATTCGGGTGGCGGGAATAATTCCACAAACCGTCGCTGCAGACTTTTCCTTTGTTCGCCGGATTTTTCTTAAAGCGCGCCAATTGAAAATCAGATAAACCTTCGCCAATGATGCACAGCAACCACATTCCCGCTCCGATGTATTCCAAAATACTCAGCTTCGGTTCCGGATTCAATGCGATGATGAAATAAGGAATCGCCAGGAATACATTCGACAAACCTTGCATCTGAAAGAACATGAAAAACTTGAAATGCAGGTTAGAAGCCCATTCTTCGCGCAGTTGTTTGTAACGACCTTCTTCGACTTTAATGTGCGAACCAACACGAATGGTCAGGTACGTTCCCAAACGCAAACTCCAGGTCAGTGCGAGTAAACAAACCAGTACTTTCCGGTCATAAAAACCATCGGCGACTGCATAAATAATCGCAGCGATGATGGCGAAATTGAATGCCCAGAACACATCGACGATACTGTTGTTTCTGATCGTGCGGGCAATGCTCCAGATCACGGTCATAAAAGCTGCCAATACAACAACGCACAAAAGAGGAAGGTAAAAATACAAGCTCATAACAGTTGGTTTAATGTTGTTTGATGAGTAAATCTTTTACGGTTTCGCCTTTCTTTAAGCGGAACAACGCAATCAATACATAGAGGCAGGTCGCAATGCTTCCAAGGGTACAGAAAAGTACCAGCCACGTGATTTTCCAAACCCAGTTGGTTTCTTTGTAAAAGACCCAGCAAAGCAAAACCAGTACATTGGTGTAGAAATCCCAAAGCGTGGCGTTCATCCAGGGAATGGCCGCCAGGAAATCCCATTCTTCAAACAGGTTGCTTTTAAGCGAAGTATCGATGACAATAATGTTCATAAAAATGAACAAACCGCTAAAGAGAATTTTAAGGAATGTGATCATATTGAACGGTTTATACGACTTTCCGCAAACGAATAATGTGCATCCAATGCATGACGCGAATTACAGGATACGTCGGGTCAAATTCCCACCATTTGCGCGCAAAGTTGCTGCTGTTGGGACTTTTATGATGATTGTTCTGCATCAATTCGCCCATGAGCAATAAATCGATCGGGAGGGAATTTTTGCTGTGATCTTCGTTGTTGAAATTGCTGTAGCCGTATTTGTGTCCGCACCAGTTCACGATCGCACCGTGTACAGGCCCCATAAAAAAGTGAATCGGTAACAACAACATCAACCAATAAGTAGGAGCGAAGTAGAGGTAAAACAGAAAATAAAGTACTCCGAATGAAATGCGCACGATCCAGTTGTCGCTGATCGCATCCAGCGTTTTCCATTCGGGATAATTGCCCTGAAATGCCTTTTCGGGTTGCTTGTTGAATTTGACGTAATCGAGGTAAATATCTTTGGTATGAATGGTCATTTGCCAGACATCTTTAAAGAAATGCGGTGAATGCGGATCTTTTTCGGTATCGCTGTAAGCGTGGTGCATGCGGTGCATAATGGCATACGCCCGCGGGTTGAGAAAAGAAGATCCTTGTGTGATGAATGTGAAGAAGTAAAAGAAACGATCCCAGAACCGGTTCATAGTGAACATTTTATGCGATGCATAGCGGTGCAGGAAAAATGTTTGACAAAAGAGCGATAAAAACCAATGACCCAGAAAAAAAATCAAAATATACATAGCAACTCGTTATCCTTTGTGAATCTACGTATAAAAACCGCTTTTGTATTTCGGGAAAAGTGATTTTCTGATTTTTTTCTGTGTGACACAACGTAAATGATCGTTTTTGGCAGATAGCTGTATCACTCTTTGTCGCATGATTTCGAGGCGTTTAAAAAACAGAGTGAATGGAACGTTGCCTAAAAGAAAACCTTATTTTAGATGGAAATAAACAACCGATGCCTTTTCGTTCGTTTCATAAAGTTTGCTTTTTCATCTTCTGTGTGTTTTTAGTAAGTGTGGACACTCTTGTAGCACAAGAGAAAGTTGTGGAGCCTGAGATTATTTATGAAGAGTTTATCAGCGAAGAAGATGAAGGACCTTCTTTTAGACGAGACATGCCACTGCGGCCAAGTATCAGCGGTCGCTACTGGACGCACAAGCACGAAAAGTATTTTCACAATTTCGATGAGGTAAAAGCCGATTCCGGAAATGTTCTGCGGTTGTATATCAGTAGTTCCGATGGTGGTGAAATTCCAGCGGAAATAGGCCGTTTTGTGAACCTCAAAGGATTGGAGATTTACTGTGATATGCCGATAAAACTTCCCAAAGAGATCTGGCAATTAAAACTGCTCGACAATCTGATTATCCAATGTTATGATAGCGGAATGGTAATTTCCGATTCAATCGGCGATCTAACGGCGCTAAAAAGACTGGAATTCAGAGGGCCAATAATGCAGATCCCAAATTCAATCGGACGTTTAACAAACCTGGAAGAATTGTACTTGTACTCAGGGAAATTTGCTGAATTCCCTGCTGAAATCGGAAACATGACCAATCTCAAAACGCTCGTGATCCGCTCGATGGAAATGACCGAATTACCTTCTTCTATTGGGAATTTAACGAACTTGAAGTTTTTACAGGTAGAATCACGAATAGAGGAGCTTCCGGCTGAAATAGGAAAACTTACACAGCTGGAAGAACTCTTCCTTTGGAATACAAATCTGGAAATACTTCCGCCTGAAATAGGACAATTGAAGCAACTACGTAATTTGGAAATACATTCTCCGCGATTGGCGTCACTCCCAACCGAATTCGGGGAAATGACTGAACTGACGCGTGTGCGGTTAGATGGAAATCAATTGACGATCCTTCCGGATGAATTCTGTAAGTTATCAAAGGTTACTGAATTGGATTTACGAGGTAATCAACTGGTTTCATTGCCACGTGACATTGGAAAGATGGTCTCGCTGAAAAAATTGGACCTTCAGGAAAATAAGCTGAGTACATTTCCTGCGAGTATTGGTGACTTGAGTAATATAGAGGAGCTGAATGCTGTCTGGAATCCGTTGACATCGATACCACCGGAAATCATGAAACTACCACCACTGGCTTCGATCGATATCGAACGCGAAGGTTTGCTGAAAATTCCTGACTCTGTCTGGCGATTTATCAATCACAATGGTTGTTATATTTCCAAAGTTCCAACAACCATTGCGGGTAACAAACTTTCGTATTACCTCAATCAGCCTTCCATCGATAAAACCGCCAAATTATTTGCGAGCGGTAAATTGTCGCTGATGTACGATAAGATGTCGTATGACCTGCTGAGAATGCTGGATACGATTCCGGATAACAACAAAGCGTTTTACGTGTTTGTGATCAACGCCATGCTCGAAAGCAAAGTCGTTGACCGGGGAACGTATGATTATTATCCGTATTCGGAAATTCAAACAATTTGCGCTTCGTTGCTTGTTCAGCGGCCGTGTACGTTTTTCAAGGATATTAAACACGGAGTATATAAATCGTCTTATGAAAAATGGATAACCACCATTGGTAGTTTATACAACGATTACGATTACCAGGAAACCTGGCCGAAAATCCAGGCTAAACTTAAAGTCTGTGGAAGCACTTACCTCAAAGAAGCTGGCGAAATCATCGAACCGCTTTTCTATAGCGAAAAATGACTCCCAAACTGTCCAATTCAGTAACTCACCAACTCAACAATAACGATATACCCTTCCTGCGTAATCAAACTTTTCTGAATTCCTCCCATGAAGCGCTTTCCGTCGGGTGAAAAAGTGGCTAGTCCTGTCCAAACTGCTTTCCCGATGTAATCCGCATGTTTCGGATCGTTGAAAAATGAAATGCGGTGTTTATTGGTGCCATCCACGTTCATCATCCACCAATCGGTTCCTTTATTTGCGTTGTCTTTGTTCGACATCCAAACGATCGTTCCGTCGGGTGAATAACAGCCATGTTCGTTGTAGTCTTTGCCGGCAGTGAGCTGCACAATATCAGAACCGTCAATATTCATGGTAAACAACTGCGCTTTCCAGGCCGAATTGGTGGTCATACTGCTACACAGAATAATGCGTTTTCCATCAGGTGAAAAACCGTAGCTTTCATTGAAGCAGCGTTTCTCGGGGAGTAAATCTTTGAAATTGGAAAGTTTCGGAATGCTGTCATTTCCAAACGCAAAGTCGGCTGTTTTAATGGTCCAGAATCCGAAATGGCGCTGGGCATTCCACACTGCCGGACTTTTAAAACGATCTGTCCAGACAATTTTGGTGCCGTCGGGCGAAAAACGCGGTGCGATAATTCCGTGGTCGAAATCATTGATGTTTTCGTAAATCAGATGACATTTTTTTCCATCCGAAGAAATGAGGTAGAGATCACAAAACGCCCCGAAACCCGGAAGTGAGTTGGCCGATCCGCGCGGATGTTCTTTTTTCTCGACAACCAGCAACAGCCATTTTCCGGAAGGATGCCATCCCGGATTGGAAATGTGCCGGTTTGGAAGCAGCGGATGATCACAGGTGATACAAGTGTCTTTGGTTCTGTCAGGCGATGCAATATGCACGTCATAATACGTATCGCTTCCTTTTACAGAATAACAAACTTCGTTTGGATTGGCAGGATTCCAGTCACAATCCAACGCGCCGTCAAGGAAAGTGGTGACTTTGATTTCCTGCGCGAACGTGTTGTGAATCAGTAGTAAACAGGTGATGAAGAAAAGCTGTTTCATTGGACTAAAATAGCTATTTCATTTGTTGATTGGTCATTCAGTTCGATTGAAACGAGTCAGAAATGAATGAGCTCTGTTTTTATGAATTGTTGATTCCATAAATGATAATTTGAAGATGGAATCAGGCCATTTTCTTTTTCCGATAAAGACGATACTACAAAATACAACCATTAGTTGTGGAATAACACCAAAAGTAGTGCTATTACAACTATAAGTAGCTGTGTTTTCATGGGCTCCGGGGATGCTTCGGAATACCTTTGTAGAGTTGAAACAATAAAAAGAAAGACTTATGTTAACTAAAATGATTGGTAATAAAATGACCGAAGCACGAAAAAAGATGACTATCTCGCAAGCTCAATTAGCCGAACACTTACTCATTGGTTTCCTGAAAAACGGAAAGGAAGATTTAAAAGGAATTTCATTATTAACAGTATAAACAAGGAAATCATGTCACAAAATGAAATCGCAATCTCGGTGCAGGGATTGAAGAAATCCTATAAAAACATTCCTGTGTTGACAGGAGTAGATTTTGAGGTAAAAGCAGGTAGCGTTTTCGCGTTGCTTGGTTCTAACGGTGCAGGAAAGACCACAATTGTCAAAATCCTTACCACACTACTGAAACCAGACAGCGGAAGCGCAGTTGTAAACGGATTTGATGTTTCGTCAAAACCCGCTAATGTAAGGCAATCGATCAGTTTGACAGGCCAATTTACAGCCATAGACGATATCCTGACCGGCAGAGAAAACATGGTTATGATTGCCAAACTACGGCATCTCAGCGATCCTCATAAGGTTGTGGTTGATTTGCTTCAACGCTTTAGCCTGACAGATGCTGCTGACCGAAGAACGTCTACTTATTCGGGAGGTATGCGGCGCAGGCTTGACATCGCTATGAGCCTTGTGGGAGAACCGCAAGTCATTTTTCTTGATGAACCAACAACAGGACTTGACCCTGAAGGGCGAATTGAGGTGTGGAAGATTGTCAAAGAACTTGCCAATAACGGTACCACTGTATTCCTGACCACTCAGTATCTGGAAGAAGCAGAGCAGTTGGCCGATAGAATTGCCATTCTTCACAAAGGGAGTATTATCGTGAACGATACGCTTGCAGAGCTGAAAAAGCTGTTCCCGCCCGCAAAAGTGGAATACATTGAAAAACAGCTGACATTGGAAGAAATATTTCTGACAATTGTCGGTGAAAAAGAAAGTTAAATGGAAACAACGAACTATTTTTTCAGAGATATGGGAGTAATGTTCGGACGTTCTATACGTTCCATTCTTCGAAGCAGAGACACCATGATCCTGGTTGCCATTATCATTATGCCTATTGCGTTTATGTTGCTGTTGATATATGCTCTTGTTGGTGTAATCCAAGCGGTGGAGAAAAGATCTCTTTGTAATTATCGATCATAAAAAGAAAAATCAAAATGGAAACAACGAATTATTTTTTCAAAGATATGGGTGTGATGCTTGGACGTTCCATGCGCCATATCCTTCGCAGTATGGACACCATCATCACGGTTACCATTATGCCGATTATGTTCATGCTTTTATTTGTCTACGTACTTGGCGGAGCCATTGAAACCGGAACAGATAACTATGTGAATTACCTGCTGCCGGGCATTCTGCTTATTGCTATTGCAACCGGCATCTCTTATACGGCTTACCGACTGTTCATTGACATGCAACGTGGTATCTTAGAACGATTCCACAGCATGCCGATTGCACGATCAACCTTATTGTGGGGCCATGTATTGACTTCGCTGGTATCAAATGCAATTTCGGTTATCGTAATTATTCTGGTAGCGTTAATCATGGGTTTCCGATCATCAGCTAATCCTTTGGCATGGCTTGCTGTGGCAGGGATACTGATACTCTTTACGCTTGCGTTGACCTGGATTGCGGTAATTGCCGGTCTGTCAGCAAAATCGGTGGATGGTGCAAGTGCCTTTTCCTATCCCATTATTTTCCTGCCGTTTATTAGCTCGGCTTTTGTGCCTACCGAGTCCATGCCCGGCCCTGTTCGTGCCTTTGCTGAAAATCAACCGGTAACTTCGATCGTGAATACCATTCGTGCATTACTTTCAAACCAGCCAGTTGGTAATGAAATTTGGATTGCGCTTGCGTGGTGCGTCGGAATTACAGTCGTAGCTTATGCTTATGCAATGAGAGTGTATAAAAAACGAGCGTAAAAGAGAGTTTATGCGAAGGTACTTTCATAAGGAGATCGGCATAAGGTCGATTTCCTTTCCTTGATTTTATAATAATCTTGGTAGAACTAAATCTTCCCCGTCATATCATACGCTACATAACCCACCATCTCCTTCAGTAATCCATGCCAGTCATACATCGTAGAAACATCCGGAACGATGAATTCATCGAAGGTGTAACTGCGTTTTGGCCCCGTGTATAAATCGGTGGAATAAGGCGTGCAATGCAAACCTGCGCTTTCGTAGCAGGCATGTGCACGTCGCATATGACGACTCGAGGTAATCAGAATAAACGATTTGTATGCCGGATACGATTTGTCGAGTATTTTCTTGGTTTGCACCGCATTTTCATAGGTGTTGCGGGAAACAGTTTCGGTGATGATATCCTCTTTCGGAATGCCCCAGCGAACCAATACGGCTTTCATTTGTTTGGCTTCGTGCAAACCTTTATTGGTCAGATCGCCATTATCGCCGCTGATCAGTATTTTATCGATTTTACCTGCGATATACAACTCTATTGTTTGCCAGATCCGGTCACCGCCACGACGTATGCTCAACGTTTTTAAATCGTTGTTGTATTCGGCCATTCCGCCCAAAACAATTCCCACATCGTGGTGTTTCACCTTCTTGATCGGCGTTCCGAAAACCTCCCATTGCCGGCTAACTTCTTTATAGATAAATGTATTGCTGAAAAACAGCAGGCAGAAAATAGCAGTGATTTTACCGCGTTTCTTCCAGCGGGGGTTGCGTGAAAAAAAGAAAAGTCCCAATCCGAGAATCACCCATGTAAGCGGCGAGAGTAGGAAGAGTAATAGTTTTGAAAGCAGGAAAAACATAGTAATTATGAATGTTTAATGTTGAATTTTGAATTGACTAAGAATGGGATTGAAGGCCGGCTGTTCTTAAGAAGAATAAACTTAAGGAATTGATAGGGATCTTCATTCAACACTCAACATTCAAAATTAAACATTGAGAAACAAAAAAGACCGTCAATTTATCATTGACAGCCTTTATATATCTAAAAAGATGGAGCTTCTTAACGAACGAATCTTCTTTTTTCCTTGATACGTGCAGATTTACCAGTACGCTCACGGAAGTAGAAAATACGAGCACGACGCACAGCACCGTGTTTGTTCACTACGATTGCGTCGATAAACGGAGAAGTAATAGGGAAGATACGCTCTACACCTACGTTTCCTGACATTTTACGAACCGTAAATGTCTCAGTTGAACCAGAACCACGACGTTGCAATACAACACCTTGAAACTGCTGAATACGCTCTTTGTTTCCCTCTTTAATTTTGTAAGACACAGTAACTGTATCACCGGCACCAAATGCTGGAAACTCTCTTACTTCTACTAATTCTTTTTGAAGCTCTCTTATAAAATCCATGACTCTTAATTTCTATCACTAACCCATAATTGGGGGTGCAATATTAGCAAATATTTTTCTAATTCAATACGCAAAGATATAACTTTTTTCAGCTTAAAGCAGCAATACCTATTCACTTTCGCTTTTTTGACTATTTTCGATTGATAAAACACAAACTGACATGAAGAAAATCAGCATCTTGCTTGCCTTGCTTCCTCTCACAATCTTTGCACAGGAATCAACCGAAGGCACCATGAGTATGTCCAATTGGTTGGGAATCTGGGACAATTCAAAATCCGTTCCTGCTTTCAACATTCAGGGAATTGGTTACAATGATATACCGCGCGATGTGTTCTACCGTGGAATTATCGTGGAATGCCTGGAATTTGATGACGCCAACGGACATAATATTCTGATTCTGACTCAAACAGGCATATTTCCGGTGAGTGAGAAAAACGAGGCCGGAGAATATGAAAAAGTGGGTGATAAAGCCGAGATCAATGCTTATTTGTTGGCGCGTTCCGACGAAAAAAGCACCTATAAATCTATTTGGAAAGTCGCCGATTTTGAAACCTGCCCAGAACTTGATTTGTATGTCGGTTTTACCAAAAAGTCGCTTTCAATTACCGATGTGAATGCTGATGGTGTAGCCGAAGTTTCCTTTCAATACACGCTTTTTTGCCGCGGTGATGTTTCACCCGCCGATCGCAAATTGTATTGTTTTAACTCGAATGAAAAGTTCATTTTCTTAGGAATTACAACCATGGAGGGAATGTCAACCGACGAACCAACCATCGAAGCCAAAACCGAAATGCCGTCTTCTGTAAAAGAACTGATGCAGCAAAAATGGCTGAAATTCGAAAAAGACGATATTACGTGGAGTTTTGGTTACCCATCAAAGTAATGATAATGCATATTTTAGGAAGAAAAGACATTGTAACCTTTCCTGAGTTTGAGTTGATCAATGTTCCGGTAAAAATTGATTCGGGTGCTTATTCAAGCTCTATGCACTGTCACAGTATTAATCTGGTAGAATCGGATGGAAAGCAAGTGCTTGAAGTCGTATTTCTGGATCCTGCCATTGAAGGATATACAGGAAAGAAATTTCAGTTCGAAACCTATCACTGCAAGAAGGTGAAAAGTTCCAACGGAATGTCGGAAGAACGTTTTTTTGTAGTTGGTTCGGTCAGGCTGTTCAACGAAACGGTGGAAACACTATTTTCGCTCACTGAACGCACCGGTTTGCGCAATCCTATTTTGTTGGGAAGAAGATTGCTGAACAAGCGCTTTTTAGTCGATTCGTCCAAAACAAATTGTTCATTCAAGGCCGAATCGAAACTGTAAGTTGATTTATTTAAGAGTAGTATATGAAAATCGCCATCCTTTCACGCAACACCGATTTGTATTCGACCAGAAGATTGGTTGAAGCAGCCGAAAAGCGTGGCCATGAAGCCCATGTGGTGGACCACCTTCGCTGCAATATCGAAATCGAACAAAAAGGTCCGTCATTGTACTACGGATCGGAATATCTTATCGGATTCGACGCCGTAATTCCCCGAATCGGAGCTTCGGTCACATTTTACGGAACGGCAGTGGTGCGCCAGTTCGAAATGATGAACGTGTTTTCGGTCGTGAGTTCCCGTGGTATTGTGCATTCACGCGATAAACTGCGTTGCCTGCAGGTACTTTCGAAAGAAGGAATCGGTTTGCCGAAAACGGTTTTCACCAACTATTCACGCAATGTGGAACACGTAGTAGAATCGGCCGGTGGTGCGCCTGTAGTATTGAAATTGCTGGAAGGAACGCAAGGACTTGGAGTTGTATTAGCAGAAAACCAGAACGCCGCACAATCGGTACTGGAAGCCTTCAACGGTTTGCGTGCCCGTGTGATCGTTCAGGAATTTATTCGCGAAGCCAAAGGCGCGGATATTCGCGCATTTGTGGTAGACGGCGAAGTTGTAGGGGCTATGAAACGACAGGGAAAAGAGGGGGAATTCCGATCGAACCTGCACCGTGGAGGTTCCGCTATGCAAATCGAATTGACAGAAGAAGAAAAATCGACCGCGATCCGCGCCGCACAAGCGGTGGGACTGGGAGTTTCAGGTGTTGATATGTTGCAATCGGAAAGAGGGCCGTTGGTGCTGGAAGTGAATTCTTCACCCGGTTTGGAAGGCATTGAACGCGCAACAGGTGTTGATATCGCCGGAAAAATCATTCAATACATCGAAAAGAACGTAAACGTATAGCGTATGACAAAGCGATTTTCCATTTTAGGCAGAGAAATTCCACCCGGAAAAGGGGCGGAATTGAGCATGAATGTTGCAAAATTGCATACACACACACCGGTTCAGGTTCCGGTTATCGTACAGCGTGCTGAGAAAGACGGTCCTGTTTTGTTGCTCATGGCCGGTATGCACGGTGATGAGATCAACGGTATGGAAGTCATTCGTCGCGTGATCCGAAAAGGCTGGAACAAACCGAGTGCCGGAACGATTATTTGCATTCCTGTGTTTAACGTGTTTGGTTACCTGAACGTGAAACGCGAATTGCCCGATGGGCGAGATCTCAACAGGAGTTTCCCCGGAACGAAAAACGGTTCGCTGGCCAGCCAGTTTGCCTACCAGTTCATGAAAGAAATTGCCCCGAACATCGACATGGTGATCGACTTTCATACAGGAGCGGCACAGCGCAGTAATATTGCCCAGATTCGTTGTCTGAAGACAGATGAAGTGAGTATGGAACTTGCCAAGGTGTTCAATCCGCCATTTATTGTGCATTCGGCTTATATCAGTAAATCCATTCGCGAAGCGTTGAACAAACGCGGTAAAAAAATCCTGTTGTTTGAAGGCGGAAAAGCCAATTCAATTGATGAAAAAATTGTGGAAGAAGGTTTGGCCGGAATTCAACGGGTTTTGGTTCATTTGGGCATGCGCTCATTCAAAATTGTCGAATCACAAGAGCGTGAACCGGTTCTCATCACTTCCTCAAAATGGCTGAGAGCACCCAATTCAGGCGTTTTTCAGGCAATCGTTAAAAACGGAGATGAAGTAGAAGTAGGAACAGTTTTGGGAATTGTCTGTGACCCGTACGGCGAAATTGAACGAAAAGTCAAATCGACCATGAAAGGGTTTATCATTTGTGTGAACGAATCACCGTTGGTGAACAAAGGAGATGCGGTTTTTCACATAGGCGTAGCCGCCAATGTTTGATTTTGAATGTTTGATGAAGAAGATGTTTGATGTTGAATTTTTGATGTTGGATTGTACTTACAAATAAATCCAACGCTTTTGGTTCTAAATCTCAGTTCAAGGTAGTTTTAATAATTTACGGGGGACTTCATCAAAAATCAAACATCAAACATCCAACATCAAAAATCACCCCTTATGGTTCTCTGGTAATTCAATCGGATTCTTCGCGACTCTGTCATGCAACACAATACTTCCGGTCACAGCGACGTTCAATGACGAATTTCCGGGTAGTTTCACCGTAAAGTGACATTTTTCGAGTACACTTTGTGGTAAGCCCTGATCTTCTGATCCTAATAAATAAATCGCCCGCTGCGGATGTTGGAAATCATGGAGCATTGTAGCTTCTTCGGTCAGTTCGATACCGATCAACCGACAATCGTAGGGAATGTTCTCGAATAAATCTTCGATGGTGTCGTAATGGAAGTAGGGGATGCGCGCCCAGGTTTTCAGTACGTCGGAGGTTTGTTTTTTGTAGCGTTTGCCAACGGTGAAAATATAACTTGCTCCCAAAATATAAGCCGAACGCCAAAGCGTACCAACGTTATGTTCTGTTTTTGCATTGAACACGCCGATGGCGCAATATCCCTGAATGTTGTTGGTTTGCATGGCGCAAAAGTAGGTAGATTTAATTATGAATTGAAAATGTAAAATTGAAAAGGAGGCGTAAGAAAGGAATTCAGCCCCATCTTTTCAATTCTCAATTTTACATTTTCAATTTTATCACATCTTGATAATTCACTCTACATTCCGCGAATCAGGAAGTCCGTGCGACGATTTTTTGCCTTGTTCTCAGCATTGTCATTCGCAACTTTCGGCTGCGTTTCACCCAAACCTTTAGCTTCCAAACGGCTTTCATCGATTCCCAACGAAACCAGGTAATCTTTTACGCCTTTGGCACGACGGTCAGATAAATCAAGGTTTTTCGCATCGTCGCCATCACTGTCGGTATGACCCTGAATCGTGATTTCGATCATTTCGTTGCTTTTCATGTAGCGGGCAAATTCGCGCAAAATGAACTTCGATTTGTCTTTCAACACATCCGAGTTGTAGTCGTATAAAATATCGTTGATCGTGTAAGCTTCGCCCACTTTGAGTTCTTTCACTGCAAGGTTGTTGTTTACACGGTCTTCTTTTTTGGCAACTTCTTCTTTGGTAATCAGTTTCGAGTCGAACGCAGCGCCTTCTTTTTTCACGCTGATCATGATGTCCTGCGGCACTTCGGTTTTCACCACAACGGCGTATTTTCCGTCGTCACCGTTTACTTTTATCGTTTCTACTTTATCGGAGTTTTCGTAAGCAACTTCAATAGTTGCGTCGGTGATCGGTGATCCGTCCGGAGCTTTCAATTCACCTTTCAAGATGGCTACCGCTTTCGGACGTGCTTCTTCGTACAATTCAAAGCCGTAGATATCCCATTTTCCGCCAACCTGCGATGAATAATAAGCCAATTGACCGTCGGTGGAAACAAAAATTCCCAATTCATCTTCAGGAGTATTGATTGGATTTCCAATATTTTTAGGCTTCGACCACACACCGTTTTCTTCACGCATGTAGAAAATATCCAAACCACCCATTCCTTTGCGGGAATCAGACGTGGTGGAAACAAAGTATAAAGTTTCGCTGTCCTGGTGCAGGAACGGACTTTTGTCTTTCCCGTCGGTATTGATCTCGTCGAATGGTTCTGCTGCTCCCCACGATCCGTCAGGATTGCGTTTCACCAGAAATACATCATTGTCTTTTGTGGTGCTTCGGTTTGCGGTATAAAACAAGATGTTTCCGTCGGCTGAAAGCGAAGGCTGACCTTCCCAACCATCAGAAGTATTGATTTTTGGTCCGAGATTCACCAAAGGTGTCCATTCATAGCCGCTCTTGGCAGTTTCGCTGCGCATAAAAGTGGTAGAATACAAATCGCAATTCGTATAAATCTGGCCCTTTACTTCTTCCTTTTTGCAGGCGCACATGATCATTTCCTTGTTATCGACCGACATGGATGCCGCACCATAACTGGTAAATGTTCCATCGTTGAATGGTTTCGGAAACGGCTGGCCATTATCGAAGGGCTGTGTATCGCCGCTGCGTTTTGAGATCGTAAATTCTTCTTTCCAGTTAGAGACCATGTCGCCCAGATTCTTGCGGTCTATTTTACGGGTAAAGAACATCATTTCGTTGTCCGGTGAAATCATCGGGAAATATTCGTCCCACTCGCGTGATGAAACATTTGGGACCATCTTCGGATTGAACGGAACCGTAGTTGCCATCATTTCCTGTTCGTCTTTCAATTCGGCCAATACTTCTTTCACATCGGAAAGTTGTTTTGCATAATTTTCACCGTAGCGCGCATTGTCGGAATGCTTGTAGGCAAGAAACTTTTCGAACCACTTGGTGGCATCTTCCATTTCCGATTGCGAATAGTTAATAACTCCCAACAAATACAACATTTCAGAGTTGTAGTCATCGCAGTATTCCATCGCGTTTTTCAGCATCACCTCTGCTTTGGCAAAACTACGCTCGCCCAAATCCGGGTTGGGTTGGGTTTTGAAATATTCCATTCCCATGTCGTAAGCGTATTGTCCAAACGCAAAGTAACAAGCGGCATTATCAGGCGCGGCATCAATGGCTTTCTGGTAATTATCAGAGGCTTCCTGGGGTGTTTTGGCACTATTGCCGGCGTCGATGTATTTCTGTGCCTTTTTTGGCGGCGGCAAACAAGAAGGATCTTCTTCCTGCGAAAACGCAACAGAAGTAAATAAGATTGAACCGGAAACAACAGAAAAAAGGAAGTAGTTTTTCAACATAAGCTTGTATTCTATAAAATGCAATTGTGTCAGACAATATTCATGCCTAAAGAACTATATCGTAAAAAAGGGTAAAAAGTTACTTGTTGAGCGCATTATTTTTTAGTCTTATCTTTCAGGAGTTTATTCGGCATACTGTTTGTGGGTTGAACGAACGCAACTTAAACACATGAAAATCGTGAAATACCTCGTTTTACTACTGTTTTCCTTTCTGACAATCAGTTATTCGCAGGCACAGAAAGAGGATTCGATATCCCGATTATTAATTGCTGTTCAGAAGAATGACCTCGCAACTGTAAAAAAGCTGGTTGAAGCCGGTGAACCTGTCAATTACGAGTTTATTTATGGTGATGATGCACTGACATATGCTGTCTATAATGACTATCGTGAAATTGCGAAATACCTGTTGGCGAATGGGGCAAAATCGCGCGAAGGATTTAATGCTGCGGTTAGAACCGGCGATCTTGCCTGGGTAAAATTTCTGATCGGTTACGGCTATTTTGATTACAATGCAATGGTGCCTGCCGTGGAAACAAACAACCTGGAACTGGTTAATTATCTTATTTCACTGGATTTTCCGGTTAATGTTGATGAAAAAAGAAAATCAGGAATTTTCAGGAGTTACCAGGTGAGCCCTTTGGGAGTTGCTATTGGGAAGAATGATGCGATGGTTTTGTCGTTGGTAAAAGCAGGCGCCGATATGGAGGAAGCGTTTAACTACTGTACCAATACGAACCCGAAGCTGGGCAAACAATTGATTGATTTGGGAGTTGCTGTAAACCAACAGTATTTGTGGAGTTTACGTGATGGTGATAAGCTGTTGATGGAATACGCTCTTAAAAAAGGCGCTGATCCCAATTATACCGATGAAAAAGGGTACAATGCTTACCTGCATGCGGTTTCCAATGAAAATCTGAAGGCCATGCGTTATTGCATTGATACTTTAAAGCTGTCAGTCAATTCACTCACGGCCGATGGAGAAACAGATTTGATACTTGCTGTGCGTAGCGAAAACCGTGCGGTAATCGATGTCATTCTGGCGCGTAATCCTGATCTGGAGGCAGTTGATCATGTTGGTAATACGGCTTTGTATGAGGCTGCCTTAAGAAAGAATTTAGAACTGATGGGATTATTGATCGAAAAAGGTGCTGATCTGAATCATCAGAATAATTACGGATATACCCCATTTCTGGCAGCAGTAGCAGAATCGGATCGTAAAGAGCAGGTGGCAAGAGTGTTGTTAAAAGACTATCCTGATTTGAAGCTTAAAACGACAGCCGGGAATAATGTCCTGAGTTATTTTTACGACGATAGAGAGCTCAATATGGAATTCATCACGGAGTTGATTTCATTGGGCGCTGATCCGAATGTAAGAGCTTTCTCTGACGGGGGCAATCTGGCTTTCATTGCAATCGACCGTGACAATCTGGAATTACTCAAAAAAGTGAAAGAAATGGGGTTGCCCACAGATGGCACGGATAATGACGGCCACCGTGCACATTGTAAAGACCTTGAAATAATTCGTTTTGTGCTTGAAAACGGTGGCAAGATCGATCGGAGAGATCCATGGCGTAAAACTTACCTGGATGATGCGCTGGATAATAATGATGTGGAGTTTGGTGCTTATTTGATCAGCAAAGGAGCAAATGTTAATGGAGAATACAGCGAATTCGATCCGATCCTGTTTGAAGCCATTGCGCAGAAAAACCTGGCTTTTGTAGAGTTGTTGGTTGAAAACGGTGTCGATTTGTTCTTTGAAAACCCTCCCTGGAACGAAAATGCCATGGAAGAGGCGGCTAAGGTGGCCAATTCAGGAAGTCTCGAATCCATTGCTATTGTCAATTACCTGCGCTCGAAAGGTGCTATGACCAAAGAAGAGTTGAAAAACATGGAAATCGGGCGATCAAAAGAAATGGAGTCGTTTGAAAAGTGGATTGCAGATAAAGATGTTGAAGCCCTAAATGGGTTGCTTACTAAATACACAATGCCCTTTCTGACCAAAGATCAGGTCAAAAAGGCCGCGCAACTATCGGCGGAAACAGGTTCGTTTGGTCTGCTTCAGATTTGCATGGAACGTTACCGCTGGAATATCAACGATCCACTTAATTTCGAGGGACAAACGCTTCTGCACATTGCAGCAAAAAACAATCAGTTGGAAATGGCAATTTTGCTCACTAACAAAGGAGCAGACGCGAATAAACTTGATAGTTTGAGTAAATTGCCTTTGGCATACGCTAAGAAAAAAGGCCTGAAAAATCACCTCAAAGAAGCTATGAAGAAGGTTGATTAACCAATCTTTTCAAAGACTTTAGTGACGAATTATTTTTTTACATTTAGATAGAATTTCTTACAAATGAATATGAAATTAATGACCTTACAACCTGCGCGATTAGTAGCAATTCTGTTTTTATTGGCAACTTTCAGCTTTACTTTAACCGCCCAGGAAGATGAAGAAACTCCCGTCTTTAAAGCAGTGAAAGCGAATAACCTGAAAGAAGTAAAGCGTTTGGTAGAATCAGGCGCCGATTTTCAGACAGGTGATATGTGGAGACGTGAACCGATAGACCATGCTGTTGCGAATTATTACAAAGACATTGCACTTTATTTATTGAAAAAGGGAGCTACCGGCCGTGGTGGATTTTACTCAGCTTGCGAAAAAAACGACCTGGAATGGATCCAAACCCTGCTCGATTATGGTTTCAGGGATTCCGAAGCGGTTTTGGCTGCCAGTGAATACGGAAACCTGAACGTTGTGAAATTGCTCGTAAATGAAGGTTTTTCAGTCAACGTTTCCCAAAAAAGAAAACCGGGATTGTTTCGTAAATATTACATTTCACCTATTGAGGCAGCGGTGATGAACAACCACGATGAGGTTGCTATTTTCCTTGTTCGCAATGGTGTAAAGGCAGATGAAGCGATGGGCTATGCGTTTACCTATAATCGGGATGAATTGATCAAACAACTGATGCCGTTTGGCGCCGATGCGAATGCGGTTTTTTTACAGGCGGTTAAAGAATCCAATAAACCGATTGCAGCGTTTGCGTTGTCGAGTGGAGCGGCGAAATCTGCTGTTGACGAAGATGGTAAAAATGCACTGCTACTGGCCGTTGAAAATGGCGATCAGACTATGATCGATTACGCGATCAGCGAATTAAAACTGGATGTGAACGCCGTTTCAGCTGCCAATGAAAATGCACTGATGCTGGCTTGTAAATCGCAAAACCTGACGCTGGTAAACGTATTGCTCGACCAAACCACCAACCTCGAATTTGAGAATAATCTGGGCGAAACAGCCTTGTTTTATGCCAACAGAAATGATAATCCAGCTCTGTTCGATTTGTTTTTACAGCGTAAGATAAACCTGGATCATGCAGATCATGCAGGAAATACCGTGCTATTGAGAGCGGCCGCATTGAACAAAAACGAACGGATAAAATTACTGATTGATCGTGGTGCCAACTGCACGCAGGTCAACAATGAAGGACTGAATGCTTTGTCTTATCTTGTAGAGGTAAACGGCGCTATGTCAGACGTACCGTTGACGGAACTCTTTCTTGGAAAAGGACTGAGCATCAACTCGTATGGAAAAAGTAAGGAAACACTTGTATACAAAGCAGCAATGGCGGGTGATTTGAAGTTATTGGAATGGCTTCGTACAAAAGGTGCCGATTTTAACCCCAAAAACAGTAGCGGCCAGCGTCCGAAATGCAAGAATCCGCAAATTATCCGTTATCTACTTGAAAATGGTGCCGACGTAAATGCGATTGATGATTGGCATTCGACCTATATGTGCGTGGCGCTCGAGTTACAGGATTTTGAACTGGCGCAATACCTCATTTCAAAGAAGATTGATTTGGAGCAGGAATGTTATTTCAGTGAACCGGTTCTCATTAAGGCCATTGAGGCGAAAGACCTGGCTTTTGTGAAGTTTTTGGTCGAGAACAAGGCAGACGTAAATGTGATCGGTTATTTCGACCGGAATGCAGCGGAATACGCCGTGAAAGCTGAGTACCAGCCTGTGATCGATTACCTGAAATCGAAAGGTGCCATGACACCTGAAGAACACAACGTGGCCGTGATGAAACGCCTCGAAGAAACCAAAAAGCTCAATGAATTTCTGGATGCAAAGAATACAACATCCGTATTACAAATTTTACGCAAATACCCTGATTTGCCGCTGTCACCGGACGAGCAGAAAAAAATGGCTTCATTGGCAGTATCTGCTTCCTCGTTGGATTTGTTGCAGATTGCGCTGGAAACCTATCGTTTCGATTTGAATCAACCGGTCAATTTTCAGAAACAATCGTTGCTTTTTCTGGCTGTGCAGCAATCCAATAAAGATTTCACGATGTTATTGATCAACAAAGGTGCGGATGTGAATATGGAGGATGGTTTCGGGAAAAAAGTGTATGAATATGCAACTGACAAAGAATTGAAGAAACTCCTGAAAGAGAAGATGAAGTAGAACCTGATGTTGCTTTATTTCTCAAAATCAAGGTTTACAGGTTCTTTACCCGGCATCAGATGCTCACTGCTTTCTCCGGTTGTAGGAACGGTTTTATCTACAATTTCGAACTTGATGTCGTCAAACCAAATTTGACCTGTTCCAACCAGCAACGCACCGTAAGCAAGGTTGGAGGCATTGAGCGGAACATCCAAGACAATTTCATACTTCGTCCAATCGGTCGTTCCTTTGATAGATCTGTCTTTTTTTCCATCGTGCATATTGTCAAAACCAAGATCACGGTCAGAATCCTTTTGGTCGATACGAAACCACAAGCCGGCCCATTCCGAAACGCCTTGTGTTTTCACCATTCCTGACATTCGAACACGTTTCCCCAAATAATTATCGGGCAAACAATCTTGCATCAACGTACCAAAACCCTTGATGTTTTTTACCTTCGATTTAATGGTAGCGGCATTTTTACCATCTTGACCGGCTCCCTGATCAATGCCCATGTCATAACTCTCCGGATCGCTGCCCGCCTCAAACCAACCGGTTGGACTATCAAATGAAACGAGTGTGAGTGCAATTACAAGGATGAACGCACCTGTGAGTTGTTGTGTTATTGTTGTTTTCATAGATGTAGTTGTATTATAGCTGGATAAAAGGGCTTTTTTGCTCAAGGTTACACTTTTTTGTGCTTTTAAAGTGACTCCAGTTATGGAACCGACCATTTTTTTGCCGTTTTTAGTGGTAACTTCCTCTTTGTTCGCACAAACCGTCACATTGGTCAATTTTTGGATTTGAACGCACGAACGTATAAAAACGTAAAAACTGTTTTAACCAATCTTGCGCGCAATCATAATCCCATCCCGGATCGGAAGCAACACATTTTCTACGCGATCATCGTTCTGAATAAGTTGATTGAAGTCCATCAGTAACCGCGTGTCTTTGTCCAGTGTTTCGTAATCACCGGTCACTTTCCCCGACCAAAGCACATTGTCGGCCAGAATGTAACCGCCTTTTTTCACTTTGTCGAATACCAGGTGGTAGTAATTGATGTAATTCTGTTTGTCGGCATCAATGAAGACAATATCAAATTGTTCATCGAGCTGTGGAATCAATTCCATGGCATTGGCAATCCGGAAATCGATTTTTGCGTTGAGTTCGCTTTTCTCGAATGTACTTCGTACAAACGATTCCAGTTGCGCGTTTACATCGATGGTAATGAGTTTGCCGGTTTCGGTTAACCCTTCTGCCAGACAAAGCGCTGAATAACCTGTGTAGGTGCCGATTTCCAGAATACGTTCCGGACGAATCATGTGCGAAAGCATGCTCAATACACGTCCCTGGAAATGTCCGCTCAGCATACGTGGTTGCATGATTTTTAAGTGCGTTTCGCGGTTCAATTTCGCTAAAACGTCATTTTCCGGACTTGTGTGTTCGCAAACATACTCGTCTAATTCCTGCGCAATAAATTCCATGATTAAACTCCGAATTGTTCCAAATGATAAGAAGTGTGCTTGTACATTCCCATAGCCCATTGTTCCTCGGTGAGTTTACCGAAAAAAGCATGCGATTGTTTGGTGCATTTGGCGATTCCGCCTTCCTGAAAAGAGCGTAAATGATTGATTAAATGCTCTTTCTCCGCTTCCAGTTCACGTGTGTCGATGTGAACGAAATAGGGGTGAGTGGGATTGTTTTTCTTGATCGCCGAATCGTTGTAAAAATGCTTTTTCAGCAATCCGCCCAGCACATAACCAATGGCCATTCGCTTGAGGTGTTTTTGGTCGCGGGCGACTTCCATAGTCGACGAACAGTGGGCCAGCATTTGACTAACGTTCATTTTTCCCCACTGTGCCTGATGCTCAGGTGTTAATTGTTGAATGCGCTGAATAAGCGATTCAGCATGTTCTTTGGAAAATAAACTGTTCATAAGCTGAAATTTGGGTGAAGATAGTAATTCTGATTAGTAAAAGGTGCTCTGCTTACCTCCTTGAGGAGGGATTGAGGGAGGTGACCAGTACTATATTTGAGTAACAAGAAATAGCCACCCTCCTTAATCCTCCCTCAAGGGAGGAAATGGTTCTCGGAAAAGAGTTTAAGATAAAAAAGGATGCCTGCCCCATGAACAAACACCCTTTCTGCTAAACCGTAGTTGAACGGATTAATCCATTAAAACGCTGCACAGGTTTTGACCGCGATTGGCGCCACTTGTAACTGCTACTGCAAAAATGTAGACTCCGGCTTTCCAGGTTTGACCTGCTGTTGGAACTGTTTTTACAAGATACGTTCCTGGCAACCCTCCACCTGTTACGGCTGTGGTGCTTCCTGTTGATCCACCCGGACCAACAATGATCGGCGTTACTGCAAAATTCGCGATGCCGAGTCCTGTTACAGGAACTCCGTTAGCATCAGTTACTGAAACTACAATGTAGTTTGTGCTTGTGTTTCCCGGAGCAGCGATTGTGTCTTCGGAAAGGGCGTTTACAATTAAACGTGCCATAATAGTGATTATTTGTGCCTACTCTTGGATCGGATTTTCGGCATTCTCCGTTCAGTGATAGTGGTAACCGGGCATACCATTCCTGTTGCATCCGATGGCCGACTGAAAACAAATGAAACGGAATGTTTGAATGGGTGATAAAAATCCCCGACAATCCAAATCACCTGTCATCAGTTGCGCTGATGCAGTAAAATACCCCATGAAAAAAGTGCTTTCATGAATAGTGTATTCGGTTATGAAGGCAAAATTAACTGAATTAATGAATGGTGTGCTTGATTTTCAATTGATTAGAGTGTTTTTCGCGATTGACTGTTTGGATGGTGGATTTGCCTGAACAAATGGCGACGAACCTGTTCAAACTTTCAGAGTTGCGTTTTTAGCCAATTTCCCAAACGGTGATACATATCCACTTTCACTTCGTGCGGTGATAAAACCACGTCGTGCAAAAGTCCGTCCATCTGAACAGTGCTGAGGGACTTGCAGTTGAGTGTGTTGCTGATTCGCTGAATATCGTCTACGTTCAGAATGGCATCGCCTTCATACAATTCATCGCTCCATTTTTTGGGGTAAACCGATTTCATGGAAAAAATCACGATCACCGGAACCGTGATTTCGTCACCGCTCTGAATAGCTGTTAAAGCCAGGTGAACCGCACGGATCCAGCCGTAATTGACATACGGAGCAATGTGTGGTTTCCATGCAAGATTATACTCCCACTGGCCATGTTCCGAAACATGTAAGCTATGTCCGTACCATTTCGTAAAACCTCCTTTTTTCAGTTTCTCAGGTTTCTTTAAGGCGCGTTTTGCAATGAAGGGAACGCCGAACTTACGCTTGAAACCCGATTCATTGAACTCGAAAAACGGACTATTGAGAAACATACCATGAAAAAGCGGACTATTCGGATGTTGCTGCGCATAATAAGTGCAAATCAATCCGCCGGCAGAATGGCCGTTCAATAATACGGTGGTGCTTCCTTCTGCCTGAATAAGCCTTAACGCAGTATCCAGATCGGCAAAATATTCTTTGAGATCACGCACATCGTTCATTTTCTGATGGGGAAGAATGGAACGGCCGTACTTGCGTAAATCAACGGCGTAAAAATGATAACCGTTTGCGTTGTACCAATTGGCGAGCTCTGCCTGAAAAAAATAATCGTTGTATCCGTGAACGTAAAGCACTGCTTTTTGAGTGGCCGTTTCCGACTTTTTGCGAATCACGGTACAGGTCACCTTTCCTTCGTAATCGTCGGGCTGATTGATCGTCAACTGCTCGAAACCGTTGCCCAGAATATCGGGTTGATAGCTTTGTGACCAGTGGTTGAAAGCGATCCAGCAGCAGACGATGCAGAGCAATTGTTTCATCAGTTATCCTTCTAAATAATCCCAATCTTTGATCGATTCAAATGATTGAAATCCTGCTATTGTTTGCGGATGCCACAAAGTCGAATCCGGATCAATCGCTGGAATTTCATCGACAGCCAAATCGTTGCGCAGGAAAATCTGGTTGATTCCCAAATCGCTCGCGGCAACCAATCGATACCCTTTTTTCTGAGCCAGTTTATTCATCGCTATCACCGAAGCACCGTGATAAATCGGGTGTTTTCCGGGATACATATAATTCGGATCGTACGGAACCACAATATTGTTGGTACCGAATTCGGTATGGGTTTCAATCACCACCACTTTCGGTGAAACAGCTTCAATGGCGTCCCATACCCAGTAATCGTTTCCGTCGATGTCGATTGATAACAATTCGATATCGCCCGAAAGTCCGTTCCCGGAAATGAGTTCGTTGATATTTTCTCGTTTGATAATCGCCTGAACGTACGTCGGTTTAGGGTGATAAGGCGTTGGGATTTTGGAATAGAATTTTTTTCCGCGTTTGATGAGGTTTGAATCGCCTTCAAAAAACAAACCGCTCCACCCGAAATGAATGGCCAGATTACTGCAATTGCTGTTGATGCCATCGTTGGCGCCAATTTCAATAAAGGTTTTGCTTCCTTCACCGATGATGGAAAAAAGGTACAGTAAAATACCGTCTTCTTCGAATTGCGAAAACACTTTGAAACCGGTTGTTTTGATATCGGGGAGTTGCTTGTTTTGCTTACAAACCAAGTAATGCTGCATCAACTGACGTTGCTGAATGCCCACAGAAGGTGCTAGTTTAGCCCTGTAAAACCATGGATTGAAATAATACTTGAGGGTGTTTTTTAGCCAGCTCATGTTACGAAGATAGTAGGAATTCTGAATTTAGGGAGCTAGGAATCGGGGAACTAGGGAGCTGGTGGAATCTCCTGGTTCCCCAGTTCCCTCCAATCCCAGTTCCCTCCGAATTGTTTACCTTTCCATCAATTCAACATTAGGTACAAAACAGTGTAATGGAAAAGATCCTAAACAAAACCAACCTACAAGAAACGCAGTTGAAGGCGCTTTACAAAAAGTGGCCCGAGATCAAACGTTTTCTGCAAAGTCTGGGCTGTACCAAAAACGATGCTGAAGATGTATTTCAGGAAGCATTGGTGATTTATATCCGCAAATGCGAACAGCCCGATTTTGTATTGACCACAGAACCTTTTTTCTATGTGCGCAATACCTGCAAACTCTTATGGTATAACCAATCGCGCAAGCAAGGCAAACAACAAACGTATTCGCTGGAAACGGATGTGGCGCAGCTTGACGATGATTGGTTCAAAAAAGAAACGCAAATCAGGACCATTGAACAGGCCCTCACACAACTCGGTAAACAATGCCAGGAACTCCTGCAGTTGTTTTACGGATTGGGCTGGAACATGGCTGATATTGCCGCGAAAATCGGATTGCGGAGCGACAAAGTTGCCAAAGCGCAAAAGTATCGCTGCCTGCAAAAAGCCAAAGAGCTGGTGCAAAGCCAGACACCGGAAGCGAATGTTGAACCTGAACTACAGAAATCATGAATCCCGAAATCACACAACTCATAGAGCGTTATTTGCTCAACGAACTCTCGGCGGCAGAACGTCAGTCGTTCGAATTGCAATTGGCTGAAAACGATCAGTTACTGCAGGAACTGATTTTACACCGGCAACTGCACGAAGCCGCCAAACGTGCAACTCAGCGCGATTTAGTGCAGCAAACAGCTAAGCGCTACCATTTTCGCAAAAATGTGGTGACATCTTCCATTGTTGTATTGGTGGTGGCTACTGTGGCTGCGATCACGGTTTGGGCAACCAATCGAAACAATAATCAACATACTGAAAGTGCTCAACAAGAACTCGTAGCCGAACTGGAAGCAGATAAACACACGCCGCTGGAACACATTGTGGCCGAGTATTTCCACCTGAACGAACAAGATACGGTGGTGCTTTCCAAAACAGGTGTCTTGCTTTCCATTCCCGATGGCGCTTTTTTACTGAACGGAAAACCGTATTCCGGCCCGAAAATGATTCAGTGGCAGGAAGCGATCAACGCGGCCGATATCATAAAAGCCGGTTTGTCGACCTTTGCAGGTGAACATTTACTGGAAACGCAAGGAATGTTTGCGTTACAAGCTTTTGCTCCAGATGGAACAAAACTGAATGTAAATCCGGAAGTCGGAGTTTATGTGCAGGTTCCGGTGGATGAGCTGAAAGAAGGCATGATGCTGTTTGAAGGGAAGAAAATGAACAATGGAATCGTTGACTGGCAAAATCCGCAACCGATGACCAAATTGCCGCAATTAGCGGATATGAACGACCTTGATTTTTATCCGCAAGGTTATGAAGCCAAATTGGACGGTCTGAAGTGGAAAACCGGTAAAAAAGAACGGGATAGTTTGTATTTGAGTTTTGAAGATGAGCCGGAGCCTGTTGCTATCAGTGATTCAATTATATCTGAATCAGGAAGAGCGTTTATTATCGTGGAACCATTCGTAACAAGTCCTCAAGCGAACATTTCTAAAACGTTAATTTGGGATTCGGCCCTATATTTGGTTTCTAGTGCGACAAGTGTCGAATTACCTGAAGATATGGCAAAATGGAATTTCACCATTGAGCAAAACGGGAGTGAAGCAACGATTGTCGCAAGGGTAACAATCAAATCTTCCTGGCATATTAATTCAGTTTTTAGAGGCAATGGAGCATTTGGATTTCCGACACAATTTATCCTGAACGATTCAAAAAACTACAGTGAAATTGGTTTGGTGGAAGAGCCTGCACCGATTATGATTTATGACGAAATAGCTGATGAAAATTTATGCATCCATAGAGGAACGGTCGTGTTTAAACAGAAAATCCGGGTTCAAAACGAAAAAGATTTTGTGTTGTATGGCCAGTATTCATTTCAGCCTTGTGATTCAACTCATTGTTTAGCCCCTTTCCAGGGAAATTTCGCCGTTAACGTAAAAGGATCTGATCAAAAAGAGCACATTCCACCTTCCAGCGTTATCGCTTTTTGGCAACCAAAATTCAATAATACCATTTTAGCGACCCGCGATTTTGAAAAACGGATGAAAGCCATTCACGCTACCTGCGACAAGGATGTGTTGGAAGCCTATACCGATAATCTGAACAAACCGTTGTATGAAATCGATGAGAAAATTGCGAAAATGGGCTATCCGGAGTTCAGTGAATTTGCCGCCGAACGGGTAGGAGGAGTGGAACTGGACAATCCGCACATGAACAATCTGCGTCAGTTTTATGCAGGCGCGATTTCGACGCTGCAAAAAGAGTTGAAAAAGGACCGGAATTTTGTTCGCAAACAGGAAATGGCCTGGGATAACAGTCTCAGACGTTTGCGAACAGAGGAATTCAGTCGCACTGCCAGACGTCGATCCCTGAACAATACCGAAGAGGCGCGTTTTAATTACGGTGGAATGTTGCGGCAATTGAGTAATCGGCCTGTTATCGGTTTTACCATCAGACGTGTGGCCCAGGTTTACAATTGCGACCGTTATGTTTCGTCGGGTACTTTGCTAAATGCGATGACTTCCACACAAAGGGATACAGCCACGGTTGAAATCAGAACACCGGTTTTCACACCACTTAAAGCGCCTGAATACGAATCGTTTTCTGTTTCGGTAAAAAACAACACCGATTACGGAAAAACGATGGTGTACCTGTTCCCGAAACAGGTGAAAAGTTTCCAGCGTTTGGAAGGATCAGGTGGGAAATTCGATGGTCGTTTGAACAAAGACATGCAATACGACATGTTGATTGTTGGCATTGCTGAAAACGGATTTTACCTGTACGAAGAAACAGGAATCAGTGGCGGCCAGAAAACGATCAGTCACCTGGAACCCGTTTCCGAATTGGAATTCAACCGTAGGGTAGAGGCAATGAATGCGAATCGTTTGGATAAACCCATGGCAGTTTTCGATGAATTGGAATGGCTGGTGAAAGAACAGCAGAATTACAGGGTGCAACGTTTGCGCATGGAACGTGAGGCGTTCAGAAATATTATTCGACCAATTGTGTTTCCGTGTTTGAAGGATATTGTGCGCGATGAAATTGAACCGGAAAATCCCGAAGTATACATTTGATGCGTCCCGCACAAAAAAAATGCCCGCCCGCCTTAGGCGGACGGGCATTTTCATATTATCATTCAAATCATCGGTTCAATACAAATCGCGCCAATGACGTTTTTCCGTTCGATGTCAAACGAACCGTGTAAACCCCGGTTTGCAATTGTGAAACATCAAACGCCTGAGTGTGTGATCCGTTAACGGCAGCCACTAATTGTGTTTGAATTGTTCTTCCGGTTTGATCCACGATTTCCATCAACAAATCATTCGTTACCAGATTCTCAATTTGCACATTGAATAAACCGTTGTTCGGATTCGGGTACAATACCAACGATGTTCCGTTTCCGAGGTCAACAACGCTGTTGGTAAATTCAACCTGAATGGTATCAGAATCCTCACAGCCAAAGGCGTTGGTAACGGTGACTGAATATTCACCTGATACACTCACGGAAATGGTTTGTGTAACAGCCGATGTACTCCAGTCATACGAACTGAATCCTGCGCCTGCGTCTAATACTGCCGGCGGATTCGGTTGCGAAATATCTGCTCCAAGATTCACCGTAGGAGTAGTGCCAACTGTAATAGCAGCAACTGCTGTATTGGTACAGCTGTTTCCGTCGGTTCCTGTAACAGTATATGAACCCGATACAGCTGGCTGGAAACCTACACCATTCGTGATTCCACCGGTCCATGAGTAACTTACAGCACCAGTTCCTGATAAGATCACGGTTTCTCCCGGACAAATACTGTCGTTAGGTGATACGGTGAAACCAACAGTTGGGGCAGCAAGTAAAACTACTGTTAAACCTGTAGCAGCCGAATCGGCGCAACCGTTTGTATTTGTTTTAATCATATTGTAAACTCCCGGTGCAACTGCCATATAGGTGTTTGACGTTGCGCCACCGATCGGCGAGCCATTCAGATACCATTGACTGCTACCACCAGAAGTTCCGGTTAGCAATGTTGATGAAGAAGGACACAGGTTTGTGTTTCCGCTCAGCGTTACGCTCGGAAGGCTCAATACAACTACTTCCACATTCACATCGGCTGAACAACCACCACTAAGTGTTCCTGTAAGTGTATAAGTTGCCGTTGATGCCGGAGTGAAAGCTACACCGTCGGTTACACCGCCCGTCCATGAATAGCTATCTGCCCCTGAACCCGAAAGTGTGACTGCAGTTCCTGCACAAATAGTATCGTTCGGAGAAACACTGTAGCTCACTGTCGGAGCTGAAATCACTTCGATATCAGCAATTGCTGTACCTACACAGCCTTCTGCATCCGTTCCACTAACGGTATAACTTCCTGAAGTTACCGGAGTAAATGCCACCCCGTCTGTAATTCCGCCTGTCCACGAGTAACTGATTGCCCCTGAACCCGAAAGTGTAACCGCCGTTCCTTCGCAGATCGTGTCATTCGGCAGAGCGGTGTAGCTCACTGTTGGTAAACTCAATAATTCGATATCAGCGATTGCAGTACCTTCGCAACCCAGTGCATCTGTTCCTGTAACAGTGTAACTTCCAGAAGATACAGGCGTAAATGCTACACCATCGGTAATTCCGCCTGTCCATACATAACTCACAGCACCTGTCCCCGAAAGTGTAACAGCGCTTCCGTCACAAATCGTGTCGTTTGGCGAGGCATTGAATCCGATTACCGGAAGCGCGCCAACTGTTACCTGAATTTCATTCGAAAGATCAGTTGCCGGACCGTAAGAACAAGTTGCTTGTAATACGTAGAAATAAGTTCCGGGAGTCAATGCTGCTGTATTATAGCTGTTTGTAGTTGCTCCGGTACCGCCAGCTACGTTTGTGTATGGACCACCTGCAGTTCCTGAAACTTGCCATTGAAGAGAAAGCCCTGCTGTACCGGTTGTTTCACCGGACGTTGAAAATAAAACATCGTCTCCGTCACAAACGGTTACATCACTGGCTGAAATTGTTCCTGCGTCAATGGCGGTACATGGAGCCGGGATTTGATCAAACTCGTCAGCACCGATATCAGGTCTGATTCCTGTTCCTGTATAACCACCGTTCCCCTGACGAATATTTCCGTCAAAGTCATCGGTAATACCAGCAATGTTGGCTCCGCCACTTTCAATGGTAGAAACAACATTCGGATCGATGTGAAGGAAGTTTGCCGAAACACCTGAAGTGCTCAGGAATGAAGGCACAATACTAATACTTGCATCGTCGATCGGAGCAATTGCAGCCTGGTAAGCGGCCAATGTCTGATGACCAGTTGTTCCGTCAAGCATGATCAAATGCGTAGCATCAGGTGTTCCTGCATAGAAAAGGTTGTTGTCGGAAGTCGCATTATACGACCCGATAGTAGCTGATGAACGTCTGTAGGCAACTGTAAAACCTGTTCCGTTTGGAGTAGAAGTATTGGTGAAAATGTTATTGTTGAGTGTCAACCCTACAGACGTAGCTGTACTGATTCCAGAACTTCCGAAATCGGTTCCTGAAGAACTGGCATTCATCTGAATCGTGTTGTAATACACATTCACCGTAGTTCCTCCCGTCAGGTTAATACCAATAACCATATTTGCTCCGCTACTGGCTGGTGCTCTCAAATCACCGATCAGGTTGTTGGAAATATTGGTTGTTACGCCACCGGTTATATTGATTCCGTTAACGGTTCCTGCAGCATTGTTTACAGAGATATCGTAGATTTTATTCTTGAGAATCTGTTGCGTAGCACCACCTGTTATGGCCATACCCCGCACCAATGATCCACCGGTAGAAGTCAAACCGCTGATGGTATTGTTGAAGTAATTTTGATTCCCCTGTGCAGAAACGATTCCTGTTACGGCGCCTCCACCAGAGATATTTGAGATCACGTTTCCTGAAACATTATGAGTATTTACAGCACTGTTGGAATAGTCAACTTCCAGAATTTGAAGCGCGGCCGTACCACCTGTGATGTTACTGAAGGTATTATTGGTAACCGTTTTGTTAGGTCCGTAAGGAGCTGTTGTAGACCCGTCACCACAGCGCCAGCCATTGATGGTTGTTGCTCCGGTAAAGGTCATGTTGGAAAAGTTATTTCCCGTATTGGTTTCCGAAACACCTGTCAAAGAAGTTGAAAACGAGTTGTAAAACAACACTGTTCCGCCTGCGCCGGTTTTACTGTAACCGGTAACGATACTGTTATTGTTCACGTTGTGAATTGTTCCGGGAACATGTGTGACATTGTTGCCGATAATCGTAACGCTACCTGTTGTGTTAACAATCAGATTGGTAAAGGTATTGTTATTGATATTGGTGTTCGGGTTGGTAGCTGTATTCGCGATGTACGTATGCGCGGAACTGCCCGCAACTGTGTGCGTGATTCCCTGGATATTGTTTCCGGTTATATTTACAACGGAGGCGGCAGCTCCGCCGGTATTAGTGATTCCGGTTACGGCGCTTCCCTGAGCAGCACTGAATGAAATGGCACCGCCCAACGCATTTCCAACCTGGTTGTTGGTAATATTCACCGTATTGACAACAGCGCCAGTGTTACTGATTCCGGTAAAACCTCCACTGGTGGAAGTCGATGTTCCACCTTGCAGAATATTTCCGGTGATGTGAAGCGTACCAACAGCACCTGAGTTAAAAATTCCTCCCCAAAGAGAAGTTGAAGCAACTCCGGTAATGGATGAATTAAGAATGGTGTTATTGGTAATGAAAAGCGTTGTGGTGGTATTTCCCGAAATGGCATCAATACCCCGGAATGTACCGCTTGTTTGACCACTGGTCATCGTAATGGTATTGTTACTGATGGTATCGCCAATTGTTCCGGTTGGAGCAGTAGCAGTGAAATCCTGTACAATTCCTCTGAATGTAACAGTTGGAGTAACAGTTGCACTTGTGAGTGTGTTGTAAGAAACGTTGTAATTGACCTGGTGATTCATAAAAATCCCGTAGCTTGTTCCCGAGTTGGAAATGTAAGTACCGGCCGCGAGTGCACCGCCCCAGTTCGTGAGGATGTTCCCTTCGGAAACAGCACTTCCACCCACATCATTTCCAATATCCTGATTAGCAGCTGCGTTGGAACCGATAAAAGCAATTCCCATATTTACGTTGCTGATGTTGCATCCGTAAATGCGGTTGAAACTATTGGAACCAGCCGGACTCACAATGTCGGCAGTAGTAGAAACAGCAGTCGCAGTGTGTCTGGTGTTACTGTAAATTCCCCAGGTATTGGTATACGTTCGGTTCAGTGAAATTGTACAGCCCTGAACCAGATTCGATTGGGCACCATTGGAAGTACTTGCGTACAAAAAGGCAATCCCCCATTCGGTCATGTTATTGGTTCCGGAAACATTGTTGGTGTTTGCCGCATTTTCCTGCATGGTAAAGCCGGTGATACCAATAAAGTCACCACCCACAATTTTGATAATGGCGTCATTGATATTTCCGACAACGTGTGCATTGGAAGCAGTGATCGTGTTGTTGTTTCCGATAAAAACAATCGGTGAAGCAGCAGATCCTGAAGCTGTAATGGCATAACCGCCGGCAGGAGCTGTTTGCGGATTGCCCGGAAGTACCTGAAACAAAACACCGCCCGGACCAACACCTTGTGTGTTGAGGTCGGTAATCGCCAAATCAAGTGTGGCGTAGTTTCCGGGGATTGTTCTTAATCCGGTCAATTGACCGAAAGAAGTGAAAGTGCCGGCAGTACAAATTAGTAACAGTAATACCAGACGTGAAGTAAATTTACTCATAAGCAATAGTTTTATTTGAACGACGAAGTTATTGAAAACAAATCGGTTGCACAAAAAAACCGCTCCTTATCTAACGATGAATGATAGATTATAAGTGATCAATTATTATTTATGGACGATCAACGAATAAATTCGGAATTGCCCTGAAAAGTTTTGTTTGAAACCAATTGCAGGAATGTCGTAAACAATCCACGGAGGTAGAGCACTACGAAGACCAATACAATATCAATGGCAAGCATCAGATAGATATCGAACCGTTCGACCAATAACCATGGTGTGTTTTCGGTTGTTTCTGCGGCAATACACGAAAGTGCATAACTTGTGTTATTGAACAACATTGTTCCGAAAACAAGTACAAGTAAAAGAGTGCTTAAAACAACGTTATTGTTTCGTCTTACTTTCAGCCCGTTTTTGAAGAAATCGGAATGAAGAAAACTAATAATGGTATTACTCATAACGATGATCACAAGAATCAGGAAGATCATCAGTCCAAACAACCAGTAGAAAAGAATGAGATTTTCTTCATAATCGCTGATTCCGCCCGGTGTTTCTCCATGAATGATTCCGGTAGTATCAACAATGGGGATATAACCATCAACATAAGCCAGGATTGCATCTACTTCATCATTTGTAACAGTTTGCGGCGGCATCTCATTGGGATTGAAACCTCTCACAGCAAGTGCCATTTTACTTTGTCCGCTTGCGATAAGCGCCGGTGGATTTACCACCCATTTGTATAATAGTTCCGCTTCGCCGGCATCTGCCCATTTCTGTTTCACTCCTTTAAGCCATGGTCCCGTTGATTCTTTGTCGACCATATGGCAGGTGTTGCATTTTTGTTTGAATAACGCTTCTCCCTGAGAAAATGCAGTGCCAAAAATCAGGATGAGTGCGCCAAAAAGCGCTGTGATATTGGTTGTTTTTATGGTTTCCGGATATTGATAATCAGTACTTAAGCAATCCTTCTGAAAGCAAAGGAACGAACGAATACAACCAATAAACATGACATTTGTTAGGTCAAAAAGTGATAAATGTTAGTTTTTTTTCCAACATTTAGGCGGATCTTTACCGGGTTTTTACACAAAAAATACAGAGAAAACGGAAGAAATCCTTAACTTTAGGCTATGGAACATTGGACCAACTACTACAATGAAGGTATATCGCTTAAGGAAGCTAAACGATTCGAGGAATCTTTGGCCTTGCACCTCAAAGTGTTAGCGATAGAGCCTGAATTGAAAATGCCCGAAGCGTGGCATAATGTAGGAGCGGCCTATTTGCGTTTGAACCGTTTGAATGAAGCGGAACCCTATCTCAGAAAAGCAATTACGTTATACGACGAACTCATTTACCAAATGCATTATTCACAATCGGATGAATGGGAAAATTCAGAAGAGAATGAAGCCGGTTTCAAGCCATCCGAAAATGCATGGATTGATGATGATCCGGTGATTGATCCTGAAGAATTTTATGGAGACGAACCCATTGCTTATTACCTTTTCTGGAAGTCCTGTTGTTTTGCTTTGCTGAATGAAAAAGAATTGTTCCTGAAAAACCTCACACAGAGCATTGCAAAAGACGATTGGTATGCGTTGGAAGCTTCCACGGAAGAAGATGTATCGGCTTTTCACGAAGATCAGGACTTTAAAAACATCATTGATCCGGTTGTGGCGCGAATTAATTCTCCTGACCACCCTTATCTGTACGATATTTTCGAACGCATTGAAAAGCGCATTCTGATTGGTTTTGAAGATCCGGAAGAGTTTATTCCCGACGTGATTTACGAAGTGACAGAAAAACAATGGAAAGCTCCGGTTCCCGCTTCATGGATTCGGAAAACGGCGTTGCAGTTACATAGCAGTCATTTGGATAAAAGCAAGGAATGGTCTGGTGAAACGGACGTGAAACGATTGTCAGAAGTGTTCAATACGCTCTGTAAAGACGGTATTCTTGCCTTGCACCGACCTGGTTATACACGTGAAGATGCCATCGAAGAAGTGTTTTCCGTGATGGAAGATATGGTGCTTTCACCCGAATTGATCAAAGGTTTTTGTTTCTATTGTGGCGAAAACGTAGAGAAACTCATTTATTCAGGCTATTCCACACTACATATCGGATTCAACAGCATCCTGATCGATGATACGCCTTTTGCGATTGCTATCGGAACAACCATTGTAGAGCGTTTGCGCGAAAAAGGATTTACGGTAGAATGGGATGGCGCTATGGAATCGTGTATTCGTATCCTTGAGTTTAAGTGGAAAAAGGTATTTGTCAGCGATGAAGACCAGCAACAATGGGATCACTGGAGGGTTTTTGACCTTTTTTGATAATGTTGAATGTTGAATTTTGAATGATGAATTGGGTTTACCCTGCAATTGAAAATTTAACTTCTCAGTGCAACTTTTCATTGTTTCCGATGCTTTAAAGATATCACCTGCATCTTCATTCAACATTCAGCATTCAAAATTCAACATTAGAAGTACCTTTGCACCATGAAAACGTCACATGCAATTTTACCAAGCATTTTGAAACGCCTGGAAGAGTTGAATTATACCAAACCAACTCCGATTCAGGAGCACGCATGGAAGCATCTTATTGCAAAACACCAGGATTATGTAGGACAGGCGCATACAGGTTCAGGTAAAACCATTGCCTACGGTGTTCCGCTTTTACAGCGTATCGATGCCAAAGACCGCGATGTGCAGGCCGTTGTGCTGGTTCCAACCCGCGAACTGGTGAATCAAACCGCGAAAACGTTATTCAAGCTCAGTAAACATATCGACAAGGTTTTTGTAGAAGGAATTTTGGGCGGTGAGCAAATCGAAGTGCAACAGGCACGTTTGCGCCGGCCCACGCATATTATTGTAGCAACTCCCGGCCGTTTGTGGGAACTCATTCAGCTCAAAGCCGTGAAATTGGATCGTGTGAAAACCATCGTACTTGATGAGGCCGATGAGTTGTATGCCAAAGGTTTCATGAAAGAGGTCGACAAAATTTTGGGAGCAACCAACGATTTTCATAAAAAATGGTTGTTTTCGGCTACGATTCACGGCGAACTCAATGGCTGGATTCGTAAACAATTGGATGCCGATTCTCCGAAAGCCAGTATTGCTACCAAAAAAGTGATGAATCCGAAAATCGAGCATCAATACCTCGAATGCCTGAAGGATGAAAAACCAGCCATGCTGATCGAGTTTTTGTCGTCGCAGGGAAAAGCACGTGGCATTATTTTCTGTCGTACCAAAGGCGACGTGCAGTTTGTGTCGAAGTTGTTGCAGTCCAACGAATACAAAACAGCTGAGATTTTCGGCGAATTGAACATGAAGGAGCGCGAAAAAGCCATTCGCATGTTTCACAACCAGGCTTTTCAATACATTGTGGCTACGGATATTGCCGCCCGCGGTATTGATTTCGATAGTCTCAGCTTTGTAGTGCATTACCAGTTGCCCGACGATCCTGACTATTATACGCACCGCAGCGGACGTACGGCCAGAGCCGGAAAACGCGGCATTTCGCTGAGTTTTATAGAACCGGTAGAACGCAAAAAACTGCGTTACATTCAGGAATTGCTGGATGTTGATTTTATTCAATTGTAGCAGAAAAAGGCTTATAGCTGCCAGTTATTGATTTAACGGTACAAACAAAGCAGGTTAAATGAGCTATTTTTGTTCGTACATACCGAATCAGTTACATATGAAACTAATCTTCCTATCATCTATTCTTGCATTGAGCAGTAATTGGATTTCCGCTCAGAATTATTACGAAATTTCCTTTGAAGGTACAGGATTGTACGAATTCGATAATCGGCATGAATTGGTTGTAGAACCTGCCGGTTTATGGCAAGTTGGGAGTCCTGATAAGACCATTTTCACAGAGGCGTTTACCTTGCCGAACGCAATCGTCACGGATACTGCAAATTCTTATCCGGTGAATGCAAACAGCTCGTTTGTCCTTAAACATGTTGCTAATTCAGGATTTGACATGCCGAATCTGGTTCAGTTTGGAGGAAAGTACCGGGTCGATTCGGATTCGCTTACAGATTACGGAACAATTGAATTTTCACCGGATAACGGAACTACATGGATCGATCTAATCAATCAGGGACAATATGATGAGTTCATTGATTGGGGAAATGCCAATCCAAATGAGACCGGGATCCCGGTATTGACCGGGAATTCGAACGGATGGAAAGATTTTTCGGTTTATCTGGAGCAGTTAGCAACTGTTCTTCCGATTAACGGAGGCGATACCGTCCTTTTTAAGTTTTCATTTATTAGCGATGCTGCTGACAACGCCAGAGATGGATTGATGTTTGATAGTTTGTTTATGTGGGATACACCTCCGGTTGGTTTGGATGAATACGATTCCGGAAATCAGTTGACGATTTATCCGAATCCTGCAAGTTCAACAATTAAGCTGAATTATTCCACACATGAGAACGCTCAAATGACGGTAAAAGTTTACAACTACCTGGGTGTCAAAATCGATGAATTTGAGTTGTCAGAAAACCACAGTGATGACCTCACGATTTCGCGATATGCCAACGGATTCTATACCATTGTGTTATCGGATTCTGAAGGAAACAGGCAACAAACGGGCGTTTTTGTAAAGCAGGACAATTAAACGAACAGCCTCCTGAATCACCAGCATTTTCACAAAAAAAGTGAAGATGGTCTATCGGTTGATTGAATGGATTGAATCACTGTTTGAACGGTTTTGAAACGGGAAACTTCCGTTCTACCTTTGTTAAAGAGAAATCGAACACACCATTGAATCGTTGAAACACCTGAAAAGCATGAAAAAAGTCACCTTATTATTCGCTCTGTTATTTGTTTCGTTGTTGTCAAACGCACAGGAATCGCGTTCGGCTTCTATAACGTTGCCCGAAGGCGATTTGGTTGCTTTTCCTAATCCTGCAAGTTCGTTTGTGACGATTAATCCTGGAACTACCGAAATCACATTCACTCATTTGCGCGTTTACAACCTGCAGGGCGTTTTGGTAGAAGATCGTCCCGTTTCTCCGGCTGAAGGAGCTATCGTGATAGATCTTGACAAATACGACGATGGCATTTATGTGATCGCATTAACGGATGATAACGACTATAACCGTCGTTCCGGAAGAATCGTCAAGCGTCGTTAAAATCCGGTTTTTCCCATCTAAATTTAGAAATCCAGAATACCTGTTTTGTTCTGAAACAGCTTGAATCGGGTTTTACAGCGTAGGTTAAAAACGCTATCTTTGGGCGATTGAACAATACGTAGAAAGATGTTGGATAAATCTCATAAACACATTGCATGTGAACACTGCGGAGTACGCAGAGAGGGATTGTTTAGCAATCTTCTGCCCGATGAGGTTGATGAGTTGAACAACCATAAAGTCTGTAATCTGTTCAAGAAAAACCAATCCATTTTTTTAGAAGGAAGTTTCCCCAGAGGCGTATATTGTTTGAATCGTGGCAAAGTGAAAGTGTACACGATCGGCGATGAAGGAAAGGAGCAGATCATTCACGTTGCCAAAGAAGGCGAAATCCTCGGTTTTAGGGCAATGTTTAGTGGCGATCCGTACAAAGTTTCGGCAGCGACGCTCGAAGATTCCAGCATTTGTTTTATCGGAAAAGACGATTTTCTAAATATGATCGATACCAATGTGGCGCTGCGGAATACGATCATGAAAGAACTCTCGAAAGAATTGGGCGACAGAGCACAATTCATCACCAATCTGGCGCAAAAATCGGTACGCGAACGCCTGGCATTTACCCTGATTTTATTGCAAAAAGTATACGACCAAGAACCAATCAATATGTCACGCGAAGATTTGGCCAACTTTGTGGGAACCGCTACCGAAACATTGATTCGTCTGTTGAAAGACTTCAAAGAAGAAGGTTTCATCGAAGTGCACACCCGTAAAATAACCATCCTCAACCGAGAAGCGTTGATACGCATTGGCGGAGCGGTGAAATAACCAGCTGACGGTATTTTCCGTTCCAACTTTTAATCCGTTCCCGTACAAAACACCCAGTAAGATCCGAAGGAACTGGAAGGGTTTTGAATAAATCCGATTCCAACTTTTGTGGCCGAACTGTTAAACATATTGGCATTGTGGCCGGGGCTAAAGTACCATTGATCGTAAGTTGCTTCAGCTGTTGAATTTCCTGCAGCGATGTTCTCTGTATTTGCGAAAGCACTGTAAAACACTGCGATGCGCTCAAATGCTCCCATAGAAGTACTCAGTTTGCCGTTAGTTTTGTTGTGCGAATCGTGCTCGAAATAATCCTCAGTTGCCATATCAGCCGCATGATAACGCGCTGCAAACACCAGATTGGAATCCAGTACCAGCGGTTTCAATTTTTTGCGGATTCTTTCATTGTTGATCATTTCCAGAATCTTTGTTTCTTCCTCCTGGTTAGCCGATTGAATGCGCTCTTTCCCGGTTGGTTTTTTCGAAAAGTCAATTTTGGACATTGAAAGATACGCCACCGATTGATTTCCGGCAGACACAGCTGCATCCGGTTGCGCCGGCTCCATTTTTTTCTCCACGACTACTTCCTTTTCAACCATTGGCTCAATTTCCAATGAAAGATCACCGAATAGCCCCATTGATTTATCAGTCAGGCGTTTGAACTTGCTGGAGTTGTGTTCCTCGTTCAGTTTCGTCAAACACGCCACTATTTTATCGTGTAAAATCTCCTTTTTTGTTTCCCATTGTGCTCTGAGCAGGATTTTGTCACTGGCTTTTTTCTCAAAGGAAGCTCCATTGGTCGCTGCATTTCCCAACGCTAATGCCTGATCGGCTGTTTTTTTCACCAACCCGGCTTTTCGTTCAAAGTACTGTGATTCAAAAAAATAGGGAGCAGCCAGAGTATTGTCCTTTTTGCGGTATTGTTTTGCCAATACATACCCCTTTTCAGGATCTTTGGTGTAACTCTTTTCCAATTTTTGATACACTTTGTCTTCTTTACCGGCGGCAAGTGAAAACGAAACAACGAGCAGTAGAAAGTTCATAACGGATGTTTTTGGGTTGTTGTTTAAATAACAATAATTGAGCCATTTGTTACAATTTTATCTTTTTCTTATTTGAAACAACGATAAAAAACGGATAAACTTTGGTGAATAGGGGGGTACATTGATTTTTGTTGCAAATAAAAAACCGGAACAGTAGTTTCCTATCCGTCCCGGTTCTGTAACTCAAACGAGCTTGTTATTGGTTGTTTTTATCTGTTAATGGTTACCGCGTGTTGTATGGTGATCATTGTGATGATGCGAATGTTGATCTTGCTGAGAGCCACAATGCGTAGCGTGACTGTGACAATGACGACCAAAGTGACGCGGACCGATCGTCGCCATTAAACTGCCAAACGTAATGGCCGCCGCGGCAACTCCTGTAATAAATGCTGTTCTTCTTTTCATAGTTTCTGAATAAATGAGGGATTAATTACAATTTCCGTGCTTAGCAGCAATGACGGTCGTGAGAATGTACCTTACTTTTAAATTGTTCGTATTCTTCATCACTCATCGAGCGTACTTTGTCGGCAAAAGCCAGACGGTATTCGCCGTATCTCCCGCCACGCATTCTACGACCGATCATCAATCGGAAGATGAGGAATGTGATGGCTAATCCGATGATGAAACCCGGAGCAAAAAAGATCATAGCTCCCATTAAGGCTCCGATGAGGATAGATTTTAGAATTGTTGTTGCCATTTTTTGAAATGTTCGTTTGTAAATGATTGTTGTTTGTTAGGAAGACGAATGACGTCTTTTTTTACTTTAAATCGGATATGTTTTGTGTTTAAAACAAAAAACCACCAATGTCTATTGGTGTTTTTTTTTTATTGGCGCGGGATGCGTCCCACGCCTACAGTCATGTGCCTACCGGCATTTTTCTTTCCATTTCTGTTTGAATTCGGCACGTTCTTCTTCAGACATATCCATGAATTTTTGTCTGAATTGCTTTTTGGCAAAAGGCGAACCCTTGTGGCTGGATTTTCCTTTACCGAATCCACCGAATAGAATTTTACTCAAGACCAGTAATCCCATGGCCTGCCAATAACCGATCGGCGAAACGCCTGAAATTACATCAGGTAGAATGGCATTCCAAAGCCACATCACGACTGCTCCGAGTCCAAAGATCATCGCTACAAACAGCGGTCCGAAGAAGAACCATTTTTTATTTCCGTTAAAACACTTGTTCATTTCTTAATTGTTTAATTCGTTGTATAAATCGTTTAATTGCGTGCGCAGGTACTTTGTTGCGTAGCCTTTCCGGCTGATGATGGTTTTGAGGTTTTCACCGGTTTTATCGGCAATTTCCTGAAGCGTTAAATCTTCCAGTTCGTTCAGCACAAACACCTCACGCTGTTTTTCGGGCAATTCGTCAAGAGCGATCAATAACTGGTTCCAGAAATGATCTTTGAACAGCGCCAGTTCCGGATTGTTGGAATCGTCGAGCAACAAGATATCCTTAAAACCAATGGATTCATCTTCGGTTTCGTAGGAATAATCCTCCAGCGCGTCGGTCGTTTTTTTGCGGTATTTGTCGGTGACTTTGTTGCGCGCAACCCGATGAAGCCAGGCACTCACGTTTTCCAGTTCATCAATAGCCGATAAGTTGCTGAATTGATACCAAACGTCTTGTAGAATGTCTTCGGCATCTTCATTCGATTGTACACGCCCGCGGATGAACCCGAATAGCTTTTTCCCGAATTGCTGCACTGTATCAGTAATGGAAAATCGCTTTTGTTCTGTCATTGATAAGTAAATTACTTCTTCCATATCAGGGAAGACGAATCACATTCGGTTTTACTTTATTTCGAATGAAAATTACTCTTTTTTTTAAACAATGTCCTCCAAACAGCCTTCTATTTCAGGGAATTGGAACACAAAACCTTCCTGTAGCAATCGCTCTGGAATCACATAACGGCTTTTCAAAATCAGCTCCGTTTCGGTTTTAATGAGTCTTGCGCCGAATTCCAACAACCATTTCGGTTGAGGAATCCCGAAAGGGACACGTAACTTTTTACGAAGCGTCGAAGCAAAAACAGTGTTTCGAACAGGATTCGGAGAAGCGATATTGTAAGCACCCGAAGATGCTTCGTTTAGCAATAAATGCTCGACCGCTCTGCAAACATCCAATTCATGAATCCAGCTGAATTGCTGATTTCCCGGACCCATTTTTCCACCCATTCCCAGGTAGGCGAGTCGTTTGAATGGCGCCATCACACCCCCTTTTTTCCCTAGAACAATGGCCGTTCGAAGTGCAATTTGCCGCACGCCGAGATGATTGTAGGCATTAAAGGCAGCTTCCCATTGCTGGCAAACATCAACTGAAAATCCGGTTCCGATAATACCTTCGGTTTCTGTATTCGGCCGATCCAGTGAATGCGCATAAATGGTAGCGCTGGCAGCGTTGAGCCATACTTTTGGTTTCACAGTACAAGCCTCAATTGCTTTTCCGATAACGTGCGTGCTTTCCAAACGGGAAGAATAGATTGCGGCTTTATTGGCATCGTTGTATCGGCAATTCACTGATTTTCCGGCAAGATTGATCACTGCGAATGCGCCTTCCAGCTCGTGTTTCCAGGGGCCATCTGTTCTTCCATCCCAAACGTAATACGTTACGTCGGGAGTGGAAGGCAGTGAAGTTCGAACCAGCGCGACAATCCGATAATTGTCTTTTAGGTGCTGCACAAGTGATTGTCCTATAAATCCGTTGGCAGCGGTGATGATGATGGTTGGTCTCATAACGCTATAAGGTTGAAAGCGAATGGAGCTATGCCGATCCGAAACAAAATCCAGGAAATACTTAATCCCTGTGAAAGGTGCAATAATCTAACTCTTCGTTTATGTTCGAAAAACATAAAGGTCACCACCACACCGAAACAAAAAGGTTGTAAAAGATCAATGTTGATCCCGAATTGGTGGAGCCAGTGAAGTCCGATGTGAAAAAAGAGGAGTAGGAGGGCGCCCAAACAGGATACGAATGAAACCTGTCCCAGATAATCATATAAGTTCCTTTGTTTCAATAAGATAAAAACAATTGATTGAATGACTAATTGCAGTACAAAGAAAATCAGATCACTGTTTTGAATTCCGGTATAATATTCATTTAAGTGTTGATTGAAATAAATGGCCGTAACACTATTGACAACCAATGCACAGAAAGCAATAAAAATCCACCGCCAGAAATAAGAAGTAGTGGGTGTACAATCACAATTTCCTGAGCAATCGGAAGGAGCAATAACCTTACGGTTGAAACTAACGAAACTGTATAATTGGCTGATCATCCAATGAATAGGAGGAAACATCCCAACCTTTTGTATCAGCGAAAACTTTGTCCCCAACACTGCGAGCAAACTTTCTGCTCCATATTTGACAGTGCCTGTTTCTGTATTGATCAACGCAATTTTGTTGCGCGCTTCAGTATGATTGAAGTGCAACTGCCGATCGTTAACTGCTTCATTATAAGGGATTCTACCATTCTCACTTAAAAATCCGGTTCGGATAAAAAGGCCGGTATACCAGCTGCAAAACGGACAATCTTTGTCGTAAATCAGCCTATTGTGTTGAGTTTCCATGGCTTATGTTTTTATAGTTTATAAAACTTTCAGTAAAAATTGAAAGTTTGAATTCAATAAAAAGCGACTCCGCTGAATCGCTTGCAATTCTATTTCAACAGATTGAGAATCTTTCCGAAGAAAATATGCTCATCTGCTTTCATCAATGTATTGGAGAGTCCATCCAGGCGATTTACCAAACGTTCAATGTTTTCAATTGTGGCAACAAAGGCAATGGAATCGTAGGATTGCTCTACTTTTTTGAGTTCTGTCAAATGCTGTTGCAATGGTTCAATCTCCCTGCGTTTACGCTCTTTCATAATGCGTTTGGCGACTTCCCACATGTCTTTTTCAGCACGGAAATACTCTTTTCGGTCACCCGGAACCGTTTCTTTGTAAATGAGATTCCAGTTCATCAGTTCGCGAAGATTCATGTTGGCATTTCCGCGTGAAATGGAAAGTTCAGTCATGATGTCTTCAGTGCATTTGGATTGATCACTCACCAGCAAAAGCGCGTGAACCTGGGCCATAGAGCGGTTGATGCCCCATTGGGTCCCGAAGTTCCCCCAAGTTTGAATGAATTGCTGTTTTGCTTGTTCGAGTGTCATGATTCAAATATATACAATATTTTCAATAATAATTGAAAGTTGTGAAAGAAAAATTATTGACTCATATTGCAATATTACTATGTTCTTGATTTTTAAACGATTAATGGTTGTTATTCAAACACCAACACCTTCGAAGGATTCAACCCTACATTATACGTCCGCTCGAAAACTCCTGCCGAACTAAATACGTGCAGAAAGCCTGTATTGCTAAAGGCATTGGCATCGGCGCAGTAAATTTTGTCGGTGACAGAAGAATAAGTGACACCATACAGCGTCGTGATTCCCGACATAGAAATATAATTCGGCACGCTCAGTTGCTCGGTCAGTGCATTAAACAATCCGATTTGACTCGTGCTCGTATTATAGTCGTAATAACTGATAAGCAATTGATCATTCATACGTGTCATGCCGCCTGCATCAAACGAAAAAGTGAATTCTTTGGTATCGGTAACCGGATTGATGCGATGCATGCGTGAAGGAATATTACTGTAATTTCCGCGACTGATGACGTAAACATCACCCTGACTGTCGACACAAACACCACCAGGATTGTTGCCCACGGTAATGCGTTGAATTTCCTGATTTGTACTCAAATCAACCACCGAAACAGTACTGTCGACATCCGGGTAATTTAATCCGCCGGAGTTAGCGACGTATAATTTCCCGTTGCTTACCGCCAATCCTTCCGGGTTACTACCAACGGGAATGCGTTGTGTCACCGACATCGAAAGTGTATCAATTACATCCACGTAACCGTCGTAACAACTTACGTAAGCTTTTGGGCCGTAAAAAGTGATCGAACGAGGCTGTTTGGGAGTTCCGTTGTGAACCATACTGATTTGCTGTAACGAATTTCCGGTAACAGCATCCAGAATTTCAACGGTGCTGGAAACATTTACCACCACGTAGATTTTCCCGCCGTAGCGTTTCAAATCGTTGCCGGTGTCGCCCAAACCGCGATTGGTTTTTTCTTCGAAAAACGAATTCCCTACAGAGTGATCATTCGTGTTAATCCAGCTAAGTGAAGAGTTATTGTGGTTAAACAATCCTTCGTTGAGCACCAATAATCCGTGCGAAAGCGTTGTTGGGGCCGGAGTTTCAGGATCCGGTTTTTTCTTTTTGCAGCCTAAAATAGTCACCGCCAATACACTGATGAGAAGGAATCTAAATATCATAACTCAAACGAAAAGCAACATTTGTACCCGGCATTATGAAATACCGGATATAACTGTAATAATTATTAGTAAGATTATTGATCGCTACGCGGGCTGTGATCTGATGTTCGCGCCAACTGGTCCTGTAAAAAAACGACAAATCAAGCAGTACGAAATCTTCCAACAAATTAGCAGGAATGTTTTGATTCAACGCATAACGTTCGCCCTGATAGGTAAACAGAAAGCTGGTTCCCCAGTGCTTGATCTCGATGTCGAACTCAGCAGTTCCGGCGTGTAGCGGAGAATAACTGAGTACATCACGATAAGTGGAGCTGCCCGGGTCGCTTAAATCAATGGTGTATTGAAAGGTATATTGTAGTCTGACAGATGTGGAAAAATCCTTTTTTCGATACTCAATAAACTGGCGGACTTCCGTTCCGTAAGCATCTGATTTCCCAATGTTTTGGATCGACCAAATGAATAAATTTTTGGTAGGTATGGCCAGAATTTTATCGATGGCGTGTACATAAAAAGGTTGAACTGCGCCTTGGTAATGCCAGTTAGTTTCTTTGCCAAAGTCAAGGTAATACCCAAACGTGGTATAAGCCAATTGTGCTTTTTCCGGAACCAGTTTGTCGTTCCCGATTTGATTGTAATACAGTTCATTAAACGATGGCTGCCTTACAGTATAGCGGTATCCGGCAATAAACGAAAAGCCTTTGTGACGTATTGCCCATTCGAAGGAAGGAAGCAAAACAGTTGTTCGTTTGGTCTGAGTCGGGCGGATATCATGAATGTCTTGTAAACCCAGCTGGGCTGAAAAATTGCCTTTCCAAATCCATTGGAACGCCGAAATAAGATCGGTTGAAAAGCGGGTAGGAGGAGTGTTGAAGTTTTCTGAAAACAATTGCTCGTAGCGGACTCCGGCACCAACAAGGAATGAAAGTGAGTCGTTCGCCGAATGGTAACGCCATTGGGTATTTCCGGTCGATTCCTGCGAAATAAAGCGACTGTGCAGAAATCCTGCTGCGTTCAGGTAATTTGAATCCACATAATTGAGCTCCGATTGCTGAAACGAAGCGCCGGAACTGAAAATGAACCGATCGCTGCTTCCGGAATGCCTTAAAGTGAATAAGTGATTGTTCCCCGACAAGCGTTGATTGGCCGTTTCATTGTAAAAAACAACCGCTCCGGGCAATCCTTTATCGTAATACGCGCCGCTGTAGGAAGCATGCAATTTCTGCATTTTCGAGAAGAAATAAGAAACAGAAGCTGTTCCGAATGCATCTACCAAATCGCCGTTTAAGCGTGTCGTTTTTGTAGAAGTTTGTCCGTTGAGGTACGAAAACGGATAATCACCGTCGAAACGTCTTCCTTTCACCGAAGCGGCCAACTGAAATTTGGAAATGCGTTTACTGATGAAACCGTGACCGTCCAACTGACCAAACGATCCGAATTGCGTGCCGATATTGGCGCTAAACGAATCAACTTTACCCAAATGCCGTGTTTCTATGGCAATGATTTGTCCTGCCAGTTTTGAATGAATGGGATAATTCACCGAAAGCGGATTGTAGCCAACCAATTCCAGTTTATTGATAAAATCAACCGGAATCTGGCCCAAATCGGCCTGACCACTTTGTGTTTGCGAAAGAGCGAAGTGATCGGATACAACACTTATGTGGCCTGCACCCAAACTTCTGAAAGTAACGGTTTTCATTCCGCCCAAACCACCATAACTCTTGGTTTGAACACCGGTGAACAAGCTCATTAATTGTCCTACATCGGTGACCAACCTGCGTTGAATCCGGATTTTTTTGATTTCCTGGCTCAATTTAAGCTCTGTGGACCGGGGATTTGAAATTTCGATTGAATCCAATTCCGTCGGACCACCCTGACCAAACAAGCAGGGCGATCCAACAAGAATTGAAAAAAGGCAATATGTGAAACGGAGTTTCAAATCAGTTCTTCATGAACGTGTTTCTGGAAACGCCGTTTTCGTTGATAAATTCGATCAGGTAAGCGCCTGCTGCCCATGAGCTACAGTCGATTGTACTGAATCCGTCTGTGATAGCTGTGTGAATAGTGGTTCCATTAGCTTGACGTACGGTAATTGTTCCTGCAGTACCTTTTACGGTAAATTGCCCGTTGGCAGGATTTGGATAAACGCTGAATGCAAGCGCCGGATTTTCTTCTACACCTGCGGCTTCGTAAATAAGGTTATCCAGCGCAAAGTAGCCCGGAGTTAAAATTCCAAGTGCATTTGTGTCAGACGATTCCAGGGTGAAATCAAGGTAACGGATAGCTCCCAAAGAACTCAAATCAACTGTTTCCCAGGTGTCTACAATATAATCCTGTGTACTGTCTGCAAAACGGTAATCAGCAAGGTAAAATGTCACCGTTCCGATGGAATCGTTGTTTTCATCATAACCCGTGATCAGCAAGCGGAAGAAATCTTCGCCGTTTGTTCCGTCCGGGTTTCCGTTTGCATCTACCGACGATCCGAACTGTTTTCCGAATGTATCGCCGTTCATCATTGAAAGTGCTGCATAAGTGGTATTGGTGATCTCAATACTGGTAAGTGCTTGCAGGTAGCCGAAATCAAGACTTCCGCCATAATTCACTCCATAATTAGCACTTCCTCCTGCACCGATTCCGGTATAAGCACTGTAATCGTTCAGGTAACCGGCTGTTGTTACGTCAGTTGAACTGGAGTAAATAAATCCGCCTGACCAATAGCTCCATTGCAGGTCATACTCATTCGGAAATGTAATTCCATTGGATGTAAATGAACCCGAACCGTCTGAACCACTCCAATAAGAATTGGAATCAAGTGTGAGGTCGTCAAAAGTGACTGATGTTTGTGCAAAAGCACTGCATGTAGCCAGAATGGCCAGAGATAGTAATGTTTTTTTCATTGCTTACGCATTTTAAAAAGTTAAAAAAGCAAATGAAAAATCAGAAATTAGAAACAGAACTGAGGTGCGCGCTACCTCAATTATGAAACCGACTTTAATCTGAAGTCTTCATTCAAACAAGTTTTGGCAGGTATTCTGACTCCCCTCAGTTCTGTTTCGTCTTCCCATCGGTAATGCACCAACAGTGACTTTTTGAAACAGCTTTGGCAAGGGTTACAGCTGCAGATACAGTTTCGGATTCACACCGAATTCCCTATTAATTCCTCACAATCAGTTCGAAAACATCCTGCTTGGAAACCTAAAACCGTGGCAAAGATACACAATTTTATTTGTCCGCTAAAAGTGCACAAACAGCGAAGCGATCCAAAGCACATCTGAAAGCGATCCGTAGCAAAGAGCTTTAGACAGTTTGCTGTTAATAAAATTCAATTGCCGATTGGAAAAAAAGATTATTTTTGCATCGCTTAAACGTACAACAGATGGCAAAAAATAACAGCACTAATAACCTGAAACAACAATTTAAAGACAACAAACAATTACGAATGATCACTTACGGTATAGGTGTACTCGTAGTTGCGCTTGTAGGGTATTTGGTGTACCGTCAATTTATTTTCGGACCTGAGAATGATAAATCGAAAGGTGCTTATGTAAAAGGATTGAACCTTGCTTCTCAGGATTCTACCGATTTGGCAATTGCTGAATTGGAAGGTGTTGTGAAAAAATACGACGGAACTGTTGGTGGTGAAAACGCTCAATTGATCCTTGGTCGTCAGTACATGACAAAAGGTAATTTCAAAAAAGCGCTTTCTACATTAGAAGGTGTGAAAGTAAGCGATACGTACGCTGCAGTTGGTGTAATCGGTTTGCAAGGTGATTGCTACAGTGAAATGGGCAAATACCAGGATGCATTGGATAAATACATGGAAGCAGCCGAAACCAACGAAAACGAAAAAACAACTCCGGAATACCTGTTCAAAGCGGCGTTGGTTGCAGAGCACCTGAAAAATTTCGAAAAAGCAACTGAATTGTACGAACGCATTCGCGATAACTACTCTCAGTTCTCGCAACAAAAAGCAATCGAGAAATTTATTGCACGATCTAAAAACACAAAACTGAAATAAAGTGGCAACAAGTCTCAAGAACTTATCTGCTTACGATAAACATACTATTCCAAACGGTGCCGATTTTAAGATCGGCATTGTTGTTTCTGAATGGAACGACCACATCACAGGCAAATTATTGAAAGGCGCTGTAGATACGTTACTCGAGAATGGTGTAAGCGAAAACAATATTTTAATTCACCATGTTCCCGGAGCATTTGAATTGCCCCTTGGAGCGCAATGGCTTTTGGAAACGATCAATCCGGATGGTGTGATAACCATTGGTGTAGTGATCCAGGGCGAAACCCGTCATTTTGATTTTGTTTGTGGCGGCGCAACTCAGGGAATCATGGATGTGACCTTGAAGTACAACAAACCGATTTCGTTTTGCCTGCTCACCGATAATACTGAACAGCAATCAATTGATCGCGCGGGCGGAAAGCATGGAAACAAAGGTGTGGAATGTGCCGTGACGATGCTGAAAATGATCGGGTTGAAGCAGTCTGTTAGTTCCAAAAACAAAATGGGTTATGACGCTGATTAAATCCATCTCAGGCATTCGCGGAACAATTGGTGGTAAACCAGGCGATGCACTAACTCCGATTGATGCCGTGCAATTTGCCGCAGCCTATGGTTCCTGGCTAAAATTGCGTTTTCCAAACCAACGATTAAAAGTAGTTGTGGGAAGAGACGCCCGTATTTCCGGTGAAATGATCTCTCAATTGGTTACCAATACCTTGATTGGTTTGGGAATTGATGTCGTGCAACTTGGTTTGTCAACCACTCCGACAGTAGAAATGGCGGTTCCATACCACAAAGCCAATGGCGGAATCATCCTTACTGCGAGCCACAATCCGAAGCAATGGAATGCTTTGAAATTGCTGAACGAAAAGGGTGAATTTATCTCCGGTGCCGAAGGTGAGCATTTACTTGCCATTGCAACCAGTGGTGATTTCGACTTCGCGGAAGTAGATGATTTAGGTCAGCTGACAAACGACACAACGGCGATTGAACGCCATATTGATACCATTCTGGCATTAGACGATGTAAACATTTCTGCCATCACAGCAGCGAATTTTTCTATCGTGGTTGATGCCGTCAATTCAACCGGTGGAATAGCTGTTCCGGCTTTGTTGCGTAAACTCGGTGTAACGAAAATCACCGAATTATACTGCGAACCAACCGGACATTTCCCACACAATCCCGAACCGCTACCCGAACATTTAACGGAGCTTTCTGATAAAATCAAGGAAGTTGGTGCCGATTTGGGCATCACTGTTGATCCCGACGTAGATCGTTTGGCCTTGGTCAACGAAGACGGATCGATGTTTGGTGAAGAATACACGCTTGTAGCGGTTTCAGAATACATTCTTTCACGTCGAAAAGGAGCTACGGTTTCTAATCTGTCCTCCACACGTGCGTTGCGCGATGTAACCGAAGAAAACGGTTGTGACTACCACGCTTCGGCAGTTGGTGAAGTGAACGTAGTGGAAAAAATGAAAGCGGTAAATGCCGTGATCGGTGGTGAAGGAAACGGTGGAATCATCTATCCTGATTTACATTACGGCCGTGATTCGTTGGTCGGAATTGCCTTGTTTTTGACCCATTTGGCACAGAAACAACTATCGATGACCGCTTTGCGTGCTTCGTATCCGAATTACGAAATGGCCAAGAAAAAGATCGAATTGACACCGGGAATCGATGTTGATGGCATTCTTCAAACCATGGCAAAACGCTACGAAAGCGAAGAAGTAGACACAACCGATGGTGTGAAGATTTATATTGGCAAAGAATGGGTTCACCTGCGTAAAAGCAATACCGAACCGATTATCCGCGTGTACACCGAAAGCAAAGACGCACAGGCCGCATCCGATTTGGCCGACAAAATAATTACAGAAATTAAATCATCGATTTGATTGTATGCACGGGATGCTTCCCGCGCCTCTCTTGTGACTACGGGACAATCATTAATACCCGCATTTCATCCCCAAAATAACAGAGTTGCCTCAAAAAGGCGACTCTTTTTCTATGGTCATTTTAACAATTGCTGAACCTATTTCAGATTCACGGGTACTGTGTTAAAATTTTGATCCCATGAAAAAAGTAATCGGTTTAGTAGGTAGTTTGTGCATTGCGCTTAGCACATTCGCCACAGAAAAAGAAACCATCAAATCAAGCATTTCAGAAGTCACGGTATACACGCAAGGCGCGCAAGTTTACCGAAAAGCAAGTTACACCGTCAAACCCGGAGTCACCCAATTGGTCATCGAAGGCATTAGCCCGAACATCGACCCGAAAAGCCTTCAGGTAAAGGCAACCGGAAACGTTGTGCTCATCGATTCCAAGTATTCCATGTTTTATCCGCAGCCGGTAGTGGTGAAATTGGAAGGATTGCCATTGAAAATCAGAAGAGACATTCAGCTGTTGCAGGATTCGATCTCGAATATGGATTATGAGATCCGTGAAATTCAGGATGAAATTGATGTACTGACAGCTACCAAAAGCATTTTGGCCAATAACGGAGCCATCAAAGGTCAAGGGAAAGTCAATGATTCGATCCAATTATTGAAGCAGGCAGTTGATTATTATCAGGTAAAAATGAACGAGCTGAATAAAAAAATGCTGGTACTGAATCGCCGTAAATCGGAAAAAGATTTCAAGCGTTCCGGAATGCATACACGTATGCAGGATTTGAAGAATTTCCAATCTTCCAGTGCGCCCGAACAACCGAAAGGACCGATCCACCAAATCATGGTTACCGTTTCTGCCAAAGAAGCTGCAGCTGGTAAACTTACGGTTTCTTACCTGGTTTCAGGAGCAAGTTGGGTACCGATGTACGATCTCAGAAGCGATATCGCAACCGGCAAAATCAATTTAACCTACAAAGCTCACGTGAGCCAAAACACGAGTGAGGACTGGGATGATGTGCGTTTAACGGTTTCTACCAATAATCCCTATCAAAACAAAACACGTCCTGTTCTTCATCCGTGGTACATTGATTATTACGTAGCAGCCATCTATTATGATCAGCCAAACTATGCCTATTCCAATGCTGCGACGCCACAGGTTATGTCAAGCGAAGCAAAAGGAGCAATGGGAGCGGAAGATATGGAAGCCGATGCACAAACGGCAAGTGATTTCACCACGATGATTGATCGTGTGCTTTCGGCTGAATTTAAAATCGATTTACCGTACTCCATTAAAAGCGACGGCGAAGAACACATGGTATTGGTAAAAAACATCGATTTGAACGCCAATTACAAATACATCAGCGTTCCTAAATTGGATCCGAGTGCCTACTTAGTAGCACAAATTGTGAAACTGGATGAGTTGCAATTGGTTCCTGCAACCGCCAATATCTTCTTCGATGGAACGTACATCGGTGAAACCTATCTTGATCCTACAACAATGGACGATACCTTATCGTTGAGTCTTGGTAAAGATCCGAACATCATCGTAAGACGCACGTTGCTGAAAAAAGAAATGAAGGAGAAAATTGTGGGTAACACCAAAGAGCGTATCATGTCTTACGAATTGGAGATCAAAAACCTCAAATCAACCAACATTCAGTTGATTGTGAAAGATCAGTTGCCGGTAACACAAAATGCCGACATCATCATCGAACCGATCGATTTGGACAAAGCAAATTACAATTCGGTCACAGGTATCCTGAACTGGGAATTTGAAATGAAACCGAAAGAGAATCGCAAAATTCATTTCAGTTACCGTGTGAAACACAACAAAGACAAAGAGGTTATCCTGCAATAACATCATGAAAACCAATCACAATCCCGTTCGCATTAGGTGGACGGGATTTTTGTTTTTAATAGATATATATATGTGTAACACCTGCGTAGGCGCGGGACGCATCCCGCGCTATTGATGAATAACATGAAACAAAAAAAGGGCTTTCCGATTGGAAAGCCCTTCATATTAAAAGAATGTGAATTCTTAGTTTTTCACGAAGTTACCACGAGCAACTTTACCGGAAACGGTAATTGCTTCGTATAGGTACATTCCTGATTTCAAATCAGCAACGTTAACGTTAGATGTAGCAGAAATGAAAGCTACTTTACCATCCATAGTCATGATACGTACTTCAGCCAATTCTTCAGTTGTAACGATGTTCAATACTTCGTTAGCAGGGTTAGGGAAAACAGAAGCCTCAGTAATTGCTTCGTTGATACCCAAACCACCGTTTGTTACATTGATATCATCCAATACGATGAAGTTCTCATCTGTACAGTTGTGGTGACGGAATACAAGGATCACTGTATCTTCACCTGCCGCCATTGAAGAAATGTCGTAGTTGAATGTATACATTTGCTCACCACCAGCCAATACCTGACCGTGAACAGCAGTAGCAGTAGCAAGATCATTCACACTGTTCAATACATAAACAGAGATAAATTCCTGGTAGAAGTTAGAAGAAGTTGGCTCAGGAGAACCTACTTTGAAAGACAAAGAGACACTACCAGTAACAGCTGACATGTTGATGTTCGGAGAAACAAGGTAATTGTCAGGAACCAAAGGTGTACCGTTTGGAGCCGGATCCGGATTCCAAGAAGCTGAAATAGCCATGTTACCTTGAGAAGTAAAAGCAGCAGTTGTACCAATTCCCCAACCCAAAGTATCCGTATCTGTTGGTCCTTGGAAAGTTGACCAAGCTTGTGGTGTTGTCCAGTTCTCAGTAAACAACTGAGCATCTACATTTGTTAAAGCCAATACAGCTCCAATAGCAAGTAAAGTTTTTTTCATAGTTCTTTATTAAAAAGTTAATTTGACCCAAATGTAAAGACATGCAACCAATGTTCCAAATAAAACTCCAAGAATGTTATGAAGGCTGAATGGTTAATTTCTCAATGTTGGGTTAAAATACGCACATTTTCAAGCCTTTTTATCCAAAATAAGTTGTGCTTGGCTTTCCAATTGTTTGGTTAATTGTGAGATAGCTGGGGCCAAAGCGACCAATTCAGTAGTGTTTCATTGGTGAAGCCGGTGGTTGTCAATAGCATCTTTGTCATATCCAAAAAAGATATTGGCCCAGATTATCTTGGAGAGTGCATAGAAATAGGGGCCTGCAGCCAATGAAATGAGTGATATTGTAGTGATTTGCAAGGCCGTTGAAGCGGTAGGGAAGAACAAATTGAAAATAACCCAACATGCTACAAAAAGAGCAACACCAAGTGCATACGAAACATACATTGCTCCGTAGTAAAAACCGATCTCCTTTTCGTATTTCAATCCGCATTTAGGACAATGTTCGTGCAGATCGCCGGCTCTTCTTAAATTGTAGGGATGGGCAACAAAAAAATTACCTTCATGGCAGCGCGGACACACCATTCTGCGCATACTGTATAGTTTTGTTCCCTTGCCAAACATTCTTTTTTTGCGCAAAATTAGTGTAAAAACCCGCGTATTAACATGATAGAAGTCATGATAACTTTACTATTTTTATGAACCTCTTTTCAGGAATAAGAAAACCAATAAAACCAAGGAAAGCATGAATGATTGGACAAAAAGCGAAGGCAGAGTAATAGTGGATGTACGCTCACAAAGCGAATTTAGCGGCGGACATGTTGTAGAATCGATCAACATACCACTTCAGGAAATTCCCGACCATTTGGATGAACTGCTCGAAGCCGGAACACTGGTATTTTGCTGTGCCAGTGGTGGAAGAAGCGGAATGGCGACTCAACTATTGTTGGAAAAAGGCCATTCGAATGTACACAATGGCGGAAGCTGGCTGGCAGTAAACAACAGGTTAAATGAGACGGCATGAAACAATTAAAATGAACCTTCTTCTATTTTTTTTGAAACCTTTTTAAAACATCCCCGTTAGAGTAATCAACGGATCAATTATTAACATCTACAGGTTAAGGGGAAAAGGCTTTTGTCAGTTGACAGAGGCCTTTTTCTTTGATTGTAAGGTCAGTTCGGTGGTGTTTTCGGTAGTACGTCGAATTCTTTTTTTTTGTAGCTTAGTGCATTCAAACCAAAGCTAGATGAAAAAAACTGTACTTCTCTCCGGAATGTTGCTAATGGGCATGCTCTCCTTTGCTCAGCAATTCCAACTAATTTCCCATGATGACAGTGGCGTTGCCATTGGTCATACACTCAAAGAAATGCCGTATCAGTACGTGCCCATTAATGGTCAGCAACACATTGATTTCGGTAAAACACACCAGGTGATTTCGATGGAGAACGGTATGCCGGCATTGCCGCTTTACCACACTTCTGTTCAGCTTCCTGCCAAAGGGAATACCATGCTGGTGGTTGAATACGATGCTGTAACCGAGATTCAAAACGTAGAAGTGGCTCCTTCCAAAGGAAACCTGAAACGCAATATCGATCCTTCATCGGTAGCGTACACATTCGGTTCGGCGTATCAGCAAAATGCATTTTATCCGTCAAACATCGCTTCGTTGAATGATCCGTTTGTGTGGCGTGAATCACGTGGTCAAACCATTACGATTTCTCCATACCAATACAATCCTGTGACGAAAGTATTGCGTGTACACGAAAATATCCGTGTTCGTTTGGTTGTTCAACCAGATGTTGCCGGAATCAACGAAACAAAAGTTTCAAAAACGGACAAGGTTTTGGGAGATGCTCAGCAACGTTTCTTTATCAACACAGCAAACGGTGTTCAAAAGTACACTGCTATCGATGAAGAAGGTGAAATGCTTATCATTACCGACGAGTCTTATTCTGCGGATATTTTGCCTTTGGCCAACTGGAAAAACCAAAAAGGAATCAAAACCACAACTGTAACAACTGTAGTTGCCGGTACAACCGATACCGACATCAAAGCATACATTCAAAGCTTTTATGCATCCAATCCTGACCTTGTATATGTATTGTTGGTTGGTGATCACGCAGATGTGCCTTCACACACTTATGGAATGAGCGGCGATGGTGAAGATTTATGGTCTGATTCATACTACGGTCAATTGGCCGGTGGAGTAAACGATTTTTATCCGGAAGTATTTGTTGGCCGTTTTTCAGGCAATTCTGCTCAGATTAAAGTAATGGTCGACAGAACGTTGGAATATGAGAAAAACCCTGCTGCTGGTGATTGGATGGAAAAAGCAATCGGTCTTGGTTCAGGCGAAGGTGCCGGATTTGGAAACGACGGTGAAGCCGATTGGCAGCATTTGCGTAATATCCGCACACGCTTGATGAGCTATGGATATACAAACGTTTATGAGTTTTACGACGGTAGCCGTGGTGGTGAAGATGCAAGCGGTAATCCGAATTCGGCCATCATTCTTCCTGCTGTAAACGAAGGAGTAGGTTTATTTAACTACACCGGACATGGTGCTCAAAACACATGTGTTACCGGGAATTTCACTTCTACAAATATCAACGCTGCTACCAATAACGGAAAATATCCGTTGGTCGTTTCAGTAGCATGTAACAATGGAACATTTACTTCAGGGACTTGTATTTCCGAAGCATGGATGCGTGCGGATAACGCATCTACACCCGCAGGAGCTATTGCAGCGGCAGGTTCTTCTATCCTGATGGCGTGGGCTCAGCCAATGCAAACGCAGGATGAATTGGGCGAATTGATCGCCGATGCCTATCCTTCCAATAAAAAAACAACGCTTGGTGGTTTGTTCTACAATAGTCAGGCAAGTATGTTGGAACAATATCCGGGTGGTTCGGATGGAAAAGAAGTGATGCAAACATGGTTGTTTTTCGGAGATCCATCTACGCAATTCCGCAACAAACAAACCATTGGTATGAATGTATCTCATCTGGCACAAGTGCCGTTGGCTACTACTTCATTAACAGTAAACTGTGATATTGAAGGCGCTTTGGTTGCTGTTTCACAAGACAATGTATTGATTGGTCGTGGAGTTGTAAGTGGCGGAACGGTAAACATTACATTCCCTGCTCTTGTATCCAATTTGCCATTGGCTGTAACAGCTACCAAACAAAACCACAGCACCTATCAAGGTCCTGTGCAGGTTGGTAACGGTCCTGCCGGAATTGAAGAATTGAGCAACACCGTAACAATGTACCCGAATCCTGCAACAACTACTGTAAGTATTGTGAGCAGCGAATCGATGATTGAATCGGTTGAATTAGTAACCATTACCGGACAAGTGATCGGTACATTCGGTGCTACTAATGGAACTGTGACACTGGATTTGTCGACTGTAGCTGCCGGAAGTTATATTGCACGAGTTACCACTGCGAAAGGAATTGCGATCAAGCGATTGGAAGTAGTGAAATAACGAAAATCAAACTCTTTATAGAAAGCCCATTCAACTCAAACGAATGGGCTTTTTTTTGAATCAATTCTTCGGGAAAAGCATGATTGCTTTGACTATTTTTACCGCATGAAAGAAACGGTTGATGTGGTAGTGATTGGTGGTGGCGCGGCAGGTTGTTTTGCGGCTATTCAGGCAGGAACTCATTTTCCGGGAGCTCGAATTTTGGTGTTGGAACGCGGAATAAAGCCACTTGCCAAAGTGAAGATTTCCGGTGGTGGTCGTTGTAATGTCACCAATATTGTTTCCGATCCTGCCGAACTGTCAACCAATTACCCACGCGGTGAGCGCTTTCTGCGAAAAGCATTCTATTCGTTTTCTTCTGCTCACATGATCGCCTGGCTCAATGAAAGAGGAATTGAATTAAAAGAATACCCCGATGGTTGCCTGTTTCCTGTGACCAATGATTCGCAAACCATCATCGATTGTTTTCTGAATGAACTGAAAAAGCTGAAAATTCCACTTCGCTTAGAGTCGCGGGTGGATGCAGTTCAACAAACCGATAAAGGTTGGGAAGTAACAACTCCCGCTGGAACAATAAGCTGTAAATCGGTCATATTAACCGTTGGCGGTCAACCAAAAATCAGCGGATTTCAGTTATTAAACCAACTCGACCTGAAAATTGTTCCACCCATTCCGTCCTTGTTTACCTTCAATATGCCCAACGAACCCATTCGCGAATTGATGGGAGTGGTCACTGAAAACGCTTCCGTGCGTATTCTGGGCGAAAAATGGTCAACTTCCGGTCCGTTATTGATCACACATTGGGGAATGAGCGGTCCGGCAGTGCTAAAATGCTCCGCTTTCGGTGCTCGCATTCTGGAAGGAAAAGGTTATCGAACGGCAATTTCGGTGAATTGGACTGGCTTTTTGAAACAAGATGAGGTACGTGCAGCACTGGTTGAATCGAAATCATCTAACAAAAAAATACTCAATACGCCCTTGTTTCAGATCAAAAGCCGCTTGTGGACGTATTTACTGAGCAAATGTGAACTGAACGAAGACCTTCGCTGGTCGGAACTGGGAAGTCGACAGGAAAACAAACTCATCGAAGTATTGATCAACGATCTGTACCAAATGGAAGGAAAAACAACGTTCAAAGAAGAGTTTGTAACAGCCGGTGGAATTGATTTAGCCGAAATAGAGGTGAAAACCATGCAATCCAAACGGTATCGTGGCTTGTTTTTTGCCGGAGAAGTAATGGATATCGACGGCGTTACCGGTGGATTTAACTTTCAGGCTGCCTGGACAACAGCAGCAATCGCCGGAAAATCCGTATTATTGAACCAAACGGAAGAGAAATGAACACATTAAATAAATCAATGTTTGTTGTATTGACGATCGCATTATTAGGAATGATCAACGCTTGTAACCTGCACAAGGAAAAACCGGAAGTAGTTGATCATGGCTCGGCTCCGTCAGAATCCACACGCATTGTGGGAACCGTTCACGCAACGGATGATTGTGGATTTTACATCGAATACATTCAGGGAGATGTGGCAAGAAGCCTTTACCCAATCAATCTTGACGCGAAATTTCAGGTCGATGGCATGCGTTTAAAGTTTGCTTATGAAGAAGCGAAGGCAAAAGCACCCGAAAATTGCCCGAATTTCCAGCCGATTAATGTTTCTGACGTAACTCCGCTCCGTTAAAGGTGTACCATTAAATAGTTGTACAATTCCAGCATCGAAACAATATCCGACTTGAAAACTTTTTCATCGGGTGTGTGTACGTTGTCTTCCGCAGCGCCGATAAAGCACCAGTCGATTGGTAAATCTGATTTTTGTAGCACAGAACCATCGCTTCCGCCGGCCGATTCTACCTCCAGTTGAAATGGAATACCGGACTCGCGCGCCAAATCAATGATCCTATTAAGGTAACTTCTGCGCGGAAGCATACTATCGCGCATGGAAACCGCAACGCCACCGCCGTGAACAACCCCATGTGTTACCCAGGTAATATCGCTGATCAACGCTTGTTTCAAATTGTAGGTTTCGTATAAATAACTGGCGCAACTTCCAACTGAATTTCCGCCATGTTCTTCATAAGTAGAAAATACAATGGCCCCATTTTCAAGTGTTTCGCATAAACGCAATGCAATCCAAACGCCCAATCGGTTATCCATATACGGCGATTGAATGTATTCTTCCGTTTCGCGAAAATTGGGCTTGAAAGAAAGTAATGTACCACGATCAATTTCACGATCGGAAACAAATGTCACCTGATTTTCACCAGATTCTTCTTCGATGAGCATCAATTCGACCTCGCAATCACCTTTTGAATCGCGGCCAACGAGTAACGTTCCGTCAATATGTCTGGGCCCGCCAACCCGAATCAGGTTGTTGGAATAACCTACGCTGTAACCGATCGTATCCATGTGAGCGTAAACTGCCGTTCGCGGTTGACCAAATACAAGCGTGATTGTGTCCTGAAAACCGTCTCCACATACAACAGACGGCTGAACTTTCCAGCTTGAAGAGTTTTGGTTTACGTAATCGAGAATAAAGTCACGCATTCGGACTTCATCACTGGCGCAGCCTTGAATGGTTACCAGTTCTTCCAATAATGCCTTATGTTCTAATTCCATGTTCAATGAGTTCTACGTTTTTTAAATCCTGTAATTGTGCCAAAGCATGCTCGTTCGAGATCGGGTAGGAGCCTTTCAACCGGCAACTTAGTTCGAATTGCTGTTCGGTCACTTGTAACGGAATTGCTTTCACAACAGCCATCACGGCGGGCATTTGATCGTATTCAAACAATAATTCTACGATACAATGATCTTCTTCTTCAATGATAATGGCGTTTTCCAGTGCTTCTTTCGCTGCCGTTCGGTAAGCAGTGATGAGTCCGCCCACCCCCAGATTGGTTCCGCCATAATAACGTACCACGCCAATCAGCAGGTTTGTCAGATCAAATGACTGGATTTGTCCGAGTATCGGAGGTCCGGCAGAATTGGAAGGTTCGCCATCGTCACTGGCGCGAAACACCTTCTTAGCGCTTCCCAACCGGAAGGCATAACACACGTGAACAGCCTGAAAATGCTCTTTTCGCCATTCAGCAAGGTGTTTTTTGACTTCTTCCTCTGTTTTACAAGGAACGGCATAAGCCAGGAATTTGGACCCCTTTTCTTTGTAGAATCCTTCGCTAATGGCGCTTATGGTGCGATATGTACTTGAATTTGCCAAGACTGCGAAATTACAAAACTATCGGTAATACAGGGGTTTCGTTTGTTTTGTACATAAATGGTCGACGAAAAACGCAGAATAAAGGGGCGAAATAGAGCTTTCATACCATTTAAATTGATAATTGATGTGTTTTTTAGTTGAATTTGTCGAATATTTTTTTTTAGAATAGATTAAAACGTTAGATTCAGTTAATCTCTAAAACTAATTAAGATGAAGCTCACTACTACAAAAGGAGGCATTTTTGCCTCACTACTCATCGCGTCTGTACTTTTACTAACTCCAGGTTGTAAAAAGCAAAATCATGCTCCAAGTACAATTCTTCCGAATCCTTCCGGTAACGGTAATACAACATCTATCATTACGCCCTGTGGTGATCCGGTTGTAAGTAATTTAATTGCAGGTCAAAATACCGTTTCAGGTACAATAACCGTCCAAAATGATCAAGATAGCTTGTATGTAACCTTTACTACTACGAATGGTTGGATGCTCGGCAAAACGCACTTGTATGTTGGTGAATTGCAAAATATGCCATCTACACCAAACGGAAATCCGCAAATCGGGAACTTCCCTTACCAGCATACGCACGATCCGATGGTATCTTCTGATCAGTATGCGATTGCGTTAAGTGATTTGCCTGCTTGTTTCATTGTTGCAACGCATGCAGAAACGCATCTGGTTGGTGCCAATGGCGAAATTACGCAAAGCGAAACTTCATGGGGTCAGGGAACGCAGTTCAATGAATCAGGAAGCTGGGCTATGTATTCTTCTTATTGTGTACAGGAATGTGACGATCCTTGCGTGTTTACGACTCAATCCTATGATTTATTCGGTGGACAAACAATTTTGGTTGGGAATTTATTGGTTACGAATGATCAGGATAGTTTGACAATTACTTACCAAACAACCGGTGACTGGTACGTTGGGAAAATCCATGTGTATGTAGGAGCGTTATCAGGATTGCCTGTAAACAGCCAAAATGCTCCGATCCCGGGCCAGTTCCCTTACTCGGAAACGTATAATCCATATACTCAAACGGCAACAATCCATGTTGCATTAGCCGATCTACCTGCTTGTTATGTTATTGCTGCTCACGCAGAAATGCATAAAGTAGTCGATGGTGTAGATGTGCAGCAAGAAACTGCCTGGAGTTATGGAACACCGTTCCAGGATACAGACCGTTGGGGCTGGACAAGCGACTACTGTACTCAGATATGTGAATAATTCGATTAGATAACAAAGCAAGCCGCTTCGATTTACTGTCGGAGCGGCTTTTTTGTGACAGATTGTTTTTAGTTAAGCCATGGTTTTTCTACATTAGCCTTTTAAAAGATACAAGGATGCATTGGAATCGTTTATTCGTAGTGACCGCAGCTTCATTAGTTGTACTGATGGCGTGCAACAAAGAGGAAGATCCGGTGATCAATCCGTGTATGAATGGGCAACTGGATCCGGGAGAAACAGCTATTGATTGCGGTGGAACCTGTGGCGATTGTCCGGACGCTGAATTCCCATACGCCGGTTTTTCGTATAACGGTATGGCAACAACAGCCTCCACCAAACAACTGACCTATAATAATGGTTGGATATTGGATATTTCAGACGATACGGTTTCTATGCAGGTGAATCTGGGGAACGATGGAAGTGTTGGCACTTATACCATGAGTGCTTCCGGTTCTTTTGCCTCGTATAACGGATTAAATTACCCAACCTTGGTTGATGGCGTATTTTCCATCAGTGGACATAATGTAGCTACGCAGAAATTAAGTGGTTTTTTCCAGGGGAAATTTGTGCGCATGGCAGGTGACACGTTGTATATCACGAATGGCTTTTTCGAATATTTGCCGTATTAGATTCCTCAGAGATTGAGACTTTTCTTTGCCACAGATGGCTGAGATTTTCACAGAACTCCCCGTAGGTTAAGACAAAACTAAATAGAAACAAAAATCCCCGCTCATTGAACGGGGATTTTTTATTATTGAATCGTTAGTTTTTTCTCGAGGTCTTCGAGGTAAACTCTAAACTGTTTGTCTGTTTCAGATAAGTTCATCACCGTTCTGCAAGCATGTAATACCGTTGCGTGGTCTTTTCCACCGCAATGCGCCCCGATACTTGCCAAAGATGATTTGGTCATTTTTTTGGAGAAGTACATGGAAATCTGACGGGCCTGAACCACTTCGCGTTTACGGGTTTTCGATTTCAACATCTCAATCGGCAGGTCGAAGTAATCGCACACTACTTTTTGGATGTAATCGATAGACACTTCACGAGCGGTGTTCTTCACGAACTTGTCGATCATTTGCTTGGCCAAATCCAACGTAATTGCTTTTTTGTTCAATGAAGCCTGAGCCAACAAAGAAGTCAAAGCGCCTTCCATTTCACGGATGTTGGTATTGATGCTGTAAGCAAGGTATTCAACCACTTCGCGCGGAAGTTCAATGCCGTTTCCGTACATTTTCTTTTCCATAATCGCGATACGCGTTTCCAGATCGGGAGTGCTCAAATCAGCTGACAATCCCCATTTGAAGCGCGATAATAAACGTTGCTCCATTCCCTGCATTTCTACCGGCGGTTTGTCAGATGTCAAAATGATCTGTTTGCCGTTTTGGTGCAGGTGATTGAAAATGTGGAAGAATACGTCCTGTGTTTTCTCTTTTCCTGAGAAGAACTGAACATCATCTATAATCAACACGTCTATCATTTGATAGAAGTGAATAAAATCATTGGTTGTTTGGTTCTTCAACGCGTCGATAAACTGGTGCGCGAATTTCTCAGAACCTACGTACAATACCGTTTTGTTCGGTGACTGGTTTTTAATGCCAATTCCGATAGAGTGTGCTAAGTGTGTTTTACCCAAACCTACACCACCGTAAATTAACAATGGGTTAAAAGCTGTTCCGCCCGGTTTGTTGGCTACGGCATATCCTGCTGAACGAGCCAAACGGTTGCAGTCACCTTCTACGAAATTCTCGAAAGAATAAGCAGGGTTCAGATTCGAATCAACGTTTACTTTTTTCAAGCCCGGAATGATAAACGGGTTCTTGATCGGATTGTCGCTGATGTTGATCGGCATGTTTACCGGAGCATTCTTCAATGCTTTTTTGTTGGAAGCCGGAAGCTTCACAGTGTAAGGGTTCGAGTTACCGGCGCTGTTTTCCATAACAATGCTGTATTCCAAATGACCTTCGGTGCCCAATTCCTTCTTAATTACCTTTTTCAATAAAGTAATGTAGTGTTCTTCCAACCACTCGTAAAAAAAGTGTGAAGGAACCTGAATTGTCAAGACATCATTTTCTATTCGTACTGGAACAATCGGTTCAAACCACGTTTTGTAGGCTTGCAACGGGATGTTGTCTTTGATGACTTTAAGACAGGAACTCCATATAGCGTCATGGTTGGCACTCATTAGCAAACTTATATATTATTGTTAATAACTATTTAATCAGTATAATAGGCTCGAAATTCACGTGTTAAAACCGATGAACTTAGACAGGAGCAAATATTTACATAAAAAAGTGAAAAAAAAAGTCCATTAGGGGTTGATTATTTGAAAAGTTTTGCTTTGTCTTTAACCAAAGCTTTAATTGAAATTTAATGAAATGTTCATTATTCAAGTTTCTTCGACTAAAATACGAAAAAAAAAGACAAATCGACTGAATTATTAGGTAAACATAACAAATTGCTTGTCAGTTTTTACCTGATTTATCGGAAAATTGTTCCGAAATTCGCTCATCGTGAATGAAGTTTGAAATTGCATGAAAAGTTCTTTTAATCATACCATCCAATTGAGGGTAAGATATGGCGAAACCGATCAGATGGGATATTGCTATTATGGCAATTATGCATCTTATTTTGAAGTGGGAAGGGTGGAAGCTCTCCGATCGCTCGGAATGAGTTACCGCTCATTGGAAGAAAACGGTATTATGCTGCCCGTGAGCCATTTTGAAGTGGACTACCTCAGTCCGGCGTTGTATGATGATGAGTTGTCGGTGAAGACATCGATCGTTTTGCTGAAAGGAGCCCGTTTATTCTTTGAATATACCATTCACAACGCAGCTGAAAAGCTGGTAGCAACTGCAAAAACAACCCTGGTATTTGTTTCCAAAACCAATATGAAACCAATCACTCCACCAAAAGAGTTTATTGATTTAATAAGTAAATACCATGATGGAGAATGACTTTTTTGGATTACGCGTTCCCGCATTGGAGGAAAGAGAACGCTGGGTGACACGCCGTGAAGGTGAATTCAGGATCGGGCAGCAAACGCTCTTCCGCACTGAAGATCCCGAATTATGGAAACAACGCAAGTATCATATTCTGGGAATCAAGGAAGATATAGGCCCGCGCGCCAATGGCGGTTCCTGTGGTGCGGATAAGGCATTCGATGTGTTTATAAGCCGTTTTCTGGCAGTTCAAAGTAACCGGTTTCTTACCGGAGAAGAATTGGTGGTGCACGGAGTGATCGAACCGTTGGAAACCGAACATGAACTTTCATTGAAAGAACTGGTAGCCGAACTGGATGAACTGGTGATTTGCTGGTCGAAGGAAGTGACCCGAGTGGGTGGAATTCCGATTGTGATCGGTGGCGGACACAACAATGCATTCGGATTGATAAAAGGGATCTATGAAGGAAGCGGCCAACAACTTTCGGTCGTAAACCTCGATCCGCATGCCGATACACGCGATCTGGAAGGACGTCATTCGGGAAATCCGTTTAGTTACGCATGGGGAGAAGGATTGCTCACCAGTTATTCGGTCATGGGTTTGCATCAATCATATAACAACGAAAGCGTGCTCAAGCGCCTGGAACTGATGAAAGCTACTATTAGCTTTTTTGAAGACTGGATCGATGAACCGGAACGCTTTCATGCCGATATTTCAGCCTTGTACCAACAACACAAAGATCGTTTTACCGGCATAGAACTGGATATGGACAGTATTGCAGGAATGCCCTCGAGTGCGTTTACGCCAAGTGGAGTTACAGTAGAACAGGCGCGTTATTATGTGCGTTCCATGGCGCGGGTAGATCAGGTTGCATACATTCATTTTCCGGAAGCTGCACCCGTTTCTGAGCGCGATGAGCAATTAGTGGGCAAATCATTGAGTTATCTGGTGACAGACTTTATTAAATGTCATAACTCCGTTCGGGAAAAATAACTATCTTACTAACGATGTTATCACGTGCTTCAGTAAAACCAATTATCTACGGAATAAGATATTTCTTTCCGTTGGTGTTGTTGTTTCGACATCTCAAGCACAATCTGATCGGGTTATTATACTGGGTTTTCTTTTTTGCAATCGTTACTGACAATCTTGGTCGTGCATTCGGCATTCCGTTTCTGTTTCTGTCGCCCGAATACCAGGGTGATGTGAATTTTTGGTCGTTTGTCTTGCTCGGGTTTTCATTCGGCGGATTCACTATGGCCTTTAACTCGTACAGTTATATTCGGTTAGGGCCACATTTTCCCTTTCTGGCAACGGTCCACAAGCCTTTTCTGAAATTTTGCCTCAACAACGCAGTCATTCCCATTGTTTTTAACGTGACCTACATTTTGCGAATGATCGAATTTCAGGGCGTGGAAGAATTTGCCGATACAGGAACCATTACCGGTTATGTATTTGCCTATTTACTGGGCTTCATGTTCTTCGTCGGAATTGCATTGGCGTATTTTTTTCCGGCCAATAAAAACTTCTTCGATTTGTTGGGGCGAAACCGCACAACAACCGTGAAACCGACGCGTTGGCTGCGGTTGAGCCAGGGCAAAACATTGCGTTATGCCGCCGAAGGAAAACATCCGCTGTATTGGTATGTAGGAAAAGGATTCCGAATTCAGCAATGTCGTTCGACGCGTCATTACAGTCCGGTATTGTTGCAGCAGGTGTTTGCTCAGAATCGCATTTCGACCACCATTTTTGAAGTGACCACCGTATTGACATTTGTAATGCTGGGATTGTTCGGCGGTTCGTCCTTTTTCGATGTGCCGGCAGCCATGAGCATCGTGATGTTGCTCACGATCATTCTAATGTTGTTCAGCGCATTGGTTTCCTGGCTCAGGAATTGGACTTACGTGTTGCTGATCGGACTGTTGCTTTCCATGAATTACCTTTCTCATCACTGGGGAATGTTCCAGTTTGAAAATCAGGCTTACGGGTTGAATTACAGCGAAGAAGGCCGAACGAATTACAATACGTCTACCATTCGTGGTTTTTGTGAAGATAATGCTGCCGCGCGAAAAGATTCGTTGAGTTACATTCGTTTACTCAACAACTGGAAAGTCCAAACAGGCGAAGAAAAACCGGTACTGTTTATTTTGAATACTTCCGGCGGTGGCTCGCGCAGCGCATCGTGGATGTTTGAAGTCATGCGCTACTGTGACTCGCTTTCGGGCGGAAGTTTTACACGCCACACGGCTTTGATTACAGGTGCTTCCGGCGGAATGGTGGGCGCCGCTTATTACCGTGCATTGATGCTGAAGCAAAAGAATGGCGATAAAGTGGATATCAACAATCCGGCGCATTTTAATGCCATTGCGGAAGATTTACTCAATAAGCTGTCGTTTGCGGCTTCCACCAACGATATTTTCTTCCGTTACCAGTCGCGTTTAAAAACCGGATATGCCTATAACTACGACCGTGGAATGGCGTTTGAAGAAGATTTGAACGAAAACACGGGTTCAGTGATGGATGAATCGCTGGGGTATTTTCGGAAACCGGAACAAAAAGGCATTATTCCGGTGATGATTTTTTCACCGACGATTGTAAATGATGGTCGCCGATTGCTGGTTTCTTCTCAGAAACTGAGTTTTATGACTACCAATAAGAGCAATCCGCAAGGAACCATTCGTTCCTACGAAAACATTGATATTCATCAGTTGTTGAGCAATAACAATGTCGACCAAATGCGTTTTACCAGCGTGTTGCGCATGAATGCAACGTTTCCGTTTGTGTTGCCGATGGTAACGCTTCCTACTACGCCTACGATTCAGATTATGGATGCGGGAACGCGCGACAATTTCGGTGTGAAAACGATGATGCAGTGGATCGATGCGATGGATGAATGGATCAGAGAAAATACTTCCGGTGTAGTGGTGGTCCAAATTCGTGATACGCGCAAACTTCTTGCGGGGGACGAAGTGCGTCAGATTGCCTTCTTGGATAAGTTTTCCCTTCCGTTTTCAAATGTCTATGGCAATTTCCCGCGAACACAGGATTTTGATCAGGAGGAACTCTTGAAAATGGCAGCATTTGACCGGTCGTTTTCCATGCGTGTGGTATCTATCAACCTGCGTGAAGGTTTCAAAGATCGTATTTCGCTTTCGTGGCATTTGACGAGTAAAGAAAAATTCAAGATCAAGAAAGCCGTGCTGAGCATCGAAAATCAGCGAAATATTGCGGTGATTCATGAAAAATTAAGGGAAAGCAGAGACTCGCAGGACCGCCACCGGGATTATTACAAAAAGTCTAATCGTGGTCCCACTTCCGGGTCGATCGACCGTCGGTAATAGTCACTTTCCAGCCTTGTTTTTTTGCCGATCTGATCAGTCGTTTCCGTAGCTTTCGTGGGTAGAAAAACCGTCGCACCATTTTTCGTTTACTGATTTCCGGGTAAACGTCGGTGAATGATAACAAATGGTAGCAGGCTGCTGCGCAACGCATTCCAAAAAACGCATACGGATAAGGCGGTTGCGCCACAAAATGATTGGCGATACTGTCCAGAACCTTAAATTCAGCTGCTGTAATCGGGATTTTCACCGCCATTTGCTTGACGGAATCACTACCGAATGTGCTGTAAAAACCCTGAATAGTTGAAACCACGTAGCTTCCGGTGTCTGAGTTCTTCTGCCAGGCGCCAACTGCTCCGCCGGGATTAAAATGCACTACTTTCCCCGGTGAAACTTCCAGTCCGACGTGTCCGCCCAGTTTTCCGCCAAACCATTTCCCTTCTGTTTTCGCAATGGGACGTGAGCCGTAGATCACATGAACGGTTGCAAATAAGGAATCCTGAGCAACGGCCCAAAAACAGTTAAAGACGACGAAGAGTAAAGGAAGTAGGTGCTTCATTCGATAAGGATGTTTAAATTAGCATTGAATTTAAAAATTCTGAGCTAAATGCAACAAAAACCGGTCCAACATTATCGTTACAACGCCGATGTATTAACCATTACAAAGGACGATATCGGTTATTTTCTGACACATTTTAAGCCGGAAAATGAACCTGAATTGATGCATTGGCTCAACTTCCACTCGATGGAAGACAAAGAGGCTATTGCTAAGTTTTGTGAGATGTTATCCATTGACAAACTGATCCAGGAAGATTTGTTCAAAGGCACCAAGCGTCCGCGTTTGGAAGAATGTGAAGGCTATATTTTCTTTTCGATCGTTTCAGCCTTGCCTTCCAAAGAGAACGATTTTGAACTCAAAAAAGAACGTATCAGTTTTATTGTCGGCAAAAATTACCTGATTTCGTTTCAGGAACGCGTTTCCGATCATTTTCCTGAAGTGCGCGATCGCCTCGAGCTGAAAAAAGGCAAGATTCGCATACAGGGTCCAGATTTCCTCTTGTTTCGTATGCTCGAAGCGATTATTGATAACTACACGGAAGTTGTGGAGGAAATTGCTTCGACGACCATTACACTGGAATCATTGGTGGTGCGATTTCCCAAAAGTGAGGTTCTGCGTCGCATCGAATGGCAGAAACGGAAACTGGCCGAATTGCGGAAAATTATTCAGCCCATTCGTGAACTGGTGGGGCAGATTGACCGGGCCGAGAATCATTTTTTCGCGGAAGAAAACGATCATTATTTCCTCGATCTGAAAGATAGTTGCATTGTGGTGATCGACGAAATTGAGGAGCAAAAACAAATCCTCGACGGATTGACCAACCTGTATTATGCCGCGCAGGGCCAGAAAATGAACGAAATCATGAAGGTGTTGACCGTTATCAGCGCCGTGTTCATTCCGCTCACGTTTATTGTTGGAGTATACGGGATGAATTTTAAGTACATGCCCGAACTGAACTGGCGCTATGGTTACTTTTATGCGATTGGATTTATGTTCTTAATGGCTTCATCCCTCATTTTTGTGTTCTACAAACGCGGCTGGCTGCGCCGGAATAAATAAGATGAATTTGTTGAAAGCATTGCGTTCACCGTTGATTTGGTTCGTTGTCCTGCTGACAATTTATTCGGGCTATAAACTGGTGAAAGACGACAAGGTAATGGAAGTGATCCGGTCAGATGGACGTGGTTATTATGCCTATTTGCCGGCTTTGCTGATTTACAACGATCCAACTTTCAATGAACCCAAAAAAGCCGAGCAACGTTATCATGCCAACGATATTGATCAGCTGTACCTGTTCAAAGACAAAAACGGACACGTTTACGATAAGTACTTTCCCGGAACGGCACTTTTGCAATTACCCTTCTTTTTACTCGCGTGTTTCCTTTCGTGGATCAGCGGTGGACCTGTTGATGGTTATTCAGAGATCTTTCACTGGTGTTATTTCCTGGGAAGTTTAGTCTACACATGGTTGGGGATTTACCTGTTCAGAAAGTGTGTTTTACACTTTTTCCCGAACCAAAACCGTCAGGTTGATTGGTTGATTCCATTGCTTTATGTGGCGACACCGCTGATGTATTATTCGTTTTCAACGCCTTCGTTCACACACCATTATTCGTTTTTCTTATTTGGGTCGTTTACGTTTTTAACGATTCGCTTAAAAGAAGCAATCACACTGAAACGAATGATCTTTCTCGGCCTCGTTCTCGGATTGATCTTGCTCGTGCGGCCAACCAATATAACAGTGGTTTTACTCATCCCGTTTTTACTGGGAACGAAAACCGAATTGCTGGCCTGGGTTAAACAACTTTTTGGTCATTGGCGATTGCTTTTGGGCGCATTTGTTTCCTGCATGGCAATCGTTTCGCTCTTGTTTTGCTCCTGGAAATGGCAAACCGGCAATTGGATTGTTTGGTCCTATAGCGGTGAAGGATTCAACTTTTTCCATCCGCCGATCCTGACTTGCTTTTTAAGTTTCCGAATCGGATTATTTGTGCACATGCCGGTTTTACTGCTTTCGGTAATCGGAATTGTACTGTGGTTTCGAAAAAACCGGTTTCAGGCACTATGGCTCGGCGTTTATTGGCTCATCAATTGCTGGCTTATTTTTTCGTGGTGGTGCTGGGATTATGAATCACCGTTTGGAAACCGTCCGTTTACAGAGCACCTGTTCTTTTTACTCCTGCCGCTTTTTGTGGTAGCTGAGCGAAAAAAAGTTTTGGCTTTCAGTTTCATAGCAATTTGCGCTCTCATTGGCGGAATTCGTTTTTGGGAAATGTCTACCGGTTTTATGACGAACCAACGATTTACCAAAGAGAATTATGTTGCGAGTTTACAGTTCTGGAACTCCGACAACAGTGACCGCTGGAATTTCACCAAATCGTGCGTTCCGTTTGGCGATAAAAACTCAGAAACACTATTGCTCGACGAAGCTTCTGAAAGAAACGTGCTTCCAACCGACGAGTTTCTGTTTACGATAGATCAGTTGCTTCCTGTGAACCGCACCAACGAACGATATTACCTGCGCGTTCAATTGGAGAAACAGATCGGTAAGAATCGTTTTGAAGGTGTTTACCTCGTGATCGATGCCAATTCTTCCAAAACGAAGAAACGCTACTACAAAAGCATCGATTTGTTCAATGACCGCGAAGAAGGTCGCGATGGTTGGGTGGCGTTGGAATTTGAGGTGCAAATCCATGATTATCTGCAAGAGTATGAAACTGTTCGGGTTTATATCTGGAATCAGGGGAAACAAGAATTTCAATTGCGGAATGTGAAAATGATCATCGAAGAATACAAGTAATTATGAATGATCAATGATGAATTATAAAGGGGGCTTCTCGATAATTCATCATTGATAATTTATCATTTAAGTTCTCCTTTTCAATTAACCTCCCATCGTTCATAACTCGTTCTGCACCTACAACTTTCAGGGCCGAATCCATGTTATATTTGTTACTTGCACTATCAGTGGAATTATGGCGGAAAATCAGTATACGGAAGAGAACATACGGTCGCTTGACTGGAAAGAACATATTCGCTTGCGTCCGGGAATGTACATCGGGAAATTGGGTGACGGTTCAGCCGCCGACGATGGGATTTACATCCTGGTGAAAGAAGTGGTGGATAACTGCATCGACGAATTTGTGATGGGAAACGGCCGCAAGATAGACGTGAAAGTGAAAGACGGAAAAGTTATGGTGCGCGATTACGGTCGTGGCATTCCGTTGGGAAAAGTAGTGGAAGTGGTGTCGAAAATGAACACCGGCGGAAAGTACGATTCCAAGGCATTTAAAAAATCGGTCGGATTGAACGGTGTAGGAACCAAGGCGGTGAACGCGTTGAGCGATTATTTCATGGTTTATTCGGTGCGTGAAGGTGAAAAGAAACAGGCTTCTTTTTCGAAAGGCGAGCTCGTTGAAGATTTGCCAATCGAGAAAACCGACGAGATCAACGGAACGTATGTTGAATTTACACCCGATGAATCGATCTTCAAAAAATACAGTTACAGAACGCCTTACCTCATCAAAATGTTCTGGAACTACTGCTACCTCAACCGCGGGTTAAGTATTTATTTCAACGGCGAAAAATACCAGTCGAAAGACGGTTTGAAAGATTTGCTGGAAGACAACATGGATGGTGATCCGCTATATCCGATTATTCACCTCGAAGGCGAAGACATCGAAGTGGCATTTACCCATGGAAAAACATATGGCGAAGATTATTATTCCTTCGTCAACGGACAGCATACGACACAAGGTGGTACGCACCAAAGTGCCTTTCGGGAATCGATTGCCAAAGTCATCCGCGATTTCTACAACAAAAACTACGATGCTGCTGATATTCGTCAATCAATTGTAGCGGCCATTGCGGTGAAAGTGATGGAGCCGGTTTTCGAATCGCAAACCAAAACGAAATTAGGTTCACAGGAAATTGAGCCGGGCGGAAAATCCATGCGCTCGTTTATCAACGACTTCCTGAAAGAAAGTTTGGATAATTATCTGCACCGGAATCCGGATGTAGCTGAAACGCTCGAGAAGAAAATCAAGCAGTCGGAACGTGAGCGAAAAGAACTCTCCGGAATTCGTAAGCTGGCGCGTGATCGCTCTAAAAAAGCAAGTCTTCACAACAAGAAATTGCGCGATTGCCGTACGCATTTGACTGATCTGAAAGACGAAAAACGCGAAATGACCACTTTGTTTATCACCGAGGGTGATTCCGCGAGTGGGTCCATTACCAAATCGCGCGATGTCAACACACAGGCGGTTTTCTCCTTGCGTGGTAAGCCGCTCAACTGTTACGGACTCACCAAAAAAGTGGTGTACGAAAACGAGGAATTTAACCTCATTCAGGCCGCTCTCGATATTGAGGAAGACATGGACAACCTGCGTTACAACAACATTGTGATCGCTACCGATGCCGATGTCGATGGAATGCACATTCGGTTGTTGTTGCTGACGTTCTTCCTGCAGTTTTTTCCCGATCTGGTGAAACGGAATCACGTGTACGTATTGCAAACACCGTTGTTCCGGGTACGAAACAAGAAGAAAACCATCTACTGTTATTCGGAACAGGAACGTAGAGATGCGATCGCGGAATTGGGTAAAAACCCTGAGATTACACGATTTAAAGGATTGGGTGAAATCTCTCCGGATGAATTTCAGCACTTCATTGGTGAAGACATTCGTTTGGAACCCGTGTTGCTAACCAAAGATGCTTCCATCGAAACGATTTTGTCTTATTTCATGGGGAAAAACACACCCGAACGACAAGATTTTATCATTGATAATTTACGAGTTGAAAAAGATCCGGACGATATGAAACTTCCGGAAGAAGATGAAGAACAAATTGAAAAAGCTTCTTAAACGATGGCAGAAGACGAAAATGTTCCGCTGGATAACGATAGCGAAGAACAGTACGATGACAAGGGAAATAACGAAAACGGACACGATGAAAATCATCCGTTTGAGAAAAAAACCGTCGACGATAATATCATTCCGCTCAGCGGGTTATATGAAAATTGGTTCCTTGATTATGCTTCCTACGTAATCCTCGAACGTGCGGTTCCTTCGTTGTATGACGGTTTCAAACCAGTGCAACGACGAATCATGCACTCCATGAAAGAACTCGATGACGGACGCTATAACAAAGTTGCCAACGTTATCGGAAATACCATGAAGTATCACCCGCACGGTGATGCATCTATCGGTGATGCCTTGGTGGCGCTTGGTCAAAAAGATCTACTCATCGATTGTCAGGGAAACTGGGGAAATACGCTCACCGGCGACGGTGCAGCAGCTCCGCGGTACATCGAAGCGCGTTTATCGAAGTTTGCCAGCCATGTGGTCTTTAACCCGAAAACCACCAAGTGGTTATTGAGTTATGACGGCCGAAACAAGGAGCCGGATAATTTGCCGGTTAAATTCCCGATTCTGTTAGCGCAAGGTGCTGAAGGAATTGCCGTGGGGATGGCTTGTAAAATCCTTCCGCACAATTTTATTGAACTCATCGATCAGTCAATTAACCATTTGCGTGGAAAAAAGGTAGAAATCTACCCCGATTTCATGAATGGCGGAATGGCTGATTTTTCCAATTACAACGACGGATTACGCGGTGGAAAAGTACGCGTTCGTGCCAAGATCAAAAAGTTCGATAACAAGACCTTGATGATCAATGAGATTCCGTTTGGTTGCACCACAACATCGTTGATCGAATCTGTGCTGAAAGCCAATGAAAAAGGGAAAATCAAGATCCGTAAAATAGAAGACAACACGGCTGCCGAAGCGGAAATCGTTATTCACCTGGCGCCCGGAGTTTCGCCTGATAAAACGATTGATGCGTTGTACGCCTTTACCGATTGTGAGGTTTCGATCTCGCCCAATGCGTCGGTAATTGATGGCGATACGCCGCGTTTTATGGGAGTTACCGAAATTCTCAGAACAAACACCGATAATACGCTGCAATTGCTCAAACGCGAGTTGGAAATCCGACTCACTGAATTGCAGCAACAATGGCACTTCGCGACGCTTGAAAAGATTTTCATCCGCGAGGAAATGTACATCGATTTCAAGCATTACTCCGACAGAGAAACACTTTACGGTTACTTATACAAACGTTTTGATCCGTTTAAAAAGAGTTTCCTTCGTGATATTGTCGATGAAGATCTAGCGAAATTGACGCAGATTCCAATGATACGGATCACGCGTTTCGATTCTGATAAAGCCGACGAATTGATCGCGAAACTGGAAGCCGAAATGGAAGAAGTACGTGCCAGTTTAGCCAATCTGGTAGAATACGCGATTGAATACTTCAAGGATTTGAAAAAACGTTTCGGTGCCGGAAAAGAACGCAAAACCGAAATCAAAATATTCGATACCATTGCGGCCAGTAAAGTAATTATTGCTAATCGTAAGTTGTACGTAGATACCGAAGAAGGATTCATCGGCTGGGGCTTAAAAAAGACCGAAGCGGTGAACGATTGTTCCGAAATCGACGATATCATCGTGTTTTTTAACACCGGTAAATTCATGATTACAAAGGTCTCCGAAAAGAAATTTGTCGGAAAAGGAATTGTGCATGCCGATGTTTGGAAAAAAGGCGACAAACGCACCATCTATCATGTGATGTATCAGGATGGTGTAGGCGGCGCTACCATGATGAAACGTTTCTTCGTGAATTCTGTGACTCGCGATACGGAATACGATCTTACACGAGGCGTGAAAGGCTCGAAACTGTTGTATTTCTCCGTTCATCCGAATGGTGAGCGCGAAGTGGTGACTATTCACTTACGTCCACGTCCGCACTTGAAACGTTTGCGTTTCGATATCGACCTTGGTGATTTGCTGATCAAAGCCAGAAGTGCTGCCGGAAATCGCGTTACGAAAGAAATCGTGCAGAAAATCACCCAAAAAGAAGTCGGTGGTTCTACGCTTGCCGCACGTAAGATTTGGTTCGATACGGTGGTTGGCCGTTTGAATGACGAAGGTCGTGGAAAATTCCTCGGGTCGTTTAAAGGTGAAGATCGCTTGCTGACGCTTTATAAAAACGGCGAGTACCGCTTATCTACCTTTGATTTGTCGAATCACTTTGACGAGGATATGGTACACATCGAAAAATGGGTTCCGGACAGACCAATTTCAGCGGTGTATTTTGATGCTGAGCGCGAATTGCATTTTGTGAAACGTTTCTGCTGTGAAATTACTTCTGATAAACGCGTGAGCTACATTTCCGAATCGGAAGGTTCATACCTCGATGTGGTTTCTACAGCATTCCGTCCGAAGATCAAAATCGTGTACAATAAGTTGCTGAAAGAAACCAAAAATCTGCCGGATAACGAAGTAGAAGTCGCTGATTTCATCGAAATAAAAGGGATGAAAGCACAAGGGAATCAACTCACCAAATTGAAAATCAAAGAGGTAGTACTGACCCATTCAATTGAAGGCGATATTCCGTGGCCGGAAGACGAAGTGCTTGATTTGGAATTGGATACAGACTCAGATGATGTAGATGCAGTTGATGCAGTTGATGGTGAAGCGCCTACAATTGAGTGGGATTTATCCAAACCGGATGAGGATGATGAAGACGTTCAGCCAACACTTTTCTAGTTTATACCTTTTGGTATAATACTATGTGGTATAATACTGTTTGGTATAACGATAAAAATGTCCTACATTTGTGTAAATGAATGTTATGGGACAAGAAGTATTTTCGCCGTTTATATTCGGTAATACAGTTAGTACCAAATCGTTTACCAACAGAGAAGAAGAAGCCTTAAAGCTTAGTCGCAACTTGTTGGGAGGCACCAATACGATTATTATTTCTCCTCGTCGCTGGGGTAAATCTTCGTTGGTTGAAAAAGTAGTATTAGACATTCAAAAGACCGAAAAACTACACAAAACAGTAGTAATCGACTTGTTTACCATTAGTAACGAGACCGAATTTTTCGAAGTATTCACCCGCGAAGTCATCAAAGCAACTTCTACCAAATGGCAGGATTGGATGGATGATGTAAAGCAATTCTTGCATCATTTGGTACCGTCTGTGCAAATAGGAGTGAAGCCGAATATTGATTTGACCATCAAGTACGATTGGGAAAAAATCGTGCAACACACAGACGAGCTTCTGGATTTACCCGAGCGCATTGCCAAAGCCAAGGGAATTAAGCTGATTATTTGTTTGGATGAATTTCAAAATCTGACATCTTTTCCTGAGTTTGAGCGCTTCGAAAAGAAAATGCGTGCGATTTGGCAGCGCCAAAAACAGGTCACTTATTGTTTATATGGCAGTAAGCGACACATGCTTTCCGATATTTTCAACAACAAATCCAAACCGTTTTACCGATTCGGTGATTTGTTCCTGCTCCCTAAAATCAAAGAAGAAAAGTGGGTTTCGTTTATCCAGGAAAGTTTTCGTGAAACCGGTAAAAAGATAGAGCCGGTCATTGCCCGCATCATTCCTATGATCATGCGTAATCACTCGTGGTACGTGCAGCAATTGTCGCATTACGTCTGGAATACCACCGACAAGATAGCGCGCTTTGATCAGTTTGCTCATGCGCTCGATGAACTCATTTATGCCAATCAACCGCTCTATCAACGCGAAATTGAAGGATTGAGTAATACGCAGGTAAATCTGCTAAAAGCAGTCACTATGCAGGAGAAACAACTGACATCCACGCGCGTGATGCAGCGCTACAACATTGGTACACCGCGAAACGTCTCCAAAAACAAAGAAATCCTTGCGGGTAACGATATGATCCACAAAGGCGAAGACGGTATTTATGAGTTTTTAGATCCGGCGTTTGAATTATGGTTCAGAAAACAATACTTCAAAATTCCGTGGATTATCAGCGAAGAAACACTCAAAGACTACGATCACAGTGTTGTAGAAAACCTGAAAAAGCCGTAATCGAAAACAATTTTCAGGAAACTATTGGAGTAGGATGATCCATTTGTCCGAGGTGTTTCATGTGACGGAAATGAGACGCCAATGCTGCGTTCATCGTTGGGTAATAACGGTATTCAACACCGTAATCAGCACAGATTTTTGCTACAATTTGCTGAATGGCCGGATAATGAACGTGCGAAATACGCGGGAATAAATGGTGTTCGACCTGAAAGTTCAATCCACCAAGAAACCAGCTCACCACTTTATTACGCGGAGCAAAATCACTGGTAGTTGCAATTTGATAGACCGCCCATTCTGCATCGATCTGAGTAGATTCACCATGATGATGCTCAAATTCAACATTTTCTACCACATGTGCTAACTGAAACACAAATGACATCACCGATCCCAGCATGGCGTGCATCAATACAAAGCCTACAATGGCTGGCCAAACGCCCCAAACCATAATCGGAAGCACAACATAAAGGCCCATGTAAATGACTTTGGTGGTCCAAAACATCAGGTGGTCGATCAGTTTCATTTTTCCGACTTCAACAGCGTAACCATGTCCCATAAAATAATGCTGGAAGTCTTTTAACAAAACCCAGAAAATGGTACTGATCGCATATAAAAAGGTAAGATAAATGTGCTGAAAACGATGGGCTTTAAAACGTGGTTGTGTTTCGCTCATGCGCAGGAGCGGCGATTTGGCGATATCGTCATCCACACCGTCGATATTGGTATAGGTATGGTGAATGACATTGTGCTTTTGGCGCCACATGAAAGCATCGCTGCCCAGGGCGTTCATCGAAAGTCCGAAAAAGTAATTGATGCGTTTGTCATCACTGAACGCTTCATGACAGGCATCGTGCATGATATTAAACCCAACCAGCGCCTGAATAAATCCTAAAAACAAGGCCAGAATAGCGCCCAGCCACATCGGAATAGGTAATAACATGATTGTCAGGTAACAGGCAATGTAAGTGGTGATAAGGATCGTTGCTTTCCAATACAGATGCGAATTACCGGAAGAATCCAGTTTGTTTTCGCTAAAATACTGCTCAACAGACTTGCGGAGTGTCGCAAAAAAATCGCTGTTCGGACGAGAAAAATGTACAGTTGCCACAGGCTTTATTTTGGTAAACAAAGTTACGGAATTGAAACGAAAGTAAGCCTGTATGGAGATTTTCGTTTTTTAATTTCTTTCTTTATCTTTGCATTGTCTATTGGATGATTTCTCTCCGACAACCGTGAACGAGGAAAGGATGGTTGCTCTCCGCGACGAGCAAAAAGATTCAAAAAAACGTTTTTAATTATGGAAACAATGGAAAAATTGTCGTCGCAGGAATTGATACAATTAGAGGATCGTTTTGGAGCGCACAACTACCATCCGCTACCGGTGGTACTTTCCCGCGGAAAAGGAGTTCACGTTTGGGATGTGGAAGGAAAACAATATTTTGACTTTTTATCAGCTTATTCAGCTGTAAATCAAGGTCATTGCCATCCGAAGATTGTAGATGCATTAATCGAACAGGCGCAAACGCTTACCTTAACATCACGTGCTTTTTACAACGATTCATTGGGTGTTTACGAACAGTTCATCACCGAATATTTTGGTTTTGACAAAGTGCTTCCGATGAATACCGGAGCCGAAGCGGTTGAAACTGCTATCAAACTGGCTCGCAAATGGGGCTACGAAAAACGCGGGATTGATGAAAATCAGGCGCAGATTATTGTGTGTGATGGTAATTTCCACGGACGAACAACCACTATCATTTCGTTTTCAAACGATCCGGATGCGAACAAAAACTTCGGGCCGTTTACTCCCGGATTTATCTGTATTCCGTACAATGATACCAAAGCACTTGAAGCGGCATTAAAGCAACCGAATGTAGTCGGATTTTTAGTAGAACCGATTCAGGGCGAAGCAGGTGTTTTTGTTCCCGATGCAGGTTATTTGTCAACTACCAAGGCACTGTGCGAAGCAGCAAACGTTTTGTTCATTGCTGATGAGGTTCAGACCGGAATTGCACGAACAGGTAAATTACTGGCTGTAGATCACGAAAACGTGAAACCGGATATTTTGATTCTTGGTAAAGCGGTTTCTGGTGGCGTTTATCCCGTTTCTGCCGTATTGACGAACGATGACATCATGATGGTGATCAAACCCGGACAACACGGTTCTACTTTCGGTGGAAATCCGCTTGCGGCGAAAGTAGCAATTGCAGCGTTGGAAGTGGTCCGTGATGAAGAATTGGCCGAAAATGCCGAGCGTTTGGGAGTTATTTTCCGCGCTGAAATGAACCGTATTATCGCGTCAACTGATCTAATCGTAAGTGTACGTGGAAAAGGATTGTTGAATGCCATTATCATCAACGATACACCTGAAAGCAAAACTGCCTGGAATTTGTGCGTACAAATGAAAGACAACGGTTTGCTGGCAAAACCGACACACGGAAATATCATTCGTTTTGCACCGCCTTTGGTAATGACTGAAGAGCAATTAATGGAATGTGTGGCGATTATCGAAAAAACAATCCATGAATACACTGCGTAGTTCGGATGAAAATATAAATCCCGTTGTCAGCCTTAGGCAGGTAACGGGATTTTTTAATTTAACATGGATAAAAGCATCCGCTGGATTTATGGAATTAGATTGTTATTTTTCTTCCTCCAAAGTGGTGTTTTGTTAAATAATTCAGCTATCTTCCTTACCTCAAACCAAAATGGTTGAAAGAGATAGTTTTTTAAAACACTACTATTTGGAAAATCAGGACACAACACAGATTCAGTTGCTGAAAGAAGAGATTCAACGACTCCAATCGGAAAATGAGCGTTTGAGAGAACAGTTGATTATCGGTAAAGTGCGTAAAACGGTGCAGGTTCCCGAAGCATTTGAAGCTATTTTCGATACGGCTGAAAAGAATGTGAATGCTTATTTTGAGTCCATTTCCATCGAACCCGAACAAGGCGAAATCATCATCAACAACGAGCGGTATGTACTGTTTAAAAGTTCGTCGCTGTCGTATGAATTTCTGGACATTATCAAAGAATTGTACAGCAATCGTCCGGAAGATGAAGCAACCAGGATCGGTAATAATTTCCTGTTCGATATCGGACATGTATTGGGAAAGAAAGATGCTTTGTCGTTTCACCAGCGCATGAACCTTGTTGATCCGGTTGAAAAACTGGCGGCCGGTCCCGTGCATTTTGCCTATACAGGCTGGGCGAATGTGGAGCTTTTACCTGAATGCAATCCATCGCCGGATGAAAATTATTTTCTAAAGTTTTACCATCACAATTCCTTCGAAGCACAATCGTGGAAAAAAGTCGGTCGGAAATCTGATATTCCGGTTTGTACCATGAGTTGTGGTTATTCTTCGGGATGGTGCGAAGAAAGCTTTGGGTTTCCGTTAACAACCGTCGAGTTGGAATGCGAGGCCACCGGAGCAGAGCGTTGTACATTCATCATGGCACCGCCTGAAAAAATCAAGGAATACCTGACGGCCAATCAGAAAGGAAAAACGACCGAGCAATTTGATGTGCCGGTTTTCTTCGAGAAAAAGTACGCCGAAGACCGCTTAAGAGCTTCACTCGAACAGAAAGAAACGCTCTTGCAGGAAGTGCATCACCGGGTGAAAAACAACCTGCAAATTGTTTCAAGTTTGTTGAATTTGCAGCTGGACAGCGTTTCCGACAAAGCGATTAAGAAAGAAATTCGGGCCGGAATCATGCGAATCAACACCATGGCGCGCATTCAGGAAATGATTTACAGCGATATTAATCTATCAATGCTGCAAGTCGATTATTTCTTCCGACACCTCTTTCTGTCACTGGTTCAGGCGCATAACTTCGAGTTTTTACCAATTGCAATAGAAATTTCCATTGAAGCAGAAGAAGCACAACTTTCGCCCGATGTCGCGATTTCCATCGGATTGATCCTGAATGAAATCATCGGTAATTCGTTCCAAAAACTGGAACAAACCAAAGGAACGTTCCGGTTGACGCTCACGGAAGATGAAGAATCCTATCAGTTATTGGTTGTTGGGTTGGTGAAAAACAATGCCTGGGATTCACCTGAAAATGCGTTTGCCTTGTCATTGATCGACCTCCTCTGTCAACAGGCCGATTCGAAACTGACAATTGGTAATAATGACGGCTATTCGTCCTATTTGATTACCACCAAAAAAACGCAGGATAAAAAATCCTAAACCGCTGAATCAACAGCTGTTTTTATATCTTTGACACTCTTAAAAAAACGAGTATTGGCAACAAAAATCAAATTTGGTACAGATGGCTGGAGAGCTATCATCGCAGAAGAGTTTACAGTAGAAAATGTAGCGCGTGTAGCGTATGCAACTGCAAAATGGCTCAAAGAATCGGGGTTGAATCAACGCATCGCCGTTGGGCATGATTGCCGGTTTGCAGGTGAATTGTTTGCCGATACTGTCACAAAAGTATTGTTGCACGAAGGAATTGAAGTGAAATTGTCTCGTGGATTTGTATCAACACCGATGATTTCACTGGCTGCCAATCAGCTTTCGTGCGGTTTGGGAATTATCCTTACGGCAAGCCACAATCCGCCGTCGTATAACGGATTTAAGCTAAAAGCGCATTATGGCGGACCGCTTACTCCGGAAAAAGTACAGGAAATTGAAGATATTATTCCTGAAGCCGTTCCGTTTGATTACGCTGCAGTGGAATTGGACCCATTTTTAGCGAAAGGGCAATTGGAAATCGTGGATTTTGAAACGCGTTATGTCAAGCATATTGAACAGCATTTCGACCTCGAAGCCATTCGTAAATCAGATCTAAATTTGGTTTACGATGCCATGTATGGCGCTGGCCAGAATGTGATTCGTCGCATTTTGCCAAACGTACAATTGTTGCATTGCGAGCACAATCCGTCGTTTTACGGACAAGCTCCCGAACCGATCCAGAAAAACTTACAACCGCTTGAAGCTTACATCAAGCAAAAAGGAAATATTCATTGCGCTTTGGCAACCGACGGTGATGCCGACAGAATCGGTTTGTACAACGGAAAAGGAGAATTCATCGATTCGCACCATATCATTTTGTTGCTGATGCACTACCTGGTGAAGTACAAAAAACAGACAGGTAAAGTCGTTACGGCTTTCAGTACCACACCGCGGGTTGGTCAAATGGCGAAACACTACAACCTCGAATCGGAAGTGGTGAAGATCGGTTTCAAATACATCGCCGGAATCATGGTAGAAGAAGATGTATTGATCGGTGGTGAAGAATCGGGTGGAATTGCTGTGAAAGGCCATATTCCTGAGCGCGATGGTATCTGGATGGGATTGATTGTCTGGGAATTCATGGCCAAATCGGGCAAAACGCTGGATGAATTGATTGACGAAGTTTATGAAATTGTTGGTGCATTTAAATTTGAGCGCAACGATTTGCATTTGACCGAAGCCTTGAAAAATGAAGTGGTTGCTAACTGCAATAACAATAAATACACTGCTTTCGGGAAATACAACGTTCGTGAAGTAGGAACAATCGATGGCTGGAAATTTATCTTCGACGATAACCGTTGGTTGATGATTCGCGCTTCGGGAACCGAGCCAGTGCTTAGAACTTATGCTGAAGCTCCGACGTTGGAAGAAGTCCGCGAGATTTTGAAAATCACCGAAGACATCATTCGTAATTAAAGGACTATGGCGCACGTTCAAACAGGAGGCAAAAAAAGCAGATTAACGCTCTATATTTTCATCGGCTTATTTCTTGGGATAGGAGTTGGCGTTTTGTTGAATAAAAACTACGTTAACTACGAAAACAAGGAGTTGCACAAGATCGATGAAAAGATTCAGGCCAATATTGTTTTGATCGGTCATGTGCGGAAAGAGGCTTCTGAAAGAACTGCAGCTCAATCATCTGTAGAAGCATCTGTCAAACTGTTGGCGGATACAAATATACTTGTTACCGAAAACACCAAGCTAGCTGAGAAAAAAGTCAAACTCAACGAATCGCGCGATACCAAATTGCAGTATTTCACTGCGCTAAGCGAAAATATTTTCCTGCGGTTGATCAAAATGATTGTGGCCTTGCTCGTGTTCTCAACCTTGGTAGTAGGTGTAGCGCGTTTGGGCGATATTAAAGCTGTTGGTCGAATAGGCGGAAAAACTCTACTGTGGTTCCTTAGTGCTTCGTTTGTGAGTTTATTGCTCGGAATGGTATTGGTAAACCTGTTCAAACCCGGATTGATGATGGATTTACCGCTTCCTGATGCAGGAACGTCGACCGGAGTGGAGAAAGTAGCGCTTTCATTCAAAGAATTTTTAAACCACGTGTTCCCGAAAAGCCCGATTGAGGCGATGGCGCACAACGAAATATTACAAATTGTGGTATTCTCATTGTTCTTTGGAGTGGCTTGTGCTGCTATCGGGAAAAAAGTAGAGCCATTGGTGAATGCACTCGAAATGCTGGCAGACATCATTTTGAAAATCACCGGATATGTGATGAATTTCGCACCGTTTGCCGTATTCGGCGCCATGACAGCGATCATTGCAAAACAAGGATTAGAAGTATTGAATACCTACGTGATCTTCATCGCCGAATTTTACGGAGGCTTGTTATTGCTGTGGGGAATTTTATTCCTCGCCGGTTTCTTAGTGATCAAAAAACGCATTTTCGGTCTGTTCCGACGTATCAAAGATCCTGTCTTGATTGCTTTCAGTACATCGAGTTCCGAAGCTGCTTTCCCGCGAACCATGCAGGAACTGGAAGATTTCGGCTGTGATAAAAAGATTGTGAGTTTTGTATTGCCGTTGGGGTATTCGTTTAACCTCGACGGAAGTATGATGTACATGACGTTTGCTTCGTTGTTCATTGCGCAGAGTTACGGAATGGATTTAAGTATGGGAACACAGATGACCATGTTGCTGGTGCTCATGCTTACCAGTAAGGGAATTGCCGGTGTGCCGCGCGCATCGTTAGTGGTGATTGCCGGAACGCTTGCATCTTTTGGTATTCCGGAAGCAGGTCTGGCCTTGCTTTTGGGAATTGATCCGCTATTGGATATGGGGCGTAGTGCGACAAATGTCATTGGAAACAGTGTGGCCACGGCCGTTGTATCGAAATGGGAAAACCAGCTTAAAACCGATTAAATGGGCTCAGTTTACGGCCACATATTTCGTTTGTCTTCGTTCGGTGAATCGCACGGAGCGGGGATAGGTGGTGTTATTGATGGCGTTCCCGCCGGATTTGCTCTTGATTTTGAGGCCATTCAACACGAATTGGACCGCCGTAAACCCGGACAATCGGCCATTGTGACGCAGCGCAAAGAAGCCGACGAAGTCGAATTTTTCTCAGGTATTTTTGAAGGAAAAACAACCGGAACTCCTATCGGTTTTCTGGTACGCAATACAAATCAAAAACCGCAGGACTACGATGAGCTGAATACCGCTTTTCGACCGTCGCATGCCGATTTTACTTATCAGCAAAAATACGGAATCCGCGATCCGAGAGGCGGAGGACGTTCCAGCGCGCGTGAAACCATAGCTCGTGTTGTGGCCGGAGCGATAGCTAAACAGCTGCTTGCAACAATCGGAGTTCGCATTGATGCTTTTGTAGATCAGGTTGGTTCCATTCGTTGGGAAGGAACGTGGTCGGTAGATTTGGCACAAATACGAGAAAACAATGCGGTGCGTGTTCCCAATATGGAAACCGCCGAACACATGGAAAACCTGATTCGCGAAGTGCGTAAAGACGGCGATACGATTGGCGGTTGCGTACGTTGTGTGATTACCGGAACTCCTGCAGGTTTGGGCGAGCCGGTATTCGATAAATTGCATGCCGAATTGGGCAAAGCAATGTTGTCAATCAACGCAGTAAAGGGTTTTACCATCGGTTCAGGATTTGATGGTGTCGAAATGCGCGGTTCACAGCACAACGATGCTTTTACAGCCGGTGGAGGAACTTCAACCAATCATTCGGGTGGAATTCAAGGTGGTATTTCAAACGGAATGCCCATTGATTTCAGGGTAGCGTTTAAGCCTGTTGCAACCATTATGACCGAGCAACAAACCATTGATACGAACCTCGAAGAAACAACATTAACCGGTAAAGGAAGACACGATCCGTGCGTGGTTCCTAGAGCTGTTCCTATTGTGGAAGCCATGGCCGCGATGGTGATACTGGATTTTTACTTACGACAAAAAGCTACTTTGTAATGCGTACATTGTTATTCCTGATTGGTATACGCCATACGAAATTGTTTTTCATATTGTTTATGATCACGCTTGCGGTAACTTTCGGTACTAAATCCGATCGTTATTTCGGCTGGTCAAACGAGGAAGCTAAAAAAGGTGAACCCATTCTTTCTGACGGTTCCGGCTATTATTGTTACCTGCCACAATGGTTCATTTACAAGACTTCCAATTTTGAATTTTTACCGAAAATCGAGAAAACGTACAAAAATTCCAGGTTTGCCAATAACCTCTATTTCACGAAAGGAAAGGCAACCAATAAGTATTACACAGGAACGGCTTTCTCGATGATCCCGTTTTTTGCGGTGGCGCATATTTATGCCAAAAGCACCGATTATCCGGCTGATGGTTATAGTAAGCCGTATCAGTTCATGGCCAATTTTGCCTCGGTTTTTTACCTGTTGTTGGGCTGTTTGGGGATTTATTTTCTGCTCAGGCGTTATCACATTGACCGGATTCTAATAGCTGTTGTATTGTGTATGCTGGTTTTCGGGACCGATGCCAGTTATTTCACGTATGTACTGACTCCGTTTTCACATGTATTCTCGTTTGCCATTGTCGCGTGGATGTTATTCTTTGCCAAGAAATGGGCTGATGAACATACGGCGAAACACTTTATCCTGTTTTGCCTGTTTTTAGGCTGGGCGGTCATGATTCGTCCGACCAATGTTCTGGTACTGGCTTTTGTGCCGTTTATGTTTACAAGTACGCAATTGTTTTTCGGACGGTTGAAACTGCTCTTTACGAAACATTGGAAGCACTTGTTGCCCGGAGTTGCAGTTTTTCTGCTTTTCCTCGGCTTTCAGTTGTGGAATACCTACGATCAAACAGGTAAATTCGCGCTGAATACCTACACCACCGAAACATTTGAATTCTGGACCAATCCAAAAATTTGGGACGTGTTATTCAGCTGGCGAAAAGGCTTGTTCATTTTTGCTCCGGTATTGTTGTTGTTGCTTCCGGGCTGGTATGTATTGTATCGTCATCAACGAAATCTGTTTTGGGGAAGCATCGTCTTTTTTGCCATTTTCACCTACGTCACCGCGTCGTGGTGGTGCTGGTGGTACGGTGGCGGCCTGGGCATGCGTCCTTACATTGATGTATTGCCCGTTTTGGCGATTCCGCTGGCGTTTTTGCTCCAGAAATCCAAGTGGTACGCGAATGCGTTTACGCTGGCGTTTGTGCTCCTGACGACATGGATGTACCAGGTGTATGAATACCAGATGAAAAACAACATTCTTCATTACGACGACATGACGTACGAGCAATTTGCGCGCGTATTCATGAAAGAAGATTTGCGCTACGGCTGGTGTTTGCACTTACCTTATGAATCGTTGCCCGGAGAAGGGTTTATCACCTTAAAACAGCAATCGTTCATGATGTTCAATGAACCAATGCCGCAAAATCGGTATTTCAAGCTGTCGGGGGATGATTACAACGACAATCCGCAATTGATGATTTACAGCGATTCAACGTATAAATCCAATCATTTTGGGGCAAGCGTTACCGGAGAAGTCTACTTGTATTCGGGAGAAACAAATCCGACGATTGAAGCGGAGTATTTCAAAGATGGTGTTATGTTCCGGAAAGGTCAGTTTTTCATCGGACAGTTTATTGCGGAAACAGAAGAACTTTCTCCTGTGGAAATTCAGATTTATCCGGGCTTGACGTATGCCGAGTTTGATTCGGTGCGCATTCAGTTTTTTGAAGGGAATACATTTACGGGGGTGAAGTCGTTGAAGATTAAGGAATTGATCTTTAGATAAATTCACCACAAAGTCGTTTTACATGAATCTCTTTGTGACCTTTTAGCACGTCAAACATATCCTTTTTCTTTGTGCCTTTGTGTTGAAAAAATGTTCATTTCAGCCATTGTTTGTCCCTCAAATCCCGAATGTGAATAATCGTTAAAATCCCTCACATTCATAGCGAAAATCGGTTGTTTCCTCAATAACGGTGACTAACTTTAAGGCTATGGAACGCAAGAAAATAGTCATCATAGGTGGCGGATTTGCGGGATTGAATGTCGCCCGTAAACTGGCAAAAGCTAATTGTGACATTCTGTTGGTGGACAAACAGAATCACCACATGTTTCAACCCCTTTTTTACCAGGTGGCTAGCGCCAGGTTGGAACCTTCGAGTATCTCTTTCCCTTTTCGTGCCTTGTTCCGAAGATCGAAAAACATCGGTTTCAGGTATGCAACTGTAACAGCCGTAAAGCCGGAACAGAACGAAATTGAAACCTCCATGGGAACCATTCCCTATGATGTATTGATCATCGCTACCGGATGCCGCACCAACTTCTTTGGAAACGAAAGCGTGGAACAGCATACGATGGCCATGAAATCGACCCAGCAAACGATTCATATCCGCAATACGATTCTTTCCAAGTTCGAGAAAATTATTTTTGTTGACGACGAAGAGAAGGAAGAATTGATGAACCTCGTGATTGTAGGCGCCGGGCCAACAGGTGTGGAATTGTCAGGAGCTTTTGCTGAGATGCAACGAAATGTGTTGCCACGGGATTATCCGCAATTTGATTTTTCGAAGCTGAAGATCATTTTGCTGGAAGGAAGTCCGAATACCCTTAACTCTATGGGTGATGCTGCCAGAAAGTGGTCGCGGATTTACCTGGAGCGAATGGGAGTTGAGGTTCGTACTTCCACAATGGTCGAAAACTATGACGGCCATGATCTGACGTTGGTTACAGGAGAGATTATTCCGACGCAAACCGTAATTTGGGCGGCTGGTGTTACCGGAAACATCATTCCCGGAATGGACGAAAAAGTGGTGTTTCGCGCGCGTTACCGGGTGAACCGTTTTTCGGAAGTCGAACATCATCCGAACATCTACGCTATTGGTGACATTTCGTACATGGAAACCCCTAAATACCCGCAAGGACATCCGCAGTTGGCCAATGTTGCGATCAATCAGGGAAAAAACTTAGCCAACAACCTGAAACGAAAATGGGCCAATAAACAGCAGGTACTTTTCGAATACAAAGACAAAGGATCCATGGCGACCATTGGAAAACACAAGGCAGTGGTTGAATTACCGCGTTTTCATTTTCAGGGCTATTTTGCCTGGATGGTGTGGATGTTTTTGCACCTGATGCTCATTTTGAGCGTTCGTAACAAACTGGTGGTGTTTTATAATTGGGCGTGGCATTATGTTACCGGTGACAGCTCACTTCGATTGATTCTGCGGGATGAACGCGATCGGGAAGTGAGAAGACGGAATGATTGATAAACGGTAAAGCGTAGCTTACTTTTCCAGCAACATCGGGAAATTATCCATGTTGATGTTCCTGATTTTTCCGTTGCAGCTTTTGGCGATTTTCACAAACAGGGCATTTCCCCTTTTTTCATCTGTGCCAATTCTGATTTGAAAATTACAGGCTTCACTTTTTTCATCGCTGTATTCATCCACAAAATAGAGCTCTCCTTCATCATCCTGAATGGATTCAGATCCCAAAAAGAAACCGGAAGACAAATCGGCCGTTCCTTTTTGGTTGTGGCTGGCTTTGCCGAATTCAACCATTTCAAGTCTATAACTTACGGTAGTGTAATTGATCCGTTTGATCGTAAGTGCAATCGCCAGTTCATCTTTTCGTCCGGTGAACTTCAGTTCATCGCCGATTCTCACCCTTTCTGGAAAAAGCACTGTGTCCTGATCATCAATGATAAACAAGGAATCGCGCAGGTTGAATTTCCGGAAGCCGGTACTTTTTCGTAAACCGGCAACGAACGCTTCGGAATAATCAGCAGCATTTTTGATTACCACAACGGCTTTCTTAACAGGTTTTTCCTGAGCCGTTTCGGGGTTTGTTTGATGGAATTCTGCTTGCGGTTTTTCCGGATTTATTTTCGCTTCCTGAGCGGGTTGGAGTTCTTCATTACTACAACTGACAACAATCACCGCTGTAAGAAAAATCAGAATAAAAGAATGCGGTTTCATGAAGTTGGGATGTTTATTTGAATAGAAAACAAAATTACTGTTTTACCTCACATACAGGTTGATGATCGACCTTGAAATTCAACGAATTGGCAATAAAACACAACTCATTGGCTTTTTGGTGAAGTTCGTTTGCTTTGTCGACCATCGAAGATTCGGTAACGGTAACAACAGGGTAGAGCGTTACGGCTGAAAAACGACCGCCACCATCGGGCGTTTCAATCATCAATCCCGTTGCGTGATCGGAATAATCAACCACAATTACTCCGGCTTCCGAACACAGGTGCAGGTACCACAACATATGGCACGAGGCAATCGATGCGAGCAATAAATCTTCGGGATTGTATTTGGTTCTATCACCGCGAAATGCCGGATCGGAAGAACCCAAAATGACTGGTTTTCCTTTAATAGAAATCGTGTAATCTCGTTCGTAATTGCGGTATCCGGTGGTTCCTTGTCCTTTGTTTCCTGTCCATTGAATAGTAGTTTGATACGTATGTTGTTTTTCCATTTTCAGTTGAATTTCAAGGTTGATGATAAGTTTCCTTTCCACGATTTTCCGTGTCCGGGATAAAGTGTTATTTCGCCGATTGTTTTTAGTTTTTCCAGAGACTCTTTTGCCAGCTGCGGGTAGGGATTAATACTGTTGTGCAATAATTGCGGCCCGCCTTCGATACCTGTGAATACATTTTTGGTTACGAGTGCATCGCCGCTAAACAACCATCCGGCTTCAGCGAAATAAAAACAACTCTCACCCAATGTGTGTCCGGGTGTATGGATAACCATGGGTTTCCCCGGAACGGGTAATTGATCGCCATCGGTAAATGGAATGATTGCCTTCAGGGCTTTTGTAGCAAACGTTTTACCACGAAAAAGCGCGTGAAACATGGATTTTAGCACCGGTAACCGCCAGCAGTTTTTCACAAACCACAAAGGCGGTAAGTGATTTATTTTTAGTGCCGATGTTCGATCTGCTTCATGAAGGTAAACCGGAATCTGAAACCGCTGCCTGATCGCTTCGGCGCATCCGATATGATCGTTGTGAGCATGAGTCAGCACTACAGCTTTCAATTCCTTCGGATCAATTTGGTAATCCTCTAAAGCCTGTTCCAATTGCGAAAGATAGCCCGGGAATCCAGCATCGATGATCACAACACCTTCGGAACTCCGCAAGAGGTACCAATTGACATAAGCCGAACCAAGTGTGATGATTTCCATTGGATGTAAAGTTAATTGAATGATCTAAGTTTAATAATGGAATTCGGGAATTTGAGTGTTCGGGATATTGCGAACACTCAAATTCCCGAATTCGACAAAAAAACTGATTGCAAAATATACTGATCGGTATATTTTTAATACATTTGTAAAAACAACAACTCATCATGCTGTCAAAAGCCGAGCGTACAAAGCAGTTTATTATCGAGAAAGCCGCTACCGTTTTCAACGAAAAAGGATATGCCGGCACTTCTATGAATGATCTGACAATTGCTACCGGCCTGACGAAAGGAAGTATTTACGGCAATTTCGAGAATAAGGATGATATCGCGCTGGCCGCTTTTGATCATAATTTTCAGCTTGTAACGGCTTACATCAAACAGCAAATGGAAACCCGAAATTCCATCATTGAAAAACTGTTGGTGTACCCTGAAATATACCGTCATTTCTGGGATTTACCTTTCCTGCAAGGCGGATGTCCGGTCGCGAATACGTCGATTGAAGCAGATGACACGCATCCTGCGCTCAAAACAAAGGCTGCTTTTGCCTTGCAATTTTGGAGAAATGCCGTTGAGTATCGCATAAAAACAGGAATAGAAAACGGTGAAATCAAACCGGATACCAATGCGACTGAGTTCGTAGCTGTTCTCACATCGTTGATTCAGGGGAGTGTTTTGCAAGCCAAGGTTTCGGGAAACAGAATGTACCTGAATGCTTCGATGAATTTTTTGGAGCGAATGATCCGGGATTTAGAAATCTAAAAATTTTTGAACCAAAATATACCGTTTGGTATATTTTAAACTTAAACTATATGGAAATCACATCAATTGAAACTTTTCTCGCGTATTACGAACGAACCCGTGAGGCTACGATCCGGCTTATTCAGGTCATTCCGCACGACAAACTCGACTGGTCGTACCTGCCAGGAAAATTTACACTTGCCGACTTGATCCGGCACATTGCGGCGATCGAACGGCATGTTTTTATAGAAACAGCGTTGGGAAATCCGATCAACTACAAAGGTTGTGGTAAAGAACTGGCTGATGGATATGATGAGATTGTGGCTTATTTGAATGACATGCACGACGAATCGGTCGCAATTTTGCGGTCGTTTAAGGATGAGGATTTAAAAAAGCCGGTTCGTACGCTGGATGGAAGGGAAATTGAACTCGGACAATTCCTGCGGGCGCTCATCATTCATGAAGTGCATCACCGGGGCGCTATGTACATTTACCTCAACCTGCTGGGAGTAAAAACACCACCTGTATTGGGACTGACGGAAGAGCAGGTAAGGCAGTTTTCCGATTCAGCGATGAATAATTAACACAAAAAGATCATGAAAGAAGTGTATATCGTAGCTGCCAAACGCACGGCAATTGGTGGCTTTTTGGGAAGTTTGTCCGGGTTTAGCGCTACGGAATTGGGAGCGTTGACGATCAGGAACGTAATTGAATCAACTGGAATAGACCCGAATGCGATTGATTCGGTGTACATGGGAAATGTACTTTCGGCCAACCTGGGACAATCGCCGGCGCGTCAGGCAGCTCGTTTTGCCGGAATTGCAGACCATACCGATTGCACGACTGTGAACAAAGTTTGTGCTTCGGGAATGAAAGCTACTGCACTGGGCGCACAGCAAATTCAACTTGGCCTCGAGGAGTTGGTAATCACCGGCGGAATGGAAAGTATGAGTAATGCACCGCATTACCTGTCCATGCGCAAAACGCTCAAATTGGGCAACGAAACGGTGGTTGATGGTCTGTTAAAAGATGGTTTAACCGATGCTTACAATCATGAGCACATGGGGAATGCTGCCGAGTTATGCGCCACGGAGTTTCAACTTTCGCGCGAGCAGCAGGATACATTTGCGCTGGATTCTTATGCGAAAGCAGAAAAAGCAGCTAAATCGGGGAAATTTGACCAGGAAATAGTGCCGGTTACGCTAACGAACAGAAATGGATCGGTGCTTTTTTCTGAAGATGAAGATGTTGCGAAGATCATTCCTGAAAAGGTAAGCATGCTCAAACCTGTTTTTGTGAAAGACGGTACAATCACCGCTGCCAACGCAAGCAACCTGAATGATGGTGCAGCAGCCATTTTACTGGCTTCAAAAGAAGCAGTTGAAAAATACGGACTCACACCATTGGCAAAAATCATCGGTTATGCAGATGCTGCTCAGGCTCCTGAATGGTTTACTACTGCTCCTTCAGTAGCAATCCCGAAAGCGTTGAAACAAGCAAACCTAACGCTTGCCGAGATCGACTATTTTGAAATCAATGAAGCCTATGCAGCGGTGGCTTTGGCCAATCAGCAATTGCTGGAACTGGATAGCAGGAAAGTAAATATTTATGGTGGTGCAGTAGCGATGGGACATCCGCTGGGTGCTTCGGGCGCACGCATTTTGTGTACCTTGATTTCGGTACTGAAACAGGAAGGAGGAAAGTATGGTGTTGCAGCTATTTGTAATGGCGGTGGCGGCGCTTCGGCAATGGTATTGGAGAACATAACAACTCAGTAATTCAAAACTGAGTTGTTCTATTTCTAAGTTGTGGAGTTGATCAACACTTCAACGTTTTCTTCTTTTTTCCGAGTTTTCCTTTGCTTTCCACTTTACCGATATAATCGACTACGCCGGGAACTTTGCACGAAGTCCCATTCATGTCAACCATTACAACACCGATTCTTTCGCCGGCGGCTTTGGTATCAGCGGTAAGTGCCGGAACGTATGATCCGACGGCAATCAGAAAGCTATTCATGGCATACCGTTCACGGTTTTTAGCCGTAAGAATTGTTTTTTCAACGCGATCGATCAATTGACGGTAAACCTTCAGATCCAGTTCATCATCGGGCTTTAGTGCAGTCAAACCACCAAGTGTATTCCAACCGGCTGTTGCAATGTGTTCCTGATCCGAATTGATCCATTCCATTCCCAGTTCAAAACCGAAATTACTCGCAGCGCACACCCATGGAACGGTGTATTCACTGATATTGGTAGAAAGGGCCTTTTCGATCCACGTTTGCAAATCATTTTTGGTCATTTGATGATCATCGGCAATCAATCCTGCAAGGTACATCGCATCTGCGTTTCCGGTATTGAAAAGTCCCAGTGCCAGATCGTGATCCTTTTTGACTTTCTTTTCAATGATTTTCAAGTCCTGAATCTTCACCCCGAAAAACGGCTCTTTCACACCATGTTTCAGTAAAATATTTTTGATGTTTTCACTGCCATAATTGGCCAGTTCGGCCATTACTTCATCTACTGTCATGAGCAATTGTTTTGGAGAAGCTAAGATAGATAAGTTTTAAAGTTTCGAAGTTACTGAGTTTATTTCGCAGCTTTTTTGAGTGCGTCGAGGTAAATTTTGCGGATGCTGTTTTTTTCTTCGCGGTTACAAATTGCCTCTATCGCCGGAATCAATAGGCTGTTGTGCGATGTCTTGAGTTTGACAATTTCCCCCAACGCATAAGCGGCGCTCCAACGCACAACCGTGCCTTGGTGTTCCGAATTGTTCAACAGGTTTACAATAGCTTCATCCAGCTTGTCTGGAAACAAGGCAGCTGTATTGCCAATTACCTTGGCGCTTTCCCATTTTACCCGAGGTGCTTTTGCGGTTAGTGTTGTTGTTACAAATCCGAAAGCAACAGGCGTCATTAGAGCCGGTTGCTGCTTTGTAGCGTATTCCAATGCTTCAATACAAGTAGCTTTGTCAGGATCTTTCAAATCACTGGTAAATTCGATCAAATCATCTGCGTTCAGGGTTTTGTTCAGTAACAAGGCACTAATCGTTTCTGTTTTCTCTTTCGATTTGATGAGCTTGTCCTTCAGCAGTTCTTCCAGGTTCATATACATCCGTTTTACCAGACGAATATAGCCTATATCGTTTCCATTTCAGGCAGTGCAGATCTAATTTAATTGATCGGATGAATGTTTTCCTGCTCATCAATGTTTGGAAAAGTGTTGTCTGACAAATGCGTGTTCCTGGTTTGTTGTCATCTTATCAGCATTTACAACGTCAATTTTAATAGCCGAAAAAAGATGATTTGCACGAAGCAGGTTTGCCAGTTCCGATTTGGCATTTGACGGACCGAACAATAAAACCTCCTCGTGATTTCGGATGATATCCTCTAGTTTTTTATAGTATTCCGACTGTAAATGCTGTTCTTTGTTGTGCATCAGTTTTTCACCTTTTACCAGGCTTTTTTCTTTTTCCAGATGCGTAAATTCCGATTCTATGTATACCGTTTTAATCGCAGTGGTAAATTCCATGACATGTGCTTTTGAATAATCCATCCAAATACCTACACTTTTTGCTGTGTCCATCTTTTTCGTTTTAATGTGTATGTAAAGATGGGTTCTGCGCAAAGTCAAGTTGTTGCAAAAAAGCGGGAAAACATTACATAATTACTTCATTTGGAAACGGATCAGCTGTTCCGCGCGATGCGAAATCCAAGATCATCTATTTTAAACGAAGTGGGGTGACTACGCCGGCGATTAGTCGCCATACATCCGCGTTCTTCGTCATACCAGCCGCCACCTCTCAAAATGCGGTATGAACCATAAACACTTTCGTCGTAAATATCCGAACACCATTCCCACACATTGCCCAGCATATCGTACAATCCCCAGGTGTTGGGTTCTTTTGTGCCAACGGCATGCGTTGTTTTTCCGGAATTGTCTTTGTACCAGGCAATAGCATCCAATTCACCGTAACGAATGCCGGTGGTTCCTGCTTTACAGGCATATTCCCATTCGGCCTCGGTTGGAAGGCGATATCCGTTGGCTGCAGCATCAAAAGTCATTTCCTGCTCATTGATCACATAACAAGGTTTCAATCCTTCTTTCACAGAAAGCGCATTACAAAAAGTAACGGCGTCTTTCCAGCTAACGGTTTCCACGGGTAAATTTTCACCGGTAAATGTGCCCGGAATGTCGTTCATGATTTCAAAATAGAACGCTTGTGTTACGGGGAATTTAGCCAATAAAAAAGCCGGAAGATCAACTGTCCACTGCTGCTTGGTACGATCGTCTCTCAGATCAATACTCCCGGCGGGAATTGTGACCATCAGTTGCGAAAGATCGGTGTGTGTATTCATTGTGTGTTAAAAGTATCAGTTATCATATTACGCTCCTGCTAACTGTGTTTCCTAATATACCACGGCCACCAGATCAACACAAACTGCAACGGTAATCGAATGTAAGCAAGCGTTTTACTGCCAATAGCCGGATCTTCACGGAAGACATCTATCACATGGAGCGGTAAAAAAGCGATCATGAGCAGGAATGTTCCGCCTGCTGCCAGACGACGGTATTTGGTGGCCAACAACCCGATTCCGAGCAGTATTTCTACAGTTCCCGAAGCATAATTAACCGCCAGTTTCGGAAAAGCATCAGGAATGAACGGATTGTAAACTTCCGGTTTGATAAAATGCATTATGCCGCCTGCAATGAGGATGAGGCCAAGAACGATGGCGGATATTTTTCGCATACTATTCCGAAAAAAGTGAATCGTGCAGTAAATCGCTAACTACGGCCAGTTCGTGTTCCGTTTGGATTTTAACACAACACGAACGCATAGAAGTACGCAATTCATCGGCACTTTCAGGTAAATGACTACCTGATTGTTCCCACTGTTCACGACTCGGCCACTGCGCATATCCGATATACAAGGTGTCGGAAGCCCGGTGCAAACACGATCCGTAACTGCCTTCGTATTGGTAGATGAGTTTGGTCAATTCTGTCCAGGCATGAATAAATTCTGCAGATTTCCCTTCGTGGAGAATGAATGAATAAATAACGGTGAATTTGTTTGCTGTCATGATGAATTGCCTTATTTGAATTAACGGTGTAATTCAACCGCTTTTATTGATGAATAAAGTTAGATAAATTATGTGATTGATTGTGTTTCGACACACAGTTATGAAATTGAAAATGCTATTTTTAGTGAACGATTTTAGCCTTTTCATGAAAAAACTATCCGACTTCATCTCTAAATTAAAAGACGAAAAAGACCAATTTGAAATGAGGAGAACACCTTGTCGTTTTGGTTTCGCGCTGTTTGATTCCATTCATTACGTTGCCGAAAACGAGTGGAATGCAATTGTGCCGGAAAGCAAAGGATTGATGCGTTTTCCTTACTTAAAGGCAATGGAAAATTCGTCAAACGAAGATGAACGGTTCAAATATGCATTGATCTACGACGGTCAGAAAGTAGTGGCTGCGGCCGTTTTCACCATTGTGATTGCTTCGGGAAAAGATTACGGAAGCAGGGAAGAGACCGGATCGAAATTCAGTAAGATCAAAGGTTCATTGAAAGAGAAAACAAAGTTGAAGATGCTGATTTGCGGGCATACTCACATCAGCGGTGATCACGGGTTTATTTATTCTTCTGAGATCACACCACAGGACGCGTATCATGCTCTGGCCGATGTAACCTACCAAATCCGGAATTCCGAAAAACTGAAAGGCTCTGTTCATCTACAATTAATCAAGGATTTTTACGAAGATCAGTCCATTCCTTCCGAGCATTTGAAGGTGTTTAATTACCGGAAATTCAAGCTGGACCCTAATATGTTTCTACCCATTCACCCGGATTGGAAAACGTTTGAAAATTACGAGAATGCGCTGAAATCGAAGTACCGTACCCGCATGCGAAACATGTACAAGCAAGGAGAAGCGCTGGAACGCAGGAGTTTGTCAACAGAGGAAATTGAAACGCATTTTGATGAAATTCAGCAATTGTATTCCAACGTAGCGAACAAAGCGAAGATGAAACTCAATCAGTATGACACCGGCTATTTTGTGGAATTGAAACGCCAGATGAAGGATGATTTTATACTTGCGGGTTATTTCCTTGACGGAAAAATGGTGGGATTCAGGACCAACCTGTTGTGGGGTGAACATTGCGAAGCGCATGCGGTTGGCGTAGATTACGACTTCAATACGGAGTACAACATTTACCAGCAATTACTGGCAGATACCGTGAAACTGGCGATTGAGTTGCAAAAGAAAAACGTGATTTTCGGTCGTACGGCGATGGAAATGAAAAGCAATCTGGGGGCTGTTCCGGTGGATATGTATTGCTACATGCGCCATTCGGAAGTGATGACCAATAAACTGATCAAACCCGCTTTTTATTACATCAAAACGTCGGAATGGACGCAGCGGAACCCGTTTAAGGATTGAGAACCTTACTATTTCATGCGTTCGAGACCGTTCAGAATTCCATTATGGATCAGTTTTCCGTAACCGTCATCGGGAAGAAATGAGGTGAATGAAAGCCCTTCCCGGTAATTTTCGCGTGCTTTTTCAATATTACCAAGGTCTTCGTGGCATTTCCCAACATTGAGAAATAGTGAAGGATAAACACCTTTCATGGAATCGTCTGTCAGATTCAAGGCAGCTTCCAAAGCGATCTGGTCCCAGGTTAATTTACTGGCTATAGTTGACTGATGCCGGGCCACATAATGCGCCGAAGTAAATTTCTCAAAATCGGTTTTGGCTTCGTTCCAGGCTTGTTGAAACAATTGGAATGCTTCTTCCGGTTTACCTTCACCTTCCAGCTCCATTCCTTTGGCACAGAGTTTTACAATGGAATTATTCTGATCAAATTGCATGTTCGCTCACTTCAAAAATTCCAAAAATGTTGTTATCCTGATCCATGAAATAGCCTTGCCAGCACCGGCCGGGAATGGCAAACTTCGGTAAAGCGATTTTCCCACCGTTTTCAAGAATCAGTTTGCCTGTCGCGTCAAAATTCTCCACCTGAATGGAACATGCATAGGCATTTACAGCACTTCCCAACGCGGGTGATTGCCCTTGTCGTTTTAACAATCCGCCATTGATGCCGTTTGTTTCGATGCGGTAATACTCGATCGGAACGAATTCTTCTTTGATAAATTTCCAGCCGAAAACAGCCGAATAAAATGCGATTTCCCGTTCGGGTTCAGCAGCGTGGATTTCAAAATAGCCTACAGTGTTCATGGTAATTGATGCTTAACGGACTATAATAATACGAAATTCAGTTCTTTGACATTTCCTCCGCTTTCATTTTATACCAATCACCTTTGACGTTATCGCCCTTCAGGTAATAAACGTCACTGATGTTTTTGTAAAACTTCGTCAGGTCTTTGTGTTTTTCACCCACTTGTTTGATTTTATTGGTCAATGCTTTATCAAAATAGGAAAGGGCCTTTTTGTAATCCTTGCTTTCGCGATAAGCATTCCCCAGGTTTGTATAGGATTGAATGACTTCCACACCCGTTTTACCAAACAGTTTCTCGCGCACTTTCATCGCTTTTGAATGGTATTCGATGGCTTTTTCGTAGTTTTTGTTGTTGAGGTATACATTGCCGAGATTTCCATAACTGGTTGCAACATCTGAGTGATTTTTACCGAGTTTCAGGAGCCGAATAGCAAGGGCTTTGTGGTGATATTCCAACGATAACGGATAGTTTTCTTCGGCGTTGTACACGACCCCCAAAGCAAGATACGTTCCGGCGATTACTGTATTATTGCTATCAAGTGATGATAATCCGGTTGAAAGCGCTTTGTTCAGGTAAATTTTCGCTTCTTCGTACTTGTCTTGCCGCGTAAGAACTACGCCGATTTGGTTATAGGAATTCACGAACTGTTCTACATGATCGAGTTGTTGAAATTCGACGCTTGCTTTTTCATAATAGACAATCGCACTGTCGGGAGCGGCATTTTTCTTGAAATCGTCTGCCAATCGAACGTATTCGGTAGCGATAGAATCACTTTGAGCGCTTACCGTTCCCATCAAAAAGACGGCGAATAAACTACATATAATCAGGGTTTTACTAATCGACATAAGATTGGTTTGGAATGTAAATACTCATTTTATCAAAAATAGCAATGTTCCTTCTAAACCGGGTTGTCAGATTCGCTTTACTTATTCAAAACTCATCTTCAATGATTTCTTTGTTTGTCATGACTCCAGCCAGTGTTCCCATCGCCACCGAATTGGCAACCGAACGCATAAAAGTGGTGTTGTCGCCACAGGCAAACACGCCTGGAGTACTCGTTTTTTGGAACGGATCAATGGATATGTAACCATGTTCGTTGAGTTCACAACCCAATTGCTTGGGAATAGCGCAATGTTGTTCGAATGCCGGACGTGCATACATAGCCGCAACGGGTGTTTTGGAACCGTCTTTGAAAACAACGTTTTCGAGGTAGCCACCAGTGTGTTCAAAACGTTCTATCAGTAATTCATTGATCTGAATTCCATGCTTTGCAAGCTTTTCAGTTTGCTCGGGCGTTAACGTTGACTTTCCGTTGGTGAAAATGGTCAGGTCTTTTGTCCAGTTGCTGATCAGTTTACCTACTTCAAAGGCCATGTCGCCATTCGTAAAAATTCCGGTTCTTTTGTGGCTGTATTCATAACCATGGCAATAGGGGCAATGAATTACCGAAATTCCCCAGCATTCCGAAAAACCTGCTATTTCAGGCATCAAATCCTTGATTCCCGTGGCGAAAATCAATTTTTTAGCTGTAAACGTTTCGCCTGATTGGGTCCTGATTTCAAAACCGTTGGCTGTTGGTGAACCGCTCACGGCAAGATCGTTGTGAAAAGAGACGGTTTCATAGGCCAAAACCTGTTCTTTTGCCAGTGAAGCGATTGCTGCCGGAGTTTGTCCGTCTTGCGTGAGGAAATTGTGCGAATGCGGCGTTTGCCGGTTGCATGGCTTTCCGCTGTCGATGATGAGTGTTTTTCTGAGAGCTCTTCCCAGGGCCATTCCGGCTGCAAGTCCAGAATAACTACCGCCGATGATGATAACGTCGAAATGGGTTGTGTGTGTCATAGAATAGGATTTTGAATAGGAAATGAATGGTATTGGAAGGGCAAAGGCCAGTAAAGTCATTCCGGTTTGTTTGACGAATTTTCGTCTGGAATCAGTGAGCGGTTCATTTTGCGTTTCCATCCTAAAAATACTATTTATCAGCTTTAGGAGAAAATAATCCGATGATGAAATTCACAAAAGGAACGCCCACAAAGATGATCCAGGGAACGAGGCAGAGTGTGAGAATGAGGGTTCGGACAGGTAATGGTAAAGCGGATAATTGTTCTCCGAAGAAATAGAGAAACAGGGTAATGGAAGGGTAGATGACAATCCAGATTTTGAGTGCGGCGATTAATTTCATTTTTGTGCTCATAAAGATTACTAGTTGGTATGTGTTTTTACAGATACAAATGTAGTTCCGAATTGGTGGAACATGATAGGACAAAAATGAAGTTGAGCAGGACTTATTTGAAATTATTCCGGAATGCCTCGGGCGAATAGCCGGTATGTTTTTTAAAGAACCGGATAAAGTAGGAAACATCTTCATAACCAAGATGGTAAGCAATTTGATTCACTTGGTCAGACGTTGCCAGCAGGTTTCGTTTTGCTTCCAGGATAATCCGTTCGTTGATTAATTCAGAGGTGGTTTTGCCAAGAGTCGATTTTGTGATGGCATTGAGCTGATAGGTCGAAAGATGCATCATTCCTGCGTAATGAGACACTTGTTTGTGGCTGGTAATGTGGTTATCCAGCAGTTCCGAAAATTCTTCCAGGCGCTCTTCTGTATACGCATTTACCGGCGTAATGGCGTTGTTGCGCTGCTGTCGGTGCCTCACCAGTTCAATAAAGAAAATGCCCAGATTCGCTTTGATCACATCCTGGTAACCTTCCTGTTTATCAGAATATTCCTGAAAAATGGCACTTAAGGTGGAAATGAGTTTCCTGAACCGGGCTTCATCGAGTTGACAGAGGTTTTTGTTACTTGCTTTGCGCAACAATTCCCTGGAAGGAGCATCGCCGGGATAATAAAAATCGGGTTTAAACTGCAGCAAATAACCATTGCTTCCGGCTTTCAGCGTGAGTTGATGTACATGGCCTGGACGCATGAAAAACACCGAATTGTCGCAGATTTCATAAGTCGTAAAATCAATTTCATGATTGCCGGTTCCTTTTGTCAACGCCAGAATATAAAAGAAATCGTGGCGGTGAAGTTCCTGTACCATGTTTTTTCCGGCAAGCAATTCCTCCACATTCCGAATGCTGAAACTTCCGAATAAACCGGGTTCTTTCAGCGATGAATCAATGTGTCTGACCGGAATGTTTTTCATGGAATTTCGCTCTCACAGACGAAAGTACAATTCATTTGTAATTGAACCGCAATACCGTTGGTTTTTTGTCCTGCGCTTCATTGGTTACCAGCATATCGCCGTTTTCAAGGAAGGTGATTCCCTCAGCTTTGTTGAATGTAACAGGATCGAGCAGTTCCAGGTGTTCGATGTTGCCTTTCGCGTCGAAAACAAACAGTATGTGGTCTGCAGCCGAGAGCAGGTACAGCTTTTTTGTAACCGGGTGAATACAAATGGCTGACGTTGCGAATTTGAGAATGGGTTCGGGAACCGTTTCTTCTCCGTGTTTTTTCGTCCGGGTCGGGAGATCGATGTTGTGCTTTTTAGCGAATTGCTTGATGACCTGCAAGTTAAAGTCAAATACCGGTTCGGGAAGCAGCGTTTTGGTATTCAGATCGAAACCGTAAACCACGCGTTTATCCTTGTATTCCGGACCTTTTCCGATTTTTCCTTTGGATGCAATCAACAACCGGTGATGATCTGCATCGTAACAAAGTCCTTCGTTGTTGGGGGCGGGAACGCCGGTTGCATAGGAAGTTAGTTTGAAATTGGGCGATTCGTAATCGGAAATCTCATACAGTATTCCGTCGCTCTGAAGCACATACAATGTTTGATCAACGCGGGTAATTCCCTCGTAATCGCCGTCGATGTTAAACGAATATTGGTGTTTGATCTGGTTTTTCAGAAAGTCGTAGATGAAAACAATCCCGTTTTCGTCCTGCACACAGGCAAACGTTGCAGAGTCGATACACGCCACGCCGGAAACTTCGCGCAAGGTATCGGGAAGAACCAGTGACAAATCAGGCGAATTGAGGTCGTAACCAGGAGGTTTTTGACGATTGTTCAACGTGGCGCTCACCAATAAAATCAGAACGCTTAATGCAGAGATAGCCGATAAAAAACGCAGTTTCATGTTCCTATGATTTGAATTGTCATTGATGGTTTAATGCACAATCCTATTTCAGCGCATAATTGTGGGGTTTTCGTGGGTTGAAAATGACTTTTTCGTAATCAGGAACTTCTGACCTGACTATTTTTTCGAAGTGAATAACATACGAAGAATCATTTACCACAGACGTGGAGGCGAACAGCCCATTTCTAAAGACGCCAACGTTGTTCCAATCACCCAAAGGTGTTAAGTAAGCCAGCGTATCACCGCTCCATTTTGACCGGAGTTTGTAATAACCGTCTTCCCTGACCCATTTAGGAATCGTATGTCTCCAAAGACAAAAATAAGCAGTAGTTATGTAAGTGCCGTCGTAGTTGAAAATACCGGGATAAACTCCCAAAACCCAATGATTTTCACCATCCATGCCTTCGTGGTACGAATCTTTCGTGACTTTCCAGATACCTAAAACCGAATCGCCATGCGGGTGATAAGCGACCTTTTCAGAAGCGGGATTTGCTATGGATGGCGGAGAATAAATTGTTGTAGGGACATGGTCCTTCGGAGCGACCGGATTTTGTAGCTTTTCAGCAGCCGGACGCTCTTTTCCGTTAGGTGTAATACGCTTGGCCGGTGGTGTTTTTTGTTCACACGACGCCAGTAAAAACAGCAAAGCGAAAATCTTCAGACAGCCCTTCATGGCTAGATCGGAGTGTCTTGTGCTTCCTCTTGTTTCTGCTGTTCCTTTTTCGCTTCGACCTCCTTGAATTTATCTTTGACGGTTTTCACCAAATCATCAAAATTGTAAACCAATGTTTTGGCTGTGATCGCAACCATTGTTCCCTGCACTTTCATATTGTTCCGAACGTAGCGACCTTTTTTTCCTTTTACACGGTCCAGAACCGCTCTGGGATCTTTAACGTATACGAGCAGGACCTTGGTATTCATCATAAATGTTTCTACTTTGACGGTCGTCATTTCATCCCATCTGATTAATCCAAGTTCGGTAGAAGCCGTGTTATCGATAATTCCCTCATCGTTAATAACCAATCCTACCGGAATCATGATTTTTTTGACATTGTAGAAGACCGAGAAAATAAAAAGTGACATGACCGCAGCTGTAATTCCAATCATTAACAATGGGTGCATCACCTGCTGACTGTAAGCCACAAATGCCATGAGGTAAATACCATAGAGAATGAGTATCGAGCTTGATATAATGGCGATTTTCATTCTGGTTTTGTTTAATGGAATTTCAATTGTAGTCATCTTTTTTGGTTTTAAAGTTCACGTAATTATTGGTCGGCGGATGATTTCGCCTTTATTTTTGAAATGGTTTTGCCAATGGCTTTGGTAGGTTTGTCCATGTCTTTGATGGCAAACGCAATGGCTTCCTGAATCAATGCGGTTACTTCCGGATTTCTGTAATCGGCAGGTGTTTTGATGTCGATGTGGCGGATCAGATTACCGGTTCCGGTCAATAAACCATGCGGATCTTGTAACAATGCGCCTTTGTTGAAGCCCAGGTTCACGTGATTGGTGTAAATGGGCAACATGCAAAAGGCATCCGAGAGTTTGTCTGAAATGCAAAAAACCGAAGTGAGGGCATGGGTATGATAAACGAGTTCGTTACAATCAGGCGCCAATTCCAGTAAATAATTTCGTGCATCAGAGAACAAATCGGTTACTTCCTGCGATTTTAAATCGAGTATATACTGAAAGTCAGGATGTATTGGCCTAGTCATATTGTTGAGTCGCAGGATTCTATCCGGTTGTTAAAACGGACTAATTTAATAAAAAAATTACGGTTTATCCCTTCCGATAAAACGATCTTTTCCCAGGAGGAAACCAATGGCTTTGGTGATGTTGCGGTCAAGGCTTTCTTCTGTTTTCAGGAACGATAAATACCGCACGATTTCCAATCTTCGGGAAGGAGGGAGGCTTTCGAACAATTCCCGGGCGTCTGGATTTTCGTCCAGCGCTTTGCTGAATTTCGGATGCATGGGCACAATACGTTCCTCCGGATCAAACCAAATTCCAAAAACAGCCGTATCACCCACATCTTTTCCGGCCGCTTTTCGCATGGGTGTGTTCAGGTACAATCGCCAGTGTCCGCTGTATTTCACGAGCGTTTGCGGAAACTCATGTCCGTCGATGGTCATTTTGACCGGAATTTTCCCTTTCTCTTTGCCTGCTTGCAGAAAAACAGCTTTCAACACATCTTCGGGCAGGAATACAAACGGGTTGATCCCAATGATTTCGATTGTTGCGGAGAAGTGTTCAGGTTTGAGATGCTTCATTTGCCATATTCTTTAGCTCTGTTATTGGTTATGACCTGTGAAATCTACAATTCTTTTCTCAAATCATGTAAAACGTTCCACTGCTTCAATTAGTACGTTTACCATAGGTAATACGCCAATTAATGCTCAAGTATCATGGAAACAATAGCCAAAGGAAGTAATTTGATTGCTACGATAGACAATTTTGATTTATCGTATGATGATTTCGGAGAAGGAGATATTCCGATTATCTTTTTACACGGTTACCCTTTCAGCAAAGCAATGTGGCAGGGCCAGCTCGATTTTTTGAAAGCAAAGCATCGGGTAATTGCCTGTGATATTCGTGGATTCGGCCGATCAAAAGACGAAGAAACAACGCTGAGTATTGATTTGTTCGGAGATGATTTGATCGCGTTTATGGACAAAATGGTTATTGACAAAGCGATTATTTGTGGCTTGTCGATGGGCGGTTATATTGCATTGAATGTGTTGAAAAAATTCCCGAATCGGTTTGAAGCTTTGGTGTTATGCGATACGCAGTGCATTGCCGATTCAGATGCGGTGAAAGAGAAGCGCTATCAAACAATTGAAGATATTACAGCCAATGGTCCGCAGGAATTCAATGAAGAATTTGTGAAAAGCGTGTTCCATGAAGATTCGCTGAATACGAAAATCGAGCTGGTTGAATCGCTGCGAAATGTGGTGTTTTCCAATTCCACGGAAATCATCACCATGGGATTAACCGCGCTTGCCGGACGCGAAGAAACGTGTTCCATATTGAGCGGAGTAACCATTCCCACATTGATTATCTGTGGTCGGGAAGACAAAGTGACGCCTCTTGCTCAATCCGAAAGTATGCATGCGGCGATTAAAGGCTCGGTGCTTCGTGTGATTGATGGTGCCGGACATGTATCCAACCTGGAGCAACCGGAAATCTTCAACAAATACCTGCTCGACTTTGTAACGGTTTTGGAAGCTGCGAAGGTGACGGAGTGACCCGATTTACTTTAAATCAGTAATTCCCACAATATGATACCCGGGTATTGTGCCAATGACACGGGAATCATACGCTTTGTATTCAACACCGGTTATGCTGTCCTGAAGGATCATTTTTCGTTTGTCGACCATGACAAAGTAGTTGTCCGGTTCAATTTTCGTCTTTTTAAAATGGTCGTTTGATCGGATGGAATCGGCTAAAAACGGCTCTTTTAGTAGTTTTCCATTGATGTAAACAACACCGTTTTTCAGTTCAATGTCTTCGCCCGGAAGGCCAATTACCCGGCTCACATGTTGGTTGCTCGAATAAAAATCAGCTGTATCGAAATACTCATCTTCAAACGAAAATTCAATCACATCAAACCGTTTGGGTGTTTTGTTGGTGTAATCGATCACATACCTTTTCTGATAAAGATTGAGTGGTTCCATGGTATGAGAATCCAGCTTTTCAGTTTCAAAATCTTCTTTAATTTCGGATAACCCGTTGATGAAATCACAACCGGCAAATAATAAGAGAAGTATTGCCAAAAAGAACGTTTTCATTTCAATCGTTTTTCAAATTAGGATGAATTCAGTTGTCAGAAACGGTTATCTGATAACCAATTCCATTAAATTCTCTGGCTTTGCTAACGCAGTAAATCCAAATTTCTTGTACAAGCCATGAGCATCGGTGGTAGCGAGTCGCCAAACGTTGATGTTTTTCAGTTCTTCGCATTCCATGATGTGCTTCATCAATGCCGTTGAATAACCTTGACCACGGTGGTTTTGATCAATAAACACGTCCATGATGTAGGCAAATTGTGCATAATCAGTGACCACGCGCGCATAACCGATTTGTTTGTCTGCAAGGTAAACGCCGAAGTTCAGTGAGTTGTTGATGCATACCTGCATTGCTTCGATTGTGCGGCCCTTTCCCCAATACGAGTTTGAAATGAATCCGTGGATAAAATCCAGGTCCAGTCGTTTTTTGTCGGTGCTTAATTCCATTTCACTGTGAATGAAGATTACATACTCTGCCCGAAAGTCAACAAATTGTTGTCAGGATCAAGCAATGAAAATTCCTTTTGTCCCCAAGGCTTCAGCTGCAATGGCCCGTTGGGGTGAATGCTGATTTTTAGGTCCAAAAATGATTGGTACAAAGTGTCAATATCATTGGTGCGAATGTACACCTGCCCGTAATTTTCTTTCGGGTCCAGTTCTTTAAAAGCAAAAAAGTGAAGCTGAACCGGGCCTTTTTGCACCATGAGGTAATCATCAAAGTCGGCGTCGCCAAATTCCTCAAACTGCAGCTGATTCAGGTAATAATCGCGGGTGATGGCTTTGTTGCGCATCGGGAGCTTGGGATGAACGGATGTGAGCATGGTGTGTTCGTTTTAATCGATACCAAATGTAGAAATAGTTTAACCTAAAAGAAAACAAGTCACATTCCTTTTGGATGAATAGCCGCTTTCTTTTGTCGACCCCACGCAATAAACAAGGCCAAAAGGACAACGAAGATGTTCACTCCGATTTGTGAAGCTTCACCTCTGGAAATATGAAAAATTGCTGCTGCTATCATCAACGCAACGAGTGCATAAGCAGTATAAATTGTCAGTTTGGGTTGAATACGCAGCAATGCCGGTAGAATCAAACCGATAGCGGCCAATAGGTCCAGAACCCCGGTAAGTTTTACAAGTCCGGAATTGTCGGCTGTCCAGGGCCACATTTCGGCCAGTTTTTCAGCCGGTAGAAAAAGTTTCATAGCGCTTGCCCATCCAAGGGTCAATGCGAGGAGTAGTTGTGCTGTCCAAAGAAGAATATTCATTAACACTGGATTTTTTTGTTTGTCTGCCATAGCTGTTTGTTTCGTTGTTTAAGCGAAGTTAGCTATGTTTACTTTCCAAATGACAGTACTGTCTGTTTGGAAAGCACTATCCAAACAGGTAGTAACACAAAACTGAAAAGACATGTTATCAAAAGGCGGTTGTCCGAAAACTATGCTTTCCATAAAAGATGCTCTTGAAGCTGTTGAAGGAAGGTGGAAGTTATTAATCCTGTTTTCGTTGTCAGAAAAACCAAAACGATTTGGTCAGCTTGCGCGTGAGGTGAGTGGAATAACGGATAAAACGTTGTCGAAGGAATTAAAAAACCTGGAATCAAATAAACTGATCCTGAGACAAGTATATGATACGTTTCCACCAATGGTCGAGTATTCGATTACACCACACGGTTTATCGCTCGAAAAAGTGTTGGATGAGCTCCATTTTTGGGGCTTGCTCCATCGGCAGGAAGTAATAGGGAAATAAAGCTATGCTTTATCTTTTTTAGGAAGATCGTCTGCTGTTGGATGAGATTCCTTGTTTTTCATGAGGTTCATGCCGTAGGTGTAATTCGTGGAAAGAATCACGTCGTTGCAATCAAAATGCTTGATACTACCGTCTTTGACGTTGGCAACCACCCAACAGGTGTTTTGGTGCATCCCATAATCAATGATAAAGATCGCCTGCCCGGTTCCAAGCGGCGTTTCGACTAAAATAGAAGGGTTTAACTGGAGTATCATGCTGATCGATTTTGTTGAATTGGGAAAAACAACTAAATCCCCTGCGGTACAGAGGATTTAGTTGTCTGATTGTTACAATCTTCCTTTGTTAGGATCTTGTCTGTCAGTTTTGTTTTCGTCGTCACGAGTACTTTTTTGAGGGTTTCCTGTTGTCTGCGTTTCTGTGTCACGACGTGTACTGGTCTGATCGGAAGTCCGATTGTACGGCCCATCACTTTCGAGTGGAGCGTCTGTGTCTTCAAAGTTTCCAGTAGGATCGTTAGCCGTAATTTCGCGGTTTTTGTTTTCGCGTTTGTCCGGCTCACCTATCTGATGGTCTCTTTCAGGAGTATTCGGCATGTGACTGCCCGGAGTGGGGTTGGTGCGATTGGGGTTGTTTGGGTCCTGGGTTTTGTTATCCGGATTGTTAGTGGTAGGGTTGTTGCGGTTTGGATTGTTGGGATCCTGCGTTTTGTTTTCCGGATTGGTTGTTTCTCTTGACGTGCGATCATTTTGCTGATTGCGGGTGTCATTTTGATTTTTGTCCATGACGTTAATATTTAACTTGCAACGGAATTGTTGCTTGTTGTAAAAATCCCGCTCTTTTTTTGGGTAATTGTTACACGATTTTCAATAATGGTTACACGATTCTTATATAAAAAAGGTTATCGGTTGAAGTACAGAAAATGGGGGGAAGGATTCCCACAAATTCATCAGCCTCAGGCTGACACCTATTGAATGCTAATACTGGAAACGCTATTTGCAGTGACTAAATATAATTTAAGTTTAGCCACAGATGGCGCAGATTTTCACAGATTTCGTACTATACGCTAGCGTATAGTCTGTAAAATTTGCTACTCAGATTTTATCTGCGAAAATCTGCGCCATCTGTGGCAAAATAAATAAGTGGTAATTGTTTTTAGAAGATAGGTTGTCAAATTCCATCTTAGCGGTTTAGGAGTATTTACTCATACAAATACGGCTCCCTATCTTCCGTCATTTTCCGGATGTTTTCCAGTGCCTGTTTCATGTATTTTCGCCAAAAGAGTTTTGTGAACAACCAGTTCAGCGGATACAACAGGGGATTGGTGGAATGCATGGAATACGTATAATCGATCAAAATTTTGTTGGGCTCAAGTTCGGTTGTTTTCCATTCACCTACAAATTTGGTGAAACTCAGCATCCACGATTGAAAATCACTCACCTCAATTTTCCAGTACTCGTTTTCAATCCGTTCAATCACTTTGTCAACCGATGCGAAACCGCCTTTTTGAGTAGCCGATTTGGCAACGAAGACTTTTTTTGTGGAACCCGGTTTTCCCCAATCTTCATCATCCGTGCAGTGCGTTACTTTGGGCATAACGCCATAGCCGGTGTGAACTTTGGCCACGTCACACAGGATGGGCGTCTTAAAAGCTCTTTCCAGCGAACAGTTATAAATCGTTGAAACGGTAACGGTTGAGATCATATGCCAGTTTGTTTTCGGTGTTGATTGTCTTTAGATATGGTTAGAATCAGATCGAGACATTTAGCAGCTCTTTTTCCAGCCGGTCAAAATTCTCTTCGTTTTTTGGTCCGGCAAACCGCCTGATTTTCTCACATTCCTCCTCCGTCGCAAAGATCATCCGAAATGAAATTTCCGTTGTGGAATCGTCTAGTTTCGTAAAGGCAACCTCCATCTCAAACAGAGGCTGGGAAACTCTTTTCCAGGCGATCAATTTTAATGGCTCAACGATTTGAAAGACAGATGAGTTCTCATAATGCCCATTTTCAGGACCGTGCATGGTCAATATCCATTTTCCGCCGGGTTGCAAGTCAAATTCGTGAATGGTATTGGTAAAACCCTCCGGTCCCCACCATTCTTTCAAATGCAACGGATTTTCAAATGCCTGATAAACGGCTTCTACCGGAAAATTTAACGTGCGTGAACTGAATATTTCGCGATTGGCGTTTGAATTCATGTGTTTGATTTTTGAGATTCTCTATATCTATGTTCGTCAACGATTCTTATTCTTTTCAGTCCCAATCGTTGAATATAATTTCTCCGAAAGTTTTGGCTCCCCAATATTTTATTTCTTTCAACTCAGATTCATTTAATTCAGTCAAATCACTTTCATGGAATCTTGAATTTAATTCCAATGGTGATAAATAGCTGAAAGTTGAATCAGCAAAGCTTATAATTTCAGCAGGTAAATGAATGAATTCATTATAACTGTCGGCTACAACCCCGCAGTAATAGGGATACATTGAATTTATTAAAATATCTAAGGTGCTATTTTCTGATTTATCAAGTATAGACAGTCTGTAATAATTTTGAACACCTATGTCATCTTTGAACCCTATTACTTTATAGCTTCGGGTTCCGGAATATTCAATAGGATATAGTGAATTCTTAAACTGTGAAACATTGGAACTGGATTTGACTAGTTCCTCTTTTACATTCCAACCGCCTACAATTCCCTTTTTTAACTTCATTACAGTGTAAGATTTCCCTAATTTACAATTTCTTTTTTTCGAAAAAGAAGCCCGTTAATTATTGCAAATACGCTGTTATGTGTTCGTGCTACTCGCCTTAAACTCCCGGATTGTCAGTCTTGACTTCTCCGCTCCTGAGGGGTTTAGCTCCCGAACATTAAAAATAGAAAATCTTTCTACTGTTGTGATAAAACTCGCAGAATACAGTCTTTCGATTTAGGCACTCTCATCAAACATGATTTCGTCTGAACTGCCTATTTTATATAAAGGTTCTTCAACAGGTAATGTAAAATAAAAAGAGGAACCGACACCTTCAACGCTCTCCACCCATATTTCGCCACCATTTTTTTCTAAAAATCCTTTCACCAATAACAACCCGATTCCGGCTCCCTTGTTCTTTTTTCTTTTTTCAGAAAGTGTTTTCATTTGTGGTGTAAACAGTTTTTCCATTATTTCTTCAGACATTCCAATTCCGGTATCACTGACCTGAACAACGATTTTCTTATCTTCACTTTTGGCTGAAACGGTTACTTTTCCTCCGTTTTCTGTGTGTTTCAATGCATTGGAAACAATGTTTTGAATAATGGAGATCAACATCTTGCCATCTGCAAACACAGAAATGTTTTCTGCCACTTCGTGATGCAGATTGATGGCGTTTATGGATGCCGTTTCGTTTAAGGTTTCAAAAACTTTATTAATGTACTCGGTTAGATTTATTTCGGATGGAGAAAAAACATCGGCGGCGTATTTTATTCGAGCCCATTCTACCAGATAGTCCAGCATATCCAGTTCATCGGTTGATGACTTATACAATAAGTCGAGCATTTCCTGAACTGCTTCAGGTTTCATTTGATGAAAATTGTCCTTTAAATATTTCGCGGTTCCGATAATAGCCGATAAGGGACTTCTTAAATCGTGCGAAAGTATTGCCATGACACTCTCCTTATGTGTATTAAGGTCTTCTAATTCCCGAACGTATTTTTTGATAGCATCCTCCGATTGTTTCCGCTCTGTCAAATCCCGCAAAATTTTCACATAACCCAGCAATTCTCCGTCCATGCCTGTGAGTGGGAAAACCAATCCATAGGCATAAAACAAGCTTTTATCTTTAGTGATATGCCATCTGTTATCTGTTGCACGACCTTCTTTTAAAGCGGTTTCGATTTCTTTTTTTGGAATACTACTTTTTAAATCTTCCTCCGTAAATATGATATCGAAAGACTCTCCAATAACTTCATCCGTTTCGTAACCAAATATTTTAGTTGATCCTGAATTCCAGCTATTTATATTGAATTCTTTATCCAATGTAAAAATTGAATAATCTTGCAGACTGTCAATTATTTGGCTATAAAACTCAGCAGTTGGGATATATCTAGTCTTAAGAATTTTAGAATCGTCTTGTTCGTTTTCCATCGGAGTTTTTTTAGCCGTTATCTTGAATCGTTCGTTATCGTGCCTGTCGCTCTTGTTTCAACGATTTTCGGCTTTATAGTTGGATGGGTTTTGGAGTACAGCCTGTCTCACTAAGATTTGTGTTTATTCGGGATTCGAAAAATTGCTGCCACCAAGAATGTTCTAAGTTAACGAAAAATACCTCAACTATAGACGCTTATTTCCTCTAAGTCCGGGAGTGCCTGCTATTGAGACTTTTTGGAGCGATCCAACAGCATGTTTCTTTTACTATCGCTGCGATAATGTTTCCAGCAAATTTCCCAAATCGTTTAATGTCGCTGTAAATCCTTCCTTGAAACCCATTTCAATCATCTTTTCCATGCGTTCAAGCGATTCGTTGTAAATAGCAATATTGACTTTTGTCGTTCCGTTCTGTTCGATGAAATTCAGATCCCATTCAGATCCCGGCAATTGAGGGTTTTCATCTTTGTCTGCAAAAGCATTCAGCAGTTTGAAATTGGTCTTCGGAGTAATGGAAGAATATTTCTGAATTGACCAATGCTCTTGCCCTTCGGGGCTTATCATGGCATAAAACCGTCGTCCGCCAACTTCAAAATTCATAACTTTTGTTTTCGAGATAAACGGTTTAGGCGCCCACCATTGGTCCAAAATTTCCTGTTTGGTAAAAGCATCCCATACCAGTGAAAGGTCGGCAGCAAATTCCCGGTTTATAAATACCGTTTTTTTTGCTTTGTCAACGGTAAAATCAAATAGTAAATTCGTGTTCATCTGTTCTGTTTTTAATTACTAATTCTATTTTAAGAAACCAATCAGTTGCAAATATATATGCAACTATTCGGTTTCGCAAATTTATTTTTGAAAATTTAAATTTTAGCCGTGATGGACAATAGCAGTTGATGATTTGAAACACCCGTATTTGCTACAGATGGTGGAGATACAAAGTCCCGCAGGGACGAAATGTTTTAGAAAAGAAACATTTATTTGATAATTCGCTCCGTAGGGGTGAGACGTTATTTATCCTTGTCCCGACCCTACGGGGCGATTTCCTATTAAAGAGCACATTTGAGTCTGCCACGAATAAACGAATGAAAATTATATATGAATTTAGAGCGAATAATGAAAACAAGTTTTCATTTTGATCTGTGAGACACGCATGGCGGGTCATTCGCTATAATTGGTACACAGTTCGTCATTCGTTTATTCGTGGCGGAAAATACACAGTACGTCAAATTCTAAAAGAGTTGTGCCATTAAATGGTCAATCACACCCTACGGGACTAAAACAAAACACATTTATCCGTGAAAATTGGTGTCATCTGTGGCTAAAATCAATTAGAATTGGTGGTTTGAAAAATCCTACTTCACCGCAATCCCGTAGCAGATATATTTCCAGCTGTCGGGGCAAATTCTGTTTAAAATGAGCTTATCAATGGCGGAAAGAAAATTTCGCTGCCGTTCAGTTCTCCCAAAGGTTCCCAAAACGCCCGTTGCTTTGATCTCGACGGATGAAAAGTCTTTCAGAAATTCGTTCATTTCTTTCAGCGACAGATACCTCCAATGTTCGCCCCAGTTCACAAAACGTTTTCTGAGGAATTGGTGAAAAGGAGAAGCAACCAGGTTTTCTGCAAACAACAATTTGCCGCCGGGTTTCAGGGCTTTGTGGATTTGGTTGAAAACCTGTTGTTTGATTTCATTGTCATCTTTTGTCCCGATTCCACCGATGATTGACTTAAAAACAACCACATCAAAGTGATTTTCGTAAGGAATGGCTGTTGCGTCGATATCCTGATACGTTAAAAGCGAAGACAGATTGTATTTCAGGTGAAGCGGCTCGGCTGTTTCTTTCACATCTTTCAGATCAGAACACACGATTTGTTTCCCCTTCAAAGCCAGCCATAAAGAAAGACCGCCTTGTCGTCCACCCAACTCAAGTCCATTCCGGATGTTGTCCCAATCAATGCTGCTGTCCCAGTAGGCAAGCGCTTTTGACCAGGCTTTAACGTCCCATTGTATGATGTCTTTCGTTAAGTTTTCTGTCATTATTTGATCTGTCAATATTGCTGCTAACGGTTTACATCCTATTAATGGGCGGGCTTTTTAGCACTAATTTTGATTCGAAGAACCGAATCCAAATATACGCAAAAAGCGTCATGCGAAGCAATTCGGGCTGCTTGAGGCAAACGGTTGTAAGGATCCGTTTTGTGATTTGCTTCCTTCAGTAGTGATGAATAGAGCGTAAAATCAGATCTCTACTAACCGAAGTTGACAATTAGTATTTTGCTAAGATTCTCAGTCATAGTTGGTCACTAATCCCTGTCAAATGCTTTTCAATAATTCTTCTTCCGTGGTTGGCTGGTAAACGCGCTCAATTTCCAATTGGGTTCGTTTACTGACTATTTTAAAATGTAAACTTTCGTCTTGATACCTTCCTTTAAAACTTAATATATCATGCGCAACCCATGTGTTTGACGGATCGGCAATTTGATTTTCAACTTTAAACGAAAGGGTGTTTCCCGAATCATCAAATGCGCCGCAAAATGTATATTCCGGTTCACCTTTTACTTCGTGACCTTCCATTTTAAAATTCAACAGTTGTTTTTTCAAGTATGTGTGGTCATTACCTGTTATTGATTTTGCAATAACGTATTGACTTTCGTCGTAGAATCGTAATAGGTGAACGTTAATGTGTTCTCCGCGCTCGATGGCACAATATAATCGTTGCATATTTTCTATTTGGTTTTAATGTGATAATACGGTCTTGCCGGCTGATGATAGGGGATGGTCGGTTTTAAATATTTCTCTTCATGAACTTCCTTATATCCCTGATTTGCTTCATACTGTGTTGTGTCATTGTTGTGGTTATAATAGAACCCCAATCGTTTGTAGTCTTTGTAGTCGGTTTGACTGAGCTTTATTTCAGGATGCTGTAAATAATACTGGTAGGCAGATTCGATTCCCTTTTTCTTGTAGAGTCGAAAAAACAATTTGTATTTCATATAGAAATTGCAGGAACTGTCGGCGCTCAGATTATAATTTACAAAAACGGCACTATCCTTCAATCCTTCCGGGTAGTGGACTTCATACGTTGAAGGCATTTTTTGTTTGCACCCAATAATGAGAAGGGAAACCAGGAAAATAAATAGAAGTTGAAATGTATTGACTCTCATTGGGATATAGAAAGCTCAAAAATAATTATTTCTATTTAATGTATGTTCAGAATAAGAATTTATCGACCGTTTGAAAGCAGTGAGATTCAACAGAGAATCGTTGTGGTAAATCATTTTACCGAAGTTAGCCGTTTGCTGCTTTCAAGTTCTAAATCCAATCTAATTCTTTTACGGTCATTTCACTTTCAACAGTACCTGTATGAAGCGTTGCTTTTGGTTCAAAAAGCAGATTAAAAACAATTTCACCATTGGTGTGTGGTCTGTGTTCAACTCCCTTGGGGACAATGAGAATTTCACCTTCTCTGACCTCAACCGTTCTTCCATCGCGAAAATCCATCAGGAGCGTTCCTTTGAAAACCATAAAAAGCTCGTCTTCGTTTTCATGACTGTGCCACACAAAGTCATTTTTAAGTTTACAAAGTTTTACGTATTGTCCGTTGAGTTCTCCGATAATGTGGGGTGTCCATTGTTTTTCGAACAATGAAAACTTCTCCATAATGTTGATGGATTTGATTTCTTCCATTTTTAATTGTTTTTGGTTCCGGTTTTATAAGTACGAATAGTTTCGAAGTTTTGTCCCCACTAGCTGCTGAGCGAAAAATGAGGTTGGCCTCTAAAATAATTCCAATAATAATGTCTGTATCTTCTTCCAACGAAAATAACCAATATCCTCTCAATTATTACCTCTTACAGGATTCATAATTCATCATTTAGCTAAATCTTGCTTTTCAATTAAAATCACTCAAATCATCAATCCAATGCACTATTTTCGGTACTTTTGAAGAAAATTTGAAACATGATCCAACGCATTCAAACCATTTTTTACCTGGTTGCTCTGTTGATAGTGGCCATTCCGTTGTTGGGAATGGAAATCTTTTCATTTTCCAATGAAGATGTAACATATCACTTTACCTTATTCGGTAATACACGCGAATTGTTTGCCGGAGAACCAGTGGTGCTGGATATGATCCAATTGCCGCTTTTCTGGGGAAATGTACTAGTGATCATCTTCTTGTTGCTGACCATCGTTCTCTATAAAAACCTGCGTTTGCAATTGCGTTTGGGGCGTTTTCTCCTCACATTTTACCTGGCTTTTATCATCGGATTATTCATCACGATTTATTTCTACTACACCTTGCTGTCGATCATAAAAGTTGATCTGCAGATCGGTTCGGTGGTTTACCTCATGATTGCCGGAATGCTGTTCGTTTGGCTCGGAAATCGTGGTGTGAACAAAGACCGCAAGTTATTGAATTCAATGGACCGTTTGCGTTAAAATACCGCCGTTTCGTTTTAAAGAATTCAAACATACCGGGCGTTTTGCAGGAATTTGTTCCGCATCGTGAAGCCCACGTTTAAACAGATTATGAATTACCTTTCAGTTGAAAACCTCACCAAATCGTTTGGTGACCGCATTTTATTTCAAGACCTTAATTTCGGAATCGACCTTGGGCAAAAAGTAGCCATCGTTGCCAAAAACGGAAGCGGAAAAACAACCTTGCTGCGCTGTCTGATGGACATGGAGCACTACGATACCGGCCGCATTGTGTACCGAAACGACATCCGCATTGCGTTCATGGAACAAAGTGAAAACCTCGACGATGATCACACGATCCTCGAAGCTGTTTTTGCACACGATTTACCCGAGATTCAAATTGTAAAGAAATACAACTTGGCGCTGAAAAGCGGTGATGAAGATGCGGTAAACGATTGTTTCCAGGAACTTACCGACCTCAACGCCTGGGACGTGGAAGTGCGCGTGAACCAGATTTTGAGCGTACTGAAACTCGATAATACCGACTTGAAAATCGGAAGCCTTTCCGGTGGACAGAAAAAACGCGTGGCGCTTGCCAAAGTATTGGTAGCCGAAGCAGATTTTCTTTTGCTGGATGAGCCTACCAATCACCTTGACCTCGATATGATCGAATGGTTGGAAGAATACCTTTCCAAGTCCAAATCGACCATTTTGATGGTGACACACGACCGTTATTTCCTCGAAGTGGTCTGTGATACCATTCTGGAAATGGACGACAAAACGATTTACCGCTACAAAGGAAACTTCTCGTATTACCTCGAGAAAAAAGCCGAGCGCCAGGAACAATTGGAATCAACGATTGAAAAAGCGCGCAATACGTTCCGCAAAGAATTGGATTGGGTGCGTCGCCAGCCGAAAGCCCGAAGTACGAAGCAAAAAGCGCGTTTGGATTCGTTTCAGGACGTCAAAAAAGCGGCCAGTCAACGCATCGACGACAGCGAAATGGAAATTCCGGTGAAAATGGAACGTTTGGGAACCAAAATTCTCGAGCTTCACAAAATCGGGAAATCCTACGGCGATAAAAAGATCATCGACAATTTTTCCTACCATTTCAACCGCAGAGAACGTTTGGGAATCGTTGGAAACAACGGAACCGGAAAATCGACTTTCCTGAACATGATTCAGGAGCGCGAGCCGCTCGACGCCGGAAAAGTGGTGGTGGGCGAAACAGTTGTATTTGGCTACTATAGCCAGGAACTGATTCAGGTCGACGAAAGCAAAAAAGTAATTGACGTCATTCGCGATATCGCCGAGTTCATTCCTTTGGAAAAAGGACGACAGCTTTCGGCAGCGCAGTTTTTAGAGCGTTTCCTCTTCAACCGCGATATGCACTACAATTATGTGTATAAACTCAGCGGAGGCGAAAAACGCCGTTTGAAACTGATGACCGTGCTCATGTCCAATCCCAATTTCCTGATTCTGGATGAGCCGACCAATGACTTGGACATCTTCGTGATGAGCGTGCTGGAAGACTACCTGCGTACCTTCGAAGGTTGTTTGATCGTAGTATCGCACGACCGTTATTTCATGGACAAAATGGTCGACCACGTATTTGTATTCGAAGGTCAGGGCGCTATCAAAGACATTATCGGAAATTACACGGAATACCGTAAGCAACTGGCTCAGGATAGCAAGCGCGACAAAAAACCGTCGGATGAAAAAATCGAAACGGTGAAAGTGACGCAAATGTCCGATAGTGCTGCTCCGGCTGCCGAAAAGAAAAAACTTTCCTTCAAGGAAAAACAGGAATTCGAGCAATTGGAAAAAGAGCTGGAAACCCTCGAAACGCAGAAAGAAACCTATACCAACGTGCTGTCAAATCCGGAATCGAGTAATCAGGATATCATGGAAGCAGGTATCAAACTGGGCGAAATTGTCGCGAAAATTGATACGACAACTGAGCGGTGGATGGAGTTGGCGGAATTCGTTTAATAGATGCTTGATTTTTGATGTTAGATTTTTGATGAGGTTCGTTGAGGAACATCAGTTCAAAGTATCTTAATTGAAAAGGTATGAAGTTCCTAATCTTGAGAACTTTCCAAAAACCTCATCAAACATTCAAAATCAAGCATCAAAAATCAATTATCAGTCGTTATAGATTCTCACCTGCTTAATATACAATTCCCGCGTCACAGCGCTGAACTTAAACTCCAGATCCAACCCAAACGTATCGTATTCTTCGTTGATTTTTGGTGTGTACGCGTGTTTCCAGTAATACCGTTTGATGCGTTCCAATTCGGTTTGCAACAGTTCCAGTTCGCTGTCAGAAAGCACCAGTTTACCGTCGTTGAGATTGGAAGTTGTGATCACTTCCGTTGTGCGTTGAAACGCTGATAATTCGTTGGCAGGATACAGCACCAACTGATCACAAATGATTCCTGCCGGAGGCGTCACAACGCTTACATCACCTTTTTGAACGTTCACAATAAAGCCCGTATAGCTGTCGCGGTAAATGTTTTTGGTAATTGCCACGCCGTTTGCCGCTTCGTCCGGGAAAGAACGATGTACCAAAACACCCATCACTACATCTTCATCAGCGATTCCGAAATAATTCCGTTCGATATACGCTTCATACGACCACAAACTTGCCCAAACTGTTTGCAAACCTTCGGAAATGGTTTTGTTACAATCGTCCAGATCAACCGTTTTGGAAGCGTACAAACCTGCTCCGGAAAAGCCAGCAGCATCTTCGGCGTTGGTCGATGAACGGAAACGGAATGTTCTGAAACCCGAAGCATCCAATCGGTTTTCCAATTGATGAAGCAACGCCGTATCGATTTTCGTTTTCGTAAGACACTTGCGGATGGCTTTGAGTTGCAGCTGCAATGAATCGGGGTCGAGTGGAGGATGTTCGATCAATTTCCGGATCAACTCATCGGCACCCGAACGTTTTGCGTGGGCATCGTACCAATAAAACGGAATGGCGAAACCGGCCTCGGGAACTTTATAATTCGCCGATTGACTCACGGTATAAAGCAATCCGAAATTCGCTGCTTTATTTCCAACCGTTTCAGCCAGTTTTGGGTTTAAATCAATGGCCGGAATCAACGATGTGGTTTTGAGGTCTTTTTTCAGGTGAACCTTTTTTACGTTGGGTGTTTCCAACGAAATCTCCGTCTTTTTGACGTAAAACGTATCGGATAAAATCGTTAGCTCCACCCATTGATTGTTGAGGGATCGCAATGTCGAATCGTTGTATAAACGTGTGTAAACTCCAATAGGAATGTGGCGGTTTTTTGCCAGAATCACCAGATGACTCAGCGGAGTTTGAAACGCTGTGAGCATCAATCCGCGGACCGTTGGTAAATATTCGGGTGTCGCCTGTGTAAATACAATATCGGTTGCCAGTAAAGGCGTTTTGAGTGAATCCAGATACGGTTCAAAACGCAAACGGCCTTTCACTTTTCCTTCGCCGATTGCCTGGTAATCAATGGCTGCATAAATATCACTTGGCGTGGCTGTTTTGATGCGTTTGTCGAGTTCCGGTTTTAATGCAATCAGCCGTTCGGTGTTCATTAAAAAAACTAGCCGGTCACCGAAATACGAACCCGCTTTCACGGCGTCAAACAATTCAATGATCCGGTTCATGGGCATTTGGTCGAATACCGAGATATCGAGGTAATACATACCACTGGCCTCGTTGCAATTGATGTTGGCCAGCAGGTAATCTCGATTGGAAGAAGCGTTGTAATTTTCTTCGTTGAACACAAACAGATCGTGTGGATAATACAATTGCCGGGTCACAAAGTCGTAGTGATACTTGAAGTTTTTCGAACTGATGAAGTACAGCTTTTTGGTTTTCGTCTCAATGATCAGCTTTATCGAAGCAATGTTGCCGTACTTGGACGAAAGCGGTTGTCCGGCCAGTTCCAGGAACTGTTTTTTGTCGGAAAGTGTATACACAGCGCGTTGCGACCAGCTTATCAGCAAGACAAAGCAACAGCAGAATGACAAAAACAAACGCAATTTCATAGGTACTACTACACTTTAGTTGACAATTGGTTTAAACATGAATTCACAATTCAAGTTAAAAATAGTCAAAGCCCTGACTCGAATAGAAGAATCGTTTATATTCGATAAAAAAAGTGAAATGAAACAACCAACTAATATCCCCGTTTGGCGAACATTCCTCAATTGGATTATTGCCGTATTAATCGGTAGTTTTATTTGGCCTTTGCTGGCATCACTGTTCAAAGACGGACCGAATGATTTGGACGAAATAGGTGGCTTGATGATGCTTTCGGCGATTGTGAGTGCGATGACTTCCTTTCCGACCATTTTACTAATGACACTGGCCAACTGGATTCTCAACAGACAACAATTGGAACGAAAGGCCTATCAATTGATTCACCTGGCTGTTCACTTGTTTTTGGCAATGCTCACGTTCTTTGTATTGTACATTTTTGCAGATCATTTATCGAAGACAGAAGCATTTCAGTTCCTGTTAATCGCGTTTTCGTATACGCTGGCCGGAGTTTGTACATGGGCAGTGACGTTTGCTATTTATCGCCGGAAGGCACAAGCGCCGTCGCCGCACTCTGATGAAATTCTAGATGAAATCATTTAAAGACAGGGAATGAAGCAGCAACTCTTTATTCCCGTTCGTATCACGCTCCTCAACTGGATCATCACCGTTTTGGTGGGAAGTTTCATCTATTCGCTGCTCGATGCTTATTTCACCAAGAGTGGCGATAGTTTTTATCAAATCGCCCAGTTTGCGGGAGTTGCAATTGTTTTTAGCGGTATTTATTCCTTACCCGCGTTGGTGGTGATGTTGTTGGTGAACTGGCGACTCAATAAGCGCCTCATTTCCCCGCAGAAATATCAGGTAATTCATACAATTGTGCAGCTAATTTTGGTGGCCGGTTCTTTTTCATGGTTGGTTTTGGGCAATAACGGCGTCACCTATGTCGATTTGATCTATCTGCTACCGCTTTTTGTGACCTACACTGGAGTTACGCTAATCGTTTGGGCGATAACGTTTTCCATTTACCGGCCGAAAGACGACGCAAACTGATTACCTTTTTTCACCTGAATAATTTGTTACTTTTAGCTGAAATGACGTTGTGAGTACAATGAAACCAACAACAATTGCACTACTTTTTGCCAGCGTTTTTTTACTGTTGGGTTATTCCCTGCGAAAAAAAGCACCGGATGCACTTGTGAAAATTCCGGCCCAATCACTTAATTTACTGCAATTGGTGGGTGATACATTTCCGGGTAAAGAACACGAGATCCCGGCATTTGAAATCAGTAAGCAGGTCACTTTTCGGGAATACAAACAGTATCTGGCAGCTGTCAGGAAAGATTCCTCAGAACAGTATTACCGCACCCAATTACCTGACTCATCCATTGCGAAGCGCGCAGATTGGGAAACGTACATTTCCAACAAAATCTACGATGATTATCCGGTATTGGGAATTTCCTGGGAAAATGCGATGAACTATTGTAAATGGAAAACGCTGAAAGAAAACAAAAGCAAGACAGACATTCTGTTCATCTACCGATTACCCAAATGTTCGGAATGGCTGGCAGCGAAGCATTACCTGGAAACCAACGAACTGGAAAGCGATTTCAGTAAAAACTATTCCGATTGGCTGCTCGGTACCAAAGACGAATCATTTTGGGATCTGGGAAACAACTCCTGGCGACAATGGCCGTATGATTACACGTATTTTCATAAAACAGACGATCCGATCGTGATGAAACGCAAATTGGTGATCGGCGATTCGTACCGCTATCAATTGGAAAATCAAGCCGATTCTTTTTTCAGCTATTACGCCACCGAAGGTTACCGGCAGGTCGCTTTCAGAATCGTAAAAGAAAATGTACCGTCGCCCGAAGAACGAAAACTATCGTACCCAACGACCTCACTTAAAACGTTATACTATTGGAAACTAGTCACCGATTACACACCTACACGATTTTGAAAGCCGGATTTTTGTTCGCATTGTCGTGTGTGATTTCGGCCAGCGCTTTGTCACAAAAAGACACCCTGATCTACGAAGACGGAAGCATTCGCTGTGTTGTTGAAATGCAAGATCAACGATTGGATGGAAGTTATGCTTCTTATTACCGAAACGGTCAAAAGAAAGCGTCGGGGGAATTTGCACACAATTGCAGAACAGGCATTTGGACGATTTGGGATTCTACAGGCAGAATGCGGGTTACGCGTGTTTATGAAAACCTGTTTGAGTTTGATCAAACCTTTCCTGTTGTTTCTGTGGATCCACCGGTGGCATTGCTGAATAAACCCGTTTATGAATTGACCTACAACGAAAAAGGATTCATTGAGTATTTCGATGTCAAGGAGCGAATGGTGCTATGGGCAAAACGCGTTTGGCGCATGATTACGCCGGAAGAAAACCCGAAGTTGTTTGAAGAGGATGCCTTTTACCGGATTTTGACCAAAAACATTCAGGCAGAAAAGTTGAAATGTTATTCGGCAGAAAATGAATCGTTTGCAACAGAATTGACAAGTTTAAAGAATCCGGATAACTACAAAGTGATTTCCTACAAACTGAAAGAAGATAACTTTTTTGATAACGAACGATTGCTCTCCGAATCGCGCATTTTGGGGATTTGTCCGGTGGCGATTGATCTGAAAACCAAGGACACGGTTGATCTTTACTGGATTTATTTTCCGCATCTGAGAAATGTTTTGGCAAAGGAAATAGCTCCGTATGAATCCGATGATCCTTCTGACGATATCCGCACATTCGATGATCTGTTCTTTTTCCGTGATTTCTACGGAGAGATTTACAAAGAAAGCAACGTGAATGACAAACCGATTGCTGATTACACTTCGTCGGCTGAGGAACGAACGAAAGAAATTCAGCGGATTGAGATTTCGATGATTGAAATAGAACACGATTACTGGATACACTTTGCGAGGTAATGCTCACCACAGGATGCAAAAAATAACCACATAGTTCAAATAGAACCACATAGATTCTGCCAGCGGAAGTGTTCTGAGCACGAATTCATACCATGAATAACGTTGTCTGATTTGTGATGACAGGATATCAGAACGATTATTTTTTATTCCAAGCAACTATTCACTTTTGGTCGGGGTAATTGATCTATACCTGTTTTACCAATGAGTCGATTTATTACCACGATTAGTATCATTTTCTTAGTTACCTATGCATCAGGCCAACAGTTGTTACCCTATGAATCATTGACCCATTTTGATGTCGAAAAGTATGCGAAACAGTACGAACGTGATTTCGATACTGCCGGCATTATTACCCAAAAAAAACAATACCACGCACTTACCATTTGTTTTTATGGAATCATGAATTACGATGCTTTTAAAGCAACGGGTGATTCGGTTTATTATAAGCGAATCATCAATCAATTCAAGTATTTTAAAGATACGTCGAAGCTTGTTTTTTTTAATGATCAAAGCATCGGATTGCCTTATCGTTTTGCGTTTAAAGGCTTAAAAGCGCCATGGTATTCCGGTATGACACAAGGAGTTGCTGCTTCCTTTTTATTCCGTTATTACGATCTGACAAAGGATAAACAAGCGTTGGAACTGAGCAAGCAACTGATTCGCTTTATGCTGAAACCCGAAAGTGAAGGCGGAACGATTGGTCGCACCAAAGAAGGTGATATGTGGATAGAAGAATATCCGAATCTGGCATCTTCCAAATCCGTTCTCAATGGTTTTATCAACGGTTTGGTTGGTTTGAAGGAGTACTGTATGTATTTTCCTGACGATAAGCATGCTTTGATGATACATGACAGCTGTTACACTGCAATGTTCCAAAGTCTGGATAAATACAACACTGCCAATTGGACGAGCTACAACCGCAATGGCGGCGGTATTTCCAACTCGTACATGCGGTATGAAATCGAAGAATTTGATCATCTCTATTCTATCTATGGTGACGAACGTTTTCGGGATCAAATGCGAATCTGGGCCAAATTTGCAGTTGGGAAATTCGATGCGGAGCTTCATTTTTTGATTCGTACGAAATACGATTTTGCTTCTCCGTTGCTATATAATAAGGCGGTTGACGGTTGTGTTTTCGATCAGGCCGATTTGTTTTCAAAATCCATGACGCATTTAGATGCGGTTAATTCCAATAGAAAAAAACGACATTATCAACTAAGGAATCAAAGCTATTATTGCGAAATAAAATTCCCGGATAAATTGGCTAAATTGACCCAGCCGAAAATGGATGCTTTTCAAAAAGGAAAGAAAGTTGAGTTAACAACAGAAATGAAAGAAGATAGTTTCATTGCCTTTTCTGCGGTTCCATTTGATGAGATAAAAGTCAATTTCAAGCGAAAACAACCTGTTGATTCAACCGCTGCAATCGTAACGGTTTATGATTACAAGAATTCGGATGTTCCTCAATTTGCCTGTTACACCATTCTGAAAAAGGAATACCTGACCAAAGGTGAGAAAGTCAGTTTTTCGGGTGAAACAACCAATGCGACGGGTGTGAAAGTCTATTACCGGTCGGCGAAAACCGAAGGAACGGTGAAGGATAAGAAGTTTTCTATACAGCAATCGGTTGATTTTGCAACAGGTTCTTTTGTGGTTCCCGAAACCGAATTTTATGAATTCTTTGTGTGCTACGATATCACTCATCCGTTTTCTCAGATCAGCAATTTAAAAATCAATCATCAGTAATTTCGGCCTGACCGGTAGATTTTAACGCTATTTTTGGCAAAAATACAACTATGAAAAAAGTGTTGTTGCCATTCTTCGTTTGTACGATTTCTCTTTGCTGGTCGCAGCTGGAAGACGCTCAGATCGATTCCCTGAAAAAGCAGTGGACGATTGAATTGACTCAACAAATTGCCGGGTTGGGAATAGGCGAAGATGACCACGAAGGCTGGTCTGGCTTTTCTGATTCCATTTACAGTCTGTATGCAAAAGACACGTTTTTGCTCAACAATACCTGGACATTGCAGGCAGATGCCGATCAAACAACTTTCGGTATGGCTCGCGCGGCTTATGATTGCGAAACCGGCTACGATCTTTTACTGAATAAATACTACGGAATGCTGATGAAGAAACTGGCTAAAGACGACCAATCGTTACTCAAGACATCGCAGCGCAATTGGATCAAATTTCGTGATTCGGAACGTATGCTGAGTCAAAAGTTGACCGATCCCCGCTATTCAGGAGGAGGAACGATTCAGCAGTTGATTTATAGTAGTTGGACGGTAAGTCTGACCCAAAAGCGGGTAGAAGAGCTTGTTGATTACTTAATGCGAATTTGGAATGAAGAAGGTGAATGAAGATTATATAGCAAAAAACAAGGAAGCGTGGAACCAAAAAACAACGGTTCACATCGACTCTGACTTTTACGACATGCCGGCGTTCCTGCGCGGCGAAACAACCCTTAAATCGCTGGAATTGGGTTTGCTTGGTGATGTTTCAGGTAAACGGATTTTGCATTTGCAATGTCATTTTGGTCAGGATACCCTTTCGCTGGCGCGTATGGGAGCGAGCACTGTTGGCGTGGATTTATCAAACGCTGCAGTAGAAAAAGCAACCGTATTGGCCGGAGAATTGAACCTCGATGCGCGTTTTATCTGCTGCGATTTGTACAGTTTGAAAGAACATCTCACAGAGCAGTTTGATCTCGTTTTCACTAGTTATGGCACGATTGGCTGGTTGCCAGATCTCGACAAATGGGCCGACATCGTACAGCATTTCCTGAAACCGGGAGGCAAATTCGTCATGGTTGATTTTCACCCGGTTGTGTGGATGTTCGACGATCATTTCAAGGAAGTTGCCTACAATTATTTCAACACAGAAACCATTGTGGAACAAGTACAGGGAAGCTACGCTGATCGTGAAGCAGCCATTGCCTACGAAACTATCTCCTGGAATCATCCAACATCGGAAACGCTTCAAAGTCTGCTGGATGCCGGTTTGCGGCTAACGAACTATCACGAATGGGATTATTCGCCGTATACCTGTTTTCAGGAATTGCAGGAAGATGCGCCGGGCGTTTACAGGGTGAAGCATCTGGGGAATAAAATCCCGATGGTGTACGGGATTGTATGCGTGAAATGAGTTGTTTAAGCCGATTTTTCGTGAGCAAAATCCCCAATTTCCAAATTTACCATATGGCAAATTTGGAAAGTATCCAATTTGAAAATTTTCAACATTCGTTCCCGAATTTTTGGCAGTTGACCGGATGAACTTTTTTAGCTAAATTTCCTACATGAAATCGCTCATAGCAACTTGTTTAATGTTCCTTACGCTTGGTTATTCCCATGCGCAGGAAGTATATGCCAGTGAAAATCTTCGGTACGATCTGTTTCAAACCCATAAATCCATAGGTTGGGATTTGGGAATCGATTATTCGGCTGAACCTTCATACAGGATTGGTTATGCAGTGTCGCATGAGGAACACAGTTGTGTGGTAGGAGCGGTGCGTGCCGGCTTAGCAGTTGGCCTTTCAATAAATCCCGAACTCAATACAACCGGAATTTATTTCAACGACTGGATGGCGATGGGCCCGTTGAATCTGGGATTTAAGTTGAGCTACGAAAAAAGTAACCGCTTTCAATGGATGACATTTCAGCCGCAAATAGGATTGGGTTTGCAGCGCTTTCGAGTATTTTATGGCTACAACGCGATCATCTTTTTCTCCGGTTCAACAGACGCTCCAAGGCATGTTTTGGGAGTGGGGTATACCTTTAGTTTTACGGAAATTACCAAATAGATGTTTGATGAGGTTTTTGGTAAATTAACAGAGGTTCCTCATCAAAAATCAAGCATCAAAAATCGTTATAATTCAAGATTCATGAAAAAAACACTCCTATTCACAGGCTTACTCTTTTCATTCGCACTATCAGCCCAATTAAAACCCGGCTATCAGTTTGAGGAAAGCATGGAACTGATCAAAGTCAATTTTAGGTTTGTTGATTCTGTTGCGTACCCTGATTTTCCTGCTCCAACGCGGTTCAAACACCAATACCGTTCGCCGGTAGTAGGTTTAGACAATTGCTGGGACTTTTGGAAAGATGACGCCGGAACAGGATTGATCAGTGTTCGTGGAACAACGGGTTCAACGGTAAGCTGGGCATCCAATTTTTACTCCATGTTGGTTCCGGCAACCGGTTGGATGAAAATTGCCGAGAAAGATACGTTCCGGTACGCTTTGGCTGATAATCCGAAGGCGGCAGTGCATGTAGGATGGTTGTTTTCAACGGGTGCCATGATGAAAGACATGCTTCCCAAAATCGATGCATATATTGCCGAAGGCGGCCGCGATTTGCTGATCACCGGCCATAGTCAGGGCGGAGCGATTGCTTATTTGGTAACAGCCCATTTGTGGAGTTTGCAAAAACAAGGTTTGCTTCCCGACGATTTACGGATCAAAACCTATTGCAGTGCAGCGCCAAAACCCGGAAATCTCCAATTTGCATACGCATACGAATCAATGACACATCCCGGATGGGCATTTAATACAGTGAATGCTGCTGATTGGGTGCCCGAAACACCATTTTCCATTCAAACGGTGAATGATTTTAATGAAACGAATCCTTTTTCGGAAGCCAAACAACTGATGAAAGGAATTCCCATTCCGGTGCGTTGGTTCCTGAAACATGCGTATAACAAAATGGATCGTCCCACACGCAGGTCACAACGTAGGTTTGAAAAATACCTGGGCCGGAAATTGGGCAAGATCATCCTGAAATCAGCACCCGGATTTGAACCGCCCGAATACCTGCACGAGAATGCCTTTGTGCGTTGCGGAATCTTTGTACCGATGATTCCCGACGAATCCTATTATGAGAAATATCCCGACTACGAAGCAGAAAATAAGTTTATACATCATTCCATTTTCCCATATTTGCACCTGATGGAACGCATGCAGGCTGAGGTGAAATGAATCTACCAACACCTGAAACGTTAAATGAACTATGAAAGAAGAATCCCGTACCAAAGATTTGCAGCGCGCCGATTTACTCGAACCCGTTTTCTTTGAAGATCGTCACGATGTCAGTGAAGATGAGCGTTATCAGAATACGGTATTGCGACCTGTATTGAAGTTTCAGAATGCCAGTTTGTGTTTGGTGACCGTTGAAACCATGCGGTCGCTCAACCCCGGGTTTATCGATTTGCCCGAACGCAAGCAACGTCAGTTTATCACCACAGCGCTCACATCCAACCTCGCTTTACGCAATCAGTTACTGGGTTTGGTGTTGGGAATGCTCGACGAAATTCAGCTCATCATTTTTCTTTCCAATAAAAAGGAGTATTCCAAACGCGTGCAGGCAATGATCTTGCAACGGGTGATGGAAGAGTATAAGAAATTTCTGTGATGGGGTGAAAACCAAAGCACCCAAAATATTTCCCACGAATTCACGAATTATGGCGCGCCTAACGGACGCGCTTTATATTTTGAAACTTACTATAATATTTGTTATAATAGTCGACGAGTGCGTTAGCCGAGTGAAAAATTCGTGAATTAGTGGGAAACAAAAAAGCATTAGCCTTGGCTGATGAATTGTTAGCAAACCAAAATGACGCAAATCTTATTCTGTGAAAATCTGCGTCATCTGTGGCAAAAAAATAATCCGTGGTGAAGTATTCTCTTTGGAATCGCTTACAACACAATTTCCTCCTCGACCGAAATAGGTTTACGGAACACAATTTTTCCGTCGAAAATATCCATCACAATCGTGTGTTCAACATCAATGGTTCCGGCAAGTAAGGCTTTCGATAATTCATTGAGCACTTGCTTTTGAATCACGCGTTTCACAGGTCGTGCTCCGAAATTCGGATCAAAACCGGCTTCCACAATATGTGCTTTGGCTTCTTCGGTCATGTTCATGCGAATACCACGTTCCTTCAGCATTTCCGACAACTGGTTCAGCTGTAGCTGCACAATTGCTTTTATGTAACGCTTATTGAGCGGTGTAAACACAATCGTTTCATCGATACGGTTCAAAAACTCGGGTCTGATGGTGGCTTTCAGTAATTCCATTACTTTGAAATTCGCTTTTTCCATCGCTTCATCCATCTCGTCTTCTTTCACACCTTCAAAGGTTTCCTGAATCAGGTGCGATCCTAAGTTGGAAGTCATAATGATGATGGTGTTTTTGAAGTTCACCGTACGGCCTTTATTATCGGTCAAACGGCCGTCGTCTAACACCTGAAGTAAAACATTAAAGACATCCGGATGTGCTTTTTCGATTTCATCAAGCAAAATAATAGAGTAGGGTTTTCTACGCACAGCTTCGGTCAATTGCCCACCTTCTTCATAACCGATGTATCCCGGAGGCGCTCCAACCAAACGACTTACACTGTGTTTTTCCTGGTATTCCGACATATCGATTCGCGTCATCGCATGTTCGTCGTTGAACAAATAATCGGCGAGCGCTTTAGCCAATTCGGTTTTACCAACTCCGGTAGGTCCGAGAAATATAAACGATCCGATCGGCTTGCGCATATCCTGCAATCCGGCCCTGCTGCGACGAACAGCATCCGAAAGCGCCGTAATCGCTTCTTCCTGGCCCACCACGCGTTTGCCCAGTTCTTCTTCCAGTTTCAGCAATTTTGCTTTCTCACTTTCAATCATTTTAGAAACCGGAATGCCAGTCCATTTGGAAACCACATCTGCAATTTCAGCGGCATCTACTTCTTCCTTGATCATTTTGCTGTTGACCTGCATTGCAGTCAGATTGCCTTTCAATTCTTCCAGTTTCGCTTCCGCTTCTTTGATCCGGCCGTAGCGAATCTCGGCAACTTTACCGTAATCGCCCATGCGTTCTGCCTGATCGGCTTCCAGCTTGAATTGTTCAATCGCTTCTTTCGTTTTTTGCAAGGCATCGATCACATCTTTTTCGGCTTGCCAACGTGCTTTAAACGCATCACGTTGTTCAACCAATGTGGACAATTCTTTCCCTAAATGTTCCAGTTTTGCTTTGTCGTTTTCGCGTTTGATGGCTTCCCGCTCAATTTCCAACTGCATGATTTTGCGCTCCAATTCGTCCAGTTCTTCTGGTTTCGAATTGATTTCCATGCGTAATTTCGAGGCGGCTTCATCGATTAGGTCAATGGCTTTATCCGGTAAATGACGTTCGGTGATGTAGCGTTGTGACAATTCAACCGCTGCAATAATCGCGGCATCTTTAATGAGTACCTTATGGTGATTCTCGTATTTTTCCTTGATTCCGCGCAAAATGGAGATCGCATCTTCCGTATCCGGTTCATCCACCAACACAGGCTGGAAACGACGTACGAGCGCTTTATCCTTCTCAAAGTATTTTTGATATTCATTCAGTGTAGTTGCACCAACTGCCCGTAGTTCGCCACGTGCAAGTGCCGGTTTCAGAATATTGGCCGCATCCATGGCACCTTCGCCACCACCACCGGCTCCAACCAACGTATGAATTTCGTCAATGAAAAGAATGATCTCACCTTCGGCGTTGGTTACTTCTTTCACCACCGCTTTGAGTCGTTCTTCAAACTCTCCTTTGTACTTGGCGCCGGCAATCAAAGCACCCATATCAAGCGAGTACACGATTTTCGATTTCAGATTTTCCGGGACGTCGCCATCAATGATCCGATGCGCAATTCCCTCGGCAATAGCTGTTTTACCAACGCCGGGTTCACCGATCAGAATCGGGTTGTTTTTGGTTCTGCGCGTCAGAATTTGCAACACACGTCTGATTTCATCGTCGCGGCCGATTACTGGGTCCAATTTTCCTGCTTTGGCCAGTTCATTGAGGTTTTTCGCGTATTTCTCCAATGATTTATACGTTCCTTCCTGGTTATCCGAAGTCACTTTTGCTCCGTTTCTCAAATTCATAATTGTTGAGATTACTTGTTTTTTGGTGATTTTGCTGTCTCTGAGCAATTGCCCCGTTTGATCGTTACTTTCAAGTAAAGCCACAAACAGCATTTCAACGGAAACGTATTCGTCGCCCTGTTGTTTAGCCAGTACGATCGATTGCTGTAAGGTTTGCTGTGCTTTTGGTGAAAGGTAAACATCGCCTCCCGAAACTTTCGAAAAAGTGGAGAGAATCCGGTCAAGTGCCTGTTCTAGTAATTCACGGTCTACACCGTTTTGTTTCAAAATAAAAGGAACCACATCCGAATCTTTCAGAAAAATCCCTTTCAGTAAATGTGGGTTTTCAACGGCCTGGTTACCCGCAAGAAGCGCGGTCTCTTGCGCTGCCTGAATGACTTCCTGCGTTTTTATGGTGAATTGATTATTATCCATGACGTCTGTTTTTGTTTGTAAAGTCGTTTTCAACCGTCAAATCCCAAACCAAAGCGTGTTACGTCAGATTAAGTGACAAAAAGTCAGGCTTCTTATAATTAATGTGAAAAAAAGTCATACTAAGTGTTAAACGCTATTTTTAACGATAAAGAATTACTTACCTTTAGTACGAAGCCTATCCACTCAAATCAATATGTTGCTGATAATAACAGATGCTTATGACAACAAATTGTTTTATTCAACTGAAGTGAAGCCCGGACAATAGTCCGAAAATGGGAAAAAGAGTCGTTTAATTTTTAAGGAGATCATTATGAAGCTGTATATCAAATACATGGCTAGTTTGCGTTGCAAGCTGGTAGTAAAAGAGGTACTCAACAAGTTGGGGCTGCATTTTGTCGTGGTTGAGTTAGGAACTGTTGAGATTATGGAAGAATTGACAAAAGAAGAATGGCTTGAACTGAAAAACGAGTTGTCTGCTGTTGGTTTGGAATTACTGGATGATAAGCGAACTATCCTTATCGAGCGCATTAAAAGTGTGATTATTGAATTGGTGCATTATACTGACGAATTGCCACACATTAATTACTCCGATTACATCAGCGCGAAGCTGAATTACGATTACACCTATCTGGCAAATGTTTTTTCAGAGGTGAAAGGAACGACCATTCAACAATACATCATTAACCTCAAAATTGAGCGCGTGAAAGAATTGTTGCTGTACGACGAGCTGAATCTGACGCAAATAGCTGATTTACTCAATTATAGTAGTGTTGCACACTTGTCGAACCAGTTCAAGAAAATCACCGGGCTTTCGCCTTCCTTTTACAAGCAACTCAAAGAAAGAAGGTTTGTGAATCTCGAAGACGTGTGATTTATGTAATCTTTTGAAGGCAAAATATAAAGCTTTTAGAAAGGGATTTCAAGAACTTTACTTTATAGTATTGGTTTAGTATTATAACATACGAGGATGAAAATTTGAACAGGGTTTTCAGAAAGAAATGGCAGTAGCAGTGGGTTACAGTCGATAGGTAAAGGTTGCTTTCATAAACAAAGCAGTATAGTTTCGCTTATAAAAGCAAATCTTTGAAGCACTCATCAAGTTAAATTGGTGGGTGCTTTTTTGTGATCGAAAAGTTCTTAATTAATTGTAAATGTGTGATTTATGTAAAGTTGACGCGTTTGGTTATAACGGTATTTTTTGGTGTGTAAGCAATCTTTGTTATAGACTAGTGAAGTGATCTTTTTTCCTTCCACAGAAGTTGAAAAGGATTGCTCACGTAAAACGAAACATCATGAAAAAGACAGTCACCGTATTCACGATAAGCGCATTGTTTTCAATGGCTTGTTTAATGTCGTGCAGCAGTCCTTCTGAAAAACTGGATAAAGCACAAGAAGAAGCAACTGAGGCCAACGAAAAGTTGGAAAAAGCGGAAGAAGCGTACCTGAGAGATATCGAAGAATACAAACAGGAAACCGCTGCGAAAATAGCAGCTAATGAACAAATGATCGCCGATTTTAGTGTATTGTCTGAGAAAGAAAAGAAAGAAAATCTGGCAGAGTACCAAAAGAAAATCGATGAATTAAGAGCTGAAAATGAAGCCTTGAAAGTCAAAATGGAAAACTACAGAGCTCAGGGCAATTTTGAATGGCAGGAATTCAAACAGGAATTCAACGAGCAAATGCTTGAATTGGGCCGCGAACTGAACGATTTCAGAATTAAACGAAGAGTGGAATAAGACACTGAAATACAGGGAAGGACACAGGCTCTTTCCTTTTTAAAAACGAATACACACACCATGAAAACGATTTATCATAGTATCCTGCTGGCATTTCTCGTCAGCCCGTTTACAGCGATTTCACAAGCTGAAATCATATCGCCTGATGTGCGCGGAACCATTACTTTCGGTATAAAAGGTGGAACCAATTATTCCAATGTATATGATTCCGAAGGGGAAGAATTCAACGCTGATGCCAAATTTGGTTTTGTGGGCGGTGGATTTGTCGCAATTCCGATCGGAAAATTCATCGGGATTCAACCCGAAGTACTCTATTCCCAAAAAGGATTTCAGGGCAGTGGAATTCTGCTTGGCGAACAATATGTAATCGATCGCACAACCAATTACATTGATGTTCCGGTGTTTTTCGTAGTAAAACCCGCACCGATTTTCACCATCATGGCCGGCCCACAATTCTCTTACCTGGTAAGCCAAAAAGATGTGCTCAGCGATGGAGAGAATAGAATAGAGCAGGAACAGGAATTTGAAAACGATGATCTCCGCAAGCATACCTTGTGTTTTGTAGGTGGAATGGACATTAATGTAAGACATTTTGTAATCGGTGGTCGTGGCGGATGGGATTTATTCAATAACAATGGAGACGGAACATCCACCACACCTCGTTATAAAAATGTTTGGATTCAAGCAACACTCGCTTACCGTTTTTATTGATAGAGTTTAGGCAGTAAAAGAGTGTTCCCAAACGAGCAGTGAGACAATCGCCTTTGTTTGTCTCACTGTTTTTTTGCTTAAAAATGAATCCGATCCCACCGGAAATTTCAGAAAAACCATCTGACTTTTGCTTTCTTCTACAACATCCCGTGGAAAAGGTGCTTCTACCTTAAATACATGTGATTTATGTAAGCATATCTTATTTGATTGCAACGATGTTCTTTGGTAACAAGACCACCTTTGTTCCGGACATTGAAGCGACCAGTTGGTTCCTTTTACTTCAATTAACCCAAACCAATTCTCACACAAAAACATACAAGATGAAAAAAACAGTAGCAGTATGGACATTGAGCACATTGTTTTCAATGGCTTTTTTGACCGCGTGCAGCAGTTCTTCCGAAAAATTGGACGAAGCAAAAAAAGATGTTGTCGAAGCCAACGAAAATCTGGAGGAAGCACAAGATGCTTACCTGACTGATATTGCAGAATACAAGAAAGAAACATCGGCTAAAATTGCTGCCAATGAGCAACTGATTGCTGACTTAGAGAAAGCAAACCTGGCCGAAAACCGGGGCAAAGTTGCTGAACTAAAAGCCGAAAATGAACTCATGAAAGTCAAAATGGACAATTACAGAGCTCAGGGTGATGGTCAGTGGCAGGAATTTAAGAAAGAATTCAACGAAGATATGACCGAACTAGGTCGTGAATTGAATGAAATTACCATTAAAAATAAAGGTAAATAACACATAGACGGGAAGTGACAATGACGTTCGTTCCCTTTAACAATCAAAAACACACCATGAAAACGATACAAAGATTAGTATTGATCGCCTTGTTTGCCAGCCCGTTTGTGGCCACAGCTCAAGATGATGAAACAGATATCCGCGAAAAACTCACATTCGGATTGAAAGTTGGGACCAATTATTCCAACGTATACGATTCCGAAGGTGAAGAATTCGATGCCGATGCCAAATTCGGTTTTGTTGGTGGCGCTTTTGTCGCGATTCCGATCGGGAAATTAATCGGAATTCAACCCGAAATTCTCTATTCCCAAAAAGGTTTTCAAGCCAGCGGAAGAATCCTTGATGGTTATTACGAAATAGAGCGAACAACCAATTATATTGATGTTCCGGTGTTTTTCGTAGTAAAACCGATTGAGTTTGTGTCCATTATGGCCGGACCACAATTTTCTTATCTCGTAAGTCAAAAAGATGTATTCAGTAACGGCGTTACCAGCATTGAGCAGGAGCAGGAATTTGAAAACGATGACATCCGCAAATACACAATGTGTTTTGTGGGAGGTGTTGACCTGACAATGAAACACTTTGTAGTAGGTGGCCGTGCCGGTTGGGATTTATTCCACAACAATGGCGACGGAACATCCACCACACCACGCTATAAAAACGTTTGGATTCAGGCAACTGTCGCTTACCGTTTTTATTGATAGCATTTAAGCAGTAAGAGATTACTGTTCTGAGTAGAACAATGAGACGATCACGTGACTGGTTGTCTCATTGTTTTTTGAGTTACAGAAGTTCAACGAATACAAATTCAACAAGAATCATGGAAAACAAGTACAAAGAAGGTGAAACGGTCTATGCAATCGTAAAACCAACCGAACGATTGATCATCCGTCGTTACATTCCGAGAATCTACTACTGCACCTCTATCGACAATCCCAATCAACCCGAAACGGTTTATTTTGAGCGGGAATTGATGCGAAGCCCGGAGTTAGCATCCGAATAAAGAGTCCGGCTTTTGTGATCAACACTATTTCAGAGAAGCAAGCTTACGCATATCTTAAAATCCGTAACTTTGCGCCATGAGTAAGTTCAAGGAAGCCTACAAAAAATATTTCCCTTATTTCGTAGATGTGTGGCAATACATCGCAATTGTGGTGATTTTCATCATTGCGGCGCTGTTTATTCTCTGATCTGTTTCTGTGGGAAACCTTCTCGCACAATCTAATCTATATTTTCAAACCAATCCTTTCGCATCTTACTCCGCGTTTGTCTGCGGGAAAATCATCTCTAATTTTATTAACCACATAGTCCACAATAGAAAACATAGATTACAATTATTCTCTGCGGGATATACGGGAACCTTTTCACACCAATCCTAAACCATCCTCCGCGCCCATCTGCGGGTTCTGCGAGAAAACCTCACGCCGACTCAATCCTCCAAATTTCTAAACCAACCATTCTCCATCAATCTGCGAGTTCTGCGGGACCTTTTCAAACCAATCCTTTCACATCTTACTCCGCGTTTGTCTGCGGGTTCTGCGGGAAACCTTTCAACTCCCACGCAACCCCACTTGACCAACAACCGTTTTCTTCGTAATTTGTCGCCATGATTAAACGCATCCTTTTCCTTGCTATCGGTCTGTTCATCGGATCAACCTCGTTCTCGCAATTAAACATGTCACTCGTAGGTCATGTTGATTACATGGCACTTCACAGTGCAGAACTCAATGATTGCTGGGGTTATGTTGATGAAACCGGGGTCGAATATGCCCTTGTGGGAACAACCGCCGGAACTTCGATTGTTAGTTTGGCCAATCCTGCCAATCCGGTTGAAGTATTCTGGGAACCAGGAACGCAATCAATCTGGCGCGATCTGCAGGTTTACGGTGATTATGCTTACGTTACCACAGAAGCCGACGACGGTTTATTGATCATTGATATGACTCCGTTACCGGCATCAAACGTGTTACCGACAACCTATTATTTCGGAGACATTGGCCAAACATGGTCCAGTGCTCACGATGTGTTCATTGACACCACAGGAGGTTGGGCTTACATTTGCGGGGCCAATCGCGGAAACGGAGGAATGATCATTCTGGATATCCACACCGATCCAATGAACCCGATCGAAGTGGGCGTGTTTGATACCTGGTATTGCCACGATGCATTTGCGCAGGGAAACATGCTTTACGGAGCACACATCGGCGAAGGATTCCTTTCGACCATTGAAATTACAGACCACGCCAATCCGGTATTGATCGGCACGCAAATCACTCCCAATAGCTTTACGCACAATGTTTGGGTGACTTCTGATGATCATTATGCCGTTACAACCGATGAGATTGCGGGTTCCTATTTGACTTTATACGATGTTTCAGCTCCGGATGATATACATGAAGTTGACCGCATTCGCAGCAGCCCCGGACTCAATATCATACCGCACAACGCCTTTATTTTAGAAGATTCGCTCATTGTTTCATCGTATTACACGGATGGAATTACCATTCACGATATGAGCCGGCCACATAATTTGGTTGAAGTTGCCAATTACGATACGCATCCGTTGGAAACGGGAACATTCAACGGAAGTTGGGGCGCTTATCCGTTTTTACCTTCGGGTTTACAGCTGGCATCCGACATCAGCGAAGGTTTGTTTATTTTGCAGCCGACCCTTGTGAAACCTTGTTATTATGAAGGTTTGGTGCGCGATGCTTCAGATTTGAATCTGTTGACCGACGTTTCTGTAACCATCAATAACAATCCGCAAACCGATCTTTCGAATGCCTTGGGTGAGTTTGCAGTCGGAACCATGACCACCGGTACACAGAGCGTTGATTTCTATAAAGTCGCTTATTACCCGCAAACGCAACCGGTGAATTTCGCCAATGGTGTGTTGCTGCTGGATACCATTGATTTGGTGCCGATTCCGCCATTTTCATTGATGGTTGTGGTGCAGGACCAAAGCGGAGATCCGATTATTGACGCCGATGTTCGCATTGAAGTGCCGCAAATGATTCAGGAAATATCGACGAATGGTTTTGGAGAAAGTGATTTCCAGCTGTATTATCCGGGAAATTCTATCGTCACAGCAGGTAAATGGGGCTACAATACCCATTGTGATGAATATGTGCTCGACGCTTCAACCGGAACACTTACAATAACATTGACCGAAGGTTATTACGACGATTTTTCATTCGATTTTGGTTGGACAGCCACAACTGTAGGGGCAACAACAGGATTGTGGGAACGCGGAATTCCGATCACGGCAGCCGATACCGCAGCGCCACCGTATGATTCTTACTACGATTGCGGCAAGTATGCTTATGTCACCGGAAATGCCGATAATACAATTAGTTCCGATTTCGACGATGTGGATAATGGCCGTGTAACGCTTTATTCACCGGTGTTTGATTTGTCCGGTAATCCCGATCCGTATCTGTATTATGAAGCATGGTTTTTCTGTCAATACGGTCCGGCGCTTATCGATGATACACTGGAAATTTTCCTGTCGAACGGAATCACGCAAGTAAAATTACAGGAATATCCACCTACAGGATTTGAGATCACATGGTTGCCGGCAAGTTTCCATATTTCCGATTTCATTCAACCCACGGCAGATATGCAATTGATCGTTACCGTTTCGGATGATGCGCCGGATATCAACGTTACCGAAGCCGGAATAGATGTATTTACCATAACGGATCAGCCCATCTTAGCTGTGGAAACACCAGAAAAACAATCGGTAAATCTGTTTCCGAACCCTGCACACGATAAACTAACGGTAACTGGTTTGCCGAATGGCGATTATACGATTATAACACCGGCTGGTAAGGTTGTCCGAACAGGTAAATGCAACGATGTTTCAACCGATATTTCATTAACAGGTTTAGACGCCGGCATTTATTTCCTGCAATCATCCGGTCAAACCATTCGTTTTGTGAAATTGTAACGTACGCGCTACGTTATCAAATCCAACCTGTTAATGACTGTTTCATTCCGCATGTTGCAATGCCGATAGAATCGTTATTTTTGTTACAAAATTGAAATCATTGGAGCAGCAACCGGAAATATCCATCGTAGTACCGTTATTCAACGAAGCCGAATCGCTTCCTGAATTGCATGATTGGATCGTTCGTGTTTTGAACGAACGACAATTGTCATACGAGATCGTGTTTGTTGACGATGGAAGTAAAGACGGATCTTGGGAGGTTATTGAATCCCTGCAGGCAAAAGATCCGAATGTGCGTGGAATCAAATTTCAACGCAACTACGGAAAATCGGCCGCTTTACAAAAAGGATTCGAAGCTGTTAAAGGTCGCGTTGTGGTGACCATGGATGCCGATTTGCAGGATTCTCCGGAAGAATTACCGGAATTGTACCGCATGATCGTCGAAGAAGATTTTGATGTGGTATCGGGCTGGAAAAAGAAGCGCTACGATCCGATCACCAAAACCATTCCCACCAAATTATACAATTGGGCAGCGCGCAGATTAACTGGTATTCACCTCCACGATTTTAATTGCGGACTCAAAGCCTACAAGCGGGTAGTGGTAAAAAGCATCGAGCTTTACGGAGACATGCACCGTTACATTCCTGCGCTGGCCAAATACGCCGGATTCCCGAAAATCGGCGAAAAAGTGGTGATCCACCAATCACGAAAATACGGCACTACAAAATTCGGTTTAAACCGTTTTCTCAATGGTCCGCTCGACTTGATGTCGGTGGTGTTTATGGGGAAATTCGGAAAGAAACCCATGCACTTTTTCGGAGCGATGGGTACCTTGTTGTTCATTATTGGTTTCGGCTTTGCCTTTTACCTTGGAATCAGCAAATTGTTCTTCGATACGCACGGTCGTTTGATCGCTTCACGCACCGAATTTTACATTTCGCTGGCTGCAATGATTATGGGAGTCCAGTTTTTCCTGGCCGGTTTCCTGGCTGAATTGGTCGGAAGAAATTCTTCCACCAGAAACGTCTACCTCGTAGAAAAAGAAATCTGATAAAAATATGAGTTGGAATATTGATCAATCGTGGACGCTTTTTCTCGATCGCGACGGCGTTATCAACAAACGGCTCATGGGCGACTATGTAAAATCGGTTACTGAGTTTGAATTGCTGGACGGAGTTGCAGAAGCGTTACGCATTGCAGCACAGACTTTTGGGCGAATTGTAGTGGTAACCAACCAGCAAGGTATCGGTAAAGGAATCATGACAGAGCGTAACCTTTCTGACATTCACGCTTATTGTACTGAATTGATTAGCGAGACCGGCGGCAGAATTGATCGTTATTATTTTGCGCCGGAATTAGCAGGAACGGGTGGGCGTTTACGTAAACCGGAACCGGGAATGGGATTGCAGGCAAAGCAGGATTTTCCGGAAATTTCCTTCGAACGATCGGTGATGATAGGCGATTCTGACTCAGATATTCAATTCGGTAAAAATCTTGGCATGAAAACTGTTTTTGTGTCACATAATAAGGAAAACCATGAATCAGCGGAACTCACCGTTTCGTCGCTTTATGAAGGAATAAAACAATTGGTATGATGAAGTTTTTCGGTTTAATAACGGCACTTTTTCTCACAGCTACAGCAGTGGCGCAGGCGGTCAATAAAACAGATGCTCAGGGCAAAAAACAAGGCCCATGGCAGAAATCGTATCCTAAGTCAACAGCTTTCGAATACAAAGGACAGTTCAAAGACGACAAGCCCGTTGGAACGTTTACCTATTATTATCCGTCGACCAAAGTAAAAGCCGTGATCAAACACGACGAAAAAACAGGAAGATCTGCGGCATTAATGTACCATGAATCGGGTGTTTTATTCGCCCGCGGAATCTATAAAAACCAACTCAAAGACAGTGTGTGGGATTATTTCGGACCTTCAGGAAGGTTGAGCAAAAAAGAAACCTACCTCAAAGATTTGTTACACGGTAAAACAACTGTTTATTACGTGTCGGAAGACCCGGAAGAAAAGCGCGAATTGCCGGCAAAAGTCACGAACTACGTTAACGGCGTGTTGGAAGGCGAAGCGATTGAATATTTCGAAAGCGGCACCATCAAAAGCAAAGGAACGTATATAAAAGGAGCCAAAGAAGGGCTTTTTACCATCAATCACCCTGACGGGAAAAAGATGATCCTTGAGCGTTACAAAAAAGGCGAACGCCACGGCTGGTGTGCTACCTATGATAATACAGGCAAAGAAACAGGTAAAAAATACTTCTATTACGGTCGCGAATTGGAAGGAAAAGAACTGGAAGAAAAAATGCGCCAGATGAAAGCGCTGGGAATTAGTCCGAACGGCTAGTTTTTTCACGTAGCACCACTCTTTGTTCATTTGCCCGGATGCGTAAGAACTAAAATTGTATTTTTAGCAAAAACTACATCAATGGATTTGCGATTAAAGCATTTTTTTGTTCTGACCATCGTTCTTTCGGCCGTTTTGATTGGCTGTAAAAAAGACAATGAACCTGTCAATTTTCACTATGAGTTATATCCGATAGAAGAGGGGCATTACATCACATACTCGGTTCGCGAAATCAACATTGATGACGCTCTCGGACTAAACGAAACGCTCAATTATTACGTAAAAGCCAAAATCGGCGACACCATTACGGATAATGAAGGTCGGATTGCGCGTCGCTACGAACGTTATTTCAGAGATAGTTTAACACAACCTTGGGATTTACAGGATATCTGGACCACCATTATTGTTGGAGGCAGAGCCGAGTTGGTTGAAGAAAATCAGCGCACCATCAAACTGGTGTTTTCACCCGACAAATACAAAGAATGGAATTGCAACGCCTACAATTCATTCGACGCGTTGGATTGTTATTACCGCGAAATCTATGAGCCGGCTTCAATCAACGGATTTTCATTCGAATCAACCGTTACCGTTGAACAGGAAGAATTTCTCAGTTTGGTCGATTACCGCCGCAAGTACGAACAATACGCCGAAGGAGTGGGTATGTACTACAAACACTACAAACACTTCCGGATTGCCAATGCTGACACCTTAAATGTGGTGAAAGGAAAAGAATTGATCATGCGGTTGATTGATTATGGGGTGGAATAATTACCAATTGAAAATGCAAAATTGAAAAGGGCTTTAGATAAAGTCAGCCTTTTCAATTTTCAATTTTACATTTTCAATTGATAAATCCCATTATTTTTGCTCCAAACAAATTTCTATGTCCGGTATTGGATTTGAAAATGTACGTCAGGATTGTGTCTTTTTTAGAGGAAGTATTCCGTGTGTGCCAAACAAACAGACAGGTGCGGTCTGCACTACCTGTGATGTTTACAGACCGGTTTCGAAGCGTATCCTCATCATAAAACTGGGCGCGTTGGGTGATGTAATCCGAACGACTCCGCTCGTTGTGAAATTCCGGAAAGAATTCCCCGATTGCCACATTACCTGGCTTACCCAATCACCCGAAGTATTGCCAAAAGACAGCATCAATGTGATTTTAAAGCCCGATGCATTTTCGTTGTTACTCATCCAGCATTCGGTATTTGATATAGCGATTAACCTCGATAAAGAACCCGAAGCCTGTTTATTGCTAAAGATGGTCGCTGCGCCCGAGAAATTCGGTTATACATCGTATAATGGCGAGTTGTTTCCGGCAACACCAGCCGCTACACATAAATTGATGACCGGTTTTTTTGACAGCCTTTCGCAGGAAAATACCAAGAGTTATCCTGCCGAAATCTTTGAGATTTGCCACCGGACCTTTGAAAATGAATCCTATCTCATTCACAAAAACGAAGCGCTGGCAACTATCTGGAAAAACCGTTTACAAGAACTAGCCGGTGGGAAAGTAATTGTAGGATTGAATACCGGCTGCGGTCCGCGCTGGAATACACGTCTTTGGCCGGTTGAAAGCTGGCAGGAATTGGCCGCGTCGCTCAAAGCAGCAGGTTATTTCCCGGTATTTCTTGGTGGAAGCCTGGAAGACGAGAAAAACAAAGCCATGTCGGAAGAAACCGGAACGTATTATCCGGGACATTTTTCACTGGAAGAATTCATTGCCCTTACAGATGGCTGTGACGTGATTTTAACGCAGGTTTCCATGATGATGCACATTGCCACGGCTTTGCAAAAGAAAATGGTCCTGATGAACAATATCTTCAATAAACACGAATTTGAATTATACGGACGCGGAGAGATCATTGAACCGTCAACCAATTGCGAATGTTATTACGGAAATACCTGCAAACGCAATCAATCGTGTATGCATGACTTATCTGCTGCCGAGGTTGCCGCTGCAATCGATCGTGTGGCTACGTTGATTTAAGCGGACTTAAACTATGAAAATCACATTTTTATCAACGCTTTATCCTTACAGAGGCGGTATTGCTCAATTCAATGCCAATCTTTACCGTGAACTTGAAAAGCAGCAGCATACCTTGCAAGCGGTGACGTTTACGCGCCAGTATCCCAATTTTTTATTTCCGGGCGAAACGCAACTGGTAACCGAAAACGATGTGGCAGATCCTATTCCAACCAAGCGCTGGCTCGATTCCATCAATCCGTTTACCTATTGGTCAACTGCGCGGAAGATCAAGCAATTTGAACCTGATCTGTTCATCACCAAATACTGGATGACGTTCTTCGGCCCTTCGCTGGGAACCGTTGCCAAAAAAATGCGCCCTTCTACGACAAGGATTAGTATTCTGGATAATGTAATTCCCCATGAACACCGCTTTTTCGATAAACCGTTTAACCGTTATTTCTTAAAACACAACGACGGTTTTGTGGTAATGTCGGATAGTGTACTGGCAGATTTATTGTCGCTGAAACCCGACGCGAAATACCTGCGTATCGACCATCCGTTGTACGATCATTTCGGCGAACGATTGGAACGGGACGCTGCCTGTGAAAAACTGGGAATCGATCCGTCGAAAAAAATCATCCTTTTCTTTGGTTTTATTCGCGATTACAAAGGATTGGATATTTTGTTGGACGCGACTGCATCATTGACCGATGATTATTGTGTGGTAGTAGCCGGTGAAGTGTATGGTTCTTTTGAAAAGTATGATCAGCAAATTAAAAAACTGGGCATTCAGGATAAGGTAAAACTCTTTAATCACTACATCGGTGACGCGGAAGTACCACTTTATTTCTCAGCTGCTGATGTGTGTATATTGCCTTACAAATCGGCCACGCAAAGTGGAATTACATCCATTGCGATGCACTTCAATCTACCCATTATCGCTACAGATACGGGCGGTTTGAAGGAATTGGTACAGCACGAAAAAACAGGTTTGATTGTCGATCAGCCTGATGCTGTATTACTTACTCAGGCGATACAGCGTTATTTTACGGAAGGATTAAAGGAAGCGTTCGCGCAACAGCTGGAAGTGGAAAAGACGAAGCACTCCTGGGCGAATTTCGCAGCAAAATTGGTCGCTTTTTCGAAAGAAATCAGCCGAAAGTGACTCGATAACCAATTGGTTTTATGCCGCTTTGGTTAGTTATCAACTATTTATTTTCAAAAGCTTTCCCCGCTAAGTTGACATTGACAACTGTAAATTCTATATTTGCGGGCTTAATAAATAAGAAATGCGTAATAAAGGATTTTTCTGGTTTCTGACGATTGTGTTAACTGCCGTGTGTATTTATCAACTTTCGTTTACCCTGGTTGCAAGTAATGTTGAGAAAGACGCTGCTAAAGAAGCTGCCGCTCTTGCTGAAGATTTAAAAAAGGAAACGTTCGCCATGGACTCAACATGGGCTACACTTCCAAACAACACACGAGTAGATTTCTCTAAACCGGAATCGTTTGAATTGGCGAAAGCTGCATTCCTGAATCAGGTGTTGGCTGAACGTGCAGAAGAAGAGGTGTATCCTATTTTAGGTTCCAACTTCCAATCGGTGAAGAAACGTAGTTTGGCTTTCGGTCTTGACCTTGTAGGTGGAATGAGCGCAACCCTTGAGGTTTCCATTCCTGAATTGGTGAAAAGTTATGCACGTAACCAATTCGATCTGGGTTTCAAAAAACCATACGATAAAGCTTATAGCATTCATACTACAAAAGGAGGTGACTTTATCTCATTGTTTATCTCTGAGTATGAGCGTATGTACCCGAACCGTAAATTGGTTCATGAATTGAATACTTCTGAAATCGAAGAGTTGAAATCAACTTCTTCCAATGCTGAAGTAGAAGAGTTCTTCCGTGATAAAGTGGCTAGTTCCATGGATGGTGTTGAACAAATCATGACAAAACGTATCAACCAGTTTGGTGTTGCACAACCGAATATTCAGCGCGATGCGCGTATGAACCGTTTGTTCATTGAATTACCGGGTGTACAGGATGAGAAAACAGTAATTGAAAAATTACAATCAACGGCAAACCTTCAATTCTTCGAAACATACAACTTAGAAGAAATTCAAGGTCCATTGACACAAGCTAACGTCATGTCTCGTCAGGTTGAAATTAAACTCCCTGAAGAAGATACAACAACTGTTGCGAAGGACTCTACTGAGTTGGCCCGTTTGGATTCAATCAAGAAAGCAGAAGCCGCCAGCAAACCAATTGCAGCGGCTAACCCGAACCAAAAAGCATTATTTGACTTATTGACGCCTGCTATGTTTGCAAGCATCGGAACGGCAACAGCTGAAAACCGCAATCAGGTTGATCGTATTTTGAACCGTGCAGATATCAAAGCATTGTTCCCGCCGGATTTGAAATTCATGTGGTCTTCTGAAATGGAAGAATCCGGGAAAAACAAAAAAATGGCGTATACGCTTTACGCTTGTAAGATTCCGGAAGACGGAAAAGCAATGGTAGGTGGAACGGATATCTCTGAAGCATTTGTTTCGCGTAACCAGGACAAGCAGGAAACTACGGTTAACCTGCGTATGACTCCGGAGGGTACTGGGAAATGGTCAGAAATGACTGCTAAAAATGCACCTCAGAACCGTAGCATTGCCATCACAATGGATAACATCGTATTCAGTGCACCACGTGTAATCAACCCGATTAACGACGGTAACACAGAAATTACAGGTGGTTTCACCATTGAAAAAGCTCAGGATTTGGTTGGATTGTTGAATGGTGGAGCACTTCCTGCACCATGTATCATTAAAGATCTAACAAAAGTAGGTCCTACAATCGGTGCGGAAAACTCAAAAGCAGGTCTGGTGTCGTTTGCACTGGCATTCTTAGCAGTATTCATTTACATGTATTTCTACTACGGTAAAGCTGGTTTGGTAGCAAACGTTGCTTTGTTTGTGAACGTTATTTTGATCTTCGGTGCGCTTGCATCTTTTGGAGCTGTATTGACATTGGCAGGTATTGCCGGTATCGTATTGACGATTGGTACGGCGGTCGATGCCAACATCCTCATCTTTGAAAGGATCAGGGAAGAGCAGGCGAGAGGACTCGATTTGGCAAGTTCCACTTCGGTAGGTTTCTCAAAAGCATTGCCTTCTATCATCGATGCCAACGTAACTCACTTATTGGTAGCGATCATCTTGAAAGTTTTCGGAACAGGTGAGATCGAATCATTTGCAACAACATTGATCATCGGTATCTTTACGTCATTGTTCTCTGCGATTGTGATTTCCAAATTGATCATTACTTCTTCTATCGAAAAAGGAAAAGAAGTAACATTCAATACGAAATTCTCGAAAGGATTGTTCCAAAACTTCAAATTTGACTGGGTTGGAAAACGTAAATACTTCTACATGTTCTCAATCGCCATTACCATTCTTGGTGTGGTTGCATTGATGACTCGTGGATTAAAACAAAGTGTTGAGTTTACCGGAGGTCGTTCATACGTAGCTAAGTTTGAAAACAAAGCTGATATCGAATACATCCGTGCTAAATTGTCAACTGTATTTGTTGAAAACAAAGAAGTTGCGTCAATCGACCTGAAAACAAAATCAAATGACTACAACGTTGAAATTACGACCAACTACTTGTTAGCGGTTGATACAGCAACAGCCCAGGTTACTGACAAGTTGAGAGAAGGATTGGATAAGTGTAAAGATAAAATGGGTGGTTACGAAATCACCGAATCACGCAGTATCTCGGCTTCGGTTTCCAATGAATTGTGGAAATCATCGGCCATCGCCATTACATTGGCTTTGATTGCGATCTTTGCGTATATCCTGATCCGATTCGGACAATGGCAATACTCATTGGGTGCAATTGTCAGTTTGGCGCATGATGCCATGGTGGTATTGTCAGTGTTTGCGCTATTGCACGGTTTCTTACCGTTCAGTTTGGATGTAAACCAGGCGTTTATAGCCGCGATCCTAACAGTCATCGGATATTCCATGAATGACACCGTGATTGTGTATGACCGTATTCGGGAAAACCTGAACCTGAACAAGGATACAGACGACCACGGTGCGATCATCAACAAATCGTTGAACACTACTTTGAGTCGTACATTCAATACGTCGATGATCTTGTTCGTTGTATTGTTGGTGATGTTCATCTTCGGTGGGCCGGCAATCAAAGGATTCCTGTTCGCGTTGTTGGTAGGTGTTGTGATTGGTACATACTCTTCATTGTGTGTAGCGACTCCAATCTTACTTGACTTCAGCAAACGATTTAAGGTTAAGAAAAAATAATCATTCCGATTAACTATATTAAACGTCTCATTGGCTCCGGTCGGTGAGACGTTTTTTATTGAGCGAATTTTATGGTGACACCAACCTTGATTTTATTCTGCGGAGCGCTAACAGTTGCTTTCTTTGTTGCCCGGAAATTAAAAGGCAGGAAAAGAAGTGAATCAGGTAATGACATAGTCTACGAACGCTTGTGCGAAGAGGTGAAGCGAAAATCGTATTATTACCACCAGTTGAACGGACCGGAACAAGTGCTTTACTTACAGCGAACCTGCTTGTTTTTCCACGAAAAGGAATTTCTGGCAAGAGGTTTTGATGAAGTGAGTTTCCATATGAAAGCAGTGATTGCATCCTATGCTGCACAAATTACCTTTGGGTTCGATGATGTGCGCCTGCAACATTTCAAAACAATTGTGATTTATCCAAGTCCTTATCAATCGACCATTACGCGTCAGTGGCATAAAGGGGAAACACATAAGGAAGGTGCAGTCGTCTTTTCGTGGAAAGATTTGAGGGAAGGCCATGAATCACCGAAAGACGGTGTGAATCTGGCACTGCATGAATTTGCACATGCTCTGCGTTTGGAAAATGGCATCGAAAACGACGAGTACCGGTTTTTGAGTGAAATTCATTTACAGCGTTTTGATGAACTGGCCGTTTACGAGCGTTCCCGAATGCAACAAGGCAATCAAAACTTGCTACGCGATTATGCAGCTACGAACAATCAGGAATTTTTCGCGGTGTGTATTGAGAATTTTTTCGAACGTCCGCGATTGTTCAAGGAAGCAGCACCTGAAATGTATGGACTCTTGGTACATGTGTTGCAGCAGGATTTGTTGAGTAATCCGGTACGTTTGAGATTGTGAAAAGGACGGAAATTTACCTGGAAAAACGCACGTAATATTGCGAATTTGCGGGGAGATCATTGATATGCCAATTTGCAATATTACGTGTGATTAAAAACTGGTTAACAGCTTTTTAAGCCTAATTTAGCTTTAACACTTTACGCAATCAACCAACTAGTTCAATCTTTCCCAATCACCGTTCACTACCTCATCAGTCTTTCCTTTCCAACTTCTGAAATTGGAATGCATCATGCTACTAAAGACGCAGTTAATAATTGATCGGATGATTGTTGTAGTTGGAATAGTAGTGGTGGCGGTAATCGGAAACATCGTTTGGGGTAAACAGGGATAATTGTGTAAAGCAGAATCGACTTTTTTACTTCCATTTAAATCGCAGATAACGGTTGACTTATAAAGTCCGTTAGCGTGATTTCCGTAAATTTCTTTTCTGTTTTTTCTGCGCCTTTTTCTTTTGTTCGTTCACGATTTCCATTTTACCCGAAGCAAAAATCACTACGGGAATCCGTTTCATAGTCCCGGCATCAAGGTAACCGCTCAGCATTATCCGGAACGGAACCCGATCGTTATCGGTCCAGACTTTCCGAATAGTCTTCATTGGATGGTTCATCGTAAAATTCATCGGAAATTTCAGGATCATAGATGACATTGGCCGAATAGACAAGTCTTCCGGATAGCGACCTTTTGTAGTCAGGTCATTACCAATCGTGAGTTCGTATTGCAGATCATGAATATCAAGTGACAGATTCTTTCCGTCGTTTGTTACCTCGACAAACAAATCGACTTGAACATTTTTCTTCAATAATCTTAGCTCCTTCCGTTCCGTTTTGATGATGCGCAGTTCGGGAGGAACCGGGACCTGGATTCTTTTGCCTTTGGCCAGGTTAAGCCTAAACCCTGAATAGACAATAGTGGCATGGATCGCAACTCCTGTCGAATCCTGGTTCTGCAGACTGTCGATTTTCTCCCGGGTATGGCTAATCGGGATTTTCACTGAAAAGCTAACCGTATCTACATCGCCACTTTCCTGATGCACGCCCACATACTGGTTGGTCGATACCAGTTTCGTACCACCCAACGACAAATCGCAGACAATACTATCGATATGCATAGGATATGGCGCTCTGTTGACAACCACCGCATTTACCTCAATAAAAGCAGTATCATCATGAATATCTGCCTTTATCAGGGTAATTTCTGTCATTTCAGGAATCAGCAGGTTCATCATTTTTTGCTTCTTGATGAAGATATAGATACCAATACCACAAATTCCAAACAGCAATAGCATTAAGACGAACCTGAATCGAATCCTGAGTGTCATTTTTTCTTCCTTTCACTTTTGCGCTTGGCACGCTTTTGTTTTCTGGCTTCTTTCTTTTCCGGATTACCTCCAAATACTTTTTCAAGAAACGTTTTCTTCCCGCCATCTTTCAATTTGTTGATATTGATTGAATTATCAAGTGACGGTCGAAGTGCTTTCAGAAATGCATTGCGCAACACATAACTGATGGCGTGCCATTTGTTCAAATGCGCGTTATCGAAGGTTCCGCTAATAGGGATTTTCGTTGCAAGGTGCTCTTTTCGTTGGTTTTGAACAACTTCAGCGGTGCTGCCAACAACTGTTTCCCAAAGAATTTGCTTGAAATCGCCTTCCTGCTTGTTCCATTGCACCACATCGAGGTTGGTCAGGAATGGTTTTACATATCCCCCGAATCGCCCTTCTTTCGCTGCAAATTCACCGTACATGCTAAACATGCCTTTCTTCACGTCGAAATTGCCGTATTCGCGAAGCATGTCGTTTAGCAATACCAGATTTAGTCCCTTCAACTCGGTATTCATATCAAAGGTGGGCACATTTGCCAGCCCGTCGAATTTCATGTTCAGGGAAAATAAGCCCTGATAAGCTTCTCCGGTGGCTTTCAGCGTAGCCGGAAGTACTTCTTTACTGTTGGTAACATTCGTGAGGTTAGTGGCCGTTACGTTGATGTTTTTCATCGCAATATCAAGCTTCGGACTCGCCCCCAGATCACGGTAATGGACTTCACCCTTGTGAATATCGAAACGGTTGATCGTTACCGGCATCAAATCATCTACCAATTGTGCGAAATCGGCCGTATCTGCTCTCACATCCTCACCTTTGTGTGCTTCCTTCACGAAATTGATTACGGGCCGTTCAACGCTGATTTCACCCACAATGGCTCCGTCAAAAATAGCGCTCCATTCAATGGACAAGTCGATGGAAGGTGATTTGAAGAACGGAATCGTATCGCGTTTGGAACCTTTATGGACTTTCTTTACAATGCGAATGTCTTTGATTTCATAGGCTCCACGATAGAGATGAATATCAATATCCTCGACATGACCGTAATATTCTTCGAGATTCGCAAGCTTTTTGTTGACGTAATTCAATACGATATACGGCAAAATGAGCCTGAAAATGATGAGCGCTCCGATGATGGATAACCAAATGATCCGACGCTTTCTTTTCCGTTTTTGCTTTTCTTCCGGTGTACGCGTTTTCCGTCGTTCTTTCCGGCTCAGAGGAGTTTGTTCGTTTTGCATCTTATCCATGTTGAAATTGCTGGTTTATAACCGGCAACAGCAGTGGGAAAAGACATAGAATAAACTATTTATGGGAAAAGGTAGACAAAAGTTTTTAACCAAAAAGTTAATTTTCCTAAACGCTATCTGAAAATGGGGATGAATTTTTACTGGATCACTTTACGTTGAACCTCTGTGTTTTTACGAAGGTAATACCGCAAAATAGTACGTGCGTCTCTGTCTTCAGGGCGAAGATCAATGAATTTTGACCACGATTTCGGGTGGTTTTTCAACATGTAAAAAGGTACGAAACCGAATCCTTTGTACGAACCGTTTTCGATCCAGATAATGGATTTTTCACGTTTATCTCTTCCCGGTTCTACCAGGTAAAAGTGTTCCTGATCAAAGGTGAGCGATTGCTCGATAGTGGTGACGCGTTCGTTGTAATCCACGGTAACTTCTACTTTGGTGCAGGCACCGTGGCATTTTTTTACCTTGTAACCAAAACAGCTTCCGGTTGTTTTTTCCAGTCCACAGAGTTTTAAGCACAATTGATGCTGATCGGCGAGGTGATAAATGTAATCGTTGGCTTCTTTCTTCGTGGTAAAGGTGGTGAGAGGCAAGCCTGAGTTTTTATTCAGCTTGTCAACGTACAACTGTTTGTAGCCACCTTCGTCTTCGAACACAAACAATCCGTAGGAAAAGTTATTGCGTCGCAATGAGCGGTTGTACAAAGGCTTGTGTACTTTGATCAGTTCCGATTCATACAACAGGGCAATCAGTTCGGAACCAGTCAGTTCAAATTCAATCCGGACAATTTCCTGCATCATAGTTGCGCCTTTGAGCGTTTTGTTATTACGCAGATGCTGATCGATGCGTTTGCGGATGTGTTTGCTTTTCCCGATATAAATTAGTTGATTGACATCGTTGTAAAACTTGTAAACACCTGGTTTATTGGGTATTTCTTCCAGTATTTCGAGGTCCAGATTCGGGTGAAGCACTTTCGGGTTCACATCTTCCTGGATAAAGGTTTGCAAGCCTTTTTTGTCTTTTTCGATGAGCATGGTAAACAACTCCGCAGTTGCGAGCGCATCACCACCAGCCCTGTGCCGGCCGTTGACCTCAATTCCAAGGGCGCGGGCCAGTTTGCCCAAACTATAGGAATCGTGTCCCGGAATCACGTAACGCGACGCGCGTACGGTACACAAATGCGGTTTGCGGTAATCGTAGCCCAGGAGTTTGAATTCGTGCCGGATAATGCCGTAATCGAACCCAACATTGTGGGCCACAAAAATACAGTCTTCAGTAAATTCAATGATGTGTTTGGCGATTTCGAAAAAGCGCGGTTGGCCTTCTACCATTTTGTCGTTGATTCCCGTAAGGCGGGCAATAAACTCAGGAATGGGCATTTCGGGATCCACCAGTTGCACATACGAATCGGTGACTTGCACGCCATCGTGTTTGTAGATAGCGATCTCTGTGATCTTAGAGGATTTGGTACTTCCTCCCGTTGTTTCGATATCGACTATGGCAAATTGCATGAGTGCCAAATTAACGAAAATAAAACAAGCCTGTTTGCGATTTTGGGAATAGTTCGACCAAGTTTCAAACTCCGTCGATGAAACCGATTCGATTGTTGAGAAAGGTTCGGTGCTTTTGCCTACCTTTGCCTAAATTAAAGCAGATTATGGCAAGTAAACGCACCATCAAAAAGCAGTTAAACGGGATGATTTTCGACGTAGTAGACGAATGTTTCTCTGTACAATTGTATAAAACTTCTCAAACGGAAGTAACCAATAAATTAATCGACGAAGCATTGGATTACCGCGATCAGGTATTGGCGAAAATTCACCAGGCGAAAACCAAAAAAGATTATCCTGTGATCTACGAACAGTTGGAAGACAAAGCGATTTATTTCGTGGAGAAACTGAACGGCTTACAATAATAATGTTGAATGCTGAATTTTGAATGTTTAATTATCGGGGCGATCCCTCATTCATAATTAAACATTCAAAATTCAACATTTTTTAACCATCCACAAATCACACGCAAAATGCCCCGATTCACCGTAGGGCTTTTCCAGGTATTCAAATCCCAAACGTTCGTACAAGCCAACGGCAATGCGTAGTTCGGGAAGTGTTTCCAGGTAAATTTCTGTGTAACCGTTTTCGGAAGCGACTTCAAAACAACGTTCCATCAATGCTTTTCCAATGCCTTTTCCGCGGGTGGAAGGAGCAAGGTAAAGTTTCACCAACTCGGTACAGCCATCGGGTAAACCTTTGGTAGGATAAATACCGCAACCGCCAACAATTTCTCCATTCAATACTGCTGTGAAATAAAAAGATTGAGGTGTTTGAAAAAGCTCGAACAACTGATCGGTCGTCGGATCAGTGTAAACGGTTCCCGGTTTTGCAGCGCCGAATTCTTCCAGTACCGAGCGAATCACTTGTGCAAGCTCGGCATTGTCTTCGGGTTGAATCGGACGGATTTCCAGTTCGTTGTTCATTGGATCAGAATTAAGCTCGAAAGAAGCGTTTTAAGCGCAGGAATCGCTGTTCAAAACAGAGGAAGCTCAACCAAGCTGTTACGTAAGTAGAAACGAACACCAGGAGAACATACAAGACGTAATAACCGATATTACCTGTGAGTTGATACTGCTCGAAAAAATGCGCCCAATACCAAATGTAAATACAGTGGAAGAGGTAAAACCCGTAAGTGAGTTTTCCGGCTTCAAAAAATCCGGGAATGCGGTCGATCTTGTAAAACGAACGGGTGGCGTACACTTGTTCCAGAATGATGAACGCAAACACCATTTCGGGAATCAAACGCGCGAAAGCTGCTGATTTTCCGGGAAGCAATTTTCCTTCAGTCAACAGCAACGCTCCGCCCACAAGGTAAGCCAGCAAAATACTCCATCGCGGAAGCTTCTCAAACAAGGAGCTGAGTTTTTTGTAGTAGACCAGCCAGGCGACCAATCCGCCGAAAGCCAGATCCGAAATCACTGAAAACGTGTGGAAATACAAGGTGCGTTCATCGTTCAGATGAAAGAACCGGAAAACGATGGTTCCCACAATCACCGAAACAAAGAACCATAAAAAAGTATTCTTATTTCGGAAGCGAATCAACGCGATCAGGATTCCCCACGAGAGGTAAAACTGTTCTTCCACACTGATGGTCCAGGTGGCGGTGAGGAAATTGATGTTGTCTTTCAGTCCAATAATTATCTCGTCGATGTTGGATGCGAAAATCAGGTAACGCCACAATTCATGCACGGTTTCAACTCCGTAAGGCGTGTGCGGAAAAATAAAAAAACCAAAGAGCGTCACCACAAAATAAAGCGGCCACACGCGCAGGATTCTTCGCATGAAATAATGCCCGAGGTTGATGCGTCCGTTGCGGGTGTTTTCGCTCAGGAGCAAATGCGTGATCAGAAAACCGCTTAAAACGAAGAACAGCGCAACTCCCAGATGACCTTTATTGAGCACCATTCCAAGGGCCTTGAACCATTGGGTTTCGTAGAAATCGCCCCAGATCTCGCGGTGAAGCGTAAAACAATGAAACAACATCACGGCTAAGGCACCCACAAACCTCAATCCGTTGAGATTGGGGAAGAATAATGAGGGAGAAGCCTGCTGTTGTTTCATGCCGTGATCAGTCGAGTGAAACGGTGATATAAATTAAAGCAAAGATTACTCCTATGCTAAACGCCACCAACATTCTCTGTGCATGCTTTTTGGTTCCGGCACTGTAGCGGGGAATCCGGTGACCATCGTGCGTGGTTTTTTGACTGGTCAAAATGGTCAGTGCTATCATTAACCCTAAAAGCCCACCTAAGAGGCAAAAAATATAGCCACAAACTACAAGTAATGTATCTCCTTTTTCCGGCGCATCCAACTCATCGGTGATTTCTTGTCGTTCTGAAGCGATTGCCGACTCGGAAAAATCAACACCTCGTTCCGTTAGGATTTTCTTTGCCAGCATCACATCCAGTGAATTCCATTCAAACGACCGAACCAGTACTTCACGCAATTCTTCATCCGAAAACTGGAACAGGTAATAATCCTCAGGAAGTTCTTCCAGGATTTTCTGGTCCATGCGTCCGCACAACTCCAGGGCGTTGCTCAGATCAACCGGAGCGACATTAATTCGATAATAACGGCGCGATTCATCGTTGGCAAAACTGGCATCGAAGCGCGGTTTCGAATCTTCCACCGAAAACGGAATTTCTGCTTTCTCAAACAACTCAACGTAATCGCCCAGGAGTTCACGGTCCTGAAATTCTTTTACGGTTATCAATTCGGCTTCCGGCATACTGTAGAATTAGGTTACAATACTACAAAATACTTTAACCACATAGAACACATAAGGAAAACATAGATTTTTACGGACCAGCGTATGTTTCACCGCAAAGACGCAAATTTCGCAAAGGATTGACGTGTTAGTTTGCACTTTTGCGTCGAACATATTTATAAATACCTTCCTATGTGTTTCTATGTGCACTATGTGGTTAATTTCTTCGTTTACTTCGCATTGAACTTTTTGGTTAAAATCGCTCTCAATGATTAAATTTGCACCCAAATAAACAAACATGGCTTTCGATATAGCAATCATTGGTGGAGGAATCATAGGAGCGGCAACGTTTTACAAGTTACAAACGCGTTATCCCGACAAATCGATTGTACTGATTGAGAAAGAAGGAAAGCTGGCCGATCACCAAACGGGGAACAATTCAGGGGTAATTCACTCGGGATTGTACTACAAACCGGGATCGCTGAAAGCCAAAAACTGTGTGGCAGGTCGTCATGAACTGGTGGCTTTTGCCAAAGAACACGGCATTGATCATGATGTTTGCGGTAAAGTAGTGGTAGCTGTCGATAAATCCGAGTTGGGGAATATGGATAAGATTTTCCAGAACGGGGTAGCCAACAACACCGAGGGAATTGAAATGATCGATTCCAAGCGACTGAAAGAAATTGAACCGTTTGTAGAAGGAATCGGCGGGATTTACGTTCCGTGTACCGGAATCATTGATTTCCGCGGTGCGACCGAGAAAATGGCCGAAATTGCCCTTTCCATGCAACCGAATAGCGCGATGATGCTCAACCATGAGGTGATCGGAATTGAGCGTTCGGATGAAAAAACAATCGTTGCCACCAATAAAGGAAACATCGAAGCGAAGTACCTGATTTTCTGTGGTGGATTGCAAGCCGATCGTTTGGCGCGAAAAGACGGCGTAAAACTGAAAGAACAGGTTGTTGGTTTCCGTGGCGATTATTACGAATTGACTGAGCAGGCAAAACACAAGGTGAAAAACCTGATTTACCCGGTTCCGAATCCTGATTTCCCGTTCCTGGGCGTGCATTTCACCCGCATGACCAATGGCGAAATCGAATGCGGACCGAATGCGGTATTTACCTTCAAACGTGAAGGCTACGGAAAAACCGATTTCTCGATGCGTGATACCTGGGATGCGTTGACTTACGGCGGAACCTGGAAGTTGTTCTTCAACAATATGAAATTCGGCCTCGACGAATACCGACGCGCTTTTTCGAAGAAATTATTCCTTAAAACCTTGCAACGCATGGTACCGTCGCTAACGATGGATGATATTCATCCGGGACGAGCGGGAGTAAGAGCTTTGTTGCTTGCTGCTGATGGCGATACCCGCGACGATTTCCGTTTCGAGTTCCATGCCAATTCCATTCACGTATTGAACGCACCTTCACCGGCAGCTACGGCTTCACTGGCGATTGGCGGACAAATTGCGGATGAGGCAGAAAAGCATTTTGGGTTTAAATAAACAACAGAAAACAAGTCGAATTTATTTTTCTTGTTAATCAATCCAATCCATAGACTTTTGTTCAGTTTCTTGCGTTTAAACGGATGTAACAGATACTTATGCGTCAACTTCTTTTGTTTGGATTTCTTTTTTTGACGGTTGCATCCAATGCACAGGTTCAGTATTCCAATTTCTTCCTGGTACAACAAGATAATGTAATCTTGATTCACTGGACGGTGAATAGCGGTTCACTTTGCAATGGCACTGCGGTTTACCGGTCAACTGAGGGAGCCGCTGATGTGTTGGTGGGCGAAATCCCTGGCATTTGCGGAAGCGAAAATGAAAACAAGGATTACAGCTTGATTGATCCGTCTCCGGTATTCAATACAACCAATAGGTATTACATCCGTTTCGGCTTTTCTGAATATTCCGTAGAAAAAGAAATTTACGTCAAATACCTGGAGCCTGAGCGCTTGTATCTGGCCCCCAATCCATCTGAAACAACGATTTCGTTGGAGTGGAATGATCAGTTTCACGACGAATACACCCTTCAGGTGGTAGATGATCTTGGTACATCTGTTTTTGAGCAAGCGTCAATTACCGGGAACAGTTTTGAACTGGATATAAGCGCATTGGCTACCGGATTTTATACCGTTTTATTGTTTAACTCGAAAGGTGAAAAAACGACTGAAAAAATCATCAAACTTTAGTCGGCTAACACGTAGATTGCCTTATTTTTGGAGGGAACAATTCCAGTAAGCATGAAAATTCTGATTTCCCCTGCAAAATCGATCAACCAGCAATGTGAATTTCCGCAAGTTGAGTTTACAACCCCGCAATTTGCAAAGGAAGCGACTTCACTGTCGAAAAAACTCAAGAAACTTAAGCCAAAACAACTTATCGATCTCATGCATGTTTCGGCAGATATTGCCAACCTGAACGTAGCGCGTTTCAAGAATTGGTATTTATCAGATAAACCTACGGAAGAAGTACGTCCGGCAGGATTTCTGTTTACCGGAGAAGTGTACCGCGGATTGGATATTTCAACCCTTTCTGTAGCTGAACTCGCAGTTGCTCAGGATCGTTTACGCATGCTTTCAGGGATGTACGGTTTGCTGCGTCCGCTGGACTTAATGTACCCATATCGTTTGGAAATGGGAACCAATTTTCAAGTGAATGACAAAGCCAAAAATCTATACGCATTTTGGGGGCAGAAACTCACGAAGCATCTTCAAAAAGAAACGGAAAAAGGGGAGTGGATTGTAAATCTGGCGTCGAATGAATATGCCAAAGCGGTGAATTGGAAAGAGCTAAAGCGTCCGTTTGTGACTCCGAATTTTAAGGAATTCAAAAACGGCGAATATAAAATGGTGATGGTGTATGCCAAACAAGCCCGTGGGGCAATGGCGCGTTACCTGATTCAAAACGATCTGAAAGACATTGAAGACCTGAAAGGATATGATGTGGACGGTTATCGGTTTGATCCGAATCAGTCTACGGAAACAGAGTGGGTTTTTGTGCGGTAATTTAGTTTTTTGAGTTTCTACAACTTAAAAACTCAGCCACTAAAAACGCTTCGTCACCCCAATCGACCCACCAACCCAGGCATTACGGAATGTATTCGGTGTGCTTTCATCTGTTTGTCCGAAAACATAGAATTGTGCCATTGGTTTTGCGACCAATCCCCAGTTGCCGCGTAAGCGGAATTTTACTTCAGCTGCTGCAAAGGCTGATACCAGGTGAAGATGCGCTGTTCCGGATGTTTTGGAATAGCCCGGTAACGCATCTGCTGATGAGATGGAGGCTAAGCCAGGTTGATAGGTGTATTCTTCTGTTTTTCTGAACGCATAATCGTATCGGAAACCGACCATTGGCGTGATGTTAAAACGTCCTCCGAACCAATACTCACGACCCAGCGAAAGTGGAATGCCAAATGACATATAACTGATCTTTCCGCTTTTGTAGTTGCTTGTTTCCGGAATTGTTCCGCTTTGCAATAACCCGAAGTGAACTCCGGTACCCAACCACCAACGGCGATAAATCTGTTTGCTGATAGTTAGATCCGCATTCCATGAATACTTTGTTTCCACCGGCGGATTGACTGCCATTGATGAAGGAGTAGTGCTTTCCTGGCCGTTGATCAACGGATTGGATTGTGTGATGGCTAGTGATCTTCCGGCAAACAATCCGACTTCCCATTTCGTGATTCTGACGCTTAATAACAGTTGCTGTACTTCCATTGGACGAACAGTTGAATCGGTTGGTGCAGGATCTGATGAATCGACTCGAGCGACCAATAATTTTTCAATATTCAGTGAATCGGCGTTACTTTCTCCTAAAACCAGGACAGGCAATTCAATCGAGGGCCAGGGGTAATAGCCCGGATAACTGTCACTCATATAATGATATGGGTGTGGATCGAAATTAAACGAAAAAGGAAACATCGAAGGATCCCAGGTAAACACGAAAGGTACTTTTGATGCGATTGAATCAGCAGCAATAGCAAGTGTTCCTCCTTTCGGTGAAACTGGTTTTTCGGAAGTGCTTTCGGTAATTGTATGCTTTGCATGTGTGTTGCCTTGTTGATTTGTTCCCGTAGGCTGATTCCAGTTCCAGACTGTAAAACCAACAACCAACACAGCCGCCAATCCGGTGCTCCACCACCAAATGGCAAAGCGACGTTTTTTCTTATCGTCGTCGAGTTTATCGGAAATGGCATTCCACAAACCTTCGGTTGGAGCGGCGCCAAATTCGTTAAACGTGTCTTTTAAACTTCCTTTCTGATCGTTATTTTGCATAACTCAATCGTATTTGTTCCTGCGACGATTCCTCGTCTATCAATGTTCTCAGCATCAATCGCGCCCTGCTGTATTGCGATTTCGATGTTCCTTCGGAAATACTGAGCAGTTCGCCGATTTCCGGATGTGTGTAGCCTTCAACGGCATACAGGTTAAACACCGCCCTGTAACCGGGTGGCAATTGCTGAATCTTTTTCACCAGTTCCTCTGCCTGCAATTGCTCGATAATTCCGTCATCGGTGGCCGGATGTATGTCTTTTAAATCAAGCGCCGTTACCAGTTGTTGTTTTACGGACTTGCGTTTTCGGTAACTTTCCAACGCGGTATTCACGGTAATTCTCCTGATCCAGGCGCCCAATGGCCCTGTTTCGTTAAACTGGTCCAGTCGCCCGAAGATTCGGATAAACGCATCCTGCAGGATATCCTCGGCTTCGGCTTCATCGTGTGCATACCGCAAACAAATTCCTTTCATCATGTAAACAAACCGGGCAAACAACTCCTGCTGTGCCTGCCGGATTTGATCCTTGCAAGCAACAACTAATTCAGTATCAGAACATTTTTTATACTCCAACCGTTTGTTGTTTTACCAATTCGTTAAACGTTTTGCCGCAAATGAACGCCTTTTCGGCGATTCAAACCGGTTTGTCACATCTTATTAACGTATAACGACCCCGAAACGTGCTTCGATGCGGTGAATATTTGCGCTTGCCATTTGGGGTTGCATAATGGACATGTGTAATTGGGCGTAATAAATATTCGTTGATTCGGTCATTATGTAGCGGTAACCAACCGAGCTTGTAATCCCGAAATGTTTGGTGAAATAATGCGTGATCCCAACCTGCATTCCTGCGGTAAAACCTCTGGCGTTGTTGTATTGGTTGAGTCCGGCCATGTAACCGCCAATCAATCCCACAAAGGGTTTGGTCTCCCGTTTCCCGAAATGGTAGCGCGTTTCCAGAAACAAAGGAGCAAAGCGGTTGTAATTGTAGTTTTCATAACCAAGGCCAAGTCCAACGTCCAATCCGCAGCCGAACGCATAGCCGTTACTGATTTGTGCCGATCCGGAAGCCAATTCACCGACCAGCAAACCAATCGATCCGCGCCCGTAATAGTTGCCTTTGGCTTTTGTAGCAATCGTTTCTACCTGACTCGAAGCGCTAAAGCTGGATAGGAGTAGCGTTGTTATTAGAATAATTCGTTTCATGTAAGCTTGTTTCCCTATTTGATGGAAGTCGTTTAGGAAGCGTTGCATTGGTAGAATTGAAAATGTAAAATGTAAAATTGAAAAGGTGGTTCAGGAAAGAATTTAAGTCTTCTTTTCAATTTTACATTTTACATTTTCAATTAAAAGTTTGGAATTCCCAAAATCTTTCCGCAATCTTTGCAACGTCATTCTAAAGCGTAGAAGACATTGTTTATACAGAAGAGGCGAGAGACGGACTCCGTGACCCTCTGGCAACCAACTAAAAGTCCGAATGAGAAAATCTCATTTTGATTGGAAAACCGGTGCCAATTTCCGATTCCTGCGCTGTTGCAGGAGAATATAATAAATGTGCTATGAAACAAGTATTATCTTTCAGTTCATCGGTTAGGCTCCATCAGAGCTCAGGTGTTATTCGTGCGACTATTTCGCACCGAATGTGTTGTTGCTGTTAATCCAACACAGCGTTCTCCCTTCAGCGAGATCAACAATTCACACAGTTTCCATTGAACAATTTTCGGTATGTCACTTTTATTTTTCGCTTCCAGTAGAAGCAATCTTCCTGTAGAACGTCAGCTTCAACTCGATTTTGATTTAGAACTTGAATCGGGCGCACGTTTGCACAATCCTATCATCGCGTTTCAAACGTGGGGAAAACTCAACGAAGACAGCTCCAATGTGGTTTGGGTGTGTCACGCGCTTACCGGCAATCACCGCATCCACGAATGGTGGGAAGGGTTGTTTGGCACCGATAAATGTTTCGATCCGAAGGACTACTTCATCGTGAGCGTGAATGTGATCGGTTCGTGCTACGGCAGTACAGGTCCGCTTTCGTTCAACAATCAAGCCCAGCGTTATTTCCGCGATTTTCCGCTGGTAACGGTGCGCGATATGGTAAAAACACTTGATTTGGTGCGGATCTTTTTGGAAATCGACCGGATCCAGGTGTTGATCGGTGCGTCGCTTGGCGGACAACAAGTGCTGGAATGGGCTGTGCAACAACCGCAGTTGTTTCAATCCATCATTCCGATTGCGACCAATGTGCAGCATTCGCCGTTCGGGATTGCGTTTAACGAAGCGCAGCGTTTGGCGATCCAGGCCGATCCGAGTTTTCTGCGCAACGAATATTCGGGCGGAAGAAACGGATTGATCGCCGCCAGAAGTATCGGCATGTTGAGTTACCGCTCGTATGAAGGCTATGGTATTACGCAAGCTGAGGCGACGGATGACAAAAGCGACGATTTCAAAGCTGCTTCGTACCAACGTTATCAGGGCGAAAAACTGGCCAATCGTTTCAATGCGTATAGTTACTGGACATTGAGCAAAGCAATGGATTCGCACAACCTGGCGCGTTACCGCAAACCGGCAGCTGAGTTACTAGCCGAATTGACGGTTCCAGCGCTGGTTGTGGGCATCGATTCCGATTTATTGTTCCCGATTTCAGAGCAGCAATACATCGCACGATGTCTCCCGAATGCGCAGCTGGCGACGCTTTCGTCACGTTTCGGGCACGATGGTTTCCTGGTAGAATACGATCAGTTAACAGCAGCCATCGAACCGTTTTTGGCCGGCACTTTTTCAACCCAATCTATTCAACACGAATTAATTAACAATTAAACAAGATGAGAAAACAACTAACAATAGGATTATTCGGTTTCGGATGTGTCGGAACCGGTTTATACGAAGTATTGAACCAAACATCACTGCTGCAGGCGCGTATCAAGCACATTGTGGTGAAAGATGCCACGAAAAAACGCCAGATCGATGTGTCGCATTTCAGTTATGATGCCGAAGTGATTTTGAACGACGCCGAAGTGAACGTAGTAGTGGAACTGATCAACGACAGCGATGCAGCTTATGTAATTGTAAAACGCGCGTTGGAGTCAGGGAAACACGTGGTTTCGGCCAATAAAAAACTGATAGCCTTGCATTTGGAAGAATTGATTGCGTTGGCAAAAGCGAATAATGTTTCCTTTCTGTACGAAGCGGCTGTTGGCGGTTCTATTCCGATTATCCGCAACCTCGAAGAGTATTACAACAACGATTCACTTTCGTCGATCAATGGTATTGTGAATGGAACTACGAATTACATTCTCACAAAAACCGGCGAAGGTCAATCGTTTGATGATGCCTTGAAAACCGCGCAGGAACTGGGCTTTGCCGAACTCGACCCAACTTCTGATGTGGATGGTTTCGACGCGAAATACAAATTGGTCTTGTTGCTGAAACACGCGTTTGGTTATACCGCCAAAACAGAAGAGGTGTGGAATTACGGAATTCGTCAGCTAAAAACCTGGGATGCAACTTATGCACGCGAAAAAGGCTACAAAATCAAATTGCTGGCGTTCGGAACGCGAGTAGATGATCAGGTTGTCGGATTCGTGGCGCCGCATTTGATTCCGGCCAATCACTTTGCATTTAATGTGGAAAACGAATTCAACGCCGTAGTGGTGGAAGCTTTGTTTTCGGATCGTCAGTTGTTCCTCGGAAAAGGCGCAGGAAGCTACCCAACCGCGAGTGCTGTTTTATCCGATATTTCGGCCCTGCAGTTTGATTACGCTTACGAATACCGCAAAACGAACGAACAGGAAAAATTGGATTTAACGACCGATTTCCGTTTGCGTGTGTATGTTTCCGGAACTACGAAAGCGCAATTAGACCGTGTGAAATTTGAAGAAATTCAGGAAATTTACCACGGTTCCACGCATCATTTCCACATAGGCTGGGCCAATTTCAGCGACTTGCAACAACTCGATTGGAACAATGAATCGGATTTGTTTCTGGCGGTTTTACCGGAAGGGTTGGAATTGGGATCAGGTGTTTACGCGGAGGAGGAGCAGTTGGAGGCGCATGCGAATTGAGTTATTGAGAATTATGAATGTCCTCCCCCTCAATCCCCCTCCAAAGGGGGAAGTAGAATCTGCCTCCCCCTTTGGAGGGGGATTGAGGGGGAGGATAAAAGTAAAACACTAATTTACCCCATGAAATTAAACTTACACCTCGAAGAACAACCATTCGTTCTAAACCTCACCAACGACGAAGGCTTAGTCACCATCATCGACGCGTCGCCGGAAATTGGTGGCAAGAACAAAGGCATGCGGCCGATGCAATTACTGGCCGGTTCGCTGGCAAGTTGTATGTCGATTGATATTCTGCTGATCCTGAAAAAACAGCGGGTTGAAGTCGGCAAGTACGAAGTTGAAATCGACGCGAAACGGGCAGAAGGCGTTCCTTCTCCGTTTGAAACGATCGAATTGACCTTTGGTGTTGATGCCGGCGTTCCGTTGCAAAAACTGGAACATGCCGTGAAATTGAGCCATGAAAAATACTGTTCGGTTTCGGCGAGTATCAATCCGTCTATTCGCGTCACAACCCATACAAAACACCTGGAATGAGCACCTACAGAAATGAAACTTTAGCGATTCGCAGTCAGTCGGAACGCACGCAGCAGCGCGAACACAGCGTGCCGTTGTACCTTACGAGCAGTTTTACGTTTGAAAATGCCGAGCACATGCGGGCCGCGTTTTCCGATGAGGTGGATGCCAACATTTACTCGCGGTATTCCAATCCAAATGTGGACGAGTTGCTGGAAAAAATCTCCCAACTCGAGGGTGGAGAAGCAGCTTGGGCCACGGCCACCGGAATGGCGGCGGTTTTTACAACGTTTGCAGCATTGCTTGGTTCGGGAGATCACATTGTTTCGTCACGATCAGTTTTCGGTTCTACGCACAACCTGTTCGTGAATATTTTCCCGAAATGGGGAATCACGACGACTTACGTAGACGCCGATGATTACGAAGCGTATGCCAATGCGATTACGCCTGCTACGAAGATTTTGTATTTGGAAACGCCTTCCAATCCGGGATTGGATATTATCGATCTGGAACGCATAGGCGCCATTTGCAAGGCGAAAAACGTGTTGTTTGTGGTCGATAACTGTTTCGCGACACCTGTTTTGCAGCAACCCATTCGTTTCGGCGCTGATATTGTGATTCATTCCGCTACGAAGTACATCGACGGACAAGGTCGTGTGCTGGGCGGATTGATCGTTTCCACGCAGGAAATCATTGACAAAATCCAGGCATTTGCCCGGCATTCAGGTCCGGCGATGAGTCCGTTTAATGCATGGGTGCTTTCGAAATCATTGGAAACACTGCATTTACGTGTGGAAAAACATTGTCAGCAGGCATTGGAAATTGCCAAACGCTTGGAAAATCATCCTGCGGTTGATTGGGTGAAATACCCGTTTCTGGATAGCCATCCGCAGGTTGCTATTGCCAAAAAACAGATGTCGGCTGGTGGCGGAATTGTTTCCTTTCAGATCAAAGGCGGTTTGGAAGCAGGTCGTGCATTTTTGGATAAACTAAGCTTGTTTTCACTGACTCCGAATCTGGGTGACAGCCGCAGTATTGCTACGCATCCGGCTTCTACGACGCATTCAAAACTAAAACCCGAAGAACGCGCCGAAGTGGGCATTTCCGACGGATTGGTGCGTTTGAGCATCGGTTTGGAACACATTGAGGATATTTGGGAAGATTTGGAACGTTCGTTCAGTGGTTAGTTATTCTAATCACTAACGACTAAGCACTAAAAAACACTACCTTTGGGGCAAATTTTTCACGACATGTCACAAGATATTAACGCAGTAAGCTATTGCATCGGATTGAGCGTAGCTGATAGTTTGGCACAACAAGAGTTGGCGGCCATCAATCCCCAAGTAATGGCTGAGGCGATTGCCGATGTTTTTCAGGGAAAAGAATTGAAATTCTCGGCCGATGAAGCAAATCAGATTATTCAAAATTATATCCAGGAAATTACCGCTTCCAAATTTGAAGAACATAAAGCAGCAGGTGAAGCATTCCTTGCTGAAAACGCGAAGAAAGCCGGGATTTCGACTACCGCTTCCGGTTTGCAATACGAAGTAATCGAAGAAGGAACAGGTGCAAAACCAGCGTCTTCCGATACAGTAAAAGTTCATTATCATGGTACGTTGATCGACGGTACGGTGTTCGATAGCTCTATTTCACGCGGTTTACCGGCAACGTTCGGTGTGCACCAGGTGATCAAAGGCTGGACGGAAGCATTACAACTAATGCCTGTAGGTTCGAAATACCGTTTGTATATTCCTCAGGATTTGGCTTACGGAGCGCATCCGCATCCGGGTGGAGCGATCAAACCGTTTATGGCCCTGATCTTTGATGTGGAATTGATCGCAATTGAAAACTAAGATGAGATTACTAATCACATTATCCCTATTCGGGTTATTGGCAGCGTCTTGCGGAGATGATGCAGCAACAGCAAATACTGTTGAGCTTAAAACCAACAAAGACAAAATTTCCTACGTAGTAGGGGCAGATCATGCCAAGCAATTGTTGCAGGACAAGAATTTCACCAACTATGACATGGACAAGATCATGGAAGGATTTGAAATCGGTTTGAAGGACGAAGCTGCTTTCGGACCTGAATGCAACCAGACGATCCAAAGCATGTTCGGTTACCAGGGAATGGAATTTGATCCGGCATTTAAAACCGAAGGCTCATTGTGTATCGGAAAAGCATTGGGTTCATACTTTTTGAGCGGCTGGAAACAAGAAGGTTTCATCAAGAAGTTTGATCTTAAAATGGTGAAATACGGTTTTGAAAGCGCTTTGAACAGCAATGATACATTGGTTGATCAGGTGGAACGCGACCAACTAATGGAAAAATTGTTGGGTGATCTGAACCAGAAAATCATGGCGAATTCACAGAAAAAAGAACTGGCATTTTTCAATAAAGTGAGCAAGATCAAAAACACGAAAGAAATCGGAAACGGCATTTACCTGGAAACGATCAAAGAAGGAACAGGTGGAAGTCCGGCAATCGGTGACGATGTGCAGGCACGCTACATCCTGATTTCTCCGAAAGGCGATACATTGGAATCGTCTTTGGCAGGTGAAAAAGCCGGTCAGCCGATTCCTGCGTTCAGTCTTAACGGTGTGATTCAGGGTTGGTCCATCGCTTTCCCGAAATTGAAAAAAGGAGGGAAGTACCGTTTGTACGTTCCACAAGGATTGGCGTATGGTGCAAATCCGCCGCAAGGTTCACCGATCGAGCGTTTTTCTCCACTGATTTTCTACGTGGAACTGGTGAATTACGGTAAACCGGGAACATTGGTAAAACCAGCTCCGCAGATGCAAATGGGGATGTGATTTTACAAAAGAGATAATATTAAAAAAGGACTGCAATCGCGGTCCTTTTTGTTTTTAACCACATAGGGCACATAAGGAAACATAGCTTTTTACACAATCATTCTATGTTCTCTATGTTCTCTATGTGTTCTATGTGGTTAATTATTTATGGTTAATTAGCTGTTCGTACATCATTTAATTTATGGTAATAGATATACGAAACCATCAGCACCCCCAACACGATTAACGGAAAAAACGTTTGTCCATTGATGCCATCTACCGCTCCGTGACTGATCGTGGCGAAAATAAAATCAAATGCAAAACCGGCATACGCCCATTCTTTGACCCGCGCCGGAACCTTTGGAATGATCAATACCAACACACCAAGCACTTTAAATACCACTAGCGCGTTTCCAAAATATTCGGGGTAACCCAAATCACTGATTCCCTTTTTTGCCAGTTCTGTTTGTGAAGTAAGGGCCGGCATTACGCCTTCAAATAAAGCGATGAGGATGGTTGATGTCCAAAATAAGATTTTGTTTGTTTTCATGAGTTTTTGAGTTTTTAACTATCACCTTCTTTTTTCACTCCTTTTAACAGCGCATAAATCGCCATTGCGTGGCCATGTCCGAGGTCGAAATCTGCTTTCAGCCAGGCAACAATATCTCCTGCTTTTATGCCGGATACAAGTGTTCCGTTTGCGTAAAACCCTTTTTCGGTGGCCAGTTGTTTGAAATCGTCGGGTGACTTACCCGTTTTGGCTTCGATGTTGGTTAAATATCCCTGAAATGACATGGCCTGATTAGTTAGCGTAGGTATACAAGATCATCCATTGAATGCCAAATTTGTCGGCACACATGCCGCAATAAGCACCCCAAAAGGTTTTGTTTACCGGCATTTCGATCTTACCGCCTTCCGATAAGCGATTGAATAATTGATCCGTTTCCGCCTCGCTTTCGGTATGAATACACACATAATGGAAATTCCCGAAAACCACCTTGTGTTCCATCGAATCGACTACATCAGTTGCCATAAACTCGGTTCCGTTTGGAAGCGTGAGACAGATGTGCATGAATTTATCCTGGTCTTCCGGCGGCATTTTTTCGCAACCCGGCATTCCTTTGAACTGCTGATAATTGGTGAATTCACCACCGAAAACCGATTTATAGAATTCCATAACTTCGCCGGTATTTCCCTGAAAATTAAAGTAAGAGTTTGTCTTTAACATTGTGTATTGTATTTGGTTGAGACAAAGCTAAAGCGAATTTACGGTTGACAGAATGGGTGAATACGACATTGTTGGGTGGGTAAATGCGACAAAATCTATTTCTACATTTGTACCATGATTCGGGTTTCAATATTGGTATTAAAACATGCGGTGTTGTCTTCGATTTCCGATTCGGCAGCTGTATTTCGTAAAGTAAATGAGCTGCTGGCGGAATCGGGCAAAGAACCGTGCTTTGATGTGCAGCTAGTCGGGCTGACCAGTGAAGTGCTTCTGGAAAAAGGATTGGTAACGCTTCGTCCTGATGCAATTGCGGATGACGTAACGCACACCGATCTGATTATCGTTCCGTCGTTTTCGGGTTACGTAAACAATTCCATGTTTGTGAGTAAGGAATGCGCTCCATGGATTGCCCGTCACTATAAAAACGGATCGGAAGTCGCCAGTTTGTGCACAGGAGCGTTTATGGTGGCTTATTCGGGAATCCTGAACGGGAAGGAATGCACCACGCATTGGGCGTATTCCAACGAATTCCGGTACTTTTTTCCGGGAGTAAAACTCGTGGATGAAAAAATAGTAACCGATCAGGACGGATTGTATTCCAGTGGCGGCAGCAATTCTTACTGGAATTTATTGATTTACCTGGTCGAAAAGTTCACCAACCGCGAAACCGCTATTCGTGCCGCGAAGTATTTTGTGATCGATCTCGACAAGACCAATCAATCGGCATTTATCATTTTTCAGGGATTGAAGGACCACGACGATGAACCGGTTTTAAAGGCGCAGCAATACATCGAGCAACATTATTGGGAAAAGTTTACGGTTGATCAATTGGCCGGGCAATTCAACATGACACGCCGCACGTTTGAGCGCCGGTTCAAGAAAGCCACCCGAAATACGGTAGCGGAATATATTCAACGGATGAAAGTGGAAGCGACCAAGAAACAACTGGAAATCGGCCGAAAATCCATCAACGAACTGATGGTAGACGTCGGTTATTCGGATATCCAGGCGTTCAGGGAAGTTTTTAAACGCATTACAGGAATGACGCCAATTGATTACCGGAAGAAGTATCGTTCTTAGAACTTTGTTCAGTACTTCTATGTTTCCTATGTGAACTATGTGGTTAAATTATTCAACGCATAATTCGGTTTAAATCGGGAAGAAAAACGCGATGCGGTACATCACCGGAATGTAGGTTCCATTGGCGCGTTTCATGAAATAACCCTGACGAAACGGACTGTTGATATGATTAATTACATCGTACATCACACCGGCGTTGAGTCGGAAATTGGGTGAAAACGCCCGTGAAAATCCGCCGCCAACCAAAGCTGTCGGAACCCAAATGCGTTGTGCCGCCAGGTATCCGTTTTGAAAAGGAGTAGACAATATTTCTACTTCGGCTCCCACAAAAAAGTAATTGAGCAAACGTGCGTGAACGAAACCTCCTGCACCATAAACAGCAAAAGATGATTTGACGCCATTCGCACCGTTTATTCCCACACCATTACTCCACGATTGCTGAAAACGGATGCTTGGCCCGGCTATGAATTGTTCTTTTATAATGAAACCGAGTTTCAGGCCTAAACCACCCGTTCCACCAAAATTGGAAGCACTAAAGTTCAGATCGGCACCAATCTCGCGTTGGGAAACCGGAATTTCTTCTTCCGTTTCTTCCTCTTCAACATACTCTTCTTCTTCGTCCTGGGAAAAAGCCGGAAAGCTCAGTAATACAAGAAACAGGGAGTAAAACAAGGTTTTCATATGTGTAGTATTAGTTGTTCAATCAATGATGCATTTAAGTCGTGTTGTCCTTCAAAGCGCAATACCTCAAATTGTTTTTCGCGGTACTCGTTGCAAGCGGCTTCTGCACTGTTAACGTCGAAATACGGATCTTCAGTGCCCAGAACGAACCATTTTTTCATCGAACCGTTCAGTTCTTCACCGGGAAGTGAAACAAGATCCGGAGGAAAAACACTGGCCCATGAAACAAAACCATTCGGGCGGACAGCTCCGTTTGCGATCCATCGGGTTGCTGTAGCTCCGCCTTGCGAAAAGCCAATCACCAGTACTTTTTTCGGTTGAAATTCTGTCATCAACTGCTCATGCAAACGATCGAGCGCCAACGTGTTTTCCACGATATCAGACTCACGTGCCTCTTTGGTCATCCAGGATGCTCCCACACGTCCAGAATTGCCTTGTAAATAAAAGCGATGCATACCTTCGGGAGCAACAAACGTGACAGAATCGGGTAAAACAGTTTCCAGTTTTCGTAGGAAATAACTTGCCAACTGGCCGTAACCATGCAAAACATAAACGAGTGTTTCTGTTTCCTCTGCAGCTGCGCGGAGCGAATAACGCATGGAGCGTTCAACGGATATTGTTTCTGTTGTAATCATGGATTTGTCCGTGGCAAAGATCGCTATTTTGAATGGAATGTGGCAAATCAGGATGCTTGATATTGAATGTTGGATTTTTTGATTGGCTTTTCCTAAAGTTTGAAGCACGTTCTGTATTGGACCTAAACCGCTGAATTTAAACGGACTTCATCCAACATCAAAAATCAAACATCCAACATCACTTTTAATTTTATCAACATAAGCATCCTTTGGAAAGCAAAAACGTTATCATTAAAAAGATTAAACTTCTCTGTTATGCGCAACATACTTATACTACTTACCATTTGCTTTTTTTTCACGACGCAATTGCTTGGTCAGGTCGTAGGGCCGTATACAGGAACGACTCGTCTCACAAACATTACCGGACCTTGTTCGGCGGCAACATTGGCCATTTTGGGGGATACTGATTTCACCAGTGGTTCTTATGAAATTCCTATCGGAAGTGTTTTCGAAGGAACATGGGCCAGCGCTGTTGGGTATGTTGACGGTCCGGGAGATGAGATTCTATGTGTGAGTTTACATACGGAAGAAAGCTGGACGGTTCGTTTGCGTTTATCCAACGGATCGTATTCCAACGGATTACTAGCAGACATGACTCCGACTGTAGACAATAATATCTTTAATCTGTATGATTGCGCAGCTGCAAATCTGAATCCCGGTTGGAATTATGATCGCCATGTTGCCCTTTTGGATTTTGCCGATTTTACGTATGGTGCCGGCTTAACCGTTGTTGGTGCCGAATTTACTTTATTAAGCGATAATGCCGCTAATCCTGATCCTGTAGGAATGCTGTATCTTGCCACTGCATCGACTCCAACGATTTCGAATAACGGACCGCTTTGTGCCGGAGATACACTGATCCTTGATATTCAAAATGCACCTGTAAATGCAACATTCAACTGGTCGGGGCCAAACGGATTTAATTCTACTCAACAAACGGTGACTATTCTCAATTTTACAGCAGCTCAGGCGGGTGTTTATACTTGTGTGGTGACTGATACCAACGGAGTTGATCAAACCCTTACAACCACCGTTGTAATCAATCCGCAGCCGGCTATTTTTTCGGATACGACTGCGTGTAATCAGACGTTAACTGTTCAGGGAACAATAGCAGCGGGTGGTGGTGTTTGGTCTGCTTCAGATCCTGACATTCAATTCAGTTCCACTACGGCATTAAATCCAGTCATTACTTCCACATCTCCCGGTACGTATACGGTTGATTTTACTGACAATACTTGCGGAGTTACAGTAAGTGCCCAGATCATATTTCCCGCACCTGTTTATACCGAAGTTGCCGATACAACTATCTGCAGCAATACCGAATACACCATTAATGCATTGCAGCAGGCGGGCAACTCGTATGTGTGGAACACAGGTGCTACCACGCCTTCAATCACGGTGACGCAAGCCGGTATGTATAGTGTCACGGCTTCCAATGTCTGTTATTCATGGTCGGATACGGCTATTATTTTCGAGATTGCCTGTGATATTGAAGTTCCGAACGTGATTTCACTCAGTTCAGAAGATGGAAACAACGTGTTTTTTGTCAATTACAGCGGGATCAAGTCATTTGAATGCAGCATTATTAACCGCTGGGGAAATGAAGTGTATTTCTACAATGATCCGGCTGCCGCGTGGGACGGAAAAACCCAGAATGGCGAACCGGTAGATGAAGGAACGTACTTCTATACGATCAAAGCGGTGCTAAGTAATGACGAAGAGCTTGTAAAACAGGGTTTTGTACAAGTTTATCACTAATCAGGACAGTGTTTTTTGTGGTAGGTGTTTTTTAAAGGATTAACAAATTGTCAAGATAAAAAAACATTTATTCACGATTATTTCTTCTAAATATGACCTGGTCAGGCATCCATTTGGCTACTTTCGCGTCATAGTTATAGCTTTATACATCTTCATCTATTATGCGTACTACGTATTTTTTAATCCTCGCAACCCTTCTTTTCTCCAGCAGATTGCTTGCACAAGTTGTTGGTCCATATACAGGAACAACACGTCTCACAAACATTACCGGACCTTGTTCACCGGCAGCGTTGGCCATTTTGGGGGATACTGATTTCACCGACGGTTCTTATGAAATTCCATTCGGAACTGTTTTCGAGGGAACATGGGCCAGCGGTTTGGGTTATCCCGATGGTGCAGGGGATGAGATTTTGTGCGTGAGTTTACATACCGAAGAAAGCTGGACAGTCCGCTTGCGTTTATCCGACGGATCGTACTCCAATGGATTATTAGCAGACATGACTCCTACTGTAGACAACGATGCATTTAACCTGTATGATTGCGGGGCCGCGGGATTGAATCCCGGTTGGAATTATGACAGACGGGTTGCACTTTTGGATTTTGCCGATTTCACTTATGGCGCCGGCTTAACTGTTGTAGGAGCAGAATTTACCCTATTGAGTGACAATGCTGGTAATGCTGATCCGATAGGAATGTTATATATTTCCAGTACACCGGTTGTAATACCGCCTACCATCAGTAATAACGGGCCGTTGTGCCAAGGCGAAACGCTTGAGCTGGAAGTAGACAATTCAACAACAGATGCTACTTATAGTTGGTCAGGTCCAAACGGATTTTCTTCAACAAACCAAAACGTAACCATCCCGAATTTCACATCGGCAGAAGCGGGTACATATACTTGCGTGGTGACGGATACACTTGGTGTTGATCAGGTTTTCAACTTAACAACAACGGTGGTTTTAAATCCTCAGCCTTCAGGAAATATTACGTTTGCTACTTCCTGTGAAGATAATGCCATTGTACTTGGGTTTTCTCCGGCTCCGGGGCAAACAATTTCAAGCTATAACTGGAACCTGGGTGTAGGAAGTCCTGCTACCTCATCTGCTTCCAATCCTTCGGTAACATTTGCCAATGGCGGAAATTTCCCGGTATCGGTTACTTTGACCACTAGTTTGGGTTGTACGGGTGTTATAGATACGGTAATTCCGGTTTATTCAAATCCTGTTCCATCGTTCTCTGCAACACCACTTATTCAATGTGCGCCTGCTGTGTTTACAATGAATAATACCACCAATCCAGCCGATGTAGATACGTATTCATGGATCTTTGATAACGGAATCAACACGTATGGTAGTGCAAACTTGTTGTCACCGATTTTACCGGGCGGCGTTTACGATGTACAGTTAACCGTTACTTCTCCGGAAGGATGCGTTGGAACGACTACCGTAACCGACTACCTCACTGTTGTTGATCAACCGATCGCTGATTTCTATTGGAATCCGGGACAGGTATTGGCAACCAATACGGATATTTCATTGATCAATGCATCAGTAAACGCAACTACTTATCAGTGGACAATTGAGCAAGGAGTACCATCCAGCGCAACAACCGAAGATGTGCAAACAAGCTTACCGAATGGTGTTTCAGGAAATTATGAAGTTACGTTAATCGTTTCTTCGGTAGCGGGCTGTGTAGATAGCATTACAAAAACCGTTGAAGTAGCTCCGATTATTACCCTGTACGTTCCGAATACGTTTACACCTGACGGTGATGAGTTTAACCAGACATGGCAAATCTTCATCGACGGAGTTGACTTATACAGCTTAGACCTTCGAGTATATAACCGTTGGGGCGAAACCATTTGGGAAAGCCATGATACGGAAGCGGAGTGGGATGGAACCTATAACGGAGAGATTGTACCTTCAGGATTGTACAGCTGGACGTTGAGCGCGAAAGACAAATTCACCGACGAAAAGTATGAGTATGTCGGACATGTGTTTGTCAATCGATAAGCTTATTTTTGGGTTTTTAATGATATAACCTTGAATGCCCGGAAGTCAATCACGTTCGATCATTTGGTTTAATTTTTTCTCAAATACGGCTCCCAGTGTACGTTATCGCGGCACCTATTTTTTAGATTACCTGAACGCTTGTTATGGTATTTCGTCGGTGCATTACATTCCGAAACGCTCGTTTGCTTCGTTCATTAGGCTTCTGGTAATTGTAACTAAACTCTTGTTTGCGCGAAGCTCCTTTATTGTTGTGATTCAGCGGGTAAGTTCGTTTGGTGTATACGCGGGTTTACTGAAATTACTGATTCGATTACGCAAAAACACCCATCATTTTCTGTATGATCTGGATGATGCGATTTATGAGGAAATGGACAATGATGCTCAGATTCGCTGGCTCATGCAACATGTTCATCAGGTAATAGTGGGTAGCGAAGAACTGGTTCATTATGCCAGTCAATGGAACAAGAATACGATATTGGTTACAACTCCGGTCATTTCTACAGGATTGACCGCTTTGCCTGTTATTTCAAACGGACTCACACTTGGATTTATAGGTTGTTATTGGGGAACGCACTACCGGAATATGCGCGATTTGGTATTACCGGCATTGATTGAACTTGATTTTCCCGTAACGCTGGAAATTATGGGTGCGGAAAAACAGACAGAAAGGCAATTAACAGAAGTATTTCTTGCCGGAAGTAACGTAACTCTTCATTTTAAAGAAATCGCGAATTGGTTGGATGAAGGAGAGATAAATAGGGCAATGACCGGTTGGGATATGGGACTTGCTCCCTTGAAGGATACGGTTGTTTGTCGCGCAAAATCGGCATTCAAAGTGAAACAATACCTCAATATGGGAATTCCTGCTGTGTCGACGAAAGTTGGTGAAAACCCGAAATTTATTCAGGATCGTCAAACTGGGTTTTTGTACACTACGATTGATGAACTGAAAGCGATTCTTACGGAATTTCGAAACATGTCAGAACCTGAAAGAGTGCTGCTGCGCGCTAATGCCAAGGCTTCTGCAACCGAATTTCAATTAAAAAAAATCACCGAACAGTGGCTCAGCGTTTCAAAGGACCTACAGCGGTAAGCCCCATATCACTCAGCATTTGCGGGCTGTAGATTCGATATTTTGAAACCGCAGGATCGTAGAAAAAACGGTACATTAACGCTCCTTTTTTGGTGATTTTCGGAACGTAAGCATACACATCTTCCACTTCGGGACTATAGCCGTCGATGGCGCTTTGATAAATGGCAATGTCTTGCGATTGTCCTTCGGGACTTAATTCCAACACATGATTCAGGGCTTCCGGAACAGCTTCGCCCACGTGGTCAAACCATTTCCATTGGAACATCAGGGATAAATGGCCTTCACTGGTTGACGTAAAATAACTGCGCCAGCCCGAATTGCGAATGCGGTAATCGATGATGATGTCTTGTTTGTCGGGCGACGTAATGGATGCAAACGAAATATCGAGTTCACGTCCCGGGCTTGAAGGCACGGTAATCGGTTCCGAAATCTGATCAATAGCGCCATCGTAATAAAAGAAATAGTTGTACGTGCCCACATAGCCCATTTCAACGGCTTTGGTCACTTTCCCCGATTTGATGGCTTCATCTTCGGCAAACTGCATGCGATTTACGGTAATGATGGCATCTTCGATACTGTCGGCGTTGATGAATGCCTTGTAAACGTGGTAACTGTATTTTTCTTTGGCGCCAATCTTCAATTTAGATTCGATTTCACTTTTATACCGTTTGTCGAACGATTCTTTTTTAGCTGGTTTTTCGGATTTTTCCTGCGTTGGTTCAGCCTGGTTTTCACCACTACATTGTACAAAAAGGACGCTCAAAAGCACCGGAAAAAGAATTGTAGAAAGATTTTTCATCATCATTAATAATCGATATCTAAACTAAAACGGTTCTTAAAGTCGAAAAGGTTGGAATTTTTCTTCGCCATTTTTTCAAAGCGGTCATTTCCAGTCAGAAATTTTGTCTCTTCCTGCAAATCCGTTGTTACTTCCAAACTAATTTCGAGGTCGTAGTTTTGTAATTCCTGTCTCAAATGGTTGAGAATTGCATCCATGGCATTTTCCATCCGCGTGACCTGCATGGCACTGTCTACTTCCAGCTGATAACGCACCGCATCAATAGCCTGCAGATCGCGTTTCACCATGATGTGATACACCTGATCGTTTCCGTTGAGTTTTTCGGAATGTGCCAGTGTTTTCCACAAACGGATCAAATCATCGCGCTCAAATGGATTGCGAGGTAAATCACTGGCGGCAACACCTGCTTTTTCTTTTTGCTGCTCAATCATGTGATTGATGGAAAGATGCGTGGTTTGCAGTTTTCCGGTAGGAGCGGCAAGTGTTTTAGCTTCTTGTTTGAGATTAAAAACAGGGCGTTCGGTGGGAACGGAAGGCTTGTTTACAGGCTTGCTTGGTTCGTTTCGCAACGACTGTCCGCCATACGGAATGATCAGTACCGGATCAGTTAAGGATTTTTTTTTTCGAGCTCACTTTTAATCGAACACAATTGCATGAGAGCCATTTCTACGAGTAATCGCTGGTTCTTGCTGGATTTGTAGTCGACATCGGTTTTACTCAACACTCCCAAGGCTCTTACGGCCAGGTTTGCGTCTACCTTTTTTGACTGGTCCAGAAATCCTTTTTCAGTGACTTCACCTACTTCGAGCAGGTTTACCGTTCGCGGATCTTTACACACCAACAGGTTACGGAAATGATCGGCGAGTCCCACAATGAAGTGGTGACCGTCGAATCCTTTTTCCATCACATCGTTGAACAATAACAAGTTGGCGGGAATATCTTCATTCAAAGCGTTTTCCACCACCTTGAAATAATAATCGTGATCGAGAATATTGAGGTTATCGATCACCGATTTATGGGTCACCGTTGAACCTGCGAAACTGACAATCTGATCAAAAATGGAAAGTGCATCACGCAACGCGCCATCGGCTTTTTGGGCAATCAGGTGCAAAGCATCCGGATCGGCGCTGATGGCTTCTTTCGTTGCTACATTCGCCAGATGATCGGCAATATCTTTGACTTTGATGCGCTGAAAATCAAAAATCTGACAGCGGGACAAAATCGTAGGAATAATCTTGTGTTTTTCGGTTGTCGCCAAAATGAAAATGGCGTGTGCCGGCGGTTCTTCCAATGTTTTCAAAAACGCATTAAAAGCAGCGGTTGAAAGCATGTGGACCTCATCGATGATGTAGACCTTGTGGCTTCCCAATTGCGGCGCAATGCGTACCTGATCAATCAAACCGCGGATATCATCAACCGAGTTATTCGAAGCTGCATCCAATTCGTAGACATTCAGCGAAGCTCCCGAGTTGAAAGAGGTACAGCTATCACACTGATCGCAGGCTTCAACCTGTTCGGTTTTATTGAAACAATTGATCGTTTTGGCAAGAATCCGTGCCGTTGTTGTTTTCCCCACTCCACGCGATCCGCAGAACAAAAAAGCCTGAGCGAGATGATCGTTCTTAATGGCACTTTTGAGCGTTGTAGTAATGGATTTTTGCCCCACAACCGTATCAAAGGTTTGTGGTCTGTATTTTCGGGCAGAAACAACAAATTCAGACATGATGCAAAAATAGCCAATCTTTCGGGAATAGGGGAGGTTGTTGAAAACTTGATTTTGGATAAATATGTAGGGGCGACTCGCGAGTCGCCCCTACATATTTATCCAAAATCATTCTCCGGTTTGCACCTTCAGCGCTGCCTGCTCCCGAATCCGTTCTTCCAGAATATCCGAATAATGCAAAGCCGCATCTTTTCCATCTTCGATGTATGCTTTTTGCACCCATTCTTTGGCTTTGATTAAATCGCCCTGAACTTCGTAGCCCAATGCTGTATTGAATGCTGCTTTTGCTCTGGTCTTGCCTTTGGAAGATGTTTCGTAGACTTCGGTCCAGGTTTTAATGGCGCCTTCCCAATCTCTCGACAATGCCTGACGTTCACCACGTTCCATCTCGCCTTTTTTTCCTTTGTACATGTCGCGGTGCTCCCAATAATAGAGCGGCACCACGTTCATCGAAAATTCACTTCCGGTTTCGTAACTTACTTCAATCAATGCCTGATTCGGTTTGATCAGTTTCGCTACCGCATCAATCGGGTTGGTCGATTGCTGTCTCCAGATTTTTTCATAATCGAACCGGTCTTCGTAAAGAATGCTTTTTGTTTTCGGGTAATATATTCTGAATCCTGCGTGAGCTTTGGCTGTTCCGCGAGCCTCGACTTGACCATTTCCGCCATTCAAAACACTTCCCACAGCCGCTGCTGCCGTAGCACCCGGATTTAAAACAGAGAAATCGGTGTCAAAGTATTCCAAAACGATCAACGCATCTACTGAATTCGCTGCGCAAATGCTATCAACAATCGTCCACGGAAGTTGAGCTCCGAAAGCAATACTTCGTCCATCAGGGGCATTCATGGTTCCTTCAACGCGTGTTGTTTTGAAACGCACACTGGTATTCAATGTTTCCACCATTCCGCGCAAACATTCTTCCGAAAGGTCTTTGTCCTGGGCGGGCTTTTCGCCACTTATCGTACTTTCCAAGGTCGGTTTTGAAGTCGGTACAGAACGATTTACGACCGCGATGTTTTTGATTTCAGGATCTACCGTTATTTCGGCTGCCCGCATTACTTCCACGTTCATACCGCGAATTCCGGAGCAGGAATAGATCAATAATAACAATGCAAATGGTGAAGTTTTAAGAAGTAGTTTCATCGTAGTGTTTTTTAGTATAACCAACGGCATTACAAATCCTTTGCCATTTTTATTACTGACCAAATATAATTGATTTTGCCACAATTCGATTTGAGACTGATAGAAGTGTATTCTTTTCTTTTTAGCCACGAATGAACGAATAAAGTACTGTGTGGAATTAGAACGAATAGTAAACGTTGTTTACATCACTAATTCGAATAAGTGGACAGACAATTCCGATAGCTATCGGAAGACATCCGTCATTTATAATACTTAGCTTGTTCCGCCTCAGGCGGATTCATTCGTGGCGGAAAAAACACACAGTATATTGTGCCACACATTATACAAGATGAGATTCTTTCAAAACATTCCTTCAATTACGCTGAGGTTATTCGGCACAATCCTATCTTTGCAAAAAATCAATTGATGAAAATCTACAACAATATATTGGAAACCATCGGGAATACGCCGCTGGTAAAATTGAATAAATTGACTGCTGACGTAAAAGCCACCGTGCTTGCAAAAGTGGAAACCACCAATCCCGGAAACTCGGTAAAAGACCGTATGGCCGTGAAAATGATCGAAGATGCCGAAGCTAGTGGTGTATTGAAACCAGGCGGAACAATCATCGAAGGAACCTCAGGAAATACAGGAATGGGGCTTGCGTTGGTTGCGATCATTAAAGGATATAAACTGATTTGTGTGCTCAACGACAAACAGTCGAAAGAGAAAATGGATATTTTACGTGCCGTTGGTGCCGAAGTAGTGGTTTGTCCGACTGCGGTTGAACCAACTGACCCGCGTTCATATTACTCAGTTTCCAAGCGTTTGGCGAAAGAAATCCCGAATTCGTGGTACGTGAACCAATACGATAACTTGTCGAACCGAACAGCGCACTACGAGCAAACCGGACCGGAAATCTGGGAACAAACTGATGGAAAAATCACGCATTTTGTGGTAGGTGTAGGAACCGGCGGAACGATTTCCGGCGTTGGAAAGTACCTGAAAGAGAAAAATCCGAACATCAAAATTTGGGGAATCGATACCTACGGATCGGTGTTCAAAAAATACAAGGAAACCGGCATTTTCGATGAGAATGAAATCTATCCGTACATCACGGAAGGTATTGGTGAAGATATTTTGCCGGCGAATGTTGATTTTGACGTAATCGACTTGTTTGAAAAAGTAACGGACAAAGACGCCGCTGTTTACACACGCAGACTGGCCCGCGAAGAAGGAATCTTTGTGGGAAATTCGGCCGGTGCAGCAATTGGCGGATTGTTGCAATTGAAAGACAAACTGACTGCCGACGATGTGGTTGTCGTATTATTTCACGATCACGGAAGCCGTTATGTTGGGAAAATCTTCAACGACGATTGGATGCGTGAGCGCGGATTCCTGGACGAAGATTTGAAAACAGCCGAAGATTTGATCGCCCGTCATGCCGACCAACCGTTGGTGACGTTGTATTCGGAAGAATTGGTTTCACACGCCATTATGAAAATGCGCAAGTTCAATATTTCGCAAATTCCGGTATTGAAAGACGGACAGTTCGTCGGATCGCTCAGCGACAATCAGGTTTATCAATTATTGGTCGACAATCCTGCGTTGCGCGACACGCCGATTTCCAAAGTGATGCAAGCACCTTTTCCGGTTGTGCAATCAACCACCAAAATTGAGGATGTAGCCAAATTGATCAACAACGACGTTCCTGCTGTTTTGGTAGAACGTGCCAACGGCAACAAACATATTTTAACCCGTCAGGATATCATTTCATCGTTGTCCTGATTTTCGATTATGAACAGCATCACAACGACTGACCAAATGGGGCGGACGGTTTCGATTCCGTTCCCGGTTCGTCGGATTGTTTCGCTGGTGCCTTCGCAAACTGAGTTATTGGTCGATTTGGGAGTGGAAGATCTCTTGGTTGGCGTTACCAAATTCTGTGTTCATCCTGCTGGAATGAAAGAACGCGTAGGGCAAATTGGCGGAACCAAAGCCGTGAAAATGGACAAAGTGATTGCGCTGAAACCCGATTTGGTGATCGGTAACAAAGAAGAAAACCTTCAATCGGATATTGAATCACTGGAGCAACGCGTACCTGTTTGGATGAGTGATATTCACGATCTGGAAACAGCACTGGATATGATTCATCAGGTTGGTTTGCTGGTCGAAAAAGAACAAAAGGCGCTTGAGGTAATTGAGTCCATTAATCAGAAATTCAATCAGTTAGAGGGGGTAGAAAAAAGCAAACAATTAACCAGCGTACTTTACCTGATTTGGCGAAAACCGTATATGGCTGCCGGTAAAGGAACGTTTATCGACGATTGTCTGACGCGTTGCGGTTGGGTGAATTGTATTCCCGAAACACGTTATCCTGAAATTGATACTAAATCACTCAATCCCGAATTGATTTTACTGAGTTCGGAGCCGTATCCGTTCAAGGAAAAGCACATTGAAGAATTGAAAGTACTTTTTCCGCAGGCAAAAATTGAATTGGTCGACGGTGAGTATTTTTCCTGGTATGGAACCCGCATGCTGGGCGCTCCGGATTATTTCATCGATTTACTGAACCGCACCTAAACCTACAAGCAGTTTTACCACTTCATGCAAGGCATATGCATCGTCTTTGAAGTTAATCGTGCCTTTTAACGAGACCTTACTTCCTTTTTGAGTGGCAGTGAAATGGATGTCTTTCGCAGCGCTTGTGAATTTTCTCGCAGCTCCAACTCCGGGAACCACATCCATAAACGCTGTAATCAAGCGGTTTCCTTCAATCACCAATAAAGGTTTGAACGAACCTTTGATCGTCACCAAATCCGTTTGTTTTTGGTGGATGACACTCGACGGATCCATCCCGATAAAGATGGAATGATCATCCAATTGAACCACTTCATACTTCATGTAACCCAATTGAATGGTATGATCGTCGTATTTCAAATCTTCAGGAATCGAATCGAACAATTTCTTCAAAGAAACAGGATCTTTCGTTTCAATGATCATATTCATCTTTGGTAAAATGAGCATTCCGCCTTTCACTTTCTCGACCACAACGCCTTGATAATCAATCGTCACAGCACGTAATTCCGGAAATTGATAATTCCCGACGGGAAAGATTTTGTTCAATGAATCGGAAAGTCCTTTTGGAATGATAGAAGTAGAGATTAGTAATGCGTTGGATTTCAGTGAATAATTGGCTGGTTTCAGATTCTTTTCCGCGGTGAAATGTCCGTTAAACGACAGTTGGTGTGGTTCGTGCTGTAAGTCAAAATGCGCCGGTTTTTTAGTGCCTTTTGCTGGCATATCGATAGACATAAACGCCTTGCTGCCCTTGGTTTTGGTCGATTCGGTATTGCTGTTGTTCAGGAATTTTTCGGCCACTGCTTTCAACTCCTTATTGGTAATTGTTGTTTTTGGCAGTTGGGAAAGAATCAATGCCGTATTATTTTTCACAGCATATGATTGACTCGAATTCAGGTACTTAGGGATGTTTTTTTGAAACAATTCTTCATCCAGAACTTTCACCAAAAAACCGACGTAATTCGTATTGCCTTCTTTCACACCAAATGCCAAAACAGGCTGTCTGAAATCGATGGCTAAAACACCATACTCGCGTCGTTTTTCAAGACGATTATCGGTAATGTTTTTCAGTTGCTTGAAAAACGAATCGTCTTTTGTTTCGAATAGCAACGTATAGGTTTCGTCTTTTGCCAACTGGCTCGCGTCCAAACGGATTACCCAATCGGCAGCTTTTGGAACCAAAATATCTTCCGGTGGCGTTTCGGTTCCAAATACTTCAAAAAGAACCAGGCCGATAATTCCAAGTACGCCAAAGAGTAAGACCAGGAAAAAATGAAGTATTCGAAATTTCAGTTGCATTTCATAAAAGTAATTCTTTCCTGAAATTGTACCTTTGTTTTTATGGGAAAATTCTGTTTCTGGTTACTGAAGCTGTTCGGTTGGAAAATTGATTCGTCAGCTCCGCGAAATGTGAAGCAAGCCGTAATCGTTATGGGACCGCATACTTCCAACTGGGATTTTGTGATCGGAAAGATGGCCTTTGCTCATTACAAGGTCAACGCGAAATTTCTCATCAAGAAAGAATTGTTCAAGCCACCAATGGGCTGGCTGCTTAAAGCAATGGGTGGTATTCCGGTTGATCGCAAGAAAAACAACAACATTACCGATCAGGCGGTAAAGTACTTTAGAGATCATGAAACCTGTTATTTGGTTTTTACGCCGGAAGGTACTCGCAGCTACAGTCCGCATTGGAAAAAGGGATTTTACTACATCGCTCAGAACGCCAATGTGCCCATTTACATTGCTTATATCGATTACAAACGCAAAATCGGCGGCTTTCATTCGCTTTTCACACCAACCGGCGATGCCGATGCGGATATCCGTTACATCAAGTCGGTATTGGTTGAATTCCAGGGGAAAGTTCCTGAAAATGGCATTCGCAGAGAAGAACTGGAACAACCTGCTCCACAAAAACAATCCAAATCATGAACGTGGAAACACTCCGTAGGGTTGCCGTAACGCGTTACATCGCCCCTTTGCGCGAAGGTGGTTCATTGCCGGCTTTGGTAGAAGCAGATGACGATTTTAAGTATGTTCTGAAGTTTAAAGGCGCCGGTCACGGAACCAAAGCATTGATTTCGGAGTTTCTTGGTGGGCAGTTAGCCCGTGTCTTAGGATTGAAGCTTCCTGAATTGGTATTTGTAACGCTTGACGAAGATTTCGGACGATCGGAAGCCGATGAAGAAATCCAGGATTTACTTCGTGGAAGCCACGGTTTGAACCTTGGTTTACACTTTTTGTCGGGCGCTATTACGTTTGATCCTGTCGTGACGACTGTTGATCCACTTTTAGCTTCGAAGATTGTGTGGTTGGATGCGTTTCTGACGAATATCGACCGCACGTTTCGCAATACCAATATGTTGATCTGGAACAAAGAATTGTGGCTGATTGACCACGGAGCATCGTTTTATTTTCACCATTCGTGGGACAATTGGGAACAAAACGCTAAAAGTCCGTTTACGTATGTGAAAGACCATGTTTTACTGGACCGCGCAACACAACTGGACGAAGTCAACGCTCAGTTTACGACCATCTTAACCGACGAATTGTTCCGTAAATTGGTAGATCAGATTCCTTCCGAATGGTTACAATGGGAGGGAAGCGAATTGTCAGAAGACGAGATCAGAAATGTTTACCATCAGTTTTTATCCATTCGGTTGGCCCATTCGGCTAACTTTCTAAATGAAGCGCAAGATGCCCGAAAAAAAACTGTATGAGTACGCGGTGATTCGCCTGGTTCCGAAGGTTGAGCGGGAGGAATTCATCAACGTCGGGATTATCTTGTTTTCGAAGAAAGCAAATTTCATCAAAGTATTGGTGGAAGTCGACGAAAAACGATTGAAACTCTTTTCGGGTGAAATCGATTGTAATCAGCTGCGCGAAAACCTCGACGCGTTCGAGCGGATCAGCAGGGGAGATCGCACGGCCGGACCGATTGCACAGGAAGATTTACCATCGCGTTTTCGCTGGCTTACAGCCATTCGCAGTTCTATGATCCAAACTTCGCGTCCGCATCCCGGGAAGGCAGATGATTTGGATGTTGCAGCGGTGCAGTTGTTGAAGGAATATGTGGGTTAAACTTCGATTGTGAGTTCGCAATATTTCAAACTTTATTAAAACTTGATTGGTTTTATCTATTTGAAATTCAATTAATTGAGTTAAGTTACTTGTCTTGAAAATTCACCTCGGTTCGTAATATCCCGAACTTGCTTTCAGGTTCGCAAAATCCCGAACTTACTTTCGGGTTCGTAATATCCCGAACTTGCTTTTGAGTTTATAAAATTCGAAATTTATTTTCGAAACGAATCCGTCCTCTTATCATATCCATATGGACAATGCTTGCAACCGCTTTTACAGCAATGACCGCGTTTGAGATGGTACTTTTCTGTAAAAACCAGAAAGCCCATTTCGTTGTAATAGAAATCTTCCGGATCTAAACCGTTATTTTTGGGAAGTGGACGATCATCGTTCATGCGGCAAAATTAAGCAAACAAATCATGTCTTTGTCCCGGTTTCAAACGAAACGATCTATTTTACAAGAGTTGCACTTCTCCGATTGGGAAAAACGTTCCATAAAGGTGCTGGTGAAACGCGATGATCTGATCGACCCATATGTTTCGGGGAATAAATGGCGCAAACTCAAGTACATCATCGAACTGGCGCTGCATCAGCAACGAGCAGGAATTGTGACACTTGGGGGCGCGTATTCCAACCATTTACTGGCTACAGCTTATGCCTGTGAAGCATTCGGATTGAAATCGAAAGCCTTGGTGCGCGGCGAAGAATTGTCGGTTGACAGCAATGAAAACCTACAACGATGTGCTGAAATGGGAATGGAATTGCTGTTTATTTCCCGGGAGGAATACAGCGAACGCGACGAAAAAGAACGACAGGAAATCTGGAAACAGCAGCATCCCGACTATTTGTTGGTACCCGAAGGTGGCGCGATGTACCACGGATTGATTGGCTGTCAGGAAATCTGGACGGAAATTAACGAACCGATCGATCATGTATTTGTGGCCCAGGGAACAACGACCACCAGTTGCGGATTGTTGTTGGGAAGTGATGAAAACACAACGGTTCACGTAGTTCCTGTATTGAAAGGATTTGATTCGCTGGCTGAAATGCGACCGTTGCTCTACCAGTTTCTCATCGACAAGGAATTGGTAGAAGAATACCTGAACAGGGTAGTTGTGCATCCGGATGCGCATTTTGGTGGTTACGCGAAAGTGACGGATGAGTTGAAAGAGTTTATTGAGTTCTGCTCGCAGGAACTTAATTTACCGCTCGACCGTGTTTATACCGGAAAGGTTTTTTATGCGTTGGTGAAAGCGTTGGAATCGGAAAATTTTAATGGTAAAACGTTGTTATTTGTGCATACGGGCGGGTTGATGAATGGATAAATTCAACCAATCAGAGTATTTATTAACCACATAGGACACATAGATAACATAGGTTTTTGAGTTTGTAAGTTATTTAGTTTTCTATGTTTCCTTATGTGTTCTATGTGGTTAAATCAAAGCTGCCCGTCGGAATGGTATACCCCGCTTTTGAAAACCTTCACTTTCAGTAAAATGCCATCCGGGTCGTAAACATAGACTTTACCATTCCATAGTTTGCCTTCTTTGAACATTCCGTCCTGCCAAACCTCATTGTCCTCGTTGTAGACCTTGTTGTAACCATCCGGTTTCCACTCCTTTCCTTTTGTGTTCATTGGATTCATCAGTGAAGGGGCTTTTTCTGTGGAGATAATTTCTGTCGGATCAAGATTAACCATTTCGAAATTCTCCGTTTTCAAAATAGCCCCATCTTCATCGTATTCGATCAGTTCTTTGATGTCTCCGTTTTTATAGTAGCGTATGGCTTTTCCAGTTGGGGTGCCATTCACGGCATTGTAGATAAATTCCAATTGTCCGTTCGGGTAATAATAATTCACACGTCCATTTTCTTTTCCGGCTAGTGTATAAAAAGCCTCGTATTCCAGGTTTCCGTTATCGTAAAAACGTTTTACAGAATCTACATAATGATTATCAACAATGGTTGCTTGTTCCCGATACTTGCTGTGGCGAAATGTGCAAACGATTTTCGGACGATTATCAACGTACTCACCTTGCATCTTGGGGGTTATTCCATCCTGCTGGTATTTGATCCAGGTTCCTGTTTTGCGGTCATCCACATAATAGCCTTCTTCGACCTTTCCTTCCAGCGGAACACCGGATTCGGGCCTGTTTTTCCCATAATAAATCCAATGTCCTTGTTTTTGACCCTTGTTGTCTTTTTGGTTAATTGAATCGGGCGGAAAGATATAAGGTGATTCACAAACCGGGGTTCTCCCACCATATCTGTTCGTCACCCAGACACCAGAATAATTGTTATCCAACGAATCACGTTTGTATCCTTCCGGTGCTGATTTACCTTCATGAATCCATTTGCCGCTAGATCTCGGCTTGATGCCATTTTGCAGGTAATCGTAATCCTGGGCAATCGATTGTATGTAAATAAGCAAAAAGAAAAAGAAAAGGTGCGATTTCATAAGTTGGTTTAGCAGATTCCAATGTACTGAAAAACTATTGCCTGAAATCGCCGGATGAACAAAACGCAGGGTAAATTGAACCGTTTTTGATTTTTCCGTGATATTCAAAAAGTTAGTTGACCGATTCGTTTGGTTTTTGTGTTTTGGCCGTATATTTGTTAACAGGTTCAACAAAAATTCTACTTACTATGAAAAAACGTTTACTTCCGTTTTGTTTCCTTGCTGTGACGGCAACTGCCCAGCAAACCATCCATTCCGTTTCGAACGGTGCGGCTACGAACCCGTTTATTTGGGATTGTACCTGCTTTCCGACAACTGATGATATTATCTACATAGATCACCAGGTGACGATGAACGTTGATTGGGCGATCACTTCAGGTGGAAAGATCGAAGTTTCGGCGGGCGCTTCATTGGTACAGGATATGGACCGTCAGTTATTGGTTGATGGAAACGGTTCTCAATTGATTGTAACCGGTACGGCCGGATTCATGGATATTGCGTTTACCAATGGTTCCAGTGGCTCAAATACGGGGCAGTTTGCCGTAGACCGCGGATTGTATTTTGGTGCCGGAACAAGCTTTAACAATACAAGTATTATCAGCGGAATCGATAGTTTATTGACCGAAGGGACGTTTACCAACTCGGGAAGTTTTTATGTCGGTAATTTCCTCAATACGGGAACATTTACCAATACTGGTCACATTGCATCCGATTCGATGGGAAATACCGGAACATTCAACGCAAACGGCGGTTATCTGACCATCGCGACTTTCGGAAGTACAGGAACATTCACAATGGCCAATAATGGTTTCATGGATGTGTCGGGAAATTGGTACAATGCGGGAGATTTTACGATTGGCAACGGATTGAGCTTGTTAGTCGGTGGAAATGCCTACACAGGTGATACATTGGGCGGATCGGCACTGCTTACCAATAACGGTTCCATGGCTGTAACGGGCGATTTTGCCAGTTCGGATGATGTAAACGGAAGCGGTGATATCTGTGTCGGAAACGATTCGTACAACGTTGGTGTCATTACTGGAACGCTTGATTTTTGCGATGCAACAGGGAATGATTTTGACATCAATTTGGGAACGATTGCCGGAACGGTGACCTATTGTACTTCGGGGTGTAGTTTGGGAGTTGAAGAAGAAACAGCAGCTACGGTTTCCGTTTACCCGAATCCCGCTACTACAATACTCTATATTGAAGGAAGCACTGCATATGAAACGGCACGCTTTTATACCACGGCAGGTAGTCTGGTAAAAGAAACACCACTTTCAGGTAACGCCATCGATCTTTCAGAAATGCCCAAAGGCTTGTACCTGGTTGAACTGGCAGGAACTCAAGTCGGAAAAGCAATAGTAAGATTGGTAGTAGAGTAACGACAATAACTTTTAAGAACAGCAATAAGCAAAGGCTTTCGGATGTATTTCCGGAGGCCTTTTTAAGTAAATGGAAATCAGTGATTCGAAACATCATTCAATTACCTGAGACTCGTCGCTAATGCAATAGCTGCTATGCCTCCGAATAAGCTCGCGATACAAAAAGCGTATAGAAGGTAGCGCAGATTGCGTTCTCTTTTAGATGCATATTTGGTTTCTTTCCGGTTAAATAAATGGAACACCAACAGCAATACCAATGTAAAAGTGATGACACCGAATAATAGAGCAACCGTAATGGCAATTGCAGAAAAACTGGCACCCGAAAGGGCAATAAGCAGGAGAAAAACAGCTGAGACGGCTGCGCTGATATAACTACCTACAATCACTAAGAGGATAGCCAGAATCACAGCCAGCGGAATAGGAATAACACGTTCCGAATTGGGGAAAAGGCCATCTTTCTTTTCGTCGGGATCGTCTTCCGAAACCGATTTTGCAGGAATTGTGGTTTGAGCTGAAGATGTTGTTTCGGGGTGATCTTCCGATAGTGAAAGTGCGTCTTCTTTCACAGAAGCAGATTCGGCCAGTTGAACAGGCGAGCTTGTTTCAGATTCATTAGTAGTTGGTATTTCCTCCGAAACACTTCCGGGAATGGAATTCTGTGATGGTACTTCTGCCAGACGGACAGAATTGTTGGGGTCAGCCGAAGCGGTTTCTTCACCGGAATTGTTGTGCTTTTTGTGCCATTCAACATGCCAGCCGGTGTTGTATCTTCTTTTGGTGATGCTGCACGAACCGATCAGCAACGATACTATAATGAGCAGTAGAAAATGTTTCATCCTGTTTTTGTTTTTCTTTCAACGAAAGTAGATGAAACGTATAGTTTGAAAGGTTCGGATAATCATACCTGTTTTGGAGCAGTTGCAGTTTTCCGTACAACAACAGCTACAGAATTCCCAAAAACAAAAAAGCCCCGACTTAATCGGGGCTCTTCTTCATAATGTGATTCGATTTATTCTACAAACGTCTTCGGATCAACTTTTCCATTGACCTCTAGTTTTGCGATTTTTCCGGACAATCCCATTTCACCCATCATCAGGCTCATGGAATGCGGGAATAAAAGTCCGTTTACATCTTTGTAATCATCGAAAGAAATCGCTTGCTCGGATGTTTCACCGTCCTGTGTTTGGATGCTCACTGATTTTGCTTTCAGGAATGTTTTGGTGTTGAAATAATCAAATTGCTGTTTGTCACCATCGTTGGTAACCAATACGTAGAAATCAGTTCCGTTCTGGTTCTCGATTCCTTTCAATTCGTAAGTCATTCCTGCTGCTTTGTAATTCAGCTCAGGGAACAAACCAATTGATTTTTTCTTCGCGGCCAACGCTTCAGGACTCATTGGTTTTTTACCTTCCTGCATGTTGGTGCTTCCACCGTTTGTACCGTCGAAATACTGACGCTGTAAAACCATTCCCTGCATTTCGAGCGTACTCGCATCGCTGTTTGGTGCCTGGAAAACATCGGTCATTTTCATCGTTCCCGGGAATAGAGATGAACTTAACTCCATTTCTTTGGTTACCGATTTAACCTTTTTCAACTTCTTGGCAGCCGCTTTTATAGAAGTAGTTTGCGTAACAGCCAGAACGTATTTTTCCAACAATTGGTCCGCCGTAATATCCGCCGTTTTCATTTCCACAACCGGATTTCCGAATGCATCCATTTTTTCGATTACGCCATCAGCATCAAACTGCTTGATTTTGTCCAATACAGACTCGTTTCCTACAACTACAATGTTGTAACCGCTTGCAAGGTATTGTTGTGCCATCAGCAAAACAGTTTCCTTATCAATCGCGTCCAAACGTTTCAGGTAGTTTTTGTAGTAATCGGCAGCAAGGTTGTTGCGGATAATGTTCAGAGCAAAACGCGCAATGGTTTGCGGACTTTCCAATGAACGGGCAAAACTACCGGCCATACTTGCTTTTGTCAATGCCAACTCTTCGTCGGTAACATAACCTTCCTGAATACGGGCAAATTCATACAAAATCTGAACAATAGCACTGTCGGTTACTTCGTTACGGAAGCTTCCCGATGCACTCATCCAGCTACCATCACGTGTGATTTGCAAGTCAGAACGACAACCGTAGGTATACGCTTTGTCTTCACGCAGGTTTTGCATCAAACGGCTACCGAAGCTTCCACCACCAAGGATTTCGCTCAATACCGTTAACGGCAATTGGTTTTTATCACCTGTTTTTACATCAACCGGCAATGAAATAGAGATCACCGATTGAACTGCTCCCGGTTTGTTCACGAAAATAACGCGGTTTCCTTTGGTTGGTTTTCCACCACCCAAATCTACTTTGTACAAACCTTGACCTTTCCAGGTACCGAAATACTTCTCAGCCAATGCTTTCGCCTGATCTTTGGTAATATCACCGACAATCACCAAATAAGCACCTTGCGGCGTAAATGTTGCTTTGAAATTCGCCAATACATCGTCGCGTGTAATCGCAGCCAATGAAGCTTCATTCATCACATCACCATATGGGTGACCAGCGAAATTGGCTCTTTTTTCAGCGTTGGCAGCCATTTCATCCGGACTTGCCTTTGCAGACAACAATCCCGATTCAGCCTGCTTTTTGATGCGATCAAATTCACTTTCAGGGAAAGTGGTGTTCAATACAACATCCTGCATGATTCCCAATGCTTTGTCCAAATGTTTGGTCAAGCATGATAAGTAAAGAGAATTACCGTCAGCGCTAAGTGTTGCTCCCATGTAATCGACCTCAGCATCCAATACATCTTTTGTACGATTGCTGGTTCCCGAAAGAACCAATTGGCCCATGATGGAATTAACACCTGCTTTCGGACCTTCAGCGATAGGCGATGAGCCCATTACCAAGTCAAACGAAACGCGCGGTAATTTATGGTTTTCGGAAAGTACTACTGTGATACCATTGCTGGTTTTGAATACTTCCGAATCGTTGATATTAATGGTTGGAGCCTGTGCCGGATTCGGACGAACAGAACGATCAAGCTGACCGTAAACTCCTGTAATTGCTACTAAAGCAACGAGTGTGATGATTTGTTTCATGACGTTCTATTAATTCGCTTTTGGTAAGTAATACAAAATGATGCGGTTGTTTGGCGTCAGGTATTTTTTAGCCACTCGCTGAATGTCTTCACGCGTTACGCTCATGTAACGTTGCATTTGCTCGTTTGTCAACGCTGTGCTTCCGAAGTACATGTAGTTTTGCGCCAAATTCTCGGCAATACCGGCAACAGATGAGTTAGATGTTACAATCTGGTTTTCAAACTGATTGCGGATTTTCTCAAATTCTTCTACGCTGATCAATTCATTTTGAATCGCTTTGATCTCGTCGTCCAACGATGTTTCCAAATCTTTCAGTTCAGTTCCTGCTGAAGCAATAGCTGCAACAATTCCCAATCCCGGATCTTCCATGTTGAAAGCAAACGAGAACGCAGCAACTGCCTGTTCTTTCTTCTCAACGATGTTTTTGTTCATGCGTGAACTCGTGCTTCCTGAAACCACTGCGTTCAACATCTCCAACGCTGCAAAATCCTTGTCTGATTCTTTCGGGAATTTGTACCCCATAAAAATACCAGGCAATTGGATGTTATCGTAAATCGTATCGCGAACAATACCATTGATAGGTTCCATTACCGGTTTCGGACGTGGAAAGGCAATGGCCATCGCGCTGTATTTCGTGATCAATGCTTTTGCTTTCGCATCTTTCGGATTCAAAAAGTCTGTAGCACTGAAAGCCGATTTGTCCACACCGTATTTGTCAGAAAAATCATCTGCAGAAAGATTCTCGAAATCGCGGTACACGTTGATTGCTTCGCCTTTCGGGATCGTACTGAAGTATTTGTCGATCCATTTTTTGGTTTCGGCAATGTTGATATCACCTGCAATTGACAATACGGCGTTTGAAGGCACGTAGAATGTGCGGTAGAAATTCACGTAATCGATTTCCTGCGCGGCATTCAGGTGTTCCATACTTCCGATCGGAACCCAGTTGTACGGATGCGATTGGTAGGCACGTACAAACATATTTTCCATAAACGTACCGTAAGGCTGATTGTCAACACGTTGGCGTTTTTCTTCTTTTACCACTTCGCGTTGTGTTTCAACACCCGTTTGGTCGACTTTTGCATGTAGCAAACGCTCACTTTCCAACCACAAGCCCAATTCCAACTGATTGGAAGGAAGCAATTCATAGTAATACGTGCGGTCCTGAGACGTGTTGGCATTCAACATACCACCGTTTTTCTCGACCAATTCACTGTATTCACCACGTTTGATATTGGTAGAACCCTCAAACAACAAATGCTCGAAAAAGTGAGCAAAGCCCGTTCTTGACGGGTTTTCGTTTTTAGATCCAACGTGATACATTACCGAAACGGCCACAATTGGAGTTGCGTGTTCTTCATGAAGAATCACGTGCATTCCGTTTGGAAGGTCATATTCTACGTACTCCACTTTTTTCTGTGCAGACAGGGGTAAAATACTTCCCACTACGAAAGCGGTTAAAAGTCTTTTTTTCATGCTGATTGTTTCAAATCTAGTTTGCGCGAATTTACAAACTATTTATATCCGTAGCTTGTCCGGTTTTACTTTCGGGTGAAAAGAATGACAAAAGGCGGGTAGGCGGTTTAAGTTAAATTTGACCATGCAGGAAATTTTGTTTCACCACAAAGACACAAAGGTTATTTGAAGAGTTTGACGTGTTAAGTTCACAAAGGTAGTTTAGTGTAGACCGCCTTTGTGAACTTTTATAAAGCTTTTGCACTTTTCTTTGTGTCTTTGTGGTGAAATTTCGCCAGCACTTCAAACCTATCTATACTTTTTAACTAAATTGAATAAAACTTTGAACGTATATTTGTTATACCTGTACAGGTGAAAAATAAGTAATCATGCAACGATTGATTTTTGTATTTATTCTGGGATTTGCGGCGACATCGTTCGCGCAGAATAGCGTGCCTGCCGAGAATAATACTAATAATGAGCCGGCAACCAATAATGCAACCAACAATGGCTTGTTGTTTAATTCGCAGAATGTTACGAATGCAGGGAACACGCCTGGAACGAATCTTCAGGGACTTCCTGACAGCGTACGAACATATAAATATGAATCGCCTGTCATGGAAGATAAGCGTTTGGAAAAAGAAAGTGACGTTAAAACGAAAAAAGCGATAGATACTGAGGGGAAATCAGCACGATTTGGAGTTGGAACTCCTGTAAAAACAGCCGCACCGAAAACAGCTGCTGAAGATCTGGACATGGAAATGGATTTGAAGGAGGAAGAAAAAGCCGATTCTCCGGTGATTCAAAAGCAGGTGCAGATGCAAACGCAGTTTGAAGATAACCAATACCGTTCCAACAGCCAGTACAGCCGTCGTTCGGCTTCGTCTGAAGAACAATCGAATATGGATGCCAGTGTGGGTTATTACAACGCGGTACTTCCTAATACCTTCGAATCGCACTTTTATACGTATTTGGCCGGACATTACAATACTGAGCTTTATCCCGAACTGCAGGCAGCAGCAGCATTACAACCCGCCAATACAGAGGTGAAGAAACAACAGGCCGCGTATCATATCATTACCAATGAGTCTGATCTGGCATTGCCGGTGATCAAAGAACTCATCGATGCAAAAGTGGTTTCGCAGGGACAGTTGACATATGCCAATGACTTGTTGTTGTCAGGCGAAGAAGCTTCTATTCTGGTGATGCACGGTTTTGAAGACATGTTTGCGGTGTATTACGTGCAGCAAAACAACGCAGTGCGCGAAGATGTGCAATTACTTTCACTGGATTTCATGCAAAGCGAAACGTACCGCGCCGGTTGGGCTTCAAAGAATCTGGTATTGCCTGCATCTACAGTGATTGACACGGCTTATCTGGCTGAATTGTGCAAGCTGAACTCCGATAAGTCGCTGCAGTTATCGATGACGATTCCAAAGGATTATTTTGTTCCGATGAAGAACAATTTGTATCCGATTGGGTTGACGTTCAGGTATTCTGCTACTCCGGTTGATAATTATTCGGTCAATTATAACCTGTGGAAAGAAACCCTGAAATTTCAGCTGATCAACGAAGCTTCAAATGACAGCGGTGATAAATGGTGTTCCAACTACCTGCCGATGCTGGTTTCATTGCGCAAACAATTGGTATTGCAGGGAAATACAACGGAGGAAGAAGCGGTTAACAAAGCGATCCTGAAAATCGGGGCGAAAACCAACAATCCTGAAAAAGTGAAAAAGTACATCGATAAATGAAAATGTACAAAAAGGAATATCAGTCTATGTCCGACGAACAGTTGGTGATCGCCATGGCAGGCGGTGATCAGCGCGCGTTTGACAGTTTGTATGGACGATACTCCAATGCGCTTGTTTCGTATTTCATGCGCATGTTGTGGCGTGATCGCGAGAAGGCTGAAGATTTTGTACACGATTTGTTTACGAAACTCATTCACCGCCCCGAATTGTTTGATCCTTCGCGATCGTTTAAAACATGGGTGTATTCGGTTGCCAATAACATGTGCAAGAACGAGTACAAAAAACAGGAGATCAGAAAAAACACGAGTAACGGGCTGGATAGCAGTTATCCGGTAATGGATAGTTCCAAAAACACAATGAACGAAGTGCATCACAGTTTATTTAAAGAGGCATTTAACGAACAAATTTTGGAATTGGACGTAAAACACAGAGAAGTATTTGAATTGCGGCATTTTGACGGATTATCGATGAAGGAAATTGCCGACATTTTAGAGATAAATGAAGGAACAGTAAAATCGCGGTTGTTTTATGCAACAAAGTACCTGGCGGAAGCGCTCAAAGCTTACCATCCGGCGCAAACAACTTGACACAACAACGATTAGTAACGATATAGAACACTAGAAAAAATGGAAACATCAGTAGAACAACTCATCAAAGACAAAACTTTCGCCTCGTTGACGAGCGACGAGCTTGTTGTGGTGCAAGAGTTGTGTGAATCCGAAGAAGAGTTTCTGACTATGAAACAGTTTTTCCAGGAATTGGAAGGCATTTCAGATGTACAGCAAACGGTGGTTAATCCGGAAATTAAGTCCAGTTTGGACAACGTTTTCGGTGCCAAACACCCGGGCATTCGTGCCAATTGGTCAGCGCCGGAAACTGTCGCTGCGGCAGAACCGCGTATTATCCCGATGTATCAGCAAACATGGTTCCGAGTAGCCTGTATTTTGGTGGTTATTTTGGGAACCATTCCGTTTTGGAACCTCGTACAAACCGATCACGAGGCATTGCCTCAATTGAAAACAGCCAAAGAAGAGCAACCTGCATTGGAAAAGTTTACAGCAAGCCCAACAACAGGAAAAGAAACAGTTGCAGAAGTTAGCCAACCGAAAGTAACTACAGCAACCCCTGTTTTGGTAGCTTCGGTGGAAGATGATGTGACAGACTTTAAAGCTGAAATGAGTGCTGCAGCCACACCGGCAGATGATATTCGTGAAGATGTTGTAGCTATGGGCGAGCCATCTTTTACAGCCTTATCATTTTCATCTTCTGAGCGTCCGGCTGCTATAAATGCTGGCCTTCAGGCCGATTTACATCCGCTTGACGGAATCACTACCCGTGCAAATGCACTTTCTTTAGCCGAAGAGCCGGAAGATTTGTTGGATTTGCTGGTACCAGCTTTTTAATTGGAAATTAGATTCTTATTAAAAAGAAATGTCCTCTCCCTCAATCCGTTCCGCCTTAGGCGGAGGAAGCTGATTCTCGTCTTAACTTTAGAGTAAGGGAACTGTTTTAAGTTCTCTTGAAAAAAAAGAGGATTTCTCACTCCTGCATCTGCAACTGCCGCAGTTTCGTTTTCAATTCCGCAATGCGGTTTTGTTTACCACGCTCACGGATGTTTTTCGATGTCGAGGTGTAGAAACGATGATCGTTTTGCAAATAGGTTAGCTGAAAACTCAGCCATTCTTCTTCGCTCATCGTGGTTCCGAAAACAGCAATTTCTTCGCGTAACTTCTCTGCAACCATGTAATAGTCGGCTCTTCCGAGGTAATCGTGATCGGCGTCGCACATGATTTCTTCGAGTAAGGTCACCGGTTCGTTCCCATTGCTGGTTGCCAGGATCATGGCCCTGATAGTCGCAATTTGCTCAGGATCATAGCCGTATTTCGGTAACGACTGCTCCATCATCCGCACACCGTGTAGTTCATTGCGATGGTAGGTGAAAATGAATCCGCTGTCGTGGTAAAGCACAGCCGTTCGCAGCATCATGATTTCTTCTTCGTTCAAGCCTTCCAGTCGCGCCAGTCGCAGCGCAGATTTTTCCACATTTAATGTATGTGACAAATCGTGGTAAATCATTTCATCTGGCAATGTCGACTTTAATCGGTTGATGATATCGTTGCGCATGTGCTCGAAATCGACCGAAGTGATGTAGCAGCGTTTGCGCAGTTCCACATTGGCCAGTTTTCCGTCGCCGTACAAACTGTGTTCTTTTTTCAGACCATCCAGTTTGTAAAGACTCATCGTACCGCCACGTTTTTTGATCGGAACTTCACCGATAAAGGTGTTTTCAAACAAGTTGTCGCATTCGTCGATGACTTCCTGTGAAATCGTGATAGCGTCTATTTCAGATAACTGCTGTGCACGGGCGGCAATGTTTACGGTATCGCCCCAAACATCGAAGCTATAGCGCGCCGAGCCGATAATTCCGGCAACGAGTGGACCTGTGTGAATTCCGATTCTGATTTCCCAGAAATCGCGTTTCAATGCACGGGCGACTTCCTTTTCATTCCGGATAAAATCGCGCATTTCCAATGCAGCCAAACAAGCCCGGAGAACAGGTTCCTCGTTCGATTCGGTTACACCGGCCAAGGCCATGTAAGCATCACCGATGGTCTTGATTTTTTCTAATTTATACCGTTCGGTGATTTCATCGAATCGGGTGAAATAATGTTCCAGGCGTTTTACCAGTTTCAGCGGCTTGATGGATTTCGATTTCATGGAAAAGTCCACAAAATCAGTAAACAGCACCACACCTTTATCGACCCTTCTTGGTGAGAATTTCCCGTGATTGTTCAGGTCTTCCAAAACGGTTCGCGGCAAAATATTCCCCAGTAACTGAGCGATTCGTTGATCCTTGTAATAAAGCGATTTATACACCTCAATTTTCGCCTGGATTAGGTGCGGGTTAAACGGTTTACTGATGAAATCGACCGCACCACTGTTAAGTCCACGCAGGACTTTTGAACCAGAACGCGCATTTTCGGTAATCACAATCGAATAATGCGTGTGTTGCTGATGCTTTTCCAGTAATTCCTGAAATTCATCCATCGACGAAAAGAAAGCACTGTCTATATTGATGAGAATGATCCCGACTTCCTTGCGATTGAGGATATGATGGGCTTCTTCAATGGAATCGCATTCGAGTAGGATGTTTCCACCACCGCCCAAAATTTCGCGTAAGGCCAATTGGTCCGTTTCATTATCGTCAATAATCAGAATATTAATCAGCCGCTCCATGAATGGGTTTTAAGGCATGAAAATAAACAATTGTTGAATCAAATACAATGAATGGAAATTTATACTTGATTTTTTGTGAAACGGTGAAAAAAGTGGCGAAATCAAACACTCTTTTTCAGCTAAAATGACTATTTTTAATAAGGTTTCAAACTAAACTATTTCACAGATGACGGATCGAAACTACATTCAGAATTTGCGGGCTCCAAGTAAGGAACAACCGCTGAAAATCCTCATGAGTGCTTGCCTTACGGGAATAACCTGCGGGTTTGACGGATCGGCTAACGGTGAATATCCAAGCGCGTTAAAACTACTCGACTACGATAATCTAAAGATCGTGAAATTTTGTCCGGAAGAATTTTCCTTCGGCACACCGCGCGAAATGTGTGACATTCATGGCGGCACCGGAATCGACGTTTTGGAAGGTAGAGCGTGCGTTCTCACCGAATCGGGAATCGACTGGACGGAAGGAATGATTCGTGCTTCGGAGAAAATGCTCGAACTGGCACAACGCGAACAAATCGAACTGGCTGTAATGATGGATATCAGCGCAGCTTGCGGAAGTCAGGTGATTTACGATGGCAATCGTTTTGGTGAAAACAAGGTTTATCAGATCGGAGCGGGAGTTTGTGGAGCTCAATTGATGCGAAACGGATTCAAGGTGATCAGTCAGCGCGATTTTGCTTCATTGGAATTGCTGTATGCGAAACTAGACGAAAATCATGTAGTGAATGGCGAAGCGTTGGATCATCATGAAATCACATGGTATAAAGAGTACTTTAGAAATGTTGAATTTTGAATGCTGAATGTTGAATTGAAAATCACGCCTAAGGCGGACACAGTGTAAAATTGAAAAGGAAGCTCTGAATTCTCAATACGAATGACTTCCATTCAACATTAAAAATTAAGCATTCAAAATTCAACTATTACTCAATGGTTTTTAATACAGCTTCGAGATCTTTGTTGGGCTTAATAAACTCCAATACCCGTTGAATCACCTGATCAACCGTAGCGTCAGGACAAGAAGCACCAGAAGTAATCGCAATGGTCAACGGTTTTTCGGATTGTGGAAGGAAATCAGGAACCATTTCCATCGTTTTTTCGTGAATATTGAAGCTGTTGATGGCTCCTGAATCACTGATTTCGGTTGCGTCTTTGATAAAGTAAGTCGGGCAGGTTTGCTCGAGTAATTCAACCAAATGCGTGGTATTGGAACTGTTGTAACCGCCAACCACAATCGCTAAATCTGGTTTTGCTTCCATGAGTCCAAGCGTAGCCGATTGATTGTCGTTGGTCGCGTAACATAACGTATCGCGGGTGTCTGCAAAGCTTTTGTCCAATTTATTTTCCAACGCGTGCGCTTCGGTGAGCGCTTTCAGGTACTCGGCAATTTCCTGTGTTTCGGTGGCGAGCATCGTAGTTTGATTGATAACTCCCAATCGCGAGAAGTGAATCTCCGGATCAAAACCTTCCGTGTGTTTTCCTTTGAACAGGTTATAGAATTCTTCCGAAGAACGTTTTCCGGTAATGCATTCACCCAACAATTTGGCTTCGGCAAGATCTTTCACAATCACAGCTTGCGTATGCGCTGCGGTATGTGAAAAGGTAGCGCGTGTTTCTTCGTGATTGTATTTTCCGTGAATGACAAGTGTGTGCTGGTCCTGCGCCAGTTTTTCGGAACGATTCCACACTTTCTCTACAAACGGGCAAGTCGTGTTGTATTGTTCCACATTGACGCCTTTTTCTTTCAGCAATGCTTCAATTTCGAGCGTGGTTCCGAAAGCGGGGATAATCACCACATCATCGGCTGTAATCTCCGACCAATCGATGAGTTGATTGCCTTTTGTGTCCTGGATAAAAGTAATTCCATGATTGGTCAAATCTTCATTTACTCCCGGATTGTGAATCATCTGACTGAGCAGAAAAATGCGTTTCCCTTTGTTTTCGGCAATAGCGCGGTAGGCAATCTCAATCGCGTTTTCAACGCCGTAACAAAATCCGAAATGGCGGGCAATTACCAGTTTCAGATTCCCGAAATCAAGCAGAGTAGGCGTGAAATCCTTCTTGCGCGGGTCTTGCGCCTTGCGGAATGCCTTGACTTTGCTAATGATCGGAGAGCGGTAAAACTCGGGGATTTCAAACTGCTTCATGAAGTGAATCTACACTGTAAAGATAATCAATGAGAAGGATGTTTGATGTTGAATTTTTGATGTTTGATGAGGTTTCAGGTGGGAACTCGTTTTTCCAAACAATTTAAAGAACCGATACTTTGATAATTAACGGGATTCTAATCCAACATCAAGCATCAAAAATCAAACATTCTGAACATCAATCATCTCCTAAAACACGCACAATCACCTTATCAATTCGCGCTCCATCCATATCCACTACTTCGATTTCAAAATTCATCCATTGAATGACCTGTCCTGTAGTTGGAATGGTACGAATTTCATGCATAATCAATCCGCCGATTGTGGTGAATTTAAGGTCGGAAGCTACGTCTTCCAAGTCAAAGTGACGGAAGAACTCAGCCAGCGGATATTGCCCGTCGATGAGCCATGAACCGTCTTCGCGCTCTACGAAGTTGAATTCTTCGGAGTAGAAATCAGAGAAATCGCCGACCAAAGCCTGTAGCAAATCATTCAGAGTCACAATTCCCTGCGTCTGGCCAAATTCGTCGGTGATAATTCCGTAGTGTCCTTTCGATTCTTTGAACTGAATCAGGGCTTCGTACGCCGAAATGTGTTCCGACAAAAAGAAAGGAGCAATGAGTAAACTTTCAAGGTTAAAATCGGCGTCGTTGATGTGGCGAAATAAATCCTTAAGTAAAACCACGCCTTTTACGTGATCTTTATTGGTTTCAAATACCGGATAAATGGAGTGCATTTCGGTATTTACAGTAGAACGAATGGTTTCGCCGTCGTCGGATAAACTCAGGTAAATCATATCGTTACGATGCGTCATCAATGAACTGATGGTGCGATCTCCGAGGTGGAAAACGCGTTCCACGATGTCCTGCTCAATTTCCTGCACTTCGCCGCCTTCGGTTCCTTCCTGGATAATCGCCTTGATTTCTTCCTCAGTGACTTTACTGTCGGAAGAAGGTTTGATGCGGAAAAGTTTGATCAACAAATCGGAAGTGGTAGTGAGCAGCCACACAAATGGCGAAGTGATCATCGAAATGATTTTCATCGGCCGCGCCATGATTTTGGCAATGCTTTCCGGGTTGGCCAAACCGATGCGTTTTGGAACCAATTCGCCCAAAACAAGTGAAAAGAACGTCAATGTGCCCACTACAACTGTCACGCTAAGTGTATGCGCATAAGGTTTTGTGGACGAAAACTGCTCGAAATAATCCTGGATATCGTTGGTGATATTTTCACCGCTGACAATACCGGTCATAATCCCAATCAGTGTAATTCCAATTTGCACTGTCGATAAAAAACGGTTGGGAGCGGCAATGGTTTCCAGGGCTGCTTTGGCCGATTTATCACCGCGTTTGGCGGCTGATTCCAACCTTGTTTTTCGGGCTGAAACCATAGCGATTTCGGCCATCGAAAAAACACCGTTGATCAGTATAAGAACTAGTATTATGAGAATTTCCACGGCGAATTAAATTCTCCCCGGATAAACCTTCAACGCTTCTTCGAGGCATTTTACGGCTTTGTGCAACGAGTCTTTCTTCAACACATAAGCAATGCGCGCTTCCTGCTCACCAGCGCCCGGTGTTGCGTAAAATCCGTTGGCCGGTGCCATCATTACTGTTTGACCTTCAAACTCAAAATCCTCAAGCAACCATTGGCAGAAACGTTCGGCATTGTCGACTGGAAACTTAGCGACGCAATAAAACGCACCGCTTGGTTTCGGGCAGAAAACGCCGGGAATGTTATTGAGGCCGTCAACCATAATGTTGCGACGTTCTACGTATTCGGTAACCACGTCGTCGAAATACGATTGCGGTGTATTTAAAGCTGCTTCCGAAGCGACCTGATCTACAGTTGGCGGCGATAAACGCGCCTGACCGAATTTCAACGCAGCAGCCATTACTTCTTTGTTTTTGGTAACCAATGCACCAATTCGCGCGCCACACATAGAGTAGCGTTTCGAAACCGAATCGATCATGATCACGTTTTGTTCGATGCCTTCGAGGTTCAAAACAGAGAAAGGAACTGCTCCGTCGTAGCAGAATTCGCGGTAAACTTCGTCGGCAAACAGGAACAAATCGTGTTTTTTAACGATGTCGCGTAATTGCTCCAATTCTTCTTTGGAATACAAGTAACCGGTTGGATTTCCCGGGTTGCAGATCACGATGGCTTTTGTTTTTGAAGTGATTTTTGCTTCGATCTCGGCAACGGGTGGTAATGCAAATCCTGATTCAATACTTGAAGTTACAGGAACCACAGTGAGTCCGGCAGTAACGGCAAATCCGTTGTAATTCGCGTAAAAAGGTTCAGGAATAATCACTTCATCACCCGGATTACAGGTTGTCATGAATCCAAAAATCAATGCTTCCGAACCACCGGTTGTGATAATGATGTCTTCCGGATTGACAGGCAAACCGCCTTTTTGATACGTTGCAGCCAGGTTGTTGCGGTACGATTCGAATCCGGCCGAGTGGCTGTATTCAATCACTTTATGGTCGAAATTGCGAATGGCGTCGAGGGCCACTTTCGGTGTTTCGATATCGGGCTGACCGATGTTTAAGTGATAAACGATTTTTCCTGCTTTTTTGGCTTTTTCGGCATATGGAACCAATTTACGAATTGGAGACGCCGGCATATCAATGGCTTTCTGCGAAATCTTTGGCATAAACTTGTGTTTTCAAGGAAGGCAAAAATACATAGAATATTGACTAGATTGACCACATAGAGCACATAGGAGCATATAGTTTTTTGAGTTTTTAAGTTATTCGGTTTTCTATGTGGTCTATGTGTCCTATGTGGTTAAAAACAAAGTGATAAGTTGTTGTTTTTTAATTGGTTGTGTGAAGTTCCGTAATATTGCGGGATTACTGAATTTTTTGATCACGGATCATGAGAAAATGACGATTTTTGTAACATGAAATATATCATTGGTTGGCACATTCTCCTCTGTTTACTGGCAATTCAGGCTTGTGAAAACGGCTTGCCCGAAAATGCCGAAGCTGCTCTGTCGACTGAAAATGGTGTTGATACTGTAACCGAAAAAATACCTGTAATCCCTGACTTTCTGGTCAATGGGAAAGACACACTGGTTCGCGTTGATTCTTACAACAAAAACGTGTTTTGGGATTTGAAATACGCGTCCACCGACAATTTTATGCACCGTGTTCTCTATGATACACTCAAAACAGTTTACCTGCAGCGTGATGTAGCTCAACGATTGGCCAAATGCCAGGACTTGCTGACTTCCATTGATTCGAGCCTGCATTTATTGGTGTACGACGGTGTTCGTCCGTTGGCGGTTCAGTGGGAAATGTGGCGTGGATTGGATACGATTCCTGTGGCGCAGCGAGTGAAATTTGTGAGCAATCCGCGAAACGGAAGTGTACACAATTATGGCGCTGCAGTTGATTTGACGATTTGCGATGCCGACAGAAAACCATTGGACATGGGGGCAGGTTACGACGATAGCCGCAAAATTGCTTACCCGAGTTTGGAAGCGCAGTTTTTAGCTTCGGGAGAATTGACGAAACAACAAGTGGCCAATCGCCAGCTTTTGCGGAAAGTCATGCGGTCACAGCGATTCGGCAATATTCCGAGCGAATGGTGGCATTTTAACGCTTTTGCCCGCGTGGTGGTGAAGAGCAGGTATGCGGTGGTGGAGTATGAGTTGTACTAGATTCGAAAATCAAAAGAGAGTTTATAAAGTGACTTTTTTAGCCACGAATAAACGAATGACATATTACGTGGAATAAATAACGAATGATCAGCTCCGGCTGATTTCACTAATTTGGATTGTAAACAACGTTTACAATATTCGCTTGAATTGTACAAAGCACGTCATTCGTTCATTCGTGGCGGACATGAGTAAATTGTCAGTGGTAAATTTACTGTTGATCAAGAAAATCTAAACCCTCACATGCTTCCTAAACGCCGTAATCGTTTGAAAAATCAACGTCGTTTCGATGACTTTCCATGTTAAGTCCAGAACACCGGTCCAAAAGCTTGGTTCTTCCACATGCAACAGCTTCGAAATATCATGCACCGGATTCAACAATGACGGTAACATTTTCAGGTTTCCCTTTTTAAAGAGCTCCATCGCTGATTGTGGTGAAGCCGACTGAAGGATCAGGAAATTGAAAATCAATCCCAGCACAACAAGAAAGGCTAATGGCTTCAAGAAACTCTGTCCGTGATTGTTTGACTTTCCAATCCATAAAATGAAGTGATTTTGAGACTTGAATGCCAAAATAAATTGCCCGAAGAAAGCGATGAATCTGTTCTTCAGTAAGATGTTGCTAATTGGACTTTTTGAAATAAGTTCCTGACTATAGTAATGCATTTCCAAACTTTGAAAAGTGAGAGCCTGAATCTTGTTTCCCTGTTTTTCTTGGTTGTACTTTAGTTGTCGGTAGAATTCTCTTCGTTCGTAGGGAGTTTCATATTCTAACTTATGTGTGGTTTTAAGTTTCTTGTCTTCAAACCAAGTAACTCGTGAAGTTGTCATGTTGGTAAAATCACTTTTTTCGATTATGACTGAATCGAATGACTTTAGGTTTACATCAAAGAATGAAGAGGTGTTCAGGTCTGAAGTTTTGATTGAGAATACTGATTCATTTCCTAAACTTTTAATAGTAGAGAGTTGAAATGTTGAATTAATTCCAACACATCTAAAACTATTAAAATTGCAACTACTGAATCTGTAAGAAGCATTTCTTTCATGTGAGCCTTGAATTTCGGTATTGAGAATATTCAAATCACTTATTACAAGATTTCCCTTTTGTTTATAAGAAAACAAATTTTCTATACTAGAATATTTCCCGTAAAATATCATACGATCGTCTGTCTCACAAGATTCAATATTGATTTTGAGATTCGATAGATCAGTTGATTTTTCCTTTAGAGCGAAAATAAATTGATCTTTAAAAAGGCACTTCTTAAAAGTCAATTTGTCAGTAATAATTGATCCGTAGTAGGTGAAATATTTTTCAAAACTACAATCTTCAAACCGCGCGATATTGAATTTAGAATTTTCAATTACTAATTTGTTTTTGAAGCTAACATTGCGGCATTCAAAATCAGTAAAAATACTTGCTCTAGATTCGATTTCTCCAATAGTTGAATCTAATAGGTCTAACGAGATGGAAGATCGTCTTGAAACAAATATCCGCTTTACATTAGATTTATGGATACTTAATCCTATTTCAACAGAATTTTCTATTCTCTGAAAATCTTGGGAGATGCCAAGATTTAAGATCGTGCATCCACGAAAATTTAGATCAATTTGACTTTCAATTTTGCTGATTGAAACATAATTGAGACTACAATTATTGAAGTTAATTCTAATTGTTTTTTCAGATAAATCTTTGCTATTTAGGGATATACTTTCATTAATCGATAACCCATCTAAATTAATTGATTCGGAACTGCTTGAGTCTTTCTTTAAAAGTTCTAAAAATTCCTTAGCAGTAATTGGTGTTCTCTCCTCGTTTTGATTGTTGAATTCCATTGAATAGTGTTTAAGAAGTTAAATGTAATAGAAAAGATGGATTTGCTCGTTTAGTTTATAACTCCTATTAAAATAGTAGTATATTTATCTTGTCAAAACAATCCAACTTTGCGAACTTCGCGCCTTTACGCTTCCGCTGAAGCTTTAGCGCAAGCGTTACGTTGAATAAAACTTTCAGTTAACATGATCCCGAAACGCTCCAAATACGCCATCAAAGCACTCACTGCTTTGGCAAAAGTCTACCGCGACAAGCAACATATGTCCATTGCGACCATCGCTGAACAGGAGCGAATTCCGCGTAAATTCCTCGAAGCAATCTTGCTGCAATTGCGTAATGAAGGCATGGTGAACAGCAAAATGGGAGCAAACGGTGGTTATTTCCTGGTGAAACATCCCGATGAAATTATGCTGAGCGCGATCATTCGGTCAACCGGCGGACCAATCGCATTGATTCCATGTGTGAGCCTGAATTTCTACGAAGAATGCGTTGAATGTCCGCACGAAGATCTCTGTGGTTTACACGAAGTAATGCTCGAAGTGCGCGAAGCAAGCATCCATATTTTGTCAAAAACCAGCCTGGCTGATTTAATTTTACGCGAAAAAAAACTCTTCCGGAAATCGGAAAACGCCCGTAAATAAAACGATTTTTTGATTTTAATTCCTATTTATCCGATAGGAGAACAAGAAAATAAATAGCAATTTCCTTGCACACCCCGTTTTGCGCCCTTTACTTTGCACCATCAATAACGATAGAGAAATCATGAACAAAAAATTCTTTCACAAAGCCATGTGCTGCTGTATGCCCGAAATGGGGCTGCGGATGGAATAATTACATACATTAAGTATTGAGTTTGACCCTTCTCCGCACTAGTAGAGAAGGGTTTTTTAGTGCACAAAAATGAGGTCGGAAGGCTTGAAACGATCCGCCGGTTTAAAAAGAAAAACAATGAAAAAACTATATATCAACGAAAATGGTCCCGAAGTATCGGCCGCAATCTACGGATTCTGGAGATGGGACAGCGCCGATTTTAATCACCCGACACATTTCAGAGATGTGGTGACATTTACCCGCGAATTGGGAATTACCACCTACGATCTGAGTCCGTCGTTTGCCAACGGCGAAGTGGAAACACAGTTCGGTAAATTACTGGCCGACGGAACATTGAAACGTGATGAACTGGTATTGTCGACCAAAGTAGGAACGAAGCTTTCGCCTGAAAATTATGGCAGTGGAGTCTACAACGATTTGAGCTCCAAGAACCTGACGCAGAGTTTGGAAGATTCGCTCAAACGTTTGCAGACAGACGTGATCGACCTGTACATTTTAGAGAATCACGATCACTTATCCAACTTCGAGCAAACGGCTTCAACCTTGTTGAAATTGCAGCGTTCAGGAAAGATCAAACACATTGGCGTGTCTAATTTTAATGTGTCGCAGCAGCGTTTGCTTTCCGGTTATTTGTCGCAGCCGATCATCACCAATCACATTGAATTGAATTTACTGGAAACAAGCGCGCTGCAAGATGGTCGTTTGGATTTCATTAAAGAACAACACAGTCGTCCGGTTGCTTTTTCGCCTTTGGCCGACGGAAGAATTCTCCTGGGTGAAGACCCGAAATCGGTGAAACTGCGACATGCTTTAACGGTTGTGGGTAAAAAACACGAAGCCAACGTGGAACAAACGGCAGTGGCCTGGCTCAACAAACTGGGCGCTTTACCCATCATCGGAAGCAAGGAAAAACGCCGCATTCAGAACGCCGCCACGGCCAACACCATTCAGTTATCGCACGAAGAATGGTATTACCTCTACAACGCAACAAACTGATTATTATGCAAAGTTATCGAACGGAATTAGAACAGGAGATTTCACTTAAAGAAGCGATTGTGGAAAAGGATATTCTGGAATTGGGCCGAAAAATCGAACAATTCAAAGATGGTTCCCTGCACGAAGATAAATTCAGGGCATTGCGCTTGGCTCGAGGTGTTTACGGTCAGCGCCAGCAAGGCGTGCAGATGATTCGGATTAAATTGCCTTTTGGAAAAGTGACGGCGAACCAGTTGCGCAGAATTGCAGTCGTGAGCGATGAATACAGCACCGGACATTTACACATTACCACGCGGCAGGATATCCAGATTCACTATGTGAGTTTGGATAGAACACCACAGCTGTGGGCTGATTTGGAAAAAGACGACGTCACTTTGCGCGAAGCCTGCGGAAATACGGTTCGCAACGTGACCGCCAGTCCGATTGCGGGAATTGATCCCAACGAACCATTCGATGTGGCGCCTTATGCAGATTGGGTTTTTCGTTACTTTTTGCGCAAATCATTCGGGCAGGAACTGGGACGGAAAATCAAGATTGCGTTTAGCTCCAATACCAACGACGATGCTTATGCATTCATCCATGATTTCGGGTTTATTCCGCTCGTTCAAAACGGATTGAAAGGATTCAAAGTATTGGTTGGCGGTGGTTTGGGAGCGCAACCTGTATTGGCTAAAACAGCGTATGAATTTTTACCTGCGGTGGAAATCATTCCGTTTATCGAAGCAAGTATTCGGGTATTTGACCGTCATGGTGAACGCAATAACCGCAACAAAGCGCGTTTAAAATACCTCATTGCGAAAATCGGTTGGGAAGCTTTTCAAACCTTGGTCGAAGAAGAACGGAAAGCAGTTCAGTTTACCGGAGCAGATGTGCAATTGTTTGAGCAGCAACCCGAAGTTGCTCCTTACAATCCGGCAACAACACTGGCCGAAGTCATCGCAACATCAACAGATGCTTCATTTACAGAATGGCTGAAAACAAACGTCTTCGAGCAAAAACAAAGTGGATATGTCGCCGCCTTTTTGAAAATTCAGTTGGGCAATTTTACCACCGATCAGGCGCGAAGATTGGCCGATTTGATGGATTATTACGCGGCCGATGACGCGCGTTTTACCATCGATCAGAGTGTTTTGTTGAAATTTTTGTTGCCCGAACAGCTGAGAGAATTGTATGCGAAACTTCAGGAAATCAACTTGGCAGATTCGGGCTACAATGGTTTGGGGGATGTGACTGCTTGCCCGGGAACGGACACTTGTAACCTTGGAATTTCCAACAGTACAGAAGTTGCGCGGGTGATCGAAGAAGTGATTCGCGATGAATTCCCGGAATTGATTTACAATACCAATATCAAAATCAAGATCAGCGGTTGTATGAATTCCTGCGGACAACACGGTTTGGCGCACATTGGTTTTCACGGAAGTTCGATGAAAGTAGAAGGAGCCACTGTTCCTGCACTACAAGTCTTACTCGGCGGCGGAAACAACGGTTTTGGTTTCGGGCGAATTGCCGAAAAGGTGATCAAATTGCCCAGCAAACGCGTATTGGATAGCATTCGTTTCCTGATCAATGATTACCTCGAATTCCGTTCGGAAGACGAATTGTTCAACGAGTATTACGATCGTCAGGGAAACAAATACTTCTACGATTTATTGAAACCGTTGGCGGATACAACGCAACTGAATCCATTGGATTATGTCGATTGGGGACAGGAAGAGCAATTCAAAACTGCCATAGGTGTGGGCGAATGTGCCGGCGTTGTGATTGATTTGGTGGCGACACTGATTTTTGATGCCGAAGAAAAAATCGATGCGGCGCAGGAAGCATTCAACGAAGCACGTTATGCCGATTCAGTGTACCATGCTTATGCAGCGGGAATCAATACAGCCAAGGCTTTGTTGCTGGGAAACAACATCCGATGCAACACGCATCAGGGTATCATCAGCGATTTTGATCTGCATTTGGCACAGGATTATCGATTTGAACGCTACAACAGTTTCGAAGAGATGATTTTACAGATTCGAATGCGCGAGGCCGGGGAAGCTTTTGCGAAGGAATACCTGGCAGCTGTGACATCATTTGTAGAACAAGCGAAGATGAAAAGAAGGTAAGTCTGTTTCCCCCTTTGGAGGGGGATTAAGGGGGAGGACAATCCATAATATTCTCGGGCCAGGTCACCCTCCCTGCATCCATCACGAGCAGTGCTCGCTCTTCTCAAGGGAGAAGTAGGTCCCCCTTCGGAAATAAAAACCAACAAAAACATTCAAAATGAACAAACAACCCAACATAATATTAGTAGGAGCAGGCCCCGGAGATCCGGATTTGCTCACCATCAAAGGCCAGAAAGCCTTGCAACAAGCCGATGTGATTCTCTACGACGCATTGGTCAACGAAGTCATTCTAGACCTGGCTCCAGCAGCGAAGAAGATTTTCGTAGGAAAACGCCGCGGTGTGAAGGTCTTTTCTCAGGACCAGATTAATCGATTAATAGTACAGGAAGCCATCGAAAATGGAAACGTCGTTCGCTTGAAAGGCGGTGATTCATTTGTATTCGGTCGTGGTTATGAAGAACTGGAATTCGCGCATTTATTTGGGATTCCGGTTCAGGTAGTGCCGGGGATTTCCAGTTCGATTTCTGTACCTGCGTTGGCTGGAATTCCGGTAACGCACCGCGGGTCGAGTAACGGGTTTTATGTGCTAACGGCTGTACTTTCCGACGGAAGTTTGAATCCGGAAATCAAACAGGCGGCGCAAACCAACGCTACAATTGTGATCCTGATGGGGCTCAATAAACTATCCGAAATTGCTGCCATTTTCAGCGAAGCCGGCAAAAAAACAGAAGCAGCGGCTGTGATCAGTAATGGCTCGCTACACAATCAGCGAACGGTTGTCGGCAACATCGGCAACATCGTTTACCGGACCGAATCCGAACGCATTCCTGCTCCGGCGGTGATCGTGATCGGTGAAGTGGTGAAGCAAGCCGAATTGCTGAAGTCGGTCAATGTTCACCAATTCGTTTTTCAGAACTAACATGAAATGGATATCAATCATAGCGATTGCGCTAATTGGGCGATTCTCGTTTGCGCAGGAAGCTTATCAACAAAACAGCTGGGGCAGCCTGGTTTGGAACCATCAATGGCGTGGTCGAATTGAATCAATAGCAGATATTGGTCACCGGAGATGCGATGGTTTTGTTTACCGACGCAGACAAGCATTGGGCAGACTGACAGTACTTTACCGTTTCCGGAATGGTTTTTCTGCAGGTTTAGGATTTGCTTGGTTTCAGCATTCATCACTCACATCAGCCATTACGAATGAATACCGTCCGTTTTTGCAAGCGGGGTATCGTTCAGGGAAAAAGCGATGGAACTGGCAGTTGCGTTTCAGACAAGAATGGAGATTGTATCCTTCTGTTGATAAACACTTTCACAGAACCCGATTACAGCTTCAACTTCGACGGACAACGCATTTTTCGTGCCTGGAACCAGTCGTAAGCATTGAAGGTTTTTCAACAATTCAAAGCAACATTTTGTTAGAATCAAGAATTACTGTTGGCAATAATTTCAAACTCAGGAACCAAACATTATTTCTGTTTTATACACTTCAAAATCAAACTTCAGTTGATGGAAACCAACATATTATCGGACTTCAATTCAATATTAAAACCGGGAACAATGAGAACGAATCGCAATGAGCTTTTTCCGGTTTTTTTAAAAACCAATGATCTTTCTGTATTGCTGATCGGTGGAAGTACTGTGGCGTTGGAAAAATTGCAGGCCGTTTTGGGAAATTCGCCATCTACGCAAGTGACAGTTGTTGCCGATTGGTTTTCGGATGAATTTGTTGCTTTTGCGGAGAATCAACCGACTGTTGAACTCATCGAAGATCGTTTCAGCGAAATTTACCTTGAAGGTCAGCAATTGGTGATTTCGGCGGTGAATAGTGAAGTGCTTTCGGCAGAGATTCGCGAAAAGGCAAACGAGCGGGGAATCCTATACAACGCGGCTGATAAACCCGAATTGTGCGATTTTTATTTGGGATCGGTGGTCACGAAAGGAAACCTGAAAATCGGCATTTCGACCAACGGAAAGTCGCCTACGATTGCCAAACGACTAAAAGAAGTATTGCAGGAAGACTTGCCAAACGAGTTGGATGAATCGCTGGAGAACCTGAGTCGTTTGCGCGTGCATCTGAAAGGTGATTTTAAGGAAAAGGTCGATAAGCTCAACAAAGTAACGGCCGCTTTGACAAGGAAAAAGGAACAACCGTGGTACTTGTTTTCGTTCCGGAAATTGTTTGGTTATGTGGCGGGCGTTTTAGCGATGTTGTTGGCCGGACACTTGTTGTTTACGCTGATTCCGCTGTCGACGATCTGGTCTTCGGCAACGGAGCTGGTCGACTCGCTCGAAGTGGATTTTCTGTATTACATGCTTGGCGGATTCATCGCTCAAATGATCGACGGTGCGCTTGGAATGGCTTATGGTGTAGGCGCTACAACGTTTTTATTGTCCTTTGGAATTAGTCCGGCGGTGGCGAGTATGAGCGTGCACACATCCGAGATTTTTACCAGCGGTGTTTCCGGGTTTTTACACTTGCGCTTCGGGAATGTGAACAACAAACTGTTTCGCACCCTTCTGATTCCGGGAGTTTTGGGAGCCATTTTAGGGGCTTATGTTCTCACGGAGTTTGAAAACTACAACGACTACATCAAACCGATTGTGAGCACTTACACCTTGATTTTGGGCATTATCATTATTCACAAAGTAGTCCGCAAACGCGTCAATCGCAAGAAAGTAAAACATGTGGGATGGCTGGCAAGTGCGGGCGGTTTTCTGGATGCGATTGGCGGCGGCGGCTGGGGGCCTGTTGTTTCTTCTACACTCATTGCGCGGGGTAAAAATCCACGCATCATCATAGGGTCGGTGAACCTGGCGGAATTTTTTGTTTCGCTGGCCAGTTCATTTACCTTTTTCACCTTGATCGGGGCGGCACACTGGCAGATTTTTACAGGACTAATTTTAGGCGGAGTTTGTGCTGCTCCGATTGCTGCGTATTTATCACGAAAACTCAACGTGAAAGCCATGATGCTCCTGGTGGGCATTGTGGTAATCATTGTGAGTTTGAGGATGCTCATCATCACTTTTATCTGAAGCAATATGACAAAATACGAACAAATCAGGCAGGTTGCCGATCAGTCACTGGAAGAATTACTGGGAAATATTGCTCTGGTTTTCGGTGAGCGTGCGGCTTTCTCGACCAGCCTCAGCTGGGAAGACCAGGTGATTACGGATGTCATTTTCAGGTTGGATTTGCCCATTCGGGTATTTACGCTTGACACCGGAAGACTGTTTCCCGAAACCTACAGCGTGTTGAACAGCACGTTGGAACGCTATAAAAAGCGTATCGAAGTCTTTTCACCGCAAACGGAAGCCGTGCAACAACTGGTCACCGAAAAAGGACCGATCAGTTTCTACGAATCGCTCGAAAACCGAAAGGAATGCTGCTTTATACGAAAGGTGGAACCCTTGAATCGTGCGTTACAGAATGTCGATTGCTGGATAACCGGGTTACGTGCAGAACATTCTGAAAACCGCCAGGATTTGCCGGTTGTTGATTGGGATGAACAGCGGAAGATCACGAAGGTCAATCCGTTGTCTAACTGGACTTTGGAACAGGTAAGAGAGCGCATCCGAAGCCGCAATATTCCTTACAACGCGTTGCACGATCGTGGTTTTGTAAGCATTGGTTGTCAGCCATGTACGCGTGCCATTCGTGAAGGAGACAACTTCCGCGCCGGGCGTTGGTGGTGGGAAGATAATTCTAAGAAAGAGTGCGGGTTGCATGCGTAGAGGATACAGAAAATAAAACCAAAAAAATGAATAATTATTTAGACCAATTAGAAGCCGAAGCCATTTACATTCTGCGCGAAGTAGCCGGACAATTTGACCGACCTGCGCTGCTGTTTTCCGGTGGAAAGGACAGTATTTGCCTGGTGCATCTGGCGTTGAAAGCTTTTCGTCCGGGGAAATTTCCGTTTCCGTTGGTGCATGTAGATACGGGACACAATTTTCAGGAAGCGCTGGATTACCGCGATCAGTTGGTAGCTGAATTGGGGGAACAGCTGATTGTGCGTTCTGTGGAAGATACCATTCAGCGACAAAAACTGCAGGATGGGAAGGGAAAATTCCCAAGCAGGAATGCACTGCAAACGTATACCTTATTGGAAGTAATCGATGAGTTTGAATTCGATGCCTGTATTGGTGGTGCACGTCGCGATGAAGAAAAAGCACGGGCCAAAGAACGGATTTTCTCGGTGCGTGATGAGTTTGGCCAATGGGATCCGAAATTGCAACGCCCCGAATTGTGGAACATCTACAATGGTAAAATCGACAAAGGTGAAAATGTACGTGTGTTTCCCATCAGTAACTGGACAGAACTGGATGTCTGGAACTACATCAAACGCGAAAACATTGGTTTGCCGTCGATTTACTTTACCCACGAACGCGAATGTGTTCTCACCGAAAACGGACAATTGATGGCCAATAACCGGTTTCTCGAACTTGATCTTTCAGACCAATTGGTGACACGAAATGTTCGCTATCGTACCGTTGGTGACATGACCTGTACAGCGGCGGTAGAAAGCGAAGCGCATACGGTTGACGATATTATTTCGGAAATCAAATCGGCTAAAATCTCAGAACGCGGTGCAACCCGCATGGATGATCGCATCAGCGAAGCCGCGATGGAGGACAGGAAGAAGGGAGGATACTTTTAATAATAATTTAAAAATTGAAAATGTAAAATTGAAAAGGTGACACTATTCAGAGTCTAACACCTTCTTTTCAATTCTCAATTTTACATTTTCCATTAAAAGAAACATGGAACTATTAAGATTTTTCACCGCAGGAAACGTAGACGATGGCAAAAGCACACTCATCGGACGGTTATTATACGACAGTGAATCGATTTCGACTGATATCATTGAAACACTCACGCGTCAGAGTAAAACCACAGGCGTAAATGCCGATATTGATCTCGCACTGTTGACAGACGGACTTCGTGCCGAACGCGAGCAGGGAATTACCATCGACGTGGCTTACAAGTATTTCACGACGGAAAAGCGCAAGTTTATCATCGCCGATACGCCCGGACACATTCAGTATACGCGCAACATGTTTACTGGTGCTTCCAATGCCGATTTGGCGATTATCCTGGTGGATGCACGCAACGGAATTACCGATCAAACCAAGCGCCACAGCATTATTGCCTCCATTCTGGGCATTCCACATGTGTTGGTGTGCGTGAATAAAATGGATTTGGTGAATTACAGTGAAACCGTTTACAACGAAATCCAAACGGCTTATAATGAGTTTGCTACACCGTTGAATCTCAAGCAGGTGTCGTTTATTCCGACCAGTGCTTTGGCGGGTGATAATGTGGTACACACTTCCGAAAACCTTTCGTGGTATGACGGACCTTCTTTGCTTGGTTTTCTGGAAACGGTTGATGAAACTGACAATCAGCAGAAAGAAGAACCGCGTTTTCAGGTGCAGTATGTGATTCGTCCGCAAACAGACGAGTTGCACGATTACCGTGGCTATGCCGGAAGCATTCTCAGCGGACATTTCCGGGTTGGAGATCGCGTGCAGGTATTGCCTTCGGGTTTGGAAACAACCGTCAGTGCCATTGAACTGAATAGGGAACAGGTACAGGAAGCCTTTCGTGGCGAAGCAATTGTACTTCACTTAGCTGAGGATCTGGACGTGAGTCGTGGAAATACAATTGTGCCTATTGATGAGCTTCCCCGAACGGAAAAATCGCTGGAAGCCACAATTTGCTGGATGGACAATGTGCCTTTTCAGCCGGGGCAGAAACTCCTTTTACAACAGAATAGTTTTCGCACCAAAGCCGTATTAAAGGAACTGAGTGGCAAAATTGATATTCATTCTTATGAACAATTGGAAAGCGACGGGAGTTTGAAACTTAACGATTTTGCACACGTGACCATTAAAACGGCAGAAGCGGTGAGTATTGATCCTTACGTGATCAATCGCAAAACAGGCGCGTTTATCCTGATCAATGAAAACACGAACAATACCGTAGCGGCGGGCATTTTTAACTGATAGATAATACAATTTAAATTAAAACAACATGATTCAGACAGACGTCATTATCATTGGTGCCGGTCCGGTTGGGCTTTTCACCGTTTTCGAAGCAGGATTATTGAAATTGAAATGTCATTTAATTGACTCCTTACCACAGCCGGGCGGACAGTGTTCCGAGATTTATCCGAAGAAACCGATTTACGATATTCCGGGTTTTCCTTCCGTTTTGGCGGGTGAATTGGTGGATAACCTGATGGAACAAATAGCGCCGTTCAAACCCGGATTTACATTGGGAGAAGCTGCTCAATCGATTGATAAACAGGATGACGGTTCTTTTGTAGTAACAACCGTAAAAGGAACCCAACATCAGGCACCGATAGTGATGATCGCCGGTGGATTGGGTGTATTTGAACCGCGAAAACCACCGATTGCAACGATTGCCGATTTTGAAGAAAAAGGCGTTGATTACATGATCAAAGATCCGGAAGTGTATCGTGGTAAACGCTGTGTGATTGCGGGAGGTGGCGATTCGGCGCTGGATTGGTCGATTTACCTCGCCGAGCGTGAAATTGCTTCTGAAGTGACATTGGTGCACCGAAACAGTTCTTTCCGAGGACATCTGGATTCGGTGCAGAAAGTCATTGACCTGGCAGAAAGCGGAAAAATCAACCTGATCACCGAATCGGAGGTCATTGGTTTAAACGGCGGATCACAATTGGAACAGGTTGTGATTCAACACTCGAAAACCGGTGAAATCATTACGGAAGCCGATCATTTTATTCCGCTTTTCGGGTTAAAACCTTCATTGGGTCCGATTGCTAACTGGGGACTGGAAATTGAGAAAGGTGCGATAAAGGTCGATACGCTTGATTATTCCACCACTATTCCCGGAATTTACGCGATTGGTGACGTGAACGTATACGAAGGGAAACTCAAACTTATTTTGTGCGGTTTCCATGAAGGAACGCTGGCGGTGCAATCGGCTTTCGCACGGATTCACCCGGAGAAAAAAAATGTATTGAAGTACACAACGGTGAATGGAATTCAGGGATTTTAGGATCATCTTTTCAACATAAGGTCAGGCATTTTTTGAAGCAGGAACGCGTTAATAGGATGAAATAATTCATCCGAATTTCATTGGTTTCATCACCATTATAAAACGCTTTTTTCGTTGTGGCTTTGTGTTCAACCACCAGAGCTCTCACTTCGACCGATTAATCAATTTTGTAGCTAAAGGACATTTAATAAAAGATGAATTACAGGTGTTATGCGAGAAATCAGGCGATATACTCATTTAAATTACCTGATTGTTAATTGGTTGTTAAGCCCTTGCGCTTTTGTATTAGTTTTGTTCCGAAAACTAAAAATTAAAAGATTGCTTATGAGAACACTAATTACCACCGTAAGGTGTTTGGTTGTTACCGCAATTATAGCTTTTGCCGGCATGAATGTACAGGCGCAGGTTATAGTTGTCGCAACTGCCGGAACACCCGGACCTACACCTTATCTTAACCTTGGAGCTGCTTTTGCTGCTATTAACGCCGGAACGCACCAGGGAAATATTGCCGTTGGAATTGCTTCCAACACCACTGAAACAGGGCCTTGTGTTCTGAACAGTTCAGGAGCCGGAGCGGCCAGCTATACAGCCATCGCTGTAGGACCATCAGTTGACGGAGTTACCGTTTCGGGAACCACGGCTACCGGTCGCGGTTTGATCGAATTAAAAGGTGCTGATAATGTGATTATCGAAGGAGATAATCCGAATTCAGGTGGTACGAACCGCAACCTGACCATTACGAACACTGCAGTAAATACAGAGACCTTTACTTCGTGTATTCGTATTTGTAACGCAGCAGGAGTAGTAACAAGTTCGGATAACAACATCATCCGGAATTGTATCCTGAATGGTAGTGCAACCGGTAGAAATATTGCAGGAGCAACTGCCACAGGTGGTTCAGAAGGAAGTACTTTCGGTATTTATGTAGGTGGTAACGGCGGTTCAACAGATAGTGATGCGCCTAATGCTATTACAACTGCTAATATTTCTATTCCAGCTGCTACTACCGTAAACAACCTGGTTGTGAGTAACAATACGATTACATCCTGCGCCAGAGCAATTATGTTTGTCGGTTCTGCTACTACATCATCTACAGGTGTTATGATCACGGATAATGTGATCGGAACTGCGGGTGTTTTAGCAGGTGCACCGCCATTTACGGCAATTACTTCAACGGTTTATTTAAAAGGGATCTGGATTGCAGGAACAAATGCATTGACAGTTACAGGAAATACGATCCAAAACCAGTTGTCTTATATTGCCGGGCCAATTACATCGATTGAATTGAACGCTAATATAGGTACAGGGACAGTAAATATTGCGAACAATATCATCAACGGTGTATGTAATAACAACGCAACGGCGAATACCGTAAGAGCTATCTTGGTTTCAAACGCAGGTGGTGCTTATACCATTAGTGGTAACCAAATCACGAATATACAGGGAATCCTGACAGGCTTTGCTGCTGCAACAACAACGGTTGGTATTGAGATCAATACTGTTGGTGCAGGAACGATGGAGTTGAACAAAATCACGCAGATTTACAACAGAAATCCTGGTACTACTGCATCCTATGGAATCAATATTCTGGGCGGTAATAACCATATTATTCGCAACAACTTTATCTCTGATGTGAATCAGAATATAACAGGTGGGTTTAGTTTTGATCCGCAATACGGGGTGGTTGGTATTCGAATCAACTCAGGTACGGGACACCGTATTTATTACAATTCAGTGAATTTGACAGGTGCTCTTTTGGGGACGGGAAATTCCGATTTGTTGACGGCGTGTCTTTCCATAATCGGAACAGGAAATACAGGTATTGATGTGCGCAATAACATCTTTTCGAATACCCTTACAGGCGGAACAACAAATCTTGCTCATGTATCTATCTTTCTTCCTGCTTTCGGTAACACTGCAATGAATTTAACATTGAACAACAATGCTTATTTCTCAGGAGCAACAGCTTCTCAAGGTATTGCACAGGTTGGAACTACATTTGGAACAGGCTTTTATACTGCGGCAAATTTTGTTCCGGGAGCTACGGCACCTGCTACAAACCTGCGTTCTTATACAAGTACGTTATCAGTAGCGGGAACCAACGATAATGCTTCTGTGGCATCGACTTCAGCAGTACCGTTTACTTCGCTTTCGGATTTGCACATTAATATTGCCAACCCAACTTCTGTATTATTCGATGGAACGGCTACACCAATTGCCGGTATTACAACGGATATCGACGCCGGACTTCGTGATGTTTCCATTCCGGATATGGGAGGTGATGAATTTATTTCACCGATTTGTTCTTCTGCAAACGGAGGAACGATTTCACCAACAACGTATGCAGTATGTGACGGGCAAACCGTTTCGCTTACGTCAACCGGTGCAACTGCAGCTATGGGAATTACCTATCAGTGGCAGGCTTCTACAACTCCAGGTGGGCCTTACGGTAACGTAGTAGGCGGAAGCGGCGGAACAACTGTGTTTTTCACTTCAGGAGCGCTTCCTGCCGGAACATACTATTACGTTTTGGCAACGACTTGTTCGGCAGGACCGATGACAGGTTTGTCGAATGAAGTAACAGTTACTGTGAATTCATTGCCTACAGTTGCTGTAACACCTACAAGTGGTGCTTACTGTAGCCCGGGAACTGCAGTTACGATGACTGCATCCGGAGCAACTACTTACTCATGGTCACCAGCAGCAGGATTGTCTGCTGTTACCGGAACTTCAGTTGATGCATCGCCGATAGCAGCTACGGTTTATACCGTTACAGGAACAGATGGAAACGGATGTGTGAATACAGCCACTGCTTCTATCAGTTCAGGCACTACAGTTGCGGGTGCTGCTGCAACAACTACTGCTGCTGCCATTTGTGAAGGTGAAAGCGTTGATTTAGGCGCTTCTGCAAGTCCGTATACAGTGACTGTATTGTCGGAAAGCTTCAACGCAGGTGCACCAACTTGGACAAGAATCAACAACTCTACCGGTGGAACTCCTGCAAATGCGGCGTGGACTAACCGCGCTGACGGATATGTATATGCCGCGGGAACACCTTATCACAGTAATGATAATTCAGGTTTTGTTCAAACAAACAGTGATTCTCAGGGATCAGGAAGTACTACGAATGTAGCTATCCAGTCACCTTCGTTCAACACTACAGGACTTGCAGGCTTGAACCTGAATTTCTTCCATTTCTACCGTGATATCGCCGATAACGGTGACTCGGCAGTAGTCGAATTCTCTAACGACGGAACTAACTGGACAATCGGTGGATCTTACGTTGCTACGGCAGGTTCCGAGGCAGCATTTGCTTCAGCAAACGTTCCGGTTCCGGTAGCTTTTGAAAATCAGCCGACTGTTTATGTACGTTTCAGATTCCGCGCAACGTGGGACTGGTACTGGTCAATTGACAACGTATCCATTACTGCAAACTCAAGTAACTATACTTACAGCTGGGCTTCAACACCAATCGGATTTACTTCGACTGATCAGAATCCATTGGCTGTAACACCTGCGGTTTCTACCAACTATGATGTAACGATTACCAACATTTCTGGTTGTTCGGCAGTCGCTTCAACAAGTGTTACTGTAAATGCGTTGCCAACTGTGGTTGCGAATACAACAGCCGCGGCCATTTGTGATGATGGTTCATCAACGGTTACATTGACCGGATCGGGCGCAACTTCTTACGCATGGGATAACGGTGTAACCGATGGAGCTGCCTTTTCACCTGTAGCAACCACTACTTATACTGTAACAGGTACAGATGGAAACGGTTGTGAGAATACGGATGTGGTTACAGTTACTGTAAATACATTGCCTGCCGTGGTTGCGAATACAACTGCTTCTACTGTGTGTGATGGAGAATCATTAACCCTTTCGGGATCAGGAGCGACTACTTACTCATGGGATAACGGTGTAACAGATAACGTTGCATTCAACGCGACTGCCACTACGACATACACAGTAACCGGAACAGACGGAAACGGTTGTGAGAATACCGACATGGTTACAGTTACCGTAAATACATTGCCTGCTGTTGTTGCAAATACAACTGCTTCGGTTGTGTGTGACGGAGGATCAGTAACATTGACCGGTTCAGGAGCGACATCTTATGCATGGGATAATGGTGTAACGGATGGAGTTGCTACAACGCCTTCTGCTACAACAACCTATACAGTAACAGGTACAGATGCAAACGGTTGTGAAAACACTGATGCTATAACAGTAACAGTGAATGCTTTGCCGACAGTTGTTGCAAATACGACTGATAACGCCATTTGTGCTGGAGAATCTGTGACATTGACCGGTTCAGGTGCGACTTCTTATACATGGGATAACGGTGTAACGGATGGTGTTGCCACAACGCCTTCTGCTACTACTACTTATAACGTAACAGGTACAGATGCAAACGGTTGTGAGAATACAGACGCTGTTACAGTAACAGTGAATGCAGCTCCTACAGCAACAGCTATCGATAATGGTGATGCTACTATTACTGCTTCTTCAGGAACGTCTTACCAATGGGTTAATTGCGGAACAAACACTGCTATCGGAGGTGCTACGTCTCAAACGTACACTGCAACTGCAAACGGTGATTATGCTGTAGTTGTGACCAACGCCAGCGGTTGTTCGGATACTTCGTCTTGTGTGACGATTGACTACATAGCATTAACGGAAATCATTGATGCGAGTATTCAGGTATATCCTAACCCAACTTCAGGTGAGGTGTTCGTAACAATGAGCGCAACCGAGGCTAAAGTTGACGTGATTGACGCGCAAGGTAAAATCTTGCAGGCAACAACTGTTTTGAATGGTGAGAAAGTAATGCTTTCTTCTTACGAAACAGGTGTTTACTTCCTGCGAATTGTTACTGAAAATGGTTCTACACTTGTACGAATCGTGAAACAATAAAAACAACAAACCAATAACAGAAAACGCTGCTCCGAAAGGGGCAGCGTTTTTTTGTTTTTAGTCAGAAATATTCAGTCAGGCAATTAACAAATAGTGGAGTATCCATGGGGTATATACGGGACATCTATAGGGTTAATACGGCTTATGTATGGTAATACCACATCCTTGTATAGCGCGGGATGTATTCCACACCCGCACAAAAAAGGCCCGGTATTACCCGAGCCCTTGTGTTTACCAAAAGTTTATTTAATCAATGGCTATGCCCTTCATGATTGTGGTCGTGTTCCTCGTGATCGTGGTCATGCTCTTCATTGGCAGAACACAATCCTACGATTTGATGAAAAACATCGTGCAATGAAGACAACGAAGCTGTAATCTGAGCATCGGTAGCTCCTGATTTGATCGAGCTTTGCAGTTTTTTGGAATCAGCAGCCAGTTTCTTTACCGCTTTCTTTACTTTTTTGTTGTTGAAGTCGGCTGGAATTTCTGATGCTTTCAGGGCATTTGCTTTTTCAACCATTTCTCCGATGCGCGTTTTGATCGGTTCCAGGTTTCCTTCTTCACTTGGGTGAAAAGTTTGCGCCATGACTTTGTGAAAATCGGTCAACGCGGTCCATGAACTGAGATTTGATTGTGCATTTCCGGTATTGCTAATGGCGGCAATGAACAACAAACAAAGTGTTGCGAGTGATAATTGAATTGTTTTCATGTATTCTATTGGTTAATGATTCGTTTTTACAAAAGTAGGGAATAGCATTAAGTGAACAACAAAGTGAATTAACCACATAGGTCACATTAGAAAACTGAATAACTAAAAACTCAACAAACTATGTGTTCTATGTGGTTAAAAACAAAATCAGTGTTTCACCAAACGTCTTACTTTCAAATCACTATTCGCATCACTCACCTGTAATACATAGGTTCCCTGCGCGGCAGATCCTAGATCAACCAGTGTTTCCTGGTCAAAAGCAATTGTTTTAATCGCTCGTCCTTTTGTGTCGATGATGGTAAGCGTGTAGTTACCTGGTTGTTGCATAGCTACGGTAAACGGACCATCAGTTGGATTCGGATAAATACGCACTGCATTGGCAAGTGTGTTTTCATTGACTGCCGTCACAAAATTCACATCGTGCAGAATACTTCCGTTAGAGTTGATGATCCAGTTTGCCGGGTCAATAGAGAGAATATTCAATACATTTCCAGGATTTGAAATCAGGTATTGATTACTTGTACCGTCTATATCAAAGCGAATAATTGTATCTGCGGCTCCCTGACGGTCGAATCTGATTTCCAGATCATTGGTAAAAAACGGTGTGACCGCACTTGCCGAAGTCGTTTGTGAGATTTCAAGCAATAAATCACTGCCAACCATGTTCCAGCGCGCCGAATAAGTCGGGAAACCTTCGCCGAAATACCATTCTTCCATGTAGTCGGTAAAGTCCATTCCGGTCATGTCTTCCATTACCTGGATGAAATCAACTCCCAATGCGGTTGAATGCGCATACTGTGTTTGGTATTGCTGCAATCCTGCAAAGAACAGGCTGTCATTATCGATCAGGAAGCGGAGAGTGTGAATAATGGAGGCGCCTTTGTCGTAGGTTAATCTTCCGGAGAAAATACGTCCGTCATCCAAACTGTCTTCTACCCAAACACTTCCGTCGGGCACAGATTTCACGTTGTCATGACGATCGAGCATATCGCTCTGCTGTTGTCCCGGATACAAATTTTCCAGCATCAGGTATTCGGAATACGAAGCAAATCCTTCATTGACCCAAATGTCTGACCAGGAAGCGCAGGTCACATGATCGCCCCACCATTGGTGACCCAATTCGTGCGACGTAAGTCCTCTGCTGAACGAACCTTGTGTGGTCATTGTCTGATGTTCCATTCCACCACCGATCGGCGCCATGCAGTGTCCGTATTTTTCGTCAGCAAACGGATAGGGGCCAAACAAATCGGCGAAAAGTTCTATAAAATCGGCCGTTTCGTCGATGTCGTCCTGAAAATTGAGTAATGTTTGCGGATTGTCGTAAATGAAATTCTGGATCGTTACAGGTCCTGAATTGGACGGATTCGCAGTAACGGTATATTCCACATACTGAGCCACCGCTACCGAAATCAGGTAATAATCAATCGCGTGACGGTGTTTCCATTCAAAACGATGAGTACCGTTTCCTAAATCAACCACTTGTTCCAATACACCGTTTGATCCGGCTTTACATGTAGTAGGAACCGTAATATGAAACGCAGAACTGTCGGCTTTATCTCTGAGTGATTGTTTCACCGGAAACCATTCATAGGCCGAAAACGGTTCGGAAAGCGACCATGTAACCTGATTTCCCCAGCTTGGCGAAAAATCATTGGTCATTCCGCCGCCGCCCAACGGGTTGCTGGCAGCAGTAGGAGGAGTACCCTGGTAATTAACAGCAACCACAAATGACTGATTGGTGGCCGCATTTACAGGGACTTTCAGTGCCATCGCATTTCTGCTGTAGGTAACCGGATTTCCGTCAACTTCGATTGAATTGATCACCATTGTGGGAAATAACTCGAGCAAGGCAGAATCCAGATTTTCGCGTGCCGTAGCATGAATTTCAACCGTTCCCGAAAGCGTGGTAGTGGTATTGGTCATGTTGAGGTCCAGGAAATAAAAGTGAACATCGTAACGTTCAGTTTCGGCTATTTGAGCTATGGTAAACGTGTTGCTTTTGAGCTGTTTATGCGCTGATTTGACGTGTGAGCAATTACCTTTGGCATCCTGGCCAATGGAAAATAATGGAAGGAAAAGGAGAGAGAGAAGAGAAAATTTCATCATATAGTTTTAGTTCTACCAAATTACGCACTATTTCGGTTGGAGGGTTACCGCACAGAAAGTAATTGGCCCCGTTTACGCAAAAGTGAATTGAAAACGAAAACATAGTAGGGGCGACTCGCGAGTCGTTCCTACTATGTTTTTCGTTTGTTTAACGTTTAACTTCTTGAATGCCAAAAACCTGCCGTTCATTTTTCACAGTTCCAAGGCGTTTTTCTCTACCTTTGTACCGTTTTGAAACTGATCACATCGAAAATAAGGAAGCATGCATAAATCCTTCCTGCATACTGTTTTCGGAATAACACTTGTTGTTTTTCTGATGACCTTTTCGGGGTTTGGACAAACTGCTGCTCCAAAGTCTGAGGCTACGAGCGTCGTAAAACTTCTTCGGGAAAGTAAGGAACTCGCGGGTTCCGATCCTGATTCGGCCTACCAGCTGCTCCTGGCCGCCAAGCTGCAATTAAACGAAACAACAGACAAACGACTTCGTTACCAGGTCTATTCGATGCTGGCTGAGACCGAAAAAAATATCAAACGACAGATCATTGCCAGTTTGAATGCGGTAAATGCCGCCGAGCAGTTAAACGATACGATGTTGATTGCGGAAGGCCATTACAACCTTGCCAAAAGCTACAAACGACTTCAGATCTTCGACCGTGTGATGATTCACCTGAAGAAAGCGGAGTTTTTGTATGGTAAAAAACTGCAGTGGAAAAAGCGGGCGCAAGTGCTTGTGTTGATGGGACACACGGCTGTAGATTTAGCCAACACGCAAAAGAAACGTCATTTTCTGGACATCGCCCGACGCTATTATCAATTGGCACTGCATTACTATAAAACGCAGAAAGACAAACGGAATCAGCTGTCGATCAACATCGCGCTTGGTAATCTTTACATGCGTTATTACGCTTACGAAAAGAATGAGAAGTACATCTGGAAATCCATTTCATTTTCGGAGCTTTCATTGGCGATGACCGGAAATGATACAACCAGTGCTTCTGCTCCTTATTGTATCGGTAATATTGGTGAAGCCTACGGTTTAATGGGCGATCGCGAGAAAGAACAATCGTATTTCAGGCGGGCATTGAGAGGTTATGAAATGAACCTTGATTATACGTCGCTTGCTGAGCAACAATTACTGATGGCCGCTTCGTTGATGGCAACCAAAAATTACCAGGAAGCCTTGGGGTATCTGGAAGATTTCAAAACAAATGTAGAAGAACACCATTTGATTGCAGGATTGCGGATGTACCACAAAATGAAATCGGAAATTTTGTACGAAACCGGTGATACGAAAGAAGCATACCTCAACCGGCTTGCGTATGAAAAGGAGCTCGATTTTCAGTTGTACGAAGAAAAAGAACAGGAAATCCTGCGCTTACAGGTCGAGAATGAAATCATTGAAAAAGACAAACAAATCCAATTACTCAACAGCACAAAAGAATTTCAGACCAGAAATATTGAAAACCAATCCAAGATCCGGAATCTGTTGATTATTGGAGTCTTGCTTGCTTTTTTACTCGCCGGTGGAATTTACCTGAGATATCGTGAGAAAACACGAATGCACAAGGTGATGGTGGAGAAAAACGTGTTGCTTCAAAAGTTATCGATCGTAGCCAGTGAAACAATGAACGGCGTGATTATTACGGATAAAGACGGAACTCCCGAGTGGATGAACGAAGGTTATCAGCGCATGTTCGGTTGGGATTCGATTGAAGATTTTATTCAGCATACCGGCGAAGATTTTCTTTCATTGAGCAGTTTAACACTGGAGGAACTCAGAAACTATCAGCAGATTGCCCTTAACGAACGGCGGTCGATTACCTATCAGTCGCACAATCAAACCAAAAGCGGTAAACGTCTTGATATTCAATCGTCGATGACACCCGTTTTCAATGAGCGCGATGAACTGAGCTATTGGGTATTGGTGGAAACGGATATTACTGAAATTTCCGTTGCCCGCGAAGTGGCCGAGCGCGAGCAGCGAATCACTGAAAATGCGCTCAAAATTCAGGAGTTATTCATTGCCAATATTTCGCATGAAATTCGGACACCGATGAACGGGATTATGGGACTTTCCAGGCAAATGAAAGACATTGCGCTCACCGTTCAGCAAAAAGAAATTGCCACGACCATCGTTCAAACGGCCACCGGCTTATTGCATGTGGTAAATGATTTACTTGATCTTTCCAAGATCCGCGCGGGGAAAATGAATTTTGAAACGACACCTTTTGAATTGGAAGCGTTGTTTGAAAACCTGCGTCGGACCCAGCAATTTAAATTCGACGAAAAACACCTTCACTTTTCATGGTACATTGATAAAAGCGTGCCTAAGTGGTTGTCTGGCGATCCCATCAGGGTGAATCAGATTTTGTTAAATCTCACCAGCAACGCGATCAAGTTCACCGAAAAAGGGCGTGTAGCCGTTTCAGTTACTGCAACCGAATTAGAGGACGGAACACTGATGATCTCTTTTGCTGTTTCCGATACCGGAATCGGGATTCCTGCCGATAAACAGGAGTTTGTGTTCGAAAACTTTGCACAGGTAGAAGATCACAGAACGCGTTTGGCGGGCGGTACAGGGCTTGGATTGAGCATTTGTAAAACGCTTGCCGAGGCATTGGGTGGAAGTATTTCTCTCAACAGCATTGAAGGCAGAGGTTCTATTTTTACGATACTATTACCAATGAAACCGGCAGAGCAACAGGTAAACCATAAACAAGTTCCCGTGGAACCGGATAACCGATTGCTGGAAGGCGTTTGTGTTTTGTTGGTGGAAGACAATAAAATTAACCAGCGGGTGGCGTTATATGAACTGGAATCATGGCGGGCAGAAGTCCTGGTTGCCAACAATGCGGAGGAAGCATTTGAGTGGCTCCACGAACGTAAGGTCGATATCATCCTGATGGATATTTCCATGCCCAAAATGGACGGATTGGAAGCAACGCATATCATTCGCACGACGTTCCCTGAACCGGTATGTACGCTTCCGGTAATTGCGTTGACGGCTTCTGCGATGACCAGCGATTTTCACAAACATGCCGAAGCCGGAATGAACGATTACTTGTCGAAACCTTATGAACCGCAGGATTTGTATGCGATGATTTGTAAATGGTTGGGCAAGTCATTTCAGGAATTGGCCTGGAACGAATCCGGACTTAAATCGAGCCATCAATCTACCTTGGTCGACCTGGAATTGTTGTATGAACGTTCGGGTGGAGATACTTCGTATTTAGTGGAAATGTATGAAGTGTTCCTGGAAAACATGCCGGAGTATCTCGACGAACTGAAAGAGGCTACGGTTTATGAAATTCATTCGCAAATCCGCGAAAAAGCGCATAAAATGCTGAGTCCGGCGCGTTTGTTTAAGTTGTCGACGATTGTGACGATGCTCGAACAAATGATGCATCAGGAAGATGAGGAAAACGCTTTTTATACGAAGCTGCTACACACGATTGTTATCGATTTTGAGCAGGTAGAATCGTTTATCCGGGAAGAACTGGAACGCATAAAAGCAGAATCGTGATTTTGTTTTAGCAAATTGGTATTTTCGTTTTTGTACAAAGTAATCTCACATGAAATTGATCCATCGCTTCCTGCTGATTTGTTGCTGTTTAGCGATCGTTCAACCGCTAACTGCTGCGTGGAGAAACACTCAAACTTCCAGTGAACCTCAATTAATTATCATCGATTCCTGGCTTACCGGTTATTTTGGTGGATTTTTCAGAGCAAAAGAAAAACGGTTCAAACAGGCCTGGAAAACAGCAAATCGTCGTGCAAAATCAGACGCACGCATTTGGGGCGGATTGTTCGTTTCTGATTCTACCCGTTCGGGCGGTTATCGGTTCGGGGAAGTGGTTTCACGCTTTACTTACCAAGCTCCGCAAACCGCTGCAGGATTCTTAACAGCCCAGTGGTACAATACTGTGCTCGGGAAAGTGAATACCGTTGAATACGCTTTCGGAGCTACTTCGTTGAATATGCGCGTTGACTGGCTCGGTGTAACGCTCGGCAATTATATTCTGGCCGATACATCGATTCATGCCCAACCGAATAACCGGATGTTCCAGCACGAATACGGACATTATTTGCAAAGCAAACGCATGGGATTGGCTTATTTCGTTCGCGTTGGATTACCTGCGATCATGAGCAAGGGCAATCACGACGCGCATCCGGTTGAGGTGGATTGCAACCGACAGGCGTTTTTGTATTTCAATCAGAACTTCCCTGACTTTCAAAACGATTCATTGCTGACGGATGCAAAAGGATGGGATTTTGGCTTCAATCCTTTTCCAGATTCGTTGCATCAGGGAATCAAACGACAGGGAGTTTGTTACGTGGATTACAGGGATTCGTTGCAGGTTAGTCGTTTGGAATCACTTCGGGTGAAAGCGACGTTTATCGATTATGCAAGTTGGATTATTCCGCCGCTTGGGCCGATTGTTGTGGGAATGATACATGCGCGGAGGTATAATAAATTGCAGGTGAAATCGGAATCGCTGAAAACAGCGCCAAATCCTTGATGTCAGAGGGAACAAGCACACGTAATATTGCGAATTTACGTGCGTTTATTTGATATACCAATTTGCAATATTACGTGTGTTTTTCTAGGTTAAAAAATGATTTCAAAATCACGTCAATTTATCCGCATCCAAAATCTTGATAAAATGAAACCCTCTTGGCGCATACCCCTGATTGTAATAAAACCGATGCGCTTTAAAATTGTTGGAATAAGCATCCAACGTCATAATATGACAGCCCAGTTCTTTCGCTTTCTGATCGAGGTAGGCCGAAAGCAATTTCCCGGCTCCGGTTCCCTGTGCGGCTTTAATGACAATCACATTATCCAGTTCCAGATACGCCCCGCACCATAATTTGGTACCGGTCCAGTAACCGCTGATTCCCAAACAACGGTCACCGTCAAATACGCCAATCTGACCGTAATTGTGCGGCAACATTTTATCGAGCATTTCGCCATAATAACCGGCTGTGAGCTCAGGGTAAAGTTCCTGAATGACGGGAAGATATTCCAGCATTTCTTCTTTGGAGGTCAATTCATTGATGTGCATGATCGTTATTTCAAATGAAGTTCAAACAATTCTAAGATTCTGCGGTACTCGTCTGTCCAGGCAACAGCCGATTTAAAACCATGAGCTTCCGTTGGGAATACAGCCATCTGATAATTCTTTTTCCCCAATTCAATAAAGCGCTGGTTTAACCGAACAACATCCTGAAATTGCACGTTGTCGTCTTCGATACCATGTAATAAAAGCAAAGGACCGCTTAAGCCTTCGGCGTAATAAATCGGGCTGCTTTGGCGATACGCTTTCGGATCGGTTCCCGGGTAATTCAGGATATTACTCGTGTATTCGTGGTTGTAGTGTTCCCAATCAGTCACCGAACGCAAGGCCGCTCCGCAAGCAAATGTTCCAGGTGTTTTCAGCATTCCCATTAGTGTGATGAAACCGCCGTAACTACCGCCGTAAATCCCAACACGATTGGCATCGATACCATGGTTTTTGACCAAAAACGATTTCCCGTCTACGTAGTCCAGTAAATCACGTTCGCCCATGTGTCGATAGACCGCTGTGCGTAAATCTCTGCCATAACCTTCGCTGGCGCGGTAATCAATGTCGAGTACGGTATAACCTTTCGTCATCAACAACTGATGAAAGAGAAACTCCCGTGCATAATAACTCCAGTAATGGTGCGCATTCTGCAAATATCCTGCTCCATGAACAAAAAGCACTGCAGCTCCATTTGATTCGGTTGGTTTGTACAATCGGGCGCTGACGGTTTTATTATCCGAAGTGGGAACCTGAATCACTTCAGGAACTTGTAGTTTCAATTCATTAAAACCTTTGTAGGTAGAAGTCGTAATGCGGCGCATAAACGCATTGGGTTTGTTATCAGCAACGTACAATTCCCAGGGTTGCGTGGAAGTAGAGTAGCGGATTGCCCATTTTTTTTCATCTGGTGAAAGCGACCATTCGATCCCGAAATAACCTTCAAAAATCGGTGTTAGTTCACCTGTCTTTACCGCGATTTTGTAACCGTTCCGCACGCCGGGGTGCAATTTATTTGCGATGATGTAAAATGTTTCTTTGGTTTTATTCAACTGTACATCATGCACTTCCCAATTGCCCGAAGTCCATTGTTTTGTAGTGCCTGTTCCTGTATTCATTGAATACAAATGCGAATAGCCCGACACTTCCGATTGAAAGTAAAACGACTGATCATCGAGCCAGCCCAACGTTCCGATTGCCTCGTTCCAACCTGAAATGCCAGGTCCGCCGATCCATGCTTCATCGTGCTGATGTTCCAATTCGCGCACTGTTCCTTTGGCAAGGTCGAGTAAAACAATCCAGCGATCTTTATTGTCGTGACTGCGCACATCAACCAATGCCTGCTTTCCTTTCGGATGCATCACGGGCGCGTGCATAATCACCGATCTGTCTTTTGCATATAAAGGATCGCTATCGCCATATTCACTCAGATAATCCGGCTTTTTACGAATATCGGTCAGTGACGAAAACGACACATAATACACTGTATCATGGTCACGATCATAAATTCCCAGGCGGTGAGATGGGTCATTGTTACTGACTTTCGCCCGCGCACCGATTGCATTTGTATAACCGGTGGTTGAAATGTATTCTTCCACATGCGTTTCGGGATCTTCGGGATAATTGCTGAGCCTGAACGTCACAAATTGCTCTCCGGGTGAAACCTGTAAATCTCCCAATTGCTCGTTTCGATCGTAATAAATAGTCAGCGGAAGTTTCCGTTTCACCTGATTCTTTTCCTGCCATTCGGCGCGTTTTTTTTCGGAACGGAGGTAACTGAATAACTCTGCCTGCTGGCGCATCAACGAAGTGGAATCTTGTTTTTCGGGCGCTTTTCCTTGCACAAAATCGGTTACCTGGGCAATTCCGCCAACGGTTTCGTTGAAGCAGAAAAGATTGTTTTCCTGTTCAAAATAAACATGGCGCAGGTTGTTTACCGGTTCGGATAACCGAATCCTGTTTTTTACAGAAAAAATGAGTTCAGTTTGTTTACTGTTGAGGTTATACCTCATCAGGTTTCCCATGTGCTGAAAGTAATATTGTCCTGCAACCTGTTGGCCAATCGGAGCAGCCGGAACTGCAATTGTGTTGACTGGGAGCGTCTTTGTGGTGCCGTCAGACACGTTGTAGGTATGAGGTGTATTCCCGAAGGTATTTGTTGGGTTCCAGTCAAATAAAATAGATTGACCGTCGAACGACCAGTGGATATTTTCGGGCGAATGGCCTATAAAATCATCGCCTTTCATGATTTCTTCCAACTGAAAAGCGGCTGGCATTTGACAGTTGCCGGTAACGGTGATTCCCAAAAATAAAAATGCAAGAATGCGCATGGTCTATTGATTTAAATATGGAGTGTATTTTTTGTAAAAGTACCTTCTGATACTTTGAATGGAAGGACGTTTGTCTTCCTTGTGCAATTCCATGATGAGCGCCACTTCGTTGATCAATTCCGGATAAGCTTTAAAATACTGTCGTTCAACCGATTTGAATGAAGTGAGTTTTAAAGCAGGCAATGAATCGGGCGAAGTAAAGGTTTTCAGAAAATGATCGAGCAATTCGCCGTCTTCCTCCAGGTCCACTTTATTATCCATGAACAAATGCGTGACATTACGCTGGATACTGTGATTGGGTGTTTGGAGAATAACGGTTTTAAAAAACGGGACCCACTCCTGGAGGTATTGCGGATAGGCTTTGAAAAAATGTTGCGCAATCCAGGAAGCGTATTCGGAATAGGGGTAAACATTGCGTTCAATCTGGTGTAAAAGTGCTGATCTGAATTCAGGATGTTCATGTATTTGAGGCAACACCGAAGTGAAGTTTCGTTCCCGCTTGAATTGATCCAGAAAAGCAATAACATCCGTCATGAATTGTACTTTGCACAAAGTAAATCAAAAAAGGAAAGAGGCCATTGATTTGATTAAACATCCACCGGATTTTTTTGAGGCTATTAAACAGGCAAAACATGAATCGTGTTAAAATACCCGTCCAATCACTCCATTTGATCGTTTAAATCGATTTTTTATGAAAAAAAAGACAATCTACTGTTGCACATGTGGAATTTATAGTTATTTTAGTACCACTGAAAACGAGGAACATTCTGACACTATTCACTGATAATAAGACCTACGAATAATTTTCGATCTTTTTATTAGAACAGTTAGAACGAACAAAGTTTAGCTTTTACGGCTATGTTTGTATCGGCACTTTTGTCTCAAAAAAGCAAAAGTATCTGGCTAGTCACCTGCTGTCATGAGGTTTTTCTTTACCGATTGAAAAAACCGGCTTTTAGTCGGAGTGGAATGCTATGTTCTGTCGGGAAGGATTGTTTTCGGTGTTTTTTGAGACTTAAACACTGAATTTGAATAAATTATGATATACGAGGTCTTGCAAATACTAACCGACGAAGTCAATAACTATTTCACTAGTCAATCAATGGGCACGCCTGTTCATATGGACAATATTGCCATGATCGAGCAAGACCAGACTGACCCCAATATTGATTTCCGTGATTCTGTGTTGATGACTTTACTCAACATGAATGAGGAGAAAACGCTGAAGAATTTTCCGAATATCAAACAGGAAGCCAACAACGTCGTTTATCAAAACAACAAAATCAACCTGAACCTCTTTATTTTGTTCAGTGCCAATCGCAACACCTACGCACGCTCCTTAAAAGACATTTCTAAGATTGTTGAATTTTTCCAGGGAAAGCGCCTGTTTACGCAAGCCAATAGTGACTATAACAGAATTAACGTTGCAATGGCGGGTGTTCAGGATTTTCGCTTCACGGTAGAATTGTACACGCCATCTTTTGAAGAACTCAATTTTATCTGGGGCGCTTTAGGCGGTAAACAATATCCGAGTGCACTTTACAAATTGAGTATGATTGAAATCGTGCGTGATGTAAATATCACCAGCTCTTCGAGAATCGCAGGAATAGGATTAGGAACCAATACAGTTGAATAAGAATGTTTCAAACCGACCAACATAGAAGTTTGTGTGAAGTAGTCATATTGCACGGTTATCATTTGGATAATGGGGTGACGGCTTATGATACGATGACTGCTGACGCAAAAGCCAAAGCATTTAAGCGTTACAGTGCGTTGGATGTTTTTGATATTGTTCCTACGGCCGATACGGTCAAAAACCTTCGCAATCACCGAATGCTGGCTGCGACTGCAAGTGATGGTATCCATTTAATGATTACGACTAAAAAAACAGATTCCATCCCCTTAACCGGGCTTGCCGATAATATGATTTTTGTTTTCCTGTTGAAGGCAAAAAACCAATCGGACTTTATGTATTCAACAGAATTGCCGGATGACCGTTCCCGAATCTTGTTTTTTTCCAATTACCAGCCAACGGAACTGGCCACTGTTTTAACACCTGTTCCGCTTGAGGCAGATGTGAAACACGCTGATAGTTCTTTTTTACTCAATGCAGCCGATACCGCCACGGTACTGGACTTATATGTTCCGCAAAGCGAACGCACAGGACTGACTGGGATTGTCTGCATAAAAACAACAGGTGTTGGAGCAACACGCGATTTACTAACCGCCGGAGCTGTAAAAGCCATAGCCCCGAAATTTAAAATTCACTTTGATGCGAAGAAAACGTTTTGGAAGTATAAAAAGGAGTCGGTCGCCTTCGTTGTGGAAACGAAAGTGGCATTGCCACTCACCAAATACGGGTTTATAGACATTAACCCGATCAATGACTTTACAACCGCTACAAATGCCACGCAGCGGGCGTATCAATACCCAAACCCTTCGTTGGGGACCATCGAGATCACACCAACGAAGACTTATTCAGTAATTTTTATCTAACAACTATAGTTTATGGCATCTTACAAGACACCAGGCGTATATGTAGAGGAAATCTCAAAATTCCCTCCGTCCGTTGCGCAAGTTGAAACAGCTATTCCCGCGTTTATCGGATATACGCAAATAGCAAAAAAGAAAATCGCAGGAGATTTAACAAATGTACCTACACGGATCACTTCCCTGTTGGAGTACCAAACGTATTTTGGGAGTGCAGAACCTGAAGAAGGAATTTCAGTATCTGTAGCAGGTCAGGAAATTCTCCAGGTAACTCAAGCATCACGTTCAAAATACATGATGTATTATTCGTTGCAATTGTATTTTGCTAATGGTGGCGGTCCTTGCTACATTGTTTCTGTCGCTGGCTATTCACTGGCAGGAGTAGTATTAGGAGAGTTAACTGGAGGATTGGATGAGATTCGCAAATATGACGAACCTACATTGTTGGTATTCCCTGACGCGACTTCACTTCCTATAGCAGGTGATTTTCATGGACTTTACAGTGATGCATTGATGCAATGTGCTGATTTGCAGGATCGTTTCACAATCATCGATACCTACACTGATTCAAATGTCATTACTTCAGTAGATCAACTTAGAAATGGGATTACGTTGCAAAATGATTTCCTGAAATATGGTGCGGCCTATTTCCCGTATTTGAATACCATTCTTGATTTTGTGGTAGATGAAACAGCTGTAGTAGTGACTGATAGTTCGTCAAGAGATTATGAAGCGGAGGTTCAGGCATTAGCAGATTCTATCGATACGACGGATCTTGTTACAATTCTTACGGATTTGAAGCAGTTGGCTATAGATGCAAATGCGGCGGCGGCGCCTGCAGCGTTGGCTATGAAACCGGCTATTATTGCAAAGGTCAATGACATCAATGGTTATTTGCTTAGCGTTAAAGCTGTTTTAGACAACTCAATTACGATTGCGAAACAAGCAGCAGTAAACCCTTTATCACCGGTTGATCCTACGATTGTACTTGCAAATGCATTAGATGCATGGATTACAATGAACATCGAAGTATTGATTGTGGCATTGAATACCCGAATTGATGAATTGAATGCAATTGCAACTAAATCGGGAATGCTAGATATTTTGACCGATACGGTTCTTCCTGGTGTTGACTCTGTTTACGAAAACATCGGTATGGATACCGGAACAGTAGCGAATACTACATTGGTTCAGGATATTGATGATGTTGTTGCAACAGATGAGTTGGATGCATTGATTACAGGCTTGGCTCCTTTGTCATCCGGTGGCCCTACAGTAACCAATTTAGCTGCGGTTAAAACATCTGATAATTTATTGTACAACAAAATCAAAACAGAGATTTCTATTCTTCCATTGAAATTGCCACCGAGCTCTGCTATGGCAGGTATTTATGCACGTGTTGACGGTTTAAATGGTGTTTGGAAAGCTCCAGCTAATGTTGGAGTTACGTATGTTACATCACCTTCTCTAATCGTTACGCACGATGAACAAGCTGATATGAACGTTACAACTACCGGTAAATCGGTGAATGCTATTCGTTCGTTTACCGGAAAAGGAACACTTGTTTGGGGTGCCAGAACGTTGGCTGGAAATGATAACGAATGGCGTTATATCTCTGTTCGTCGTTTCTTCAATATGGTGGAAGAATCAGTAAGAAAAGCTTCCGAGCAGTTTGTGTTTGAAGGCAATGATGCCAACACATGGGTACGTTTGCGTGCGATGATCGAAAACTTCCTGATCCTTCAATGGAGAGCCGGAGCATTGACTGGTGCTAAACCTGATCAGGCATTCTATGTTCGGGTTGGTTTGGGCACTACAATGACTGCAGAAGACATTTTGAACGGATACATGAATGTTGAAATCGGTATGGCCGTTGTGAGACCAGCTGAATTTATCGTGTTGAAATTCTCTCACAAAATGCAGGAAGCATAATTAACAAGTTGATTTTAATTCATTTAAAAAAGTAAAAATATGGCTAATTACCCACTACCGAAGTTTCATTTTCTTGTTGAATGGGGTGGAACCAAGATCGGATTTACAGAAGTTTCAGGTTTAGATGTTGAGACAGAAGTAATTGAATACCGACACGGAGCAAGTCCGGAATACAGCAAGACTAAAATGCCGGGCCTTCAAAAATTCTCAAACATTACCTTGAAGAGAGGTACGTTTATCGGTGATACCGAGTACTACGAATGGTGGAATTCAGTTAAATTGAACACCATCGAACGTCGGGATATCACGATTAAATTGTTGAACGAGGAACACTTACCTGTGTTAACATGGAAAGTGAAAAATGCTTGGCCAACGAAAGTTCAGTCAACCGATTTAAAAGCTGACGGAAATGAAGTCGCTATCGAATCGATGGAATTAGTTCACGAAGGATTATCCATCCAAGGCTTAGGATAATGACGAATTATTATCCGCCGGTAGGTTTTCATTTCAAGGTTCAATTCAGTGGAATTGAGCAATCTGATGGTGATACATTCTTTCAGACCGTATCAGGGCTTTCGTCTTCGATTGAAACGGAAGAAGTTGCTTTCGGCGGAGAGAATCGTTACAAACACATTCTTCCCGTGAGGACCAAATATCCCAATTTGGTCCTCAAAAGGGGAGTCTTGATAGATTCCAAGGTGATTGACTGGTGCAAAAAAGCACTCGAGAATTTTGAGTTTAAACCGGTTGATTTAATCGTCACGCTTTTGAATGAAGAACAACAACCGCTGATGACCTGGAATATTGTACATGCCTATCCGATCAGATGGGAAGTGGAAGAGTTTAATTCGATGGAAAGCAAGTTGGTTGCTGAGACAATCGAACTTACCTACCACTATTTCACTACACTAAAAGGAACTAAAAAAGAGCAAAATCGCTAAATCATGCCTATCGAAATTAAAGAGTTGCTCATTCGAATCAATGTCGATGAAAACAGTTCAAAAGGAAATGTATCACCTCCTGCCGACCAATCAAAAATTGTTCAGGAAAGTGTGGATCAGGTATTAGAAGTATTAAAACAACAAAAAGAACGATAATATGGCTGTTGAAGATGCGCTCGGTTCGAAAAACGCAAAGCTGAAGATCGAACCCTTTAGTGATTCCAAGTTTTCTAAAAAGGCCGATATTGCTCCTTTTGAAACTTCCATTACTCCCGAAAGGTATAGTTTTAGTACCAAGGTAGTCTCTCAGGTTCAGCAACCGGTCAATAACACGAAAGACGACTCAAAGTTCGAAAAAGTAACACCCCAGCAACTGGATTTAGACATTTTGTTTGATCGTACAGGAGTTGTTCCCGGTTATGAGGCAAAAGCTGCGAAGGTAGAAGAAGATATTGCCGCTTTCAAGAAGGTGGTGTTGGGGTATGACGGAGATATTCACAAACCCTATTACCTTAGGATTTCCTGGGGTACGCTTGTATTTGAATGTATTCTATCCGAGCTAAACGTAGAGTATAAGCTGTTCAAGCCGAACGGAGATGTACTCAGAGCGGTCGCAAAAGCCAAATTCACTGAATTTTCCGAGGCTGAAAAAACAGCTGCGGAACAAAATAAGAAGTCCCCCGACCTAACACACAAACGAACCGTAAAAGAAGGAGATACATTGCCACTAATGACGTATAATATTTATGGCGATTCAAAATATTATTTACACGTTGCCAAAGTAAACGGCTTGGCAAATTTCAGAAAATTAACACCGGGCCAACAGCTTTGGTTTCCACCACTAGAAAAAAGATCTTAACCGATGGGTAACAATACGGGAGTCATAAAAACAAGTAAGAGTGCTGATTTAATCACGTACAAAATCCTGATAGAAGGTGAGGAATTGCCTGGTACTTATGGGGTTATGAGTATTGTGGTGTCAAAAGAAGTGAATCGGATTCCTATGGCTCAGATTGTATTGGTCGATGGAGATGCTTCTCAGAATGATTTCCCACTCAGTAATGAAGACTTATTGATACCCGGAAAAAAAATAGAAATTCAGGCCGGCTATCATTCGGATGACGAAACCATCTTCAAAGGAATGATCGTGAAGCATTCGATTAAGGTCAGATCAGGAGCATCCAATTTAATTATTGAATGCAAGGACGAAGCAGTTAAAATGACCATCGGACGCAAAAGCAAGTACTTCTATGACAGCAAGGATAGTGATGTATTTGAGGAAATAATCGGGACGTATTCGCTTGATGTAGATGTAGAAGCTACCGATTATTCGCACAAAGAACTGGTGCAATACAATGCTTCTGACTGGGACTTTATTGTTTCCCGTGCACAGGCCAACGGAAAGTTGTGTTTTGTGAATGATGGTAAGGTGACGATTAAAAAACCGGATTTTGCTCAAACGGAATTGGAAACAGTATCTTATGGAATGTCGATGCTCGATTTTGATGCAGAAATAGATGCACGGAATCAATTGAAAAAGGCAACCTCTTTTACCTGGAATCCGGCTGATCAGGAACTTGTTGAAACCGAAGGTGCCGATCCGGGAGTTTCCCTTAACGGGAATCTTTCTTCTTCTGATTTGGCCGATGTGGTAGGATTGGAAAACCTGGAATTGCGTCATGGTGGCCGGGTCAACGATGCTTTGATGCAAGGCTGGGCAGATGCCACTTTATTGTTTCAGCAGTTATCGAAAGTACGTGGAAGAGTCAAATTTCAAGGCATTCCTGCAGTACTACCTAATACAACGATCAAGCTTGAAGGAGTCGGTGATCGTTTCAACGGAAAAGTTTACGTTACAGGCGTTTTTCATACAGTGGCTAAGGGTAATTGGACGGTTGATGTACAATTCGGATTAAACCCGGAATGGTTTTCAGAAACCTATGAAATCAATCCTCCCGCAGCCTCGGGTTTATTACCGGCTATTAAAGGATTACACGTAGGTGTGGTGACTCAGTTGCAGGAAGACCCCGATGGTGAGGATCGCATTTTGGTGAAAATCCCGATTATCAATAGCGAAGAACAAGGAATTTGGTGTCGCGTAAGTACACTTGATGCAGGAGAGAACCGTGGTTCTTTTTTCCGACCTGAAATTGAAGATGAAGTAATTGTTGGGTTTATCAATGAAGATCCGAATCAGGGAATTGTACTCGGAATGATGAACAGTAGTGCCAAACCGGCTCCAATTGTGGCTGCCGATGACAATCATGAAAAAGGTTTTGTGACCCGCAGTGAGATGAAATTCATGTTCAACGACGATAAAAAATCGGTCACGATTGAAACTCCCGCCGGAAAGAAATTTACCATGGACGAAGATAAAGGTGTGATCACATTGGAAGATGAGCACAAAAATATCATCACCATGGATGATAAGGGAATTAAGATTGAAAGCGCCGGTGAAATCGGTATTAAAGCGACAAAAGACCTCAAATTGGAGGGAATGAACATCAATATAAAAGCGAGTGCGCAACTGAAAGCAGAAGGATCGGCGGGAGCTGAACTTTCAACAGGTGCCATAGCGGTAGTAAAAGGTTCATTGGTACAAATAAATTAAACAAAATGGGAAATCCAGCTGCGCGAATAACTGATATGCATGTATGTCCGATGGTAACGGGTACTGTTCCTCATGTAGGAGGACCAATCCTCCCTCCCGGAGCTCCGACGGTTTTAATCGGTGGAACGCCTGCTGCTTTGGTGGGGGATATGTGTGTGTGCACTGGTCCACCCGATACAATTGCTATGGGTTCAACCACTGTCTTGATTGCCGGGAAGCCTGCCGCGCGCATGGGGGATTCAACAGCGCATGGCGGTACAATTGTCGCCGGATTACCAACTGTATTAATAGGATAAGATTATGGAAGAATTTACCTCATTTTTAGGAACGGGCTGGAGTTTTCCTCCATCATTTGAATTGCAGTCAAAATCGATTCATACAAGCACAAATGAACAAGACATTGATGAAAGTTTACAGATTTTATTATCAACCCGCTTAGGGGAACGCATCATGGTTCCCGAATACGGTTCCAATCTGGAAGATCTTTTATTCAATCCGCTTGATTTAACATTAAAAACGGTTGTCAGTCATCAAATCAAAACAGCGATTCTCTATCATGAACCGCGTATTGATGTCGAGAAAATTGACATTTCACAAGGAAACGACCTGGAAGGCGAATTGCTGATCCTGATCGACTACAGAGTTCGGGCGACGAACTCAAGAAAAAACTTAGTGTTCCCATTCTACAAAGAAGAGGGAACGGATATTTAACCAGCATACTATTCCTGTTATGGCAAGTAACGAAGATAAAATAGTCAGTGTTTTAAAGCGAAACGGTACCGATCAATTGGATCGTAACCAGGGTTCTTTACAACCGGATTCAGTTCAACTGCAAGCTTTCGGAGTGGAGGAATGGATGCAGTTTGCCTACAATTTTGCGGGCAAGGTCAATTATTTTTCCACCAACGACAATCAAAATCCCGCCGGTAACTGGGAAGCCTTTTTTGCCACGGGCGATGAACTGAAAACAATTCTTGAGCAGGTCGAAAATCCTGCTCCGGATGGAAAACTCACACCTCATTTAACCCTGTTTGTTTGTTTCCTGAAGCTCATGGAGCTTTCAACCAAACGAATGAACGGCATTACAAAACGTCACCTTGATTTTTACTACCGGAATATACTGCAAATAGACGCATTACCGGCCACGGAAGATAAGGCTTACATGATCTTTGAACTGGCGAAAGGGGTAAGTGATTACCTGGTGAAATCTGACACCGCATTGGATAGCGGAAAGGATGCGTTGGGTAAAAAACGTCTTTATGCATTGACAGAGGAATTACCGGTAACGAAAACGGTGGTTGCACAAATCAAAAATGTATACAACGACCAGCCTACAAACGAAGATAATGGGTTGGATACAGAAGGACGTTTTAGTATTAAAGCAGCACCGGTTGCCAATTCAATTGATGGAATAGGAGCTGCACTCACTCCGGAATCTCCCACTTGGTATCCGTTTGGGTATTATTTGAATGAGGAAGAGCAAATATTTCAGGACATTCCCGAACTTCCGGAGGCGAAACTCGGTTTTGCAGTAGCATCATCTGTGATGCGTCTGGCGGAAGGTAAACGTGAAGTCATCGTTAAATTCTCCTTTACTTCTGCAGTTACAGCTGCCATTGAACCGGAAGATTTGATGGAAACAATCGATGTTTGGCTCACCGGAGAAAAAGGCTGGGTAGGCCCGTTCAAGCCGGTACTTGTTAGCGATCCGAATACCGCCCAGCCTACAGCCACGCGAGTTGATGGAAAAGATGTTTACCTGAACATCGAAATGGACCAGGATGTGGTTGCGATTACCGATTATGTGCAGACAGTACACGGAGAACAATTCAACACAACCAATCCTGTAGCTCGTTTTCTGTTTAAAACAACCACAGAAGAGAATTATGCTGTATACAGTGCATTTGCTGGTAAGCGGGAATTGGAAAGTGTTACGATAGGTGTGGAAGTATCCGGCGCGAAAAATCTGGTCATTGAAAGTGATGCCGGTACCCTGAATCCTGAAAAACCATTTTATCCGTTTACTACGAAACCGGTAAAGGGTTCTCTGTTTTCGGTATTCAATCAGGAAATGTCGGAAAAGAAATGGGCAACGATGTCGCTTCAGATGAAGTGGAAAAGCACGCCGCTCGATTTCAAACTGCATTATGCCATTTACGATTCAAGTTTCGTTGCCGGACTCACCAAAGAGAAATACGAAGAAATGTTCGAGGATTACGATCCGAATGCATCCGACACATTATACTTTAACATCTACCAGTCTTTTGGGCTGGATAACGGCGTCAGGAACTTTCTACCGAAAGGACGTGAAAAAAGCACAGGAAACACGAGTGAATACAAGCCGATTGTGTTGAATAATGATTATTTCGATGTAGAAGCTCAGTTATTGTACAAAGAAGCCTGGGTTGGAAACGGAACCAGAAGACACCTGTTTAAGCAGGAAACAGATAGTTCGTTTACGTCCACATTTGAATTATCGGGAGCCAGTTATGACCGCGGAGAAACAGGGCCAGTTCGCATTCGGTTGAACCAATCGTTTATGCATGAATTGTATCCTTCCATGTATGCCATTGCGCTTTCTGCACAAAATAAAGCGCTTCCTATTCCAAACGAACCATACACACCCTTTGCCGAAGATCTGCAATTGAGCTACACGGCTTTTGATACGGTATTTGTGAATGATAATTCGCAGGATAAGTTTGAAGACCGGACCATTCAGTTGTTTCACGAGCATCCGTTCGGACAAAGTGAAGAACATGCGTATCTGAAAACGACTGACAAAGAAAAAATTACGAATTGTGCTGCTTTGCCAACTTACTGCAAGGGAGGTGAACTGTACATCGGCTTGAAAAATGCAAAGGTATCCGAGTTGGTGACCTTGTTGGTTCAGGTGGCAGAAGGAACGGAAAATCCACTCGCCAAGTCATTTGTTGACGGACAAAAAGTGCAGTGGGAAATTTTATGCAACAACGTTTGGCGATCATTGGATTCATTGCAGATGGTGCTGAACGAAATTGACAATTTCCTGCTTTCAGGAAGAATTAAGTTTACGATCCCGGAATATGCCAACGACGATAATACCTTACTTCCTTCGGGATTGTTTTGGATCAGAGCCAAAATGTTCAAACGATTCGACGCTGTTTGTAAAGTACATGGAATTCATGCTCAGGCAGCTGAAGCAACTTTCCGCAACAATGGAAATGACACATCGCATTTAGTCAACGGATTACCGGCCGGAACAATTGCCAAACTGGTAGAACGGCTTTCTCAGATCAAATCGGTGCAGCAGCCCTATGCGACAGTTGACGGAAAACCGGAAGAAAGCGATGCCTTGTATTACCGACGCGTGAGCGAACGTTTGCGTCACAAAAACCGGGCAATTACGCTTTGGGATTACGAACACCTGGTTTTGCAGGAATTTCCTCAGGTTTACAAAGTGAAATGCCTGAACCATACACTTGATCAGGATTATATTTCACCTGGTTCGGTTAGCCTGATTGTCATTCCGGATACCATCAACAAAACCGTACACGATGTTTATCAACCGAGATTAAGCAAAGGAAAACTCAATAAAATCAAAGAATACCTTGGTGAGTTGAACTCAATGCACGTAACGCTCGATGTGGCAAATCCTGATTATGAGGAAGTGCAAATCGAGCTGGGGGCGAAGTTTCACCAGGGATTGGATGACAACACGTATAAAAAGCAGTTGAATGAAGATATTATACGCTTCCTCTCGCCGTGGGCATTTCAGGAATCACGCGAGATCAAGTTCGGAGTGATCCTTTACCGAAGTTCGCTGATCCATTACATTGAAAAACTCAACTATGTTGATTACATAGAAGACGTGCGCATTTTCAAAAAAGGTGAGTTGCAATCGCGTAATTGTTCGCCGTCAACGCCACGATCTATTCTGGTTTCTGCCAAAGTGCATTTGGTGGGAATAGCAACCAATAAATGTCAGCAGGAATCATCATTTGAAACAGAAGAAACATGTCAGCTTTAACTACACATACGACTATTCCAAAAATTGTTTCGTCGCAGGATGATTTGGATTTTCAGTTCCTGAAAAAAATAGGAATTGAATACATCGAATCGATGGGCGGCAAGCTGTGGACAGACTATAATGAGCACGATCCGGGTGTCACCATCTTGGAAATGCTTTGCTATGCCATTACCGATTTGGGTAATCGGATCGAATTACCAATAGAAAATCTACTTGCCAAAGAAGATGGCTCCGGTTTCGGGAATCAGTTCTTTTCAGCAAGTGAGATTTTACCAAACCGTGCGCTTACGCCACTGGATTACCGCAAACTGTTTATTGACATCGATGGCGTGCGCAATTGCTGGTTGAGCAAACACAAAAAAACGGTTTACGTAAATTGTAAAAAAAACGAGCTTTCATATGACCCAACGGCGTTTGAAGATACCCACGAACGTTTTTTACGTCAGTTCGACTACAACGGATTGTATGATTTGCTGGTGGATTTTGACATTCCTGATTTTGACAAAACAAAGAAGGATTACAAAAAGAAGGTGACCGATTTCAAAAAATCAGTCGAAAAGGAGATTCGCAAAAAGTACCATGCTAACCGTAATCTGTGCGAAGATCTAATCGATATTTCAGCCGTTGGCGTGCAGCCGATTTTGATTTGCTCCAACATTGAACTGGAAAGGGATGTTGACGAAGATGAGGTTCAGGCAAAAATCTATTTTGAAATTCAACGCTATTTTGCACCGTCGGTTCATTTCTACTCACTCAAAGAAATGATTACCAAAGAATATCGTACCGATGAAATTTTCGACGGTCCGTTATTAGACCACGGTTTTATTGATACAGACGAATTAAAGAAAACCACTTTACGATCACAGGTACGGCTTTCTGATATCATGAATATCATTTCTTCCATCGAAGGGGTGAAAGTGATCAAAGACATTACCATTGGCAATTGCGACGGCAGCGAAGCGGATGATTGGGTGATTTGCATTGACGCCAACAAACGTCCTGAACTGTGCAGCGATGCCGTGTTCAATTTCACCAAAGATGTCATTCCGGTGGTTGTTTCGGAAGAAAAAGTAAAGGAACATCTGGCCAAACTGGAAGCAGCATTGGATTTGAGCCGCGAATTGTCAGGGTTGGATAAAATACTGGAATTGCCTGAAGCAAAATACCTGGATACAGATTGGTATACAACCATTCAGAATGATTTTCCGGATACCTACGGAATAAGCCCGTTTGGTTTACCATCAACAGCTACGGTAGAACGTAAGTCGCAAGCCAAACAACTGAAAGCTTATTTGTTGTTCTTTGACCAGATCCTGGCATCTTATTTCTCGCAGTTGGGAGTTGTACGCGATTTGCTTTCACTCAACAGCGACCTGAAACGTACGTATTTTACACAGGTCGTTCAGGACATTAAAGACTTTGATCAATTGGTTTCACCGACCGATTATCCGACCAACGATCCGGAATTGTTAGCAGAATTGCTCATGGAACCACAAGACGACATCAATGAGCGGAAAAATGAATTGCTGGATCACCTCATTGCCCGATTTGCCGAGCGTTTCAGTGAATACACATTCCTGATGAAGGAATTGTATGGTTCTGCTTCCACGGAACTGATTGTGCAATCGAAGCAGGAATTTTTGCAGGATTATCACCTCGTGAGCGGCAACAGAGGCGGAGCGCTCAATTATTATCGACAACCCAACGCTAATCTTTGGAATACTGACAATGTAAGCGGCGTCGAAAGACGTATTGCGCGCCTTGGCGGATTCAAAGATCAGGGATTCCGGCGAAGAAATATTGCCAATTCGTATGTAAATGTTTATATGAGCGGCACGAAGTTCAGGTGGCGGATAAAGGATGATACCAATACAATTGTGTTATCATCAACGGTTGATTACCTGACGTATTCCAAAGCGGTCAATGAACTTCACTTAGCTGTTTTACACATCATTCAATCGAATGAAAAACTGGTTGAAAAGGCATATGAAGACGGTGATTTTACCGACGGTGCGGAAATAGGAAACATCCTGATTCAGGTTTCGAATGCCGGTTCTTACTCCTTCGATATCATCGACAAGAATTCAACCAATCCGAATTACATTATTGCGCGGCACTACACCCAGCATGCAACTGCGGAAGCGTTGAAAGACACTATTTTGAGTTGCATCGATTTCATGAAATACCGTTTTACCGAAGAAGGCATCTTCCTGGTAGAACACATTTTAATGCGACCGGATATTACGTTACCATTAGATACCGTGATTCCTCAGGAAGAATTTTTACCGGTATTTCTGGATGATTGCGTTGAATGCAATTGCATTGACCCTTATTCCTATCGCGTAAGCATTGTACTTCCGGGATATACGCAGCGGTTTTCGAACATTGATTTCCGGGATTTTCTGGAAGAACTTATCCGGGAAGAACTTCCGGCACACGTAGTACCGAAAATTTGCTGGGTAGGAGAACGTAAAGGACATGTTCCGGATACGGAGAACGATCTGATGACATTCGAAAAAGCATACAAAAAATTCTTAATCGAACGAACCGATCTTGAACAAGGGCATGATCCTGATTCATTGACAAAGCTCATTGAGGCACTGGGTGAACTCAACACCATCTATCCTTCCGGTACTTTATACAGTTGTGAATCGGAGGATCTTGACGGCAAAATAATACTAGGCAGAACTAATTTAGGAACACTTTAATACAATCACTATGGCATCAAATATCACTATGACACCAAAATTAAAGGATATAACAACTTCATACCATTCATTTGAGAATGACCAGGTGCTTACAGCCACGCAGCTCAACGAGTTTCTTACTTATTTCGAAGACCAGGACAGGTTAACCCGAATCAGTTTGAGCGGTGTTGGAATCGTTTGCGGATTCAAGGTGAGTTTGATTCAGGAAAAAGTATTCATGCCGGTTGATACTGAGCTTGTAACGACAGCTGAAAAGAAACTGTTCAATTCAAAAGTCACTAAAATTGTGATCGATCAGGGTTATGGCGTTACCACAGACGGTGATTTACTTTACCTGCGTGAAAACAGTGACACCAAACCACTGAAGAAAATAAAAATTATTCCCGAAACCTATACCAATTATCGGATTTACGACGATCACAGATCGAAATACGGACATTTTGACCGTGCTGGCGTACAAATTCCGTTGTGGGAACTGATTCCGGGAACTGATATAACTCCGGAGTCTACTGATCCGTCGCTTTCGGTTTTCCCTGATCTACAAGATATGGTGGTCTTATTGTACCTGGAAAGCTACGAAGACGATCCGAATTTGTGTGATGGTCTATCATGCGATAATCAGGGACGTGAGCAGGTTGCCCGTTTGCGGGTGTTACTGGTTTCACAACCCGATGCCGACTACATTTTAGAGAACGATATCATATTCAATAAGCATGAATTGATGTCGACTTACCTTAAAATGAAAGACTTGTCGGTGAAACGAGTGGTTGTAAACTCTGTGAACACAACCAGCTTAACCAACCTGAAGGCCAGTTTTGAATTATCGAATGAAGCACAGTTGATTACCGATTTGAAAGATGGATTGACCTTGATGCGAAATAAAATTCACCCGTATTATGATAAACATCCCATCGATTCGATTCTTACGGCGTTGAATACCAAATTACCGGCTGCTACGCCAAGTCAATCGCTCTATTTTCAATACCGTTACGATTTATTGAAAGACATCGTTGATTCTTACAATGAAGCAAAAGAATTGTTCATTGAAGTAGCCACCGAATGCTGTCCTTCGATTACATCGTTTCCAAAACATTTGATGCTGGGTAAACTCACTCCAAATGAAGAAGATGCGCTTGTTGGTCGTTACCGTCATGAGTTTTACAAATCACCGATTTTGGTGGATGAATCAAAAGAATTTGAGCCGTTTATCTGGACCTTATTCAGAATGCTTCACCAGCTCAACGCGTATCCGGTTTTACCTGAAACAAGCACTGGCGGATTGTACCGAAATGATATTAAAATCACACCTTCTAATTACGGCTCCGAACTGGGACAAAAAGCAATTCCGTTTTATTACAACCTCAACAACAGTTTGCTCAGAGCCTGGAACCGTGAAAAAACACTCAAAGGAAAATACAAGCTCAACCTGAGCTACAATACCGGATTGCTGGATAATTCTCCAGTCATTCAAACACCACTTCGTTACAATCTTGAAGGTTCTAACTTTTTACGCATCGAAGGCCATCAGGGGCGCGATTACAAAGAAGTGATGGCCAAAATAGATCAGATCAAAAAAGACAACGGATTGTCGTTTGACCTGAAGGCGATCAGTATCGATCTTGACAGCAGTATTGTGATCGATACGACCAACTACGAATGTGAATTTGAAGACCTTGCAGTACTACTCACTGCCTGGGTAAAAGAGCAGGAATGTACTATTGCGAAAGTGATTTCTCTGGTATCAGCTTTCAGTGTGAAAGAACCGGGAAGAAACATCAAAGACGCCCAGTATTTACCGAAAGAAACAGTATTGCCTGCACGTGATGCGGTGGCAGGAAAAACGATTAACAGTAAAACGCTTGAACCAAGTGTGGTTTCCGCACCGATTACAGCTATTGTAAGCACAGCGGACCAACGAAAAGCTCTGGCAAATAACGAGCAGGAATTTGGCCGCACCAATGTGGTACTTGAAAGTCTTACACCTACGGAATTTACCGTAGGACACAGCTATTTGCAGGCCGTCTTGCAAAATCCGAAGGGAACACCTGCCGAGTTTATTGCAGGAGCCAATGTTTTTGCAAACGATGTGGTGATCCAACATGAGGTTATTTGGCCGGTGGATCAATACACGGCTTTGGTAAAGAACTCCATTCAGATCATGTCGTATGCGCACGTGTTATCGAATTCCATTCCGATGTCAATTGGCGGGATTACGGATTTGATCATTTCCCGCTACAATACCAATATCAATAATTTATGCTCGGTATTGAACAAGATTCAGGTTTCTCAGGCCAATGTAGAGAACCTGAGCAATACCAACCGTGCTATTTTAGAGCTATTGATTTCTCAGCTTTCCAACATTTGTTGTGCATCTAAACAATTGCAAACGTTGTTGGTAGAGATTGACCGTCGTAAAGACGCAATTTTGGAAAAACTCACATTGAAGAAATTTGTAGAAGAACATCCGGGGCTGGAACACATGGGTGGAGTGAAACAAGGCGGAACCTTTGTCTTGGTTTACCTGCGCAAAGGAGCCACGGTCAATTCGCCGTCGACTTCTACGTTAATAACATCCCCGGTTTTATCATCATCCGGATTGCTGACAAGCGCATTTGTGCCACCGAAGCAAACGTTGAGCGCCACTATGGCAACTTCCGGTACAGAATTGACAGCAGGAAAAACAAAATCCACAAGCATTTCTACCACCGATTCGACCATACAAACCGTATCGAAAGCAAGCACTTTAACGCCAACCGAGCGGTTGCTTACAGACACGCGTGCTCTGGCGATTAATCCCAATTTGCTTGCCATAACACAGAATTTGTTCGCGGCGCCTAATGGCACGGTAGTAGCAGATTTCACGTTGCCATACATGTGCTGTTCTGATTGTTCACCAATCAATTTCATCATGCCGGCACCAATTGTGCGCTTAAGTTTACCGATGGATACACTTTGTTTGAAAGGAACAGCTCCGATTACATTGACATTCAGTGTTGAACCGGCTACAGGAATTATCAAGGCAGATAAGGTGATTGCGGGAATGACCATAACCGGAAAACAACTCATCATTGATCCGCGTTTGTTCCCGGCAGGAAGCCTGAATACTCCGATCAGCTTTACGGTAAATGACCAGATTACGAATTGCAAGTTAACGGTTGTGAAACCACTTACGGCAGCCATTTCAGCACCTGCTAATCCGGTAACAAGCCCAATTGTTAACTTCCTTGCAATCGGCAATTTCCCTACAGGAACGCTTTACAACTGGGATTTCGGTGACGGTCAATCATCGTCGTTGCGAAATGTAACGCATACTTATACGCTTCCGGTAAATTCGGCCAACTCGCTTGATGTAACGTTAACGGTTTCTCCGGCAAGTGGTGCGTGTCCTACCATTATTACACGCAACATCGTGTTTGCAGGAGTTGAAATTTCATTGGAAGAAACCGAATACTGCTTCAATGATGATACTGCTTACAATTTCATTATTACACCAGATGGAGCTACGGCAGACATCTCGGGTGATGGGGTTGATCCGGCAACGAATACCTTCACACCTGCGAATGCGTTTGAAGGTGAGGTACCGATTTATCTGAACGGAGAAGAGGTGTTTAGCGTTACTGTTAAGCCTGATCCTACGGTTGTTATAACAGGTGAAATGACCGATGTCGGCTTGAAATTAACAGGTACTACAAGCGATGTGGAAGCCTATCAATGGACTTTTGTTGATGTGGATGACAACGAGATTTTCCCGGGTGTTGATGATACACTTACACCGGTAATACCGATGGCCGAATTGGCTAAATTGGATCCGGGTACGGAGTTTTATGCGGTGCTGCGGGTGAAAAACCATTGTGCGGAAAAGGTTGCAAGGCAACAGTTCTTCACTCCGCAATCTGAGAATTGCGCTATTGATGCCGGATTGAAACTGAAAGATAAATACGATGATTTGGTAGCATTCATTGAATCCAATCCAGAGTTCGGTAAATTAACTGCAGCGCAAAAAGACTTATTTATAAATGCGAGAGACTACTTCGGATTGGTATTGGAGAATCCGGATGCCTATCTGTCTGGAGCTAAAAACAGTGAAGTTCAGGACAAACTCGGATCCTTCGAATTGCGTATTTACGAGGAAATCAAACGAACTCCGGAAAGAGATTTCCCTGATCAATTGAAAGCACTGACAGGACTCTACCGTTATATCCTGGAGAAATTCCTTGCGATTATTCAATGTCAGGCTGAGGCAGACTTGAAAAATTTCAACCCGCTTTTCGATCAATTTGATCAACATTTAGATCCTGAAAGTCAGATTTCATTTAAAGCAATAAACGTGAAAATTGACCCTGAAGACGAATTACTGAGAGCTGTTACGGAAACATTGCCTTACAGATCTGACGGTTCTCCTTCATGGACTTCTATTGAGGATTACCGCAGGTACCTTGAGGCACAATAGCCTTGAATTAACGTAAGAAGAGAACAGAAAGAATCAATGCAAACGGATAGCCAACATATCATCCATAAGCTAACACTGGAAGTGAGTGCATCTTCAGTGGAGCAAGGGCATGAGATAAAGGATAACATGCGGTCATTTTTTGATACGCATGTTGTTCCGGCTATCGAACGGTATTTTACAGGATTGACAAGTTCCATGTCTGCCGATGAAGTCATTCAGATGGACAAATTGGAACTAACCGTTAACAGTGGTCAAAATGGATGGAATATCACCGGTTTAGGTCAGGCTATCCAGCTTGAATTTGATAAAGCGGTTTCTGTTACGCGTTCCGGTTTGGCGGATTCTTCGTCAAACAAGAAAACAACCACAGATGAAATCGATCCGTACTTCGGAAATGCATCCACATTGGTTGATGCTCCGAAAGTTGAAAACCTGAAAGTGTTTACCAAAAGTGAGCATGGAGTGTTGGCCTGGATTTCCTTTTTGAATGATGGGACTACAAGCTGGTTTACGAATGAAATGCTGGAATCGGGCAGTGGTGCTCAGGAAGAGCAATTGCTGAAGTCAATCGTTCAGGAGATGGGGGCGGTGAGTCAAAAACAACAATTTGTCTTTGGTACTTCGCAGGCCCGCAGTCGATTGATCGCACAGTTTTCAGATCATTTTCTGATTTCATTGGTAACGGCAGTCAATAAAAATGCTGTTTCGATTAATTATTCATCCGTGCTTCCGGAGCAACGGCAGCCGATCACTGAATTGATCCTTGAATTACTTCGCGGAAGTGATACACCTACAAGGACTCGTTTTTGGGAAGTCGTTTTTGGAATGACTCAACTTGATACTAGCCAGACGGTTTTGTCAGAAGTAGCATTTTTAGCCGTGATGGAACAGCTTTTCCCAAAAGCAATCAATTTGATAAAGTCGGGAAAATCCGGACAAAAGAAAGAAAGTTCAGGTAAGTCTACAGGTAAAAAAGCGGAACAAACCAATGCTGGGAGTGTTTCAACGTCTTCCGCTGGTGAATCTTCGTTGGTCCTTCAGGATGTTTCCATAATCGGAATCAGGTTGTTGGAATGGATGGATATCTTGCAATCGAAACCGGTTTCGCTGAAAAAGTATAGCACGCTACAAGCTTCTCTTTTAGAAAGCAAGCGGGTTTCACCCGATTCATTGACTTCTGTTGATTCAAAACCATCGAAAATTGTCGAATCATCTAATTCTCGGGAAGTTGCTGCGAAAGAGATCCATCAATCACCGGTAGACGAAAAACGGCGAACAGGTCCAAAAGATGTTGAAGAAAACACTTCATCAACGGCTGAAAAAAGTTCGCAGGAACTTGCTGCTGATTTGAACGAAAAACCGTCTGAGACTAGTAATGCCTTGCCTTTAGGGAACAAAAAAGTAGAATCAGCTACCGAAGAAACAACCACTTCAACGGACGCTAAAAAAGCTACAGTTCCGGAGCAGGAGGAATCGATTACCAAAAAAGTTGATGAAATTCAACCGGATGATTTTCAGGCGAATGATGCGCTGTCGGATCAGATTGATCAGGCTGTGAATCCCGTTTCTGAATCGGAGAAAAAAACAACAGATTCCGATCATCCTGACGACTTACCAAAAACGAATAAACGGGAAAATGCAAAGGAGAATGTTCCGGAGCCTAAAAAGAAATCGTTTAAGGATCAGGATGCACAGTTACTGGTTGAAAATGCAGGGTTGGTAATCCTTCATCCATTCTTAAAGCACTTTTTTAAGGGAATCGGCTTGTTGAATGAAGAAAACAAACTAACTGATAAAGTATTGGCAGCGCATGTGTTGCATTATATAGCCACAGGCAGAGAACACGATTTTGAGCAGGTAATGTTGTTTGAGAAATACCTGGTCGGCATTGATCCGTTTGAAAGTATTCCGAGAGAAGTAATTATTTCCGACGCCATCAAACTGGAAGTGGAAAATTTATTGAAAGCAGCGCGTGAAAACTGGAAACCACTTCAGTCTTCTTCATCTGCTGCCTTGCGCGAAACGTTTATTCAACGTCCCGGAAAACTGATCAACGAATCACCCAATCCGCGACTGGTAGTGGAACGTAAAACAGTCGATGTTTTAATGAGTCAGTTAAACTGGACCATTAGTATCATTCGACTTCCCTGGCTGGATGAATTAATTTTTGTTGAGTGGTGATATGAAAATACGCAAGAAAATGAACCAACTTATTTGATGAGATATTAAAAACAATGAAACACCACTACTCACATATACAATCGTCAATTGGGTCAGTGCTTCAAGATTTGGGGGCATTGACCAGTTGATTTAACCTGACGCTATGGAAGTTATCAAAAAATCAAAACCATCTTCCTCCCATTCACACAAGTCTGATGGGAACAGTTCCTTTTTGGGCATCCAGGCCAAGTTAAATGTCAATAAACCAGGCGATAAATACGAAGTAGAAGCCGATCAGGCTGCCGAGCAGGTCGTTTCGAAACAATCGGCGCCCACACCGGCTTTTGTATCTTCTACTTCTCCCGTTCAACTCAAACAAGACGATGAGCAACCCATTGTTCAGGAAAAACCAATAGCTGCAAGTATTACTCCATTTGTTCAGGCCAAAGAAGACGAATCCGCCCAAATGATGGAGGATGAACCGGCTCAGGCTCAGGAGGAAGAGGTTCAGGCAAAAGAAGAAGAATTACAAGCCAAAGAGGACGAGCCTGCCCAGATGATGGAAGAGGAACCGGCCCAGGCGCAGGAAGAAGAAGTTCAGGCAAAAGAAGAAGAACTTCAGGCAAAAGAGGACGAGCCTGCCCAGATGATGGAGGAGGAACCGGCTCAGGCTAAGGCTAAGGAGGAAGAAGCTCAGGCAAAAGAAGAAGAATTACAGGCCAAAGAAGATGAGCCAGCCCAGATGATGGAAGATGAACCTGCTCAGGCTCAGGAAGAAGAGGTTCAGACAAAAGAGGAAGAACTCCAAGCCAAAGAGGACGAGGAAGTACAAACAAAACTTCAGCCTTCGGCTCCATCAGCACCTGCCAAACCGTCAATCAATGATCAATTGAGTTCCTCCAAAGGCTCGGGATCGGGTCTTTCCGGTGGTGTAAAACAGGAAATGGAAAGCGGTTTCGGGGCTGATTTCAGTGGCGTGAAAATCCACACCGACGACCGTGCAGCCTCGATGAGTAAAGAAATCGGAGCACAGGCCTTTACCAATAAAGGTGACATTTATTTCAACCAAGGCAAATTTAATCCTGCAACTCAACAAGGAAAAACCTTGCTGGCCCATGAATTAACCCATACCATACAACAAGGAGCTGCTGGCGAGAAGAAAGATCAGTCTGAGGCTGACAAGGATAAAGCAGCATCCGGCGATAAAACCCAAAGCGTTGAACCTAAAACGGGCGGTCCGGTAGCAACGGGAGCTTCTCCTGAGATAGCCGCAGATAAACCTGTTGATGATGCCAAAGGCACAACTTCCGCAGGAACCACTGCAACTCCAAGTGCTCCAGCTGCAACAGCAAGCAATCCGGGCGAAGTAGCTCCGATAGAAGGCACACCACTCACGGCGGATGCATTGAAAGGAGTAGAAGGCGAAGTACCGGTTGAAGGTGAAGAAGAAGTAGTAGAAGAACCGTCAATTGAGCGTGATCCTACCGCGAATCCTGCTTTCCAGGAAGTGGTTTCAGCAATTGGCACAACTGCCGAAGAACAAACTGCTCACGATCCGGCCGAAGAACTCTCTGCAGAAGCGCAGGAAGCAGCTGTTTCTCCTTCCAATGAACGCATGAGTATGGCGCAAGCCGGTCAGGTAGACGAAATGGAAGCGCAGGAACCACAAGAGTTCAACGCCGAAAATTTCAAGGCAATGCTCATGTCACGCATTGCGGAAATGCAACTGCCGGAAAACAACGACGAAGCTGATAAGTTCGAAGAGAACAACAACATAGACGAGGTTAACAAAAAGGCAGTAGGCGATGTCAACAAAGAAAAAGACGCCGCTGCCGGACCAATCGAACAAAGTAAAGATAAAGCACCGAACGTAGCAGGAACTCCAGAGCGCAAGGCAGAAACACTTGTTCCACCTAAACCTGGAGCAAAACCAGGTAGTGTTGGAGCAACCAAAGCTGTTCCTGAAACACGTCCTGAATCAGAAGTAAGCCAACCGCTCAAAGACGATGCAGCCGAGATGGACAACAAAATGGCCGAAAATAACGTCACCGACCATCAGTTAGAGATTTCGCAAGAACCTAAATTCCAACAAGGTTTAGATAGTAAAAACGAAGCCAAAGCCAATACCGAAACCGCTCCGGGAGAATTGCGCACCCAAGAGCAGGAAACCTTACAGAAAAATGCCGCGAAAGCAGAAGGCACCAGCAAGGCTGAATTAGCAGGCATGAATGCGTTGAGTCAAGGTGCGGTAGGCGATGTATTGGGCAACCAAAAAGCAACAGGAAGCAAAGATACCAGCGAGCGTGAGCGCATTGCCGGAGAAATCAATAAAATCTACGAAACTACCAAAACCGATGTTACGGGCATTTTGGATGATTTGGAAGCAAAAGTCACGCAGGTATTCGAATACGGTTCCAATGTAGCCAAGAAGAAATTCGAAGATTATGTGGCTTACAAAATGTTGCTCTACAAAGCGGATCGTTACGGAGGTATTACCGGTCCTGCAAAATGGACATACGATTTATTTGCCGGACTTCCCGATGAAGTAAATGTCTTCTTTACCGAAGGCCGTGAGGTGTTCGTGAAAACAATGGATGAGTTCATTACCAAAATCGCGGAATACGTAGCTCACGAACTCAACCGGGCCAAACAACGCATCGAGAAAGGTAAACAAGAGGTCACCGATTATGTAGATAGCTTGCCGAAGAATCTGAAGAAATTCGGTAAAGAAGCAGCCGACGAAATCCAGGATAAATTTGCTGACCTTCAAAATGATGTCAACAGCAAGCAGGAGGAACTGGTTGATACGCTGGCACAGGAATACGTTGCCAGTCTGGAAGAAGTAGATGCGCGCATCGAAGAGATGAAAGCCGCCAACCGTGGACTCATCGATATGGCCATGGACTTCATCAACGGCATCATCGACACCATCAACAAACTCATCGAACTCATCAACAGTTTGTTGGCAGCTATATCGAGCGTGATCAACGTGATCATGGCCGATCCGATCGGGTTCATGGAGAACCTCTTCGACGGAATCTCGCAAGGAATAGACCTGTTCAAAGCCAACATCCAGAAACACTTACTGGGTGGTTTATTGCAATGGCTCACCGGGTCACTCGGCCCAATGGGAATCACCATTCCGGATGATATCTTTAGCCTCAGCGGCATCTTCAACCTGGTACTACAAGTCTTAGGCATTGGTTGGGACATGCTGCGCATGAAATCGGTGAAAATGATGGGCGAACCGGCGGTGAACGCATTGGAAACCGGAGCCGACGCAGGCTTCACAGTCTTCCAAACTGTCAAAACCCAAGGCATCATGGGCATCTGGGAGTTCATCAAAGACAAGTTTGGTGACTTGAAAGAAATGGTAATCGACGCCATCAAAGATATGCTCATCACGCAGGTTATTGAGGCGGGAATCAAGTGGTTATTGAGTTTGCTTATACCAGGTGCAGGCTTCATCAAAGCCATTATGGCCATCAAAGATGTGATTGTGTTCTTTGTGGAATCGGCCATTATGCTCATCCCTGCGTTGATCGAAGCGATCTTAGCTCTGGCGGCAGGTTCAGTAGCAGGTGTTGCCAAAGCCATAGAGTTTGGATTGGCAAGGTTGATTCCGTTGGTGATTGGATTGTTAGCCAATTTGATAGGATTAGGTGGCTTGTCCAAAAAAGTGATGAAGATCTTTAAGAAGATTAGAAAACGAGTGGATAAGGTGGTGAATAAGCTTCTGGCCAAAGCCAAGAAAGCGGCAAGGAAGATTATGCGGAAGTTGGGGATAGGTTCTAAGGAAAAGCCGAAGAACAAGGAACAGCATGATATGCAGGTGAAATCTGGTTTGCAATACCTTCATCAACAGGAGAAGGCATTGGATAAAGATGGAGACAAAGCCCTTACGCAAGATGAAGCCCAAAAAGTTGCATCTAAAACGAAGAAAAAATTCAAGGTATTCACGTCGATTACACCACGTCAAACAGGTGATAAGTGGGTTTATGATTGGAAAGGAAGTTCTGGAACAGAAGAAGGAATTAAAGTTGAAACAAGTGAGCATGGTGAAATTAAGGTTGGAAATCATAAGTTAGAGGGGGAAGGGAAAGAGAAAGAATCACACCATGTCCCTGCAAATGAGTTAGCTCAAACTTTAGGAGAGTTTTATGGAACAGTTGGTAATAAACTACCGTCTAAGCCTACGTATAAGAAATTGAAGGAGAGTTTGGAAAAACGCAAAACAGATATCGAGTCTGTTCACGGTGCAGAGGGTAAAGGACTTTCAGCAATTCTTATAGATTCAGGTACTCACCGTAAAGCAGATAATGCGGTGCATAGATCCAAAATTCAACAGGAGGTATTTGGTGAGATTGAAACGTTGGCAGGATCTTCAGAGTATGCTGACCGTGAAGTTACTGTGGTGATAGCAAAAACCGGTAAAAAACGAACGATTGCCAATCTGAACTCAGAGCATTGGCAATCATTTATTCAGCAAATGTATCTTTTTGAAAAAGCTAAAGAAAACGGCACTACGGAAGATCGATTAGGAATTAATACAACACAAGAAGGTGCATTGTTTATAATAAAAGGTGGCGATAGTACTGCGAATGAAAGTATGGCTAATGAAATCGTGCAACGAGCTAAAGATAATCTGACTGGTAAAAAAGGTAACGAAGAGGCTATTAAAATAACAAATTTGGTTAATAATACTACTGGTAAAACCTTTGATAATGCGTTGATTAATGGTTTGAAAGCAGTAAAAGTGGCGCTAAGTAAAAGTACCAAAGACGGAGATAAATCAACACATTCAGGTGCTTTAACACGAGTAGAGTCAATTGCAAAAACTATTTGGAGTAAATTAGTGGTTAAAAAATTCTAGTTAATGAAAATCATAGATAAAGTTAATCAATTACACGAGTTGATTTTGTTATCGTCGTCTTTGGCTGATGATTATATTTCAATTCGAACACCAATTGATACTGAAATAGTTAAAAGGTACTTAAATGGCGGTAAATGGTGTAATTTGCACATTCAAGCTCACCATAAGAGTACAGGTACAAATGAAATAAGTGTAATCCCTTGGTTAGGTAGTAATTACTGGCCATCAGGTTATACAATGCCCTACATGGAAAGTGTTATTAATTACCCTAAAATAAGTGACTATTTTATTGGAAGTGATATTGATCTTTTAAATCAGTACCGCTCTTATTGTGAAGAGTATAAAGCTAATTGGAGTTTGATTCAAGATACCATTTTGCCAATGTATCAACTTTTTGGGGGAAATACTGGCTTTGAATATTTTAAAGATCTAGTTTTAAATGATAGTAATTGGCCTGCAAGTGATGAGATTGATGATAAAGAACTTTTTCGAAGAAATAAAAAAACATCACTATACTTTGATCCAAGTCCACAAAATCAACTTTTATGGGAGTTGATTGAGAAGTTTGAAAACGACAGTTATATTCCACCGATACCAAATATTGATTTAGGAATTTATGAAGAGCGTATTTTTAGTTCAATTACTAATAGAGCCTATTTAAGAGGTTTTGATGTGGAGTTTGAGAAAATTGAAGGTCACTTACTTTTAGCGGTTTATTATTCACATGGTTTTGGTACTGAAAATAGTGACCTGCGGGCGCAAGCAGGAGCAACAGAGACTTCACTAGAGGTTTTTTATCCGATTAAATTCATGTTTGATCCTTTGAATAAAGAAAAAATAAGCGAAAAAACGAGGTCTACACCAGAGTTCTATATTGCGGAAATGATGAATGAAAAGCAAAAAAGCTATAATGGAATGGCTCATTTTGAAGTGGCTACCTTGATGGATGAAAAATTCAATGATCCTAAAAAAGCGTGGAAATATTTAAAAGCTGCAGGCTATTGGGTTGGTAAAAATATGCCTGAAGCTCAGGGAACCGTTCTCGCCGCTGCGATGCATCTTTGCGAAAAACACGGTTGGAAAGAAGCACTTGAAGTTCTGGAATACAATAAAAAAATCATGGAATCTTAAAAAGTCACCAAAATCCCCGCCCGCTAGCAGGGCGATAGCTTTTGATTGAGCAAGCCTTTGAATGGTGCATTCCGGTGCGAGTAGTGTAGCTCACCAGCAGCGGGATAAGCACCATAAGGCTTGCCAAGTGAAACTAAAGCCCGAATAGCGAAAAGGCGCCAAAACTTACGATTTATTCGCCGGACTCCCTGATGAGGTAAATGTTTTCTTTACAGAAGGTCACGAAGTGTTCATCAAGACCATCAAAGACATGCTCATCACGCAGGTCATCGAGGCAGGTATCAAGTGGTTATTGAGTTTGCTTATACCAGGTGCAGGCTTCATCAAAGCCATTATGGCCATCAAAGATGTGATTGTGTTCTTTGTGGAATCGGCCATTATGCTCATCCCTGCGTTGATCGAAGCGATCTTAGCCCTGGCGGCAGGTTCAGTAGCAGGTGTTGCCAAAGCCATAGAGTTTGGTTTAGCGTGGTTGATTCCATTGGTGATTGGATTGTTAGCCAACCTTATTGGTTTTGGGCGGTTTGTCCAAAAAAAACACCCCGTTTCTTGCTTTTAAAAAAACAATTAACACTTTAGTTATCAGCGCTCCCGTGTTTACAGTGAACATTTTTTGGCTTTGAAATCAACCTTTTTTATTGTAACTTCTCCAAACACTAAAATGGTCTGTCATGGAAAATCAAGCACAAACACTGCGATTCGGACTGTACATTTACCTCGGGATCGCACTCCTATTCTTGTTAATGAAGCTTTTTGGTTTAGAGCACATCGGATTTTTGCGTTTAATTAACATTGTGATTGTGATTCATTTCACGAATCGCCTGGCCCGCATTCACAACATGCGCGTTTTTGAAAACGATTATACCCGTGCCTTGGGGTCCTTGTTTTTCGCAAACGCCATTGCTGTCGTACTTTCAGTGATCAGCTTTGCAGTGTATGTGACACTCTTTGATCCTGATTTTATTCAGAATTTTAAAGGCGGACTACTCCTGCACAAAAATATAAGCCTCGGTAATGCTTGTATAGCGCTGCTTTTCGAAGGAATGGCATCCAACGTCATTATTTCATTTGCGACCATGCAATACTGGAAAAGTGAAACCAAACTGAGCCGGCCGCGAATGAACAAAAAAGTAGAGAAGGCGAAGTAATCAGACTGTTTCACAAAGAATTATCTCTGTAGATCAACACCGGGACTTGTGTGACTATTTCCGTAGTTATGGAATATCAATCATGGCAAGTTGACTAAATTCTTTCGATTTGTACAAAACCTGTATATTTAGCAGACTATTACAAACGAAAGATTAGTTGAATGAAGCAATTGGTGATTGTTTTTGGGTGCATTGTACTATTTTCAAGCTGTAAAAAAGAAACGACGTGGGTGGGCGATTGGACCTTCCCGTTGGTAGATGATACGCTCACACTTAATTCATTGGTCGAAGATTCCATTGTGTATGATAACAACGGAACAACCCATATTCGGTTTGAAGAATCGCTCTACAAATCGGCTGTTTCCGAATTGATCACCATACCCGATACCACAGTTAGCGCTGATATTTCGTTGGATGTGGATAGTTATACGGTTCAGCCCGGTTCGTCGTTGTATCACCAATTTGATATGGTGCTGGATTTAGATCCGGTGCAACTGACTTCCTTTAAAGTGAAATCAGGGATTTTGAAATACAAAGCCCGCAATGTTATTCCAACCAATACTACCTTTAAAGCAGAATTTCCATACTCCGACAAAAATGGCTCAACATTGATTGCATCGCCGATTGCCGGGCCGGGAACGTCTGCAAATCCTTCGTTTATCACCGGTCAGGTAGATATTTCGGGTTTCTCCTTTGAAACCATGGGAGAAATGCAGGATTCGCTCAACGCTGTTTTTTCGAAACTGAAGATCACCACTGACCCAACAGGACCGCCGGTTACCATTACACGTTATGACACTTTGTACTTTGAAGTAACGTTGGAAGATGTGATACTGGAAGCAGCAAACGGTTTTTTTGGCAATGAAGTCATTCAGCAATCGGTGTCAACAGATGTTGATTTCTTTAAGAATGTTCCATCCGGTTCGTTTGATCTAAGCGCAATTTCGTTATCACTTTCGGTCAAAAATGGAGTAGATGCTCCCGCACAGTTCAAACTGGTTTCCCTGAAAGCAATTGATGAAAGCGGAACTTCCACAACACTGCAAACCAGCTTACTCAATCAATGGATGGCGTTGGATCCGGCACAAATAAATGGTACGGATATCGATCCGGGTATCGCTACCTTTATTCTGAACGAGCAAAATTCAACTATCATCGATCTAATAGAAGCAAAGGCAGTCACCGTTGAGGCCGATTATGAAGTCCAGTTTAATCCGGTCGCATATACACTCCAAAACGAATTCATTGAAAACAGTTTTATTGAGTTGGCACTCGAAGGCGATGTACCGGTCAATATGCAGCTTTCGGCATTGGTGATTGAAGATACACTGGAACTAAATGTTTCAACCCTTGATTTTTCTACGATTGAAGAAGCCGCGCTGGATGTGGTGGTAAGCAATGAATTTGGAATCGATGTCACCGGCACATTTGTCTGGTTGGATCAATACTATCAACCAATAGCCATTTCACCCAAAACAATGGCGATCAAAAGTGCAGATTATGGCACATTGGTCAATGGCGTTTTTACATGCAAAACGGTTAATTCAGTGTCTTTTACGCAGGAAGAATTACAACTTATGCCAGGTGCTGTTTATTTGCGTTTAACCTGTACGCTGAACACCGGAACGGTGGAAACCCCTGTGTTTATCAATGTGCCGATTGATGCCAAAATAGGAGTGAAGGCTCAGGTGAGAGTGAAAAAACGTCATCACGTTTAGCGCAAATCAACAGTTGATTTAACCATAAAATTGTTTGACCATTGTTCGAACAATATGCGTGTGTTATTCCAATTTCTTTCCGTATATTGTTCACGTTTGAACCAATATTCACTTAAAATGACGCCATTCACATGTCTCAAATAACACCGATGCCAACCCAGGTTTTGACGCAACTCATTGACTTTGTCACCAAAATGCTTCAATTCCGCTTAATCACCGAATTAAAAAAAGAACCGGCATCTCCGCCAATCCTCGAATTGTCATTAGATAAAAGCGCACTGTCCAATTTTATTGTTCAACACCAATTGTCGGAAGTAGAGCTCATGGCGCTTACACTAACGCTCATTCCACACATAGATCCGGGATTATTAAATACCGAATTGGGTGCATTTTTCCCGAAAGGAGGTGATTTCCCTGATTTCGGTGGTGCAAAAGGAAAAAATCACCAGGGAATCCTGCCAACAGGTGAAGGTTTACTCTTTATAATAGCAGGTAGCGACCTTGAATCACGGTTAAAAATGACCGACTATTTGCTCTCTCACTCAGTGTTGTTTAACATGGCGGTGATTGAGTTTGAATTGGTTCCTTTAGGCGAACCTTTGATGAGCGGCCGTTTAGTAATGGATGAAGAATACATCGCACTTTTTACAACCGGAGCTATCCTCAAGCCACGCATGAGCGCCAATTTTCCGGCAGACATCATTGAAACAAACCTCGAATGGGCCGATTTGATCCTGCAGGAAAAAGTGATGACCGAAATTCAGGAAATCCAGACATGGCTCAAATACAATCAGGTATTGATGGAAGAGTGGGGATTGAAAGGCAAAGTGAAACCCGGTTACAGAGTTATGTTTTACGGACCTCCAGGAACAGGAAAGACACTCACAGCCAGTTTGTTGGGGAAATACACCGGACGTGATGTTTACCGGATCGATTTGTCGATGGTAGTCTCAAAATACATCGGGGAAACCGAGAAAAATCTCTCCAAACTTTTTGATAAAGCCAAAAACAAAGACTGGATCCTCTTTTTTGATGAAGCCGATTCTGTGTTCGGAAAACGAACAAGTGTGCGCGATGCGCATGATAAATACGCCAATCAGGAAGTTTCGTATTTGTTACAGCGGATCGAAACACATCCCGGTTTGGTGATTCTGGCTTCGAACCTCAAAAACAACATGGATATGGCATTTACCCGCCGTTTTCAAACCATTATCGAGTTTCAGAGCCCGGGCGTGGAAGAACGAATTTTACTGTGGCAAAACAACCTGCCGAAAGAATTACCGCTCGAAGAAGATGTTTCACTTCGTGAATTATCGCGCACGTATGACCTTACCGGAGCCAATATTGTAAACGTTGTGCAATATGCCTGCCTGAAAACTGCCGAGGCCGGAAAGAATAAAATGTCGGCGCAATTTTTAGTGGATGGGATCAAAAAAGAATACATCAAAGAAGGTAAGATGATGTAATTGGAAGGAAAACTCAACCATCGGAGTATCTTTGTGGTCTGGTTTCGGCGGTAAACAAAAATTGTTGAACGCAATGAAATCAGTATAATCGTTCATCATGCAAGGTAAAAAGAGAGTTCAGCCAACCGAAAAAGTAAAACTGCATACGCGTAATAAGCACCGCGAACGCTACGATTTTGAAGCGTTGACGGAATCATCTCCGGAGCTAAAAAAGTATGTGAAGGAAAATGACTTTGGTAATTCAACCATTGATTTCTCTGATCCGGAAGCGGTGAAAATGCTCAACAAAGCCTTGCTTCAGCACTTTTACGGAATTACCGATTGGACCATTCCAGCGGATTATTTATGTCCGCCAATTCCGGGCCGCGCAGATTACATTCACAACATCGCCGGCTTGCTTGCTGATACAAGAACAGGAAAATCGGAGGGCGAAGTTCCAACAGGTAAGAAAATCAAATGTTTGGATATTGGAGTAGGCGCCAACGCTGTTTATCCTATTATCGGTCGTGCGGAATATGAATGGTCGTTCATCGGTTCCGACGTTGATCCGGTAGCAGTTGAATCAGTCAATCGCCTGGTAAAAGCCAATGCTGTTCTTAAAGGAAAGGTGGAGGTGCGCTTGCAGGCAAATGTGAACAACGTTTTTGAAGGAATCATTCAACCGGAAGACCAGATTGATCTAACGATTTGCAATCCGCCGTTTCATGCTTCTCAGGAAGCCGCAGCTGCAGGCACATTGCGCAAGTTATCGAACCTGAAACAGGAAAAAGCAACAACTCCGGTACTGAATTTCGGTGGACAACCCAATGAATTGTGGTGCGAAGGCGGTGAAGCCGGATTTGTAGATCGTATGATCCGCGAAAGCAAACAGTTTGCTACCAATTGTTTTTGGTTCTCTACCTTGATTTCCAAAGAATCGAACCTCAAAAATGCCGGAAGAGCGTTACGCTCCGTTGAAGTACAGGAAGTTAAAATCCTTCCGATGGCACAGGGAAATAAAACCAGCAGAATCCTCGCCTGGACTTTCCTGACGAAAGAACAACAAGCCAAATGGATGAAGCAGCGTTGGAAATAATTGTTTCCACTTGCTAATTGAAGCGTTTTCTGCCTGTAATGGCTATTTTAGGGCAACTTTTGCTCATGAAAACATACTTCTTTTTACCGCTTTTGTTGATATTCACTGGCATTTCATACGCACAATGGTCAGGAAATACATCGCCGACCTACCCGGAACTGATCGCCTATTACCAGAAACTCGATCGTGAACATCCCGAAATTGAATTGTACGCAATGGGAAAATCAGACACGGACTGGCCCATTTACCTGTGTATCATCAACGGGGCACAAGATTCACTGAAAACAGTTGAAAAAGCGCAGAACAGTACAACTGTTTTGATCAATAATGCCATTCATCCCGGAGAGCCGGATGGTGTAAACGCCTGTTTGATCTGGATTGACAATTGGATCAAAAACGGCAAGAAAACCGCCAATTTACCGGTAATTGCTATTATTCCGGCGTATAACGTGGGAGGCATGTTCAATCGTTCGTCTAACAGTCGCGCTAATCAGGATGGGCCCGAAGAATACGGCTTTCGCGGCAATAGTCAAAACCTTGATCTCAACCGCGATTTCATTAAAATGGATTCTCCCAACGCATTCACATTCGCCACGATTTATCAGGCGCTCGATCCGGATGTATTTGTAGATACACATGTGAGCAATGGTGCTGATTACCAATATACACTCACCTACATCGCCTCGATGAAAGAACGGATGGCACCTTCCATGCGCACACTCACATACGACAAATGCATTCCGTCATTGACTTCGCGTTTGAAAAAACGCAAAACAGATTTGTTCCCATATGTGGAATTACAAGAAGACATTCCGGATAAAGGAATCATTGCTTTTAACGATTTACCGCGCTATGCGATGGGGTATGCTTCCTTGTTTCACACGCTCAGTTTTACAGTCGAAACCCACATGCTGAAACCGTTTCCCGAAAGAGTGGAAGCAACCCTGCAGTTTTTGGATGAACTGATTGCCTGGAGTAAAGAATGCGCCCCGGATATTGAATTGGCGCGTAAAAAGGCCATTGATTGGAGTTTGGAACAGCAGACATTCCATTACAACTTCAAACGCACCGATAAGGCCGATTCTGTGTTGTTTAAAGGATACAAAGCTATTTACAAAACCAGTCCGGTTACCGGTTTGGAACGCTTGTTCTACGACAGAAAACAACCATTTACAAAGAACGTTCCTCACTTTCAAACACATCGTTCTACCGACTCGGTTACCATTCCGAAAGCCTATTTTGTTGGCGGAGCCAATACCGAAGTCATAGCTCGACTGAAAGCCAACGGCATTCAACTGTCAACGGTTTTGCACGACTCGCTTATTTCCGTTACTACCAACAAAGTGCTGAAATACGATTCGCCCAAACAACCGTACGAAGGTCATTTCCTGCATTCGGGAACTGTGATTGAAAAAGAGCAAAACCAGGTCTTGATACCCCGGGGAACAGTTATGGTTTCTACCCGACAGCCCAAATCGTACTTCATTGTTTCGGTGCTTGAACCTGCAGCCGAAGACAGTTACTTTTCCTGGAATTTCTTCGATAGTTACCTGCAGCAAAAAGAATACTTCTCGTCCTATGTGTTTGAAGAAAAAGCCGCCGAAATTTTAGCAAATGACCCGAAACTGGCCGAAGATTTTAATGCGAAAAAGCTAGCCGATCCCGATTTTGCCAAAAGTGCCTGGGACCAGCTTTACTTCATTTACAAACGAAGTGTTTATTACGAGAAAACAACGGCTAACCGCTTACCTATTTGGGAAGTCAGATGATTTCTAACCACATAGAACACATACGGAAACATAGAACTGAATAACTTAAAAAACTCAAGAACTATGTGATCTATGCGATCTATGTGTACTATGTGGTTAATTTTTTCGGTATAACTGTGAATCTATCATGTTTTAGTTTTGGGAAAACTCAAACAATCCCTCAACCAGTTCTGAACTGCTGCCCGACTTAGTCTCCGAATGAATTTTCCAAACCATTTCCTTGTTTCGTAATTTATCGATGGTATAAACTTCACCGGCAATGCCTTCGGTAGTCGTGGTTCCGGATGAGTCGGTCATACTGGATTGCGTTAACAAGATAGCTTCTTTGTTTTTCAGATCGTTTTCACCATTCTTTTTCAGGAAGATCCACGTTCCTTTTGTGGTAGTGACTTCATCGTTTTTTGTTTTCACCTGGGTGTACGTTCCGTCTTTTTCAATGGTCAGTTTCACGGTACAGGGCGAAGAACTGATTTCGTGATTGAGAGTCACTCCCGATACTATAGTAGAAGTGGTGGTCACTTCTGTTTGGTCGTAGAAACTGATTCCATAATTAGAGACAACGTTGTCAAGCTGGCTAATTCGCACATACTCGGCATAATCCAGATTCCATTCTCCGGAAATTCTGGCTTTACGACTTCTGAGAGAAAGAAACGGATCATTTTCCCCTTTTTTGCAAGCCGTAAAAACAGCGGTTAAAAGCAACATAGCGGTGCTTAAAAAAAGTACTTTTTTCATATTCAGCGTGTTTTTTGTTCAACAAAGGAACACAGAATACGTGCCGCGATCCAGCAAAAATCGAGCGGTTGGCTATTCGACGGGAAAACACAAACGAACGGCAGTTTTTGGCGGCTCAATTTCATTAGATACCAAGAATGCTGCAATTTTTAGCAAAAAAAGAACAGCTTTCACCCGCCGAAGTGTCGTATATTTGGGCAAGCTAAAACGTTTTTCCAATGAAGTTATTTTTACTGACCCTGGTGTCATTTTTGACGCTACAAACAGCCACAGCTCAGGACACAACCTGGGTGCAAACATTCACATTCGATTCAATTACCTCCAGACGCTCCGAATTTCCATTCCCTGCTTCGCTGGATACCAAGCGTTTTGAAAAAGTGCTGATGTACTACAAATTGAAATGTAGCCCCTTGACAACGTGGGATCAGTACAATTGCGGCGAATGGGATTATTTGACCTATACCCGCATTTTTGATCACACAGGAGTGATGGATTCAATTCGTGCAGACGGAATGCGTTATCGGATCAACACGCTTTCACCGGCTACCAGTTCTTACAATCTCACACCGACATACGATCAGGTTTGGAAAAGCGTACAACGACGTTCGCCAAATACAGTTACCAGTCATTCTGTTGCCGGAACGGCTTCCACACCTATGGCAATCGTGAATACCGGTTCTAACGGACATACCATGCAATGGCTTGTTTCTGCAGCTGATTTATTGGCTTCAGGTGCAACAATCGGAGATTTACAGGCAATGGAATTCTCGTTTTTAAACGCTATTTCCAACCTGCAAAATGTTTCCATTCGTTTAAAAGCAACGAACAATGCTGCTTTGACAGCTTGGGAAACGTCCGGTTTTACTTCTGTGTTCAATGATCAGTTATCAGGAATTTCGGTAGGAGACTATCAGGTGAATTTCGGAACGCCTTTTACGTGGGACGGAACATCAAACATTGTGGTCGAATTGAGCTATACAGACGCAAATACTGCCGGTTCTATGATTCAGTTTGATGCGCAGGACAGTGGAATTGCTGCTTCTACGTTAGATTACGACGGTCGTAATGGTGTCTTCAGAACCACCGTTTCCAATCATGCAGAAGTAAACCTGAGCAACGTTGATCTGGGAGGTGATATTTCCATCGCTTTCTGGGCAAAAGGAAATGGTAGTTTCGGAACAAATACGTCGGTTCTTGAAGCCGTTGATTCACTGAACAACCGTATTTTGAATATCCATTTCCCTTGGTCGGATAACTCTGTTTATTTCGATGCAGGTGCACTAAATGGCTATGATCGCATCAATAAAGTGGCTACAGCTGCCGATATCGATAACAACTGGCATCACTGGACGTTTGTCAAAAAAACAAGCACGGGCGAGATGTTCATCTATAAAGATGGCGTTTTGTGGCATTCGGGAACTGGTTTAACGCGACCGGTTGGAAAAGTAGCGAAGTTCTTCCTCGGTTCCAATTGGGATCAGGGTTATACCTACAGTGGTGATTTGGATGAATTCACAGTTTGGACAACCGCTTTGGATGCGGCTACAATCGCTACCTGGAAAGACAAGAAAATCGATGCTTCTCACCCGAACTACAGTGCGTTGGAAGTGTATTACGATTTTGACAATACATTGGCAATGGTCGATAAATCGGGCAATAACCGCTTGGGAATGCCATCTGAGACAAACATGGTACAATGGGATGCCTATCCTGTAGCCGGAAAAGTATCAGGAGGTGATCGACCAGCTGTTTCATTTGTTCAGGGAACGTATTTCGCAGCAACCGCTGACTCTGTTTTGGAAACACAATTTCCGCAACCGAAAACGTTGTATGAATACACACCGCTCGATAATAGTTTCTACATCGTAAACAATTCACTGATCTACGATAAAACAACCACAGATACACTTGCAGTTGATGGTTCGTTAGCATCTTCATCCGTCAATACATTGGCAACAACCATTACCAACGATACCATCAGCTATTACAATGCGCCATTTGAATTGGTAAATGATGTGGAAATCGGCCGTTACATTACGCCTTACGGGATCGGTTTCGATTTGGGCCCGCAGGGATTTACCTGGATTTACGATGTGACCGATTATCAGCAATACCTCAACGGAACGGTTGATCTGGCGGCACACAACACGCAGGAATTGATTGATCTTCGTTTTGCTTTCATCGAAGGAACACCGCCACGTGATGTGGATAACATCGAACCGATTTGGTCCAATTTCCGCAGTTATCAATACAGTGATTTGGACAATAACAATGTACTTGCTGCTCAGGAAGTAGCATTGTCTGATACTTCTGAGATGTTTAAGATCAGAACGCGTTTTACAGGACACGGACACAACGGTAGCGTAAATTGCTGTGAGTGGGATCCGAAAGATCACCAGATCTTTATTGATGGTGTTCCGCGCTTTACCTGGGATATTTGGGAAGAAAGCGATTGTGGCGCAAATCCGAATACGGGGCAGGGCGGTACATGGCCATATGCACGTGAAGGCTGGTGTCCGGGTGATATGGTAAAGGATTATCACCATGAAATCACTTCGTATGTAACGTCTGGCGATACGATAGAAGTCGATTATGATATTGAAAATATTCCGGTAAACGACCAGGCACAAGGAAACGGTAATTATGTGATGGCACTTGATTTGGTCTCCTACTCAGCACCGAATTTCCAGAACGATGCCGCTATTGTGGATGTGTTGAACCCGAATAAATGGGAGTATTACAGCAAGTGGAACCCGACATGTTCGAATCCGCGTGTGATCATTCAAAATACAGGTGAGCAGCCGTTGACGAAATGTAAAATCCGTTGCTGGGTAACTTACGGAAACTGGTTGGAGTATGAATGGACGGGAAATTTGGCCTTCTTGGAAAAAGAAGTGGTTGAAATTCCGGTTACGGACCAAAACTGGTGGTTTGGTGCCAATGTCAGCGATGGTTTCCATGCACAGATTTACGATATTGAAGACACACCGAATTTGGATGAATACGAACATAACAATGTTTTCAAAACAGCTTATCAGGCTCCGGAAATGATCAACGGACCGTTCTATGTTTACTTTAAAACAAACAACAAAGCGGTTGAAAACAAATGGAAATTGATCGATGGAAACGGAACAACTGTATTTGAACGCACAACGTTAACGAATACTACCGAATACCGCGATACGTTTGATTTGGCGCCGGGTTGTTACTCGATTATCCTGGAAGATTCTGACCATGATGGAATCGGTTTCTGGTATTCATCACAGGTAGAAGGCGAAACAAGCGGCCAGTTCCGTTTGCGTTATGTAGGTGCTGGAATCATCGAATCGTTTGATGCGGATTTCGGGAAATACCATCGCTATGATTTCTCTGTTGGATTTGCTTTAAACACCGAAGACAAAGGAATGTTGGATGAATCATTGCAATTGTTCCCGAATCCTGCCACTGATGAAGTGCGTGTGGAATACAACGGACAGTTAGGTAAAGAAGTGACCGTTACCTTGCGCGATGCCAACGGACGTGTTCTGAAAGAAACAACCACTCAATCGGTTGGAAACTACCTGGGAGTTGATTTACAAATTTCCGATCTTAGTAAAGGGTTGTACTACATAACCGCTGCCGGAAGTGAGGGAACGAAAGTGAGTCAGTTTGTGAAACAATAAGAAATTAATACAAATTGAAATGCCTGTTTGATTCGTCGGACAGGCATTTTTCGTTTAGAAGAAAGCGAAGTCCTACGGGACTAATTGCTCCAATCGCGGATCATTTTATACACCACATGTGTGGGCAATCCCATTACATTCGTATACGATCCGACCAGTTTTTCCACGGCCACATACCCCAACCATTCCTGAACGCCATAAGAACCCGCTTTATCAAACGGTTGATAACGATCTACGTAGTTGGCGATTTCATCAGCAGTCAATGTGGTAAATGTGACCATCGTAGAATCGGATTGTAACAGCTGTTTGTGTTTGTTTCCGATAAAAACCCCGGTCACTACTTCGTGCGTTTGGCCTGAAAGCCGTTGCAGCATGGAAATGGCGTCTGCTTTATCTACCGGTTTCCCGATGATTTCACCGTTGAGGATGACTACTGTATCGGCGCAAATAACGGTTTCGTTTTCCACTAAATCAGGGAGAAGTGCTTTGGCTTTTAATTCGGCTAAAAACAACGGAACATCTTGTGGAGTTAGAGTCGAAGGATAAACTTCTTCGGTGTCTTTGGTGCGGATGGTAAACTCAACGCCAATGCCGGCCAGTAGTTCTTTTCTGCGGGGCGATCCCGAACCTAAAATCCATTTTGTCATAAGAAATACCAGTAAAAAGGCATACAGCAACCAATAAACATCACCAGTTTCAATACCAAATCGGCGCGTTTAAGCTGGTGCTTTTCGGTCGCTTTCAACAATTGAAGAATCACGATCAGCAAACCGATGATTACCAAAAGGGCAGGGGCCATGGCCAGTACAAAGACATTTCCGTAGATGGCATATGCTTCCCAAATAAACGGCGTCGGTAAAATTAGCATCACCAGAATCAGCACAATGACGATCCATTTGGTTTTTTGCTGACCCAAAACAATGGGAAGTGTTTTCGCTTTTAAGACCAAATCACCTGGCACGTCTTCCATGTCTTTCACAATTTCACGTACCAGATTCAGTGAGGCCGCAAAAATGGCAAAAAACAACACGAAGAAAATTTTCAGGTTCAAATCGGTAATCCAGCTTCCATCGCTTGTGGTCCAATACACAGAAAGATTATCTCTGTCGAACGGCGCTGTAATATCCAAAAAGTAAATCCCGCATAAGATAGGAACCAAGCCTGTAAGTACCGAGATAATCACATTTCCGATCAGGAACCGACGTTTGAAATACATAGAATAGAACCACAGTCCGTTGATGCTGAGCAAATGGATGAACATGTACCAAAACGTCTCGTGACGCCAGCTCAGATAACAGGCAATACCGAATGCCACCAAATTGAAAATCCAATGCGTGAGAATGGCCCAGCGCGGTTTGATGTATTTGGTAATGATCAGCTTTTCCGGTTTATTGATCCGGTCGGCTTTCACATCAAAATAATCGTTGATGATGTTTCCACCCGCAGCAATGATTACAGTGGAAAGAACCAATAGGAAAAAGTCAAACGGCTCCGAATTCCAGCCAAGGCACGAACACGGCTCATGCATGTACGGCAAAAAGAAGATGCGCACTCCGTACATGGTGAGCGCAATCACCAACAAGTTTACCGGACGTATGAGTCGTAAGAAGTGCATATTACTGAATAATTCTGTATTCGGTGCGTCTGTTTTCCTGGTGCGCTTTTTCTTTCTCTTTTTCAGTTGTCATTTTTGAGATTTGCTCGTCTGAAATGATCGTTTTCGTTTCACCGTAACCTTTATACGTCATACGTTTGGCATCAATTCCTTGTTTTACCAGGTAATCAAACACCGCTTTCGCACGATTCTGAGAAAGCACCTGATTTTCAGCCGCATCACCACGTGTATCGGTATGTCCTCCCAACTCAATCTTCAATGTTGCATTGGTTTTGAGGAAGTCACGTAGTTTATTCAACTCAACCGACGATTCAGTACGTAAATTAGCACTTGCCAAATCGAAGAATACATTGCGCAATGCAACAGGTTCAAGACTTGTAAGCGGCACCATCGGCACATCCATGTGAACAACTTCCTGCTCGTCAGGAATCGTCATATTGAAGTGAGCTGAAAAGTCGTTGTAGCCCGGATAACTTACACTTAAGGCATATTCACGGTCAACGGGTAATGTAACAGTAAATGCTCCGGTGATTCCATCAGCTTCAGAACGAATGACTTCTTTACCGGTTTTTAGATCGATCAAGGAGAATTTACCCGGAACCGGTCGTTTGTTATCGATGTTGTAAACCAAACCGTCGAAATACAAAGTCTTAGTCGGACGAAGGTTCTCTGGCATTTCAAAGTAATAAATATCCAGATCACCGTAACCGCCTTCGCGATCAGAAGCAAAGAAGGCAATTTCACCGTCTGAACTTACCATCAATGAGTTTTCATCGTAACGTGTATTGATCGGGTAACCTAAATTCTCGGCTTTTCCCCAGACTCCGGTTGCATCCAGTCGCGAAACATAAATATCCAAACCGCCCATTCCCTGGTGGCCACGAGAAGAAAAATACAAGGTTTTTCCATCCGGGTGAATCAATACTGATTCTTCCATCATAGGTGTGTTAACGTTGTTGGAAAGACGTGCAGGTAAGCCCCATGTTCCGTCATCCTGCAGGGTCGACATAAAGATATCGGCGTCTTGCGTCATCCCGCGTGAACTAACGCGTTTCACGAAATACAATGTTTTTCCGTCGGCTGAAAGGGATGGTTGTGATTCCCAGCTTCCGCTGTTGATTTTCCCGGGAAGGTTTTCCGGATTACTCCATTTGCTTCCCAATCGTTTGGTAATGAACAAATCGCAGCTTCCGCGACCGCTTCGATCGTCACCATAATCCAATACATCGCCCATTGAACAGGCTACGAAGATCAGGCTTCTTCCGTCGGCAGAAATGGTTGGCGCGCCTTCGTTACGAACCGTATTGATGTTATTGGGCATTGGAATGGCAGTTTGCCAGGCGTTGTTGTCGCTCAGATTGGAAACATAAAAATCTTCCTGTTTAGGTAGCGAACCTTCCACACGACTGTCGTTGATCAAGCGGGTAAAAAGAATGGTTTTTCCGTCAACAGTAATGGTTGGGAAGTACTCCGGATCGGCTGTATTGACTCCCGGACCAAGATTGATTGGTTCGAACTTCGTCGGATTTTTTACCGCTTCTTTGGCAAACGCAGCCGAAGCCATGATTTCCTCTGCATCCAATACCATATCGGGGTTAGCGCGTGGATTGCTGACATAAAACTCCAGTGTTTTAATGCAATCGTCGTATTTTCCGGTAACGTAATACAGGTTTCCGAGGTAAAAATACGTGCTTCCCGATGGACTGTGTTCAGGATTAATTGCCAGCGCTTTCACATAATGATCAATCGCGATATCAGCCAGGTTGGCATATTCGGCAAATTCTGCTGCCACAACGTGTGCTTCCCAGAAGTTCGGGTCTTTTTCCAACGCCTTGTCCATCAACCGGATGCCTTCTTTGTAATTCGGACGGCCGGTTTGCGGATCGCGCGTAACCTCCGGCGCTTTTTTACCTTCTTCAAAAAGCACGATGGCTTTTTTGTTGGTAGTGGAATATCCTTTTTGTGCAGTTGAGCACGAAACAATGGTGAAGATAAAAAGCAGAATACCGATAATTCTCATGCGTTTAAGGTATTTGTAAGTATTTATGCGTTTGCAGCGAAACTGTCCATTTCGGGTGCTGTTTTACGTATTCAATCAATTCAGGCAATAATCGTTCCTGTTTTGACCATTCCGGTTGTAAGTACAAACGGCAGTCTTCGGAAACGTTACGTGCATGTTTTTCTGCCCAGGCAAAATCAGAAGAATGATAAATAACCACTTTCAGTTCGGATGCCTTTTCGTAGGCTTCGGCAACCGGTTCTTTGAATTTTTTCGGAGAAAAAGTATACCAGTCCACTTCGCCAATCAACGGGTGAGCGCCGGAAGTTTCAATCGCTACATATTTACCCGCGGCTTTGAGTTCTTCTACGAGTGGCGTCAAATCGTACATGGCAGGTTCTCCGCCTGTAATGACCACCAAATTCCCCGGGTGAGCGGAAACTTCATTTACCATGGCTTCCACACTCATTTGCGGATGTGCATCAGCGTCCCACGATTCTTTCACGTCGCACCAAACACAACCCACATCACAACCACCAAGCCGGATAAAATAAGCGGCAGTACCCGAATACCTTCCTTCACCCTGAAGAGTGTAAAAATGTTCCATTACCGGATAGGTTACCGCAAGCCGAAGTTGTTCTGACATGGTTCAAAAATAACCAATAAAGTGATGTGTTTTTGTTTAAAAGATACTGGATATGCGATTTTCACAAATTTTCCAGTTCGCTTAATTCGTGGATATTGAGAATGATCTGTCCGCTTTCATTGGCGTGAAAGTTGCGCTTGAATTTCACGTTTTCAACCCATTGATGATCAGCGTATGAATGTTTTTGAAGCACCATTTGCGAATATGTTTCATCAAAAGCCTCGATGAGGATCAGCAATTCGGAAGTCCTGGTTTGCAGTTGTTCAATATCCAGTTCATACAACGGTGATTGTTCGTCGATCACATGCACCAGCGTCCAGGTAAGTGGAAAGTAGCGCACAAAATCCGTTTCCAGCGGAACGTTGTAGTATTCACGCACCATGTGTCCGTCTTTGCGATCCTTGTGTGCAATGGACAACGTGATATTCACTTTGCAGTTGAGCAGAATACTGTTGCGTTTGTTTACCATTTTAAACATCATGGCCTTTCCGTCTTTGTAAGGCGTAATGATGGCGTTGTGCGAAAAAGCAATTTTGGTAGACGGTCGCGAAAAACGCCCGTAAATAAGACCCGTGGCGATGGCGAAACTGATCAAACCAAAGAACGCTTCAAACGAAGCCAGGATCGATGCTCCGTTTCCTTTTGGAGCAATGGCGCCGTAACCAACGGTGGTGAAAGTTTGTGCGCTGAAGTAAAATGCGCTGACGAGATGCGGCTGTTTCCGTGGAATGCCACTGAGTTGGTCCATACCAATTGCCAGATAACCCAACGCAAACAACAGGTTCATTCCAACAAAAAACAGGAAGATAAAACCAGCAAACTTGAAGGTAGGAAGATCGATCAGGTATTTGTAGAAATCGCGAAAGGTGCTCACCGTTCCAACGCGTTTGATGTTGAAGCCGCCGTCTTCATTCAACATGCGCTTTACCGACTTGTTAAACGTGGTTCCTAACCCCGGATCTTTGGTTTGTTTCATAAAGTGAAAATAGGTAAAAAGTACTTTTCAAACACAAAGAATTATGACAGATTGAGATTGCCATTTTAAGTTAAAACCGACAAAACGCTCCGTTTTGCGCCGAAAATGCTCGAAAAAACTGTATTTTAGGAACGAAATGTTCAGATGACAGTAAAGCCATAACATGCAACATTTATCTCCTCTTATATACGACCTTGCTCTTGTTTTAATTGCAGCAGCTGTCATATCGCTGATTTTTAAGTGGTTAAAACAACCTGTTGTGCTTGGGTATATTATAGCCGGATTTTTGGTTGGGCCTAATTTCAAAGTTTTCCCATCGGTAGTAGAAATAGAAAGCGTAAAAATCTGGGCCGAAATCGGAGTGTTGTTTTTATTGTTCGGCCTGGGGCTCGAATTCAGTTTTAAAAAACTGCTGAAAGTAGGGGGCGTAGCTGTAATCACGGCACTTACCGGTGTTGGGATGACAATGCTGATTGGCTTTTTCATTGGCAGATTGTTCCTGGATTGGAGTAATATTGACTCGTTGTTCCTTGGCGGAATTCTTGCAATCGCCTCTACGACCATCATTATCAAGGCGTTTGACGAATTGGGGGTGAAAAGCCAGAAATTCTCTGGAATCGTCATGGGTGTTTTGGTGGTGGAAGACATTGTAGCTGTTGTACTAATGGTGATATTGTCTACGGTTTCCATCAGCCGTACTTTCCAGGGAATGGAAATGATCATTTCGGTGTTCAAATTGTTGTTCTTCCTGATCTTGTGGTTCCTCTCCGGGATCTATATTTTGCCGTCCTTGCTGAAAAGGTTGCGTCGTTTGCTGAGCGAAGAAACATTGCTGATCGTGTCGCTGGCACTTTGTTTTATGATGGTTGTATTGGCAACAATGGCCGGTTTTTCGCCTGCGTTGGGCGCGTTTATTATGGGATCTATTCTGGCCGAAACTACCAAGGCCGAGAAGATCGAACACGTGCTGAAACCGTTACAAAGTCTGTTTGGAGCCATTTTCTTCGTTTCGGTAGGAATGCTCATTGATCCTAAAATGCTGGTTGTGCACGCGTTGCCAATTGCGCTTGCTACGCTTGTTTTACTCTTCGGGAAACCGTTTTTTGTGACGCTGGGAGCACTTGTTTCAGGACAACCACTCAAAATAGCCGTACAATCCGGGATGAGCCTTTCGCAGATTGGTGAATTCTCGTTCATTATTGCCACGCTGGGACTCACACTTCAGGTTACGAGCGATTTCCTGTACCCGATAGCCGTGGCTGTTTCTGTGATCACCACCTTTACAACACCTTTTATGATCCGTCTTTCGGGACCGTTTTATAAGTTTCTTGAAAAGCGCCTTCCCAAAAAATGGATCAACAGAATCAATGATTACAGTTTAGGGGCGTTGAAGGTAAACGAAGCCAGCGACTGGAAAAAGATACTGCGGTTTTATTTCACCAATACCGTAATATTTTCAGTGGTGATTATAACGATCATTTTATTGACGACCAAGTACCTATATCCACTCATGCCTGAGAATGAGTGGCGAGGTATTGTTACAACCTTGCTAACGATGATCTTGCTGTCACCTTTCCTTTGGGCGCTGGCATTCAGAACAAAAAACCAGGCCGAATTTGCCAAATTGTGGCACAAACCTTCGCAGCGTGGGCCACTGATGGCATTGATGATTTCGCGTTTGGTACTGGCGCTGTTTTACATCGGGTTTTTGTTCCAAACCATGTATTCAGCCTGGGTGGCACTTGCAGGTGTGTTGATCACAAGCTTATTTCTGGTGTTGTTTCGTAACAAAATTCAGGCATTTTACAGCAGAATAGAACTTCGTTTTTTAGCCAATCTCAACCAACGTGAAGAACACTTAAGATTGAGAACGGATATCGAAACTCCGTGGGATTCGCACATGGCGATGTTGGAATTGCACGCCGGACTGCCTTTTATCGGAATGACACTCATGGATTCGAAGCTACGGGAAACCTACGGAATTAACATTGCAGTGATCCGACGGAATGGTTTGACAATCAATGTTCCGAACAGGAACGAGCGTTTGTACCCGAACGATGTTTTATCGGTGATCGGAACGGATGAGCAACTCCGGAAATTTGAACATCTCATTGAAATTTCGGTCAGCAAATCCTTTGTAGAACCGCGGATTCAGACGGAAGTTTCCCTGCATCATTTTACCATCGGGGCGAAATCGACCTTTATTGGGAAAACAATTCGGGAAACGTCTATACGTGAACGATCACACGGATTGGTGGTAGGAGTGGAGCGGGATGGAGAGCGCATCCTCAATCCTGAGTCTGATTTGATTTTCGAAGAGTATGATACCGTTTGGCTTGTGGGTGATGAAAAACGGATTCAGGTGATTATTAATAAACATTCGGAGTGATTTCACACATATCTCCATAGTCCCATAGGGACTGCAAAAAAAAAATCCCGATCTACCTTCGTGAACCGGGATTTTAATAACTCACCAACTGATGAATGCTCTAACGAATAACTGTCGAACTCTTTTAATTCACCTGGATTTTCCCAAGACCGGTTTCACCCGACTCGTAGTGTAACTCAATCAAATAAAGGCCCGCATCAAGATGATGAAGGTCCAATGAAGCTTCAGTTGTGTTAGAAGTATAGGCCACATCTATTGCGCGGCCATTCATATCGGTTATCGTCAATGCTTTTAGTGTTTCATTCGATTTTAAGCGAACGGTCGCCACATCTGTAGCCGGATTCGGGTAAATGGAAAGCGAAGCCTTTTCTTCCTCTGACAATCCCAGAGTGGTTGTTTCCAGGTAATGGGCATATTGATTGAAACCACCCTGCGGTGTTGTTTGGTAAGTAATAGAAGCCAGCGGAAAGTGATAACCTTCTTTGTACCAGGCATAAACATCGGACACAAAATCGATTTCCGAAAATGAAGACGAGTCGGTATAATTTTGGAGGTAGTGAACACGCAAGACATTCGTAAACGTTCCCTCTGGTGTAATCAACGTTCCGTAAGCATCAGCTGTGGTCGTTATTGTTCCGAAACGCTCCCAGGGCCCGAAGGTTGCATGAAAATAGTCGGTATTGGTAGAATTGTAGGTGAGCAGATAGGTGTGGAGCTCCATTTCATCCTGGTAAAGAATGGATACGACATTTTCCAGAAACATGCCTACATACGAAATTCCACCTACAGTTGTATTCATGAAGATTTGGTCTGTTTGCCCATAGGTTGTGTAGCTGCCCGTAAGATTGCTTCCGGGATAAGAAGCGTTTCCGCCCGTGTAAGCCACGAAAGTTGTGTCTGTTTTCACAAGGCCACTAAAGTCAAAGGTAACATTGGCCCCGCTTGATCCCGGAGAAATATATGGACAATTGTAGTTGACATACGATTCCCCTGCAAGCGGACTCATCTCAAATGCTGAGAACGTAGGCTGTGCAAGCAGATTGAACGTCGTGCCCATAGCAAGAGCACTTAAAAAGTAGCTTTTCTTCATGCTGATTGTTTTAATTGTTTCCTTAAAGGTAAAGAGAAATGAACCTGATATGAAAAAAAAGCGGTTCTGTGCATTCAAAACCAGACAGATAACACTGTAAAAAGGTTGAATGTCGGTTTTGTTTTCCCGATTGGAATAAAAAAATCCCGGTCTACCAAAAGCAAACCGGGATAGTTGAATTATGTAGTAGCTTCTATTAAGCTGTAACTCCAATAACTTCTGCCATTTTAGCGCCGATTTGTGCAGGGGAATCCACTACGTGAATACCACACTCGCGCATGATGCGTTTTTTCGCCTCAGCAGTATCATCATCACCACCAACAATTGCACCTGCGTGACCCATTGTGCGGCCTTTCGGAGCAGTTTCTCCGGCGATGAATCCAACAACCGGTTTTGTTCCGTGTTCTTTGATCCAACGAGCAGCGATCGCTTCTAAGTTTCCACCGATCTCACCAATCATCACGATACCTTCTGTTTCAGGATCGTTCATCAATAACTCAACCGCTTCACGTGTAGTTGTTCCGATAATCGGGTCACCACCGATTCCGATAGCTGTAGTGATTCCCAAACCTGCTTTCGCAACCTGGTCAGCAGCTTCGTACGTCAATGTTCCTGATTTTGAAACGATTCCGATTTTCCCTTTTTTGAAAACGAATCCTGGCATAATTCCCACTTTCGCTTCACCGGCAGTAATAACACCCGGACAGTTAGGACCGATCAAACGTGTGTTGAAACCTTTGATGTATTCTTTGGCTTTCACCATATCGTTTACCGGAATACCTTCCGTGATACAAACAATCACTTTAATTCCTGCGTTGGCAGCTTCCATGATCGCATCTGCAGCAAATGCAGGTGGAACGAAAATAATGGAAACATCAGCTCCGGTTTTAGCAACGGCATCAGCCACTGTGTTAAAAACAGGACGATCCAAATGAGAAGAACCTCCTTTTCCCGGAGTTACACCACCAACAACGTTGGTACCGTATTCAATCATTTGTCCCGCGTGGAACGTACCTTCACTTCCTGTGAAACCTTGTACAATTACTTTAGAGTCTTTATTTACCAGAACACTCATGTTTGAGAGAATTAGATTCGTTTTTAAATCGAACCCAAAAGTAGCGGTTTGATTTGGTTTTGACAATGGTTTCGGCGAATTGTTTTGCGAACGGCTTTGAATGGTGCAAAAAGGATGTTTTCCCTACTTTTCCAGCCTCGGCGAAAAGTAGGGAAGGTATCTTAAAAATATAGCAGCAAATTATATTTTGACCAGAAACCTGCACTAAAATAGAGATATCAGCGTTGAATAAAGCAGCATTCAAATTCACCTTCATTATTACTTACCTGTCATGTCGTATTTCATTCATTTAAAGTTAGTTGCCGTTTCATTGTTACTGGCAGCAATTTCCTCAAACACTTATTCCCAGGGAACAGAACCGAATAATCGTATTGTAGAAATTGCCATTTCAACAGGATTTGCAAACCCTTATTCGGCCGGAATCAGTGATGAAACATGGAATAAATACACGCCTGATTTTGTCATTCCAGCCGATTCACTGAATTTTCAGCAGAATAGTTATTCGATGTATTCCTTTAGCGAGCCGGCAACTATTTTGGCCACAAACTCCTATGTATTAGGTTCGGTGCATGTTTCGTACCGAAATGCGTTTTTGGATGCAAAAAAAATCCGGTCTTCATTGGGAATTGTTTTCGGGAGTGGAATTGGTTATGAATCGAACCAAAACTGGACCAGAACGGAAATCATTACCATCGATACGCTAACGTCGAGTCAAACCGGGCAACAGTACACGGTAGATTCCACACACTATCAAACCATAGGACGATCTTATTCGGCCAACGAATTCATGTTTGGTGTTTCGCACTTTTTTCAAACCGATCCGTTGCGTCGTTTTTCCTTGTATGTAGGCGTAAGTGCGAATGTAGGATTCTCGGTCAATTCACGGTTGTATACCTATGAAAGCAATTGGTCGACAGTGGACCCGAGTTTGGAATCAACCAATCAGGGTGAGAATGAACTGGATCAGAAGGAAATAGCCGACGCTCCGAAATCACATTCAGTTGCGCTGCAAATTCCATTGGAATTGAGTTTCAGACCCTGGAAAAATGGAAAAACCTTGCAAGGATTGGCTTTTGGGATCACCGTTCGACCAACGTTCAAACACTTTGTAATCGCTGACCAAAAAGCAAACAGGGCCAGCAGCTGGTATGGAGTGACGATGCGGTTGGCGATTTAATAAACCTCCACCAATTCAACCTCAAACACCAACACCGAATTCGCCGGAATTCCTTCCAACTCATTATCGGCATAGCCCAAATGTGGCGGAACTACCATGCGCAATTTTGCACCGGCTTTTTGTCCAAGCAATCCTTCCTGGAACGCCATGATCAAGCCTTTGAGGTTGCTTTTGAGCGGAGCTTTGATTGTTTTTTTATCGAAGACTTTACCATTGAGAAGTTGCCCTTTGTAAGCGATAGTTACTTCACTTCCAAAAATGACCGGTTCGTCTCCGGTTCCTTCCTGCAAGACTTCCAAGTACAAACCCGAAGTGGATTTGGTCATTTTCCAGTCTTTCTTCTTGGCGATGTATTGCTCAATCGTTTTGTCAAACGACGCTTTATCGTCATCGGAATACGTTTTACACGCGCCAAGCGATAGCGTGATGAAAACGAGTAAAGAGAATTTAATAAACAATGGGCGTAATAGTATAACCTGCATCTTTGAGTAATTGAATAACGCCCTGGTCACCGCCTAAATGGCCCGCACCAACGGCAAAAAAACACGATTGGGTTTTCATATAATCGGTCATGATTGGAATCCAGTTGCGGTTGCGACGAAACAATAATTCTTCGGCGCTGTTGCCCATGTCTTCCGATTCGGTAATGAGTTTTGCCAACCCTTCCACGTCTTTGTCAACGTACAATTTCACCAATTCCCGTTGAGTTTCTTCCGCTTTTTCGGGGTGGCGAATGCCTTCCATGATCATGTCTGTCACAACATCGGGTTTCATTTCCTCGAAAATGGCAAACTGCGATTCCATGGTTTCCAGCCCTTTGATTGGTTGTTTGTTGGCATTGGCTTTTGACATCAATTCCATTTCATACGACTTGGAACGTGCGTTCATCATGGCCTGTACGCCAATTTGCATCAACACAAACGGTTTCATGCCGCTGAAATTTTTCTCAAACACATCCGGTTTCATTCCCAATAGGGAAGAACCCCATTGAATAATGCTGTCGGCCTGTTCTTTGGTGAATTGGTCGAATACATTTCCCGAGTCGAGCATCAGCATTTTTTGCGCCTTTGCGCGATCACCGATGCTTTCGTCTATTTCCAACACCAGCTGATCTGTTTTGCTCAACGTTTTGTCCAGTTTTGTTGGGAAATAATACGCCGTATCAGCGATCATATGTACCGTTCCGAACAGGTAAGAAGGCTTGGTGTCTTTTCCTTTGATACTGAACAACAACGTCTTTTCCTGTCCGAAACCGAACCAGGCAATGACTACCGAAAAGACGAACGTCAGAAATGTTTTCATTTAACTCAAAGTGATTTCAGCTAAGTAATGGTCTTCAATTTCCACTACGCGCTGTGCTTTTAAGCCCACATTTTTGGCTGCCTGGAAAAGTGTGTCAAAATCGACATACAACCAGTCAAACCAAGGGCCTTTTTCTTTTTTGTATTTCATCTGGAACCGAAAATTGCCGTAATACTCCGTATTGAGATCAATCCAAAGCGCGCCATCTTCGTCTTCGTACAAATAACGAATATCGGATGAATCGCAGAGGATTTTTCCGCCCGGTTTCAACAAACTCTTTGCATGTGTCAATGTTGTTTCCAAATTGGAAAGCTTTCCTGCAATTCCTATGCCGTTCATGAGCATCAGGATCGTATCGAACTGCTGGTCCTTGAGCGAGAAGAAGTTAATGCGTTGTGCTTTCAGGCCGTTTGCGTTGAGATAATCAACCGCTCCTTGCGAAATATCGATACACGTTACGTCCATTCCCTGATCTTGCAGGTGAATCGCGTGAATTCCGGCTCCGGCCCCTACATCCAATACTTTACCGGAACTTCGGTCAAGCGCTGTTTGCTCGATTTCGGGCATTTCATCGTAGTTGCGGAACAATACTTCCAATGGAATGATATCGTCGTCACAAATATCCGAAGTGACAGTGATATCCTCTGGTTTGCGACTGCTGGCGTATTCCTTAATGGCAACACCAATCGGGTCACCGAATTTTTTTTCCTCCATATTATATGAATTGAAAATGTAAAATGTAAGGGCGACTCGTGAGTCATCCCTACATTTTATATTTTCACTTTTTAATAGTTAAACTCGTCGTAATTCGAGTAATCTTCTTCGTCGTAACCGTCGTCGAAATCATCCTGATCATTGAACAGTTCGTCTTCATCGCCTTCTTCCATGAAATCGGAATCTTCCGGAATCATTTTGGAATCTTCGGGTGGTGCCACTCCAATTGAAAGCACTACTTCGGGTTTTTCAACCGTTTGGTCGGTTTGTTCAAGCAATTCGATGAGGAAAATCCACATGCGCAGGAAATCGTACACCAGAATGATTTTCTGATCAGGAACTTCCATAAAATCTTTCAAAACGGCCTCTTTCATTACACTTGGAAGGCTTTCGTCTTCGTCGGAATAACGCATGTCCATCAGCCCGATTTCATGACCTTTGTCCCAATCGTCGTTTGACATGTAAAAAGAACCTATTTCCTGACCTTCAAAACGGAAGGCATTCAAAATGGCACGGTAGAGCGTTTCAAAGTTGTCGGTGTCGTTAATAAGTATATCGCGAAATGTTTCCCGGTCTTTTTCAGAATCCAATAAAACGCGAAATTTCAAAGCTCCCATGTAAGGTAAAAATTTGTTCAAAAATAGTAAGATTCTACCGTATTTAGTTGTTCTGTTTTTCTAATCCCAATTCTTTGGCGACAGTAAACATGTATTCGACGGCTGCATCGTGTTCATTGGCAATTTCTCCTTCCAGAATTGCTTCTTTGATGCGGCTTTTAATCGTGCCGATTTCACTGCAGGGAGTCAGATTAAATGTGCTCATAATCAATTCACCTGAAACCGGAGGTTGAAAGTTCCGCACGCGGTCTTTTTCCTCCACATCTTTCAGTTTCTGCGAAACGAGCTCAAAGTTTTGACGGTATTTCTTTACTTTGAATTCGTTCTTGGAAGTAATATCGGCGTTGCACAGCGTCATGAGGTCTTCGATATCATCACCGGCTTCAAACAACAAGCGTCTGATAGCCGAATCGGTTACCGAACCTTTTACTAACGCAATAGGACGTAAATGAAGACGCACAAGCTTTTGGACGTATTTCATTTTTTGGTCGAGCGGAAGTCGCAGACGTTTGAAGATCTTAGGAACCATGCGAGCACCCAATTCTTCGTGTCCGTGAAAAGTCCAGCCAATTTCGGTATCGAACCGTTTTGTAGGCGGTTTGGCTATATCGTGCAGAATAGCCGACCAACGCAGCCACAAATCGTCGGAATTCAGACACACGTTATCCAATACTTCCAACGTGTGAAAGAAATTGTCTTTATGACTTTTTCCGTTGATGGTTTCGATGCCGTAAAGCGCCACCATTTCCGGGAAAAACTGATGTAATAATTGAGTAGAGAACAGCAATTCAAAACCACGCGAAGGCTTCGGTGTTTTGATGATTTTGTTCAATTCATCCATGATCCGCTCTTCGGAAATGATTTCCAAACGTTCAGCGTGTGTACGAATGGCTTCCAGGCTTTTGCGTTCGATCTGAAAATCGAGTTGCGTTGCAAACCGGATAGCACGCATCATCCGCAGGGGATCATCGGAATATGTTTGTTCGGGTTCCAACGGTGTTCGCAGAATTCCTTTTTCCAGATCTTCCAATCCACCAAACGGATCAATGATATTTCCGAAGGTTTCTGCCCGTAAGTCAAGTGCCAATGCATTGATGGTGAAATCGCGGCGTTTCTGGTCATCGCTCAGCGTTCCGTCTTCTACAATCGGTTTGCGTGAATCACGTTGGTACGATTCCTTACGGGCACCTACGAATTCCACATCGAGGTCTTTGTAAACAAACTGCGCCGTCCCGAAATTCTTGAAATAAGAAACTTTTTTCACGCGTAGCTTTTCAGCAGCAGCTTTCGCCAGTTCCATACCGTTTCCGACCACCACTATGTCAATGTCTTTGGAAGGGCGTTCGAGCAACAAATCGCGCACAAAACCACCAATCACGTAAGCTTCTAAACCTTGTTCCGTGATGATGCCTGAAATGACTTTAAACACAGGATGTTTAAGTCTGTCTGCGTAATTCTGTTGCTGCATTGTGTGACCGTCCTTCGTTTGACGGGTGCAAATATACGAAGAGTAAGTCATTTTTCGGTTCTGAACAGTTGAGTCTTTCCTGAAAAATGAAACGTGTATAAAGAGTGGGATAGATGTAATTCTTCTCTGTTCGGGTGTAACAAAATTGAGATGAAAGTCAAGTAACTTGAGGGCAACAATAATTCTACGGCTTATGAACGAAGTACACGTACATTTATTGATCAACCACATGCCCATATTCGGGTCCCTTTTCGGCGCTATTGTACTGGCAATAGGAATCTGGTCGAAAAGCACTACCACCAAACTAGCAGCTTATGTAGTCTTTTTTCTGTCGGCATTTAGCGGATTAATAGCCTATCTAAGCGGTAAAGGAGCTGAAGAAACGGTTGAGGATATTCCCGGAATTGCCAATGACATGCTTGTGAAACATGAAGATGCCGCCAACTATGCGTTGATAGTGATGATTGTGTTGGGAGTCTTAGCAATACTGGCAACCTTTATGACTGTCAGAAAGCGTGAAACAACCAATACTTTTGCCTGGATAACTTTGGTGGTGTCTCTGGCCGGATTTTCAATTGTTGCACGCACAGGTTATCTTGGCGGACAAATCAGGCATACGGAAGTAAACGGCTATGTTATTCCGGATCTTGAGCATGAAGATGATGAGGAATTCTATTAGGAAAGGCCTTTTACTTTCGGATGATTTGAATCGAGCTGTCCAATCCGATTTTGATAATCTGTGAAGGAGTGGTACATTTTTCGTCCAAACGTTCCATCACAATCGCATCAACTCCGTCTTTGATTTGTTGCTTGATTTCCGCGAAACGAGTTGGATGTGCCTCTCCCGAAAGATTGGCTGATGTAGCAACAATCGGTTTTCTGATTGCACGAATGAGTTTCAGGCAAATCGGGTCTTTGGTAAGTCGAATTCCCACAGATCCGTCGGCTGCCAAAACCGTTGGTGCCAATCCTTTTGCATTTGGATAAATAATAGTGAGCGGTTTTTCGGCCAGATCGGCCAAATCGTAACACACATCCGGAAATTCGGGAATGTACTTTTCGATCATCTGAAAACTATCGGCCAGTAACACAAAACTCTTTTCCTCAGGACGTTGTTTTAAATCCATAATCCGTTGACAAGCTGCTTCATCAGTAGCATCACATCCTACTCCCCAAATGGTATCGGTTGGAAAAAGGATGATACCACCTTCTTTCATGTTATTGATCGCTTGTGTTAAATCGAAGTCACTCATTTTTGTTCAATCAGTGCTGCAAAGCTAGTGTTTTGCTGATAAATAGAAGGGCGAAGTTGGGTGTTGTCCAAAGAATTCTGCCAATGAAATGAATTTTTCATACGTTTTGGAATCGATGGAAAGGGAATAGTAGTGAGGATGATAGGTTATATCAACAAATCCGGCATCTCTGAGTTTTCGAATATGGTCATGAACAGTAGATTTGGATATATGAAAGAATTGAGCAAGATCAACGCTATTGAGTCCTTCGTTTTCCCAAATAAGGTGCATCATTTTTACACGACACGGATGATTGAGTGCCCTTGCACCCAAGGCAACTGATTGTTCGAAATTGGTGTAAAGAAAAGGCTTAATTGCTCCCATAAATGAAGAGGTTTTGGTTATACATAATTTGCTTTTCCATTTAAGTTATTGAAAAAGATCATTTCGTACAAGGCTTTTTATGAGAAAAAAGAATGTTGTTCAATTTTTTGAGCAAGTTTGGGATATTAGGAACGCGACGGTAAGTTCGGGATCTTGGGAACGTGAAGGTAAGTTCGGGATATTACGAACCGATGTTAATTTTTAATACAAATAAAGTGATTTAACACGCTTATTTTCAATGGTTAACGTTTTTCAACTGTGAATCAACGGATTTCTCGGAGAATACGAAATGTTTAATCTTTAAGCAAGTTTGGGATTTTGGGAACCCGACTATAAGTTCGGGATCTTGGGAACGCGAAAGGAAGTTCGGGATATTACGAACTCTGATTAAATTTTTTATACAAATCAGGTCTCCTAACTTTCGTTCTTTCAATAGCTTGTTCTTCTCTCCAAACGTCAATTTTAGCGAAATCACCGCTCAACAGAATCTCCGGCACTTTCCAACCATTAAATTCTGGTGGTCGTGTATAAACCGGCGGAGAAAGCAGATTATCCTGAAAACTATCGGTTAAAGCGGAAGTTTCATCGTTCATAACGCCCGGAATCAATCGTGCGATGCTATCCACCAAAACAGCAGCAGCTAATTCACCTCCTGTCAACACATATGAACCAATGGAAAGTTCTTTGGTAATGTAATGCTCACGAATGCGTTCATCCACGCCTTTGTAATGGCCACAGAGAATCATGATGTTCTCTTTCAAACTCCATTTATTGCTGTGTTTTTGTTCGAGAACTTCACCATCCGGAGTCATATAAATGATCTCGTCGTAGTTGCGTTCCGCTTTGAGCTTTTCGATCAAAATAGCAATCGGTTCAATTGTCATCACCATTCCAGCCCCACCACCATATTGGTAGTCGTCTACGTTTTTATGCTTATTGGTGGAGTAATCGCGAATGTTGTGAATGCAAACCTCCAGCAAATTACGATCCTGGGCACGTTTCATCATGGATGCTGAGAAAGGACCTTCCAGCAATTCAGGTAATATCGTAAGTATATCAAAACGCATGGGGCAAAGGTAACGATCTAATTGAATCGAAAAATCTAAACAGGTTTATTTAGAAGTATTGATATGATCTACTACGGCGCGAACAGAACCTAGCTTCTGCAATAATTCGGAACTGGTAGCTTCATCGGCGCCAGTTGCATCCATAATCATACGAATGCCACGATCTACCAGTTTATCATTCGTTAGCTGCATATCGACCATTCGGTTTCCGCGAACACGACCCAAACGAATCATAATAGCCGTTGAAAGCATATTCAGCACCAGTTTCTGGGCTGTTCCGCTTTTCATGCGGGTGCTTCCGGTAACAAATTCCGGACCTACAACTGGAGTAATAGCAATATCGGCTAATTGACTCAAAGGTGAACCCGGATTACAGGAAATGCCGCCTGTAAGAATCCCATTGGATTTCGCTGTCTCCAATGCTCCCAATACATAAGGTGTTGTTCCCGAAGCCGCAATGCCAACAACAATGTCTTTGTCGCAAATAGTGTGTTCCAAAAGATCTTTCCAGCCTTGTTCACGATCGTCTTCAGCAAATTCGACTGCTTTACGAATGGCAGAGTCACCGCCGGCAATCAATCCGATCACCATTCCTTGTGGAACGCCAAACGTTGGCGGACATTCACTTGCATCAACGATTCCCAAACGACCGCTGGTACCTGCTCCGATATAAAACAAGCGTCCGCCCGATTGCATACGCGTGACACATTCATCAACAAGTTGTTCGATTTGCGGAATTTCAGCCTGAACGGCCAATGGAACGCTTTTATCTTCCTTGTTAATGCCTTCCAGTAATGAACGGGTCGATTGCTGCTCAAGGTTGTCGTAATGACTCGCCGATTCAGTAACACGTTGAATGCTCATACCAAAAAAGCTTCCAGTGAACCGTTCGACGGCATGACTTCAACACGATCTTTCAACGTAGTGGTGAGTGTCAGACCAACAAAATCACACTTAATCGGATAACGTCGGTGCAAACGATCAACCAAGGCAACTGTTTTGACACTTCTCACCGGCTGTTCCAAAATCTTCATCAAACCGTATTGCATCGTGGTTCCGGAGTTGATTACATCGTCGACCAAAATGACCGTTTTTCCTTTTAAAATGGTTGGATCAATTGAGCAGGAAACCGGATGTTCGAGCGGGAAATCTTTGTGTAAATCAACGGTGAAAACAGTCAGTTCCAACTTGGTGTGCTGTTGAATGATCCGTGCAATCTGGTCGGCGAAAATCTCTCCGTTTCCTACAATTCCGCCAATAAACAGAGAGGTTTCACCATAGGTGTTTTCTATGATTTCATGCGATAAACGCGTGATTTTCTGCTCTATTTGTTGTTGATTGAGTACCAGTTGCATGATGTGTTTTTTTGTGGAACAAATATACCGATTAATCTCTCGTGATAGAAAGTTGTATTGCGGAAAATTGAGTTGATTGTTTGGTGCAAATCGCAATACTTGTCCCGATAACCAGCTGCTTTTCGCAGCGCAGTGTATCGGGATTACGTCCGGAATTAAATCTGTTTAAGCATTGATGAACTGGCGCTTCACGTACCATTCCGTCAACTGATTCTTATCAATCTTATGATTGCTGTTGTAAGGAAAATCTTCCACCAGCGCTACATCGCCCGGAACCATATAATAGGGAAGTTGTTCAGCCAAAAAAGCAGAAAGATCTTCACGCGTCGGATGTTCCGATTCATTGGCCGGAATCACAAAACTGATGATCTTTTTCACCTCATTTCCGCGTTTCAAAGCAATACTCACCGCATCTGAAACAAGTTCGTGTTTGCACAAAACATTGCTGATCTCATTTAGTTCGATGCGGTAACCATGCAACTTTACCTGGTCGTCATTTCTTCCAAGGCAAAACAATAAATCGCCTTCAAAATAGGCCAAATCACCCGTTCTGAAGGCACGCTGGCCATTATGAACGAAGAATTTCTCGTCATTCAATTCCGGTCGTTTGTAATAACCAATCGATACATGATTTCCCACAATGATCAATTCACCTTCTTTCGCTTCCGGAGCTGGTTTGTCAATCAACAACGTACTTCCCGGCATTGCGAAACCGATCGGCAATAACGGATAATCGCGAATAATCTCGTCTGTAATCTCAATAAATGTGGTCACGATCGTGGCTTCCGTTGGACCATAAGCATTCAGAATTCGTGCTTCGGGGAAAAGTTGTTTCAGCAAACCGCAGGTACGGTTCGGTAATTCTTCGCCCATGAACAGGAAGGTCTTGATCGTCGGAAGATTTCGGGCGTGAAAATTTTCATGGCGCAAAAACAAGTACAAAAACGACGGAGTGGAAGTCCAGACGCTGCAACCGGTTTGCGCCAATCGCTTCAAAAACCCATCCTGATCTTTTACCTGTTCGCCCGAACTCAATACCAGTGTTGCTCCGCGAACAAAAGCATTCAAGATGTCGCACAAGGATACGTCGAACGAAAATGGCGCCTGGTTCATCAGTACATCATCGCCTGAGAAACCAAAATCAACAGCCGCCCAATTCACAAAGGTTTGAATGGAACTTTTGGTGATTTGAACACCTTTTGGTTCCCCGGTCGACCCGGAAGTAAAAATGATGTATTGCAGCAAATCAGCCGAATGATCGGTCTCCAACTCAGGATAAACCGGAGTTTGGTGAACGGCATGTTTAAAATCCCGATCAATAACCACCGAAAAATCAACTTCCGGTTTCAGATCGCCCGTGCAAATCAATACCTGCGAACCGGTTGCTTCGGCAATCTTACGAATGCGTTCAATCGGGTAAACGATGTCGATTGGAATGTAGGTAATATCAGCATGATAACAAGCCAGCATCGCAACCGGAAAAGCGCTTTCCTTGTGACCGTAAATCATCACCGGATGTTCTTTCGGAATGTTTAACTCACGGAATAATTGCGTCAAATGATCAACCTGCTGAGCGAGTTCCTGCCAGCTGACTGTTTTATCACTTCCGATCACAGCCGCTTTTTCAGCCTTGTGGGCCAATTCCAGAAAACACTGTTGATTAAAATCGTATTTCATATCCCGGAAAGTTAAAATCGACCGCTAAATACATACAACGCAAAGGCCGTCAGGTGAAAGGTCACAATAATGCTGATCCAGCGAACCGCTTTCGGGTTCATGTTGCCAAAGACAATATCCTTGTTTTTCTTTTTGCATTGAATCACATACGTGTTGTGGACCAACGAATACATTCCGAACAACAAACCGCTTAACACGAAATTGGAAGTAAATCCGTTCCAGCAACCCATTAACGTGAAAGTGAGTAACAATGCGGTATTCTGACGCGTAATCGGATATTTCTTCAAACTCTTTTTACGAGTGAGAAACATATAAAGCGGCGTGAAAAAATAGTCTTTCAACCAATCACCCAAACTAATATGAAATCGTCGCCAGAAATCCTGCGGATTCACTGCCAGGAACGGGTTGGTGAAATTCACCGGAACTTTCATTCCCATCATGTAACCAATTCCCAACGCCATAAACGAATAGCCGGCAAAGTCGAAAAACAAGTAGAAATAATACGCGTAATAATCATTCAGGCTAGAAAGTCCAGCGTAAGTTGTTCCTTCAAATCCGCCGAGCCAATAACGATCAACCACTTCAGCGCAGATGTATTTAAAAACCAATCCTTTTAGCAAGGCGTTCCAGCCGGTGATAAAATGGTCGCTTGTCAACGTTGAAAAGCCGGTTGATTCCGCTGTCTGAAAACGTCCGTAACGTTCAATCGGACCAATGAGCAAGGTAGGAGTGAAGGACAGAAAATTGAAATACGTCACCGGATTAGCCATTTTTTCCGACGGAGCTTTGTCCATGTAATAACCAACGATTCGGAAACTGGCATACGACAATCCCGCAAACGATAGCAGGTTATTAATTTTAAACGGATATGAAGCAATCTGGATATCGAATTTCACCAGTAACATCGGCAACAACAAGATGATGATTCCCCAAATCTTGAGTTTTGGTTTCAGTACCGATGAAAACAGGTAAACAAAGAAATAGGAATAAAGAATCAAGGCGAAAAAATGCAACGGCTGCGGAAAGAAAACCGTCAAAAACAACAAATTCAAGCCTGCTAATACATATTTATAGGCATTATCCTGCAACCACAGTTTACACACAAGCAGCACTCCGATAAATGCTCCCATGACCAGGAAAAACTCATATGTACTGAATGGTAACATCTCAGAATTGCTGATAAACGAATTGAGTGGACGATCCGGTTTTGTTCTTCGGATGACTATTCAATGGTGAATACAAAAGGTATAACACAACCACGATGGCGCTGTAAAGCAACACATGCAGGATAAATCGTTTCGGGGCGTTTAATTTCATTTCGCGAGGTGATAAGTGTTCACAATAAACCGATTCACGCGATACCAGCCATAATCGCTGTAATGCATCACATCCGACAGGATTCCGTTATCAAAGGTCTTTGGATCGTCATTCCACATATTTAACCACGGAAGTCCGTTGATTTTTAGTTCCCATTCAATATCCCGGATAACCGGAGTCAACTCAGCGCAGTTTTCGTAATAACCAGGATTGAACGGCATAATCACAAACGAAACATTTGCTTTGCGTGCTTTCAGCAATTTCACCAGCATCCTGAAATCTTCCAGTTCCGTATTATTCGACTCCGAAACGGGGAACAATTCTCCCAATTTACCATTGGTTTCGGCAAAAAACGCATCCTCGATCCATAGTTCGTTGCTGGTAGAACGTTTCCGTTGTTCTTCCTTGCTTGCAGTAAGCAGACTGTCCCAGTCAATGTGAACGTTTTCTGCTACAATTGCTTTTCGTCGGTGAATTGGTTTCTGTGGCTTTCCAACCAACTGATATTTCTGCTCATTCAACCATTCATCCAGCGCAATCAGCGGATAATAACAGCCTTTGTGAATGAAACTTTTCGACGATTGATGTTCATAATTCAGCAATTTCAAACTCAAGTCAGGATTCACAATTTCCGAATAAAAATCGGCAATGCGTTTTGCTTCGTAAGCCCGGAATTCATCATCAGGAGCATTCGCCAAAACCTGGTTGAGAAACGTAGGCGTATTGTATTCTAAAAAGGAAGCAGCAGCCGTTCCCGAAGAAAAATGCGTATGAAACCATCCCGGAGAAAGCAGGATTACAATCGGGGCGTTTTCCAGTTTATCCTGATTGGCAAGCAATTGTGAGTAGATCGAAAGACACTGATTTCCAGCGTGCCCGATGGCGATGACTTTTGTTTGGAAACGATCCGGAATAAAGTTGTAAGGCGTAGCCGATGAGGTATGCGTCAGTTCCGATGATCCCATTAAATAAATGGTTTCCGAAGAATCGTTTGCCGCAAGAAATGTGGGTTCGTATTGCTGATTGTTGCTGAAATTATCCAGATAACGCAGATTCGGGTCGGCAACAGCTGATTCAGGAAGCGTAAAACAATAACTGTTGATGGTTTTGATGGAAAAGAACAATACCACAACCGCAATGGCAGCAGGAAGCAGGTATTGGAATCCAACGCGCTTCATCCGGCTTAATCGATTTGTTGCACCGTTTCACAAATACGGTTGATCGTGTCGAAATTGTCTTCGTTGATCAGGTGCTGCGGAATTTTCTTCCCGATATGTTCTTCGATACTTACTAACAAATCCACCACGGTTATCGAATCCAGTAGTTTTGATTTCACGATCGAATCATCTTCGCCGACCTGTACAAAGGCCAGGTTCATGATTTCATCTTGAATAAACTGCTTAAGGTCTTCCATAGTAACGTGTTTAGCGAGTTGTTTCACCTTGTTTCAGCGACTCGAACAGGCTGCAAAAGTATAAAAAAACCGCTAGTTGCAATGGAAATGTGAGCGTTCCGGCATTGATTTCAATGAATCGATTTAGCTGACCCAAAACTGTTGAAAAAAATGAACTGATTTTCGACCTTCCCCAATTATTCTGACTAAATTTGCGCTCAATTTGTAGTCTAGTTAAGTCAAATTGTATCCTAAAAAAAGCGCAGAAAATGCCAAAAAACAACTCGATAAAATCCGTTTTAATTATTGGTTCAGGCCCCATTGTTATTGGTCAGGCATGTGAATTCGATTACTCAGGTTCACAAGCAGCAAGATCGTTGCGTGAAGAAGGAATTGAAGTCACGTTGATCAATTCCAATCCGGCAACCATCATGACCGATAAAGTAGTGGCCGACAATGTCTACTTAAAGCCGCTTGAACCGGAAAGCATTATCGAGATTCTGAAAGCACATAAGATTGATGCTGTTTTGCCTACTATGGGCGGACAAACAGGTTTGAACCTTTGTATCCAGTGTCAGGAAATGGGTATTTGGGAAGAATACGGTGTTGACATTATCGGTGTAGACATCGCAGCCATCGAAATTACCGAAAACCGTGAATCGTTCCGTAACCTGATGGGTGAAATCGGAATCGCAATGGCACCACAACAAACGGCAAAATCGTACCTCGAAGGAAAAGAGATTGCACAGGCATTCGGTTTCCCACTTTGTATTCGATCATCGTTTACACTTGGTGGAGCGGGAGCGTCTATCGTGCACGACCCGAAAGAATTTGATACGTTATTGGAGCGCGGCCTGCAATTATCGCCGATCCACGAAGTAATGATCGATAAAGCCTTGTTGGGCTGGAAAGAATACGAATTGGAATTGCTCCGCGATGCCAACGACAATGTAGTCATCATTTGTTCCATCGAGAACTTTGACCCGATGGGAATCCACACCGGAGACTCAATCACGGTTGCTCCGGCAATGACACTTTCCGACACCACCTTCCAGCGTATGCGGGATATGGCCATCCACATGATGCGCTCGATCGGAAATTTCGCCGGAGGATGTAACGTGCAGTTCGCCGTTTCACCTGACGAAAAAGAAGATATCATTGCTATTGAGATCAACCCGCGTGTATCGCGTTCTTCGGCCCTGGCTTCAAAAGCGACCGGTTACCCGATTGCGAAAATTGCTGCGAAACTGGCCATTGGTTATCATTTGGATGAATTGAATAACCAGATCACCAAAACCACATCGGCGTTGTTTGAACCGACACTGGATTACGTGATCGTGAAAATCCCGCGCTGGAATTTCAATAAATTCCCGGGAACTGATCGTCGACTTGGTTTACAAATGAAATCAGTAGGCGAGGTAATGGGAATCGGACGATCGTTCCAGGAAGCATTGCAAAAAGCCTGTCAATCGTTGGAAATCAACCGAAATGGTTTGGGTGCCGACGGAAAAGAATTAACCGATCAGGCGGCTATTTTACACAGTTTGGAAAATGCGAGCTGGAACCGTTTGTTCCACGTTTATGATGCCATCAAACTGGGAATTCCGTTTAAAACAATCGTTGAAAAAACGAAAATCGATATTTGGTTTCTGAAACAAATCGAGGATTTGATCAAACTGGAGCGTCGCATGGAAAAATTCCACCTGGAAAGCATTCCGAAAGACCTGATGTTCGAAGCCAAACAAAAAGGCTATGCCGACCGTCAGATCGCGCACCTGTTACGTTGTCTGGAATCTGAAGTACACGTGAAACGTACCGAAATGGGTATCAAACGTGTGTTCAAACTCGTAGATACTTGTGCAGCTGAATTCGAAGCGCAAACGCCTTATTACTATTCTACCTTCGAGCTTGAAAACGAAAGTATTCGCTCTGACAAGAAAAAAGTCGTGGTGCTTGGTTCAGGTCCAAACCGTATCGGACAGGGAATCGAATTCGATTACTCGTGTGTTCACGGAGTATTGGCTGCCAAAGAATGTGGCTACGAAACTATCATGATCAACTGTAATCCTGAAACGGTTTCTACTGATTTTGATACAGCGGATAAATTGTACTTCGAACCGGTTTTCTGGGAACATATTTACGATATCATCACCCACGAACAGCCGGAAGGTGTTATCGTGCAATTGGGTGGTCAAACAGCTTTGAAGCTTGCAGAAAAACTCGAGCGTTACGGTATTAAGATTCTGGGAACCAGTTTTGAAGCCCTTGATTTAGCTGAAGACCGCGGACGTTTTTCTAAAGTATTGGAGCAGCACAACATTCCATTCCCGCAATACGGTGTGGTTGAAAGTGCCGAACAGGCTGTTGAATTATCAGACACGTTAGGTTTCCCGTTGTTGGTGCGTCCTTCGTATGTGTTGGGTGGACAAAAAATGAAAATTGTCATCAACAAAGAGGAATTGGAACACCACGTCGTAGATATTATCAACGAAATGGGAAGCAATCAGATTTTGCTGGATCACTTCCTCGGTGGAGCGATCGAAGCAGAAGCCGATGCGATTTGTGATGGAAAAGACGTCTATATCATTGGTGTCATGCAACACATCGAACCAGCCGGAATTCACTCGGGAGATTCCTACGCGTTATTGCCTCCTTACAACTTAGGCGACTTCGTGATGCAGCAAATTGAAGACATCACAAAGAAAATCGCGGTGGAATTACGCACTGTTGGACTGATCAATATTCAGTTTGCGATCAAAGACGACAAAGTCTATGTGATTGAAGCCAATCCGCGTGCGTCACGTACCGTTCCGTTCATCGCGAAAGCCTACGACGAGCCGTATGTGAATTACGCTACCAAAGTAATGCTGGGGCATAATAAAGTAAAAGACTTCAACTTCCAGCCGCGTAAAATAGGTTATGCCATTAAAATCCCGGTGTTCTCGTACGAGAAATTCCCGGATGTAAAAAAAGAATTAGGTCCTGAAATGAAATCGACCGGTGAGGCGATCCGTTTCATTAAAGACCTGAAAGATCCGTTCTTTACCAAGATCTATTCCGAACGAAATATGCACTTATCCAAGTAAAGTAAGATGGTTGAAGCCAGTTTTACAGGATTAGTCAAAACAATTCTGCTGATAATCGGGGCCGCGGTTGCGCTCCGGTTTATCGGTCGGTTAATGATTGCCAAAAGAAACATCGAAGAAGAACGCGAGCTGCTCAAGCGCGATCGTTCATTTCAGAAGGAACGCAATGAAAAACTGCGCAATTTCGGAAAGATCAATGTGGTAAAAGGCCAACAGCAAACAACTTCAAATACGGCGACAGAAGACGTGGATTTTGAAGAGGTGTAAAGTACTTTTCGTTCAAAATTTTCAACAATCCACACAAACTTCAATCAACTTCTTCGGTCGAAAGCGCGGAATCCTTATATTCACCACGTTTTTATAATTGATATCTACCAAATACGAATAAAATGGCTATTACCTCATTTTTCAAACGCAATTGGATTCATTTTGCCGCAATCGGTATTTTTCTATTGATCAGTGTTGCTTACTTCAGTAAACAATTGCAGGGATATGGGTTGAAACAACACGATATCGCCGAACACAAAGGCATCTCGCGTGAAATAGCCGTTTACCGTGAACACAACAATGGCCAGGAGCCGCTTTGGAGTAATGGTATGTTTGGAGGAATGCCTTCCATGCAAACATCGACAATCTACCACGGAAACTGGTTTTCAGAAGCGATTACCGGTTTTATCAAGGTTTTTCCATCGCCGTTAGGGGTTGTTTTGCTCTATATGCTGTGCTTTTACGCAGCCATGTCGATGATGAAGGTCAACCGGTGGGTCGCCATTCTCGGGGCCATCGCCTTTGCCTTTGTCAGTTATGATATTGTGATTTTATCCGCCGGGCACAACTCCAAAGGAGTCGCTATTGCCTTTATGGCGCCGGTCATAGGTGCATTTTTCTTTGCCTATCGCAGAAGTTGGATTTGGGGAGCAATTCTCAGCGCCGTCTTCATGGCGTTTGAAATGGCTGCCAATCACCTTCAGGTAACGTATTACCTCGGTTTCCTATTGTTGGGAATGGGATTGGTAGAAGTGGTTCGCGCCATCCAAAACAAAACCTACATGCCGTTTTTGAAAGCAACTGCCGGTATCGGTGTGGGATATGTGCTGGCGTTGATCGTGAATTACGGGAACATCAAACTGACTGCCGACTATGCTGAATACACCATTCGTGGTAAAAATGATTTGAGCATCAATGCCGACGGAACCTCCAATGCTGCCAATTCTACTTCAGGATTGAAACGCGATTACGTGGTAGAATATAGTTATGGATTGGATGAGTCATTTACGTTATTGTCGCCATACGTAAAAGGTGGCGGATCCATGCGTATGCAGGATTCTCCGTTTGCAGAAGCGATTGAAGCAAATCCTGATTTATCGGGTGAACAGTTGAATACGGTGATGCAAAGTAATTTCTATTGGGGAAATCAATCCAATTCGGGTCCGGTATACATCGGTGTGATTCTTGTGTTCCTGGCATTGCTCGGAATGGTTTATATCAAAGATCCGATCAAATATGCCTTACTGGCCGTTACAATTCTTACACTCATGCTTTCGTGGGGTAAAAATTACATGGGAATGACCAACTGGTTCCTGGACAATGTACCGGGTTACGATAAATTCCGTGCGGTGACGATCATTCTGGTCATGATAGAACTCTGTGTACCGGTGCTTGCTATCTTGTTCCTCGACAAATTGATCAAAGAACGAGAGCAGATCAAAGTAAACATCAAACCGTTTTACATCACAACCGGAGCGTTCCTTGTGTTGCTTATTGGTTTGCGTTTCGGAGGTTTAGACACCACTTATTTGTCTGATGCCGAACTGGACGTGCCAACACGTCAGGAACAGGAAAAAGCTATGCTGAAACAAATTCAGAATGCTGATCCTGCACAGTTGATAGCAGCTCAAATTGACATTAACAATCAGGCACAGATCCAGCAGATTATTAAATCAGAAGTTGACAAACAGGAAGAAGGCCGTGCAACGATGGAGTCTGGCTTAAAAATCGCCCGAAAATCGATCTACAATTCTTCGTTAAACAGATCAATTGGTTTTGCGTTTTTGGCAGCTATTTGTTTGTTCCTGCTCTTTAAAACATCCATTCCTACCGCAGCCAGCGTTGCCGGTTTGGGATTGTTGATCATCATTGACCTGATGGGAGTGAGCCGCAATTATTTGAACAACCTTGATGAAGGAAGCGGTTACAAATACTGGGATACTAAGCTGAATACGCTTTATCCGAATATAGCCGAAGAAGGCGATCTGGCGATCATGGAATCTGAACTGAAGATGAATCCTGGGTTGAAGAATACCATAAACGCAGGAAGAAAAGAAGGTGAACGCCTTGCTGATGAACTGGAGGCTACAAGTAGTGAGAAACGTCGTATCGCTGATGCGTATGCATTTTCTGCACTCAACGAAAAAACCAATTATCGTGTGTTTGATTTTTCCAATCCGTTCAACAGCGCCCGAACATCTTATTTCCACAAGTCATTGGGTGGTTACCACGGAGCGAAATTGCGTTCTATTCAAAATCTGATCGAATTCCATCTGTCATTTACCAACAACAAGGTGCTTGATATGATGAACGTACGTTATTTCCTGCAACCTAAAGATCAGCAGGATCCGAATTCACCGTTGATTATGCGTCCTAATCCTACAGCAATGGGCAACGGATGGTTTGTGAAAGATGTGAAAGTGATTTCAAATCCAAACGATGAAATCAGAGCATTGGGGTCGAAATACGTCCTTAAGAATGAAGGAAATGGTAAATTGTTGATCAACCGCGAAACAACGAAAGGTTCAACCGTTTACGGATCAGAAAAACTACAATACCTGATGCCTGGTATTGTTGATACGATTCCTTTTGGACTTTCAAACGGTGTGCCGAAAGGATTGGAAGTGTTCATTGTAATGGACAAAAAAGGCGCCGTTTCAACTGTTCCGCAACAAACCCTGGATGCCGATACGGCGCAATCATTTGTGAAATTGCTTTCATACAAAGTAATCAGCGAGTTTAACGTAACACAGGAAGCAATTGTGAGTAAAGATGTTGCCAAAAACCTGTCGCAGCGAAGTTATAAAGGCGAAGGAAAAGTCACCATGCTTTCGTATGCACCAAACAAGATGGTTTACAACGTTGAAGCGACCGATAAAGGATTGGCCGTTTTCTCTGAAGTTTACTACTCCGATGGTTGGTCAGCTACCATTGATGGTAAACCTGCAGATATTCATCGTGTGAATTACCTGCTCCGCGGATTGGAAGTTCCGAAAGGAAAATCCAAAGTAGTGTTCAGTTACGACTTACCAAAATTCCACAAGTACAATAACTATTCGATGATCGCGAGTTTATTGATCTTGCTTGTGATGATCGGTTATGGAGTAATGGAGTGGCGTAAGAAGAAAACTGTCGTAATAACTGAAGATTGATTTAACTGGAAAATATGCCGGGTTTTTACCGATATTTTATAACATTATTCATTGGTTCTAAAAGCACCTACCTGCTGGGTATGGTGTTCGTTAGAATGGCTCGAAAAGCCAGAAAACGACGATTCAAGGAACATCAGGGAATAGAGAATGTAACTATTTCCAATTTTGCGGGCAGCCTGCAAATGCGTGTAGATAAAAACAGCTACATGGGTGGGAGTATTTATTGGACCGGTTATCACCATATCAATGAATTTCTCTACCTCAAAAAAGCACTTTCACCCGATATGACTTTTGTGGATGTTGGTGCTAACCAGGGGGAATTCACACTCTATGCTGCCTCATTACTAAAAAAAGGAAAAGTAATCTCCTTTGAACCGGTAAGCAGTAATTTTAACTCGTTAACGCACAATGTTGGGCTGAATCATTTTAAGAATGTGAAGATCAATAAAATGGGACTGTTTGACAAAGAAGATCAATTGCCCATTTATACGTCGATGGAAGAAACCCTGCACAGTGGCCGTCACGAAGGACTTTCTACCTTATTCGCCGGCGATACTCGCAGTACGTTTGAAGAAACAATTGACCTGAAGGTTTTTGACGATTTGTTTTTTGATTCGCTCACGCGTTTCGATTTTCTGAAAATAGATATTGAAGGAGCCGAACTCTACGCGTTGAAAGGAATGATCAAATCACTGCGGAAATTCAAACCGGGAATCCTCATCGAAATGAGTCATCAGACTTTTTTGGATGCGGGTTATTCCGTGAAAGAAATGCTTGACTTCCTGTTTGATCTGGATTACGAACCTTATACGTTACACAGAGGTAGTTTGGTGAAAAAGGAATCCATGTCGTACGACGATTGGGGGAATTATGTGTTTTTGAACCGTAACCAACCTTAATTCTTCAATTACGATGTCTGCAGATCCGGAACAAAAACAAGAATACACCAACCTTCGGGTTTCACCGGAGACAATCCCGGATTTGATAACCATTGCGCAAAGCGCTTTTGGTGTGCAGCTGAACGAAAACACCTTACGCCGAAAGTTTGACACGCAGTTTACCGGTGCAGCTTATCTGGGAATTATTGCCCGAAGCCAGGATAATTTTCCAAGTGCCTACTACGGCGTTTTTCCGGTAAAAGTATTGATAGATAATCGTTCTTATCTGGTTGCTCAATCGGGTGATACAATGACGCATAAAGTACACCAGGGAAAAGGATTGTTCGTGAAATTGGCGAAAGAAACCTATCGATTGGCAGCTGAAAATGGCATTCCATTGGTGTTTGGTTTCCCTAACAGCAATTCATATCCTGGTTTCGTAAAAAAACTGGATTGGAAACACGATGTTGATCTGACGAAATTTTCAAAGAAAATCTATACGTTACCTATGGCGGGTATTGCCGCAAAGTATGGATGGGTTGGAAATTGTTACCGGTCGTTTTTAAGCAAACGACTGCGAACGCGTGATTATTTTCAAAGTTCCATTATTGCGTCCGGACAAAATGGGGTAGAAAGAGGTCTTGATTATTGGAATTACAAAGGGTATTCACCAAATTTCACATTTAACGCTGCCGGTGTAAAAGTTTGGGCAAAAATAGATGGCGTTTTACAGATCGGTGATATTGAATACAAGGAATCGGTCGATTATGAAAAAGTCCTGAAGAAAATTGCCCGTCGTGCCTTGTTGTGGGGATGCCATAAAATTGTCTTCCAATGCAATAATGACACCTGGCTGGCAACGATTCTCTCAAAAAGTTATTCTTCTGAAAAGGGTTTGCCGGTTGGCTATGTATGTTTGACAGAAAACTTTCCCGCATCCGAACTGAAGTTCACGATGGCTGATTTTGATACCTTTTAATCAAAAGCCAAATTTCCCGAAGCCCAGGTTCATTCTTACAATCATTGATTTTGCTGTCGTGCTGTTACTAACACTTAATCGTGGTAAAATACGCCGATCCGTTAAGTCATGTGATTTGTTGACATAATTAACGGCTAATTGTTGCTGATATCCGGCATTTTCTGCCATGTATTTGGTCATGTCATTATACGAACCGTCTGGATAAGCAATAGCGGTAACAGCCTTTTTTAGTGTAGTTTCCAATACTATTTTCGAATGAATAAGTTCATTTGCCGCAGCTTCATCCGGTGTAAGGCCCAAATTCAAATGCCACGCAGTATGTGAGCCGATAGTAACAAGTGGAGAGTTGGCCAATGTAAGCAACTGCTCTTTGTTGATTAATTTCCAGTAATCGGGATTTTCGGCTTTTAGTGATTCAAATTCGGGTGAACCGGAAGCAATCTCATTCAGGATGTAATATTTTTCACTTCCAAGCGATTTTAAGTGATCAACAAGTTCAATCTCGGGAAGATCGGCGCAAACAAACCGATTGTCTTTTTTTTCAAACACGTATTCTCCAATCTTCAGCATCCCGGTTTGATTACTACTTAACAGCAAACTCATGACATCAGCCCAAAGCAGGTAATCAGGATCTTCAATACTTTGTGAAATGATGTAGAAAGAAGCCGGGACCTTGTATTTTTCAAGAACCGGAAGCGCAGTTGTCAGATTATTGAGGTAGCCGTCGTCAAATGTCAGCGCGATCCTCTTCTTTCGTTTGGATCGTACTGAAAGATTGCTGTCTGAAAAAAGGAATTCCACCGGAACTATTTCGTATGTTTTTGACAGGTAATGAATCAATTGATCAAACTGATCCACAGGCATGTGCCGGTTATTGATGGCAAAGTTGGGATCTTTCGTTACTCCATGCAGACAGAGAATCATGTTTTTATTACCGTTCATTACAGCCGCGAGGTAATCCAGCTTCAGAAAGACGGTAATAGGGAAAATGACACTTCGTGCAATTCGTTTCGATAAATTCATTCCTTGAAAATTGACCACCAAAATTAATCATTCTACAGTTGGAACGATTTGTTTTCGCGTTGAATAAAGAATATGCCGGTTTGCAGGGAATGATTCAACTGCAAATCATCGAATTTGTGCTATTATTGCAACAGCATAAATGTAGTTTCGGCTAGCTTAAAGCAACAAAGAATTATCAGGTGGGAATCATTCAGAAAGATGCAATACGTACAACAATAATCTCTTATCTCGGATTGATTCTGGGATATGTGAACAAGGGAGTTTTGTTTGTCATATTCCTGTCTACCGAGCAAATTGGGTTGTTGAATTTATTGGTGTCGGTAGGATTGCTGTTTGCCCAATTGTCGAATTTAGGCATGTCTTACAGTGTTTGGCGGTTCTTTCCCTTTTTCCGTAACAAAGAGAAGAAAAACCACGGATTTTTTCAATTATCCATGCTCGTCACGTTGTGCGGAATTGCACTGTTTTCAATTCTGGCAGTAGTCTTTGAAAAGCAAATTTGCCAGCTTTTCATCGAAAAATCAGACTCCTTTGTCAAGTATTATTACTGGCTTTTACCCATCGGGATTTCGTATGCACTTTTTCTGACGCTCGATAATTTTCTGCGCAGCCTTTATAAAAACATCGTTTCGGTACTTGCCACCGAATTACTGATGCGACTGGCCGTGACCGTTTCGGTGGTTTTTTATGCTTTCGGATGGATCAATTTCTTTCAGCTTTTAGTCTTACACAGCCTTTCTTTTGTGGTGCCGACAGTAATTTTATTGGCGCAGTTGTTCCGAAATAAAGAACTGAACTGGCGGGTTTCACAGATCAGAATCCCCAATCGTTTTCGGCGCATATTTATTTCCTACAGCCTCTACAGCTATTTCAATTTTATAGGCATCCTGATCGTTATCTCACTGGACACGATCATGGTGGCAAGTATGCTTGGGCTTTCCGAAACAGGCGTTTTTTCTACCGTTATTTACATCGTAAGCGGATTGCAGATTCCTTACAAATCCCTGATTCGGATCAGTTCGCCTTTTGTGGCTAAATACTGGAAAGAACGCGACATGGTAAAGATGAAAGATCTCTATACCCGCGTTAGTTCCATCGGTTTGGTGATCGGATCGTTTGTATTCCTATGTTTTTGGGCAAACAGGGTTGAAATTTTTCATTTTTTACCGAAAGAATACGACACTGGAATTCCCATCTTTTTAATTCTCATGATCGGAAGGTTAGTGGATATGTATTGCGGGATTAACGGCGTTATTGTTGTGTCATCCAAGAAGTACAAATACGACATCATTTTTATGGTTGTCCTGCTCATTACTGTTTTTGTACTGAATTGGTACTGGATTCCGATTTACGGAATTTATGGCGCAGCAATGGCTACCACAATTGCCTACATTGTTTACAATGCGCTGAGGCTTCTGTTTGTCTATTCAGCTTATAAGATCCATCCACTGAGAATAACTCAACTGAAGGTTTTTGTGGTATTTCTGGCAACGTTCGGAATAACCTATTTTCTTCCGGTAATCTTCAACAATGATTTGGTTTCTATCGCTATTAAATTGTTGCTGGTAACTGTTGCTTTCCTTGGAACCATACTTCTTTTCAGATTAGATGAAGATGTAGTGGGGTACATGTACAAAGGAATCGGGTGGATTACCAAAAGGAAAGAAAAACAGCTGTAAATGTTGTGATAACAGCCACCAACGATGAACGTGATATTTGGTAACTTTACGGGCAAATGATTCAAAGCGTGATTTACTACGGTTATCCTTCTCTTTCCAGTTTTGTCAAAACGGATATCGATTATTTGTCGAAGGACAACAACGTCATTCACCGTCAGCAACCGTGGAGTAATAAATTGAAACTACCTTTTTGCCTCATTGCCCAATTCTTTTTTCTACTCAAAAATTACCGTAAAATAGATGTCGTAATTGTTTCCTTTGCGGGATACCATTCGTATTTACCGATTCGTTTTGCCAAAATGAAAGGTATTCCATCGTTTATTGTCTTGAATGGTACTGATTCAGTAGGAATTCCGCAATTGAGTTACGGTTCGCATCTAAAGAAAATCATGCGCCTTTTCTGTAAATGGTCCATCAAACACGCCAAAGAATTATGGCCGGTGAGTTCTTCCCTGATCGATGGCGGAAATACGTATCTGAACGAACCGTTGGTCTATGGGATCAAGCATTCGTTCCCGGAAATTAAAACACCTTTTTATACCATCCCCAACGGATTCAATATCGATTACTGGAAGAAAGGCCTGCAACATCGAAAAGATTCATCCAACGGAGCTGTGAGTGTTGTTTCCGGCGCCAAACAGTTTGAATTGAAAGGAATTGATCTATTGTTGGAAGCAGCAGAGCGGTTGTCGGAAATTCCGTTTTCAATTGTTGGAATGACAAAACCGGAAGAACTTCAGGTACCGGAAAACGTTCACTTTTTGGGTCGGTTAACGCAGGAGGAATTACGCGGAATCTACGCATCCAACCTTTTTTACATGCAGCTTTCTTCATTCGAAGGATTTGGTTGTTCTTTATGCGAAGCAATGCTTTCCGGTTGCATTCCGATTGGCTCCGCGGTAAATGTGATTCCTGAAATAATGGGTGACACCGGATTTGTGTTAGAGAAGAAACAACCTGATTTGCTGGTTGGAGGTTTTTTGTCGTTAATGAATGTGGTCAATCACAATAGGGAAGAGCATTCTAAAGCTTCGTCGGACAGAATCACCGAACGTTATACTATTGAACGAAGAATGAAACAGATTGCGGAACGAATTGCTGTCTATCAAAACAAATGACTGTCGATTTACTAAATTAAACTACTTTTATGTTGTTCAATAACTGCGATTCGCATAGGCATGAAACAACCATCTTTACATATCGTCCTAATAGTGGTTATCGCTTTATTGTCGTTCGGTACTTTTTCACAAACCAATACACTAATCGGTGAACCCGCAACGAATGAATATGGCCTTAGTATTTGTGTGGATGACTTTGGCAATACAATTGTAGGTGGCACCAGAGGAAATGCGGCTTTGATTATAAAACAAGATGCACAAAGTAACACCATTTGGTCAAAAACGCTTTCGTTTACTACAAACGCTCAATATACTTCAGAGATTGGTTTTATTGATGTGCTGGCCGATACGATTTTCGGTTGCGGCTGGGTAAGCACGGGAAGTAATATTGGTGGTGCTGTTTATTTCAAACTGAACGCCCAAACCGGAGTTCCATATTGGATCAAGACCGCTACTTCATCGGTTAGCTGTTTTTCAACAATGCGCTATAGTAATGGTATTTATATGCTGGTTGCAGCTGTGAATGTAAATGGGATTGATCGTGACGGAAAAGTAATTGCCGTTTCCAGTACATCCGGACAAATCATTTGGGAGACACCGACATTGTCATTGAGATTTCCGCCCTACAATGCTGATCACCTGGATGATTTTACCGGTGCCACAGAGATTGTAAACGGTCAGATGTTTATTACGGGCAGGTCCTACGTGAATGGAGCAAGTTCTTATAGTATGAGAGCTCTGTTGATCGGGGTTGATATCACCGGAAATGTATTCCTCAAACGGTATTTACTAAATGATGTTTTGAATGGTGGAGTTCACCGCTTTTACGGAATGAGAATCGAATTTGATGGTGCCGATTCACTGGTTGTTGCCTATTCCGGCGATGATAACTGCAGTGGTTGTACCGATTACAGGTCGGGCATCTTGAAGTGTGATTTACTGGGAAATGTCAAGTTTGCTAAATATTATGATATTCAGGGAGTGACCATTGAAACGGCTCGTTCGTTTAACAGAACTCCTACAGGATACGTGATTTATGGCGTTGTGAATAATGGACTGGCAAATATGCGTTTGTTTGCTTTGAAAACAGACAAACAAGGTAATTATATCAGTTGTAAGCTAATTGCACCGCAGACGGGAGTGTATTCCGTTTTTTGTGGAGTTGGAAATTTCGCCGCGGGCCATAATGAATACCAGAATGGGATACACTATTTTCTGGCGACCACCTACACCAATCAAAACCTTAGGGATATTAAGAAAATCATATTGGATGATGACCTGAATAACTTTGCGGATTGTTCGTTGAACACCAACGCTACTGTTACAACAGCTGCATTGACGCCGTTTTCAGGTCAGTTAATATCGGTGGATGCCGCAGTTCCGTTCACATTCACGAATTCCGTAGCAAGTAATAATGTGGTGATTACCAATCAATGTGCAACGGCAACTCTGAATTTATCAAGTACCACAACCTGTGCTTCGGCCAGTATTACAGCACAACTTAGCGGAGTAAATAATGCGACGTACACTTGGTCAAACGGAAGTTCGGGTAATAACATTACAGTTAATTCCAATGACACTGTATTTGTAACCGCCGTCAACCCTACTAATTGCTGCATTTATTACGATACACTTGTACCTGCCATTCCTGCCAGTCAGACATTTACATTGACCTTGCCGGCAGATACGTCCATTTGTTTTTCTCAAGGACAAACCTGGAGCATAACACCACAATTGGGGAATTTATCATCTCCGTTAGATTACGCCTGGAATAATGGCTTGTTGACAACAAATGCCAACAGTATAACGCCTTTTGTTGTTTCTGCTGGTGGCACCTATTGGATTACGGCAACTGATGGATGTAATACGGTAACGGACTCGATAACGATAGATGGGAATATTGCTCCGTCTGTGATTTCAACTACTTCAATTCAAGTTTGTACGGATGATTACCCTTATTTGTTGAGTCCGACGCTCACAAATTACACTTCCGTTTCCTGGTCAGATGGAACCACTCAAAATACATTGAGTGTTTCTCAAGAGGGCATTTACACGATTACGGCTGTGAATAGCTGCGGATCAACAACCGTTGATATCGAAGTAACAACATTACCAAACCCGACTGTTCAGCTTCCGAATTCAATAGACACCTGTATTACCATAGGTGATTCGGTGATGTTAACAGCTATTTCATTCGATGTTATCGATTTTGAGTGGAGTAATTCGGCAACTTCTCAAAGTACGAATGTCAATTCATCCGGCACCTATTGGGTGAATGCATCAAACAGCTGTGCACTGGTGAGTGACACTATACAGGTGACATTGTATTATTTACCGGATGTTGCCAATCCAACAAGCTATACGGTCTGCGAAGACGATTATCCGCTCACAGTAAATCCGATTGTGACAAATGCAACTTCTGTTGTGTGGGATGACGGAACTGTCGGGTCCCAGCACACCATTAATCAATCAGGAAGTTATACAATATATGCCGGTAATGATTGCGGTAGCGATTCATTGACAATCCAGGTATCCACAAATTTATTGCCCTCAGTTACGATACCGGGTCTTATTGACACTTGTATTATCAATGGAAATAATGTTCCTATCCTGGCACAAATCACCGATGCACAAACAACAGAATGGTCAACTGGTAATACAACGAATCAGATTCAGGTAACTAATTCAGGTATTTATTGGATTGCAGTCACGAATCAGTGTGGCTCCGATTCTGCTTTCTGTGTAGTCACAATAAACAATTTCCCTGAATTGTATCTGCCCGAAGTGTTGGATACGTGCTTTGAAATAGGAGTTGGATTCTCTTACACGGCACAAGGATCAGCCGGAGATTATGCCTGGAGTTCAGGATCATCAACGGCAACGGAGTGGATCGCACAGGAAGGTAGTTACACCTGTATTCTTACGAATCAATGCGGCTCTATAGTACAAAGTATGGAAGTAAATAGAATGTCCGCAATAGATTTGTACATACCACAAGATTCCCTGTTGCTTTGTTACGAATCGATTAACCAGGCAACGTTAGGAATTGAAACCAATTATGATTATGAAATCTGGGATGAAAACGGTCATTTAATCGGTGGCTTCATAGACGAAACAGGATGGTATACTATTCATGCATACAATATTTGCGGAACACTCGATGATTCGGTTTATATTGATCTGCAAAACGAACAGTACTTTTATTTACCCAATGCATTTACTCCGGGCGAGGATGAATTTAATTCGGTATTCCTTGATAAAGGATACAATTATGTAATTGATCAGGTTGAAATTTACAATCGCTGGGGCCAACAGGTGTATCAGGAATCGGGAACTTTTTCAGGATGGGATGGAACCTATAAAGGTGTTCTTTGTCAGGATGGAATCTACCAGGTGAAAATTGTGTATCTCAATTGTGCCGGAAAAGAAACAGTGTTTTATGGACACGTAGTTTTATTGAAATAAAATTCGATAATTAAATAGAATCTAAAAAGCGGTTGTCGGAATTTCCAACAACCGCTTTTGAATAGGAGTGAATTTATTGTTTGATAAACGAATGTTTGCTTTCCAGATAACGAATGGCATAATAACCATTAGCCAGTTCATCAGTTGAAAAAACAATTGTTTTTTCATTAACGATACTATAGTCTAATTTTATAACCTGTCCCATTGAATTATAAACAATCAATTCTGACGGATCAAACACGCCTTCGGTAAGTTGTGCCGTTAGCTCGCCACTTGTAGGATTCGGGAATAAAATCAATTGCAAGCCAGCTTCAGGTTGGTAAAGTTGCGTTTCGATAGTGAGGTAGCCGATTTTATAAGTCAAGCATAATTTGGGGTATTTAGCACTGTTTGCTCCATCGCTCGAATGAAAAGCCATTACTGAACCGTCGGATGGATTTTCAGTGTCTAATTGCAATAAGAATCCATAGTTGGTTGAGGGATTTTGCACCATATATTCTACCAAAGCTGTGGTAGTGATTTGGTAGTTTTGGTCGGCGGTCGTGCTGGCAGGCAGAGAAGCGTAATCTGACGCCGAATAAGTTGGCTGCGTATTCCACGTTACCGTATTTTCTGCCCATGGTGAAGTGACTCTGTATACTTTGGATGCATTGTTTCCATAGTGTCCTGGAAATGAAGCGTTAATATATCCGCATCCGTAAAGATCCAGTGTAGCTGAAGTAACATCTGAACCTGCCGGAACAGAAGATAAATCAAAATAAACCAGTCCCCGGTTCGAATTTGCACCACCTGCAGCTCCCGGCACACAAAAAGCCTTGAAGTAAAGATCACTTCCGTAGTTGGTCGACGCAGCACTGTAATTATAATGATATCCTAAAGATGCATCAATTCCGTTTGCACCATCACTTGTCGTACAAAGAGAATCCATTTCATTACTGCTACCTATATAATTGATAATTAGTTTTGGTCTGTTTGCTGCAACACTATAGTCACTGGAATAAAACAGGATTCCGGCATCATCACTCGGATCTTCATTGACCAATTGAAGATTAAAACCATAATTGGTTGAAGGATTTGTATACATGTTGCTAACCATCGTAGTTACATCAATCGAATAATTCTGAGTAGAATTAACACTTGCTGGAATCAGTACTTGGTTGGAAGCATCAATTGCAGGTGCATTTGACCATGTTACTGCATTCTCCTGCCAGGTACCATCCATTCTTGTAAGGTAGGCTGCATTGTTGCCAAAATGACCCGGAAGTGTGGCGTTGAGATAGCCAGTTGCAGTCAATTCCAACGAAGCGCTTGTAATTGTCACACCGACAGGAAGAGCAGATAGATCAAATCGAATGACAGCCCGGTTTGAATTACGACCGCCGCTTGCTCCCGGAATGCAGTATGCTTTTAAGTATGTGTCTGTTCCATAATTATTGTTATCTGTATCGTAGTTGTCGTGATATCCCAATGAGGCATCAACACCAATAGTAGCGTTGGGTTGTAGCACAAGTTGCTGTGCTTGCATGTTCGTCGAGAAAAATGCGACCAGAAAAAGGCTTAGATAAAGAGATTTCATAGTTAGCTATAGTTAAGATCTGTTTTTAGTTCAAAGATATGGAAAACTCTTTAGGAGTTATTAATTAAATTATTGTTATTCAATTGTGTGAATAAAAAAAATCCCTTCTCAAATTAGTTCTGAGAAGGGATTTTTTTAAATAATTAAATCGCTTTTACTTCACCATCGCTTTTACTTTTACCGTTGAAACACGTGGTTCCGTATTCGCCTGAATCGTCACTGTTTTTTCAGAAGGACCCGGACCATTCGGTTTAAATCCAACTTCGATCACGTCACTTTTTCCCGGAGGAATCGGTTTCTCGGGCTTTTTCGGGGTTGTACAACCGCAACTTGCACCTACATCAACAATGGTCAATGGAAACTTTCCGGTATTCGTGACTTTGAACACGCATTTGTTTTCAGAACCGGTAGCAATTTCACCGAAATCGTGCACTTCCTTGTCAAATTTCAGGGTTGTCACGTTTTTGGAAGCTTCACGCTCACGCGCTTCTTCTTCCTTAATGCGTGCGGCATTTTCCCGGATCATTGCCTGGTCTTCTTCGCTCCCGGAAGCAACAGCAGAAACAACTTCGCCGTCTTTTTTGGTTTCGGTTTCAGAACAGGCAGTCAGAAATAAGATTCCACCGGCAAAAACAATCAGACTTTTTTTCATAGTTAATCCTAAAATAAATCAGCCTAAAATTAATTGGTTTTTGCCAAATTCATAGAATCGTATTTACTATTTTGAATCAATGCGATCGCTTGCTGCAGGATTTCGTTTTTGACGTTGTAAATTTCGTAAAACGCTTCCGAACCGAATAAATCCTGTGCAATGTTGGCTTTGAGTCGTAGTGTCATGATATCTTTGCTGATGTCGTATTGTTTTTCGTCGAATTTAAACTCAGCATCTTCTTTTTTTACATGCGCGAAGAATTTGTCCATCAACGCTTTGTCGACCGTAAATCCTTTGATGAACTGATCCAGGTTTTCGTATTTTTTGTTCAAATCATCGCGGTTATCTTCCACATACGTCAAGGCGAATGTGTTGAATGCGCCAGTGTTCGCAGCATCGCGGTAAACATCCGTGATTTCAACGGTGTCGATCGGAACAAAAACGTCAGGCATGATACCGCCACCGCCATAAACCGGTCGTTTCATCAGTTTTGTTTCGAACTTCAATGAATCCGGTAGTTTGATGCTGTCCAGGTGCGACATTTCACCATTCAGGAAACGCGTCATGTAGTCATTGTGATACGCTTCCAGATCTTCGTATGATTTCTGGATAAAACGTCCGCTCGGTGTAAAGTAACGCGCAATAGTCAAACGCATTTGTGAACCGTCGGTCAAGTCAATCGGACGTTGCACCAATCCTTTTCCGTAACTGCGACGGCCAACGATCAAACCTCTGTCCCAATCCTGGATCGAACCGGCCAGAATTTCACTTGCTGAAGCTGAATTTTCATCCGTCAACACGATCAATCTTCCTTTTTCCCAGGTTCCCACTGATTTTGGATTGGCTTTTAAATCCTGACGCGGATAAGCACGTCCTTCGGAGTAAACAATCAGTTTATCGTCAGACAAGAATTCATCGCCCAAAAGTTGCGCCTGGTTCAATAAACCACCGCCGTTTCCTTGCAAATCGAGGATCAGGCTTTCCATTCCTTCCGATTTCAACTGCTTGATACTCTTCGTGATTTCATCGTGAGATGAGCGGGAGAAAGCATTGAGTTTGATGTAACCGATTCCCGGAGCTACGATGTACGAGCAATCTACTGAGTTTACCGGAATACGATCACGGGTAATTACATAATTTTGTGCTTTTTTGGTTCCTTTACGCAATACGTCTACACGCACTTTGGTACCGATATCGCCCAATAATTTTTCGCGCACTTGTGTGTTCTTTAAACCAACACCGGCAACGCTTTGTCCTTCGATGGAAACGATCTTATCTCCGGCGCGTATCCCTAATTTTTCGGAAGGTCCGCCAGCAATGGTTTCTACAACAATCAAGGTGTCTTTTAAGATCTGAAAACGGATTCCGATTCCAACAAAACTACCTTCGATGCGCTGGTTGGCGTCATCCACTTCTTCTTTCGAGATATAGGTCGAGTGCGGGTCCAGTTTTTCCAGCATGGCTACAATTGCTGCATCCATCAGTTCTTTGTCTTGTACTTCATCTACATACAACTTATCGATATAGGTTAAGATCTCTTCGATACGTTGTCCGTTGGTGTACTCAGGTGATTTGGTGACCGGTTGTGCAAAAGAAACTGCACATGCAGCAATTGTCACAACGGTAAGAATGAGTTGTTTCATTTTTTGAAATATATTGTATATACTAAGGTAAACGAATTAACGCAAAAATTACGAAATGGTACGGTCATAATTGCTGAATAAATGTTAAAGGGCGGAAAAAGACAATTTCCGACAACAAAACCGTTAACAATGGATTGTTGACTTTTTTACCCGAACACTTGCCATCAAATTCCTTATTTTCGAAGTTGAAATCAATTGACTATGCAAGTTTACTTTCGCCTATTGACAGTTTTTCTACTGGTCTTCGTCTCCACTGAAATCAATGCACAGGTACGCGCTTTTGATAAGCTTGAGATTCTATACGATCAGGCCCATTACAACATGGTATATCGCCGTGCCAATCGCTTGCTCGATAAACCCGATTATGATTATTCGCTTCAGCCGGAATTTTACAAGAGTTTGGCCATGTTTCACCTGAGTCGTCAGGATTTCTGGTCACAGATTCACCCTAATTCGTTGCAGGATGCCCGCAAGTTGTTTTTGGAAGTGAAATCTTCTGCCGACGGGATGAAGGTTTTCAATGCGCACATCGATCATGTAACTGAACTGAAAAAATACCTGACTCAATGGGCGAATGAACTGAAACGAAGTGATCAGGAGAAATTTGATGAATTGCAGCAGATTCTCTTCGGTTTGTTTGATAATGTTCCTGATTTGGAGGGACCTGATTATGAGACTCCTGTGGTTCCGGATAATGGCTTGGTTGTAGAAGAGAGTACGGCCATGAAAAAGCGCCGCGACGAAATGGTTGACTACGCAAAAAAACAACTGGGAGTGCCTTACGTGTGGGCTGGAACCGATCCGAGCGGATTTGACTGCAGCGGTTTTACGACTTACGTCATGAAACAATTCAAAAAAGATTTGCCGCGCCGGGCAGAAGACCAATACAAATCGTCGAAGAAAATCAAACAGAGCAATGCTCAGAAAGGCGATTTGGTGTTCTTTAACAATGGTTCGGGCGTATCGCACGTGGGAATGATTGTTTCAGAACGAGGAATGCCATTGGTTATGATTCATGCCAGTTCTTCCAAAGGAATTATGATCACTGATATCGAGTCGTCGGAATACTGGCTGAAACGCTTGTACGGTTTCGGGACGTATGTGGAATAGTTTTTCTGATTTATCGTGTATGAGAGGCGCAGTTTTAGCCACGAATGAACGAATGAAAAACTAAGTGGAATAAACAACGAATACCACCATGGTGGTTTTACTAATTTAGATTTGTGTTGTAAACAAGGTTTACAATATTCGCTTAAAATTGTACAAAGCACTTTATTCGTTCATTCGTGGCTAAAAAGATTTGGCTAGCACGTCTCTAATTCAAAGAGAAAGAAACCTGAATTGGGATTAAACGGCTTGCTTTTTTCTAAATCCGAATAACAAGCCCAAAAGCGCCAGTAATAACGCGATGAAAAGGCTCCACCAGGCAATTGTCAATGACGTTCCAAACATATTGGATGCTCCAATCGAACAGGCACTGGCAATAAACGGTACGATAAGAATAGCCGATAATTTTCCTTTGATCAATTGGGAAGAACGCGCCAGCAGGTAAAGGTAAAGTTGTATTCCGATAAGACCTGTTTGCGCCAATAATTCCCACGTTGAGCGAATATCAGAAAGGTTGGTGAGTAGCATGAGTGAAAGAACTACTGAAAGCATCAGAAAAATGCCGGTGATTCGTCGAACCATTCCCGCAGGTGAAACAGCAAATGGCACACTGGAAACAAACATTACCGTAAACACAATAAACCAGGGAAGGAGCGTCACAAAACTCCAGCCCAAGAAGAGCCAGCCAAAGGTCAGCAAGACCAGGATGGTAAACAATACAATGGGAATCAGTTTCAGAGAGCGCATATTATTTCTTTTTGTAACGAACACCAAATACGCATACGTCATCCACCTGGTCTAAATCACCTTTCCAGCTATCAAACGCATTCTTAATGGCCTCGAATTGGTCCACCATCGGAAGGGCAGACAATTCGAGCAACATGGTTTTAAACGGACGTGATTTGAATTTTTTCGCTTTTTCACCACCAAATTGATCTACGTAACCATCGGTGTAGAGGTAAATACAATCGTCGTCCTGCAACTGGAATTCTTTCTGGCTAAACGGTTTTGCATCAACGAACTGACCAATCGGTTGTTTGTCGGGTTTCAATTCAATTAATTCTCCGTTCCGGATGATCACGCATTCGTTGTTGGCTCCGGCATACTTGAGTATTCCGGCTTCAAAGTCGACGGCGCATAAAGCAATGTCCATTCCGTCTTTTACATCCGATTGTCCTTCCGAACGGAAGGCACCAACAACGATTTCACGCAATTTATCCAATACTTCAGCCGGTTCGGTGAGTTTGAATTCATTGACTGCTCGTAGTAAACCATTGTTACCAACAATACTTACCAATGATCCAGGTACACCGTGTCCGGTACAATCTACGGCAGAAAACATGGTAACGCCTTGCAATTCACGCGCCCAGTAAAAGTCACCGGAAACAATGTCTTTCGGACGGTAAAACACAAAATGCTCGTGGAACAACTCATTCAAACGCGAAGCCGCAGGCAAAATGGTTGTTTGAATCCGCTTGGCATATTGGATACTATCCAGGATATCCGTTGTTTTCTGGATGATCTCTGTTTTTTGTTGCTCCAATTGTTTGTTTTGCTCGGCAATTTCGCTCGTTCGTTCCTGTACGGTTGCTTCCAGACGCTGGTTTTGACGTTTCACACGTTGCGTGGAAAGCTGTACGATGACAAAAACGAGTACAATCAATGCAATCAGGTAAAGAATATACGCCCAAATGGTTCTGTACCAAGGCGGAAGAATGGTGATTTCGTATTCCAGTACCTCACTTTCGATCCCGAATCCATTGCGTGCCTGTAGTTTCAAGACATACGTTCCTTCGCCGATTTTTTGGAAATCTTTGTAATACTGGTCCGACCAGTCCGACCACTCATCGTTGAAGCCTTCGAGCTTGTAGCGGTATTCCATGTGGTCTTTTCCGCTGTAGGAATTGGCGTGGAACGTAACGCTGAATGAGTTTTGACCATACGTCAACGCCTCCATTTTCTTGGCTCTGAAAACGTTGAAACGCAATGTTTTTCCGCCTGCTTCGAAGCGATCAATGGAAACGGTTAAGCGATGTCTGTATTTGCGAATGGTTTCAAAATTCACCACGTAAATACCATTACTTGCTCCCAGCCAGATTTCATTATCAGGACCCTGAACAATGGATGAAACGATTCCTGCTTTGCGCATTCCTGTCAATGGCCATTTGATCCATTTCCAATTGTCTTTTCCATGTTTCTCTAACCATCCTGTGACGATTTCAAATTTCCCGTCGGTCAAATCGCGGTAAACAACCACCCACAACTGTTCGTCGTTGATATTGATGATGCGGTGCAGGTCGTTTTTGGTGGTTCCGAAAAAGTCCTTGTTTTGCGGAATGGCTTTCATGGAACGCTCATCGGAAGAAAGAATCGCAATACCACGTGTGGTTTCAATGGCAATTTCACCCTGAAATTTCTCTACGTAATAAGAACAAGATTCGCCTTTCTTCGGATTGGTTTCCTTTACAAAGCGCGTTTTTTTCGTTTTGACGTCGTAGATTCCCAATCCCACATCGGTGATCCCGAAATAGATTTTCCCGTTGTGCACCGTGAGACTGAACGTTTCACCGTTTTCGGAAATGTAAAGGTCTTTGTATTCCCACGAACCGTTTGGAAGCAGTTTTAATTGTGCAATTCCCGCTTCTAATGTCAGGTAAACAATATCCTGATTGTTTGGGTCCTGGCAAAGCGAGTAAGCATAACTCGGTGAAATCGGTTTGTTGGTATTATTCGCCGGAAAATATTCATAAATACCGTTGTAGGCGATCACCAATGTGCGTTTTCCTTTGGAAGTGGTGAATGTTTCCAAATCATAGACATCCTGTCGCATCACATCTTTACTCACAAACGAGCGGTGTGTATTGGAAACCTGGATGGAAGAAATATCGGGGTGAAGCCCTACAAGCATTTCGCGCCCGTCAAAAACAATTGATTCGGCGAGTGAGCTGATTCCTTCCGATTTTTTGAAATAGGTAATAGGACTCGACGTTTCGATCAATTGAATTCCATTGTCGAGGCAAAGCCACAAGTTCCCTTCCACATCGTGGAATAATTTGAAAACGCCCAGATTTTCGAGTCCGTCGTAAAAATCAATGCGGCGAATAATGTGTCCTTGCAAATCGGAGATCACAACACCTTCGGTTTCGGTTCCCATAAACAGGAAATTTCCGTCACGACGAATGTAGTTAGGTGAAATAGCCTGCATTTCAGGAAAAATCGATTCCTTTTCGGTATTCCAAGTAAACGTGCCGCCGGCCGATTTTGCCGTGAAAAATTTACCTGAAATATCCAACACATACCAGGTTCCGTTGATTTCAAAACTTCCGCGAATATTCCGCAATTTGATGTATTCGGGCAGTTTTAATTCTTTCATCTTACCTGATAAGGCTTCGATGTACAGGTATTTTGAAATGCGTTTGTCTGAATCGGCCCCTTTTTGGTAAATGAGCAATAATCCTTTCCCGAACCGGCTGGATGTGCGGCATGTGAAACCCTTGAATTGTGCCGGTATTTCGAGTTTGGTTGCTTTCTTTTGACTAACGGTATAAAGCTGGTTTTCACCGACAAATAAGATTTTCTGTCCGCTTAATTCGTAGATATTCCAAAAGTTTCCTGGTTCGTTGGCGCCTTTGTGTGCAACAAGCGGATAATAGTTGGGAACTCCCGAATCGTTGTAAGCAATGTAACCGAAGTTGTTTTCGCGCCCTACGTACAAAATATCATTGGAAGCTCTGAAGATTTCCCGGATTTTGGTTTCCTGGACAATTTCGGCGTATTTCTTGCCTTTTCCTGTTGTTGAGGTTTTGATTTTATTCCATTCAATACCGTTGTACATCAGGATATCCTGCCGGTTTCCGAAATACACATTTCCGTCGGAACCCTGAGCTCCGGCCCAGATCTGGCCTGAACTTCCGAAATCATCAACTGAGAAATAATGGGTATTGAATTTACCGTTCACCGACATATTCTGCGCTGCTGCAGGCTTGAAGAACAAGAGCAGAAACGTCCAGATTACGTATTTCACTGAAGATCGAATCATTGGTTTACTTCGGTTGACGAATATAGTAATAAGAATCTAATCATTTTTACCATTTTGAATTTTAAACGCCTTCAAAAAAAGAAACCCGAACCGTTGATAATGAACGATTCGGGTTTCTATAAATCACCATTTTAGTAATTGATTTTTCTGCTTTTTTCAGTAGCGCAAACCAGGTTCCACAATGCGCGGGCTCCCACGTTTGCGTCCCAATCATCTGAAGTTCCCGGAGCAACTTCGTTCAAATCGAAACCAATGATTTGTTTGCCGGCTTCTACCAATTGAAAAAACAGGTAGTTGATCTGATCGAGTTCAAATCCACCAACAACAGGCGTTCCGGTATTCGGACACAAAGAAGGATGTAAACCATCGATGTCAAACGAAATGTAAACCCGTTGAGGAAGCGATTTGATGATGCCATCCACAATGGATTTCCAGGTTTCGCCTTCAAATTGGCGGCGTTTGATTTCCCAGTCGAAATGCGTTTCTATAATGTTGGATTTTGCGATCAACTGAATTTCTGAATGCGCTACATCGCGAATACCAACCTGAATCAGTTTCTCCAGATTCTTGCAGTTGTTCACCACGTTGTACATGATACTCGCGTGCGATTGTGTGAAGTCTTCATACGCAACGCGCAAATCGGCGTGGGCATCTATTTGCAAAATCCCAAACGGTTTTCCAAGATCATCCAATGCTTCGATCAATCCCAAAGGCGTACTGTGTTCACCACCCAAAACGGCAATCGTTTTGCCTTCTTTCAAGAGTGTTGCACAACGTTCTTTCAGGTTTTCCTTCAGCGCGAGTTGCGTTGCGTTGATTTCGTCTACCACAGCTTTATAAGGACTATCTGCGGTTAATTGTCCGCCTTGCTCCAAAAACTGAATGTATTCGATGGCTTGTACGCACAAGTCAGCATTGATTTGTTTCCATTCGGCCGAAATTGGCGTCATGAATACCTGCGTTTTCCATGCTTCCGGCAATTGCGGATGGTAAAAATCCAATTGCGTGGAAGCATCCAGAATTGCCTGAGGGCCGTCGCTTGTACCTTTTCCGTAAGATGCCGTAGCATCCCATGGAACGGGAATGATCACCAAATCGGCGGTAGCTTCTTCAACCGGAAAACCGAAAATATTTCCATTGGCAATACCTACGCCATTCGGATCAAAGGAATCAGCCATTGATGAGTTGTTTCACGAAGTTAGGTAACGCAAAACTGGCTTGTTGCAAGTCGCTGTTGTAATAACGCAATCCTTTTTCGGCAACAAATGCATCAATTTCCTGTGTATTGGAAACTGATTTTGGTTGTGCCGCGCCTTTCAATCCGTATTGGAAGCTCCACATACCGGTAGGGTAGGTTGGAACGTAGAACAAGGATACAGGAGCGTTTTCTTTCCCGAAAATATGCTGTAATGTGATGTTTAATTCGGTGAACGCCTGCTCGTTGAATTTAGGCGATTCTCCCTGTGCAACCAAAATTCCGCCCGGTTTCAACGCGCGGTAGCAGTTACGGTAGAATTCCACGGAGAACAATCCTTCAGCAGGACCAACAGGATCTGAACCGTCGACAATAATAATATCGTATGAATTATCCGCAGCTTCTTTTGCGTAAGCAATACCGTCGCCTACGATCAGATCCAGTTTCGGATCATCGAACGCAGCGGCAATTTTAGGTAAGAATTCTTTACATGCTTTGATAACTTCACCATCAATTTCGACCATCGTTACTTTTTCAACGCCTTTGTGACGAAGGATTTCACGTGCTGTTCCGCCATCGCCACCACCGATTACCAAAATGTTTTTGGCATTTCCGTGGGTAAACATAGCAGGGTGAGAAATCATTTCGTGGTAATGGAATTCATCGGCTTCGGTGGTCATGAACATATCATCCAACGCCAGCAATTTTCCGTATTTCGGTGATTCCAAAATACGAACGCGCTGGTAAGGAGATTGCACATCAAAGAACACTTCACCGGTGTAACGCAATGAAATAGCCTGATCGGCATCTTTATCCGTAAACCAAACGTTGCGGGTATACATTTCAGGATTGGTCCATTCGGCCGCTTTCTGACGCATGGAAGTAATATCGAAATCGTTGCGGGTCAACAATTGCACCGCGCCACGTTTCATTTCCAAAGCCGAATAATTTTTGGCACCGAAACATTCTTTTAAGTAGTCGAATGAAATCCATGCATCCATTTCACCGCAGGTAAACAAGTCAACTGCAGCATAACCGTATTCGGGCCATGTATGGATCGCCAAATGGCTTTCCTGGATAACAACTACACCCGAAACACCATAAGGTGAAAAATGGTGAAATGTAGAATTAATGACGGTTGCACCGGCCTTTTGAGCTGCACCGACCATGTCGCGCTCAATAGATGATACATCATTCATAATGTGCGGATCGCACCCCATAAACTCCACAAGGATATGGTTCCCCAAAGCTGTACTCATTCGACTTTTCTATATTAAATTTAAGCGGCAAATGTACTGTATTTGATTGGCTTGACGTGTATTTTTGAAAGAATAATTTTTTCTTAACACGGATGTAAAACGGGAGGGATGAAACGGATGATCGACCACTGATTTTTTTAGCCACAGACGGCACTGATTTTCACAGATGATTTCGTTCGTCCCTACAGGACTATATTCGTAGCCAAAAAACCGGTGACCAATGCGATGACCTCGGTTTGTTTTTCCAAGTGCGGATGGTGTGCGCAGTCGGATAAAAGCGCTAATTGTGTGTCGGGAATAGCTTCTTGAATGGATTCAAGCTGCAAGACGGTTCCATATTGATCATTTTGGCCCTGAATGGCTAATACCGGACAGCAAACACTTGTGATTTCCTTCCGAATATCCCAGCTGTAAAAGTCATCGGAGAGCCAGGTATTGGCCCAGGCGTAAAACAATTCATCCGTTTTGGAGCCGTGAATGCGTTTTAAACCATCAAGTTTGCCATTTTCGTAAGCAGTTACAGTAGGGGGAATGCCATTCACTGTCTCGGGTTCCACAAAAGTATGTGCGGCTATGGTGATGATTTTCTGCAGATTTTCAGGGTACAGGCTTCCATACAGAAGAGCAATTGTTCCACCGTCGCTGTGACCAACAAGAATGACCTGCTTGTTTAACGGTAGTAATTCGCGCAGCACTTCACGGAGCTCATAGGTGTATTCGTGCAGGTAGTTTTTGGTTCGCGGATGCTGCAGCGAGTCTGATTTTCCGTGGCCGCTTCGTTCGATGACGATTCCGGGAAGTTTGGTTTCGTTGCACAGATTGACAGGGAACAACTTCCACTGTACAATAGAACCCAATGCTTCATGGAGAAAAACAAGTACCGGTTTTGCGGTTTCGTCACTGAATTCCGTTCCGATAAACTGCACGTTGAGTGCATAATTGCTGAGTTGGATGCGTTTTTCCATGACAAAAAAAGGGAAACTTGCGTCTCCCTAATAGTATGCGAATTCGTTTTGTTTAGCTTTTTACGCGTTCAACGTAAACACCTGTGCGTGTATCGATTTTGATGACTTCGCCCATATCGATGAACAACGGAACACGGACTTCAGCTCCGGTAGCAATGGTTGCCGGTTTCATGGAGTTGGTAGCAGTATCACCTTTTACACCCGGTTCAGTATACGTCACCTCAGAGATAATGTACATCGGCAATTCCAATACCAATGGCATTTCTTCGTCGGCATGGTACAAAATATTGCAAACCATTCCTTCCAATAGGAAACCAGGTTTGTCGATCATTTTGCCCGGAATATTTACCTGCTCGAATGTTTCATTGTTCATGAATACATACTCAGCACCTTCCTGGTAGAGGTATTGGTATTCGCGGTTTTCGATGCGTACGACTTCGATTTTGTGACCGGCAGAGAACGTGTTGTCAATTACCTTACCTGTTTCGATCATACGTAATTTGGTACGTACAAAAGCAGGACCTTTACCTGGTTTTACGTGTTGAAATTCGATAACCTGACATAACTTGTCATTGTGCTTCATGCACAGTCCGTTGCGTATATCTGCTGTGGTTGCCATTTGTTTATTTTATTTTTCGAGGCAAATATAACCAAAATTCAAACGATTGTTCTTGTAACTTTTTAACGCTTTTATTCGGGCAAATGATCGGAATTGACCATAATAAGCTTTACTTTTGCAATCGTTATGGTGAGTTTGCCTTTGATTTTTAGTGATATTGCGGGTTCCGAGATCTTGTTGATTCTGGTATTTGTGCTGGTGTTCTTCGGTTCGAAGAGTATTCCGGGTATTGCGCAGTCATTGGGGAAAACGATTCGCCAGATCAAGGATGCGTCGAACGACGTGCAAAACGAGATCAAGAAATCTGCCGGTGATGTGAAAGGTGATTTTAACCTGCAGCGAATGATCAATGATACCAAAAGCGACATTGAGCAACCGTTTCGTCAGCATGCGCAAACCTTAGACCAGGCCATTAATTTTGATCCGCCCAAAGGTTTTGTAAGACCGGTTGAAAAATTGCCGGAAACGCCTGTGGTTGCTGACCAGGATGGAGTAGAAGAACTACCTGTTGAAACTGCTCAGGCAACTACCGAGACTCCACAGCCGGAGAAATAACCCCAAGAATATCATGTTTTATAATCAAATCGGCTAGTCGATTATTGTTTTCCTATTCACCTTAGGCGAATGAATTCGCGGGAATTATTTGTTGCTCTCATTTATAATTTTAGTGGAAACAAAAAAGACCCATCCGCCTGAGGCGGACGAGTCTCCTATATTTCGTTCGGGATCAATTAATCATGATCATCGTGGTGTTCAATTTTATATCCTTTGCGGATTTCAGGATGAGAAATTTCACCACCGCTTGTGCCAACCTCACGGGCAAAGTACGTAGCAATCATTCCGACCAATAAAACGGTAATCGATGCAATCAGTGCCATTGATTTTTTCTTCCATTCAAGGAATAAAGCAACCAACGAAAGAGCTATAATCCCCCACATGAACGGCATCATTGCCTCGGCTTGTTCTTCGTGTTCATGAATGAAATGTTCGCGTTGTTCTTCGATTTTGTGCATCATTTCAGGTGAACATTTTCCGCCTTCACAACAGCTGGCCGGAGCCATGTGTTCAACAATTCCTTCAGCACCTTCACCGGTTGACATCGCAACCATGGAGGTAATTCCGGCAATGAGAAACAGGAGTAATCCCACTCTGCGGGTAACAGAAGATTTTGAGAGAATTCCGATCAATAAAACCAAGATACCCAAAATCAGTGCAATGATCGGGAAATGGTTAATAAGAAGGTGTTGATGTGCTGCGTTCATAAGAAGTTATTTTGGGGATGAAAATACAAACTTTTAGTTCCGGAAGAAGGACGGTGGAGAAAATTGGACTTCATCAAGGCTTGAAAATTCCGTAATATTGCGGGATTACTGATTATAATTCGTTGAAAAACAGATTATTGAACTTGTTTTCAAATCATTTCAACAATTCTGCCAGCTCCTCACCAACCAAACTTCCGATCGCAACTCCCATACCACCCATGCGCACTCCAATGCCTACATTCGGGTGAATGCACTCGATCAACGGTTTTTTCTCAGCTCCAACCCCCATAATTCCCGACCATTTGTAGTCGATTGTGACTGTTTTTCCGGGGAGAATTATTTTGTGCATCAATGCTTCCAATGTGTTGATGATCAGCGTGGTGTTTTCAAATTCGGTAGTGGTTTCGCCTTTAAAATCGAGGTTTCGCCCACCGCCAAGCAACAGCCTGTTGTCGATTGACCGGAAGTAATAATAACCCTGCTGGAAATGAAATGTTCCCGGTAATTCGAATCCCGGCATTTTAGAGGTAACAATTACCTGCGCTCTGGCTGGTTGAATGCGTTGGTCGTTCAGTAATTTCTGAGCGAATCCATTAACTGTTATGGCTAGTTTTCCGGTTTTTAAGGTCCCGAAATTGGTGTCGATTAACACTTCTGCTTCGCCCGGTTGAATGCCTTTTACTTCCACACCGAACAGACAGATAATACCCGCTTTTGCAAGAAGCAGATTACTGGCAGCGAGTAGTTTTCCGGTATTTATTTCTCCTTCCAGTTTGTTGTGGAAGCCGCCGTCAATGTTATTGAAACCTGCTTTCTGTGAAATGCTTGTATCGTAAGAAAAACACGAAGAAAAACCGGTGATTCGTTCAATTTCAGCGTTGAAATGATGCATTTGTTCACTGAGTTCAGGTACTATTTTCCGTTCATCGCTTGCAATCAGGTCCCAGGAGCCGTTTAATTTCAGGTCAATGACAGCATCAGGAAAGCGTTCCCGCAATCGTCGCAATCCACACCAGCGCATTTCTACGGTACTCCAAACTGCCGTTTCATCCATCTTTTTCAGATCATCTGCCAACTCGGTGACACTTCCAAAACAGGCAAATCCTGCATTTTTAGTGCTTGCTCCGGTAGAAACGTAGCCACGCTCGAGTATCACAATTTTAGCATCCGGATAGATTTCACGCAGGCGAAGAGCAGTAGCAATACCCACTATTCCGCCACCGACAATAGCATAGTCGATTCCTTCTGTAAGCGTTGTTTTTTCCCAATAACTCAGTTCATCAAATTGTAGCATAAACGGGCTGTAAGTGATTTTTTTTCGTGATATTTGTATATTATTTTGTTAAAATTAAACCAAATCGGTAACCGGTTGTACAGAAGTTCGTTTAAACTAGTATTATGAGATTTTTACTTATTTCCACATTTGTTTTTCTCTTTGCGAATACCGGGGTTTTTGCTCAGGCAAAAGTACCATATACCGTTTTTATAAAAAATAAAACCACCGGAAAAAAAGAATCGGGCGTAACTGTTACGGTTTATGAAGGTAGCAGCGCGGTATCGACCAATGTTTCCGATGGTTCGGGTACAGTTAAACTGACGCTTGATGGCGGTAAGAAATACAAAATTGAATTTACTAAATCAGGAAAAGTAACGCGTTTTGTAAACGTTGACCTGAAAAATGTTTCTGACGAATTGCTGCAGGGAAGCGCTGTTCCGCGTGGAGAACTGGAAATGTCGCTCTTTGATCAGGCCCCCAATATTGATTATAGTTATGTGACGTCGAATCCGGCAACTGAATATTATTATGATCCGAATGAAAATTCGGATTTGGTGTATGACCAGGTTTTGGGTGAGAAAATGATCAAAAAGGTTGAAAAGCTCTTGAAAGATGCTGAGGCCGCAAAAGGACAAAACGATGCAGAATACAACAACCTGATCAAACAAGCCGACGGACAATTCGTTGGAAAGAAATACCAGGAAGCATTGGCTTCTTATGAACAGGCGTTAGCGCTGCAACCGACTCAAAAATACCCTTCCGACAAAATCAATGAGATTGATGGGATTTTGAAAGCGGAGAAAGCCAGTGCGCAGCAAAATCAACAAGCAGAACAGGAGTACCAAAGTTTAATCACTGCTGCTGATAACCTGTTCAACCAAAAGAAATTCGAAGAAGCCAAAGGGCGTTACCAGGAAGCATTAAGTAAAAAGCAAGAGCAACATCCGAAGGATCAAATCATTAAGTGTGATTCGGAAATTGCCCGTTTGAAAAAAGAAGCTGAAAACACTCAGAAATATACCGATGCCATTAAAGCAGGTGATAGCTTTTTTACCCAAAAAAGTTTTCAGGCTGCAAAAGACAAATACAAGGAAGCGCTTAAATGGAAAGCGGAAGATCCGTACGCAACTGGAAAATTGGCTGAAATCGACGGTAAATTAAATGCCCAAAAGGCAGAACAGGAAACAAAGAAAAAATACGAAGATGCCAACACTGCCGGAGACGCCTTGTTTGCTCAGGAAAAATGGGTAGAAGCAAAAGCCAAGTACAACGAAGCATTAGCGATTATTCCTTCATCAACGTATACTCAGGGTAAAATCAAAGAAGTAGACGCGAAACTGGCTGAAATTGAAAAAGAGAAAGCCAAACAAGATCAGATCGCGAAATTGTTGACGGAAGGAAACACAGCGTTTACTGCTTCTCAGTGGGTTCCATCTAAAACAAAATACCAGGAAGTATTGAAACTGGATCCGGCAAATGCTACTGCTACCGGACGAATTACCGAAATTGACGCGCAAATTGCTGACGAAAAAGCCAATGCCGAGCGTACAGCCAAAATCAAGCAATTGGTATTGGAAGGTGATGGCTTGGTGAAACAAACAAAACTGGCGGAAGGAAAAGCGAAGTTTGTAGAAGCATTGGCCTTGAAAAACGATCCTGCCGTTCAAGCAAAAATCGATGCAGTAGATGCACAATTGTTGGCAGCTGGCAAAAAAGCCGAACAAAAACAGCAATTCGACAAAGCAATGGCTGATGGCGAAACCTTGTTTGCTGCCGCGAAATATGAAGAGGCAAAAGTAAAGTTCCAGGAAGCGCAAACAATCGATCCTGCACAAACCACTCCGAAGCCACGTATTGCCGAAGCTGATAAAAAAATCGCTGAACTGGCATCGAATGCTCAAAAAGCGGAAAAATACCTTGCGGCAATGGCAGCCGGAAACACTGCTTTGACAAGTGCACAATTACCGGAGGCGAAAGCGAAATTCACCGAAGCGATTGCATTGGACAACACCAAACAGGAAGCAAAGGATAAACTGGCAGAAGTCAATAAATTGATTGCCGATCAGGCTGCAGCTGACGCCAATAAAGCGAAGTATACAGCTGCGGTAAAAGCCGGAGAAGATTTGTTGGCTGCCAATAAACTCCCGGAAGCGAAAGCAAAGTTTACCGAAGCAAAAGGATTGGATCCGGGACAAACCTATCCGCAACAAAAAATCACGGAAATTGATGGTTTGCTGGCCGGTGCCGAAAAACAAAAGCAGGTGAATGCGTTCATCAAAGAAGGTGATGCGGCATTGACCAAGAAAGATGTAGCAACTGCGCGTGCCAAATATGAGCAGGCATTGGCGCTTGATCCGGGCAATGCGATTGCTTCTGCGAAAATGCAGGAAGTAGCTACGCTCGAAAATGCGCTGGCCGGTGAAGCTCAGAAAGAAGCGAACTTCAAGAAATTGAAAGAGGATGCCGTTGCACTTTATGGTCAGGAAAAATACCAGGAGGCAAAGCAAAAAATGCTGGAAGCCAAAACAATCAAATCAGATGCACAGGTTGAGCAGGTGATCAAGGATTGTGATGCTAAAATTGCAGCGTTGGGTAAAGCTGCCGAAGCAGAACAACAATACAACACATTGGTTTCCGAAGCTCAGGGCTTAGAAAACAGCAAACAATACGATCAGGCGATTGCGAAATACACGGAAGCGCTGAAAATTAAAAACGAACAGTTGCCCAAAGACCGCATTGCTGCGATTAACGAGATCAAGAAAAATTCTGCCAACGCTGCTAAATACGAAGCCGCAGTTGCTGCAGGGAATGAATTACTGGCTGCGAATAAATTGACTGAAGCAAAAACGAAGTTTCAGGAAGCGCAAACGCTTGATCCGAATCAACTGTTACCGAAACAAAAAATCGACGAGATTGAGAATCGTTTGGCCGGTGCCGAAAAACAAAAACAAGTTGATGCGTTCATTAAAGAAGGTGATGCGGCATTGACGAAAAAAGATTTGGCAACAGCGCGTAGCAAATACCAACAGGCTTTAACGCTTGATCCGGGAAATACGATTGCTGCAGCCAAAATGCAGGAAGTTGCAAAACTGGAAAATGATTTGGTAGGCGAGGCGCAAAAAGAAGCGAACTTCAAGAAATTGAAAGAAGATGCTGTTGCGTTGATGGGGCAGGCGAAATATGCCGAAGCAAAACAAAAGCTATCTGAAACAAAAACCATCAAGCAAGATGCAGGTGTTGATCAACTCATTAAAGAATGCGATACCAAAATTGCTGAATTGAATCAGGGTGCTGAAAAAGACAAACAATACACGGCTTTGTTGAATGAAGCGCAAGGACTTGAAAATGCAAAACAATACGATCAGGCAATTGCAAAATACAACGAGGCATTAAAAGTCAAAAACGAGCAATTACCGAAAGACCGTATTGCTGCTATCAATCAGTTGAAATCTGCCAATGCCAATCAGGCGAAAATCGATGCCGATTATGCTGCCGCGATGAAAAAAGGAAACGATTTGTTCGCTGCCAAAAGTTACGTGGATGCCGTAAAAGCGTTCAACGAAGCATTGGCGATCAAACCGAATGAAAAAGAACCGGTTGACAGAGCTGCCGAGGCGCAAAAATTAGCAGAAGGTTCCGGTGACGAATTCGAGGCTCAATACCAAAAAGTATTGACAGTAGGTCAGAAATACATCGATGAGAGAAATTATCCGAAAGCGCAGGAAATGTACACGCGTGCGTTGGGCTTGAAGAAAAACGACCCGTTCCCGCAGCAAAAACTGGATGAAATCGCAGGTTTGATCAAAGCCGAAGAGGATTTAAAAAAGAAACAGGTTGCTTATACAAATAAAGTAACCGAAGCAGAAACTGCTGCCAAGGCGGGGAATATTCCAAGTGCGATTACCTTATTCGAACAAGCAAAAACCATCAAACCCGATGAAACGTTGCCGGATAACCGTATTGCGGAATTACGTGCTTTAGCTGAAGGAAACAACGCTGCTCAACAAGCATTGCAGGCGAAGTATCAGGAATTCATGTCGGCAGGAGCAACAGCGGAAGGAGGAAACGATTATTCGACCGCTTTGGCTCGTTACCAGGACGCTTTGTCTGTAAAAGCAAAAGACAAGGCTGCTCAGGATAAAATTGCTGAAATGCGACAGCTTTTAGACAACGAAGCCAAGTTGGATGCCAAAAAAGCTGAGATCCAAAAGCTCATTGCAAAAGCAGATGCCAAGTTTGACGGAGAACGCTGGTTTGAGGCAAAAGCCATTTATGAAAGTGTACTGGCTATTGACGGAACGAATACTTATTCGAAAGACCGCATTAAAATCTGTGATCAAAAAGAAAAAGATATTTCGCAAAAGGAAGTAGAGCGTGAGTATCAGAAGATTTTGACTGCAGCTGATAAAAATTTCGATAAGAAAGATTACGATCAGGCCAAAAACCTTTACAAAAGAGCTATTTCGTTCCGTGCGAATGATCCGTATCCAAAACAGCGATTGGCTGAAATCGATGGAATCCTGAATCCGAAAGTCGTTAAAGATCCGGAAGCATTGAAACCGCTTGGTCAGGAAACAGACAATTCAATTCTTGAAGGATTTGAAAAATTACAGGCCGCTGATGTTGATCGGAAAAACGGAAGACAAAAACGATTCAGAAAAGGGGTTGACAGAGCGGTAGAGAAGAGTGATTCATTGATGTTGGCGCGCGAGGCCACCAATGCAGAAAACAATATTACACTGGGAATCGTAGCGAAGGAAAACGAAGAAGCCAATGTTATTGCGGATGAAAACCGTCAGGAAAATATCGGTACGTTGAAAGAGATCGACGGTACAATTAAAGCAACCGAATTGGAAAACGGTACCTATGAAAATGCTGAAAATCTGGATGCGAAGAATCAGATTGATATTGCCAACCGGATTCAACAGGAACAAAGTGGTATTCTGGACGGATATGCTGCCAATAATGACGAATTACTGAAAGCTTCCAAAAAAGAATTGGAAAACGCAACCGGAAATGACAATGCGGCAACGTATGAACGACGATTGGATAACGAAGCCGAGTACATGAAAGTACAGTTGGGGCTTGAAGAGGATGCAATTGACGATTTTGCCGACCGTGTAGCCACAGAACATATCGTGCGCGATGCAAGTAATTCGGTAGTGGAAGTGACTCAGGACAATCAGATTCGTACGAATGAAACCCTTGAGGCAGTAAAAATAGAGGTGGATAACACAGCGATGACAGTTGCAGAAAAGGCTTACGAAGAAACCAAACAATCGCCGGTAAATAAAGAAGAGCTGATCAAAATCGAAAAGGCTAAAACAGAGATGTCGATTGAAGATGATCAGAACCATCTGGACAATACATTGGCTTACCAAAGTTATGCCGAGGGTGTAGACAAACGTATTGAGGAATCGGTTGATAACCGTGATGCAGCGCGTAAAGAAAATGTTGAGGTAATGGAAGTTTCGGTGGTTTCGAAAGAAGAAGTTGACCGTGGAAATTACAACGAGTTATTCGTGAAAACACTCAATACAAAAGGAGCGATTACGAACGAAACGATCAAACAGGATCAATACGCTGAAATGCCACAAACTGCAAGCAACGAGAATGTTGAGAAGATCAAACAGATCAATGACGACAAAACGGAAGGTGATCGCGTAGCAACGGCTAATCAGGTTGAAAAACATCAGGGAACTCAGGGTGCTTTGAATCAAACAACACAAACGGTTCAGGAAAACTCAACTGCCAATCAGGAGCAGTCAAGAGACAATGAGCAGGCGTTGAAAGAGGCAAAAAGTGAGTTGGGTCAAACAGAATTGTCACAAAACAATAAACAAGAGTCAAAAACACAATCGGCAAAACAATTGTTGTCAGCGATCGAGAAAAAAGAGATTGTTTACAACAACGATGTGGCCAACGATTTGGGTAAATTGTATCCTGAAGGTGTTTCACAAGAGCAGTTTGAACAATTCGACGAAGAAGGATTGCTAACAGCTGTTGTAACGCGCCGTGTGGTGATTAAAAACGGTCATGGTGATATCTATGTTCGCAACCAAAAATTGAGCGGCTTAACCTTTACAAAAAATGGTGAACCGACTACCGAATATGTGTGGCAACGCGAAACACAAGACGCGACGTTGAAACGCAATTACTAGGAATAACTGAATTAAAGATAGAGTGTGAGTAACTATTTGTTGCTCACCTTTTTTTTTGCCCGTCATGTCTTAATTTCGTGTGAACAATATCGTTCAAAGAAGGTAAAGACAATTCCATGAATGTTCATTTTATCGCAATAGGCGGCAGCGCCATGCACAATTTAGCAATCGCGCTTTCACGTAAAGGCGCAACGGTGACAGGGTCGGATGATGAGATTTTTGAACCGTCAAGAACGCGTTTGGAGAAACAGAGAATTCTTCCTGAAACCATTGGTTGGTTTGCTGATAAAATCACACCTCAACTGGATGCGGTGATTCTGGGAATGCATGCCAGAGAAGACAATCCTGAATTGCTGAAAGCCAAAGAACTCAATATTCCGATTTATTCATACCCCGAATATTTATACGAACAAAGTAAAACGAAACACCGTATTGTGATCGGTGGAAGCCATGGGAAAACGACCATTACATCGATGTTGTTGCATGTGGTAAATCAGCTCGGAATAGAGGCTGATTACATGGTTGGAGCGCAACTCGAAGGGTATGATTGTATGGTGAAACTCACCGACGATGCGCCGTTTATGATACTGGAAGGTGATGAATATTTGAGTTCACCGATTGATCGCCGGCCGAAATTCCATTTATACCAACCCGATACTGCCATTATCAGCGGAATTGCCTGGGACCATATCAATGTGTTCCCGACCTGGGAAAATTACATCGAACAGTTCCGCATTTTTTGCAATAAAATCACTCCGAATGGCGTGTTGATTTACAATACTGAAGACGAAACGGTAAAGCAGCTTGGTGAAGAACAAGTTGGTCGTTTGACGTTGAAGCCTTATCAAACGCCCGATTACCGTGTGGTTGATAAAGGAACGGTTTTATCTTTTGGCGGAAATGACTACAATCTACAGCTTTTCGGAGCGCACAATCTGCAAAACCTGATGGGAGCTATGTTGCTGGGCGAATCGATGGGCATTTCCAATCATGATTTTCTGACCGCAATCGAAACCTTTACCGGGGCCGGAAAGCGCTTACAAAAGGTGGTGGAAACTGAAACGTTTACAATGTTTAAAGATTTTGCACATTCACCCTCAAAGTTAAAAGCGACTACGAAAGCGGTAAAAGAACAATATGCCGACCGAAAAGTGGTGGCTTGTATGGAATTACATACGTTTTCATCGCTGAAAAAGGAATTTTTACCGCACTACGAAAACACGATGAATGCAGCGGATAAGGCCCTGGTGTATTTCAGTGAGGAAGTGGTGAAACACAAAAAGCTGGAACCAATTACAAAAGAACAGGTACAAGCTGCTTTTGGCGGGAATGTAACAGTTGTAAACGATACACAGGAAGTATTAGCGTTTATTCGCACGGAAGATTGGGATAATGCAGTGTTGTTGATGATGTCGTCGGGAAATTTTGACGGGATTGATTATGATCAGTTAGGGGCGGAACTAGTCAGCTAAAACAATTTTCGGTGCTACCATATTACGTCCCTACGGGACGAGCATTTAGATATATCTTTGTGCTTTCTATAGGGTTCGCTGCTTGAAAAGCACCCTTCTAAATACAACCGTCACCACAATCGCATTTACCGTTGTAAGCAACAACATCCCAAGCAACGACAAAATCATCGTTGATCCCGGATTGTAGAACGATTTCGGGCCTTCCATGGCTTTTGCATAAATCTCTTCCTTGGTCAGTGAAGCATTTTCAGGATTGCTTTTGAAAATGGCCAGTTGTTTCGGGTCGTTGATTTCTTCCATGTATTTGTCCCCGATACGCGCCAATTGACGCTCGTTGTAAGCCGGATCGATTTTACCATAATAAAGATAAATCAACCCTGCTACCAAAACGGTATAGATCATTCCGCCACGCATGGCTTCCTTGATATCGGCAAATGCTGAACCTTCGGCGCTTTTACCTTCTTTTTTTTCTTTTAATTTTTCAACCAGCGTGCCGATTGTAATGGCCATGAGCAGGCAAAAGAGATTCCACAGGATTAAAATCTTTACACCAGATTCATTTTGAAAGATTTGAAACTGAAAGAAGCACATTCGAACCAGAAACCAGATTCCGGCAAAAAGTAAAGCGATTTTTATAGACGGACGCATGCTATTGTACTAAAAAACAAAGGCCTCACCATTGGCAAGACCTTTATTGATTTATGAATTCATTGATACTAAAAACTCTTCGTTTGATTTGGTATGTTCCATGTGCGATTTCATGAATTCCATAGCTTCTACAGGATTCATGTCTGCAATGAACTTACGCAGTAACCAGATTCGTTGCAATACATCTTTACGCACCAACAAATCTTCGCGACGTGTTCCCGAAGCAAGGATATCGATGGCAGGGTAGATGCGTCGGTTGGAAATCTTACGATCCAACTGCAATTCCATGTTACCGGTTCCTTTAAATTCTTCAAAAATCACCTCATCCATTTTAGAACCGGTTTCCGTTAGGGCAGTAGCTAAAATAGAAAGTGAACCGCCGTTTTCAATTTTACGGGCGGAACCGAAGAAACGTTTTGGTTTGTGCAAGGCGTTGGCATCCACACCACCGGATAATACTTTACCCGAAGCCGGAGAAACCGTATTGTAAGCACGGGCCAGACGTGTAATGGAATCCAGAAGGATACATACATCGTGACCACATTCAACCATACGTTTTGCTTTTTCCAACACGATATTGGCCACTTTTACGTGACGATCAGCAGGTTCATCAAATGTTGATGCAACTACTTCCGCTTTTACGCTACGTGCCATGTCGGTTACCTCTTCCGGACGCTCATCGATGAGCAATACGATCAGGTAAACTTCAGGGTGATTGGCTGCGATAGCATTTGCCACATCTTTCAACAACATGGTTTTACCCGTTTTCGGCTGTGCAACGATCATTCCACGCTGACCTTTACCGATTGGAGCAAACAAGTCCATGATACGGGTTGATAATGACTCGTCTTTGTGGCCTGTCAGTTTGAATTTCTCGTCCGGGAAAAGCGGCGTAAGGTATTCAAACGGCACACGGTCGCGAATATAGCTTGGGTGACGACCATTGATAGAATCTACTTTTACCAGCGGGAAGAATTTTTCACCTTCACGTGGCGGGCGGATTGTACCACGAACCGTATCACCTGTTTTTAATCCGAATAATTTGATCTGACTTTGAGAAACATACACATCATCAGGTGATGGCAAGTAGTTGTAGTCAGATGAACGCAAGAATCCGTAACCATCCTGAATCACTTCCAATACACCTTCAGCGGTTACAATTCCCACCAAGTTGTAAGCTTCTTCATCCACTTTTTCTTCTTGTGGCTGCTGATTTTGCTGACGGTTTTGATTTTGCTGATTCTGGTTTTGCTGACGTTGTTGATTTTGGTTCGGGTTCTGATTTTGTTGAGGCTGTTGATTGCCTGTATTGTTTCCGTCTCTATTCCCGTTTGGTTCTTGTGGCTGACGCTGCTTGTTAAACGGTTGACGGTTTTGTTGGTTCGGATTGTTTTCCCTGTTTTGCTGATTCGGGTTGTTCGGTTGTTGATTCGGATTGTTTGGTTGTTGCTGCAGGTTACGAGGCTCGCGCTGTTCGCGTGGTTCTCTGTTACCTTGTTGCTGATTTTTATTGAAATTTCCTTTTTCGTTGGCCGGTTTTACCTCTGCCGTGGCAGATTCTGTCGTTTCGGCATTTGCTACAGGAATTTCTATCGTTTCCGTTGTTTCTGCTTCGGCAACCGGAGCTGCTTCGCTTGAAACCGGTTGAGGATCGTTTTCTTGTCCTTTATCTTTACGCGGACGCATTTTTCGCAATGGAGCAGTGGCGTCTTCGATTGAAATAACTTTTGGTTCTGCCGGAGCTGCTTCCGCTGGTGTCGACTCTGCTACAGGTTCTGTAAACAAATCAACATTTTTACTTGGGTTGGAAGTTCCGATTGGTTCGGCGCTTACTGCTTTTCGCGGTCGGCCTTTTCCTTTTTTATCGTCACCGTTTGCATCTGCGGCTGGTGCTTCTTTCGATTCGGAGGCAGCAGGAGCGGTAGTTTCATTTTTGGAAATCAGGTCGATCAACTCATTTTTCTTAAATGATTCAACGCGCTTGACGCCCAGATTTTTTGCAATTTCTCTTAATTCTGGTAATAACTTACCGTTTAAGTCTTGAATGTTCATAGATATGATTTGAACTAACTTGTTGTTGTTGTGGAAGTTTCATGCGGACTGCATGAATGAGTGTCGGGTTAATGACTTTGCAATAATACGAATATTCTGTTAACACAATAGCGGATTGCATTTTTTTTCTGAAAAACCGGTTGTTGAAAAACAAGCCGACTAACTAAATATTCTTATTTTAGGACGCGAAAAGTTACTTAAAGATAAGTAAATCAAGTAGTATCGTTCAATAGTAATCATTATTCAAAATACGTTATGGAATCAACAATGCCTTTTTTTCAACATGCCCATTTTCAAGGCGCTAAATCTCAAACGGTAGACACAATTGAAGAATTTGAAATTGAATTTCCGAATCAATTGAATGTTCCATTTATACCATCGCCGGTTGTTGTGGCGTCTTATGATCCGACAAATGATCAAATTCATGCGAGTATTATTGTGTTTCTGCCAACAGCTGTTGATTTACCTGAATTTCACGTACACGGATTGTTCAATATCAATCCGGCAGGATTGGAGCAATTGCAGTTTTTTGTAGTGACCGATTACCCGGAAACGACTATTTCACAGACTTTTAAAGGTTATCGTTTCGATTTTAAGGCAAACCGTGAAATGCTGCCGACAGGTGTACATTTTAATCAGATTGTCACTATTCAGGGATTCCTTTGGAACAAAGACCCGAAAACATCGAGAGGTACGGTGACAACGGTGATTCATTCTGCTTAAACCATTTTGAATTTCAGAAGCCTGTTACGGAATAAACGATTGGTGAGTAGTTGCCTGTTTATTTTGTGTCCGCTATTCTTGTATTGCCAGCAACCTGAAAAAGTCTGGAATTCGGCTGTAAAAGCACAATTGATCCAACACAAGAATCCACGTTATTTCAAGAAAGCATATTCATTTTATAATGACCGAAATTGGGATTCGACGTTGATTTATTCGATGAAGCAGTTACAGGTTACAAAGAATGATGAATTAGCCAATTATTGCCACTATTTCAGAGGATATGCCTTTATGCAGAAAAAACTGCTCAGAGAGGCGAAACAAGAGTTTTCTCAAATTTCGCGTTCATTCAGGTTTTACACGAATGTATGGTCAAATTTAGGCGATATTTCACTGGAAGAAGAAGATTATACCCACGCAATTGACTATTATAAAAGGCTGGAAAAACTGCCTGGAAATACTGGGTTCAAGCAGAGCGGAATCGAACATAATCTCGGGTTGTGTTATTTTCATATTCAATGGTTTTCGGAAGCAGAAAAACACTTATTAAGGGGAGTTTCATTGCAAGAAGGAGACAAAGACACTTCCGGACTTGTGGCTTCTTACATGGACATCGCGAACCTGTATTACGAACAGTATTTGGATGTATTGGCAATTCCCTACTTTGAAAAAGCGTATCAACTTTCAAAACACACGGCTGATTTTAACCTGAAACAAACCGCGGCGTTGAATATGGCGGTGGTGGAAGAAAACAGGAAGCATTTCAAAGAAGCGTTGACCTACCGCGCAGAATATGAAACCTGGCGCGATTCACTCAACGATCAGAACAAGGTGTGGGATATTGCGCAGCTGGAAAAACAATTTGCGGTGAAACAAAAGCAGGAAGAAGTGAATGTGCTGGAAACGGAGAATAAGCTGAAAATCGCTGAGCGAAACGGATTTATCTATGTGGCACTGTTGTTACTTGTTTTGCTTGGAACAGGGGTTTATTTCTACCGTTTAAACCAGAAACGCGCTGCGATTATCTTGTCCCAAAAAACCGAATTGGATGAGCTGAATGCGGCAAAAGACAAATTATTTTCCATCGTAAGTCATGATTTGCGTTCTTCGGTGAATGCGCTGAAAACCAGTAATACCAACCTGCAAACAAATCTCGAAACGAAGAATTATTCGGAATTGGATCAGTTGCTGCAAACCAATAGCGCGATCGCCAACGGAGCCTATAATTTACTGGACAACCTCTTGCATTGGGCTTTGCTGCAAACCGGACAGTCTTATTTTAAGCAGGAATCGCTTCGTTTGCAACAGATTGTAGAACAGGTAGCGTATAATTACAAGCACCTGATGCTGGAAAAAAAGACCCGATTTGACAATACTGTATCGAAAAGTACGGTTGTGTTTGCCGATCAGGAATCGCTGAAAATTGTGTTGCGGAATTTATTCGATAACGCGATCAAATTTTCCAGAGAAGAAGGTGAGATTTCTGTGTTTATTCGACCAACTTCTGATGATAGGGTAGATCTGGTTGTAAAAGATACAGGATTGGGAATGTCAGAAACCATGCGGCTGAGCTTATTGAAGGAAAGTATTCAACCCGCTAAAAAACAACACGAAGAGTTGATCGGAACCGGATTGGGATTGCAATTGTGCAAATCGATGATTGCCAAAAATGGCGGTATATTTACTATTGAAAGTGAAGAAGGAGTGGGGACGAGCATGATTGTTTCATTGCTGAAAACAGAAAAGAATGGATAACATACGTGTACTGATTATTGAGGACAATCCTGCTGAAAGCGATGCGTTGGTAAAAGTGTTGGAAGCGAACCAGTACACAGTTGTTGGAGTGGCGCGTACCAATCGCGAAGCGTTGGAATTGTTTTACAAAAGCGCTGTAGACATTGTGATCATCGATGTGTTTTTAGGGGAAGTTCCCGATGGAATTACTTTTGCGGAAACCATTACGACTGTACCGAATTCATTGAAACCTTTTGTATTCCTGACCAGCTCGAACGACCGCGCTATTTTTGACCGCGCCAAATTGACGAAACCTTATAGTTTTCTGATGAAACCGTTCAACGAACTGGAAGTGTTGTATGCGCTGGAGATGGCGATTGAGCGGTTTTATGGACAAAACGATGTGTTTTTCAGTGAAGCGCAAAACACGGTGATCAGTCAGGAATATTTGTTTGTCAAGAAAAATGACCTTCTGAAAAAAGTATTGATTTCCGAAATTCTGTACATCGAAGTGGAAGAACGGTATTGCACCATTTTCACCGAAAGAGAAAAGTTTGTGATCCTGATTTCATTGACGAAGATCATCGAATTGCTGGATGCTGCGCGTTTTGGGCGCACACACCGCAATTTCATTGTCAACCTGGCGCAAATCGAAGAAATAGACACCACCGACAACCGGATTGTCTTGTACGGAAAACAGGTGATTCCATTCAGTGAAAAGTACAAGGATTTGGTTCAGCGGTTTCGGTTGCTGAAGTAGGGTGTATACAAAGTTGCGATTTGATATGTTGGCGTTTTTTCAGCCACGAATGAACGAATAAAGTGCTTTGTGCAATTCATACGAATATGGAAACTTTGTTTCCTTCAGCAATCCAAATTAGTAAAATCGCCTTGGCGATTATTCGTCATTTATCACATCCAGTTTGTCATTCGTCCATTCGTGGCTAAGGCTATGTCTATTTGTCAGTGATGAAAAACCAACCAATTTCAATAAAACCATGCGCCATTTTTCTTCTTTCATGACAATGATTCCCGCTCTCGTGCCATTTCTACCGACACGCCTTTGATTCTACCATAGCTTCGTTTTCGGAAGGCAACTAAACGCCTCCGTTAAAACAGAAAAATCATGAGTACTTATGCGATTACATTCAACAGAATTATTTGTCAAATGCCGGCTTCTGGTGTTGCTATTTCATCGGATGAAGCATTTGAAAGAGTAGAAAAAGTATTGGCTCCGGCGGTGAAAGAAGCCGGAGAAATTGCCGACGCGATGGGGCCTGAAGGTGAAATAGTGGGCGCTGGCCTTGAAATTATCGGAGAAGTGTTGGAAGTGGCTGCTGCGATCACCGATTTGGTGGAAGCCATTTCAACCTACAGAAGAGATGAAGGTCTGGATCCGGATCATTTTTACATCAGTTTCACACCTGATGCCAATAAACCTCAAGACGGTGAAAGCGCACCTCATAATGACGGAAGCTGGTCATTGTTTCCTCTTCACAATGTATCGCCAAGCGGCGGGAAAAATAATATTGTGCTGGCGAAAGGCGACGAAGTTTCCATTCAGAATTCCTGGGATGCTTGTTTCTCGAATCTTCCTTCAGGCTGTGCTGTATGCTTTTGGTGTTATGAGAAAAACACAGTGAATGATAAGTTGCTGCTGACATTCCCGATCGATGATGCGCATTTGGGGTCGTTCCAGAAAACCATTTACAACGGGTTGCAGGATTGCACATACTATGTGGATTGGTCGGTTACAAAACAGGATTGATAAACGGGAATTGCTGAATTGCTTTAAAACCGAAAGACGGAACTTCTATAGTTGGAAGTTCCGTCTTTCGATTTACTGGTGTGCCTTACAGCCACCAAATTGCTGAACCAACATCTTTGGAGATTGTTGTTTAGGCTCATCTTTTTCGACTTTTGCAACGGTGCTTTTAGCCTGAAGAGCCGGCGTTTCGTCTGAGCAGGAACCGAATAAAACGGTCACGGAAACGAAACAACTGATAGCGGAACAATAGATCAATGATTTCATAGATCAAATGTACACGGTTCGTCGATTGTATTTGCAGTTAAATGAGTTAAATGTGTGTTTCGTCGAATAAAATGGTTTATTCGTCGATTAAACCAATGCGGTAAACCGTTCTTTTAAGTGTTTCGCCGTGTAGTTGCTTTCTTCCGTAATCAGCTGTTCAGGAGTTCCTTCAAAGACCACATTTCCACCTTTTTCACCGCCTTCGGGCCCGATATCAATGATCCAGTCGGCACATTTGATCACGTCCATGTTGTGTTCGATCACCACAATCGAATGACCGTCGTTGACCAGGCGATTAAACGCAATCATCAGTTTTTCGATATCGTGGAAATGCAAACCGGTTGTCGGTTCATCGAAAATGAACAAGGTTTTCTTGGTGTTTTGAACTCCTTTTATCAGGAACGACGCCAGTTTCACACGTTGTGCTTCACCACCGCTCAGGGAACTGGATGATTGCCCCATTTGCAAATAACCGAGTCCAACATCTTCGAGCGGTTGAATTTTCTGTACGATTTTCTCGTCCAGTTTATCTTTTCCGCCTTTGAAAAATTCAAGTGCAGAAGAAATATCCATTTCCAGGATATCGGCGATGTTTTTTTCGCGGTAACGAATATCCAGCGCATCCTGTTTGTAACGCGAACCGTTGCAGGCTTCACAATTCAAATGCACATCGGCCATGAACTGCATGCTTACGGTCACAACGCCTTCGCCTTCGCACATTTCACAGCGACCACCTTCTACATTAAAGGAAAAGAAACCGGGTTTCAAGCCTTGTTGTTTGGCCAATTGCTGGCGCGAAAACAATTCACGGATGTCATCAAAAGCTTTTACATAAGTGACAGGATTACTTCTCGACGATTTCCCGATCGGATTCTGGTCGATCAGTTCTACTTCGGAAAGGCTGTTCAAATCGCCGGTCAGGACTTTAAACAATCCCTGCTGATCGCCGAATTGTCCGAAGTGCTTGCGCACCGCCGGATACAGGATTTCTTTTACCAACGTCGATTTTCCGGAACCACTGACGCCTGTAATGGCTACAATCCGGTTCAACGGGAAGTCGATCGTGACGTTTTTCAGGTTGTGCTCACGAGCGCCTGAAACTGAGAGTTTATTTTTTCCACCGCGACGCTTGGCCGGCATTGGAATTTCCTTGTTTCCCAGCAAATAGTCGGCTGTGAGGCTGTTTTTGGCATTTTTCAGGTCGGCATAGGTTCCCTGGAAAACCACTTCGCCACCAAATTTCCCGGCTGCCGGACCAATATCAATGATCTCATCAGCGGCTTTCATGATATCTTCTTCGTGTTCCACAACGATGACCGTATTTCCAAGATCGCGGAGTCGTTTCAGCACTATGATCAATCGTTCCGTATCGCGCGGATGCAAGCCAATACTCGGTTCATCCAGAATATACATGGAACCGACCAAGCTACTTCCCAGTGAAGTGGCCAGATTTATACGCTGCGATTCACCACCCGAAAGTGTATTGGCTGCGCGGTTGAGTGTCAAATATCCGAGTCCGACATCGCAGAGGAAGCTCAGACGTTGCGTGATTTCCGGCAATACGCGTTTGGTTACTTGCTGATCGTGTTCCGACACTTTAAGGTCTCTGAAAAACACCAATGCGTCTTCCACCGGCATCAATACCAATTCCTTAATGCTGCTGCCGCCAACTTTTACATAATTGGCATCTTCGCGCAATCGGGTGCCGTGACATTCCGGACAGCTTGTTTTTCCACGGTAACGCGAAAGCATCACGCGGTATTGAATTTTATACGATTGACTTTCAATATGAGCGATGAAACCATTGATTCCTGTGAAATGCTGATTTCCTTTCCACAACAAATCGTATTGTTCTTTGGTCAGTTCATCAATAGGACGGTGAATGGGAAAATCGAATTTCCGCGAGTTGGAGATCAATTCCTGCTGGTATTCGCTCATCACTTCGCCTTTCCACGGGGCAATTGCTCCTTCAAAAACGCTCAGACTTGTATCGGGAATCACCAGATTGGGATCAATTCCGATCACCGAACCGTAACCTTCGCAGGTTTTGCAGGCTCCGTAAGGATTATTGAAGGTAAAGAGGTGAGGAGTTGGTTCGGCAAAGACCATCCCGTCGAGCTCAAACTTTCCTGAAAAGTGACGTTCTTCTTTTGTGTCAACCGAAAACACCATGCACTCACTGCTTCCTTCGGCGTAAGCTAATTGCACCGAATCGGCCAGTCGGCCACGTGTATCATCGTCCGGCGCTTGGGTGACAATCCGGTCGATTACAATAAAAATAACGGCGTCATCAGATAAGGTCGCAGGAGTTAAATCTTCCAGCGCCACCATTTCATGATCGATGAGCAAGCGGCTATACCCTTGTTCTTTTAAGAGTTGCAGGCTTCGTTCTTTTCCGTATTGTTTCAGATGTGTATAAGGCGCGCAAATCAGCAACCGTTTTCCGTCTTCGATTGAGAACATGTACTCGAGCACATCCTGCACATTTTGTTTTTTTACCTCGTGGCCTGAAACCGGGGAAATGGTTTTTCCGATCCGGGCAAACAGCAATTTGAGGTAATCATAGATTTCGGTGGTTGTACCGACTGTTGACCGTGGGTTATTGGAAATTACTTTTTGCTGAATGGCGATGGCAGGTGCAATTCCTTTGATAAAGTCCGTTTCGGGTTTGTCCAGTTTTCCGAGAAATTGCCGTGCGTAGGAGGATAAACTCTCGATGTACCGTCGTTGTCCTTCGGCATAAAGTGTATCAAATGCCAGGGAAGACTTTCCTGAGCCTGATAATCCGGTAATTACGGTAAGCTTTCCGTGCGGTATTTTGACTTCGAGATTTTTGAGATTATTGACGCGTGCGCCTTTGATATGAATGCATTTTTCGGCCATACTGCGAAGATAATCAATGTTAATGTTTGATGTTGAATTTTTGATTTTTGATGAGGCGATTTTTCTAAATAAATTGAAAAGGTTGCTATGACTTCAATCCAACATTAAAAATCCAGCATCCAACATCAATTTATTGTGTAACGAAACGGAGATTTTGACTTTTTTTTGCTCTTTTTTTGTTTTTTTAGCAAAATGTCCTATATTCGTCGAATACAAACGCATAAGCCTATAGAGATAATTCTACATTAAACAAGATTTACAGAAGTAAGTTAAACTTTTTTAAGAGTAGAGTTATGGCTATGAAAAATCTAGACGACCAACAGCTTGTGTCTATTTATTTAGACGGTGGAGAACAAGCATTCGAGGTGTTGCTATTGCGTCACAAAGACAAAATTTTCCGAAGCATTTACAATAAGATTCGCGACCGCGAGCTTGCAGAAGATATTTTTCAGGAAACATTCGTGAAAGTAATTAACACCCTCAAATTGGGTAATTACAATGAAGAGGGTAAGTTTTTGCCATGGGCGATGCGCATTGCGCAAAACCTGGTGATTGACCATTTCAGAAAAGCAGGACGTATGCGCATGGTGGGCGAGCGTTCTTCTAAAAGTGAAGATTTCAATATCTTTTCTATCCTGAAAATGGAAGATGCCAATATTGAGCAAAGCATTGTACGCGATGAGTTGGAACAACAAATGATCCAGTTGATTGATTACTTACCTGAAACGCAGAAAGATATTATTCTAAAACGCATTTTTCAAGATCTGTCTTTTAAAGAAATTGCAGATATGGAAGATATTTCAATCAATACGGCACTGGGACGGATGCGTTACGCGCTGATCAACCTGCGCAAGATGATTGAAAAATACCAGCTTGTCACCGATATCGATTGATATCTTTTTTAAGAATTGAGTTTTGGAAGACGACTGTAACAAGTCGTCTTTTTTTTGTGGAATAAATCGGGGTTGAAAAATGGAATTCGGAATAAAATCAAAAACAAAAAAAGGTTGTCTGCCGTCGCAAACAACCTTTTCATTTATTGACAACTAGCCTATTTCAGTATGTTCACATGGCCGGTAAGCGCCTCCAACTGAGGTTCGTCACGGTCGAGTGATTTGAACTCGATTTTCCAGGTGTATGTGCCGTCCTGCGCTATTTCTCCGGCAAATGAACCGTTCCAACCGTAGTCTACATCTTTCGACTCGAACACTAATTGTCCCCAACGATTAAAAATATATAAGTGATAGGTATCCCGATCAAAGCCTGATGTGAACTGTGGTTTGAACTCTTCGTTGAAACCATCGCCGTCAGGGGTAAATGTATTTGGTACGTAGTAAATCAATTCTTCTTCCACGGTCACCGTGGCTTCTGCCACATCGATGCAACCGTGTTCACTTATTGCAGTGAGTACAATTGTATAGTTTGCAATCGCGTCGCTGTAGTCATGCGTAGGTTCTTCCAGTGTAGAAGTGCCACCATCGCCAAACGTCCATTCATAAGTGACTGCGCCAACCGAACTGTTGATCATGGTAGTTGTGGGCTCCAGTTCTGTCATAACTGTCGGACTTGGCTGAAACTGAGCAAGTGGATTCGGGAACACGCACACTACACTCATCAGTTGTGTATCGGAAACGCAACCCAATGCAGTAGTTGTAGTCAATGTGACATCGTAACAACCGGCATTTTCGAACAAATGACTTACCGATCCGCAACCAACAGCGGAAGTACCGTCGCTGAATTCCCAGAAACAATTGCTGCCACCCGAAGAAAGATTGGTAAACGTCACCTGGAGCGGAGCACAACCTTCAGCTGTATTAACGGTAAAGTTGACATCAACCGGTGGTTCGATGGAAACGGTGACAGCATCCAGCGCCTGACAGCCATTAGCATCGGTTCCCATTACGGTATACGTGCCTGTTGCGGATGGTTGGAATGGTACACCGTCTGTGATGCCATTGTCCCAGAAATACGTTACAGCGCCTGATCCTTGCAAAGTGACAAAGCTTTCCGAACAAATGGTTTGATTTGGCCCGGCATTGATAATTGGCAGTGAATTTACCTGCACAGTTAGAAAATCGTTGTCAATGCATCCGTTTGCATCGGTTCCTGTTACGGTATAAACCGTTGAGCCAAGAGGAGGAGTGAAGGTGTTTCCATTTATTACTCCGTAATCCCATTGATAGTTGGTGGCACCTGTTGCTGTGAGACTTGTTGTTTGACCGTTGCAAAGTGTCACGTCAGGACCTGCGTCAACCACCGGATCGGCGTAGAAGAATACCTGTACTTCGTCTGTATTGGTACAGCCGTTTACATCTGTTCCGGTTACTGTATAAACGTTGGCTGTGATTGGTTCAAACAAAACACCATCACTGATTCCGTTGTTCCAGGAATAACTCAAAGCTCCTGAACCGCTGAAAGCAACATCAGTTCCCGGGCAAATTGTCACATCCGGTCCTGCGTTTACTGCCGGCAATGGATAAATGATTGTAGGATTGATGCCAATTGCCACACACCCCATTGAATTGGTTGCTACCAATGTGACATTGTAAATAGCTGCTGCCGGAAATACATGGCTGCCGCTGACGGATTGAGAGTTGGGAGAACCATCACCAAAATTCCAGTCATAAGTAAGCGGATAAATATCAGAAGACTGATTCGTGAAATCAGTGGCGCTCAACGCACACGATCCGGTGCTCGTAAAAGCAACTGTTGGGATAGGATTAACTGATACAACCATCGAATCGGTATCATTACACCCGTTTAGATCTGTTCCGATTACCGTACAAACAGTTGTTCCAAGCAAAGGCGTAAAAGCAAGTCCGTTTAAAAGTCCCTGGTCCCACTGGAAAAAGGCTGTTCCTGAAGCGGTTGGAATGGTGATCTCCCCCAAACAAAGTGTCACATCAGGGCCGGCATTCACTACCGGATTGGAGTAAAACTGCACCAGCGCATTGTCTGTATTGCTGCATCCGTTGCCATCTGTTCCAACAACAGTATAAAGACCTGTAGTGATTGGTGTAAATGCCACTCCGTCTGTGATTCCATTGTCCCAGGTGTAACTAGTAGCCCCGGAAGCGCTGAAAGTAACTGTAGAGCCCGGACAAACGGTTTGATCAGGTCCGGCATTCACAATGGGTGGCGCGTAAATTTGCGTGGGATTGGTAACATTTGCAGTACATCCCATTGAATTTGTCGCTGTTAACGTGACATTGTAATTGGCACCAGCCGGGTAAATGTGATTTGCATTGACCGTTTGTTCGTTCGGAGAGCCATCGCCAAAGGCCCAGTCGTAGGTCAGAGGGTATATGTCTGTAGAAGTATTCGTAAAAGCTGTTGTAGTTGAGGCGCAAGAACCAATACTGGTAAAACCGACTGTCGGTGAGTTATAGACATCAATTTCGTGTTCGATCGTATCCAGACATCCTTCAGTTGAGCTGGCGATGAGTTGGATCAGATAAGAACCTCCATCTGTAAAGGTATGATTCGGATTTTGCAGGTTAGAACCGTTACCATCACCGAAATTCCAGGTCCAGCCCGTAACATTTCCTGATGTAACAACCGATTGGTCCGTAAAAGCAAGCCCGGTGTTTTCACAGCCTGAAAGTCCGGTAAACTCAGCGGTAACAGTTGTTGGAACAATCTGAATAGGAAGATCTACCACACAATTCCCCTGATTGGAGAAAGAAGTCATCGTACACGTATAAACAGTGCCCAATGCCGGAGTAGGAATTGTAACCTGCTGACCTGATAATGCTCCCGGATTCCATTCGTATTGCTGGAAACCCTGAGGCGCCGTAAGTGTTACCTGTGTATCACCGGAACAATAAGCCAGGTCAATGGCCATAGGACCGCATTCCGCAGCGATATAGGCATAACCGAAATGCCCTGTGAGCAAACAGTCGCGGGTTGTAAACTCGATCAGTACATTTTGTCCTATATATGCGGTAAGATCAATTCCTACAGTAGACCATGGCAACCAGGTTACACCGCCACAGGTTTGGAAGTTTTGTCCTGGCTGACCACCATAAACATTGTACGTTCCACAGTTCCCACCGATCGGATTTCCCAAATCGTCCAGAATACGGACAGTAAATTCCGGCTGCTCTTCCGGTAAGTGTCCGGCGGGATTTTCCAACACAACCGCATACTTATAGATAAAGAGTGCTGTTTGAGGGGTTACCGTCAGGTTGTAAATCAATTCTTCGGCCTGTGCACCGGTACCATTGTTGCCTAGTCGGGCGGAAGAGGTTCCTCCCGGAGGCAGAACGCTAAGTCCGCCGCAGCTAAACGGATCAATTGCAGGGGCATTCATGATAGTGTGTCTTCCGGGAACAATTCCCAGGGCCTGGCCCGGATCGTCGTACGTACCGGTTGTGCCTTGCCAAAAGGAAAAGTTTCCCTGACCGAAGTCAGCATTTGGACAAGTAGATTGAGAAAACACGAATGATTGTTGCAGAAGTAGAGTTACAGCAATAATCAGTGTCGCTTTTGGATGTTGTAGAGGTGTTTCCATAGCGCAATGTTTAGTAGATTCCATATAAGTTAAAGCATGTTTTTGCCAAAACCAATGCGCACATAGCTTTTTTAACAATAATTGGAATACTATTAGACGAACACAAAAAAAGCATGGATGAATCGGTTGTGTTTCTGAACAATTTTAGTTGCAGAAATCACAAAATTTCGTTTTCGCTTGATTTGTCCCGTTTACTAAACGGTATAAAAATGACTGTAAAATGTAGTTGAGAGCCTTTTAAATGCAAAAACCGCCTTCATGTATTTCACGAAGACGGTTCCATAATTTAAGTGAAGGAAATCTTATTCCAGGACGCTCAAATGGCCTTGTATGGTTTTTCGTTCGTCATTCTTCGATGTTTTGAATTCGATTTGCCACGTATAAACACCTTCTTGCACCAATTTTCCGTGATATGTACCGTCCCAGCCGATTTCATGATTGTTCGATTCGAACACAATTTCTCCCCAGCGGTTATACACCTGGAAGTTGAAATCGTATGGATCGAAACCTGATGTGAAAACAGGCCCGAAAGTCTGGTTGAACTCATCACCATCAGGTGTAAAGGCGTTCGGTACGAAGTAAATCAGTTCTTCTTCAATGATCACCGTTCCTGTAGCTACATCAATACAGCCGTCGGCATTGGTCACCGTTAATGTAATGGTATAAGTGCCTGGTCCTGTGTCAGGGAACGTGTGAGTAGGAGATGTAGCGGAAGAGTTTGATGAACCGTCACCAAAATCCCAACTGTAGTTGGTGCCATTGGTCGAATTGTTCAACATTGTCGAAATGGTATTGTCGATCGTGAGCACGTTCGGAGTCGGTGAAAATGCCGCAGTTGGAGTGGGAGCAACACAAACAATGTCGTTATAAGTTGCTGTTCCGGTACACCCGCTTGCCGACGTAGCTGTAAAAATCAAATCATAGCAGCCGGAACCGGTAAACGTTACGGTTTGGTCGCCACAACCGTTGATATTCACTCCGTTTGAGAATTCCCACGTGCAATTGACGCTATTGGCAGTTGTGTTAACGAATGTGACTTCCAGAGGCGAGCAACCGCTTGTAACAGAAGGTGTCACATTTACGATCAATCCCGGATTCACGGTTACCGTTACCTGATCGGTAGCGATACAGCCGTTGGCATCGGTTCCCGTTACAGTATAAGTTGTGGTAGCAGCGGGTGTAAACGGTGTGTTATTGGTAACGCCATTGTCCCATGCATAACCAACCACACCGGCTCCGGAACCGCTAAGGGTTACCTGTTGTCCCGTACAAACGGTTTGATCAGGTCCGGCGTTTACTGCAGGTCCGTTCAGGTTGGCAATGGTTGTATTTCCAGTGACCTGGCAACCACCGGCGTCTTCCACTACAATGTCGTAGTTTCCTGCCGCAAGATTGTTGAAGGTAGAACCACTCACAAACGTCACACCGTTATCAATACTATATTGTAATGTTCCCGATCCGCCCGAAGCATTGATGGCAATCGTTCCATCGGAAGCACCGCAATTGGCATCGGTTGGAGTGATACTATTGATTACAGGGCCGTTCAGGGTTGCGATTGTTGTTGTTCCGGTAGCCTGACAACCGCCGGCATCTTCTACCACGATATTATAATTTCCGGCAGCAAGGCTATTAAAAGTGGAACCACTCACAAACGTCACACCGTTATCAATACTATATTGTAGTGTTCCTGATCCGCCCGAAGCGTTGATGGTAATGGTTCCGTCGGAAGCGCCACAACTGGCATCGGTAGGAGTAATGCTGTTGATTACCGGAGCATTGGCATTGGCAATCGTGGTAGTTCCGGTAGCCTGACAGCCACCTGCGTCTTCCACTACAATGTCGTAGTTTCCAGCTGCAAGGCTATTAAACACAGAACCACTAACAAAGGTCACACCGTTATCAATACTGTATTGCAGTGTTCCCGATCCTCCCGAAGCGTTGATGGTAATCGTTCCGTCGGAAGCGCCGCAACTGGCGTCGGTAGGCGTAATGCTGTTGATTACCGGAGCATTGGCATTGGCAATGGTTGTTGTTCCGGTAGCCTGACAACCACCTGCGTCTTCTACCACAATGTCGTAATTTCCGGCTGCAAGGCTGTTGAAGACAGAACCGCTTACAAACGTCACACCATTATCAATACTGTATTGCAGTGTTCCCGATCCGCCAGAAGCGTTGATAGTAATGGTTCCGTCGGAAGCGCCGCAACTGGCATCGGTAGGCGTAATGCTGTTGATTGTTGGAGCATTTGCGTTGGTTAATGTAATTGTTGCGGTTTCGAGGCAGTTGTTATCATCAGTGGCCTGAATGGTGTAATCACCGGCAGGCAGATTACTGAATACGTTGGATGACTGAAAGGTTACACCACCGTCAATGCTGAATTCTAAACCGGTAATCTGACCTGAAACCGTAACGGTAATACTTCCGTCGGAAGCACCACAGGAAGGATTCACCGGAGCAAGATTGTCGATAGTCAACGCACAGCAGTTACCAACAGTAATTGTAACATCGTCTGTTACGGTTGTACAACCATCAGTATCGGTTGCTGTTAAAGTATAGGTTGTAGTAGCAGAAGGACAACTTGTTGGCGAAAGCGTTGTTGAATTCGTAAGATCCGTTACCGGCGTCCAGGTATAATTAACCGGTGCTGTAATTTCAGGATCGTCGAATGTGATACTCCAACCATTCAGGAAACCAGCGCCAAAGCCTAAACCACCCGGTGCGTTTACTTCCATTGTCCAAACGCCGTTGGACGCGCATCCGTTCAATACCGAAAACGGTTGTTGTGGATTCCAGTTGCCCGGACTTGGGAAGCTGGGTAGTGCAATACTTTGACCACCGGCAGGTACAAAACATACATCCGTATAGGCCGTTCCGCTGGCCTGACCTGCAGGAACCAACGTGATCTGGCAACCACCCGGAGTAGTTACTGTAATGTCAAAACTACTCACATCAAGGTTACACGTAGAACCGAAAGCGATTGGTGATCCGTTACAGTTACAGCCGCCAAACGTAGTACAAAATAGTGTTCCGCTAAACGTGAAACTGTTTAAGCAAATGGAAGTAATGGAACCAGAAGTGACCGTAGGTGCGTTTAGTCCCTGAACGTTGATGTTCATGGCCGCGCTTCCGCTGAACACAGGTGTTACTTCGCTGTTTTCGAATGTAGGTGTACTTGCAGGACTTACCAGTTCATAAGCCGTAGCTGATATAACTGCACAATCTCCCGGACAAACGGTCGTATCATTTCCTGCATCGATAATGATTGTAGGATCTACAACTGTAATGGTAATATCGGATGTACAGGTGGTAACTCCGTTCGTGATCTGAGCGGTATACATGGTGGTATTTTGTGGACAAACAGGAGTTGGATTATCTCCGCCCGGTGATCCGAAACCGTAATCGTAACCATCGTGCAGCCACGTGATGTGGAACGTTGGATCGTTTAAGGTAATAATAACATTGTCAATGCCCCAGTGGTCAAATTCGGCACCGGAAACATCATCCTGGTGCCAGCGAATCATGGTATTGGCTGTTAATGCTCCTGGAGGCAATGTAGCGCAGTATTGGTTCCACGCGTTCAAGGCAGGGTCATAACCACCGTTTGGATCATAATATTCGATGGTAACCCAAGTGGCACCGTTATCGGTGGAATATTGCAGGTAAACGCCTTCATCCGGTTCATCAGGACCTTCGCATGGCGTAGCATCTGCCTGAACAGAGTAACGCATTTCAAAACAAACGGTTCCTCCCAGTGTGAGGTCGAACCCGATGGTTTCCATATCTCTTGGATTCACGGCGTCATCACCCATCCACATAAAGGGCGATCCATCAGGTGAAGGAACACCGCAGGTATTGTTGGCGATTGTGACGTTTTGGGTAAACTGCCAGCCTATTGGCGAGCCCGAGTTAAAGTTTTCCTGAAAGGCGATATTACCTCCGGAACCGTTTCCAAATGCAGAAAGCGTGACACAATCACCGCATGTAATGGTTTGGTCGGCGGCGATCGTGGTTAACGAACATTGTGCTATTCCCAGTGATGAGATCAAGAGGAAAGCCGGAGCGAGTAGTTGTTTTTTCATCCTGATTAGTGGTTAACGGTTGTGGAACTGATATCGGTGAGTGAATAGTCGGTGAGTACCTTCTTATTCTTACCGGCATATTGATTCACGAAAATGCGCAATGTTTTATCAGTAGCCGGATCAACAGAGCCTGTTTTGATTTCATGGGCTTGTAAGCGCAGCGGCTGAATGGCATCGGCTGATGACGGTTTCATATTGTAACTCAGATTTTTCTGAAATGAAACGTCGAGTTCCGAAGCGGTTTTGTTCGTGATCCGGATTAGCAGGTAGTTGTTGAAAATACCGTTTGCAGGGTCGGCCCGTTGTGCTTCGGCGAGTTCGATGCGTAATTCATCGTCATCAAAATAAGAATTCCACGTAAGGGGAGTAGCTGTAGTTTGCCCCAGCGATTGAAACGCCAGAATACAGAAAACAAGCATACAGGAAAGTGTATTGCCTTTAGCTTTCATAGTCGTAGTAGTAAAATGTTATTCTCTTAGTGTTGATATTTCCTACAATTCAAAATGATCAATGAAATGCAAGAAATATTCATTCAAAGGTACAAACGGTTCAAAAGCCAAAAGGTTGCCTTATGATTCACAAATTGTTTAAATAATAACAGGTGATTGTTAGTTTAATATTAATTACCTGTTTATCAGGTTATTAATGTGTTTTTGATTGAAGAGGGCTGAAGATGAGGATGTTGTAATTCATTTTAATTTAACAGAATCGTTTTAGTAGAATTAAAAAATAACAAATGCCTTTGTGGTAAAAAAAAGGTCCGACCTAAGCCGAACCTTTTCTATCAGTTATAAAGAGTTTTATTTAGCAATTCTCGATAATCATCGCGGAAGCACCGCCACCGCCGTTGCAGATTCCTGCACCACCGATTTTACCGCCGTTTTGTTTCAAAACGTTGATCAATGTTACGATCACACGTGAACCTGAGTTTCCAAGTGGATGACCCAATGCTACAGCACCACCGTTTACATCTACTTTTTCAGGATTCAATCCTAAAATCTTTGTGTTGGCAATTCCAACTACAGCAAATGCCTGGTTTAATTCCCAGAAATCAACCTGATCTGTCGAAAGACCTGCTTTTGCCAATGCTTTCGGAACAGCCAGTGAAGGAGCTGTTGTAAACCATTCCGGTGCATGAGCAGCATCAGCATAACTCAAAATTTTGGCAATCGGTTTTAATCCGTGTTTTTCAACCGCTTCTTTCGACGCAAGGATCAATGCCGAAGCACCATCGTTTAAGGTTGAAGCATTTGCAGCTGTAATGGTTCCTTCTTTATCAAAGGCCGGACGCAACGATGGAATTTTATCCAAAAACACATTTTTGTATTCTTCGTCTTCTGTTACCATGATCGGGTCACCTTTGCGTTGCGGCACGGAAACACCTACGATTTCGTCGTTGAATTTTCCTGCTTTCCAGGCTTCGGCAGCACGTGTATAAGAAGTGATAGCAAAGTTGTCCTGATCTTCGCGGGTGATGTTGTATTCTTTTGCACACAATTCGGCACAGTTACCCATTGGCACTTTGCTGTAAACATCCAGCAAACCGTCTTTGGTAATACCGTCCAACATAGTGATGTTCCCGAATTTTGTACCGTTTCTTCCTTCGATATAATGTGGTGTCTGGCTCATGTTTTCCATTCCACCGGTTACTACGATTTCATTGTCACCTGCAAGAATAGATTGCGCACCAAACATAATGGCTTTCATTCCTGAAGCACATACTTTGTTGACTGTTGTACATGGCACAGTGTTAGGTAAACCGGCGCCTAAAGCAGCCTGACGGGCAGGAGCCTGACCAACACCGGCTTGTAATACATTCCCCATGAATACTTCATCGATCAATTTAGGATCGATTCCCGATTTGTCCAACGCGCCTTTAATGGCAACGGAACCGAGTTGAGTAGCAGGAATGGATGACAATCCGCCTAAAAAAGCTCCCATCGGGGTACGAACGGCAGCAACAATGTAAATTTCTTTCGACATAGCTTATTTTGTTTGTGCAAAATTAGTGTTTAATCGTAAGAATGATTAACGATACCGGTATTTTTTCTGCCACGAATGAACGAATGAAGTACTTTGTAAAATTAACAACGAATGCCGGAAACGTTGTTTCCAACTAATTGATACGTAATTTTTGTTGTTTCGATTAGTGATACCGCTATGGCGGTTATTCGTTTTTAATTCCAGCTAGCTTGTCATTCGTTCATTCGTGGCGGACAGTTAAAAAGTATAAGCTTACATTAGTAAAACCGTTGAAGAATGATACCACATCTTGTTAAGAATTACAAACAAGATGCGTCTCCATGTTAGATCCTCTCGGTCCGATTCATTACTTTTGTCGAAATCCTTTCTGATGAAATTCACTGCTTTACTCGCGTTATTCTTCGTTCCTGTTGCTTCTTACGCGCAAATAGACACCGCCTCGCTTGATTCATCCGAACCTCCAAAAAATTGGGATCTTAAAACGATTTTCGGTGTCAACGGAACACAAACTTCTTTTGTAAACTGGGCTGCCGGTGGACGAAATAACGTCTCCGGACTGGGTTTTATCGAAGCTACTGCCAATTACCAAAAGGGTGCCTTGAAATGGCAAAACGAATTGAAGTTCGCGTTGGGCGGATTACGCTACATCGATTCGATTGGAAACAAAGAAGGATTACAGAAAACGGATGACCGGATCGATCTTTCTTCCACGTTCGGTTATGAGTTTAAGAAAACATGGTTTTACACCGCCGCTGCAGGCTTTAAAACGCAATCGCTCGACGGTTTTACCTTTCCAAACGATTCGGTGCGGATTTCCGGATTTATGGCTCCTGCTTATGTTAATCTTTCCCTCGGTATCGAATACGCACCCAAAGATTTTTTTAATGTGTATTTGTCACCGCTGGCAGCAAAAATAACGATTGTCAACGATGAGGTATTGTCCAATGCAGGTGCATTCGGTGTGGAAGCGGCAATTAGAGATACAAATGGATTCATTCTGACTGCTGGAAAACGGGTGCGTTATGAATTCGGGGCGTATTTCAGGATGAAATTCCAAAAGGAAATCATGAAAAACATCGAACTGAAAACACGTCTGGAATTGTTCTCCAATTACCTCAACAATCCACAAAACATTGATGTGAATGCCGAAAGTATTTTTACGTTTAAGGTAAACAGTTGGTTTTCTGCGTCTTTGCAGTGGAATTTGCAGTACGATGACGACATCGATATCCGCGATTCGAAAGGAAACATCGGCCCGCGCACGCAGTTTAAATCGGTTTTAGGATTGGGTATTTCATATACCTTGGCGAATAAGGCAAAATAAGTCTTATTTTCGTTGATAATTCATGTTCAACTATTTTTCAGATATATCGCTTTGGTGGTTGCTGCCTATCGGAATCCTCTCGATTGGCTTGTCTTACTTCTATTATTATAAACCGCGCATCGCCAGTGACTGGACGGTAAAACAACTGCGTCAGCTATTCGCTTTAAGATCGGTTGCCTTGTTTGTAGTGGGTTTGTTGTTGTTGGGCTTGCTGTGGGAATCGATCCGGTACCGCGACGAAAAACCGTTGTTTATAACAATGGTCGACAACTCGAGTTCGATGCAAAATTATTCTGACAGCGCTAAGGTAAAACAGCGCATTCAGGAGTTCCAGAAGCAGTTGGAAGAGCGTTTCGGAGATGAGTTTGAACTCATGGCCCTGGAAGTCGGTGAAAAAACCGGAAACCTGAAGACCATTGATTTTTCCGGAAAACAGACCAACCTGTCCGGCGGATTTGAGCATGTGCGTGAATTGTTTTTCAACCGCAATATCGGTGCGATTACTCTGATTTCAGATGGAAATTTTAATACCGGAACACATCCGATGTATCCGGCTGAGCGCATTGAACTGACACCCGTTTTTACACTTGGAGTAGGTGATACCATTACCCGTAGAGATCAACTGATCAAAAGTGTCAATACGAACGAAGTCGCGTTTCTCAATAATCAATTTCCGATCGATGTTACGGTTGATTTTAACCGCATTCCCACAGGTCCGACAACGGTTTCTCTGGTTCATCAGGGACGAACAATCGCAACGCAAACCGTTACCTGCACCAATTCTATTTTCGATCAGCAGCAGGTATTGTTTAATGTAGACGCGAAGTCGAAAGGATTTCAGCGCTACACCGTGGTTCTGCAGCACAAAAGTGGTGAATACACGTTCGACAACAACCAGCAAACCTGCTACATCGAAATCGTCGACAATAAAAACCTGATTTGTTTGCTTTCCAGCGCTCCGCATCCCGATTTGGCTGCGATCCGTTCGGTATTGGAAGAAGATCAGCAATCGCAGGTTGTAACGGCGCTTACAGCCAATTACACCTTGCCGAAAGAACGTCCGAACCTGGTGGTTTGGTACGAAAACGGAAGTAAACCGAATCCGGCCTTGTTCAAAACGATCAAGGAAAAGAAGATTCCGATCTTATTATTATTGGGCCCAACGACTCCTTCGGCGGTTGTACGTTCTTATGAAATCGGATTGACTGTTCCGGGAAGCAGTCAGCAGGACGATGTGCAAGGTGCTGTTTCAGGTGGTTTTTCCGCTTTTTCGTTCACGAGTCTTTTCACGGATGCGTTGCAGTATTATCCGCCATTGCGTGTGAAATTCGGTAGCCACAATTTACCGGCAAATGCAGAGATTATCCTCACACAGCGCATCGGTAGTGTGAGCAAGCGCGATCCGTTGTTATTTGTGACGCAACGCGATCAGGTGAAAATTGGCGTGTTGCTCGGCGAAGGAATCTGGCGTTGGAAAATGAAGGAATTCAGCCAGCGCAGATCGATTGACGGTTTCCGCGAGTTTGTACAGAAAATGGTGCAATACCTGGTGGTTCGTCAAAACAGAGAACCATTGCGCGTAACCTTACCGAAGCGTTTCAACGTTACAGAAGATGTGGAAGTAAAAGCCGAGTTTTACAACGAAGCCATGGAACTGATCACGACACCTGAGATTGTGTTGACATTGGTTGGTCCTGACAAGAAAAAGTCGAGTATTGATTTTTCTCCGCTGTCAAATTTCTACAAAGCCAATGCCGGTCAGTTAAAAGCCGGAACCTACAAATGGATTGTGACAGCCAATAATAAAGGCAAAAAGTACAGTAAATCGGGTGATTTTGTGGTCGAAGATATTTCCATTGAACAAGCGGAAACCCGCGCCGATTTTAGTGTATTGAATCAATTGTCGGTGCAATCGGGGGGGACATTCCGTCCGCTGAAAAATGCGAGTCAGTTACTGGATGAAATCGAAAAACGCGGCGATATTACTACGATTCAATATGCTGATTCGGGCTACACAGCCCTAATTGACTGGAAATGGTTGTTTGTGATCCTGATTCTGGTACTTTCCACCGAATGGTTCCTTAGACGTTGGTGGGGTAGATACTAATCGTTTTATTTTCTTTTAGCACCAGTAATCATAATGAATTTTCCCTACTTTTTTCTTGATAAAAAAGTAGACAAAAAATCAAGGCTGTAAGTCCCAATCTTGAGAACTACGTCTCGTTAATCTACCTCAACCCAACTCGCAAAACGCCATTCGCGGATTGTTTTACAAACAACCCGATGGCTGTGCTCAAACAGGGCTTCGGTTGCGCTTAACTCACCTTGTTCTCCTGCGATTGTTACTTAATGCCATATGGAGTGACCTTCTTTAAAATGTGGTATTCGTAGACTAAATTGCTTATAAATTAAAAAAGCCGATTATCTTTAACTTATTAATTGATGACTGACAATGCTGCCGAATATTATACGTTTTACGTCAATCCTTCCCGTTATACTGCTGAGTTGCTTTTTTTCTTCAGCTGCATTCAGCCAGGAAATTGATTGCGAGAAATTGAAGAATCAGAAAACGACATTTGTTCGAAAAGGCGCAGTTACGTTTGAACTGGATGATTCGACCCGTTTGGATATGAAAATTTTCGAGACCTGTGGTGATTGGGACGATATTGATAAAAAGATCTTTGAATGGCCAAACATACTTACTATTTCACTCGATTATTGTGACATCGGGGAAGATGAAACCTACGGCCAGATTTTATACGGCGTTATGCTTTATAAATTAACGGATGAATATAAACTTGCGCGCAATAAAGTTATGCTGGAAGCGGAATTTTCTGAAGGAACTGAAAAGAAACCGGAAACAGCAAATTCGAATGCTGAATTGGTCATTGAACCAGCCCAGAAAAAAGGTGTTTTTTACAAACTGAATGATCTTCCTTCGGCGATAGAAGCCGGAAAGCTTCAACAAAAAAGAGTGCTGATTTATTTCACCGGTTGGTTGAGTGTCAATTCCCGGAAACTGGAAGATCGGGTCTTGATTGATAAGGGTATTCAGGTGATCTTAGCTGAAAACTATCTCTGTTTTTCGGCCTATACCGATGAAAAAACCAATATTCCGGGTTCTACGGTTACGATCGGAGAAAAGAACGCCAAGATTCAGCTTGAACAATTTAAATCTTACGAGCAGCCTTGTTTTTACATTCTGGATGAAAACGGAAGCATCATTAGTTGTCTTCAATATGCTATAAGCGTTTCCTCATTTGAGGCTTTTCTGAAAGAAGGATTGAAGTAATCAGACAAACAAACTTTCCAACTGGTCAATAAATTCGGTTAGATCCGTTAACCGGAACTGAAATTTCCCGGTAAGTTCTCCGGTAGTTTGTTTTAAAAACCGTGGTTCGTAAAGTTGTGTGATCACAGACAATCGTTCAATGTAAGCCTCGTCATCGCTCGAACTGATCCGCAGATAATAAGGAGACGGCACTTTATTTGACGGGAAAATCCACATGAAGAACGATCTTCCGAGAGAAAAGGTAATCGTATTATTCAACCCGCTTATGTTGATTTTCGTTTCAACGTAATCGGCTGCATCCTGCGGTATGATGACACCATTTCTCGTTGTTTGCCCTTTGATCAATCGAATGCTGTACGTGTGTCGATTCAGGAGAAACGTTGCTTCTACATTGTATCCATAGCCATCACAATATCCTGAAAAAACCTGCATGCCGGGCAATTGTTTTTCTATCGACGAGAGGTGCCCTTTGTTGGCTTCGAGAAAAGGAGAACTTTCTGTTCCGTATTCGATCATTTAGCCAATTGATTTTTATACAATTTCAATCCTTCCTCAATCAACACTTTAACTGAAGGAGCATGAATATCTTCCGGTTTCTTAATTTCTACATACCGTGAAATTTTCCCGGTTCCTTTCAGTAAGCCGGTCGGGTCGGGGAGTGATGTGCCTCTATTAAAGCCTAGCTTTAAGCCTTTCTTGGAAGGAATGATCACACAAATCAGTTCGGCGTATTTATTTCCGTAAGAATAAGCGACCATCTTGGCAGGAACATCGATTTGCTCGGTGATATCGGGGAGTGTGGAGATGATCAGCTCGCGCAAGACAAGGGCGTTGTGCATGATTTGCTCGTCATACGAAGCTAGGAATTGATCGAGTTGTGAAGGAGTTGTCATAGGAAACGAATGTACGAAAAACTACCAATCACTAAAATCTCTATCTTTAAATCTCAAAAATCATCCGGCATGACCGAAACTGTAAAAGCTTATTATGACCGCATTGGCAAAGAATACGATGACGATCGTTTCGGTAAGTCGAGTTACGGGCAGTATATCCACAAGCAGGAATGCGCTTTTTTGAATAAATGGTTGCCCGAAAACCCTGCGCATGCTGTGCTCGACATGGGGTGCGGAACCGGACGTTTCATGACGCGAGCCACCGATGGTGTTGATTTCAGCGAGGGAATGACCGGTGAAGCAAAACAGAAATTTCCCGATAAAAACTTCCATCTGGCCGAAATCACCAATACCGGATTACCGACAGAATCGTTTGAAAGAGCTTTTTCCATGCATGTTTTGATGCACCTGGATGCAGAAACGACTACGAAATTTCTACAGGAAGCGCATCGTTTGCTGGTCGAAGACGGTTTGTTTGTGGTTGATTTTCCTTCGGCTAAGCGCCGTTCGTTTGGTCAGCGGAAAGTCACGAACTGGCACGGTTCCAACGCACAAAACACGACTGATTTATTGGCATTAGGCGGCGATAACTGGAAATTGATTTCCAAGCGCGGTATTTTGTTTTTTCCCATTCACCGTTTTCCGGTGCGGATGCGTTCGTTCATGCGGTTTTTCGATAATCTGTTGTGTCGCTCGTTTTTAAAGGGTTATGCTTCGTATGTAATTGTTGTTCTTCAAAAAGTAAGATGAAGAAGCTGATTCCTGCCACCTTCAAACGACGTTTTCGTCTGTTTCAACGTGCTTACCGCGATTGGAAAAACCGAGGTATTCAACCACATGCCGTTTCAAGAAATGAACTCAATGAACCTATTCAATTAGCTGTAAAACAAATTATTAAACGAACTTCGCTGTTTGAAAACAAAGTTCACAATCTGCAACGCGCAGCGCACGAACTGGAACAAGTGATTGTGTATCCCGGAGAAGTGATCTCGTTTTGGAAAATCATCGGTGATCCTTCTGTGGAACGTGGTTATAAAACCGGACGAAATATCGTAAACGGAACCTTGCAGGAAGCGGTAGGTGGCGGCTTGTGTCAATTGTCGGGAATTGTGTATCATACCGTATTACTCGCCGGATTGACCGTTTTGGAGCGCTACAACCACACCGTGGATATTTACAAGGAAGAAGACAGGTTTACGCCGCTTGGTGCTGATGCAACGGTGGTTTACGGCTACAAAGACCTGCGTTTTCAAAACAATCGTTCTGTTCCGTTGCAATTGAGCTTTTCGTTTGAAACAGAATCCATTACCTGCGGAATCAAGAGCGCTGATGAATTACAGGTTCAGGAATTGCAGTTTGAGCGTATTGAAGGCAACGGATTCCGGTTGGTGTATACCAAAGATCTTGCGGGGAATACGATTGCAGAATCGCGGTATAAACTACAACGATGATCCGAAAACAAAAAGGCCATCCTTCCGAAGAAGAACAGCCTTTGACTTAAAGTGATTATTGAATTAGTACACAAACGTACATCCCCAAAAGGAACTGGTTTCGTTGTCGAAATTATTGAAGCCGCCCCACATGCTCACTAATTGCAGATTCGGGTGGCCTGTTGGAAGCTCTGCATCATTTCGTACAAAAAAGTAAACATCGCCGCCATAATTCAAATGCTCATAAATGGCGATCACAAAATGATTCCAGGGTGAATACTTAATGCTTCCTGATACTTTCTCTGCTTTCATAGATGTCACGATGTCGTTGAACGATTCACCGACCCAACTGTTGTAAAACACTCTTGAAGTTGCCCAGTTAGTACCCACAAACGTTTCAATATTGGAACTAAGTGTAGGATCTGTGATCGTACTTGCTACAATACCGGTAGTTGAAGTGAGAGAGGGCAAAAGGTTTGCATAATTAGCTTGCTCGTAGAACGTAGCTTTGACTAATAGGTTGGATGTTTTTTCCTGATCCGGGATGCCATGATGCTTCTTGAAAAAGGTTGAACGATTCTGATCGAATTCCGCCATGTCCTCAAAAAGGAAGCATTTTCCGGTTGTTCCCTGATCAATAATTACCGCCTGTTCGTGGTTAGCAATGAATTCTCCGATGGTTTGATTTGCTGCCGAACTTTTTTCCAGTACACATTCACCCGTTTTTGCATTTTCGGAATAAGTGACAAGGTATTCCTGGCCATGCAGCACGTAGACTTTTGTTTTCAGATTTTTGGCGACCGTGTTTTGGTGAGTCTGCTCTTTTTCACAGGAAAAAAGCACAAGTGTTGCTATTGACACATAAATAGCGGAAGTGAATCTTTTCATAGCGTTTATATTTTTAAGTTTCCTCAAAGATTCCACTATGCGGGCAAGCAGTCAATACCATTTATGGTACTTTTCACAAAAGGTTCAGATTTTCAAGGTAATGAACCAATTGTGGTGAGTTAACACATCCTGTTTTTTCCAGGAGGTTTTTCCGGTATTTATCGATCGAATGCTTGGACAAAAACAACTGTTCAGCAATTTGCTGACTCGTTAACCCTTGCTTGATGTAACGCGCTATTTTGAGCTCATTTTCAGAAAACACATTTACCTTCGAATCATAATTGCTGAGAAAAGCCTGCATGATCTCCACACTCCCTTGCTCATCTTTGATGTTGAAAAAATAGGTGACCTGGTTGCTTTTCGATAAATCTTTCGAAAGGGTGATTTGCGCTAGGTTTACCAACGGAATATTCGTTAGCGGATCGCTGGCAATGATGTTGTTGGTTTCCAGGATTCTGTGATAATTTCCGGCAGCATCGCGCATTCTGTAAGAAATGCAAAAATGTCCGATTCCCTGCGTCGGAATGGGCATATTCATTAAGCCTTCCAAACACAAATAATAGAGTTTTCCGAACGCTTCCTGATCGTCAGGATGAACGATCTCCAGGATGTTTTCCGCAGTTATAAAGCTGTTTTTATAACCGAAATACTTATCAAATCCTTCTGCATGCAGGTGTTTGTAATCGTGAAAATCGAGAATGCTATAAGCCTGCACAACGCTTTTTAGCGGAGATTCTACAATTGAAGCAACAATGTTCACTTTTTCCTGATCGGTTAATGGTGTTGTTTTTTTGGCAATGGATTCTTTACAGTATTCCTTGAATAATGAAGTCAGTTGTGTCATAATATAGCAGTTTAAAGAGGCTTTAAACTACTGATTTTTCAGAAGTATGACAACAATGATTATATTTTCCGGATCAGTTTTCGGGTATGTTTCAACGACTTCTTGCTTTCCCACGACTCATGGCCGGGAATGATCCATTTCGGATGTTTGAACGTTCGTTTTATGAGTCGAATCGACATTCCCCAGGTGCCCAGATTGGCATCAGCGCGGTTACCAATATCATTTGCGTCGACCGATTTGATGAAACAACCGCCATACAGGATTTTTTCTTCCGGAAACCAGATCACAATATTGTCGGGAGTATGTCCGGCGCCGGGAAAGAAAGTCTGAACTTTGGTGGCTCCCAATTGGAACACGGTATCGTGGTAAAACACAAATTCCGGCTGTGGTTCACCGCGTTCTTCACAGATTTTCCGGGTCGAAAAAGACGTGTACGTGGCAATTCCTTTGGTTTTGTAATAATCCAATCCTGCTGTGCGGTCGGCGTGTGAATGTGTTGAAATCACCCATTTTACAGGCGTGTGAAAACGCTTTTCAATGGAATCGAGTAAGGGTTGAAATTGCGTTGTATCCCACGGTGTATCGATCAGCAGAACTCCGGCAGAAGTGACTTTGATGAATCCGTTGGCAGGGTAGAGAACACTGTCGGTTTTGCTGACGTATAACTGCCAGGTTGTAAAAACATAAGAGCTGTCACTAAGACGTGAAAGTTTCAGCTGGGCTCGTGTTTGAAACGTGAAAAAGAGCAAGAAAAACAGGATGAATGGTTTCATATCGTATCGATTTTTTCTCCTGATCACAAGCGTTTTTTAACCTGAAATCAACGTTGTAAAGTTACCAAATATCCTTATCGGTTTTCCCGTCTGAGGCGGTTTTCCTCCAGTTTAATGGCGATATAATCCACCGATCCGACTTGTAATACAGAAGCAAACTCCCTGAGTGCAAGTTTTGCAGGTCTGTATTCCAGAAACTCGTAAATGGTCTGTTTTTCGCCCGATTGCAGTTCGATGATCAGGTCATAGGTGACCGATTTTACGGTATATCTTCCTACACGAGACTGATAAGTATCACTTTCTGCGGATAATTTTAGCTCAACTTCGCCAACGGAATTAAGTGAATGCCAGTTACCGGATCTGAATCCGAAATAATTGGTGTATTTCCGGTAAGAAGTACCTGAATGAGCGATTTCCAATCCATTCGTTGCGGAAAACAAACTGATCGAAAATGCCAATAAGATAATCCCCGCTAAGGGAATAGAAACACAGAAACCTATTCCCAGTACGATGCCGATAAGTGCTGGAACGATCAGGCTATTGGTTTTTCCTTCAGAAATAAGGGTGCTTTCCATAAAGGTTGGTTTCAAAAAGAAAGGACCGCCTTTGCGATCCTTTCCATAATTATACATCGTTGGTTTGTTTAAACCGTCATTTTTGTTTTTGGTGCTGCAGCCAGAATATCAGCTGAAGTTTCCGCAGCGTAGATTTCGAAGTTTTTCACGAATTGTTCGGCCAAATGAGTGGCTGTTTTATCGTAAGCACCTTTATCTGACCATGTTTCGCGCGGGTTCAAAATTTCAGCAGGAACACCTTCACATGCAGTTGGGAACGCCAATTCGAATACCGGAAGTGTCGCAAATTCAACGTTGTCCAGTTTTCCTGTCAAGGCAGCCGTGATCATTGAGCGTGTGTACGACAATTTCATGCGACTTCCCACACCGTAAGAACCACCTGACCAACCGGTGTTGATCAACCATACTTTGATATCGGTTCCGTCTAGTTTTTCACCCAATAACTTCGCGTATTTCGCAGGGTGAAGGGGTAAGAATGCTTTTCCGAAACAAGCCGAGAATGTTGTTGTAGGTTCTGTAATACCCACTTCTGTTCCGGCAACTTTTGCTGTGTAGCCCGACATGAAGTGATACATCGCCTGTTCTTTCGTCAAACGAGAGATCGGAGGCAATACACCGAATGCATCAGCTGTAAGGAAGAAAATGTTTTTTGGTCCGGCACCTACTGAAGGTGTCATGATATTGTCGATGAAATCAATCGGGTAGGAAACACGTGTGTTTTCAGTGATTGATCCGTCTGCGTAATCAGGAGTGGAAGTTTCGCCTACAAACCCGATGTTTTCAAGGATTGCTCCGAATTTGATTGCATCGTAGATTTGTGGTTCTTTTTCTTTGGAAAGGTCGATGGTTTTTGCGTAGCATCCGCCTTCGAAGTTGAATACCGAGTTATCAGCCCAACCGTGCTCATCGTCACCGATCAAACGACGGTTCGGATCAGAAGACAAGGTAGTTTTACCTGTTCCCGACAAACCGAAGAAAATAGCTGTATCGCCATCCGCACCAACGTTTGCCGAGCAGTGCATCGACAATACATTTTTTTCGTGTGGAAGAACGTAATTCAATACCGAGAAAATTCCTTTTTTAATTTCACCTGTATAACCTGTACCACCGATGATGATCATTTTACGGGTGAAATTCAAAATAGCGAAGTTCTTTTGACGTGTTCCGTCGATTGCAGGATCTGCAAGGAAACCAGGAGCACAAACAATGTTCCATTCCGCATCGAAGTTTTCGATTTCAGCATCCGTAGGACGTAAGAACATATTGTAAGCAAACATATTCGACCATGGAAATTCCGTTGTCACACGAAGGTTCATGCGGAAACTGTCGTCTGCACAAGCATAAGCATCACGCACATATACATCTTTCCCTGTAAGGTAAGCTTTCATGCGGTTGTACAAAGCATCGAATTGTGCTGTTGAAACAGGAATATTAACATCACCCCACCAAACGCTGTTTTCTGTTTTCGCGTCTTTTACCACAAAACGGTCTTTCGGCGAACGACCCGTGAATTCACCCGTTTCAATGGCGATTGCTCCCGTGTCGGTTAATACACCTTGTCCGTTAATGATGGTATCTTCTACCAATTCAGCAGGTGTTAAGTTCCAGAATACGTTTCCGAGATTTTCCAGACCGATTGTTGCCTTCAAATCGGCGTTGTTTCCCCGTTTACCAAATTCGTTCATACATTCGTTTTTTAGCAATGCTATTTTGCCACAAAAGTACGGCGCTTCCGTTAAATATGCCCGATTTTCACGTATAAATTTCAACAGTTGGTCACTTTATCGAATGATGAACCCAGCGTAAAGCGCATTTAATCAATAAATTAATGGATATTAATGGTTGATAAGTTATTGGTGTTGCGGTAAAGGACCAGGGCTTTTTCACCACAAAGACACAAAGAAAAAGGACATGCTGGGGGTGTTACAAAGAACACAAAGGTGATTCCGGTGAAGCATAAAGGTGTTGTCTAAAAGTTTATAAATAAGCGTTTTATATAGAAGAATAATGTTCATGAAAGGCGCCGAAGGAGGTCTGCTTAAAATCCCTTTGTGATCTTAACACGTCTATCCGTAAAAAAACTTTGTGCCTTTGTGGTGAAAATGAAAGAACAGCGTTTTCGCTAGATCACCCCCATCTTTTGCATCAGGAACGTCGCACTTTTGTTCTGGCAGATGCCGTCGCGTAAGCGGTAATCAAACTTCAATTCATTGTTGATGATTTCTACCTCAAAACATTTGTTTACAAGTATTTGAGGATATTCGTTCGTTGTGTTACAAACTTCCAGATCGTGTGTTGCAATGGCGCCAATCGCGTTTTTGGAGATCACTTTTTTCAGTACTTCGATGGTACCGGTGCGTTTATCGTCAGAATTGGTTCCGCGCAAAATTTCATCCAACAAGATAAAACAACGACGGTTTTCGAGTTCGGTCATGATTTCCTTCAGTCGTTTGACTTCAGCGAAGAAATAGGATTCACTATCACTTAACGAATCGGATAAGCGCATGGAAACCAAAATGTCCATCGGTTGAATACTAGCCGATTTCACACAAATAGGAGCTCCGGCATTGGCCAACACCAGATTTACGCCTAAAGTTCTAAGAAATGTACTTTTCCCGGACATGTTGGAACCGGTGAGCACGATGAATTGTTTATCGGAAAAATCGACCGAATTACTCACGCGTTTTGTCGCTGAAATCAACGGATGTCCCAGTTCTTCAAAGCGGAGAATGGCTGTTTCATTCAATTCAGGGAAATTAAAATCGGGATTATTGAAGTGTAAATTGGCAAATGAAAGCAACACTTCCGCTTCTCCGATTTGGTTGAGCCAGTTATCCAGTTCAGTAGTGTGCGTCGATTTCCAACGCAACAATTTACGATAGGTATGCAGGTGAAAAAGTACCGTGCCATTAAACAGGATCGCTCCCATACCATTTTGAAGGCTTTCAAGCGAAGCGAAAATGCGTGAAAGTGCATGAATTTGTTTGCTTGCGGAAGTTTGTGAAGCGTTTAATTTCTGTTGAATACCTTTCAATAACTCACTTTTCCATTCCCGCTCTTCAATGGCTTGCAGTAATTCGCTGTAGCGCAACAAAGTTTGATTGATCTTGTCTGCAAAGGCAATTTCGGCGTTCATTTTCTTTAGCTGCGAAGCCAGCACAATCAGGTTGAAAATGAAAACGGTAACCGCAAGATTCAGAAACAGTGGGCTGCTTCCTTTCAGAAAGCCGAGAATTGTGAAAAGACCGCCAAAAGCAGGAAGTGCATAACTCAAGATGGTTGTGATCACCGGAACTTTCGGTTGATCGTTGTTCCATGAGCGCAGTGTATCGCTGATTTGTTCATTATCGTTGGCCAGGATTGCTTTGGCGGTGAACAATTGTCGCCATTCGAGCAGGGGAGTTAATTCTGCAATGGCTTCCTGTCGTTTCTGAATGGTTTCAGCTTCTGATTTTTGAAGCAATGATTGTCCCAAACCGCGGTTTCCCATAACGGTTTGCGTGCGATTGATATGCTGAAACAGGGAATGTTCGCCGAAAATATCCAGGTCGTAGGTATATGGATGATTTCCTTCCAGAAAACGATTTCCGTTATCAAATGGAAGTTCCTGTTTTTCCAGAAAAGCCAGTTCGGTTTCGTTGATCTTTACGAGTGTCTGTTGAAGCACCAATTTTCGTTTCACACCGAAATGGAGGCGCATGAACACTACGAACAATGCAAATGAGGCAATCGCAACGATCCATTGAACGGTATTTCCAGAACGAATGGCCAGATAACCAAACACCAAAGCGGAGACAATGCTTGCCAAACGAGCGAACGCAAGACGGTTAAACTGTTGTTTTAATTGTTGAACAGCCGCATCGTGTACTGCTTTTCGTTCGTGGTATGCCTGCATGGAGTTGATTAAATAAGGTCACGTAAGGCTTCAACGGCCTGACGAATGTTGTTGCGGATTTCTAAAATAGTGGCATCCATCATGTAACATGGAGCGGTCACAATTTTATTGGCGGTATCGATCTGAATTTCGCGAACGGTTTTCATTACCGGTTCAACGCCCGTCTTCGCTAATCCGGCCGAGAAATCGGCGATGCTGTAAGGTGAACCTTCTTTGTCGCTACCGATGGTCATATTGGCGTGAATAGCCGAACCTTCGAAGGCTTTCGCCAACACAACCGGACTCACACACAATGCCGCAATCGGTTTCCCAACATTCACCAAGTTGACCAATAAGAGTTTTACTTCCGGTAAAATAGCGCCGTCAGGTCCTTCAAATGCCCATTTGGTAAAGTTCTTCGCACTGCCGAATCCACCTGGAATAATCAGCGCATCAATATCTGCCGGAGCAATGGTATTGATATTATGAATGTCTCCACGTGCGATACGCGCCGATTCCACGAGCATGTTTCGTGTTTCGGACATTTCTTCACCTGTAGTATGATTAACGACATGGTGTTGCGGCGCATCGACTGAAATGCAGATATATTCGGCTCCGATTTCCTGAACGGCCAGCATTGATAACACAGCTTCCTGAATTTCAGCGCCATCGTAAACACCACAGCCCGAGAGAAGAATTCCTATTTTCATTGGTTCAATTTTAGCGACTCAAAAATACGGATTTAAGTGGTTGGGAATCGGGAGAAAGAGTATGAGTGTGTGATTTTGGGGAATTTTAAGATAAGGTTTTTGTGATGATGGTTTTTAGAGTTTTCATAGGGTTATCGGCTTCCTCCCTTGAGGGAGGATTGAGGAGGGTGACACTTTATATATCCATCTGTAACAGTTTGTCACCTCCCTTAATCCCTCCTCAAGGAGGGAGGCAGAGCGCACCTTCGTAGAAAACTCTCTATTGATATTTGAAGAAATTCCTCCAGAAATCAGCATTAAACCCTACCTTTAACCCATGAATTTCCCGGTGGTTTTTTACGATGGTGATTGCGGATTTTGCAACCGTTCCGTACAATTCATTCTCGACCACGAACGTGATTCAACCGTTCATTTCTGCGCATTACAATCCGAAACGGCACAACGGTTTTTTCAGGATCACAATTTCCCCCAACCCAATTTAAGCACCTTTTATTTCTGGAACGGAGAACGTTTGTTTGAGCGATCGACGGGCGCGTTAAAAGTCACGGCTCATTTGAAAGCGCCTTATTCATGGTTGCGGATTTTCACGATCATTCCACGATTCATGCGCGACGGTATCTATAACTGGATCGCCAAACGTCGACACAAACTGGCTAGCCAGCAATGCGCGTTACCAACTCCCGAACAACGTAAACGGTTTTTATGAGACAATTGACAGCAATACTTTTTATTGCGGGACTTGTTGGGTTAACAATAAGCTGTACTCGCGGTAAAATGAAACCAAAACCAGTGGAATTGGACACGGTTATATTTTGGATTAAAAATGCTGAAAACGACCAATCACCCATCTATTTTAAAGCGAATTGTATATCCTGTCACATGTTGACTAGAAGAGCAATCGGGCCACCTTTGATCGGAATGATGGATCGTCTTCCGGGCCGCGAATGGTTAAAAAGTTATATAATGGATGAACGTTCATTATTAAAATCAAGAGATACAACTGCTTTGCGTATATCGAAACAATCATCGTTTGAGCCGTTTCATCAATTCAGCAGTTTGACGGATGATGCGTTGGATGAACTCATTCGTTTCACTGAAAAGTAAACTAAAAAACGCAACCCGTCTCCACGAATTGCGTTTCTGTCTTTCATCTGCTTTGTTACACTACTCAATGAAACTTCGTTAATCGTATTTGATCAATTCTTGTGTTTGCGTAACCAAAAGTAGAGACTTCAATCCCGGCCTTTTTGTCAAATCCTGCAAAAAAAGACAAGGCACACAGATTTTCCAATCGTTAATAAGTTCGTTTGCCTCACAGTAATTTTTGGTCCATCTTTCATTATTTTTGCCTCATGAGAATTTCAGCCTCCATATATTCGGATAAGAATCGGGATCTGCAAACAACAATCGCCGATTTGGTGGCGCATAAAGTTGATTTACTGCACGTTGATTGTAATGATGACGTCAAAGTATTCGATGATATCCGCAGCATTCGCACGTGGTGCAATATCCCGATCGATCTGCATATCATCACTGCCCAACCCGAAAAATACTTCGATTTGCTGCGTGAAGTTCCGGTGGAATATGTCACATTTCAATTGGAAGATCTGGCAGCTCCGCTCGAATTACCTTCGGATATTACCGGAAAACGTGGATTGGCCGTCACAACCCCCACAAGTATTGCGGAATTCGACGCCTACAATTCATTCGATTTTATCTTATTGATGGCAACCGTTCCCGGACAAAGCGGCGGTGTGTTTGATGCAACCAATTTTAAAAAAATCCGCGATTTTCAACATAAATATCCGCACAAGTCAGTGCATGTGGATGGTGGCGTAAACGGTGAGGTTTCTTTTATCCTTCGAAATATGGGGGTTCATACCTCCGTTTCTGGATCATACCTGTTCAATGCGCCGAGTATCGGTCATGCGTTGATGGATTTGACCAAACGCGAAGTGAATTCGCTATTCAAGGTACGCGATTTTATGATTCCTTTATCCGAGTCGCCGACTATTTCGGTAAATGAAGCAACGTTTACATCTGTACTTCAAAGTATCGAAGACGGAAATCTCGGATTTACACTGGTCGTTGATGCATCAACTAAACTGAATGGTTTGGTTTCCAATGCCGATGCCCGCAAGGCTTTGTTGAAGTTTGGCGCAGATACTTTTCAGGTTCCGGTAGGCGAATATATGAATGAACGGCCTGTTTCGTTGAATGAGGCTGCAACCGTGAACGAGTTATTGGCGTTAATTAAACGGTGTTCTTTCCCGATTCTCTATTTGCCGGTTGTAAATGATGCCAACGAAGCGCAAGGAATTATTACCTTTGTGAACCTGATCAAGGGAGAATTATGATTATACATTTAAAAGATACTGTTTCTGCTATTGAAGCAAGCCGGCTGGCAGAACAATACAAGGCATTTCACGTTGTGTCCAATGCTACCAACGTATTGATCACAGGATCAGGCGTGAAAGAAATTCCCGATGGTTTGGAAAATCACGTAGCCCAGCATTGGGTGTTTCCAAACGACATGCAACTGGCATCGCGCAATTACCGCAATGAAACACGCGAAGTAACGGTTGGAAACGTAACCATCGGTGGAAAAACCGGTAACACGCTCATTATTTCAGGACCTTGCTCGGTTGAATCGGAAGAACAAATTCGCCAGTCTGCGGCATTACTCAAGGCCAACGGATTAACATCGTTGCGCGGAGGATGTTACAAACCACGCACCAGCCCCTATAGTTTTCAGGGAATGGGCCTCGATGGATTGAAACTGCTTGCCAAAATGCGTGAAGAACATGGTTTTACCGTTGTTACTGAAGCCCGTGATGCAACGCATATCGACGAAATCATCGAACATGCCGATGTGATCCAGGTTGGTGCAAAAGCCATGTACGATCAGGGAATCCTGCGTGCTTGTGCCAAAACACAAAAAACAGTATTGATCAAACGCGGTTTCGGTACCACATTACAGGAATTTGTACAAGCAGCTGAATTTGTACTTGCGGGCGGAAATGAAAACGTTTTATTGTGTGAGCGAGGTATCCGCACGTTTGAAACAGGAACGCGTTTTACGCTTGACCTTTGTGGAGTAGAATGGTTGAAACATTACACCAATCTCCCGGTAATATTGGATCCGAGTCACGCAATGGGCTATGCCTATGGTGTTGCCGGATTGACGCGTGCGTGTACCGCTTTGGGAGTCGATGGTTTACTGATCGAAGTGCACCCGAACCCGAAAGTGGCCAAATCGGATGCTTCCCAGCAACTGAATCACGCCGAGTTTGAAGCATTATTAACTTCTATCAAACCGATTGCCAATGCAGTTGGTTATTCAATCGTATAATGCAGTTTTTAGAACAAAATATAAAAGGATTGTGCACGAAGTTCGGCGTGGATTTCAACCAGTTTATGGCTGATTTTCAGGTAGACAGCGTAGGCGAATTATCCATGATCGATTTGGAGGCTTTCGCCGAAGAAAACGAAGTGGATTTGTATTCCCTGCTCTACAAGCCGCTGTTTGTGCTCGATCATTTAAAACCGCTTTTAGCTAAGATCAAGTTGCTGATTTTAGACGTAGACGGCGTAATGACTGATGCCGGTATGTATTATACCGAATCGGGTGACCAATTCAAAAAGTACAACGCAAAAGACGGAATGGCGATCTTGCATGCTCAGGAAAAAGGGCTTCAAATCGGCATTATTTCTTCTGCCTTTATCGATAAAATGGTCATTAACCGCGCCAACACCCTAAAAATAAAACATGTTTATGTTGGGCGTGATCCCAAAATGGGCATACTGAATCAATGGTGCGCCGATTTGGGGTTAACCCTCGATCAGGTTGCGATGATAGGTGATGACATCAATGACCTCCAGATCATGGAAGCTGTTGGTTTCAGCTGTTGTCCGTCTGATGCGGTGCAAGTGGTAAAACATACAGTAGATGTAGTTTTGAACCTGAAAGGGGGCAAGGGCTGCGTTCGCGAACTGATAGATAATTATTTATTGGAACAACCAATCGGAAGTTCACAAAAAAATTAGAATGGCTCAAGTAAAACTAGGTATTATCAGGGAAGGAAAAGTACCACCGGACAAGCGCGTTCCGTTGACTCCCCGACAATGCCTGTTGGTGAAAACTAAATTTCCACATGTAAATGTGGTGGTTCAGACAAGCGGCGTGCGTGCATTCAAAGATGAAGAATACAAGCAGGCTGGAATAGAGATTGTTGATGATTTGCAGGATTGCGACATCATAATGGGAGTGAAGGAAGTCAATATCGAAGATTTGATTCCATCGAAAAAGTTTCTGTTTTTCTCGCATACGATTAAGAAACAACCCTATAACCGTAGATTGTTGCAAGCTATTCTCGATCTTAAAATCCAACTGATCGATTACGAAGTATTAAAAAACAAGCAAAACAAACGCATCATCGGTTTTGGGCGCTATGCCGGAATTGTAGGATGTTACAACGGTTTGTTGACGTTTGGAAAGAAAAGCGGCGCTTATTCCATCAAGCCGGCGAATGAATGCCGGGATCGCGTGGAAATGGAAGAAGAGATCAAAAAGATCCAGTTGCCAAAAGACACCAAAATCGTGCTTACCGGATTTGGAAGAGTAGGCCATGGCGCGCGTGAAATCATGGATTTACTCACGATTACCGAAGTAAGTCCGGAAGAATTTTTACACCAAAAATTTGATGGTCCGGTGTTTACGCACCTCGATGTGGAAGATTATTACGCCCGCATCGACGGAACACCGTTTGATAAACAAGATTTTTACGCCAACCCGAAATTGTACAAATCGGTGTTTGCGCCTTATATTTCAGCTGCACAGGTTTACATTGCCTGTCATTTCTGGAGCGATAAATCTCCCAATATCATCACACAGGAAGATTTCCAAAAACCGGGAGTGAAAACCAGAGTGGTAGCAGATATTTCGTGCGATATCGCCGGGCCGATTGCCTGTACGATCCGTCCGTCAAAAATCGCTGATCCGGTTTATGGCTACAACCCTGAAACCGGAGAAGAAGTTGACCCGTGGCTGGAAAACAGTATTGCTGTGATGGCCGTAGATAATTTACCATGTGAATTGCCGATGGATGCTTCCGAAGATTTTGGAAATGAACTGATTAAATACGTGCTTCCGTGCCTGTTGGGCGAAGATCCGGATGATGTGATTGGTCGTGGCAGCGAAACGGATTTTAATGGAAAACTAACCGAAAGATTTGCCTATTTGCAGGATTACGTAGACGGAAATACTGTTTCTCACTAACCAACTGGAGTAATGGAAAATGAACCATTGATCGATCAGACTACTACTACCGAAAATCACATTCAGAAAGGAAACAAGCGCACCATTCGCGGTTGGGTGATGTACGATTGGGCCAATTCTGTTTACAATCTGGTGATTTCGTCGGCCATTTTCCCGATTTTCTACGATACCGTAACCACAACGCATTTTACAGAGAAGTATAATCAAGCGAAGGGTTATAAATTAGATACAGCATTGCCCGAAGGAATGAACGTTACTGTCAATTTCTTCGGATGGGAAGTTTCCAACTCGGCATTGATGAGTTTTGTGCTTTCCGCTTCGTTTTTGCTGGTTTCCTTTTTATCGCCGTTGCTTTCGGGTATTGCCGATTATCGCGGAAACAAAAAGCGTTTTCTTCAATTCTTCTGTTATTTAGGGGCTACAGCCTGTATTTCCTTGTTTTTTTTCCAGGATTTATTGAATAGTGATTTGATTGAAGTTGGCTTGCTGAGTTTGTTTATTGCCAGCATTGGTTTTTGGAACAGTCTGGTGTTTTACAATTCGTACCTGCCCGAGATTGCCGAACCGAAAGATCACGATAAAATTTCTGCCCGCGGATTTTCAATGGGGTATTTCGGGTCCATGTTATTATTGATTATTTGCCTTCTGTTAATCAAGGTTCCGGCTTTGACGTTCGGTTACTTTGATGATTATTACATTAAAACACCGGACAAAATAGAGGCAATGCCGGTGAAGTTCTGCTTCATCCTTGTAGGAATCTGGTGGATTGCTTTTTCTCAGATTACCTACCGCGTATTGCCAAACACGACTTCGAACCGGATAAAAGAAAAAGGATACATCTGGAAAGGATTCTCGGAGCTGAAAAAAGTGTTTTTTGAATTCCGAAAGACCTTCCGTTTGAAACGTTACCTCACAGCTTTCTTCTTTTTCAATACCGGTGTACAAACTGTTATGCTGATGGCGACCTATTTCGCGAAAAAAGAAATTGATTGGCCGATTGATCCTGCCACAGGCAAACCCAATGATAGTGGATTGATCATTGCGATCCTGCTGATTCAGTTACTGGGCGCGGCAGGAGCGTTTATTATGTCGCGCGTATCACAACGAATCGGAAACATCAAAACGTTGGGTATTTCGATTGTGATCTGGGTTGGTGTGTGCGGTGGCGCATTCCTGATCCATACGCCGGGTGAATTTTACGCCTTAGCATGTACAGTAGGAATCGTGATGGGCGGAGTACAAGCCATGGCACGTTCCACCTATTCGAAATTCTTACCCGAAACCGAAGATCACGCCAGTTATTTCTCGTTCTACGACGCTACCGAGAAAATCGGAATTGTATGCGGTACCTTATTTTTCGGAACCATGGAATTGGTGTTCAACGATATGCGTTTCTCCGTATTATCGGTCGCGTTCTTTTTCGTCGCTGGATTGCTGATGTTATTCCGTGTCCCGAAAGAAGAACGGGCGTTGGTGTAAATTTTATTATTGTTTATTGAGATTATTCGTAGGCTCGGGACGCATCCCGAGCCATTTTTTGTGACATAAATTCATTCATTTCATTCATGGATGGGCGCGGGATGCGTCCCGCGCCTACACAAAAAAAATCCCGTCCGCCTTAGGCGGACGGGATTTCAATTTCAATCAATATTTAATCAATGCGCCTCTTCCTCCGGATCTGGCGGGAACAATTTCACAGGATCTTTGATTTCCTGCAAACGATCCAACATATCTTCCAATTGGGAAATGGTCAATTGTTTGGCGATTATTTTTTTGTCTTTATCCAACACGATGATGCGCGGTGTGGCGTATAAATCGTAGGTTGTTGAATAATTCAACGATTCGATGTTGGTGTATTTCGGTACAAACTGACGGGCATCTTGCAAAGCAGCTTCGTACAGTTTTTGCGTCAACGCCACGTTGATAAATGACAATCCGTTATCCTTGATGAATTTCTTCCATTTTTCGTAATCGTCGCCTGTGGCTTTTCCTACCGAGAAGACTTCCACGTTGCGGGCTTTCAGTTTTTCGGCATACAGTTTTTGCAATTTTGGCGTCACTTTCTTACAGTGTCCACATTCCGGATCCCAGAAATACAGGATTGTGTAATCTGATTTCAAGTCCATGAAACTACGCCATACATTATTGGTGTCAGGAAGGGTTATTTTCGGTGGAACCATTCCCTGCAAGATTCTTCTTTTTACGGGAATGTCTTCACACGCGCTTTTGAGTTTTTCTTCCGTCATCCAGAAAGCAGGTGATTTGCCACTTTCGTCACGTGTGCAGTAATAACGTTCTACCATTAACACGTAGACTTTGTCAATTCCCATTTGGTTTGATTTCGCTGCCCAGTTGGTCAGGTAATCTACCTGGTATTTGAAAACCTCACTGCCTTTTTTCAATCCGTCGATAAACGGGAAGGCAGCAGCCAAAATCGAATCAGGATGCGGTACAACCATTGTTTTACCGTAGAAAAACTCTGTTTTTTGGTGGAAAACCGGTGTGTTTACCAAACGATCGTCGTTCAGGTCAATGTTGTCCCAGAAATGCTTGCGGTAATAATTCAACTGCCACATGTGGTCAATCACTTCGCCTTTTTCGTTTTTCGGAGCATCCGGGATTTTGACGTCGACCGACATTTTGATGATTTTACTCACCAGTTTTTGATCGTGTAGTTTGATTATGCTATCCTGGTAAGCCAGCACACCTTTTGAAATCACTTCCAGCTGTTTGGTGAGTAAGTCGTACTGTCCTTTGATGACCTGATCTAATTCCCAATCTTCTTTTTCCTTCAGTTTTTCCTGCTTTGCCTTGAGCGCTGTGGCTTTCACGCGTTGCTCCTGAAGAAACTGAACATAAGTCACAAATACTTTGTTTTCTTCCGACTTTTTGACCTTCATCTGACCAACAAGATTGGTGTCGGCCGTTTCAATGCTGATTTCTTCGTTGTTGTTGACGATGAACTCGAAGTATTTTTGCCCCGGCATGTACAATGCAAACATTCCCGGTTTTAGGTTTTTGGTATCGAATTCGATCACACCGGCTTTTGATATCGCCGTGTCGGCATAGTACAATCCTTTTCCGTAATAACGTGTAAGGTAAACGGTTGTGTCTTTCAAGCCTGCAACTTTGAATCGCATTTTTTGACCGAAACCGAGTGTAGCAGTGCAGATAAATAACAACAATAATAAGTGTCTCATAAAATAGCTATTTGTTACAACTAATATAACGTCTACAAAAGTAATAAAGTCACGGGTTTAACAGAATATTAACCATTATTGGACCTGTAAATTCCTTTCTTGGCGTTGAGGTACGAAACAAAGGCAAAGATTCCGTAAGCAGCCACAAGTGAACCGATACTGGTTGCTGTAAACGTGGTGCCAATGTACAATCCGCCTTCTTCAAACAAGGTGTCGAGCCAGAATTTAAACAACACGAAGGAAATCAAACTCAGGGTTGCCACAATGCCAAATACTTTGGTGAAATACAGGAAGAAATGGCGCGTCAGTAATTTGGGCGAATAACCCAATCGCAGAAGCGTGCGTACCTCGTAGGTGTTTTTGCTGAGCAAGAGTTGCAAATATTGGATCAATACCAATCCGGAAACGAAAACGGCAATGACTGAAATACCAAGGACGATCAGGATCAATGTTCCGACCATACTTTTCAAACGTCCAATCACCATTTGTCCGTTGCGCGATTCAAGGTGTTTGGTTTTCAGCATTTCTTCCACCAAACCAAATTCACTTTCTTTTCCGGAAATCATGATCTGCGTAATGCGCTGATTGTCATCGATTCCGTATTTGTCATTGGCCCATCTCATGAATGACTGCGGCACCAAAATGGAGGAAACTTCGTTCGTGAACCCAATAATGCGCACATTTCGCCATTCTTTTTCGGTTTCGTTGGAAAGGGTGAATTTGAACTTGATGTCCATCGCCAATTCGTCGCTGACCTGCGGAATGCCACTGGCGCTCATAAAGGTATTGAGCATCACCAGAAAGTCGCGCGGCATGATGATCGGAACAATCGAATCACCTTCTTTCCATTTCCATTTGTCCGATTTCACATCCAGGAAATCAGGGTCTACGGTTTGAATGAAAACATCTGACCGGAAACGGGGAACGAGTTTATCAGCGGTTTCGAAGGAAACATCAAAGTTGTTGGTTTCTACCGGCTGCACATCGATGATAAACGGTTCTTTGCGCAGGTTTTCCAATTCCCGCATGGTGAAATCTGACTTGGCAATGTTGAGCGTGTTGGAGGTGGAAACTTTTTTCTGCACGATAATCGTGTTAGGGCCAAGGATCTCGGCACCTTCACCGAATTCATTCACCTTAATCAGGTAGTGAATGGAAGTCAATAAGAAGGTCATTCCCAAAAAAGCACCGATAATAGCGATGACAAGTTGAGTTTTTTCCTGGTGTCGGAAAAGCAATTTGCGTACCATAGCGTATCAGAGTTTAAGTTCGTAATCGTAAGGGAAACGCTCATCATCATCCAATGACGTGAGTACAAATCCTGCTTTTTGGGCATCGCATTCGGCGGCGATCATTTCCAGGCAACGCACACTGTTGCGTTCATCAAGGTGCGAAAACGGTTCGTCCATAATGAGCCAGTGAAACGGTTGACAAAGCGCACGAACAATGGCTACACGCTGTTGTTGTCCCATAGAAAGCAAACCACAGCGATCGTCCCATTTATGGTCGATTTCGAGAATGGCGAGCAGATTTTTGATTTCCTGTTCGGTTTTGAAGTCGGTGAGATGATTTTTCAGCAATAAATTCTCTGCAACTGATAAATTGTGAAACAGCTGCAGGTCCTGAAAAACAGTTGCGATTTTGCGTTGTCTGATCTGTACCCATTCATCTACCGAAAACGATTGAATGTCGCGATCATCGTACCGAACGATTCCATCATAATCGGTGCGGATGCCAAAAACAGTCATGGCAAAAGTCGATTTACCTTTACCGCTCGAGGCATTGAGCAGGATTTTGTGTCCGCCTTTCAATGATACTTTACTTCCCCAAATGCTATCCGAACTATGTTCGATAGAGGCAAGCGGATGGGGCATTACGTTTTCAAAATGTATGTCCATGGTTTGTGGATTTATCAGAGGAAATTCAAGAATCGTTCCAAGTTTTCAGTTGGTTAGTTATCAATCAATTGCAGAATTTCTCCGAGCATCTTTTTTGTGTCGCTATACGGAATCCAGACAGCTTCGGGATGGCGTTTGAACCAGGTAAGCTGTCGTTTGGCGTAATTGCGGGTATGCTGTTTGATTTTGTCGATGCTCGTTTGCCAATCGGATATTCCGTCAAGATAGTCAAATAGTTCATTGTAACCTACGGTTTGAAGTGAAGCCAATTCTTTGAACGAATATACAGCTTTGACTTCATCTAACAGCCCGTCGGCGAGCATGTTATCCACGCGTTGGTTGATGCGCTGATACAACTGTTCGCGCGGGTGTTCAATCACAAAACGGCGCGTTGTAAACGGTCGTGGAGCCGGTTTGTTTTGGCGCCAGGCGGAAAATGGTTTTCCGGTAGAACGAATGACTTCGAGCGCCCGTAAAATACGCGTTGCATTATCGCGGTCGACTTCCTGAAAGTATGCAGGATCGGTTTGTTGTAATTCTTCCAAAAGAGGAGCAAGCCCGTTTTGTTCCAGTTCCGATCGCAATTGCAATTGCATTTCCGGGTTTGTGGGAATGGGGTCGAGGCCGATGCACAGCGCGTCTATGAATAAGCCGGATCCGCCAACGACAACAACTTGTGGGTAATCTTTTAAGGTCGTTTGCAGTAATTCCATGGCTTCCTGCGCGAATTGTGCAGCCGTTACCGGTTGGTGAATGGAATGTGAATCGACAAAATAATGCGGAATTCCCTGCATTTCTTCCACAGTCGGTTTTGCGGTTCCGATGGCAATTTCCTTGTAAAACTGACGTGAATCGGCTGAAATGACCACTGTATTCAGATGCTGCGCCAACACAACTCCAAGAGCTGTTTTACCACTGGCAGTTGCACCTTGAATCACAATGAGTTGTTGCATGGGGTAAAAATAATGGGAATACGCTATTTCAGATTCTTTTTCCTGATAAAAGTTGAGTAAATACCAAGGTTGTAAGCTCCTATCTATTGAGTATAACTCCCCCCAAACACCTGTTAGGATACGTTATTTTATTCTTTTTGAAAGTTCGATCATCGCTTTTCCCAATTCTTCTGGAGAAGCATTAACGATATATTCAATCAATTTGCTTTCTGGAGTTCTTGCGGTAATTGTTGCTTTGGCTTTTTTTTCAACAACCTTAAGCCTAAACAACTCGCAAACTGTTATCGTATGACTACCTTTTTTTGTTAATGGTTCAAAAATACAATTGTCAATTATATTAATGTTCCTATCATATTCATCGTAATGTGCGTGTACGATCGTGATTTTTTTTGAGTCCCTAGGGTATCTAACGATAGATTTAGAAAGTATGTTTGTATGCCCCTTTTTAGTGTTACATCCAGGGCAAGAAAGCGCCAAATTAAGAGGTTCGAAAGTGAATTTCCAATGCAAAGATTTTGGAATTATATGTTCGATATCAACTTCTTTAATATCAAACCCGAGTTCTCTTTTACAATAACAACATTTATTACCCTGTTCGGTTCTTAAAAAGTTCCTGATATTTTTTTTTATTTCATCAAAGAAAGTGACAGTGTCCCAATCAGTGTGACATGTAAGGTTGTTTTTTACCAATTCTTTTTCTGCAACAGTTAAGTTATAAGCATTCAAAATTTTGTTACTCATCTACATTAACTTTTAAAAGAGAACTAATGACCAATTTCAATGGATCCTCGTCTTTGAGGATAGGGAAAATATTTAGCAACTGAGAATTTATATTTTTAAAGCGTAAGCTTTTTTTCTGATTTCGACCGAGCAGTTCCAAGCTTTCTGTAACCAAATTTGAAACATAAAAATTTCGCGTTGTTGGCATTTCGAATACATTTAATAGTATATCTTCAGCTGAACATCCATAAGTACTATCGGTTAGAAGTTCAGACTTTATTGATTTATCTATTTTTTTCAACGTAATAATGGATGAGTTATCTTGAGGAAGATCAGACACTATAAAATGAGAATGAGATGCTATTATTATGTGGCATCCCTTAAAGTTTTCGAAAATTTTATTTAAAAGGTCAAGGTAACGATATTGCCAACTAGGATGAAGACTTATTTCCGGTTCGTCAATTAGTACGCAACAATTATTCTCAACCAAAGGCACTAAGGCAATTAATGTTGTTAAAATATTTGCTTCTCCTGAACTTGCATCACTAAAACTAAAGCCTTGATTATCTTTTTTGAATAATTTCACTTCAAATCCTCTAATCATATTCAACTTTCGTAAAATGTTTAGAATTTCATAAAGCCTTAACTCTTCTTTATATTGAGAATTGTCTTTGTCAATTCGTTCTATATTATTGTATGAGAAATTGATTGTTAATTCATAAGTTCTTATTTGTTCTTGTCTAATTTGATTAAGAAAATCACAGACATCTTGAAATTTGTTTTGATATTGATCTTCAATTTTTAAGAAATATTTGCTGTCAAAGCTAGAATATTTTGACCTTTTATTGATATATTCTTGTAAATGAACAGGTGTTACAATTTCGTTGTTTTGAACAAGTTCTGTATGTTTTATTCGATATTCTAATTTAATTATTGGGGAATAATCTAAATAATCAAAAACATGTCTATAACATTTGGATACGTTTTTATTGGAATAGTTTTCGAGTAGAATATCAATAGCTCTTCTCATTAAATAAGTAGAAGATGAACCAAGACCACCTCTTGTACCTAAATAATTATATCTTTCCTTACTATAACTAAAACTTTCGTCATTTCTTAAACGGAAAGCTCGATCTAATGGAAACTTATCCGAGAGACTATTTGATACTGATATAATTTTGCTAGGCTCACCAAAAATTTCAAAAATAGAAAAGTCAAATAGATCAATAGTAGATTTCTTAAATCTGTTATTAAGAATACGTGCAATATTCCCAAGTAAACGACTTTTTCCGGTACCATTGTTTCCGACGATCAAACTAAAATGATTTGGACGCTTATCGTTCAATTGATTGACAAGTTCAATTTTGTCGGTTTGATAGTCAATATCATCAACTTGTATTTTGTTAATTCTAAATTGCATATTTTGTTTTATAATACTTTTTAAATCAATAATTTACAAAACATAACAAATTCTTACAACCGAATATTATCGGTTAATCTCTACCACTCACTACTTCAGTCTACTTTGAAAAAATCCGTCTTATTCGTGAATGGTCAGACCCGCTAATGCGCGTGCGTGTTTGTCTCGTAGTTATTGTCAGTTCAATAGTAGTAAAAATAGTTGAGTCTAAACACGAAGGACAGATCTCCGATCAAAAAACCGCTTTATAACTCTCATACCGCGCCATGATACCACGAACATACTTATAAGTGATGTTTCCGCGAAGCGCGCCGGATGAAACTACCGGATCGGAATAGTATTCGCGTTTTCCGAGGTTCATGACCATTTTTTCGACGTTGTCTTCCCAGACTTTCGGGTTGAGTCCGCGTTTGGCTGCTAGTTTTTGCGCGTCTTTGATATGTCCGGCGCCGGCGTTGTAGCTGGCCAGGATGAATTTATTGCGTTCCATCGGATCGGCAATGTCTTTCCACATTTTGTCGATCTTATCGATGTATTTCATACCGCCGCGAATTTGGACTTCGGGAGTAGAGGAAGGATAAACTCCAAATTTAGGTCCGGTTCCAGGCATGAATTGCATCATTCCGTAAGCGCCACCAAAAGCGCGGGCATTCGGGTTGAATTTACTTTCGTGGTAAATAAGGGCCGCGAGCAAACGCCAGTCGAAACCGTATTTCTGCGCTTCGGCTTTCATGATGTTGTCAAACGGAGAAAGTCCGCCTTTGGCTGTTGCATAACTGGTGGTTGCACCGGCCGGTTGTTTGTACGGATCAAAATACTTGCGCTTGATGAAACGAAACGCTTCTTTTTTCATGAATTTCGTCAACCATGCATCGAGGCGTTTTTTAAGCAATGGCGCGTCTTTGCGCAAACCGAAGGCAATATTTTGTTTGAAGGAAATGGCCAGACTTACGTCGAGGTTGTCGTAAAACTTTTCGTTGATCTGCGCCACATTTCGTTCGGCGACGGTGTAATCGATGGCTCCGTCGGCCACCATTTCGATCAATTCTTCCACGCTTTGGTTTCCTTCTGTCGGACGGATATAGATCGTTGCGCCGATTTCGTCCTGTAAATTGATCAGGCGATCATAATAGCTGGAATTTTTCCAGACATCGACTTTCTTTTTGGCTAATTGCAGCGGATCCGAAACGTGGTATTTTTTCCAGGCTTCTTCAGACATTTCTTTGGTGGTATCCTGCTTGCGCTGAATCAACACCTGATTGGTTTGGTAAAACGGTCTGGAAAAATTGATCACATCCTGCCGGTCGCGGGTCACAGCGTAATTACAGGCAATCAAATCACCTTCATCGTTGTTCAAACGCGTGGTCATTTCATTGAGATCATTTACGGTAACGATTTCCAGCTCAACTCCCAGGTCTTCGGCAAACTCGCGCAATAGTTCGTATTCGAACCCCATGCGTTTGCCTTTGTAGATAAAATAAGAAGTAGAAGAGTTTTCTGCCAACACACGCAACTTTCCTTTTTTCAGAATGCCGGGAAGATCATTGTCATTGGTGGTGAGTGGACGTTTACGTGCGTCTGCATCGTCAGAACCGCAAGAAGTCTGTAGCAAAAAGACACTGGTTAACACCAGTGAAAAGCAGATTCTTAAGTAGGTTTTTTGACGTATCATCCAATGTATATGCACTGCAAATTACGACAATATTCTTAATTTTTCGGTTAAAAAATGTTCATTGGCTGACCACATATAGTCGAAGAAAGCATCGCTTATCGCTTTTTCGTACATTAAGAAGACCGATTTTCCATTTACCAGTTGATTGGGAAATGAAAGCTGTGAACTGACGTTTTTCGACATGCGATCAATGGCGTCCAGCGTAGGATAATGATTGATCCATCGGTGCTGCACCAGGCGCTGTAAAAACAGTAAATAAGCAGAGCTGTAGCGTTGATCGTTGACATTCAGCTGCTTGTAGATGTGTTCTAAATAATCGGTATAGGGTTGAGGATGAAAGGTGAGCCAGTTTTTTGCCAGCAAATGGTCAAAGTAAATATCGATGGCTATACCTGCAACTTTAGGTAGTTGAATTCGCAATACAGGAAGCAGTTCATGAATGGCAGGATGGTGGTCGATGAAATGATCAATGGAGCGGTGAAGCCGGATTCCTTTCTCAATCGCCGGATCCAAATCAGAGAGGTTCGAACCCTTGATGAAATCGCCGTAAAGATTGGCCTGCATCAGTTCGGTATCGTTGCCGGATAAGTAGATGTGTCCGAGATAATTCATTTAAAAGTGAGCTGGGGAACTGGGGAGATAGGGAACTGGGACGTCCTATTTCCCCAGTTCCCTAATTCCCTATGTCCTATAAAAAACTGTAAGTTTTTCCGTAATAAAGCATCTGCTCCAAAAACGATAGCTTGTTCTCGACGCGAATGTCGGTGATTTCGCCTTTTTTGTTTTTTATCGGTACAAAAACAGGATAAACGAATCCGTTGTACGGCGCCAAATTCAATGGTTTTACGCGTTTCAATACTTCTTTGTGAATGGATTTGTCCACTTTTACACCATAAGTCTCTACCAGTTTTTTACCCGCTTTGAAATCTCCTTCTGATGTAATGCGCTGAATTTCGCGCAACAATTCTCCGAAAAGCGCCCGCAATTTCTTGTAATCCTTGATATCGTAATACGTTTTGCCATTGCGCTTCACTTTCACGATCACTTTGTCTGCCATTCCTTTTTCAAATACCCAGGCAGACACCAATTGGCGGTTTTGCATGTGTTCTTCTTCGACATTTTGGCCCAATTCAAGGCGTTGCAACTGTGTCATCATTCCGTTGCGGATGTAACCGTCGTATTCGGCTTTTCCGACTTCCAGCGATTCAATCAGTTTCAAATCCACCAGTTTTTGGTCCATGATATAGTACAAGCCCACCAAATCGGCACGGGCTTCTTCCAGTGTAGACGCATAATTTTTCAGCGTTTCGGAAGGTTGTCCAACACCTTTATTGATTTGTCCGCTGGCGTGACCAACGACTTCGTGCAAGGCTGTGTGCATTTTTCCGGCAAGTGCGCCGTATTTTTTCGCGCGGTCTATTTCTTCCTGATCGTGAGCAAATTCTTCGACCAACGAAGGTCCGCCGGCATTTTCATAAGCTGCGATGATGTTTCCAAGCGAAACCGATTTGGAACCGATGTCTTCTCTGATCCAGTTGTTGTTCGGTAAATTCACCCCGATTGGTGTAGAAGGAGCTGCATCGCCCGATTCACTGGCCACCTGAACCACTTTGTAACTCACGCCGACCACTTTTTTCTTTTTGTGCTCGGGGATCAACGGTGAATTGTCTTCGAACCATTGTGCGTTGTCGGCTACCACTTTCATACGTTTGGAAGCTTCAAAATCGTTGATTTCCACAATTGATTCGTAGGTTCCACGCTTGCCGAGTGCATCGCCGTAGGTTTCAATAAATCCGTTGATGTAATCGATATCACCTTCGGTTGAAGCGGCCCACAAAACATTGTATTCGTCCCAAACGTTCAAATCGCCTGTCTGGTAAAATTCGATCAGTTTTTTCAACGCGGCGGCTTGTTGATCGTTTTCGGCAACGGTTTCCGCTTTTTTGAGCCAGTAAACAATTTTATCAATGGCTTTTCCATATTTCCCGCCCGATTTCCAGACATCTTCATACAGATTTCCGTCTTTTAAGATCAGGGTAGAGTTGAGGCCGAATTCGATTGGTTTGGGATCATTGACGTCGATTCGTTCGGTGTAGAATGCTTCAACAGCTTCTTGTGTGACACCTTTTCCATAGAAATTATTGGCTGAAGCCTGTATCATGTCGACGTTTGCGTCTTTCACTTTTCGCTTCATGTATTTCGTTTTGCTGAAAATGGCTTCCTGCGCTTCTTTCGAAATGGAGGCGTTGCTGGCTTTTACCACTTCGTTGAAATACGCCTTGTCAAATCCTGGTTTGATTTTGTCCATGCTGTAGTGGTGGTGAATTCCGTTGGAAAACCAAACCTGTTTGCTGTAGGTTTCGAGCGCTTTCCACGAATCGGTGGTTTTATCACCATCATAGTTCTCGGCTATTTTCTCGAGCGTTTTTCTGATCTCAAGATTGTAGGCGTTGTTTTGGTCGTAAATGATATCACGTCCGGCCAAACCTGCCTGTGAGAGGTAATACACCAGTTTTTTCTGGTCCAGGGAAAGTTTATCCCAACCTGTAAGTTCGTAGCGCAATACCTGGATATCGGCAAAACGGTCTACAGCAACACCATCGGTTGCCGTGTTTCCTTCCTCGGAAGATTGTTCGCTGCAGCCTGCGATTGTCAAACAAGCCAAAGCGATAAACGCGGTAAATTGAAGTTTTTTCATCGGAATCATTAATTGCTTAAAGATAAGAGGAGATCGGGATAAAATGAAACGGCCGGAGGTTTTCTTTCGAATATACAGGAACGAACAAGTAGATCAATCGTTCGTATAGTTTCGGTTTATGCTGAATAGCACTGTTTTTTACAGAAAAGGAAGATTTTTTCAATCTAACGCTTTACCCTGAAAAATTAACACGTTTGCGATTACAAGGATCGTGATTGAAAAAAATGATGGATTGCCAATGATTGATTCTTTCGTTAGCTCATTTTCAGTTAGTAAGACACGTAACGTGACATTCATCCGGAACACTGAACTCATTTTTAGGTTTACCAGTACCGGCATAAATTGTTTCAGATTCCCTCTTTTTTTATGTCGAATGTTGGAGGTCATCCACTATCTTGCGGAGCGTTAGCCAAAACTTAAATCAATATTCAGTGAAAGAAATAACCACTTACAGCATTCGCTGTTTCCCTGAAGTCGATCCGATCGGTCGCTTCATTTTCGAACCATCAAATTTAGCATACGGGATCTGAAATAGTAAGGATGAACATGGGGCAGCTGTTGTGTTTCCCCCGTATTTATCTCTTGCTTTTACAGCCGTATTCTACTATTCAATCACGTAAATCTTAAACCAAATAATCATGAGAAAAACAAAAATGCTGTTTGCGCTGCTTGTTGCTTTGGCAATAGCGCCGTTTTATTCTGCCCAAAGTTGTCCGGGAAATTATTTTTCGACAGGAAATTTTGAGTCCTTTTCATCATCTGCTCAATTGGCGACTGCCGTAGCAGGATCACCGATGATAAAATGGAGCCCTTCAGGTAGTCCGTATTCCCCAGTATTACTAAGTAATACCTTGGGCAACACCACAAAATTCGTTTCATTGGCTTCTTGCGGACAAGGCAGTATTTCATCGGCCAATGGTGGCTGGGCTGATGAACCTATTGTTTTGCCGATGAATTGTTCTGTAAATCCGTGTGACGAAGGAACGATTTCCATTGACACGAAGCCACTTTATACAACATGGGAGCCGGGAACACAAGTAGTGCTGAAAGTAAGGCTTGTACAGACGAATCCACTTACCGCTTGTTCGGGAGGAGTCCTGAACAACTGTCCTGCTGCTACCACCAATTATTTGGACATTGATATCGATGTTAGCAGTCCCACATGGGGGGCAGGCTGGCAAACGAGAGTTCAGAATTTCGTTAACACGACGCCTTATACCTTCAACTATGCATTGATTTGGTTTACACATGCACCGGCCCAATATTGTTTTACGCAGTATCTGGACAATGTGGTGCTGAATGTGACCCGTACGTTTGATGTTTCAGCGATCAAATTGCCAACAAAAATGTGTAAAGATCAGGCATGCGCCACTGTTGTCACTGGAACTTCCGGACAATATACGGTAACTGGTCCGGGTGTGCCAGATGCACCGATCTATGACCTTGCCGGGAATGAAACATGGATTTTTTGTCCAACCGTTGCCGGGGCCGGTACGCATACAATCACGATCTGTTCAGGCGGATGCTGTATCACGCGACAAATAACGGTTTCGTCGCTGAATGCTCCTGTAATCACGGGCAATAATTATACGGTTTGTCAAGGTAATTCGGCGCTTGTGTGTCCTACCGTGCCTGCAGGATCCAGCTATACGTATTTGTGGAATACCGGACAAACGTCGCAATGTATCAATGTCACTCCGCCAACATTAGGAACTACCAATTACACGGTTACCGCAAGTAATCCGGGTTGCAGCACAACAGCCACCAATTCTGTGACGGCTGTTTCTTACCCTAAAATTATTTTACCAAAAAGCGTAAGTGTTTGTAATGGACAGTTCCAGTCATTGTGCGGTCCTTCCAATACCTCTTCTTATAACTTTACTTACCAATGGTCTTATAACAACACGGTGACACAAACATCTCAGCTTGTTTCTCAAAATCAATGTTTTGTTCCGACGCAATATGGAAATTACACCTTGATTGTCACCAATCAATACGGTTGTTCTTCTGTTGCTTCTATTGATGTGGTGCAAGGCTACGGTCCGGCAATTACCATTGCAAATTATAACTATTGCGGACATTCTCCGGCGTATGTTGGATTACCGGCAGCTTATTCCGATGCGTTGTCTTACGAGTGGACGTATAACGGGGGAGCACCGTTTACGGGCAATTACCGTATTCCGTATATGGGTGATGGAACGTATTGCTTAAAGGTTTATTGGAGTAATGCGAATGTTCCGTCGCTGTTGGGTTGTACATCAACGGTTTGTTTTCAGGTAACCAGATGTTGTGCAGCGAACCCTGAGTTTCAGTTAACGTATAATCCGTTTGGTTCAACTGCCACTATAACTGTTTCCAATAATCCTGCCTACACGGTCGATTACGATTCCGAATCATTTGTATTGTACAAATATTGCGGTCCTGAAACGGATTTGGATTTAATTACATGGACACAAATCCAAATTGTAACACGAAGTACCAATTTCAATACTCCGGTAGTATTCTCTGGTTTGGATGAGAATTGTATTTACAAAGTAGTGCATCGTGTGACCAAAAACTGTTTGAATAAGACGTATACTTCCGAACAAATTGCCGGGCAATTAAAAGTGGCGATTTATCCGAATCCGGCTGCTTCTGATGGTCGTGTTGTGATTGAACTTCAGGGTTCTGCAACAAATGCAACGGTTGAGATAACGGATGTTTCTACAGGAGCGCTTGTTTACCAGGGAACGCTGGAACTTGGTGTGCCGTTGACTTTGGAAAACAGAACAGCATTAAGAACAGGTGTTTACAATGTGAAAGTTTACAACAATGAAGATGTCGTTAACAATCGCCTGGTTGTTAATTAATCGGCTTTAAATAACAGAATAGCAAAGGGTTGTCTTCGGGCAACCCTTTTGTGTTTTAATATCTTGTTTTGGCAAATTAGCCAGATCTATGTTAATTCCTCTAAAGTTGTTAGTCACTTTTCCAGCACGTTTTATTTTATTAATATTTGTTATTAAAATAAATTGATTGTTGTAAAAAAGCTTTTTGAGTTAAATTTTTCCGTTTATCCATTTTCCCGAACCGTTTGTCTAAAAACAGATCAGCTTGAATAGAATGCCACGGATATTTGTTCCGCTAAACAATTAAAAACTCTTATTACACTATGAAAGCACCTCTACGCTTACTACTACTCATTGTGTGCCTTATTTCCCTTGGCTCCGGTTATGCACAATTTTCTGTAGGCTCTACCACCGTTACATTTAACGATCCGACCCGAACAGGTGGTTACGGATCAGGTGGAGGCCCCGGCAGGCAAATCCAATGCGAAGTTTATTATCCGGCGGTTTCGGCCGGAGTTGATGCTCCGGTTGCATCCGGAACGTTTCCTGTAATCGTATTCGGACACGGCTTTTTCATGGCCTGGGATGCTTACCAAAACATTTGGGAACATTATGCCCCGTTGGGTTACATTTTGGTTTTTCCACGAACGGAAGGCAATGCCACTCCGGTACATACTGATTTTGGTAAAGATATGGTGGTTGTAGCCGATAAAATGGAGGCATTGTCAGTTAACTCCAACAGCGCCTTTTTCAATAAATGGAATGGAAAAACCGGAGTAATGGGGCATTCCATGGGCGGCGGTTCTACCTTTCTGGCAGCCGGTGATCCATTGGGGTCGTTTGATGCAGTAGTTGGTATGGCTCCCGCAGAAACAGATCCATCGGCCATTGCGGCAGCAGTGAATGTAACCGCTCCAACTTTGGTTTTTTCAGGATCGGAGGATGCGGTAACGCCTTCGGCAGACCACCACACTCCAATCTACAACGCTGTTCCTGCCTCGGTTTGCAAACAGTTTGTATCTATTACCGGAGGAGCACATTGTTATTTTGCCAATTCCAATTGGGCCTGTGATTTCGGCGAAAGTAGTTCGGGCGGAAGTATTACTATTCAACGCGCCGAGCAACAAGATATCGTTTTTGATTTGCTTGATCCATGGTTATCATTTCGTTTAAAAGGTGTGTGTGCCGATTGGAACGTATTCACGAATTTATTGTCGACCGATTCACGCATCGTCGGTGAAAACACGTGTACATATCAGCTCCCGACTGCACCAGCTATTTTGATCAATGGCTCGGTTTTATCCGTAACGACTAATCTGACCATTCAATGGAATCTGAATGGCAATGCGTTGGCTGGTGAAACCACTGCTTCATTGGAAACAGCGACTTATGGAGACGGATCATACGCCGTTACGGTGACTGATGCCAACGGTTGTTCGGCTACTTCAGCACCAGTCAACATGCAAGGAGGCGGAGTTGGAATTTCTGAAACGGAAGTGTTGATTTATGAGTTGTACCCAAATCCTGTAAAAACTGAAGTAACAATTGTAGTCAACAACAATGAAACGATAGAAATCAGCTTGTTGAATGCGCTCGGACAAGTTTTGGAAACGCGAACAATTGCCGGTAAAACGGTTTGGAATATTGAACAACTGACTGGGGGTATTTATTTCCTGCAGACAACCAATTCACAAAAGCGCTTTATAAAGCAATAATAAACATCGGGTTAGGTTTAAAACAGGAACACGCTTTCGGGCGTGTTTTTTGTTCAAAGACAAAAGCACCTCCCGACAAACACTGTAAAACTACTCACGTTGTGCCGCCGGAAAGTGCTTTCATTATCGTTCTACGGGAACCAGGATCACCGTTTCGAGGTTTTTTTCAGCGACCTGTTCCGGATCGTTCAGGAAAATCAGGTGATATGATCCGCGAATTTTCAGGTTTTCTTCGGCTCCGCGTTTTGTCATTTCGTTTACCGATGCGGCAATGGTTCCATAACTACCTTTGTGAACCTGTTTCATGCACCATTCTTCCACAAGACGCTCATAGCGAATCTGTACCACCCAGCTATCACGGCGCAATTCCAACGAGCGTTTGATGGCTTTGTCGTAATCGTTCCAGGTAACGCCATCAGGTAAACGTAGCATGAGTTTGTACGATTGCGTATCGGTATGTAATGAACCATCGATTTTCCGCAATTGTTCAAACAATGGGATTTCCCATTTCACACCACGGGCATTCAACAATTGCTGCAATTGCTCGGCAACGACTTGCATAGACCATTCCAGTTCTTCCGGATCAACATGGGTTTTGCCGATCGTAGAAATACTGAGGTAATGATACAGACCTTGTTTTACCAATTCGTGGTGATTCGATGCAGAATCGGTACTTGTAAACGGAGATTGATTGTGTGTTCTCATAATTCAATGACTTATTTTACAATGACGGATTGAATCCACTGATGAAATTCTTCGACCATATGCTCGTTGAAACGGGTAGGGAATAATGATCCCAATGATCCGTCAGCATTGCGCTGGTAGCTTTCTTCCATGGTTGGAATGAGCAGGAAATTGTGGTCGGTATCGGTTAATTCCAGGAACGTTGCATTTCCGGGATGATAGGTATTCACGACTTTCACGACTTCTTTATGAGAAAAATCGTTGAGTACCTGAATATCGGTTTCGCCCCAGGCCGAAAGCACTTTGCAATCGGTTTTTGCCCAAATGGCGGCAATATCCTGATCGTTTAATGTTTGACTGAACGAAAGGTCGCGCCCCAAAAAGCTTTCGGTGCCTTCGTAGTTCATATCACGGCGCAAAATGCGTTCGTATTCAGGGTTTCCGGGAACGATATCTGCCAGGTTTTTCTTGTTCACCAGCAACTCAAACAACAAGGTTTCGTAGAGTTTCAGATCGCGTTCGTTTTGCAGGTAATCGATTCCCAATCGCGGATTTTGAACGCGAACCATTTCCGTGAGGTATTCCAGCCACGGTTTCACGGTCAATCCCATGGCAATCAAACCTCTTACGTTATTTCCTTCGGCTACGAAAGGTGCTTCCATAGCTCCCAACGAATGGCCGATAATGAAGATGTTATTCGTATCGACATTCGGGTGTTTTTTCAGAGCTGTCAGCGCGGTGCGAAACGAATTGACTTCCGTGGGGAAATCGATGTCTTCGCAAGCCGGAGTATTGTAGGAATCGCCCATACCCGGTTTTTCGGCACGCATCACCACATAACCTTTGTTGGCGAGGCTGTAAACCAGTTTGCGGTAAACGTGTTCTTCCCACATGTTATCGAGGCTCATGCAGTTTAATCCGGGGATAAACAGAATGGCCGGCTTTTTACCGGAAGTTGCAGGTTGCAGAAAAATACTGCGGATTTGCCCGTTCATAAACGGAAATGAACTGTATTCGATGGCTAAATCTCCGGCATCTTCCAGCGGATTGGCAATGGCTTTTCCTTTGAGTGTTTTTTCTTTCTTTTCACGAATGACAGTAAAGGACACATCGTCGCCCTCGCGTAGTTTTAAGGAAGGATGCAATACATCATCAACAGATTCAATCGTAGTGGTATTGATGCGAATCAGGATATCATTTTCTTTTACCTTGAGCGCTTCTGCCGTGAATCCTGGAATGATCTTCTTGATATAAACACCGCGTGTTTCGGTAATATTCAGTTCTTTCCGGCGTGCTTCCGTCAGTTTCTCGACCACAATTCCTTTATTGGCAACGCGTTTCAGCTGTTGCGCAAAAGAAGGAACAGAAATCAGTAAGCATACTGCAACGGCATATTTAAAAAACATACTTGTCATTTTATTACTGAAACAAATCTAAGGGATGACGACTTTATACCTTTGTCAAATCCTGCTATTTAGTTTGGGAATTGGAATCACTTCGTGGCGTTATTTCAAGAGGAGAGAAGGAGTGATTCCAGCGTGTTTTTTAAAGGCTTTACTGAAGCTGAACACATCGGCAAAACCACATAGAAAAGCCACATCCGATACCGAATGCGATTTATCGAGGAGCAATGAGCGAGCGTTTTCAATGCGTTTGCGAATCAGGTATTGGTGCGGGCTAATACCCATTACGGCTTTGAACAGGCGGAAAAAGTGGTACTCCGACAAATGACATTCCTGCGCTACCCGTTCGATACTCAACGGAAGCATATAGGAACTATTAATGTATTCTTTTCCGCGGAGCACGCGTCGCAACAGTTCTTTTTTTGTTTCCACTTTTACTGTGCGAACAGATTGTAACTGCTTGAAAATCGGGATGTGGTCAGCGATGAGCTGTTCTGATAAGTGGTAGTAAAATTCTTTGCTGAATTCACGTTCTTCAAAAGGCGAATCGGATAATTCGGTTCCCAAAGCAGTAAGTGTTTTACCTAAAAGCGTATTGTCGGTAGGATAGAAGCTTTCAAAAAAATCGGAAGTGGTAAAAAAACGGTCCAGGTTCATATCAGCAAAAGAACTATCCGGTTCCAGATAACTACCTACTACTTCCGAAAGAATATCGGGCGCAATATCAATACAAATGGCTTTTACGATTTTCTCGCTATCGATTTCCACAGCACCCTCAGAATGGGTGTTCGCCAATAAATAATGCTGGTTCTGTACCTGAAAGCGATTGCCATTGATGGTGTAGTTTTCACAACCTTCGAGTACATATTTGATGGAAAAGCTACGGAATACAACTGGTGTGGACTTGAGGTCGCGGAACATGGAAAAGTTGATCAGGCTCCCATTGCGCGGAAGCTCATCAAATACCATATTCTGCTCATCAATAACGTTGTACATAACGTGCCTTTGTACAAACATCCAAAAAAAGGAAGTCTGATAGTCCGCGAATTTGATGAATGGTTGCTGAGCGGTTTGAACCTTTACCACAAAATGGTTACAGACGACCGTTTAACTTTTTCTACTTGATTCTACAGCAGCGCGTTTGGCCTGAAACCTGCGTGTTTGAAATATGATCTTTTTACCAACCTTATCAGCGTAAACCTTTGTGAATTTAGCGCCCAAAAAGATAATTTGTGACGAATAGTACATCCAGGCGAGCATGATCAGAATGGTTCCCGGAAGCCCGATACTACTGCCGAAGAAGTAATTACTCAGGTAAAAGTGAATGAGTAATTGGCCGAGGTAAAGCAAAACCGCTGTCACCATTGCCCCTGAAATAGCGAGTTTCCATGCTACCTTGCCATCATGCAGGTATTTAAAAATAATGGCAAACAAAAGTACATTGGTAAAAATGGCCAGTCCGTGTTTCAGAAATTCGAGGATAAAACCCTCAAAGGCATTTAATTCGCCAAAAAACTGTGAACTCAAGGAAAGAATGATCGTTTCACCGAAGTACGTAATCACAATTACCAGTCCGAAAACCGGAAGCATGATGATGTTCATCAGTCGTGCGCCGAGATTGTGGAAAATGCGGCGTTTTCGATTTTCGAAGGTGAAATGAACGTCGAAAAACTCGTTGATACTGGTACGCAATGAAGCCAATAAGGCAGAACTGGAAAGCAATAAAGCAATAATACCGACGATGTTGAGTACGAAACTTCCTTTTTCGAAATTGACATCTTCCAGAAAAGACATGATGCCGCTGCTGTCTTCCAAACCAACTTCTTCGCGCAGGATTTTGTCAATGATCTTGAGCATATTGGTTTGTCCGACAAATTTGCCAAACGAAATCAACGACAAATAAATCATGGGTACCACGGCAAATATGGCGTAGTAGGCGAGTGCAGCTCCGTGAAAAAAGGAGTTTTCCTGAAAAAACTCAATAAAGGTTGACTTGGTCACATCCCAGACTTCCGGCCAGGTTAACTTACGAATACCTCTTTTTAATTTCAATTTTTTCAACATCATCCAATGATTGCTGTGCAAACAAAACTAGTGTTTCATTATTGCTTGTGCAAACGGTATTTCGCCAATAAGCTCCGGCAAATTGTGCCGACACAAACTGAACACCGATTCCTGCACCTGATTTTACTGTCTGGTATTCATTCGGACGGAAAAGCAGTTCGTTCTTTTTACCTTTATTTAACACATTTATTTCTCCGAAAAACAACGCTTCATACGCCGATGCAGGCTTGAAATAAAATGCCTCGGGGCTATCGGAACGCTGAATGATACCGTGTTGCATGAAATGAATCGTGGAACACCATTGCAATACGTCCTGACCTTCATGTGAAACCAGAATACAGGTCGTTCCGCGGACTTCGGAAAGTACTTTCAGGTAGTTGCCGATCCGTACTTTTAAATGAGCATCGAGGTGTGCGAATGGCTCGTCGAGCAGAATCACTTCTGGTTCCATCGCCAGTGAACGTGCAATCGCCAGACGTTGTTGTTCTCCGCCTGATAACAGAATGGCTTGTTGTGTACGCAAGTGTGTGAGTTCGACCAAATCGAGCAATTCTTCCGAAAAACGATTCCGTACTTCAGTGGGAAGGTAAAGCATTTTCTGCACCACGTTTTCTTCTACCGTGTGGTAAATATCGAGCCCGAAATCCTGGTTTACCAGCTGAATTTCCGGATGCCCGGGCACCAATTGATCGGCCGGACCTTTCACGCGCTTGCCTTTCCAGATTACTTCGCCCGAATTGGGATCGAGTAAACCGGCAATGATTTTCAATAAAGAGGATTTTCCGCCACCGCTCGGACCAACGATTCCAACAATGGAACCAGTTGCTACGTCAAGTGTTAAATCGTGCAGTACCGTGTGTTTGAATGCCAGATTCAGCGAACGAATGGCGAGCATAGCGGTTAATTTCTAAGTTCTTTCGGGAAGTCAGACAATACAATATAAACTCCCGGAAGCGGATTTTCGACCACCTCATCGTCGTTGAGGTAAACGTCCAGCGTATGTTTTTCGGTATCAAGCGCATATTCTTCGAGCGCTTTTTCAGAAAAAATAAGCGTTGTAGCGCCGTCTTCCGCATGAAATAACACGGAAGTAACGCCGGGAATCTGGTATGAAAACGGACGGTTATCGCCCAAATCACCTTTCAACTCATAGGTTTGATCACGCAGTACTTCCACTTTGGAAAAAGTGCCGGTAATGCGAAATTCATCTTCCCATTCGTGACGAATGTTTTCGGGAGATTCTTCTCCGTTGTGCTGTTCATCCGCAAATTCCTGCGAAAAATCGCTGTTTCGTAAAAAAACATGAACGTTATATGCCATCCGGCGAAGGTAATAAATAAACGTGAAATGTATTTTGCTGATTTCGTTGGATGATTGGTTATCTTTGCGCCCTATCAGTACAAAAGCACATGTTACCAACAGTTCAGTTATTACAGCACAAGTTTCAATCGATCGAACGTCGTCACCCGTGGATTTTCTCGGGAGCGCTGAAAGAAATGCCTGCCGGGATAGAAGACGGAGCTGTGGTAGTTGTGACTGATAAGCAGGGCAATGAATTGGCGAAAGGCCATTTTCAGCACGGTTCTATTGCGGTGCGTGTGCTGACGTTCGACGGTGAAGAAATCGATCAGGCGTTTTACAACAATCGCATTGAGAGAGCAGTGGCCTTGCGCCGACAGTTGCATTTATTTCGTGAAGACAATTCGATTTGTCGATTAGTTCACGGCGAAGGCGACGAATTGCCCGGCCTGATCATTGATTATTATGGCGGAGTTGCCGTGATCCAGTGCCACAGTTTGGGAATGTTCCGTCAGGTATCTTTGATCGCGGAAGCATTAAAAACAGTGTTGGGCGATGAGTTGATCGGGATTTATTCGAAATCGAAAGAAACACTGCCCAATCGCCAACCGGTTGAAGACGGTTATTTGTTTGGAGATGTAGCGACGCCTCATACGGCACTCGAAAATGGTGTTCAATACCAGCTGGATTGGATCACAGGACAAAAAACAGGCTTTTTCATCGATCAGCGCGAAAACCGCTTTTTGTTGGGTAAATACGCCAAAGGCAAGCGTGTGCTGAATACGTTTTGTTATTCCGGCGGATTCAGCCTTTCGGCGTTGCAGCAGGGAGCCACAGAAGTGCATTCACTCGACAGCTCCAAAAAAGCCATCGAATTGACGGATGCCAATATTCAGCTCAACGGTTTTGAAGACAAACACACCTCTATTGTGGCCGATGCCATGGTATATGTGCGTGAAACCGGCGAGGAATATGATATTATCATTCTTGATCCACCGGCATTTGCCAAACACCGCGATAAACGTCACCAGGCCGTACAAGGCTACAAACGCCTGAACGCGATGGCCATAGCGCACATTCGTCCGGGTGGTTTGCTCATGACGTATTCCTGTTCGCAGGTAGTCGACAAACAATTGTTTACCAACACCATCATCGCTGCGGCTATTGAAAGCGGACGTTCGGTGAAGATATTGGAGCAATTGCACCAGCCGGCCGATCATCCCATTAATGCATTTCATCCGGAAGGTGAATACCTGAAAGGATTGTTACTACAGATCAACTAATGCTCGAAATTCGCTACAGCAGTATTCTTCGGGTTGCGTTGCCGATGATGTTGAGTGGATTCATTCAATCGATCATTTCTATCAGCGACGCGGCTTTTTTGGGACATTACAGCACCCTTGCTTATGATGCATCCGGAAGTGCCGGTTTGTGGTACATTACACTGCATATGGTGTTTGTGGGTTTGAGCGATGGCTCTCAGATCGTGATGGCGCAGAATATCGGTAAAAAGAACATTACCGGCGTGGCTTCGGCTTTTCAGTCCAACTTTGTATTGCTGGTGATTGCCGCCATTTTGCTGACCTTTTTTGTGCAATTCTTCATGCCGCAGTTTTTGCAGTATATGGTCACAAATAAAGAACTTGCGGCCGCCGAATTGTCTTTTCTCGAGATCAGGAGTTATGCCTTTTGGGCAACAACCATCGGACTTACGGTACAAGCGGCTTACCTGGCTACCGGAAAAACCACATTGGTCTTGTTCGGCGCGTTGATTGTAGCTGTTTCCAATGTCATTTTGGCGTATGTGATGGTTTTCGGTATTGGTCCTTTCCCTGAAATGGGCTTAAAAGGAGCGGCGCTGGCCTCCACCATTTCAGAAATACTGGGAATGCTTTTCCTGTTGGGAACACTTCTCTACGGAAAACTGAAGCACGTGTATCCGTTCTGGAAAGCCATAGTGGTGAATGCACAGCAACTCAAAGAAAACCTGAGAGTAGGAACTCCGCTGTTATTTCAGGGATTGGTGGCGCTTTCGGTGTGGACGGTTTTCTTTATATGGATCGAGCAAATGGGCACCAACGAACTGACCGTTTCCCTCAATATCCGTTACTTGTACTTTCTGGCGTTTATTCCCATTTGGGGATTTGCAGGTGCTACCAAAACCTACATCGCTCAATACATCGGCGCCAAAGATTATGCAGCATTGCCGGTTATTCAGCGAAGAATCCAATTACTTACGGTACTTTTTCTTGTCGTGACTTTTCACGGAGCGCTGATTTATCCTGAAACATTGATCCGGTTGGTAAACAAACATCCCGATCAGATTCGTGAAAGCGCGCAAATCCTTCGCATCATCAGCGGTTCCATTATTATATATGGCTGGGGAAGTGTTTATTTTCAAACCATCAGCGGAAGTGGAAACACGCGTGTTACCTTTGTTATAGAATGTATCTCCACGCTGTTTTACCTTACGGCGGCGTATTTATTGATGAAAGTTGCCCAGGCACCATTGCACCTTGTGTGGCTGGTAGAATACGTCTATTTCATAACGATGGGAGTGGTTTCGCTAGGGTATCTGAGATTTTTTAACTGGACAAAAGAAGTAAAAATAACATGAGTCAACTGCGTGTAGTATTTATGGGAACACCCGATTTTTCTGTCGGGATCATGGAGAAAATGCTTGAACAAGGCATTCAACTGGTAGGATGTGTTACCGTTGCCGATAAACCGGCGGGCAGGGGACAACAGTTGCATGAAAGTCCTGTGAAACGGTTTGCGGTTGAAAATGCTATTCCGGTACTACAACCATTGAAGTTGAAGGACGAGACCTTTTTGGAAGATTTGCGGGCTTTGAAGGCGGATGTATTTGTGGTGGTTGCTTTTCGAATGCTTCCGGTGGAAGTTTGGAAAATGCCACGTTTCGGCACATTCAACCTGCACGCATCTTTATTACCCGATTACAGAGGAGCTGCTCCGATCAATTGGGCAATTATCAATGGTGACAAACAAACGGGTGTTTCTACCTTCTTTATAGATGAAGCGATTGACACCGGAAATGTGATCGCACAAACGAAAATGGCGATTGCCGAAAACGAAACGGCCGGTTCGTTGCATGACCGCATGATGGTTACCGGTGGCGAGTTGGTGGTAAAAACGATCCTGTCGATTGAGGCCGGTACGGTACAGCCAATTCCGCAGGAACAATTCAAGGATAGTTTGATGCGTCCGGCACCGAAACTGTTTCGCGAAAACACACAAATCGATTGGTCGAAACCGGTACAGGAAATCCATCAGTTGATTTGCGGTTTGTCGCCTTACCCGGCAGCATGGACCCGTTGGGTAAATACCAAAGGCGAAATCAAACAGGTGAAACTGTTTCAATCGACCATTGGTAGCAGCGCGATTCATCGTGATGACACAGATAATCACAGTGGAATTGTAAATGGTTTGTCGTCTGACAAGCACACTATTCGTGTCCAATGCACCAATGGAATCCTGGTGATCCATGAATTGCAATTAGAAGGAAAAAAGCGGATGTCGGCAAAGGATTGGTTGGTTGGAAATAGTGTTTCCGATTGGTCGATTGCCGAATAAACAGCTCAATTAGGTCTGAAAAGGTTCGTGTATGCGTCTTTCGGAGGTAATTGACTCAACTAAACGGTTCGACGAAGGGGCTGATTTACCCGCTAAAAGGCTGAAAAACTACCACCTTTATCAACAAACGCCTCTACTTATCAACAAAAACGGTGTTTTTTTCTTGAAACCCTTGACAGGCTTGCTTATTCGGCTAAATTTGTCTCGTTAAATAATTGAAAACATTCAAAAAAAACCAAACTATGAACAAAGCAGAATTGATTGATGCTATTGCTGCAGAAGCAGGATTGTCAAAAGCAGATGCTAAGAAAGCATTGGATGCATTCGTAACGTCAACTTCAAAAGCGTTGAAAAGCGGAGACCGTTTATCTTTAGTAGGTTTCGGATCTTTCTCGGTTTCTAAGCGTGAAGCTAGAACTGGTCGTAACCCACAAACAGGTAAAGAAATCCAAATTGCAGCTAAAAATGTTGTGAAATTTAAAGCTGGTGCTGATCTTGATGGATCTGTTAACTAAGATTTCAATACGAAACGTAAAAAGTCTCTTACTTCGGTAAGGGACTTTTTTTTGTGGTTTACTTTTCGAGATTACACCCCACGAATTAAAGTGTATCTGGCCACCGATTTCACAGATTTTCACAAATGACAAAAGGAATCTTCGTTAGAATTTTATTCCAAATGGCATTAAGTAACGATCGTAAGAGAGCAAGGTGAAGTTAAGTGTTATGGAACCCCTGTTTGAGCTCAGTCATCGGGTTGTTTGCAAAACAATCCGCTAATGACGTTTGCGAGTTGGGGTGAGATAGCTTAACAAACCGTAGTTCTCAAGATCGGGACTTATAGCCTTGATTTTTTGCTTACTTTTTTATCAAGAAAAAAGTAAGATGAGTTCTTATCTTAAGTCAATGAATAGAAAATCGGTGAGCGATAACTTTGCTGCGTAAATTGACACATCAGATGAACGTACAAACATTGACTTATCCGGAAGGAACAACACAACGCCGGGCCGCTTTGATCGCAGGATTTTCATCCATTCTATTAGCTATAGCCGCAGGCATTGCCGAATTTTATGCCCGACAGCAATTGATTATACCGGATGATGCCGCAGAAACAGCACAAAGAGTTCTTGGAGGACAAGCATCCTTCCGCATTGGGCTTTTGGGTTTTGCAATTGCGCTGATTTGTGATCTCCTGATTTCATGGGCACTTTATGTCTTTCTGAAGCCTGCTAACAAGAACCTTTCGTTGCTGACCGCCTGGTTTCGGTTGATTTACACGACCATTTTCGCACTAGCGATCGTGGAATTGGTAAACGGCAATCAGGTATTAATCGATGGAAATCTTTCCGCAGTGATGGAACCAAATCAGCTTCACGCCTTGGCTTTGCGACATTTTCAGGCATTTGACAACAACTGGACGATCGGTTTCCTGTTTTTCGGAGTGCACTTGTTGCTTCTGGGTTACCTGGCTGTGAAATCAGGTTTTATACCCAAAGTAATCGGGGTTTTATTGCTCATTGCCGGGATAGCTTATTTTGGAAGCAATCTCGCCAAACTCGTCATGCCGGATTACGGAACGTATGAAGCCCTGTTTACAGCCGTTGTAGCTATTCCGTCGGTTATCGGAGAACTTTCTCTGGCGATCTGGCTACTTGCCAAAGGAGGAAAGAAACAGCACTCTACAGTTTAACAATACGAACAATTGCTGAATCGGTTTGTACCAAATAAATTCCGGGTTTGAGGCTGCTGATTTCAACCGGATTATTTCCCGGATGGATCAATAACGACTGCTGGTGTTTCCCATTCATGTCAACAATAGAAGCTTGTTTGGTTTCAGCAAAGGTAGATGTGAGGGTTGCCGAAGCGTCGGTTCCGTTGTAAGCAACAGAAAGCATCGGTGATTTAGTAGCTTCAGATAACCCGTTTGTACTTCCTTCAACACGCATTCTGTAATCAGTTAATTGAATCGGAAACTCTGTCGGCACGGAAAAAATCACCCATTCCTGAGTGGTGTGTATCGTAATAGGATAGTTACCATCATTGTTTGGTCCTCCGGCTGCACTACCGACTACAGGTGTTCCATCCAGCGAAAGACAACCGTGTGAATACGCAGGCATAGTCCCCGAGGGATTTGAAGCCCAAGTAATTCCGCTTGGTAATCCGGTAATGCTATCAATCCGAACCCAGGTAATCGGAAATGTTCCCAATTGGGTAGCGGTATCCGGTTCAAAATGTAGTTGAAAGACAGTGTTGTATACCGACAACTCGGTGGCTGTTGCCGCAGGAGAGCTGTTGAAGCTGCTATCAGGAACGATGCCATAATCACCTGCTACGAAAGCATTTTGGTTAATGGTGCATTGACAAAATAAATTGGTGGAAAATCCAAAGGTTAAAAGTAAGAGGGTAGCAAATAGTTTCATAACCGTGTTGTTTTGAATGTGGTGAAGCACAAAACTATTCAAAATATTTCACTTTTCAGTGATGATGCGTTTTCTGATCCGGCTCAGAGATTCGGGTGTCATGCCTAGGTAACTGGCAATCTGGTGTTGCGGAACGCGCTGGAATAATTCAGGTTGTGTGTTTAGCAGATTCCGGTAGCGCTCTTCGGGTGAAGACGTGATAAACGTGGAATAAGCTTCCTGAGTTTTACCGAAATCCTCGCTCATAAACGAGCGGGTAAAGGCTTCCAGCTTCGGGAATTTGCTGTACATCTCCTGTTCCGTATCCGGTGTTCCCACAATCAGGGAACAATCCTCCACGCAAACACAATAATGATTGGAGGGGATTTTTTGCACGTAACTGGTAAATGAAACCACGGCTTGTTGTTCAAGAAAAAAGGCAGTGGTTTTTTCTTCGCCGTCGATCAGCCTGTATTGGCGAACACAGCCTTTCAATACAAAATAGCAGCGGTCGGCGACTTCACCTTCGCGTACCAGAATCTCACCTTTTTTGAACGTAACCACGTGAATGTTTTCAGCAAGAAATTGTTTTTCTTCTTCGCTAAACATCGGAAGGCCGGCGAGGTATTGCGTGAATTCGTTTTCCATGGATTTATTCCTAATCAAGATTAGTCAAATATAAAAGGGAAAACCCGAAACCACTCACTAACAAACAAGAAGGATTGTTTCTAATATTCTCCGAATAATTGTTTTGTAAGAAAATCCCAGCCGTTCCATTCACAGGTTCTATCGTGAATTTCCTTCTGTTTTTCCTTGTAAAGAACAGTATAAGTGTCGGTTGTAGTACATCCTCCACCTTTCATATAGTTCATTTCGATTTCAAATTGTCGAATAAGATCGTGTTCTGTTTGGGAAAGTATTTTGGATGTGTCTCCCCAGGAAACCAGATAATGTCCATCGATTCTACCGATAGATATTGTTTCACTGTCGGAATGAAAACACCCTTGTGATTCGTAATTGATCCTATAAGATTCACCCACTTCCAATTCGTCGATAACCGCGCTATACCCTGATGCTGAATAATCTAATTGATTAATACAAATAGTTACGGAATGGCTTTTGGATTCTGAAATCACGATTTCCTGCTTTTCTTTATTTCCAAAAATGGATTGATAATAAATTGTGTAAGTCCCAATTTCTAAGTCTTTTAGTGTCACTTTTGATCCAAACCCGGGATCAATTGATTGAAAATCTTGCCCATCTTTTAAGATAGTTAGATTCGGCGTGAAATAAGAGTGTGATTCGGGGTCTCTGCAATCGGTTATATAAATTTCGATAGAAGCACTGTCATCAGTATTCAAAAAAATAAAAGAAGTAGCAGTGAAGAGGATCAGGGCTAAGGAAACGAATTGAAGTTTAGGGATAGAAATCATAGCAATGAATATATAAATTTCAAAACAGAAAATGAAGGATTTTATTGTTTTTCAAAAAATCCGAAAGTATTTCAATGGATTCTCGGTTCCATTCTTATTAATCATTACAAGATGTTTTTCATAGGTAATCTTTTGCTCAATAGTATCAGCGACCGTTTTCAAAATAAGTTTTCTTGAAGTAAGGAAACCGTCGAATGCGGGGCGGTCAAGTAGGATGATCCCGTCTTGTATTGAATAGGTTCCGTAGAAAAAATCCTGCCCCAAACCACTTCCTGAGCTATAAACATAATCTCCATTTCGCTTCAAATCAAGAGTGCCACCGTTCCAATCACCATCAGACCAACTGGCTTCGAGAAATGAAGGACTGTTTAATCGATTGTATTGGTAGTATGTTAAACTTAGTGTGGTGAGAACGAATGCAATTCCAGAAGCGAGAGGAAGGAGACTTCGTTTGTTCTTAGTTAATTGGTACTCTTTTAAGTCTTTGATACCAATCAAAATAAACGCAACTCCACTTACAATCAATAAAATATTTTGTAGAAGATCGCCGAAAATAACGCTTTCCCCAAACGATTGATAAATATCATAAACCACCCAAATTCCAAAGAAGTATATGATGATTAGCCGAAGAAAAAGTGGGTTTGAAAAAGTCATTGGAGGTTCTGTTTTTCCAGCAACCGCTCCTTATTCCCCGCAATAATCTTCCTGTCGGCAGTTGTCTTAGCAAGCGGAAGTGCCTTTTCCAGATGTTCAAGTGCTTTTTTGTTATCAAGATCGGTGTAGAGGTGGGCGAGGAGAGAATGATACAAATGATTGTCGGAAAGTTGGAGTTTTTCAGCTTCGACGATCGCGATTTCTTTGCCGTCGGCTTTGGCGAGTGCGTATGTTCTGTTGAGCGCAGCCATGGGCGAATATTCCAATTGCAGCAGTTTGTTGTATAGCTGCAGGATGCTTTCCCACTTTTCGTGCGTATCGGTTTTCTGTGTGTGCCAGTAGGCGATAGCGGCTTCGATGTGGTATTTGGAGATTTTGGTTCCCTGAGAAGCCTGGTTCAGGTAATGAATTCCTTTGGCGATCAGTTCCCTATTCCAACTGCTTTCATCCTGTTCTTCGTAAATGATCAGGTCGCCCTGCTGGTCCATTCTGGCCTCAAAACGCGAAGTATGGAAACACATCAGCGATAACAACGCGCTTGCTTGCGGCAGGTTGGTTTGTTCGTTTTCAACCAGCATCAGGTTCAGACGCATGGCTTCTACACAGAGATCTTTCCGAAGAACCGTGTTTTGTGAAGTGGAATAATAACCTTCGCTGAAAAGCAGGTAAATGGTGGTGAGAACAGTATCGAGCCGGCTGTCAATTTCGGTAGCGTCGGGCAGTTCAATTTGAATGTTTTCGATGCGTAGTTTTTCCTTCGCGCGAGCCAAACGTTTGTAAGTAGCTTCACGAGTCGATAAAAAAGCATCGGCAATTTCTTCTGCACCAAATCCGCAGAGAATGTTCAGTGACAGCCCGATTTGTGCTTCTTTCGGAATACTTGGATGACAAATTGCAAACATCATTTTCAACTGACTGTCATCGAGGTTTTTGCCAGATAAATCGATTTCCACTTCATGGTGATCAGCCTGAGGCGGATTAGAAGTACTCAATTCTACGGCGACTTTTTCGTTGAAAATCTTGTTGTGTTTGAGGTAATCGAGGGTTTTGTTTTTGGAAACAGTGTAGAGCCAGGCTGTCGGATTTTGTGGCAATCCTTTTAATCCCCAGGTTTCGGAGGCCAGCAGAAACGTTTCACTCACAATATCTTCCGCGGCACGCAGGTGCTGAAAACCGAAAAGTTTACAGAGAACAGCAATGATCTTTCTGTATTCGGTACGGAATAAATGTGGAATGAGTTCTTGTTGTTCCATTTTTAACAAATTAGACTCCGGTGCTGTCGGAAAATTCAGGTAAACCAAAACGCCTCCGTAAAGTTACAGAGGCGTTTTGGTTTTTCAATGATTTAATCCATTGGCACAATAGCGCGGACTTCAACCGTTCCGCCGATGCTCAGGATCGGGCAGTCTTTTGATAATTCGGCCGCTTCGTCCAGTGAATTGGCGCGAATAATCGTGTAACCGCCAATTACTTCTTTGATTTCAACGTATGGTCCGTTGGTGACCATCGCGTTCGGATTCACCACTTTTCCGTCGTGTTCGAGGCGATTTCCGGCATCGACCAGTTTGTTCTGAGCGGCCAGACTTCCCATCCAATCCTGCCACGGTTTCATCATGGCTTGTATTTGTTCGGGTGACAACGGCTGTTGTTGTTCATCGCCTGCGCCGGCTCTTCTAAAAACTAATAAAAACTCTTTCATCGTTGGTTGAATTAGTTATTAGAGTGCAATGCTATGGTGTTTCCTTCAGAATCAGTGAAGAAAGCCATACAGCCGATTTCGTCGCTTACTTTTGTTTTCGGCATGATGATTTTACCGCCTGCAGCTTCAACACGCGAAAGGGCATTGTCCAAATCAGGATTACCGTTCAGGTAAACTTTCGCTCCGTCGGCACTTGGTGTGTGCATTGGGCCTTGTACCAAACCACCGGAAACTTTTCCGTTCATGTCTTCAGCCGGGAAAAACGCCATTTGCATTCCCATCATTTCCTGTACCGGCATTTCAATTGCGAAAACGGTTTCGTAAAATTTCACAGCACGTTTGATGTCCGACACAGAGATTTCGAACCAGTTTAGAGCATTTGTTTGACTTGTCATTTTTTAAAGTTTTAAAGAATTAATATTGTTTGTTTATATGCTTATTACGATTGAGTTTTCGATATTGGACAAAGTAGCTGAAATTTTTTTGAAGTTTTTTGTCAATCGCATCATTTCTGTCTGATTCCGTGATTGTTTGTAACTGAAAGCTTAAGGTAATAAACCAATTAACCACAACTCTTATTTATTGAAATAAAGTTCCAGAGCTCTAAATAACGGACGCGGGTTTTGATGATAAAGTCCTGCGCTATTGATACAATTGATCTCAACAATTTTCCATTCTCTGCCTGTGAAACCGATATCCATTACAAAAGCTTCGGCTACGCAATACAGGTTAATCATTTGTTTCGCAAACTGAATGCCCTCTTCTGAAACAGTTGCTTCAAATGGCTGATCACCATGAAATTTATAATATACTCCTGCTACAACCGTTTCCCCGACAATCCACAGCCGGGCTTCTTTGATTAGGTGTTGCGGCATGGAGGCTTGTACCAATGTTTCGGAATTTAATAATCCACGTGCTGATTCTTGTAGAGCATTTGAAACAAAGTTGTCCCATTTTAATTGAGTAAATACTTTACCTGTGAATGCTTTGGCATCGCGATACGGTTTGATGAATTTCTCTTCACCAGGTTTCCAATTTAGTTGATCGCTCAATTTAAAAACGGTTGTTTCATAATTGAGTAAATGATTTTGATAATGCGGGGCGTGTTTTTCAAAGCGATGATTTTTCCCATAAAAAGAGCCGGGTATCCAATCAGAATGAACTTGTGCCAACCGTGCCAAACGAACGGAGCCGTATACGAAAATGTCTTTTCGGTTTGATTTTAGTTCAATTTCGGTAGCTGTTGGTGCTAATTCAACTGCTTCATAATCCAATTTTAGTTCATCCAATACTTCGAAGATCTTGTGATGATCCGGATCTGAATAAAGATTTGATTGTATGAGGTAGTACATATTGTTGCAGGTAATTTCACGATAGAAAACTACTTATTCTTTTTGACAAAGTGCCCCCACTAAAGCAATGTATCGGAAAGCCGATACGTTTTTTGTTTCCCACGAATTCACTAATTTTTTGCTCGGCTAACGCACTCGCCTACAATTATAACAGGTTACGAATAATTGTCAAACACAGAGCTCGTCCGTTAGGCGCGCTGTAATTCGTGAATTCGTGGGAAACATTTTATCGCTTTTCATTCGCCTTGGCGAATGGAAAGCAGTGGGAGATTACCTCCCGCCTCTTCGCATTCCAAACGTTACCAACGCATCGATGCCACCGACAATATAAGCAATCCCCCAACTCACAAAAATAGTCATGGCGCCGATGATACCTTTGTTGTGAAATTCCACTAAATCGGGAATAATCTTTGCAAACACATTCAAGAACGATGCCCATGCATAAACAGCGCATAGAATATAGATCCAATAGCGTATGCGAGAACGATCAGCGTAAAACAATCCTGCGCCGAAGAGCAGGAAATGAATCACAAGTAGCTTGAACCAACTTTTTTTTTTTGGTGATTCCTTATTGAATTGATTATCGTCGAGTATGTCTTCGCGCATTTGTAGAATTAAGCTATTGGTAAAGAAAAAGTTTTTTCACCACAAAGGCACAAAGAAAAAGGTCAAGTTTGACGTGTTACAAAGATCACAAAGGCGATTTAGGTAGATCACCTTTGTGATCTTAACACGTCTATCCTTCAAAAAAAACTTTGTGTCTTTGTGTTGAATGTGAGCCGGTTCATCCTTTTGCCGTCCACACAATGTAATACCACCATTCGCCGAACTGCTTTTTCTCAATGAGTTTTGTATTACTTCGCGTTTTGAAATCAATCACATTTTTGCTCAGGTAGTGCGTGTAGAATCCATGAAAACCCTCAACATCTTCAAAACAGCTGGCATTGTTACACCATTTGAGCTGAAACAGAATTTCTTTTTTCGACAGGATGTAGATTGCTTCGAGCTCTTGGTTAGCGAGCAGTTGATAGGCTTCGGGACAAAACTGTTTTAAGAATTTGCTTTTAGCAGTTGTATCCGTTTTCTCAACGTTGATCGTGAAATCATGCTGTACGTCGGCATAATTAGACAAACCAAATTCATCGTCGAAGAGTTTTCTCAAAGGCCGGAGATCGCTTTTGGTTAATTTTTGATGAATGATTTCGTAGTGATCGGTTTGTGCAACAAAATCACGGTCGAATTTCCAGTAATTCTGCACCCAATGCATGATGAAAAGTGATGCAAAGAACAAAAGAGCCACTGTCCAGGCTACAATGTTTCGTACTTTTTTTTTGGTTGATCGTTGCACGATATCTTGTTTTCGGTAATAATTTCAACGGAAACTTACCGCTAATATTGTCAGTTTCATTTGTCTGCGGGCTACCGAAACAGATTATTAACGGATTTGATTATTCATGAGAAAGGTTCAACTCTATTCATGTCTACAAATACGCGTGTTTCGTTTTGTTTTTTTGCCACGAATCAGCCTTAGGCAGACACGTGAATGACGTATTGCATTTTATCATGTACGAATGGGAAACGTTGTTTCAACGAATGAATAACAGCTTAAACCTACATTTGGTTTAGAGGTAATTAGTGATACAGACAAGGTCTGATTCGTAATAAATTCTGTTCAGTTCGTTATTCGTTCATTCGTGGCTGAAAAGGTTTCATCAATTACTTAACTTAAGAAATTAAAAGCCTGAACCCAAAAACCAGAAGTTCTCCCTGCATAAAATCCAACTCCTCCGAACGTTTGAACCCCAGTTTTTCATACATGCTCCAGGCGGTTTGCATCGCTTTGGTGGAATGAATAATGACCTGTCCCAATTGCTTATCGGCTGTTTTTTGGATACACGCCTGCGTGAGCAATTTTCCGATTCCTTTTCCACGTATGGCAGGATCTACAGCCAGTAAGCGAAATCCACCTGCGTTCTGTTCAGTGGTTGCGCTTCCGCCCGAACCGTAGTATTTCATATCCGAGAAATAAACCACGCCACCCGCAATTGTATCATCATCAGAAACGGCAACCAACAGTTCTGTTCCTGGGTTTTGCGTCAAATCACCGATATTGGCCAATAACTTATAATAATTGGGCTGTTCGGCCGGTTTGGGAAAACCTTCCAGCTGCGAATAGACGTAAACCATCAGTTGACCGATTTGCTCAAATTCTGCCGGTTTGGCGTTTCTTACGGTGTATTCTTCGGGGTTCATAGGATTCTTCAATTGCATTGTATGTGCTTTCTCAAAGTTACTATTTGATTAGAAACCACAATAAAACAACCTTTTTCGGTTATATTCATCCTATGAAACAGTTATCCTACTCAATTATAATTGCATTATTTCTTTGGTTGCCGATCCGTATCTCTGCCTGCTACAATGAATATTACACCCTTGACAAACAAGGCAATTCCCATCATATAAATCAGGGAGAATTCAGGTTCCATACCAATTTCGATTTGTCTTCGGTGGAAGATCAGTTGAAAGCGCTCGAGAAAAAGCTACAGATGAAGCCGAGTCTGCAATTGATGTCTGATTATGCGCTGAACCTCGTTCGGGCCGGGAAAGTGAAAGAAGCACTTGTTTTGTTTGAAAAATTGGTAGCGAAATACCCGAACGAATATGCGTTGCAAGCCAATCTGGGAACGACTTACGAACTCACGGGAGAAAACGAGCTTGCGTTGAAGCACATCAAAAGAGGGTTGGAGCTCAACCCGAATTCGCACCAAGGAAGTGAATGGGTTCACGTGAAAATCCCCGAAGCGAAAATAGCCATGGAAAACAACCCGAAATACCTGAATAATCACACTGTTCTTTCATTGACTTCAGGAAAAGAACAATCAGAGAAAACGGGCAAGCAACTCATGATCCAGCTCAAAGAACGATTCCCATTTTGCAAAGGTCCCGATGCAGTTATGGCCGATTTGTTCCATGATTTGGGCGATTGTTACAGTGAAACCAAATCGTATGAATATGCCAAAGCGTTTTACCAGATTGCATTAGAATATTACGGATCAAAAGATGCGAAAGTGAATCAAAAAATTGAGGAAGCGAGAATCCTTAGAACCAAATATGAAGATACGCCGATCGTTCCCGAAGAGAAGTATACAGGTGTGCAATACGTCAACGAGAAAGTAAAAGGTGTTCCGTACAAAGAATTGCTTAGTACTTACCCTGCGCATACGATCAATTGGAAAGGCATTACAACCGATACGAATGTATTGCTAGCATACTTAGGATTGGATGAGCCGGAGCCAAAAGAAGGGCCGGTTTTGCAAACGCCTAAGAAAAACTCCCAAGAGGATGGTTCTGCGAAAAAAACACCTCCGGCAAAAGACAACACTATTTTCTATGGGTTTATTTTCTTAACGATTTCAATGGTGATTCTTGCAGTGGCATTGTTTAACCGAAAAAGAAGAAAGTAAATGATGAATTGAAAAGCTTTCAAGTATTCCATCTTTTCAATTTTACATTTTCAATTGATAATTGGTACATTTAGAACATGAAGCAAATCTACTATTTCCTCTTTATTGCCCTGTTTTTAGGATTGCCAACACAGCTTTCAGCGCGTGACATAGTCTATTATACATTGGATAAAAAAGGCGTTTCACACAACGTTAATCGTGATCTGATTACGTTTGAAACGAACATGAATCTGCGTACGGTTGAGCATGAGTTGAAGTATTATGCCGGAAGATTGACCGCGAAACCTAGCCTGCAAACACTAACAGATTATGCGCTTAGACTCTTGCGTGCAGGAAAAACGACAGAAGCACTGGAGGTTTTTAAAATGCTGTCAGCCAAATTCCCCAACGAACACGTATTTCATGCTTATTTAGGAATGGCGTACGAGTTAATGGGAGATAATAAAAACGCCTTAAAACACGCCAAAAAAGCACTGAAGCTCAACCAGTTTACGCACCAGGAAACCGAATGGATCGACATAAAAATCCTCGAAGCAAAAATTGCATTGGCAAGCAATCCGGATTATCTGAAAAATCATACCGTACTGTCGTTAACACTCGAGCAGGAAAAATCGGGAAATGTCGCCAAACAATTGATGTTCCAGGTGAAAGAGCGCTTTCCGTTTTCCGGACCGGACGATCCGATTATGGCTGATCTGATGCAAGATCTCGGAGATTGTTATGCCGAAACGCAATCGTACGAATATGCCATAACATTCTACGAAATAGCACTCAATTATTGCGGATCAAAGGACACAAAACTGCATCGGAAAATCAATTACGCCCGCTCGATGCGTCAGAAGTACGCCACGACAGCGATTGTTCCGCTCGATAAGCATTCAGGACCCGATTTCGCCATTGTGAAAGTCACCAATGTTGATTACCGAGAATTGCTGCTGCGATATGATGACCATACAATTCAATGGGGAAACTTCACAACCGATCCGAAAAAGTTGATGTCGTATGTGAAATCCATTACCACAGCTACCGAGGCGATTCCCCAGGAAGTGAATCCGGCTGAAACCGAAGAAGAAAAAAGTGACTCCAATGTAGGGATCATTATCCTGATCGCAATGGCGGCGCTGATTCCGATTATACTGTTGCTTAGAAAGAGAATGATGAAATAATTGAAAATGTAAAATGTAAAATTGAAAAAGGAGGAACGTCTACTAGTTAATATTCATTTTACTGAAACCCTACGAATACTTAAATGGAAACCATCTTTTGAATTTTACATTTTCAATTTTCAATTCAAAAATTGTTTATAACCTTCCTTTTCATCTGCCAATTTCACGCGTTCATCTTCAAAATCCCTTGATTTATCAGTGATAATTCATTCGTTTTCAATTATTTAAAACTTTATTAACAATCATCCGAAAAAAGAGCGTATCTTTGCACCGAATTTTAGATTTATATATGACCTTTAAAGAACTCGGGTTACGAGTTGAGGTTCTGCAGTCGATAGAAGCACTGGGTTTTGCAGAACCAACTCCGATCCAACAAAGTGCCATACCGCACTTACTCCAAACGGAAAGCGATTTCGTCGGACTCGCACAAACAGGGACAGGGAAAACAGCAGCATTTGGTTTGCCGCTAATACACAAAGTCACCGACCGACCTAAAGAAACACAAGGATTAATTATCTGCCCGACCCGGGAACTGTGTTTACAAATCTCCAAAGACTTAGAATCTTTCGCTCAGTTTGACAAGCAGATTTCTGTTGTTGCCGTTTACGGTGGTACAGACATTCGTCGTCAAATGTCGGATATCAAGCGCGGAGCTACTATTGTGGTTGCAACTCCAGGCCGTTTGGTCGACCTGATTAACCGCAAAGCTATTTTCTTGCAAAATGTTGAAACTGTTGTTCTCGATGAGGCCGACGAAATGCTCAACATGGGTTTCAAAGAAGATATCGATTTCATCTTGTCAGCAACTCCTGAAACCAAAAACGTTTGGTTATTCTCTGCAACAATGCCGAAAGAAGTGGCAGCCATTGCAAAGAATTACATGACCGATCCGTTGGAAGTTTCAATGGGACATAAAAACCAGAGTAACGAAAACATCGAGCACATTTACTATTCGGTAAAAGAGCGCGATCGTTACGATGCATTAAAACGTTTGATCGATGCCAGCCCGGAAATTTTCGGACTAGTTTTCTGTCGTACACGTAATGAAACAGCTACCGTTGCCGAGAAATTGGCGAAAGACGGATATAGCGCTGAGCCGTTACACGGTGATTTGTCGCAGGCAATGCGCGATCGTGTAATGGACCGTTTCCGTGAGCGTTCGATTCAATTATTGGTTGCTACAGATGTAGCGGCTCGTGGTATCGACGTTGACAACATCACACACGTGATCAATTACAATCTTCCTGATGATATCGAGAACTATACGCACCGAAGTGGTCGTACAGCTCGTGCCGGTAAAACAGGTAAATCATTGGTGTTGATCAATACACGTGAATCTTACAAAATCAAAGCAATCGAACGTCAGATTCGTGTGACTTTCGCAGCGGCTTTGATTCCTGAAGCTGCCGAAATTTGCGGTATTCAATTGAATAAGCTGATTTCGAAGGTAAAAGAAATCGAAGTAAAAGAAAACGATATTGCTCCTTTCTTGCCGGCTATCATGGCTGATTTCGAGGATTTGAGCAAAGAAGAAGTGATCAAAAAATTCATTTCTGCCGAGTTTAACCGTTTCATCGAATACTACGACCGTGCAGGCGATTTGAATGTTTCTGCCGGAAGAGGTGATCGTTCAGAGCGTGGCGAACGTCCGGAAAGAGGTGAGCGCGGAGAACGCACAAGAAGTGAACGTCCTGACAGAGGTGAGCGTTCTGAGCGCGGACCACGTCCTGATCGTAATGACGCTAACAAAACACGTTTCTTCGTTACTCTTGGAAAACGCGATGGTTTGAACCCTGGTGGTTTGCTTCGTGTGATCTGTGACGCTACGGGTATGAAATCTGCAGCTATCGGACGTATCGATGTAATGCCGAACTTCTCGTTTTTCGAAGCGGATAAATCGGATACTGATGCAATCTTGCAAAAAGTAAACGGTACAGATTACGAAGGTCATCGTTTGATGGTTGAAGTAACGCAAAACAAACCGGATGTTGAGCGCGAGCGTTCTTCTGGCGGTGCTCCACGCAGTGGTGGTTTCCGTTCAGGCGGCGGCGATCGCGGTGGATTCCGTAAAGAAGGCGGAGGCGGAGGTGGCTTCCGCAAAGAAGGCGGTTTCAGCGGACGAAGAGATAGCAGTTACGGAAAAGAAGGTGGAGCTCCACGTTCAAGTTCAGGTAGCGGTGAACGCAGATCTTCTGGCGGCAGCAGTGCCGGTGGTGGAGAACGTCGTTCTTTCGGAAAGAAATTCGGTTCGAAAAGCTATTAAAAAATAATTTAAAATTGAAAATGTAAAATTGAGAAAGGGGAAACCCGCTATTGATTTTACATTTTCTTTTATAACTAATAATTAAAAGAAGAACTAAAATGAAAAACTGAAAATTGACGAGGCTCTGGTAGCCGCTTTTCAATTTTCAATTTTGCATTTTCAATTCAATTCATTGTATGGAAATCAGAAACATTGCCATTATTGCCCACGTCGATCACGGAAAAACTACATTGGTCGACAAAATGATTGAAGCAGGAAACGTTGTTAACGAACGTGATCGTCCTACGGGAGATTTGATCATGGACAGCAACGATTTGGAGCGCGAACGCGGAATTACCATCGTTTCTAAAAACGTATCCGTTTCGTACAAAGGAACTAAGATCAACATCATTGACACTCCGGGTCACGCCGATTTCGGTGGTGAGGTAGAGCGCGTTTTGAACATGGCCGACGGCGTTTGTTTGTTGGTGGATGCTTTTGAAGGTCCGATGCCACAAACTCGTTTTGTATTGGGTAAAGCACTTTCAATGGGCTTGAAACCATTGTTGGTGATCAACAAGGTAGATAAAGACAACTGTACACCTGACGAAGTACACGAAAAAGTATTCGATCTGATGTTTGAGTTGGATGCCAACGAAGAACAATTGGAGTTCCCAACAATCTATGGTTCAGCTAAAAACGGCTGGATGTCAACAGATTGGAAAGATCCTAAAACAGATATTACCGATTTATTGGACCAAATCCTGGATTATTTCCCACCGCGTGAAATCGAAGTAGGAAACACACAGATGTTGATTACATCATTGGATTTCTCAACTTACGTTGGTCGTATTGCTATCGGTCGTTTGCACCGTGGTGATTTGAAAGAAAATCAACCGATCATTTTGGCAAAACGCGATGGTACACACGAAAAACACCGCGTGAAAGAATTGTTTGTATTCGACGGAACAGAGCGTCGCAAAGTTGAGTCGGTAGCAGCCGGTGATATTTGTGCCGTAACCGGAATCGAAGGATTTGAAATCGGTGACTGTATCTGTGATGCAGAAGCTCCGGATGCGTTGAAAACAATTACAATTGACGAACCAACAATGAACATGTTGTTTTCGATCAACGATTCACCGTTTTTCGGAAAAGAAGGTAAAAAAGTGACTTCGCGTCATATCCAGGAACGTTTGACCAAGGAATTGGAAAAAAACCTGGCCATGCGTGTAAGTGATACGGATAAAGCGGACAAATGGATCGTTGCCGGACGTGGTGTATTGCACTTGTCGGTATTGATCGAGACCATGCGTCGTGAAGGATATGAATTACAAGTAGGTCAGCCTCAGGTGATTTTGAAAGAAATCGACGGTGTGAAATGCGAGCCTGTTGAAGAATTGACCATTGACCTTCCGGAAGAATTTTCGGGAACAGCTGTTGAGGCGGTTACAAAACGTAAAGGTGAAATGACCAATATGGAACCGAAAGGCGCACGTATGATCATTCAATTCCAGATTCCTTCACGTGGAATCATCGGTTTGCGTAATTATTTGTTGACGCAAACGGCTGGTGAAGCGATTATGACACACCGTTATTTGGAATACCAACCATACAAAGGTGAAATCGCCGGTCGTCAAAACGGATCGATGATTTCATTGGAGCAGGGAACTTCCATTCCGTTCTCGTTGAACAACTTGCAGGAACGTGGTAAATTCTTTATCAATCCTAACGAAAGCATTTACGAAGGACAGGTAATCGGTGAAAACTCACGTGCAGGTGATTTGTGTGTGAACGTAACGAAAACCAAGAAAATGTCGAACATGCGTTCTTCAGGAGCGGATGAAAAAGTACGTTTGGCTCCACCGAAAATCTTCAGTTTGGAAGAATGTTTGGAATACATCCAACGTGACGAGTACGTAGAAGTAACGCCTGAAAGCTTACGAATCCGTAAAATCTTGTTGAAAGAAACAGATCGTAAACGTTCTGGGAATAAATAATTTCAATTCATTGAATTGATTAAAGGGCTGCGATAAATCGCGGCCCTTTTTTGTTTTATAATATGGGTTTGCAAGCGCGGAATGCGTCCCGCGCCTACAAAAACCATATTATGTACCGTCTTCCTCCCACGAATTGTCTATATCAAACGATTCAACACCTTCGTTGCGTGAAAGATTCCCGAATTCCCGCATTAAAGTCGACGGTTCCAGGTTGCGCGTGAGATCCGCGATTCGTTCATTCAAACTATTGATTACCAGATCATATCGCCGCACAAAAGGTGTGTCTCCCAGATCCTTTTTCACATACTGCATGGTTGAAAGCTGAACTTCGAGCGATACGATATTCATCATTCTGCGAAATTGCCGCTGACCAACCCGTGGTGGCCCGGAATGTTTGATATATTCGCTAAAATAGGTTGTGTATTTCATTTTGATTAAATTGTAGTCAAAAATAAGATTAAAAAATAATCAAAACAAGGTTTTTATGACAGAGATTTCAATACGAATTTCCATCCAGTCTTCTTAAAAGACTATTTTAGCCCAATCAAATAAAACTCAACATGACCAAACGCGAATTACGAAAAGAAGCTCACCGTCGCATTATCAAAGATGGAGAAACTCATCAGGAAGCATACGATGCATTGCAGCACGACAAAAGCTTCAGCAAAGAAGAAATCGCCGAAATTCTTTCCAAAATACCATCCGGTGCCGTTATTGAACGTGTCAAAATCTGGAAAATCGTTTTCATTTCAGTCCTCGCGATTATTATTTTGATGAGAATACTTGGAATCTATCTTTTGACTTCCATAGCAACGGTCAATCCCGTTTTGCTAATCACGATGTTGTTATTCGGATTGGTAGTGCCGGGAGTGGCAATCTATTCACTGATGACTCATAAATACGAGGGGCTGAAAGGACTTTCATTCCTCTTTATCTTGTCGATTTTCCGGTCATTGCGCAAATTTGATGACCTTGATCAATATGCGATAATTGAAGTGATTCCCTATGTAGTGGCAATTATTCTGGGATTTTGGCTGTCACACATCGGTAAAACACCTTACAAACGAATTGTAAAAGACGAAGAACAACCCGATCTTTCCATTCGAAAAACAGCCCACATTGTTTTTGAAGATCAGCAAGTTAGAACCAGCAACGATCTGCTCGATTCAGGACTTTAATTCCGAACCGGTTAAACGTCGTTTGGTTGTACGGATTTCCGCAACTCCTTTTGGTCAAATGCATTTTTAAGTAATCGTTTGATGTATTTGTACCTTACTTTTATCGGACTAAAACATAATTCAACATTCATAATTCCCAATTCATAATTAAAATTATGGCTTCATCATCCGACAAATCCAACAAAGCACTCCACATTCTCAACGCGGTTCAAAGCGTAGAAAGTATTGTGCGAAATATCAATAACAAAACCGTTACTGACGTTAAAAACGACCGGCTTCCCATTGAATTGGGGATTTCCGAAACCGGAACCGACGCCAGATTGGCTTTTCTGAAAGAGGAAATGAGTATGGAATTACCTGTTCTTTCGGGCAAGGAACCATTTTCAGACTTGTCGCGACTCGACGGAAACATCGAAAATTACATCGGCATGTCGCAGGTTCCCACTGGAGTCATCGGTCCGGTGCGTGTGATTGGTTCCGCAGCGAAAGGCGATTATTTTGTGCCGCTGGCGACCAGCGAAGGTGCTTTGGTGGCTTCATATCACCGTGGCGCGAAAGCCTGTTATCTGGCCGGAGGAGCGACTTCCGTGTGTTTGGTGGAAGGTGTGCAACGCAGTCCGCTTTTCAAATTCAAAGACCTGGCCGAATTGGGCTTGTTTGTCGCCTGGATTTTGCCAATGCTGGAAACTTTTCAGGGAATTACCGAGAAAACCAGCCGTTTCGCCAAGTTGGTCGAGATGAAAAGTAATATCGAGGGAAATCACCTGATTTTGACCTTTGAATTCCATACCGGCGATGCTTCCGGACAAAACATGGTGACGCTTTGCACCGACGAAATTTGTCATTATATCATCGAACACGCTCCTGTACAACCAACCTATTGGTTCATTGAGGGCAATTATTCCGGCGATAAAAAAGCAACGGCGCTGTCGTTTACCAATGTGCGTGGTAAAAAAGTCACTACAGAGGTTACGTTGCCGAAAGCCATTGTGGAAAGCGTTCTGAAAACCACGCCCGTAGCAATGACCGAATACTGGCGCTCATCCACGATTGGAATCATTCAAAGTGGTGCGATCGGCGCACATGGACATTACGCCAACGGACTCACTGCTTTATTCATCGCAACCGGGCAAGATGCCGCTTGTGTGGCCGAAGCTGCGATTGGAATTACGCGTATGGAATTGACGGCAACCGGCGATTTGTATTGCAGTGTGACGCTTCCGAATCTCATTGTAGGAACAGTGGGCGGTGGAACCAGCTTACCAACACAGCGCGAATGCCTGGAATTGATGAATTGCTACGGAGCAGGAAATGCGCGTAAGTTTGCCGAAATCTGTGGCGCAGTAGTCATCGCAGGTGAATTATCCATCGCGGCGGCGCTTTCAGCCGGACATTTTTCTTCGGCGCACAAAAAACTCGGACGTAGAAAATGAGCAACGAACGGAAACTGAATGTTCCCAATGTGTTGTCGGCTTACCGCATTCTGGCACTGCCGTTTATCGTATGGGCAATTGTGGCCGGCGATAAACAATGGTACATTATTCTGCTTTCCGTAAATCTCATTACCGATATCCTCGACGGAGTCATTGCGCGAGCATTTAAACTCGAAACTGAATTCGGTGCCCGTTTGGATTCCTTGGCCGATATCGGGACTTATGCCATGGCTTTCACAGGAATGATCGTGCTGGAAACCGCTTTTGTCACCGAATACCGATTCGCATTTTTTATCCTGATGGGATTGTATGCGCTGGTTCAGGTGATCGCGCTCATTCGTTTTAAACGCGCCACCAGCTTTCATCTGTATTCCAGTAGAATTGTCGGTTACGTGCAGGGAATTTTCATTTTTACCTATTTTGTTTTCGGGTTTACACCCTGGTATTTTTATCTCATGCTCGTTTTAAGTTACCTGGCTTACCTGGAAGCAATCATCATTGTATGCGTCATTCCGCAGTTGCGATCGAATGTAAAAGGCATTTATTTTATGTGGAAAGAACACCAACGCATTTGCTGATGGAACTCGTAATCTGGTCAATTATAACGTCTTATTTTCTCGTTGGAGCAGTGTTGATTGCTTTGATCAATAAGAAAACTGCTGACCGGCAGGAAATACAACAACGATGGATCAAATACGTGGTTTACATTGCCATTGTAGCAATCACAGTCATTGCCACCGAATATACATTGCCGTTTAAATTCCTGATCATGGGCATTGTGCTTATTGGTGGCTGTGAATTGGTTGCCGTAGGCAGTAAACGCTGGGTAGTATTGCTTCCGGGATTGGTTATTTATGGAGTACTTTCAACCGGATTTTATTATTACGCCACACAATCCGACCGGCCACAGTTGCTCGCTGTTTATCTACTGGTGTTTGTGTTCGACGGCTTCTCACAGTTGTCGGGACAGTTGTTCGGGAAAATTCATTTCCTGCCAACTATTAGTCCGAACAAAACGGTGGAAGGCCTCATCGGTGGGACTTTTTTAACGCTCGTAACGGGAATGATCCTGCATCGATACATTGAAATGTCGGTATTTCAGGCCTTGCTTTTTTCAATTGGAATAGCTGCTGCGTCATTTGGCGGAGATGTTTTGGCTTCGCTTTACAAGCGCCTGACAGGGGTGAAGGACTACAGTCAACTGCTGCCCGGACACGGTGGTTTTTTAGATCGTTTCGATAGCTATATTGCTGCAGGTGCATTATATTGGCTGTTTATAGAGATTCATTCAATCATTTTGGCAGTATGACTCCAACCAACGAATTCAGCGACGCAGCAGCGAACAAAGCGTCGTTTATTGTCCGATTTTACCAGTACCAAAAAGAACGTTTCCCGATTTTGGGACACGGATTGCTCGTAGCATCGTTCAGTTTTTCGGCTATTTCTTATTCGCGTATTTGCAGAGGAGCTGAAGGTTTTGTGAGCTGGACTGCATTTGCTGTAGCGATTTTCACAACGATTACCTTGTTTTTATTGGTGCGTATTTTCGATGAATTCAAAGACGCGGAAGACGATGCCAGATACCGGAAAAATCTTCCGGTTCCCCGTGGATTGATTCGCTTGCGGGAATTATTCATACTCGGTGTGATACTCGTGATCGCCCAGGTTGCTGTCAATGCCTGGTTCTTCCCGAAATTACTGATCATGTTCGCCATTGTGTTGGGATATTTATCATTGATGGGGAAAGAATTTTTCATTCCCGAATGGCTCAAAAAACACCAGTTCTGGTACGTCACTTCACACATGTTCATCATTCCGCTCATCGATATGTATGCCAGTGGAATCGATTGGATGATCGAAGGAGTGGCGCCACCAAAGGGATTAATCTTCTTTTTCATCGTTTCGTACATGAACGGAATTGTGCTGGAGATAGGCCGAAAAATCCGCACGCCGGAACAGGAAGCGGAAGGAGTTCTGACCTATTCTTCAATGCTCGGTGTGCACAAATCTGTTTATTATTGGTTTGTAATTCTATTTGTGACATTGGTTGCTGCAATTGCGGCTTCGCTCTTCGCTGGACACGGTTGGCTGGGTATTTTTATCCTAAGCGGAATCTTTGTTTTGTGCGTGATTCCGGGTGTTTTGTTCCTTTCTAAAATGACAAAAAAGCGTTCCAAAATGATTGAAATTTCTTCTGCACTTTGGACCATTGGCATGTATCTTACCTTGGGTGGTGTTCCCATGATACAACAACTCATCGCTAATCAATGACCGAATTATCAGCTATGAAAAATAACGGGTACATTACAGACGAACGGCATGAATTAGCCAGACAATTTACCATTGGTGGAAAAGCGCGCAATTTATACCGGCTGAAAGAATTGGGAATGAATGTACCGTCGTGGGTTGTGATTCCGCAGGAAACGCTATTGGAGTTTATTCCCGAAGAAAAACGATCCGAATCATATTCCGAAGTGGTCAAATTCATTGAACAACTGGAAATTCCCGAAGCCTTGCTGCATGAACTGGTGAAACATTTTCCATCGACCGATTATTTTGCGGTCCGGTCATCGGCGATTGATGAAGACGGAAGTGATTTTTCGTTCGCTGGTCAATTTGAATCGGAACTATTTGTGACGAAAGAAAATCTGTCTTCGGCCATCAAAAAAGTGTGGATTTCCGCTTTTTCAGATCGCGTTTTTCAGTACCGGAATACGAATAATATCCAGCAATCGTTCGGATTGGCGGTAATTGTTCAGCAAATGATTCCAGCAGAAGTAGCAGGCGTTGCTTTCGGAATCAATCCGGTTTCAGGCAATCGCAACGAACAATTGATCAGTGCTGTTTTTGGCTTGGGCGAAGGCTTGGTTTCAGGCGAATTGGATGCCGATAATTTTCATGTTCACGGCACGGAAATCAAACGTCAACTGGTGACCAAAACCGAACAGATTTTACTCGATACTCAACAACTTTCAGGAACGGTAAAAATGCCGGTTCCCGCTGAAAAACAAAACCTTTCCACACTTTCGGATACTCAGGTTCTTCAGCTGAAAAACATCCTTTTAGCTTGTGCCTTAGCTTACGGCAAACCGCAGGACATGGAATTTGCGGTGTATCAGGATGAAATTTACCTGTTGCAAACCCGTCCGATTACCAATCTCAGCCGCATTCCTGACCTTTCGGGCGATTATATTTTGTGGGACAACAGTAATATCATTGAGTCATACCCCGGAGTGACAACACCGCTCACGTTTTCATTTATCAGTAAATCGTATGAAGGTGCGTATAAACTCTTTAGCCGATATTTAGGCGTTGAACAGCGTGTAATTGACGCCAACGAACGCGTCTTTGCGAATACGCTTGGTCTGATCAACGGTCGTGTTTATTACAACCTGAAGTCGTGGTACCACATGCTGGCCATGCTCCCGGGATACAGCATCAATGCGCGTTTCATGGAAAATATGATGGGCGTAAAGGAGCGCTTTGATATTCCGGAAAGTTATCGGCTGTCGAAAGGAAAAGCGTGGTGGAGCATAGTGAAAATGGTGTTCGGAATGTTTGCGCGTTACCGGGCTTTGCCCCGAAAAAGAAGGCAGTTTATGGTCTTGCTGAATAGCACAATTGCCCGTTACAAGCGCATTCCGTACAGCGAAAAAAACGCCAATGAACTGATGCAATTGTACCTCGATTTTGAAAAAACGTTGCTCAATGAATGGAAAGCGCCTTTACTGAACGATTTTTTTGCGATGATCTGGTTTGGCCGACTTCAAAAAACGTGTCAGAAATACAAAGTCAGTTCCAATCCGAATATCCACAACGATTTGCTGTGCGGAAGCAGCGATATTATTTCCACACAGCCCATTCACCGGAGTATCGAACTGGCTACTCAGATCAGCGCTAATGCCGAACTGAAAACCTTTTTCCTTGAAAATGATGCGTCAACGGTTTGGAAACAATTGAAGTCGAATACCAACTCTGATTTTGTGGCGGTGCGCGCTGAAATTGAACGTTACATCGAAGATTTTGGCGAACGCTGTATCGGTGAATTGAAGCTGGAAACGGTTTCCTACACACAAGATCCGACCAAGTTTGTAAAAGTGCTGCAATCGTACGTTGAAACCGGAATCACTGCCGAACGCACCTCAGGAAACACCGAAGAAACCATTCGCAAAAAGGCCGAAGCAGAAGTGAAATCTGCTTTGCGCGGTAAATGGTGGAAACAGCGAAAGCTCACAAAAACAATTCGCAAAGCAAGGGAGCTGGTGTCTTCACGTGAAAACCTGCGCTACGAACGCACTCGTGCTTTCGGGATTGTACGCGAGATTTTCTCTCAAATGGGCAATCATTTTTATTCGGAAGGAATCATTGCCAATCCGCGCGACATCTTTTACCTGACGAAAGAAGAAATTTTTCACTTCATTGAAGGGACGAGTGTGACGCAGAATCTGCAACATCTCATTGATCTTCGAAAAGCCGAATTCGCCGGATATCAGCAACAGGAACCGCCTTCGGAGCGCTTTGCGAGTTACGGTGCAGTCTATCACGCCAACGATTTTTACAGTACAGCGCGTTTGGAAGCAATTGAAGGCGATTTGAAAGGAATTGGTTGCTGTCCGGGACGCGTACGGGCAAAAGTGCAGGTGGTACGTGATCCGAATGAAATTTCATCCCTCAACGGTGATATTTTGGTGACTTCCAGTACCGATCCGGGCTGGGTGACGCTTTTCCCAAGCGCTTCGGCGATTATTGTAGAACGCGGAAGTTTACTCAGTCACTCGGCGATTGTGTCGAGAGAAATGGGAATTCCGTGTATAGTTGGAGTGACAGGCTTGCTCAAAACGCTTCAAACCGGTGATGAAATCGAAATGGATGGAAGTACGGGCGAGATTAAGGTGATTTTGAAGGTGGGAGAAGTGGAAAATGAAGGCAAAGATTGAATTCCGGAAAACTAAATTAACCTTCTGATTTTAAAGTAACTAAACCGGCGTAATATTGCGAATTCACGTCCGTTTAGTTGACATGCCAAACATGCCAATTTGAAATATTACGAACGATACTAAAAAGGGAGTTGTGGCGATTATTTCAACCGAAAACTCTCCAAAATCTCTTCACCAACTTTCTTATACGTATCAAATTGATCTGCCTCGCACGTCATCGTCAATATAAAAGCTTTGCTATTCTTGATCCAATAATACTGCTCGAATTTCAGTTTACGTTTTCCATATGAAGCAGTATAAATAATCTGCTGAGCGGTTTCTCCATGCTTCTTGGTGCGTTCACTGCTAATCATCTCAGCATTTTCCATCCCTTCCATGATCTGCTCTTCCGAAATAGCGGTATACTTCTCCAGGTCAAGATTGGTGTTGGAAATATCCTGAACCACAAGGTTAATATTCTCCTTAAACTCATCTAGTGCTGATGTTCTGGACGTCATCAGCATAAATTCCGTGCCCATTTGCTGTTGCTTTTCCTGTTTCCATTCTTTGGGATGTTGCAAGGAATACTCTTCAGTTTCAATCGTTAACCACTCGTCTTTCGAAACGGTTTCTGTTGTCGAATCGCAACTTGCCGACAAAATCAGCAAAAATGCAGTAGTGAGGATGTACAGGTTTTTCATGTGCTAAATGTAATGAAATTCGTGCTTGTTATACAATGGAAACAAGTAGCTTAAAATTAAAACAAGCCTAAATAAAAAGACTAATATTTTATCCATTTTCCGATAAAAAACCGTATATTAGCTAATATTTTAGCCTTTTATGAAATTCAGCATTGAAAAAAATCCAACCGATTTGTTACGTGAACTTGCTGAAAAACACAAGCAATTGCGCAAGCATGCCGGTTATTCACAACTTGAATTGGCTGAAAGATCAGGTGTTTCGCTCGGAAGTGTCAAACGCTTTGAACAAACGGGATTAATTTCATTGGAATCCTTGCTGCAACTAGCAGCTGTGTTGGATCGGTTAACCGATTTCGAAAACATATTCAACGAACCGGAAGACCTTTCCCGGATTGAACAATTATTTACTAAAACACCGAAAAAATGATGGTGCGCAGACTTCGGGTAATTCTTCGTCTGAATAACGAGCTGTTATTAGTGGGTGAATTGATTCTGGAAGATCGTTCTGTTTATTTTCGGTACGATCCCGAATTTATTGCGTCTGGAATGGAGCTTTCACCATTTAAACTGAAATTAACGGATCAGATAAAGACCGCTGATCCAACTCCGTTTGATGGATTATTCGGACTTTTTGCCGATTCTCTGCCAGATGGTTGGGGGCAATTATTACTGGATCGAAAACTGACTGCGGAAGGCATGGCTATTGAGTCACTTACGCCATTGGATCGGCTGGCATTTGTGGGGAATAACGGAATGGGCGCGCTCACCTACGAACCTGCAATCGGGGAAGATCTTCAATTGGGAGATTTGCCGGAATTGGACAGACTGGCTGCTGAAATGCATGTTCTCCTGCAAGGTACGCCCACGGATATTATTGAAGAATTATACCAGCTGGGCGGGTCGTCGGGTGGTGCCAGGCCGAAAATCAATGTCGGATACAATAAACAAACAGGAAACCTGATTTACGGACTTCCTGAACTTCCTGAAGGATACGAACATTGGTTGATCAAATTCCCGGCCGCGATTGATCGGAAAGATGTGGCGCAGATTGAATTTGCCTATTACAAAATGGCGCTTGCCGCCGGATTGGAAATGGCTGAGTCGCGGTTATTTGAAGGGAAACAAGGCCGGTTTTATTTCGGGACCAAGCGATTCGATCGTCAGGGAAATCAACGGATCCATATGCATTCGGTGAGTGGATTGTTGCATGATAATTTCCGGTTGAGTTCATTGGATTACGGACATATAATGGATGCTGCTTTCCGCCTTGAAAAGAATGTGCAATCGTACGCGAAGATTTTGCGTTTGGCCGCGTTTAACGTGTTTAGTCACAATCGCGACGATCACAGTAAGAACTTTTCCTTTCTGATGGATAAAACAGGTTCCTGGAAATTCGCGCCTGCTTATGACTTAACGTTTTCCAATTCTTCCCACGGTTTTCATAGCACATTGGTGGCCGGCGAGAGTCAAGCTCCCGGAACAAAACAGTTGTTGGAACTGGCCAAACACTTTCGTGTAAAACATCCTGAATCCATTCTGGAAGAAGTGCGTGAGGCGGTTTCAAACTGGAATTTATACGCCGATGAAGCAGGGGTGATCGTCGGTTCAAAACGTCTCATTGAAAAGCAGTTGAATCAATTAATAACAATTTGACTTTGCCTGAATTGTCCAATCACTCATGATCACTTGATCTTTCCCAAAAGATTACTAGTTTCGTATACATCGCACGACCCAAACTGTTGAATGAAACACGAAAAACTCACCGAAAAAGTCGCTTTTGATCTGATTCGCTACGCCAATTGCTGGGAAGATGCTCAGGTGCTTTTGCGCGGGTTGAATCCCGATCCGGGGAGTAAGTTCCTGTCCATTGGTTCAGCAGGAGATAATAGTTTTTCGTTGCTAACTACTCAGCCTGCCTTGGTTGTAGCGGTCGATGTGAATCCCATTCAGCTGTTTTTGATCGAGTTAAAACGTGCGGCTATTCAGGAGCTTTCCTACGAAGAAGTGTTGCAATTCCTGGGATTCAGAACTGCAGAAAACCGATTGGATTTCTTCGACCGGTTCAAACACGCACTTTCGCCCGATTGCCTCACATATTGGGAACAACACCGTTTGCAACTCGATGCAGGAATCATCACACAAGGTAAATTTGAAGGTTATTTTCAGTTGTTTGTGCGCCGTATTTTGCCTTGGATTCACACCCAAAAGCGGGTAGAGGCATTGTTGGCTCCGAAATCAGCCAAAGAACAGCAAGCGTATTACGAAAACCGCTGGAACACGTGGAGATGGCGCTTCCTGTTCAAGATTTTCTTCAGCAAAACGATCATGGGACGTTATGGACGCGATCCCGAATTTCTCAAGGAAGTAGAGGTTTCCGTAGGAAAAGCAATCTACAACAAAGCCGGAAATCACTTACGGGATCCATTGGCACAGAGAAATTTTATGCTGCGATACACGCTCACAGCTTCGTTCGGGGAATTATTGCCACATTACCTGCAACCGGAACATTACCCCACGGTGAAAGCAAATCTGGACAAATTGCAATTGGTACAAGGCTACGCCGAGGACGCGATTCGTTTACACGGGCCATTTCGCTATATGAATTTGTCGAATATCTTTGAATACATGAATCCGGAATTGTTTCACCAAACCGCCAAACAATTGGTCGAATCGCTTGAAAAAGGTGGCCGGATGGCTTATTGGAATCTGTTGGTGCCGAGACATATTGCGAGCGAATTTCCACTGGAAATGAAAGAGTTGACAGAACTCTCAGCGGAATTGTCTGCCAGCGATAATGGATTTTTTTACAATCAATTTTTAGTGGACGAACGCCTATGACAGCCGATTGGATCAATACAGCCATACTTTCAGCCAGTTTTTTGGCCTTGTTCGGGCTTGCCGAATTGCTTTACCATAAAGCGCATGTCAAGGTAGAACTAACGCGTAAACTCGTCCATTTGGGCACGGGAGCGTTGACATTATTGTTTCCACTCATGCTCAGCAATCATTGGTTCGTATTGCTACTTTGCGCCAGTTTTGCTCTGATCCTGATCGTCAGTTTGCGCTTCAATTGGTTACCTTCCATCAATGCCATTGACCGTGTTTCGGTGGGAAGCTTGGCTTATCCAGTCTCTGTTTACGGCTGTTATTTGGTTTTTCAGGCTCAGTACCAGCATTTCGGTTTTTTCTACATTCCCATTCTCACGCTGGCTATTTGCGATCCGATAGCTGCTTTGGCCGGGAAACGCTGGCCGCTTGGGAAATACACCATTGGAAAAGACACGAAAACCATCATGGGATCAAGCATGTTTTTACTAAGTGCGTTTGCTGTTTACTTCGTAACGGTTTCCATTTTGAATCCACAAATGGGCTTGTCTCCGATGATTTTCCGCGGACTCATTGTGGCGATCATTGCCTGTGCTGCCGAAGCCGTAAGTGGCAAAGGAACGGATAATCTCACCATTCCGGCTGCTGTGCTGGGCGGACTTTATTTCACAAATTATGTCTGAACGGACACTCCTGAAAACGCATCCGGACGAATTGTCATTTCAGCTTTTTGAAGCCGTTCCGGGCAATGTGTATGAGGTCGACAGCTTGCGTTTGAAACAAACCGATAGCATCAATCAATCATTTTTGGTGGAATGTTGGGTTGTCATGCGAAATGATATTCCCGTAGCCCGATTGACGATTTACACCAATCCGCAGTTAACGTTTCAGGAACAAACAGCGGGTTGCATCGGCAATTACGAATGTGAGAACGATTCTGAAACAGCGCAGTTAATCCTTCAAAAAGCTTTCGAACGCCTGAAGGAGCTTGGGTTTTCCTATGTCATCGGTCCGATGAATGGTTCAACCTGGGACAATTACCGGTTCAGCACACATCACAACGCAGCGCCTTTTTTACTGGAACCGCACCATCACTTGTACTACAACGATCAGTTTCGCGAAAACGGATTTGGGGCGATTGCCGATTACACAAGTAGTTTCGATACGTCGCTACCGCACAATCTTCCGGAATTACTGGAGCGCGACCACCACTTTTCAGAAATGGGAGTTGTTATTCGTTCCATTGATCTGACGAAATTTGAGCAGGAACTGGAAAACCTGTATCCGTTTGTTACGGCGGCTTTTCAGACCAATTTTCTATATACGCCGATTGATTGGGAATCCTTTCGCGACAAATACCGCGAGGCGTTGAAAATCATCGATCCGGATTTTGTACTAATCGCAGAAGATGCGCAAAAACAACCCATTGGATTTGTCTTTGCCTACCAGAATTTCTATTGCACCACCGAAAAACAGTTGGTGATCAAAACAATTGCGCGTAGTTACGATAAACAATGGGCCGGTTTGGGACATGTGATTGCGAATCAGGTGATTGGAAACGCCCATAGAAATGGCTTTTCGGCATTGATCCATGCATTTATGATCCGCGAAGCGACTTCAACCGGAATTTCGCGCAACTTCAGCGGTGAAGTTTATAAAAACTACGCTTTATACGGCCGTTCATTATGACAAATACGCCCTACAATATCATCGGTTTATTTACCGAAGCTGCTCAACGAACGCCTGACCGGATTGCTATTATCGAAGGCGAAAAACAAATTTCGTTCAGCGAACTCGATCGTCAGATCACGGCAACTGCGGCTTATTTCCAGGCAAAAGGCATTCGGAAAGGTGATCGTGTGCTCGTATTCGTGCCCATGAGTATTGATCTGTACCGCATTGTCCTCGCGCTTTTCCGAATGGGAGCAACAGCTGTTTTCCTCGACGAGTGGGTGAGTAGGGAACGGTTGGAGATTTGTTGTAAAGTCGCCAAATGCAGCGCCTGGATTGGTGGTTGGAAAGTACATTTCCTCTCGTTTTTATCGAAGGAATTGCGCTCCATGCCAATCAAGCTGGGACTTTCTTATGATCAGTCGCATACGTTTGAACCGGTAATCACCGATGAAACAGATACGGCATTGATCACATTCACCACCGGAAGCACCGGAACACCGAAAGCGGCTAAACGTACACACGGTTTTCTGCGTGAACAATTTGCCGCGTTGATTGAAACCATTCAACCGGGAGAAAATGATGTGGATATGCCTGTGCTTCCAATCGTATTGATGATCAACCTCGGAATTGGCTGTACATCGGTCATAGCGCCTTATAAATCGAGTAAACCACAGAAATTTAAGCCTCAACTCATTGTTGATTTACTGAAACAACACAACGTTACCCGGTTGGTTGCTTCGCCGTATTTTGTGAAACGCGTGGCTGAAACAATGGTCGAAAAACAATTGACTGTTCCGGGTTTGACAAAAGTCTTTACTGGCGGCGCACCCGTATTTCCGAAAGAAGCAACCTTGTACAAACAGGCATTTCCGCAGGCTTTGGTCGAAATTGTTTATGGATCAACCGAATCGGAACCCATCAGTTCAATCAATGCAGATGAATTTACCCGTTCCAACGACTGGAGTGTAGCGCAACTGGGCGGTTTACCGGTCGGAATGCCCTATCACGGAACAGCAGTGAAAATTATTCGAATTTCCGATGAACCGATTACCTGCAATTCTAAGGAAGAATTAATCGCATTGGAGCAGCAACCACAGCAACCGGGGGAAATTATCGTAAGTGGCAAGCACGTATTGCGCGAATACTTCAACAACGAAGAAGCATTGCTGCGAAACAAGATTTTCATCGGTGATGAATGCTGGCACCGCACCGGCGATAGTGGCTTTTTCGATTCGAATGGACAGTTGTTATTAACGGGAAGATGCGCAACGTTAATCGAGCACAACGGTTTGGTAATGGCTACATTTATCGTAGAAAATGAACTTCAATTGCTGGAAGAAGTTGAAATGGCTACACTATTGAAAATCAATGATAAACTGGTTGCTATTATAGAGTTTAAATCGGCCGGAGACAACAACGAAGCATTCCATCTGAAACTCAAAAACAAATTGCCATTTTTAGATGAATTGCGCCAAATCCGCAAAATGCCCCGCGACCCACGACATCATTCCAAAGTCGATTACGGGAAACTACGAGAAGCGCTAAAACAATAAAAATTCACCACAAAGACACAAAGAAAAAGGATAAACCGAATGCGTTGCAAAGTTCACAAAGGAGATTTAGGTTGAGCTCCTTTGTGAACTTAACAAGTCAAACTCTTCAAAAAATCCTTTGTGTCTTTGTGGTAAAAAAACAAGCATACAACTCGTTTTCGTTAAGAATGTGAAAAACATGTGTGTAAACTCTCCGTCACCACCTATCAATCAACCCGAAAAGTCGTACCTTTATATTAAAATAAGATAATCGGTCTATGTTCGATTGGGAAGAAGAGCCACAAGATGGTCATTTGAGCGAAGATTTGGAGCGTTTCGAAACACAACTTGCACAAAATGCGGTTGGTTTTTACGACAGCGACCGCCTCGAAGCAATAATCGACCACTATCTCATCAATGGTAATTACACAAAATCAAATGCGGCAGCAGAAATTGGGATTCAGCAATACCCGTTTCATGCCCTGTTTTTTATTCGTAAAGCGCAGTCAATGTCCGGTTTGGGGCAATTGAAAGAAGCGCTTAATATTTTGGCGGAAGCCGAGAAAATGGACAGTCGTTCGGTGGAATTAATCCTCACGAAAGCGGCTATTTTTAGTCAGTTACGCGACAGTAAACGTGCTGTTCGTTATTTCCGTGATGCGCTTGACTTGGCCGATTCGGAAGATAAAGATGAAATTTACCTCGATTTAGCTTCGGAATTGGAGCAATTGCGCGATTTCTCAGGCGCAATAGAAGTACTGGAAGAAGCCATGCGACTCAATCCGAAAAATGAAGGAGCATTATACGAATTAGCTTTCTGCTTCGATCAGCTGGGCGATTACAAGCGTGCCATGAAGTCCTATACCGACTTTTTGGACGAAAATCCATACTCGTTTACAGCCTGGTACAACCTCGGGAATACGTTTTCAAAAGCCGAGAATTTTACCGATGCGCTCAATGCTTATGAGTATTGCGTAGCGATTAACGCCAATTTTTCACCGGCTTATTTCAACATGGGGAACGCTTATTTGACGCTGGAGCAATACCACGAGTCGATTGAATGTTTCGCACGTTGCATTGAACTGGATGGCGATGATGCCTTGACTTACTGTTACTTAGGTGAAGCCAACGAGCAACTGGAAGAATTGGACCTTGCGTGGGAATTCTACCAGAAGAGTTTAACCTTGGCTCCCAATCTGGCCGAAGCTTGGCTTGGTTTGGGCATCGTGAAAGACTTGCAGGGTAAACCCAAAGAAAGTTTGCACTACATCGAACGCGCGTTGGAAATAGAGCCGGAAATGGATGGTTACCACCACGTTTATGCCGGTGCGTTGGAAAATTGCGAATTACTCGACGAAGCCGAAGCTGCTTATTTGAAATGCCTGGCGCTGGAACCTAACAACGAAGATGCGTTTTTCGATTACGTTGATTTTCTGTTGGAACATCATCCCACAAGAGTTCGCGCCTTTGTAGAAGATTACCTCGTTCACAACAATACCTTTTTCGCGCTGTTGCCTATTATGTACCTGAACTGGCTTTCGGGACGTATGGAAGAGGCGACCATTATCATTTCAGAATGCTTTGCAAAAGATCCCGAAAAGACAAAGGAACTTTTTGTACGTTATCCCGAATTGATGAATGTGCCGGAATTCGTAAATTTGACCCTTTGAAAACAACAAATGCAGGATTTTCCTGTGTATGAAATGACCCAATTTAGTACAAGAAATACATGAATTTTGACTTACCGTTCATTCCCGAACGCACACAACAGCCCCGAAACCATGGTTTAACCATGATGATGGACAAAGGATTGAGCCTGCGTGAAGCAGAACACTTTGTTGAAGGAAATGCACATTTGACGGATATCGTCAAGTTTGGTTTTGGAACCGCTTATGTGACCAAAAACCTCGAAGAAAAACTGCAACTTTACAAAGAGGCAGGTTTGCGCACCTATTTCGGAGGAACGCTTTTTGAAGCATTTTACGCCCGCGGGAAATTTGAAGATTACCTGCGATTGCTCGATAAATACAAAATGGACCTCGCTGAAATTTCAGATGGTTCCATCATCATCAATCACGACGAAAAGCTGGAATTGATCCACCGTTTATCGAAAACCCGCACCGTTATGTCGGAAGTTGGTTCAAAAGATTCCGGTATTTTGATCAGCCCGGGACGTTGGATCAAAATGATGAGTACCGAGCTCGAAGCAGGTTCATGGAAAGTGATCGCTGAAGGCCGTGAAGCTGGAAATGTCGGCGTTTTTCGTCCGAATGGAACAGCACACACCATGCTCATCAACAAGATCATTGCCCGCGTGAATCCGGAAGATATTTTGTGGGAAGCGCCGCAAAAGAACCAGCAGGTTTGGTTCGTGAAATTGTTTGGTGCCAATGTAAATCTGGGGAATATCGGCCCGAATGAAGTAATTCCGTTGGAATGCCTGCGTTTGGGATTGAGAGGCGACACGTTCTTCGAATTCCTTCCTTCCGATTATGCAGAACGGCTTAAACAAGTCGATTCCGACGAGGTAGAAGACGAAGCATAACACATGGCGTGGCGAAAATCGGTTGTTATTTCCGGACATAGCGCCCCTGTTTATGCCTGTACCGTTTTTGGCGATTTCATCTACAGTACAGCTGGTGACCGTTTTGTAACACGCTGGAATACTTCCGACGGAAAACAGGATTCCTTTACCGTAAAACTCGATGCTCCGGCGTATGCGCTTGGCATTGTTGCGTCCGAAAAGTTGCTTATCATGGGCTGCACCAACGGTACGATTATCGCCATCAATATCGATTCAAAACAATTGGTTTGGGAACACAATTTCCTTGGGAAAGCAGTGTTTAGTGTAGTTGATTGTCCTGCTGAAAAATGGCTGGTACTCGGCGATGCAGAAGGGCATTTGCTGGTCGTTGATTATACCGGAAAATTACTCACGACTTTTCATTTGGATTGTGGAAAGATCCGATCAATCAAATCCACCGGAAACGCCTTGTTTATTGGTTGTCAGGATGGTTCGTGGCGACAATTGGAATTGCCTACGTTCAATGAAATCCGCAAACAACAGGCACACGAAGGCGGAACCGTATCGTTATCAGTGAATACAATCAATCACACCTTATTGTCCGGCGGAAAAGACGCGCATCTACGACTTTGGGATCTATCAACCGGACAATTGCTGCAGGAATGGCCTGCGCATTACCAAACCATCTACGGCATCGCACAATGCGGCGAAGATATCATTACTGTTTCCATGGATAAAACCATCAAAATCTGGAACAGCAGCGAGTGGAAAGTCACACAGCGCATCGAATTCAAACAAGGCGGACACAATCGCTCCGTGAACGGATGTTTGGCGATAGATAAGCATCGTTTCCTCACTTTCAGTGATGATAAATCCATTCTTCTTTTTGAATGGAAAATGTAAAAGAAGAGCTCTGATTGAGAAGATCCATCAAGATAGCTACCTGATAACCACTTTTCAATTTTAAATTTTCCATTTTCAATTCCTTCCTTAATAATTTAAAAATCCGCCTTATTCCTCTTATATTTGTTAATACGCTATGGAAAACGAGTTTAATTCATTGTATCCACCCAAACCCTTTCTTGAAAGGGAAGAGCAACGGCGGGGACATATTGCGGTTACGATCTTTTCGATTGTGCTCTTCGCAATGACCTTTTTGTTGTTTTTCGGGCAGCAAATCGTTTTCCTGGTAGAATTAATGGCTGTGCTGATTATCCATGAAATGGGGCATTTCCTCATGATGAAGCGTTTCGGCTACAAAAATGTGCGTATGCTGTTTGTGCCGCTGATGGGCGCTTTTGTTCATGGTAGCAAAGACGAATACCGACAGAAAGAAAGCATTCTGGTCATTCTGGCCGGTCCGCTTCCCGGAATTGCGCTGGCAGTTGTTTTCTGGTTCCTTGGCCATCAATTCCAGATTTTGTGGATGGTTGAAGTCGCCATTTGGTCATTCCTGATCAATGCCATCAACCTGTTGCCCATTTTACCCATGGACGGCGGACGCTTGCTGAATGTGTTGTTTTTTCAGCGAATTGAACTGTTTCAGGTAGTGTTTGCTTTTGTTTCGTCAATCGCCATGATCGTTTTTGGTTTTTTCTTCGATTCGTATCTGTTTATGATCTTCGGTTTCCTGATGGGCTTCCAGGTGCGTAGTCGTCACAGACGTTATTTGGTACATAAATCCTTGCGTGATTCGGATGTGGAATACACCACTACGTACGAGAAACTAACCGATCGCGCTTACCATTTCATCAAAAAAGAAGTCCTCGAACATACGCCAGGCTTGCGCAAATTCATGGAAAACGCCGAAGAGATGGATACATCATTGATTGTGGCCGGAGAAGTCAATAATATGCTGGAACCGCCTTTGGAAAAGGATGCGGGAACGGGCTATGTGTTGTTCATTCTGTTGATTTGGATCGCGGCCATTCTCGGATCAGTGTTTTTTGTTTTACAAAGTAACGGAGTACAATTCAATGGACTTTAAAATCGGACAGCGGGTCGGCTATCTCTACGAAAAAGGCCACGGTGTCATCAAAAGTATGGATCGGCAGGAAGCAATGGTAGAAGACGAAGACGGCTTCGAACGCAAACTGCAACTACGCGATTTGGTATTTATTCACAGCGAACAATACGATAAAAACCTGACCATCGAAAAAGATTTCGTTGAACAGGAAGTGACTTATCGCATTCTACAGGAAAAAACCGGACAGCGAAAACCATTGACCGTTTGGGAAGTGGACCTGCACATTGAAGAAATTCTTGAGTCGCACCAGGGCATGAGCAATACCGAAATCATGCTGAAACAAGTCGGTGAATTTCGTAGTATGTTCAAAAAAGCCAAGCGCGAAGGCATTCATAAATTGATTGTGATTCACGGAGTGGGTGAAGGTGTGTTGAAGAACGAAATCCGCACGTACCTGTCACAGCAGGACCAGATTGAAGTTTACGATGCCGATTTTTCGGAATACGGAAAAGGAGCCACCGCTGTTGAGTTTCATCCCAATTGGATTTCGTAATCCCAATTCTACCGCATAACCGCCTATGATCCTCATTGTTTATACTACTCAATACCGCAAAGGAAGCGATGTGTTTGCCCGTATTGCTGCAACGATGACACGTGAAATCAACGAACGTTATACCGGTGAAGTGCGCTGCGAAGGCATTGTCGGAAAACGCGAATTGACTGGGTTGTTTTCGGAAATTGCCACCGATAACAAACAACTGGATGAATTTCACTTCATTGGTCACGCTGGAATGTACGGCCCCATGTATGGAACAGTCGATTATCCCGAGCAATACAGCCCGTACGAGTGGAAACAATTGCCTTTGTCATTCGCTCCCAACGGAAAAGCCTATTTTCATTGCTGCCGTTCGGCACGCTGGTTTGCGGCCTTTTTTGCTCAGGTAGCCGGAGTTGAAACATTTGGTTATCATTGGTATACCACGTTTTCAGCCGACAAACATGTATTCAAACGCATCAGCGATCAATCTGAAAATGTGTATGGGGTTGGTTGCATTGGCAAGAAATCGCATGGATTGAAGGGGTCACTGAAAAAATACAGTGGAAATTGCCGGTTGGAAGAATTGAAATCGTTTAAACCGATTGCTGCCTCACCGGATGCCACATACAATCGCGTAGCTCAACTGTACGATGCCGTTTTTCAGGACATCAAAGTCCGAAAAGATGAATGGCAATGGATGGAAAAGAGCTTTGGTGATCTGACCGGAAAAACAGTGATCGATATCGGTTGCGGAAATGGCGCTTTGCTCAAGGAATTGGCCCCACGCATCGGACAAGGAATCGGTTTGGACCTTTCTGCCGGAATTTTGGCCCGGGCCGAAACAATGAATCAACACAACGAAAATATCAGCTTTAAACAGTTGAACGGTCCTGTTTTACCGCTCGAAGATCATTCGGTGGACATTGTGCTTTCACTGCTTTCATTCCGTTACCTCGATTGGGATCCATTGATGGACGAGATCAAACGCGTGTTGAAACCCGGTGGAAAAGTATTGGTGATTGACATGGTAACCGTTCCTGTAAAATTGCGCGAATACCCGAATTTACTGCGTTCCAAATGGATGCATTACCGCCAGAAATACGGAAACCGTGTGTTTTACGATAAGCTGCAGCAATTGGTCACCCATCCCGATTGGAAAGAAATGCTACGTTACAATCCCATTCGCGCCGAACACGAAATGAAATGGTACCTCGAAAGTCGTTTTCCGGGAAGAAAAGTCGAGAAAATCAACGTGGGCTGGAATTCCTGTATTCTCGCATTCGATTCCGGAAACATCGAGCACATTCAGGACATCAGACTAACGTACCCGTGAAATGACGATCGGAATTTGTGATTACGGAATAGGAGGTGTGTCGCTTTACAAACAATTGCGCGCATTCTCAAATGTGGATGTTGTTTATTTTTCAGATACCGGCGTTCCACCATATGGAAAATTGCCCGATTCGGAATTGCGTCCACGCGTGGCAGAAGTCGTTCAGTTTTTGTTTGATCAAGGTTGCGAGCTCGTTGCAATTGCCTGCAATGCCGCCAGTACAGCTTCTCCCGAACAGCCAAAAGTGATCAATATGATTGAATTCGGGGTGAAAGCCGTGGAAACTATTTCACCAAAAAGTCTGGGCATTGTTGGAGGTTACCGCACCATTGAATCGGAGATCTACAAACAACCTTTGTCGGCGAAGATTCCTTTGATCCGGCAGGAAGTAGGACAGGACTTATCGGTTCGGATAGAAGCCGGCGATTTGGTTTCGGAAGAAATGACCGCTGATTTACAACGGATTTTTGAACCGTTAAAAAACTGTGAGGCAATTCTGCTAGCCTGTACACATTATCCGGTGCTGGCCGATCAGATAACAAAAGTGATCCCGAATGTGAAACTAATTGATCCGATGAACCTTATGGTGGAAACGATTAGCGGAAAGCATCCTCATTTAAGAGGTGGCGGTTCAACGCGTTGGATCACGTCCGGATCGGTTGAAAAGATGCGCGTAGCTGCGAAAAAAGCCTTTGATGTGGAGTTAGAAACGATCGAATACCTGGAACTATGAATCCTTTTACCAAACACCCGCGCGAAGTGGGAATGAGTTATCTTCAGCATTTTGCGTTCGCGTTTTATGTGCAGTTTAAGCTGATTCTGGCAATATTGGCATGTTTTGTGCATGCATTTTTCCCGTTCCTCTTTACGACGACTGCCAGTACGATTATCTCGAAACTGGACCAAAAAATAGCACATCGTACAGAAAACGACGAAGAATATTAACTAACTTAGAAAACTAATACTGATTGATTATGAAAACCATACTATCTATAGCATTAATTGTTTCGGGACTTTTCCTATTGGCCGGTTGTCCGGTAAGCAGTACTTATCCGTTGGGTAAAAAAGGCGATGTGAAACTGGATACACGTCTGATTGGTACTTTTTCGAATACCGTCGGAGATGTGGAGGCGGATAAAGTTATCGTGAAAAAAGGAACGGAAACGAATACCTATTTTGTTCATGTAGAAGAAAAAGGCTCGGCATTCATGGCTGACGGTGAAGATTTTACTGGTTGGTTGACCAAATTAGAAGATGAAACATTTTTGGTATTACAACAACTAATCGATGGTGAAGAACAGGAAACCTATTATGTTTACCACATTGGTTTCAATAAAAGCGGGTTCACATCTTCTGATATCTCATTGAAAGTCAACGGAACAGCTGCGATTACTTCTATTGAAGCTTACCGTGAAGAAGTAGAAGCCTCGATGGGAATGGATGAGTTTTTAGCAAGCCCGATTGAGTGGACGAAACAATAAAGGGAATTGAAAATTTAAAATGGAAAATTGAAAAGGTGTTTGGGTTTGTATCACGATTGAACTTTTTAATCACGTTCCTTCTTTTCAATTTTAAATTTTCCATTTTCAATTAAAGCGAAAGCGTCATCTCATAGTCCTCCATCAAATACCCGTTTCCAATATCGATATTGACTTCGTTGGTAATCCGGAATCCTTGTCGTTCGTAGAAGGCAGTGGCATTGTTATAGCGATTCACATTCAATAACAACGTCATGCTTCCTGCATTTTGGGCTTCGGAGATCACTTTTTCCAGGAGTTGTTTCCCGATTTGTTTTCCCTGGGCTTGTGGCAACACATAAATCTTGTGAAGTTTCGTAGCGTTTTTTCCGTCGTAATGATGTTCAATTCCCGCAAAACCAAGCGTTTCACCGTTTTCCTGATACAGCCAAAACGATTGATTCGGGTGATCGATACTTGCTGAAAGGCTTTCGGTGCTGTACATCCAGTTCAGCATATAATCGATCTGAGCAGGAGTAAGGATTTCCTTAAACGTATCGGGCCATGTTTGTTGGGCCACCTGTTGAATTGCCGGAACATCGGCCAGTACTGCGCGAACAATCATGAATCAGTCTTTTCCGAACGAATACATATCGTTGTGATTAAACTCGATCTGATCCTTGATTTTTTTGATCGTACGCGTAAGCAGGAAAATCGTAGGATCGGCATTCGCTTTCAACCACCCGAAACTGGTCATTTCTCCTTCAACACCATTGGCTACATGGTATAGCAGAGTAAACTTATGCACATCAAGCCAGTGCAGGGCCGATTCATTTCCTTCGGAAGCGTTTACCATTGCCATCAGGTGCGGATAACCATTTTGCATCAGCCAGTCGCGCGCGGGTTGTTTCAGTAGAATGGCGTTCGTGGTATGGAACAATTCTTCGTAACCGTTCTCCAGTAACCAGAGACTGATATCGCTGTTTCCTTCCAATGCCTGACACCAGGCCAGAATGATCTTTGGCGGATAGTTTAATTGCGCATATTGAATATTCGCTTTTTTCACCACCGCGACCTGATTTTGCTCGGAATCTTTCCCGAATATGCGCTTGATCCAACTCATTTGATTGCAGGTACTTCGTAAAACAAATAAGAAACCAGAATGGCGATGATTACGCCGATAATATCCACCAATAAACCGACTCCGGCGGCGTAGCGCGTGTTTTTAATATTTACCGAACCGAAGTAAACTGCCAATACATAAAAAGTGGTTTCGGTTCCACCTTGCATGGTCGCCGCTATTTTTGACCGGAGATCATTGACGCCATGTTCGTTAATCGTTTCAACCATCAATGCCCGGGCGCTTCCTCCACTAAAAGGCTTCATAATTCCTACAGGCAAAGCATCCACAAATTCGGTGTGTAGAAACCCCATTTGAAGGAAAAACCATTCGATTCCATCCATCATCGCTTGCATTGCTCCGGATGTATTAAAAATGCCAATTACAACAAGCATCGTCACCAAAAAAGGAATAATGCTGATGGCAACCTGGAATCCTTCTTTGGCACCTTCAACAAATTCTTCGTAAACATTGACTTTTTTGACGATCGCCAACAGAATAAACATAACGAATATGCCGAGTATCATGACGTTTCCGCCAATATTGGCAATGTTTTGTGTGTATTGAGGATAATGATAAAGACAAACCAATAATCCCGCAAGGAATGCAATAGCAGAGCCTAAATACGCAATCACCACTGGAGTAAATAGTTTGATGCGTTGCTTGATGGCAACTAATATTAAAGCAGACAATGCAGAGCAAAAGGTCGTAATCAGAACCGGGAGAAAGATCTCGGTTGGATTTGCCGAATTTTTGATGGATAAGATCGAAAGTACACTAATCGGAATAATCGTCATTCCTGCAGTGTTGAGTGCCAAAAACATAATCTGAGCATTGGACGCCGTGTCTTTTTGTGGATTCAAATCCTGCAATTCCTTCATGGCTTTTAGTCCCATTGGCGTAGCGGCATTGTCCAACCCAAGCATATTGGCGCTGAAGTTCATCATGATCGCGCCAACCGCGGGGTGATCTTTTGGTACTTCGGGAAACACTTTGGTGAAAAGAGGAGAAATGGCTTTGCTCAGTATCCGAATAGCGCCTCCTTTTTGTCCAACATTCATGAATCCCAAACACATACAAAGCGCACCGGTCATGTAAATGGATAATTCAAATCCCAGTTTGGCCGAATTGAACAGGCCTTCAACCATTACTTTAAAGATATTGACATCCTGCCAGAAAAGCAGTTTTGCCAAGCCGGTTACAATGGCTATAAGAAAGAGACCAATCCAGATTCTGTTTAAAAGCATGTGTAAATATCGGTTTTACAGCTTAATGTTCGTTTGACTGTCGTTCACAAATATGAACAAAGTTTTCAAGAATGATCGCGCCGTGCGTTCCCGAGACTTCCGGATGAAACTGAACGCCATAGAGTGGGAGCGTGCTGTGCATCATGGCTTCGTTGACACAACTGTCCGAAACGCCCACATGGACAAAACCGGCGGGAATTGAAATCGCTTCGCAGTGATCTTCCATGAGTTGAATTTCAGTCGGGAGTTTATCAAACAACGGACAGTCGACCAGAATCTCAACCGTTTGCCAATCGCGGTCGTCGCGCTGACGGTTGGCCAATGCTCCGAAAGTCATTCCTAATATCTGGTGCCCGAAACAAATTCCCAAAACGGGAACAGGTGGGTTTTTCAGCCAGGTAAAGAGTTCTAAATAAGGTTCAGGATCAATTTCAGTGATCAGGATCGGTGCACCTGAAAGAACGACTCCGATGCAATCCGTGAAATCGGTTTCCGGATTCAGATCAAACATCGAAATGACCTTCGTGTCGATATGCTCATAGATAATCGACTCTATCAGTGGCGTTTTCTGACTTCCGCAGTCGATAACCGCTATCATAGATCAATGTGTCCGATTCCCTGACGCACAATTTCAGCAGTTCCGCTGGTGCAGTCAACAATGGTAGAAGCTTCCAAATGACCCAATCCGCCATCAATAATAAAGGCAAATTCGTCATCGAAACGCTCATAAATCACCGACGGATCCACGAAGTAGTCCGTGATTTCGTCTTCTTCATCGTGGAGCGAAGTCGTCGCCATCGGATTGCCCAGCGCTTCTACAATGGCCAGTGTGATCTTATTATCCGGAATGCGGACCCCGATTTCTTTTTTGCTGGAATCAAACAACTTGGAAACCTCGTTGGTCGCCTGTAAAATGAAGGTAAACGGCCCTGGAAGCGATTGTTTCAGCAACCGAAAAATGCCGCGATCAACCTGCTTCACGTATTCCGATACTTGACTGATATCCGAACAAATAATCGAAAAATTGGCTTTCTGTACTTTCACGCCTTTCCACCTGGCCAGTGCCGCCAATGCTTTTTTATTGGTCACATCGCAGCCAACGGCATATACGGTATCTGTGGGGAAAACAATGAGTTCTCCCTTACGCAGCGACTCTACTATCTGAGCTATGAGCCGCTGATCCATATTCGACGGATTGATTTCTATGAACATATTACAAAGATACGGATTGCAAACATTTTTAACCACATAGGCCACATAGAGAACATAGAAGATTAAACGCAAAGAATTAGGTGTGTTACGTTGTGCTTATTGCGCCAAATTCCTGATTAATATAGATTGAGGAGAATGAATCCGCGCGCCTATTACCTTTCCGTAATATTGCGGGATTACCGAAATCTCTGTGTGCTTTGCTAATTTGCGTTGAAATGTTTGGCCAGCACGTAAAAAACTATGTTTTCCTTATGTGTTCTATGTGGTTAATTAAAACAGTCCAAATGAAAAGTATGGTTACAGGATTTTAATCTCCGTCCTACGATTCTCCTGATGCTCTTCTTCCGAACACGTTACGCCGTCTTTACAACGGTTCAGTAATTGCGTTTCGCCGTATCCTTTGGCAACGATACTGGTTTTCGGTACGCCTTTCAGGATCAGGTAATCCACACAGCTTTGAGCACGCGCCTGCGAAAGTTTTTGGTTGTAAGGCGCATTTCCGCGGGCATCCGTATGCGATGAAAGCTCGATTCTCAGCTTGTTTTCTTTGATGAAATCCGCCAGTTTATCCAGCGCTGCCATACTTTCAGGACGCAAGGTCGATTTATTGTAGTCGTAGAAAATATTCTCCAGTTTGAATTTATCGCCTTTTTTGATGGTCGGTAATTGAAGCAATAATTCAATCACTTTATCACTTTCATTATCGGTTTTGAACGTTGTTTGGTCATCCACATAACCGCGTTTGGAAGCGTGCGCATTATAATCGGCATAACGGTCAACCTGCAACGTCACCAAGCCTTGATTGTCGGTCATTAAAACCGTGTCTTTTCCAGTCAGCGAAGCCGTGACAGTTGTTTTTGCATACGGAATCGGTGTTTTGGTACCGCGTTCCACCACTTTTAAGGTCACGAAAATAGTAAGTGGCTTTAAGACCAATTCCCCTCGAATCGTGCTGTCCCGTACAATTCCGACAGTAGAAACCGAAAGCGGTGATTCCAGCGCGAAGTATTCTTTTTCAGTTGTAAAACGGTAATCGTGGTTCATGAACAATTGGGTGCTGAATTGCCCTAAACTATCGGTATACAAAGTATCAACAGTTGATGTAGTCTGATCTTCAAACACCACCCATTGATTTGGTACAGGTTCTTTTTCGGTATAACGTTCTACGACTGTTCCTTCAAAGTAGATGGTCGGATCTTTGCGTTGCCAGGAATAAATCCGATCCACAAAATCACCGCGATTCGACGAGAAAAAACCGCCTTTTTCGTCTTTGTTGGCTACAATCCCGAAATCATCGTACGATGTATTGATAGGAAAGCCCATATTGAGAGCAACTCCGGTATATGTAAGAGGAATGGTAAAAATATCCAGTCCACCGATGCCAAAATGGCCTTTGGAGGAAAAATAAAGTGTATTCTCACTGACGGCAGGGAATAACTCGTCCTGATCGGTATTCACATTCGGACCTAAATTCTCCGGAGTTGACCAATTCCCACCCGAAAAATCGGAAGAATACAAATCGGCACCTCCCAAACCACCCGGCTGTTCGCTGGCAAAATAAATACGGCTTCCATCAGCTGAAAAGCAGGCGTGACCTACGTTGTAAGCAGGGTTGTTGTAAGCGAAAGGTTTCACTTCCGTCCATTCACCGTTGATGCGTTCTGAAAAATAGATTGCCAGCACAACGACATCCTGATTATTGTGTTTGCCCAAGGTGTTTTTGGTAATCACCATTTTATTGCCATCAGGACTAAACGAAACAGGACCGTCATGCGCACGCGAGAAAAACGCGTCTTTGAGCACTTTTCCTTTCATCAGTGTACTGTCGAGATCATACGTGGCGTGAAGCATGTTAATGAAATACGCATTGTCCCAACCGTAGCGGCCGTTTAGAAAACCGGCGTTTTTCGATTTGGACATGTACAAAATGCCGTTTTCATAAAACGTAGGGCAGAAGTCCCCCAAACCCGAATTGATCGAAAGTGCTTCAATGGAATAAATAGCTGAATCGGTCATCAAGTGCCCGAAATCGGAATTGCGGTCTTTGAGCAAGGTTACAAAATTGTTTTGCGGATAGACTTTTATGGCATCCGCGAGTAATTCATCCGCCACCTCGTATTTCCCGATTGTTCGCAACAGATCAATGTACTCCACGTAATCGGCTTCTGTCAGTCGGTTGGTTTCATGGAGTTTACTGTAATAGAATCGTGCGCGGTTGTACTGAAAAATCTGTTTATTCGAGAAAGCCGCTCTGCGCACATTTTCCCAATCAATTTTGCCTTTTCCCTGAATGGTTTTCTTCGCCAGTTCGGCATAAACAGGGGCGGCCGAGAAATATTCCAGGCGATCGTAATGCTCATTGGCTTTGCGCTGTTTCGCCTGTCCGAAACCGGAAAGTGAAACAAGAATCACAAAAAACAAAAGGAGGAGTGTCTTCATTAAAAATAGCGTGGAGAGTTGTAGGTCAGTTGTTTGAACGAAAAATCATAAGTCAGCAAGATTTCATGTGAACCTTGCTGATAGCGCATCAATCCGTTGATCGGGAAATCATAGCCGTAACCAACCTGAAACGATTTCTTGATTTTGAAAAGTAGATTCACGCCCATCGATTCGTTGAAGCGGTACATGACGCCCGCCCAAAGCTTGTCATACATGAGGAAATTCATGTTGAAATCCATGGTCAACGGGGCATTGGGTGTGTACTTGATCATCGTCGACGGTTTCCATTGCACCACACTATTGAGTGGAATCACAGTTCCGGCAGTAAAGAAAAAATGCCGTTGATTCAAACCCGTAACCAGTTCGGTGGCATCGTTGAATTTGGCTTCAAGAATCCGCGGAGTCGACAACCCGATGTAATGCCGGTCGCCGTAATAATAAATTCCCGCGCCCAGATTGGGTTTGGTACTCGAAAAACGCTGACCGTAATACGGATCGTTGGCATCGGTGACTGTTAAATCTGAAAAATCGAAAGACATAAAATCCGCTCCGCCCGATAATCCGACTGCCAGTTTATGGCCCTTTTTATTCAACCGGATTCCGGCGCTCACGTCAACATAAGCCGAGGTTCTGTTTCTGCTGCCAATGCGGTCATTTACCATATGAGCACCAATTCCCATGTTGTTTCCAAGGATAGGACTATGTACCGAAAACCACTGTGATTGCGGCGCTCCGCTAAAGCTTACCCATTGAAAACGGGCCAGTGAAACAAAGCTGATACTTTGACGACTTCCCGCATAAGCAGGATTGTAGTACAACGGATTTTGATTGTACAGCGATAATTGTTCGTCTTGCTGTGCAGAAACAAACCCGAATGAGCAGAGTAAACTGCCCGACAATACCAATAAGCGAATCGTTTGCATCATCTGTTTAGTATTGAAGTTCAATGTAGCCTTTGTACTCGTTTCCGTCAGGATCGTTCAGGCGAATGAGGTAAAAATACGTGCCGAAAGGAACGCGTCCGTCGCCGCCATCGATCGATAAACCTTTGTTGGTTTCACCTTTCCAGGGCTGTGTATACGGCGAAACTTCAAAAATCAGGTTCCCCCAGCGATTGAACAATTGTACCGTTGCTTCCGGATAATTTTCCAGACCTTCAATGTCCCATTCGTCGTTGTGACCATCGCTGTCAGGTGTTACCAGTTCAGGGATTTTCAAACATTCGGGCGTAATCACAATGGAAACCGTAATGGTATCGGTGAATGTACAGCCAACCGAATCGGTAATCGTTACGGTGTAATCTCCGGCAAGGTTCGCATGGATATTCGGAATAGTTGCCGTTGGTTGGTTGGAAGTGAAATTATTCGGACCGTTCCACACGTAAGTTGATCCGTCGGATGCCTCCAACACAAGGGTTTCTCCCGGACAAGGTGTTTCATCACCTGAAATCCCCGGATTGTTGCCCGGTTGGTAATTGACATCCACCGAATCGGAAGCACTGCAATTATTGGCATCTGTTATGGTGACGATGTACAAACCGCTCGTTAGCGCGTTCACAGGATCAATCACCGGATTTTGCTGTGTCGATGTAAATCCGTTCGGTCCCGTCCAGTTGATCGAAGTAGCGCCGTTACTGGATAATTGTGCAGTCGCACCTTCGCAATAAACACCCGATACACTCACGTCACTCGTTGCATTGGCAACAGGTGAAGGTGCTACCATGACCAAAATCGAATCGGTGCTCGAACAACCGTTACTTCCGGTGACTACGTAATAACCTTCCTGCGATTCGTTCAATGCAACGATATTAATGGAAGAACCATTTGCTGTAAATCCGTCCGGACCAGTCCATGTATAGGTGTTTCCACCAGAAGCATTTAGTGTGATCGTTTCATTGATGCATGCCGAAGAATCACTTCCCAATGCCGAAACATCGATGCTCGGTAAAGGTGTAATGCTCACCGCCTGACATGCAGGAGCAGTCGGACAGCCATTTACGGTTGCCGTAACGCAATAGTTCCCCTGATTGCTGTTGTCAATCGGATCGATGGAAATGGAAATTCCCGAGGAAGTAAAGCCTCCCGGACCGTTCCAGCTATAACTTGCACCTGCAATTGTACTCGCGGTAGCGGTAAATGAACCACCCAAACACGGGTTCGCATTGTCGATGGTAATTGTTGGCGCAGCAGGAGTAGGGAAGTTGCTTACCGCATATGGCCCGAAGACTGCTATACAACCATTAATGTCTGTGATTTCTACGGAATAATTGCCGGCAGGAACATTCGTTAAGTCGGAACCAACACCAACGGCATTGCCTGATCCATCTGTCCATAAATACGTAAAAGTGCCGTTTCCACTGGCTACCAGGCCAAGAACAGACCCCGTTGGCTGATCACAATTACTTTGATTGCTCGTTGGAACAGTTGTCAAAACCGCCGGAGTATTGATATTTACCGTGATTTGATCGCTATTGTCGCAGCCATTTTCCGTTCCGGTCACGGTGTAGGTTGTAGCGACTGTCGGTTGAACCGTAATGGAAGTAGAAGTTTCAGTTGTGCTCCACACATAAGAAGTAGCTCCAGAAGCTGTTAGCGTAACGCTATCATTGATGCAAATCGCTGTAGAAGTGCCGTTCACAATGCTCACAACAGGCAGCGGAGTAATGGCAACCGCGGTTGTTCCCACCGCACTGGTACAACCGTTCACGGTAACCGTTACGTTGTAATTTCCTGCATCTGCAGCGCTCACAGGAGTAACCACAGGATTTTGGGTCGTTGAAACAAAGCCGTTTGGCCCGGTCCAGTCATACGTTGCGTTGACAACTGTTGGGGTAGAGAGGTTCAACGTTCCGCCATCACAGACAATCGGATTGCTTGCAGCAGCCGGAGTAGCCGGAGTTGCGACGATTGTTATCGGTGTATTTGCTGTAGCGCTTGGACATGAACCATTTACCGGAATGAAATTGGTAACGGTATAGATTCCCGGAGTTGATGCCGAAAGATCAATAATTCCTGTTCCTGTATTCACCACCAATCCTGCACCGGCAGAAAAGGTTCCGCCACTTGCTCCCGCACCGAAAACCGGTGAAGGATCGCTGTTGCTTTGACAATAAGTAGGTTGAGCATAACTAAAACTGGCGCTCGGCGAACTGGAAATGGTAATGGTCACCACATCTGAAACAAAGGAACATGGACCCGCAGGATCATTGGTCGTTAATGTCAATGTCACTGTTCCGGCAGTAATGTCTCCGGCACCAGGCGTATAAGTGGCACCCAACAAACCGGTATTATCAAACGTTCCTGTTCCGCCCGACCATGTTGCCGAACCGGCTGAACCGCCAATTGTTCCGGCCAGTACTACAGGAGCACCATTACACGAAGCAAGGTTGGTTCCCGCATCTGTTTGAGCCGGAGGATTGATCGTTACAGGTACAGAACCCGAAGCGCTGGTACAGCCATTTACTGTTGTTGTTAAGGAATAAATTCCGTTTGTCAGTGGTCCTGCGTTTGGAATAGAAGGATTCACAATCGTGCTCGAAAAACTATTCGGACCTGTCCATGCATACGTAGCTCCGCCTACCGGAGGAACAGATAAGTTGATGGTGCTTCCCTCGCAAAGCGGTGAATTGGAAGTAGGGACCGGAGTAGCAGGAGTAGCGTTGACCGTTACAAGCGTTGTGCCTGCTGAACTTGGACAGCCATTAACCGTTGCAATGACGGAATAAGTTCCTCCGTTGACCAATGCAGCACTCGGCACACTGGTGTTTTGTCCGGAAGCAGTGAATAAGTTCGGCCCAGACCAGGTATAGGTAGCGCCCAAAACAGTAGTGGCCGAAAGATTAATGGTATTCCCGGTACAAACCGGAGAGTTACTGGATGCAATCGGTGCACTTGGCGTCGGATTGACCACAACGACAGTCGATGCTTGCGCACTGGTACAGCCGTTTACCGTTGCTGTCACATAATACGTTCCGGCGTAGCCTGCAATGGCATTGAGTCGAGAAGGATTCTGAATTCCGGATGAATACGCCGAAGGGCCGGTCCAGGTATACGTCGCGTTGACAATGTTGCTTGCCGTGAGGTCGATCGACTGCCCCGGACACACAGGCGAATTACTTCCCGCAACCGGAGCCGAAGGAATCGGATTCACCGTTACCGTAGTTGTAGCCGCAGGACTTGTACAGCCGCTCACGGTTACCGTTACCGAATAAACACCTGCATTGATCGAACTGACGTTTGAAATGGAAGGATTTTGCAATGAACTGGTGAATCCGTTTGGCCCTGTCCACGAATACGTTGCGCCCAAAACAGTTGAAGCCGTCAAATTGAGCGTTTGGTTGTTGCAGACACTCAATGTTGCTGAAACCGTTGGTGCTGCAGGAACAGGATTTACCGTAACCGTAGTCGTTAACGTTTGCTTGTAACCACACAAACCACTCACTTCCACCGAATAACTTTGTGTGGTAGGCGGTGTAACGTTCACTGATTGTGAAATCGCGCCGTTGTGCTGCCACTCGTAAGAAGTGGCTCCTGCAGGAGCGGTTAGATTTACACTTTGTCCGGCGCAAATAGGTCCGACAGGCGTGATATTCGGGAACAAAACGCCCGATTGTGCTGTAATGGTATAATTACAAATATCGCCGGCAAAACCATCGACCATTAAGTAATAATCGCTGCCCACCGTTAAGTTGTTGGCGGTAATGGTGAATCCGGTAGAGTTTTCTTTGAAATCGGAAACAGGGGTAAAGTTACAGCAGCCGCCTGTACTGGAGAAAATCTGCATCTGAACACCACCGCTCGGGTAATTTCCCACCCAGCAATCAGAAATACTGACGTTTAAAACAGCTGTTGTGGCCGAAGCAGTAAAGCGAATCCAGGAATTGTTATTGATATTCACATCAAAAGCAGGTGAACCTGATCCCCAGGCGCCGCCCTGACCGAAAATTCCGCCGGTATTGGTGCCGTTTGGCTGATCCACTCCCGCGTTGGTTTCGTTGTTCCCGAACATGTTACACGGACGATCAGCAGTATAAGCTGCACTTGTAGAAGCGCTGTATCCGTTGATGTCACAAATATAAAGTGAATTGGCGCAATTGTCGTTGGTGGCAGTGCTTACACAAAAACCAAAGGTCCCTGAAGAAGTTCCGAAGCCGAAATAACGCAGCCAAACGGTCGCTCCGGGAGTGAGTCCGGTGGCACTGATCAACGGTAATCCGTCGTTGGCCGCTCCCGGATAAGAAGGTGTGTCATCCGAACATTGAATTTGGGTCAGCGACGAGCACAAGGCGCCCGAGTACAAAACCATCACACCATCGCTGATGCGTCCCGCGCCCATATTGGGTTTTGAGGTAATGTAAACATTTCCGGAAGCAGGAACCACCATCGAAAACCAAACATCAATGGTACTTGCACTAAAACCGCCGATCATCGCTCCCGATCCGCCAATACAGGCCGAAGGAGCTCCCGGAGTGGCGGTATTGGTCGCTCCAACTGTTGTAAATTCAAGGTAATTGCAATTGGAAGTGATAGCAGGCAAGGCCAAAGCCGAACATGGATTGTCGTTGGTTGGAACCGAAGTAGCCGGACCGGTAACACAGATATTGAAATTACCTGAACTTCCACTGTAATAATCATACACGCGGATAAAATAGGTTTGACCAGCCGTGAGCCCTACAACTTGCGCTGTTTCAGGATCGTCCATATACGTGAGATCCACACAGGATTCACTGTTTAACGAAGCACATGAACCGCTAAATACCTGAAAAACAAGATCTAAACTAGCTCCTGTTGGAGTAACGGTAACTGTCTGAGAGGAGTTAGTCGCAACAAATGAATACCAAACATCGTCATCAGCATTTCCCGAACAGCCCGACATACTTTGGGTGGCGCCGTCGGTTGTTCCGGCAGTTGGTGTACAAACCGTATTGACGTTGAGTGGCGTAGCGCTGGCACATTCGTTATTGATAGGCGCAGGAGGAGCAACGGTACAGCAAATGGTGAATGTTCCGGTTCCTGATCCTGCTGAGTAGTGATAAATCCGCACGCGGTACACGTTTCCGATGGTCAAACCTGTGAGATTGACAATTTCGGGATCACCGCTGAAACCAATATCACGACACACCAGTGAAGTGAGCGCAGCGCAGGTTCCTGAAAACACCTGAACCACAGGATCCATTCCGGCAGAAGGTGTTACGGTGATTTTATGTCCGGTGGCAGTTGCGGTAAATTGGTACCACACATCATCGTCGGCGGTACCCGAGCATCCCGGAATCGATTGTGTTGCCGAAGCAGTAGTTCCCGCTGTGGGCGATGAACAATTGGCCGTCACCGGTAATGGGGTTGCAGTAGAGCAGTCGTTGGATTGGGCAAAAAGTGCCGCCGGAACGAAGATGCAACCTGCAAAAAGTTTGAAAAAAGTAGCGAGGCGCATAATCAGTTTTTTGGACGTTCTACAAACGTGTCGGGAAGCAAATCAAAACTTAGTAACAGCTGTTTGACATCCAGAATGGAGTAGGGAAGTTCCTCTTCTGTTTTATCAGGTTGAACGGGAATGGTAAACAGCAATTCGCCTTTTTGACTGTCATTTTTATAGCGCAGTTTGACGTCGGTATAAAAATGAAAATCTTCCATTCGTTTGATGAATTCCGACTGGGCAGTTTCCGATAAATTCCCTGAAAAACGGTAAGAATAATCTTGAGCAGTAACGGAAAGCCCCATAGAAAGCATCCAAAGCAGCAGTAGTTTTCGCATTAGAAAGTTGTTAAAGGTCCACGAAGGTACAAAAAAGGAAGGCAAAACAAGCTTTTTTGCTGTCGAATTTTGACTCTAAAACAGTGATTTCCATTGACTTTTAGTCCGGAGAGGTTGCTATATCGTTTTAGAACTAAGGGTTGAGTTTTTCCAAAAAGAAATGAACCACATAGTTCACATAGAGAACATAGATGAGAGGAGTGTATTATAGAACACAAAGAAATTCAAGTAGAAGAACCGTCTTTGTGATCTTAATACGTCTATCTGTCAAAAAAAAGCTTTGTGTCTTTGTGTTGGAAAAGCCTATTTGATCAACAGCAACAACAACGCTCCCGCAGCCTCACAATCACCTTCTACTTTCCCCACAATCGTTACATTCAAACCATAACTATCCGTTGAGTAAACCGTTCCTTTTTCCACTTTTCCCACTTTCACCGCATTGGTACCGAAACGATCGGTTGAATACACAACACCGTTTTCAAATTTGCCTTTTTGCACAGGAGTTGCGCCTTTTCGGTCGGTAGCATAAAGCACAGCTCCGTCCACTTTTCCGATTTTGGAAGCTTTGGCTCCCTGCGCATCGGTAGAATAAACAACATTACCAACGGCTTTTCCATTCTGAGTGGAGGCGCCCGCTCTGTCGGTTTTGTGAATGGTACATTGAGCATTTGCCCACGAATAGGCTAAGAGTACGATTGCCAGTGCGAAGATCTTTTTCATGTGTTTTGTCATTAACCGTTTTGTTTTCAAACTATTGATAACGAGTTGTTTTATACCCGGATGCGACGGTTTATGCAACAATCATTCCAATTAAAAGCGATTTAAAACTACAGCTTTTTTTCACTCACAAAACAGGCTGGGAGGACTTTTTAATAGCATTCGATTGTTCATTTCTTCACAGGATCAGGAGATTTAATTTCATTTTTCCCGACAAAAAACGCAGTACTAAAACGATTCTTGGGTATATTCGGTGCTTTTTAAAAGCAAACACACCCCGCGTTCAATTGAAACTGTATTACAAATGCAAAGAGTGGTTGATTGGTGACTATATTGCCAAGCAACAGGACATTTATCAGCAGTCAAAAGCCATTTTGCTGTTCAACGCTTCTTTTTTGGTGTTTTTGGTGCTCACTCCGCTGATCATTTACATTCTATGTGCGGGCTTGTACGGCAAAGTACTACCATCTGTTTTAGGACTTGTATTCGTGGTGGTTCAGGTGTTTGTGTTCAAGCGTTATCAAAGTATTTGGTGGTCGTCGTTTGTGTTGTGCTTGCTCACTTCCATGATCGTTTGTGTCAATATCAACTTCAATGATCAGGCGCTGCACCTGGTAGAACCTTTTTGGATGATTGTGATTGTGGTGTTTGCCGTGTTTATGATCGGGGTGAAATGGGGAACCTTTTTCTGTTTGTTCCTGCTCACCGGATTTTCCTTTTTTGTGGTCAACAAACTGGAAAGTAACCTGCGCGATTTCCTCGATTCCATTCCAACCATCAAGTATTTCCTGGTCGCTGAAATTGCCGGAGCGCTGATTGTGTTGATTTACATCCTGTCGATTTTTGTTTCCACCACCCGCAAGGCAGAACACGCGCTCAGAACCGGAAACTGGTTGTTGGAAGAAAACAACATCCTGGTAAAAAAGCAAAATACCGAAATTACCGTGCTGCTGAAGGAAATTCACCACCGTGTAAAAAACAACCTGCAGGTCGTGAATTCCTTACTGCGACTGCAAAGCGTGCAGATTCATGACGAAGCTTCGCAACGGGTATTCGAAGACGCACAATACCGTATTAAAGCAATTGCGCTGATCCACGAACGCATGTACAAGTCTCCTGATCTTTCCAATATTGATTGCGCGACGTATTTCAAAGGACTGGCCGAAGATTTACTGCGTCAGAACACTGTGAACCAGCAGATCGAACTCAAAATGGAAGTGGACCTCACCGAATGGAAACAGGACGTGGTAGTGCCGTTGGGATTGTTGCTCAACGAACTCATCGCCAATTCGGTGGAACACGGTCAGCTGGGCGAAACAGGAGTGATTACTATTCGACTTGTTTCTTCCGGAATTCAACAATTTACGCTGGCTTACACCGATAATGGAGTTGGTTTCCCCGACGAACTGGCGCACGGTTTCGGACTCGAACTCATTGAAACCCTGTGTGAACAACTCAGCGGAAAGATGGAGCTCATCAATAATCCCGGGCGGGGAGTAGAGTATTTGTTTGTGTTTGAAGGGTAGGTTATTCGCTTTTTATTCCTGCTGGAGATAGCCTTTATCCAATTGCATTTCTTTAAAAGACCATCGGTCAGAATAACTTCCATCCGGGCGTTTCTCATTCATAAAAGTAAACCGGAAAGCCATTTTATAACCACAATAATGACCGTAAATCCAGGCGTCTACTGTTCTAAACTCTGCCGTACCCGATTCTATAGAATAACCGGTAACCTCTCTGTAGCCCTCATATGGAAATTCAGAACCTAAGTGTTTGCCAAAACGATTATTTGTAATCATGATCGAATCGAAAATAACGCGTGGAGGAATACTGCTTTCAACAGTTACGTCACCAAACAAATAGGCATAATAAGCTGCATAATCCAACCTGAACTGCGAGAAAATCGGTTCGATCAATTCGGGTGAATTCAATTTTCCCGGAGATTGGTCTGTTTGTTTTAAATACTCCTGATGATTCTTTTCATTGCAGTGTTTTAGCCATTGGCCCGTTAAATCAGGAATAACAACATGTTCCATCATCGAATCACGAAGGTTATTGCGTTCAGAACCTTTTTTTAAAGTTCAATATTTCGCTCCAATGTCGTTTTTAAATCACCTTCGTAATAGGAGAGTGATTGGATTTTTTTGTAGCGTTTTAATGCGCATATATTTTGCTCGTAATCGTAACTCAATAATCCAGGGTTGTAAATGCCGTCATTGCAAACGGTTCTTGGCACAAAGCTATTGTAGGGAAGCCCGAAAAGGTATCCTACTACCGAAAGATATCCTTCTGTTTTATCGGCGTTAAAGATGAGGCAACAACCTTCGAAGGAAAACTGATAAGCAGTGGGCTTACTATTAGGATAATCAGAATACACCAACGCGTCTTCTGATTTTAAATTAAAGGGTACTTTAAACTCCGGGAGTTTTCTCGTTTGTTTGTCGGCATAATCCGTGATCACAAATAATTGACCGTTTCCAAGGCTGAGTGGTTCGCATTTAAACCGGAAAGCATTGGAGTCGTTCAGATTGGGTGGCAAAATGTAGCTTCGCACAATACTATCTCCACCTTCTGTAGGTTCTTTTCTTTTTTGGAAAACCGTACGAATAATATCCAGTTCATAGTGATTTTCATCGTCCAGCTTTATAAGCTGTGCCGTGTAAGTCTCAGCGAATTTTTCGGCAGGCCAGGAAACCATAAAATGAAGCGTGTCCCGCTGTGCGAACGAAACACCCGAAATGGCTAGCAAAAAGAGCAGTAAATTGATTTTCATAGAGTAGTTCTGTTGTTCATGAATTGCATCAAAATTCACGCCAAATTATTCATAATAGATCGATAATCAGGCATCTGCGTAGTTGTTTGTGTTTGAAGGGCAAATCTATTGCATATCGTCAATTTCCAAACTCAAAACAGTAGTTAAATCTTCAATTTTGTAACTAAAACAAATTATACTCCGGGCATCATACAGATAAGTAGGCTCATCCCTTCCTCCGAATCCGTATAACTCAATCCAAATATCGAGCTCACAATAACTGTTTGTGTCGGTCAGTTTTTTGTAATTCTCTACGATAATTTCGTCAACATAGAGGTATTGGTATTTAGGAGAGGATTTAAGCTTCTGAGGCTAGCATGATGAACAAACTACAATGTTCTACATTTCGAATATTTAAAACCATACTTTAACAGGTACTAAAAGTAATCCATAATAAGCAATTTCGCATAGATGGATTCACTAGAAACTGAAATACTAAACCAGCTTGGAGAAAGACTGAGGTATTTCCGCAAATTGAGAGGCTATACCAACTACGAGCATTTAGCTTATGACTTGGGGATTTCGCGTTCTCAATACGGGAAATATGAGAATGGTGGAAATATTAAATTTTCGACGCTTGCTAAAATTTTGGATCATCTAAATATTTCGCTAAAAGAATTCTTTAACGAAGGCTTCTGACAAAACAGCTACTCATGACTTTACACCCACTAATTACTGAACTTCAAAAGCTAAAAGAATCTTCCCGTTATGCCATTGCTCAAGGAGGTAAATACGATTTGGATGATTTCAAGAAATACCTTCATATTGAACGAGAAGTTGAAAACAGATTAAAACATATCATCGTTCACAGTAGTTTGCTGAGTTATGCTCAGTTGATTTTGGTGTGTGGAAATGTGGGTGATGGGAAATCGCATATTCTCTCTTATTTACACAACGATATTCCTGACGAAATAGGGGAATTCCAAATTCATAATGATGCTACGGAATCACATAATCCAAATGAATCATCGAATGATACACTATATCGATTACTTGATGGGTTTAAGGATAAACTTATTGAACAATCCAATTCAAAATTAATACTTGCGATCAACCTTGGAACTTTGAGTAAGTTCATGGAAGAACATGGAACTGAATTTCAAAAGCTAGCAAAATTCATCCATGAGCAAGCCATTTTGGACAATACTTTAGTCAGTTTTAAAGATTTTGAAGATGAAAGTCATTTTCATCAAATTAATTTTACGGATTACCATTTGTATTCACTGGCAGAAAATGGTCCAGTTTCTGCTACTATTTCGGAACTATTGAATCGAATAGTGACGGACTCCGAACACAATATTATATACAAAGCGTACTCCAAAATAGAAAACCGATCAGAATTTTCAAGATGTCCTGTCAAGGCCAATTATGAGTTTCTTTTCAATACCAAAAACAGGGAATTAATTGTTCAATTAATTATCCAATCAATCGCTCAGAATAAAGAAATTGTATCAGTCCGTTCAATACTCAATTTTATTCATGATTTAATTGTACCGATACAGTTATCATCTGTGAATGAACAAGATCAGTTGGAGGTGATAGGCCAGCTTACCGATAGTGATTTTCTAAATTGTTTGATCCCCAACTATCTGTTCGAACATGCTGATTTATCGAATCTATTTGCTCGACTTGCCGAATTGGATCCCTGTACTATTCGAAACGATCAAACGGATGAAAAACTATTGAAATTACAAAGTATAGAGAAACCCTCAGAACTTTTCGCAGCAGATATTCAGCCCGAATTGTATCACTCAATTTTAGCATCCATTAAACTTGATGCTGTAAATAGAGATGTTATTTCAAAGTACTTTTTGAGGCTACTTTTCTTTCAAAAAGGACCGGCTTTTGAAAACAACGATTTTCAGGAATACATTAACTGGCTCTACCATTTTAATAAGGGGAATGAAATCTATTTAGGTAAATTGTATGAGTTAGTTGAGAACGCTATCAAAAAATGGTATGGCGACCCCAAAAAAGGAGGTAAAGTGGTTTTGAAATTGGGGAGAAGGCAAACAAAATACCGGGTCTTTAAAGATTTTTCAATGACTCCGAAGCCTTACATTCCTGATAAAACTCATGAACCCATTCTCCATCAATTCATTCAGGAGTTTATTGTTTGTTACAAATCACCCAATCCTGCAAATACGGATATCCGAATAGCTATTGATTTCAGTTTATTCAAAACATTGAAAATGATCAATTTGGGATACAGACCTAATAGAAAAGACAATAATAACTTCATCTACTTCGTCTATTTTATTCATGAAGTAACTCAGGAGAATCAACAAAACACGCTATACATCGACGAAGTAAATGTGGGTAAACCGATTGATTACAAGTTGACAAAGAACCCATTCGGCGGATATAAATTCGAACTGGTATCATGAGAAAAATTGAATTATTAAAGGACGGTAAAACCGGTTTGAAAGGAAGATTATTGAAAACAAATGCATTCCAGCATCATACCGGATACCAAATCAATGTGTTCCCTTTTAAAACACAACCCGGTGGACATGTGTTTAAAAATGATTTCGTGTCTTTTCAAGGTATTATGGGTGAAACCATACGTTTGTCACAACAAAAAGAATTGGCTAAACCGCAACATATTGAAACCTACAAAACAGAACTAAAAAACACTATTCTTGGGAATGTACTTCAAAAAGTAGACACCCAAGAAAAGAGTCAGTTAGAGGACGTTCTCAGCAAAATTTATTTTGAACAAGACAATGGGCTGTTCAAATATGACTTTCATGTTATTTCTTACATGAATTTCATCAATAGTAATTCAGCAATTAAGGATATTCCTGTTTTTATCTCCGACGTTTTTATCAAAAATCACCAAGGATTCGAAACACTTTTGACCAATAAAGGAGGTGACAATATTTTGAACCAGCTCATTTCAGATTGCTTGCCGAAACAAACAGACAAAAAAGAAAGCAAACGAGAAAAACAGGTGTTTAGAAATCTGGCACCTAAAGTCATAAAACTGTTTCAGGAAGATTTTGATTTTTTATTGGCGAATAAAGATTATTTCCTGGAAAACTTTGAATTATTCTTCAAGTATTACTATTTCTTCTATTTCACTCAACTTTCATTGAAACTGGATAGTTTTGGGAAAGAAGTCTACTGTATAAAACCAATTTACTTTTCAATGGATTGGGAAAATTTATCTGAATCAAGGTTGTCTCTTCACAAACTGGGGTGGAAAAAACTTTCCGAACATTATGAGCGAGTATTTGCTCATGCCAATGCATTGGAGCTGATCAATTATATTTCGGTAGATGGTGAATTAATTGGCGATTATGACGAAATCACTTCCCTCTACAATTCCTTTCAACCTTCTGAAAAACAAGAATTCAAAGACTGTTTAGAGGAACTACTTCAGTTTTACAAGACAGAAGTAGAAACCTTGATTCCACCCGCAAATTGGGAAGAATGTGAGCAAAATTTAAAAACATCACTTGCTTTAAGAACCTTTGATCAGGAAATAACAACGCAGATCTATTCTTTATGGTACACCATACGATACCAATTCGAAAATGGAAAACGAAACAAACCCTACAAAGACTATGCATTGTGGCTTAGTAGTTTCAGCAAGGAAAACTTCACCAAATCTGGTGGTCGTTTAGGTGCTAAGTTGGTATTATCTCAGGAAGTTTTACTGTTCCTCACCAAATTATGTGTGGGAACTGAAGAAAAAATACGTCTGAAAGTATTTTGGGAGCGACTTTGTGAACGTGGAATCACGTTTGACGAAACCTCCAAACTGGAAATCATTAAACTATTTGAACGAATTAATCTCATCGAGAAAAAAAGTGATAGCGGCGATGCACAATACATTAAATCCTCTTTATAAGTATGCCTCTCAATTGATCGTTGAGTTCTTTACCAACCAACAGATTCAACCTGGAGACCGATACAACCTGTACCTGGAAGAAAAATCCTACGTGCAACAACTGTTTGATGTACTTCGAACAGATAGCTCTCTGAAAACAGAATCGTTTTCTTATAAGCATCCTTCCGGAAACACCACTTTTGAATCGTTTTCCGTTGAGATTAACGGAACAAAAGTCTTGATCGTTTCCAGTGAAAACGCCACCGAAGACTATTTTACAATGTTGCGAAACAGTGTTTCGGAACAAACGAAAGGATTTGAAAACAACGCCTTGTTTATCATTTACAATCAAAAACTGGAGAGTATCTCAGGCGGAAGTGAAAACCTGGAAAAAGACGGAATGCCACTACATTATGCGAATTTCCGAAAAAGAGTAGAGAAAGATATCGATGCGAATACCAGCTTGAAAGACCACGAAAAAGAGGTTCTGAAAACACTGTTGGATTACAAAACAAAAAGTGTTTTAGAGGATAACAATTCCATTTTTGATTACGAAGCGGTAATCCGCGTGTTGTCTAAAGGGAAAATGGAAGAAAAAGACTTTGGTACTTTGGGGCTTTTTCCTCACCAGGAGCTGCAAACGAAGGGAGCTAAAATTGATACAGATATCGAAGAAAACTATAAGTTATTCAGAAAAATCGAAACTATCTTTCAAGGTGATGAGCCTGAATCGGTGCTCAAAGAATTGTTACCGGATAATGCGGTCTCTAAATTCACCAAAGATTGGAAAACAACAGATTTTAGTGAGCTTTCCAAGTGGATGGAAGCAGAAAAATCGAAAGAAATACCGCAAATCGTTTCCATTTCATGTGATTCAAGTGAGTCTATCTTGTGGCAACGTCCTGATGGTTCAACAGTATCTAAAAAGAGAAATTATAACCTCATTGTTTTCAATCATTTACAGGAAGAAAACACCGTATTGGAAGTCAAATTTGATCAGCGAACCAAAAAAGAAGGAATCAACTTTAAAGGAAATGACTTAACGGTTCAAAACAGTGGATTCAATTTACTAATAACGTTGATCAGATGTAACAGTGTTTCTCCGTTTCACGTGATCAAATACGTGGATCCTGATTCGAGGAAAACGTTTACAATTAAGTTGTTGCATGTTCCTTTTCAATCCAATTTCCTGGCACAATTTGAAACCAATTTCCTGATACGAACAGATCGATCTGAGAATTTCTTATCGATTAAAGATGACAATACGCTTGTCTTTAACGAAGGTGGTCAACAGCGAATAGATGCCGAATTGGAATCAGATAAAAGTTATTCAATTTCCGAAAATACGTCTTTGATATTGAATTGTGATTATGCCAACATGGATGCCGAAGAAATTCTCTTCAGGATAAGCATTGAAAACACTTTACTTCCTATTCATATCAAACCCGATTTCGAACCGCCACGATTGATAACAGGTATAGATGTTTGGAAAGAAAAGCGTCTGCATCAATCGGATTTTCGATACAAACACGAGAATGATATCATTAAGATTCAACTCAAAACCGAACAACAAGAACGAACGGTAAGCGGAGATTTCCGTAAAAACCTCATGCTTGAAAAGGTTCTAACTTACTCCGATGCATATAACTGGATAGAAAACAGCAACGAATCACTTTCCAATGTTCCGATTGAGTTAGACCAGTCTATAAAGGAAGCTTTTGATCAATTCCGGGCAATTTTCCGCTCAAAAGAAGTACAACCTAGTTTGGCATTTTTAACTGACGAAGAACGAGAAATAGCAGTGAATTATGTTCAAACGATTTTAAACTATATCACTGATTTTCCTGAAAATTATCCCCTGACTGTCAAACAAAAAAATGTCTTTTTATTAGGAGTTGTGAGAGAAGGCACTGGTGCGAGGAGATGGAAACTAAGTCCGTTTCACCCATTGAATGCTGCTTATCAATTGCAAGTAAACGGTATTTTAGAGAAGGATTCTGAATGTTACAATGCCATTTTGAAACGCCTAAATCCGGGCAACTTGCTCCCTTATATTGAAGGAAAAGGAAAGCAAATTTACATTCCTACGGAATCTGGGCATTCGCCGGAATGGATGTACTATTCTATTTATTCCGATACGAAGCAAGGGATTTCCAAAAGCTATGTTTCTGACCTCATTTCCTCCAAACTCAAGGATTTCAAAAGCAACTACAGTATCTTGTTCAATCCTTCGAAAGAGGCTCCGATTCGCATTAATGTCATCAATCAGGGAGACTGTACAGAGGTGCTGCATGGATTGTTTGAATTTTACCGAACTGAGTTAAATACCCACAGGGATAAACGCCTGAGCGATTTAATTCCGATTGAAGTATTCATTTATGGTTCTGAGAACCTGGTCAATAAATTTGAAGAGCTAACTTTTTATTCTTCCATTGCCGAGATTGAAGAGCAGCTGGATATCAATTTAAAAACAAATGCCTTTGACAAAGAAGATTTGCTCAATGTGTTCTTTGAAAAGGTGAATTTCTACTCCCGGTCTTTTCCAAAAGAGAAGGAACAATTTGAGTATGCACACATCACCTTTTACCAGTTCGACACGGAGAAATCCACTTTCTCGTTCAACGATATGGGAGATGTCAAAACAGGACTGTCTTTAAATGGATTACTTTCTGATGTTTCGTTTATTCCGCATCAGGATACATATCGTACTGGATTTGGGACACATTTCTTACCTGACAAAAAATCCGTTGTAATGGAATTAGCCATTCGCTACAATGCGTTTGCCAAAGTAGCATCCAATGACGATCCTTTCGATTCCAAAAAAGCCTTGTGTACAACGATCAATTACGCCATTCGCAGCCAGTTGGAAAAACTATACATCAATTCACATTGGGTGACGTACATTGATCCGCGAGTGGATCTAGACTTTTTCAAAGATAATTCCGATTTGGTGATTGTGCATTACAGTGATCAATACACCAACTCCAGCGGATACGATGCGATTACGGTGAGCAGGAAAACCGAACAATATGCGTTTGTGGTACAGGAATTCTTGACCAAGCACAACGTCAAATATGACCCGCAAACCGATACCATTCCGATTATCAATTTCTTCAATGCGATCAACGGAGACTGGTTGTTGGGTTTGGTGCGCCAACGAAGTCATTTCCCGAAAGAAAAACTGAGTTTGCTTTCCGGAGTAAAAACCGCTTTGACTTTTCTCTACAACCCTTGTGTCATTTGGGTGCCTATCTCACTGGAAGAAATCTTAAGGGTTTCTGGGAATGCCGGTTTGACAAAAGAAGACGGATTGTTCTCCACCACAAATTTAGGGGGAATTGGCTCATACAGCGACGACTTACTTTTGATAGGTATTGAACAACAAAACGATAAATTACTGATGCATTTCTATCCGGTTGAATTGAAAATCGGTGGACAAGGCCTTGTCAAAAAAGGGAAAGTACAAGGTGCTCGAACTGCAGAATTGATTTATGAACATTTGTCGAAGGAAGGATTCATTGCGGAATTTTACAAAAATTTCTTTGCCAAATTGGTGCTGACTAGTGCCGAGAAAATGAAACTGTTTCAAATCTGGGACAACCAGCAATGGAATGTATTGCTGAACAATTATCGTACACAATTACTAAATAACCAGTTCACTGTTTCTAAGAAGTTGCAACCGTTTATAGGTGATTTCGGGCTAATTTATTTCGGGAATGAAACCATCACTCGTTCGTTGAACATTTCTGCAGACTGTATGGAAGTCAAACTGATGGAACAGGATGGTTACAATTTTCTTGTGCAATCAGTTGATCAATTGATTCAATTGTTTCATCATACAAAAACGACGATTGATACCAACAAGTTATTGGCAACAAGCTATGATTGTAATGCAGCTGCGGATGCACCGAAAACAGCTATCGAACAGGAGGAACAAATGAGCGAAGTCCCTCAGATCGTTTCGGAGGAAACAACCGATCCGTATTCAAAAGCGGCTGAACCCGAAAATACGGCAACGGGAATGAAGATCCTTTTCGGTACTGACTTGAATACCCAGCAGCCGGTCATTTGGGAACCTAACAATTCCAACAAGGTAATGCACTGCAATACAGGGATTATTGGAACCATGGGAACAGGGAAAACGCAATTTACCAAATCGCTCATCACACAATTGTACAGAAATGCGGATCAAAACATCGGTAACGATCCGCTCGGAATCCTGATTTTTGATTACAAAGGCGATTACATCAAAGATGATTTTGTTTCAGCGACCAATGCAAAAGTGTATAACCTTGAAAAATTGCCATACAATCCGCTAAAACTTGTTCCTGAAAATGCCAAACCAAAATTACCGTTGCATACGGCCAATGACCTGAAAGAAACGATTGCAACCGCATTCAATCTAGGTAATGTACAGAAATTGAAACTTAGAGACATCATTCTGGAGGCATACCAAAGCAAAGGAATAGACATCACAGACAATACGACCTGGAATCTACCTTCACCAACCATCGGAGATTTCTGCCAGTTGTATTTGGCGGATGAAAAAGTACCGAGAGATAGTTTGTATGCCGCTATTTCGGATTTGGATTTGTTTGAAATCTTTGAACCGGACGAAAGCAAAACGGAATCGTTGTACGACTTGATTGATGGTGTGGTGGTCATTAATTTGTCGGGATACGACGAATCCATTCAAAACCTGATTGTAGCGATTACATTGGATGCGTTTTACACACAGATGCAACGCCACGGACACAGCACGATTGAAGGGAACCTACGTCAAATCCGGAAAATAATTTTGGTGGATGAAGCGGACAATTTTCTCGGGAAAAATTTCCAATCGCTGCGTAAGATTTTGAAGGAAGGTCGTGAGTTTGGAGTAGGGACTGTATTGTCTACTCAATTCCTAAATCATTTTGCAACCGGAGAAAACGAATATTCCAATTACATCCTCACCTGGGTGATTCACCGCGTGAATGAGATCAAACTCAAAGAAGTGGAATCACTATTTTCACTGGATAATAAAGTGCAAAAAGAAAACCTGCTCAAAACGATTAAAGGGCTGGAAAAACACCAAAGCGTGGTCAATTTAGCCGGTTCCGAACCGATTGTCATTCGGGACAAGGCGTTTTGGGAGTTGGAACAAGAATAACAACAATTACATCCACTATCACTGAACATGAACTACGAAGAAATTATACCTGAATTTGAAGTACTCAAACAGGAAATTCTGGACTTTAAATACCAGATGACTGTTGATGACTTTTATTTCTATGAACGGAAACGTACTAAGAAATTTGAAGGGGCTTTGGAAGAATTGTGCGAAAAACATTTTGGAACTCACTGGTGGTCGCTTGAAGATCAATTTCTTAAATGGTATAGCGATGCTTCTAAAAGTAAAGAACCGAAACTAAAGAAGAGTATTCATGCACTCAACGCTTATTTCTTTGCAAGAGACCTTTCTTACAAAAAGAAATACGAAACAGAATATAAATACGATCCGGATGAAGAGCCGGATTGGAAAGGTCGAAGCTTCCCGATAGGCGAGAAACAAGTTTGGAAGGGAGAGTATGAGGTCTACAACCAACGAATCGAAAACGAGGAGTGTTTCAAAACCGATATTGAAATTACAAAACCCGTAAAACAAAACATTCTTCTTAAAAACTGGAGAACAATTGTTACAACTTTGATTGAACAACGATGGAAAGCATTTAGTGGCATATTTGATGTCAACGACAGAATTGTTGGATTTTACGATCATGAAATTCCAAGAGAATTAAGCATTACCGATTATAGCTGTTTTCTCGCCTTAAAAAATGCCTTGCGCTCTGATTTATTTATCACTACACATGAAAATGAAATCCTGATGGTTGTGTCTAGTGGAATAGCAGCGAAAATTGCTTTCCGCAAAACCGGGAAGTACGCGTTAGAAATGACAGACTCCGAACAACAAATTTACAGCATGACTAATTTCTCCCATGAAAATGATTATAAATATGCGGACAAAACGGTACTTCATATTTCCGGCTATACCAATAGTGAGATCAATGTACACATCCCAAACGGGTACTATTTTGTGAGCCACGATTACATCGTGGAACTGGAATTCATTGCCGCTCCGATTTTACTGAACAACGGTGTAATTCCAATGATGGTGGCGGCTAATATTTCAAGTGAGGAATTATTGGACGATGAAGAGGAGGAACAGAAGCGATTGGGGGAGGATTACTGATTAAAACTTAATAGATATGGAAAAAAATATGATTAAAGAAATGACAATTAAACAAGCTATCATTAAGAGTTTAGATGACCTTAAAAATTTAACGACAGCAAACGAGATTTATGATCATATTGTCAAAAATAAATATTACTTATTTGGGGCAAAAAACCCAATGGGAGTTATGTCTGGTAATCTAAGACTATTAATTAAGATTGGTGATTCTAGAGTAAAAAGAATTAAAGTCGCCGGTAGAACTTACAAATACTATCTGACCAAATATGAACAATCTTTATTAACTAATCAACTTGACAACACCAATAACACTGATTTTCAGAAATCTAGAAAGAAAGATTTCCACGAGCGTGATTTACATAAACTTTTGGTGACTTTTTTAAAAAGCACATATACTTACTCTAGAACAATCTTTCATGAGCAATCTTCAAACAGCAAGGATAGTCATCAAAAATGGATCCACCCCGATTTAGTCGGGATTAACTTTTTAATGCTACAGTCTAAAATCAATCAAACTTTTTTAAAAGCAATAAACCGTCGAGATACTTTTAAAATCTCTTCTTATGAGATAAAAAAGGAGATTAATTCCGACTATGATTTAAAAAAATTTTTCTTTCAAACGGTTTCAAATTCGAGTTGGGCAAATTATGGATACCTAGTAGCATTCGACATTAGCAATAATTTGATTGATGAAATGGAAAGGCTGAATCAGTCATTTGGTATTGGAATTATAGAGCTAAGATCAGATCCATACGAAAGTAAAATCCTATTTCCGGCAAAATATAAAGATCTTGATTTTAAAACTATTGATAAATTATGCCATATAAATAAAGAATTTGAAAAATTTATTGAACAAATAGAAAAACTTATGACTGCTGAGGAGAAATACATGAAGTCTACGGAAAAAGAGCTTGAGGAATTTTGCGATTCCTACTTTTTGAGTGATCCTGAAATTGAAAGTTATTGCAAAGAAAAAAATATCCCCTTTGATCCTAAGGAGGAGGTCATCTTTAATTAATTCTAATCCTCAATTAATAACCTATTAGAGATTAAAAATCACTTCTTACAAAAAACATGAATCCAGGAGTTCGTATCATAAGTCGCTCTCTTATTTCTGAGTCCTCGCCTTAAAATTTTAAAATTTGTTTCACAGATTATTTGTTCGATCTCCTCAGGCTTGTAGTAGACATAATACTTTTTAACCCCTCCATATCGGTAATCATTCAAAAAATCCTCAGAATCTCCATATTTTAATGATAGATAAAGGATTCCATCTGCTTCTAAGAGATCATACAACCTTTGTAATACGGAATATATTTCTTCCTTAGGAATATGCAACAAACTTGCAGATGCCCAAATTCCATTGAAAGAATTAGATGAAAAAGTCAGTTTTGATATATCCATTACTACAAAATTCACATCAGGTGCAATTCTTTTGGCAATTGAAATCATCTTCTCTGATAAATCGATACCAGTAACATCAAAACCCTTTTCAGCAAAAAATAATGAATGTTGTCCTGGACCGCAGCCTAAATCTAGAATCCTCCCTTTAGGCTTTAATAAGTTTATAAACTCAAAAATTTCAGGGAATAAATCAAATTCAGAGACTACTTTAAAGTATTCCTCCGCAGTTTTATCATAACTGCTAATCGTAACTTCTTTTCGACTTTTCATCGAATTAGGCCAAGTATTTGTGAATCATAGAGCCTTACTTTATTTTCTAGTTCTTGAATCTTGGTATTGACCTTGGGATTAATTTCATTTGGAAAAACAAATCCTTCAAACTTTTGCACCTGACCTGAAATTTCCTTTTGAAAAGCCATTCTTATGGTGATAAGATGGGAAACCAAAAGACTTATCAAAGTTAAATCATTATCATACTCGATGTGTTGATAACCTTCACCCGGTTTGTATATATCAACAAACTCAACATCATCCCCAATCAGATAACCCTTTTCATTAATCAAATCTTCAATTTTTCTACCTACATCAATAATTGTCTTTAGTAGTGCATTATCATTATCACTAAGAATAACTTTCTCCTTCTTTTCACCGTATTCCTTCTCACGATCTAGCAAATAGGTCAATGTTCGAAATCCATCCGGTTTATCTTTCAAAAAGATCTTAAACATTGTTTTACTCTGTTCCAAATAATGTCTAAATGGTATATAAAACTCAGTTAATTTCTTTTCCAAAGAATTTCTTTTTTCAATCAAATCAGTTCTTTCAACTAATCGTAGATTGTCTCTGCTAGTTTTTCTGTTATTATGAATTGAGATAATTGCTACAACAATGGTCCCAATAAAGGTTATGATTGAAGCAATTACAGGTGCACTAAAAATATCCATAGAAGAAAAGGAATAAATTTTCAAAATAAAACCAAAAGTCAATAGCAAGATGAACTCAATGTTCAAAATAGCATGAATTAAATTAGAAAAAATGTCGCGTAAATCAACTTCTAATAAAACCATTAGCTTTAAAAATCAAAGGGCAATCATCAATGAACTACTTATTTTTTCCGACAAAAAATCAAACCCATCCAAATTCGTCCGCTCCTCCACTTCTTGATTCAGCAAACGCAAACCATGATCCACGTGCATTTTAATGTACTTGACAATGTCTTTGTCTGTTTTATACAATTGGTAATGCGCGCAGATCATGCCCACATACATATCCGCATATTCACCAAACAGAACCGCTTTGGAGTATTCTTTCCCGGAGGAGTTTTCGATGTCTTTTAATTCCAGTTTTTCGCCTTTCGACAAGGAATACGAAAAAGCAATGCGCGCAATGATGTTCTCTGTCCCTAAGCCCAATTTGCGGGTCAACTGCACCACTATTTCGCGGGTTTCTAAGCTGGTTTTAATCTGCGTGAACATGATCTTCTTGCTTTAGGTGTTGAAACAGGTTCGCTGCATCCACTTGTCTGAACGTAGAACTGTGTTCACGATTTTCAATCAGGTATACCTTATTGATGTTCGGTTTAAGGTATTCGTATTCTGCTTCTGATAGTTCTTTTTCCAGGAGTGGAAATAGCACCACCTGCTCTGAAATGGCCGGATAAAATTCCTGAATGATTTTTCGCGAATGCAATTTATCGAATTTCTGCAAGGGACTATCAATGAATACCGGGAACTTGATCCCTGATTCATCCACTAAGGCTTTTAATAGGGCAGTAGCGTATAACTGCTGTTCTCCTTTTGAAAGCGAATCTTTGTCAATGATTTGTCCGTTTTGATCCAGTAAATCAATATCCATGATATCTTCCTGTACATTGACTCGCACATCATACACAAAATTGTCCTTGTGCATGATTTTATTCAAGCCAAGTAACACCGATTTTTGCAAAGCATACTTTTTATCCTCTTTGATCTTTTTGATGATCGCATTGATTTTCTCTAAGGTTGCAACCGCTACCTCGTGTTTTTTGTCGTCCATTGCTGCCACACTCAAATCTTTCTCATATTCGGAAAGCACTTTTCTTGTAGATGCAAGGCGTTGCTTGTAGTTATCAATCTCTGCCAGCAATTTACCTTTATCCGTTTGCAGCATTTCTAATTTGGCATCAACGTTCTTCTTTTCATCGCGTAAGCGCTGCACCAATGGATTGTCCTTGCGGGCTTCTGCTTGTTTGATTTTCTGCATGGCACGGTTCAACAACGAGCGATTGATTTTCTCTTCCTGAACAACGGCCTCAAATTGATTCGCGAATGTGCTTTTAATATGACTTAAAACAGCTTCAAAGTTTCGAAACTGTTCTTCCGAAAAATCAACCAATACCTGAGCATGCGCATGTGCTTGTCCAAACAAGGTTTCTTTTTCCGACAATTGTTTTTGAATAGCAGCCTCTAACTTTCCTTTCAAGGATTCATCTAACGCTAGTGCATCTAAATTTTCGAGTAAAACGGAAGAGAATGAGCGAAGCTCGTCTAGCAAAACCGTTTTATGTATGGTTATGTTACCCGAATGACGTTCGGCATCAACTTGTTCTTTTAATTTCAGCAAGGCCGGCCCTGCAATAACCAAAGGAGCGATATCCAGCAACTTGCGCAATTTGCTTTTGAGCTCAAGAGAAGCGTGTTTCAATTCTTCTTGCTCGCGCTTCAATTCCAATAATTCTTCTAATGTGATGGCATTCCCTTCACGGATTAGCTTTTCCTGAATTCCTTCAGAACGTATTTTAAACAGGTGCAATTCGCTTTCAATATCCCTCAAATTGTCTTCATTCAATTCTATTTGTCCCTCTAATTGCTCCTGATCATCAAACAGAGTGATAAGTTTGGTTTGTTGTTTTTGGGTTGCTCCATCCCGTTTCAATTTGGAAATCAGCATTTCAAGGTTTCGCTTCAGATCTTCGTATTTCTTGATCCCCAACACTTCCGAATAGGCACGACTCAGATTTTTAAGTTCATTGTGAGATTTGGCTTCTGCCAGAGAAACAATTTTCTCCGCATCAAAGAAGAAAAACTTCGCTATTTCACGGGGTAAAATAAAATCATTGATAAAGACTTCATAACCGACTTCTTTGGTTAATTCGTTTTCCAGTCCGTCAATGTAGATTTTTAATTCTTCCTGATTTGTCTTTAAATCAAAGGAACGTGAAATTACCACCGATTCACAGGGGATGGAAGGAATGGCGATATCATTCAATTTGATCTCTACTGAAAATCTAGCCTGATCTGTCGATTTCTGCTCAAAATTTGTTCGAACGGTCCGATTCAACAAGGTTTTGAGAAACTTATCATAACCTCCTGCATTCCGAATGTCGGTGCGGTATTTATCTTCAACTTCAGAGATCATTTTACCGTAAAACCCCCAAATAAGTGATGTCAAAAAAGTGGTTTTACCAAAGCCGTTTCTTCCGGCAATTAGGCTGATGTTTTGATGGGAATTCCCATCAAAAGAAACTGTATTCTGACCTTCGTAGATTCGGAAATTCGTTAATGTTATCTTTTGAATTTTCATACCGCCTGATCTTTAACAAATGCTTCTATGCGGTTTTCGACATCATTATGCAAACCATATTTGGAAATCATCAATGATTTGGTTTTTTGCAACGTGATTAAATTATCTATCAAATCGTAGTATTCCAAATTTTCACCACAAACCTCTTTCATAATACGACGTTCAGTAGCATCCAACGATTGAACGTTCGTGGTTTCAATCTCTTTCTGGTAAATTTCTTTGTAAAGGCTTCCTACATTGTAGTCAAATATTCCATCACGTGTCCAGGTTACCTGAATAGCAATCAACTCCTGATTATTGATTAATACTACATAAGGTCGTTCTTTCTGGATTTCCTTTTGAACCGTCAGCAATTCTCTTAATATTCTGTATCTGTAATGTGGTTCATAATTTCCATTTCTGGAACCATCTTCTCTCACAGCAGGCTGTCCATTCCGGCGCGTAGCCATACGGTTTTCGGAAAGATTCCTATTTTCAACCATTCGATTTCTGAAATCCATCAAAGGCAACATCCATTCCTGTCCGTTATTCACCAATGCCGTCATTGATTTGTCATTCTTCACAACGGTACACGTCCAGCAACCAAAACGACTTTGACCACACGAGCTGTGTTCTTTATTCGTAACTACCGTTGGACATTCGTAATCATCCGCACTAGCATCCGAATATATTTTGAATAGAATCGAATTATCAAATCCCCATGGAGATTCAATCGTGTTAATGATGTACCAAACCTCCTCGAGCATTAACTCTTTAATAGGTGCGTAGACATATGTATTTCCAGTTGTTTGATGTTTTGAAAGTCGACTTCCGGTAACTTCATGCTTGCGAATGGATCGTTCCCGTGTAGCACTTTCGTCATAACGAGAGCCCAACAAAACAATTGCCTCACCTTTTTCGTCAATTTGTTCCAACAAGAAATTTCCGGTTGGTCTGATTTTCAATTTATCCGTACACCATCGGAACGAACTATTGGGTACAGGATATCCTTTTCCAATGACATTAATCCAAAAAGTCTCATCCAATTTTGGAGTAGTTTTCTTCACGATAATCGGTAAATTCTGATCCCTTGCAGCTTCCGTGATTTTAGCTAAAACACCTTCTACATAATTTGCAATAATTGGGTTCTCTACCATCGTATCATTGCAAACAACATAAACAGGCCGTTTTAATTGAAATGGAGGATGAAAATCAGTCCTAATTTTATCAAGTGCCAACCAAACCAACATCAATAATACCGTTGAATCTTTACCACCACTAAACCCAATAATCCAAGGTCTATCAGACTTATCAGCAAAGGTGTATTGGTCAATTATTTCATCGATTATTGCGTTTATCCTTTTACTTTTTATTGGAGTAGCCATAATTGCTTTATCAAGGAATAAAAGTAATGCTTTCAGATTGGTCTTCAATCTTGATTTGGAATTAATATCAAATGATAAAAGTTGAAAACATTAATTCGTATATTGATTAACTAATTCTGATACCTGTTATAGGTAATATAGCCAATTTTCGCACCACTAATACTATAAATATTATCTATACCACTATAGAATAATAAAAATAATCGATCATCAAATAAACTTTAAAATTGTCTCAGAAACAACTAAATTTAAAGAAACCGAAAACGAATTCACATCCTCATAAATCTGATGACTATGGAAAATGAAAGCAAATGCCCGTTTCATGGCGGAGCAGTCAAACAAACCGCAGGTACTGGTACCGGAAACCGCGACTGGTGGCCAAATCAGTTGAAATTGAACATCCTGCGTCAACACGCTGCACCATCCAATCCAATGGGCGAATCATTCAATTATGCTGAAGAATTTAAGTCGCTCGATCTCGACGCGCTGAAAAAAGACCTGTTCGATCTCATGACCGATTCGCAGGATTGGTGGCCGGCCGATTACGGACATTACGGACCGTTCTTTATCCGTATGGCATGGCACAGCGCTGGTACGTATCGTATCTCCGACGGTCGTGGCGGTGGAGGTTCCGGCGCACAACGATTTGCTCCGCTCAATAGCTGGCCCGATAATGTGAACCTCGACAAAGCACGTTTGTTGCTCTGGCCCATCAAACAGAAATACGGAAGGAAAATCTCCTGGGCCGATCTGATGATCCTTACCGGGAATTGCGCGTTGGAATCTATGGGTTTCAAAACCTTTGGATTTGGCGGTGGTCGCGAAGATATTTGGGAATCGGAAGAAGATGTGTACTGGGGACCGGAATCAAAATGGCTCGATGACAAACGTTATTCCGGCGAGCGTGAATTGGAAAATCCACTGGCGGCCGTTCAAATGGGATTGATCTACGTGAATCCGGAAGGACCGAACGGAAATCCCGATCCTTTGCTGGCAGCACACGATATTCGCGAAACCTTTGGCCGTATGGCGATGGACGACGAAGAAACCGTTGCGCTGATTGCCGGTGGACATACCTTCGGTAAAACCCATGGTGCTGCCGATCCCGGAAAACATGTGGGCGTTGAGCCGGCAGCTGCGGGAATCGAAGACCAGAGTTTCGGCTGGAAAAATTCATTCGGAAGCGGTAGTGGTGTGGATACAATTTCCAGCGGATTGGAAGGCGCCTGGACCACAACCCCAACCAAATGGAGCAACAATTTCTTCGATAACCTGTTCGGTTTTGAATGGGAATTGACTAAAAGTCCTGCCGGTGCGCACCAATGGAAACCGAAAAGCGGGGCAGGAGCAGGTACGGTTCCTGATGCTCACGATCCGTCAAGAAGCCACGCACCAACCATGCTTACAACCGATCTGGCGTTGAAAGATGATCCGATTTACGGACCTATTTCAAAACGTTTTCACGAAAACCCGGATGCGTTTGCAGATGCGTTTGCGCGTGCTTGGTTCAAGCTCACGCACCGTGATATGGGGCCGCGCGCCCGTTACCTGGGCAAGGAAGTGCCTGCTGAAGTATTGATCTGGCAGGATCCTGTTCCGGCGGTGACACATCAGTTGATCAATATCAACGATATTGCCACATTAAAAGCCAATATACTTGATTCGGGATTGACTGTTTCTCAGTTGGTATCAACCGCCTGGGCTTCGGCTTCTACCTTCCGCGGTTCGGATAAACGGGGCGGAGCAAACGGTGCACGGATTCGTTTAGCGCCTCAGAAAGACTGGGAAGTCAACAATCCGGCTCAGTTGCAGACAGTGTTGTCAAAACTCGAAAACATTCAGACAACATTCAATGCCGCTCATTCGGGGGGAAGACAGGTGTCATTGGCCGATGTCATTGTATTGGCAGGCTGCGCCGGAATTGAAAAAGCCGCGAAAAATGCCGGTCACGATGTGACGGTGCCGTTCTCACCGGGTCGTGCCGATGCAAGTCAGGAACAAACCGACGTTGAGTCATTCCGCATTCTGGAACCAGCAGCTGATGGCTTCCGCAATTACTTAAAACCCGGGTATGTGACGCTGGCCGAAGAAATGCTGATTGACAAAGCGCAATTATTAAATCTGAGTGTACCCGAAATGACTGCTTTGATTGGCGGAATGCGGGTGCTGAATACCAATTTCGATCAGTCGAAACACGGTGTTTTGACTTCGCGAACAGAAACGCTTACGAATGATTTCTTCGTGAACTTACTCGATTTGAATACCGCATGGAACATCAAATCCGATTCAAAAGACCTGTTCGAAGGCCGTGACCGCAAAACCGGCGCCATCAAATGGACCGGAACACGCGCTGATCTTATCTTTGGTTCCAACTCTGAACTCAGAGCCATTGCCGAAGTATACGGCTGCTCCGATTCACAGGGGAAATTTGTTACCGACTTCGTGAAAGCGTGGGACAAAGTAATGAACCTCGATCGGTTTGATTTGAAGTAAAGAATCAATGGTGTTCGAAGCGAAACCCGCCTCCCCCTTAACGCAGTGATGAAGGGGGATTGAGGGGGATGACAACTTGTTAATTGTGAAAAGTATACTAAAAGGTGATTCGAAAGGATCACCTTTTCACGTTTAAATCCTTGGAATCCTGTTTTTGATCAGTAGAACAAAAAACACTTCAATTCCGGCTTTGACTACTTCTGAAAGCCTTATGAATAAAGGGACTCAGGATTTATCCTGACTCAACTCCGTAGATGCGCCGTAGATGTCCCACATATATCCCGTATATATCCCGTGTCAGGGATAGTGAAAAACGCTTCTTTTAGCTTGAAATCCTATTTTACAAGTTGATGATTAATCATCCATTTCACACCGAACTTATCCGTAAACATCCCGAAATAATCTCCCCAAGGAGCTTTGCTCATAGGTACGGTCACTGTTCCGCCAACAGAAAGGCTGTTAAACAATTCATCTGCCCGTTCTTCACTGTCAGGATGAAACGATAAGGAGAAATTATTTCCGGTTCTAAACGGTCCACCCATAAAATCGAGATGATCGTTACCCATGAGTTGAATATTGCCCGGCGCTTCCAGTGCGATGTGCATGATTTTATTCTTGTCGGCATCGGCTACTCCGGGTGTATCGCCAAAACGTTGAATGCTGGTAATTTCGCCGTTCAGGGCAGATTTGTAGAAATTGAAGGCTTCTTCTGTGGTGCCGTCAAAGGATACGTAAGCTGTGATCATACTATTGGTTTTAGACAGCTAAAGATACGGGATCAGGAATTACAATTCAAATTCCTTCCAGAATTCCGTGTTGTGGGACTGCTTAAGGAAAAAATCATTTTAGTAGGAGGACCCAAATGGCATTACGTCCGCTGCGTAAGAGAACAAAACGGAATGAAACGAAGCCGAACCCCTGTTTGAGCTCAACCATCGAATTCTTTGCAAAAGAATTCGCAAATGGTGTATGCGAGTTGGGGTGATGGCCGTGGAATGAAGTGTAGTTCTCGAGTGGCGGATGTACAGCCTTGACTTTTTTGCTTCTTTTTGTGTCAAGACAAAAAGAAGGGGAAATAAAGTTTGTTCTGAAAACGCAAATTAAGACTTACTCTGAGGCCGCAATTGCATCATCAGCGCCAGCACTGCAACAATCAATGTCAAATGAAAAATACCTCCTGTCTCGTATTTAAAATATACGATAGACCAACCCATGCTTACCAGAAGTGCCAATGTGATGATGATTGCTTTCATAATTGCTTTTTTTAAAGTGAAACAACACGTTCAAATTCCACAGTCAAATCAATTGATTGCCGACGTGTGGTGAGTTTAAACAGAAAGCTTTAACTCTTACTTCCTGTTTTTTACTTCAAGCCAAAATACGACGATCAGCACGGAAGACCCTTACAGGATTTTCTTGGAGAGTTACATAATTCTTAGGATTTGGGAGAGGTGCTTTTTAGTTTTTAATCATTGATGATAGCAGGCTCTTTAGCCACGAATGGATGAATAAGAGCGGATTATTGGTTTTGGAGAAATTAGTGTAATCGCATAGCGGTTATTCGCTGTAAATTGTACGCAGCTCTTCATTCGTTTATTCGTGGCGGACTTTTAGGTCAATATCATAGAGTAAATTCCAGAGCGGAAAACAGATCCCAAACATTGAAAACTCAATGAACTCAGAAACTTAAAAACTCAACTACAACTTAATAAACTTAACCGACTTACACACCGAATCACCCATAAAACCGCTCACAATATATGTTCCGGCGCGTAGCTGGTCAATGTGAAGCTGAGAATCAAAGTTCGTCGGATCCATTGTTCGTTCCAGTACAAGACTTCCTTTCAGGTCCACAACCCGAACGGTGACAATTCCACAATCTTCGCAACCCACGTTGATCATGTCAGTGGCAGGATTGGGGTAGAGGATGAAATCACAATTATCATATGTCGAAGTGACCGTTGGTACATACGAAACCCACGGACGAGCTTGTTTAATCACCAACCGGTCTGTGCTGTCGATTTTAAATTCAATGTCCATCGCAAACGTAGGATTGCCTTCCGCGTGGTACAAAATCGCAAACTGATCGTGAATCACCGCTAAATACTGGCGAAGCAAATCCAGCTGAACTTCCGTCATCAGCAACGAATCTACCGTTAGCAAACTCGAATACTGGATCACCGAATAATTGTCATTGCCATCAGGATAACGTTTCAGCAGTAATTCCTCCGGATAAGTGCTCTCCGGATTGGTAATCAACTCTTCGCCCACTTGTGAATTCAGGTAGAACGTGCTGTCTGTATTGTAAACAGGATCGGCACTTACACCAACGCCGTTCACCGCTTCATCGTCGAAATTCGGGTGACACAAAACACCCATGGAAGCATAAAAATGGTTCACACGGTAAAACTCACGCTCTTCAAAAGCCCGCAGGTTCCACAAACTGGCATATACCTGTTTCACAGTTTTGGCAATGTGTCCTTCATCCGGGTGATGCGTTCTGGAATCATACAAACCAGCGCCGCTGAATCCGGGTAAATCCTCGTTGTTTGTACTTGAACGACAGCGGATTGAGTAGCCTTCAGGGAATGCATAGTGCATTTGTTCAAGCTGGTCCAACATCCAGTCGGGCATTGTTGCATCCTTGATTTCCTCCTGCAATTCGGCCAGTCGGGTATCGCGCACATTTCTGTCGGCAATAAAATCAGGATCGGCCATCATCAGTTCAATTTGCTCGAAAAAATGATTGTGTTTCATGAATTCCTGGTAGAAATAAAACGGAATCCCATAACCATCGGGAATTGTTTCGTCAGGAAAACCAAAGGTGCGCATCGTCGCTACATTGGCCACCTTGGCGCCAAATCCGTCGTACATCGTGAAATCAACTTCACTCAGCGGAAGAATCTCGGTATACGATAAATCAAGCGGTGGAATTTGTTCAGTCGTCGGGCGCTTGTTTTCATACCACTCATTGACTTCGTTAATCGTTGCTTCCCGGATCTCGTAACTACTCTGATTCGTTTTGTAATAAATGTAATGACCAACCAGATCGGCAATACTGTCGATCGCCAACGGATCGCGAATAAACGCATTGGGAACATTGTCGTGAATCGCTCTCAAATTCACATGCGAAAGAGGAGTCTGTATCACCGAAGTAATGATTCCGCCAACGCGTGGCAATGAATTGGGAAGCGCTTCGTACAGAACAATGTCTCTGGAACCGGGAAGTTCTCCGGGCGACATCAACCGGAAGAAACCATAGCCTTCCGTTTGGTTCAGTCCCCAGTAATTGATTCCCGCGTATACATCCGATTCAAACAACACCGGCACGCGCGAATTTTGATAAAGTGCAATATTGTCCTGGTAATCCTGCTCGTTGTTCTCCGTGATAAAATAGGACAGGTTATTGGTCAGATAGCCCATGTTTGCTGCAAGCAGTTCCTGAGTCCGCTGCACAAGTTCGAAAGGCTTCGCTTCGTTGTTACTGAAATTAAACGAGTAAGTTCCTAAAGTTCCGTTAGCAGCCAACGCGTTTGGATTGTAGATCAGCTGCCCTTTTTGTATCGTTGGGGCCAAATGATTGACGCCAAGGTAAACCGCGAAATCGGCATGAAGCGCGTAAGTATTGCTGTTGATGAAATAAATCTTCGGTTCGGCACTGTCGAAATCAACGATGAGGAACTTCGTGTATTCCATGTCATTCAGGTATTCCACCCACGGTGTGTCGTTTTCCTCGGTAGAAACTGCCTGAAAAGCGGGGAATGTATTTAAACTCACGAGTCCGTGCTCAAGCGGAATGGCCGCCGCAGCGTTCAATGGTCCGTCAAGTGGCATGGTATTGTATTCGGTCACATCGTCCAAACCGTCTGCATCCGAGTCCGCCGGACTGCTCAACGAATACTCCAGCACCTGGTAATGATCCTGCGGATAGGCGCGCAAAGGTTCGGTAAGAATCGTTGTTCCTGCCTGACCCAATGTCATGGACGTAGTAAGCGCAAACGCAGAATCAGGATGATGTCTGACCTGAATCAAATAGTATTTATCGGTACTTGAATTCACCGTCAACCGAACCTGCCCGTTGACATCAACCGCATACTGTTGAATGGGAACGATCTGCGCTGCAGCCCAATGGCCGGTAAACAAAACGGTAATTGCAATCAGAAAAGCTTTCATCGACATGACTTATTAACGGGGTATTCGGTTGAAACGTTTGAATAGATCGCACTTTCTTGTCGCAATTTACGGAAAAAGGTGGGGAGAAAAAAAGGGTTGGAAGAGATCCAATGTGCATATCAATCCCGCACTCTCCATAAATTAGGAGTAAAAGTGAAAATGCACTCAAAACTAAACTTGTAGTATTGGTAGTCTGAAAATAATTCATCACTTTTAACACATCACCAACAACTATTTATGAGTAAGTCAAAAATCATATTAACCGCCGACGACTTTGGTGTGGATGATTCGATCAATAAGGGCATTATTGCCTTGGCAAAAGCGGATATCATTAATTCTGTTGAAATCCTGCCGAATTATGCCCGGAGTATTGAAAGCACATTGAAATTACTGGATGAAACGAAAGCTTCAAATCCGAATTTGGAGCTTGGAGTCCATTTAACCGTTACTTCCGGAAAACCAATTCTGGAAACAGATGGTTTGTTACCTATTTTGTGCAAAGGGCATTTTATCTCAGCCAAAAAAACAAACAGTACCGCTGTACCGCTGGCAATTTTTGAAGAATTGAAGCGTCAGGTTGAAGTGTTAAAGAGCAATGATCAAATTTGGAGTAAGGTCACACATCTGACAAATCACCACGACGCATTGTGGTTTTTTCCTGAATACACCGAAATGTACATCGATATTGCAAACCATTTTAATCTGCCGATCCGCAATCCGGAAGTACTTCCCTCATGGAAGGAGGCTTCGTACTACAAATTCATTGGACCAAGAAACGCCAGCAAGGAAGATCGCCGAAAATCAAAAGGGGCCTACAAGTTGCGGGAAAATGGCGCGTTTGAATCGAGGGATTTAGATTATTACTCGACCAATTATCTGGATAGTTCTCATTATTCCTTATTCCGAACAATACTGGATTCAAATCCTTACAAACGGGAGAAGTTCATCGAAATCAGACAAAAAGAATTACGAAAAATATTTGAACGAATTAAAGAGTCTCATGCCAAACAACAGTCCCCTCAGATTGTGGAAGCATTGTTTCATGTTCGGGAAGGTGGCTTGCAAGATTCACAGGTAAAGCTGAGTCTTGAGGAACGAACAGAAAAAGGAATCAATGCTTTCGATGAGTTTGATTTACCTGATTATAATGGTATTACGACAACTTATTTCGATGGGCGCTCTATTGAGCATGATTCGTTGTTTCATGCGCATAGCAACGGAGGGTTGAAGGAATTATTTGAAAAAAATCAGGTGGAAAAGGGTAAATGGACGAATTGCATTCCCCGGAAATTGCACAAAAAACAGTAACAAGATGTTGAAATGCTAAAGTTTACCACGATTATTTTACCGGATCTTACTAAAGCGGAATCACACATAACAAAACGAAACCTATGAAGAAGATATCTTTCACCATAATCGTAATGTCTTTGCTTTTTTCGATAGCAAGTTGCTCCACCTCCGCGGGCAATTCTTCCGGTTCGGGAGCAAAAGCTAAAAACCAAACCCAGGGTGCGTTTGAATGGCCGGATAATGAGGGACTTTACCCAATTGTCAAAGATGGATTGTATGGTTATATCAATACGAAAGGGGAAGTAGTCATAAAGCCACAATTTGAACGGGCTGCTCAATTCAGCGAAGGATTGGCCTATTTCGAGCAAGGCGATAAGTTTGGTTTCATAAACCCGAAAGGCGAGGTGGCTATTCCGGCAATCTATGAGAAAAGGAAGAGCGGATGGTGGAGCTTCGACTTGTACGGGGAATCCTTTTTTAGTGAGGGACTTGCAGTAGCGCGTGTAGACGGTAAACTGGGTTATATCAATCAAAAAGGCGAAATGGTGATTACTCCCAAGTTTGTCTCCGCAGAATATTTCCACGATGGTTTGGCTGTGGTGTCAGCGTCAGCTGGCTCAGGCATGTATTACATCAATAAGAAGGGTGAACAGCAATTTGGAAAAACATTTGAAAGAGCAATGCCTTTCAGTGATAGTCTTGCAGGTGTAATGGTTGACGAGAAAATGGGATTCATCAATACCTCAGGGAAAATGGTAATCGCGCCACAGTATTACACAGTAGGTGAGTTTATTGCGGGCTATACAGTGGTAAGAGAAAGCTATGAAAACAAGACTTGGAAACTGATTGACAAAACTGGTAAGACAATCCTTGAAAAACAAGTGGACAGAATGCGGGTTTCGGGAGAAAACCTTCTTTGCTTTGGTGAGAACCTTAACGAAGGCTACATGGATTTCAAGGGAAAGGTGGTTGTTCCGGCAAACTTTGACATGGTGATGGGGTTTTTCAGTGATATAGCAATCGCCAAAAAGGATTCGAAGGAAGATGTTTTCGGAATCATCAACCGGAAAGGAGAGTGGATTGTTGAGCCAACCTATCACGGGTTATGGCCGGCCGGAAAAAACATGATTACCGTAATTACAGAAAGTCGGGAATTGGGATACATCGATGCTTCCGGAAAGGAAATCTGGAAACCATCTAAATAAATTTGTTGGTTCTTGTTAGGTGTTTTGGGGTTGGTAATAAAGAATAATCGCCCCACAACCAAACGTTTTTGTCCTGATCAGTTTCAGCTCAATCCGATCGTGAATATCTTTGAACAATAGCATCCCTTTTCCTGCTATAACAGGATGGACCATCAACTGTAGTTCATCGACCAAACCAAGGTTCATCGCTTGTACAATCAAGCTCGGACTGCCGACGAAAATATCTCTGCCCGGTTGCCGTTTGAGTTCCATGATCTCTTCTTTCAGGGTTTTCGCTGCCACTCGTGCACTTTTCCAGTCAACAGTTTCAAGCGTGTGCGAAAAAACTACTTTGGAAATGGTATTCATGATGATCGCAAACTCATCCGATGCTTTGTTGCCGGAAGGATGCTCTACCAAATCCCGCCAATATTCCATGAGCTGGTAAGTTGTTCTTCCATACAGAATGGCATCTCCGCTGCGCAACAATTCACTGTAATGCTCATGTACTTCATCATCCGGCGAAACGGCTGTATGGTCACAAACCCCGTCGAGGGTCATGTTTATTCCTGCGATTAGTTTTTTCATGGGGTTCTAAAGATTAAAACTCGATCCAATACGTGTTAATTCTCTTCCGAATTCTCTTCTCTTATAAATTTAGGAACCGATGTCCCACTTGGTAGTTCTTCAGATCTGGCTTGGGTGTTCCAAACTATTTGTGTTATTTCTTTTATTCTATCCACAATTGGTTTTGCATCATTACCAAATTTACCAAGTGCGACTCCAGCATCACCAACTAAGCCCCAAAATCGGTCAACATCAGAAACTTTTTTGTGTAATTCACTTTGCAGTTTTTCTAAGCGTTTGAGAATTCTAGCTTGATGCTTTGCATCAAAAAGCTCGCTGTTTGCAATCTGCTCACGTAATTCATTTATAAGCGTTTGGATTCTCTTTAAATCACCTTCAGTAAATTCATACATAAAGGCATGGTTAAAAATCCTACTGTATCTCTCTTTTGAATTGTTAGCTTTTTCTTTAGTTAAAATTTCTTTGAAATGGCTATTCTTGAAAAAGAAAAACTTTCGTATCTCATCAATATTTCCTTTTAGATAACCACCGATATTTACAGGCTTAAAAGAGTCGTTTTTAGAAGATAAAAATGCTTCGAAAAGAGAATAAAATTCCATATAATCATCATGATGATCCAAACTTTTTTGCTCATGCTCTACATTGAATTCAAAAAACGCTTCTGCAATATAAATAGCCCCATGAGCTAAATCTTCAGGAATTGAGTCTATAAATTTATCACTAAACATACTATTCTATTTTTATCAGTTAGGTATAACTTAGAATCAATAATTTAAATGCGAAAAGATAATTTCCCAGCAAATAGTTCATTGTTACGTTAACACTTCAATACTAACAAAAAAATATGAATCTCAATAAATCAACTAAGGTTTTGAAGCACAATCCCCACATTCATTCTCATTTTTGCTCTTCCTTAACAACCTGTGGAAAACTAAGTCTTTAACCATAATTTCGTGAAACTGAAAAACGTAATTTCGTTTCCTCATCCATCAGCAAAAATCACCAGTTGAAGCAAATGGCCCTCAGGATTCGTAAACAGTGGAAAATCATCGGCCTTTTGGCGATAATTACTGCCATTGTTGTGGTGAGTGTTCGTCAGTTCGGTTCTACCGAACACCCGCCGGTTGCTTTTTATTACTGGAAACAGACGTATGCGCTGAATAACGACCAACAATCACTGCTGAAACGCTGCCAATCTGAAGAACTTTTTGTGAAGTTTTTCGATGTGACGCACGATCCGGCAACGGGAGCAGCCAAACCGGTTTCTGTCATTGCATTTGATGAGCGTCCCGGACTTCGCGTTGTTCCTTGTGTGTACATTCAGAATGAAGTGTTTAAACATTCCCAACCTGAACTCGCCCAAAAAATACACAAACTGGTACAACGTATCGTGGCCAATAACAAGCTTTCAATCAATGAACTGCAAATCGATTGCGACTGGTCGGGCACTACCAAAGCTGCTTATTTTCAGTTTCTGCGCGCGCTTCAGCAACTCGACCCGAAACTGAAAGTTACCTGCACCATACGGTTACATCAGATCAAGTACCAGTCGGAAACAGGCGTTCCTCCGGTCAAAAAAGGCGTACTGATGTGCTACAACATGGATGATTTGGATGCGTTCGACATCGAGAATTCGATCCTATCCGCAGCAACGCTCAAAAAGTACATTTCGCCCACTACAAGTTACCCGATTGAACTGGACCTTGCTTTGCCGATTTACCAGTGGGGACTTGTCTTCCGTCTTGGAAAACTCTCACTGATCGCCAACGATATTTCCGAAAAAGAACTCCGATCTCCGGATTACACGCAGGTCAAACCACATGTTTATGAGGTTCATAAAAGCGGCTACCTGAACAACGCTTACGTCTGTAAAGGCGATCTGATTCGTCTGGAAACCTCTTCCCCGGAAACACTTGCTGCCATGGCTGAATGGTTGCAGGAAAGTGATATGAGTTTTAATCGGTTAATTTTGTTCCACATCAGTCAGGAAAATATATCCCAGTACAATGAAAGCAGCATTCAAAAAATCCGTCATCTTATTCCTTAGTCTCTGTATTGCCATTGAATCCATTGCCTGCGGAGGCGGTGGTTATTATATGGATTACGACATGCTGTTCGACCGGAACATCTTGTTCGACAACGGAAAAAAAACAACGACCTACAACGCCTGGATCTATAACAGCGATCTTTATACGGAAGACAGTCCGCGCATTCAGAATACCGAAAGTTGGGCAACCTACCTGGAAAACGTGTACCGGAAAGAAGACCTTGAACGTTTCATTTACCGTTCACCTGCGGGATTTGACAAACTAAAAGAACAGAAACGATTGCGCTCCAAACGCATGAGCGATAGCGATGTTTCGAAAAAAGAAGCACTCTTTTTGGATTTTATCGCCTACGCACTAAAGGTTGAAAAAGTCATCGGCGACAATACTCCCGATCCGTGGGCAGAAGAAGTAAAGGAAATCAATCTGACAGATTTTAACGACCGAATCAGCGAAGGAAAGGCACTATTGAAGGGGTTGAAGGACGATTTCATGAAAGAGCGTTATGCTTTTCAGCTGATCAAATTGTATCGTTACAGTAATCAGCTTGAAGACGCCGAAAAAACGTATAAAACCTATTTCAGCAACAGCACTTCACTCATTGGTTATTGGGCCATGGAGCACTACGCGGGAATCCTGATGAAACAAAACAAACCGTTTCAGGCCAATTATTATTTCATCAAAGTGTACACGAATTGTCCGTCCAAGCGCGAAAGTTCGTACCTGAGCATGCGACTGGATTCTGAAGCAGATTTCAATAAAACACTAGACCTTTGTAAGGAAACGGAAGAGAAAATGGCACTGCATTACCTGCGTTCCATGCAAACGAAAGCACTCGGACTGGAAGACATGCAAACCATCACCAAGGCTTTGGGCAATCACGAGTACGCGCGGATTATCATGGCGCATGAGATCAACAAACTGGAAAAAGGCATCCTAACGGAGGGCGAATCCGGCGATAAACAGGATGAAAAGCTGCTGGCAGAACAGTTACGCAACTACACCAAAGACCTTATCGCGTTCAACGAAGACATGCTGGCAAAAGACGGTGAAGATCAATTCTGGCATCTGTCGCTGGCCTATTTGTATTATCTCAATGATCAGTACACGCAGTGTTCGGCTTTGCTGGAAAAAACGCACCCGAAAACACCGGATTTGCAAAAACAACATACGATTATTGACATCGTCAACTATTTAGCAACACGGAAAACACTGACAGAAGTGGATGAGAACATCATCGGTGAAAAGTTGTATGCGTTGAATGGTAACAACGTGAGTTATCCGTTTTTGGGTGATGAAAGAGAAGAGAACTATTACGAGGACGAATACAATACCGTCAATCAATTCATCTTTCGACAAATCTATGAACGTTCCAAAACAAAAAACACGTTTCTGGAGCTCATCTTTTCAAGCGAAACAATTTCAGATCTGCATTCGGAATATCCTTACGATAATGACGAAAAGTCCAAAAAACGATCCGAAGTTGCCTACATTGATCAGGTATTGACTGATTTGGACAAAACGCCGGAAACGACGCTATCACTCTACGCTGCCAATTACTTTTTTCAACGTTACGGATACGGCAGGAATTCTGAGGTTGATTTTGAGCAATGTAAGCAACAATTGAAAGAATTCAAAGCCACCCTGCTGATGCGCGATCCGGAACGTTTGCAGGAGGCCGTTGCCATTTTTAGTGAACTACCCAAAAACGTGATGGGAGAAAATATTTACGGCGATCCATTTAAATTTGACCTTAAAAATCCGGATTTTGGCCGCTTCGACGATAATCGTTATTCCATGTCCTCGATGTCGAAATACGAGTTGGCAAAAAAGCTCAGTGAGTTGTATCAGAAGAAGTCAACAGCAATGGATTACTATAACCTGGGAATGGCTTATTACAACACCAGTTATTACGGTTTGCAATGGAAGGCCGCGGCTTATTACCGTTCTACGTACGCACCGAATGGTTTCTACTCTATGAAAACAGCGCAATTGTTCTTTAAAAAAGCGCTGGCGTTCGGTAAGCTGATAGATGAGCAGGAAGCACAGATTTACTTCATGCTGGCGCGTTGCGAGCAACACGAATACACACAGAAGAACGGCGAAATTCCAACTTATTATGATTCCAACAGTCAATTCAGTTTTGATACGTACATGGGTAATATGCGATCGGAGAGTGCCTTCTCCAATTTCGAAATCCTGCAACGGAACTATAGCAATACCGCGTTTTACGATGAATTGATAGGGGAGTGTTATTATTTCAATTATTACGTTAATTGATTGGGGGGCAAAAATTCATCGAGATGATGTTTATTACTGCGATGAGTTTTTTATGGAGTTAATGCTGAAAAATCGCCCTTTACCATTTTTCACAACTTTTCAGAAAGCCATCACAACAATCGATACTTTCTAGTATCTTTGTAGAACTGGGGTCGACATTGGATTTGACAGCAAATGCGATTTTGGTGGGTAAGCATGTCGAGCGTTGCAATGAAGCTCGTAAATATCTTGTTGCAAACTATAATTGACAATACGTCATACGCACTTGCGGCTTAATTTGCTGAATGTAAATTAGCTTAATTCGCTGAAGATATAGTAAGCGGACAAGTTTCTCTCCCATGGGCTCTGATTTTCGGCCCCGGAACCGAGGGAATCAACTTAGAAAATCTGGCACCAACCTCGCCTCGCGGGCGGTGCGAGATCAAAGAGGATAAGCGGGATTCTTGGGTGTTTTTGTCCGATTTCCTGTCGAAAACCAATCAAAAACTAAGCATGTAGAAGACATTGGGATTCTTTGTTTGGACGAGGGTTCGAACCCCTCCGACTCCACCACAGAAGTAGAAAAAGCCATTCCTTAACAGGGATGGCTTTTTCACTTCGTGGTGGTCCGTAGTGATTGACGAAGGAAATCTACTACGGAAAAGTCGCAGGTATTATGGTTCGAAGTGCAATTTAAGTCTCTCTCTTTGGAGAGAAGAGCGAGCACTGCTCGTGAAGAGGGAGAGGATGAAACCAAATCTCACGCAAGCATTGATTTCATTCGTTTCCTGAAATTTCCAGTAGTTCGATTCCGGTTTGCTCGAAAGTGTTGTATTTCAGATTTTTTGCTAATATTGATCTGATAACATAAAATGGAAAAACAACAATTGGTAGATTTTATTCGAAACCATGTTTCATCGTCAGAAGAAAATCTAAAGAGAATAACTGAAGAATTTGAAGAAGTAAGGTTCGCTAAAAACGACTATTTTCTAACCGAAGGAAAAGTTTGCAACTATTACTTGTTTTTGGAAGAAGGATTTATGAGATCATTTACCATTGACATAGAAGGAAATGAAGTAACAACTTATTTTCACTCCAATAATAAAGTTGTTTTTGATGTCTCCTCCTTTTTTTCGAAAACTCCAGCCACAGAAAATATTCAGGCTTTAACAGAAAGTGTAGGATATCTGATTTCTCATGAAAAACTAAATCTCTTGTTTCACTCTATGCCCGAATTTAGAGAGTTTGGAAGAGCTATGCTCGTAAAGGAATTTTCAGCTTTTAAACAAAGAACACTCGCATTGATCAATAAGAGCGCTGAAGAAAGGTATTCTAATCTCATTCAATCAAACAAGGAGATTTTTCAATATGCCCAACTCAGATATATTGCTTCTTTCCTTGGAATCACAGACACTTCATTGAGTCGAATCCGAAAAAGTTTTTCCGAAAAGTAAGCTATCAATCATTTCTTGCCATTTGACAAGTGACGTTGAGTTAGTTCTATCTTCCTTTGTAATCTAATTTAAACGAGAATACAATGGAAAATTTACCTTTTTACATATCCTTCATTTTTGGATTCACATCTTTGATTGGTTTCATTATTTTTTATAAAGCCACCAACTATTCAAAAACATTTTTAATTATTTTACTTACATGGGTTGCTTTGCAAACTACACTTAGTTTATCTGGATTTTACAAGAATCCGAGTTCAATTCCTCCAAGATTCATGTTACTAGTTGCTCCAACAATCCTTTTAATCATTGGGTTATTTATTTCGAAGCGTGGAAGACAATTTATGGATCAGATAAATATGAAAACATTGACGATTTTTTCAATCATTCGAATTCCAGTCGAAATCGTTCTCTTTTTACTTTTCTCCTATCATGTTATTCCTGAATACATGACTTTTGAAGGTGGGAATTTTGATATTATTTCGGGAATAACTGCTCCTGTTATGTTTTATCTTTTCTTCCTCAAAAAGGTAATTGGTTCTAAAGTACTACTCATATGGAACTTCATTAGTCTTGGGTTACTTTTGAATGTCGTTTTCTATGCATTACTGTCTACTCCAAGTGTCATTCAGCAGTTTTCATTCGATCACCCAAATATAGCAATCGGTTTTTTCCCGTTTGTCTTATTACCTTCTTGTTTGGTTCCAATGGTTTTATTTTCTCATTTGGTATCCATCAGAAGAATTCTCCTCAAAAAAACAATTTAAAATGAAACACCAAATTCTTTTCGCACTAGTATGGACATCATTACTACACTACTTGTAATTGCACCACGAGTTCAAAAACTGATTATTCGAATTAAATATGATCAATACGATTCGAGTTTCGGAGGCTCTTCTCTTCCCCACAAAAGAAAAAGAGCGAATCACTAATGTAATTCGCTCTTTCTTTTTTATTACAGTGCTTAAATCACCTGTTTTCGGTGTTTAATGCATCATCAACATCATTCAACCACCAACTTACTCGTATTCATTGAATTCCCCGAAGCCGTTTTCAGGAAGTAAATTCCGCTTGTCAACTCAGCAGCCTCAAATGAAACCGAACGCTCGTCTGCGGCAATCACTTTGCTAGACACCAATTGTCCCATTCCGTTGTAAATTCCAATCGATTGATCAGTTGCTGATGCTTCATCTAAAACAATCGTCACCAATTGTCCTGATTTTACAGGATTCGGGTAAACCGATGCGCTAACTTCAGCTGTTGTGTGGCTTTTCAAATCCAGGATGTAGGTTACTCCGTCAATGTCTTTCGAACTCAATCTGAAATACGCGATTCCGGCATTCACAATAGGAGTAGAGCGGTTCAGCTGATATGTGTGTCCGTTTGTGTGGTTCCCGATAGAAGCCGTTGAACCAATTGTTTGCCAGGTGATTAAATCGGAAGAGTATTCTACTGTATAGTTAAGTACGTTCTGCTCACTGGCAATTTCCCAGCTAAATGCCAGTTGATTGGCTGTTCCGTTCTCGATTGAAAAGCTGATCAACTCGCTCGGAAGCGGAATTGGCGCTCCGAAAAGTGCGTATCCTGCTACATCTCCGTCAGAAGCTTTCCATTCCATTCCGCCGCAAATTTTCAACCAATTAGATGAGCCGCCACCAGTACCGGTAAGCATTGATCCGCCAACCATGATCTCAACTGCAGATCCGCAAGCTAATTCCATTTTTTTACCGGTAACAAACTGCAATGTTCCGAATACCTGGATATAGGTCGGGGAAGAGCAGGCAGGCATGGAGCTTTCATCAATCATTAAGTGTTCATCCATATCCACCGTAATTCCTGCGGGGATAATAACCAAATCTCCGCATCCCGGAATAGCACCACAACTCCACTTGGAAGCATCAAACCAGTTTCCACTTGCCATAGCAGTGCATGTTGCAGCTTTAAGACCTGTAGATTGCATCAAAATGATGCTGACGATAAAAAATCTAAGTAATTTCATGATCCGTAGTTTTTAAGTGTTCGTGTCTATACCAGAGACAACAAAATTACGCAGAGGTTGTATCTTTGGATCTCGAAACGGGCTGCTTTTATTTGATTTCAGTGTCTTCGTAAATAAACTACAAGTTTGGTTGTGTAAATGGTGATTTTGAATCAATATGCATGCATAGTTAATTTAAATAATTGATTATCAGATATTTAATAATCTAATTAAGAGGAAAATAGGATACAACGAAGAAAAAAACAAATTAATTGATAGCTTCGCTAAACTAAAACCAGCTTCATGAAAGTCGTTCTTACAATCGTACTCGCCATTTCCAATTCGATCTTTAGCTTCGCTCTCGACGGACCACCATTCGAAGTCATCGGCGGCGCCAAACTGATCGTTTCCTTTAATGTGGAAGATGAAGCTGCTTCTGTAAAAGGTAAACTGTCTTCAGGTGATGAAATCATCATTTCTGCCCGGCAAAACACGTTGTCCATTCAGGCAATTCACCACAAAATGGGAAAAGAGTTGCTGGCAATCGAAGACTATGAAGCTCAAAGTTTGCTGATTAGCGTTTATGAATACGATTTCGATAAAGACGGTGAAATGGAACTGATCGTGGTAGATTCTCCCGACTATAGCATAGTGAATATCCATATCTTTCGTTATAGTAACGGCTTAACCGAGCTGGTTGGTAATTTATTCGGACAATTTTTGATCTCGCTGGAAGACAACGTTATTTCTCTTCCATTCGGTTCACAGGGCTTAACCGACGAATACATCTACCGCAGCGGAGCGTTTTACAACCTGGTTTACCATGATCCTGAGAATCGCGATTAAAACTCCTGTCACTTCAGAAACAACGGCGACAGAAACTGAGCAGTGATAAGTTTCTTGGGCAAGTGTGCTTATTTTGGTTAGCTTTATGTCGTTCAGTATTAAGATTGAAAGTCAAATACTTAAGCTGAATGTATTAATAACCATTATTCACTATAACAATGAAAAATCTATCAACTCCCCGTTCTTTGGGCGGGATCACACGTGTATTATTGAGAAACGAGAAACGGTCAGCGTACTATCTCTTATTGCTCTTTTTTATGGCTTCGTTTGTAGTTCAAAGCCAAAACCTCTCAGATTTTACGTATGCATCGAAAAAAGAGGGGGTGAATTCCATTCCTTATGATGATCTTTTTAAGTTGGCAGGTGACCTTCAGGGAAAGAAGAATACTGCTAATAAAGCACTGGAAGGAACTAAAACTTCAGACTTAAAGAACAGTAAGTTAAACCTGCTTAGAATCAAAAAAGAAATGATGGAAAGTCGGGTGGCTGCCGAAAAAAAATTGGCGGCAGACGATAAAAAATCGTCTGCAGTGACGAATGATTTGAAATCGAAACTTGCAAAAGCGTTAGAAGATCTGAAAGGCATTGACAGCGATATCACAAAATTGAACGCGAAAATTACAGAAGTATTGGAAAAACGAACCGCACTTAATCAGATTCGTGCTGAGATTACAAAAACGTACGCTAAAGTAGATGATAAGTTGGATGCCTCACTTTCGAACCCAACACCTCACATCGGTCCAAAACCATCAAGTTCTGATGCTGCAGCGACCAAAAAATACAATGCAGATTTAGCAGCTCTGAAGGAAGCTATTTCCGAAATTCAACGAAAAAATGTAATAGGATTTGATGAACATAAAATAGAAATTTCAACTTCACTGGGCGCCGAGGATACTTTAAGAGAAGTACTTGCCCTGGATTAAATTGTAAACTATATCGTAATTATTCCTGCCAGCTTGTTTGTCTGGCAGGAATTTGATGCTTATTGTTCTGGTTGTTTTTCATCACTTCAAAAACATCGGCGACATCAAATGTAGCTCACGCAATTCGGTGGAATTACCAAACAATTGATACGTTGCTACTTTGTTCAGTTTAGGGTCCAGAACGATGCGCAATGCAAACTCATCGTATTCATGTTGATCGGCAGGATCGGGTAAATACTGCGGAAGCACTTCATAATGAAGGTCAATCATGTAATAATCAACGTCCGAACCTTTATTGATGGTGTAGTAGGAGGCATCTTCTGCTGTTCCATATTCAGCAACCACAGCATTCAATCGGTTGTCTTCCGTTGAATCGAGGGAAATACCGCTTGAAACCGAATACAACCACAATCCTTCTGAATCGTACAAATGCTGAATCGCCGGATTTTCATAGAGCGTATCATAATCATAGATAATATAATAAGTCTTATCACCTGAATCAGAATGATACGTGCTTTTCCCCCAATGAGCTTCGTTGCCTGATGATTTCTGTGCACCCACAAAACTTCTGTATACGTCTTTTTGCAAATCGGTCAGGTCAATACTAAAACCTGTCGGTGTAAAGGAATAGAGTTTGCCATCCGTTTTATAACGAAACTGAAAGCCCCAATCATCCTGAGCAAAACCGAATGAATGGAAAAACACTATTACCAGGAACAGCGTTGCGAAGAAGGAGAATCGTTTCATGACATGCGTTTTAGTGAGTACAACATCTTTTCCTGAAACCACATTCAAAAATGCTGCCACTATTTCACATACAACTTACAAGCCTTTCAGTTCAGTGTCAACCAATTCCGTCAGCTCTTTTACATTCTCTTTCGAGAAATCAAATTTCAAACCTGCTGTTTGGTAAATAGCAGGAATTGATTTGGTATACCCCAGTTTCAATGCCGATTTGTAGTTGCTCAATGCCGTTGCGGGATTGGATTTATAGTTTTTCCAAACGCCCAATGCACCCAATTGCGCAATGCCGTATTCGATGTAATAAAACGGTACTTCGAATAAGTGCAACTGACGGTGCCAGCTCGATTCTTTTACGGCTTCATAACCGCTGTAGTCCAGCATTCCCGTTCCGAAACGTTTACCTAATTCGAGCCAGTAAGCCGTTCGTTCCTCAGTTGTATGATCGGGATTGGTGTAAATCCAGTGCTGGAAAGCATCAATCGTGGCAATCCACGGCAACACTTTCAAAACCGATTCCAATTGCTCTTTTTTGGCGCGTTTTAGATCGGTTTCGTTGCTGTAAAAACGATCCCAATGGTCCATGGTCATCAATTCCATTGACATTGAAGCCAGTTCAGCCACTTCGGAAGGTAATGACTTAAATCCGGTCAATTCCAGTTCACGGCTCAAAAACGAATGTACCGCGTGTCCGCCTTCGTGCACCATGGTCACTACATCGCGTTGCGCGCCGGCTGCATTCATGAAAATAAACGGAATTCCGCTTTCGTACAACGGATAATTGTAACCACCCGGCGCTTTTCCGTGCTTGGAATCAAGGTCCATGTAACCTTCTTTGTCCATAGTCGTGAGGCAATCGCGGAAATAAGGATCCAGTTCTCCAAAAATCTCAACGGAACCGGCCAGTAATTCTTTCCCGGATTCGAAAGGTTTCAACGGCGCTTTTCCGGTCGGATCAACTTCTGTATCCCATGGTTTCAGTAAATCTTTCCCCAATAAACGCGCTTGTTCTTGTTGCATACTGCGAATCATCGGAACGATCAGATCAGCGATTGACGTATGGAAGTCCAGACAATCCTGAATGGAATAATCAAAACGGCCCAATGCCTTGAACTTGTAATCACGGTAATCGGTACAACCGGCGTTTACGGCAACCTGATGACGTAATTTCACCAGTTTGGTAAACAACTCGTCCAGTTTCTCTCGATCTTCCTGTCGGCGATTGGCAATCAGTTCAAACACTTCTTTTCGAACTGCCTCATCCGGATTTTTCAGGAAAATAGCAGCTTGTGGCATCGTTAGCGTTTTTCCATTGTAATCAATGGTTTGCTGTCCGGATATAGCGCCATATTCCTGGCTCAATGTATTGATTTCTGTCTCCAACGGAATATTTTCTTCCCGGAACAAGTCCAATGCAGTGCGGGTCGACCGGAAATAAATGGCATACGCCTCATCCTGTGAAAGTTCCTCAATCCAGGGCGCGGCCATCATTTTTTGATTCAGGCGATCTTCGTAAGGAGCAAGGTTGGGTTGAATTTCGGTCACAAAAAACTGGTATGCTTCCGTTTTTGCAACATCTGTCGTGTCGATCGTCATGCGAATATAACGCCAGGCCATGTTTTCTTCCAACACAGCTTCCAGTTCGCTTTTGTCTTTTAACCACTTGATGAAATCAGCTTTTGCCGACCAGTCACGTTCACTTAGCTCAATCAAATAAGCTTCAACTTCACTCCAATCAGTGCAGGCAAAATCTGCCGCGATATAGTTTCTCATTTCGTTTAGACATAAAAAAAGGTCGTCAGCCTAAGGCTGACGACCTCCGTAAATAGTATCAATTATTTCCCTCTGCTGGAACCGGTTTTAGTAGGCGCTACTTTTTTAGCAGCGGTAACTTTTGGCGTCGATTTGGCAGCAGGTTTATCTGTTACTTTTTTAGCGGTAGCTGCTTTTTTAGGGGCGGCCGCTTTTTCTTTTTTCGGTTTATCTGTTGCTGCAGTTTCTTCTGCAACTTCTGCTTCGGCAGTTTCAGCAACGTCCAATTTCAATTCACCTGCTTTCAACAACAAGTTATACCATTGGAATAATTTCTTGATATCGGAAGGGTAAACGCGCTCCTGATCATAGTTTGGAAGCACTTGCAACAAATAACCCGACAATTTACTCAAGTCTTCCTTGTGTGAAAGAATGGCTCCGCCGTTTTCTTTTTCAAAGATCGCTTTGTAAATTTCTTTTAGAGGTTTATCTTCCTCGTACGTGTAAATGCTAATATCATCCAGTGCGGAAATACGGTCTGAAGAGTAAGCCGGGAAGCGTTTTTTCTCTTCCAATGATTCAACAATAATGTTGTTCTTACCTTGAGCAACTACCTTAAATAGACCTGGTTTTCCAGAAATAGCAATGATGCCTGTTAGATTCATTCGTTTCGTTATTTGTCGCCAAAAATAGGGGTTCTTTTTAATTTTATCCTAATTCTTGATAATTTTCGTCCAGCCAATGCCATTTTCCGAGTGCAATTGCATAAAATAAGAGCCATTTGCCAAAGAATTCACCGTGATCTGATTCGCTGAAGGAACCGCTGAAAGCACTTTATTTCCCTGTAAATCAAACAATTCCACCAGCAAAATGGATGCTTCTGTTTCAATTGTAATCATTCCTGTTGTCGGATTCGGATAAACAAGCACATTCAACCAATTTACATCCACAATTCCAAGCGAAGGGTTGTAAGGAGCGGAAACGGCTTCACAACCGGTACTTCCCGTGGCAACAACCGTAAAATTGCTTGAACTTGGAAGTGTAATCGTTGTGGCATTACCTGTAGCCCCCGGAATCGGAACACCATTTTCATACCACTGAAGGTTTGGATAAGCTGCCGTTGATAAATCTGCCCCCACAGCCGTGATCACCGGTGTAGGAGGAATATCACCCGCCGTAATGTCAATCGTGTCAGAATAAGCTCTACAACCCAAATTATCGTAAGTCACGTAGGATAAATCAGTCACGGCGCCGGTCAGTTCAATTAGATCGCTGTTGATCGTTCCATCACTCCAGGAAATACTGTCAATCGCACTTCCGGTAACCGCAAATGCCGTATCAGAACCACAAAACTGTGCAGGACCGTTAACCACCGCAGAATAATTGCTGTTCAGTAACAAATCCAGCGCGTGTGCTTTTCCGTAGCCGTAAGCGTTGTTGGGAACTGCTCCGGTAAAACCATCTGTAAAAGTGGTCGCTAACAAATCGGCTTTAAATGTGGCGTATGTACCGTTGTGACATTTTTCAAGGTATAAAGCAGCGATTCCGGCAACAATCGGCGAAGCCATCGAAGTTCCTCCGTTGCGCACATGCAAGCCATCAATATCCACAACAGCATTGTACGCGGCATTGGTCAAAATCCAGTTTGGTCCGGCGCTCAAACTTACGTCTCCGCAGGCGGTTACATCGGGTTTGGTAACACCGTGACGTGTCGGGCCTTTTGATGAATTCGGGCTGAGCTGACCAATAACCGCTGTATAAGTAGGAGCAGGAAGGTACGGATTCCCGTTTTTATCCGTGTGCCCCAGACGATTGCGAATATTTCCGACAGAGATCACTTTCTCAGAGCAATTCCACGAAGAAACAACACTTTGTAAGGTGTCCGGTAGGTTGTAATGAACAATAGGAGGGTAGGCCGCTGCAGATGGAATGACCGACACAATATTGTTCAATCCGATCGTTGCGCCGCTCCACAAATCGTAGTTTCCGCTTCCTGTAGTCTTGAACGCGTATTTATAGGTTGTTGAATCGACTTGTGACACGTACACTTCCAGGTGATAGTTCGTACCGACTATCTCAGGGTACAACTCTATCGTCGCAATGCGATTGCCCAAACTATTGTACAATGTATCCAAAACAGGTGTCGCACCGATTCCGGTAGTTGCCAGACGGTAAACCGTTTCTGCGCGTTCATCATATGATCCCGAAGGAAGATTTGCTGCAAGTGCGTAATTCCAGGTCGCATCCGCCTGATCAGACCATAAGTCGAAGTAAATGGTGTTGTTACCCAATTGCCCGGCCGGATTGTTGTCAAACCAAACAAAGGAAGTATCTGCATCCACATCACCGTGTGCGTGGTATTTGCCCCATGTGCCTGAGTTTCCTGCCGCACAAACGATAATTCGACCCGGTTGCTCGTCTACTAACTGTTCCATGAGAATAGCAGCAGGATCATCGCCGTCGTGACTTCCCAGATAAGAACCCAGTGAAAGATTGACTACAGCCGGTAATCCCAATGAATCGGCTTTTTTGAAGATGAAATCACAGGCATCGGCAATGGTCAATGTCCAGTTCGGTAAATTGAAATTCGTTTCTACAATAATGATCTTTGAATCGGGAGCTACGCCTTTCTGTTTGCCGTTGGCAAGCCCGTTAGACGATCCTGCGCCGGCTACACTTGTTCCGTGAGCGCTGGTTTCTTCGTTACTTCCGCATGCCGCTGCCTGAATATCAGCCGCATCCCAAACCTGGCCATAACCATAAGGCAAAGGTGTATTTGGTGCGTCGGGCAACGTATGATCCCAATAAAACAGGACGCGTGTCTGTCCGTTTTCATCGATAAAATCGCCGTGCGTATAATCCAATCCCTGATCTACATATCCAATAATGACATCTTTTCCTGTAAAAGGTGTTTGCAAGCCTCCTGAACCATTATGTACCTCTGTTACATGGTGTGTTACCAAACTAGTGTCGTTCAGCGCTACAGGCATCGAATGCTCAAAGTAAAAACTTTCAATAACGCCGGTTTCTTTCGCTTTTTGTATCCATGCAGCACTCGCCTGAATGAAAATCCATTCGGGAGTAACTGATTTCACACTGACGGAAGGATCTTTCAATAATCGCTCGAGCGCGCCCTGACTGTTTGTAACACTAAAAGCGATGCGTTTTTCCGGATCTTTCTGCAGCTGTCCGGCAAAGCCAAATGATTGTTGCGTCTGCGAAAAAGAGGAGCTGTAGCAGCTTATCAATAAGATAATTGCGACAAAGTAGTTTTTTATGATAACCATTGATGTAGTATGTTTTCCGTAAGACGTCAAAATTGACCTTTAAGTTAAAAAAAGACAACGAATAATTGATTCAAATTACGATATTTGTTTTCACATGTCAAAAAAATAATCGAACGAAACGCGATAAAACGCTATGAAAAAAAGATTCATCACATTGTCACTTGCTCTTCTTTCTTTTGGAGTAATGAATTACTTCTACGGTCAGGAGAAGACGGAGATTGTCAATTGGTATAACGGTAAGTCGCCGGGTATGAATACCGACAAAGCTTATTCATCATTGAAGAAACGCAAATCTTCAACGGTGATTGTGGCTGTTATTGATTCCGGAATTGATATTGAACACAAAGACCTTCAGGGTAAAATCTGGACGAACGACGACGAAATTCCAAACAACGGAATTGACGACGATAAAAACGGGTACATCGATGATATGCACGGTTGGAACTTCTTAGGTTCTGCTACCGGCGAAAATCAGAAGTATGCACGTTTGGAGAAAACACGTTTATTGGCGCAATTGGAAGAACGATTCAAAGGAAAAGAATCGGCTCAGGTTGCAGCAGCTGATAAAACAGATTACGAATTGTATAAGCGACTGAACAAAGAGGTTTCCGATGAGCGTAAAGGCAACATGGAAGCGTTGGAGCAGTACAAGCAAATCGGTGAAATGCTTCCTGTGATCAAAGCTAAATTGACAGAGATCTTAGGCGCTGATTTTACAGTAGAAGATGTTGAGAACTGGAAACCAGGCACTCCGGAAGAAATGCAAATGAAGCAGTTGGGAACCTATATTGCTTCAGGTGAATTGACAGAAGCGGCTATTCAGGAAGGTGTTGACCATTTTGATGCTTCAGCCAATTACCAGTTGAATACGGAATATGATGACCGTATGTATATTGGTGACAATCCACACGATTTCAACGATGTGCATTACGGAAACAACGATGTTGAAGGTCCGGATGCATTGCATGGAACACACGTTGGTGGTATCATTGGCGCGGTTCGTGGAAACGGATTGGGTGGCGACGGTGTTGCTGACAATGTGAAATTAATGTCATTACGTGCCGTGCCGGATGGTGATGAGCAGGATAAAGACGTTGCTTTGGCTATTCGTTATGCAGTTGACAACGGTGCGATGGTGATCAATATGTCTTTCGGGAAAAGTTTCTCGATGCACCAGCAGGAAGTGTATGATGCATTGGCTTATGCCGATTCAAAAGGTGTATTGTTGGTACACGCTGCAGGTAATGACGCTGCAAACGTAGATGATACGGATAATTTCCCTTCTTCGGCGTATTCGTTCCAAAAAGCGAAACTGGGGAATTACATTACGATTGGGGCATCAACACGCTACCCAAAACAAAAATTGGCTGCTGATTTCTCGAATTACGGTCAAACGAAAGTGGATGTTTTTGCTCCGGGATTGGAAATTTACAATTCTGTTCCGCAAAGCGATTACAAAACATTGCAGGGTACTTCAATGGCCGGGCCAATGGTTGCGGGTGTTGCAGCGATGTTGAAATCGTACTTCCCAACGTTAACGATGTTGCAAATTAAAGATGCGATTTTGTCTTCGTCTAAGAAATACAAAGGTACACAGCAAACATTGCCGGGCACAGATCAGTTAGTTGATTTCGGTACACTTTCCGTAACAGGTGGAGTAGTAGACGTAACGGCTGCTGTGAAAGCTTGCATGAAACTGGAAGGTAAAAAATAAGAAAACACGTAGTTATAAATGAAAACCGTCATCTCTCAGCAGGTGGCGGTTTTTTTTTACATTTAATGGTATGAAAACACTTTTTATTTTATTCGTTGGTTTGGTTGCGTTGACTTCCTATACATCAAAATCAGAACCTGATCAGGCTGATCTCAATACAGTCCTCGATAATTGGCACAAAGCGGCTGCTACAGCCAATCTGACCGATTATTTCAGCTGTGTAACCGATGATTTTGTGTTTCTGGGAACTGATCCTACGGAACGCTGGAACAAAGAACAATTTCAGGCTTTTTGCAAACCGCATTTCGACCAGGGGAAAGGGTGGGATTTTAAGTCGACAGAACGCAACTGGGTATTTTCAAAAAACAAAAAGATCGCGTGGTTCGATGAAAAACTGGATACCTGGATGGAAGGTTGTCGCGGAAGTGGTGTAATGGTGAAAGAAGGCAAGACATGGAAGCTTGCTTATTACAATTTAACGGTGTTGATCGAGAACGATAAGATTAAACCGTTCATTGAGTTGAGGAAGCAATAGCCGGCTCTACAGACCACTGTTTCCGGACTTTTCAGGACAGTTTTAAACTTCTGATATTTGCCAATTTTAGAAGTTTTAAATTTCCAAATTGCACATTTGGCAAATTTGGAAATTCGTCAATTTTCTCGGGGAATTTTGCCCCAAAACCACCTTTCACTAATCATAAAAAACCACAAAATGGTTTGCCGATATACTTAATTGAACTAAATTGGGAAAAAGGATACATTATGAAGAAAGCAAATTATTGGTTACTTGCAATTGTGTTTCCACTGGTTGTAAGTTGCGGTTCGGATGAAACTGCGGAAGAGAAAGCAAAAGCCTCAGAAGAAGGTTTTGATCTCCAGGGAGCGGTTGAACTATTTGAAAAGTCAAAAGACCCGGAAGATTTCGAACGGGCATTAAATACGAAAGGCAACACGGTGAATAACCTGGACCTTAACGATGATGGTAAAATTGATTTTGTCAAGGTGATTGATCACATGAAAGACAAAAGCCACTCGATCGCACTACAGGTAGTGGTGAATGAAAAGGAAAATCAGGACATCGCTGCGATTATGATCGAAAAAACCGGTCCTTCGACTGCGCGTTTACAGATCGTTGGAGATCCGGTGCTTTACGGTAAAGAAGTAGTGCTGGAACCGATCGATAAAAGCGATAGCGAACCCAAAGCAATGTTGCTGGCATCAAGCGCAGTTATTACGATTAATGTCTGGACTTGGCCGATTGTACAGCATGTATATGCGGTGCGTTACGTTCCGTACGTGTCGCCGGTAGTATGGGAAGTATATCCGGTTTGGTATGAGCCCCATTATCATCATCATAAACATCATGGAAGAGGACATGCTTACGGACATTACAAGCATCATTACGACGAAGAGTATTATCGCGTCCTTCCTGTTTCTGACCTGACAATCGCGCATGGAATTTATATCCAAAGCCGCACGAATTCAGCTACGATCAGTGTCCAATTCCGTCGTGATTTCCCGAGCTACCGAGACGGAGGACATTATGATAAACACGACAAACATCACGATAAGCATTTTGATAAACATCATGGTGATCACCCGGGAAATGGTAACGGACATCATGACAAAAACATGAACCATCCAGGAGACAAGCATGACAAAGGCAACAAGCAGCATCATGATGGTTTTAAAGGTGGAGATAAGCACGAAAAGGGGAATCAGCATAATGATGGTTTCAAAGGCGGTGACAAACACGATAAAGGCCCGAATCATGATATCAAATTCGAGCAAAAAGGAAAACCTCAACAATCGGGACCTGAAAAAGGTATGGACCGTGGTAACGGAGGAAGCAAACAAGGCCCTGGCGGCGGCGGAAAACCTGATAAAGGTGGAAAAGGCGGTGGTAAGAAGAAATAACAGCGGATTAGTTACCCGATAGATTACCGGCAGAAAGGTCTGAAGTATTTTAGAATACTTCAGACCTTTTTCTTTTTACGAATCAACTATTTTTGATCAGACAATTAGACGTAGCTATAGCCACGAATGAACTAATAAAGTGCTAAATTCAATGATAACGAATGGGAAACGTTGTTTCCATTACACGAATCATTGGTGAGGTCCGCGATAGCGGGGTATTCGTAATGAATTTTACCCAGTTTGTAATTCGTTCATTCGTGGCTAAAGCTACGTCATCCACTTCCCATTTTTAATCAAACAAAAAACGGGAGCAATAACTGCTCCCGTTCTGAATGACAAAATAGCTTGTCTTATTTTCGTTTTTTCATTTCCTGCTGCTGACGCTGAGCATCTTCCAAACGCTGCGCAAACTTGCTTTTCTTTTTCGGTCCGGCAGTCGATGACTTGCTACGTGCAGCTTCCATTTTCGCTTTCAGTTTCTCTTCATCCACGAAGAATTGCTTGATCACAAACATCAGGATGATGGTCATCAATGTTGAGATAAAGTAGTAGAAACTCAAACCTGCAGCGAAGTTATTGAAGAAGAAGATCATCAAAATAGGGAAGATGTACATGATTACTTTCATGTTCGGCATTCCCGGCTGTTGTTGCTGCGAAACGTTGCTGCTGTTCAAATACGTGTAAACCAACGTTGTTACCGACATCAATAAGGTAAACAACGACATGTGGTCACCGTACATTGGAATGTACGTACCGAAATCCCAAACAGAATCGTAAGATGACATATCTTCCGCCCACAAGAACCCACGCTGACGCAATTCAAATGTAGCAGGGAAGAAGCGGAATACAGCCAGTAGAATCGGCATCTGGACCAGCATCGGCACACAGCCGGCGAGTGGAGAAGCTCCCGATTCCCGGTAGAGCGTCATCATGTCCATCTGCTTTTTCATCGCGTCTTCCTTGTTCGGGTATTTCGCGTTGATTTCGTCGATATTCGGTTTCAGGATGCGCATTTTAGCCGAGGAAACAAACATTTTCCACTGAATCGGCATCAACAACAATTTCAGGAAGAAGGTCAGCAATAAGATCGCAATTCCGATTCCCATTCCTGTTGAGTTCAATAAATCAAACACCGGTTGCACGGCGTAAAGATTAATCCAACGGAACAATCCCCAACCGTAGTTGAGCATGTCGTCGTAACCCTTACCGTATGATTTTAAGACAGTATAGTCGTTCGGTCCGAAGAACCAGTTCATATTCACTGTACCATTTTCAGACGATTTCAACGAAAGGTTGAATGACGACTTGTAGCGCTTAATGTGCGTGTGAAAACGGTCCATGTCTTCGGTGTAATTGGTAATCTTCATCGAAGTACCTTTTGAACCGAATGCTGTTTCAGGCTGAAGAATAGAGGAGAAGTAGCTTTGTTTGTAAGCAACCCAGTCAACGGCCTGTGTCATTTTCTCGTCGTCGTTTGCCAATTCACTCAGGTAAGAAAACGATTCGTCTTTCAACTGGTAGCAAATAGTCGACACTTTACGCTGCTCCGAAAGCAAACGTTCCGTACGACGATACGCCATGTTCCAGTTCATCATCACATTCTTAGCAAGAACTTCTTTGCCTAAACCGTTGAATTTAATGGCGAACTTCAAGTCGTAACCGTCGTGAAGTGTGTAGATGTATTCGATCGAACCTTCACCAACTTTGTGCTCTAATACGAGTTTGTGCTTGTTTTTCGACTTAACAGTAAATTCCTTTTCACCGGTTGTGTATTCCTGTCCGTTGAGTGGGAAAGCCAGTTCATTGACCTGATCACCTTCCTTGAATAAATACAACGGCGTGATTTTCTTGTCGTTTTTCGCAAACTCGTGGTACGTTTCAAACTCTTTGAGCTGAACAGCAGACACCACACCACCTTTTGTAGAGAAATCAACAATCAGGTTATTGGATTCAAGGGTAATTGTTTCTGCTTTGAAAGACGGAACAGCAGGTGTTGTAGCCACCGCTGGAGTTGTTTCCGGAGTAGCTGCTGCAGCTGCAACAATAGTCGTGTCATGACCCAATGAATCGGTGTAGATCAGGTTACCTTCTTTGTCAGCAAGTTGCTTTCCTTTTTTGTCTAATTTCGGTTTAAGGCCATTGTCAGCAACCGTTGTAGCTGGTTTTTCGGCATCTTTCTTTTTAGCTTTCGCTTCTTTTGCTTCCTCAGCTGCTTCTTTCTTTTTGTTGGCAGCCTCGATTTTCGCCTTTTCCTTCTTAATATCCGCCTCTGAAGGCTGATTAAAGATGGTGAAAGTCACTAAAATAAGCCCTATCAGTGATAAACCGATGATTGTATTTTTATCCATTCTGGTTATTTGTTTTTGTTTTCAATAGCAGCTTTCACGAAAGCCACAAATAGCGGATGCGGGTTATCTACCGTACTTTTATATTCCGGGTGAAACTGAGCTCCCACAAACCATGGGTGATTCGGTAGTTCAACCACTTCCACCAATCCCGATTCAGGATTTTTACCGGTAGCGATCATTCCCGCTTTTTCAAATTCTTCCAAATACGCGTTGTTGAACTCGTAACGGTGACGGTGACGCTCTGTAATTGATTCAGTATTATAGGCATCCGAAACACGTGAATCGGGTTTCAACTGGCATTTATACGAACCCAAACGCATGGTTCCGCCTAAATTGGAAATGGTTTTCTGTTCTTCCATCATCGAAATCACGGGATATTTACAATCCTCAGCAATTTCAGTGGTGTGCGCATCGTCGTAGCCAAGTACGTGACGGGCATATTCAATCACCGCACACTGCATCCCAAGGCAAATTCCAAAGAATGGAACAAGGTTCTCACGAGCGTAGCGTACTGCTTCGATCTTTCCGGAAATTCCACGCGAACCGAAGCCCGGTGCAACAAGGATTCCGTCTAATTCAGCTAATTCTGATTTGATATTGTCTTTGGTCAGTGATTCGGAATGGATCCATTTCACAATCACACGGCTTTCATTGGCAACACCTCCGTGGATAAACGATTCGCTGATCGATTTGTAAGCGTCTTTCAACTCCACGTATTTACCGATCAAACCGATGGTCACTTCCTGTTTCGGTTCTTTTAAACGTGTCAGGAACGATTTCCACTTAGTCAAATCCGGCGTAGAGCGGGAAGGAAGTCCTAATTTCTCCAAAACGACTTTATCCAACTCTTCCGACTGCATTAATAGCGGAACGTCGTAAATCGAAGCCGCATCGCGCGATTCTATTACCGCATTCATACTTACGTTACAGAACTTGGCAATTTTCTTACGCAACGTAAGGTCTAGCTCATGTTCTGTTCTACAGCACAAAATATCGGGCTGAACACCTAGTTCAAGTAATTGTTTTACAGAGTGTTGTGTTGGTTTGGTTTTCAACTCACCGGCAGCAGCCAGGTAAGGAACCAATGTGAGGTGAATCACGATACAATCGTTTTCGTATTCCCACATCATCTGACGAACCGCCTCTACATAAGGCAACGACTCAATATCACCCACCGTACCACCAATTTCAGTGATCACGATGTCAAACGTTCCTTTTTTACCAAGGATTTGAATACGTTCTTTGATTTCGTCGGTAATGTGAGGAATCACCTGAACGGTTTTTCCTAAAAACTCACCACGACGTTCTTTTTCAATCACCGATTGGTAAATACGTCCGGTAGTTACATTATTGGCCTGAGAAGTCGGAACGTTTAAGAAGCGTTCGTAGTGTCCCAAATCCAAATCGGTTTCAGCACCGTCGTCCGTTACAAAGCATTCTCCATGCTCGTATGGATTGAGAGTTCCGGGATCAATATTGATGTAAGGATCTAGTTTCTGGATGGTTGTGGAATAGCCTCTTGCCTGAAGGAGTTTGGCTAAAGACGCCGAAATGATACCCTTTCCAAGTGACGAAGTAACACCCCCGGTTACAAAAACATATTTGGTACTGTTTGACATGATATAAAAAATGTAACTACGGGGCGCAAAGTTACAATAAAGAAGTCGAATGGCAATTTATTTGAACCACAAAGACACAAAGAAAAAACACAAGTTTGACTTGTTAAGAACACAAAGGAGATTTAGGTAGGACACTTCGTGTCTTTTGGATATCCCGTTCACCAGTGACAATAGAAATAAGCCAAAGGCGAAGCTTTGTAAGACCCCTTTGTGAACTTAATACGTCTATCCTTCAAAAAACTTTGTGTCTTTGTGGTGAGCCTGTTTAGTACAAAAACAAATCATTGATTCCCGTTTGGAAATAAAACAGGTCCGGGCGTTTTTCGGTGCGGTTAAAAATAATCTCGCCCTTTTCATTCAAACGGGGGTAATGCGGCGTGTTACGTTCCATTTTTTTAGGGAACAGCATTAAGTCGTGTGTAAGCCGATTCTGGAAAACATGCCGCACCTGTTCGCTGTCATCGCCGATAGAAAGGGAAACTGTTTGCCGGTAGCCGATCAAATGCTGACCGTCGACGTACAAAACGCCGTGATTTAATTTTCCGTAAGGCAATGGCGTCAGATCGCGGTAACCACTCGGACATTTATACTGAGGTGTCTTATTCCACACAGAGTGTCGCGTTTCGCCGGTCCAGATCATCAATCCAATTCCAAGGCTGCGCAAACTATCGCGATAACTTACATGCAGGTTCCCGGTGCGGAAGCGGTCTTTTGCTTGTCCGCCGAATACATCGTTTTCAAACTGGATATCCACGCGTTTGATACCAATGTTCCAGGTTCCGGAGCGTTGAGAAGTCCCCAACGGGTCGAAATACCACAAATACGCGTAACCGATGGAATAAGGTCGTTTGGTTTGATGCAGCGCGCCATCCCAGTTAAAATTGATGGGGTTGGTTTCTTTTCCGGCCATAAGCACCAATCCGGTTGTGTGCCGCCATTCGCCGAAACAGCCACGTTGACCGAGATTAAACGCATTGTAGCGATAAGCCGTCCCGATATTGAGTTGCACGTAGTCAAACGCCAGGTAACTATTGAGCTTGAATCCGATAGTTGTTTTATGCGTACCGATGTTCGCGGTGAATTGCGCCTGAACTCCCCAATGCTTGTGCTGCCATTGTTGGGGCACTGCCCAAAAGGAACACATCAGAAAAAGACCAAACAACCATTGTTTCATTGTTGCTGTTTTCGCAATAATTGTACCGAAGATAGCAAACTTTCAACCCTTCATTTCACCGTTCATGCAATCATGCCGCCTTTTATGCACCAACCATTGTCTGCTAGCCCGAAACGTTTACATTTGATTCATGATAAGAGGGCAACGGTTTTATTGGATCGCACAAATTACGGGATGGCTTTTGCTGACCATGTTTTTATTGGTTTCCACCTTCGCGAGTAAAGAAGCAAAGGAAATTCCCCGGGAAGACCTCGTTATTACCTATGTTATTTTCTTTTTGCTTGGAATTTTCATCTCGCATTTAATGCGTTTGATTTTCATTCGCCGGGGATGGTTGAATTTAAAACTGGGACCATTAATTCCACGGATCTTAGGGGCAAGTATTGTTGCTTCAATCAGCATGGTATTGTCAAGTTCCTTGCTTTCATTGGTGTTCAAAACCGATCCAAAACCGTTTGAGCTATTTCCGTTGGTTGCCAATGCGATTGTGTTGTCGATCTTCTTTCTGATGTGGAACGGATTGTATTTTACCTTCCACTTCTTCCAGAAATCACGTGTTCAGGAAGTGAAAAACCTCCAGTTGAGTGCCAGTCAGAATGAAATTGAGTTGAAAAACCTGCGTTCGCAACTGAATCCACATTTTTTGTTCAACTCATTGAATAGTATCCGGGCGCTGATTGATTTGGATCCGGTTCAGGCGAAAGAAAACGTCACCACATTGTCTAATTTATTACGGAAATCCCTGATTTTAGGGAAGGAGCAATTGGTGAGTTTAAAAGATGAGCTGGATTTGGTAAACGATTACCTCGACTTGGAAAAGGTGCGATTTGAAGAGCGTTTATCGATTGTTATTCGCCACAATGAGAAGCTGAATGATTTCCCAATTCCACCGTTTATCGTTCAAACACTGGTTGAAAATGCCTTTAAACACGGGATTTCCAAGCTAATTGCGGGCGGAACCATTGTGATCGAAACAAAATCGGAAGGAACAACTGTTACCATCCGCGTGATCAACGACGGTACGCTGGCCAAAAGCGTGGACACCGGAATCGGATTGCAGAATACCCTGCGACGACTGGAATTACAATATGGCGTAAAAGCGCGTTTTGCTTTGCGTGAGCGGGCAGGAAAAGTAACGGCAAGCATCGAATTAAAAGAACAAGTGATATGAGAACGATTATTATTGATGACGAACGTTTGGCTCGCGAAGAGTTGAAGAAACTATTGAAAGATTATCACGAAATCGAAGTCATCGACGAGGCCAAAAACCCGGAAGAAGGCATTGAGAAAATCAAAGCTTTGAAACCCGATCTGGTGTTTTTGGACATTCACATGCCGGGAATGACAGGCTTTGATATGCTGCAAAAACTGGATGAAATTCCGAAAGTGGTGTTTGTAACTGCGCACGACGAATTTGCTCTAAAAGCCTTCGATGTAAAAGCATTGGATTATGTACTGAAGCCAGTTGATCCGGCGCGTTTGGAAGAAACCATGCGCAAGATTATGGCCAACGACGACGAATTTCAATCGAGTGTTGGTGCACCGAAAACCGATCGTTCTACGCGTCCGTTGTCGATTACCGATTCGATTTTCATCAAAGATGGTGAGAAATGTTTCTACGTTTCGCTGAGCAAGGTCCGCAAGTTTGAAAGTGACGGTAATTACGTGAAAGTGTACTTCGAAGGCAGTCGACCGTTGATTTTACGTTCACTCAACAGTTTGGAAGAACGCCTTGATCCGGAACATTTTTTCCGTGCCAACCGAAAATTCATCATTAATCTTAACTGGATTTCGATGATTGAAAACTGGTTCAACGGTGGTTTGCAAGTAGAATTAAAAGAAGGGGAGAAGGTCGAGATTTCACGCCGACAAGCGATTAAGTTTAAGGAGATGATGTCTATTTAGTAAGGGCGAGTCGCGGACTCTCCGTTACTAAATACATTTTTACTCCGCTTCCGGCATTTCATCTTCTTCAATCAACGCCATTCCGTTTTCGTGAATCACGATCAATCGTTGTTTGTATAAATTCCCGACAACTTGTTTGAAGGTCTTCTTGCTCCAGCCTGTAAGCTTTTGAATATCAGCAGGATCAGACTTATCAGTTAATGCAATAAACCCATCGTTTTGAACCATTAATTGCATCAATTTCCTTGCCAACGGCTCTACTTTTTCATAGCCTTCAGGATGGAGGAGAATATCTAGTTTTCCATCGTCGCGAACGGTCTTTACATAACCAACAGTTCGTTCACCTAATCTGAATTTCCGGTGTACATCCGAATGGAAAATGAGTCCTTTGTATTTGTTATTGACGATGACTTTCACGCCCAATTCGGTGGTTTCACAGATCAGGATATCCACAGCCGCATTTTTCTCTAATTCACCGGTAGCCGATTCGTAAAACGGCATTACGCGGGCAGTTGCTGCCAATCGCTGGGTTGCTTCATCGAGGTACATGTAAACCAGGTATTTCCGGTCTTCAACCATGTCTTTCGGTTGTTCGCGAAACGGCACCAATAAATCTTTTTCCAATCCCCAATCAAGGAAAGCGCCGTGAACGTTTACTTCCAGTACATTGAGGTAAGCAAACTGATTGAGTTGAATCAACGGAACGCGTGTAGTAGCAACAATGCGGTCTTCGGAATCTTTGTAAATGAACACATTCAGCTCATCTTCCTCTTTGTACTCGTCCAATACATATTTATTGGGCAACAGCACGTCATTTCCTTCTTCGTCGAGCAAAAAAGCTCCCGGAGGAGTAAAACGATCTATTTTCAGGGTATTCCAGCGTCCGATATTCATGGGGCAAAGGTAAGGATAGGCGTGTTAAAAACCACAAAGACACAAAGTTTCTTTTACTGAATCGATTTGTGGTAAATTGTTTCTGAATTACCATAATCGGCAGAATTTGTATTTTTGATCATACGAGAAACTGATAGAACCCATGAACGCGGAAAAAGCAACGGATTTAATTGAAAACCATTTGAAAGGATTAAACCTTGATCCGACGCTGTGTAGAGGTGATGAATCAGGAAAATGGTCAATGCGTGTGGGTGATGCAATTGTTTGGATCAATGTATTTAATTCCCCAATCGATTCCGATGATTGGTTCATGCAGGTTTCAAGTCCGTTGTTTAAAATGCCGGAGAAAAATACGGAAGCTATTTGCATTGATTTATTGGAACTCGGATCCAATATGTATACTTGTGGAATGGTAAAACGGGATAATTGGTTTTATATCCTGTCATTGCAACCACTCAATGAACTAATGCCATCTACGATCGCTTTTATAATCGATAAAGTAGCCTTTTACAGAAATGATTTTTTCGGGAAAATGGATTTCAAATATGCCGGAAGTTGGGCAGAAGAAACAATTACTCAAGAAGAGCAAGGCTAGCGTGTTATTTATGTTCAATGCAAAATACGCGAAGAAAACAACCTATTCAATATTCATAAACACACAAAATCCATTGCGTTGAATGGTTTTCCATGAACTTCTCGTTAGAAATAGAGATTCCCCGACTGTTTCGCCGCCAGGATCATACACGGCAATTTCAATTCATTGGTAATCAACGATTGTGCAAACGAGTCAAACTGCGGCAATAAACTTTCAGAGTGGTAAGCAATGGCAATCACATTCACACCGACTTCGCTGACGTATTGCATGATTTTTTTGGAATACGATCCGCCGTTTTTCAATAGGTGGACTTCACATTTCGCGCCTTTTTCATCGTATTTATTGCGAATCAGTAAGACACGGTTTTTGGTTTGTTGTGAAAGCCCTTCATCATTATGGCGCTCACCAATTACGTGAACCGTAGCATCAAAAATCCGTGCCAAATCACCGGCAGGACTCACAATCTGTAAACTCTCCTTTGTCAAATCGATCGGAACCACAATATTTTTGATCTCCACATGTTTGGTGCCGTCCTGAACAATCATAAACGGTACATCACAACTGGTAATCACCTTCATTGCGTAGCTTCCTGTCAATTTTTGAAAACCTTTCGCTCCATGAGTCCCCATAATAATGAGCTGCGCATGTTCTTTGTTGGCGATTTTCGAGATATCCGAAAAAATATCTCCCAACGCTACATTCACGGTTACATTGACACTTGAAGGAATTTGTTTGGATGCCACAATTGCCTCCAGCTTTTGCTGCGTAGGTGCAATTTTCGCTTTGTTATCGACCAGATTAAGGACCATTACCTCGGTACGAACATGGTTTCCAAGGAATAAAGCATAGTCAAGCGCCGTGTCACCAACCGCAGTTAAGTCATGTGGAACAATATATAAATTGTGACTCATAGTGAAAAGTTTGTACCAATATAACCATAATGTTTGTTTTTAAACGAGCAAGTTTTACACAGTTTTGTGTTGATTGAATGAAATCGCGTTTTTAACGAACATTAGCAGTTAAAATAACTAGCAATCAGCAGGAAGGTTACTTTTACACCACCAATTTTATTCGTTACATTACATACGCATGGGCAAAGTCTTTTTATTCATACTCACATTTGTCATTGGCGCACAAGCCTTGTTTTCATTTCAGTTATTTGCCACCGGAAATCCAATAGGAATAACCGTTGCGGCTGTTCAATTACTTGCTTTTTTAACCGGATTCACGGTGATGTTCCGCAATTTTCGCAGGTCGCAAACCACCGATTACCGCAAAGCTTTTTATGCGTTCGGTTTGATGATTGCTTCGGGCGTTCCAACATTGGCTTATTTTCTCTTCGGATTGCTTTTTCTCATTACCGGAAGCGCACTCGTTCAGCAAATAGGGTGGGGCGTTTCGGGTGCTCTTCTCATTGCCATTTTATACGGTATTTTCCGCGGAAGATGGAATTGGAAAACCCACACGATTCAACTGGATTTCGCGCATTTACCAGAAAATCTGAACGGTTTGCGAATTGTGCAGATCAGCGATATTCACGTAGGAAGCTTTTTCAACCAAACACATAAGGTGCAAAAAGCAATTGATCAGATCAATGCATTGAAACCTGACTACGTGTTGTTTACAGGTGATTTAGTCAACAATATTACGTCGGAAATGCACGGTTGGGAACCGTTGTTTCGTCAGATCGAAGCCACAAAAGGAAAATTCAGTATTCTGGGTAATCATGATTACGGCGATTATGTGCCATGGGAAGCCGATATCCAGAAACAGGAAAATCTGAAAGCAATCATTGAAATGCACCGTTCCATTGGGTTTACGCCTTTGTTGAATGAACAGGTGCAAATCAGCGAAGAAGGAAACGGCGCTTATTTTATCGGTGTTGAAAACTGGGGAAAAGCTCCTTTTCGTCAGAGCGGAAACCTGGGAAAAGCCATGGATGCTATTCCGGAAGGCGCATTTAAATTGTTGTTATCACACGATCCGTCACATTTCGACGAACAGGTAATCGGAACAGGAATCGACCTCACGCTATCCGGACATACACATGGTATGCAGTTCGGTATCGAACGCTTTGGAATCAAGTTTAGTCCGGTACAATTCCGCTACAAAAAATGGGCAGGATTGTACCAGGTAGGCGCTCAATATTTGTACGTCAACCGCGGATTTGGCTATATCGGTTTCCCGGGAAGAGTGGGGATTTATCCGGAGATAACGCTTATTGAGTTAAATCGGAATTCACAATAAAAAATGTAAGGGCGACTCGCGAGTCGCCCTTACATTTTTTATTGTCCTTCCAAACGTTTCTGCCGCTGCATTGGGTTTTCAGTTACTTTTTTCTGCTCGAATAACTGATAACGCGTTGGTTTTTGTGTCGGAGGATACGAGTTGTTGTTCACATCACAATCAGCCGATTCAAGGAACGGATCCAATTGGAACGATTTTACTTCTTTGTCGAAGATAAACACTTTCGTAACAGTCGTTTGGTCCATTTTCCAGATTTCCGCAGGGATGCGAATCACTTCTGTAGAACCATCAGCAAACGTCGCCTGAATGATTATTGGTGTTGGCAAACCGCCTTTATCAGTGAAAGATAACTCGTAGAAATGTTTCTTGCTTTCAAGTAATTTCTTCTGTTCCGGCGTCAGTTTCGACTGGAAATCTTCGTAATCTTTTTTGTCGAGTTTATCGACAGCGTAGATATCGCGTTTTCCGTAGAAATCATCGATGTTCGGGTCGCGCTCGTTTACGGTTTCCTTGATCGATTCTTTGTTGCGTGTATCGCCAATAAATTCAGGTTTCGCGGCATCTTGTTGCTGCTGCAGACCTTTTTCCGTTTCCGGATTGTTGGTATTCAACTGGAAGTATTTCACGTAATCCAACGAAACATCCACGTAATCGGTGGAGTAGAACCAACCTCTCCAGAACCAATCCAAATCAACGCCCGAAGCGTCTTCCATGGTACGGAACAAATCTGCCGGAGTCGGATGTTTGAATTTCCAGCGCTCGCAATACATTTTGAAAGAATAGTCGAACAATTCGCGGCCCATAACGGTTTCACGCAAAACATTCAACGCCGTAGCCGGTTTTCCGTAAGCGTTGTTCCCAAATTGGTAAATCGACTCGGAATTGGTCATGATCGGCGTAATGAAACGCTTGTCACCACGCATGTAATCAGTGATCATGTATGCCGGTCCGCGACGTGAAGGATAACCGCGTTCCCATTCCTGCTCGGTCAGATACTGCACAAACGTGTTCAAACCTTCGTCCATCCAGGTCCACTGGCGCTCATCGGAGTTGATGATCATCGGGAAGAAATTGTGTCCCACTTCGTGGATGATCACGCCCCACATGCCATATTTCGTGTCTTCAGAGTACGTTCCGTCAGCTTGCGGACGACCACCATTGAAGCAAATCATCGGGTATTCCATTCCGATTTTGTCGGTATGTACCGAAATCGCTACCGGATACGGATAATCGACCGTGTATTTAGAGTATGTTTTAATGGTATGAGCCACTAGTTTCGTAGAATAGCGTTCCCACAACGGATTTCCTTCTTTCGGGTAAAACGACATGCACAATACGTTTTTGTCGCCCACTTTCTGGTTTTGCGCATCCCACATAAATTTACGTGAAGTTGCAAAAGCAAAATCACGCACGTTTTTGGCTTTAAACGTCCAGGTTTTCAAGGATTTCTCGCGGTCTTTTTCGTTTTCTTCGGCTTCGGCCTGTGTGACGATCAATACCGGTGTATCAGAAGTCAACGCTTTTTTCATGCGTTCGCGTTGCTCAGCGGTCATTACTGTTGCTCCGTTTTGCAATTCGCCGGTAGCGCCAACAATGTGATCGCCGGGAACGGTAATCGATACTTCGTAATCACCGAACGGCAAAGCAAATTCGCCACGACCTAAATATTGTTTGTTTTGCCAGCCTTCAACATCGCTGTAAACACACATACGCGGGAAAAACTGCGCGATTGTATAGAGGTAATTTCCGTCTTTTTCAAAGTGTTCATAACCTGAACGTCCGCCAACTTTCATACGGTCGTTGATGTTGTACCACCATTTCACTTTAAACGAAATGCTTTGTTTTGGTCCAAGCGGTTTTGCCGGATCGATACGCATCATGGTGTGATTGATGGCGTATTTCATTTTTTCGCCGTTCACAGAAGCAACCGATTCGATGTTGTAACCGCCTTCGAATACGAAGAGTTTGTTTTCGACATCGCGAATCGATTTGAAATCTTCCATTTTTTCGACCTCAATGAAATTCGATTCCGCATCCGGTTTGTAGATGTTCTGATCGAGCTGCAACCATAGGTATTCCAATACATCCGGAGAATTATTGGTATACGTGATTACTTCTTCGCCGCGAACGATTTGTTTGTCATCATCGAGCGTGATCGACATCTTGTAATCGGCTTTTTGCTGATAATAACTGTGTCCGGGACCACCGGCCGCGTTGCGGTATTCATTCGGCGTAGGCAATTCTACATCCAACTGAGCAAATTTTGTTTGCGCAAGGGCAGTCGAGCTGCAAGCCATTAAAAGCGCCGGAAAAAGGAGTTGTTTCATTTTACGTCGAATTTGATCGTTGATTTTCGTTTGTTTTCCACGAAAACCGCGGTGTATTTCTGTTGCCGGACTTCCAGCGTGATTTTATTTTGTTGTTGGGGCATTACATCCATTAGTAAGTCGAACTGCACATCAACTGATTCGCCCAGCACAATAGGGGCGGAGGAAAGGTAGAAAAACACCAGGCCGTTGGGAAGTACTTCCATACCCTCTAATTTCAGTTTGCCTGTAATTCCTGAAGTTGTGAGCGCGAATCCCTGATTGATGAATCCTTCAATTTTGCCCAGCATAACTGAATCAGTGTAATGATCCTCGAGTTCTTTGATGGCAATTCCCGATTCATTGAGTACATCTTCGGTATCGTGAGCAGAAGCTTCAATGGTGATTTCAAAGACGCCTTTATCAGCATTGTAAGCCACTTCCGCGAACGCGAAAAAATACTCGTGCGCACCTGCGGAAAACGCAGAGAACAAGAAAATGGCGACAAAAAGTAACTGCTTCATTTCAGGCACTAAATTTTAGCAAAAGTAGCAGATTTGACAAGAAGCGCTTGTTCATTTTGATATATGAACAGCTCACATAGCTTAAAGCACCGTTTAATCAGATAAACCTACAGTTTAAGTCGACAAAACAACCGATTAAAATTATTGTTTGCCTTAGATGTCTAATTTTTCTGTTGGATGTTGGTGCTTCCCATCCGCTGCGCGAATAAGAAGTGATAGAAAATTGACGAAATGTTTCCCACGAATGCACGATTTTTTTGCTCGGCTAACGCACTCGCTTACAATTATAACAAACATCACATTATGAATTAACAAGTATAAAGCGCGTCCGTTAGGCCCGCCATAATTCGTGGGAAACAAAAAAAAAGCATCCGCCAGTTGGTGGATGCTCCGTACTAATATTGGTGGAAAAGCTTATTTATTTCCTTTCGCGTGGTCAGCTAAAAACTGCGCCAAACCATTGTCTGTCAACGGGTGTTTTGCCAATGCCAGGATTGCGCTCAACGGACCAGTCATCACGTCTGCACCGATTTCAGCACACTGAATGATATGCATCGGGTGACGAACAGAAGCGGCTAAAATTTCGGTTTCGAAACCGTAGTTATCAAAAATCAATCTGATTTGCGCAATCAGGTCCATTCCGTTGGTTGAAATATCATCCAAACGACCTACAAACGGAGAAATGAATGTAGCTCCTGCTTTTGCGGCCAATAATGCTTGTCCGGCGCTGAAAATCAGCGTACAGTTGGTTTTGATTCCTTTTGAAGCAAAGTATTTGATCGCTTTGATGCCTTCGGGAATCATCGGGATTTTTACCACAATGTTGCGGTGCAATTCGGCCAACGCTTCACCTTCGCGCACCATTCCATGGAAATCGGTGGCAATCACTTCGGCACTTACCGGACCGTCAACAATGTTGCAGATCTCGACATAATGCTTTAGAATGTTGTTTTGTCCCGTAATGCCTTCTTTGGCCATTAACGAAGGATTGGTAGTTACGCCATCCAGAATACCAAGGTCGTTGGCTTCGCGAATATCTTTGAGGTTTGCTGTATCGATGAAAAATTTCATAATGCAAAAAGTTTTGGCAAAAGTACGGGTAGAATCGGTTTAGTAAGCTATACGGATCGGCAAAGTTTCAGGGATTTATCCACAATTACCAATGACAAGTACGTGATATTGCTTTCACCACAAAGACACAAAGGAAAAGGACAAACATGGCGTGTTACAAAGATCACAAAGGCGAAGCAGGTAAATCACCTTTGTGATCTTAACAAGTCAAACTCCTCAAAAAAAACTTTGTGTCTTTGTGGTGAATAAAAAAGCCTCCCGATAACCTGGAGGCACTGTTCACTTAAATTATGAGGAAGGAAGAAACAGCCGGGGTTATTCGCTTAGTTCGGAAGATGCGGTCACCAATTCTACAAATCCGGCGCGGTAACCGCTCGGGTCGTTGCTGATAGCGGTATTGGCCAATTGCAAAACCATGTCGAATGAAGCAGTTCCTTTGTGCTCAGAGCCGCGTAGTATCATTCCGTAGGCAGCTACTGATAAAGCAAATTTGCAGTTTTCAGGCGCTTGTGCGTACGGAATAGCTGTGGCGGAAACAGGAAGTTCCATCAGGCTTGATTTTAATCCTGTTGGTGATTTATAGCGCAATTTGATGGTGAGCAGTTCGTTGTTGGCTTTACCGGTGACTTTTCTCGGTTTGATTTGCTGGTATTTCAGAGAATCAACCGAAGGAACGTCTTCATTAGAACCGGCCGGAATGATTTCATAAATCGCAGTAACCGTTTGTCCCGCTCCGAGATCACCGGCATCTTTTTCATCGTTGTTGAAATCTTCATCGTCGAGCATTCTGTTTTCATATCCGATTAAACGATAAGCTTTTACGTATTCCGGATTGAATTCCAGCTGCAACTTCACGTCTTTCGCCAGCGTTACGAGCGTTCCGCCCATTTCTTCCACGAGCACCTTTTTGGCTTCCATGATATCATCGATGTAAGCGTAATTGCCGTTTCCGTGATCGGCTAGTTTTTCCATTTTACTGTCTTTCAGATTACCCATACCGAAGCCGAGTACAGTAAGGAAAATATCGTCTTTTCGTTTTTCTTCAATGAGGCGGATCAATTCACCATCGTCGCTGACGCCAACATTAAAATCGCCATCGGTGGCCAGTATAACCCGATTATTTCCGCCTTGGATAAACTGCTCTTTCGCTACTGAATAGGCCAATTCGATTCCTTCAGCTCCGGCTGTAGAACCGCCAGCTGTCAATCGCTCAAGAGCATCTTTGATTATCGTTTTATTGGCCCCGCTTGTGGACGGCAACACGAGTCCAGATGAACCCGCATACACAACGATTGAAACGCGATCCTGTTCACGCAGCTGGTCAACCAACAGGTAAAGCCCCGATTTTAACAGATCCAGTTTATCCTCAGATTGCATAGAACCTGACACATCGATCAGGAATACCATGTTATTTGCCGGTGCATTCTTAATGTCAATGCTCTTTCCCTGCATGCCGATCGTAAAGAGTTGGTGGCCTTCATTCCACGGACAAGTAGTATAAGCCGTATGAAACATGACTGGTTTATCGTCTTGCGGTTCGCTGTAATCATAAGGAAAATAATTAATGAGTTCTTCGATCCGAACAGCGTCTTTCGGAGGAAGTGCACCATCATTGATAAATCGTCGCACGTTACTGTAGGAAGCTTTGTCGACATCGATACTGAAGGTTGAAAGCGGTGCTTTTGTAACCGCTTTGAACGGATTTTCATCGAATTCATCGTACGATTCGGTGTTGTGTTCCTTTACCTTAGCCTGCTTGCGTCCACTCACGTTAGGTGCAGAACTCAACAATATGATTTCTTCCAGTTGATGCAATTCCTCCTGCACATATATCTTGATTGTGGTAACTTCTCCCGATTTCACGTTTATTGGATGAACACTCTCCGTATAACCGACAGCTTTGATTTTAATGTTATAAGCGCCAGGGTTTACTGCTGCAAACGAAAATAGGCCATCAATATCAGTCTGGGTGCCCTGAACGAGATTCTGTTGCTGGTCCAGAAGCATCACAGTGATAAATACTACAGACTCTCCTGTATTGGGTTCGATACAAGTGCCACGGATCGTTCCGGTTTGACTGAAAGAAACGCCGGAAATGAGTAATAAAATGAAGAAGAGGATTTTGTTCATGGTAGTTGAATTTTAATGGAGATGAAATGCAAAAGCATTTTCCATAAAACATTACCGATTTTATTAGAACTAAATTGTGGATTTGTCTCACCCCTAAGGGGCGATAGGGAAACAGGTTGGGGTTGTTTACAATATTACGTCCCTACGGGGCTGTTTTTGACTCTGAAAAAAAATCAAAAAAAGAGGGGTAAGCTACTTCTATCGCACCGCTACAACCTCTTACCTTTGCTACGTTCCCGTCCTGGAGGAGTCAGAGGGAGCTGGTCGTAGAAGACTTACCCCAGCCGCAAAAGTAGTCATTTATTCGAACCTTGAAAGGATGGAACGGAAAGTTTCGGGAATTTTGGTAATAAACGATGTGAACAAAATCGTGCAAACAGGTTTTTGAAAAGTCAGATGTTGCTTGAAATCAACCATTTGATCAACTAAAGACACGTTTTGTTAATTCTGCGAAACCATTCCTTAACTTATACGTAAATTCACCGCGCTCGCTAAATAACGCCCAATGAAAGCAGTTTTACTACTACCATTGTTCTTCTCATTCGGTTTATTCGGTCAAAAAGACACGATTAACGTTACAGATTCACTTGGCCTGAAACAGGGACATTGGGTCTATTTTGGTGGTGATTTCCCCAATTCAGGGGTTTCTTCATCCGAAATCCTCGAAGAAGGTGATTTTATTGATAATCAACGTGTGGGAATCTGGTACCGGTATGGTGCTGCTTCTCAGTTGAAAGCCGTGATGCTATTCCGGATCGATAAGAAAACCAAGAGTTCTGTTCGTGACCAGTTTTACAATTATGCGTATCATTCCAACGGTCAGCTGAAGCGAAAACCCATTGTTGGCGGCTGCCGAAGTTTGAGCGATTATTTCGAGTACGACGAAGCGGGGTTGCTAAAAGAAGCCGAACTTTTCGATAGTTTGTGCAATACCACCTACAAATTGCAACGCATCGAAAAAGGGGAGATGGATTCGATTTCGATCTTTCTCATCGATCAGAAGTTTGAGGAACACGTGCCTGATTCGCTTGAATTAGCGAAGAATACGATCCAATTTGAACAAACAGGCGAGTTTTGCGTCGATTACAATCACCAGATTTTTCAATTGGGACATTTCGAAAAAGGACAATTTCTCGACGGCCGCGAATACCTGTTTGATGAAATGATGCGCGCGCAACGCGTTCGGTTTTATGAGGATGGGAAGTTGGTGAAGACGGTGATGAAGAAAAGCTCTTAAATGATGCTTAATTTTTGATGTTGGATGTTTGATTGGAGTATCTTTTAATTAGCTCAATTTTCGTTCTAGTTTGCGGATACGTTTGATGACGTGTTTATCGTTTTTCCGAAGTATTTGAGCTCGTTTGTAGTATTCCAGCGCTTTTTCGTATTCATGATTTCTATAACATTCATCGGCCTTTTCGACGATTCTAAGATATTGCTGCTCATATTCTTTAGAGAAGATTACCTCCACCGATTGAGAAGAAAATTTCTGAAACGGGGTTGTTGCACCAATTGCACCAACAGAACCAAAGAACAGGATAATGAAGAGTGTTGTTTTCATACGCAAGAGTACAACTAAAACCAAAGCCGGTTCAGCGTTTACAACAAGACAATCGGTGAATGATTAAAATCCCAGCTTTGGTTCCCGCACAACAACGCCAACTGACCGCGATAGAACGCATTATCCTGCAATAATTGAAACAATAAATCAACGGAAAGTTGTTCGAGTTGGACGCCTTCTGAATCGTGGAAGCGGATTTTTTCTTCGGAAGAGAAGTCGTCGAGATACAGGATTGTTTCGCGGGAATTGGCCTGTAGTAATTGTTTCCAATGAAGTTGCGGCATGACGTCCGTTAAATCCGATTCAGGCGCCAATGCGCGTAAGCGACAATTCCAGATATGATGGCTGTTGATGATTTTCGATGCTGCCAAACGGATGTCATCGGTGAGTTCGTCTTCTTTGGTTTCCAGAAAATCGGCCCATTGCAGGTTGAACGCCAAATCGCGTTGCAGTTTATCGGTGAAAAATGCCTGGAACATTATTAAAACAGACTAAAGCGCTTTCAGAGAAGCAATCACAGCTGTCGGATCAGGATTATTGAACACAAAACTTCCTGCAACCAACGCATCCGCTCCGGCAGCTACCAATTCCGCTCCGGTAGTAGTGTTTACACCACCATCTACTTCAATCAGCGCCGAAGATCCTGTTTTCTGAATCATTGCTTTCACCTGGCTCACTTTTTCAATGGCCTGACGAATGAATTTTTGTCCGCCGAATCCAGGATTTACCGACATGATCAATACCAAATCGAGGTCTGCAATCACGTTTTCCAATACACTCACAGGCGTATGCGGATTCAAAGCTACTCCGGCTTTCATTCCGGCTTCTTTGATTCCGGCGATGGTTCTGTGTAAATGCGGACACACTTCGTAATGAACAGTAAGAATATCTGCGCCTGACTTGGCAAACAACCCGATGTATTTATCCGGATTTGAGATCATAATATGCACATCCAACGGCTTTTCGGCCACTTTTTTCAATGCTTCGATGATCGGGAAACCAAACGAAATATTGGGAACAAATACGCCATCCATGACATCTACGTGGAACCAATCGGCCTGTGAGCGGTTGATGAGTTGAAAATCGCGCTCGAGGTTACCGAAATCGCAGGAAAGAATGGAAGGGGCAATGATCACTGACATAGAAACGTTTTAGTGGGCAAAGTTAACATGAATTTTTGACCTGAAAGTTTACATGACTATCGAATCCGTGCTTTTTAACCACATAGTGCACATAGGATACATAGGTGAGAAAAGTGACTGTTCACCACAAAGAAAAAGGACACATTTGACATGCTTAAGTTCATAAAGTGATCCATGTAGAACGGCTTTGTGAACTTAAGACATCCAGTTCTTCAAAAAAAACTTTGTGTCTTTGTGTTAAATTCACTTTGCAAACCACTTCAAATAAGCCGCGTCTCGTCCGTAAATATCCGGGTGAATGGTCAATTTGCCATCTGCAGTAGCCGCTACAGTGATGTAATCAACTTTGATCGGCACTGATTTTTTCAAACGAATATTGCGGTGCTGCTCTTTGTAAATCATCGAATCGAGCGAGTCGGTGGTAATACGTTGATCGTCACGACGCAAGATAAACCGCGCCAACGAATCAGGCAGATTACAACGGATACAACCATGTGAATAGGAGCGGACATCGGTTCCGAATAAGCCTTTGGAAGGTGTATCGTGAACATAAACCCCAAACGGATTGGAGAACTCAAACTTGATGATTCCGAGTGAGTTCCATGTTCCGGGTTCTTGTCGCACTTTATACGGGAAGGTGTTTTTCGGGATCTTTTTCCAGTTTACCGAATACGGATCAATTTCCACATCGCCTTTGAATAACTTGTAATGGTTTTTCGCCAAATACCCCGGATTTTGTTTTAAAGCAGGCAAGATTTCTTTGCTGGTAATGGAATATGGAACGGTCCAGTACGGATAGGAAATCACACTCGTGATTTTCGATTCCAACTGCGGTGTTTTGGTGTCAATTTTCCCAACAACTACGCGGTGTTGCGACAATAATGAATCGTTGTAGTACAAACGCAACATGTATTCCGGGATGTTGATCCAGATATAACGATCCGGAAATTTCTCACGCCAGCGCCAGCGTTCCATGGAAAGGATCACGCGATCGACCTTTGTTTGTTCGGATTCTTCCAATGCTTTCCGGGTATAATTACCGATCACGGCGTCTGGTTTTAAGCCATTGTCGACCTGAAAAGCTTCCAAGGCGTTCAAAAACACCGTGTCAACCGCTTCTTTCTCCAGGTAACCTTTATCGATCAGCGATTCTTTGGCAAGGCTGTAACAACGCGCCGAATCTTCTTTCATGGTCGGTAAATCAAAGGTCTGGTTTGAAAACGAACGGTTGTAAGCCAAATCGAACAAACCAACGGCCAGTTGTTTGTAATCGCTCCGGAAATCGCCCATTTGCGCGAACCAGGAACCCCAGTTGGAAACGGTATCGAGTTGTTTGTCCCATTTGTTCAATCGCGACCACACAAGGGGTTTCATCGATTGTTTGGCTGTATCAAGTAATCCGTTGTGCAAATCGTTGGCGGCAAAACCAAGCTTGGCGGTAAGCAATAATTCTTTTGCGATGATTTCTTTCTGTTTTTTGGCATTCAACTTCCAGCGGCCATTCGGAATTCCGATGCAATTGGGTTTACTGAGAATGGTATCCATTTGCTGTCCCAAACCGGTCAGCGTAGAATCGTTTGCCCACAAAGGTTTGTAGCTGCGTGATTTGTAAAAAGCTGTAATGAGTTCGGCATTTTCATCGTCAATCCCCAACTCGTTTAAGTACGATTTATCGAGCGCAAGTTGAATACGTTTTTTCAGCGGTGTATCGTTGTCGAAAATAGGATCGGTTGCAGGGATTTCGGAGGCGCATCCTGCAAAAAGCAGGTAAATTGACGTTAGAAGTAATAGCGTATGTGTTTTCATTCGTTGAAAATGACCAATTTTGTCGTAAATATACAGTTAAATCCTTCGCATTATGGATCAATTTTTTATTACGTACGTCATCATCGGAATTGCCGTACTGATCTCATTAAAAGGCTTTAGCGATTCATATTTCCGGGAACAATACCTCTACAAACCCTACAATGTAAAACACTACGGAGAATTCTACCGCATTTTCACGCACGTGTTCCTTCATGGTGATCCGATGCACTTGATTTTCAACATGCTGACGCTTTATTTTTTCGGCCCTTGGGTAGAAGTTGTGTTCCGGAACCAACTGGGCTATGTGGGTGGGAGCTTGCTTTACGTGGCTTTTTTCGTACTGAGCAGCATGTTTTCCACACTTATTCAATATGCCCGGCACAAAGACCACGAGTTTTATCGTAGTTTGGGAGCTTCAGGCGCTGTTTCGTCGGTGTTGTTTGCCGTGATCATGATGTTTCCAACGCTGGAATTGCGCATTTTCTTCGCGATTCCGATACCGGCTTACATCTTCGGTCCGCTTTATTTGGCGTTCGAATTTTGGTCGGATAAAAACGGTAAGGGTAACATTGCACATGATGCACACATTAGCGGTGCACTTTTCGGTATAGTCTTCATTTTAATTACTAATATTGAACAAGTGAAAGTGGCATTCAATACCTTATTCTAATGGATCAGCAAGAGTTATTCGTTAACAACAACGGCAAAATCATCAGTAATACCGGACCTTCCATCATGGCGGGAAACAGAGGTTATACTTACGGCGACGGGCTTTTTGAAAGTCTGCGGATTTTAAACGGAAAGGTATTGAACATTGAGCAACATTTTAACCGTTTGGTAGAAGGCTCAAAGGTGTTGAAGATGCGCTTCCCCAGTTTTTACACGCCGGAGTTTTTTGAAGGTCACATTGCCGAACTGATCAAGATTTCAAAAATTGAAGAGGGTGGACGTGTTCGTTTATCAATTGATCGTATAGGTGGGGGAACGTATCTGCCTGATGTAAATGAAGTTAGCTATTTCATTGAAGTGTATCCGATTGAAAACAACCTGTTTGGTTTGAACGCCAAAGGATTGGAAGTTGACTTATACCAGGATATCAAAAAAACAAAAACACCACTTTCCAATTTCAAGACCAAAAACGGGATTATTTACGTGCTTGCAGCCATTTCTGCCCGTGAAAAAGGCCTCGACGATATGTTGTTGACCAACGAAAAAGGACAGATCCTGGAAAGTTCGCACAGCAATATTTTTGTGGTGAGCAATGGCGTGTTATATACTCCGAGTCTTGCCGACGGTTGTTTGGCCGGAACCATGCGCATGCAGGTGATTAACCTGGCCTTGAAAAATGGATTGAAAGTGTACGAATGTCCGATTTTGCCATCCAACTTACTGGTGGCCGACGAAGTATTCCTGACCAACGCGGTTCGCGGAATAACATGGATTGGCGGTTACCGGACGAAACGTTATTTCAACACGACAGCCCGTAAGATTGTCGCATTTTTGAATGATGCGTGGGAGAACGTATGATTCCTGCTTATTTCAACTGGAGCGGCGGTAAAGACAGTTCACTTGCGCTGTATTACCTGCTTCAAAATCCTGAGTTTAGTATCAAAGCCCTTGTAACGACCGTGAATGAGGCACATCAACGCATTTCCATGCACGGTGTTCGTCGCGAATTGTTGCACGAGCAAGCCAGGCAGATTGGCATTCCGGTTCACGAGATTTTATTGCCCGACAGCCCGAATATGAGCGACTATGAAACGGCCATGAATCAAGGTTTGAAACCACTATTGGACCAGGGCATTCGTCATTGTGCGTTCGGTGATATTTTTCTGGAAGATTTACGAAAATACCGCGAAGACAAGCTGGTGGAAATAGGCGTGGAGGCTATTTTCCCCCTGTGGAAACGCGACACCGGTGAATTGATTGAAACCTTTATCGACCTTGGATTCAAAACAGTAGTGGTGTGTACGCAAGCCGATAAACTCGACGCATCTTTTGTCGGTCGAACGATTGATCGTGATTTCCTGAAGGATTTACCGGCAGGAGTGGACCCTTGCGGTGAAAACGGCGAATTCCACACATTTGTGTACGACGGCCCGATTTTCAATCAACCGGTGAGGTTTGATTTGGGTGAAAAAGTATTCCGAACCTACGGAAAACCGACTGAAAGCGAGAATGATGTATGTGGCGATTCAACAGTAACTATTCCCGGATTCCATTACATTGATTTGATTCCAGCTTACTAATCCCAGTTCAGCATCAGGTTTTTCAAACGCCACAGCTCGTTTTTCACCTGGCTCACACCGATCAAACCACCCCACATTCCCGAAACCTGTTTGTTGATGGAAACGATGACACGTCCTGATTTTTCTACGACACTCACGTCCCACTTAAAGTGTTTGTAGAAGGCGCCGAGGAAAATGCGTCCGGTGAGTGTGCCACGTTCATACGTTACGGTGTCACCATGCTCAGCAACGGTGCGATAACCATCCCGCTGGAACTGATCGGCCAGAGTTTTATAGATTTTCTCGAGTTCTGTGGTGTTGAACGCAACCGTTACATTGTCATTTGATTCATTTAAAACTTCTGCAAACATGTTCATCAAGTTAATGAGTTTTCTAAGTTATTTAGTTTTTTGAGTTTTCGTTTAGATTTTGTCACTCTAAAACAAATTACGTACGAAACCATTTGTAACTGATTTTAGCACGTATTAATACCTGCTTTTTTAAAACACTTGTTTATACTTGAAAATCAATCAATTAAATAACACATATTTGTTCGGCTGTTTTGACAGCCACTGTTCACAATGCGTTTGCCGAAAAGCTAAAATAGAGTAGGCACATTACAATTTTTATGGCTGATTATTTCGTAGAAAACCAGTGGGGCGGCGATTCTGCACCATGGCACCCTGGAGGGAACTGGGAATTGGGTGCACGTCCCAATCAAAATGTTGTTGCAATAAATATTTCATCTGCCGACGGTGGAAAAACATTTACAGGAACAATGGAGTATTTCGGTGAAGGGCCTATCGGGTTTAGAGCAGAGAATATGTCGGGAAACCGCTATGCAGTAGAAAATCAATGGGGTGGTGATTCTGCTCCATGGCATCCGGGCGGCACCTGGATCATTGGTGGTAGAGACAACCAACTTTCGATTGAATTGAATGTAACTTCAGCCGATGATGGCAAAACACTGAACGGTCAAATGACATATGTAGGTGAAGGACCAATCGGTTTCAGATCGATGATGGTTTAACATACAACAAATTACAATTGGGAAAAGGTGGTCGAAAGGCTGCCTTTTTTATTTGATGTTGAATTTTTAATGTTGGATGCTGAATTGGAGTTTTCGTAAAGAAATCAATTTATTGTTTAGGAATATCATTTTAAAACGCTTATCCAATCCCCGAAATCAGACATCAGCTATCTTTTTTAAGAAAATCAAGACCATGCTTCACTCCCCTTATTCTCTGTGTTTCAGCCTAATTAAACATTCAAAACTCATCATTCAGCATTACGAAGATGCAACCATTCAACCAAAAGAAAGTCTATCAAAGCAATCTTACTTTTTTGGAATCCGCTAACAATTGAAGCTTATGAAAAAAATACATATCCTCCTGTTTTTTGCATGCATCGTTTCCGGTACGTTGCTGGCTCAGCCACAGAAATACATCCGTAATTTCGACGATGATGTTTATGGCATTTATCCCTGTAAAGACTCAACTTTCTATACCATTTCGATTCACCCGGGTTGCGGCATCAATAGCTTTGCCGTGCGTTACATGGATCGAAAAGGTGAAATCATCTGGGCCAAAGAATCACCGGTTTCAGTAGCCCATTTCTCGTGTTTTGAAGGAGTTGTGCAAGACAATAACTCGTTTACGATTGCTTACTATTCGGGTGGTTACAACCTGATTACACAGATTAACTCGAGTGGTGATATACAGTTTTCGCATTGTTTTAACCCGAACGGTTACAAATTCACCAAAATCGTGGCAATCAACAATGATTTTTACATGACAGGCAATAAGGAAATTCCCACTTCGGCTGATTCAACGAAGGCAGTACTCGTAAAACTCAACAGTGGCGGACTTTTTCAATGGGCCAAAACCTACAAGTTTCCCAATTACCAGCATTTCGCGTTCAGCGACTGCAAAGTTCACAACAACTCATTGCTGGTGGGCGGTCATTTCAGTAATGGCTATTCACCGGAACCTTCTTACCCGTATATCGCAAAACTGGACCTTAACGGCAATCTTTCACAGCAATATACGTACGTCATTGATTCCAGTATGTTCCTCTTTGAACCTTACAAACTCACGGATCTTGACTTTTATGATGATAACACCATCTACGGGCGTTTCAGGGCTTCGGCCGGTGTTGATTGCATCATGCGTTTGGATGAGCAATTCAATTCGGTATGGACCAAAAATATCATCGGTGATCTTGGTTTTATCTGCGCCAGTTATGAAGGCGGTGTTTATTACACGATGGATGGACCTATAGACGGTGATGTTTTTAAAATGGATCCTACAGGAACAATTACTAATCATTATGCTCATACTGAGTCGGATGCGTTGGGTGGCGCTACAGTGATTGAACGCCACGATTGCGGTTATTTGATCGGTACGTCGGTAGGCTGGCCGTATGATTTGTATGCGCATATTCCTTCGAATGCCGGTTATTGCAGCGGAGTAGACGAAACGACGGATATTACTTATTCTGAACCGGTGATCCGGCGCGCGGTAAACGCAACGAATCCGGTTGCAGCCACATTCACTTATTTTACCAGCGGAAATGTGTTTACGGTGATCGCTCCGGTGAATGACCTTTTCTGTACTGAAACGTTTCAATGCAGCGGATCGCTCGAAACAACTGAATATCAACTGAATCAATTTAAGTTGTTTCCGAATCCGGCTACGGATCGTGTGCAGTTAGATCTTCCGAAAGGAACGGAAGTGCAAGTGATTGATGCGTTGGGGAAAACATTACTGATGACAACCGATTCAAACGGAGAATTGAATGTTGGTAGCCTTGTGGCAGGAGTTTATACGCTTCGCGCAGGGAATGCGGTGAGTCGATTAATCAAGGAATAAATCTTCCCCTACTTCGATTATTTAAGATGTAGGGAACCTTTTCAGAACAGATGCTCTAAACGGCATTAAGTAACGATCGTAAGAGGACAAGGTGCGTTAAGTGTGATCGATGCCCTGTTTGAGCACAGTCATCGGGTTGTTTGTAAAACAATCCGTTAATGATGTTTTGCGAGTTGGGTTGAGATAACTTAACAAACCGTAGTTCTCAAGATCGGGACTTATAGCCTTGATTTTTTGCCCACTTTTTTATCAAGAAAAAAGTGGAAATACAAGCGTTAATCGTTTTGAATTTTCTAAATTCGAAACCAATGAAATTCGAGCAAGACTTCAAAGATGCCATAAGCGAACTGAGCGATAAGGAAAAAGACAAACTGATCCTGCGCTTGCTGAAACGCGACATTCCACTGGCGAAACGCTTGTATTTTGAGTTGGTGAGTACTCAAACCGCCGAAGAATTGCGCGGGGAAATGGAAATCCGTTTGAAACAACGTTTGCACCACATCGCGCATCCGCATTTCGGTTTGGTGGATTTGATGGTAGAATTGCGGAGCCTGAGCGGTGAAATTTCAGCGCACGTGAACACCACCAAAGACAAAACCGGCGAAGTAAGTTTGTCGTTGTTGCTTGTGAACCAGGCATTGACTGATTTTATTCCGCGTATTGATCGATCATCGCCGGTGAAAGCCCATAAAATCTGTATTTATATCGTTTCGAAGTGCTTTAAAATTCTCATACTGATCCAGGCATTGCACGAAGATTACCACGTCGAATTCAGGGAAGATCTCGAGCAATTGGGGAAACTGATCGGGCAGAGCCGCAATCTTGCACATACAGCTGAACACAATGGTTTGGAGCTGGAATGGCTGCTCTCGGGTGATTTACCGGAGAATGTGAAGGGAATGCATGCGGCGATCAGGAAACAGGGACTTTTAAGGTGAGTTTTTAAGTTCTTGAGTTTAGTTCATTTGGCAGATCTAAAACTCACTAAACTTAAAAACTACTTAACTCACAAAACTCAAGAGTTTGTTGCTTTTTCGGTGTTTCCGATCAGGTAGCGTCCTAAAAAATAAGCGCCGACGGCTGTGCTAACATGCCATAACCAGTGTGTTCCCCAGGACATCCATTCCAATTCGATTTTTTCGTCGAGGTAGCGAAAAGTCAGGGCCAGCGCAAAACATCCGGCTGCAGCGGCAAGTAAACGCCCCAACCGGAATTCCGTCTTTGTCAGGTACAAAAAGCAGGGGAGCAGCAACATCGTTCCGCGCACAACATATCCGGCCGAAATTTGGTCTTGTCCATCAAAAAGCAGGCGCGAGAAATAAGTCAATCCCACAAAGATCACTACCACCGGAATCACCAACCATTTCGGGGAAAGCACTTTCAGCCACATCCAGATACTCACGCCCAATACCAATAAAATGATCGGCAATACGTCCATCAAAAGCAGCCAGACCGACGAACGAAAGGCATGGAACAGCGTGCTTCCCAATCCACCAAAGATGAGCAACGGTACGCAGAAGAAGACGATAAACGGGAAGTCTTTCCGGTTGCCGCGCAATTGCCACAATAAAATAATGGCGACGAGTATGAATGTCAGCGATGAGTAAGCATTCCACGGCTCAACGATCAATTCCGAAAGATGAACGGTTTCGCGGTAAACGGGGCCGTTATCCGCAGGACTGATGAGCTGATTGATGGTGATGTATTGATTCATGTATACAAAGATGAGGAAAACCTTGAATTGAAAATTGAAAATGTAAAATTGAAAAGATCCGAAGTAGATTTCCTTGTGTCAATCACTGTGGATTAGTAGTTTTCAATTTTTACATTTTCAATTCGCGTGATTTCAGTATTTTAGCCTTGTTAATCAACAAACAAACTATGCTGAAATCCATTTTCTTTATCGGAATCGCCTTATTATCTCTCGGTTGTAATGCCCAAACAGGCCCTGAAAAAGTAGCCGCAGCACTTTGCGGATGCGCTGAAAATGATGAAGAATACGCCGCTGCTGTGAAATTACTCCGTTCGGGTGATATGAAAGTCATCAAAGAACGCTTCGACGAAATACATACGCAGTTTTTTAAAGTGAAGAGATGTGCAAAAAAGAGTGTCATTCTAACGAAAGAAGAGGGCGAAAAAGTGGATGAAGATGAAATCGAAGCGGCACTGATCAAAAACTGTCCGGACGTGGCATTTTTGGGCGATGAATGCCGCCGTATCAGTTCTATTATTGAAAAGGAGCAGAAGCAGCTGGACCTCGCAGAACGACACCGAAAAATAGAACGACACCTTGCCAAAAAAGAGTTCGATTCGGTTCGTTATGAGCTGGATGGTTATCATAGTATGTATGGTTTTGAGAGTGACCGGGGCCCGGAAATAGTTGGTTATTACTATCAAATCGGTGATTTTGTGCAGGGTAACGCTGTAGCAATGACGCTTATTGACAATATCAAAAATGAGTATTTCATCTACGATGATCGCGAAAATCAAACCGTTCCGATCAATGAATTTATCAAAACCGGATTGCTGGCACAGGCGAAGAAGTTTAAACAGCAGGAGGTGATTGATGCGTTGAAGTAGAAGATTCACCACAAAGACACAAAGAAAAAGGACAAGTTTGACTTGTTAAGATCACAAAGGCGATTCCGGTAGAATGACTGTGAATACTTCTATGCTTAAATCTATGTAAAGGCACCGCTAAAGGAACAGGGCTTTTTCATCATAAAAGCGCTCAAGGCAGAATATCTTTGTGATCTTAATACGTCTTCATCAAAAAAAACTTTGTGTCTTTGTGGTGAACGGGGTTAATGTCATTCATCTATTTATTCGGTTGTTGGTAGATTCCCCCTTGAAGCGTGCGCTGAAGTTTGAGTCCTTTGGAGCAAAATAACGCTTTATGAAAACAACCATTTACACACTTTCGGGAATCTTTTTCGGGATTTTCTCTTCCGGCAAGACTTTCGGTCAATGCACCACTGCCGGTTACGGACAATATCCACCTGTGGCATATAGCATGAGTTCCTGCAACGGTAATCTCGAAGTGATCAGCCCTTCCTGCTACGCCGGTGAATATTCGGAGATCAATGTTTCGAATGGGTACTATTATTTCTACGAAAGCAGTGTTTTCGGTGATTATCTTACAATAACCGATGGCAATGGTGTTCCGATTAATTACGGATTCGGTGACGTTACCTTTACTTCTACCTATAACGGTGTTGCACGATTGTATACACACACCAATGCTTCCTGTGGTGAAAGTTCGTCTCCACGTGAACGCAGAGTTTCCTGTGTAGCAGCAGCACCATGCCTTAATTCCGCGACATACGGCCAATTCCCGCTTGACACCTACGAAGTGCCGGTATGTGATGGTTCCACAATCAATACAATCGCCTCAATTTGTTACGCCGGCGAATACTCAATGGTACACCTGGAACCACATAAAACCTATACCTTTTCGAGTTCCAATCCCACTGATTACCTCACTATCAGCGATTATGTGGGGGTTGATGGTTACATTTCAGGGCCGTCTCCGATCATCTTCAATTCCTATACAAATCAAACCGTACGGTTTTACACACACACAAGCCCACTCTGCGGAGAGAGTAATGTTTCCCGTTCGCGCAACATCGTATGTAAACCGGCAAACATCGGCTGCACAGATGGCACATTTTACCCTATGTCGGCCTACACACCTCTTACATGTGATAATGTTACCGAGAATGTCATCAATACAGATGCGAGGGGCGGACAATATACCTTGGTGAATGCGGAAAACAACAAAGCATATACCTTCAAAAGTTCAAATGGACTGGATGTGATTACCGTTACTGATTTTTCAGGGAATAACATTCTGGCATACGGAGCAACACCGCTCGATTTCCAACCAATGACCAACGGACAATACCGGTTTTATATACATGCAGACATGTTTTGCAGCGAATCGACTTCCCTAAGAACCAGAAGCGTTATATGTAATTCGAACCTCGGTTTAGCTGACAGCGATTTCGGTTCATGGAACGTTTATCCCAATCCAGCGACCGAAAACGTAACGGTTACTGCTTCCGCGAAGCTGGATGAGATCAGTATTATGACCATCGACGGGAAACTGTTGCAAACCATTGTTCCTACAGAAGTTTCAACGACCATCAACATCGAAAGATTAAGTTCCGGAACGTATTTCATTGTCGGAATTGCGCAAGGGGTAAGGAGTGTGAAAGAATTGGTCATCGAATAGGGAATCGAACACACCAATAATCGGGAAACGATCTTCAGCAATGGAGGTCGTTTTTTGGTTTAAAATTACCTAATTCAACGAACAGTAATCCGGCTGGATGATCCATTCCTGAACTCAAGCTTCCATTCCTTAACTATTATCGGCCCAACGTACAGAGATCAGTTATTCTTACAGAAAAAACACGATGAAACTAATTACACTATTCGCATCGACCTTGCTGGGACTCAGTATATGCGCGCAAACAGCCGTGGTCAACAATCCAAGTGATGTCAGCTATGTGCCCGGCACACTAAGGTATGAAATCGCCAATGCCGTTCCAGGCACAACAATCTATCTGACGAGCTTAACCAGTCCGATCAACCTGCAGAATGACATTGTCATTACAAAAAATGTCAAATTGATCGGTACCCCCGGAACCACCATTATTGACGGCAACCTGAATACCAATTTATTTGTCGTAAATGCCGGTATGGTACTGGAAATGGTAGGATTAACCTTACAGGAAGGGTCGAATTTATCTGCTATGCAAGTTCCTGTCACCGGGCAGGCTGTGAATGTTGTTGGAAATTTGATCGCCAAAGACTGTGTTTTCAAAGACAATCTCGGCCATGACGGCGGCGCCATTTGGACGAATAATACCAATTCAGAAATTTCATTGACCGATTGCCTGTTTCAAAACAACACCGGTAGAAACGGCGGAGCAATCAGAGCAGGTCTGGCCGTTGTTAATATTATCGGATGTTCATTCATCCAGAACAATGCTATTGAAGCCAGCTCTTCTCCCGGAAATGGCGGGAATGGCGGTGCTATTTGGGTTAATCAATCAAAGGTGTATATTATTAATTCGATCTTCAGAGGTAACGTCGCTTCGGGGTTTTCGGCAGCGTATGCAACCGGAGGAGCCATTAACGTAAACGGCTTTGGAAAGTTTGATATTGCCAACTCCCTGTTTCACGGAAACTCTTGTAATTCAGGACTTGGAGGACGTGGAGGAGCCATTAATTTCAACATCATTAACTTTCCACTGAACACAATGAGCTTTTACAACTTAACGGTTACCAATAACAATGCAACACATGGCGGTGGAATTACGATTAATTCTACCTGGAAATTCGATTTCGGAAATTGCATCATTGCTCAAAATCACAGTGCACCGGGACAAGATCCTGATCTTCATTTAACGAGTCCGTCAAGTTTGCCAACTTCAAAAGGCGGAAATCTGATCGGAATCATTGGACAAACTTACACTTCACTTGTTCCCTCTATATTAGACCAGATCGGAAGTCTGGCAAGTCCAATCGATCCAATGTTCATGTTACCGGGCTCTTTCCCGCCATCTGTGAATGGTGATTATCACCTGAAGGCTTGTTCTCCGGCTATGAACACAGGCCATTCGTCTTGTTTACCACTTGATGTGTATGATTATTTCGGGGCAGGTTCAACTACGCCGCTTTCAGAAGACCTCGAAGGCAATAACCGGATTATCGGAACACTGGACAAAGGTGCATACGAACATATTAACGCAGTACCGGGAGCATTTTATTACACCGACGGACACACGCACTGCAAAGACAAAGTGACCTCTTATCCGAATACAAATGGCTTGACCGGAACGTTTACATCAAGTCCGGCCGGATTGTATATCAACGCAACAACGGGTGTTATTACACGAAAATTCAGTGCTGTGGGGCAATACACGATTACATTCACCACCACTTCGTGTACCGGAACGCCAGTTTCCAGCTCCATTACGTATACCATTAATCCCCTTCCGGTTGTGACGATCACGCAAGTTGTGAATCCGAATTTCCCTTACAACACGTTATACCTGAACGCTGTAGTTTCGGTTACAACAGGCCCGCATTCGTATCGTTGGTATCGAAATGGAGCCTATTTAGGATCATCGAGTCAACTGCCCAATCCTTGCTCAAATGCAACGTATGAGGTATATGTAAAACACATCGCCACCGGATGCGAGGGATATGCCTCTCTTTTCTTCAACAGTCCGCATAACGGCCTTTGCTCAGCTCCGCCTCCGCCTGAAATAGCAGGTTTATCATTGAACGATGACCATCAAAACAATACCATGCTGGAAAGATCAGCCGAAGTGGCTACTGAAGGCATTCAGTGGAACGTTTATCCCAATCCTGCTACCGAAAACGTAACGGTTATCGCTTCCGCGAAGCTGGATGAGATCAGCATAATGTCCATCGACGGAAAACTGTTGCAAACCATTGTTCCTACAGAGGTTTCAACGACTATTGATATCGAAAAACTGAGCGCCGGAACGTATTTCATTGTCGGAATTACGCAAGGGGTAAGGAGCGTGAAAGAATTGGTGATCGAATAGGGCATCGAACAAATCAATCATCCGAAAAACAGCTTTCAGTGATGGAAGCTGTTTTTTTGTTTCTAAACCGCACAAATACGACTTCTTACATTCAGGTATTTATACGCGTAAACAACTCATTTACAAGAGATAGATTTGTTTTGACAACATCACTATTCATTTAATAACTAAAGTTATGTCTTTACAAGTACAAAGCATTTTGCAAACCACTCCGGGCAGTCTGAAAATTAAATTTGCCCAGGCTTACGCCACGCCACCTGTTGTTTTACTGACGTCTTACTGGAAAGGAAGCACAGCAGCAGTATCGGGAATATTAACCGTAACAAACGTTACCACAACCGATTGCACCATTACAAGTATCAACGCAGCCAGCAATTATTATGTCAATATGCTGGCCATTGACACCAACGTTCCCGCAATCGGGACATTGAAAGCCAACTCGGGTAGTCCGGCCAAAACGGGCAACGACCTCGAAGTGAATTACAACAACGTATTGACTTCTCCTGATCCGGTGGTATTACTGACTCCGTTTTGGAACGGGAGTTCACAACAAGTTGGTTATGTGGATACATTAGATGATTCAGCTGCCAGCGAATGTTCAATTGTGAGTAAAAATCAAGCTCCGAGCAATTTCTTCATCAATTTTGCTGCAATGGACCTTGGTATCACAACAACCGACAACAACCAAACGCTGCAAAACGGAATCGTGAACAAACTTGGAACAACACAGCGGGTTTATTTCACCAAACCATTCGCCAATCCGCCAATTGTAATGATTTCTCCCTGGTGGAATGATGCCAATCAAGGTGTTGGTCTTGTAGAAACAGTGACGATGGTTACCAATACTTATTTTGAGATCACAAGCGGAAATATGGCGCCAAATTACTTTGTGAATTGGGTTGCAGTAGGTAATTAATTGGTTTATTAGCGTAAACGGAAAAGCAGCTTTTGGAAACAGAAGTTGCTTTTTTATTGGATGAAATCGACCGGTATTTCAATCGGAGCTTCATCCAACATCAAAAATCAATCATCAAAAATCATTTTTTATTTGGCTGATTGGTTTTTAATTCTTTACTTTGAAAAACAAAGTACTTTACATTTAAATTAAATGACCATGAAACAACGAAGTTTTTCTAAAGCAGTCCTGGGAGTTGTGATTGCAACCATTCTTTTATTGATGATCCCGTTTATCGCTATGCAGTTCACAAACGAAGTGCAGTGGGGAGTAGCAGATTTCATCATTATGGGCCTGTTACTGTTTATCACCGGCTTTTCGTTTGTGCTGATCACACGATACACGAACAGCCTTGTTCACCGGCTTGCAGTGGCAGGAGCAATAGGCACCACATTTCTAATGATCTGGGCCAACATGGCTGTCGGATTGATCGGCTACGGACCAAATCCCGGAAACCTGATGTATCTGGGCGTGATTGGTGTAATCATTGGCGGTATTGTTCTTTCCAATTTCACCGCAAGAGGGATGGAGCGCACCATGTTTGCCACGGCGCTTACATTGATAGCTCACACAGCAATTGCCTTGCTTACCGGCATGCACAAGTATCCTGAGAGCTCAGTGGAATCGATCATTTGTGTGAATGGCTTTTTCGCGACACTCTTTGCCGTATCGGGTTTGTTGTTCCGGTACGAAGCACTCAACAAATTAACGACAAGTTCTGAGTCGGATCAGATCCTTTAAGGTGTCTGATTTCAAGGGATCCCGGTGAGAGCCGGGATTTTTTGGTTTGGGGCGGTTTAAATCACTAAAAAAACGTAGTTTCGGTTCAATGAAACTCAAACGATTCCTTATTTATGGCTGTTTTCTGACCGTTCTTTGTTCATGTGATGTCAGTACACACGAATACATTTCATTTGAAACAGATGATTCAGATTCTTTGCCCACTTATATTGGCTGGATTGGGGACACTTCTACGATAAGTTTCTTCGTAAGTGGTGACAATACCTTCACCTACGACAGGGTTTTATTGCTGTTTTTCAAAGATAAATCTATTCTGGAAGCCTTTAAAAGCCCGGGATACGAATATTTAGGAGATGTTGACGAGGACGGAGATGAGGATTCTGTAAAAACCACGTTCTATCACTTTGCTATTCCCCAGACAGACTCCCGCGTAAAAGAAAACGATTCTGTGCTTGTTACCTTCCTGAAAGGCAAGAAAACAAAACGATTGAAGGTGCTTTACAAAAAAGTAAGTGAGTCTTCGTTTTTAGACAGAATTCCGCTACCGAGGTTGCATTAGTCGCATTGAAATTTTTAAATTCTAAATGATTTACGTGCATTATTTCAATATTATTCGTGAATGAGAACAATTAAAACTCATCAGTACAAAGACAAAATTTTGCTTCTTGGATTCAACTCTGATCTCACAGAAATTAAATTAAGTAAAGGGATTACGATTCGTAAAGGAACGGAAGAAGAATTAAACGAAATATATGACAAAATAAAATATGACAATGCTAAGAATCAGCAATTTCTTGTAGAGTACGAATATCTTGAAAGCAATGAAAGCACCTTTCCCAAAAAGCTTTTTCGATTATTAGATGATTTGAACATCTTCTTTAAGATTTTCATTGAAGGTGAAACAAAAGTTGCTTACGCTTTACGCCACTTATACTCAAATGGAGAGTTTCAATCAATTGGTTTTGTTACAAATCCAAAAGTAAGAACCTATTTTTTGAAAGATTTTTTTTTGGATCCAAGTGACTCTGAAAGAATCATAAAACTTTGGGATAAATATCAAAAACAATCTGAGAATAAGACGATGCAAATTTCCTTACGTCGATTTCTTTTCTCAATTGAAAAACATGAACACGAGGATCAAATCATTGATTTAATTATCGCTTTCGAAGCTTTATTTGTAAGAATAAAGGAGAATAAAATCTCACAAAAAATGTCTGAAAGAGTTGCTATACTACTTTCGGAAGCCACTAATCGAGAAAAGGTATTTAATTTTCTTAGAGATGCATACAATACTAGAAGCCAAATCGTTCACGGATCAAGTTTTGAATTAAACAGTATGAATTCTAAAGAGAAGTATCTCCATTTGAGTGGGATTGTAAATACCCTCTCAGACCTGCTGAATCAGTGCTTTTATTTAAAAATTGTTGATTTCACCGAGCACAGTAGCGATGAATTAATTGAAGAGTTGGAAAAAAGATTAAAAACAAATTCATAGAAGTTCAATAAGGAAGATACCTCCATTTATCATGACAATCCATTTTCATTCTTTGAAAAAATCTTTGGTCAGGCAATAGTTCTCCTCCGGCGGTCTGGTCTCATGCTTTTCATTCCAAATAATGATTGAATTTAAGATCGGCAGAAGTTCCAACCCTTTTCCGGTCAGTGAATATTCAACACGTGGAGGTGTTTCATTGAATGCTTCGCGTATAACCAATCCATCATCTTCCAATTCCTTCAATTGCTCTGTTAAAACCTTCCTAGTTATCAACGGAATTAAAGCATCCAGTTGACCAAATCTTATTTTACGTTTTTGTAAAATGTAGATGATGATTGGCTTCCATTTAGTGCCTATAACAGCCATTGACCGGGTCAATGCGCAATTTGAAAAAACAAATCGTTCATCTTTCATTCTGGAAATCAATTATGGTTACCCGAAAGTAACTACTTAATTTTTAAGTTAGTATCTAAAAGAAACAAATATAGGTAACTTTGGGAAACAATTGAAATAAAAACACAAAAAACACAAAAAGATGAACAAAAAATTAGCAAACAAGGTGGTGATTGTAACCGGCGCATCCAAAGGAATAGGAGCCGGAATTGCAAAACAAATGGGCAAAGAAGGAGCCAAGGTTGTTGTCAACTATTCGTCAAGCAAAACAGATGCCGACAATGTAGTCAATGAAATCATGAACAACGGCGGAACCGCAATTGCCATTCAGGGTGATGTATCTAAATCAACGGATGTAAAACGCCTTTTCGAAGAAACCAAGAAAGCCTTCGGAAGTTTAAATGTATTGGTAAACAACGCCGGAATTTACTGGGCATTGCCGTTAGAAGACTTTAAGGAAGAGGATTACCGCCAGATGTTTGATGTTAATGTTTTGGGTACACTATTGACATCTCAGGAAGCACTGAAATTATTCGATGAGCAGGGTGGAAGCATTATCAACATCAGCTCAATTGTGAGCACAGGTGCAGATCCTACACTTTCTGTTTATGGGGCATCCAAAGCGGCAATGAGCTTAATCACGAATGTGCTCTCAAAAGAACTGGCTCCTAAAAACATTCGTGTAAATTCTGTACGTCCGGGCATGATTTTGACCGAAGGCCAGGCAACAATCGGATTGGTTCAAGGTAATCCATTTGTAGAAGTAATGAAAGGTCGAACCGCTTTGGGCCGGTTAGCTACCCCCGAAGACATTGGTAATATGGCGGTATTTCTTTCCACAGATGAGGCCAGCATAATAACCGGACAGGAAATTGAAGTTTCCGGAGGGTTTAAATAAATTGATCAGAAAAGAGTCGTCATTTAATTTGTGGCGGCTCTTTTTTAACACAGATTGAAAGAAGAGAGATAATTCAGTTTTTTTTCAATCTGAAGGATGCATTCTAAATTCAAGGTTCCACACCACGGTTAAGGTTGAGAGACTCAAATATTTCTTGCACATAATCATTACTTTGACTTCTTTCATAAACCTGATTATGACAAATGTGTTCAAAATCTGAATGCACTTCAAAATCCTTTTCTATAGTTTTATGTCTTAAAAAATCCTTTTCGCTTTTTTGAATTCTTTGATTATAGTAATCCATTAATCTATCCAGTCGATTTTTGGGGTTCTTAAGTGCTGAAAAATGTTGAATAAAAAAGTCAATATTAATGAATGCAAGCCTTGATATTCTTCCAAAGGTATTTGATAATTCATTATCAACCTTAGTACTAAATTCATGGTTTAAATATGATCCAATACCATGCAATCCGAAGTGAGAATCTGTATAAATAATGATTGGGTAAATAATTAAATTTCGACGCTTGATTTTTAGTTTTTCAAAGGTTTTATCTTCAAAAGTACTTAACTGAAGATGTTGTAATTGTTGAATAATTTGACCTGTACCTTTATTTCTAGAATTATACTTTTCGTCAATTGCTGATTTTATTTTATCATAAGATCTTGACTCAATTGCTCCAGCAGGAAATAACGCATCTTTAATTTCAATTAAAAAAATTCGTTTCCCGATTCTAATATATGCATCAGGATGATTATCTATTCGACTGTCAAACTGTATTACTACATTTTCCTTTTCAAATACACCTTTCAGCAAACCAGCAAGCAGATGCTTTTCTATCATTTCAGCCACTTTAGGCTTGTAATGGTTTACAAAATCATTTTTCTTTTCATTTTTCAATCCAGAGCGATTATAGAAATCGAATACAAGTCCTGAGTAAATTTTATTACCAAAGAAATTCCAATCAACCACAGAAAAAACATTCGTTCCGTTTATCTTATATAAAGGAAACTCCTTCAGACCACTAAAATTTTTTGATTCCGAATGATTAGATTTATATTCTTTAAAATTCAATGACATAGTATCATAAAGAGGAATCAACCCTTCCTCAGGTGTAAATACAAAATTTCTTGTACCATCAGGTTTTACAAGGTTGGTAACATCCTGTAATAATTTTAAATTCTTAAAGGCGTAATTTTTCCCATTTTCACACCCTGTGTTTTCAAGAAATTTTTTAACTTCTTTATCATGACCCAATTCAAATTGAAAATAGTCAAAGAAGCACATTGATTTAATCAGAGTATTAAAGTAATTGGCATCTGTATTTAAAACATCTTGCCCAATCATCATTGGCCAATTCCTATGGTAAAAATTTGTAGACTCAGCTATTTCAAGATTAATATTGGCATCTCTTTTATTAAGTCCGTGAACGTACATTTTAAGTGCTGCTAATTGATAACTCGGATCAAAATCATCTTTAGTGGAATCGTTTTGATTGTTATTCAGAATGATACAATCGTGCAAAAAGCCCAAAACATGGTGTGTAGAGAATATAACTGCCGAGTAATCTGCATTTTTTGTTTTATAGGTTTTATACTTCCCGAGTATTTGAGTACGGGCTTCTATAGTTTGATCTGCCAACCAAGTATTTAGAATAAATAAATCTAACTGTTCATCAGATTTATTTAAGTAAAGTTGAGAGTTCACATAACAACATATTTTTACTATAACATCAAGAGGAACTTTTGAGATGGAAGCTTCTATTAATTCGGGGGAATCATCGAACAAATCCTGATATTCTGGTGTAATTACGAATTTCATACTGTAAGGTATCTACTTTTTAAGGTGAATCAAAAAAGTAAACATTTATTTTTTAACTACATTTCCATATCAATTTTTGCTCAATTCATACAAAATCATTAATTTGCAACTGAACATTAGTTGCAAATATGATGCGGCATGAGTAAACAAGAGAAGTTAATTGTACGGATCAAATCTCACCCAACTGATTTTACATGGGAAGAATTGATGAAATTGTTGACACATTTCGGTTATTCAGAACTTAAAAGTGCTAAAACAAGCGGTTCAAGACGTAAATTTGTTGGACCCAATCAAGTAATTATTAGCTTACACAAACCGCATCCGGATAACATTGTAAAACCATATGCTTTAAAACAGTTGATTAGCCATTTAGGAATTTAATCATGAAAAACACGCTCACATACAAAGATTATATCGGAACAGTAGAGTTCGATGCAGAGAACGACTTGTTTTTCGGGACAATCCATGGAATTCACGATTTAGTGAATTTTGAAGGAACCAGCGTACAGGAATTAAAATTGGCATTTGAAGAAGCCGTTGACGATTACCTGGAAACTTGCGCGACCTTAGGGAGAGCTCCGAACAAAACGTATAAGGGAAGTTTTAATATTCGTGTGAGTATAGAATTGCATAGAAAGTCAGCTTTAATTGCTGCCGAGAAGAAAGTTACGCTCAACGATTTTGTAAAGTGGGCGTTATCGTATGCAATTGAGCATGAAAGTGAATTCCAAAGAAGTGTTTCATAAATCATTATGAAATGTCTTATAATTAATATTATGTTAAATAGTATTAATTAACTTCTTTGTAACTCTATAGCCTTCTTGCACTATACACACATGCGTCTAATACTAACTCTGCTCTGCCTTTTGAGAATCGCGTATTCTCCTGCTTCCGCACAACCGATCGATTCTATTCAAATCTCGCTGAGCACAAAATCGACAGATACGTTGGTCTACAATCAATTGTTTGCCATCGATGGCCGTTACAGCATTCCTGCAGAAAATCTGATGCGTTATCCTGCGCTGACCAATTACATTCTGGTGCAACCCACAACACTCGCTGGTTCTGATAAAACGTTACACATCAGTTCACAAGCTGATTTGGTACAACAATCGCCGGCTTATGAATTGCGCAGATATCCTTACGTTCCATATGTGCCTGTAGAACCGCCCATTGATACCACAGCTGAACCGGTATATTATTATCATTCCCCGGGAGATATCTGGGTTTATGATGGTGTTTATGTCATGGAAGGTCCGCACAATGATCGGTTCGCGTTCATGTACCGTCAGGATTCGGTATGGAAATCACTGCGTGAGGAATATTATGTTAAATACGAATTCTCTTCAACGGTGATGGATTCACTGGCTTTGGCGTTGCAACAAGACTTTCAGCACTACCGCTCAACCGTTGCGCAACCGATCATGAATGAGTTCCTGGAACCGTTTTACATGGCCCGGTCTGAAGTGACCAACGCACAATACCGTGAATTTGTGAATTGGGTGCGCGATTCCATCATTTTCGACCTTTTGTATCGTGAACTTGAGGATTACGATGCGATTCAATTATTGAATTGTACGAAAAAACAACGTTCCTCCTTCGATTATTCCGATCCTGATTCACTCGCGGTATACCGCACACGCTACGGTTTCAATTACAATTATTTTAAGGAGAACAAGATCGATTTTTACAGCTATTACGATAATGAAGAGTATTATGAAATTGTTTCACAGCTGTTCCTTCCACAGCCCGAGCGTTTTTACAAACGGAACGAGTTCAATACCTGGCGATTTATCTATCGTTCCGGAGGATGCTCCCCCACTCCCGTGTTCCCGGATACACTGTGCTGGGTAAAAGACACGCACCACGGGGCCTTCGATAATTACCCGGTGGTTGGCGTGAATGAAGTCCAGATGAAAGCTTACTGCGATTGGTTACAACGCAAGAAAAACAAGGAATTGAAAAACGCACCTTATACCATCCGCGTAGAATTACCGCAACTGATTCACTACGAAATGGCGGTAAAACATTGCGCTCCGGTTGTTCTCCGCAATCAAATCGACGCGCAGGCAACTCCTTTTATCATCGAACGTGCGCCCATAGATGCCGTGTGGTTCATCAATCGCGTTTCGCCGGCAACGCCGAAAGAAATTCAGGCGATCAAACAAAAATTCCCCCGATGGGTTGACTGGAATGCCATCAATCAAACGTACCCGATCTGGTCTCTCACGGGTGGTGTTTCCGAATATTGTTCAGAATCAACGACTCCGCCAGACCAAATGACGGTTTTGGGTGGCAATTACCTCACCGGTTTGGTCGATAAACAGGAAAATCAGCTGAATACCGCTCTTTACCAGCAAGTCGTTCCGGCAGATCAAGGTAGTTCGATGGTTGGTTTCCGGCCGATGATCTACATTGACTGGAAGAAATAGGCGCTTTTTTACCACAAAGACAAAAGTTCACCGGACAATCTATTCATTATTCAACGCAAAGGCGCAAAGTGCGCGAAGTTGATACACTCGACAATGAATCAATTGGTTTGAAAAGCCTGGTCGATGAGGAAAACTAACACACTAAACCTTTGCGAACTCTGCGTCTTTGCGGTGAAATTTCAGTACCACCGTCTTCAACTCAGCTTTCCTTATGTGATCTATGTGGTTAAATTCCATTATGTTAGAACAAATCGGTTTAGCAAACACCCAATTACCGTTAATTTTAACACACTATTCAACAAACAACAAGGACTTCTGTTAAATTTCGACTATATTTGTCATTATGTGGTCGACAAAATACATCTATTCATCGATAATTGCACTTGTTTTAGTGTCTTTATCCGCTTGTTCAGGTGACAACGAAAAATCAACCACATTCCCGGAGATCGATCTTCAAAAAACACCTCTTTTTCATCACACAACAGTTGGAACACTGATCGAAGCACCGGTCAATTATCCCGAAGTATGGAACCGTGAAGCATTGGAGGAATTAGGAATTCGGCACATTGTCATGTATTCCAAAGGCGGTAAAAATCCGGAAGACACATTGATGCAATTTCGGTTCGATTATTCCAACAACTGGAAAAAACTCACCTATTCCGATTGCAAAAACGACAAACAATTGAGGCTGATCACCAAAGGTACCGTCAACTACAAACCAAACAATTCGAAAGGCAACATTCAATTCACGCAGTTTTTCGGCGTCAAAAAAACCATGGAAACCCGCATTCAGAAGGTCGATAGCGGTTTTCTGCTTCTACGAAGTAAAAGTCAGCAGCGCTACGACAGTACCTGGGTCATCGGTTCGTTCAGTCAGCCGAAAGCCATTGTCAGCAAAATCGGTAATAGCATCTTTTCGGTGGAACTATTTATGCCTGAAGGCAGCAGCAGCAAAGACATTCAACGCGCGCTGAACAATGTTCCGATGCTGAAAAACGGATTTCAGGCCGCTCAATGCAGCGTGACTTTCATGCTACACGATAAACCTCAGGAAACCTTTTTGCTCAACGAAACCAATAGCCAGGTGGCGAAAATCAAGGAATGGACCTATAAAGGCGAGCAGATTTCGGCCTATAAAGAATGGCTCGGAAACTCCGTGATCCGCGACATGAACTGGCATTACAGTGACTCGCAGCTTCCTGATTACGTGGTTATCGACCGAAACACGTATTTTTACCGCTACGAAAAGTAGCATGTACAGTAAAGAAGAACTCAAAGCGATCAAAACGGCCTTTTGGTCCGATTTCAAATCCCACATGTCAAAACACCGCTCGGTAACCGGCCGGAAAATGAACTGGCTCAATTATCCGTCGGATGTTTCATTCATCCACATTCGGGTAGATGCAGACTGGAACGGCGTTCGTTTTTGTTTTGACATTCAGGCCAAAGACCCAGGAATTCGGGCGATAATCTGGGAACAGATGTACGAACTTAAAGTAGTACTTGAAGCTGAAATGGGAGAAGGAACCTGGATTGAAAACTGCAGTTCTCCCGCCGTAGCTCAGTTTAACCGCATTCTTTGGGAAAACACCGAACTTCATTTTTTCAACCCCGAGCACAAAACTGCCATTTTCTCCTTTCTCGAAGACCGTTTGGTTCATTTTGATGTGTTTTACCAGGATTTTAAGGAAGTAGTAGTGAATTTGGCAAAGTGATTTGATACAATACTAGTGGTTTTTCAGGAGTAGAATCCACCTCCATTAAGGGACGGATTACCTATTCAAGGAGCATATCTTAGTCTGCCACGAATAAACGAATGGAAGTTTATACATCAATTGAATGCGAATAGATGGAAACGTTGTTTCCATCCGAATTTGTGAAGATCGCCATCGGCGGTCATTAGACATAATTGGTACGCAGTTCGTTATTTCCGCCTAAGGCGGATGGCGGAACACACAGTACGTCAAATTCTAAAAGAGTTGTGCCATTAAATGATCAATCACACCTCAAGGGAGGAAAAGTTGAGCACCTTCTCAAATCAAAGACTACTTCAGCAAGTACTTAACAAACTTTAATCAATACATCGACAGTTTAATCAGTAGTGCGATTCACCTTCGCTGAAAGTTCTTATTTTTGTACCTATGAAAAAAATCCTGATCTGTGGTGTGTTGAGCACCTGTTTTTTGGCCACCGTTACAGCACAAACGGTCATTCTCGATGAAGATTTCCAACAAGGAATTCCGATGGCGACTTGGACCGTTATTGTAAACGATACCAATACGCTTGATTCAACGGTAATCGAGTTTGCACCGGGATGGATTTCATTGGCAGACCCTGAAAACACTACTGATACCGTTGCGGGAGCATCTTCCTTTTTCACCGAACCAGCCGAAGCAGATCGTTGGTTGATCACTCCTTCGCTTGCATTGGGATCTTACGGAAATTACGTTCAATGGAACGCGCGTTCACACGATCCGAGTTATCCAGACGGTTACTACGTCATGGTTTCTACCACTGACACACAGATTTCGAGCTTTACCGACACGATCGCCACACTGGGCTTTGAAAATCCTGAATGGACCACACGTTTGGTAAATTTAAGTAACGAAGGCTATGCCAATCAAACCATTTACATCGGATTTCGCCTGCGCTCTTACGATGCTTTCAAATTGTACCTTGATTCGGTCAATGTACGCGTCGACGATCCTGTGGGAATCAACGAATTAAACGCTTCAATTGCGATTGAGTTGTACCCGAATCCGGCAAAAACGGATGTTACCATCAAAGGAAAAGACTTACAGTCGGCTACCGTATTTTCATTGGACGGCCAGGTTGTAATGGAACAATCATTGCTAACTACAGCTGTACTTTCCATTGAAAGCCTGCCGGCAGGAACGTATTTGATCGAAGTGCAAACCGCTAATGGAATTGGTAGAGAACGGTTGGTGAAACGATAATTCACCCATACTTTTTTCTTGATAAAAAAGTATGCAAAAAATCAAGGCCATAAGTCCCGATCTTGAGAACTACGGCTTATTAAGCTATCTCACCCCAACTTGCAAAACGCCATTGACGGATTGTTTTACAAACAACCCGATGGCTGTGCTCATCCGCCTTAGGCGGACCATTACGCTTAACTTCACCTTGCTCTCTAGCGATCGTTACTTAATGCCGTTGGAAAGACGGTTCTAAAACAGGTTTCCTGAATCTGAAATAATCGAAGTAAGATCCCCGTCGCTTTGCAAAAGAATGCGAGGTTCCATGCAGGAATGAGCGTCGATTTTCTGTCTGTTTGACGAGGAGGTAACGACGAGGAGTTTAAGAAAATCAGCGAACGACCTGCTAATGGAACGCATGGTTTGCAGCGACTAGCCTTTTGGTTCGTTTTGGGCAATGCCAAAATGAACGTGAAATCAATTTCAATCACCCCTTCCCTCCTTTCACGAACCGAAAATGGAATTCCACTCATTTTAAGGTTTTTTAAGGTTCAAACGGTTGCCCCGTCCCTCTTTTATTGTTTATATTTACTCGAACCCACTCATCCGTCAATGGCGGATAAGTATCGCTATTTGCTGAATGACTCATTCCAATTGATTGTTTCATCAGGTTTGTCATACGGCAATAGTACGGTATTGTGTGATTTTATTCGGAGAATGCTGAAAATCCGTAAAGAGTAAGCGCTACTAAACACACTGGAAACATGGCTACTTTAACGGTCAACTATATTGCGTACGACAAAACGCGGCAGCGTCGGATCGGTCTCGTTCCAAAAACAGTGATCAGTTCACTCCGCGAAATCCTTACCGACAATGAAGACTACGTAGTTCCTATTCTTCCGGTCCTGGAACACGAAGGAGACGAGCTCCAGTTTGCTTTTTTAGCTGCCAGCGGAACTTCCGACGGATGTTTACTCAGTTTTAACGCCGGAACCCAGAATATTCCGGTTGGTGAAACAGATGTGCAGGTCGTGGTGGTTTACCTGCCGAAAGTCCCTGAAAAACAAACTGTTGTAACCGATGCCTTCAACCTAGAGAAAGCTGATTTTACCGACAGTAACTTTATTGATGTGCTGGCAGATACTGACATTGATAATTCAAAAACCGCTGCGGTAAACGAATCCGGAACATTATCCTCTGAAAACACAGCAAAACTGCAGGCTCACGATTCAGTTGACGGCACTCCGTTTTCGGTATGGAAGTCATTTCCGGGGAAAGGCACTCTGGGTAAACGCGAATCGGTTGTGGAGCAATCCCAGAACGGGTATTTGTTTGCGTTCTACGGTGGGGAAAATTGAGAATATTAACCACATAGAACACATAAGGCTCACATAGAGCACTGTGTTTATCATTCAATTTACAATAAAGTTAATGCGTAATTTGAATAAATTGGATTATGAAAAATCCGGTTAATGGACGCTTTTAACACACGTGAACTTTGCTTTAAAATTCACACTTAGCACTTCAAAAAACTATATTTTCTTATGTGCCCTATGTGGTTAAAATAAAAAGTGGTCAACAAAAAAAAAGCCCGTCTACCAAAGTAAACAGGCCTTAGCAAGTTTTGAAACCGAATTAAGCCGTCAAAATCTCAGCAACCGATTGAGAGATCGCCGATTTTTCGAAACGTAATTTTGTTCCTTCGGAGTTAACCAACACCGTAGTATCTGTGACTTCCAGAATTTTGCCGTGGATTCCGCCAATGGTAATCACCTTATCACCTTGTTTCAGGTTTTCACGGAAATTCTTTTGTTCTTTTTGTTTTTTCATTTGTGGTCGAATCATGAAGAAGTAGAATACTACTACCATTAAGACCAACATTACTATTTGAGGCATGTTTACTATTGTTTATTTATATTGAATACTTATTTGATCACATTCAGTTTCACCACCAATTTTGTCAGAGCAGGGCTCGTATTGGCAATGACATTCACTCCTTTTGTTGCAGGACCGAAGCTAAACCCTTTTGTATTGACGGTTGCTTTGATAAACCCTTTTTCTCCCGGTGCAATCGGATCTTTAGTCCAATCACCAACCGTACAGCCACAAGTCGGTGTTACTTCGCCTAAAATCAACGGTTTATCCCCCGTGTTTTCAACCGTAAAATTAGCCGATACAACTTCACCCAAGGCTACTTTTCCGATATTGTAAACCGGATCAACTTTCATTGTAGTGCGGTCGCCTACTGCAACTTCATCACTTGAAGTACAGCCCATCGCTAAAAAAGCAAGCGAAACCACCATTATTCCTATTCGTTTCATTTCTTATAATTTATCGTTCATTAATCCGCGACCTATTTTCTGAATTTTCTGGTCTTTTTCCAACCTGTCGATTGCTTTATCCAAAATACCATTGATAAAACCATGACTTTTCGGGGTGGAATAAAACTTCGAAATCTCAATGTATTCATTCAGCGTTACCTTTTTCGGGATGTTTTTACACACCTGAAGCTCGGTAATCGCCATTTTCAACAACAGAATATCCATCTTCGCAATACGATCAACCTCCCAGTTTTTCGTCAAATCATCGATCAACGCGTGATTTTCAGAATCCATGGAAATGGTTTTACGCAGCAATACCCGGATAAATTCCTGTTCGTCTTCCTTATCCTTGTACAACGGCATCACCTCGGTTTTTCCACCTTCGGTTGCTGCTTTGATGGTTTTCAACACCATGCTACACGCCAAATCGATATCGTCGATCCAGTGAATGTTCTTTTCTTCGAAGTGTTGGTAAAGGATTTCAGAATTTGCGATTTCATTCTTAAACAACGCAATCGCAAACTGCTGATCCTCTTCAAAACCATCCATTCCGTTACCCATAAAGGTAAACCAGGTTTCGCTATCACGCATTTGAATGAAGATCTTCCGGAACATTTCACGGTTTTCATCACCGATCCAATTCACCGAACGCTCTTCTGCAGCGATCCGCAATTCATACGAAGCAAGGAATTGCTCCACAATCTTGTTATCGACAAACTTCCGGTTCGGATTCAAATCTTCTTCACCCGGACGAATTTTCTTCTTGTTCTCGTCGATACGGTATTCGGCCAATTCTTTCAATTCGCCAAAGCTGAGCAGTAAGTAAAGGTAAAGGTCGTAGATACGTTCCACGGATTTCATCAGCTCGGTTTCCGTCTTGCGAAGGTTATCCTCATCGGACTGGAAATAAGCGTACAAAGCCTGAAGAACTTTAATACGTAAATGTCTTCTGTTCAGCATTTTATTTTATTTCAATTATAGTGGAAGTTTAACATTCCCAATGGACTGAATACGTTCTTCAGCCATTTTATTTGCAATTTGGTATGTCGGAATACTTTCGCTTTTCGAACGCGCTACGATATTTCCGATCGTTGTGTAAATTTCTTCCGCTTTGTTCATTGCCCATTCCGGTGTAAGTGACTTCACTTCCGAATAACAGTTAATGACACCACCGGCATTCAGTGCGAAATCGGGAGCATAAATGATTCCCTTATCCATCACCGCCTGACCGTGGATTTTCTCACTTGCCAACTGGTTGTTTGCCGCACCCGCGATGATCGAACATTTCAAACGATTCATTGTATCATCGTTGATCGTTGCGCCCAACGCACACGGAGCATAAATATCCATGTCGATGTCGTAAATCTCGTTCAATCCAACCACTTTAGCACCATATGTCGACGAAACACGTTTCAATGTTTCCTCGTGAATATCCGTGATAAACACTTCAGCGCCTTCCTGCGCCAGGCTTTTCACCAGGTATTCACCCACGTGACCAACACCTTGCACCGCAATTTTCTTACCCGCCAGTGAATCGGAACCAAACTGCGCTTTCGCACATGCTTTCATTCCCACATACACACCGTGCGCTGTAACCGGCGAAGGATCACCACTTTTACCCGGTAAACCAACAACGTGATCTGTTTCCATGTTTACCCACGTCATATCGATCGGAGAAATCCCCACATCTTCAGCCGTAATGTACTTACCGCCCAATGATTGAACAAACTTTCCGAAACGTCTAAACAAGGCTTCTGACTTCATGGTACGCGAATCACCAATAATAACGGCTTTTCCACCGCCAAGGTTGAGACCCGAAATCGCATTCTTATAAGTCATGCCGCGAGACAAACGCAACACATCGTTCAACGCCTCCATTTCATTGGAATACATCCACATACGTGTTCCGCCCAAAGCTGGCCCGAGCACTGTATTGTGAACCGCGATGATTGCTTTCAACCCTGTAGCATTGTCGTTACAAAACAACAATTGTTCATGGTTGTAAATGCCCATTTGTGCAATGACCGGATTTTCGGCCAAATTCACATCCTTCATCTCTTTTACCTCAAACATGATTTTGTTTTTATTCGTCTTCAATTGAACGCGAATGGCTAATTTTGCAACTTACAAGAACCGCTGTTCGCGGGGCAAAAATAGGAAATTTATCGCATGAAGTCTCTAAGCTATCTGAACAAATATTTTTACGCGTACCGCTGGCATTTATTACTTGGCATTCTCTTCATCACGATTCAAAACTATTTCTTCGTCAAAATGCCTGTTATTCTGGGTGAAGCGGCCGAATCTTTCAGAACAGCAGCCGAAAAAAACACCACAGAAGCCGTATCATCACTGGCATTTAAACTCGCAGGACTCTACATATTATACTCCATCATCAAAGGCATTTTCCTATTCCTGACCCGCCAGACCATTATTGTGATGTCGCGCCGTATTGAATTTGACCTCAAAAACGAAGTCTACCGAAAATATCAGCAATTGCATTATACCTTCTTCAAATCACAATCTACTGGCGATTTGATGAACCGGATTTCCGAAGATGTGTCGCAGGTTAGGCAATATTTAGGGCCCGGAGTCATGTATACCGTCAACCTGATGATTTTATTCCCGTTAGTAAGTTATCAAATGGTTCAAATTAGCTGGGAATTGACCATCTACACCCTGATTCCGTTACCAATCATGGGCGTACTGATCTATTTTGTTTCCAACCGAATGAATCGCCTGAGTAAATCTGTACAACAGCAACAATCGCAACTCAGCACGATCGGACAGGAAACATTCTCGGGAATTCGCGTGATCAAAGCCTACATTCAGGAAAAACAAACAGAAGAACGCTTTTCGAAAGCCTCGCATGAATACCACAAACGCAACATGCGACTGGTATTGACCAACGCATTGTTTATGCCTACCATCACCTTCCTGATTGGCGCAAGCATAGTGGTTACCGTTTATGTAGGCGGACTACTTAGTTTTCCTGAAAAAAACGCGCTTGGAGAACTCGTTTACAAAAACGCCGTCAATCCGGGCAACATCATTACGTTCATTGGCTTTGTAATGATGCTCACTTGGCCGTTTGCAAGCGTTGGCTGGGTTACGTCAATTATTCAACGCGCATCAGCTTCACAGCAGCGCATCAACGAATTTTTGCACGTGGAACCGGATATCAAAAACCACAACACCGGCGTAAACGAAACACTTTCTTCCATTTCGTTTAATGACGTTAGTTACCGCTACCCTAATACCGAAAAGGAAGTTCTGGAACACATTTCGTTTACCATCAAACGCGGTGAAACACTAGGAATCATTGGCCGTACAGGCTGCGGGAAGTCCACTCTCACCCACTTGCTTTTGCGGCAAATCGAAGCAACCGAAGGCAAAGTTCTGTATAACAATACTTCTATTTCGGATATCAACCTGGATCAGTTCCGGAAGGAAATTGGTGTGGTGCCGCAAGATGTATTTTTGTTCTCAGACAGCATCCGCAACAATATTGCCTTTGGAAGTCAAGGCACGACTTACGATCAACAAGAACTGGAACAAGCTGCTGCCGACGCACATGTCTTACATAACATTCAGGCATTTGACGAAGGATTTGATACACTTTTGGGTGAACGCGGCGTGAACCTGAGCGGTGGACAAAAACAACGCGTTAGCATCGCCCGTGCATTGATTCGTCAACCGCAACTTTTGGTACTCGATGATTGTTTGTCTGCAGTAGACACCGAAACTGAAGAAATTATCCTGCGCAACCTGCGTAAATACACCGAACGCAACGGAACCACAACTGTAATTGTAAGCCACCGGATCTCTTCCTTGCGCAACGCAGATACGATTTTGGTGATGGAAGAAGGAAAAATCGTTGAAACCGGTTCACACGAAAGCCTGATGAAAACCAGCGGTTTGTACGCACAGATGTATGAAAAACAGTTGATGGAGTCGGAGGATAATTATGAATTATAAATGCGGAAATTATAAAGCAACTCCCCTTGATAATTCATCATTCAGCAATTGATAATTCTCGCTTAGCGAATTCGCTTATAATGCTCAAACTTATCCTTGATAAACGTCACCAACTCCATATCTGAAGCGGTTTTCAGGAAATCTTCGTCCATGTTTAAAAAGGCAATAAACGAACTGAATTCCTCATCCGACATTTCGATGATTTCGTAAGCCACATACAAACGAAGTAATTCCTGCAGAATAGCTTCCTGTGAATCTTTGTACTGCATGGCCGCCACCGCAGCTTTGGATTGTTCTTTTTGCGAGAATCGTTGATAAAGCGCCGTAATCGGACTTTGGAAAGCTTCTAATCCTGTAACACTTCGGGTTTCGCGCAAAGCCAGCGCAGCGCGTTCTTCTTTTACCTGTTGAATGGTTTTCAGCGGACGAATCACCACTTCCTGCAAATCGGTTCCTTTCTCGATGATCGCCATATTCACATTGTACTGACAAGTAGAATCAGGTTTCACGCGAAAACCGACCATGTAATAACCTTTTACCGAAAGCGTGATGGAATCATTAGCGTTTACGTACACTCCAAACGAGCCGTCAGGTTGACCAAAAACCCCCAATCCGGAAGTACGGTTCACCACCATCAGATTATAAAATGCTTGTGTTTGCAGGGTATCTGTGACGCGACCTTTCAACCAGACGCGACTACATTCCTGACCAAAAGCAGTACTGGTAGTAAGGATTAGTACGAAAAAAAGCAATTTCATGCCACGAATATAAATTGAAAACCAGCGCAAACGAATCTGCAAATGTGAATTAAAGCTAAAATCAAGCCAATCTGAATCTCTTAAACGAAATTGAATCAGCTTTATTTACCAAAATAACAGAAAAAATCGGTCGTCAGGAGAAAACATCCGTTCTTAAGGTGGTTACATTTCGCCGGAACCAACAAAGCAGGATGTTCAGAAGAGAAAATTGGCGTAGATACAGCCGAACCATCTTCCTGAACAACACAAACCATTGGTTGATGTTGCTGCTTTTTAGATTTCTCATCATCCGAAAGCCTCGCCGTTCCGTTATACAACACATAAATGAGCTTTCCTTCACTAAAAACAGTACTCGAAAATTCAGAAAACTCTGACACAATTTCTTCTTTCAGAATCGTGTATTCCCAGGTTTTATTGCCGTTAGGCGAAAAATTAATCAAACGGATATCACCAAACTCAACTCCGGTCGATTTACTTACTGGCGGCGAATGTGAGCCTGGCTGCGATGAATTGAGCCTCACTCCTGTCCGGCCAGCTTGTTTTCTGACAACTTCCTCCATCACCAGCGTAACTTCCCTGTTTTCTTTCACCAGCAAGTCCATCACCTGAAAACCGGACGCATCGGTCAATTCAAACTCCTGCCGAATCACCCGACTGTATTTTTCGCCATAAGCAACAACCATAAACCCCTTGCTGGAATAATTATATAAACCGCAAAGCACCAGTCGGCCCGGCCCCAGCGAACGGACACAATAATTTGCACTCATTTGAGGAAGTAAAATCTCATATTGATCTTCAGCAGTATATACCACAACACCCAACAACGTTTTCTGCACCAATATTCCGCCATCCAGCAAATTCAACTGGTCTTTTACATTAAAGCGAATTTTGGATTGGTTCGCGGGGAAATTTACCGTCGTCGCAATGGCATACACAGGCTTGATTTCAGCATTCAACACAACCAGCATCCGGTTGTTTACAGAACTCATGTCATTCTGATTCTGGTACATCAGCGCCAAACTCTTTCCATCAGGAGAAACCAAGCAATCAATCATCAACGCATATTCCCGCCACGGGCCCACCGGCAGATTTTTCATGCTTAATTCCGCGATTTCTACCGCAGGAAGCACACTGTCTCCAACCACCTGAAACAATTCCACGATTCTTTTTTCAGTGGTTAAATTGGCATACGAAGTCACATATACAAAGTTGGAATCGAAGATAAAAGCAGTCTCCAAGTCCCGAAAATGGCCACCTTTTCGCAAATCGAGCTCCAATTCGCGCTTTAAAATCAGTTGATCGGTTGAATGAACCTGCAGTTTCACCTGTTTTTTGTGCTTTATGATGGTATACAATTCATCGTTTAGCTCTCCGACAGGAATAATATCCTTCACATGGTCAATTTCCTGAACCGGGCTTAATTCAAATTGCCCCCGTAATCCAAACGAAAAGATGAAACTGAAAATGATAAAGGAGATAAAGCGCATTGAATGGATAATTGTACTGCTAAAATAGAGAATCGCGCCGGAACTTAATCATGAATAAATCAAAACAATTAATTACAAATGTAACCTACGATTGAATCACATTTGTAATTCACAAACATTCACATTTTCAGCGCAAACAGATTCCCGTAAAATACCGTAATTTTGCAGCATGAAACGAGTGGTAGTTGGTTTATCGGGCGGAGTAGATTCCAGTGTCAGCGCATATTTGCTGCAACAGGAAGGCTATGAGGTAATTGGATTATTCATGCGCAACTGGCACGATGAAAGCGTTACCTTATCCAACGATTGTCCCTGGATCGATGATTCCAACGACGCTTTATTAGTGGCCGAACACCTCGGAATTCCTTTCCAGGTACTGGACCTTAGCCACGAATACAAAGAGCGCATTGTAGATTATATGTTCAGCGAATACCAGGCTGGCCGCACACCCAATCCGGATGTGTTATGCAACCGCGAAATCAAATTCGATGTATTTCTGAAAGCCGCACTGGAACTGGGCGCTGATTTTGTCGCTACAGGCCATTATTGCCGGAAAGAAACCACTGAAGATGGCGTTCACCATCTGCTAGCAGGGAAAGATCCGGGAAAAGATCAATCATATTTCCTGTGTCAATTATCGCAGGAACAGCTTTCACGAGCGCTCTTCCCTATCGGCGCGCTTCAAAAACACGAAGTTCGCACCATTGCCAAAGAAATAGGACTGGTTACCGCTGATAAAAAAGACTCACAAGGCTTGTGTTTTGTGGGTAAAATCAGTCTACCGGAATTTCTTCAACAAAAACTTGAAATAAAAAAGGGTAATGTTATTGAAATTGAGGACTCTATCGATCAATTTAGTACTTACCATTCATTGGAAAGAACACCCGAAAACGTTGAATTATTAAGCGCTCCTTTTGAATTTGAACCCGCTATGGGAACCCGCGTTGAAGAACACATTGGCGCACATTATTATACCATCGGACAGCGAAAAGGATTACATATTGGCGGAAGACCACACCCATCGTTCGTGATTGGTATCGATACGACAGAAAACGTGGTGTATAGCGGACAAAAGGAAGACCATCCGGGATTAAACCGCTGGGCACTTTTCATTCAGCCTGATGAGATCCATTATATCAATCCGAAACACACGCTTAACATCGGCGATTCGGTTGAATACATGGTACGCATCCGTTACAGGCAAGCACTCCAGAAAGCGGTGCTTATTCGCAAAGAAACAGGATTATATATCTTATTTGACCAGATTCAGCGCGGAATTACCCCAGGACAGTTTGCAGCCTGGTATCAAAACGACGAATTGATCGGATCGGGCATTATTGCTCATTAGGCAAATGCGTATCAAAGGTGAAATCGCTGTAAAACACCACAATCTTCACAATTGACTTCTCTGACTTTGTCAGCACCGGCTTCTCATACATCAACGGCGGTTCTTCTTTCATCACAAGCTGTGATTGAACACTAACCGGCTGTTCAACGTTTTCCAGCGCCTGTTGCTTACCAGTCAGCAACCAATGTGCCTGTACCTTAGGAAAAGCAAGCAACATCTTCTCCACAAACTCAAAGCTAGGCTTATTACGGCCGCTTAAGACATGACTCACATTGGAACGCTGCACACCGATTTTATCAGCAAAAGCTCCTGCCGTCAAGCGTTGCGAGTCAATAATCATCCGAATACGATCTTTGATTTCCATGATTACAAATGTAACTCTTTAATTGTTTTGATTTGTAATTTAAAGTATGTTACAAATGTAATTTTATGGAACACAAAAAAGCCGTCGCAAATTGCTGACGGCTCTTATATCTGAATTTAACTAATCTAGTTCGCGCTGTAATTGAAAAACACCGACATGCTATTTACCTGAGGTAAATTGGGTCCAAATGTAACCAAGTCCATTAATCGTGCAACTTCAACAATAGAAAGTTGACTTTGGTTACCTAATTCTCTGTGACGAGCTAATTTGTGTTTTGCCTGACTGATAGCGTTATTAATCATCGTAAGTTCCATATTAAGGTTTTTATTCGGCTTAATCAATTTCGGTTGTGTGTACGGCAATTTTAAGCTCAGGTTACAAAAAACATTTATTTTTTTTCAAAGATTTCTGCTAAAAAATAAACCATCACTTCATAATTTACAATTAAAATATTGATAATTAATAATTTAAACTCAATCATCTACTTCCATACTTTTGTAAATCATCAATTGAAAAATCCACACAATCAACACAAAAGGAAACCCGAAATAGCGCCAGAAACGAAAACGACGCACCGTATTTCTTTCCTGAACCCCCAGTTCTTCAACCACTTCCTGGTCCAAACAATTGCCTTTATAGTACCGCATATCCCTTCTTTTTTACAAAGATTCGGTTTCTCTGTCAAGGCAACAACACTATTCAGTAACGATATCCGACGGATAAAGCACTAAATTAATCACTTAATTATTCGCTTAATTCTACTTAATTTGCTTAATTTAGACTCATGGAATTGGAACGATTCTCAACTGAAGCAACCCGCTTGTTTTCATCTATTTATGATGAGAGCACTTGGTTTGCGTGGATTTCAGCCGGATCAGAGACCCGATTCATTGATGCTGATCATAATCGTTTGTGTGCAACCGAAGAACGATTTTTCCTGCTTCAACAAGTCCAAACGTTTGGCCGCGAATCATTTTCGTTGCCTGCGGACCATTCATTTTACCGTTATTCCGGAGTAAACACAAAGGATCGATTGGTTTTTCAGCTGGTCGATTTCAATGCAATTCAGGTACTTATAGCTGTTTCGGTTGAAAAAGTGCTCTTTCTGCCTCTCAGTTTATCTTTATTGAAAGAAAAGCAGCACGATTGGCAATGGCGCATTCAGGCTGGTGAACTGATTGAACGTCAGCAGCAGCAGATCAACGGATTGGAGCAGAAACTACAAGCAGCGGAGAGTGCATCCAACCAACGAATCATGCGTTTAATCAACCACTGGAAACGAATCCAGACGGTAGAAATCGTGCTTCCCTCCGACTTTCATGCTGCTCTTGACGCATCGCTGACGGAAAGCGAGTTGGTCTACCAATTGGATTCTGCACTGCAATTGGCGCGTTTCACACAACCTACAAATACGATCATCAATTTAAATACAACCCATCTTTCTTCCAAAAAGCCGGTATTGCAAACGGAAGTACCGCGCATTTTATCACCGAATCAACGCGCGATTTTATTATTGGATAAATACGAAGCCGCCGCCAGAATGGCCCATCACAGTGGATTGATTGTGAATGGGAAAACAATTGCTGCGCACTTGCAGCCGTCTATTTCTCCACCCGCCATCACAGATGCAATGAAAAAGCACAAGAAAGGAATTGCGCTTGCTCTGGAGGAATCTCCCGAGAAATGGGAATTATTGCGGAAATACCTGAAACCAGTGAAAGAATTGAATGAACATGCGTTTTTTAAAAACGTTCAAACTCATTCGTAACCCGTATATTTTTCGCCACGAATGAACGAATTAAGTGTTCTGTACAATTTCAAGCGAATTCAGTAAACTTCGTTTACAACACAAATCCAGATTAGTGAAACCCGCCTAAGGCGGGTTATTCGTAATTAATTCAAGTATAATCTGTTATTCGTTCATTCGTGGCAGATAAATCCAGTACTTCAATGTAGAGTGTATTTCACTAATTCAGACTTTCAAGTAAATACTCATACGCTTCCTGGATTTGAATGAAACGCTCTTCTGCTTTTTCTTTTTCAGTAGTTGTTGGATTCAGCAATATGTCCGGATGGTGAATTTTAACCAATTTGCGGTACACTTTTTTGAGTTCGGCCTGCGAAACGGATTCGCTTGCACCAAGAATTTTCAACGCGTCCTGTTTTCTGCTTACCGATTGATAAACAGGCTTTTGTTGTTGCGATTGCTGTTGACGGTATTGTTGGTCCTTTTTCGTTTGAACCCACTGTTCCAACTCCGGTTGCGAAAACCCGATTCCCTTCCCAAACCAAATCAACGCGTCAAATTCCGGTTGTGTGACAGAACCGTCCTGCATGGACAAGGCAATCAGAAACTCCACTAAGCGTTGTTTTTCGGCAGAAGTTTTCATTTTCCGGTTCAACCAGCTGACAACAGAATCCACGTCAGTTTCATTTCTCAACGCAGCAGTCATTTCCTCGGAAATATTGTGATCACCCTTAAAGTAACGGTTGAAGTAAAGTCGAATGAACTTCATTTTTTCACGGGAGTCGCTCACATTCTTTTTCATCATCCAGCCAGCCATATACGCATAGACAACCATGATATTGCGGGTGGTATAAAGCCTCATATAAGAAACTTGATTAACAGAAGGCTCCGGTTCGTAACGGGGCGCAGGATCCCCATCAGGTGCTTTACGAATTTTATGAATGAACAAAACCACCCAAATCACGAGAAAAAAAGCAACCATAACGCCTTCCATCAGCTTTCCTCGTTTAATAAGTATTCATATGCTTCCTGAATCTCCCGGAAACGTTGTTGTGCCTGTTGTTTTTCTGTTTCAGAAACACTTTGCGAAGCATCCGGATGGTATTGTTTCGCCAGTGATCGGTAGGCTTTTTTCAAATCGGCAACCGTAATCGGATCGTTTAATTGCAAGGCTTTCAAGGCGTTTCGGCGTTTGTAAGGTCGGTTGACCAGTAAATCCATCATCGGATCAGGTTCCGTTTCAGGATGAAGACGTTCGCGGTACCAGTTGATTTGCTGTTCCACATACATTAATTGAATCCCGATCAGGTCGGCAAAACGCATCAGCGCCACCAATTGCATTTGTGTGGTCCGTTCGCGATCACACACCAACGCAATCAGGTAATCCATCAATTGCTTGCGTTCATTGGGTTTCCGCATGCGCTTGTTTACCCAGGCAGCGATACTACGCACATGAACCGGGTAATTCAACGCACGCTGCATTTCTTCGGCCGGATCAAACACCACGCCTTTGAACCGCTCTTTGAAATAAGTTTGAATGAAATCGTTTCGATCTGTTGCATCTCCGGGCGATTTACGGACCAACCATCCTGAAAGATAAACGTACACCAACATCACATTCCGGTCGGAATAGCGCCAGTGTACCGGCATTTCGGCTTCTGGTTGCGACGGTATTTCGGGTTTTGAGCGTTTCAGGATCAACCAGGTGATCAATCCCATGACGATTATTCCGGCAACAATCAGCGCAATCACACCAAATCGTTTAGATAATCATACGCTTCCTGAATATCGAGAAATCGCTGTTGCAATTCAGCCGATTCGTGGGCATTACCCGCAACCGCAACATCCGGATGATAAGCTTTTGCCAGTCTCCGGTAAGCTTTTTTTAATTCTCCTTCGGTCAGCGCTCCGGTCAATTCAAGCGTGGCCATGTGTTTTTCCTTCAGGCTAACAGACGTATATGCCGTTCGTTTCGTGGTTCGCTGCTGTTCTTCGTATAGCCTTTCGCCACGGGTACGACGCTGCTTTTCGACCTGTTGCTCGAGTAATTGCTCGGAAAGTCCCATTTGCTGACAAAACATGCGCAATTCAGCTTGCTCCTTTTGACCAATTTGTCCGTCGAGCGTCGTTAAATCAAACAAAAAATCGAATAATTGATTTTTCTCTACGGAAGTAATGTGTTTGTTCAGCCAATATGCCACTGATTCGGTAGAAACCGGAGTTGAAAGCGCCAATTTGAACGAATCCAGGACACTGCCCCCAATCTCGCGGTGGTGCTGGCTCATGTAACGTTGCAGATAAGACCGTTTCTCGAAATAATTGTCTTTATCCAGCCGGATGATATTTACCGCCAGGTTTACTACAGCTTCGTAGTGATTTATTTTCCGATTCAACATAAACGGTGGAAAAACACCTCGTTCCCAATAGCGGTTATTGATAATATTGTAGAGGAAAAATCCGCCGAAAACAACTACAACAATAAGAATCGTCAACACTGTAGCAACCAAATGATCCTCATCTTTAGGCTGACTATAGTCAAAAGATGCCGGATAATAACTGCTTGAGATATTCAAAACAGGATCAACAACATGTTGAACAGCATCGGCAACCAGCTGAAAAGAATCGTGCATGAATTATGCGTTGAGTTGAAGGAAATTCATTACCTCAAATTTACGAGTTCGAACGTATATTGCGTGCCAGTTTCCGAAATTATTCGTTCAAAGCGACCTTCCATTTGTTGCGTCATCGCCTCAATCAGCTCCTGCCCGAACGAAGCAATCTCATTTTCGACCCATTTTCCGTTGTCGGTATACACCATTTTCAAGCGATGATCATCTTCGCTTTCGATTGAAACTCCGATTTGTGGCTGGGCCTGATCGTTGAACGCATGTTTGATCGAATTGGAAATCAACTCATTGAACAACAGCGCCAACGGAACAATACTTTTGGAATAAACAGCGCTTGTGTTGACATTCATTTCCACCCGGATTTCTTTGTTAATGGCATAATTTCGCAGTAAATCATCCGACAGCGAAATCAGGTAATGTTCCAGATCAAAATTCGACAGCGCATCTGATTTGTAAATTTTCTCATGAATAATTGCCATCGCATTGACCCGATCGATCGCTTCGTCAAAAATTGCCCGATGTGCCGGATTGTTGTTTTCGGCCTGTAAACGCAATAAACTGGTAATGATCTGCAGATTGTTTTTCACCCGGTGATGAATTTCTTTCAACATGATTTCCATTTCCTCGTTCTGCTTGGTAATCAGACTGTTTTGCCTCACCAGTAACAAATTATTGGAGGTCAGTTTTTTCTCGGAATAATTGGTTGTGCGCATATACATGTGCAACAAATTCCCGATCGCCAGCGCAATGATGCCGTATTCCATCACGAACACCCAGATATCAGCTGTTTTGTAGGGCAAAATCGCCTGCACATTATCGCTGTGGAAATAAAATAAATAGATGAAAAATCCCACAAAATGGAGGGCTAACATTATGGCACCCCATAATTTATCCAACACAAAATAGGTAAAGATAATATTGACAAGCATCCAGCCCGGAGTTGTGTAGTGAAGCGCGTTTAAGGTGAAAAAAGCAGTCGTGATAATCACAAAACCACTAAACGAACAAAAATAACCGACCAACCGATAGTTTTTGGTTTTCACCAACACAATAAGGCTCAACGTCGCTACTCCAACAGCGAAAAAGTCGGGAATGGCGTTGTAATTGGGGTTCGTGAAATTAACTATGGAGATTGCCGAAAGCAGTATGATGAACATCACGCACAGATTCCAAACAAGTTTATACCTTGTTTGCTCATGAAACTCCGACCGATGTTTGGCGTATTGACGCGACATTTAACTGGTAATGGCTCCAACGAAACATCTGCCTCATTGACTGTTGGTTACAAAATTAAAAAATGCGTTCACATAACTACATAAACTCAACTTTCTGCTAGTGTATATTGTGATAATTCCCACGAATTCACGAATTTTTCACTCGGCTAAAAATCAGTTTAGTCTTGAAAATTTATGTTTTGAAATCAGAGTAAGTTCCCAATATTGCGAACACGAACGCAAGTTCGGGATATTGGGAACGCGTTCGTAATATCCCGAACTTACTAAAAAATTAAGTTACTCATTTTCAATTAGATAAAATATCTTAGAATTGATTCAGCCTACCCTTTTGGAATAAGCGGCAAGATCAACTTTTCCAAGCCATTGAGCTTGATTTCATACATCAGACCGAGTTGCTGACCCAATTTTCCTTTTGGAAATCCTTTTTGGTGATACCAAACCAGGTAATGCTCGGGCAAATGCGCCAGGTAATACCCTTCGTATTTGCCGTAGGGCATTTTCGTCCGGGCCAGGACCATCAATTCGTGTTGCGGATCGGGCTGCAAATCAATTGGTTTTAGCAGGAATAGCCTGCAACACATCCAATAAGTACGACCAGAATTTCTGCACCGATGAAACCTGCACACACTCGTCAGGTGAATGTGCTCCGCGGATGTTCGGTCCGAAAGAAATCATGTCCATCCCCGGAAAATGATCGCCTAAGATTCCGCATTCCAAACCGGCGTGACAAGCTTTGATTTGTGGTTCGTCTTTGAATTTCGTACGGTATAAATCAGCCATTACAGTCAGTATAGCGGAATTCGGATTTGGTTGCCAACCCGGATATTCACCGTTTTGTACCACCGCACTTCCCGCGCTTTCAAACGCAGCGCGAACCGCATTGGCCACATCTGCTTTGGTCGACTCAACCGAACTGCGTTGCAAGGATTGCGTGGTCAATTTACCATCAGCCAGGCTGATTTTTGCCAAACTGGTAGATGCTTCCACCAAACCTGCGATATCCGGACTCATTCTGAAAACGCCGTTCGGAACAGCGTAAATTGCATTCAGGATTCGTTCAAAGTCAGCGTGAACAACAGCTTGCGAGTTGGTTGATGTTTCGGTGATCGTCCAGGTCATTTCTTTTTCAATCGAAACATATTCTGACTTGATCGTTTGCGTAAATGCCTCGTAAGCAGCCATGAAAGCCACTTTATCGTCTTTTGGAACCGCAATAACCACTGTCGATTCGCGCGGAATAGCATTTCGCAAACTACCTCCTTCCAAACCGATAAGCTGCACATCAACCAATGAAACAAGGTGATACAACAAACGATTCATGCATTTATTGGCGTTTGCCCGACCAAGGTGAATGTCCATTCCTGAATGTCCGCCCAATAAACCACGCAACTTTATTTCATAAACAATAGCATCCTGATTTACAGATTCTAAAGAAAGCTTCATTGAAGTATTGGTATCAATGCCACCGGCGCATCCGATCGACAATTCATCATCGTCTTCAGTGTCAAGATTCAACAAAATAGTCCCCGAAATGTTCTTCGGATCTATTTTCATCGCTCCGGTCATCCCCGTTTCTTCATCGATGGTAAAAAGCGCTTCAATCCCCGGGTGCTGAATGTCTTTCGAAGCCAGTACCGACATAATCGCCGCAACCCCAATTCCGTTATCAGCACCAAGTGTTGTTCCTTTTGCGCGAACCCAATCACCATCCACCAACATTTCAATACCCTGAGCATCAAAATCAAACACTGTAGTTTCGTTTTTCTGGTGCACCATGTCCAAGTGCGATTGCATCACGATGGTTTGACGACCTTCCATTCCAGCGGTAGCCGGTTTTTTGATAATTACGTTACCGATATGATCTTCAATGGTTTCCAAGCCAAGTGATTGCCCGAAATCTTTCATAAACTGAATCACACGCTCTTCTTTTTTAGAAGGTCGCGGCACGGCATTCAAATCGGCAAAGTGATTCCACAATGCGTTGGGTTTAAGGTTTCTTACTTCCATTTTTGCTGATGTTTGATGTTGGATGCTTGATTTTTGATGGAGAGTTTTCAATCCAACATCAAGCGTTCCATTTATTTCTTATTAATGATTCTATCTACGTACAAATCCTCTACTTTCTTGCGCGCCCACGGGGTTTTACGCAAAAATTTCAGGCTCGATTTCACACTTGGCTCATGGTTGAAACAATTCACCGGAATCAAATAGCCCAAGTGTTCCCAACCGTACAGTTCATACAGCTCGGTCACAATGCGTTCCAACGTTATTCCGTGCAGCGGATCGGCCATTATTTCACCAATTTACGGTACTTGATACGTTTCGGACCAGCGTCACCAAGGCGCTTGCGTTTGTTTTCTTCGTATTCGGAATAACTTCCTTCAAACCAAACCACTTCCGAATCACCTTCAAATGCCAGAATGTGCGTACAAATACGGTCCAGGAACCAACGGTCGTGACTAATCACCACGGCACATCCGGCAAAGCTTTCAATTCCTTCTTCCAGTGCACGCAAGGTGTTGATATCGATATCATTGGTTGGCTCATCGAGCAACAACACATTGGCTTCTGTCATCAGGGTCATGGCCAGGTGTAAACGATTGCGTTCACCACCAGACAATACGCCTACTTTCTTGCTTTGGTCGGAACCGGCGAAGTTGAATTTGGACAAATACGCACGTGTATTGAATTTCTGGTTACCAATTTCAATGAAGTCATTTCCACCACCGATTACTTCAAACACTGATTTTTCAGGTGAAATATCCTTGTGCGTTTGATCTACGTAACCGATTTTAACTGTTTCTCCAACGGCAAACGAACCTCCGTCAGGCTGCAATTCATCCATGATCATTTTAAAGATCGTGGTTTTACCGGCGCCATTCGGACCAATAATTCCTACAATTCCCGCAGGCGGAAGGCTGAAGTTCAAATCGTCGTACAACAACTTGTCACCAAACGCTTTTAGTACATGATTGGCATCAATGACGTTATTCCCCAAACGCGGACCATTGGGAATCGGAATTTCCAATTTAACCTCCTTGTCTTTGAGTTCTTCCGACATCATTTTATCGTAGTTGGCAATACGCGCCTTGTTCTTAGCGTGACGGCCTTTCGGATTCATGCGCACCCATTCGAGCTCGCGCGCCAACATTTTCTGACGTTTTGATTCCGTTTTTTCTTCATCTTTCAAGCGATTTCCTTTTTGCTCGAGCCAAGAAGTGTAATTTCCTTTCCAGGGAATACCTTCTCCTCTATCGAGTTCCAGAATCCAACCAGCCACATTATCAAGGAAATAACGGTCGTGGGTCACGGCAATTACTGTTCCCTGGTATTGCTGCAAGTGTTGTTCAAGCCATTCAATAGACTCGGCATCCAGGTGATTCGTAGGCTCATCGAGCAATAAGATATCCGGCGTTTGCAACAACAAACGGCAAAGCGCTACACGACGTTTTTCACCACCTGAAAGTGTTTCGATTAGCTGATCATCCGGTGGGCAGCGCAAGGCATCCATCGCGCGATCAAGTTTCTGGTCCAGTTCCCAAGCATCCAACGCATCGATACGATCCTGAACAACTCCCTGACGGGCAATGAGTTTATCCATTTTATCGGGATCGTTCAGGATTTCTTCGTCCATAAACGAATTATTGATCTCTTCGTATTCCTTCAGAACATCAACTGTTTCCTGCGCGCCTTCCATCACGACTTCCTTTACGGTCTTTTTCGGATCAAGCTCCGGTTCCTGTGGCAAATAGCCAACCGTGTAACCATCAACGAACACCACATCGCCCTGATAGGCATTGTCTAATCCTGCAATGATTTTCATAACTGTCGATTTCCCTGAGCCGTTTAAACCGATGATCCCGATTTTAGCTCCGTAGAAAAACGACAGGTAAATATTTTTAATGATTTGTTTTCCTTGCGGGGTGACTTTCGAAACGCCCACCATCGAAAAAATGATCTTTTTATCGTCTGACATATTCCTTGTTTAATAAGAAACAAAGATAACTTTTTGGGCGGATTGGCAAGGGGAAGCGACTTCTATCAAAAATTAACGCTGAGCAACTTCGAAAAGATTACTCAGCGTTATAAATTCATAAAACAGTTCGTATGAACTGTGGTTTCAATCAAGTTAATTCTGAAAATAAACCAAATAAAATAACCAAAATATATAGTCCAAAGACTATGATTGTATAAATCCCCATGAACTTAAATAGTGACCTCAAATTTTCAATTCCATATTCAAAATCAACTTGTTTTTCTGATCGAAGACCAATTTGTGTACTATTAGAAAATCGCAATAAATAAAGGGTCGGGAAAACAAAAATCACTGTCATCACAAGGTAGATGAACCCCATTAAAAAAAACTGTCCGGAAATAAATGAAGGCATTGTTGAAGCCGATATTAGCATTGCTAATGCAGCTATAAACATTAAACCTATTACAACAAAACCGATAATGGCCAAAAACTTACCCCATTTAGCGGCAGTGGTTAAATCCCGACGGATGTATTCTGTAACTTTTAATTCGCTGGAACTTAGGTTAATTCCCTGATCAATACTTTCTTCACTCATAAAATAATTATTAAATAGTTTAAGTTGCTTTTCTGACAACGAATCGTGTCAGAACGGGGCCAAAATACACAAAATGCGTCAAACAACCATTTTCAATACCCAGTTCCCGACCATCAATATTCCGGTAAGAATAACGAGTCGGATAATCCATTTTGGGGCCGATGGAAAAGGTCGAATAAGGTGAATCACCGCGATTACAATCAGCGCCATGAAAGGCAACAGCGCCGGGAATAGTGATAAACTCTCAATGAGATCGCCTTGCAACAGGGCAAAAAAAGAGCGTTGAGTACCACATGCGGGACACTCAACGCCAAATGTTTCTTTCCAGGAACAAGGAATCATTCGAAAGGAACGATTAACGGATGTTGTTTAGAAGCGATTGAATCCGGAAGCCATTGTTCCGACAAACACCAACATAATCACAACGTACAATATCCAGAATGCTGACAATGAAGTACCAATTACAGCACAAATAAATCCTGCTTTTGATGTTTTGAATGAATTCTCATAGCGCTGCGGATCAGTAGCATGAATCATTTTATCTTTCTTGTGCAATACCAACGCAATGATACCACATACTATACCCGGTATTCCGTACAACCAGCAAGTTGCGATTGAAATAATCCCCAACACCAACGTTGCTGATGCATTTGGAACACTGCTACTTTGGAAACCACCTCCCTGATTGGAAGAACGATTATCTAATAAATCATCCATGTTATACTTTTTTTGAGCGGTGAAGATAAAAAAAAATCGGGCAAACACCCGATTTATTATTTCAGCCAGGCAATCCTGTTAATCAAGCAAATCTGCACGTCCCGACAAACGAACGCCATCACCTTTAGGCATGGAACGCAACTGGTTTTTGAATTCGGCTGTTTTTACCCAGTACACGATCCAAATGATGAGGATTCCCAATGAAGTAATTGATTTTAAAACTTCAATCGGCAGGATATTCACGGCTCCTAAAATGGCAAGCGTAAGTCCCAATCCTTTCAAATAATCACCTTCCCTTGGCTGCTCCCGATGTTCAAATTCCAATCGCAACGATTCACTGATTTTCGGGTACAAAATAAAGCGGTAAACAATGTTGAATAACGGAATAAGCATTAACCAAACATTCACAGGAGGAACCTGTCTGTTTTGTTCAGATACTTCATTGAGCATATCCTGCAGGTTTTTTAAATAAAACACATACAAGACGATAACAACTATTAATAACAGTATGGCCAACAATAATATACTTTCTAAATTTCCAATCATAGTTTCATTCTTAAAGATTAATTCTACTTATTTAACTTTACATTTATTTGATGTTCAATTCTTTAACTGCCTAATATTGATCGCATACATCACGATGAAACCAATGGGGATAATGTTCATCAGAACAGCAAAAAAGACCGTTTCGGAACTGTTGTGATTGCCTGCAACAACAAGCCAGGTATAAAAACTGAGCAAAATCGGCGTTAACTGGCCAAGCAGATAAACATAAAACCCTACTCTTTTCAATTTCCACATAAGAACCGCGCCTACAATACAGAAAATCGGAACAATGGCACCGATAAGGTATTGCCACATGACCCAGTTCAATTCATCGGGTCTGCTTCCACCAAATGCCTTCAAGGCTCTGAGCATCTGCCCCATCATCAGGTACAAATAGGCGTAAACGAGAATAGTCAGTCCACTGCCCACCCACGTTAGGATGCATAAAACCATCAGAAAGTTGGACCGCTTCGGAACAACATTTACTTCTAATTCATCGAGAATATCCAATTCTTCCATCATCTGGTGTTATTTAATACTTTCCAATTCAGGGAATACAACGCTACAAATCCCAATTGCACCACATAAAAACCCACGTAATAATAAGTTTCCGGAACGTCCATCGGTTTATCCACCAAATAGACAAACAACCCGAAAGCACACATGAGTAATTGTCCGAAGAGGTAAACAAATAAGCCTGCCCGGCGTTGATGCCACATCAAATATGCTCCAAAACCACTGATTACAGCCGCCACAATACTGATTTTCATCAGCTCATACTCTATTTTCATATGATCCGGAACAAAAAGTTCGCCTTCTCCTGAATTGAGCTTACCAAGCCGAATAGCGTAATACAGCAAAATAAACCAGGAACCCACCCATGTCAAAATACACAGGCAACTCAAAAAAAGAGGGCGATCGTAGTATTTTTCTTCGTTACTGAGTTGATCCAAGAAGTCGTTTTCTTCCATAAAAGCAACCGCTTAACGCATGTGTTTAACGTTCAATCCATACATAATAATGAATCCGACAGCAAAAATAGCGGCAACAATGCCACCCAGAATCATTGAAAAGCCAAGAATCGGAATATCCTGCACGGCAGAATACATTCCAACCAATGAAATAAACGGTAAAATCTGACCGAAAATATAAATGAAGTATCCCGGTTTTTTAAGACGCCACATCAATAACGCACCCGCCAAACAAATAAAGACATTCCCTAACGCAAGGTAATGCGATGTTGTGGTCCATTCCATGATTTTAGCGAGTCCATCCTGCATACTCGTAACTATCTCAGGCATATTGTCGTTTTGTTGCAGGTTCATCATCATTTTTAGCGTCTCTTCGTTTTGCTTCAAAGTGAGCAACCCATAAATAGAGGATATAAATGATAGTCCGCAGCTTACAAAGGTTAAAATACATAACACTTGAAGAAACATCGGGCGTTTTGCCGGCCCTTGCTCGTACGTTTGGTCTAATACGTCTGACATGATTGTTGTTTTGGTTGTTTCAAATATAAAAAAGAGAAGTGATAACTACCTGTATATAACAAAAAAGGCCACCGAAGGCAGCCTTTTAATATAATCAGGGTGTGATTATTCGTTGATGTTAATCTCCATGTTTTCAAGTCTGTCAATACCAGCGTCAACACCAGCATCAACTACACTCAAACCTAGAGTTAACATGATACACCAAACCAAACCAACGATACCGATGATAAGACCTGCAATACCAAGACCTTTTTTACCACCTGTTTTACCAAGTTTAGCCATACCCATTCCTGAAAGGATAATACTTACTACTGCAAGAGCGTCCCATACATACATTAACCAGCCGCTACCACCAGCAAGAATCATTGTTCCTGCGATACCAGCGATTACCGGTGCTAATACTAATGATACCAACGCAAGAATAAATCCTGTAAGCGCTTGACCTTTTCCTTGAGGAGCTCCCCCGTTTGTGTCTAAAGTTTCTGACATACTTTTTAAGTTTTGAGTTACAGTGACGAATATAGCACCAATTTTAAACGTACCACAATAATTGTTAAAAAATGATCACTTTTTTTAATAACAATTAGCTGTTGATGGTAATGATTCTGTCACTTATTTACCGGTATTTATCCTGAATTAGATTTATTGTATCTTTAAATCGAAATTTAATAACGCTATGAAATACACTGTCTTTGCACTAATTGTACTACTGGGAATGAACCTGGGAGCCTGCAAGAAAAAAAAGATTTCGTATACAGTTGAAGGAATTGTGACAGATGCAAGTTATTCACAACCGCTTTCGGGGGCAACGGTGCAATTATACGGTACACCGGCCGGTTCTTCCAATCCAAGTCAGTTGATCGGGACGGTAACAACCGGCAGCGACGGAAAGTATTCCTTTACGTTTGACCGCGATAAAACCGAAGAATATGTCACGATTGTTTCAAAAAACCAGTATTTTGAAATATCAGATGCTTTTACGGCTGAAAGCCTGAGTACAAAAGAAACCAATACACGAAATGTATCAACAACAGCCAAATCGTGGGTGAAACTGCGGTTTGTGAATCTGATGCCTGAGGCATCGGATGAATTGAAATACATTCGTCAAAACGGAAAATCAGGCTGTGTGGAATGTTGTTACGGCGGCGAACAATTTTTATACGGTGCTGTGGATACTGCCATTTATTGCATTAACGACGGCAACACCACCTACAGTTATTATTATTGGGTGTTAAATACACCAAACAACGGACCCAAATCAATTATAACACAACCATTTGATACGGTGGAATTGTTGTTGAATTATTGATGATATAATTGAATGTGGGCCGTCAGGCCCGAAATTATTGTAGGCGTGGGACATATCCTGCGCTTTTTTATTGGGGAAATATCACAATGATCGGAAATTCCAAATTATCGTTTCACGATAAAAAATATACGCTATGGCGCGGGATGCGTCCCGCGCCTACGCAAAAATGGCCTGCGATAATATCACAGGCCATTAATTATATTCTAACCCAAATCAATGATCGTTTTCTTCAATATCATCCAACGCCATGCGCAATTCCTGGCGCAATTGACGGTTGTAGGTTTCCATCAGGTATTTGAAATAATTGGGCGTGCTTTTGGCAATACACTTGGTGTACATTTTTAATCGGTGCTCGATGTGCTCCTGCAACGCCTCCTGTACTTTTAATGCACGCTCAAAATCATTGGTCACACGGGCAATGCCCTCGCAATGGTTCTTGAGCGACATATCAACCGCTTGTTTACCTTTATCTCCTTTGTCAAGGCATTCGTAATACACATCGCGCATGCTGAATGCTTCCAAGAAATTGGTATCCACGAGATCTTCCATGTGTTTCGGGAATTCGAATTCTACTTCAAATTCCAGATCATCGTCTTCCGACAAGCGCGATTCAAGGAAACGGTCCGGGAAACGGAACGCATCGTGCCAGTTGATATAATCCTGCCAGATCCCGAAACGACGAACATTGTTACCAAGATCAATCAGTTTAAACTTGTCTTTAAGAGGCAAGCGGCGTGATCCACGACCAATCATCTGGTGATAAAGGGTCAATGAACGTGTAGCACGATTCAGAATGATCGTTTCAACCGTCGGTTCATCAAAACCGGTAGTCAAAATTCCGACAGATGTCAAAATGGCATCTTTGGTGTGTTTGAACCAGTGAAGAACGTCCTTTCGGTCTTTGTCACTGAAGGTCGAATCGAGGTGACGAATCTTAAAACCACGTTTTTTAAAGGTTTCTTCTACCCGCAATGAGGTTTCGATCCCGGAATTAAAAATCAGGGTTTTGTCACCCACTGCTACTTCTTCATAGGCAAACAGGAGTTTTTCCTGCATGAAATAGTTACCATAAACCAATTCACTACTGCTTACGGTGAAATCTCCGTTGGAACCGATTTTCAGTCCGTGAAGGTTTACATCGTAGGTAAATGTTTCAGCATCGGCCAGGTAACCGCCGGTGATGAGCGAAGAAATACTTTCGCCCACAATCAGTTTGTTGTAATGATCGTTGAGCGGCAATGTTTTGTTGGAACTCAACGGTGTCGCCGTCACTCCAAGGATATTGGCGCCTGCATAGTACTGGAAAATTTTCCGGAAACTATTGTAGTGAGCTTCATCCACAATCACCAATCCTACGCCGTCAACAAAATTTTCATCTTCCTGCAAACGGTTGTTGAGTGTTTCCACCATAGCGATGTAACACGGGTAATGATCTTCATCTACCAGGTTCTTTACTTCGCTGCTAATCACCTTATTGGCAATGCCAATGGCAGAAAGCTGACGCGATGTTTGAACCGACAATTCGATTCTGTGGGTGAGAATCAACACCTTTTTCTGGTGTTTTTCAATGTACTGCTGCGCTACTTCCGAGAAGATCACGGTTTTTCCACCGCCTGTAGGCAGTTGAAACAGCAAGTTAAAGTCTGCACCATTTTTCTCCAGTTCGTCCATGATTATGGCAACTGTTTTTTCCTGAAACGGGTATAATTTTTTTGCCTCGAACAATTCAGAGTCTATCATATAATGATGCTAATTAAGGGGTACAAAATTAGTGTTCTTTTAAGGAATAGTCAACATGAATGACGAAATACTTTTAAATCCTTTTTATTACCTCAAAATCAGTGAAACCAACCTGCAAATAAACGTTAATAAAAAAGGCACAGTTCTTGACTATTTTCAATAAAATTATCCGTCATGAAAACACGTAAAAACAACCTGATCAGAAAAAACGACAAAGGTCCGTTTGATAAAGCGCTTATTCGTTTGGGACTCCACCTGGTTCCTCAGCAACCGGCAACAACCTTGTCGAAGTAAATCAGCTCATCATTCAGTACTCATCTGTTTCTCATTCTGAGTTTTTCAGAATCAGAATGAGAAACAGAATGAAGAATTAAAAGTCGAAACCGCCACCTCCGTTCTGTTGGTCACCCGGCCTTTTACGGTCTGTGAAATCGCTTCGTCCGAATTTGTAACGCAAGGTCACGTAGAAACGACGCGTTAACCATTTGAATTCGGAGCTTTGCGTAATGTTTGGCTGTTCCACCACAAAGTTAAATCCTTGTGTGTTGAAAATGTCTGAAACACGCATGCCTACCGCCCATTTCCCTTCCTTGAACGACTTTTCAGCTGAAAACTCGACAGAACCACGTGGCTGCATACGTCCCTGCGCGGTGATCGAAGGTGCGTTGTAACGACCGTTGACCTGCAAGGTGAGCGTACGTTTCCATAATTCCACAGAAGACGAGTATTTGAAGCCCCAGATGAATCCCTGGCGATTCCAGTTAGCTGACGGATTGTCGTCTTTGTAAATCACATAGTTTCCGTTGGCCGATAAGGTATTTCTCCAAATCGGTAAAGGCCGGAACTGGAAAACCAACTCTCCGCCCGAACTGGTGCTGCTGTTGATATTGGCAAATGTTCCGGCAGAAGTTCCATCGGCGTAGAATACTTTTACACGTTGAATGACTTCCAGTGAATAACGCTGGTAAGCCGAAGCAGTCAGCGACCATTTCTTTTGAGTGAAATCAAAACTGAAATCAACCGAATGAATGTATTCGGGGCGCAACGCCGGATTTCCGCGACGCAGGTTGTACGGATCGGCGTAACTCGTAAACGGATTCAGGTTATCCGACGACGGTCTGTTGATGCGTTTGCTGTATCCGAGTGATAATTCGGCGCCTTTTTTAATCTCGTAACGAATGTGTCCGGAAGGAAATACATTGAAATAATTGTTGGAATACGATTCGTTTTTCGAAACAAGGTTCGGTTCCTGGTAACTTTGCTCTAAACGAACGCCCAACTGGAATTTCCACTTATTGATGGCTCTACCCACAATTCCATAACCCGAATAAATGCGTTCGGTATATTCATATTCAAAAAACGCGAGTGTATCTGCCTGGTAAACACCGGCCGTATCACGTGAATCGGAATGGGTATCAACACCCATGTTGCGGTGAATGAGTTTCAAACCGCTTTCTATGCGCCATTTGTTTTTTATAATGCGCACCACATCCATCTGAAGGGTGGTGATGTTGTTTTTTTCAAGGCTGAACAAGCGTTGATCGAGGTTTCTACCGTAAGCCGGATCGTCGTAGGTTTGTTCGTAATAACCGGCATTGGTCGTGTTTCCGAAAGACTGATAAGCTGCCCAATCAATAGTTCCCTTGTCTTCTTTGAATTCCCAGGTATAATTCAGCCCCATGTCGAGGTTGCGGTTATAACCCGGATCAAAAGAAGTGCGATTCCAAACACCTACCGTGTCATTGTTTTCATTGTAACGGTAATTATTCTGATCACCAAAACGATCGCGCGCTCCAAGATTTCCCGAAAGATTCCATGAAAGCGTGTTACGGTCTTTCAGGTAAAGGTCCATTCCTACTTTCGCCGTATGCGTTTCACTGAAATCGGTTCCATAGCGGCGCTGATCAAAGAAAACGGTCGAATCGCCATAGGTTTGGTCCAAATCGCTGAAATTGTTGCGGTAACCTTCTTTGTAATCGTATGCATAGTTTCCGAACACATTGAATTTGGTGTTGCGCATGTTCAGGGAAGTTGCTCCTGTATAGGCATTTCCTGTGGCTGCTGAAAGCGTTACATTCCCATTCAAACCAAGGCGGATATTCTTTTTCAATACCACGTTGATGATTCCGGAAGTACCATCCGGGTCGTATTTCGCCGACGGATTAGTCACAATTTCAATGCGTTCGATGCTTCCCGCAGGAATTCCCGACAGCAGGTTTTTCCCATTTCCACCCGAAAGCGAACTTGGTCTTCCGTCGATCAAAATGGTCACTTTTCCTTCACCACGAAGACTAATAGCCCCATCCTGGTCTACTTCAACCGAAGGAATATTGTTGAGCACATCGTTGGCAGAACCGCCCTGAACAGAGAGATCTTCGCCTACATTGTAGACTTTTTTATCGATGCCTGATTGCAACAATGGTGTTTCGGCAGTAATTTCAATTTCGTCAATATTCTGTGCATCCGAAACAAGCGAGATACTTCCGAGCTTACGCAACGGTTTTGCCTGTGTCAGCTGAATATTTCGAATGATCTTCTCCTTGTACCCCGATTGATTAACGCGGATAAAATAGGTTCCCAACGGAATTTGTTCCAGTACAAATTTCCCGTTATCGTCGGTGTAAATCCCGGCAACAACGCTTGAATCGGTTAGTTTGCAAACGCGCAATTCAACGTATTCAATGGGCTGACGCGAAATAGAGTCGAATACTTGTCCATCAAGCGACCCGATGGCAGGAGTTGCACCATTGGGTGGTGTTTGTCCGACCGGCGGTTGCGCTAGCGACAATAAGGTGCTGAGGCAGAAAAAAAGTAAAACGGTCAAGCGCATATCAGAACTGTTGTTTGATGGTTTTTAAAAGAAAATAAGACAGAATACTCGTGCCGATTGCCAGGTAGCCAACGTATTCAAAATGAAGGTAACTTCCGTCTTTTTGCTGCGTTGTGATCCACGATCCCAAAATTACGGCAAATCCACTTGCAAATTGCTGAAATGCCGAACGAATACTCATATAACCTCCCCGTTCGTGCGGAGCTGCGGTTCCCATTACGATTGCCGTTCCGGGAATATTCCGGCCTCCGGCAAAAATGAAAAATGCGGTGGTGACGATCAAAATCACCGGCAACGGATTTACACCCATATTGGTAATAATTGCCAGTGGAATGAGCGAAATACTCATGACAACGAAAAACACCCGCAATTGCCCGTATTTATCAGCCAGGTAGCCAATATACGGATTGGTGATGAAGGTTAGAATTCCGCCGAAAAAGTACATCCAAACCAATTGATTTTCCTTTAATCCGACATTGTGAACCATAAAATCGGCCAAATACGGAATGATGGCAAACTGCCCGAACAGAATGGTACACGTAAACAACAATCCTTTGATTTGATTGCTGTTTTTCCACACTGTTTTTAAGATCATGTACGATTTATGTGCCGTGCCGAGGTGTTTGTTCACGTTGGGAAGGTAAACAACCAGCAACACCCAGGTAATCATTGACAATCCGACCAAAAAGAAAAACGGCATGTGCCAGTCCCAGGTATGTCCGAGCCACAAACCGAGCGGAATACCCAATCCGGCTGCCGACGAAAAGCCAGCCATGACGATTCCGGTAGCTTTTCCGCGGTGTTCAGGTTGGATCAAATCACCCACAATCGACATCACGATCGCGCCGATCACCCCACCGAAGAATCCGGCCATGATGCGGGCAAAAAGTAAAAACTCGTACGAAGTAGCCAATCCGCAAAGCAACGTTCCGATAATGAACAGTGCGTATTGCGTGACCAAAAACCGTTTTCTGTCAAAACGATCGATGATAAAAATGCTTCCGATTCCGGCGATGAATGCGCTAAAAAGATAAACGGAGATCGCCAGTCCCCATTGTTTTTCATCCATGCTCAGTTCCGCCTTTATGGTAGGCGAAAGCGGCATCAGGATCATTGATTCAAGGATGTTTGTAAATACTACAGCTGCCAGGATGATCATCCATAGCACTTGTTTTTTCGTCATGTGTGTTGTCTAAGATGTGTATTGTTCCCTTTTTACGGGATTCGTTTGTCAAATTGTTGTACGCTAATTGCCTTGTTCGTTTGTTTAGATGATCTTGAAGTCAAATGGTTTGATGGTTCTTATTTATTTTTTCTATTAATCGAAGCAGTTATTCTGGATCTCAGGCTTTTTGGGACACGATCCTCTCAATTTATCCAGCAAGCGGCTCAGTTCTTCCGATTCTTCATCACTCAGGTTTGTTGAAAACACCGTTGATTCTTCCAAATCAATATCAATCCGCGACAACAGTTCCAATCCTTGTTCGGCAATCGAAACGTAGACCACTCGCCTATCCGCATCGCAACGCACGCGCTCCAGCAGGTTTTTCTCAATGAGTTTATCCATCAACCGTGTGGTATTCGGAGAACGTTCGATCATGCGTTCTTTCACCGCCGTTACACTCAAAGGTTTTTTTGCCCCGCGTAGAATGCGCAAAATGTTGAATTGCGCCATCGAAAGATCAAACTGTGCCATGAACGAATTCTCATACTGCCCCATGAAATTGGAGGTATAACGCACGTTTACAATCGCTTTTTGCTGGGGTGATTTAAACTTGGTTTGAATGATTTCGCCTATTTCCATGATGCAAAGATAATTACCACGGTAGTATTTACCAACTAGTTGTTTTATTTTAACGTTCTCGATAAACCGAAGTGGTCATTTTTTTACCACAAAGACACGCAGCACTTCAAAATCTATGTTTCCTTATGTGGTCTATGTGGTTAAATTCTCTGTCTAAAACTCTGCAGTTCACAACCAAATCAACTCAAAATCACTTTCCACCGGAAGCGTCTCAAACGTAATGGAAAAACGGTGCGTTCCGGGAAGTAAATCCCTGAAATTGGAATCGAACCGCACGCCATTCTTACGACTCGTAACCCAGCATTTACCAAGGAAAGCCGCGTTCGTGACTTCAATTACCGCGGTTTTGGTCAACGGGTTTATCTCAATCAGTTTACGACTGACTTTATCGGAAGTTGCTACCGTTCTTTTTTCGGGTAAATGGGTAAATTGACGCTCATTTTGATTACCTGCAGCATCGTTCCAGGTGAACCGAACAAGGTAATTCTGGTTTTTGTACGTAGCAAGCTCCTGTTCAAACAATGGATTCACCTTCACGCCCATTACCGCCTGATTACATTGGAATTCAGTCAATTGATTTCCGTTTAAATCGAAAACGACAGCGTTAACTTTACATGCAAACGCATGTGGTTGGTCCGACACCAGGAAGAATTTTTCCTTCCCGATCGTATCGACTTTTGCCAAAACAGCCACATCGGCGTAATCATCGCGAACAGTGTACTGCAGCGCTTTCCAGTTTCCGAAATAATCGATACTCGACCAGGTTGGTGCAGGCCAGCAGTCGTTTAATTGCCAGTAAACCGTACCGCTGCAAATGGGCATATTGGTACGATGTCCGCTCACCGCCATGCTTACGGCCGTTGACTGTGTCAATTGAGAATAGTAAACAAAGCGCCTGAAATTGTCAGTTTTACCATAAAGAATGTTCGCGTGTTTTTCGATCATTCCGTTGCCCACATAACTTTTCTGGTGGTGTTTCATCACCGTGCTCAGCAGCTGCCATTGCGATGTATCGCTAAACGTGAGCAAGGTTGCGTATTCGGGAAAGGACTGAAAACCATATTCTGCGTTGAAACGACCGGTTTTTCGACCAAAGTCTTCGATTGGGTCTTGTCCGTGCCAAACACCCCAATAGTGCATGGAACCGTGTTTAAAGTATTCGTCTTTGCCCCAATTGCTTAGCGGCGAAGTGTGTACATACGGCACATTGGTCCATTGCTTTACCGCTTCGGGAATCAGCCGTTTGAAAACACGATCGTAATACTGTTCAATTTTCGCGCCCTGCTGAGCCGTAATCAAATACTTATCCTGAAATCCCCAGTTTTTCCAGGCTACATCCACTTCGTTGTTTCCGTTAAATAAAACCAACGACGGATGTGTTGCCAGGCGCGGAATCTGCTGATCGAGTTCCTGTTTCACGGTTGCTGTAAAATCGTCGGTTCCGGGATACATGGCGCAGGCGAACATAAAATCCTGCCACACCATAATTCCCCATTCGTCGCAGGCATCGTAAAACGCATCCGGTTGATAATAACCACCGCCCCAAACGCGCACCATGTTGAAATTACTGGCATGCATGGTTTTCACTGTTTCTTTCAGGGAAGCATCGGTCACACGGGCCGGAAAAATATCCTGCGGAATAAAATTTGCGCCTTTGCAAAACACATCCCTTCCGTTGACACGGATCGTATACGATGTCCCCCACTGATCAGCGACATTCACCAATTCTGTACGTCTGACTCCAAAACGCTGTGTCAGTGAATCAATTACGGTTCCGTTTTTGGTTTTTAATGTCCATTCATCGGTGTAAAGGAATTGTTCTCCTTGTCCACGCGGCCACCACAATTGCGGATTTTCTATACGGTCGAGGCGTTTCAATACACCATTGTCAGCAACGACTTCGATTGATCCGAACAATTTACTTTCCCAAAGCAAGATGTCATTGGTGTCATGGGTCACATTTCGGAGCATCCACTGCAATTCCATCAAAGCGAAATCTTCGGCCAGTGTTGCGGTGTAAACGCCTTTTCCGATAGTTCTGTTAGTCGAATAAGGAATCACGGAAGCAGGTTTCCACATACCGATAGTCGTCATGCGCAGCGACCAATCCCAACCGAACTGATACTGCGGTTTCCTGCAATACGGCGCAACGGCTATTTTCCCCAAGTCATTGGGTGCCGGCAAGGTAAGTTCTGCGTTTTTAATACGTGGAATCTGGTAATTGATCGGCGCCTGAAAAACCAGTTTCAGTTTATTGACGCCTATTTTGGCCCATTTGCGAATGTCATAACGGTAAATAACGTAGCAATTGTTGGTTTCTCCGAGCAGATGTCCGTTGATGTAGACTTTTGCATACGTATCCACATTCGGTAATTCCAAATCGATGTATTCGTGTGCCAAATCTGCGGCAGAAAGCTTGAATTCCGATTTAAATTCCCAGTCGTGGTCCTCGATCCAGGCGAATTTCAATTCATTGGTTCCTGAAAACGGATCGGGTAATTCGCCGGTCTTTATGAGCGATTCCTGCACAGAACCATGTGTTCCGAAGGAAAGCCATTTCTTGGAAACCGGATGCTGAAACTTCCAATCAAGCGTTTGCTGACCAATCGAAAAGAGAGGTATCAGTAGCATTAAGAGATTGATTGTTAGTCGTTTCATTATTACCAGCTGCGATCAAATGGCGCATCAATTAACTGATCTTCCGTTCCGGTTTTCAATGCATAGTTGAATCCGTTGAAAACCGAGTAACCGCCTACTTTTCCTTCGGTATTGATAGCAATAAAACCACATTGCAGGCCGGTCATGTCTTTGTGTTTACTAATCAGGCGATTCACGGCTTCTTTGCAGGCTTCTTCAGGTGTGAAACCGTTTCGCATCAGCTCTACAACCGCGTGACTTCCGGCGATTTTGATAATCGATTCACCCAAACCGGTGGCAACGGCTCCGCCAACTTCCTGATCGATGAACAATCCAGCGCCGATGATCGGAGAATCCCCCAATCTTCCGGGTAATTTATAGGCCCAGCCTGAAGTGGTACAAGCTCCGCTGATGTGACCATTCCGGTCCATAGCAAGCAAACCGATGGTATCGTGATTTTCGTGATTGATTTCAGGTTTCTTCGCAATCGCGGCCTGTTCTTTTTTCCACTGTTGCCAGGCTTTTTTCACTTCCGGAAGCGGCGTTTTGATCTGTTCAAATTTGTTTTTCAACGCATATTTCTTAGCGCCTGCTCCCACCAGCATCACATGTGGTGTATGTTCCATAATGTGACGCGCAACGCTGATCGGGTGTGCAATTCCTTCCAGATAACCGACCGAACCGCAATTCGATTCCCAATCCATGATACAGGCATCAAGCGTTACATGTCCTTCCCGGTCGGGCATTCCGCCTATCCCAACGCTGCGATTGGTGACGTCAGATTCCGTTTGTCTTGCTCCGGCTTCCACAGCATCCAGCGAACTTCCGCCTTTTTCCAACACTTCCCAGCCAGCTTTGTTGGCTTCCAAACCATGACTCCAGGTGGAAATCATGATCGGCTTAAAGGCTGCTACGAACTTTTTGTCATCCGGTTCAGATTGTGATTTCACATCCGATTCCCCGGCTAATAGCGGATGAACAAGGCCTGCAGCGGCAATTCCAAGTGCTCCTTTTTTGACAAACGACCTGCGATCCATAATTCTTATTGTTGAGCCAGCCAGTTTTGAAACTCAGTGGCGTTTTTAGCGTGAACGGAATAATCTTTCGTGAAATTGTGCAAACCGTCGTAATTGGCTTGCGCGCACATGTACAGATAATCGTTGTTGTCGCGGTTCAACACAGCATCCACAACCCCTGCAGGCGGCATCGAGATTGGTCCCGGAGGCAAACCGTCGTGTAAATAAGTATTGTACGGACAATCTCTTTCGCGGTGTTCGTACGTCAATCGCTGAACGCCTTCCAATTCGTCGCCCCAGCAAAATTTGAATGTCGGATCAGATTGCAAACGCATTCCTGTGTTAAGACGATTCAGGTACAGTCCGGCGATAATCGGCCATTCCTGCTCGTTTTTCGATTGCTCACCATAAACGATAGAAGCCATTGTAACGGCTTCCGAAGGAGAACTTAACCCGACTTGTTTGAGTTTTGCCATACGATCAGCCGTCCAAAAGCTTTTGAATTCATCGGCCATGCGCTGTACAAACGCTTCCTTGTCGGTATCGTAGTACATTTTGTAGGAGTTCGGGATGAACAACGCCGGAATCGTTTGCACGTTGAACCCATATTTATCGCAGGTTTCGTCGCTCAAAATGTAGGTTTCCAGTTCCGACTGGTCGATCATGAGGCATTTGCTCACTTTTTCGCACAAATCGCCAATTGTTTTGCAATTGTTGAACGTCACCACTACTTCGATTTCAAAAGCACCCGATTTCAATGCGTTGCAGACATCTTTGTAAGACGTTCCCGCAGGAAAAGCATGCATTCCGGGCTCTATATTTTTGTCTGTCAAATCTTTAGACGCAGCTACCGAAAGAAAGAAATCAACATCATCGATCACTTTTTTCTCCTGAAGCAATGCTCCTACTTGTTCCAAAGTCAGCTTTTCGTTGACAGGTACATTTACCGTTTTGTCGTTGATTGTTTTGGTCAGCCGTGACATAATGGGCGTCCACCCGAATACCAATCCAACACCGCAGATCATGACCATTACGCCCATGATCATCCATTTTTTACTTACTTTTTTTCCAGACATTTTTGATAGATAATTTCATCCAACCATTTATTTCCGTCCAGAAACCAATCTTTCCGGACACCGATGCGCTCAAAACCGGCTTTATCAAACAAGGCCTTGCTTGCTTCATTATCGCCATGTACCGAGCAATACAGATTGTGGAAACCCAAAATCTGACGTACATAATTTTCCAATATTTCCAGGGCTTCCAAAGCATAACCTTGTTGCCTGTGTGAAGGTTCATCAATTAAAATTCCGACTGCCGCACGCGAATGTTTAAAATCGGCATTGTAGAGATCAATCGTTCCGATCGGTTCATCGGTTCCGTTCAGGGAGATGATCAATCGCAATTGTCCGTGTGTGCGAATGTGTTGTGCCTGGTCGATGTATTCAAGAATGGCGTGTAATGAAAACGGGACTTCGGTGCCTGTCACTTTCCAGTGCTGCGGGTTGTTTTCCCACAACAGCAAACGTGTTGCATCCTCTTTTTCAACGGGACGCAGGCTAATTTTTTGTCCTTTTAGCTTCATGTAACAATTCTATTCGCGACATAATTTCGGCGATCGAGTAATCAGGGATAGCACAAAAATCAGTTTCCAAATTTAAAGCAAAAACCTGCTTGAGTTGTTGTCGGTTTTCAATTTCTGTTAACAAATCGGCTAACTGGTTCACGGTGGACTGCAAACCGAACAATTCTTTGATCGGATCCAAACAGGTTGGTCCGCCCGCTTTTGCAGTTTCGTATTGCTGATAAACAGAGGTGAAATCGCGGGTAAACTCCCAATCGTTGATCGCCACCAAAACCAGCGGAATCTCAGCTCTTTTAGCTTTTCGCACCATTCCCGAAACACTTTTCTGGATCTCGCAATTGCGGTATGTAAGACTGAAATAGTTCTGTCCGCGTGAAATACCGATGTGCGGCGGGATTTTATCGGCGTTCCAAATCCACAAATACGTACCTGATGTGATTTTTTCCGGCCATTCGAATACCGGTTTCCGGAATTTAAATCCTGCCATTATACACTCCGTCAAATACTTTAATAGCAGGCCCGTTCAGGAAAATCCGTTCAAACGTTTGTTCTCCGGTACGGTTAAATGTCACTTGCAAACCTCCGCCTTTTGTTTTGATGGAAATAATCTGAGGTCCCATAAGATTCTTTTCAATTGCAAAAGCCAATGCCGCAGCGGTAACTCCCGTTCCGCACGAAAGCGTTTCGTCTTCCACGCCACGTTCGTAAGTCACCACAAACAAATCGCGCTCGCCGATCACTTCCACAAAATTCACATTGATTCCTTCGGTTTTATAGGTGTCCGAATAACGAATCTTAAATCCTTCGTCGTAAACCGGAAAATCTTCCACTTTATCCACAAAACGAATGTAATGCGGCGAACCGGTGTCAATAATATACGCTTCTCTGTCTTTTTCAACGGCATTTACCTCGTTCATCAGCAACGAAACAATCTCACCGACCTGAGAAGCCAAATGTTCACCGTCGATGGCTGAAAAACGTGTGCTTGCTGTATTGATACCGTTTTGTTTGGCAAATGCCACTGCACAGCGCGCGCCGTTTCCACAAAAGCTCTTGGAACCGTCGGCATTGTAATAATCCACTTCAAAATCAAGATCGGCAGATGCGTTCAATTTAATCAGGCCATCTGCACCAATTCCGAATTTACGATCGCACATTGCCTGAATGGCCGGAATGGACAGATTGTTCCATTTTCCTTTGCGATTATCGATCATCACAAAATCGTTGCCGGTGCCCTGGTATTTTACAAAGGGTATATTCATAATTATCGCGCTGTAACGGCTGTTTTTGCTTAACAATCTTTAACGTCAAAAGTAACAATGATGCATCGAATCGCATTATAATTGTGATTAAAAATTCACAAAAAGATTCAACTATGAGTAACACATGGAAATACCTGGGAGCCGGTATCCTGGGAGGGATGGTACCATTTGCGTTCGGTTATATCCTTAATGCCACCAGCTATTCTTCATTATCCGATGAAGTGATCGACGGTAACCGCCTTGCACATCAGGTAAATTACAGCGGAGTACCCGCCGGAACGGAAGGCTTCATGGAAGCATCCGAAAATACCATCAATTCGGTGGTTCACGTCACCACCAAAGTAGTGAGAACAACCGTGCAGCGCGATCCGTTGTATGAATTCTTCTACGGTCCCGGAACCGGAGGCCGCGAATACAAACAATACGGTTCAGGATCAGGTTCCGGAGTGATTATTTCCTCGGAAGGATATATCGTTACGAACAATCACGTGATCGAGGACGCCAGCGAAATTGAAGTCATTCTGAACGACAATTCAAAGTATACAGCCACAGTCATTGGAACAGATCCGGCTACCGATATTGCGGTGTTGAAAATCGAAGCAGAAGGATTGAGACCTATTGCTATCGGGAACAGCGACGATTTACGTGTTGGTGAATGGGTATTGGCGGTCGGAAATCCGTTCAACCTCACTTCTACCGTTACAGCCGGAATTGTGAGTGCAAAAGCGCGTAACATCAACTTATTGTCTGATAAAACGCGTAATACGACCGTTCCGATCGAGTCGTTCATTCAAACAGATGCGGCGGTAAATCCCGGAAACAGCGGCGGTGCGTTGGTAAACACCCGTGGTGAACTGGTGGGAATCAATACAGCAATCGCTTCGCAAACAGGTTCATATACGGGTTACAGTTTTGCCGTTCCGGTAAACCTTGTGAATAAGGTCATGCGTGATATCATCGATTTCGGTGTGGTACAACGTGGTTATTTGGGCGTTCAAATCGCTGACATCAACCAGGAAATCAAGGAAAAAAACAATCTTCCTTCCACAAAAGGTGTGTTTATCAGTTCGGTAACCGAAGACGGTGGCGCTGAAAAGGCTGGAATTAAGCCCAATTCGGTGATTCTGAAAATCGGTGCGAAAGAAGTGAATTCGGTCGCAGCGTTGCAGGAAGAAATCGGAAAACGTCGTCCGGGCGATAAAGTGTCGTTGACGTTACGTACTGAAAACGGCGATCAGGAAATCAAAGAAGTGGTTTTGCGCTCGGCCGACGGAGCCACTGACCTGAAATCGAAGGAAGAAATGAGTAAAACTTCGGCTTTGGGAGCAACATTTGCGGAATTATCGGCAAAAGAGAAAAAAGAACTCAACATTTCCAACGGCGTGAAAGTAAAAACACTGGAACCCGGAAAATTGCGGTCACTCGGATTGGAAGAAGGAATGGTGATTTCGAAATTTAATCAGGAACCGGTTGATTCTCCTGAGGATTTAACCTCAAAGTTAACAAATTATAAAGGCGGTGTTTTGCTGGAAGTAGTTTTGGAAAGTGGTAAAAAGGAATACCTCGGATTCGGATTATAGGGTTAATTCCCACAAAAAACGTTAAGGCATGGTTTTTGAGAGGCGGAAATCTCTCAAAAATCTGCTTTTTATATTTGGAAATCACTTTCTTTTCGTCGTAACTTTGCACCCTGATTTTAAGAAATCATTATTAATCGGAGTTCATTACATGAGACAATTAAAGATTACAAAATCCATTACCAATCGAGAAAGTCAATCCTTAGACAAGTATCTGCAAGACATTGGTAAAGAGGAGTTAATCACAGCTGAGGAAGAAGTAGAATTGGCTCGCCGCATCAAACAAGGTGACCAACGTGCTTTAGAAAAGCTAACCCGCGCTAACTTACGATTCGTCGTTTCGGTAGCGAAACAATATCAAAATCAAGGTCTTACACTACCCGATTTGATCAACGAAGGAAACTTAGGTTTGATCAAGGCGGCTCAGAAGTTTGACGAAACCCGTGGTTTTAAATTTATCTCTTACGCCGTTTGGTGGATTCGTCAATCCATTTTGCAGGCGTTGGCAGAACAGGCGCGTATTGTACGTTTGCCGTTGAACCAGGTTGGATCTTTGAACAAGATCAACAAAGCATTTTCCCGCCTTGAGCAGGAATTCGAACGTCCGCCTTCAGCTGAAGAATTAGCCGAAGCATTGGAAGTTCCGGAAGACAAAATCAAAGAAAGCTTAAACGTGTCCGGTCGTCACGTATCGATGGATGCACCTTTGTCTTCTTCGGAAGATGGCGGTACATTGATGGATGTAATGGCCAACACCGATTCACCGAAAGCCGATCACGCCCTTATGGCTGAGTCGTTGCAACGTGAAATCGAACGTTCATTGAGCACATTGACAGATAAAGAACGTGAAATCATCCGCCTGTTCTTCGGAATCGGAATGAACCACGGATTAACGCTGGAAGAAATTGGCGCCAAATTTAATCTGACCCGCGAGCGCGTTCGTCAGATAAAAGAAAAAGCCATCCGACGACTGCGACACACATCCCGCAATAAGTTGTTAAAAGCATATTTAGGATAACAGGAAAGGCTGTCTGCAAACGCGGGCGGCCTTTTTTAATTTCAGGAAAAGCAAATAATCGTTTAATAATCAATAGATCAAAGCAAATGGAAGCTGCAGTAGGCTACGAAAAAGAGCTCAACTCGCACGTTCAACGCGAACGCGCTGCTGTTAAATTATCAAGTCACGTAGGTGAGTTGTTGTATGACAAAGGAATTGAATTGGTATTGTTCCGCAATCACTTGACGGATATCACCATTTCAGAAATCCTGAATCTGCACGAATACGCAGCTAAAGTGGTAAACAAACCGATCGACATCGAAACCAGTGCTGCATTGGCAGAGGAATTGATGAAGATGGACCTTGCTCCGGCAAAAATCGACATCGGTAAATTAGCGAGCGAATGGGCTGCTGAAGGAAATACGTTTTCTTCAAAAGCAGATTTCCTGGCTAACCGATTGGGTGGTTTTGCAAAAGGAACCGGCGACGGATTCACGCCACGTGATGTGGTATTGTATGGTTTTGGCCGTATCGGTCGTTTGGCAGCTCGTGAGTTGATCAAACAAGCCGGTAAAGGGCAACAATTGCGTTTGCGTGCAATCGTTACGCGTGGCGCTACTGACAAAGACATTATCAAACGTGCGGCTTTGTTGCGTAGCGATTCTGTTCACGGAGCATTTAAAGGTTCTGTGGTAGAAGATTTGGCAAACAGTGCGTTGATCATCAACGGACAAATCGTGCGTATGATTGATGCTGCTAATCCGGAAGATATCGATTACACGAAATACGGCATCGATAACGCGTTGATTATTGATAACACAGGGGTTTTTACCAACCGCGAGGCGTTATCGCGTCACCTGAAAGCAAAAGGCGCTTCACGCGTATTGTTGACAGCTCCGGGGAAAGAAATCCCGAACGTTGTTTACGGAATTAACCAGGGAACGCTTGAAATTGAATCTGAAAAGATTTATTCTGCAGCTTCTTGTACAACCAATGCCATATCTCCTATCCTGAAAGTGATCAATGATGAGTTTGGTGTGGTAAAAGGACACATTGAAACGGTTCATGCTTATACCAACGACCAGAATTTGTTGGATAACATGCATAAAAGTTCACGTCGTGGCCGTTCAGCTGCTATCAATATGGTTATTACGTCAACCGGAGCTGGTGCTGCGGTAACGAAAGTAATTCCTGATTTGAAAGACAAACTGACAGCGAACGCGGTACGTGTACCTACTCCAAACGGTTCATTGGCGATTCTTTCATTGGAATTGAACAAAACAACCACCATCGAAGATGTGAACAACGTGATTCGTCGCGCTTCATTGGAAGGTGAATTGGTAAACCAGATCTTTTACTCGTACGATCCTGAACTGGTATCAAGCGATATCATTGGAAACACGTGCTGTTCGGTATATGATTCACACGCAACAATCGTTTCAAACGATGGTAAAAATGTGGTTTTGTATGCCTGGTACGACAATGAATTCGGTTACACGAAACAAGTAATTCGTTTAGCGAAATATGTGACTAAAGTACGTCGATTGATTTATTATTAATCGGTCAAAATAATTGAAAAGCCGGTCTGCCTAAAGTGGACCGGCTTTTTTTGTGGAGAAAACCGAGTGGTATACCCGGTTTCGATCTTTGCATTATCTTTTGAAAATCAACTATTCAATAATCGTATGAAACGTCAGCTCAATATCCGTTTCTCCCGGATCGCATTGCCCGTTTTTCACTCCCGGCTGATGTTTCAGCGTAATCGTTGTTTCTCCTGTTGAAATGGCTTGCGCAGCCCAGGAGCTCAACAATCCCACTTCATACGTTCCGTCAGAATCTGTTCTGGTGATTCCCAGATTCAGGGAGCCCGTTGGTGAAAAACAAAACAAGTGGTCCTGATCTTCTTCCTGCACTTCCACCGTAAGATCTTCTGCCGGATTCACGCTTTCATTCAGCAACGTAATCGACGCATTGTAAGTGGTATTCGCCTGCAGACGGATCGTGTCGAAAATTGTCGGCGCATTGCCTCCCGCCCCATCCAAATCGACAAATTGGGCGATTACCGTCGGTTGCACTCCTCCGGCATCCGTAAACGTGATCCGAAAAGTGGTGATCAATTCTTCCTCGTTCACCACCGGTGGATTGGTTACTTCTTCTTTTTTCTTTTTCTTACAGGCACCAATAAAAGTCAATGCCAATACAATTGATAAAATACTGAAAATCTTCATCTTATTTAATTTTAGTTGAATGTTTAATTGAAAATGGAAGTATCATTTTTAAAGTCCAGTTTCGCCCCAGATCATCGGTGAAATACCGGAAGCGATTCATGTAATCGCGATAAGTGGTATTGAGCAGATTCGATGCTTCCAGGACAATTTGCATCGATTGCGTGCTGTTTATCTTTTTAGACAACCCAACAGATCCATTAAGCAGGAAATAACCTTTCGGCGGCGCTACGTAATCAGCATTCTCCGGAACGCGTTTTTGCTCGAACACGTTCAATCCTTCTGCTTCTGCAAACCACGACCACGCTGCTTTTTTAAACGCTGATCCGACGTGAATCCGGTTAATCAACCGATTGGAAGGAATACCAAAAACCGGTTTCTTCGTCTCCAAATCATCTGCAATCAGCAGGTTTCCCTGAATGGTATACGAAATCCATGGCTGAATCGGGATTTCCAGCACACCGTTTAGTCCTGCAATACGCACATCCGATTGCTGGTAACGAAACACCGGAAAGGCACCAACAATGGTTAATTGGGGCGGTAATTGCGGTTGCAGGTTGATATAACCATCGAAACGATTCCAGAAAAGTGACACATCCAGCTTCGCTAACCGTGATTTATACTGCATTCCGGCCTGCACGTTGTAAACGAGCTCCTTTTTCATGAGCGGATCACCTGTTTCAATCGCTGCTGCACCGTGATGCAAACCGTCGCTGTACAATTCGTTAATCGATGGTGGACGCCAGGCTGTACCTGCATTCACGCGCGCAATCACATGATGACCGATTACACGCGAAGTGCCAACCGAAGCACTCATGTTTCCGAAATCACGCGTTGGTGAAGTCAATACATTTCCTTCGTATTTATAGACTCTCAGGCGCGATAAATCATACCGAACACCGTAATCGAATTGCCATTTTTCCGATTCATAAACGCCTGTGTAATAAATACCGCCTTGCCATTTCTGAAAATTCGGAATAAAGAACCGGCCGGCATAGGCATTGTCTTGTTTAAAATAACTGCCCCCGAAAACGCTTTTCAGCTTGCGCGAATGTTGGATGGTAGTTCTCGAATCAACGGAAGTGGTCCATAAATTCAGCTCAAACGCCGGTAAATTCAAGGCCGCCAGACTATCATTGTAAGCTTTGTGCAAATCGTATTCCTGGCGAAGGTTGTATTGATACCCCACAGTCACGGATGTCATCACTTTTTCATTCCAACGATAAAGCAAATTGAGTTTACTCAACTGGTGCTGAATAAACTGCTTCGGTTTTTCAATCGCGTAGGTAAAATAACCACTGTCTTTCGGTTCTTCAGCCAAAAACGCCGCATTCAAATCAGTTAAATTCCCGATATGAGAACCGGTAAAAATGCCCAGGTTGGACGTATAACGCGAGTAAAAAACATCTGCTTGCAGGCGTGTTCCTTTGTAACCGAACGCTCCGCTAAAGCTGTAATCGTTTGAAGCTGTGTTTTTGATCAGATAATCGGGCGCCGATTGCGTTCCGTTGATGCGGCCTGTTCCATGAATCCGGTACGCCCACTTCGACCAGCGTTTAAACGATCCGTTTACAAGCGCCGAACTCATTCCTCCTCTTCCATTGGAATTGCCAGATAACTTCAACCATCCGTTGAGGTTTTTACCAAATGGAAGCTGCTCAGGCGAAACCAAAATCACTCCGCCAATCGCATCCGGACCGTATTGCAAACCGCTTGCACCCTGAATAACTTCGATGTTTTCAACCAGATTCGGATCTATTTCAGGCGCGTGCTCACTTCCCCATTGCTGGCCTTCCTGCCTGATTCCGTTGTTGACAATCACAATGCGGTTGCTGTGCATGCCGTTGATAACGGGCTTCACGATGCTTGATCCGGTACTCAGCGTGCTCATTCCCGGAATGCGCATGAGTTGTTCGCCCAGCGTGCTTCCTTTGATTTTCGACAAATCGTTTACGGAAATTCGCATTCCAGCTTTCGACTCCCGACGGAAAACATAAGCGACCACTTCATTCTCGTCCAGGTCGATGATATGTGTTTCCACATCAATAACGATGACGGAATTAAAAAGTGGATCCACCAGGATATCCACCGGTTCGCAGCCAAAATGCGGAATACAGCGCAGCGTCAGCTGCCCGGGGCATAAATTGGTGAATATAAAGTTCCCTGCGCTATCAGCCTGAGTCTGGATATTCAAGGCTTCCACACTCAATTTTGCAAAAGGAACGGGGTTCATTGTGTGTTCGTCGCGTACTGTGCCGCTCAATGAAAACCTGCATTCCTGCGCAAGGTTCATCATTGAAACCAACACAAACGCACACATAAATACGTATTTCATGAGTTTCGAAATGAATTAAAAACAGGAGAAATGAATTCTCCGGAACTGTTTTAAGACATTTCTACGGGCGGACCTCTGAGTGATTCGGTAAGTGGAAAAGCATGTGTTACGGCAACAATAACCGCAACTGGTTTGCTGGAATTTAATGATTTACTGGTGGTTGAAAGCTGTTGGACCGGATTGGATAACAAGGGAATATGAAGATCACACGCCGCACATTTCTCCACCGCCTGATCAACGCTTGTTTTTCCCGGAAGGTGTTCTTTTTTAGCAAGTTGATGGTCCTGATGGTTGCAATCGTGCCACAACGCTTTCGGCATGAGCAAGGCAATAAAGCTCACCAGCACTACATAAACGATCGATTTGCACCATTTTTTGGACATACCGCAAAAATAGAACAATTGATTGATTAATTCACAGAGAAATCAGACGAACGGTATAGCTTACTTCTTTAAGCCCTTCTCTTTGAGGCATTTATTTACACGTTTTTCGTGTTTTGCACGTTCCTCGGGAGTCGTATTGTCAAAAGTGGTTAATTCTTTGCACTTCTTATCGACATAATCCCAGCGGGCCATCAGTTTTTCTTCCTGTTTCGGCGTCAATTTCTTTTCGAAAGCATCCGTAATGGAATCATTGGCAACAATACAGGTACAGAAATCCCATTGTTCCCCGAATTTCTTAACGATTTTCTCGTGATTTTCCTTTTGATCCTTTGATGGTGTTGTAACCGTATCCCGTTTGATGGCAGATTCCAGATCATCAACTACCACAACCGTGTCTTTGTCCTTTTTTTTGTCACAATCCTTACAAGTTTCATTTGAGCCACATGCAACAAGTGCTAACAATCCAATAGTCAAAAACAAGATCTTCATTTTCAGTTTACGTTTAGAGGTACGTGAGAACAAATATAAAATTGTTTTGATAATTCAGACCGACTGTTGAAAATTAAAACGGGTTGATTATCCGATTCGTAGCTACAACTATATATTTATCTTCTATCCGAAAATTTAGTTGAGTTTATTTTGTTGTCACGGATAAACAAATGAATAAATTCGTGTGTTCAATACTCCGGAAAAGGAACCAGCACCATGGTATATGGGTAGGAATGATTTTTCGGTCGTAGAACCATTTTCGTACGCGATAAATGCCTGATTTCGAAGAGCCATTCTTTCTGCCCGACCAAAAAACCGAATTCGTTTTTGGTCCTGTCGAGCCAGTAATGGGTTTTTGCGCCCGGTTTATCGCCCATTTCGTGGATGTCATAAAAATAGGCGTTGCGCGATTCATGAAAAACCACCACCTGCTTAAATCGAAACCGCATGGGTGTGTAGTCGTTTTGGTTGATCAGCAATTTATCCACCAACCATACTTTCGACGAATTGTCGTGCAGAAAAATGTAATCATCGATCTTTTTCAGCGAAGCCCCGGAAGTACAGCCAACCACAGTCAGCAACAACAAACCTCCGATGCAGGCCCTGATCGTCATTAAAACAGCATTTGGTTATCGTCGAGTACTTTTTTGATCTCAGGAGCCATCGAGTCGATAAACTCTTCTTTGATGCGGTGTGGCGCTTCCTGTCCACCTTCCTGGATTGCTTCGCACAATTTATAATCGTACTGGCTGCCGTTCCATTGGAACAAACAGTTGTAGTATGTCAGACTTCCGTCGATATTATCCGTAAAACGCACCACCAAATCCTGGTAACCGCTTTTGGAAGGTCTGAATTCAATCAGATTTCCATTGAATCCGTTGAGTTTCACCAATTGCTCGCCATCGCGTTGAAAAATAAGAACCCTGCGCAATGGAAAACCATTCACTCCGGCTTTGATCAACAAGATAAATCCGTCTGAAAGCTTCGTTTTTTCCGACAATTTAAAGAAGCGGAAAAACTTCGGGCTGCATGAAGGATGGAGTTCATCCGTATCGTTGGGAGCTTTCGGATCACACAATTTCAATTCTTTCAGCAATTCAATTTCTTCACCGTTTACTCCGAATGCATTTTCGTTGAAATCCGTACTAAAGGTTGTCACCTCCGTTGGTTTACTGCGATGATGCGGTTTGAACGGTTGATCTTCTTCTCCACCGCCACAGGCCGTAAGCAAAATCACGGCAAGTACGCATCCTGCTATTCCAAGTTGTTTCATATATCTGGTAATTCGCTTCATGTGAAATGTTACATTATAAGAAAACGGAACTGCTGCCAATTATTGCCTGTTCGAATGCTGGTTGGGCGATTCCTGTTTCTATTCCCTGCTGATTAAAATAATTGAGCATTTGTTCGGTTGGCATATTTCCGGTTAAATCATCCGCTGCCATCGGGCAACCACCGTAACCTTTGATAGCACCATCAAAATAACGACAACCGCCATCATAAGCTGCTTTCACCAACGCCTGCGCATTTTGTGGCAAGGTATGCAAGTGTGCTCCCATTTTTACCTGAGGTAATTCGGGAATAATCGCTGTTAATAATTGTTCAACCAATGCCGGAGTCGCCGCACCGATTGTATCGGATAATGCCAGTTCGTTAATGGAAAACGCATCATACAAACGCTTGCTCCAGTTCATTACGAGCTCTGCATTCCACTCATCTCCATACGGATTTCCGAATCCCATGGAAAGGTAAAGTACTAATGATTTATTTGACTTAATACACAGATTTTGAATGACTTCAACCCGTTTAAGTGATTCTTCAATTGAAGCATTGGTATTGCGCTGCTGAAAGGTTTCTGAAATGGAAAAAGGATACCCCAGGAAGTCAATCTGATCAAACTGAATTGCTTCTTCGGCACCACGTTCATTTGCAACAATAGTAAGCAATTTCGTTGCTCCTTTATCGCTTAAACGATCCAATACTTCTTTGGTGTCTTTGAGTTGCGGAATGGCCTTGGGCGAAACAAAACTACCACAATCCAACCGGTCGAAACCGCATTGAAGCAGCTGATTGATGTACGTCACCTTCAGATCGGTCGGAATCCAATCATGAATTCCCTGCATTGCATCTCTCGGACATTCAGTGATAAACACCCTATCAGTTCCAGTTTTCATGCTATTGGTTTTGTTGCTTTCGCTGTGCTAAAATAGCCTTATTGATTCGTTTTACAACACCCGGACCTTCATAAATGAATCCGGTATAGATTTGCAGTAAAGACGCGCCTGCTTCCAGTTTTTCCAGTGCATCGGCCTCCGTATGAATTCCACCCACACCGATAATCGGAAACGAATGATTGGAATGCGTCGCCAGATACCGGATTACTTCCGTAGAACGCTGTGTGACCGGCTTTCCGGAAACACCGCCCGCTCCTATTGCTTCTACTTTTGCCGGATCGGTTTTTAAACCACCACGATCGATTGTTGTGTTGGTAGCAATCACCCCGGCAATGTGCGTTTCATCAACAATTGCAATGATATCATCCAGCTGTGAATCGGTCAAATCGGGAGCGATCTTCAGAAAAATCGGTTTTGCGGACCCCAACTCTTCTCTGCGCTGCATCAATGTAGACAATAATTGCGTCAGCGGTTCTTTATCCTGCAGTTCACGCAGGTTTGGTGTATTGGGTGAGGACACATTCACAACGAAATAATCCACATACGGTTCCAGCGCGTTATATGCTTTCAAATAATCGCTTGTGGCCTCTTCATTCGGTGTCACTTTGTTTTTACCGATGTTTCCTCCGATAATACAATCGGGTTTCAGCGCTTTTAAACGTTCCACGATCACATCAACGCCATCGTTGTTGAATCCCATGCGATTAATGACCGCTTCGTCTTCCACCAGACGAAACAATCGTGGCTTCGGGTTTCCTTCCTGACCAACAGGTGTTACCGTACCAATTTCCACAAATCCGAATCCACAAGCCGCCAATTGATTGATCGCGATTGCATTTTTATCAAAACCAGCAGCCAATCCTACGGGATTCGGGAACACAATACCGGCTACTTCGGTTTTCAACAGATCATCGTTGATCTGGTACATTTTCTTCCAGATCGGTTTTACAAACGGAACCGCCAGCCAAAAACGCAATAAACGAAAGGTGAAGTAATGAATTTTCTCAGGATCGAAACGAAAGAAAAACCATTTAAGAATTGGATACATAAAAACTGTTTGCCCAAAGGTAAAAACACAAAACGAGGTGACCATAAGATCACCTCGTTTAGTTGAGTATTGTTGCGTTTTTTTTAGAACTTCGCTCTGTATTTCGGTCTTCCGAAACGAATGTGTGGTCCGCGACCTACAGTGCTATAAGTAAGATTGCGATAAACCGTAAGGTTCAGGTAAATCATTGCATCATTTTGTTTGTCACCGCGTTGGTTACCCGGACCAAACCATCCTGCATTTTGCGCTGCCGGATTAGACAGGTAAGCTGCCTCTGCTCCGTTTGTAGCACCAATGATCGCAGGATCGTAATATGTACCGTGAACATCATCGATGTAATCAGAGAACGTTTTTACGTAAGTTGCCTCAAGACCAACACGCCAGAAACGGTTGATCCCCATACGAACACCAACTCCGAAAGGAATGGTAGCTGTAACAGGAAGATACTCAGACGGACCACCGGCCAAACCTTGTCCTTCAGTATTCAACGGACGCAAAGCTGTCCATGAACCGTTGTACTTGGCTTTCGGGTTAAAATACGTAATTCCGATTCCGGTGAAAATATAAAATTGTTCGTTATGATCTTTGAAACCTTTTAATCCCGGGATGTTGAATCGACGACCGATTTTCTCATTTGCCAAAAGGATTATTTCAAAACGTTGGCTCAGGTTAATGATTGGCGAACGGAAATGAAGGTTGCGGCTGTTACGGATAAGATCTCCGGTTTTGGAATCGTCTCCACGCACCATACCGATATTCAAAATAGTTGAAGTCGCATAATACGGGTGAAAACGGTAACGATAACCGATACTACCTCCAAAACCTGTTGAAGGAAAATCCAAATCTTTCAAACTGTAGTCAGTTCCATCCTGGTTCGCTCCACCCAAATCACCAAGAAAACTCGTACCACCAAGACCGATCATCAACTCTTTTTTGTTCATTGACCAGTTTCGCTGCGTGTTGAAGTTAGTGGGCTGAGCCAGCGCTAAATTCGCTGCTAAAATAGTAATAGCTAGTGTCGTAAATTTCATCCTCACATGTGTAGTTTTATTCACGTGGCTAAATTACTAGTTTATCCCCAATTCACAAGAATAAAATGTTGCTTTTTTTTAAAAAGCGATTGTTAATGAATATTTTACTTGTTTCAACGAATAAAAAAAACCCGCCGAAGCGGGTTTCATTCTGTTTTATGCGGCATAACGCTTTTTGTAAAAATGCAGCCGTAATTTTTCAACGGCGCGGAACGTTTTCACTTTTGCGTTGTTTTCAGTGAAGCCTAATTGATCTCCGATCTCCTTGAAACTCAGTTGTTCAAAAAACCGCATCTCGATCAACTTCAACTGATCCTGCTTTAATTCCTGTAACGCTTTCAGTAAACGCAAACGGTTTACTTCACCCTCGCTCGGATCGATGAATAACTCATCAAACGTTGCGATTTGCAGATTGTCCATACGAACGGTTTTTGCCGATTGTTTTTCGCGGAATTGCTGATACAATTCGCTCTTTGCAATGCGGTACAACCACGATCCGAAAGGCACGCCCCGGAATTCGTATTGACTTAAATTTTTAATTGCTTTAACAAATACCTGAGAAGCGATATCATGCGCTATTTCAGGGTCGTCGCTGCGTTGTAAAAGGTACCGAAGGATTGGAGAATAATACTTTCGGTAGAGGGGATCAAACTTAGACGGGTCCGACTTCGCTTGCGTCACCCACAGCTGCTCCTCCCGGAGGAGATCCGGGGTTTGATGGAAATAAGGATTAACTGACATGGTATATTTGGATTTTGGGTTTTCATATTGGGTTATCTTGGAGAGTTCTATAAACTAATTTAACAACTTTTTCTGATAAATATTGCACTTTTTTAAATCGATTCGTGAATTTAACAATTCAAAAAGCGTGCCTCAATCTATAAAATCTACCAAACCACTAGATTTTACTGTAGGTACGGTGAAGGAAGGCTTTCAGAAGAAATGTGAAAAAATGTGAAAATTATTTTGGGATGAACGGTCATTTAGGGTCAATTTGGGGTTTTCTTTTACCGTTTAACGGCTAAATCGATGCGATTAATTCCGGTTTGGGACACTTTACTCAATGGAAGGTGGCGCAATTTTACCACAAAGACACAAAGTCCAGCGGAAAATCGACATGTTGTTTAAGCAAAAGCAGCCATTGCTGCAAACCGTTGTTAGCACCAGTTTTTTTTCTGTCAGTTATCTTCAATTTTTTCTCATAAAATCAAATGCTCCTTTGCGAAGTTGTATTCCATATTCCAGATAGGCTTTCATACAAGCAAGAAAATTTGCCCAACCTTCGGTATTTCCTATAACCCATTTCAGGTTATCTTCGTTGTTTGTTTTTCCGTCTGTAGTTACTTTTACTACTGTGCTTTTGTCGGGTTGTGCTTCTAATGTAATGCTTACTATAGTCTCTTTTTCTTCATCCCAAACAAATGAAACTGAACGATTGGTTTCAATCTTAATTTCTTTCACGAGGTACTCGTCAGGAAATTCCGGAAATTTCCAAATCAGTTCTTTTCCTGTTTCCATTCGTCCGCTGCTTTCCGAAATGAAATACTTCGTCATCTTTTCTGGATTTACAATTCCTTCAAAAACTTCTGCGATCGGTTTTTGAATTTGTATTGTTGCTTTGGCTATGAGTTTCATACTGAATTTTGTTTTTAATAGTTGGCAAGTTCCTTATTTTTTGTTTTGCTGGTCGTCCTGAAATTGGTGTTAAAGGTTTGAAGATTTGCGATGGGCGGGAAATCGAAGCACAAAAGTTAATATTAATTACTATAGTTCAATTGAAAAACTGCCGTTGAATTTTGCACTTCAGCCCGCTAAAGGCGGATGAGGTGTTTCATTGGGCGGGGCCAAATTAGGGAAGTTTCGAACTTTTTGGTGGGGATTTGAGAGATCTATTTCAGCCCTAAAATCATAGAAAATTTTTTAATCGCAACTTTTTCTTTTAGTTTGTACGAACTAATACTACGTTATGAATCCAAGGAAAATAGCTGGTCTTCATTATTCACAAACCACATTGTCGCAGTTTTCCTCAGGTTACTTGCCACATCATTCAAACTCTAAAAAATAATGGCTTACGAACTTGATATTCATTATATAGATGTAGGACAAGGTGATTGTACCTTGATTGTGATTCGGGACGAAGAACTAGCACAGAGCACCACATCCACATTTGATACGCAAATTGTTGAAACAATTGTTATCGATTGCGGCACAGTTGGTACAGGTACTGTTTCGGAATATCAATTGGATTATGTTTCAACTCAATCAGCTACGCCATGGGATGCCCTTGTAAGTAAACTGAATGAGTTAAGAGTAGAAAGAATTAATAAAATCTTTGTGACCCACTTTGATTCGGATCACTACAACGGCATTATTTATGGGCTTGAACGTTATGCAAACGCGTTACAAACTCATCAACCATCTAACACCCAACGGGGACTAATAAGGCTACTTCAAAATGTTCATATCTATGATCAGGGAATGATTCTTTATAAATCGAATAACGCCTTTACTTCTAAACCACCGGAATTCTTCCGTCTTGCCAAAAATCCTACTAAGATATTCGATGAAAAACACAGAAAGGAAGTAAAAAATGCTGACGCGTTTGGGGATGACCTGGAAAATTTCACGAATAATACCGGATTTGACTCCGTTGAGCACACTCAAGAATCTAAAACCTTTAAACATTTCTCAGGAAGAGAAAACTACCTGAAGTACATCGAACTTATTTTTAAAAATAAGCTGTCTCGTGAAACAGAACGTGTAATGACCGGCCACCCTGCACAATGGGTTGATGGTATAGGGCCTTTTAAATTGGATATTACGGTAGAAGATAATGACAACGGAGAAGTTGGTGATGAGTGGGTGCACATTCAACAAACGTTTTGGCAACCAACATCTACATCAGCAGATCATTGCATTGAAGAGAATATCAATCATTGGGGGTATCGTGTAGTTTCCCGGAATAGGAAAATGAAAAGCGGAACCAGAGAAGTATTAACTCCTCTACGAATTTATAATCCACGTGAAGTCAATGTACCGGGATTCGTTGTGCGGCGTTTATCTCCTATTCACCTGTTGGGCACAAACCTGCTGGAAGCCTTGAATAGTCAGGAACAACCTATTGAACTCACTTGTATTGCGGCCAACGGTTATAGTTGGGATGTGAATGGGCAGCCACAAATTGCTTACTCGGGAGAAGGTGACGACAATACATTTTCGCTCGGTATTGTGCTAAAGTTCGGAAACCTGGTTCACTGGTTTGGCGGAGACCTCGAAAGCGAACAGGAGGATGCGTGTGTCCCTACCATCAAGGCAAAAACCGGTGTTAACGGAGTCTTTCTCATGAAAGCAAGCCACCATGGTTGTGCTAAATCTTCTTCCGCTTATTTTCTGAAACAATTAAAACCTGCAGCTGTATTCATTTCTGCCGGAATGAGTCACGGTCACCCTCACTGGAGTACCATCCAACGTTTGGAGCAAACGACATCCATTCAACATGTTTTCATGACTGGCACAGATGAATTGAAAGAGTATGATAAAGCTGGGGTTCTGCCCGATGATTTCCCAGATTATTATTCAATTTACCATAAAGATTCCCGCTTTATGATTGCAGGAAGTGACCACCGTTCAGGAAACATTGTATTAAAATGCAGCTCTGAAGAAGCCCAAAACGGCATTTGCACTATCAACTTTACAGGTCGAAATGCCTATATGATAGTTGATGAATCAATGCCTGAATCCGCCATGAATTTTTCAACACCGATGATTGTGCTAAACAACCCTGAACAACGAATTGAACTCAACCCGGACTATGAGGAAACTAAAGTGGAACGCTATTCTTTTATTAGCAATCAAAAAAGATTAAGACCCCCTGAATTGTCGTGGGATGGAGAATTTTTAAGACCCGCTAGCAAAAAGCCACGACCGAATCCTTTCGGACGTATTCTTTCAGATACGGTTAGCTATCAAATCAAAAGAAACAATAATCAATGAGTGAAATGAATTGGCAACTGGAGATTGACAGGTTCGATTCCCCACATTTGCGCGCATTTTTTGAATGCATCGATTCTGATCAGCTCGCTTTGACATTAGAGAGCCGTGAAGAAGTGACGGAAATTGAACAGCGTGTGGTATTCAACACTCCCGGCGGAGAATGGACACTGCCTTTTATTGAAGGAAGGCTAACAGACATACATCTCACACTCTTAAAGCAGGAAGATGGAAATGGCGCAATCTATATTTTGGAACGAATTGAAGCAAATCTGAGTTTTCCCAAGTTCGGTGTTTCCATTCCGGTGACGGGGATTGAAATGAACCACGGTGAGTTGCTGCTGGCTGCCTCATCAAGGCACACCTTCCCGAATAATTTTGTGCATTCGTTTGTGTCGGAGAGTAACACGTCCTTGTTGATTGATTTATCTGGCGGTACATCGGACGCCAATTACCAGGTGATTATCAGTAACTCTCAGGGAGGAGCGTTAATTGCCACCCATCAGTTAGGGGTGGATTTACATCCGATTGCGCTTCCACTTTTATCCGAGTACCTGCAAAGCTGTAGTTTAGTCTTGCTGAAACATCCTAATCAGCCCGGAATTCCAACTCTGAGATGGATTGGAAAAGGAGTCATTCGGTTGGACCAGGAATACAGCATCGAATTGTCGCCAACCTTACTCGGCGGTATAGAAGTGGTTATCTTTTCTTCGGAAACAGGTTTCCCAGGACCGGAGCGCATCAGTAAACTCCTCGGATTGGATGCGCTTTCTGATGCACTTCACAGCGCCATTCAGTTCCTGCCCTTTTCCGAAACGTTCCAATTGCATGCGGTTTCTTTTTCTTTTCATCCTCGGGAAAAAGACATCTTTCGTGGACGCTTGTATGGAACGATAACGATGGAAGAACATGAAGTGTTTTTTTCTCTCGGACTCCCTGACTTTCATTTGACAGCAGAATTGAATCCGAGAACACCTATCCTTTTGGGCAACATTATTCATCATTACTTGCCAGAAGGAAGTGGTATTTCAAAGGATTTGCGTATTTCAGCACTTCATGCAGCGGTGGCCTTTGATCCACTCTCTCTCAGTATGCAACTGACGATTGATTCCATCTGGGAAACCTATATTGGCAACACCCCCATCAAGTTTGATCAACTCTGCATGGGAATCCGCATGCAGTCTGAAAAAGATCCTCAATTAGGTATCCGTGCTACCTGGCATCTTGGAAAGACCGATGTAGCACTCATTGCAAGCAATACAACTGAATCGAAAAAAAAAGGTTGGCTTTTTTCAACGGAAATAGCACATGAAACCACGGTATCAGTACGAGATTTGGCTACAGAACTTGCCGATCTATTTCAGTTCACGCTTCCGGAAACCTTTCCGGATATCACATTAAACACCATCGACCTTTCTTTTCATACGGGTTCACATGCCTTTCATCTTCATGCTGCGGCGCACCTTGAAAAGCCATTCGGTCTAATGCAAAAAGGCGATCTGGAGTTGTCACTCAAATTGGAAAAGGATGCCCCCAATGGTAAACATACCTTTCAACTCGAGCTCAATGGAACAACAACCATTCAGGAAACTGAACTCTCTTTTCATACTTCTTTTGGTTCAGCGGGTTGGAACATTCAATTCAACTGGTTTAAAAGCGACGGTCAGGGACTTCACCTCACGCACCTCCTTTCTACCATCGATCCTGACTTCGATCCGGCAACCATTCCAACTGAATTGGAACATATGCTGACGCTTTCCATGATTTCTGTCAACTATGATTCTACTTCGAAAGAATTTTCAGGAGAACTGCGCACTGAAGGAGGCCAGGAATTGTTTATCTCCGGTCGTGGAGGAAAAGACGGCGGATTGCTGGCAGGCATCGGTTATCATCTGCCTGAAGACATTCCTCAATTTGGCGAACATTTGTCGATCCTGCAGCCTGAGGTGCAATTGACCGATTTTTGGTTGGTTCTGAATACCTTCGGAAAGGGTAAGCAATTACCCAATTTGCCCGATGTTTTTCCTGCCGCCATCAGTAAAGATGTACAGAACAATCAGCTCAGCTTGTTGGCAATACTTGATTTGGAAAACGGCCATTCCCATGCCGGATTGGTGGAAATAGCCAAACAATCTCCCCATTCCAAACTCACGGTCGTTGGATCAATACTGAACGACGGCATTAAAATCAAAGCTGATTTGCAAGGAGGCATTTCGTTTCCGCTGCAAAAAAAGGGCGGTAAGGAAAATCTGCTCCAACTCGAAGACAGTTATCTGGAATTTTCTGTTCGTAAGACCGGTTTTAACTTTGAACTTGGAGCATCCATGCAGTTTGTCATTGATCATATGCCGCTACATCCTTCGCTGCGATTAAGTATCAGCGAGAAAGCGCTTCGAACCGCCGGAAGGATTCAATTCGGGGATGCCCAACACCGTGGTTGGAACATCTTTGGGTTGAGAGGAGTGGAAATTCAGGAAATAGCGCTCTTATTAGGAGTTGAATTCGCGCAAGCTGCCCTGGAATTCGGACTCTTTGGGAAGATGTGCATCGCTGCTATTGAACCCGGTGAGACTGGCAATTTCTTCGATTTCGGAATTATTCTGGAACTGCACGGAGAAATTCCCAACATACAATACTTCGCCCTGAGCATTCAAAAGGTGGATTTCACCCAATTGATAAAAGCACTGTTTTTCAACGAGACGAATGCTCCAACTATCAATACCACATTGAAAGGAGAGGATTTGTCAATCTACATGGCAGAAAGCAAAATCACATTACCCGACGGTACGGAAACAAATCCCGGATTCGGATTGCATGGTTTGGTAACCATCTTCGACTGGAAAGCATTCGCGCACCTGGATGCTCATCCAGATAGCGGTATTCGTGGTCATCTTCAGCTTTCACCTATTGTGAATGATTGGTTCTCGTTAACGGGTAAAAGTGATCCGGTTGTTGTAAACGGTTACATTGATCCGAAAACAAAGAATTGGATAACCTTGCGCAATACCGGTGAATCTGTACCGGAAAATGCTGTGATTACCCTAAAAGAGCTGGTTGAAGCAGACGGACCTATCCTCCACCTGGATACAACGGCTAGTCCGTACCTTTCCGCAAGTGCACACGTTACCTTGCTCCATTTTCTGACCACTGATCTGGACATTCGGGTAAGTGATGAACTTCTGGATTTCAATGTGCATTTTGAAGTGAAGCATTTAGCTGATTTCCGACTGCATTGTACATTGAAAAATGGAAAAGAACTAGCAGCACAGGGTCATTTCTTCGCCGGAATTGACATTGAATTCACGAATCCTGTCGAAACCCTTCATCTTGAAATCGGAATCCGTGCTGAAATGGAATTGCAGGTAGGTCCCAAACCGAAGGATTTCAAATTGATGCTCAAAGGAAGCATTGATTTTATGGGGGCAGACATCGATATTGCCGCGTTGAATGTGAGCGGCTTTCCGGATGATGTAAAAAAGCTTCCACCCTGGTTGGGCGTTCAATTTACCAAGGACTGCATGCCTGCACTGCACGATATGTTCCAAAAAGCATACGATGAATTAGACAGTCAAACGCAAGAATTTGACCAAGCCGCAATTAATCACGCAAAGGAATTGCTTGATAAGACGCGTGCATGGGTGAAATATGTAGATGATGACATCGGGGAAATGCAACAGGAATTGGCTGTTTCATTCCTGAATGCAAAGACAGTAGCAGAAAGGATGGAAAGGCAAAGTAACGATATTGAACAACAAGGCAAAGACTTTATCAATACCATGCGTCACATACAATTGGCGGAGTTAGATCACCTCAAACGACTGGAACACCTGACAGGTAATCATTCTGAAAATCAATTGGAACGGATTAACCTGATAACAGCAATCCAAATGAATAACATGCAGCGGGAGATCCATGAACTACACGATGAAAATGGAGTCATTCGTAAAGCTATTTTGGCGCTATGGGAACAAACCAAAACAGCTGGTGTCGAAAAACGCTCTCTGCAGGAACAATCGGAAGCCATTCTGCGTCAAAGTGACGCTGTTGACAGGTTGTTGAACACCATCATGCTGACGCCACCGGAAGAAAAGAACATGCTCTACCCGGAGGAGAATGGTAGATTCCTGCCTCGTGCTGTTTACCATCATGCATACTTAATCGCGCAGGATAAGATCTCTGCAATTCAGGCAGCTGTCATTCAGGAACAAGCCAAGACACAAGTGGCTGTCATTCTCAACCGCGCACAACAGGACGTTAAAATGATTCACAATCTTCATTCTCATGGAAACAACTGACAACAATCAACCATTAGAGCAATTGGAAAACCTATTGTCGACCTACGACGAACGAGGACTCAGGTTAATTCAGGATTACCTGAAATCGCATACTTCACAAACACAGGAAAATAAAGCGAATGAGCATCTGGACGTTCGTGAAATGTTGGATGAAGTGCACCAATTGCAGCACCATGCAGCTCGCGTGGGACAAGTACACATTGTTGACCATCACCAAAGAAAATCCCGCGTCTTTATTGCCACTGCAACTTCATTTCAGATTTGGACAAACGGAAAGCTTCATGGATCACCGGGGTTTCCGCGTACTTCCATAAAAGCCATACAAACGATGGAATTCTTTTCGTACACACGTGCTGATGGAAAAGTATGGGAAAACGCTATAGTCGTTGCAGATGAAAATCGCATCCTTTCGTTTAATCTTCAACATCCCACAGAACATACGGACACCAATACTCCTATCGCGGTGAATTCCATCTTGCACCTATTTCCTCATGAGTACTATCTCTATGAAAAGGATTTGGGAATTGTGAATGTAACATTCGAAGACGTAAGAACAAATCATGGTCCTAGCACCTTTATCCGGCGCTCTCACAGCACGGTTGACATTCCCGGAGGTATTGGGACCTACCAATCATTTCGTGCACGAATGGCTTTTGATTATTCCGCTAAAGACTTGTATATAGCTGATCCGGGGAATGGAATTCGAAGGGTTGATGTGGGACAAAAGAAACCTTTTGTCACAAACCTGTACAGTTCAATGCAGGTAACAAGGCCCATTAACGTTGCCTTTGATCAGGAATTACGTCTCTTGCTCATTTTGGATGCTGCCACGCGCAAAATTTATGGTTCGCTTGTCGACCAGGAACAATCTTATCCTTCCTTCAACCGTTTCGAACAAGCACTGCAGCTTCCTGAAGCGGTTCTGACGAATGGTACTTCCTTTACCTATAGCTGTTGGTTAAAACGTGGACCAAACCGATCAAAAGATTGGAAAAAGCACCTTCCAGATACCTTATTCGGATTCTATATCAACGAAGGTGAGCATGAAATTACACTGCATTATCATGCCGATGGTGAAGCACAGAGCGTTTCCTTTGCCGCTCCGATTCCACCATCCGATTGGTTTCATTTTTCCTGGATCAAACGTGGTAACCGGTTTGAAGTACTGATCGACGAATGGTCTTATCAACTTCCTGCTCCGGAGCGCATCAATCTCAACCGTGAATTAATGCAAATGAACCTTCCTGTTTTGTTCTGTGTTCCGGGCTATATGGCGGCAGAAATAGCCATTTGGGACCACGACCTTTCGGTTCAGGAGATCAAAAACAATTGCACTGTTTGGCTCACAAGTACGCCGCAGGGACTCACGGGTTACTGGCATCTGCAAGTAAGCAACCGGGAAACAGAATGGACAAATGAAGAACATTCTTTTCTGGATGCTTCCGGTCACGGTCACGACCTTAACGGTCAACAGTTAATGTGGCAATTGGCTTCATCTCCGCTGGATGCGTTACTTCCATTGTATAGCATTCCCGGAAAAAAAATGTCACAGGGATTCACAGTCGACACATCACTTCATCAGCTATACTGGTGTGAGGTACTCGATAACGGACACACGCGTCTGATGCGTGGGAGCACATTCGGGCATACAGAGCCTGTTGTGCTGGAAATACTCAAAGATTCAGTGATAGACTTGCGTGTAGACAGTACTTCGAATGATGCTTTTGAGGAATTAATCCTGGCACATGCCCGGCGACGTAAAGTCATACAGGAAGCAATTGAGCGGGCAACACAGGCTCTTGAACAACATGCATCGGATTTAGTTGACGGGCATGGAGAAGTACACAACGCACATGCCGACATACAGGAAAGCCTTGCTCAAGCTTTATTCAATCGCAAAGAACTGACTCAAATGCTTCAGAATTACAAAAACGTATTGGACGAAACACATCGATTGGAAAAGCAAAAAGAACGAGACGTTGCACAGGCGCGTTTAGATGCGATAGAAAAAGCCCGACAAATGGTATCGTCTGCACACTTAGAAGCAGCAGCTTTTCGTCGCAAGGGAGGACGGGACTTAATTGATGGTACTCAGTAACAGTAATAGCATTGCAACGATGAGAATTTGAATTTTCAGAACTAAACAGGAACAAAAGAAGAATCGCCCTTTCACTCTCAATTCTCGCTCTGAAAAAGAAAAGAGCTGGACAGAATGAGGTATAAAGTAAATCTCCGTTTCACTACGATTACTTCATGCTTTAAATGAGAATGAGGTAATTTGTTATGGAACGATCCACTTAGCCGTACCAATCAATCCGCTTTTATCGTTGAATAACTGCACAAAGTGCAATCCGGAAGATAATTCTGTAAACAGAAGTGATTGCTCGTTGCTTCCGCCCTGCTCCAACACTCTTCCGTCGGCGTCGAGTAAACGGTAATTGGCAACATGTGAATCGGTCCAGGAAATGGCTGTTCCGGCCGCAGACTGAGAAACACTGATGGTGATTTGTTCTTTATCTGTCAACGAAGCTGTAGCAGGAGATTCAAATACGGGGTAATTCTCAACGTTATTCATTACCGTGATGTTTACGCCATCGCTTCCGTGTACAGCACCAGTGGTTGCAGGATCGGTTCCGCGCAGCCATTGGTCGACATTGCAAATCAGAAAGATCGTTCGTGAGTTATCCTGATTTACCGTGGCAGTTGTTGTGATGGCAGCTGTCGGGACATTTCCGTCGCCCAAACAATTCAGTTCATAGGCTGTAGTTGGTGTGCCATCTCCATTGTTATCACCTTTTCCGTTCATAACCATGTGCATGTAACCTGACGCCCAGCCCCAGTGCATGGAAGGATCGTGAAAAGAAAGCGCATGATGCTCGGGATACAGGCTTATATCCAGGTGATTCAGGTATTCGGGAACGCCGACCTCAAATGTGATTGCTTCTACCTGTGAAATGTTGAAATTCCCCAGTATGATTTCAGGAACGTTAAAATTCACGTAATACACTTCATTCGTATCCAACGCCGTGATTTGTCCGCCATCGTGGGTGATTTTGACACGTGACATGTAAAACGCCATGCTCTGGATATTGTAATCAATACCATTATAAGCCGTTATGGTTTCGTTGAGCGCAAACGGTTGTCCCTCGTTGTGAAACAAAAAAGAGGTCCGAACAAAATTTTGTGCAGTCAATGAAGCGGAGATACTTACCAAGGCTACCGACAGAATGAATTTGAACATGTTGTTTATTTTGAACGCAAGATACGAAATTCTGGAGTGAATCCTTCGATCGATAAATCGGGCTCGAACCATAAGATTCCAATGATTAACCGAAATCAGGCAAACACCTTGATTGATCGGTTGATAAACTCTAACAATTTTAAACAGGCTCTTATACCATTAGCTCACAGTATGTTTTATTTTTGCACTCATGAAAACTACGCTCCAAACTGCAATACTCGTACTCTTCGTACCATTTATAACATTTTCACAGCAACTATTCAAGTCGATGAAAGCACCCGATGCACCCCAAACTCCCACTGTGCTTGAAAAGCATGGACATCAGCGCAACGATCCTTATTTCTGGATGAACCAGCGTGATTCGAAACCTGTGTTGGATTACATTCAGGCGGAAAATGCGTATTCGGCAACCTATTTCAATGAAGTAAACCCGTTGGTAGAATCGCTGATGACCGAATTTGACAATCGCATCGATCCGCATGAAAAAAGCGCTCCGTTTGAAATGAATGGTGTTTTGTACCAATGGCAAAGCCTTGAAGGAAAGGATTATCGTCAGTTGATCATCCCGAAAACTGGTGAACTGGTTATCTTTTTTGACGAAAACGAACGCGCCAAAGGGCATGAATACTACGGTTTGGGAGAATTGGAAAACTCCAAGGACAACTCGCTGCTGGCCGTCAGTGAAGACATTGTGGGACGTCGAAAATACACCATTCAGTTTCGCGACAATAAAACGAACAAATACCTGAAAGACAAACTAACGAATACAGATGGTTCGGTGGTTTGGGCAAACGACAATAAAACGGTTTTCTATGTAAAGAAAGACGAAACGACGTTGCGCGAATTCCAGGTTTACAAACATGTACTAGGGACGGCGCAGTCGAAAGATCAGCTGGTTTATCAGGAAGACGACGAGCGTTTTTCGGTATTCATTACCAAATCGATGGACGATGCAATGATCTTTATTTACAGCCAAAGTTCGACTACTTCAGAAGTTTCAATGGTAAATGCCGGAACTCCAGCTGAGAAACCACAAGTGTTTTTAGCGCGTCAGAAAGGTCATTTATACCAAATCGATCACCACGACAACGGATTTTATATCCTGAGCAACTTTGAAGCACCCAATCGTACATTGCGTCATAGCGCTGGCAAACCTGCTTCGATCGAAGCTTGTGACATTTTGAAAGCCCACAATCCGGATACGTATCTCGATGGTTTTATTGCGTTTAAGAACCAATTAGTGATTCAGGAACGTACGAAAGGAAAAACACGCTTCTTGTACGGAGATTTGAAAGCTACATCCATGCAAGAAGTTGCGATCGATGAAGAAGTGTATGAAATCGGACTGGGCTGGAACGACAATTATCAGGCAAACAGCTTTATTTACAGCTACACGTCGATGACCGTGCCGGCTTCGGTGATTAAATTTGACATGACTACCGGAAAGAAGGAAACGACTTTCCAGCGCGTGTTGCGTAATGCTTACAATCCACAAGATTACAAAAGCGAACGCGTTTGGGCTACAGCTAATGACGGCACCAAAATTCCAATTTCACTGGTCTACAAAAAAGGAACGGATCTCAAGAAAGCTCCACTCCTGCTCTACGGTTACGGTTCTTACGGTGTTACCATTCCTACCACGTTTAGTCCATACCGCCTGAGTTTACTGGATCGCGGTTTCGTATTTGCGATTGCGCACGTTCGCGGCGGCAAGTTTATGGGTGAAGCGTGGTACGAAGACGGAAAATTGCAGCACAAGCGCCATACGTTTACCGATTTTATCAATTGCGCCGAATGGCTTTCGCTGAAAGGTTATTGCAATCCTGATGCTATTTATGCGCAAGGCGGAAGCGCCGGTGGTTTATTAATGGGATCAGTCACCAACATGGCTCCTTATTTATTCAAAGGCATAGTGGCCCAGGTTCCATTTGTGGATGTCGTGACAACCATGCTGGATGAAAGTATTCCGCTGACTGTTGGCGAATACGAAGAATGGGGAAATCCAAACGAAGAAGAAAGCTACTGGTATATGTTGAGCTATTCGCCTTACGATCAGGTGAAAAAAACAGCGTATCCGGCCATGCTGATCACTACCGGTTACCACGATTCACAGGTACAATACTGGGAACCGTTGAAATGGGTGGCGAAACTGCGCGATTTGAATACCGGAAATCAGCCGATCTTATTTGATTGCGCGATGAGTGCCGGACATGGCGGTGGTTCGGGAAGAACGACCGAAAGAATGGAAATTGCCAAAGAATATGTGTTCTTATTAACGTGTGAAGGTATTACGAAATAGAATCCTCCTGTTATTTCTAACAGCGTCGTTGTTTTCCTTTTCGCAGGAGAACAAACTTCCCTATGTGCGTTACAAGGAAAAGATTGTCTGGTATACCGACCTTGGATTCAGTACTGCTCCGTTTAAGGTCGTGTATCCGTTTAATGAGGACGTTTCGAAGCTGAAGTACAAGAACAATATGAGCGCCGTTTTGGGAATTGGTGTTTCGTACAAATGGTTTGCCCTGCGTTTGGGGATTGCATTGCCGGGAACAATTCGTCCACCAAGTCGCTACGGAAGAACACAATACTACGATCTGGGTTTTGATTTCAGTGTAAAACGCGCTTTTTTTGATGTCGATCTTCACGTGTATAACGGCTACGCGATCAAAAATGCCTGGCGCTGGAATGACTCACTCAATTATTTAAGACCCAACGAATTGCGTCCTGAGCTAACTTCTGTCAGTTTCTCGATCAACACCTGGATTTTCAGGAATCCTCATTTCAAAATGCCTGCTTTTCGGGGTAAAACAGGTGCTTACACACAAGATATTCGTTCGTTTTATATCAAGCCTACGTTTAACGTTCATGGCGCCGGATCAAACGGAAGTAATCCGCTCATTCCCTATCAACTGGAAGATACCAATCAAACAAAAACCGCTGCGCACTCCATTACTGCCGTTGATATCGGTGTGGTTCCCGGAATGGTCTTCGTGAAGCGCTGGAAAGCCTACCAAGTAGGTATTATGGGCGGACTCGGGTTTGTGGTGCAATCGAAATTTTATAGTTCTGACAGCATTACCCGTGGTTTTCTGGGTTTAGCGCCGCGATTTGATGTGAAGTTCATCGCGGGCTACAATCAACCGCGCTATTTTGTGATGTTGGTGACCGATTTTGATAACAAATCCATTCGTTTCAATGACCTGGCTTACAGGCAGACGTTTTACAATATTAAAATTGTGGGTGGAATCCGGTTGGAACGGAAGAAGAAAAAGCAGAAAGAGGATTAAAAAATCACTTCATTTTTTCACCACAAAGACACAAAGGAAAAGGACCTATTTGACTAGCTAAAAGAACACAAAGTGAGTCTTCGTTAGAACAAAACACTTTCAGAACTTTAAGGCAAGTTCCTTTGTGATCTTAACACATCTTGTTCGTCAAAAAAACTTTGTGTCTTTGTGGTTTAAATCACGCTATTGTAACGACTCTCACCCACCGGCACAGGCCAGTTTCCACGAATATCACCTAGAGTTTCCACCAACGGATCAAACAACAAAGCGTTCGGGTAATTTTTTAAATCGGTAAACGGAACTCGCTGAACGGTTCCCTGTTCTTCAATGAGCATGTTCATCCGGTTAAACCAATCAATTTGATTAGCAGACCCGATTTCGCGCATAAAACGCGTCAATGCATCAATCGAACAACCGCTTGCTCCTACTTTTGACTGATCCAATATGATCGCCAGTTGAAATGAATTAAGCCACGCTCCGGTTGCTGTCAAAGCTTTTCCGTGTGTTGCCCATTTTTCTAAAAACTCCAATACAGGCGCCGCCATTGCTTGTTGCTCGGCTGCGCTTACTTCCCTGTCGGAAGTAAATACCCAAATGCGGGCATCGTCGGGAAAAAGATCCAGTTCCATGATTTACAATTCGGCTGCGTTAGCAATCAGTTCGGCTACGTCCAATACCGCGATTTCGTGTTCTTTGTTGAAGTTTTTCACGCCATCGGTCATCATCGTATTGCAGAAAGGACAACCGGTAGCAATGATCGTTGCTGTGGTTTCCAACGCATCTTCCGTACGTTCCACGTTAACCTCCTTGTTGCCTTTTTCCGCTTCCTTAAACATTTGCGCACCACCTGCACCACAGCACAAGCCATTGGTTTTGCAACGTTTCATTTCCACCAATTCTGCATCGAGTTTCTCGATCAGCAAACGTGGTGCTTCGTATACGTCATTCGCACGGCCCAGGTAACACGGATCGTGGAAAGTGATTTTCTTGCCTTTGTAGGTTCCGCCTTCAATGGTCAGTTTTCCTGTATTGATCAAATCCTGGATCAGTTGCGTGTGGTGAATCACTTCGTAATTTCCACCCAATTCCGGATACTCGTTTTTCAAGGTATTGAAACAGTGTGGACAAGCCGTAACGATGCGTTTTACTTCGTAACCGTCGAGTACCTGAATGTTCATCATGGCCTGCATCTGGAACGTAAATTCGTTTCCTGCGCGCTTTGCAGGATCGCCCGTGCAGGATTCTTCTGCGCCAAGTACGGCAAATTTCACCCCACAGTGATTCAAAATCTTCACCACTGCTTTCGTGATTTTCTTGGCACGATCATCAAAACTACCGGAACAACCTACCCAAAACAAGATGTCGGGTGTTTCGCCTGTGGCCATCATTTCGGCCATTGTTGGAACTTTGAGATTACTCATACTGCACAATTACTGTTCAAAAACCTGAATACTTACTGTTTTTTCCACCAAATCGGTAAACTTACCTTCGAAGCGCGTTGCGCGAACGATATGATTATCAATCCAATGGTAATTTCCTCCACGTGGTTTTCCCATCAGCATCGCGTGCCAGCGGAAACCATTTTCGGTGAGCCATTGTTCGGTTACTTCGCGGTGTTCTTCTACGCGGGAAGTAAAAAACGTGATGATATGACCTTCGTCGTACCATTTATTTACCGTCACCAACGCGTCCGGATACAAACCTGCAGTTGCCATGCGCTCCGGTTCTTCGTTCGGAATGTCTTCGCAAATGGTACCATCAATGTCGATGAGGTAATTCTTAATGTGTTCGGGAAGTACCGGCGAAATGTGTTTACCGTCTTCCATTATGTCGATCAACTTAATGTCGTTGCTCATGATACTCTTTTGAAATTAATCTTCGTGAATCCAGTTGCCACGATCGGCCGGTGAAAACTGCCATGGCGCACCGTTGTTTTCGATGTTGGTAAGCATTCCCGTCAATTCCGTTGGCATTTTCGATTCTTCCATTACCAGATAACGGCGCAAATCAACAATAATCGAAAGTGGATCAATGTTTACCGGACACTCCTGAACGCAGGCGTTACAAGACGTACATGCCCACAATTCTTCTTCGAGTATGTAATCGCCCAACAATGATTTTCCGTCGTCGTGATCTTTTCCGTGTTTGCGGAAATTATCACCCACTTCCATCAAACGATCGCGTGTATCCATCATGATCTTGCGCGGCGATAACAATTTACCAGTGATATTGGCAGGACAAGCCGATGTACAACGTCCACACTCGGTGCAGGTGTAAGCATCCATAAGGTTTTTCCACGACAAATCGGTCACGTCTTTCGCCCCGAATCGTTGTGGTCCGGTGCCTTCAGGCGCTGCTGCATACGGATCGGCATTCGGATCCAGCATTAGCTTCACCTCGTTGGTCACCGATTCCATATTGGTGAACTTTCCTTTTTTCTCGAGATTTGAGTAATAGGTGTTCGGGAAAGCCAACAAAATGTGGAAATGCTTGGAGTATGGCAGGTAATTTAAAAAGGCAAAAACCATGGTTACGTGTCCCCACCACCCGATTCGTTCCAGCAAATGAAGTGTTGAAACATCCATTCCGCTGAACACATGTTCTCCCAACCAGGCAGAAATCGTGAAACCGAATGATCCGTGAATATCGTGTGCTGCGTGCGAAGCTCCTTGCAAATACAACGCTTCGTCGGCGCCGTTCATCGTGAAAATACACATCACGAGTAAAAATTCTCCCAAGAGAATTAAGTTGGCATCCAGACTAGGAAACCCTTTCATTTCCGGTTTCTGGAAACGCGCCAGGCGAATGATATTACGTCGTGCCAAAAAGGCAAATGTGGCGATCAGCGCAAATACCGAAAGAATCTCGATAAAGCTGATCATAAAGGTGTAAAAACCTCCCAATGCGTCATAAAACATTCGGTGCTGGCCCGAAACGCCATCGGCAATGATTTCGATGAGCTCGATTTGAGTAATCACAAAAGCTACGTAAATCGCCAGGTGCAACAAAGCCGGAATGGGGCGTGCGAACATTTTTTTCTGTCCGAAAGCCACCAACAGCATTGTTTTTAACCGTTCGCCCTTGTTGTCGGAACGATTGACGTTTTTACCCAGGTTAATATTGTAGCGAATCTTCCATAGATTCCAGCCAAAAAAGCCAAATCCTGCCAAACAGATGACACTAAATACAATAGCAGCTATCATAGTTTAAATTTAGTTGGGAATAGAATCCAACAACGTTCTCAATTTTTTCTCTTCCTTACCTGAAAGCGGAACACCTTTTGTTTTGGCGCCGAGTACGGAGAAATGAATGTAACGTTCAGGGTGAAGCGTTATATCATCAACAAGCTCTTGCAGTTCCTTGTTGGTATTGACCAACTCATTGTAGAGTTTTTCATCGTGTAATAACTTCCCGAGGGTTCCCTCGCCGTTATTTGCCGCATCCAATGTGGCATTGAGTTTTTGAATGGTTTTCTGAGCGTCTTCAACGACTGATTTGTAGTTGATCGTTACCAGATCATCCGATACTTTCTTGACGTTGCCAATGATTGCCGTGATTTTATCGTTGCTGGCTTTCAGGTTACCCGAAATACTTTCAACGTTGCTCATGATCTTGGCAAATCGCACTTTTTCAGAAGCTACCAAATCTTCCACTTCAACCGCCACGTTACCAAAGCGTTTCAAAGCAATCTGCACTTCGTTCATTGATGCTTCGATCTTGGAAGTTGCCGTTGTATCCCAGAATGCACTGATGGAAGTTACCGTTCTGTCGACCGTACTGATAAGGCTTTGCAGTTTCTGAACAGTCGGGTCGGCATAATCTTTTACCTGAGTCATTAAATCGGAAGCCACGGTACCTTTGATTTTATCGCCCGGTTTGTAATAACCGTGAGATAAATCTGAATTCAGTGTCAGCAAAACTCCTTTGTTGAGGAAATCGACCGAACCGATCTCTACTTTTGAACCTCTCGGGATACGTACGTTATCATCCTGAATGTTGAAGGTTACTTTCACTTTGGAAAGTGAATCTCCGTGCGGCTGATAATCGACAGTCAACACTTTCCCCACAGCCACTCCGTTTACATAAACAGAAGTTGCCGGAGCAAGGTTTCCTGAGTTTGGAAAATAGGCTTCGTATTGATCATCCCCCCCAAAAAAACTATTCCCTTTCAGGAAGTTAATACCCGCAACCAGCAAACCGATCGCAAGCAGAGTGATTATTCCGGCCTTAAGTTCTTTCGACAGTTTCAAAACGCTTATTTTTCTGCTAATTTAATAGCTTTTTCCAAACTAATACGCTCTCCATTTTGAAAGGCGACCACAAAGGCATTTGAAAACCCTTTTTCGCGGAGTTCATTTTTGTATTTATTGGCCGCCGACAGATCATTTTCAAACGATCCGATGGTGTATTTGTATAGATTATCCTGTTTGTACTCATAGACTGAAAGTCCTTTGAAACGGGCAGCATTGGTAGCAATCTTGGCATCGGATGTCTCCACTTGCACACGGAAAATCACTTTGGTGCTCACCGTCTTTTCGGGTGTTTTTTCCGGTTCTTTTTCGTTGTTGGTAATCGGAACCGTTTGTTTGCCTCCACCGGTTTTTTCATCAATTCCTTCTAACTCGTTTTTGTATTTTTCAAATGCCGTAAACATCGCTCCGGCCATTTTTTTCTGTCCGGTTGTATCTGCGAGGAATTTCTCTTCGTCAGGATTCGTCAAAAACCCGGTTTCGATCAACACACTTGGCATAGTGGTTTTATACAAGACCAAAAATCCGGCTTGCTTCACCCCTCTGTCAAAACGGCCAATTCCTTTAAATTCGGATTGCAATTTTCCTGCAAACGAAATGGATTGATCCAGGAACACCGAAAGTTGTAATTGACGGGCAATGATCGCATCCGGCGACATATCGAAATCTTTGTATTTCTCCCCTTTATCATCTTCCAGGTAAATAGTGCTGTTTTCACGATCGGCAATCTTGGCCTGAGCGTCGGTTTTGTGCAATCCCAATACAAAGGTTTCTGTTCCGTTAGCGGAAGGCGATGCCGAATTGGCGTGAATACAGATAAACAAATCGGCGCTGGCTTTATTGGCAATGCGCGCACGTTCATCCAATTCAACAAATACATCTTTATCGCGTGTGTAAACCACCTTGATGTTCGGGTATTTCGCTTTGATTTGCTTACCGAGAATCAACGCCATCGACAAACAAACATTTTTTTCATGCGCCGAAGCACCGTGACATCCGGGATCTTTCCCTCCGTGTCCGGCATCAATCACAACTGTTTTGATGGTTTGTAATTCGGCATCGAGCTTTTGCTGCAACTGGGTTTCGCCGAACGAAAATAACAGAATCATGGGCGCTACGGCCAATGTCCATTTGAAAATACGTGCGAATTTTTCCATGTCTTTAGAATGCGTTAATTACCACGTTTTAAAGGTAATGCTTAAGTTATTAACAAAAAAGAAGCCAGATTAAACTTTTCTTCGTTAAATTGTTAATAACTAGCATACCGATGCTTGATTTTTGATGTTGGATTTTTGATGAGGCCATACTTGGGAGACCTAGTCATCTTTTCAAAGCATCAATTCTGATTGGGAAGTCCAAGGTTTTTTTGGCAGAGTTTAATTCAACATCAAAAATCAAGCATCCAACATCTCCTTCTACAACGCAAAAACGGGAAACCATTACAGCCTCCCGTTTCATTATTATAGTTTGATTCGATCTAATGCGCAATAAACTTGATCAATCGCTCGGATTCTGTATTGGTGAGATGTACAAAATACATTCCTGTTGCCAGTTGGTTTACAGGGATTTCAATCAATTGAGACTGACTTTCACTTTGTCTGCCAACAATGATTTGCCCCAGTTCATTCAGGACATTCACCTCCGTATTTGCCGGAATTCCGTTTGTCGATGTAACAGAAACAATTCCCGTATTCGGATTGTAGATCACTGTATAGTCAATGATTTCTTCATCCAATCCGGCTGAACAATCAACCGTTACATCCATGCTGAATGTTGTTGTATCTGCTCCGCAGCCGTTTGTAGTAATCAATTCCACATTCACCGTTCCAGAAGTCATGAAATCGACAGTTGGCGTTGAAGTATTTGATGTGGCAGGTGTTCCGCCCGGAAACGTCCAGCTGAAATCGGTGACATCGCTTGAGTTACTACCATCGAAGGACACAGCCGTAGGACAACCAATCGTACTGTCGGCGAATGTGATCAGCGCCACCGGTGGATCATCGACTTCGATGCTGATGTAGGAAGAATTGGAACAAGAACCCAGCGTGCCAGTTACCGAATACGTGGTGTTCGCAGTTGGATTGGCCGTAACAACCGCTCCTGTTGTGGCATCAAGTCCTCCCGGAGGTGCCCATGTATAAGACGTTGCACCACTCGCTGTTAGAACTGTTGATGAACCGTTACAGATTTCTGCAGATCCCGATACATTGATGGATGGTGAAGGATTCACCGTAATCGTCACAAACGCCGAATCAAACAACGAACAACCACCACCGATGGTGTATAAAATAGCGTCGTATGTTCCGGGAGTCGCGTATGTTACGGAAGCTGTGGGTGCAGATGGCACAACCGTTGGCGTTCCGCCCGGGAAATACCACAATAACGTGTCTTCGTAAGTACTTCCTGCAGCATCGAAATCAACGGCATTTCCGGAGCAAATTGAAAGCGCACTCGGAGTAATATTCGCCACCGAATTGGCATCAGTCAGGAACGGATGCACAAAAAGTGATGCGCTCAGATTCCATGAACCGGCCGTGGTGTATTGGTACCACAGGTTATCGGATTGTTGTTCCCAAATAGCCGAAGGTGTTGTTTGTCCGGCAGCATTACTCACAATAGAAAGCGTGTCTTTCACACCGGCTGTCCACTGAAGATTTGTCAAATCGACACTCACAAAGAATTTTTTCGATGCGGGAAGCGTCACAGGTGAGTTGACAAAGCTGGCTTCGGTATAAAAACCGCCATCTACATCAGACATGATTTGCCCCATCGTTAGATTGGACGTGCCGATGAGTGCTCCAGGTGTTCCTGACGTTCCGTCATAAATACGAACAGGGACAATTTTACTCGGATTGGCACTATACCCCAAGCCAAAAGCTACCCACACATTGTTGAGAATCGTGTACGGCGAAGCTGACGCATCAAAGTACATGGCCTTTTGTTTGTCGAGGTATACATTCATTCCGTTGATCCAACCGTCTTGCCCGACAGAAGCGCCGGTATAATAATTGGAACCTGTCCATCCCACCGGAGCCGGAAGATTTATCTGCAAACAACTGGATGCGGCATCTACCTGGATGTAATTGACTTTCGTCTCCACATCATTTCCGTTTCCATTCGTAACTGTCAATACTGCATTGTAAGTTCCCGGCGTGTTATAGGTAATTGCCGGTGGATTTTGTCCGTTGTACGAAGCCGGTGTTCCGCCCGGGAACGACCATGCCCATGAAGTTGGTGAATACGTTGATAAATCGGTAAACAACACCGAACCTCCGGCGCTAACCGTGGTAAAGTTGGCCGAGAAATCAGCAACCGGCGCATTGTTTAATGTCGCCGCAATACAAGCCATTGCTGCCGCAGCGTCAATTCTACCCGATCCCAATTGACCGATATACCCCGGATTTTGCGCATTGATATTATCAGCCGTTGATAACAGGCAATTGATGATATCCGCATTCGGCATGGTTGGATTCAATGATTTCATCAGCGCGGCTAATCCGGCTACCATCGGTGAAGCCATTGACGTTCCTGATTTGTTTCCGTAGGTATTACCTACAGTAGTGCTGTAGATATTATTTCCCGGTGCCGAAACATCGATCCAGCCACCATAGTTGGAGAAACTCGCTTTGGCGTCGTTGCTGCTCGTAGCTGCTACTGACACCACATTGGTAAAGGCCGCAGGATAAAACTGAGAAGAAACATCGTCGTTTCCGGCAGCTGCGATGAGAATACATCCTTGTGAATTGGCGTAATTGACCACGTTTTGTCCTGTTGTCGAAAAACTTGGGCCACCCCAGCTCATATTGATCACATCGGCTCCGCTTACGGCGGCGTAAACGATTCCGTCGTAACCGTTGGTAATGGCTGTGGGAGTAGAAGTCGATTTTATACACATCAATTTACAGCTGAAACCGATGGAAGCAACTCCTGTTCCGTTATTCGTGCGTGCTGAAGCAATACCTGCCACGTGTGTTCCGTGATCGTAGGTCGCAGATGGCGGATTCGGATTGTTATCATTACTGGCCACATCGTAACCGTTGATATCGTCGATGTATCCGTTATTATCGTCATCGATATTATTTGAAGCAATTTCTCCCGGGTTTACCCACAAATTCGGAGAAAGATCACTGTGCGTGCGTTCAACTGCATCATCCACAATAGCGATCACGACGTTACTACCACTTGAAAAGTAATTCCAGGCTGCGGGAGCATTGATCATACTCAAACCCCATTGCGAACCAAACGAAGGATCATTCGGCGTCAGGCACATGCGGTCCAACGGAACGCGTTCGGCGTATTCCAAACCGCTCATGAGTTGCAGTTCTTTGATCAGTTCCGCTGTATGCGTTACATCCGTAAATTCAAGTAAGAACGTTCGCTGTAAAATCACTGAATTTTTCGCTGCTGCAAATGGTTTTGACAATCGGGTAGCGCCGTATTTATGTGCAATAGCGTCCAATCCGGGAATGGTAAGTGTAGAGATATTCGTCGGATCTTCGGTTAAAGGCATTGCGATTCGTGCTTCGTTGGTCATTTTAAACCACAATTTCCCTTCCTGGAACTCAACCTGAGCACCTTGTGAAAATGAGAAAAACGGAAGCAACAGCAGAGCCAGTAGTAGTTTTTTCATAAATCAGTTTTAATTAGTACTTAACAATAATAGTTAAAAATGAAGTGAGAATCAAGCTGAAATGCGTTAGAATCCAAACGAACGTTCGCATGGCATGATTTATGCCGTTGGCGTCGGGTAATTTTTTAGCTTTGCATTCGTTATTAGCTCAAGTTGATTTCAAAGTATCGTACATCCCGTTTTAATCGGCATCGCATGACTTTTCGCGCGGTACTTGCTTTGTTCGCGGTGTTTTTCGGTGCAGCTAATCTTTCTGCCCAAGACACGGTGGTGATGAACAGCAATGATTTTGAGTCGCAAGTGATCTATTCGGCGCGTGATTCTATTTTCTGTGATTACAAAAAACAACAAATTCATCTCTTCGGCGACGCACACCTGAATTACACTGATGTGGACATGCGCGCAGACTACCTGCTCATTGACCTCGGAAACAAAGAAGTATATGCCAGTTATACGCTCGATTCGTTGGGAAGACGTGTTGGTTCGCCGATCTTTGTGCAGGGAACCGATACCGTTAAAACCGCGACATTGCGTTACAATTTCGAGACGGAAAAAGCGTACATTCAGGAAGTTTCCATCAAACAAGACGAGTTTTACCTGACCATGGAACGTGGTAAACGACAAGCCAATGAAGAAATTCACTTTGTCAACGGGAAGTTTACTACGTGTAATCTGGCGGAACCGCATTATCACTTTTTCCTTTCACGGGCTATTTTGGTTCCGGACAAACGCATTGTAACCGGTCCGATGAATCTTTGGATCATGGGCGTTCCTACTCCGCTGGGCTTGCCTTTCAGTGTCATTCCTCAGCGGAAAGAACGCGATAAGAAGCATGGATTTCTAATGCCGCAATTCACCGCTGTTTCGCCTTACGGTTTCGGTTTACAAAATCTGGGGTATTACATTCCGATCAACGACAAATTGCAAACCACCATTTACGGAACCCTTTATTCACGGGGAAGTTTCGGGTTAAAAACCAACACTGAATACGCTGCCCGATATAAATTCAGAGGATACTTTGAGGCCGGGTATCAGTTTTTCAGAACCGGTTTCCCTGACTCCATCAAGTTGAGCAACATCGAATTGCACTGGAACCATCAGCAAGATCCGAAAGCCAATCCGAAATGGTCGTTTAATACCGACATCAATTTCAACTCCAACAGCACCAACAAACAAACGCTGAATCCGCAAAATCCGCAGTATTTCAACAATACGCTCAATTCTGACATCAACCTGGGGCGTACGTTTATCGGAACCCCGCTTTCGATGCGCTTAAAGGCTTCAATGCGTCAAAACTCATCCAGCGGGCTTATTTCCCTGAACAGTCCTGATTTTAACTTTACGGCGACCCGATTTTATCCGTTCAAACGCAAAAAAGCAGCAGTCGGGAAAGTTCGCTCGTACGAAAGCATCGGGATGACTTATTTCCTTGACGCGACCAACCGGGCCAATTTTCAGGATCGCTTTTTATCAAACGGCGACTTCGACAGCATCGGTCAAACGTTCATGAATGGCGCCAAGCACAGTACCACTATCCAATGGACGTTGAATGTACTTCGGAACACAGTTCGGTTTACACCTTCGGTGACGTATAGTCAGAAGTACAACTTTCAATCGATTGAAAAGACCTTCGATCCGGTAAATCAAGTAGTTGTGGTCGATTCGTTGAACAGAGGTGTTTTCAGTCAGCAACTGACTACCAGCGGAAGTTTGAGCACCAACCTTTACTCCTACTACCGGTTCATCGGCAAGCGAAATACCTTGTTACGACATGTGATGACGCCAAGCGTGACGTTTTCCTACATTCCGGCCATTCAGGGCGGTGTTGGAAGTTACGTCAATACCGTGACCAACACACAGACGTTCTATTCGCAGCACGAACGCAGTGTGTATTCGGAAGGCTATACAAAAGACGTGGGACGATTGGATTTCACGGTAGTCAACAGTTTTGAGCTGAAACAACGTAGTGACGAGGACACGCTGACCGGTTACAAAAAAACGCGGATCATTGACAACCTGATTCTTTCCACGAGCTACGATATTTTCAAGGACTCGCTCAACTGGGGAAACCTGAATATGGGGATGCTCATCAATCCGATCGATGTGCTGAATATCAATATTACCGGAACACACAGCTTTTATGCGTGGGATGACAGCACGGGAGTTTCCAATTCAAAATACGCGATCAATGAAGGACAGGGGATTGGACGTTTGATCAATTTTTCCATCGCAACCGGCTGGACGCTGACTTCCAAAAAAAGTCGTGAAATCCTGCAGAATCAGCAGCAACAAATGTCCACTACCTGGAATCCGCAATACCAAAACTGGTTGGTGATGCCGTCGCAAATTGTGAGTTTCGACATTCCGTGGAAGATCAGTTTCAATCACTTACTTTCCTACTCGATCAACAGCGATCAGGAAACATTCCAGAAGCGGAAATACACGCCAAATCATACACTTACGCTTACCGGCGATGTAACGATTACCGAAAACTGGAAAGTCGTTGCGACCACGTACCTCGATATCAAATCGATGAATGTGACCAATACCCGCCTGACGCTTTACCGCAATATTCACTGCTGGAACCTGCTTTTTGACTGGACGCCGATCGGAACCAATAAAAGTTTTATGTTGACGATCAAAGGAAATGGTCAGGCGTTGAGTAATGCGCAGTTGAGGTTGCAGAGACCACCGTTTGTGCTTTAAATACTCACTTTTTTCCTTGATGAAAAAAGTGACAAAAAAATCAAGGCTGTAAGTCCCGATCTTGAGAACTACGGCTTGTTAAGCGATCTCAACCCAACTCGCAAACGTCATTCGCGATCATCCTCTACGCCGATAATCGATGACTGAGCTCAAACAGGGCCTCGATTACACTTAACTTCACCTTGTTCTCTTACGATCGTTACTTAATGCCTTTGGAGCAAAGTTTAAAGCTGCCTTTCTTTAAACCAAAAAAGCAACCCTTTCGAGTTGCTTTTCTATTTCTGACAGATTGCTCTGTTATTTCTTAATAAACAACGGTTTTAGCGTAAACCACACCACAATTGGGAAAAAGTGTAAGGTCATGGCATACATCGGGAAGTACGTGATCAGGTCCTGATCGGCGTCGAGTGGCCAAATGAACCCGATTGGTCCGAGGATGCTGGCAAACGTGATCAACGCGAACAGGAAATTGAAGATGATTTCTCCGTATTTCGGGGTCACTTTCACCAAGGCCCAGAAACCGATCGAGGCCAGTACACAACCGAAGATACACGATCCGAAATACGCCATGGTGGAAACCAACGGTGAAAAATCGAGGTACATTGTTTCGGCATATACTTTCGCGAATACCAAACACGCCAAGCCAGCTAAAATACCGGCTGTAGCTCCTAATAATATTGAACGACCAAACATACTTTCTTATTTTTTATCAACTGGAACACTGAATTCAATCTTCATCACGTCGGGAACGTTACCACCTGCTTTCCCGATTTTAAAGTCGGAACGTTTTACGTTGAATTTCCCGGTGAACTTGCCTGAATTATCTGTTTTCTTGAAGCTGAACGGTACTTTATACGATTTCGAAACACCTTTCATTTTCAAGGTTCCGGTGATGTTGTAGCTTTCGCCTGACTTTTCGATTTTGCTCGAAACATACGTGATGTTCGGGTATTTCGTTTCGTCAAACCATTCTGCAGTCAATGCTTTTTTGTTTTGCATCCCGTTTCCGGTACTGATCGAGTTTACAGCGATTGATAAATCAAACTTGGAACCGGCCAAATCGCTCTCGTCGAACTTGATGGTTCCTTTGAATGTTTTGAAAACACCGGTTGGATCATCACTGATAAATTTGATGGAGTAATCGTCTTTGATTTTCCATTCAGGAGCCGAAGTCACCGACATAAAAGCAGATGAGCCCAATAGTACAACGGCTAAAAGCGGATAAAATAATTTTTTCATGATCGTATCTATTATAAAGTTATTGTTTCACGACAGGTCAGGTTGCAACAAGTGTACCAATGTAGTGAATCTTTTTGTTTTCGTTTGTTTAGTTATTGAGTTTTCCCTGACTCATCCAACAGCTAAATTGCTGAATCAGTGTATCTGCTAACTGATCGCCACCATCGGGCATCGGAGCAGTTCCCGGTTGCCAGGACATTGCATTGTAAATCATTTCTGAATTCTCGGCGATGGCCGCATGTGTGGTGAAATCGTAACCGGATTCGGCTGTGATTGCATCATGGCAACCGCTTGTAGCGCAATTTTGAAGGATCAGCGGTTCAATTTTAGCCGCAAACGAAACCGTATCGGTGCAATTTCCCAATCCGTAATAATCGATCACATTGTCTTTGGAACAAGATTCCACAATGGTCAGCGTTGTAACGCAAACCAACAGTCCCAGCGAGATGATAAGAGTCTTTTTCATACTAACCGCGTGTAAATTTTCTTGAGATACTAAAACCAAGTCTGAACTGGCCTTTCAACCAATCTTCTTTGGTGTAAGGAATGAACTGGGTTTCGATGAATCCTTTTGAATTCGTTAAGTTGATTGTGAAATTGTGTCCGAACGTATCCCATTCGTAAGCAATCCCCAAACTGTTTTTAAAGCCTGTGCGAACACCTGATTCCTGAAACGTTTGGTAATACTCTAAAATGATCGCTTTTGTTGGTGTAATGCGCACTTTGGCAGATCCGCCCAACGCAAACAACGCGTTTACGTCATTTCCTCCCACATAATTCCGATAGACAAAGGTCGGCATTAACGAAAGGCTGAGCCAGCTCGTGAATTTACGTGCAATATTTACCTGTGTGGAATAAGCCAGGCGGTGCTGCCATTCCGGGAAATGCGAAATTTGAGAAATATCTTCCGACGCTTTCATGTACGTTCCGGTAGCAACGCCAATCACGGTCATGGAAATGGGCATTCCGGAAGTTTTCTGGTGTAAAACGCGGTACTTCACAAATGCATCGATCAACGAACGATACGGCTCGCCTGTTCCTTTGTTCCGGCCCAAACCAACCATTAATTTGTTGGTAATTCCGTATTCGAACGCGAAGCGAATGTCTGCGGCATTGTCGAAACCATAAAAGTTCTGCGCTCCTCCGTTAGCCCCAGCCATATCACCAAACCGGTGTTCAATTCGGAACTCAAGCACCCCTTTTTCCAGTGTTTCTACAGAATGACCGTTGATGATGCGCGTAGCATTGTAAGTGTTCCGAACATAAGGATCATCGGGGATTTCGCTTACTTCCTCTACTTCGGTGATTGTTTCAACAAGGGTGTCTTCTTCCTGAGCAAAAGCAACCATTCCGGCACTGATAAAGAGAGAAAACGTGATCAATTGTTTCATATAGAAGTTTTTGCGAATGTAGAAAAAAAGCACAACGTTTCCCATGAATCGACAGATTTATTTACCATGGTAAAAATCGATATTCCGGTATTCCTATTTTGGAGACCAAAGACTTAAGACTCGAAGACTAAAGACTGGAAGACCAAAGACATGAGACGGGAAACGTCTTTCATCTTTGGTCTTATGTCTTTTAGTCTTAAGTCTCTAGTCTTGTACTTATTAGTTTTTTTCAACAAATCATTTTCAAAAACCACAGATTTTGTAGTATTGGTAGAATTTACAAACGTACTGCTATTGATACAACTCACAATTGATAAACAACGCGCACCTGAAAAGGGAGATTTATTGCTTTCGGAACCTTTCATGCTGGATGATCACTTTACCCGGTCTGTTATTTATGTGTGCGAACACAACGAAGACGGCAGTTTTGGGTTTATCCTCAACAATACGCTCGATTTGAACCTGCACGAATATGCAACCGATTTCCCTGACGCCAGCGTTACTGTTGGTTTTGGAGGTCCGGTAGATCAGAATCAGTTGTTTTTTCTGCACAATATTTCCGAACTGGAAGACAAAATAGAAGTTTCATCGAATGTTTTTATGGGCGGACGTTATTCCACCATCCTGGAAATGCTGCAGCAGAATACCATTTCGTCGGGACAAATCCGCTTTTTTATTGGCTATACCGGCTGGGGACCAAATCAACTACAACAGGAACTCGACGAAAAAACATGGATCGTTGCCACGCCACCGCCAGAGCTTTCCATTTTGGATTCAAACGACGATACGCTATGGAAAGATGTGCTGCATTCGATGGGCGGAAAGTATAAACTCATGGCCGATTTCCCGATAAATCCTGCCGATAATTGACGCCTAAAATCGGGAATTTGGTGTACTTTTGAGTGATCGAAATTTTCACGTCTCCACCGTGGCGGAGAAAATTTGAAACTTTCCAAATTTACCATATGGCAAATTTGGAAATTGGAAAAATTGCTCATGAAAATTTAAACAGATACTAAAAAATGTCAGCTCCGTTAGCAGAACGCATGCGTCCCAAAACGCTTCAGGAATACATCGGCCAGTCTCATTTACTGGACCCGAAAGGTTCGTTGCGGAAAACGCTCGACGCCGGAATTCTACCTTCCATTATTTTCTGGGGACCTCCCGGAGTTGGAAAAACAACGTTGGCAAATTTACTGGCAATACATCTGAAACGTCCGTTTTATACACTTTCGGCTATTTCGTCGGGTGTAAAAGACGTGCGCGATATCATCCAACGTGTGGAATCGGGCGGTATGTTCCAGCAAAGCGGAGCGGTTTTATTCATTGATGAAATTCATCGTTTCTCGAAATCCCAACAGGATTCGTTGCTCGGAGTTGTAGAGAAGGGAACCATTACGTTAATCGGTGCAACTACAGAGAATCCTTCATTTGAGGTGATTTCGGCGTTGCTTTCGCGTTGCCAGGTATATACATTGGAAAGTCATACCGTAGCCGATTTACAAACGTTATTGGAACGCGCTGTGAAAAACGATGTAGTGCTTCAAAAACGCGACATCGAACTCAAAGAAACCAAAGCTTTAATGGCCGTTGCAGGCGGCGATGCACGCAAAATGCTCAACCTGTTTGAAATGGTTGTAGGCACATTTCCCGCTGGAGAAAAAGCCGTGATTACAGATGAATTGGTACATCAGCTGGCACAACAACGTGTTCGGTACGACAAAGACGGCGAACAGCATTACGATATCATTTCTGCTTTTATTAAATCCATTCGCGGAAGTGACCCCGATGCAGCTGTTTACTGGCTGGCACGCATGATCGAAGGTGGTGAAGACCCGAAATTTATCGCACGCCGGTTGTTGATTTCAGCTGCTGAAGACATCGGTTTAGCCAATCCAACAGCGTTGATCATGGCAAACACAACCTTTCAGGCTATTCAGGTGATCGGCTGGCCGGAGGCACGTATTATTTTGTCGGAATGCACCATTTACCTGGCTTCTTCTCCGAAAGGAAATGCCGGTTATTTAGCCATCGACGAAGCATTGGCAGAAGTGCGGCAATCCAACGATTTGCCCGTTCCGCTTCATTTACGTAACGCTCCGACCAAACTCATGAAAGAACTCGGTTACGGCGCCGAATACCAATATTCTCATCAATTTCCGGGCAACTTCATTCGCCAGCAATACCTACCCGATTCGTTGCAAAACCGCACGTTTTTTCATGCGGGAAGCAGCAAACGCGAGCAGGAAATTGCCGATCAGATCAAGATTTGGTGGCCCAATAAACAATCGGCAGAATGAACGCAGTTCTCTATTACGTCATCATTTTTCCGCTGTCGAAGCTTCCGTTGTGGATCACCTATCGATTCGCCGATTTCTTCTACCTGTTACTGATTACAGTACTTCCATACCGCAAAAAGGTCATTGTACAGAATCTGACGCGTTCATTTCCCGATAAAAATCCACATGAGATTCGGAAGCTTCGCAACCGGTTTTACCGACACTTTGCCGATTTACTGATCGAAGGCATTAAAAACCTGGGGATTTCCGAAAAAGAATTGCGTAAACGATTTGTGATCACCAATCCCGAACTGATGCGACGTTTGTACGAAAAAGACAAAAGCGTATTGCTTGTTTCGGCGCATTACATGAACTGGGAATGGATGATTACGGGACAATCCCTGTTCTTTCCGCACCAGGCAGTTGGAATTGGAATGCCATTGAGCAGTGGTTTTTGGGATAAAAAGATCAACGCGCTTCGCAGCCGGTTTGGGATGCACGTGATTCACGCGAAAATTGTGAAAGAAACATTTGAAAAATATGGTAAAGCTTCCATTCCGACAGCCACATTGGTATTGGGAGATCAATCGCCCGGAGACAGCTTAAAAAGTTACTGGATGACTTTTTTGCACCAGGAAACAGCCGTTCTTTTTGGGGCGGAACAATTGGCGAATACGTACGATCAGGCAATTGTGTTTTACCTTCCAAAACGCATCAAGAGAGGTTATTACGAAGTCGAATTGACGCTTCTTACCGAAGAACCACGAACGCTGGAATGGGGCGTTTTAACCGAACAACACGCAAGATTACTGGAACAGCGAATTCAGCAGGAACCGCAATATTGGTTATGGTCGCACAAGCGCTGGAAACGAACTGTTCCGGAAAATCTGACTTCATTAAAAGAACAACAACGTGAGAAATTCAATCAGTATTTTCGTTCTGATCGTCAGTAGTTTTACTACTTTCGGTCAATATTGGGGACAAAAAGACACGCTACGATTTGCCCCGGATAGTTCGTATTCGCGAGCGATTATGCGTTACAACAAAACGGATTTACTTTTCGGAACCTCGAAAAGCGGTGTGATTCAATACAACGAAGAAACAAAACAAGCAAAAAGCATATTCCCAAAGAATCCCAACGGTGAATTTCGCGATTTGGCACTTTTCGGCAAGAATATTTGTGGAATGGTTTCAGGCGACAATGGTGTAATTGATGAAACAATGAATTCTTCAGCCACAGCAATGGTGGAAGATCCCGGTGTTTTTTACGATGATATTGTTCGCTACAAGGATGTCTTGATCCTGTTGGGTGATCCGGTACAAAGTCACTTCTTTTTGAAGAAAGCTCCTATTTCACTTGGTCCGACTGCTTTCACTCTTCATCTGCCAACTATTAAAAACCAACCTGATGAGGCTTGCTACGCCGCCAGTGGAACTACGGCGCAATTGGTCGGAAAAAGCGATTATGTCTTTGTCTCCGGTGGAAAACAGTCGGCCAGGTTTCATCGGTTCGATTTACTGGACTCCTCCACTTATTTCGTGCGCGATTTACCCATGGTGAAAGGCGAAGGTGCCGGTCCGTTTTCGGTTTGTTTCACGGATGAAAATCACGGCGTTATCGTAGGTGGAAATTACCTGCAGCCCAAAGATACAAGCGGAACATGCGTTTATACCGAAGACGGCGGGAAAACGTGGTTGAAAGCCACCGTTTCACCGAATGGCTACCGATCGTGTGTCACCGGAAACTCAACTATTTTATACAGCTGTGGCACCACGGGTATTGATTTCAGCTACGATGGCGGAAAAACGTGGACTTTGTTCGATACCGGAAATTACTGCGCCCTATTACTGGAAAAGAACGCACTTTATGCTACGACCAATAAGGGCGTTTGTATTCGGTATCCGTTTCCAAAGAAACCAAGCTGCGACAGGATTCGTCATGGGGTTGAGCCGGAGGAGTGAGTTTTAATGAATTTTCACCACATAGACACAAAGAAAAAGGACAAGTTTGACTTGCTAAAAGATCACAAAGGCGGTTTAAGTAGAGTATCTTTGTGATCTTAACACATCTAACTCTTCAAAAAAACTTTGTGTCTTTGTGGTGAAAAAGCTGTGGTTTTCCAAAACAAAAAAGCGAACCCGTTTCCAGATTCGCTTCAAGATATTATAAAGTATTTTTCCTACAAACCGTTGGCTACCGAAAGTAGTTTTTCTTCGGATTGTTTACCCACCAAACGTTTTACCAGTTTCCCTTCACCGTTGATAAACAACAAAGTAGGATACGCTGTAACGCTGTATTTTTTAGCTAAATCAGGACCATCGGCATCTGTTTCGGCATCAATTTTCAGGTTGATGAATTTTTTATTGAACACCTTCCCTACTTCATCTGATTGAAAAGTGGTACGCGCCATTTCCTTACACGGTCCGCACCATGAGGTGTGTACATCCACAAATATCAATTTGTCAGAATCTTTGGCTTGCTTCAGCGCTTTTGCCCATGACAATTTGTCGAATTTGATTCCGCTGTTAACGGTTTTGTACGTACGGTGATTCGGTTTAACAGGTGCATAAGTGAACGCCATTGCAACAAATGCAACAACTACGGTTATGATCAATGTATTTCTCATGACTTAAAAATTTGCGTTTCCAATTCTTTTTGAATGCCTAAATTTAGCGAATATTATCATCAAGCTACGTCAAAAAGTTCTTATCGGATTTCAACTATCGTACCAAAATTGAAAACTCAGATCAAATACCGCACTACTGATCTTCGAATCCGTGACGAAGTGGAACAATTCATCAACGAATGGAACGCCGGCAAGTCTGTTTTTGAGGTGAAAACCAGCGGTTCTACAGGTATTCCGAAAAGCATACAACTAACGCGAGAGCAATTGATCGCATCGGCCAAACGAACACTTGATTTTTTTCAGTTAAAACCCGGAAACACCGCTTTACTTGGACTTTCACCATCAACAATCGGTGGAAAAATGATGATTGTTCGGGCGCTGGTTGGAAACTTAACATTAATCGTTACAGAACCATCGGCATTTCCAACAGAAGCCTTACTTGCTGGAGAAACGCTTGATTTTTGTCCGATGGTGCCGTTGCAACTGAAACAATTGCTGGAATATGTTCCTGCGGTTTTTGAGCAGATAAAAACAATATTGATCGGCGGCTCTCCGCTTTCGTCTGATCTTGAAACAGCATTACAGGAGGTTCATCAAGGCTGTTTTGTTGGCTTTGGAATGACAGAAACTGTTTCACACATTGCGCTACGAAAGCTCGGTACGCCTTATTATTCGGCGCTGGAAGGCGTTTCTTTTTCTTCAGAGAATGACCAACTGATGATCACCGATTCACAACTTGGTATTGAGCATCTAAAAACCACCGATACCGTTCGTTTGATCGATTCACAAACGTTTGAATGGCTGGGTCGTAGCGATTTCGCTATCAATTCTGGCGGAATCAAGTTGCATCCGGAACTGATCGAAAAAGAACTTTCTCATTTAATTTCAGGACCATTTTTTATCGCCGGAGAACCTGATGATACTTTTGGAGAAATCTGCATTCTCATTGTTGATGATTGGACTCTATTTCCTCCGCTGGATACTATTCAGGCCTTTTGCAAAGAGCGCATCGGTCCGTATGCTTTTCCGAAAAAAGTTTACAAATCGGCCATTCTGCATAATTCTGGAGGTAAAATCAATCGCTTACAAACCCTTCAACAACTCGGGATCAAATGAGGCGAGCTGACTGTTACCGCATACTACAACTGAAACCAGGAGCTTCGGAAGCTGATATCAGGCGCCAATACAAGCGCATGGCGTTAAAGGTGCATCCGGACATCAACCCGAGTCCGAAGGCCAATGAAGAGTTTATTTTGCTGGCCAAAGCGGTTGAAATCTTATTGAGTCCTGATACGGGGAACGGAAACGATCGTCAGGCGCAGCGCGAAGCCAAAAAGAATGAAACCGAGAGCGAAAAGAAAGAACGCATGGACCAGGCCAAAATGCGTTACGAATACCAGAAGGCGAAAAAACAGGAAGAAGAGAATGCTTATTTCACCACGTTGACCAGCGGTGCCAGATGGTTCATTTTCAAATGGGTTGTACGTCTTAGCTGGATTTTTGCTTTAGCTCTGATATTGGATATCGTACTGCCCAAGCATTTGGAAAAAGACGAGCTGATTGCTTACGATACAGGCAACCACAATGGTGTTCTGCACGAGCAAATCACAGAAGTGGAATTCAAAAAAAACGGGGTTTATTTTTTAGAAAACCATCGTGGAAACTGGACAAATTCCTACACGGATGTCTGGATCGAAAAATCATGGCTCCTGCACACGCCTGTGGTGATGTATACCACCGACGATTACGAAGAATACGTTACCGGGTTTGACTTTCATTTGGGAGCGGTTCGGTGGATCCTGGTGTTTATTTTTATGATCCCGCTTTTTACGTACTTCCGACAGCGAAAAGACCTGACTTTTGTGTTTTTGTACCAGCTCTCATTTTGGGGAATCGGAGGATTGTTGATTTTCCTGCTGCTCACTCAGAACCGCTTGGTACACCTGATTTCATTGGGATTTTTCTAACTTCTGAACCGAATTAACGCGGCTTCATGACACGCGCCATTTCACGTTTGTCGTCTTTTTCTTTCAGGTCCTGGCGTTTGTCGTGGAGTTTTTTACCCTGAGCACAGGCAATTTCCAGTTTCGCCCACCCTTTTTCGGATAGGAACAATCGTAACGGAACAATCGTATTACCTTTGGTTTGCACAAACTTTTCGAGCTTCTTGATTTCTTTGGAAGTCAGCAATAACTTACGATCTGTGCGAGGTTGGTGGTTGTAAAACGAACCGTTTTCGTAAGGTGTAATGTGCATATTTCGAATATACACTTCACTGTTCAACACCACGCAATAAGCCTCCAGAATGCTGGCTTTTCCGTTTCGGATACTCTTGATCTCCGTTCCGCCCAATACCATTCCGGTAGTGAACGTATCTTCGATATGGTATTCAAAACGAGCACGTTTATTCCGTATGTTGACTTCGTTTTTAGACATTTTCAGGTTTATTAGAGGAACGGATTCCCCAGGACTTCATTCCCAAATAGAAACAATAGATGCAAAATAACATTAAAATATGGCTTACGTCGTCTTTATTGAGCCAACGGTGCGGATTTAATTTCAACAGGAAAATAAACGCCGACGGAAGCAGGATCGCCACGCCGATTACCATAAACTTCATTTCGCGCACGCCTCTTTTGGCCAGTAATTGTGCAAAAATGCCCGTGTAACCGATATACGTAATGATTGCATCAATGGCGATAAAAATAAATTTTTGTGTCACCAAGGCCAGCGTCAGCAAAATGACACCTTTAGTGATCGCTATGGGCATATTGTATTTTCGCTGTTTTGCGTGCGGAAACGAAAGCATTCCTTTTGCAGCGCAGACATTGGCTACGCAGCCGGTAATCCAGCATGGGTATTTCCCGAAAACGCCGAAATAATAAAAGAAAGCGTGTCCCAAAGCGCCAAAAACGGTCGAAATACCAAAAATAAGGTAAAACATGCGCCACCAGTAATTAGCTTCATTTCCCCACTTACGTAATCTGAAAAAGGCAAAAAAGCAGAATAAAGAAATCAGGGCGTTCATGATGATAGCCATTGGTTCCTGTAAATGGAGACCCAGCCATTCAAATTTAATGAGATCCATACTGCAAAATTAACATGCTAACGCTGAAAAACAAATATGAAAAGTTGGTTGTCATTCCTTAAATTTGGGGCATGAACATTCCGTCCCGTTATTTGGAAGATGCCGTTGAACAATTGAGTTCGTTGCCGAGCATTGGAAAACGCACCGCTTTACGTCTGGTTTTAAACCTGTTGCAACGAAGCGATGAAGAGGTGGAACAATTCTCGAAGGTATTCCTTGACCTGAAACAACATCTGAAAAGTTGTTCAAAATGCGGTAACATTTCCGATACCGAAATTTGTCACATTTGTAATAATCCGGCACGAAATCAACACCTGGTATGTGTTGTAGAAGACATTCGCGATGTAATGGCCATCGAATCTACCGGCACTTATTCCGGATTGTACCATGTTTTGGGCGGAATTATTTCACCGATGGACGGGATTGGCCCCAATGATTTATTCATTCAACCGCTCATTGAACGGGCACAGCAAGGTGAACTGGAGGAAATCATCCTGGCTTTGAGTCCGACTATGGAAGGTGACACCACCAATTTTTACCTCTATAAAAAACTGGCGAATTGCGCGGTTGCGGTTACTGCCCTCTCGCGAGGAATTGCTGTGGGTTCGGAACTGCAATATGCCGACGAGTTGACGCTTTCGCGCTCTATTCAGCAGCGGACACCGTTTACGCTGTAGAGAAATCTTTATTCCGTCTATTTTTCAGCAACTTGTTGTGTGAAAGTACTTTCGAGCGATTAAGTTTGTTTGGACTTTTTTGGCGATGTTTGAATTTGAAAAACCGGATTTCGAATTCGGGAATTTGGTAATTCGGATGTTCGCAATATTGCGAACACTCAAATTTCCGAACATTAGTTATGTGAAAAAATATAAAAAACTGATTTTCAATTACTTAAAAACTATTCTGCAATGGGACTAATAAAAGAATTTAAGGAATTCGCCATGCGCGGCAATGTCATCGACCTTGCTGTCGGTGTGATCATCGGCGGGGCGTTCGGGAAAATCGTTAACTCGATTGTGGTTGATATTGTAATGCCACCGATTGGTGCAATGATTGGAAACGTAAAGTTTTCCGACCTGAAATACACCCTTATCGAAGCAACAATGGGTGCAGATGGGAAGACAATTGTGAATCCGGAAGTAAGCCTTAACTACGGAAATTTCATCCAGACGATTATGGAATTTCTGATCGTTGCCTTCTCTATTTTCATGGTGATTAAAGCAATAAACCGCATGTCGAACCTACGTAAAAAGCAAGAAGCTGAAGCTGCTCCTGTTGCAGATCCAGCACCGACAAAAGAGGAAGTTTTACTCACTGAAATTCGCGATTTACTCAAGAATAAGTAACGAACAATCGATGAACACTGATTTTTTTGTTCGGATTTTCGTAGCGAAATAAAAAATTATATATCTTCGATTCGATATAGATCGGTAATAACTAAAAAAGAGATCCGAGATTTTCTTGCTATCATGACAAGTATTTTTGTTGCAAAACTAGATTTCAACACCACTGACGAAGAGTTGAAATCCCTTTTTGAAAGACACGGAAAAGTCAACCGTGTCACCATCGCGAAAGATCGCGAAACCGGCAAGCCACGTGGCTTTGCGTTTGTTGAGATGCCGAATGAAGAGGAGGCAGAAACCGCTATTGACGCACTGGATAATTCATCTGTGAACGGCAGAACTATTGCCGTGAAAAAAGCGGACGATCGTGGTTCAAAACCGGCCGGCGGACCTTCAAATGACAGACCAGCGCGACCTGAAAACAGGCCAACCGGTGATCGACCTGTGTTTAAACGAAGCGAAGATGTTCCTGTAAGGCCAAGTTTCGATAATGATAACGATGACGTTGCTCCGCTAAAAGATGTATTGCCTTTAAAAACGGATCGCAGTAAAAAAGACAGTAAATCAAAAGACACTTTCGCCAGTAAGGATAAACCAAAACAACACAAGCTTGAACCTTACAAGAAAAGCGGTAAAGCCAACCGTTTTTTTGAAGATGACGATGAGGACGACGATTGGAGTCTCAACAGACGTCAATCTTCGGGTTGGGACGATGAAGAAGAATAATCAAAATGCTATAAAATAGGAAAGACGCTCGATGGGCGTCTTTTTTGTTGGGTATATCTTTACATGTGATTGTATAGGCTGATATGAATCCTGTGCTCTAACCGATCATAAATCCATGATTTCAGGCAATATTTCTTCATAAATCCATTTCCTTCCCTGTCCTCCTTTTAATGATTTCTCACGATTCATGGCATCTTTCTTTGTTTCAAGAAACTCCACATGAGCCACGATCCAAGGTCTATATCTGACAGTATGTCCGGATTTCGAGAAAATATTATGAGAGGCTATTCGGTTTATCAAATCAGATGTAAACCCGATATAAATACGATCAGCCGATGGTGAATATAGAATGTAAACTACAAATTCGCTCATAGAAGTCAACGTTTCTATAAACAAAAAAAGGAAGTCTTTCGACTTCCTTTGTAGCGAGAGAGAGATTTGAACTCTCGACCTCAGGGTTATGAATCCTGCGCTCTAACCAACTGAGCTACCTCGCCATTTTAAAATTATTTCAATCAACTTACTGAGTTTGAACTCTCGTCAGCCTTAGGCTGATATGAATCCTGCGCTCTAACCAACTGAGCTACCTCGCCATTTTTTCGTCTTTTTCAGCAAAGCCCTGTAAACAATAGCTTTTTCTGTAAGACGGGTGCAAATATAGTACTCTTTTTTATTCCTGCAAACCTACGAACGGTCTTCTTCGAACAAAATCTTGGTGTTGTGTTTCAGTGTTCTGAAAATCAAGCTGATCAATAAAGCGCCTGCCGTCCAATAAGCATAATTGAGTGAAGTTGGCAATTTTTCGGTCAAAAACCATTCACGCAGGTAAGCAACAAAGATGAAACCCAACATCGTAGCAGTGATTCCGGCATACTCACGACGCATGATCGTTTTCATTGAAAAGGATATCTCGCCTTTTTCGTAGTTTTTCATGCTCGGCCAGAATGCTGGAATTCCCATGGACCAGTTTACATAAGAATCACCAAATTTGCGCTCTAAGAAACGTTCTTCCGCAAACATGATGCGTTCGTAGTAAATCCAGAATAATAAGCTTACAGTGATGAAAAACCACCAATTAAAGGTAAAAAACACAATCCCGACCCACATGAAGTAGTTGCCCAGGTACAATGGGTGACGAACCGTGGAATAAATCCCTTTCGTATTCAATGCTTCCGCTACCTGTTCTTTGGTATTTCTACCCGACGTATTTTTATTACTCGTACCGATGGCTATGGCGCGAATGATCTGCCCAAGCAACGACATTGCCACCGCAACTCCTGTAAGTGAGTAGTATAGCATGTCATTCTTTAGAATACATGTAGGATCGGTGAAATAAAGTGTTGGTATTGCTAAAAGGAAAAGTATGACAGGAATCTGCCCTCTGTACTTAAACAGCATGTTTCCATTTTTTTCAAAAGAATGTACTAACGCCATGAAAAGAATTGTGTATATTGCGTGTTTTGAATAATTGTGCGAAGTTAACATTATTAAACTACTATGACAAAAAAGGAACAATTCGAGCTGGAATATGTACTAAAAACATCACCTAAAGTGCTCGATAAACTGTTAATCACCCCCGATGGTTTGAGCGAGTGGTTTGCCGACGATGTCATTGTGAAAGACGAAATTTATACCTTCCACTGGGATGGAAGCGAAGAACAAGCCAAGCTTCTCACTAAAAAATCGGGTGAAGGAATCAGATGGCAATGGATTTCAGATGAGGAAGATGAACTGGATACTTTTTTCGAAATGCGCTATACCATCGACCCGATGACCAAAGCCGTTATTTTGTCGATTGTTGATTTTGCCGAAAAGAACGAAAAAGATCAGGTTGTCCGCTTGTGGGAATCTCAGATTACAGACTTACGAAGAGTGATTGGCGCCTGACCTAATTTTAAGCTACCTTTGTCATCATTTTGTTCCTGGTGAAACGACTGACAGTTTTTAGTATCCGATCATTTGTAGGCCCGTTCGTGGTGACCTTCCTGATTTCCATGTTCATGCTCATCATGCAGTTTACCTGGAAATACATTGACGATTTGATGGGAAAAGGCCTTGGCGCAGGTGTCATTACCGAACTGCTTTTTTACGTTTCCGCCGGACTCATTCCACTTGCACTTCCCCTCGCTATTCTTTTAAGTTCTATTATGACTTTCGGGAATTTGGCCGAAAATAACGAACTCACCGCCCTTAAATCATCCGGTTTATCCTTATTTCGAATCATGCGTCCGCTTACAGTAGTCGTGTTTTTTATTGCGTTAGGAACCTTTTATTTTGCCAACTACGTGATTCCGGTGGCGAACCTGAAATGGCATTCACTCATTTTTGATATCCAGGAAACAAAAGTAGCTGCGCTGATTACCCCCGGCTCCTACTCCAAAGAACTCGAAGGCTACGCCATTAAAGTAGAAAACGGAAGTGACAACTCCTTTACCGGAATTACCATTCACGACTACACCGATCCGGCGATTGTAAAAACGATAAAAGCCGATTCGGGAACCATTTTTAAAAGTGTCAATGGCGATTACTTATTGTTTCGGTTGATTGACGGTAAAATTGCAGAAGAACTCAACGCACAACCACCGGTTTTTCAACCCAACGGATTGGCACATCATCAGCCGGGTGCTTTCAGACCAAGCCGACGTACCACGTTTGAAGTGGCAACCTATAAAATGGATTTGACCGGTTTTCAATTGCAGCGCAACGATCCTGATATGTTCAAGGATGAATACGAAATGCTGAATGTGTTCCAAATCAACGATGCGAAAGATTCCCTGCAACGCCTGACGAATTTGACATTAAAAAGCTTTAACCAAACACTCAAAAACGAACATCCTTATTTTCAATCGACTGCGTTTCTGGACACTTTCAAAGTGAAGCCTGATAATCCGGTTTTTCTGAAAGACATTCCTACTGCTCCCATTTCGTGGGATACTGTAAACCCTCAAATGAAAATCCAGGCATTAAACCGGGCTATTGCAGGAATTCGCCGGAAAAACCAAAATCTCGACGGTCAAAAACAATTCATGGTGAGTATACAGGAAAACAGCGATAAATTTTCGATCGAGTTTCATAAAAAATTTGCGCTCACCACCACCATTATTGTGCTGTTTTTTGTCGGCGCGCCACTTGGAGCCATTGTTCGAAAAGGTGGTTTCGGAGCGCCGGTCGTGATTGCAGCGCTTTTGTTCATGGTTTATTTCGTGTTGTTTACCGTTGGTGAAGGCCTCGCCAAATCGGGTGTCGTCGTTCCCTTTGTAGGCATGTGGATGCCAACGCTGGTGCTTGCTCCTATTGCCTGTTTACTGATGATTAGCGCAGCCAACGACCTGAAAATATCCGATCCGAAACTCTGGCGTTTGATTTTCTCACTTGGCAAAAAACGATGAACATTCTGCACATCAGTAACAAACCGGTTTATCCGCTGGTAGACGGCGGCTGTATCGCAATGGCTAAGCTACTGAGTGGTTTGATGCAGGTGGCAACGGTCAAACATGCATTTATTCAAACTCCCAAGCATCCTTTTGTACCTGATGCTTACCCAACAGAAATAAACGTGGAAATTCCCGCTGAATCAGTGTTCATCGATACGTCGATTAATCCACTTTCAGCACTAACAGCCTTGATAACCGGCAAAAACTACAATCTGAAACGGTTTCATCATCCAGCGTTTGAAAACGCACTTTTAAGCTACCTGGAAACACAATCGTTTGATGCTATTGTACTGGAAAGTCTTTTTCTTGCTCCGTATATCAAAGCCATTCGAACTGTTTTTAAAGGAAAAATCATCATCCGGACTCACAATGTAGAACACGAATTGTGGGAACAACAGGCGGCGACCACATCCGGATTGAGAAAAGGATATCTCCGATCGCTGGCACGCACCTTGAAACGTGAAGAATTGATTCACCTCAATAGTGCGGATGCGATTTGGACCATCACCGAAGAAGACGCACAACGTTTCAACGAATTAGGTGTTACAATACCGATTCACGTTATTCCGGTAGTAATGGAAACAAGCGCTCTGGCGCCCGATTACCAATCCGGTGATTTTTTCCACCTGGGATCCATGAATTGGAAGCCGAATCAACTGGCTGTAAAACGACTCGTTTCGGAGTTGTGGCCACACATTCAGCTCGATAAAACACAACACCAACTCCACATCGCTGGATCTTTCCCCGAATCGATGGAAGAAACCGCTGCGCCGGAGATCAACTATCATGGTTTTGTAGAAAATGCCGAAGCTTTTATGCAGCAGCACGGCATTCTTGTGGCTCCGATCACCGCCGGATCAGGCGTTCGTATCAAATTACTGGAAGCAATGGCGCTCGGCGTTCCCTGTATTACAACACCTTTGGGAGCAACGGGTATACGCCATCAGGAAGGTTGTTTGGAGATTGCTTCTACCAATCAGGAATGGCTCAATGCTATGGAAACACTGGCCTTATCCGCTGAAAAACGACAACAACTGGGGCAGGAAGCACAACGCTATATGGAAAAATACCATAGTTTTACGGCCATAAACACACAAATACGCGTTGCTCTTGAACGATAAGCCGATTCTGTTTATGGTGCTTTCACGCTTTCCTTATCCGCTGGAAAAAGGCGATAAATTGCGTGCGTTCCACCAAATCAAATCGCTATCGGAACACCACAGAATTGTGCTTTGCTGCATGACCGAAACACCGGTCAACGAAAAAGCATTTCAGGAAGTGAACCGGTATTGCCACGAAATCCACACATTTCCGCTCACGAAAGTAGGTTTACTGTGGCAAGCGGCCCTCACCTTCCTCACCAGCAAACCATTTCAGGTCGCTTACTTTTACCGGTACCGCCATTTCAAGAAAATTCAGCAATTACTTCGACAGCACAAACCCGCTCATATTTTCTGTCAGCTCCTTCGTATGGCCGAATACGTGAAAGATTATCATTTGTGTCCGAAAACCATTGACTACATGGATGCCCTTTCAAAGGGAATGGAACGCCGGATAGCTACGGAACCGTGGTACAAAAGCTGGTTCTTCAGCATGGAATTCAAGCGATTGGTACGCTATGAACGTGCTATTTTCGACTATTTCGAGCACAAAATCATCATTTCAAAACAGGACTTGCAGTTCATTCACCACCCCAAACGCAATGACATTGTGGTTATTCCCAATGGTGTGGATGAAAGTTTCTTTGAATATCCGGCAACCGAGAAGAAATATGACCTGCTGTTTACCGGTAACTTCAGCTATCCGCCCAACATTGAAGGCGCCTGCTACCTGATCAATGAAATTTTGCCCTTGCTCAAACAACGTGGTTACAACGTAAGCGTTTTGCTTTCAGGTGCATCGCCGCATGCGCGCGTATTGTCACTGGCATCCGATCAGGTTTTCGTTTCAGGCTGGGTAGATGATATTCGCGCCAGCTACGCACAATCACGCATTTTTGTTGCTCCTATGTTTATAGGTACGGGATTGCAGAACAAGCTCCTCGAGGCAATGGCAATGGGACTTCCATGCATTACAACACCGCTGGCTAACAATGCATTAGGGGCAACCGACGGGGAAAATATTCTCTTAGCAGAACAAACCCAAGTATTCGTCGAAAAAATCGTTGTTTTTTTAACTGAAAGAGGTATGTTTGATGAAATTGGTAACAAAGGCCAATCATTCGTTAAGCAAAACTACTCATGGAGCTACCAAAACGATCAGCTAATCAAGTTATTGGTGTAACCTGCCTTTTAGCAGCCGTTTTTGTGCTTTTCCTTCATTCCTGCTCTTCAACCGAATCCGGATTACCTCAATGGCTGAAAGGCGAATGGAAAACTTCACTCAACGGAATCACGATCAAAGAAAAATGGGTTCAACAAGGCGACTCACTCGTGGGTGTTATCAGCTGGACCAATGATCAAAACAAACGCGTTGATCATTCGGTCATCAGTCTTCAACATGACACACTTGTTTTTAAACTGATTACAGGCAAAAAAGATCCCATTTGTTTTAACTGTACTGACCTTTCAAAAGACACTTTAGCATTTGTTAACATACACAACGATTTCCCGAAACGCATTGTATATGTGCGTCCAACAGGCAGAACGATGCGTACTTGGGTTGATAACGGCGCCGGTGACCCGAATCGAATCAACTATCCTTTCGAAAAGATTACTTCTCATTGAACAATTGTCCTGTTTTTCGGGTTAAATTTACAGCTCGAATAAATAGTCATGACAAGTAAGTTAAACACAATAGAAGAGGCAATCGCCGATATTCAAGCAGGAAAAGTAATAATCGTAGTAGATGATGAGGATCGTGAGAACGAAGGCGACTTTTTAACCGCCGCCCGAAACGCAACTCCGGAAGTCATTAATTTCATGGCTACACACGGTAGAGGGCTCATTTGCGCGCCTTTGCTTGAAGATCGTTGCGACGAACTGGAACTCGAAATGATGGTGGCTCAGAATTCGGCTACTTACGAAACACCGTTTACCGTTTCCATCGATTTGATCGGACATGGCTGCACCACCGGAATCTCGGCGAGTGATCGTTCAAAAACCGTATTGGCATTGATTGATCCCGCTACCAAACCTGAAGAATTAGGAAAACCAGGCCACATTTTCCCGCTCCGCGCCCGAAAAGAAGGCGTTTTACGCAGAGCAGGACACACCGAAGCAGCCACCGACTTTGCCCGTTTGGCAGGTTTTGAACCGGCCGGACTGATCGTTGAAATTCTCAACGAAGACGGTACCATGGCGCGTTTGCCCGAACTATTGATCATTGCAGAAAAATTCAATCTCAAAATAGTATCCATAGCAGACTTAATTGCGTATCGCATGAAACACGAATCATTAATTACACGAGAAGTGAAGGTCGAAATGCCCACCAAAGTGGGTGATTTTGAACTAGTAGCTTACACAGTCAATTCAAACAAACAAGAACATTTAGCTTTAGTAAAAGGAACCTGGGAACCCAACGAACCCGTTTTGGTGCGCGTGCATTCATCGTGCATCACCGGCGATATCTTTGGGTCGTGCCGCTGTGATTGCGGGCCTCAGCTCGAATTCGCGATGAAAAAAATCAACGAGGAAGGAAAAGGCGTAATCGTTTACATGAATCAGGAAGGTCGCGGAATTGGCCTGATGAATAAACTGAAAGCCTACAAATTACAAGAAGAAGGCTACGACACCGTTGAAGCCAACATCAAGCTTGGTTTTGAAAGCGATCAGCGCGAATACGGAATCGGAGCGCAGATTTTGCATGATTTAGGCGTGAAGAAAATTCGGCTGATGTCGAACAACCCGAAAAAACGCTCCGGATTGATTGGTTACGGCCTTGAAATCGTTGAAAACGTAGCCATCGAAGTTGGAATGAACGCTCACAACGAAAGTTATCTGAAAACCAAACAGGTAAAAATGGGACATTCATTGAAACTGGATAAATAATGCTGAAAGCTGTCGGTTTACAAAAAAAATACGGTCAACTCGACGTATTAAAAGGAATAGATCTTGAAATTGCTTCCGGAGAAATCGTCTCAATTGTCGGTTCTTCGGGAGCTGGCAAGACTACCCTGCTTCAATTACTGGGAACGCTTGACAAACCTGATAACGGAATTGTGGAACTGGACGGTGTGAATCCGTTTCAGCTTTCTTCGAAAGAACTGGCCCGGTTTCGCAATACGCAAATTGGTTTTGTATTTCAATTCCATCAGCTATTGCCCGAGTTTACTGCGTTGGAAAACGTCATGATGCCAGCATTGATCAACGGTGTTCAGAAACAGGAAGCACAACAACGTGCCCTGGAATTGCTCACTCAATTGGGATTGGCCGATCGCGCCACGCACCAACCTTCTGCCCTTTCGGGCGGAGAACAACAACGTGTTGCGGTTGCCAGAGCTTTGGTGAACAAACCGAAAGTGGTGTTTGCCGATGAACCTTCCGGGAATCTCGATTCGAAAAACGCCAAGGAATTGCACCAATTGTTTTTTGATTTGCGCCGCGATATGGGGCAAACCTTCGTGATTGTGACACACAACAATCAATTGGCAGAAATGGCAGATCGTACGCTCACCATGCAAGACGGACTGATCGTTTCATGAAAACCAATTTTCATGGCGGCATGTCGTTTGCCGATCTCAAAGAATTTCTCGACTTCAAAGCCGATGAATACAACAATCCGAAATTCATAGAATCGGACCCTATTCAGCTGGCTCATCGTTTTGAACGCAAAGAAGACATCGAAATTGTTGGTTTTCTGATGGCTACCATTGCCTGGGGAAATCGCAAATCGATCATTACCAGCGGCGAACGGATTTTGACCATCATGGAACACGATCCGTACAATTTTATCCGCGAATACAAACCGTTTGAATCTACCTTTGTACACCGCACGTTCAATGCCGAAGATTTACACACGTTTTTTGCCGGTTTACAACGTCTGTATAAATCCGGCGGGCTGGAAAAAGCATTTTCAGCAAACCACGAACATCCGGGAGTTCTGGGACGAATTGCCAATTTCAGAGCAGTTTTCACCGCAGATTCATTTCCCGACCGAACCCAAAAACACATTTCCAATCCGTTGAAAAACTCTTCTTCCAAGCGCCTGAATATGTACCTACGCTGGATGGTTCGCAATGATAAAAAAGGTGTTGATTTCGGGATTTGGAACAGCATCTCCCCTTCCGAATTGCATTTACCGCTTGATGTGCACACCGGAAACGTTGGCCGCAAGCTCGGATTATTACATAGAACGCAGAATGACTGGAAAGCCGTTACCGAAATTCAGGAATACCTGGTGAAAATGGATGCGAATGATCCGTGTAAGTACGATTTCGCACTGTTTGGCTTAGGAGCTTTTGAAGGGTTTTAGATGAGATCAATCAATATCTATCTCTTCTTCTAAATCAGCATCATTCGTGCCATCTATCCAATTTGTAAATCTAGTTCTTCTCGCTGCGCTCCAAACTTGTGTATAGGTGGAATATAAAGGCAGTCTTTCCGCAGCATCGATACGACGTTGCATCAAAGGATCGAATGCAACATCTCCCTGACCTTGATATGTTTTAACTTGCTGCCAGCTATTCCTATGAGCAAGAGATACAACACCATTTGTCGCGACAGCAACCGCCGGGACTCCAGCCAAAGGATTTAAGCCTTGATGAACAATATCAGCTGCTACCCAAGTAGCATCGTTGGAGCCTGAATTCACCTTTCTGTTCAATTTGTCAATAATATGGCTCGCTCCTGCTCCAGCTTCTGCAGCAGTTGTCAAGTCAGCCCAAATTTTTGTTCCGTTTTCAGTTCTGCTATAGTCCGGATTAGATCCGCCGCCATTGTTCTGCATGGACCATCCGTTAGCTCCTGCCCACACATTCAGTTTTTCTTCAACACAATTTCCCCACCCTGCCGCTGTTGGATTATTCATATAAGCTGCTTGTTGGTTCGTATGTTGCACAGGAGCCGGGTTATTCTGTACATCATTACTCGCTGCAGTTTCAGCAGCAGCAATTCGCCCGTCCAGTGCAGTAATAAAAACAAGATCGGCCTGTGCAGGAATATACTGAACTCCACTCACAGAGATTACGCGTTGTATAACTTCGCTACTTATATTGTTTGCCTTTCTCTGGATGGGAAGTTGTTGCTGAATAAAATGAGTATCCGCTATCCCTTGTAATTGAACTGCTCGATTCACTTTTGTACCGGTGTCGGCAACATCCTGAAAAACTCTTAACTGCGAAACTTGCTGACTCGTATTCGCCATTTCTTGCAGCTTTCCTTGAGCAACAGTTTCGCTGCGGTTGTCGGTAAATGAAAACGCGGGAAAATCACTTTTTTGTCCCCTGGAAACAGTATTTTCAATTGATTGACTTTTCTGTAAGTGATTGGATATATCGTTTTCGTGAGTTTTATCAGCGTAGGTATTCATCTTTTCGCTTTTTAAATAGTGGCATACTGTCATCTACAAGTGAATACCCAAATATATTATTTCTACCCAAAATTTCAAATTAGTTGATGATGATTTATTCCGATGTGCGTCGAACGTTTGGTGATTTTAAATGCTAAACCAACCGATTCTAAAACACGATCTTAAAACTGTAAACAACCATTTATCATTTCCGCATTGCTAATTCTATAAATCAACTTATCTTTGGAAACATGAAGTGGGTCTATCCTGAATTTTTGTTTGCCCTTGCGGTTATCCTCATCCCGCTTCTCATTCATCTTTTTCATTTTAAGCGTTACAAAACTGTCTTTTTTTCGAGTTTGACCTTTTTGAAATCGGTAGAACAAAATCAGAAAAATACCCGAAAACTCAAGTACTGGCTCATTTTCACCACTCGTGCCCTCGCCTTTTCATTCCTTGTATTCGCTTTTGCACAGCCGTTTATTCCGCTGAAAGAAGAATCGAATAAAAGCGGTGTCAATGTGATTGGAATTTACATCGATAACTCGTTTTCGATGACACGAATTGGTGTCACAGGTGAATTATTCTCGCAATCGCGCGAACTGGCCAAATCAATCGTACAGGATGCGCCAAGAACAGCTCAATTTGTCTTGTTGACCAATGAACTCAGCGGTTCCGAAAAACAAACGTTGACCAAAGCGCAGTTTTTAGAGAAAATTGAGAAGATCAAACCGACTTCGTTGGTGCGAAAAGCCGCCGATGTGACCAATTGGTGGGAACAATGGCTGGTCGACAATAAATCAAACGACCTCAGAATCGCCAGCAGTCAGCTCATTTACCTGTCCGACTTCCAAAAATCGACCACCGGTGTTTTACCGAAATACAAGAATTGGGAAACCATGCTGTATCCGGTAAAACTGGAACCTGTCAACAATGGAAATCTGTACATCGACTCCATTTGGTTTGCCACACCGGTACAGAAAAAAGAAGCTAAACAAACGCTTTACGTACGCTTGCGCAACGAAGGTGAAACGGCAGTGAATACCGTTGATGTCAATATACACATCGGAAAAATAGACCGCGACGTTTTTGCCGACATTCCTTCCAACGGAAGCGATACGGTCGAATTGAGTTATTTCAACAACGAATTGGGCAAAATCCAGGGATCGGTAAAGGTCAATGACCGCCAGATGAACATGGACGACAGTTATTTCTTTTCGTACGATGTGCGGAAACAAAGCAACGTGCTCATCATTGATGGTGAAAGTTCCGTTTCCAACATCAATATCGTTTACGGACTCGATGATTTCTACAAAACGACCACCGTTCAGCAAAACCAGTTAACCGAAACACAATTACAGGACAAAGATTTGGTTGTCATCAACGGCTGTAATCAGATTTCGGCCAACACTACCGATTTATTGCTCGAATTTGCCAATGAAGGCGGCTCACTTCTGCTCTTTCCCGGCGCAAACACCAGTGTTGGCGGTTGGAACGGCTTATTATCCCGCTTAAAACTTCCTGCATTCAGCCAGTTACAGGAAAAAGGCTTGATGGTGCGTAAAATCAACACCAAAGACCCATTTTTCGACGGCGTATTTGAACGCAAACCGGAACAACTGAATCTACCTGCTGTTAAGAAAGCCTATCGTTTGCAATCCAATTCCGCATCAGAAAGTATTGATTTATTGACCTTTCAAAGCGGAAACTCGTTCTTTGTTCGCGGAACCGGGAAATTCAACGCGTACCTTTCTGCAACGTCGCTGGATCAGACTTACAGCTCATTTACCAGCAATCAACTCTTTTCCACTTTACTTCTTCGCATCGGTGAATTGAGCCAGCGACAAGCCCCTTATTACCTCATTATCGGCGAAGACGGTAGTTATCCGATCGGTCAGCCACGCAACGCCGAACAAGCCGTTCATCTTAAAAAAGGTGACATCGATTTCATTCCTACGGTTTTCAAGAAACGTCAATCGAATTTTATTTCCGTGCAAGGATTGGAAGCCATTCGTCAATTGGAATCCGGGAACTACAGCGTAATCTCGGGTGGAGAAAAACTGGGCGCTTTGTCCATCAACTACAATCGTTCCGAATCGCGCATTCAATCGCTGAGCGAACCGGAAATCATGAGCACTTTTGAAAACGCGAACATCAAAACCATGGATGTGCGCAGTACTTCAGGCTGGGCCGGCGCTTCATTCCTGCAACTCGATCAGCCCATCACTTACTGGAAATGGTGCGTTATTTTCGTGCTACTTTTCCTGCTTACCGAAATGATTATCGTCTATTTTTGGAAACATTAAATGCATCAACAACCATGAAAGTTCTTCTTCGCAACGCAACGATTCTTGATCAACACTCTACCCACAACAGTACTCAACAAGACATCCTGATCGAAGACGGAATCATTACAGCGATTGCTCCTTCCATTGCGGCCGAAGATGCGCATGTGGTAGAAGGTGAAAACCTGCACGTTTCGCGAGGCTGGGTTGATCTGAAAGCACATTTCTGCGATCCGGGAGAAGAACACAAATCCACCATCGAATCGGGCCTTGATGCCGCAGCTTTCGGTGGATTTACGCATGTAGCCGCATTGCCGACCACAAAACCGGTAACCGATGGAAAAACAGCCGTTGAGTACATTCTTCGTCGCTCGGAAAACAGTGTAAGTACGCTTCACCCGATGGGATGCATTACCCAGAAAAACGAAGGAGAACATTTGGCCGAGATGTACGATATGTACCAAAACGGTGTGCGATTGTTTTCGGATGACCTGCGAACAGTTTCTGCAGGCATGATGTACCGGGCACTTTTATACAGCAAAAATTTCGGCGGAACGATCATCGGATTTTCACGCGACGCTTCCATTTCAGGAAAAGGAATGGTCAATGAAGGCGAAGCTTCCACTAAAACCGGACTGAAAGCAGATCCGATCATCGGGGAAGTCATCAACCTGGAACGCAATATTCGTTTGGTGGAATATACCGGCGGACGACTGCATGTAACCGGACTTTCTTCGGCCATTTCAGTTGACTTGGTTCGGAAAGCAAAAGCCGACGGTTTACCCATCACTGCCGATGTTCATGGTCAGCACCTGATTTTCAACGAAACAGCCGTTCTCGACTTTGATGCAAACTTTAAATTAATGCCTCCACTACGCTCAGAATCAGATAGATTGGCTTTATGGAAAGGCGTGAAAGACGGAACGATTGATTGTATCGTATCCGATCACAGACCCAACGATTCGGAAGAAACAGACGTGGAATTTGACCACGCTAATTTCGGAAACAGCACCCTGCAAACTTTATTTGGCGAGTTACTCACACACGAAGCCAACTCATTGCCATGGATTATCACGCGTTTGACAGAAGGTCCGCGGGATTTATTAGGTATTCAAAATCAACCGATTGAAATTGGAGGAAAGGCAGATATCACACTTTTCTCGCCAACAAAAAAATGGACATTCACCCAAAATGACATTCTGATCGGCACCAAAAATTCACCATTTGTTGGTAAAGAATTAACAGGATATGTCTACGGTGTATTCAATAATGGTAAATTCGCGCTGAAAGATTAACCGAATGTCTGGCAAAAAATCATTCTTACGCAACTTCTGGAAAGAGAAAAAAATGGTGGGTGCTATGAGCCCCAGTTCGCCGTTTTTGGCTAAAAAAATGCTCAAATCCATTGATTTTAATGCCGTTCGCGTAATCGTGGAACTCGGCCCTGGTACAGGCGTTTTTACGCGTAAAATGCTAGAACAATTGCATCCTGAAGGCGTGTTGCTGGTATTTGAACTCAACGACAATTTCATGCAGCTTTTGCAGAAAGAATTTACCGATCCTAGAGTGCATTTGATCCATGATTCGGCAGAAAAAATTGGTGAATACCTGACGAAATACGGTTACTCGAAAGCTGATGTGGTACTTTCATCGCTTCCGCTGGCTAATTTCCCCGTTGAACTTAAAAACCGAATCCTGCAGGAAAGCCACAACGTCATGACAGACAACTCGCTTTACGTGCAATTTCAGTATTCGTTGAATGCTAAGAAAGCCATCAAAAGCATGTTTCGTGAAGTCGCTATAACCTTTACTCCTGCTAACTTCCCTCCTGCTTTTGTGTATACCTGCAAAAAGTAGTAATCAAACTTTATTCTTGAATTCCTACTGCTATTTTTTTTCATCTGAACATCAGCAAAAATGTTGGATGAAACGTTAAATTTGTATCCCAAGAAAACACAGACAATGAGTGTAGAAAAAGTAAAATGCTTAATTATCGGATCTGGTCCTGCCGGATATACTGCCGCGATCTACGCTGCACGCGCTGAAATGAAACCTGTTATGTACGTTGGTCTTCAGCCCGGCGGACAGTTAACAACAACCAATGAAGTAGAAAATTTCCCGGGATATCCTGAAGGTGTTACCGGACCTGAAATGATGATCCAACTGGAGGCTCAGGCAAAACGCTTTGAAACTGACGTTCGTGGTGGATTTATCGATCGCGTTGATTTTTCCGGACCTATTCACAAATGCTGGACAGAAGAAGGACATGAAATTCACGCGGAAACAGTGATTATTTCCACAGGAGCATCAGCCAAATACCTTGGTTTGCCTTCCGAACAAAAATATTTATTGAGCGGTGGCGGTGTTTCTGCCTGCGCTGTGTGCGACGGATTCTTTTACCGCGGACAAGAAGTGGTGATCGTTGGTGCGGGAGATTCTGCCTGCGAAGAAGCACACTACCTTTCTAAACTGTGTACAAAAGTGACCATGCTGGTGCGTACGGACGTTTTCCGTGCTTCCAAAATCATGGCTGATCGTGTTCGCAACACACCGAATATCACGATTCTTCACAACACCCAAACCGTTGAAGTACTTGGAAACGATATGGGCGTTACCGGAGCGTTGGTAAAAAACAGCGTTACAGGCGAAGAAAGCACCATTCCATGTACCGGTTTTTTCGTGGCTATTGGTCACAAACCGAACACGGATATTTTCAAAAATTACATCAATCTTGATGAAGTCGGTTACATCAAATACGAGCAACCGGGAACGTCAAAAACCAATGTAGCCGGTGTATTTGTTGCCGGTGATGCTGCTGATAAAAACTACCGTCAGGCTATTACTGCTGCGGGAACCGGCTGTATGGCAGCATTGGATGCAGAACGTTATTTGGCTTCCTTGGAGCATTAAAATAATCCTGAAAAGGAGAAAGCGCTGTGATTGATTCATAGCGCTTTTTTTATACGCTAAAAGTCCTGTAGGGACGTAATATCGTCTACAATTCCTACTAAACCCACACTTCGCGGATATTATTAGCTTTGTGCTCTCATCCTCCAATAAAAAATGTTATTCAATTCGCTTGATTTTGCATGGTTTTTACCACTTGTTTTCCTGCTCTACTGGTTTGTAGTGAAGGGGAAGCCGCGCTTGCAAAACATTCTTCTTTTGGTTGCCAGTTATTATTTCTACGCCTGCTGGGATTACCGCTTTCTTTTCCTACTGTTGTTTTCGACTTTACTGGATTATTTCACCGGAATCAAAATGGCCGATGCCGCGAATCAGGTGCGGAAGAAGTTCTGGTTTTGGCTCAGTATTTCGATTAATCTCGGATTTTTAGGCGTTTTTAAATACTACAATTTCTTCGCCGATTCCTTTGCCGATGCGGTCGGAGCTTTTGGCTGGAAAGTTAGTCCCTGGACCTTAGACGTTATTTTACCGGTAGGAATTTCCTTCTACACCTTTCACGGACTTTCTTATGTGATCGATATCTACAAAGACCGTATCAAACCCGAGAAAAACTTCATCGACTACGGCGTTTTCGTGAGCTTCTTCCCGCTGCTGGTGGCAGGACCAATAGAACGCGCCACACACCTTTTGCCTCAGATTCAGCGCGAGCGGAAGTTTGATTACGCACAAGCGGTCAACGGTTTACGTCAGATTTTGTGGGGATTATTCAAAAAAGTAGTCATCGCAGATGGTTGCGCCGAATATGCCGACATGATTTTCAATGATTCGGACATGTATTCGGGAAGTACGCTGGTATTGGGAGCCGTGTTTTTTGCCATTCAGATTTATGGTGATTTCTCCGGTTATTCAGACATCGCTCTCGGAACAGCGCGTTTATTCGGTGTGGAACTCCTGCGCAATTTTTCGTTTCCTTATTTTTCGCGCGATATTGCCGAATTCTGGCGCAGGTGGCATATTTCGCTTTCCACCTGGTTCAGAGATTACCTCTACATTCCATTGGGCGGAAGCCAGGGTGGTTTGGGTAAAAAAATCAGGAATACCTTTATCATCTTTCTAGTCAGCGGTTTCTGGCACGGCGCCAACTGGACGTTTATTTGCTGGGGAGCACTCAACGCCTTGTATTTCCTGCCTTTGCTCCTTTCGAATAAAAACCGGAACAACCTCGAAATCATCGGACAAGGAAAGGTCTTTCCGTCGGTTATGGAGTTCATCAAAATGATCGGCACGTTTGCATTGGTAACGATTGCCTGGATTTTCTTCCGTGCAGAAAGCGTAGAACACGCGTTGACTTACATTGGCGATATTTTCCACAAAAACCTGTTCCAGCCGCCGAAGGTAATGTCGGTACTCATGATCATTCTGGTTACGTTTATGCTCATCATCGAATGGTTTGGCCGTGAACGACAATATGCGCTTGAGCGATTCGGTTTCAAATGGCCACGTTTTGTTCGCTGGACGTTCTATTCGTTCATCCTCTTTTTGATCGGAATGTTTATGCAAACCGAAGAAACACCGTTTATTTACTTTCAGTTTTAGCCATGAAACAGTTCCTGCTCAACATACTGAAATTTCTTCCGCTGGCTGCAGTGTTTTATATTGTAATGGTCATTTTTTGGGGTGAAATGATGCCGGATCGTTACAAGAAAAACCTGATTTACAACCGCGGAACGTTCGGACATACCCTTTCCCGACTTACCGATGCTCGTAATACGAAGGATGTCGATGTGTTGTTCTTGGGTGCTTCTACCTGTTACCGCGGTTTCGACACCCGTTATTTCGAATCGAAAGGACTCACGTCGTTTAATCTCGGTTCCAGCAGTCAAACTCCTATCAATACAAATCTCTTACTGAAACGTTATTTGCAGCAGATCAAGCCAAAACTGGTGGTTTATGAGGTTTATCCGGAGACATTTCAAATCGACGGTGTGGAATCGACACTGGATATCACTGCCAACGATCAACTAGATGGTTATTCAGCACAAATGGTTTTCAAAACACTGAATGCAAAAACGCTGAACACCTATATTTATGCTTCTTACCTCCAGTTTGCGGGCAAAAACACAACGAATCGTCAGCCGAAACAGCGCGAAACTGACACTTATATCGATCGAAATGGATTTGTGGAACGTGAGTTGACCTGTTTCAAGTACCTGACTTACAAAAAAGAGGTAAAAAACGGGAAGGTTATTAAGAAAGAATGGATCATTCGTCCCAATCAACAAGCGGCTTTTGAGGCAACAATTGCGTTGCTGAAATCAGAGAAAATCCCGTATGTGTTGGTACGCGCTCCGATTACGAGTCGTTTGAATGATTCGTATGACAACAACGCTGAATTCGACGCTTATATTCAGCAGCATGGGCGCTATTATAATTTCAACAAGCGATTACAGTTGAATGATTCATTGGATTTTTACGATGCGGTGCATTTGAATCAGCGTGGGGTGACCATTTTCAATGAAGCGCTTTATCAGAAACTGAAGTGAATTCCTTATGTTTATTGAGTTCCGTAATCCCGCAATACCGCGTCAGGCTCAGACCGATTACGGAATGAACTAATTTCTTCTAGCAGTTCGTAATATTGCGAATTCCCAAATTGGCAAATTTGAAAATCGGCAAATTGGCAAATTTCATCCTGAAAAAGATCCCGTTACCGCACCGTTTTCTCCAGCATCGGCACAAAGCTGAAATTCCCGAACATCTCTTCGGTATATTCTGTTTCGGAAACACGCTCGATCCGCAACATATGCTGACTTTCCAAATCGCCAACCGGAATTACTAAAACGCCTCCAATTTTCAGTTGATTGAGCAATTGCTGCGGTACTTCCGGCGCTCCACACGTCACCAAAACCTTATCAAATGGCGCATAGGTCGCTTTTCCTTCGTAGCCGTCGCCGAAAAACAATTTGGGAGTGAATCCAAGCTGATCAATGATTTTCTTCGCTTTCAAATGCAATTCTTTGTGTCGTTCGATCGAAAAGACTTTTGCTCCGAGTACACACAAAATACTGGTTTGGAACCCTGATCCGGTACCGATTTCCAGTACTTTATCACCTCTTTTTAGTTCCAACAAGCTGGTTTGAAACGCTACAGTATACGGATGCGAAATGGTTTGTCCCGACCCGATTTGAAACGGCATGTTTGAATACGCCTGCTGCTCGAATACCAAATCGAGGAAATAATGGCGCGGAACCGCATCGAATGCCGTTAAAATTCGTTCATCGGTGATTCCTTTATTCCGCAGCTCGTCTATCAGCTGCTTGCGCATTCCCTTGTGTTTGTATGTATCTTGCATCGCCACAAAAATAAGCGCTTTCGAGCCAACCGATTCAACTTCACAAAGAATGTTTCTACAACGAATTGTGTATATTTGGGTCGCTATTAATGAAAGAACTATGGCTATCGATCCAAAAGAATTGGAATTCAACAAGAACGACGACGAAATGCGCATGAAAATCTCGCGTATGGAGGCTGAGTTGACAAAAATAATGAAGGGCGGAGGCGAAAAACGCATAGCCGCATTGCACGAAAAAGGAAAAATGACCGCCCGCGAGCGAATTGACCTTCTACTCGACCCGAACACCCCCCGGTTTGAAGTTGGAGCTTTCGCAGGAATGGGCATGTACGAAGAACACGGTGGCTGTCCAAGTGCCGGAGTTGTGGTCGTAATCGGTTTCGTTTCCAAAAAACAATGCATCGTGGTAGCCAATGATGCTACTGTGAAAGCCGGAGCGTGGTTTCCGATTACCGCAAAGAAAAATCTCCGTGCGCAGGAAATCGCGATGGAGAACCGGTTACCGATCATTTACCTGGTCGATTCCGCCGGCGTCTTTTTACCGATGCAGGACGAGATTTTCCCGGATAAAGAACATTTCGGACGTATTTTCCGCAACAATGCCGTGATGAGCTCGATGGGAATTACCCAGATTGCTGCCGTGATGGGAAGTTGTGTGGCCGGAGGAGCGTATTTGCCGATTATGTCGGATGAATCACTGATCGTTGATAAAACAGGAACCATCTTTTTGGCTGGTTCTTATTTGGTGAAAGCCGCCATCGGAGAAACTATTGATAATGAGACGCTTGGCGGAGCAACAACACATACCGAAATCTCAGGTGTTTGCGATTACAAAGTCGCCAACGACGAAGAATGCCTGATGACCATCCGAAAAATGATGGGACAAATCGGAGCATCAGAAACGGCCGGTTTTGATCGAATTGAAACCGTGGCACCAAAAGAAGAAGCGAAACGTGTGTACGGAGTTTTACCGTCAGAACGCGCGAAACCATACAACGTGATGAATATCCTGGATTCTATTGTAGATGAAGGAAGCATCACCGAATACAAAGGCGATTACGGAAAAACCATTGTGTGTGCTTATGCGCGTATCGACGGCTGGAGCGTAGGAATTGTAGCCAATCAGCGCGAATTGTCGAAAAATGCCAAAGGCGAAATGCAATTTGGAGGTGTGATTTACAACGATTCGGCTGACAAATCGGCCCGTTTCATCATGAATTGCAACCAAAAGAACATTCCGCTGGTATTTTTCCAGGATGTTTCCGGATTCATGGTCGGTTCCAAATCGGAACACGCCGGAATCATCAAAGACGGAGCAAAAATGGTGAACGCAATGGCCAATTCGGTGGTTCCGAAATTTACAGTAGTAATTGGTAATTCATACGGAGCAGGAAACTACGCCATGTGTGGAAAAGCCTATGATCCGCGCTTGATTGTTGGCTGGCCCACAGCCGAAGTTGCCGTAATGAGTGGCGCTGCAGCTGCGAAAACATTGCTTCAGATTGAAGTAGCTTCGTTGAAATCACGCGGCGAAACCATCACTCCGGAACGCGAAAAAGAATTGTTCGACACTATCAAAGCACGCTACGACGAACAAATTTCACCGTATTATGCAGCTTCACGCCTCTGGTTAGACGCGATCATCGATCCGGCGAAAACACGTGAATTCCTGTCGGTCGGAATAGCAATGGCAAGCCACAAAAAAGCTGAAAAAGCCTATAATGTTGGCGTAATTCAAACCTGAGAGATGTAAAACGATAAAGGTTTCATCCTTTAAAATTTTACATTTTCAATTTATAATTAAAAAAGTATGCACTTAGATTGGCAATTTAAACCTTACAAAGAATTAAGTCTGAATGAATTTCACGACATCATTGCATTGCGCCTGAAAGCCTTTGTAGTGGAGCAAAATTGTACGTACCTCGATTTGGATGGCAAAGACAAAAAATCATACCATCTGTTGCTTCGCGATGGAAAAGGTGATGTAATTGCTACTGCGCGTATCCTTCCTCCGGGATTGGCTTACGAAGAAGTTGCTATCGGACGTGTGGTACTGAACAACGATTTTCGTGGTGAAGGTGTCGGTATTGAACTGATGGAACGTTGCGTTCGTTTTGCCCATGAAGAATTCGGCATGGTTCCAATCCGCATTTCAGCTCAAAAGCACCTTGAGTCATTTTACAACAAAACAGGCTTTACCTCTACCGGAAAAGAATACCTCGAAGATGAAATTCCGCACGTTGAAATGCTTTTAATTCCTTGAAAACGATGAAAACTATCTACACAATCGTTCCCGCAGCAGTTATTCTATTGGCAGCCTGCACTCCGAAACCCACTATTACTCCGGATAACACTGTTGGTACATCTTCTTCCGGAAATGATGACACCAAAACGATCAGCCTTGGCTACATGGACAAAACGGTGAAACCACAAGATGATTTTTTCATGTTTGCCAATGGTACCTGGTGCAAAGACAATCCTGTTCCTGCATCCGAATCGCGCTGGGGAAGTTTCAACGAACTCGATAAGCAGAATAAAATTACACTTACCGAGATTTTAAAAACAGCTGCAGGAAATACGAGTGCAAAAGGTTCTCAGGACCAGTTATTGGGCGATTATTTCAAGTCATATACTGACATGGAAAAGCGCAACAAACAAGGCTGGACACCTTTGAAATCGCGGTTGGAAGTGATCAAAAACATCAAAGCGCGCGAAGATATTGCCAAAATCGTAGCTGAACAACATAAAGTTGGAATCAATAGCTTGTTTGGTTTTGGTGTTGGTCAGGATTTGAAAGACGTCGACAAAAACATCAGCTACATTGGTCAGGGTGGCTTAGGGCTTCCGAACCGCGATTATTATTTCCAGGAAAACAAACAGCGCGAGCGCGATGCGTACATGATTTATATCCGTGATCTTTTCAGATTGGCGGGCGAAACGGCAGATGTAGCTGTTAAAAAAGCAGATCGCGTATTTCAGTTCGAAAAACGACTGGCTGATTCGATGATGGCACCGGCAGATTTGCGTATTCCTGAAAAAACGTACAATAAATACGGCTTCAGAGCAGCAAAAAGCTTGTTCAACAGCTTCGATTTCGAAACATACCTGTCATTGGTCGGAAGTCAATCGTTTGACACCGTGATTGTAGGACAACCGGCTTTCCTTCGACAAGTCAATGAATTGATCGGTGAATTGCCGATGGAAGACTGGATCAATTACCTGTCATTCAAATCGATGAACCATTATGCCGGAATGCTTGACGAACAATGGGTAGACGTTAAATTCCGTTTCTATCAGGGCGTTTTGAGCGGCAAAACCGAAATGAAACCGGTTACCGAACGCGCGATCGACGAAATCACAGGTTCACCTATCGGGGAATTGTTGGGGAAAGCATTTGTAGAAGTTTCTTATTCTGAAACCGCACATAAACGCGTAAACGAAATGGTCGACAATTTGCTGGCAAGTTTCCGTGAGCGTATCAAAATGCTGGACTGGATGTCGGCCGATACGAAAAAAGAAGCGTTAACGAAATTGAACGCAATTGGTCGTAAACTTGGTTTCCCGGAAGAATGGCGCGATTTCTCCAAATTAGACATTTCAGCAGATTATATCTCGAACGTGGATAACTGCGCGAAATACGAAAACGAAGAAAGTTTCGGCAAGCTCTACAAACCTGTTAACCGCAAGGAATGGGGAATGCCGGCGCATTTGGTAAACGCTTACTACCATCCGTTGCTCAACGAAATTGCGTTCCCGGCCGGAATTATGCAACCACCGTTCTTTGACGAGAAAGCCGAAGATGCCGTAAATTATGGCCGTATCGGAATGGTTATCGGACATGAATTTACTCATGGTTTCGATGATTCAGGATCAAAATTCGCCGCCAACGGTACATTTACCAATTGGTGGACAGAAAGCGATCGTACGTTATTCGAATCACGCACCAAAATTCTGGGTGAAACCTTTTCAGGCTTCTGCCCGATTGACGGACATTGCGTGAATCCTGATTTAACAATGGGTGAAAACATTGCCGATTTGGGTGGTTTAACGATGGCTTATTATGCTTACCAACGCACCGAAGAATTTAAAAGTGGTAAAGAACGTCAGGGATACACACCTGCTCAGCGATTCTTTATTGCCTATGCACAATTGTGGAAAATCAATTACACGGAATCGGAATTGAAAAACCGGATTGCCAACGATCCGCATTCACCGGGCATGTATCGTGTGAATGGCCCGCTGATGAATTGCCCAGAGTTTTTTGAGGCGTTCAACGTCAAAGAAGGCGACAAAATGCGTAATGAAGCCGAAAAGGTTTCGAAGATTTGGTAATCAATCATAAAATCTATGATAGGGCCGTGATTCATCGCGGCCCTTTTTGTTTATCAAACCAATGATGATCGTACCCGAAATTTCTTCCACAGATTGCCCAATAGGGACGTAAGATCTGTATACATCTGTGGCAAAACATCAATAAAAATCAGTGGAAAAATTCCCCATAAAAAAAGCCCTTTTTCAAGGGCTTTCAAGATCAGTTGAGGTTCAGAAGCACTTTTTTGTGCTTTACTTTTTTCACTTCCAACGCTTTGCTGTAATTCAGTAAGTGTTGAACAAGTGCAGCTGAAGGAGATGCATAACCTTTACCTTCATTACGCTGCGAATCCGTTGCGTATTTTTTTACCATAGGCTCAATTACTACTTTCAAATCAAAACGTTAGATCTTTCGATTTATTTTATTTAATCCGTTTTTTTTTCATCGACCTTAAAAGAAAATGATAGCTTTGTTTTAACCAATAACTGAAATTATGTCTGTTCCAATGATTGTGCTCATTTCCGTAGGAGCGCTGCTTATTTTAGCCTCATTCACCACTGTACAACAAGGTACCATCGGTGTATTGACGATGTTCGGAAAATACCGTCGGATCCTGCGTCCGGGATTGAATCTAAGAATTCCTTTCCTGGAACGTACGTTTAGCCGTGTTTCCATTCAGAATCGCGCGATTGAAATGGAGTTTCAGGCCATTACACAAGATCAGGCAAATGTATATTTCAAAGCCATGCTGGTGTACTCGGTGCTTGATGCCAATGAAGAAACCATCAAAAATGTTGCCTTTAAATTTATGGACCAACGCAGTTTTTCGCAAGCGTTGATTCGTACCATTGAAGGTTCGGTACGTGGATTTGTAGCAACAAAAAAACAAGCTGAAATCTTATTATTACGTCGCGAAATTGTAGACGATGTAAAAGAAAGCCTTGATCAAACACTTGAAACATGGGGCTTCCACCTGATCGATTTGCAACTCAACGATATTATGTTTGACGCTGAAATCACGGCTTCAATGGCAAAAGTGGTTGCTTCCAATAACCTGAAAGCTGCAGCTGAAAATGAAGGTCAGGCACTCCTGATCACAAAAACAAAAGCCGCCGAAGCTGATGGTAATGCGATCAAAATTGCCGCACAGGCAGAAAAAGAAGCTTCACAATTAAAAGGTCAGGGTATCGCCCTTTTCCGTGAAGAAGTTGCCAAAGGTATGTCAGAAGCAGCTGAGCAAATGAAAGCCGCAAACCTTGATACATCATTGATTTTGTTCTCTATGTGGACGGAAGCCGTGAAGGAATTTGCCGAAAAAGGTAACGGAAACGTCATTTTCTTAGACGGTTCAGTCGAAGGAATGGATAAAACCATGCAACAAATGATGGCAAGCGATATGCTTAAAAAGAAATAAGCACCCCACTCTATCAAAATCCCGTTGTTCTGCCAAGGATAACGGGATTTTTTCAAACACCGCTAATCAATTCCACTGCTAAACTGATTGTCTATGTTTACAAAAGTACTGAACACATATACCAACATCGTCCACTTGCTTTTTGTGGCCTCCCTAGTAACTTTAATTTTTATTATTTACTCGTTTTCAAAGTCTCAGGTAGAAGGTTCCGGAAAAACGATTGTAAGCAACTTTTCCACCAGAGATAGTATTATTAAAAAAGCGATTGATAATACGCCGTCTACAATCCCTCAGATCAGGAAACTAAAAGATCAATACGAGATCACATCCAGTATCAAGAAAACCTATTTATACATGGCGCAGAAATACAACGCCTATGAATTTGCCTTTACTGTTGTGTTCACCTTTTGTTCCATTGTATCCGCCATGCTTGCTTTTCTGATTCTCAAAAAAGGTTGGGACCACACAACTGATTTTTACCTGAAGTCTTCTTTTGTGATCTTTTTCTTTTCGACCTCTTTGTTTGGAATTTTACCAAGTGTTTTTAACAATACCGAGAACACCAAAAACAATTTAGCAAAATACAACTATTACAGTGGTTTACAGATAGATATCTACAATTTAGTGGAAGATAACCAGCATTATATTAAAGACGATAGCTTACATTTACTTGATCGTTCTATTTCGAATTTGAATGTCAACATCAAAGAAAACCAGGATTTATACTTCGGAACAAGTATCGACAAAGTTCCAAGGGATATAAAACCATCGTTGTAACAACGTTATTCCTGTGCGCATGCGATCCATCCTTTTATTCTGTTGTTTGGTACTCAGTATTTCCTGTTTTGGAAAAACACGCATGCACTGCTTTACAATTACCGGAAAAGTCACCGATTCATCCGGTAAAGCCAGAGCCAATGAAATACTTGTTTTCAGCAAGGAAAAAAGAAATAGTGATACGGTTTACACGGATCAAAACGGTTATTACAGCTACAACGTTTCCTACTTTCCACCATGTAATCGAAAAGAAAGCAGAAAATTCATGCGCAGCACTTTTACGCTACTTATATCAACTGGCAACGGACTGGAATCAATCTTGTATAAATCCGGCAGGTGGTTACGTCCTTGTGAAGGTGTTAGGGAAAACGGAAAAACTATGAACAAAAATCTCGTTCTGTAAAATCGTATTCTTAGAAACCGGCAGCTGGAATGATGACACTTCATTCGGGCTTGAGGGTTTTGTTTACCAGTTTAACCAACTTACTGGCGGGTCAAAGTGCTCCGGTGAAAGCGAATAGCAGCAATTAAAACCACTAATTTTTCATGCCAAAAATCCCGTGCTTATTGGAGGTACGGGATTTTTATTTTTATCCGAAAGGAAGTCTTACTTTTAACACTTAAAAAAACGAATGATGAAACGTCTGCGCTATTATATACTACTTTCTGCTTCCATCCTCTTTTTCGGAAGTCGTTCTTTGGCGCAGGAAGAATCACAATTCAGTCTCGTTCTACTGGCAAATGATCACATTGCAGAAGTAAATATCGAACAGGACCGTTACATTGCACAATTAGGTTCTCTGATGGATTTTATGACGCAAGAATTCAAAACAGTTTCAAAGGATCAAAAAATAGCATTGCACCTCATTTCACACAAAGAAGGGAAACCTACCGTGAATCTTTACGCATCTCCTGAACTTGATTCGAAAAAACAGGAATCTGTTTTAGCATCGATAGATCAAATGACCTTTGATAACACCAAAATTGTTGACTTTCCGATTGCTATTACCTTAAACATCGAAAATGGTGATGTGACCGGAACATTCAAAAACATTCAATTTCCGGAAGAACAACGAAAAGAAGCTTACGCAACGGGTGATTTGGCTTACACTTACGAAACCACCAAACAATGGGCTATTTCTGAAGTTTTACCAGTATTATCCGCTTTTCAATTGAAAGCTGAAGAGCAATTTAAAGGCGTTACAAGTACAGGTGAATTGATTAAAAATACCGATTTCACGTCTGTTCATGATCATCAAAAATTATTTGGTTCCAATACAGATTATTGGAGAGGCGTAATGGAAATGGGCATTGGCAATGAACTTGTTTCGGCTTCCAACATATTTGCATTGGTTGCAGAAGGAAAATTTGCTATTGCGCTTAACTACTTGCAAATAACGTTGTTCTTTTCTGATCAAAAATCAAATACCACACGGTATTTGCAGGAATTATACTGGAGATTAGGTTCTTATAATCAGATCGCCGACAAGGAAATTAGTCTGGGAATTGCCGAACATGATAAAGAAAATTTTCAGGAAGCAATCAATATTTATAATCACATACTGAAAATCAATCCCCATTCAGCCTGGGCGAACTATGAGTTGTATTTCACTCAAAATGCAATGGAATTGAAAAACGGCACCACAACAATGGATAACCACAGCAACTGGAACAAAGCAAAAGTCATTGTATATGGTTGCGACCCATTATATGAAATTCAGGTCAGTGCGACAAACGCTGATGAAGCATACACGATGATTCGTCGGCAGGAAATCAATGAGTTGTTTCAGATTAAATCGCAAAAACTGGCCGATGTCTACAAATTTGCAGATATCGCACTTGACTTGAGCGTTTACGATTTTGCCGCCCAGTTATACTGGTATTCCTTTACGTTTAGCAAGGGGCAAAACGAAATGGCGCTTACCAAATTTCTATACTGCCTTGAAAAACTGGGGGTAACCGATTTAAAAGAAAACTTTAATGGGAATCATGAGAAAGAATTCAAAGCGGTAGAAAAAGAGCGTCAAAAGGCAAAGGAAGAAAACTTCATGTATAAGTCATTTAAAAAATAGCATTCAACTTTTTGAACACTAAAAATCCCGCATTCCATTCGTGAAATGCGGGATTTTCATTTAGACTCTAATGCTTATCCTCAACACAATTATCAATCTCTTCTCAGCACAGAATCTACATATCAAACCGCCTGTAATTCCTTAATCACCTGCGCATACAGGTTTTCGTAAATCGGCAGCACTTCTTTCAATGAAAACTTATGGGCTTGTGCCAGCGATTGCTCGCGGAAGGTATGCAAACGCGCATCATCCGACAAAATATGAATCGCATGTTTTGACATTTCATCAACATCACCCACATTGGATAAATAGCCTGAGAAACCATGACGATTCACCTCCGGAATTCCCCCAGTATTAGACGAAACCACCGGAACGCCTTCAGCCATAGCTTCCAACGCTGCCAAACCGAAACTTTCTGTTTCAGAAGGCAATAAAAACAAATCGGCGATTTCTAAAATAGGACCGGTTTCGCGCACTTTACCGGTAAAGATAATCTTGTTACAAATTCCCATTTCGCGCGCCATCCGCTCTACCAATGGTCGTTCGGGACCATCACCACCCAAAATGAGTTTGGCCGGAATGCGTTCCTGAACCTGGCGGAAAATTTCCACTACGTCTTCTACCCGCTTTACCTTACGGAAATTGGAGATGTGGCACAAAATGCGCTCATGGTCCATCGCATAATGACGGCGTTTTTCCAGATCAATCGCCTGTAAGGTTGGTTTTGCCTGTATAAAATTCGGGATCACGTGAATTTCACGATCCGTGGCAAAATGCGCATACGTGTCTTTTCTTAAGCTTTCTGAAACAGCTGTCACCGCATTGGAAGCGTTGATACAAAACGTAATCACCGGTTCAAACGAAGGATCTTTTCCAACAAGTGTGATGTCGGTTCCGTGCAACGTTGTAATAAACGGAATATCGATTCCCTGCGTACGTAAAATTTGCTGCGCCATAAACGCTGCCGAAGCATGTGGAATGGCATAATGTACATGCAGTAAATCAAGGTTTTCATATTTCACCACGTCTACCATTTTACTCGCCAATTCGGTTTCGTAAGGTTGGTATTCGAATAGCGGATAATCACTGATGGCTACTTCGTGGTAATAGATATTTTCTCTGAAACTTCCCAGTCGAACGGGTTGTGAATAGGTAATAAAGTGGATTTGATGTCCTTTCAATGCGAGGGCCTTTCCCAATTCGGTGGCTACTACGCCGCTTCCCCCGAAAGTTGGATAAAGTACGATTCCGATTTTCATTTGTTTGAATGTTCGTTTAGTTGTTTGTCTGAATTGTCGTTGGTCCGCGTTTCACCACGAACTGTATTGTTGTATTACAAAGGTATCTCTATTCTCATCATTGCAATGAATCTGAATCTTACTGTTGTGCTATTATTCTTGAAAACCTACCATTCTTATATATTAGTCGGGGTCGCGATAAATCGCGCGCCCACAGGAAGATTTATTTCAAAAAATCATTTCTTAGAATCGGCCAAAGCCTCATAGATCACCCGCTGAATCTCGGTTCTGATGCCCATATTGGTGATTTTCCAATTGGTCGCATCAGGATAAACACGGTTGGAAAGGAAAACAAAATTCACCTTGAATTCCGGATCGGCCCACGCCAACGTTCCTGTAAAACCCGAATGGCCAAAACTGCCAGACGATACCAACGCACATGTAGGACCGCTTTTTTTATCGATTGTCGGTTTGTCAAAGCCTAAACCACGACGGTTTTTCGGACAATACTGACAACTGGTGAATTGCTCTACGATACTACGATCGATCAAACTGAACTCCCCCACCTGACCTTTGTTAAGTAATACCTGCATCAAAGCCGCCAAATCTGTGGCATTGGAGAATAAACCTGCATGACCGCCTACTCCACCAACCATTGCAGCTCCCGGATCGTGTACATGACCGTGAATAACCTGCTTGCGGTATTCCTTGTCGTTTTCAGTCGGAACAATCTCTGACAAACGGAATTTACGCAACGGCAAATACGTCATTCGCTGCAATCCCAACGGTTTGTAAATGGCCTGATCAACATATTTATCCTGTGTTTTACCGGTCGTTTTTTCGATGTAGGCTTTGAAGAAATAATACCCCAAATCGGAATATTCATATTTCTTTTCGCCTGACAATGGTGTTTCCAGAATGGTTTTCATCATTACTTTGGCGTAATCGTCTTTGATCCACAAATCATCAGCTACCTGAACGGAAAAACCTTCTTTCTTGCTTGTGCTGTAAATGTCCGTTCTCAATTCTCCCTCTTTCAAGGTTGTTTTGTAGAACGGTATCCAGGGTGTCAATCCGGCCTGATGCGTGAGCATATCACTGGCTTTCAGCTTAGCATAAGGAGTTTCTCCCACAATTTCGGGCACGAGTTGGCTCAATGTAGAAGTCTCGTCAAACTTTCCTTCCGATTTCAGTTTCATCAGCGACATGGTCGACGACGCAATTTTGGTAATCGAAGCAATATCGTATAAATGATCATTGGTAATCGAATCGCCTTTTTCGTACATCGTGGTCCCGTACGATTTCTGAAGAATCACTTTTCCGTCAATCGCTACAACAACCTGACAGCCAGGAAGCGCTTTTGAGCGAATAGCGTTGTCTACAATCGCGTCGATTTCTGCCATTTTATCAGACGAAATACCCAATTCTTCCGGAACAGTATATTTCAAACGTCCGTTTCCTTTCACGCTCAATCCCGTTCCTTTTTTCCAGGTATCGTTGATGGAAATATCCAGTTTTCCGTTCACATCAAAAGCTCCCATGATAAACTGTCCCACACGATCCTGTGCCAGTTCATGGTTTTCATAACCCAACACGCAAGCATCGATGTTTGCCGGTAATTGTGGCGTTCCTGCCAAAACCAACGGATTTCCGAAGAACGTCGTAATCACTGTCGCTTCAGTTGGAAGCAAATCGGTTACTTTTTGCCATTCTCCAAAACCATAATTGTTTTTAGCACGTTGTGCGTTAGAGTGAAAATCGGTGATGATCACATCGTATCCCTGCCATGATTTATCTTTCAGGCGTTCAAGCGCTTCTTTGATGGAATAAAAATGATGATGCTCTACATTGGCGTAGCGATCAATACTTTCGCGGAATGCCAATGCATGTGTTCCAACGCTGATGCGGGCAATCTTGCGGTCCAAACGATCAAGCGGCAACGATTTATTGTCGTTTTTGATTACCACCATCGCTTTTTCATAGACCTGTGCACATGCCAGCTTTCGCTCGATGGAAACATCTTTGCGTTTCACCATCGGTTTGTGAATGATGGCTTTGTATTTGGCGTGAAGCACTTGTTTACAGCGGGCATCAACTTCGGCTTTTTCCAAATCACCCGATTCAACTTTCTTGCGAATCAGGTCGATGGCTTCTTTCACACTTTCGGGAAACAAAACGATATCGCAACCGGCCATGTAAGCTTTCGCCACTACTTCCGATTTGCCGTATTTCTCCGAAACCGCTTTCATATTCAGCGCATCGGAAATCACCAATCCCTTGAATTTCAATTCATCGCGTAAATATCCCTGGATCACTTTTTTGGAAAGGCTGCTCGGCGTTCCCGAGTTATCCAATGAAGGAACATTCAGGTGAGCCACCATTACAGCGCTGGTTCCGGCTGCAATTCCGCTTTTGAAAGGAGCAAAATCAACTGATCTGAACTCAGCTTCGGTGTGTGAAACGGTGGGTAATTCCAAATGCGAATCGACATCCGTATCGCCGTGTCCGGGAAAATGTTTGACGCACGACAACACGTTTTGACCTTCCATTCCCTGAACAAACGCCGAAACGTGTTTGGAAACATGCGCGGCATCGGAACCAAACGCCCTAAAACCGATTACCGGATTTTTCGGATTGCTGTTGACATCTGCCACCGGCGAAAAACTGAGGTGAATCCCCATCTGATCACATTCAATCGCCATGTATTCGCCCATTTTTTTAGTGAGTTCCACATCATTTGCCGCACCAATGGTTTGCGCGTATGGAAAGCGTTCTTCCTGAAAAATACGCATCGCAATTCCCCATTCGGCGTCCATTCCAATCAATAAAGGAGTCTCGGCTTTTTTCTGAAAACGATCAATGCTGTTCTGTAAATTTCCGCGTTCGCCCTGAAAAAAGATGACGCCGCCTATTTTATCTTCGGTTATTTGTTGTTCAATTTCCTCGATATGACTGTCGCCACGGTTCGACCAACACGCCACCATAAATGACTGTCCGATCTTTTCCTCCAGCGTCATTTTGGTCAGTTTATCGTTGACCCATTTGTCTTCTTCTGAAAGCGCTTTTCCGTTGGAACGATTGCCTGACTTCCCCTTTTTCGGAGTTATTGATAAAGCAATTGTGGCCAAAGCAACCAACAGTGTGACAACCAAAACCGGCTTGAAAAATTTCATGAATTTCTTTTTGACAAAAATAATCGTTTCCGCCACTATCCCACAGAATTATAGGACTGCATTTATCGGCAAACCAATAAATGTGAATATTTTCCCACGAATGCACGAATTTTTTGCTCGGCTAACGCACTCGCTTGGTGATCAAATTGTTTTAACAATACTATAGTCTTCAGCCACGAATAAATCAGCCGCGGCTGAACATACTTGATTCTAAAAGCGAATAAGAAAACGTTGTTTCTATTAAACCAATTTAGCAGCATCCAGATTAGTGATAGACGAAGTCTATGATTCGTTATAAATTATACACAGCTTGTTATTCGTTCATTCGTGGCGAAAAAAAGTGGCAAGCATCACATAAAGTTAATCCATATAAGCGCTGCCGTTAGGAGCGCAAAAAATCTGTGCATCTGTGGGAGACAAGCAACAAATAGATTTTGGCAAAAAACTGACGCTTTGTCAGCTTGCGAAAAGTGGAACGGGAATTGTCTGAATTCCCACGAAAAGTCAATTTTAGTCTTATTTTTGAAAGCGCAGTCCAGAAACAAGCAATCAATGCTTGAAAACGGTAACAAAAGAACAAAGTAGAAGCAAAAAAGCATGTCAGATCTCATTCGTTTACTTCCGGATCATATCGCGAACCAGATTGCTGCAGGTGAAGTGGTACAACGTCCTGCCTCGGTGGTAAAGGAACTGATTGAAAACAGTATCGATGCCGGCGCTTCTAAAATTGAGGTTTTTGTAAAAGACGCCGGCCGAACATTGATCCAGATTGTGGACAATGGAAAAGGAATGTCGCCGCTTGATGCACGTATGTGCTTTGAACGCCACGCAACCAGCAAAATTCAGCATGCCGACGATTTATTTGCACTCACAACCAAAGGTTTCAGAGGCGAAGCATTGGCTTCTGTAGCTGCAATTGCGCATGTAACGCTGAAAACACGCCGCGAAACCGATGAATTGGGCATAGAATTATGCATAGAAGGAAGCACGATTGTGAAACAAGAACCTGTGCAATGTGCAGTGGGCGCTTCGTTTGAAGTTCGAAACCTGTTTTACAACGTACCGGCCAGACGTAATTTCCTGAAATCGGACAATGTAGAATTGAAGCACGTGTTGGATGAATTTGAACGTGTTGCTTTGGCGCATGCCGAATTGAGTTTTCGACTGGTGCACAATGATCAGGAAATCTATCATTTACTTCCCGGGCCTATGCGCAAGCGGATTGTGGATGTTTTCGGAAAACAATACAACGATAAATTGGTACCTGTTACCGAAAGCACCGATATTGTTCGGGTGGAAGGATTTGTAGGAAAACCCGAAGCTGCCAGAAAATCGCGCGGTGAACAGTTTTTCTTTGTCAATAACCGCTTTTTCCGGGATACGTATTTTAATCATGCTGTGAATTCAGCGTTTGAACAACTACTTCCCGGGAAATCATTTCCGAGCTATTTCCTGTTTCTGGAAATTGATCCGAAACAAATAGATGTGAATGTTCATCCGACCAAAACGGAAATCAAGTTTGAGGAAGATAAAGCGATTTATTCCATCCTGAAAAGCGCTATTCGCCTGGGATTGGGTAAATTCAATATTTCTCCGACGCTGGATTTCGACCGTGAAAGTGAGTTTGATTTACCGCTTTCCTTTTTGGGAACTCCGGCTGTGGAACCGACCATTAGGGTTGATAAAACATATAATCCGTTCGATCCGCCTAAACCTGCGGCCAATTCTTCTTCAAAAGCATTCACTTCAGCCATGAACAATGTTGGTTTTGGTCAGTCGCCGGCGAAAGAAAAACAACCATGGGAACATTTTTGGAACACGACCGATGATGTGCTTCCAGAACTGGAACCTGACGCCGAGCAAACTTCGCTTAGTATCAATGATACACCAACCGGGCCATTCCTGATTAAGGGAACATTTATTGTTGCAGCCATTCAGGAAGGTTTGCTGCTGATTCACTTCCGCAGAGCGCAGGAACGTTTGCTCTACGAGGAAATGATGCGTGGTTTTTACGTAGCTCCGCTCGCTTCGCAGCAATTGCTCTTCCCGATGGAAAAGCAGTGTTCAAAGCAGGAAAAACTTTCGTGGGAAGAACATCAGGTGACATTGCAACGCATCGGGTTTTCGTGGGAATGGAAAGATGAGCAGCTGTTGTTGACCGGCATTCCGGATATTATTTCCGAATCGACTGTTTTGCAATGCGTGGACAAAGTACTTGAACAACTGCAGCAAGGCACGCTCGATAAAGGCGAAATAGCGCATACAGTGCTGTCGCAACTGGCGTTTGCCGGAAGCATGCACCTGAAACTCAATCCGGACGAGGCATCACTGACCGATTTTGTGAGCCGTTTGTTTGAACAGCAGGAACATCAGTTTACCCCGGGCGGAAAACGCATTTTGAACACCATTAGTAACGAATCTATGATCCAACTCTTTTAACGATATGTTTTCTTTTCTCAATAACATACCAACGGTAACCCGAAATTTATTGATACTGAATGTATTGATGTTCATTTTGACAGCTTTTTTCGAAACACAAGGCATCGACCTAAGAGAAATGCTTTCCATTCATGCCATCAATTCTCCTTTCTTTGAACCATACCAGATCGTCTCGCACTTTTTCATGCACGGCGATTTCATGCACCTATTCATGAATATGTTCGGGTTATTGATGTTTGGGGCGTTTCTGGAAAAATTGTGGGGAGCAAAACGCTTTTTCATTTTCTTCTTCGCCGCTTCCATCGGATCGTGGTTGATTGACGGAACCATCAATTACATTCAGTTTTACCACTTAAAAAACGAATTGATTGCGAATGGATTTACCACATCGGACTTTAGCCGGATTCATGCTTATTTATTGGATCATCCCGGATATCTCAGAACATTGGGAGTCGAAAATCATTTAAACGACGTTTTGATCAAGTATCAAAATTCCTGCCTATCCTCTTCTTTGGGCGCTTCCGGAGGACTTTTCGGAATCCTGGCTGCGTTTGCCATTTTGTTCCCGAATACCGAATTGCAGTTTATTTTCTTCCCGATACCGATCAAAGCCAAATTCCTTATTGGAGCGTATGTAGCTTATGAATTATACATGGTCTTTAATCCGCGAATGGGAGATAACATCGGGCACCTAGCGCACATTGGCGGAGCAGTTGTCGGAGCGATTCTTGTATTGATTTGGCGAAAAAACAGAAATCAATTTTATTAGACCATGCAAACACAACGTTCGTTTATCGATGAATTGAAGTACCAATACAAATCTGGCGGAATGCACATTCGGTTGATTTTCATCAATGTGCTGATTTTTGTACTGATCGGTTCCGCGGCAATGATTGAACGCCTGTACCAAACTCCTGCTTCGGAAGGAACGCCTGTATTGGATGTATTGAAGGATATTTTTGCGTTGCGAACAGATTTGTCGCAGCTGATCTACAAACCTTGGGGATTGGTGACGAGTATGTTTGCGCATTTCGACTTCATTCACTGTTTTATCAACATGTTAATGCTGTTTTTTGCCGGAAGAATGTTCTTACAGTTTTTCAGCGGAAGACGTTTACTTCACACCTACATCATTGCTGGAATTGCAGGCGGATTGGTCGAGATTTTGGCAGAAGTGGCTTTTCCGGTAATGCAACACCAGCATGGATTGGTGGTAGGCGCTTCGGGTGCTATCATGGGAATTTTTATCGCCATTTTTGCCCATCGCCCTAGTTTACAGGTCTCTGTATTCGGAACACTACAAATTCCGTTTTTCATCGTTCCATTGTTTTTTCTGATTTCAGACTTTATTAATTTAGGGGTCAATGACGGAACAGCGCATTTCGCACATTTGGGTGGAGCTTTGATCGGCTGGCTCTCGGTGGTCAATTTGAATGCATCGTCAAACATGATTAATTTCTCTGAAATGATGGGACAACGATTTCTTGCTTTTTTTAGTCGCCTGTTCAAGCCCAGACAACGCATGCGTGTTGAACGTGGGGGCGGCCGAACGGTGAAAACCGACGAACAATACAACATGGAAGCCAAAGAGCGTCAGAAAAAAATTGACGCGATTCTTGATAAGATTTCAAAATCGGGCTACGAATCACTCTCGAAGTCGGAAAAGGAATTTCTATTTTCGCAGAGTAAGAAATAACTGAATGACCAAATGGTGGCATAAAATAACACGGTTTACTTCATGGATGAAGGTATTGACGATCATTTGTCTTTCCTCCCTGCTATTGGCCTACCTCTGCCCTTTTGTGCACCCCAACACCTTTTGGTTAATGCCGTTTTTCGGACTGGCATATCCTATCATCATCATTTGCACTCTCCTCTTCCTGATCTACTGGGCTTTCATGCGTTCCAAGTGGTTTTTCGTGGTGTTGGGAGTCATTTTATTGGGAGGAACACTGCATTTCCGGACGCTTTCCATCACGTTTTCATCTGAAGAAGCAACAAAAAACGACAATGTCTGGAAAATCATGAGCTACAATGTACGCTTATTTGATCTGTACAATCAATCTATTGAAGAGCGCAACAAAAACCGCAACGCAATCATTGCTTATGTAGAGCAGATGAATCCGGATGTGGTGTGTTTTCAGGAGTTTTACCAGCAAGACAAACCAACCGGTTTTTCAACCAAAGACACCTTAATCGAGTTATTGAAACTGGATTATTACCACGAACGCTATTCGCATAAAATGACCGGGCGGCAAAATTTCGGCATTTGCATGCTTTCCAAATACCCGATTGTAGCGAAAGGTGATGTGATGTTCAGCAACAGTTCCAAGAGTGATAATTACTGCATTTTTGCCGATGTGGTGAAAGGTGGCGATACGCTTCGCATTTACAATATTCACCTGCAATCGATCAAATTACAGCCAGATGATTATGCCTTGTTCGGTGAGAAAAACAAGCAGGTTACTCAGAAGAAATCGACGTTTCGTTTGATCATAGAAAAGCTGCGTATCGCCTATCCAAATCGGGCCGACCAGGCAAAACGCGTGACCGAACATATGCTTACATCGCCTTATCCGGTGGTGATTTGCGGCGATTTTAATGATACTCCGATGTCGTATGTTTACAACCAGTTCGACAACCAACTTGTTGATTCTTACAGAGAATGCGCTACCGGAATCGGTGTGACCTATGCCGGAAAAGTTCCCGCCGGCAGAATTGATTATATTTTCCATACCGATGAGCTTTCAGCGCAACATTTTACCATTCAGGAGAAAGCTTATTCGGACCACCGGGCCATTTATTGTGAAATTTGGAAATCAAAATTGGTAAAAGAGTGAAGAAACCGAATTATAAAGATTCGGTTGAGCGGTTGGGCAGCATTACGAAGAATTCTTTTATATTTAGGACATGAAACTAAAATTCATTACTTCTATTCTTTTTGCGTTGCTTTTGGTAACATCATGTACAGATTCTTCCGCAGATAAGCCTGCCGGAGAACAAGTAACATCTACAAAATCGGGCATTTTGGGTCGTTGGAAACTAACCAAGGAAGAGCAAAAAACCACACGTGAAAAAGGCGTTGAATATTCCAATCAACCAACAAACATTGTGTTGCACATTCAGAAAAACGGTTATTTCATCATTTACGACACCTTCATTGATCCCGAATGGAAAGAAAAAGGGCTTCCGTTGATTCAACGCAGATCAAAAGGTCAATGGAAACTCAATGATAAACAATTGTCGTTGACACATTTAATGGATGATTCCTCCTATACAGAAGAACTGGAAATCACTTCCATCACTTCTACCGAGCTCATCACCAAGGGCAAAGACAAAAAAGCCAATATCTACAAAACATACGGGAAGTAAAAAACCCATGCAGCGTACTTCTGAACGTCTCAGAAAGGTACGATTTAGTTCGCTGCGCCTCGTTGTAATCCGCTGGTTGTAAATCGAAATTCACTTCTCCGCCTAAGGCGGATGCGGCCCGCCATTGAAACGTCAAGACTCCCCGTTCGTTGTAAAATGTTAGACGTCAACAAAAACTGCATGGGTTGTTCCAACAATGTCGAAACTGCCGTTTACACTCAATACTTAGATTGACGAACGACTCTGTAAAGATAATTCATTTGCGCTGTCAATCCAACCTGTTTTTCGTCTAAACACTTCTTTTAAGTGGTAAATGACATCCTTTTTTTCGCCACGAATAAACGAATAACGTATTGGGTACAATTAGAACGAATATTGGAAACCTTGTTTCCAGCACAAATCCAGATTAGTGATACCAGCCGTGGCTGGTTATTCGTAATTAATTCTACAAGGTTTTTCATTCGTTTATTCGTGGCAGACATAGAGTTCACGTATTATTAAAGTCGGATAGAAACGAAATATTTCAGTCGAAATGCTTAATTTCCGATTGTCTAAATCAATGCCCATGCGCCCACTTTTAAGAATCATTTGCCCGCTGCTTTTTATTTCGGGTTTGAATGCTCAGAAAACAACCCAATCAGGGCTTGTCATTCATGTCGATACAGTGATTCCAACTTCAGTTCCTTACAATGAGTTTCCTGCCAGTCAGATTCTGGGAAATCCGGCATTAACTGTTCTTGTTGGTTCACAGTTGGATCAGAAGATTGTTCCCACCGGACAAAACAGCTTTCTTGAAACGGTCCATTTGGCTTATGCGCAGCACCATGATTTGGTACTGTCACCCGATGATATCTGGATTCAAATTGCATTGGGCGTTTCGCTTCACATCAACGAACACTTCGATGCGCTGCAAAGTCGTGTTGTGAAATCAGCCGAAAGAGAAGAATTGGTTGTGCGGATGGATGATTTGGTTAATCTGAAAGAAGAAAACTGGCAACAGCTCATTGACACCTTTGCATTGATGGCGCAGCAAAAAACAACGGATGATTTCTATTCGACCATGCTTCCTGAGTTTTCTACTTCAACTCCCGAAACCAAGACCGTACTTCACACCATTTTATTATCTTCTCTGAAAGAAGTCATTTCCTTGCGTGGAGCTTCGGGCTGTGGTATTCCGAATGTGATATTGCTCGGAACGCGCGAAGACTGGGTAAAGTTGCTGCAACATGTGGAACAACTCGACAAATACGATCTGCAATTCTGGACCACGGAACTAAAACCGATTTTACAGGAATTCATCAACGCATTCGACGGAAAGCCGGACCGCGCATTCTGGCAGCGGATGTATAAATACCGTATTGAATACAATAAGATCCAGATGAACGGGTGGCTTTCGAAGCTCTTTCCTTATTTCACCAAATCGGAATGGATGAGAGATGATCGTTTGGATGCATACATCGAATCACATCCTGAGGCCGGAGAAGCCGATGGCGTAACGATCACTCATTATTACCGAAATCCTTATTTGTCGGGGAATGATTACTTGCACAATTCCATTGAAATTCGGGATTTACCTGATGCAATTTGCGAGATACCACTGATTTGGAACAACTTTTACAGCAACGATCCTGCAGAACAAGAACAGCAGTTAACCCTGTGTGCCGGTTTTATTGGAGCCGATCAACAGGATTTAGCATTAAAACCACACGCAGCCTGGTATATCACAAAACAATTACCCACAGCTGATCCTTCGCTGGAAGATTTCGAAAACTGGGACAGTCCGTCTCCCGGTCGCTTTGAAAACGATTTCGAGACCCGGCTCTGGTCAGACAGCATTCACACCGGTAAACTGGTCAATGCGATTTATGATCCTGAGCATTGCAAGTCTACTCAGCCGGGAAAAGAAGCTTTGAAAAAGGAGCTGACACAACATCTGAAAAAGTCCTTTCCAAACGATGAATTGAAAGGAACAACCCTGAAACTGTTCATTTCTCATTTCGGACATTGTGCATCTGTCGAAATCATCGGCGGGAAGTTATCTGATGCTGCGCGTATAGAGCTGGAACTCAAAATGAAGAAACTCAATCACGGATTCCGTCCCACGATCATTACCACAAGTGATGAAAAAGCATTTGAAATGTGGGATGTGGAATATCCGGTGAGTTTTCCGGCCAATTCGGTGTTGGAGGTGGTGTTTTAAGGATGTTTGATTTTGGATGTTGAATGTTGGATTGAGGTTAATCTAAAGTGCTCAATTCACTTAACAGCCTTAAGATTTCACGCTAAATCTTATCAAACATCCAAAATTCAACATCCGGCATCAATAAATCCGTCTATTTTTGCATCCAAATACAGAAATCATGGAAAAAATTGGAATTATTGGCTGCGGAAATCTTGGTTTATCATTGGTAAAAGGATTTCGTAAACAATACCCCAATGCTGTGATTTACGGCACACGGCGAAATCCGGAGTTGCTGCAACAATATGCTGACGAACAAACAATTTTCACAGCTGATAATGCGCTTGTATTGCGTGAATGTGACACGATCATTCTTGCATTGAAGCCATATACCATTTTAGACTTCCTTGCGCAGCACGCAGGCGATTTTGATGCTTCACGTCATACGGTTATTTCGGTTGCCACCGGAAAAACACTGCACGAATTGGCTTCTGCTTTAGGAAACGATTCGTATTCGCTCTATCGCGCCATGCCCAATACAGCCGCCGATGTGCAGGAAAGTATGACGGCGCTGAGTTCGCTCAACGATCCGCTCAACAAAAAAGCAGCCGTGGAAGAATTGTTCAACGCAATCGGGCAAACCGTTTGGATCGATGAACAGTTGATGGAATCGGCAACAATTCTTGGGGCTTGTGGTATTGCTTATGCTTTGCGTTTTATTCGCGCCATGATCCAGGGCGGAATCGAAGTGGGATTCGATGCCAAAACGGCGAATAAAATTGTGAGTCAAACCGTAAAAGGCGCCGCACAACTGCTAATCCAGAACGGCTTGCATCCGGAAGAGGAAATTGATAAAGTGACCACTCCGAAAGGATGTACGATTGTGGGATTGAACGAAATGGAACACAGCGGATTCAGCTCGGCGCTTATTAAGGGGATTGTGACGTCGTATCAGAAGATTGAGAGGAAGTAGTGGGCCTACAAGCCAGTAAAAATGGACTTCTTTGAAAAGTGTAAAATTCTAAAATTGCGCAACTTTAAACTTTTAAACGTTTACAATTTTAGCATTTTCTCACAAAAATTTCACCGGAAAATGTCCAAATTGCCCATTTGGCAAATTGGACATTTGTCAAATTTGAAAATTTCCACGCAAAAATCACCCCATTCGTCCTTTCAAAACCTCCAGCACTTCACTTAAATCAACTCCTTTCGCCCGCAATAAAATCATATAGTGAAACAACAAATCGGCCGATTCTTCCAAAAACAGATGCGGTTCGTCCCGCATGGCTTCAATCACCACTTCCACTCCTTCCTCTCCTACTTTCTGGGCCATTTTCGGCAATCCTTTTTCAATCAGCGATTGGATATACGAACCTTCCTTCGGATTCGCAAACCGGTCCTGAATTGTTTGTTCAAGCTGCGAAATCACTGCCAGACCGGAAAGAGGTTGTTCGCCAAAACAGGAAACTGCTCCCGTGTGACAAGTGGGCCCGGCAGGAATCGCAGTTATCAATAGAGCGTCTTTATCACAATCAACCGACCATGAAACCAGGTTCAGGTAATTGCCTGAAGTAGCTCCTTTTACCCAGATTTCCTGACGAGAGCGACTGTAAAATGTCACAACCTTCGTGGTTATCGTTTGCTGAAATGAAGTTTCATTCATATAGCCCAACATCAATACCTGTTGATTTTGAGCATTTTGTATCACAACCGGAATTAATCCGTTGCTATCGTAATTGAGTTTTGGTGTCATCTGATTCGAATTGTTTGTTTGAGTTGTTGTTTGAGTTCGGGAATTGGCAATTCTCCGTAGTGAAAAATACTTGCTGCCAATCCACCGGTTACCGCTGTTTCGTTGAATAAATCTTCAAAATGCCGAACGGTTCCGGCTCCGCCCGATGCGATAACCGGCACATTCACACGAGCTGTTGCCAGCCGGTAGAAATCGAGTGCAAAACCGTTTTTGGTACCGTCGCCATCCATGGAAGTGATCAATAATTCACCTGCTCCACGACAAACCGCTTCTTCGATCCATTCCAGTGCGTTTTTGCCTGTATCGCGCTTTCCACCGTGTGTGTGGACTGTGTAACCGTTAGTCGTTTTCCGAATGTCGATAGCCACCACCACACATTGTTTCCCAAATTGATCGGCGAGTTCCGTAATGAGTTCCGGACGCAAAATAGCCGATGAATTCACCGAAATCTTGTCCGCTCCGGCCCGCAGCAGCTGAAAAGCCGTTTCCACTGAAGCAATGCCACCTCCGATGGTAAACGGAATATCTACCTGAGCGGCAACTGCTTCAACAATTGGTAAAAAGGTTGAGCGTTCTTCGTTCGTCGCAGAAATATCCAGCAACACCAGTTCATCCGCGCCTTGCTCAGCGTACAGTTTTGCCAATTGCACCGGATCGCCGGCGTCGCGAATGGATTCAAAGTTGATGCCTTTTACCGTTCGACCGTTTTGGATATCCAAACACGGAATGATGCGCTTATAAACGTCCATCGTTGAAAGCATTTAGTGTTTCCAAACTGATTTTTCCTTCCAATAAGGCTTTTCCAACCACGCATCCCCAGCAACCGATGGCGCGTAATTCCTGTAAATCGGTGATTGTTTCCACGCCACCACTGGCAATCCATCGTTGATTGGGGTAATTGCGAATCAATTCGGTGTACAAACCAACACTTGGTCCCGTTCCTGTTCCATCCCTTCGAATATCGGTCGTAAGGATCGTCAGCCCAGTCATTTCGGCATAAACATCCATAACTTCAGACAGGTTTTTCCCCGAACCATCTTGCCAGCCGTTGATTTTAACCATCGTTCCATCGGTATCAATCGCAATTACAAATTGCTCACTGCCAAACTCTTCGATCCATGATTTCACCAACACAGGATCGGTTGCCGCTAAACTACCAACTACAACCTGCTTTGCGCCTGCGGACAGAATGGCTCGCACATCGTTCATTGTTTTAACGCCACCGCCGAAATCTACTTTCAGATTTGTGGAAGCGGTTATTTCCTCTAAAACAGAAATATGTATCAACTTTCCCAGTTTCGCACCGGAAAGATCCACCAAATGCAGCCATTCAAGCCCGTTATTCTCCATTTGCAGAGCATATTCCACCGGATTAGCAGTGTAAGTGGTTTGTTGCGAAAAATCGCCCTGAAACAAGCGCACGACTTGTCCGTCTATTAAATCAATTGCCGGTATTGCTATCATTGCTGTAAAAATTCGGTAAGTAATTGAGTTCCTTGTTTGCTGCTTTTCTCGGGGTGAAATTGAACTCCATAGAAGTTATTGCGCTTCAATGCAGCCGAAAATGGTTGCCCGTAATCACAAATTCCCCAGGTATCTTCGCTGAGGGAAGCTTTGTAACTGTGCACGAAATAGTAGGAATTCGGATGCGATTCATTTCCTGAAAATTGCACATCATTCCAGCCCATGTGCGGCACAATGACCTCATCCGGAATAAGTTCGATACGCGACCGAAAAACACCCAAACCTGCCAGGTTTCCTTCTTCCGTGAATTCACACAACAGCTGCATTCCCAAACAAATTCCCAAAACAGGTTGTTTTAGCTGCGGAATTAATCGATCCAGTTTTTTCGCTTTCAATTGTTCCATCGCTGTTTTGGCGTGTCCGACTCCCGGAAAAATAACATGTGAAGCGTTTGCTATAACCGCCGGATTATCCGAAACAACAGGTTCAATTCCCAGTCGTTTGAAGGCTTGTTGCACAGAAAACAGGTTTCCGGCTCCATAATCAATAATCACCACATTCATCACAAATTGTTTTTAGTTGTAGGAAGCACGTCGTAACTTCCCGATCGACGTTTGGCCATCAAAAATGCCTTTGCAAATGCTTTAAAAACAGCTTCTACTTTGTGGTGTTCATTCTCACCTATTACTTTAATGTAAATATTGCATCTAGCTGAAAAACAAATACTTTTAAAAAAGTGATGAACCATTTCGGTTGGCATTTTACCGACGAACTCTCTTTTTAGTTCCACATCCCAGATCAACTCGGCCCTGCCACCAAAATCAATGGCGCAAGTCGCGAAACAATCGTCCATCGGAAGGCTGAATCCGTAGCGCTCAATGCCGCGTTTGGAACCAAAAGCCTGGTCAATTGCCTGTCCAAGCGTAATGGCCGTATCTTCAATCGTGTGGTGTTCATCAATTTCCAGATCGCCTTTCATTTCAATGCTCAGATCGAGCTGTCCGTGACGCGCAATCTGATCCAGCATGTGATCGAAAAAGGCAATTCCGGTTGAGCAGGAAGCAACCCCGGTTCCATCCAAATCGAGCTCAATGCGGCAATCTGTTTCAGCGGTGGTTCTTTGCACACTCACTTTCCTGATTCCCAATCGCAAATGAGTCAACAATTCTTCCCAATTGCTGACACTTCGTTGAATAAACGGCTGTAATTCTTCGGCAGAAACGCTCAATTCATCGTTCCCCAACTCATTTTCCGCTCGAATGAAAAACGCCTTGCATCCCAGGTTCTTGGCCAATTCCACATCTGTCATCCGGTCGCCGATCACAAAGGAATTTTCCAGATCGTAGCTTTCATCGAAATAAGCCGTTAACAAACCTGTTCGTGGCTTCCTGGTTGGTGCATTCTCTTCCGGGAAACTGCGGTCAATCAGAATTTCATCGAAGACAATTCCTTCATTTGCCAATACCGACAGCATCAGGTTGTGCGGACCGATAAATTCCTCATAAGGAAAAGCTTCCGTTCTCAGGCCATCCTGATTGGTTATCATCACCAATTTGTATTCCTGCCAGGAAACAATGGCTTTCAGGGCCGAAATGACACCTTCCAGGAATTCCAGTTTTTCGAAACGGTCAATCTGATAACCCTCGGGCTCTTTGATAATCGTTCCGTCACGATCTATAAACAGTACTTTTTGCTTTATCATTTGTAAAATTGTTTGAGTGTGATTAAAAAACGGTTGTTTTCGGGTTCTGTGCCGATGGTAACGCGCAATGTGTTTCCGCAATTGTAGTGTGAACTTCGGTTGCGCACCACCACTCCTGCGTTGGCCAAATAGCCATATAATTTAGTGGAATCAGCTACGCGAAACAAGATGAAATTGGCTTCGCTGGGAAAGACTTCCAATACTCCGATTTGTTTCTGCAAGGCTTCAAAAACACGCGTTCGTTCGGAAACAATCGACGGAATAACGGTTTCCCAATTCGTCGATTCCAATAAATCCAAAGCTGTTTCCTGAACCAATGAACTCACGTTGTAAGGTGGTTTGATGGTATTCAACGCTGAAATCCATTCCGTATTCGCAATTGCCATCCCGATGCGTAATCCCGCCATTCCGTAGGCTTTTGAGAGCGTTTGAACCACAATCAGGTTCGGGAAATCATTTACTAATTCGCTCATCGACGGTTGATCACTAAAATCGATGTAAGCTTCATCTATCACCACCACGCCTGAATACGTGCCCAAAACGGACGAAAGATTTTCGCGCGAAAACAGATTTCCCGTTGGATTATTCGGATTGCAAATGATCAAAACACGCGTTCCCACAATCGATTCATTGAGTTTTGTCCAATCGGTTTCAAACCGTTCATCGAGCGGAATGCGTTTTGTTGAAAGGCCATTAATGCGCGCCAACACTTCGTACATGCCGTAAGAAGGATCGAAAAAAGCAACCCTATCCTGAAATGGTCGACATGTAAGCCTCAAAATCAGATCAAGCACTTCATCCGAGCCATTTCCGATAAACAGGTTTTCTGCGGGTACGTTTTTTAGTTTTGAAAGTTGTTCCTTCAATTTTCGCTGCAACGGATCGGGATAGCGGTTGTATTGCGTTGCAAATCCATTTTCATTGGCATCCAGCCAAATACCAGCCTCGCCTGAAAATTCATCGCGTGCCGAACTGTAAGGTGTTATGTTTTGCAGATCTTCTCTGATAAACTGTTTCATGGTTCCTGAATTTGACTGTTTTGCGTTGTTAATCGCACTTCCACCGCATAGGCATGAGCGTCCAATTGTTCGGCTTTTGCGAGTTCGATCACGGTATTTCCAAGATTTTGTAAGCCTGTTTCAGAAACCCGCTGATACGTGATCTTTTTCACAAAAGAATCAAGTGAAACTCCGCTGTAAGCGCGCGCATATCCCGCTGTAGGCAAGGTATGATTGGTTCCCGAAGCATAATCACCGAAGCTTTCAGCGGTAAATTGACCCAGGAAAACAGAACCGGCATTTACGACGTGCTCCACAACCTGCTGCTCGTATTTCCCCATTAAGATAAGGTGTTCCGGCGCATATTGATTGATGATCCCGGCCCATTTAGATGAATCCGCTACAATTGCGACACTGTTTTCCAACGCTTGTTCCGCGATTTCCGCGCGTGGAAGTTGTGCCAATTGTTTCGTTAACTCCTGCTGAATCAACGCAACAAACACCTCAGAATCAGCAAGTAAAATCACCTGACTATCAGCACCATGTTCGGCCTGCGCCAATAAATCTGCCGCTATGAAAGCCGCAGGAACCGAATCATCTGCCGCTACAAGCACTTCCGACGGTCCTGCCGGTAAATCAATCGCGATTCCCAGTTGCTGCGCGTATTGTTTGGCTGCCGTTACATATTGATTCCCGGGACCAAACAACTTATCGACTTTCAGAATGCTTTCCGTACCAAGCGACATCGCTGCAATAGCCTGAGAACCACCGACCTTGTAGATTTCTGTAATTCCCGCAACTGAAGCAGCAAACAAAATAGCCGGGTGAACCGATCCGTCTTTTGCCGGCGGTGTACACAAGATTCTTACGGGGCAAACCGCAATTTTAGCCGGGATACCAAGCATCAAAACGGTTGAAAAAAGCGGCGCCGTTCCCCCAGGAATGTACAAACCAACCGATTGTACAGGAACCGATTTTCGCCAGCAAGTCACTCCCGGAGTTGTTTCGATGATTTGCACACTTTCCCGTTGCGAAGTATGAAAACGTTCAATGTTTTCTGCCGCAATACGAATGGCCTTTTTTAGTGATTCGGACACTAAAGCTTCCGCCTGAATGATTTCAGATTCAGAAACCTTCAGTGCATTCAGTTTTACTCCGTCAAAGCGTTCTGTAAACATCCGAAGTGCCTGATCTCCGCTTTGTTCCACTTCCTGAAATACCACCCGAACGGTTTCTTCCAGTTGCATTTCTTCCAGTTTCGGGCGTTTTAATGCTTCTGTTAAAGCTTCCGCCGATGGATTTATAAGGATTTTCATGTTTTCTATACTGTTAAATTAAATCACCATTTTTTCGATCGGAACCACCAAAATTCCCTGAGCGCCAGCCTCTTTGAGCTGTTGAACGATGTTCCATGTGTTTTTTTGCTTCACTACCGAGTGTACACTTACCCAGCCTTCGATCGCCAGCGGCAAAATCGTGGGACTTTTCATACCCGGCAAAATCGCGCAAATGGTTTCCAACTGATCAGTCGGGGCATTCAGGAGAATGTACTTGTTGTCTTTGGCCGCCAGCACAGATTGAATCCGAAACACCAATTGATCAAGCAACGGTTGTTTTTCAGGATCGAAATTCGCGCCTTTGATCAGCACTGCTTCGGACTCCAAAAAAGGAAACAACTCACGTAAATTATTCTGAAACAAGGTGTTTCCAGTCGAAACAATATCGGCAATTGCATCGGCTAAATCCAATGATGGCGCAATTTCCACCGATCCTGAAATGGTGTGAATATCAGCCTCGATACCCTGTTTTTCAAGGAATTTCCGAACGGTATTCGGATAAGAAGTCGCGATGCGTTTTCCGGCCAAGTCTCCAGCTTGCTGAATGGTGGAATTTTTCGGCACAGCAAACGACACCCGGCATTTGGAGAAATCGAGCGGAAGTACGACTTCTGCCGGTGTTTCATCTTCTTCAAGCAGGTTGGAACCTACAATTCCCAGATCTACCACTCCGTCAGCTACATACTGCGGAATGTCGCTGTTGCGCAAAAACAGGAGTTCTGCCGGATAATCGGCGGTAATGACTTTTAATTGTCCTTCACGGTAATCAACTTTTAGTCCGCATTCGCGCAGGAGTTTGAGTGAACCTTCCTGGAGCCTCCCCGACTTTTGCAATGCGATAATCAAGCGTTTCATGTTGTTTGGTTTGTGCTTGACTTTCAGGAAGACCTTGTTTATCGGAAGAAAATGACAACAAAAAACCCGCTTGAAAGCCAAGCGGGTTAAAATTTTGTATAGATACAATCATCTCACCAATGCACTTAGCAGAGCAAACGATGATGATGATGGAATAATTGTGTCATTTTCATGGGGCAAAAGTAGTAAACAAATCGATTTAGCAAGTAAAAACTTGCAAGATGCTTGATTTTTGATGTTTAATTTTTGATGGGACTCTCCTGATTAAGTTCAAGTCATCTTTCTATACCTAAATAACTTGTCTTTGGAAACGAAGCTCTAATTTCACCAAAACCTCCATCCAACATCAAAAATCAAGCATCAAACATTTTTAAGAATTCAGTGTATATTCCACAGAAATAACTGTATTCAATAACTTCGAAATCGGGCAATTCTGTTCGGCATCTTTTACCAATTCGGCAAACTTATCTGCTTCGATTGAAGGAACCATTGCTTTTAAGGTCAACTCTGATTTCGTTACAGCTCCATCTTCCAGCGTAATAGCACAAGTTGTTTCCAGTTCTGTCGGTTCAAATCCCGCTCCGCCAAGGTTAAAACTCAGTTTCATGGTGAAACATCCTGCATGCGCTGCCGCGATCAATTCCTCCGGGTTGGTCCCGACTCCTTCAGCAAAACGCGAATTAAACGAGTATTGCGTTTTTGATAAAACCGTGCTTTGAGTTGTCAGGTGCCCCTTACCTTCTTTTCCTGAACCGTTCCAAACGGCTGTTGCTTTTCTTACCATATCTATTTGTTTAAAGGTTTCAAATCATAAATGCTGCGAATGTCAGCGAATTCCTTGTCCATATTCAAGCCCAAATCAACCAGTTTACCGGTTCGGACATCAAATACCCAACCATGAACAGAAGGAAAGCCTGTACTGTACCATGAGCGCTGCACGTGGTCAATTTTGATCACATTGAGACACTGTTCCAACACGTTTAATTCCACCAGACGGTCAAATCGTTTTTGGGTATCACTAATTCCATCCAACTCACTTCGGTGAAAGCGGTAAACGTCGCGCAGGGTTTGTAACCACGAATTCAATTGCCCCATATCACTCGGATTCATCGCAGCTTTCACACCTCCGCATTCGTAATGTCCGCAAACAATGATGCGTTTTACTTTCAGGAATTCTACGGCATATTGAACAACCGCATTCACGTTATTATCGGTGGTAATCACCAGGTTGGCGATGTTTCGGTGTACGAAAATTTCTCCGGGTTCGGCGCCCATCAACTCTTCAGCAGTAACGCGACTATCAGCACAACCGATGTATAAATACTCTGGATGTTGCCCTTGTGCCAGTTTTTCGAAATAATTGATGTCAATGGAAAGCTTGTGAGCCACCCACTCTTCGTTGTTTTTGAATAGTTCTTTGAAATTAATCATCGTTTGTTCGGTTACAGGGTTTTACAACTTTAAACAAAGATGAAGAAACTTAATGAACCCAACAGAATCTTTGTGGTGAATTTTCATCCAACATCAAAAATCAAGCATCAAACATCACTTTTTCAGGAGCTTAGCCGCATCAGGAGCAAAATACGTAAGAATCCCATCAGCACCGGCACGACGAATACTCAACAACATTTCCATCATTGTACGTTCATAATCGAGCCAGCCGTTTCTGGAAGCAGCGTACACCATGGCACATTCACCACTCACATTGTAAGCCGTAATTGGCTGAGCAAAGTTTTCTTTCAGCAAATGAATCACATCCAGGTAACACAACGCGGGTTTTACCATCAGGAAATCAGCACCTTCTGCCACATCCAGTTCCGCTTCGATCAACGCTTCGCGTTTGTTGGCCGGATTCATCTGGTAGGTTTTTTTATCACCCGATTTCGGGGCCGAGTTCAGCGCTTCGCGGAAAGGTCCGTAAAAGGCGCTGGCATATTTGGCGGTATACGACATAATGGAAACGTCTGTAAATCCGGCTTCGTCCAGATCATCGCGGATCACACCTACTCTGCCATCCATCATATCTGATGGACCCACAATATCAATTCCGGCCTGAGCCTGGGCTACTGCCATTCTGCCCAAAATAGGTAAGGTTTTATCGTTGACGATTTTTCCGTTTTCCACCAAACCATCGTGGCCGTCAGAAGAATACGGATCAAGCGCTACATCCGACATTAAAACTGCTTCCGGGAAACGTTCTTTCAAGGTGCGAATAACGTGCAGGTAGAAATTCTCATCTGCGTAGCTATACGAACCGATAGTATCTTTCAAATGCTCATCAACCGCGGGGAATAAATCAAAAGTGCGAATCCCCGATTCCATCCAACCTTCAAATGCCGGTAACAACTGGTCAAGGCTCCATCTGAAATTATTCGGTAACGAACTGATTTCGTGCTTGATTCCTTTGCCATCTTGTAAAAAAACAGGGTAAATCAAGTGTTCAACACCCAATTTGGTTTCTTCGATCATGGAGCGAATGGCAGCGTTCTTACGATTTCTTCTCGGACGGATATTCATGGCTTTTTTGCTTTCCGCAAATGTAGTAAGAAATCACAGGACTGAATTCCACTCAATGGCTTCCGTTAAATACTCATTAGTTATTCACTTTTATTAACAAAGAGCCTTGTAGGTATCGATTTTTGTATATTTTAGTCGCGAATTAGACACAATAAATAATTGTAACATCTACTCTATGAATTCAACATTCTCAGTCATTTTTGCAAGTTTTGCACTGGCAGGAATTATTACCGCTTGTGGCTCAACTGACGATAAGCCTGAAGTAGCAAAAGAAGTATTGGACCCAAATAGTTCATTGAATACTAATTTCGACGGGAAAATATTCAGTATTCCATCACCGATGCAAACAGCTATGTTGCTTCAGGAGGCGAATGCACCTTTCAACGAATCTTATTTAAACAGTATTGATAATGTAGAAAACTACAGTACTGAAATGAAACGCGCCCTTAACCTGGGAATCTACGGAACCGACTTGGGTTACCTGGCAATCTACAAGCAAAACAGCCTTTCGTTGAAGTATCTTGCTACGATTGAAAAGTTGACTTCTAAATTAGGCCTGGAAGGCGCTTTCGACAAAGAATTCATGTCGCGCTTTGAAAAAAACAGCACCAATCAGGATTCAATGATGGTGATTGTGTCTGATGCGTTTAAAAAATCAGATAACTTCCTGAAATCAAACGATCGCAAAGCTGTTTCATCGCTTATTCTTGTTGGTGGTTGGATCGAATCGTTGTATTTGGCATGTGCGATCAATCCGGATGGAAAAAACGCCAAAATTACCGAGCGTATCGGTGAGCAACGCGAAACATTGGCTACCATTATTGAGATTTTGGAGAAATACAATAAAAAAGGAAGCAACGATGAGTTGATTGCCCAAATGACAGACCTGAAAGTTGATTTCGACAAAATCGTTATTGAATATGAGTTTGTGCAGCCGAAAACAGAACCTGCTAAAAAACTCACCACATTGCGCCATAAAACAACCGTAAAAATGGACGCGGCCCTTTTGAAATCAATCAATGGGAAAATCACAGCTATCCGTCAAAAAATCACAGCTTAAACACGTATTATGAAAAAGTTAGCAGTTATCACCGCATTGTTATTGGCATCCGCAACGATGTCTTACGCGCAGGATTGTGAATCACTTGTAAAAGCGTGTGAAGTTCACTTAAAAGGAAAAAACAACAACTTCGTATCAGACGGACAAGTGTATACCGCTTTCCTTGATCGCGAAAAAGCAGAATTTAAAACCACTTTTTTCGGTGGATCAACTTACCGCATTGCAGCCACTGCGGGTGAAGACGATACATATGTTATTTTCACGGTAACCGATACGCAAGGCAACTTGTTATTCACCAATAAAAATTACAAAAACAGTAACTATTGGGATTTTAAAGTTCCGAAAACAATTCCGGTTGTGATTTCAACAGAATTGGACATGGACAAAAAAGTAACCGGTTGTGCCGTAATGATGATTGGTTTTAAACGTTAATCTTTAGGATCACCCCACTAAAAGAGACTACTTATGAGTGAACGTATACTTCGTGCATTGATGCAGCTTTTTGCCATTATTGCAAAAGTTGATGAAGTTACCGACGCTACCAAAGAAGCCATTGAAAGTTCGAATGGACGCAGGATCATTGAAGGATTTTTGCGTTCGGAACTCAACAATGAACTCATCCAAAAATACATTCAGCAGTTTGACGAGTTTCTGCTCGTTCACCACAACGGTTCCGCTAAAAAAGATGGCGAACGTAAGCGTACTTCTGTTAACTCGGTAAAAGTATTGCGTATTTGCTCGCAGATCAACGAAGAGTTGACGCAGCGCCAGAAAATGATCGTGCTGATCCGGATTTTCGAATTCATTCATGCCAACGAGCAGGTTCAGGAGCAGGAACAGGAATTCGTTCACACCGTTGCCGAATCATTTAACATTTCAGAAAAAGAATACCTCCAACTAAAACAGTTCATCGAAGCACCGATTACGACTATTCTCGATGAAGAGCCGTTTTTGTATGTTTCCGCGAAGGAAATGACGCTTCAAAAGGCGCAGTTTCTGCCGTTGGAAGGTTTGGAAGGCACTATCCGGATTATTCGGATGGAAAGTATCAATATTGTGTTTTTCCGTCATTTCGGGTCGGATGAACTGGCATTAAACGGTCAGATTGTTTCCAATGAACGGAACCACATTCTGAATCAGGGTTCTACCATTCGTACCACGAAAAGCGCACCGATTTATTACAGTGATGTGATCTCTCGTTTCCTGAGTGATGGAACACGTGAAAAAATATCCTTCAAGGTCGATCACCTGCAGTTTCACTTTAAAGGTGGAAAAGTTGGACTTCATGAAATCAATTTTGCCGAACAATCCGGGAAACTGATTGGTGTTATGGGTGGTTCCGGTGCAGGAAAATCGACGTTCTTAAATGTATTGAATGGTAACTACACACCTACTTTCGGAGCTGTAACCATTAACGGTGTTGATCTTCACCGCGAAAAAGATCGCCTGGAAGGTGTGATTGGTTTTGTGAGTCAGGATGATTTGCTCATCGAGGAATTGTCTGTTTTCCAGAACCTGTATTTCAACGCCAAGCTTTGTTTCAACGATTTGTCGGAGCAACAGATCAAAAAGAAAGTAATCGATTTGCTTTCGAATATCGGACTCAACGAAGTGCGTAACCTGAAAGTGGGAAGTCCGTTGGAAAAAACCATTTCCGGAGGTCAGCGTAAGCGTTTGAACATCGCCCTGGAATTGATCCGCGAACCGGCTGTATTGTATGTCGATGAACCAACTTCGGGATTGTCATCGCGCGATTCTGAAAATATCATGGACATGCTCAAAGAGCTGGCCTTGAAAGGAAAACTGATTTTCGTTGTGATTCACCAGCCTTCATCGGATATCTTCAAGATGTTTGATAAATTGCTGATTTTGGATCAGGGTGGTTACCCGATTTTCGACGGAAACCCGATCGATGCGGTGGTTTACTTTAAAACACACGTCCACCACGCCAACGCGAATGAGCGTGAATGCCCGATTTGCGGTAATGTGAATCCGGAACAGATCTTTAACATCATTGAGTCGAAAGTAGTCGACGAATACGGAAATCAGACCAAATACCGGAAAGTTTCGCCGAAAGAATGGAACCAACGGTTTTTGGAGAACAGTTCCGTTACTGAAAATAACGAGCAACTCGATCCTGTAAAGGGAAGTTCCAAAATTGCCAACAAATGGTCGCAGTTCAGGGTGTTTTTCCTGCGTGACGTATTGAGCAAACTGGCCAACAAACAATACATGTTGATCAACATGCTGGAAGCGCCGGTGCTGGCATTGATCCTCGCGTTTTTCGTGAAGTTCTTTAATTATCGCGCAGGCGGGAACTCCAAATATGTATTCTACCAAAACGAAAATATTCCACAATACCTCTTTATCTCTGTAGTTGTCGCATTGTTTTTAGGCTTGACCGTTGCGGCCGAGGAAATTATCAAAGACAAAAAAATCCTGAAACGCGAAAGCTTCCTGAACTTATCGCGCGCCAGCTATTTATGGTCGAAAGTATCGATTATGTTCATCATTTCAGGAATTCAGACGCTTTTCTTTGTCTTGTTCGGAAACCTAATCCTTGAAATTCAGGGATTGTGGTGGCAATACTGGTTGGTTTTGTTCTCTACTTCATGCATGGCAAACGCGCTGGGATTGAATATCTCTTCGGCGTTCAATTCAGCTAAAGTGATTTACATCACGGTTCCGTTGTTGATCATTCCGCAATTGTTGTTCAGTGGTGTAATTGTGAAATTCGACAAGCTCCACCCCATTTTCTCGCGCACGAATGAAGTTCCATGGATCGGAAACGCAATGGCTTCGCGCTGGGCTTATGAAGCGTTGGCTGTGACTTCGGCAAAAGACAACTACCACGAAGAAAAGTTGTTTGAATGGAATCAGTTAAAAAGCGCCAGCGGCTGGAAACGTGATTATTGGTTGCCGGAGATGAAAAATCAGCTCAACCTGCTTGCCAATAAAAAAACGAGTTTCGAAGACTTTGAGCAGGCCAAGCGTATTCTGACCAATGAAATCAACAAAGAAACCGAGCGTTGGGCGAATCTTGAATGCAAAGGTTGTGTGGAATCATTGGAGAAACTGCACAAAGGTGTTCCCGGTGGTGGCGCTGCACAAGTAAACATCGGTTCTTTCCTGGACATGATGAAAAAGCAGTACAACAAATCCTACAACGACTATTCGGATAGTCTGGATATGTATATTGCCAAAATGGGTGACAAAGCATTTCAGACGAGTCAGAACCAATTCATGAACGAAAGTTTACAGGATTTGGTAACCAACAGAACTGAAGTTCAGAAAATACTTGTTACCGAAGACGAATTGATCCAAAAAGACGATCCGTTATACATCGATCCTATTGGCATGCGTTTCCTCGATGCGCCGTTTTATTCGCATAAAAAGTACTTCCTGGGAATCGGAATAGATACATTCTGGGCGAATGTGATTGTTCTGTGGCTCATGACCATTGCGCTAATCATTGCGCTTTACTTCGACTTACTGAAAAAATTGCTGGATTTCAGCGAGCGGATCAAGTGGCCGATTTTGGGTAAAGGCAAGAAATGATTGAGGTGAATAAATTATCCAATAGGGCAATGTCATTATAATCACCGATAACAACAACAAAAAAGCGTACCGTTTCCGATACGCTTTCATCATTCTATAGTTTGAATATTACATCAACATTCCTCCGCACACGTGCAGGGTTTGTCCTGTAACATAAGCCGACATATCAGACGCAAGGAAAACGGTAGCATTTGCTACATCTTGCGGTGAACCACCACGTTTCAACGGAATTGCATTGCGCCATTCTTCTACCACTTTCTGATCAAGCGCACCAGTCATTTCTGTTTCGATAAAGCCCGGAGCGATTGCATTGCAACGAATATTGCGTGAACCCAACTCTTGCGCTACCGATTTCGTGAAACCAATCAATCCTGCTTTTGAAGCTGCATAGTTCGATTGGCCAGCGTTTCCACTTACACCAACTACCGAAGACATATTGATAATAGAACCTGAGCGTGCTTTCAACATTGGTCGTTGTACCGCTTTAGTCAGGTTAAATGCCGATTTAAGGTTGGTATTGATTACTTCATCCCACTGTTGTTCGGTCATTCGCATCAGCAAAGTATCGCGTGTGATACCGGCGTTATTTACCAATACATCGATTGTTCCGAAAGCGGCAACTACATCATCTACCAATTGTTGAGCCTGCTCAAAATCTCCGGCATCCGATTTAAATCCTTTGGCTACTCCGCCGTTAGCCGACAATTCTGCCTCTAATGCTTTTGCTTTTTCCTCAGAAGAAAGGTAGGTAAACGCAACTGTTGCACCTTGTTTCACACATTCCTCGGCAATTGATTTCCCAATTCCGCGCGAAGCTCCGGTAATCAACACCACTTTATTGTCCAATAATCCCATGCTGTTTTTTTATTTGGTGTCAAATATAGTAAAATGGACGGTGTCAACGCCTTCGTTTCCTACCAAATTGCTTGCACTAGACTATTTGCAGGAATCACAAAGAATCCATTACTTTACCGATCAACAAGAGTTGAATCTTTATGAGCAAAGCAACGGTAACACGAATGACTATCCTGCAAAAAGCATTCGAGTTAATTTACACAAAGGGCTATCAAACCACCAGTATCGACGAGATTATTGCCACCACCAAGGTAACCAAAGGTGCTTTTTATTACCATTTCAAAACGAAAGACGAAATGGGATTGGCCATCATTGAGGAAATTGTGCGCCCTACCATGCAGGAATCATTCATCACACCATTGTCCGGGTCAACCGATCCGCTCAGCGATATTTATACGATGACCAAACAATTGTTGCTCGAAAATCCGTTTTTAACTGTCGAACATGGTTGTCCTGCCGGGAATCTCACTCAGGAAATGACTCCGTGGAATCACGCTTTTTCCGAAGCGCTATCGTCGATTATCAATCAATGGAAAACAACCATTGAAGAAGTGTTGGAAAACGGAAAAACAAACGGAAGCATAAACCCGGATGTGAATGTGCGCCAGGCTGCTTATTTTATCATGTCGGGCTATTGGGGAATCCGGAATTTTGGAAAACTGGACAACAATAAAGATAGCTATTACCCTTATTTACAGGAACTAAAGCGCTATCTGGAAGGATTAAAATAATTCTACTTCAAAAACATACTAATTAGTATGTTTTTATATCTTTGCATCGTAAACCAAATGCGATGTACCAAACACTTACACTCTATCATTCCTGGTTAAGATGGCTTATACTTGCCTTTTTACTTTACTCAATCTATCTTGCCTGGCGCGGAATTAAAACCAAAAAAAACTTTTCCAAAACAGACAATTTCTTCCGGCACTGGACCGCTACCCTGTTTCACATTCAACTCATCATTGGGATTATTCTGTATGTTAAAAGTCCGATGGTCAGTTATTTCTGGAGGAATTTCACTGAAGCTATTCAACATATCGAAATTGCTTTTTTCGGACTGATTCATCTATTACTCATGATTTCAGTAATTGTTATGGTTACCATTGGTTCAGCATTGGCCAAACGCAGACAAACCGATTTGGAAAAATTCAAAACCATGCTTTGGTGGTTCGGAATAGCCTTAATCGTGCTACTTATCGCCATTCCGTGGCCTTTTTCACCATTTGCTCATCGTCCGTTTTTCAGATAATTACGCTTATGAAACACTTCTTCAACACACGCATTGGCAGACTTCGCATGATTGGCTTTTTGGAAGGCATTTCTTTGCTGATCCTGCTCTTTGTTGCGGTTCCGCTCAAATATGTCTACGACAATCCCAACCTTTCGGCATTGTTAGGCCCCATTCACGGAGGCATTTTTGTGCTGTTTTTATTCAATACGTTGAGTCTCGGGGTCGAACACAACTGGAAATTCAGGACCACCACCTGGAAAATCATTGTGGCGTGTTTCATTCCATTCGGAACCATTTACATCGATTACAACATCTTCAGAAAACTAACCGATCCCGAATGAAAACAACGTTGATTACCTTGGGAATACTATTGCTGATTTACCTCGCCTACAGAACCTTTCGCATTGCCACCACTGACGAAGGACTCGAAAAACGAATCGCAAACGGAGCCATTATTTTGGATGTTCGTACTGAAACCGAATTCGATAGAGGACATATTCAGGGATCGATCAATATTTCATTGGGAACCATTCGCGAACGGTACGTTGAGCTCGACAAAAAGAAAACGTACATTACCTGCTGCTCGCACGGCTTACGAAGTGTAAAAGTAGAATCACTGCTGAAAGAACGCGGATTCAGGCATGTTTATAATGGCGGAGCATGGAGCGATCTCGAACCAATCGTACAGCGATACCGCAAGAAGCAAATTGTTAATTGATCTTAACAAGACACTTCTTTTTCAAGTCTATCGTTATCTTGCCGGGGCATTCAACAACCTCGTTAAGACCTATGAACAAACAGCGACAACGATTCTCATCCGCCAAACGATTCGGTAGTTTTATCTATGCATTTAACGGCTTGCGGATTCTTTTGAGGGAAGAACACAATTCATGGATTCACATTGCGGCCGCGGTTGTTGCCGTTATTCTTGGATTCATTTTCAATATTTCACTTAGCGAATGGATTGCCATTGTTTTCGCCATTGGATTCGTTATCGCTTTAGAGATTGTAAATTCAGCCATTGAAAACCTGTCCGACTTCGTTTCACCCGAACGCCACGATTCTATCAAAAAAATAAAAGATTTAGCCGCAGCTGCCGTATTGATCGGAGCGATTACCGCCCTGGCTGTCGGACTCATCATCTTCATCCCTAAAATCATCGCTTATGCTTGCCCAGCTTAGAGAACACAACCGTTTACAGGAAAGTATACTATTGTTTGCCATGACCATTTTCTGTTTCGGACTTTGTTTGTTCCGGATCAGTTGTACCAATTCCCCTATGTTTTTGTTCCTTAACTGGAACTTGTTCCTGGCTTTTATTCCATGGGCACTTTCGAATTTGATGATCATCAACCCGGCATTGCAGCAACGTAAAGGAATGATTTTTCTACTGATTGGCGCGTGGCTTCTGTTCTTTCCGAACGCACCATACATTTTCACCGATTTGTTCCATTTACATAGCGTTTCTTCTATGCCAATGTGGTTTGATCTGGTATTGATTTTATCTTTTGCCTGGACCGGATTGTTGTTCGGCTTTCTGAGTTTGTGGGACATGGAAAAAATCCTTCGGCCGTTTATCAGGAAACCACATCTCAATATTCTGATCAGCGGTTTTCTGTTCCTGAGCGCTTTCGGTATTTACCTCGGCCGTTATTTACGTTGGAACAGCTGGGATATTCTTTCCAAACCGGGTGCCTTGCTTGGCGATGTTGGTGACAGGTTCATTCACCCGTTTGATCATCCGCGAACGTGGGGTGTGACCTTTTTTATGGGATTGTTGCTGAACCTAATTTACTGGTCGTTTAAGCTAATTCGAAAGAGAAATTGAACAGAGTTCAATTTAATGTTGGATTTTTGATGCTGAATGTTTGATGTGGGTTTCGCGTAAATAAACGCTTCAGGAAACGTAATGAGACTTTAGTTTTTAGGGCAGACCTACTAATCCAACATCAAAAATCAAGCATCAAACATTAATTAAAAAGGTCCCACGACAAACCAACCCGCAGCTGTAACGGCACTACCGGATAACCGAGCGTTTCCTGGTTGGTCGTTTTGATGAATGCCTGTTCAATGTTCTCTACGCGAATGTACCAACGGAAAAAGCCAAGTTCAAATTGGGTAAACGCATGTAATTTTGGCATAGCAGCATACTGCGTAACAATTGATGTTCCGTTCGGTAAAATGTATGCATCTACCTGAGGCGCATAATCGAGTAAGTTGAATGCGGTTGTGTAACCGAGATCTGCTCCTATAGTGGCACGTAATTTCTTCGCTTTGAACAGATAACCGTCGAAGCCCAAGCGTGCGAATGCCTGAAATGCTGGAACGTAGCTGAAATTACTTTGCTGAACACGCACCATAGGCTGGAAAAACAGTTTCCACCACGAAAGATCGGCACGAAGATCAACTGACAGAAAGGAAAGATTGGTCAACGTATCTTGTCGCCAGCCGGTTCCGGAGAAAAACGGATTGTTTTGAATGTTTTTGAATGAAAATCCGGCTTTGAGCGGCAATTGTCTGATCTTCGATTTCACAGTTGCTTCCAGACCGGTTGTGGTGATCAAAGTTTTGGATTGCCAGCTATAATTGAGTGTGTTCGAAAAATAAGCCCGCTGATCGTTGGTCGGGAACAATTCATTGAACAGGAAACGCACATTGAAGTCGGCGAAGTTCGGTTTGAAGTACAAGGAAGCGTCAAGTGATTTTTCTCCGACAGCTCCCACAAATGTATAAGATCCACTGGCTTTCAATTGTAAACGACTCCGAAGCTGAATCATCACATCACTCACCAAACCCGCTTCGATTGTGTCGCTTTTTACCGAAAGATTATCAAAATCCCAATACTTCGTTTTTAAACCTCCGTTGATGGAAAAAGCATTTGTTTGAAAGAAATACCCGGCTGTACCTCCTATTTCGGTTCGTTCCCAATAATCGTTTGTTTCATCAGGATCGATGTTCGCCAAACCGTAAATAGCAACAATATCACCGCTTTCGGTATAACGGCGGTTCCTGATTTCATAATGCGGCGCAAGGTACAATCCCGTTTTGATCAAGCTGTCTTTGGTAAACGAAAAGTAGTTTTGCCAGTCAATCATAAAATTGCGATAGCGGATATCAGCAAGCGTTTTTTCGACAGCGAAAAACTCTATCGGCTGCGAATCATCAATGCTATCGTTGAAAATACCGCCACCCGCTCCTTTGTTCGCACCATCGAAGAGCAAACGTACCTGCGAAGCATAGCGTTTCAATCGCACCAGATGCGCCAGTTCAAAGTGATTGTACTCGTAAGTAGCGTTGCGAATGGCGCCATTGCTATTTTGCCGTTTGTAATCAAGTTGGATGAACTGATTGGGTGTAAGCGCTTGTGTATAGGAAATTCCACCCTGCTGTGACGCGTTGGAACCAAACGAATACTGCAAGCCCACATGCGGAATGGAACTAAACCGCAAAGGCAGTAACTGAGCCGGAAGCGCGTTGTACATACGACTCAAATCAAACACTTCCTGTGAAGGTCGCCAGAGAGTTGGCTGTGTAGATTGATAAGCGCCAAGTTTTACATCAATGCTGTCAAACGATCCTGAAATGCGGTATCCCGGACGCAATGTATCCTGGAAATACTGGTAATACGGAAACTGTGCCGCGCTTGAAAAAGCAAAACACACCACCATACAACCGCACATGAAAAGCCTGAGCAACATATAAAGCGTAAAAATAGCAAAAGGGTCTCATCCGTCAACAGACGAACAAGACCCTTTGAATACGATTAAATCTGATTACAGTTTATTGACAAAAACAGTCAAACCTGATTTAAGGTTCGCAGCTTTGTTTTTGTGAATCACATTGCGTTTCGCCAATTTATCCAACATTGCTGATACAGAAGGCAATAATGTTTCTGCTTCTTTTTTGTCTTTCAACGAACGCAATTTACGAACAGCATTACGTGTAGTTTTATGCTGATACTTGTTGCGCATACGTTTAACATCGTTGGAACGGATTCGCTTTTGTGCTGACTTATGATTTGCCATTTTCTACTTAGTTAATTTTTTAATCTATCAAAATTTGCAGCCCATAGGAGAATCGAACTCCTGTTTCCAGGATGAAAACCTGGCGTCCTAACCACTAGACGAATGGGCCAAAAAACTTGGCAGCCCATAGGAGAATCGAACTCCTGTTTCCAGGATGAAAACCTGGCGTCCTAACCACTAGACGAATGGGCCGTTTTTGAATTTCGGAGTGCAAATATACTTGGATTTTTTCTAAATGCAAGTTATAACGCTCATTTTTTGCTAAAATATGTCCTTGTCTTCCGCCGAGAATTTGAATCCCAAACGCTTACCGGTTGACACCTGATCGCGGGAATTTTGCTCCAACATCTGATTTACAGTTGCTTTGGCCACGATGTCGTATGGCGGGGTCAATAAATCGAATTCCAACGCATAGACAAATGCCACGTGAATGATGTGTTTGATGATCGAATCATTGAGTTGTGTGTCGGTCAGATCGCGGAATAAAAATCCCAATTGTCCCTTCCCTTCCACCATGTAATTCTCATCTTTATTGATGAAAATCCGGCCGATCAAATAACCAACATCGTTTAAGCGCGATTTCAAATACGATTCTGCCAGGAAATTGTAAATATTGATGATGCCGAAAAAGCCTCTTTCCTTGTCTTCCTTCAAATAATCGGATTTCCACAAAGCGTGTTCTTCGGGCAAGCCAAACACATTGGTGTGCATTTGAAAAATCAATACATCGCTGCCGATGTACACTTCCACCTGGAATTCGCCTTTGTACTCAACATGCAAGCGAATGCGGTCGTCCACAATCGCATGACGCAGAATCCCGACTTCTTCCAGCAAATGTTGCTTAAACCGCTCGAAATGGCGTTTTGTGTCCTGGAAAATATCCTGCTTTAATGCCGCTTTCTTTTGCAGCAATTCCTGAATGAGGTTTAATGTGTCGCTCATAACCCTTATTTTAAATGTTTGATGCTTAATGTTGGATTTTTGATGAGAGTTTAATCCAACATCAAAAATCCAACATCCAACATTTTAGTATGCTTTCGCGAATACCACTCTTCCCGCCGAAGGCTTGCCTGTAACCATACAAACACCCGGTTCCGAAGGAATATCCAATGGAATACAACGAATGGTCGCCTGCGTTTCTTTCTTCACTTTCTCTTCTGTTTCGGCAGTGCCGTCCCAGTGAGCCATGTAAAAACCGCCGTCAGCTTCCAGACGTGTTTTGAATTCTTCGTACGAATCTACCGTGTGCATTCCTGCAGCTCTGCGCGCCAAAGACGTTTCAAATAAATTGGTTTGAATCGCATCAAGTAATTGCTTGATTTCAGTAGCAATTCCGTCAATGTTCATCGTGAATTTTTCTTTCGTATCGCGACGGGCAACTTCCACTACTCCGTTCGCCAGGTCGCGCGGACCTACAGCCAAACGCACAGGAACTCCTTTTGCTTCGTATTCGGCAAATTTCCATCCCGGACGACGGTTATCATCGTCATCGTATTTCACAGAAACGCCCAATGCGCGCAATTCGGATTGAATCTTACCAACCACTTCGGTGATTTCCTCCGTAACATTAATTGGTACAATAACCACCTGAATCGGCGCAAGTGCCGGTGGCAATACCAATCCTTCATCATCGGAATGCGTCATGATCAACGCACCCATCAAACGTGTGGAAACTCCCCAGGAAGTTGCCCAAACGTGATCAAGCTTCCCTTCTTTATCGGCAAATTTCACATCAAATGCTTTGGCGAAATTTTGTCCGAGGAAATGTGACGTTCCCGCCTGCAATGCTTTTCCGTCCTGCATCATTGCTTCGATACAATACGTATCATCGGCTCCGGCAAAACGCTCACTTTCGGTTTTACGACCGCGAATCACCGGCATGGCCATAAATTGCTCTACAAACGTTGTGTAAACGTCCAGCATCAGTTCACTCTCGGCAATGGCTTCCTGTTTGGTTGCATGCGCTGTATGGCCTTCCTGCCACAAAAATTCAGCTGTACGCAAGAAAATACGCGTTCGCATTTCCCAACGCACCACATTTGCCCACTGATTGATCAGAATAGGCAAATCGCGGTAGGATTGGATCCAACCTTTATAAGTACTCCAGATAATCGCTTCACTAGTTGGACGAACAATCAGTTCTTCTTCCAGTTTTGCTTCCGGATCAACAATAAGTTTTGCCGGATTTTCCGGATCGGTTTTTAAGCGGTAATGGGTTACTACAGCGCATTCTTTCGCAAAACCTTCGGCGTTTTTCTCTTCAGCCTCAAACATACTTTTGGGCACAAACAGCGGGAAATAAGCGTTTTGGTGACCGGTTTCCTTGAACATTTTGTCCAGTTGAGCCTGAATTTTTTCCCAGATTGCGTAGCCGTACGGTTTTATAACCATGCAACCGCGCACACCTGAATTCTCTGCCAATTCTGCTCGCGCAACCAATTCATTATACCATTTCGAGTAATCTTCTTCACGTGTTGTGTACTTCTGCGCCATGATGTTGTGCTGTAATTTATGCTGTTAATTTATGAGGATGTAAAATTAGGAAATTCCGCGTAGCGAAAAACGGATATGCTTCCCACAGATGCACAGATTTTTTGCGCTCCTAACGGCAGCGCATATCACGCAATATCAGCATTGCAATTAGCGAGGGCGTTAGCCGAGCCTTATCTGTGCATCTGTGGGATAAAATCTGCTAACTGTGTAAACAACTTTGTTTAGCGAAGGTATTTTTGAATAGTTCCCGAAAAGCTTTCTTTGGTGAGTTTACTGTCGACCCATGCCGGAAGGTGGAAATATTCCAAAATCACCCGTTCCTGCTGGTCTTTCATCAGTTCATCAACTTCCACTTTCATCCTTTCCAGGATCTCGGTACGCTGTGCGTTGTTGGTCGATTTGGCCAGTTTACGAATGTGACGAATTACTGTATTTTCAATTTCGTAATCGCGGTCGTGTTTCGACAGGTAACGATTGGTCGATTTGATCACGTATTCCAGGAAGTCGTAATTCTCGAGTTCGAAGTGAATAATCAGGTTAAAAATGCGCGAAAAGCTGTAAATATCCTGACGCAAACGCTGTTCGTTGTCGTTAAGCACCTCATTGAGTGTCGAAAGCGCCTTTTTGTATTCACCGATTCCGAAATAAGTATACGCCTTGTTGTACTGGAATAAGATCGTTTGTTCTTTGGAAATTTTATCGTCGAAAGCGAGTACTTGTTGCTCCACTTCGTTAATCAATTGAGCCGCTTTCGGGAAGTTCCCCATCGCGAGGTTGAGTGAAAACTCCGAATTGTAGGAAATCGTGAAGATTCGCAGGGAAATGTCCATGGAATTAAACCCTTTCTTTCCTTCCAATGCGCGCAATTCGTGAATCATGCGCTCCGCTTCTTCAAACTGCTGATTGTCAATATAACAACGAAGCAAATGCGACAAAGTAGCCACGTAACGATGTCCGAGATCTTCTTTGATTTTCGGGTTGTTGTCCAGAATATCGCGCGTGCGGTTGAAAAACTGGAAACTGTCTTCGTAATTGCGGTTTGTTGCGGCACACAGACCTTTTACATAGTAACAAATCGACGACGCACGGGTTGACAAAGCGGTGTTTTTGCCTTTGATCAGGTGATAATCGGCGATGTCTTCCACAATTTTTCGTTCGGATTCATTTCGGGTGAAACCTCCACTCCGGAAAATGAGATTGATTTTGGAATAGATAATCTGGTATTCGGCTACGTTGCGCAATTTGGAAATGACTTCCTCTTCTTCTGCAACCAGGCTGTCGAGATCGCGACCAAATTCACCTTCTTCGTAAGCTGCTTCCAACAGGCGTTTTTCCCAGGCAATCAACTCATACCAGTAGTAAAACTCTTCATTTTCTTTGGCTACCAATTTGGCACGTTGCACAAACTTTTCGCATTCGCGGTAAAGTGCTTTGTTGTAGAGGATTTCAACGTTTTTGAGTTCCTGCTTCAAAATACTCGAAGCCGATTGCTCGCTGTAATAAACACGTAAACTCTTTAATATCAAACGGTAAAGATGATTCTTTTCAGATGGCAGGTGTTTTACGAAAACTTCCCCGGTAAAAGCATCCTTGAGTTCATCCTCATCGTAATGCTCCTGTTTTTCAATGTAATCGAAAATCTTGAGGTAATTTTTCTCTCCGGCCTGCAAGGCAGAAGACAACTTAAAAAAACGTTTCTCTGACTTGGTCAGGGATTTGATCAGCTTGAACAGTTCACTAGAGGGTTTCATACAGCCTGTTTTGATCAAAAATAGCAAAAGTTTCTTTTATTCCTAACCTTTTCACTAAACCGTTATTTCGCTTAACACTAGTATACATTGTTGGTAGAATAGATGGTGAATGATTGAAATCCTAGTGCCGGAAACGAACTTCCCTAAAAACATTGCGCCTGACACTCAATGAGCGCAGGCGCAATAACAAACAACAACAATAAACTTCTTCAGTCAACGACTAACGAAGAAGGACTTTTTGCCCTTTTTGAACAACTTCGTCTGCAGATTCGCTGTTGTTCATTTCAAGCAGCGACTCCAGTTTGATTCCCTCAGCTTGAGAAATGGCAAGCATCGTGGTATTTTTTGTAGCTATATAAACAGCATTCTTTTCTTTCGCATGGTGACGTTTTGGTTCCAGGTAAACGATATCACCTTCTTCCAATAGATCTTTTTTAGGTCCGTAATCGTTGTAACGATACAACTGCCACATTCCCAGGCTGAATTCCTGTGAAATCTTGTAAAACGTATCGCCTTTTCGGGCTACAACATAGTTGATTTTGTTTTTATGCTCTTTTACCGCGTGTTTTTGGTACGCTTTTGCGCTTTCCTCCGGCTTTTCATTAGCTGTTTTGGCGTCTTCCAACTCCTGAGCCAGCAATTCTGTTCCCTGATTGTTCACCGGTGCTACCTGCTCGTCGTATTTATCCAAATGCAAACGCTCAATCAGTTCGATCAATTGCTGCGGGTATTTCGGATTGGTCGCATAACCGGCGTCTTTCAAGCCTTGCGCCCACGATTTGTAATCGTTGACCGGGAAACCGAATAATTTGGAATAACGCGAACGGCCAGTAAGAAACAAACTGTGATCTTTGTATGATTCATCGGCTGATGTATACTTACGAAAGCATTCGCCCAGTTTATCATCGTCCATCAAAACGGTATCGCCTTTCCAGTCGTGGCATTTGATCCCGAAATGATTATTGGCTTTTTTCGCCAATTCGGAATTCCCGTTACCACTTTCTAAAATACCTTGAGCCAATGTAATACTGGCCGGAATTTTATACGTCTGCATTTGGGAAACCGCCACCGGTGACCACATTTGGACATACTCTGTTTGAGTATATTTCTTCTCGTTTCCACCTGCGAAGGCGCTTGAAACAACAATTAAACTGAAAGCAACGGTAACGAATCGCATAATAAAAGGCTTTATAGTTGCCTTCATTACGCAGGTTATTAACAATAGTTACAAAAGTTGTCAATAACTTTTTTGAAAATTGTTGAAAACCCTGAAACTCCTATTTGCATTTAAACTTCTCCACCACAAATACTGTCATTATTCCTTTCGGACATGGGCTCGTTTCCTCCGGGTCATTGGCCAATGTTTCGTAATGGCCCGTCACGCTGATCTTTTGGCAATCTTTCGGCTTTTTGTCCAATTTATCAAAACACACTTTTATTTCCGTCTCTCCGCCGGTCGACAGCATTCCGCCATCACTGCAATAGCAACTCAACGGTGTCATGACTCCTCTTTTAGACTGGTATGTCCCGGTCAATGTTTCCTTTTTAGGCGCTTTGGGTGCTTTTGGTTTTGCCTCGGATTTTGTTTTTGTGGTTTGCGCCATGCTGTAATCCGCAAAAAGCAGCGTACTGAGCAATAGGAACGAAAAAAGAACTTGTTTCATAGTAAATGGTTTGAAACGAAGTTAATGATTTATAAAATAATCACTGTTACAAATTGAAATAGCCGAATGGTTTACCTTTGCAATGAAGTAAATTCACCGATTATGGCACAAAAGAAAACATTCAAGGAGATCATTAACAGCGACAAACCTGTATTGGTTGATTTTTATGCGACCTGGTGCGGACCTTGTAAAACCATGGCGCCTATTTTAGATGATGTAAAACAACGCATCGGTGGAAAAGCTTCGGTATTAAAGATCGATATAGACAAAAACCAGCACGCAGCCCAGGTTTACCAGGTAAGAAGTGTTCCAACATTGATTTTATTTCAGAAAGGAAAAATCAAGTGGCGGCAGTCGGGTGTTGTACCCGCGAAGGAACTGGTGAGATTGATCAATGAGAATGCAGATTAACTTACCTAAGTTAACTACAACACTCTTGACTAATAAATTACACTTTTTTTCGCCACGAATAAACGAATAATGCACTGTGCGCAATTTATTACGAATAACCGCCTATAGCGATTTCACTAATTGTTCTATAAATCAAAAGAGAGGACTTGCTTACAATTGCCCATTCGATGGAAACAACGTTTCCCTATAATTCGCCATTTATTGAATCAATCCTATTATTCGTTCATTCGTGGCAGAAAATGTGATTTTCAGCTTTAAAAAACGCACGTAATATTGCAAATTGGCATATCAATTAATCGCACGTAAATTCGCAATATTACGTCGGTTTAGTTATCACAAAAAGATCAAATTGTTACCAACCACGCCATTGTATCAATTCCATCCGCGTAATCATCAATGGCAGGTAATTGCGCTTGTCCCAAGGCCTGAAAACCTTTTCCGACAACCGTTTGAATGGAATCTCTGTGCGTTTCCAAAAACTGCGTCACTTCTTCTATTGTATCGTATCGCTGATAAAAGAACACTGAAAGTGGCGAAAACAATCCTTCATCCTCTTTGAAAATGCAGAAATTATTATCGAGGAACGGAATGCTGTTCATCATATAAATGGTGCGGTTGTAATCGTAATTGTTGGCGTATTTATGGTGATTTACAATTTCGCCGTAACCAACAATTGCCTCAAACAAACGGTCGGTATTAAAATCTCGTGGTATAAAAATCTTGGAAACATTTCTACAGCCTAATCCGAAATAACGGAACAAATCGCTGCCCATATTTTCGAGTTCTTCGCGTGATTCGGATCCGTCTAATAGTGCAACGGAAGTTCGGTTTCGCCTGAAAACATGGGGATACTGTCCAAAATATTGCTCAAAATAATTGGTCGCATTATCACTTCCGGTAGCAATTACGGCATCCATTTTCTTCATCATTCCCTGATGACATTCAATCCGATTGGCAAATTCAGGATTCCATTTCTGCAATATACTTACCACCGCAGGAATTAAATGTTTGTCGTTGGAACTGAGCTTGCAGGCCGCATTGTGTCCGGAAAGTAACACGCATACCACGTCATGAAAAGCAACCATCGGAATATTTCCCGCCATGATAATCGCCACGCGCTTCGATTGTTGAGTAACACCATAACGATCTGCAAAAGGCTTCAAAACAGCCGGATCGAGCATGTCGGCCAGTGAATTCAACGCAAATTGAATCGCACTTTTGGTAAACCAGGGATTATGAATATGTTCCTTTGCAATCAGTGCACGAAAATCCTGGTATTCCTCTTCGGTCAATCCGATTTCAAACCCCGGCCATTCTGCATCCTGACTCAACGCCCGGAATAGTTCTCCCAATTTGCCCAGCAAATCGATTAATTGCTCTTTTTTCACGCTGCAAAATTAGCGGTTTTGTCCCAGTCATGGGAAAGATTCAACCAAAAATGATCGAAGAATTGTTTTAGGCTTCGTATATTTGCACTCGAAAAAAGAGTTTCAGCTATGGCAATCATGATAACAGACGAATGCATCAACTGCGGTGCATGCGAGCCGGAATGTCCAAATACCGCAATCTACGAAGGTGGCGCGGAATGGCGTTATTCCGACGGTACGTCTTTAAAAGGATTGATCACCACCTTGAACGGGGAAGAAACGGAAGCCGATGCTGCTTTCGAACCGAAAGATATGGACGTTTATTTCATCGTTACCGATAAATGTACCGAGTGCGTTGGTTTTCACGATGAACCGCAATGTGCCGCCGTTTGTCCGGTTGATTGTTGTGTAGACGATCCTGATTTCCGCGAATCGGATGATGAATTGACCGCGAAGAAAGATTTCATGCACGTTTAATCGGGAATTTTTCTCTTCAACTTGTAACGAATCATCGTATATTGCGTTCAGATACACATGAAAAAGGTACTTTGTTTGTTTTCAGTAATGGCTTTTGTTCCGGTAGTTTTGTTGGGACAGAATGCAATTGTGCAGCAGGAAGCTGAACTCGAAATATTGCTGGATTCTCTTCGCGCATCAAAAACAGATGACGCTAAACGCAATTGGAACGCACAATTCAAAAAGCAGCTAGAGCAAACACTCAACGAACCCACGGCTCTCACGTATACGTTTACCAAGCTACGAACCGTCGGAATCATTAACAGTCCTGATAATTTAGTGCGTGTTATTTCCTGGAATGTCGAACAAGACGATCAAACGCAACAATACTTTGCCTACGTGCTGAAGGGCGACGAGCGCAAACCTGAAGAACACAAAGTGATCGAGTTGGTCGACAATTCATTTATGCTTCCCGCCCGGACTGACGACGTATTGGAAGCGGATAATTGGTACGGTGCTTTGTATTACAAAATCATTCCGGTAGAAAAGAATAATAAAACGTATTATACCTTGCTTGGCTGGGACGGAAACACAACTTCTAGTAACATCAAACTGATCGATGTGCTTTATTTTTCGGGAAATTCGCTCAAATTGGGATCTCCGCTGTTTAAATCCGGCGATGACACCAAAAAACGCATTTACATGGAACATTCCGAAAAAACGGTCATGTCATTGCGTTGGGACGAAGATCACAGTCGCATCATGTTCGACCATCTTTCGCCTGAAACACCAACCATGGAAGGTTTCTATGAATACTACGTTCCGGATATGTCGTACGACGCCTACGAATTCAACGGCAACAAATGGATGCTTGTAGAAGACGTGATCGGTGTGAATAAAGACGTTGAAACGATAACAATGAAATCCATCAATCCGAAAACCGAAGAAATCGTAGAAACGGAGATGGCTTATAAATGGATCGACCCAACAACCGAAGGTTCACCGGCCAGTAAGGAAGTACACGTTGCTGTAACGCCTGATACCGAAGATGCGTTAGCGGAAGCCGCCAAAAAAGATCCGAAAAACAAGAACAACAAAGATCCTCAGGATGCGATGACGGTTTACGATTCGAAAAGGCACAAGAAAGAAGAAAAAGGTACTTCTATCTCTTTTGACAACGGAAAAAAACAGAAAAAGCCGAAGAAACCGAAGAAGAAATAAATCACTTCGTGAATTATTAATTGTGGATTATAAAGATCTTGATAATTCATAATTTACTCATTCATCATTCAAAAAATCTTTCAACTAATTTTTAGTTCCTACAATTCCCTGATTTCTTGCCTATTTGAAAAAATATTCCATATTTGTCATTACTCTGAATGCTAAAACTACGAAGTATGACCTATGAAAATGGGAACGAAAAACAAGAGGAAGTCTACTCTAAATCCGTGAGGGCCGGAAAGCGCACCTATTTTTTTGATATAAAAGCAACGCGTGGTATGGATTACTATTTAACGCTAACTGAAAGCAAAAAAAGTGAAACCGACGGCAAGCAAAATTACCAAAAACACAAACTTTTTCTCTACAAAGAAGATTTCGATAAATTCATTGAAGGATTACAGGAAGTAATCGATAAAGCGCGCGAATTACAAGCCATTCAACAAAATCAACCGACGAATAATCTTGGGGAAGAATAATTCCATTTCTGCCATTTTATCACTCACCTTTATCTTCATTTATATCTCCAGTAGAATTTAAAAAATCTTTTTTTGCCTCTCACAGATGCACAAATTGGACTCGGCTAACGCCCTTGTCAATAAATGTGCAACATCTAAGCGCTGCCGTTAGGAGCGCAAAAATCTGTGCATCTGTGGGAGGCGCAATGCATTAACCAACAAGATTGAATGAAACGATTTTTTGCATCATTAATTAACACCAATTTAGTTGATAAATAAACCTGCTCCGCGTTGTTTTCACCTCGACAGGAAACCGTATCTTTAACCACAAATTTTACCAAAATATGGGCAAAATCATCGCTATTGCGAATCAAAAAGGAGGTGTGGGCAAAACAACTACTGCTATTAATTTAGGTGGTTGTTTCGGCGTGTTGGAGTATAAAACATTGATCGTAGATGCCGATCCACAAGCGAATGCAACTTCGGGTGTGGGCCTCGACCCTAAAAACACACGCAATATTTACGATTGCCTGATCAACGATGTTCACCCGTCGGAACTGATCATCGAAACCAGTAATCCGAACCTGGATATTCTGCCTTCTCACATTGATTTGGTTGGTGCTGAGCTGGAAATGATCAATCTTCCGAACCGCGAGCATATGCTGAAACAAGCACTCGACAAGATCAAAGATCAATACGACTTTATTATTATCGATTGCTCGCCTTCACTGGGATTGATTACCGTAAATGCACTTACAGCAGCAGATTCGGTAATGGTGCCCGTTCAATGCGAATACTTCGCTCTTGAAGGCTTGGGTAAATTATTGAATACAATCAAAATTGTTCAGGGACGGTTGAATCCTGATCTGGAAATTGAAGGAATCGTCCTTACAATGTACGATACACGCTTGCGTTTGGCCAATCAGGTAGTTGACGAAGTGAAAACGCATTTCCAGGACCTGGTATTCGATACTGTTATTCACCGCAACACCAAATTGGGTGAAGCGCCAAGCTTTGGTGAAACCATTGTAATGCACGATGCCACAAGCAAAGGTTCGATAAATTACCTTAATTTTGCGCGCGAATTATTGCAACGAAATAATCTGACTAAAATCGGAAACAACGACAAACAATTTCAAGTAGGTAATGACATCTAATCCAAAAAAACGTTCTGCTCTGGGTAAAGGTCTGGGTGCGTTGCTAGACAATGCTTCAACCGATATTACAACTTCACAAACCACTTCCGGACTCACGGGAGGTGTTGCCTTGTTGCCCGTTTCTTCTATCGAAGCCAATCCGTTTAACCCGCGTACCAACTTCGAAAAAGAGGCATTGGCAGAGTTGACCGCTTCGATTGCGATTCATGGAATTATTCAGCCGCTTACGGTTCGTAAACTGGGCCGGGATAAATACCAGCTGATTTCAGGTGAACGTCGTTTCCGTGCCTCTCAAATGGCCGGATTGACTGAAGTTCCTGCATATGTGCGCGTTGCCAATGATCAAACCATGCTTGAAATGGCATTGGTGGAAAATATTCAGCGCGAAGACTTAAACTCGATTGAAGTAGCGCTTTCTTACCAACGATTGATTGACGAATGTGATTTGACACAGGACCAGTTGAGCCAAAAGGTTTCGAAAAGTCGCTCCAGTATTACCAATCATTTGCGTTTGCTGAAATTACCGGCAGAAATTCAATTGGGCGTGCGCGACAACATAATTTCGATGGGACACGCTCGTGCGTTGGTTTCCGCAGGAGATGAAGCGCGTCAACTGGAATTGTACCGTCAGGTAATGGATTTCCAATTGTCGGTTCGCGAGATCGAAGACATGATCCGCACAGGAGAATCGAAAGGTACGGCAGAAGTTCCAACACTCAAGAAAACCACTGCCGGCGAAATTACTTCGGTTCAGGAAGTATTCCGCCATCATTTGAGCGATAAAATTTCATCGAAGGTTGAAATCAAGAAAACAACCAATGGCAATGGAAAAATTGTCATCAACTTCTCTTCAGAAGTCGATTTGAATCGTATTATCGAATTGATGAACAAATAATCGAAACGGATGCGTTTACTGCTGTTGCTTGCTTTTAGTTGTTGGTGCTTTCAGAAAGTACATGCACAAGACAGCACAGCATTGGTTCCAAAAGTAAAGGACACCACGCATTCCATCAAGAAAGCCATTTTGTTTTCTGCACTTCTTCCGGGTTCGGGACAGGTTTACAATCATTTAGCCATGCCGAAAGGCAAGAAAAAAGCTTACTGGAAAGTCCCGTTGATTTATGCCGGATTGGGCGCTACCGGCTATTTAATGATTCGGAACAATACCTTAAAAAACGATTTACGCACCGAATACGAAAGTCGGCAAGCCGGAAATACGCCGTCGGAACAATTTGAAATTTACGACGACGACGGTTTGCTTCAACTCTACTCTATTCATCGTCAGCGCCGCGATTTATTTATTCTGGCACTGGGATTTGTGTATTTACTGAATGTCGCAGATGCCGGCGTGGAAGCACACTTTGTATCGTTTGACGTGAGTGAGAACTTGTCAATGTCGGTTGAGCCGGTATTGCTGCAGAATTATAGTTTGGGGGTTGGCATCCGACTTAATTTTCGTTAAAACCCGCCAACGCATTATAGATTGTTTATTTTTGCCTCAGCATGAAAATAGGATTGATCGGTTACGGAAAAATGGGAAAAGCAATTGAAGAGATTGCGGTTGAGCGTGGCCACACCATTGCTTTTCGTGTCAACTCCGAAAATCCGATAGAACAGGTAAATCTCAATTTAGCCGACGTTGCCATCGAATTTTCACAACCGGTGCTTGCTTTTCAACACATCGAAGCTTGTGTAAAACAACAATTGCCGATTGTAGTGGGAACCACAGCCTGGCAGGAACAACTTCCTGAAGTCATTGATTTACTGGAAGCCCATGACGGGAGTTTACTTCATTCTTCCAACTTCAGCGTCGGCGTGAATATCTTTTTTCAACTCAACGAGCGCCTCGCGCAACTCATGTCTCCTTACAAGGAATACACTGCGGGAATTGAGGAAATTCACCACATTCAAAAACTCGACGCACCAAGCGGTACCGCAGTTGTACTGGCCGACGGAATTGTTCAAAACAACAATCAATATGCTTCCTGGATTTGCAATCAGGGAGAGCCACCCGTTACAACAAATCAGCAATTGGGCGTTACCGCTATTCGTTTACCCGATGTACCCGGTACGCATACCATTCGCTATACTTCCGAAATAGATACGATCACCATAACTCATGAAGCGCACAACCGAAAAGGCTTTGCACTGGGAGCTGTTTTAGCAGCAGAATTCCTTGTGAATAAAAAAGGTCTCTTCACTATGCGCGATGTATTATCTTTATAACTTATGAACGCACTTTATTTTTACCTCTTTTTAATCGTAATTCACCCCTATCTTGCGATGTGGTGGAAGAGTTTTGAACGTTTGGGTTATGCTCCATGGAAAGCCATGATTCCGGGATTGAACTATTTCTATGTGTTCAAAGCCGGTGCAAAAAAACCGTGGTGGTCGTTACTGATGATTTTTCCGGGAGTTCACATCATTATGTGGATGGCAGCCAACGTGAGTTACATTCGTCGGTTCGGGTACTTTACCCTTGGTGATACCGCGCAGGGAATTTTCTTCCCTTACCTGATTTTATGGAAAATTGCCAACGATCCGCAATTGACAGCCATTCCTGAAACCAACTGGGCTAATCCGAAAGATGTAAACATTCGTGCCAATGGCGATCATTTGGTGTTGTTCTTATCCTTACCGATTATCGGTCACGCAGTAGCGATGGTGTTGAGTTTCCGTTCTACCAAAATCGGTAAAAAATCGAAATTCAAAGAATGGGGCGATTCTATTCTTTTTGCATTGGTTGCGGCCAGTATCATTCGTACATATGTATTCGAACCGTTCCAGATTCCGACCGGTTCCATGGAAAAGACCTTATTGGTTGGCGATTTCCTGTTTGTAAATAAACTGGCTTACGGACCAAAAGTTCCGGTAACGCCGCTTTCGTTTCCATTGGTACACAACACCATTCCATGGATCAACGTGCGTTCTTACTCCACGATCGAGAAATGTTCGTACACACGACTTCCCGGCTTTGGAAAAGTGAACCGCTACGATGTGGTGGTTTTCAACTACCCGTCCGGCGATGTTACAATTTTCGATCCGCGTGTTCCCGATGGTTTGATGGGACATGATTACCACGTGATTTTGCTTGACGAAGCCTGGTATTTTTTCAATACGTCGATGACGAATATGGAAAAACAGGCAAAGCAAACTGAAATCAGCGAAAGACTTATTGCAGAGCTTCGTCAACAGGGAATTCCGGCTGATTCAATCGCCAAAATGAGCGAAATAATGAACCCTAAAATCAATGAAGAGCTTGGCAACTATATGTTGGGGCGATTCATGAGTGACATGGGTCCATGGCTTAAAATGGCTTACGAATCGATGGCTAACAACCACGTAACTTATTGCAGAAGTGATATTCAGGGTGGCGAACCGCCAATCGAGCATTTCGGATTGTTGTACCGACCGGTTGACAAACGTGAAAACTACATCAAACGTTGTGTAGGTATCCCAGGCGACTGGCTCGAAATCAAACGTTCGGTATTGTATGTCAACGGCAAACCGGCAGAAGTAGCCCGGTACCAGAATATGGGATACAATGTGAGCGGTGATTTGAAAGAAATCAAGTACCACTTATTGGAAAAAGAAGAAGAAGAAGGCGGTTATGGTCTTTACAGAGGCGACGGAGATTTTGTCACAGATCTTTCCGGAGATATGTATCGCATTTTCCTGACGAAAGAAAAATTGAAACGTTTTAAAAGGGATTTCCCGCATGTGAAACTGGATACTATTTCCGAATTACAGTACAGTGATTTAGGCAAAAGACCTACTCCTGCTGACAAATTCACCAATATGCACTATTTCCCGAACGACCCGAATGTGAACAATACCGTGTCTGATTTCACGAAGTTCCAGATTCCGGCAAAGGGAATGAAAGTAAAACTGACGAAGAAAAATATTGCCTGGTACCGACGTATTATTACGGCTTACGAAGGACACAAACTGAAAGAAACGAAAACAGAGATTTTCATCGACGGTAAAAAAGCCACATCGTATACGTTTGCCATGAATTATTACTGGCTCATGGGAGATAACCGCAACAATTCTACCGACTCACGTTTCTGGGGCTTTGTGCCGGAAGATCATATCGTTGGTCGCGCATCGATTGTATGGTTCCACAAAGGAACGCATGGTATTCGCGGTAGCCGTATGTTCAAGGCGATCGAATAATGACGGTGCTATTTCCGACGGCTTACTTCGGGAGTATTGCTTATTTTCAGGAGATCATGCAACATGCAACGGTTGCTATTGAAGTATGGGATACGTTTCCGAAGCAAACATTTCGCAATCGCTGTGTGATTTTAGGAGCACAAGGTCCGTTGAGATTGACGCTTCCTGTTGAAAAACCAAACGGTTCCAAAAGCCTTACCAACGAGATTCTGGTTGTGGAAAGCGACGAATGGCGCAACAATCACTGGCGTGCGATCAAAAGTGCGTATTCGGCGGCACCGTATTTCGAGCATTATTCCCGCGAAATAGAAGCGTTGATTTTCACACGTGAACGCAACCTGGTAAATTACAATCAACTCATCACGGAAACCATTGCAGGTTTATTCGATCATCCGATTGAGCTGAAACCTACTGTCGGTTTTCTACCGGCCTCTGATAATCCTTCCGATTTTCGAGCTCTGGATTTTGAAAGCGTTACTGTCAGTGGCTTCAAGAGTATTCCTTACACTCAGGTTCTTTTTCAGGAACCGCAGTTTTATGCCAATCCTTCCATCCTCGATTTATTGTTTTGCAACGGTCCTATGGGAAGAAAACAATTATTGGCCCGTTAAATTTTATTCGGATACGCAGATTTAAGCGAGAGATCATAATTTCTTGATTTTTTTATCACATAGTTGTTCTTATTTCAAAAAATAATATACCTTTGAACTGATTTAGGTGGTTAGGTTAGGTTGATTAGTGAATGGAGTAAGGACGCCCGTCTTTGCTCCATTCGCCTTTTATAGCAACTCGTTCCTCGTGATTTTTGATGTTGGATTTTTGATGTTTGATGAAGATGCAGGAAAGTTGAAGATGTAGGAAAAAATACCCGGTTTATTGAAAGAAGGCAAATCCCGAATTATTAACAGAAAAGCCTAATCAAACATCTAAAATCAAGCATCTAACATCAATTAATTATTAGTGAGCGGATCACCATCCAGGACTTTCACTTTTGGAAACTCGACCGGCATTTTCTCTGTCCACAAATACTTTTTCTGTGCGGTTTCAAATTCACGGTAGGTATAATAAACCTTATTGGAACGCACCATTATTTTCTCGGGATATTTGTAGTGCAACGGGATTGTTTCTTTGGTTTCGCCGGTGGCCAGATCAAGTCGCTGTAAAAAGTATTGTCCTACTTTTTCGTAAACCACATAGATTTGACCGGTAGTTTGATCTTGCAGCAACAATTTTTTCCATCCTGTTTGTTTTGGTTGCAGGTGGTAAAAAATCGGAATACTGTCCATCACATCGCCCATTTCGTTGTAGCGAAAGAGCAGGTTTTTATAATGGTCGAACAAAAACAGCGTATCGTTTCGCTTGAACAGTGGCGCGTACAATTCCTTATAGTAAATCGATTGTGTGAAATAGCTCGCTCCTACCCAGATTTCGGCATCGATTCCGGTTTCGTTTTCCATATCCTTGGCCCACAGCTTGGTGCGCACATCTACCCACTTGTATTCTGACCGGTAGAGTTCCATCATGAGTTGGTCTTCTACCTGGGCAATTTTGCGATAAGAAGAATCGACCAAATCATAGGTGAAATAATCAAACGCCGGAAAATCGGGATTGTAATTGGAAAAGTAGAATTTGCTCACCGAAGTATCCACGATCGGCGCAATGTAATTCATGAAGTAATTTTTCTCCACACCGCCAATGAATACTTCATTTCCGCGTGCTGTAATGCCGTAAACGTTTTTATCTGTTACCAAATGCGGATTTCCACGGTAATCGCGAATCAGTTCCTGACCCAATTCATTCGCATCACCTACCGGAATTTTGGATTGGACATTATCGCCATCGTAGAGGTACAATTCGGTTCCTTTTTTCTTGTTTTTGGCGTATGTCAGCAATACATAACGATCATCAGGTAAGATCTCAAAATCATCTACTGAAACCCGATCAGATGAGAAAATCTTCTGCGGCACGCCAACAGGATAAATTACCACTTCACCAATATTCGACGATTTCTGGAACAACATATATATCGTCACTTTGATCGTATCCCGGTTTAAGTTTTTGGCTGTCAGTTCTTTTTCCTCGTCAGCATAAGCAGCTTGTTCGCAGCGAATAAGTAAATCTTTCTTCTCAGTGATGTTTACGTAAGCATAACCTTGGGTATTGGTGTACACCATGCTCAATCTAACCGAATCGGCAAAAACGGAAACGGAAGCATAAGTTACCGGAACCTGTGACATTTTGTCGAACGTATAAATTTTCAATACAGTCTGTGAGGATACAAAACCGGTAAAGATCAACATCAGGAAAAAAAGTGCGGCTTTCATGAGAAGTGTTTTATGCCTTTGAGATGCAATGAAGGCGGAAATTCCATAAAAAAAGAGGCTCGTTACAAGCCTCTCTATTCTAGTGTGTTGATTATCAAACTTTCAAGGTCCAACCGAAGGTGTCTTCAATTTTTCCTGCTTTCAGGTCATTCAGGTAATCGTATACGCGATTTGAGAATGTTCTTCCTTCCACTGGTGGTAGAATCAAATCGCCGTCACGGTATCCGATTTTCACGATATGCGCAATGGTTGCTGCGGTTCCCGCTCCGAAAGCTTCGGTGAGTGTTCCATTTTTATTGGCTTCCACGATTTCCTGAACAGAAACTTTACGTTCTTCAACCGGGTATCCCCAATGTTTTGCCAAATCCACAACGCTGCGTTTTGTAACGCCACGTAAAATAGTATCGCTTTCTTCGGAAGGTGTCACCACCACTCCATCGATGACCAAAACAATGTTCATCGTTCCCGATTCTTCGATGTATTCGTGGGTTTTACCATCGGTCCACAACAATTGGTGGTAACCGTTTTTCTGTCCCATCCGCGCAGGGGCCAATGCAGCACCGTAATTTCCGGCAACTTTCGCACGACCAACTCCACCAACGGAAGCACGTGTGTAAAACTCTTCGATTTTCACGTTTACCGGTTCGCTGTAATAAGCGCCAACAGGACACGTGAAAATCACAAAACGATACGTTTCAGAAGGTTTGATCCCGATAAACTCATCGGTTGCAAACATAAACGGACGAACATAGAGTGAGTATCCTTCTTTGGAAGGAATCCAGTTACTTTCCACCTCTACCATTTTGCGTACCAATTCAACGAAAATTTCTTCGGGAATAGGCGGCATACACATACGTTCGGCAGATTCGATGAAACGCTTGGCGTTCATATCGGGGCGGAAAATCAATAGATCTCCATTCACCGATTTGTTGGCTTTCATTCCTTCAAAAATGGATTGGCCGTAGTGAATGGCAGACATTGCGGGGTGCATTGCTATTGGACCAAAAGGAACGATTTCGGCATCTTGCCAAGCTCCGTCTTTGTAGTCCATTACCAACATGTGATCGGAAAATACTTTTCCGAATGGTAAATTCTCCCAGTCAACAGCGTTTATTTTCGACTCTTGACAAGCAGTTACCTTAATAGCTAGTGTTTGTAACATATATTGATATCTCTCGCGAATATACCGAAATAAGTTCACGATGTCAATAAAATGAGTCGACGTAAAACTTAATTTAAAACGAGTCTAAAGGGATTGTTTTGTGAAGGGATTAAAGGCTAATGATTTAGAAAGTTATTTTATTAACATCAGGGATTCCAACTGCAATCACCCCCTGAACGCGAAAGGATTTTATTTGCAAAGCATCAATTGAACATCTTTCGGTTTCAAAATCGCCCTATTACGCACTCATCTTCGCAAATTCTTTATCTTCGTGGCATCGCAGAAAACACCCCTGCTTACTCTAAATACTATGAAAACAATTCTTTTACTTGCACTATTCCTTGGAACGGCAACACTACTCAATGCCCAGGTTTATTCCGGAAAAATCGGAAAATTTCCGGTTTACCTTGAAATTGATCCTGCCAGCGAAAATGGTGAATTGTACGGACGCTATTTATACAACTCCGCGTGTGTTGACATTCCGTTTGAGGGGAAAAAAGCAGGTGGGAAATTCACGCTTTATGCCGGTTCGTTTTTCAAGGAACAAGATCAAAAAGAAAAGTTCGCACTCGTTTTGAAAGGAACCAGCCTTAGTGGAACCTGGACTTACAAGGGAAAAACCTTGAAAGTCGCATTGAAAACGGTGAACGAAAAGAATATCGTAAATGCATTCAAAACCAACACGTTTGTGAAAGAAAATGACTTTTTCACAGGCTATGAAAACATTCGCTCCTCCATGGCTTCATTTGTGGCATTGGATTCATTCATCAATCTAAAAAACGGCATCCAATTGCAATGGTACAAGGAAAAACACTGGAATTCATACTTGTTTCGCATTACCAAAGGATTGCCTGATGCCACAATGAAATGGGCAAATCAATACCTGGAATCGGAGCAATTGGGCGATTTCTGTGACAGAGGAGCATGCGGATTCGGTGAATACAATGAGTTTTCAAGTGATGTAACGGATTATTTCGTCAATGCTGATTTTCTGTCGGCAAACATTCTGACTTCATATTATTGCGGAGGTGCGCACCCTGATTTTGGCTCACGAAAACCCATTCTGGACTTGAAAAACTTAAAAGAATTGCATACGGAAGACATTCTGCAGTTTCAAGGTGCAACTGATCGAAATGCAGGTACTGAGTACAATGAAGCATGGCTGACTTACCGCGAGGAAAATTACGCTCCGCCTATTTTGGAAATGATGAAAGCGACCTATCCCGATCAGTTTGCGACAGAAGGAAATGAAGAAGAGTGCAATTATGACGATCCGTTTGTGTGGAGCTTAAGTGATGTGATGATTACCGAAGACGGCTTGTTGTTCGGTGCTTATTTTTACAGAGCTGCGCGTATGTGTGATGACCCCGAATGGTCTGTTTTATCGTATTCCCAATTGGCCGATTATCTAAACCCGACGTATAAAGACGCTCTTCTAAACATCGAAAAACCATAACTTTTTCGGATAAATGGATAAAAGTCGCGAGCTACTGAAACAGATTTGGGGTTATGACAATTTCCGTCCGTTGCAGGAGGATATTGTGGATGCCGCTATTTACGGAAAAGACGTGTTGGCTTTATTACCAACAGGTGGCGGTAAATCGATCTGTTTTCAGGTTCCCGGTCTTGCGCGCGAAGGTATTTGCATCGTTATTTCTCCGTTGATTGCATTGATGGAAGATCAGGTGCGGCAATTGGTTAGCCGCGGTGTTCGGGCAAAAGCGCTTACTAGCGGAATGTCTTACCGCGACATGGATATCACGCTCGACAATGCGCGCTTCGGCGGTCTGGATTTTCTGTACGTTTCTCCGGAACGGATTCAAACCCGATTGTTTCAGGAGCGCCTCAAACTCATGGAAGTCGGATTGCTGGTGGTCGACGAAGCTCATTGTATTGCCGAATGGGGACACGATTTCCGACCTTCTTATATGGCAATCAGTACTATCCGGGAAATTCACCCGCAGGTGCCGATTATGGCAGTGACTGCTACTGCAACCGAACAGGTGAAGCAGGAAATCAAAGAACGATTGCAACTCCATCATCCGCAGGTATTTGAAGCTTCCTTTGAACGTTCAAACTTAACGTATGAAGTTTACCAAGTGACCAACAAATCAGACGCATTACTGAAACTGTGCGAGCGAATGACCGGTTATGTCGGGATCGTTTATTGTCAAACGCGGCGCAGTGTAAAAGAAGTCATGAATCTTCTTCTTTCCCAAAAGATAAAAGCCAATATGTACCACGGCGGTATGGATGCCAAACAACGTTCATTGGCGCTCAAAGACTGGCTTTCGGAAGAAACACCGATCATGGTAGCCACCAATGCATTCGGAATGGGAATTGACAAACCGAATGTACGTTTTGTGGCGCATTATGAACTCCCCAACAATCCGGAAGCTTATTTTCAGGAAGCAGGTCGTGCAGGAAGAGATGGACATCCTGCCAGGACTTTTGCTTTTGTTGCTCCGAATGACCTGGAAGAAATCGAACAACGAATCGCAGCGCAGTTCCCTCCTATCGATCAGATCAAGTTGGCATACCGCGCTTTGTGTAATTTTTTCAAAATCGCGATCGGTTCAGGTGATCATGAAACCTATCCGCTTGATTTCGCCTTGTTTACCAAACGTTTCAAGCTCGATCCGAAGGTCGTATATCCGGCATTCAAAATACTGGAAATGAATGGAAACATTGTCTTCAGCGAACATGCCTTTCACGGTTCGCGGGTCAAAATTACGATCAACAACGCGCATTTGTACAGTTTTCAACTTTCCAATACCACGGTTGATCCGCTGATCACCTTGATTTGCCGTACTCACAGCAATGTATTCGATGAGTTTTGTGAGATCGACGAATGGCAGTTTTGCAAGCGGTTAAAACTTTCGCAGGAAACATTGACAAAACAGCTCGAATACCTTGAAACACATGGAATTATTGACATTACCTGGCGAACGTCTAATCCATTGGTAACTTTCCTGCACGAGCGCAAACCCGATGATTACCTGGAAATTAATCCGGAGCATTATTTCCACCGGAAAGAACGTGCTTTTGTCCGACTTCATGCCATGAAAGAGTTTGTGGAACGAGAAGAATGTCGTCAGGTGCAATTGATCCGGTATTTCGGGCAGGAAACTGCTCCTTGTGGAAAATGCGATGTGTGTAAGCGACTCAACGCTTTGGAATCTCCTACCGATTTATCGGAACAAGTTCTGGAATTGTTTACCAAACCACTTGCTCAGCGCGAAATACTCATGCCGTTTCATGAAAGTCTGCATGAAGCCGTAAAGAATACTTTAAAACAACTTCTAATCGACGAAAAGATTGTTTTTAGTTCCGGGCGGTATTCGATTCGCCGGTAATTGTCCGTTTCAAATCAAGCACTTCTCGCTGCAGATCCTGAATGGATTTCGATAACTGATGATCGTCTATACGCATTTCAGGTAACGTCGGTGAAATGTAGTTGACAAATTTCCAAACTTCCAACACGTCGTTAATGTGTACGAAATAAGGCTGATACATTGGATTAGTGGAACACAATTCAAACGACTGTTGCGTGGAAATGTAATTATTGACAATCTTGAACACGATTCCGTCGTCTTTTGTAACCACAATACAGGGTGTTGTACTGCGCAGGCTTGCCCAGTTTTGAAGGTATTCACCGATTACGTAAGATCCTTCTTCCACCGGAGGCATTGAATCGCCTACAATCGGGAACGAACGGTATTTTCTGTTTTTGGATAAAAACGGCAAACTAAAAGTTGGCAATACTTTCAGGTAATCAGGATCGGAATAACCAACAGTATACCCGGCTCTCGCCTGTTGCGGAATCAACTCGATCAATTCATCGTCGTGTTCGTTTACCATCGACGTCAATACACGCAAACGTTTTCCGTTAACATCGGCAAAAACACCTGTTTCAATGGATTGCCATTCCAATTCGGAAAGTGTTGTAAAATCACGGGTGAGCAACTGATCTAAGGGAACTGCATAATAAGTACCAAGCGCAACCAAGGTATCCAACCCCGGTTCGGCAATACCGTTTTCATAACCGGAATAGCTGCTTCGGGTTAAGCCCAAGTCGGCAGCCACTTCTTCCTGCGATTTCTTTTTGTTCTTACGCAGCAGTTTCATGTTGTTCCCTAAAACCATGTTGACCATTTTTTAGTCAAATATATGATTAATTTTTAATCTGAAATAAATTCATGAAGATTTTTGATTTTCAGGAAGGAAAATGCCAAATTTCCAAATTTGCCATATGGTAAATTTGGAAATTGTAAAATTTGGAGAATTCCGCTGAGAAAAGTGGCGAATTTTAAAATTTTACACATTTCAAAGAAGTCCATTTTCATTGGCTTACAGAGCCACCAACTCACTCTTCCGCCACATAACACTCCCCTGCTGTCACAAAAGGCAACACGGTGTTTTCTTTCGGTGGAATCGGGCAGGAATAACGGTGCGAATACACGCAATACGGATGGTAGGATTTATTGAAATCGATTTTCCAAGCGGTTCCGGATTGTTTTTCCAGATCAACATATCGACCGCCACCATAGGTCGAAAGCGCGGTTGTTCCATCGCGGAAAGGCAAAAACAGGTAATTCTTGTATTCTTTTCCTTTCAAACCAAGATTTTCGTAGACGGTCAATTCACAAAGTGTATCGTGAATGCGGAACTGCAACACACCGTATTGGCGGTAATAAACCGTTCGTGCCTTGGTCATAGGCATCACGAATTTCTTTCCTTTTTTCCGCGTAAAAGTGGCATCGACCACATAATTTGTATCGATCGGGAAATAGCAGATTCCTTTAAAAGTGGCCCTTTCGGCAGAATCAAGAACCTGAGTAAGCATTTCCAGATTAGTAAAAACCCGATCCTGCTCCAGTTTTTCCGAATATGATTGCGCATTCGCAGCCAGGGAACAAAAAACGAATATGAATACAATTAACCTCATCTTGAACCAAATAATGTGCTTCCGATCCGCACCATGGTGCTTCCTTCTTCGATAGCCAGTTTATAATCGCCACTCATGCCCATCGACAAGTGCTTGAAATCGGGATTGAACTTAAAATAATGACTTTTGATGATCTGGAAATAGTTATTCAGGTTACGAAATTCATCGCGGACTTGCTCTTCGTTATCAGTAAACGAGGCCATTCCCATCAATCCAACGATTTTAACGTGCTGCATTTCAATGAACTCGCGCGACTGTAAAATCTCTTCCGCTTCGCTGAAATCGAGGCCGAATTTGGTTTCTTCGGTAGCAACATGAAACTGTAGTAGACACGGAATTACACGATTGCATTTAGCGGCTTGTTTGTCGATTTCCTGCAGCAATTTCAGGCTGTCGACTGCATGAATCAGGTGAACAAACGGAGCAATGTATTTTACTTTATTGGTCTGTAAATGTCCGATCAGGTGCCACTGAATATCTTTGGGCAATTGCTCGTATTTATCAACCATTTCCTGTACTTTGTTTTCACCAAATGCCCGTTGACCTGCCTGATAAACCTCCTGAATCAACGAAACCGGTTTGGTTTTAGATACAGCAATCAATTGCACATCGGCTGGAATTCCGGTACGTAAACCGACTAAACGATCGGCAAGTGTTTCGTTACTCATTGATATTGTATATCGTTAATCCGCTTCTGATTTTCGGCTCAACCCACGTCGATTTGGGTGGCATGATCAATTGATGATCGGCAACGGCTTTTACCTGCTCCATACGAATGGGAAACAAGACGAATCCGACTTCCGCTAAACCTCTGTCAACGGCAGAAACAACTGCTTTTAGTCCATCGGCGCCACTCACAAACGAAATATTCTCGTCGGTTTTTAAATCGGTAATTCCCAAAATCGGTGACAAAATAGCATCGGTCAAAATCTGTGCATCCAGAGAAGCAACAGGATCTTTGCTGTTACAAATATTGGCTTTGCAGGTTAAACTATACCACGTTCCTTTCAGGTAGCAAGTCAGTTCATGTTCACACAAAGGATTGCGACCTTCAGGTAAAAGTTTGACTTCAAACGATTCACTTAATTTAGCTAGAAATGAATCGGTTGTGTATCCATTGAGGGTTTTCACCAAACGATTAAACTCCAGAATCCGCATGCGTCGTTCGTCGATCAGAAATGACAAGAAAAACTTCGGATTTGTATACGGTGAATCTCCGATTTTCTCCGCCAATCCGGCAGATGAAGCGGAACGGTGATGTCCGTCGGCGATGTACAATGCCGGAATCTTTTCAAACAACTGCTGAATCGTAGCGGTTTGTTTCGGATCAAGTACCCACAATTCGTGTTTCACGTAATCAACGGTCGAAAACTCGTATTCCGGGCGTGCTTTTGTGCTTGCATCCAGGAATTGTTCAATTTCATCGGAAGGTTCGTGCGACAACAACACCGGTTCTGCATTGAAACCCACAATTTCGAGGTAATTGGTAAACATTTCCTCGCGTGAAGTCAATGTAGCCTCGTGTTTCTTAATGAGATTGTTGTTGTATTCAGCTATGCTGGCTCCGGCAATTACTCCGGTAAACGCATGATTTCCTTTGGTTTGCCGGTAAATGTAAATGCTCGGCGTTTGGTCCTGAAACAGGATTCCGTCTTTCAAAAACAATTCAAACCGTTTCTTCACTGCCTGAAAACGCTCAGGAGAATTGTGCTTGGTTTTCGTCGTTTTATCAACTTCCGGGTGGATGATGTGTAGAAATGTGTAGGGATTATCCTCTAATTTGGCTTTGAGTATGTGTTTTTTGTAGGAAGCCAAAGGACGTGTTGCAACCAGGTGCGCTTTGTCACGCGTTGGTCTTACCGCCTTGAAAGGATGAATTTCTGCCATGATAATTGTTTGAGCGGTTTAAAATTAGGCAAAAGAAATCGAATTGAAACAGGAAATCAATTAGGATATAAAACAGTGGGGTCGCGATAAATCGCGACCCCACTACAATGAATTTGTATAAATTTTATCGATTAAGCATAAACCTTATTTCCAAACTGCTTGATAATCAAATCGGCCAATTCCAAACCAATGCGATCTTGTGCTTCAACGGTTGCTGCTCCAACATGCGGAGTGGTTGCAATCGCTTCGTTATTCAACAAATCAGCACGTGGATTCGGTTCGTTTTCAAACACATCCAAGCCTGCAAACGCTACTTTTCCACTGGCAATGGCTGCTAACAAATCATCTTCGTTAACCACACCACCACGAGCTGCATTCACCAGAATCACGCCTTTTTTCATCAATTCAAACTGCGCTGCACCCAATACTGCATCACCATTCGGTTGTTTGGGAACGTGCAATGAAATGAAATCGGCTTCGGAAAGCGCGCCGTTCAAATCGGTAGTAACCTCAAGAGGAACTTTGATTTCTCCCACATTTTGAATTTCGCCCAATGAAATCTCAACGGTTTCAGTATGTTGCCCTACGGCAATTACTTTCATTCCGCAACCCAAAGCGTAGCTCGCCAACGATTGACCAATACGGCCCAAGCCGATGATTAACAGGGTTTTACCTCTCAATTCGGTTCCTTTGGCGTAGCGTTTTTTCAATGCCGAAAAATCACCCGTTTCCATGTTTTTGAAAGAATGGTGCAATGAACGTGCTCCGGCAAAGAAATGCCCCATCACCAATTCGGCAACAGATTGCGACGAAGAAGCCGGTGTATTGATCACCGTTACTCCTTTTTCGCGGGCATACGCCACATCGATATTGTCCATACCAACACCACCACGACCGACTAATTTCAGTCCCGGACAGGCATCAATCACTTCTTTGCGAACCGTTGTAGCACTGCGTACCAAAACAATTTCAATGTGTTGTTCATTGATCGCATTTGCCAAATCGGCTTGTTCTACTTTTTCTGTGATAACGGTATAACCTGCTTTTTCAAGGGCTGATTTTCCTTCATTGGAAATTCCGTCATTTGCCAATATCTTCATCTTATCCGTTTTTTTGAGCAAAATCGTTCATCACATCTACCAGCACTTTCACACTGTCCAGCTCCAAAGCATTGTACATCGAAGCGCGGTAACCTCCTACCGAACGGTGTCCGTTCAGACCAACAACACCGGCACCTTTCCAGGCTGCATCGAATGCATCTTTCAACGCGTCGTTTGTCAAGAGGAAGTTTACATTCATCAGCGAGCGATCTTCGGTTTCAACCGTTCCTTTGAAAAGCGGATTGCGGTCGATTTCACCATACAACAACGTTGCTTTTGCTTCATTGCGCTTTTGCATAGCTGGAACGCCACCATTTTCAATCAAATTACGCAGGTTCAACATGGCAACATATACCGCGAAAACCGGTGGTGTATTGTACATGGAATCTTTTTCGGCATGCACTTTCAAATCGAGGTAAGAAGGCATAAACGGTGAAGTTGATTTCCCCAACACGTCGTTTTTCACGATGTAAAGCGTTGCTCCCGCAGGTCCCAGGTTTTTCTGAGCTCCGGCGTAAATCAAATCGAAATCGGCCACATTGACTTCCTGCGAGAAAATGTCTGAAGACATATCGCACACCAACGGCAAATCAGTTTTAGGAAAAGACTTGAATTGTGTTCCGTAGATGGTGTTGTTGGATGTAAAGTGAATGTAATCCGCATCGGTGGGAACCGTGTAGTTTTTTGGAATGTAGTTGAAGTTTTTGTCTTCTGACGAAGCAAATACGTTTACGTCGATTCCGGCTTTTTTAGCTTCTTTAATGGCACCTGATGCCCAGGTTCCGGTGTTCATATAACCGGCTTTTTTGGTGTCGCGCATCATGTTCAATGCAGCAATCGTAAAGCCCAATGTGGCTCCACCTTGCAAATACAGAACTTCGTATCCTTCCGGAACGTTGAGTGCTTTTTTCACTAAATCGCGAGCTTCCTGCATCACGGCTTCGTAATCTTTGTGGCGGTGTGAGACTTCCAGGATTGAAAGTCCGTTAAAATCCAATACGGCAGCTGCCGCTTGTTTGAAAACCTCTTGTGGAAGGATACATGGTCCTGCTCCAAAATTGTGTTTTTTCATTGTTTGATTTTTATTCGGTTTGTTATATAAGCACTTTGGCAAATGTCGGGTTTTGGATCGAAAGCGACATTAATTGACGGTGAAATTTTGACAAAAAAAGAGAGGGCTTCCCCACTGGAAAGCCCTCGTAATTCATTGAGTGATATGTTGTTAAAAGACTCATTCGGTTATTCTTCCGTAGCGGCCTCTTTTTTAACAGTTTTCTTCGCTGCAGGTTTTTTCTCGGCTGCCGGTTTCGCTGCTGCTTTTTTAGCTACAGGAGCTTTTTTCTCAGCTACGACCTTTTTCGGTTTTTCAGCAGCTACAGGAGAAGCGGTTTTTACTTTTTTACGTTTTCTCGTATTACCGTAAGAACCGTTGGTTCTTTTACCTTTTCCTGATTTGATGTCGCCTTTTCCCATGGTAAATTATAGTTTTAATAGTTGGAGATGTTGCTACAAAGATAGTATTCTTAGAAATATAGCCTACCTGAAAACGAAAACTATATGAAAAAAAACAGCTTATATTAACACAGCTTAACTTACCTGCTCCTGATTGGCTAATCTGGACGTCAATTCTCTGCGAACTCCTTCACCGTTTTTCATAATCTGTTCACACCAATCCAGTTTCACGTCAATTTGCTGCTCTTCGTTGAGTTTCCAGTCAAACGGTGCGTTTTCCAACCGATGACGAATGGCCTGCAGGCTCAACGCTACTGAAACAGACACATTAAAGCTTTCGGTAAAGCCTACCATCGGAATAGAAACACTTAAATCGGCCATTTCGCGGGCCGTATCACTGATTCCTTCCCATTCGGTACCGAATACAAGCGCCAGCGGCTCATCGATCGGTAAATCAAAAATGGAATGGCTGTCGGCCTCCGGCGTGAGAATGGCAATTCGGTAACCGCGTTCTTTCAATCCGGTCAAACAATCTACCACGGGCTGATCGCTGCTGTAATTGTTCAATTCGATCCACTGCCCTGCTCCGCGTGCGATATCGCGTTGTGCCTTGTACTGGTTCTTGCTTTCAATCACGTGCAATTCCTGCACACCCAGACTTTCACACGAGCGCATGACCGCACTGGCATTGTGTTCCTGGTAAATATTTTCGAGCACCACCGTTACATGACGCGTGCGTTGAGCTGCGATCGCATCAAACATCACCTTTTTCTTCTCGGGAATCATTTCGTAAAATGCCTCCAACAATTTTGCCTGCATGCTGCAAAAATACGAATTGCTTATCTTTGATGATCATTAGAGCAGCTATGAAACAGGATTATTGGAATGTCGAAGACGAACAGGTAATTGAAAAAACGGGGAAGCCGATTGCGGAATGGATCACTATTCTCGCTGATTTTAAAGCCGAAGAACAAAAATCGAACGACGTAGTTGCGCATTTGCAACAAGTGTACAATGTCCCGCGCTATTGGGCCCGAACGCTCACAACGCTTTACCTGAAACAACAAGAATCTTAATTTTTCTGCCATGAATACAGAGATAAAAACGATCGAACAATACAATGCTGCTTTTCCGGAAGAAATAGTAGAACGCATGGAACAAATCCGCGAAATCATTCACAAACAAGCGCCGGAAGCCGTTGAAAGCATCAGTTACGGAATGCCCGCTTTTAAACTGAACGGAAAACCATTGGTGTATTATGCCGGTTACAAACACCACATCGGGTTTTATGCCACGCCAACCGGACATACGGAATTCGCTGAAGAACTTTCTAAGTACAAACAAGGAAAAGGATCGGTGCAGTTTCCGTTGGATGAGCCGTTACCATTGGATTTGATTCAGCGCATTGTGATTTTCAGGGTGGGAGAAAATTTGAAGAAGAAAGGAAAATAGTTCATGAAAATTCACCTTCAATTTTCCATTCTGGCAGCTTTCGCTTGTGTATTTTTATTTAGTGAATGTTCTACAAGTGAAAATCCGTCGACCAAAAAAAACGGTCAACAAAATCATTCAACCGAAGATTCATTGGCGATTGTCCATTCCGATGAATACCAACGGACAGCAGAGTTATTGACCTGGTATAAAAAAGGAGATGGTTTATTTGGAATTTGTGAAGTCGAAAAATATGACGATAGTAATCCTGATTCTCTTTTGATTTACATCGACAACCAAGCCGTAACCAACTATTTGAAACGGTGCAGAAATTCAGGATTCTTTTCGAAGAACTATATCCACAACGATTCACTCTATATTGAAGAGGCCAAGAAAGCATACACAAATCCTAAAATAGAAGTTTACGACTACTTTGATCACGATTTTATCCTTCAAACGCAGGAAACACCCGAAACATTAAAAGCAATTCCAAACATCAGGATTGTACCGGAAAAATGCGATCTGAAAAAGGGTAAAATTGTGTTTGTAGTCGCTTTTCAGGAACTGGAATACACGTTTGTGAAGGAAAACGGGTTTTACAAACTGGACAAAATCGGTTAACTTCGTGTAAATGAAATCCATTCACTGCTGTTGTGCGTATTTTTATCAGATTCAAAGCCATGACAAAAAACAAGTTGATCTTCCTTTCCATCACACTCGCTGTGTTTATCGTTGTTTCCTGTTCCAAAGACAAGGTGAATACCGAAGACATTCAGCTTTTCAATAAAGCAACAGATACAACCGGTTTCGTGTGGTTTAACTACGTCGACACGCTTCTCCCAAAAAGTATTGGTAGCGGACACAACGAACCACTTTTGAGAACCCGCTACAACAACATTGCTGCCTCGCAACTCGATTCAACCGGAAAAATTTTGGCAAATGCACAGTTTCCCGAAGGATCATTGATTGTAAAAGAATTGTACGACAATACCACGACCATCGGGCGATACGCGATTTTATTCAAGGATTCGGAAAACGATTTCGCGGATGAAAACGGCTGGGTTTGGGGCTATATAAATGCCGACGGAAGCGTAGTAGAATCCGTTTCAAAAAAAGGAAATGCCTGTATCAATTGTCATTCACAGGCTCAAAACATCGATTACATGTTGATGAACAAGTATTTTCCATAAATCGATTTTACTTTGTATTATTGAGTCTTATTATCCTAAACAGCTCATGATAAGGTCTGCTACTCAATATCTCTTTGTTCTTCTTTTCGGTCTCGGAATTTTCTACTCATGCAAAGAAGCCGAAGCAACACCTTCAGCTGATCCGATGAATCGCGTACACCAAGAACTCACTGAGCTTACCGAAAAAGAAGCCATTCAACTCGCCGAACAATTTGTGAAAGACAACGGTTATACAAACGCTACGGCAGATGAATCAAAACTCAGCTTCGAACTCATGGACCAAACCGGTGAAGACGTTGCCCTTATTTTGGAACGAAGAAAAAATACGCTGCAGCCAACAGCTTTTTGCATCAGTGATAACGACGATGTGTGGCATATCGGTTTTTTATCCACGAAAGTAGCTATCAGCAACCCTGATAAATTGGATTTGAACAGCGACTTATCTGGCAGAGCAGTTATTGTGGACCGTAAAAGTCATAAGGTGAGAATAGCCCACAAAGATCCGTTGTTTTCGATGTTTCGGAAGTTGGAGTGAACCGGTCAACTCAGAAACTTAAAAAACTCGTTAAACGATATCTATGAAATCAAAAATCGGAACAAAAGAAAAACCGCTGACGCTGAAAACGCCGCCGCACACCTCAGAATACACCATGCATGTGGATGAAAAAGACGGGAAAGAAGTCTTGGTTTGTACTGTTGGGAAAACCATTTTGTTTTACAACATCGATTGTTTAACCGATTTGTACGCCATGCTGAAAGCGCATGGTGATTGGATGGAACTCGGTAGTGCTGACGAACAAAAGCCGGCAAAAGAAGGCACCGTCGAAGCTTGGGGCCGTTCGGAAAACAATCCTGTTGGTGGCTGGTACGGACTCAAAAAAGGGCTTCGCGGCCGGTTCGGAATGTACGTTCCGCCATTAATGGAAGCGTTGGGATTGGCAGAAGTAACCCACGATCCGCGCGGGAATAAAATGAGGGCAATCTAGATCGTATACGTTGATTTTCAAATAAAAAGAATGAAGAGTAAGTAAAAAAAATAGCTAAACCATTTTTAGTCGGAAATTTGATAAATGATAGCATTTGTCATCCTTTTGTCCCTCTACCACACTTGATTATCCAACTTTGATTCTCTACATTTGTTACTTAAAATTTATAAAATCCTTATGAAATTTACAGTCAACAACTTACCTACCAGAAGAAGTATTACTCTTATCGTAGCCCTACTCTTTACAACGATCAGACTATTAGCCCAAAAGGAAGTAGAATACATCAATCCTCCGCTAATCTCCAGCGATTATTACACCATCGAGATCAAGGAAATTCTGGCAACTTCAGAGTCTTTCAAATTTGATTTGGTGATTGAGAACAAAAGCAGTGATAAAGTATTGCTTTTAGACCCATCTAAAATTTCAATTTATTTCAACGATGTAGCCTATTATCCTGTTAAATCAGGACTCGTTGCGAAAATAACCAGCAAGGAAGATCCGGTGATCATGATTGCTCCTAAATCGAAGAAAAAGGAAGGTATTACAGTTGAAGGCAATGCCAATTTCAAACTGGAAGCTGTAAAAATTGTGATTCCTAACATCAGTTACAATAACACACTTCAGCCTGCTCCAACGTTGCCGGCATACACTGTAAGTGCTTTACCCAAAGTAGTCGATCCGGCAATAGGTGACATCAACATCACGGAACTTGAGTTGAAAAAACAAAAATGGACAGCAAAACTTGACATTATCCGCAACACAACCAGTGAAATTGTTTTGGTAGATCTCACAAAAATTAAAGGTATTTCAAAAACAGGAGCTGAACTTCCTACAACAGCAAAATCACCTTTGGGGATCAATAAATACGATTTCAATAATGAAAAAATTGCTTTAAAACCAAGCGCTGATTACAAAATATCACTTTCGATTGATGACCTTGACGGAAGCATGAGTGAAATTAGTCTGGCAGGCGTTTTCGAGCGTTATAGTATTGCTGAGTTGACGATTGCCCCTATAGTAGTGAGAAGAGTTGGTAGCGATGTCGCAAAAACAGAAACACCAAAAACCACACCACCACCTGTTCAACAGAATACGCAAGTTCAACAGAGTGCACCAGTTACTCAAAGTACACCGGTTACTCAAAGTGCACCTGTTACGCAGAGCACACCCGTTCAACAAAGCGCACCGGTTACTTCTGGTTCTCAATGCGCTCCGTTTTTTGGGAACCCAAATGTCGGTAAAGTAAAAGTGAATTTTTATAACAATGATGGTTATTGCTTTGAAGTGCTTTCACCGGGTAGTTCGTATACGAATGGACTAACCAACAACGCAACCATTTACTTTAATTATGGTAAAGCAAATATCATTATCAAAATGAATGGAGCAATAATCATTCAAGAGGAAATTAAAAATACTCAAACAATGCAGTCTGTTTCATACATGATCAAAGAAAAAAAAGGAGAATGGTCATTGGATAGACAAGCTTTGGAAGTAACTCCGGAAGCGCAGGCACGCATGGATCAAATGCAAGCCGATTCAAAAGCATGGCATGAAGAAAATAAAAAAGAATCAGAAGAATGGCATGCTGAGCAAAGTGCAAAACACCAGAAATTGGTGGAAGAGAATGAAAAGGATGACGAAGAAGAAGTTAAAAGTAGTGGTACTTCTTCCGGTAGCGGCGGCGGAACATCAGGAGGTGGTTCTGGAAATACCAACGTTTCAGGATCAGGATCAACTACTTTTACGATCACTTATAAAGGAACTCCGGTTTGCAATACTGATATTTCATTCATTCAGGGTGGTTCCAGAGTAGCTGGTGGCACTACAAATGATAATGGCGAATTCAAATCTGATTTCAATGGTGTGATTGGAGTAGCCTTTACCGTAAAAGGTCAACGTGGTAATACCACATGGGAAATAAAAGATTTCTATGCTTTGCCTAATAACGATCCGCAAATCGGGTTGCGTCTTGAAGATTTCGAGAAGCAAATGGACGAAATGTCAAAAATGGCTGGTGAACAAGACAGCGAAATGGGAGCTATCATGGGCGGATTTACAGCTGCTGTAAGTGTTGCCGGATGGGGAGTTACCGACGGTTGCAAATAATTTAAACCGAACATATTGAATGCCACTTGAAACCTTTTCAAGTGGCATTTTTTTATGGTACAAATGAGTTAGGAATGACTTTTTTGATTGTCGTTATTGATAAAGTGATTAACCACATAGTTTCAGAACTACCTCAAATGGCATTAAGTAACGATCGTAAGAGAACAAGGTGCGTTAAGTGTAATGGTCCGCCTCAGGCGGACGAGTTGGGGTGAGATAACTTAACAAGCCGTGGTTCTCAAGATCGGGACTTATAGCCTTGATTTTTTGTCCACTTTTTTATCAAGAAAAAAGTGGAGTTAAATTAGCTTTGCTAAAAGCTACACTGCCATAGGGTTGTCAGTGAACTACCTTACTTTCGCCGTTTAACCTTAAAAACATGAAAACAATAGACACATTCCACATCATCGGCATTTCGGTACGTACCACCAATGAAAATGCACAATCGGCAACAGATATCGGCGCACTTTGGCAGCGATTCATGGCTGAAGAAATAAGCACAAAGATTCCATCCAAAACCGATGACGCCATCATTTGCGTGTACACCGATTACGAAAAAGATCATACCACTCCCTATACAACGTTGTTGGGATGTAAAGTCGACAGTCTTGATCATATTCCCGAAGGAATGATCGGTAAAACAATTGAGTCCGGCGGCTATGAACAATTTACTGCCGTAGGAAACGCTCAGGAAGGTGCCGTTTACAACGAATGGGTAACCATTTGGAATTCGGATTTGAATCGGGCATATACCGCCGATTTTGAAATCTATGGAGCTGAATCGTATGATCCCGTAAATGGCAAAGTGCCCATTTTTATTGCCGTAAAATGACACAGGTCGATGACTTTTTTCTGAAACAGGAAGAACCTGTGAAATCATGTTTACTGGCATTGAAAACCGTGATTCGGGACATTGATCCGGAAATCGAACTGACCCTGCGCTATGGCATGCCGTTTTTTATCCTGAAAGGAAAACGGTTCTGTTATTTGTGGGTGCATAAAAAACACCGGCAGCCATACATCGGTTTTGTAGACGGAAATCAAATGAATCACCCGGAATTGCTACAGGAAGACCGAACACGGATGAAAATTCTGCTCATTGATCCGGAGAAAGATATAAGGGTTGAACTGGTGGAATTACTGGTGAAAGAAGCGATCAATATTGCTTTAAAGTAACCTTGATTAGCTAATCCCTCGCATCGGCTAGCCGATACATTGCTTTTCCCACAGATGCACAGATCTGTGCTCGGCTAACGCCCTCGCTGAATAGAATAAACGACGTAGGCGCTGCCGTTAGGAGCGCAAAAATCCGTCCATCTGCGGGAAGCAAACACCAATATCTTAGTGCATTATCTTGCTTTGAAAATGAGTACTTTTATCCCACAAAATGTACGTGCGGCAATGATTCCGAATCGTTTTACATACCCTTCACCAGGCTTTGATTTTTACTGGAAACACGGTCGTGGACGAAAAATGCTCAGAAAGCTGGACAAAATCCCGGAAAAGGAACTGATTGAACAACACATCCCCCTACTCTTCGAGTTTGATCAACTGGCTGACGATGTGGTGCGCGAAACCTATCTCAAGCTTGGTTACCAGCAAACTGACGCACTTTTAAACACTATTTTCGAATCAGGAATTGAAGCCGCTCCCGAAGCTCCCGAATCATTGAAACAATTGTTCAGAGAAGTAACCACCGTTCCTGAATGGCTCGACTGGACGAAACTGGAACAAGGATCTGCTTTTTGCAGAAGAAGCAGTTCGCTTGGTTTGGTTGTGTTGCGCAACTACTGTTTGATGGGCGGCTACGAATCGGCGGCAATCAATAAACCGCTGATTTTTACCGGAGCGCTCAAAAAAGGAGACGCCAAACGCATTGCCGAAACCACCGAATTCTGGGTGTCCATCACCCATCGAAATGCACTCAATCAAAATGCTTCCGGATTTAAACACGCTGTAAAAGTGCGCTTAATGCATGCTTACGCGCGCGTTTCGGTTCGCAACATGCCGGAATGGGAAATCGAATCCTGGGGCGAACCCATTAATCTCTGGGACATGATTGCCACCAACCTCGGATTTTCGCTCGTATTCATGGAAGGCCTGAAAAACCTCGGATTAAAACCCAGTCAGCAGGAAATTGAAGGATTACTGCATTTATGGAAATACGTCGGTTATTTATTAGGCATTCCGGCTCATTATCTTCCTGATACCGAAAAACAGGCCATTGCTGAATTGTATAAATGGACAATCACACAACCACCAGCCGATGAAGACACCAAAGCATTGGCGCTGGCATTGATGAATGAACCCTATAATGTTTCGTTTCCGAAATACCAATGGCAAAAACGATTGGTGCTCAACGTGCACTTGGCCTACAATTACTTTTTCCTTGGAAAACGCTCCTGCAATGAAATGGGATTACCCAAATCGCCACTTGGTTTTTTACCGCGTTTGGTGCCGGTTTTCCAGTTTATTTCTGAAACAATTACACAACGCAGTCAACGCTATTACGACAAGCGGGCCCTTAGCGGACGAAAAAAACAGGAACACATCAAAGATCTTTTTCTGGAAGGACATTCAGCTGCTTTGGCAAATCATCCGCATCGGGCAAAGTAAACCGACTTCTCAAATAGTGTTAAATCCGGTCATGATATGTTCCTGATCCGTATTTTCGGCAAAACTCACGGTATGAAACTGCTCTTTTTGGCTTCGGCAATCCTTCTCTGTTCTTTTCACAAACCGAATGTCCCGGGTTGCGACGAACGCATCTTTGCCTGGGAACAACAAACAGTCAATGATGAGCGTTTCGTTGATTTTCCCAAAGTTTCAGGGAAGAAAAACGGACCGAAATACGTCGCTGGCGATAAAGGATTGGATAAATTGATCCGTGAAAAACTAATTCTGTCGGAAGAAGCTCAGGGACATGTGTTTAACCTCAATTATTACTTTGTGGTCAATTGTGATGGCTCTATCGGCGATGTGGTCATTTTGGGTGATGAAATTGTAGCCGAATGGACCAATATCCGAAACATCATTGTGCATACAGTTGGTTGGCAACCGGCGCTTTTCGATAAGAAACCGGTAAATTGTATCTATTTTCGTACCCTGATGATTAACGGTAAGGATTATAAATCAAAATGAAGTTCCAGGTTCTGATTGCAGCTGTTACCAGCACATTTCTGTTCTTTTTCATGATGAATCCTGACTTCGGATTTATGCCAATGATCAACAACCTACTGATTTCAATGGATTACTATTTATCCTGGTCTGTTTCGGTCATCGATGCGGCACTTATAGCTGTGATTCCCTGGATTGTTTTTGGCCTACTGCGAAACGCTGAAAAACAAACAGTCAAACAGCAATTGGGATTGATTGCCTTATTTCTAATCGGAGCATTGGTCTTTTTCACCTTCGGTTTCCTGCTCATTGATTTGACTCCGAATGAAAATCCGTTGTTGCCAAGCTATGCAAAATCGCAACCTTTTCTTCACTATTGGTCACTTTGTTTCGGATTGAACCACCTGGTTATCTCGGGCATGTACCTGTTCGACCGCAAACGGAAACGTGATCAACAGGATGTGATTGATTAGGCAGGTTTCCCAAAAAAAAATACAACCAAAATTTATTTGCCACAGATGGCTCAGATTTGCACAGATAAAATTCGTGTTGATAATTCATAAAACTATACGCTAGCGTATAGGCAGAATCTGTGAACATCTGAGTCATTTGTGGCTAAGTTTAGAATAGCAATACTTCGGAATACGCTTTCGAATTGTTGGTATATTTGAACATGATTTTTGAAACTCACATTCCCGCTGCTCCCCTTTCGAAATACATTGAAAACATGGTGTTCTATGCCGACTGTTTTCCTGAATTTTTCCTGGAAAAACTTCTACCAGACGGAAGTATTTACCTGTTGATCGATTTTAAGGACGAACCGAAAAAGTGCTTTCATTCCAACGATTTTACCGAATTTGAATCGTTTACCAAAAGTTATGTTTCCGGTCAGCACAAAGGATTCATCTACATTGAATCAACCAACGATTCTTCCATGATGGTGGTACAATTCAAGGCAGGTGGTGCTTCACCGTTTTTCGATTGCCCCATTTCCGAGATGAACGAATGCGTGCGTCATTCCGAATACTACTTCGGCGACGATCTCAATAACCTGCGCGATGAGTTGAATCAAATCGATGATATTCCGGCCAAATTTCAACGCATGGAGCAGTTTCTACTTGATCGTCTTCATCCGACCGATGAAAACACACCGCTGGAACGCATTCTCGGTTTACTGAAAGACAAACCTTTCCAGGTAAGTACCCGAGAATTGGCCGAAACAGCCGGCATCAGCCAAAAACACCTGATCAGTTTATTTGACCGTCATGTAGGATTAACTCCCAAATCACTCACCCGTATTTTCCGGTTTCAGCAGGTTATTCAACAGGTGGAAGAACAGGAAACAATCGATTGGTTGCAGATTGCCACCGATTGCGGGTATTACGATCAATCGCACTTCGTGAAAGATTTCTATACGTTTTCAGGTATCAATCCAAGCCAATATCCTGAAGCCAGAGGCGAATACCTCAATTATATTCCGGTCCGCTGAAAAATTTTACATTTTCAATTAAATCATGACCAAAACCTCATTCAACATTCAACATTAATTATGAGGTAAATTTTTTACAACGCGTTTTCAGTTCAATCTTCGAGTTTTACCTTCAAAAACAAACAAGATGGAACACTTAAACTGGTTAGCTGTCGCAACAGCTGCATTTGCCAATTTCGCCCTTGGAGGCTTATGGTATTCACCCGCCCTTTTCGGGAAACGGTGGCAAAAAGAAAACAATCTCACGGATGAAGAGCTGAAAAACACCAATCAATTGCGGGTTTTCGGTTTTGCTTTTCTGTGGTCGGTAGTGATGTCGGTCAATCTCGGCTTCTTTTTAGCAGATAAAAACACAGATGTTTCCTGGGGAGCAATAGCAGGATTATTGGCCGGATTGGGCTGGGTGGCCATGGCTATTTTCATCATCGGATTGTTCGAACGAAAATCGACTGTGTACATGCTCATCAACGCCGGATACATGATCGTTTCGTTTGTATTGATGGGCGTGATTATTGGTGCGTGGAGATAAGATTGGAGCTGATTAAATACTGGTATCGTCGAGATACATCGTTCCTCCGTTTCTGAAACCGACTTCATAAACCGGTGACTTATTTTCCTTGAGGTGCAGCACCGTTTCGCAGCTTTTCCCAACCGCCTTTATTTTTAACTTGTATTCTCCCTGAGGCAGCAAAACCTGCTGTGTTTTCCCTACGGTAACAGAGCCCATTCTTTTGCCATCGATCACTATTTCTATGGGAAACAAAGCACTGTAAATCGACTTATCTCTTCTCACAATGATTCCTGATTGATAGTAGTCAAGACTTACATTGCGCTGTTTCAAACCAACAATCAGTGTATAAAGGGCCAATACAACAAATAATGGAATAATTGCTGCGAGCCAGAGAATACCTGCTACCAGAACAATGTAATACTCGCCATTATCATCAAGCACCTGATTGATAATAATTGTAGCAGGAAAAATCTGCAAATAAGTCATTGCTACCGAAGCAACAAGAGCGATTATTAGATAAACGATAGTAAAAATGCGCATGACCGAATGAATTTGAGACGATTAGGCAAATATAGCTGAATCCTAAAATCAACAACATTTTTCTCGTATCCGTTTGATTTCAGCGATTTTAGTAGTACCTTTGCCCCCTGTTTTAAGACAGAAACCCGTTGTTTCCGACCCGGACGGGGTTTAATTATATCTTTCAAGATGATCGGAACGCCTTGAAATACAAGTAACAAAGCCAAAACATGGCAAAACAAATTAGCGCGCAGGGTTCTGCGGATTTTGATTGGGACGCATTAGCGTTAGACGGTTATACCTTGATTGAACGTTCTGAAATGTCAGACGTTTACGGTAAAACCCTTACTTCTATCAACGAGAAAGAAGTAATTGAAGGAACTGTGATCGCAGTGACTAAAAAAGAAGTAATCATCAATGTTGGTTACAAATCGGAAGGTGTCATTCCTGCTTCTGAATTCCGTTACAACCCGGATTTGAAAGCTGGTGATACGGTTGACGTATTCGTAGAATGCCAGGAAGACAAAACAGGTCAGCTGGTTATTTCTCACCGTACGGCTCGTATGCACAAAGCATGGATTCGTGTGAACGATGTATTGCGTACCGGTGAAGTAATTACAGGTTTCGTGAAATGTCGTACGAAAGGTGGTTTGATCGTTGACGTATTTGGAATTGAGGCGTTCTTGCCAGGTTCACAAATCGACGTGAAGCCTATCCGTGACTACGATGTATACGTAGGCAAAAACATGGAATTCAAAGTGGTGAAAATCAACCAGGAATTCCGTAACGTAGTTGTTTCGCACAAAGCATTGATCGAAGCTGAACTAGAAGAACAAAAGAAACAAATTATCTCCGGCCTCGAAAAAGGACAAGTATTGGAAGGTACTGTGAAAAACATTACTTCTTATGGTGTGTTCATCGACTTGGGTGGTGTAGATGGTTTGATTCACATTACAGACCTTTCTTGGGGTCGTGTAAATCATCCGGAAGAGATCGTAGAATTGGATCAGAAATTGAACGTTGTAATCTTAGACTTCGATGATGACAAAAAACGTATCGCTCTTGGATTGAAACAATTGCAACCACATCCATGGGATGCTTTGGATACTAACTTAGCTGTTGGTGACAAAATCGCAGGAAAAGTAGTTGTATTGGCAGATTACGGTGCATTCATCGAAATCGCTGCCGGAGTTGAAGGGTTGATCCACGTTTCAGAAATGAGCTGGTCACAACACTTACGTTCTGCACAGGATTTCATGACTGTTGGTGATACAGTTGAAGCGGTGATCCTTACATTGGATCGCGAAGAGCGCAAAATGTCATTGGGTATCAAACAATTGATGCCAGATCCATGGTCCGCTATCGAAGCTAAATACGCTGTTAATACACGTCATAAAGCAAAAGTTCGCAACTTCACTAACTTCGGCGTATTCGTTGAATTGGAAGAAGGTGTTGACGGATTGATCCACATTTCAGATCTTTCTTGGCAAAAGAAAATCAAACACCCGTCTGAGTTCTGCAAAGTAGGTGATGAAATGGAAGTTGTGGTATTGGAAATCGATCGTGAAAACCGTCGTATCTCTTTAGGTCACAAACAATTGGAAGAAAATCCATGGGAAGTATTCGAAACAATCTTCGGAGAAGGTTCGACACACCAGGGAACAATCATCGAAACCAAAGACAAAGCCGGTGTTGTTGCATTGCCTTACGGTGTAGAAGGAATTTGTCCTTCAAAACACTTACGTAAAGAAGATGGAACTAACGCGAAAGTGGAAGAGACATTGGATTTCAAAGTGATTGAATTCAACAAAGAAGCGAAGAAAATTGTTGTATCTCACACACGTACATTCGAAGAAGGTATCGATGAGAAACCAACAAAATCTACGAGTACAGGTGGTAAGAAAGCAACCGGCGGTAACAACGCAGGAAGTGCTACTTCTCAAGCTGTAAAAGCAATCAACCAAGGAAATGAAAAATCAACATTAGGTGATTTGGATGCTTTGGCTGCTTTGAAAGAAAAAATGGAAGGCGGAGAGTAATCTCAATCTTTCCTTTAAATATGAAAAGTCCCGACTGTAACGTCGGGACTTTTTTTGTTCTGTTTTTTTGTGGGGTCGCGATTCATCGCGACCTGATTGGTTGTTTTGTTTTGTTGTGTTGTGTATTGGCGCGGGATGCGTCCCGCACCTACACATCCAACAGGATTTTGTATCTTTCCTCTTAATTATCCCACAAACCATGAAAAATCTGATCTTCCTCCTCCTTTTTACCTGTCTGCAATCAACTCTTTCAGCTCAAAGCGACACCGTGCTCATTGTGCGTAGCAACACACTTTCAGGCAACGAACCCACAGTTGATACTTTTATGTTCGACTCACCAATGCTTGGACAAGTGCTGATCGGAACGTGTATTCTTCCCGGCACCAGCGGACAAACAATGGCTTACGGAAACGGTGTTTGGTTTGAAAAAGTCACCAAAAGCGATTGCATGAATCATGGTGAGGAGGTTTACAGAGATGTATCCCATATCAATAGTTTCACCATTACCGATAGCACACTGATTGTGAATATGACCTTTATCGATAATTGCTGTTATGAATTTCTCTGCGATGTGGAAATGGGCGATGATGGGATCCTGCACTTGAATTACACAGGCTACGGAAGCTTGTGTGCTTGTTTGTGTTGTTTTGGGGTACAATACCATTTCAAGCTTGAGAAAGACTCCGATTATTACAATCTCAAAGGGATTATGCTGGGGAATAATGAAAAGACCTTTCGTAAGATCGAGTAGTTATGTAAACTTGATGTACGTCTGATTGTAAGCTCGGGACCCATCCCGAGCTAAAATCTATATAATGTCACATATTAAGTAGGCACGCGATGAATCGCGTGCCTACTTTGTTTCCCCACCACCCGCACCACAAACATTCCATCTGTTTTCATAAAATAAATGTTAAAAAAGGTACTTTGTATTGCATAGTACTAAAGTTTACATATATTTGTGTCATAAATAGTACTAACGATGAATGTAGAAAACACCCAGGCACAAATGCGAAAAGGAATCCTGGAGTTTTGTATTCTCAGCATCCTGAACCATGGAGAAGCTTACCCTTCCGAAATCCTGGATCGACTCAAAACCGGAAAGTTGATCGTAGTGGAAGGAACCCTTTACCCCTTGCTCACCCGCTTGAAGAATATGGAACTGCTCACCTATCGCTGGGAAGAATCAACTTCCGGTCCACCGCGAAAATATTACAGCATCACCGAAGCCGGAAAAGAATCGCTTGCCGCGCTTTTGATCACCTGGAACGAATTACAACACGCCGTAACTACTGTTACTGCCCAACAAAACGAATTATGAAAAAAACACTCTCTATTCATTTAGGCCGTCAACTGTTTATCATTGAAGAAGATGCCTACGACCGCCTGCAGCAATACCTGCAACGCCTCGAAAATTCATTGAAAGGTGAAGAAGGCGTGGGTGATATCATCGAAGATATTGAAATGCGGTTTGCCGAGTTACTCATGAGTTATTTGGGCGAAACACGTAAAGTCGTGACGATTGATGACATACAAAAAGGTGTTTCCTCCCTTGGTGAACCCGAAGAAATTTCGGAAGACGCGCCAAAAGAAGAACCACAAGCCAAACGAGGCGAATGGTACGAACCAAAACACCGTAAATTTTACCGCGACACGGAAAATGGAATGCTCGCAGGTGTTGCCGCTGGTTCTGCTGCTTACATTGGCATCGATCCGGTGATTGCACGATTGATTTTTGTCATTCTCTTGTTCACAGGACTCGGGTTCCCGCTTTACATCATTTTATGGATCGTGGTTCCCAACGCTTCTACTCCATCCGAGCGTCTGCAAATGCACGGAAGACCCGTTACGGTTGACTCATTGAAAGAGGAGTTCAACAAGGCCGGCGAACGGATCAAAGAAGATGCGAAGAATGCAAAACACCGTTTTCAGTCCGGGAATGATCACATTACCAAACGCGTTCGCAGCCTGGTGGGTCTTTTCGCTAAAATGATCGGTATAGGTATGATCGTAATGGCATCTATCTGGCTCATTTTCTTTACATTGACCATTACGGGGCTTATGGATTTTATTCCAACAACCGGCGATGAAGAATACACTTCACTGCACGACTTTCTGCAAATTGCGGTTCCGGTAAATAAAACTTTCACTTTGTTGTGGATCTCTATTTTACTTGTCGGGTTTTGTGCTCCATTATTCGGAATTTTGATCGGAACTCGCCTGTTCATGCAGCGTGCCACACGTTTCTTCAAAATAAACATGATCATCTTCCCTACTTTACTGGGAATCGGAATTATCTGCGGAATCGTCAGCGGTGTGCATATCAGTCGTGACTTTGCAGTGTACGCCGAAGTAGAACGTGCACAATTTATCAGCAATACAGATGAGTTAATCATTGAAGAAATGCCTGAATATTCTAACAATCAGCGCATTGTTTCAACCGGCGGACTCGACTTTTTCTACATCAACCACGGAAAAATCAAGGAACAGGGTGTATTGATTACTTACCGACCAAGTAACGACTCGTTGTTTCACATCTCGCAAATTGTAAGTGCTCATGGAGTTGATCGCGCACTGGCGTTGAAACGCAGCAGTAATATTGATCATACCGTGCAGTTATTGGGAACAAAACTGGTGGTAAATCCAACTTACACCTATCCGGTGAAAGACGGTTTCAGAGACCAGGAAATTGAGGTGGTGATCGAAATTCCGGTAGGGAAAAAACTGATTGTCAAAGGAGTAACCATACAATACCCGCAAACCCAGAACAGTGGTATGTTATACGCTAATCAACCTTTCGAACCTTGGGATTGGGATTAAGGCACCCGATCTTTTTTTGTAGCAAAGTAAGAAAGCGCCGTCTGTAGTGATACAAACGGCGCTTTTTTCGTTAGGTAAAACCCTTTTCCTAACGAGCTGCAGTTTCTTCTTCGTCGCGCGGAACCAAATACGTTTCTAGTTTATACAGAATCCCTTTTTCGTCAAAGTGTTTCCACTCGCCGATTTTCTGTCCGCATTCGTTGTATTTGCCCGTTGTTTTTATAACCGGTAAAGGTTCGAAATGACGATAGCCTCTGCCGAATCGGGGGCCACTTTGGAGTTGGAATTGAATTTGATCTCCGAATTGAAGATTGTCCACCACTACCGGCGGTTTTGGATCGTGAAACTCCACAAACAAATGCACAAAATCAGTGGCGCCGTATCCGTAAAAATGCTGTAACTGATTGTTTGCGTAATCCATACGAATGGAATCATACGTTACAGTTCTGTCCAAATCCATACCAAATGCGTAATACAATGCGCTGTAATAATCATTTCGAAGTTGATAATAGTTTAATACATTGTGATTCGTGTAATACATCCACTCTCCTTCTTTTTTGTATTCCACCAATGGCGGCGCAGCGTACAAATCAACTCCCTGGTAACCCAAATCGTCATTTCCACCGTTATTGCCTACCACATTCATACTTTGTGACGAAAGTGAAAACGAATTCAGGGCCGTCAACTCAATATTCTGGAACCATTGTAAATTTCCCGGATTGTGAATCTTTTCTTTTCCTGATGCCAGTAATTCACCTTGAACATTGTAAATGTCTGTCCATACAAGTGTCGAATCGATCGGTGTGCGTACATATTTCAACCCCGATCCGAATTCATAATTGGTTTTGGTAACCGCGTGCCCGTCTTTGAACAAAATTTCTTCGATGATAGTACCATTATGGCGATCAAAACGCGTACGAATTCCGTTCAATTTATCATTGTCCCAAAACTCGGTACGACACAATTGCGTTGTTCCCTGGTAATATTCCTCCCATTTTCCGGAACGTTTTCCATGTGTGTAATGTCCCGTAATCCAAGGCAATTCAGCCGAATAGTTTTGCTCCCAACGACCATGTAAGATACCGTTTTCTCCTTCACCGTTCAGCCATACTTTCCATTTCGTACGCTTTTCAGGCGCCACGTTTGGTTCTTCAAAATAAGCGGTCATACATTCCGGTTTCTGCGGAACTTCATAGCGATTTGGTAAATTAATCGCATCATACATATACGAATCATATGCTCCCTGGATCAGTTTCAATTCGTCCATCGAAAAGCCCGAAGTCACTTGCCAAGCAGGAACTTCAGTGTCTTTAATGTCTTTCACCCACACATAATTATCTGTAGTCGAAATGCGTCGGGCCATGGTTTCATAACCGGTTTGTTGCATCAGGTAACCGACAGCGCAATGCGTATTGTGTTCATCGATAAACACCGGAATACGCTCGTTGCGGTAATAATTGATCGGAAAATTCCCAGCCAAACGGTAACCATCCAGTAAACCGATCAGGTGCATACGCGAACGGAATTGTTCCTGGCTCAGATCTATTCCGGGATTGGCACGTAAAATCGTGAGAACACTACTCAAATGCGCTTGAATGTATTCTTTGTCAGAAGTAAATACCTGCGCTACGCTTTCGGGAGCTTCGGTTTTATGATTTTTCCAGTTGAAATTAAAAGCACATAATTGATCGTATAAGCTTGTTGCCGAAACATTGATCAAGAACAGAAGTGCGAAAAAGGTAATTGCGGTTTTTTTCATCATCATCATCTTTAGGATTGACACTCAATACAGGTATGTGACTGTTCCGTTCAATTATTTCTCAGAAAAAGCATCTAAACAATGGAATAAATCCAACAAATAACTCTGTATCAACCTAAGGCTGATACATTATGCTTCCCACGAATGCACGAATTATAGCTCGGCTAACGCACTCGCCGACAAATAATTAAAGCGTGTCCGTTAGGCACGCAAAAAATTCGTGCATTCGTGGGATTTTTTTATCGTGATTCCACCATGAGTGGCAAACATTTGTAGGGAAAATATTTTTTCACACACCACCGTTCTATGGCAGTAAGAGCAACGTATTATGGGCTTTATTTTCTATATTTGTGCAACAAAAACAGGCTATGGCAAATCAAGTAATCTCTGAAACAACTACATCCGTAGATTTTGAAACATTCAAGCAACAAGTGCTGAATGACTATCGGTTGGCTTGTTTATCAAGAGAAGCATCGCTGTTGGGTCGACGGGAAGTGTTGACCGGAAAAGCGAAGTTCGGAATCTTCGGCGACGGAAAAGAACTCGCCCAACTTGCTCTTGCCAAGCAGTTTAAAGATGGTGATTTCCGCTCGGGATATTACCGCGATCAAACACTTATGATGGCCATTGATCAATTGACCGTTCGCGAATACTTTGCCGGTTTGTATGCACATACAGACATTGAAGTGGAACCGCAATCGGCTGGTCGCCAAATGGGTGGACATTTTTCTACCAGAAACCTGGATGAAAACGGAAACTGGAAAAACCTGATGGCCCAGAAAAACAGTTCCGCCGATATTTCACCAACTGCAGGACAAATGCCGCGCTTATTGGGCTTAGCTCAGGCGTCGAAAATATACCGCAATCACCCGACATTGAAGGATTTGGAAGAATTCAAAAAATTCAGCAATGGTGGTAACGAAGTCGCTTTCGGAACAATCGGCGATGCTTCCACGTCGGAAGGTCCGTTTTGGGAAGTGATCAATGCTGCCGGGGTTTTACAGGTACCAATGGTGATGTCTGTTTGGGATGACGGTTACGGAATTTCCGTTCCGCGCGAGTTCCAAACTACTAAAGGAAGTATTTCAGAAGCGCTTTCAGGCATGCAGCGTACCGCTGAAAATCCGGGAGGATACGAGATTTTCGTTACCAAAGGCTGGGATTACGCGCATTTGTGCGAAACCTATGAAAAAGCGGTTGCCGTAGCGCGTGAAGAACACGTTCCGGTATTGGTGCACGTAAAAGAAGTCAATCAGCCGCAAGGCCACTCTACATCTGGTTCGCATGAGCGTTACAAATCGGAAGAGCGCCTGAAATGGGAATCGGAATTTGACTGCATTGCCAAGTTCAAAGAATGGATTTTGTCATTCGAAGCTGATGGACAAAACATCGCTACCGAAGAAGAATTGACGACTATTTCCGCTGATGCTAAAAAAGCGGTAAACGACGATAAACGCACGGCTTGGGCTGCATTTTCAGCGGTTCTGAAACAAGATTTAACAAGTGCAATCGAACTCTTAAAAGCTGTTGCAGCCGAGAGTTCACAGGGTTCTTTCATTCAGTTGGAAATCACAGCGCTTGAAAAAGCAATGGAGCCGATCCGAAAAGATATTTTTAATGCCGTTCGCAAGACCTTACGCATCGTTCGCGGTGAAAACGGTCCTGCACGTCAGGCATTGATCCAGTGGTTGGAACGCGAAAAAGCGAAGAACTACGACCGTTACAGCGAAAACCTGTACTCGACTTCCGAGCAAAACGCGCTGAACATCACGCCGGTTGATCCGACTTATGAACCGTCGCCAACCATGGAAGACGGACGAATTATCTTACGTGAAAATTTCCGTTCGATTTTCGAAATGTATCCGCAGGCATTGATCTTTGGTGAAGATGCCGGTAAAATTGGCGGTGTGAACCAATCACTCGAAGGTTTACAGGAACAATTCGGAACGCTGCGTGTTTCCGATGTCGGAATCCGCGAATGCTCGATCATTGGTCAGGGAATCGGAATGGCCATGCGTGGTTTGCGTCCGATCGCCGAAATTCAATACCTCGATTACTTATTATATGCCATCCAGATTTTGTCGGATGACCTTTCAACCGTGCAATACCGCACGAAAGGCGGACAAAAAGCGCCGTTGATCGTGAGCACACGTGGTCACCGTTTGGAAGGAATCTGGCATAGCGGAAGTCCGATGGGAATGATCATTAATTCCCTGCGCGGAATGCACATTTGTGTACCACGAAACATGACCAAAGCAGCCGGTTTTTACAACACGCTGATGGCGGCCGACGAACCTGCATTGGTGATTGAACCGCTAAACGGTTACCGTACCAAAGAACCAATGCCAACCAATATCGGTGAATTCCGTATCGGCTTAGGCTTACCGGAGATTGTGAAACAAGGAACCGATTTGACGATCGTTTCTTACGGATCGACTTTCAACTTGTGCGAACAAGCGGCGCAAACATTGACAGAATTGGGTATTTCGGTTGAATTGATCGATGTTCAAACCTTGATTCCATTTGATATCAATCACGTAATTACCGAATCACTGGAAAAAACGAATCGTTTATTGATTATTGACGAAGACGTGAGCAGTGGCGCGACAGGTTATATGCTTGACAAGATTCTGGTAGAGCAAAAAGCGTACTTCCACCTTGATTCGGCACCGGTTACGTTGAGCGCAAAAGATCACCGTCCGGCCTATGGCACCGACGGCGATTATTTCTCCAAACCGAGCATCGACGATATCGTGGAAACAGCTTACGGCATGATGCATGAAGCTGATCCGAGCGCATTTCCTGCAATTTATTAGGAATTGAGCAAATCCATCGTCATAGCGGTAGTGAGTTTCTTCATCATGAGCATCATGGCGAAAGACATCACCTCGCTATCTTGGAATATATGGTATGTGGCCAACAAGGCCTACGTGGCCAAAGAATTGTGCGTCAACAAGGCCAAACCTCAACTAAAATGTAACGGTAAATGTCATTTAGCCAGGCAATTACAGAAACTGGAAGAACCGCAACCCAAAAAAGCTCCTTCAGCTCCCAAAGAACTGAAATTGAAGGAAATGACGTGGGTTATCGCTTCGGTCGAAATACTTCCGACCACGGAAAATCAGGTTCTCACAGAAAGTACTTCGCCCCATTGGAACGATCTTAAAAAAGCACCCCGCTCTTTCTCTAACACCATTTTCCATCCGCCACAAGCCTGATTTACATCAGATTATTCTTGTACAGGAATATAAAAGATCTCCCACAGATGCACAGATTTCAGCTCGGCTAACGCCCTCGCTATTTTTTTAGTTTATGTGTTTAGCTTGATTCTAATAACCAAACACATAGTTGGCGCTTCCGTTAGGAGCTTCAGCCTGAGGCTGATGCATCTGTGGGAGGCCGAAAACAATCATATTGTAGTACAAGAAAGCGCTTATTCCATTTATTTAATTTTTGTTTCGAATATGAAGTTATTCGCCTTGGTTGCGGGTATGCTTTTAGGTTTGAATGCAATGGCTTGTGACGTTTGTGGCGCCGTTAATTCCGCATTGGGATTGGGAACGGTTGCCGCCGGAAATCGTCATGCTATTGGCTGCACCTATCAGTACCGCAGCTACAAGAGCAATCATCCGGGCATTTTTAATGAGCCTGCGGTAAGCAGTTCCGAGCGTTTTCAGCGACTGGACCTCAACGGTACCATTCGTTTGGCTTCGCGCTGGCAACTGAAAGTGAGTTTGCCGTTGGTGTACAATGAACAAACCAAAGAAGGTGTTCATTCCTTTCGTCAGGGAATGGCCGATCCGATGCTTACAGGGCATTATTTTGCGGTCAATCGCATGGATTCGACCGGAAACAAGGTCATTCGGCTGAGTATCGGTGGTGGTGTAAAGATGCCTTTCGCCCGCTTTCCCGAGCCGGACAATGAGTTGTTATTGCTGTATCCCGGAACCGGAACGTGGGACGGAATGCTGCAATCTTCCTTTTTTCTGCGCAAAAACAAGTGGGCGCTGATCCAGGAAAACAACCTCATGCTGAGAGGCACGAACAAATATGCTTATCAGCCGGGAAATCTGTTCAGTTCCACTCTTTACGGAATGCGGCGATTCAGCAATTGGTCTATCTTTGGTGGTTTTCAATATGCCTGGAACGGGATTGATTACCAGGACCGAAAAGCCATCAATAGTTCGCCCAGCGAAGGAACGATTCTCAGCGCAACTCTGGGTGGCACAATTCAATGGGGAAATATAATGGTTCAAGCCAATTACCACCTCCCGATCGCACAAAACCTTGGAAACGGTTACGTGCAACAGCAAATCGGCTTTACGGCCGGAGTTTATTATTTATTTAATTAAGAAACATGATACGTACAATTAGTTTATTCGCCTTATTAACCATCACCCTTTTTTCCTGTAAAAAAGACAATGAAGATCACGAAGATTTTTCGGGAAGTATTACCATTACCGCTCCTGCCGAAAGCAGTACCATCACCGGTGGAAGTACTTTTCTGGTGACCGGAAACATTGAAGGAAACACCGAAATGCACGGTTACATGATCACCGTTTACAATCAAAATGACCAGACAGTGGTTTACAGCAACACGCTGGAAAGTCACTCGGATGCGTATACGCTCAACGAAACCGTGACACACACGCTCACAGCGCCTAAACCTTTGCGTTTGGTTATCGAAGCGGAAGTGGGACACGATGGTGAATCGATGACCAAAGAAGTGTTGTTCCAGTACCAGCCATAAACAATTAAGCATTTATTTTAACCACATAGGACACATAGATAACATAGAAAACGGATAACTTAACAGCTCAATCTATGTGTTTCTTATGTGCTCTATGTGGTTAATTATTACCTTAGTGGTTCATTCAAATCACCATGTTTAAAACAACAATCTTCCTTGTTTTACCGCTAATCCTGCTTTTCTGCAGCTGTGAATCTTCTATGAAGGTTAATAATAATAATGAGGCCCTGAATAAGAACATCGACACCAACCTACTCGTTGAAAGTCACAACGAAACCGATATTGCGGTCAATGAATACCTGAAAGATCAACTTGCTCCGATTCGTAAGAATTTCAAGCGTATTAATTCCATTGAGCTGAAAGATTGGTCATTGGTGTTTAAAAAAGAGCTGCATGAATCCGCAGAAGGTGGCGAAGCGACTTTTTATTACTGGAATTCGAAACTCGAAAAAATTGTTGTGCGCCACTTTGGTGAAACGGGGCAATCGCTTTCCGAATTCTACCTGCTGGAAGGTGAACTTTCCTTTGTATTGGAGCGTTCATATAAGTACAATCGGCCAATGTACTGGGATTCCACTCACATGAAAGAGAACAATGATACAGAAGTGTTCGATATCAAAAAATCGGAATTAACAGAAGACAGAAGTTACTTTGTGAAAGGAAAAATGGTACATGCCATTGCTTCCGGTGATTGCGGTTCACCTTTTAACCAGGAATATCTGGATAAGGAAGAAAAACGACTGGGAGGTGAGTTGAAGGAATTAATGAGTCTGGTTAAAAACAAGAATTAAGTAATGGATTGCGAACTTCTGATTCAGCATATTTCCCGCCATATTCAACTCGACAAAAACGAAGAGGCTTATTTTCTGTCGCTCATTCAACTGAAAACTATTCGGAAAAAGGAATTTCTGGTAAAACAGGGGGAAATCTGTAAAACGGAAAATTTTCTGCTTTCTGGATGCATGCGCACGTTTACACTCAACGAACAAGGCGAAGAACAAGTGGTACAATTCGGCATCGAAGACTGGTGGATGGGTGATTTGTACAGTTTTTTGACGCAAACACCTGCCTCCTATTCGATTGATGCGTTGGAAGATACGGTAATCGCGCAAATCACAAAAGAGCATCTCGATAATTTGTACCTGCAAGTTCCCAAATTTGAGCGGTTCTTTCGCCTCATCCTGCAAAATGCTTTTATCGCTCAACAAGACCGCATTCATCAGAATCTTTCCCTAACTGCAGAACAACGCTATGAAGAATTCATCCGGAAATACCCGCAACTGGAACAACGCATCACTCAAAAACACATTGCTTCTTACCTGGGGATCACACCTGTTTTTCTCAGTATGCTTCGCCGGAAACGCGTGAATGGATAACCCTGTTGCGTTTATTTATTAAAGTACTTTAATTTTTTTCGCTTCGTCTCTTCGTTGTTTTGCCGTATCAAATAATTACGATATGAAAAACAACATTTTTAAAACCAACAACGACTGGTCAGGCTTCATTTTACGATTGACCATCGGCATTATTTTATTCCCGCACGGAGCTCAAAAAATGCTCGGGATTTTCGGCGGATATGGCTTTAGCGGTACCATGGATTATTTCACCAATGTTCTTCACCTTCCGTGGATCGTCGCTTTCCTGGTTATTTTTATTGAATTCGCTGGAGCTATTGCGCTTATTTTGGGAATTGCAAGCCGTATCTGGGCAGCTTCTATCATTGTCCTGATGACCGGAATTATTCTGAGTTCTCATCTCGACAACGGCTTTTTCATGAATTGGTTTGGCAATCAAAAAGGCGAAGGATACGAGTATCATCTTCTGGTGATTGGACTTTGCGCGGCTATTATTGCAAACGGAAGCGGGAAGTATTCACTTGATTGTAAACTTCCGGTGAATAGATAAACAAGTTTTTTACCACAAAGGCACAAAGAAAAAGGACAAACTAAACGTGTTTGAAAGATCACAAAGGAGGTTTAGGTAGAACACCTTTGTGTCCTTACAAGTCAAGTTCAACAAAAAAACTTTGTGCCTTTGTGGTGAAATTTCTACCAGCACGTAAAAACCATGTATCCTATGTGGTTAATTATTGAATATCTTCGTGGTCCAACTCCATCACTGGTAAAATGACCAAAAAAGAAAAAGCGCACTACGTCATCACCGAACTCGAAAAATTGTACCCCGAAACACCGGTTCCGCTGGATCATTGGGATGCTTATACCTTATTGATTGCCGTGCTTTTATCGGCCCAATGCACGGATGTTCGTGTCAATCTCATCACTCCTGCTTTATTCAAACGCGCCTCACGTCCGCAAGACATGATCAAGGTTTCGGTAGAAGAAATCCGGGAGATCATCAAACCCTGCGGATTGTCGCCCAGAAAATCACAAGCCATTTACGACCTTTCTCATATATTGATCAATGAACACAAAGGCGAAGTTCCGGCTTCTTTCGAAGCATTGGAGCGCTTGCCCGGAGTTGGTCATAAAACAGCTTCGGTAGTGATGTCGCAGGCATTTGGCGTTCCAGCATTTCCCGTGGATACGCATATTCATCGCCTGATGGTGCGCTGGGGATTGACTTCCGGTAAAAACGTGGAAGAAACCGAGCGCGATGCTAAGAAACTGTTTCCCGAGAATTTATGGAATAAACTACATCTGCAAATTATCTTTTACGGCCGCAGCCATTCTCCGGCGCGAAGTCCCAAACGAGAAATTGATTACATTACTGCCACGATCGGTACCAAAACTGCACTATTGGAATTAAAATAAAACGAATTGATCAAAAAAACCAATGACTATGAAAAAAACAACCGCTAAAATGGCTTTCACCCTCGGATTGGGGCTTCTTATTTTTACTTGTGCAAGTATTTCTCCCGGTTCTGAAACATCGACCGTTGTCGTAAAAGGAGACAAAATCAAGTACGTTGAATCAGACATTGACAGTTTAGATTTCACCATGAAAATCCCGGATTACATGGAAACAACCGCTTCTCTGGATAATGGTCGGCCTTTTCAATACATGCACGAAGTGAAGGAACAATACATCATGGCCAGTTTTGAGTTGATCACTGATGTAACTCCCGCATTGGAAACACTTGGTTACGGCGGTGGAAACTTATTGGATCAGTACGTTGCTTACAATCGCGAGGTCATTGCCGGAGGAGTGAACATTTTCCAGCAAAAACCGGTAAAAAAACTAAAAATCAGTGGAATGCCTGCTCAAATGCTGCAATTTGACGGAATGGTTGAGGGCATTGATGAAGGAATCAGCTACCACGCCGTTTTTATTGAATCTCCTGAAAAATTGTACTTCGTATTGGCCTGGACCTTGCAAAGCAAAAAAGCTGAATTCACGCCTATTGCCGAGACAATGCTCAAGTCGTTTCGCCTGAAAAAGAAATAATAGACCGGCAGTTTAAGTTCAAGGTGTTTCAGAACAAAAAAGGCGGTTTCGGGAATTAAAATCGTGCAGATTACCCATAACTGAAAGAAAAAACTTATTTTAATCGCTTACAACCAATACAACAATAACAAAAAACAACATTTATGAAAAAAACCATTTACGGAGCTACAATCTTCTTAGGATTGGGATTACTAATGACTTCTTGCTTCAGCAGTTCAAACAGTGATTTGGCAAAAGAGCTTAAAGACCTTGAAAAAGAACTGAACACTGTGAAATACGTTGAATCTGAAATCGATAGCGTGGATTTCACAATGGTACTTCCTGATTACATGGTTGCTACTTCTACTCTTGATGCCGACAGACCTTTTCAGTTTATGAATGCGGTAAAAGAGCAATACCTTGTAGCTAGTTATGAATTGATCAGCGACGTAAAACCATCGTTGGAAGCGTTGAATTACGAAGGAAAAACATTGCTTGATCAATATGTTTCTTACAACAAAGAGGTGATTGAAGAAGGTGTAACAATCTCGAAACAAGATCCTGTCAAAAAAATGAAGATCGACGGCATGGAGGCGCAAATGCTTCAATTCGACGGTACGGTTGAAGGAATCAGCGAAGGAATCAGTTATTACACTGTTTTCATTGAAGCCAAAGACAAATTGTATTTCATCATGACATGGACGCTTGAAAGCAGAAAAGATGATTTCAAACCGATTGCTGAAAAAATGATCAAATCATTCCATTTGAAAAAATCGGCTTAAATTCATTCATTACCGAATTTACTGAAGCATCGTGATTTATCGCGGTGCTTTTTTGTTTTGTGCCTGTTTAATATAGCGCGATGAATCACGCTACTACAATGGATTTTATTCCTCTACAAAATCTAAATCCTTATCGTGTGTTTCGGCAATGGTGGCCGTGCTGTAAATCCCGATTCCGAATGCCAGTAAACCAACAATCGCTGCTGCACTTACCACTGACATGCCCCAATCCTGAAAATAGCCAAAACCTAGTGTCATTGGAATCACCATTCCACGCACCATGTTGGGGATTGTGGTTGCAGCCGTTGACCGGATATTGGTTCCAAACTGCTCTGCGCCTACTGTCACAAACATGGCCCAATAGCCCGTTCCGAAACCGAACCAACAGCAAAGGAAATAGTACATTCCCTGCGTCTTAATACCGCCGTATAACAGCCAAACCACGCTTATCAGCGTAAAAGCCATCATCCATAAAATGGCTTTTTTGCGCGATTTTAATAAATGGCTCAACACACCGCTGAATAAATCGCCGGCCGAAATACCAATGTATCCCCACATAATCGCATCACCGGCTTTGATTCCTCCCGGAATGCCCAATGCCTTGCCAAACTGATTGCCAAGCATGGCCAGAATTCCAATGCAAAACCACGTGGGAAGCCCGATTCCAATGCATTTCAGGTAACGTTTCAAGCGGTCCCAATTGGCAAACAGCGAGAAGAAATTTCCCCTGGAAACCGACGAATGCGCAACGGCTTTAAACATACCCGATTCAATCACCCCGAAACGCAGCAATAACAAACCGATTCCCATTGCGCCGCCGATGAAATAAGCCACCGACCAATCTCCGGCCAGTTTTACGGTAAAATTGGCAACTACCGCTCCCGACAATCCAAAACCGGCTACCAAAGAAGTTCCGAGCGCCCGCAGGTTTTTCGGCAATACTTCCGAAACGAGCGTGATTCCTGCACCCAACTCTCCTGCCAACCCGATTCCGGCAATGAAGCGTAAAGCGATATAACTATTCGCCAGTGTTTCTTTGTCTCCGGGGAAATACGGCAACAATCCGCAAACGATATTGGCCACAGAATATAAAATAATGGAACCGAACAAAACGGATAATCGTCCGCGCTTATCTCCCAAAACGCCCCACAGAATTCCGCCCAATAACAAACCGCCCATTTGCCAGTTGATGATCGTACCACCAACCGAATCCACTTCCGCGGCTGAAAAGCCCAATCCCAACAAACTTGGTTCACGCACAATCCCAAACAACAACAAATCGTAGATGTCGACAAAGTAACCCAGCGCGGCTACAATTACAGGCAAGGAAAACAAAGGTTTGTAGGAGATTTTTTCCACAGTAGTATCGTTTTTAAGAGCCTGAAAATAGTGAGATTTTGCGGGATGCAGGAAGCTTTTTACCGAAATGTTACCTATTTCAGAACGCAACGTTTATTAACAGCTAAAAAATGGGTAAAATTGTACATGTTTTCGGATGAACAGTTTATGCAGCGCGCCATTCAACTGGCGCTTTTGGGCGGTATTTCGGTCGCTCCAAATCCGATGGTCGGAGCAGTCATTGTTCACAACAACCGCATCATTGGTGAAGGTTATCACCAGGTTTTCGGTTCGGCCCACGCTGAAGTCAATGCCGTAAACGCCGTCGAAGATCAGTCGTTGCTCAGTGAATCCACTATTTACGTGACATTGGAGCCCTGCGCGCATTTCGGAAAAACACCGCCTTGCGCCAATTTACTAGTCCAAAAGCAATTCAAGCGTGTTGTAATCGGCACCATTGATCCGTTTGCGAAAGTTGCCGGACAAGGCGTTCGAATCCTGCAGGAAGCCGGAATTGAATGCACCGTTGGCGTGTTGGAAGCCGAATGCCAGGAAGTGAACAAACGCTTTTTTACATTCCATCAACAACAACGGCCTTATATCATTTTAAAATGGGCACAAACCGCTGACGGATTCATCGATGCGGATCGCAACAACAACGAAACCGGCGAAATTCGGTGGATTTCTTCGCCTGACACACAAGCTCTCGTGCATCAATGGCGTGCTGAGGAACATGCCATTTTAGTTGGTTGGAAAACCGTTTTGAACGACAATCCAAGTCTGACAGTACGCGCTGTAAGTGGCAAAAATCCAATCCGCGTTATTATTGATAGTCAATTACAGGCTCCAAAAACGGCTACTGTTTTTACCGACGGTTTACCGACAATTGTGTTCAACACGATACGCGAAGGTCATGAAGGTTCGGTTCAATACGTCCAGCTCAGCGATTGTTCGGTTGAGAATCAATTAAAAGCGCTGCATCAACTCAATATCATCTCCGTTTTTATCGAAGGCGGGAATTATACACTTCAACAATACATCGATTCAGGAAACTGGGACGAAACCCGTGTCATTGTGGGAACCAATCGCTTCGGTTCGGGAATTAAAGCTCCCGTAATTGGTCGCATTCCTTCCAAAACATACACTTTCGCTACGGATACCATTCATACTTTCTCTCGCTCATGATCGAACTTATTTTCAGTATCCTTAGTTCTTCGGTACTTTTTTTCCTTTTCCGGCTTTTCCCCAAATACAAAGTAGATACTGCTCAGGCGATTGTGGTGAATTACTTTACAGCATTCATCTGTGGTTGCGCGGTCAATCAGGCCATGCCCGATGTAAACGAATTACTGGAAACCAACTTGCTGCCTTATGTTCTGCTTGCCGGATTCCTTTTCATCAGTTTGTTTGTGGGAATGGGCTACAGTTCGCAGAAAAACGGCATGGGAACCACTTCTGTGGCCGTGAAAATGAGCATGGCACTGACCATGATTTTCTTCATCATTGCCTACAACGAACCCGTTACCTTTCTCAAAATTGTTGGTTTCATTCTGGCATTTGCCGGTATTTTTCTCATTACGTTTCAAAAAGACCAATCCACGGATAAAAGCGCTATTTTCCTGCTATTGATCTTATTCGTGGGAAGCGCCGTACTGGAAACATTGCTCAATTACGCGCAGAAAAAATTGCTCGGTGACTACCCAGAATCGATGTTTACCGCTTTCGGATTTCTGGCTGCCGGTTGTTTGGGCGTTTGCTGGATGATCACGGAATATGCGCGCAAAAAACGCACCTTTTCCTGGAGAAACATCATTGGAGGCATCGCGCTGGGTATTCCCAACTATTTTTCGATTTACCTGCTCATTCGCTCCTATCAAACCACGGGGTGGGAAGACACCACCACCATCGCCGTGATGGGAATAGGTATCGTTTCGCTTGCAGCTATATTCGGAATGCTTATTTTTAAAGAGTCGGCCAAATGGAACAAATTGCTGGGACTGGTTTGTGCCATCGGGGCCATTGTATTATTGACGGTGCTCTCAAAGTAAGAACCGTTGTGTAAAATTCAGAAAACATGAAAATTTATCCGATAGAAACAGGAACGTTTAAACTCGATGGAGGCGCTATGTTTGGCGTTGTGCCGAAAACCCTGTGGCAAAAAACCAATCCGGCCGACGAAAACAACATGTGTACCTGGGCCATGCGTTGTTTGCTGATCGAAGACGGAAACCGTTTGATGCTTATCGACACCGGGATTGGCGACAAACAATCGGAAAAGTTCTTTGCGCATTATTACCTGGCCGATACCAAAACACTGGAACAGAGCCTCAACAAACTGGGTTTCGGACTGGACCAGATTACCGACGTTTTCCTTACGCACCTGCACTTTGACCATTGCGGTGGCGGTGTGAAATGGAACAGCGATCGTTCAAAACTCGAACTGGTGTTCCCGAATGCCACTTATTGGAGTACAGAAAACCATTGGGAATGGGCCACAAAACCCAATCCACGTGAAAAAGCGTCCTTTTTAAGTGAAAATATTTTACCGATTCAGGAAAGCGGACAATTAAAAATGGTGGAACGAACGGGCAATTACACCACCAATGTTTTCCCGAATATGGACGTTCTTTTTGTGGACGGACACACCGAAAGCATGATGGTTCCGCACATTCATTATAAAGGTAAAACCCTAGTGTTTATGGCGGATTTACTACCAAGTACAGGGCACATTCCGCTTCCATATGTCATGGGATATGATACCCGTCCTTTATTGACCATGACGGAAAAAGAATTGTTCCTGAATACGGCAGCAGAAAAGGAATTGGTGTTGTTTTTGGAACACGATTCTGTAAATGAATGCTGTACATTGAAACAAACTGACAAAGGTATCCGTATGAATGAATCGCATTCGTTTGCGGAACTATTTAGTTAAAAAGCGTATTTTGAACCGTCGTTAACTGGGACAACTATGAACAATTACTTGCTGCAACTACTCAAAGAGGTAAAAACCATTATTATTCCCGGGCTGGGAGCCATCACCCTCACCAATGAAACAACGGGTGAAATGATGTTTATGCCGTATCTGAAATACGATGACGGCAACCTGGCCAATCACATTGCCGAAAAAGAAGGCTGGGAACTCAATGATGCTAAAAACCTCATTGCCAAGTTTGTTCGCGAAGTGACAGCTGAGCTGGATAAAGGAAATTCCTACGACATGTACCAGTTTGGTAGTTTCAAAAAAGTTGACGGCGATGTTGCTTTTGAACAATGGTCGGCTGGAATGGCAGAATCTGCTTCGGTAGAAACAACACCAGAACCTGTTGTAGAAGAAACAATTGTTGAGGCAATACCTGAACCAATTGTTGAGGAAACTCCGGAACCGATTGTTGAACCTGAGCCAATTATTGAACCAGAACCGGTTGTTGAACCAGAACCAGTTAAGGAACCAGAGGTAATTGCAGACCCCGAACCGGTGAAAGAACCGGAACCCGAAATTATAGCGAAGGAAGAAAAACCGGAAGAAACACACGTTCCGGTAGCGGAAACGGTTGTTGCTGCAGCGATTATTGCCGAAGCGATTCCGGAACCGACTCCTGAAATCAAGGAAGAAAAAACGGTGGAATCAACAACCAACGACAGCGATCCAGCTGTAGATGCGCCATTCATAGCGCATTCGGATGCAGAAACACCGGTTGAAAAACCAAAAGTTGTTGACGAACCGGTTGTGGTAGCTCCTATTCCACTGGTTGAACCTAAAAAACAGGTTTCTTCCAAAGAAAAACAGGCGTTGGAAGCCAAAAAGAAAGAAGCAGAGAAGAAAGCCGCAAAAGCCGCGCAACCGAAGAAAAAACGTCGGGTATTTGGCTACATTCTTTGGGGATTTGTGGTATTGCTCATGGGCGGCGCGACGTATGTGGCCCTGAACTTTGATACCTTGAAGAAAGATTTCCCGATCCTGGCTGATTTGGCCGGAGAAAACGAAAAAAGCGCTCCTTCCGAAGATGATAAACCAGCGATTGCCGAAGGTGAAAAAGATGCGAATCCGGATAATGATTCTATTTACGAAGAACCGGCAGCAGAAAACGAAATGGAAAGCGAACCTGCTCCGGAAGAAGTACCTGTTGCTGAACCTGAACCGGTAAAGGAAAAACCAGCTCCGAAACCGAAGCCGGTTGAAAAAACAAAACCTGCACCGAAACCGGCTCCAAAACCTGTTAGTTCAACTCCGAAAAAACCAAAACCACGACCGAACAATAATTCCAATGTGGCAATCGGTTCGCCTGATCCGTCAAAACCATACCACGTGATCGGTGGTTCATTCGGTTCGGAAGCCAACGCGAAACGTTTGGCCCGTCAGTTGATCGGAAAAGGACAACCGTCTGTGGTTGTGGGTGAATTTAACGGCATGTATCGTGTGAGTATTGCGAGCTTTGCAACAGAAGCAGAGGCAAATCAGGCGAGTAATGAGCTGAAGAGTATTGTGCCGGCGGCATGGGTGTTTAAATGGCCTTGATTAATTCCATCAGCCTGAGGCTGACAAAAAAAGTGGAGCAAAAATGCTTTAGCGCCATTTCGAGCCGCTCGTCAAAAATGGCTTTATTCTGTGTTTTTAAGTCAAAAGTGGCAGATCAGGATCTGAAACGCAAGCGCTTTTGACAAAACACAACGAAACAGCCATTTTTTTGACTTCGCTTCCGGAAATGGCGCGTGGTCCGCAACAAAGATCTATCGTTGAAATTTCAGCGAATACTAACGAAGTTCGTTCAATAAAAAAGCACAGCTTTTACTAGCTATGCTTTTTAGCGCTGACAAAACAACGTAATGTCAAAAAGTCCTGCTTTGAATTATCCGATCTGGATGGAAGTCGCTGTGAGTGCGTAATCCTGAAGGAAACCGTCTACAGTTAATGTTCCTGATTTGAAGCCGGGAGCCAGTTCGAAATTCATCTTAGCTGTTACCGGTCTGTCCGGATTTGGCCAGGCGTGCATCACTCCTTTCCCTACAGCATTCGCATTTGTATAACCTGTGCTCGGGTTAAAAACAGCTGTTCCATTGTATTGCAAGGTGGTCTCGGTGCCCATTCCAAACAGTGTTTGGATGGTCACATTACCGATGACACCTTGTCCTGATGCATCTTCTGTCAAAGTTACATTCAGCGTACCAAACGGTCCGTTGATGGAATAAGGATTTTGAAAGCTGTACTTGGCTTGTACCAATACTTTTCCGTCGGCCAGTTTTGTCACATCTTCGTGTGACTGCACGGCAGTTGCATTGTCTGTTGTCATAGTGGTGATTTTTTAAAGTGAATATTGTTTAACACCACAATGATCGGTCAATTCATTCAAAACCAACAGCGTATAAATACCTGTTTTTAAATTTGTTCTTTTTCCTTCATTCAGATCACTGGTGAATCTACAGGTTTGTTACCGAAAGGGTCAAGTCGTGCGGTAGTGAAACGCAAAATGCGTTCGTCGCGTTTGAATGCTCTTTCCAATTCTGCAACCGCTGTACCGTCGCTATTATATTCAAACAGGTAATAGTATCCGGTTGTTTTTCCATTTATTGCTATGGGTAGTTTTTTTAATCCCCACCTTTCATCGTGAGTGATCACAGCACCCAACTCTTTGAGGAGATTCTTGAATTTTCCTGCTACTTCTGTTGCCTGATCCTCAGTCAAAACAGGCGTTAGAATAAAAACGGTTTCGTAGTTGTACATGGTCTTTCCAATTATGGATGAGAATAGTAAGAATATGGTAATCAACAGTTTTGAAACCGAAAGATAGTTTTTTCCGACACCAAAAAAAAGTCAACTAACGCTGAAGCTAATTGACTTTTCCGTTAAAGTATCTTCTCCCACAGATGCACAGATTTTTGCGTGCCTAACGGACACGCTTAAAATCATAATGGCGAGGGCGTTAGCCGAGCAAGATCTGTGTATCTGTGGTAAATAAAAAGTGTATCGGCTAGCCGATACGGACATGTTCATTAAATTACAGGGAAAAAAAAGCCGGAAGTGTTCTCTCCCGGCTTTGCAATTTCATTCGATTTATCTTATCCCATAAAAACGATGATATACGAAACCACCAATAGCGACAATAAGTGATAGAACGTATTGATAAAGAACAATTTCCATGATTTCATTTGCCAGGAAACGGTATTGAGATCAACGGGAACGAAAAATCCGAGCCATGTAAATACTGCCGACATGGTAGCCATCAGAGCCGGAGTCATCATTTCAGAAGCCGGTTGATTCCATGTTTCAGGATTCCACACAGCAATGTTATGCGCCAAAACCCAGGCCATCAGAAAATTTCCAACGACCATCATCACCATACTTCTCACGAAAAAAGCAGTAGATGGTTTTTGATCGAGGTTAAGTCCCATTTCTTTGGCCCACACTTTTCCAAAAAGTGGTGTGTACCAAATAAAACCGAGGAAAAAGTTAGCCACAACAGCAATGGCAATAGCTAAGAAATTAATGTGAATGTTTGGTTCCATACTCGTGTTTTTAGTGTTTGACCTATCAAACGAAAAAAAGGAAAGAAGGTTTCGGATGATTAAAACAAGTATGCTTTTCTATCAGATTTAGTCTAATTCATTGAAATTCAACCACAAAAAAAGCCGCAATCAGCCTAAGGCTAACGCAGCTTTTTAAAATCTGTGTTCATCTACTGAGATTAACTCAATGAGTGCAAGGCCATTCTATTTCCTTCAGAATCCACGAAATGCGCCATGAATCCATTCTCTCCAATTGAAGTTTTCGGCATCAATACTTTACCGCCTGCTGCTTCAATTCTTGAAAGCGGGCCGCTCAGGTCATCACCACCATTCAGGTAAATCACCGATCCGGTCATGGAAGGCTCAAATCCTTCTCCCTGAACAATTGCTCCTCCTACTCCATTTTGCATGTCGCAAGGCAGAATCCCGTATTTGTAATCAGGATGTGGCATATCCTGAATATCCGCGTCGAAAAGCTTTCCGTAAAATGCTTTTGCTCTGTCGAAATCTTTTACTGGAATTTCGAACCAGTTAACTGAATTGATCATATGACTGTTATTTAGTTTTCTTCTTTTTTGAGGCCTTGGCTAGGCTGTTAAATTCCAATGCCAAGCCGATCCAATACTCAAAATTAGCGGTATTATTCATTCCTGTGTTGTCAATCAGCACATATCCTTTCATCGGTCGATTGGTGAAATCCATGGTGCGACAGCCTTGTTTTTCAACGGCCGTAGCATGAAAATCAGGATCGATGCGGCACATCAGTTCATCTTTGATGATCCCGACACACATTTTTCCATTGTACATGAACGTGAGTCCACCCATCATGGGTTTTTCCTCGATATTTTCCAAGCCGGAAAGTCGTTCCCGAATCCGGTCTGCCAGTTTTTCGTCGTAAGCCATGGAATAATAGTAGTGAGTTTTCGGTTAAGTTCCGAGCTTCGAAGAATATTTTTTTGTTATGATCTTATTACCGGATACTTTATTGATGGCTAGTGATAATCGTCTGTATTTCACCACAAAGACACAAAGAAAAAGGACAAACCTGGCGTGTTACAAAGAACACAAAGACGGAGTCAGGTAGATCACCTTTGTGATCTTAACACGTCTATTCTTCAAAAAAGCTTTGTGTCTTTGTGGTGAAAATCGCCTATGGCATCCCTTATCTCTCACTCACATCAATCGTCAGAACCATCCCGTCCTGCACCCTGATACCGTTTTTTCTGCCGGCCTTCCACTTCGGCATTTTTTCGAAAACGGTTTTCAGCGATTGCTCAACACTTGCGGCATTTTCACCTTGCAGGGCCAGATAAACCGGTTTCCCTTCTTCCGTGATTTCAAAATGGATCCTGTATTTTCCCTCGAGCGGAGCATCACCGGAGGAGAATACTGATTCCAATTCCGGATTCAGGTATTTGTAGAACATATAACTTCCGCCCGGGTATTCGGCGCTCTCAGAAACATAGGTAAATACGTCCGGATAGTCCATCTCCATCACTTCATACGATTCGGGTGCTTTTACCAATGCCGGATGTTTGATGGTTTTCACGAGTACTCCTTCGGCAGTGTATTCGCGCCAAACAGCAACCGGTTTACCTTCTTTGAACCAGCTTTCTTTCAGCAGCGTTCCTTTCGGGGAATAGTTTCTGATGCGTCGCACCCATTGGTTGAGCATCATCGTGTCTTTCACTGCGGAAATAATAATGTCGTTTTCATACCGCACGGAATCATTCTCTGAATACCTGGCGCTCAGCGTTCCGTCGGGAGTATAAAGGTATTCGGTGTCGTTCAGTTTTCTGCGCCGCATAATGCCTTCGGTCGACCATTCTATTTCCAGTGAGTCGGGGCCTGAGACCTTTTTGTAACAAGCTTTTGAAGGAATTCCGCTGCGATAGTATTCGCGATGCATGGACATCGTAGCCCCAAAATTCCTGTAATACAAATCCGTTGGATACGTGTCAGACAAGCGAAAACTGTCAATTGATTCCAGATTTCCGTTTTCGTCACGCACGACAATACATGGTGAAGTAATTCGGTCATTGTGCGCGAGAAATTGCGCCAACACAGCCCCGTTCCTAGAAACGACAACACTATCGTGCGCTGTCCCCAGATACATTTTGACCAATCCTTCATCATCCCGGGCGATTTTCCATTGCTGTGTTTCCACCTGAAGATCGGTGATCGTTACCTTATTTCTGCGGTTGCTGTTGCCAAAATTCCCATGATGGGACTGCGCTCCGGCATGAAAAGCAGCTGTTGAAGCAAACAGGAAGAGTACGAAAAATCGGAAGCGCATTGATCTTTATTTTTGATAAAGATACGCGATGAGTGGGGATTCCATAAAGATGGTACGCAATTGGATACAAGAGTAGAACCAATAACAAACCCCATATTATTGAAAACTATCGCAACAAATGGAATATCCCCGTTTTTGATTCGGATTCACTGTTAAAAATATAATAGTAAACCCCTTCAGTACATTCCTGACCGTTGGAGGTTTTCCCGTCCCATGAAAAAGGCAAATTCGAATAGTAAACAACATTTCCCCAGCGATTGGAGATGGTTATTGATCCTTTTTTATTTCCGGTATTGAATGTGAACAAGTCATTTTTCTGGTCTCCATTTGGAGAGAACACATTTGGAAATGACGATATGTCTGCAGACGGGTCAATCGGTGTTAGGTCTTCCGGACCTGAAGTCAGACCGTATATACCAGAAACTTCCGAATTTGAGTTACAAACAGCGGTAATGAATCCGTTGTTGATATTGATCGAATACAATATGTTATAATCCGTGATATAGAGGTATTCGGGATCCAGTTCATTTGATTTTACGAGACCGTAGCAATCTGCAGGAATGCTCCCGATTACTGAGAATGAAAACGGGTCTGTTTCTACCTTTAACAAACTATTTTCTCCATTTCCATTTACAGCTGTAACATAAAGTGACCCATTTACATATTCCACATCGCCAGAAGTGTGATAAGGATATAAAGAGCCGATCGATTCTAATATACCAGTGGCAATAATGTACCTTGCTACATCTGTACCAGCTAAATAAAGATTGCCATTTTGATCGCCAGTAAGTCCACTCAAATCAAGTAATGGCAACGTATTAATCGATTCTACAGAACCGTTTTCAGGATGAATTATACAAATATAGGATCCAAGAGCCCCGTATAAAACACCTTGCTCGTAGGCAATGTCGGTAACGAGTCCAGGGTCAGGATTCAAGTCTGCCCCATTTAAAACAACTTCTGAAAAACATCCGTCAACAGAAATTTTGACCACATCCTTATTGGAGGTTATTCCATAAATCGATTGTGCAGATATCAATTGAGAGAAAACAAAAGTGCCTAAAAATAAAATCAAGACGGGGAGTTTCATTATAACTTATACTTTCTTTTGAAAAACGGATAGCGAGCTGAAATGGTTGGAAAACAGGAAGAGTATGAAAAATCGGAAGCCCATTGATCTTTATTTTTGATAAAGATACGGGATGAGTGGGGATTCCATAAATGAGGGTATAATTCAGTTCAAAGATCAAACCGAATAATTTCTCATAATATTTTTTCAATTACCATTCTCACTTCTTCTCTTGTATAATCATTTAATAAACGCATTTTCTCTTTATCAAGCTTTAGGAAATCATCAAGATTATTAATAGACAATATTTTTAATGCGTTTATTGATCTTACTGACAAATCAAAATCCTCTATAGGAATTAGATAAGGGTTGCGAACTCTTCTACCACGTAGTTGTCGATTATCTATACTCATGGATTCTTCTTCCATAACCCGTACTCTTTTATCAAGACCTCGAACAGAATACAGAATTTCGTTCAAAATATCTTCTTTAGGTCTCTCTACAATAATTTCCTCATCTTTAGTGTCTTTCATTATTTGTTTAAAGCTTTTATCAAATTGAGGCCAATAAGTGTCAAATACGTTTGACAATATACTTTCCTTCAATGCTTGCGCTTCTAGGTTATTATTAATTGTTCTTATAAGTTGATATACTCCATCCCTTGTAGGTAAGGTATGATTAAATTGTGCTAATGGATCTTTTATATCATTAGGACTGAGATCAATTAAGAATGTGTAAACTCGGCTTGAAGAAAGCCCTTTTGCTAATGCCCCGGACTCAAACAAAATCCAAGGTTTATTGAGATTAGATTTAGTCAAACACACAATTCCATTTTGTGTGGTTGAAAGTTGACTTGTGATTTCTGAGAACCACAAAGATCCTCTATCAATATCTTTACTTGACAACCATGGATCAATTGCCTGTAGGACGCATTGAATCCAAGTACTAAGTAATTCTGCAACTTGTCCACTTCGGTCTCCTGACCAGCTTATAAAAATCTTCATTTGATGTCTTGCCTTTTCATCTGTACTACAAATCTAGTAGAATAAGCGAAACAGAATCAATTACTTGACGGATTCACGATTATAAATACTTTATTCATTTCAGGATATCACCCTCCTAAATTCTTAAAGCTTTCGCACTAGCGGTTGTTGCATAGTCACCTCTCTCAATCTCTCCTCAAGGAGAGAGGCAAGTCTCGGTTCTCATTTTAACTCAAAGTTCTTTATTTTCTATGTTCCCTATTGTGCTCTATGTGGTTAAAAAATCCTCATGGTTTAATTCAGTGCGCTTCAAAACCTAAACCCAACAACCAATATATCATCCGTCTGCCCATTCTCCTTTTTCCAGTCGTCGAGGTGGTTTGCTAACAGTTTTTCGTGTTCATTTAACCGATGTCCCTGAATACTAAGCAGGATATCTTTGAACCGTTTGGTCATCATTTTCTTGTCGTTTTCGCCGCCAAACGTGTCGGCATAGCCATCAGAGAACAGGTAACAGGTATCGCCCCGTTGTAATTGAATTTCATGGGATTCAAATTGTTCATCTTCGTGGGTGAAACCGGCAATTGCGGTGCGGGTTCCTTTGAATTCTTCGATGTCATCAGCACCGGTACGGATAATCCACAAAGGCCGGTTGGCACCTGCGAACTGCATGACTCCGGTTGACGTATTCAACGCGCAAAGCGCAATATCCAATCCGTCCCGCAATGATTCGTCATCCTGGGTGTGTTGAAAGGCCAATTTGACACTTTTATTCAATCGGCTCAATATTTCAGCCGGATCGGTGCTGTTATTAAAGGCATCTTCTAATTTTTCCATGGCAATCATGCTCACCAATGCGCCCGGCACACCATGTCCGGTGCAATCTGCGGCGGCGATGAAGAGCGTTTCACCGGTTTGGTGGAAGTAATAAAAATCACCACTGACAATATCCTTCGGTTGAAAAAACACAAAATATTCAGAAAGCCGGTTACAGAGGTATTCTACGCTTGGGATCTTGGCATGCTGGATTCGCCTGGCGTAATTGATACTGTCCATCACTTCCCGGTTCTTTTCTTCCAGTTGTTCACTGATATGGATTCTTTCCGTGATCTCTGCAATCAATGACGTATTGGCAACGGAAAGTTCCTGTGTTCTTCGCGCCACTTTTTCTTCCAGTTCCTGGTTCAACTGCAGGATTTCCTGTTCGGCCTTCATGCGTTCGGTCATATCGCGGGCATTGGCAAAAACCAGGTTTCCGTGCAACACCACATGCCATTCCAGCCAGATATAGTCTCCGCTTTTGCATTTGGTGCGATTCACAATGGCGATTTCCTGCTGCGAAGCATCCAGGTTTTCTACCTGAAGGAAGGTTTTTTCCCGGTCGTCAGGGTGAATGAATTCCATGAACGGTGTCGTGAGGATTTCGTCGATCGTATAACCGAGTGTTCGCTCGAATGCTGGATTGATGGTTTTAAAGTATCCGTCTCTCCCCGCTATTCCAATCAAATCCATGGATTGGGAGAAAAGCAAGTCGCGTTCTTCCTGAAATTTGGCGGCTTCGCGTTTCTTCTCGGCTTCGCGGAGCACACGAACCATGGTCATTGGAAGGTTGGAAATATGTCCTTTCAATAAAAAATCGCTGGCGCCCTGCCGGATGATTTTCACGGCAAGTTCGGGTCCCAGTGTTCCGGTGATGATGATAAAAGGCACAAAAGGCAAAGCGACGGAGCAATGTTCGAGCGCGCGTAATCCGTCGTAACCGCTGAGTTTGTAATCGGAAAGAATAATATCCGGCACAAACTCATTCAGTGTTTGTAAAAACGTTTCTTCTGAAAATGCCCGTCTGAACTCACAGTCATATTCTACCGTGGATGCGTGGTATTTCACCAGTTCGGCATCACTGTCAACGTCTTCCAGAATAAGAATTTTCAATTTCTGCATAACGTTAGCCCGGCAAGGGAGAATGATTCATGAGTAACCAGTAAAAGCCTATTTCTTTCACACTTTTCGAGAATTTATCGAAATCAACGGGTTTTACGATATAGGAGTTGATCCCGAGTTTGTAGGTGTCCACCACATCTTTTTCCTCTTTGGAAGAAGTCATGATCACAATCGGGATACGCTTGGTGCGTTCATCGCCGCGAATCCGCTCAACCACTTCAATGCCGCCAACTTTGGGCATTTTCAAATCGAGCAAGATCAGTTTGGGCTGGCTCTCGATATTGCGGTGCGCATATTCACCTTCCGCGAAAATAAAATCAAGCGCCTGCGCTCCGTCCTGCAGCCAAATCACATTGTTTGCCAGGTTTTCTTCCCGCAAAGCCATCAGAGTCAATTCAGCGTCTATTGCACTGTCTTCTACGTATAGAATGTCAATGAATTCAGTCGTTTTCATACGCTTTTAGGTTTAGATTGAAGATGGGTCACTTTTCTTCAGGGTGAAATAAAAGGTTGCCCCTTCATCCACAACAGATTCGGCCCAAACCCTGCCGCCGTGTTTGAGTATCACGCGTTGAACGATTGCCAGTCCTACGCCGGTACCGGGAAATTCGGCGTCGGAATGCAAGCGCTGAAAAACACCGAACAGGTTCGCTGTGTAACGCATATCGAACCCTGCACCGTTATCTTTCACCGAGAAAACGAGCTCATCTCCTTCTTCCCTGGCAGCCACCTCTATTTTTGCGTGTGCTTTTTTGGACGAGAATTTGATCGCATTTCCCAATAAATTGGTCACCACATGGTTCATCATTTCGCGATCTCCCGATACATCCGGCAGCTCGCCCATAATCAATTCCACATTCTGGTCGGGTACATTGAGTTTCAGGTTCTGAAACACTTCGGTGAACAAGCCTCTCATGCTGAACCAATTCATGTTTTTGCTCAATCTGCCCAAACGTGAGAATGACAGCAAGTCATCAATCAGATTTCCCATGCGGGTAATGCTTCCGGTGATAATGCCGAGGTATTTTTTACCGGTATCATCCAGTTTATCTCCCTGCGTTTTCTCTAGGATCTTGGCGAATCCATCAACAGCGCGCAGCGGAGCCCGTAAATCATGTGAAACTGAATAACTGAAGCGTTCCAGCTCTTCATTCATTTCTGAAAGTTCGGCCGTTCGTTCCAACACACGCACTTCCAACTCGGTATTGATCTTTGTGATAATGGCATTTTTTTCCTGAAAATAGGCCTCCGCGATAATGTACATCATGTAATCGGTGAGTAAACGCAGGCCGGTACAGATGCTCATTACCCGTTCAGTATCGTCAGGATATTCCTCCAGAATATAAACATTCAGGCAATCTTTGTAGATCTTGATGAATTCGTACCAATCCGAATAGTTGACATTCAACTGAGCGTACATTCTTCCCTGAAGGATAATGTCGTTGGTCAGTGCGCTCCATTGATCATTGAAAATAGCGTCGTACTGCAATTTCTGTGATCGTTCGCTCTGCTTTTTCTGTTCTTCGGGTGTTTGCATTTTCAGGAATTCGCCCCAAAAGGGATGATCTCTGAACGTGTCCATGAGGGCTTGGGTAGCCTCAGCTTCGTATTTCTTGCTGAACTCGTAAAATTCCTTCAGAAAAGAAATGTCGTTTTCTCCGAAATTCGGGTTAACGATTAGGGATTCTGTGAATAGTGTAGATTCCATGAGTCGTGGATTATGGTTTCTAATAGTGTGTTAATCGTTCTTCCTAAGAAGTTGGTAGAACCAATTTATGACATTATTCTTAGAATGTCAAACGAAATGTCCGTTTGCGTTCGTATTAAGACTCTTTAACTTCTGCTTTATTCATCCTTCTTTCCCAAATCACGATTTGAAGTGCAATTAACCATTTATCGTACAACGTTTTTAGAATTTGAAGTACTGTGTATTTTCCCCCATCCGCCTAAGGCGGAAATAACAAACTGTGTACCAATTACGGCTAATGACCGTCGATGACGGCCTCAACAGATTCGGATGGAAACAACGTTTCCATCTATTCGTATTCAATTGATGTAAGAACTTCCATTCGTTTATTCGTGGCAGACTAAGATTTGCTCTTTAATAGCCCTCTGAAGCCTGTTAAGAATACTTAATATGCATGCATATATTTTTCTAATTCATCCAAATAGCAGTATATTTCTGTCATAAATGGCCACCGTAACAATGCAATTACTTAATTTAACAGGTATGTGTTTTTCGGCAAGTGCAAGTTTTATCGCGGGAGCAGCTTTAACGGTTGTCGGAGCGGCTTCCATGAGTCAGGTACGTAAACCCGCTCACTACGTTTTTGCAAGTATTCCGCTGATATTCGGTATTCAGCAAGTCTGCGAAGGATTTGTGTGGCTTTCGTTATCGGGCACCGATTTTTTGGGATGGCATGCATTCTTCAAATACGCTTTTCTCTTTTTTGCGCAGATCATCTGGCCTTTTTGGATTCCGCTCGCGTTCCTGTGCATCGAACCTTCGCCCAAACGGCGGAAAATTATGCGTTATTTTCTGTTTGCCGGAATTGCCGTTACGCTCCTACTCACAGTACGACTGATTTTTTCGCCGGCAGTTGCGGAAATTGACGGATGTCACATCGCTTACAAAGTAGGTACAACACAAGCAATGCAAATCGCAACCGGTATTTTGTACATCTGTTCCATTGTGGTTGCTCCGTTCTTCTCCAGTTGGAAAATGGCCATTATTCTGGCGACAGTCAACTTGGTTTCCCTGATAATTACCAACATATTCTTCGAGGTTTATCTGGTATCGGTTTGGTGCTTTTTTGCGGCAGTGCAAAGTGTACTGATCTTTTTTGTGATGCGGGAGATGAAGCGGAAACCACAGGAAAATCATTCAGGTAGATAATTATTTTCAGTCACATATTTTCACAGATACAAATCAAAGTCGACTGTGACAAAATCATCCCATTTATTTCTTTGGCTTTGCACCCATATAAAACGTCAATTTACTACCGCTAGTAATCGCGCTGTGGTCGATGAATAACGTGGGCAATGGCTTTCCATTCAAGAGCACTTTTTGCACGTAGACATTTGCGTCTTTTTGGTTCATCACCTCAACTGTAAACGTTTTCCCGTTTTCCAATGTAATCACAGCATTGTTGACCAAAGGCGAACCGAGTGCATATTGGGTTGAACCCGGCGAAACCGGATAAAATCCAAGGGCCGAGAAAATATACCACGCGCTCATCTGGCCGCAATCGTCGTTTCCACCCAAACCATCCGATTGAGGTTTGTATTGCATGTTCATGATTTTCCGCACCTGATATTGCGTTTTCCATGATTGATTTGTCCAGTTGTACAGGTATGCCACGTGGTGCGCTGGTTCATTTCCATGCACATAGCCACCGATGATGCCTTCGCGGGTAATGTCTTCCGTTTCAGCGAAAAAAGAATCCGGTAATTCCATAGAAAACAAAGAATCCAAACGTTTTGTAAACCTGTTTTCACCGCCCATTTTGGCAATCAATGCGGATGGATCGTGCGGTACAAAAAAACTGTAGTTCCAGCTGTTGCCTTCAATAAATCCTTGTCCGCTGGTCGACATCGGATCAAACTTTTGTTTAAATGTGCCATCGGTCAATTTGGGCTGCATAAATCCAGAGGAAGGATTGAAGTTATTTTGCCAATTCGCGGATCGCTTTATGAATTCATCGTATACATCCTGCCGATTGAGTTTTTTGGCCAATTGCGCGATGCACCAATCGTCGTAAGCATATTCCAGGGTATTGGAAACAGAGATTCCGCTGTTTTCCGCCGGAATAAACCCGCGATCCATGTACAAACCGATTCCTTCATAATTGCGGTGTCTGGCTGTTGTAACACAGGCATTCAGCGCTTCGTTCGGGTCGCCGGTGTAAACACCTTTCATCACCGCATCCACAATGACAGAAACGCTGTGATAGCCGCTCATACACCAGTTATCGTTGGAATAATGCGACCAAATAGGCAACATGTGCAACGCGCTTTGGTCGTAATGCGCCATCATCGATTTCACCATATCATTGTTGCGGGAAGGCTGAATGATGTTGAAAAACGGATGTAGCGCCCGGTACGTGTCCCAAATCGAAAAGGTGCTGTAATTGGTGAAACCGTCAGCCAAATGATTGTCCTGATCCAAACCACGGTATTCGCCGTTTATGTCGGTATAAACCGTAGGACTGATGAACGTGTGGTACATCGCGGTGTAGAAATTCACCTTTGTATCTTCCGAAGCATCGATTTTAATTTTGTTCAGTTCCGTGTTCCACAATTGCTGGGCGTCGCTTTTGACACGTTCGAAATCCCAGTCTTTTATTTCAGACCGCATGTTTTCCACAGCATTTTCCTGGCTTACAGATGACAACGCGAATTTCAACTTGATTTTCTCGCCTTCTGCTGTTTTAAAATCAAAATACAAACACAATTTCTTCCCGGCCATTTCAGGAAAGTTATCCGTTTGATCAAATTTCCCCCAAAATCCTCTGTACGGTTGTTTTGCATCGTTCTTTTTCTGTCCGTAATGCGTAAATGGTTTCGAAAACGACAGTGCAAAATAGACCGTTCGTGTTCGCGCCCACCCATTTGTCTGACGATAACCGGTAATCAATGTGTCATTGACCACCCGAACATACGTCCACACATTTTTGTCGTCGTAGTTGTAAATCCCCGACATTAAATCAAAAATGATGTGGCTTTCATCCGACTTCGGAAAGGTGTATTGATGCATTCCAACCCGCGTAGTTGCGGTCATTTCTGCGAGAATATTGTCGTCGTCGAGTTTTACTTTGTAATAACCCGCTTCGGCCGTTTCGTTGGCATGTGAAAAAGCCGAGCGATAACCGCTTTTGGTGTCGGAAGCCGTTCCGGGATTCAACTGCAATTTCCCCTGCGTGGGCATGATCAGAAAATCACCGAGGTCAGAATGTCCAGTTCCACTCAGGTGCGTGTGACTGAACCCAACAATTGTTTTGTCTTCGTATTTGTATCCGGCGCAGTATTTATAGACTTCTCCATTGTATTTTCCGTTCAATTCATACGAAATCGTGTCCGTTTCAGGACTCAACTGCACCGCTCCGAATGGCACTGTTGCTCCGGGATAAGTGTGTCCCATTTTTTCGGTACCGATGATCGGTTTTACGTATTTCACCAGATTTTCCTGTGCGTAATGAACATTCAACTGAAGCAACAGGAAAAGGAATAGCGTTAATCTCATCATAAACTGGTTCGAATCAATGGATTTTGGATCAATTGTAGGCATCACAACCGTCTTTACGCCGGCGAATTTTGCCCGGATCGTAATCGCGGCCACTACGTTTGTGTGCGCGACATTTCGGATGGTAGAAAATCGGGATTTTGAGGTGCGCGTAAATATCACCGCCGTACAATTTGCTATTCCCCATCAAATGAAACAGTTTGTCGGTGCCGATGGTCAAACAATAAATACGGACCGCGAACCCGATTTGCGGCGTGCGGTATTCATACAAACTCAAGGGAATGGAAACATCAAAAATGCGCGATTCGTAGCGAAGTCCCACCATCAACGAATTGGCCCGGCGAACACCGAATTTATTGCGACTGATTGGCAATGCCTGTACGATGGCCGCATTGGCATACAAGCGTGAGGCCCATATGTTGTAATCGCCCTGCACCGAGACATAGGTTGGCAGGTGAATTTTGTAAGGTTTCTTTACCCGACCTTCGTCAATGTTATCTTCCTGATTTTGAAATATATCCAGAATATTATCCTCGTCTACATCCACATCGGCGTAGTTTACCCAATCATATCCCTGAAAGCTGTATCCGGCAAACTGCACATTTTCTTCCTCAAATTTCACCGACCCAATATCCATGATGGAAAAGCCCAGTTTGTATTTGTAAGGCAGGTAACGGCAACCCATTTTCTTTGAATTCGGGAAATAACTGCTACAATCAGCCATCATTTTCTGGTACGTAAACCCGAGGTCAAGCCCCATTCCACCTTTGGTGTAGAGTTGTGGTTCGGGCGTCACCATTCCGTCGGCATTCAATTCAAAAACGCCCAGCAAGGAATCGGAGTATACATTAAAGTCCATGTTGTACACATTCGCTGCGGCCCCGCCAATTGACAAAAATTTCTTGATGGAAATACCGCCCATGAGCATATCGCGGTGTTTTTTATAGAAAGTATACCCGTAGCTCAATTGGATTTCACCATAATTCACTGATGAAACGTATACGTTTTTCAACGAATAATCGATGTTGTGTTGCGGTGTGTATTCCGGAACGCCATTTTCGATGAATTGCGCCGCATAATCGGGAATTCCACGAACGGAAGTGTAGCTTCTGACGTTGAAAAACAATCCGGCGGCATGATCTCCCTGCGACCAGACGGCAGACAAAACCTGCGCAAACGTGCGGTTATAGGCGTGGTACTTTCGTTTGTTCTGATGGTATTGAATATCGTCTTCGTCAAGTCCTTCGCCTTCAGTACGGGCCACACGTACCCAATTGGTACCGTTGAGCGAAACAAAATTGTTATTGGCGTAAGTTCCGGCTCCTACAATGTGAATATCGAGCCAGGTCTTGGCGTCCAGCATCGATGAAGGATTCAGGAAAACACTGTTGGTGGGCGTATAATTACTAAACGCAGCGCCGTATTGCTCCTGGGCAAACAACATCTGCGGTAAACAACCAAGCAACAGAATCCACTTCATTTAACCCAAGTTACCCATTTTTATGGCTAAATCAACCAATCTGTTTGAATATCCTGCTTCATTATCGTACCAACCCACCACTTTTACCATGTTTCCGACCACCGATGTGAGTTCGCTATCGAAAATGCAGGAATTGGAATCGCCCACAATATCAACCGATACAATCGGATCTTCCGTATAGCGCAAGTAGTTTTTCAACGAACCGTTTGAGGCATCCAAAAATGCTTTGTTAATCGTTTCAACCGAAACAGGATTGTGAACGATCATCGTAAGGTCGGTCAATGAACCGTCCGGAACAGGAACACGCATACCGCAACCGCCAATCAAACCGTCTAATTCGGGAAAAATACGGGATAACGCTTTGGCCGCACCTGTAGTGGTCGGAACGATAGACATGGCAGCAGCACGTGCTCTGCGTAAGTCTTTATGCGGACTATCATGCAAACGCTGATCGGTAGTATAACTGTGGATGGTGGTAATATATGCGCTTTCAATTTCGCACAATTCGCGCATCACGGCAATCAATGGCGCGGCTGAATTGGTGGTGCAAGACGCATTACTCACAATGATATCGGATGCCGAAAGACGATCATCGTTTACCCCCATTACAATATTGAGAATGTCTTCACCGTCTGACGGAGCACTTAAAACAACTTTCTTCGCGCCGCCAATCAAATGCTGTTCGGCTTTTTCTTTCGTGAGGAACAAGCCTGTTGATTCTACGACCAAATCAACACCCAGATCAGCCCATGGAATATCAGCGGGAGATTTATATTGTGTAAAACGAATTGATCGCTGATTATCGGTAGTGAGCACATCGCCTTCGGTGGTAAAGGTTTGCTTCAATCGGCCGTGGATACTATCGTATTTCAGTAAATGCGACAACGTTCCGATGGGTGCCAGATCATTCACTACAACCACTTCGATATCCGAACGCTCCAAACACAAGCGTGTAAAATAACGTCCGATTCTACCAAATCCGTTTACCCCTACTCTTAATTTTTCTGCCATGATTTCCCTTGTTGATTGTGCAGCGAAAATTAATCAAAAGAAAGGGATTGCAACTGTTAACGAAATAAAAAAACCGATTCGCCAGCTGACAAATCGGTTTCGAATTCTTTATTGGTTAAAATCAATGATATACCTGTACAAAGCCTTGTTTGGTAAGCTCTTCTCCACTTTCCAATTCAGCTTTTATCAAGTAGAAATATGTTCCTTCGTCTACAAAATCGCCTCCTTTGGTTCTACCATCCCAACCACCAGCAGGATCGGTGTACTCATAGATGAAATTCCCCCAACGATTCAAAATCGTACACTCGAAGGTTTTCACACCTTCATACTCGATAAAGAAGACATTATTACCATTCAGGGAACTCAGCGTAATGATATTTGGAACCGCGATATCACATACCTTGTTGCCAATAGTTGCCGTATCCGAATGCGTATAACATTCATTTGACGTGGTCACAATATAATCTCCCGGACTCAGTACGGTTATCGAAGGTCCTGATTCACCTGTATTCCAGGAATAATTCAAGATACTCGGTTGTTGTGAAGCACTGATCGTATACGAAACGCCAACACACAGAATGGTGTCATTCACTTGTGTATAAACACTTCCCGGATAAAAAATATCCGAGCTTATGGCTGTTCCACAGGCATTATCCGTAAAAGTGACGGTATACGTTCCAGGAACGGTTGTCCAAATCGAAGGATTCATTACCGTATTGGAAGGATTAAAGTGAACACATGTATCTGATGCAGTCCATACTCCGCCAGCGAAAGCCGTTGTTCCCTGTACATTAAAGTTTTGGAAACAAGCCAATGTATCCGGGAAGATAGTCGGTTGCGGCAATGTGAAAATCACCACTGTGGTATCATAAGAACAACCGAAATCATCCGTTACATTATAGGTATAACTGTGTGAACCCGGTGTGTTGGGAACTACAACGATAGCCGTATCAGTTTGTCCGGAAATAATTGTCGGATCACTGCTCCAGAAATCAGTAACAATAGTGTTTTGGTATGTTTCAGGCTCCGGATACAATGCAGCATCAAAGTTAATGGTCCACTGGAAAATGTATCCGTCATCCACACCCTGATTATCCTGAACGGTTACCGTCCATGGCCCGTCAAGCGGACAACCGATAAAATCGGAGAACGAACCATCCGGTGCGTAAACAAAACTTGGGTCCATTGATGGAAAACCGTAATCGTTTGTAATTATGTTCGTACCAGCAATCGCATTGGCGCAAATAGATGTTGTGGTTGCATTTACTTCTGAGAAACAATAGGTCCAGGTCGGAGTTCCAGGCGCACCACCATCCAGGTTGGTGTCATTTCCAAGAAACGTACTGATTCCGTTACCGCATCCTCCAGCCACTAATCCACCGGCCTGATTAAAGGCATTCATGAGCGAGACTGTGGTCCCGTTCGGACAAGTCAGTGCGATTTCGATATCACCGATGTACGAGTGTTCGATATCAAGGCAAATAGATGTAATGTCATTCGGACTGGTAACCGTTCCGCCATTCAAACCTGTAATTCCGATCGTTGTTTCATATTGAACTCCTGTACCATCCGGCAAAGGCGTCAATCCAGCAAATACACCACCGATTCCGAAAGATCCCGGAGGAACTTCAACCCCAACTGTATCCGTTGGCGTCACACCACCTATCAGTTCGGTTTGCAAACCAAGACATACGGTGTCATCGATAGGTCCTGTTCCGGCAAAAATCGGTAACTGCGAAACGCGCACTTTACACGTAATCCGGGCAGGTTGCGGGAATGGATCCAAAATTCGTAAATCCACAAAATAACCCTGTCGTGCAGGTGGCACAAACCACAAAGAGTCATCTTCATTCGAGAAAACTCCTACACCACCGATTGTCCATGTATAATCACAGTTGTTAGCGTTTTGAGAATAACCTGTTCCTGTATTTTCAAATGAGTATGGGAACAATGGCTTGGCGACCAATAAAATGGAATCACCCAAACAAACATCCACATATCCGGTATCTATCGGATTCATCACATTGGGACCAACTCCGTTTACACCACCTACAAAAGCTTCCAAATGCGGGTAAAACGGTTGTGCAAGATCACCACAGGCAACATTGGCAACCCAACCTGTGCCTTCATTTGCACCGTCGCTTACAAAACGAACGGTCAAACAACCTGAAGGATTATTCACAAAAGAAGCCTGTACGTTAAAACCATTGATGTTGGTAGCTGAGTTGTAAGCTCCCAATAACGGCGCCGTAATATCCGGGCCATCGTAAATGTAAATCGTATCTGTCGGATCGATGTTGAACTCAAATCCGATATTGGTAGCAAACGTGATCGATACTTTTGAACCCATCGCCAGGTTCGGGCAAAACGTAATGGTTTCATCCATATTCGGAAGGTAATTTCCTCCCATATCCACAAAATTGGTCGTAGAAGCAACAGCTAATGAATCGCAATTTAACGGGTTTGATACATCAAAATCATTGTCATATATAGACATCTGTGCCTGCGATTGCAAACCGAACAAACCGGTAAAGGCAATCAATGCGAGTAGTTTCTTTTTCATAGTGCCCGTTTATAGTTTTTGTTGAGAAAGTGCATACGATAAACGCAGGCGGTAAAGCGATTCGGCTTTCAGAATAGTATTCGTTCCTGAGATTTGAAAATACTGTGTCTCTTCTTCTTTCAACTCAATGCCATAATCAGCATAAGATGCCGCTGCCTTGAAAGCTGGCTTTACTTCGCCGGCAATTACGTATTGACTGGTTTTTCCTTCTGGTATTTCGATTGTAGTTAGTGCATGCGTCAAACAATACGCTTCAAAAGTAGCTTCAGGAGAAGAAGATCTTGAATGATGAGCGCCAACATAGTTTTCTTCGAGCGGTTTTTGAGCGCTTGAATAGCCGGCAATCAGCAATAAAAGAACGAGAGAGCAGAGTGTTTTCATAGTTGTTGTTTTAGTCTTAGACCACCAATGTGATGAAATAGTTGCGCCAATATAAAAATAAAAACCGTTTTAGTAAGCACAAAAAAGCCGATAAGTTTGGACTCATCGGCTTCTTTTGCAATTGATTATAATTTATCTGTAAACCTGAACAAAGCCTTGTTTGCTTAACTCTTCACCACTTTCTAACGTGGCTTTAATGATGTAGAAATACGTTCCGTCTTCAACGAAGTCACCACCTTTGGTTCTTCCGTCCCATCCACCTGCAGGATCATCATACTCGTAAATCGTATGTCCCCAACGGTTAATGATTGTACATTCAAATTTACTCACACCCTCGTATTCAACAAAAAAGATGTTGTTTCCGTTTAATGAGCTGAGCGTAATGATGTTCGGAACAGCAATATCACATACTTTATTACCAATTGTAGCTGTATCCGAATGCGAATAACATTCATTGGTAGCAGTAACAATGTAATCTCCCGGACTTGCAACCGCAATAGAAGGTCCTGATTCGCCTGTATTCCAGGTATAATTCAGAATACTTGGGTTTTGCATCGCGTTGATTACGTAACTGGCGCCTACGCATATAATCGTATCAAGCACTTGTGTGTATACACCTGCCGGATAGTAAATATCCGCTGTCAGCACTGTACCACAAGCATTATCGGTAAAGGTGACCGTATAGGTTCCCGGAACCGTTGTTGATATTGAAGGATTCAGCACATTCGCCGAAGGGCTAAAGTGAATACATGTATCTACAGCCGACCAAACTCCGCCATTGAAAGCTGTTGTTCCCTGTACGTTGAAGTTTTGGAAACAAGCCAATGTATCCGGGAAAATAGTTGGTTGCGGAAGTGTGTACAACACAACAGTAGTATCGTAACTACATCCGAAATCGTCGGTTACATTGTAGGTATAACTGTGTGAACCTGGAGTTGTAGGAACTACCACGATAGCAGTATCACTTTGACCGGCAACAATCGTTGGGTCGTTTGACCAGAAGTCAGATACAATTACGTTTTGGTATCCGGCCAATCCCGGTTGCAATGAAGGATCGAAATACAATCCCCATTCGAAGATATACCCGTCATCAATTCCAAGGTTATCCTGAACAATAATGGTCCAGTCACCGTTTACGGGACATCCGATAAAATCATTGAAATCTCCGTCTGGTAAATAAACGCCATTCGGGTTCATTGCCTGTCCACCAGGAGTAACGGTTGTAGGAACCGTATTTCCAGCAGCTAATTCGGCTCCCATTGTCTGGAAGTCATTAAACAACGTTGAGAAACAATAGGTCCATCCGATTCCCGGTACACCATTACCATTAATATCATCTGCATCGCCAAGGAACGTTCCGCCACCGCCAAAACCACCGGGAATAAATCCGGGGTTATAGGAGTTGACCAGCGAGACCGTAGTTCCGTTAGGACATTCAAGGGCAATTTCAAGGTCACCCAAATATGTGTGCTCCATCGTAATACATACCTGGTTCAAATCGGTTCCGGCACCGATTACTGCACCATTCGGGAAACCGGTAATGGAAACCGGTGCCTGGTATTGCGCTCCCGAACCATCAGGTAAGTAAGTCAATCCGGCAAATGCACCACCTAAGTTAAACTCTCCACCAGGAATCACGGTTCCCACGGTATCTGTTGGTGTAACACCTCCGATAAGTTCGGTTTGTTGTCCCAGACAAACGGTGTCTTCCAAAGGACCGGTACCTGCAAAGATTGGCAGGATACTCACTCTCACTTTCGAGACAATACGGTAAGATTGCGGGAAAATATCCGTGATTTTCAAATCGACCAAAAAGCCATTTCGCGTTGGCGGTACAAACCAAATGGAGTCATTGTTCGGGAAGCTCATTCCTGCACCACTGATATTCCAGTCGTAAACTACGTTTGTCAAGTTCTGAGAATATCCGTAGCCGGTGTTTTCCATTGCGTATGGAAAAATCGGTGTTGCAACCAATAAGATACTATCACCCAAACATACGTCCACAAAACCGGTATCCAACGGGCTCATTTCATTGGTAGCTCCGTTGTTCACATAAGCTTCCATGTGCGCTTCAAACGGCTGATTCGGGCTACCACAGGTAACATTTCCTACCCAACCGGCAGCTTCATTGGCACCATCCGTTACAAACACGACTGTTAAACAACCTGTAGGATTGTTCCATGTAGCCTGATGCGTAAATCCGTTTGGATCTGTTCCGCTGTTGTGTGCACCCAATAAAGGATACGTCGCATCCGGGCCGTCAAATACATAAATCGTATCTGTTGGGTCCACATTGAATGAAAACCCGGCATTGATTGCGAAAACAATCGTTACTTTGGTTCCCAATGTCAAATCGGGACAAATAGTAATGGTATCATTGTAGTTAGCTCCGTAGTTTGCCGCACCACCCTGGTCAAACCAGTTTTGCGCAGAACCGTCGCTGTAAACGTTACAGTCCATCGGTGCGTTTTGAGGAAAACCAGGATCTGACATTGAAAATTGTGACCAACCAGCGCAGGCAAGCATCAAGCTGATTCCGAGTAGGATAAAATTCTTCATCTGCTCTTATTTAGTTGTTTTCATTTCTTGTTGTAGCATAAAAACCGATTTTACCATCAGCATTTTTTCAGTTCCGGTAATACGGAAATACTGATTCGCGGTAAGGATAGAGAGTCCCATTTTAATCGGGTCGATTAGGTTGGCTTTTTCCATTGAAATCTCGCCGATTAATTTGGCGGATTCTTTTCCTTTAGGAAAATCCATAATAGTACTACCGTGTGTTTCGGCAAACTTCAACAACTTCGCATGCTCTGCTGGTGAATCAGCTGCAATTTGCTCCATTGTTTTCACTTCTTTGGCGGTTTCTCTGATCTCCGTTTGAGCAAAGGAAATTCCTGCAAAAACAAAAATAGCGGAGATAAGCAAAGTAATTTTTTTCATCTTGATCGGGTTTTAAGCTTTAGACTTGCAACCATTGTTATAAGTTGCATGAGATCGTGTAAAACTAGTAAAAAAAAAATCGTTTTAGGAGGGAGAATAACATTAGTTTTGTAGCGTCAAAATTTCAAATCCTTATGGAAATCCAACAATTAACAGCAATTGCCAGTCAAGTCAGAAGAGATATTTTACGCATGGTCGCAGGCGCCAATTCGGGTCATCCCGGTGGATCGCTCGGATGTGCCGATTTTTTAACCGTTCTGTACTTCGAAATGATGCACCACAATGCCGATTCTTTTTCGATGGATGGAAAAGGAGAAGACCTGTTCTTTTTGTCGAACGGACACATTTCTCCGGTTTGGTACAGCGTACTGGCACGTGCGGGTTATTTCCCGGCTGATGAATTGGGAACTTTCCGTAAGTTGAATGCCCGTTTGCAGGGACATCCGAGTACCGATAAGAAAATACCGGGTGTGCGCGTGGCTTCAGGTTCATTGGGACAAGGACTTTCCGTAGCGCTTGGCGCCGCTCAAACAAAAAAATTAAACAACGATCCTTCATTGGTTTATACGTTGCATGGCGACGGTGAATTGCAGGAAGGACAAATCTGGGAAGCAGCCATGTATGCGGCCGCTAATAAGGTGGATAATGTGATCGCAACAATCGACTACAACGGCCGTCAGATCGATGGTGATGTTGAAGTTGTATTGTCTCTTGGCAACCTGGCACAAAAGTGGCAGGCTTTTGGATGGGAAGTTCTCGAAATGGACGGACACAACATTCCGGAGATCGTTGAAACGATGAATAAAGCAAAAAAAATGTCACGAAACGGGAAACCAATCGTTATCATCATGAAAACCGAAATGGGACAAGGTGTTGATTTCATGATGGGATCGCATAAATGGCATGGTGTAGCGCCGAATCCGGAACAATTGGCAAGCGCTATGACGCAGTTGGAAGAAACGTTGGGAGATTATTAAAGTATGAAAATAGTACGCGTTGTTATTATATTCTTAGTGTTCTTCGCCTCAAAGGCGCAAGCACAGGAATTGACACGCGTTTTATTCATCCTGGATGCCTCCAATAGTATGAATGCTAAATGGGGCGATGAAACGCGGATTGAATCGGCGAAAGAATTACTGGCTAAAGCAGTTGATAGTTTGCGTGGTTCGGCTAATCTTGAGATTGCCTTACGTGTTTACGGACATCAGTCCCCTATTACGGCTACTTACCAGGATTGTAACGATACCAAACTGGAAATTCCGTTCGGGAAAGACAATTACGATCGTATCAAAACCCGCATCAAGTCTATCGTAGCAAAAGGAACAACTCCGATTGCACGCTCACTGGAAGCTGCCGCGGATGATTTCCCGGATATGAATTCGCGGAATATTATCATTCTGATTACTGATGGTTTGGAAGCCTGCGACAACGATCCGTGTGTGATTGCCAAAAAACTGCACGACAAAGGCGTGAAAGTTACTCCTTTTGTTATCGGGCTTGGAATGGACCTTTCTTATCTTGAACAATTCAAATGCATCGGTAGTTATTCGGAAGCGGAAACCAAAGATGCATTCAGAACCGTATTGAGCAACGTGATTTCAAAAGCGCTCATCAATACAACGGTTCAGATCAACCTCAATAACATCAATGGCGTTCCGGTTGAAACCGACGTGACCTTATTAATGTATGAAGCCGGAACCAAGCGTTTGGTGTATACATTCGAGCACACGATCAATCGTTTCGGGAATCCTGACACAGTGGTTATGGACCCAAATATCAAGTACGATATGGTCGTGAATACCATTCCGAAGGTCGAAGTAAAAAACATTGTTCTCAAAAAGAACACCCATAATACCATTGTTGCGAATACGCCTCAGGGATTCTTGAAATTCCGGTTTACGAATGCTACCAAAGGCTATTCGATTACGGCGCGAGTCACGCAAACAGCCACTTCGCCGACGATCAACACGCAACAAATCGGCGGAACGGACAAGTACATTGTGGGACAATACCAGGTTGAGATTCTGACCTTACCACGCATTTATAAAACAGTCGACATTACCCAAAGCAGTACCACCACTATTGATGTTGCGGCGCCGGGATTATTGAATTACTCGAGTGTAAAACCGATTGTAGGGCAATTATTTGTACTAAAAGATGACGGAACGCTGGAATGGGTCTGCAACCTCGATGGCAACTCACTTTCAGGATCATGGAACCTGCAGCCGGGCAATTACCGCATTGTTTACCGTCAAAAACTGTTGAAACTCACGACTTATACAATGGAGAAGAATTTCAAAATCACCTCCAATAAAACAACACCCATAAATTTATAATACGGCAATGAAGCAATTTGAAATCTTAGGAAAGAAAGACACACGATCAGGATTCGGTGAAGGTTTGTTAGAATTAGGAAAAACCAACCCTGAAGTGGTAGGACTTTGTGCAGATTTAACGGGATCACTCAAAATGGATGCTTTCCAGAAAGAGTTCCCGGAACGTTTCTTTCAGGTTGGAATTGCCGAAGCAAACATGATTGGTATGGCTGCCGGAATGACCATTGGCGGAAAAATTCCTTACACAGGTACATTTGCTAACTTTTCAACCGGACGTGTATACGATCAGATTCGTCAGTCGGTGGCTTATTCTAAGAAAAATGTAAAAATCTGCGCTTCACATGCAGGATTGACCTTAGGAGAAGACGGTGCTACACACCAGATTCTGGAAGACATCGGTATGATGCGCATGTTGCCGCATATGACGGTAATTGTTCCTGCCGATTTCAATCAAACCAAACAAGCTACCATCGCTATTTCCAAATTGGAAGGCCCGGTTTACTTGCGTTTCGGACGTCCGGTAGTGCCAATTTTCGTGCAACCAGATGCCGAGTTTATTATCGGGAAAGCGGATGTATTGTCAGAAGGAACCGACGTTACCATCATCGCCTGCGGACATTTGGTTTGGAAATCAATTGAAGCGGCGACCGAATTGGCCAAGCAGGGAATCAGTGCCGAGGTCATCAATATGCACACGATTAAACCTTTGGACGAAAAAGCAATCTTAGACTCAGTGCGTAAAACACGTTGCGTGGTTACTGCCGAAGAGCACATGCTCAATGGCGGTTTGGGCGAAGCGGTTTCCCAGGTATTGGCGCGTCACATGCCTGCTCCACAAGAGTATGTAGGTGTCAACGATACATTTGGAGAATCGGGAACGCCCGACGAGTTGATGACCAAATACGGTCTCGACGCCATCGATGTGATTAACGCTGTAAAACGAGTTATTCAACGAAAATAAAGATGCATCAAGAAATTCCCGATGAAGCAACTATTGTATCGTATCTTCATCGGGAAGATGCACATGCCCGCATTGCATTGGGTTGGATTATCGACCTCTACAGCAAGCGACTTTATACCACCATTCGCCGCTGGGTAAAAACCCACGAAGACACCAACGACGTCATCCAGGAAGTTTTTCTCAAAATCTGGAAAAACAGACATCAGTTTCAGGGAAACAGCGCTTTGTTCTCCTGGATTTACCGCATTTCCTACAACGAAGCCATGCAGTTCCTCAAAAAGGAACAGCGTCACATCGGGGTTGAATTGGATTCTCCGTTGGTGGAATTTCAGCATTCTTCGCTGCATTTCGGGAAAATTACACCCGACGAAATTTCAACCTGGCTCATGGAAGCAGTGGAAATTCTGCCCGAAAAACAACGCTTCATTTTTGAACACAAGTATTTCGACGATCTGAAATACGAGGAAATTGCGCAGCTCACGGGCGGAACCGTTGGTGGATTAAAAGCCAATTACTTCCACGCAGTGAAAAAAATCGAAGATTATTTGAAAACGAAATTAAACCATTGATTCATCCACTCATCTTAACAACGTGAATACGAACGAACAACATATCATCGACGAACTTAAAAAAGGAACAACTCCAGTTCCGGCCGACGATTACTTTGCGCAGTTGAAGCAAAACATTTTCGATCAGTTGGAACCGACAGTGAAAATTGTTCCTCTATACCGAAAATCGTGGTTTATCACAACAGTTGCGGCGAGTATTGCACTGATTGTTTCGATTACGTTCTTTTTTGACAGCAACGAAACTCCACAACCTGCAGTAGCTACTGTAGATTGGAACAGCGTTTCACGCGATGAAGTGTTGGCTTACATTGATGAGAACATCGACGATTTTGAAACCGAAGCGCTGGCGCAGCAATTGAATTCGATTCCGGATTGGACAGCGGATATTAGAACTACAAGTATCGGAACCACTAAACCCGGGAAAGAAGATAAATACGACAAATTGTTCAAAGATGTTGACAAGCAGGATATCCTGGAGTATTTGGAAGAAGAAGATATTGACCTGGAAGAGCTGTCTCCGCAGTAGATCTCCTACATCGATCACTGCGGAGTAAAAAACAAAAACATATTAATTAATTATTAAATAAATCAATCATGAAAATCATTCGATTAACTGTATTAGGATTGTTGTTGCTGGCGCCCGTTGTATTGTCGGCGCAGGAGGATAAAAATCCAACCAAAGAAGACATAAAAGAAAGCCGTAAAAAAGAACACGAGGAAAAAATCGACAAGTTGAAAATCGGCTTTATCACAACAGAATTGGCCTTAACAGTGGAAGAAGCCGAGAAATTCTGGCCTGTTTACAATGAAATGGAGGCAAAGGTGAAAGAAGTGCGCAAAACCAGCCGGAAATTGGAAAAAGAAGTGGATGAAGGTTACGAAGCGTTGACCAACGAAGATGCCAAAAAGAAAATGGCGACACTTTTCGAAAACGAAGAAAAAGAAGTTGCGCTGAAAAAGGAGTATGCCGAAAAAATTTCGAAGATTGTCGGTGAGAAGCGATCATTAAAACTCTTAAGTTTGGAGCACGAATTCAAGCGGGAATTGTTGAATCGACTCAAAGAAGAAGGTTCGTCAAAGTCGCATGAAAACCATGGACAAGAACATCATCATGACAGAGAATAAGCACGACTTTTTACACTTATTAGGACAAACAAATCCCTTCCCTTACCTCATTGAGGTGGCCAAGGCGGAAGGGATTTTTATTTACGACAAAAACGGAAAACGTTACACGGATATGATTGCCGGCGTGGCGGTCAACAATATCGGACACCGCCATCCGCTGGTGATTCAGCGCATACAGGAGCAACTGGATAAATACCTACACGTGATGGTATATGGTGAATTTATCCAGGATACATCGGTAGAAATGGCGCGTGCGTTGAAACGCGTTCTCCCCGACTCATTGAACTGCGTTTATCCCGTAAATTCAGGAACTGAAGCCAATGAAGCAGCGTTGAAACTGGCCAAACGCGTTACCGGCCGAACTCAACTCATCGGTTGCAAAGGTTCGTACCATGGTAATACGCACGGTTCTATGAGCGTTTCATCGAACGAAGCCAAGAAGATTGCGTTTCGTCCGCTGTTACCCGATGTTGATTTCATTCGTCACAACGAAATCGCAGATCTTTCGCGCATTACCGAACGAACGGCAGCGGTAATTATTGAACCCATTCAAGGCGATGCTGGCGTTCGGCAGGCTTCTACAGCATATCTGAAAGCGTTGCGCCACCGCTGTGATGAGGTAGGCGCTTTCCTGATTTTCGATGAAATTCAATGCGGAATGGGACGTTCCGGGAAATTGTTCGCCTTTGAACACAGCGGCGTGGTTCCCGACGTTTTAACCTTAGGAAAAGCATTAGGCGGCGGCATGCCAATAGGCGCGTTTGTCGCGCGTTACGAACACATGCAGGAACTGACGCGCCAACCGATGCTTGGACATATTACCACGTTCGGCGGACATCCGGTGATCGCAGCAGCAGCCTGGGCTACACTGGAGGTTTTCGCTACGGAAATTGACTTTGATTTGGTGGAAGAAAACGGTCAATTGTTGGAAAATATGCTTTCGGAGATTAGTGAAATCAAAGAAATTCGTCGTGTGGGAATGATGTTTGCCTGTGACATGGAATCGGATGAACGCGTTGAAAAAGTGGTGAACCGCGGCTTGGAACTGGGTTTAATTAGCTTTTGGTTTTTATCGCATCCATATAGTTTCAGGCTTTCGCCACCTTTAACGATTTCACGGGAAGAGATTGAAGAAGCTGGAAGGGTTATTCAGAGGGCGGTTGAGGAAACGAAGTGATTTTTGATGTTGGATGCTTGATTTTTGATGTACAGAACTTAGCAACCTTCAGAATACAAAATTCCTTTTGGAAAATTAAATCTTTTGCCCTTCGCAGTTGATTTAGTTCGGGTAAAAGGTATGGTAATTATTTCATGTATGGGTCCTCTAACTTCAACTGACTCAATTGTAAAAACTGTACCTTGTTCTGCATTGATATAGGCATCAATAATCTCTTTCGAAACCGTTTTTCCTTTATTCATGTAGGTTGAATCTCCTATCCTTATTTTCATTTCACCAACTTCAAAAGATGCTTTTAATGGAATTTCAGGAGGATACTTGGCGAAAACCATTCCCATCTGGAGAAAGTTCGAATCGTTGATACTCTGAAATTGGCTTCCATTAAGAGACAACGTACCCCAATAGATTGTTGGCAACGGCAAATTGGAAGTCCGAAATTTAAAAGCGCCATGCAAGGTGGTATCATTTCCAAAGTTGGAATAGAGCGAAATAGAAACCTCTCTTGATGGGGTGTGCACTCGTGCTATATACTGTTCACCTGATCTAGTCAAACTAACACCACTACCACTGACCCACATATCATCGTATTGTTTATTTACCGCAAACTCAACGATATTGTTGTAATTCCGATAGAGAATATTCATTTCCGGTAAACTGATGGTTCCGTGAACTGGATTATTGAGATTATTCGCCGATTGCATACCAATTACTTCCAACTCAACAATTAGCAATGGCTTTTGCTTGAAAAACGAATGTTTGAAACCATAGATATAGCAGGTTGAATCATTGAGGTCTCCGTTTGCATCCGGACCGTCTTCGTTGAGGTATTCCAACAACACATCACGGGTGTAATTTGTTCTCGCAGGAAATTTAACGCCCTGATTTCGCCAGATCATGTGCAATTTAAAGGTCATCAGGGGATTGCGTTGTACAAACGATCGATACAACTCCAGGCTGTCCGGAATAACGAGTGAATCTTTTGCTTTGGATGAAAGCACAACGGTTATTTCGCCCAATGAAATCCGGTCACCAACAGAAAACCGGGTATCGTGAATGGTTTTGTACTGAAGGTCAGCCGTTTTTCGCTTTTGACCGAACACTGTACACGAAAGTGCTATGAATAACCATACAAGTGATTGACGCATATTGAAATTTTGCATGAAATTAGTGAATTTTAAGTGGTAAAAAGCGAGGCATTCAACTAACTTTTGAACCATTCAATGTACAATTCTCATTCGCCGCAATCCCTTTAAAACCTTGATTTCGGGAATAAACACTAACGGAAGTAAAATTGGTTGCTTTAACTTCCGTATATTTGCACCCTGGTAGATTTATTTTCCCTCCTTTTGTTGAACAATCCGATCGAAATTGACAGATACCATTTGTAAGAATTAAACTGAAAGAAGAAGCATGGCAAAATCTCAAGAAACGTGGAACAAAAAAGAGAAAGAAAACAAGAAGAAAAAGAAGCGCGAAGATAAATCCAAGAAAAAAGAAGAACGCAAAGCAAACACTCCAACTGCTGATTTTGAAAGCATGCTTGCGTATGTAGATGAGTTCGGAAATATCACTTCCACTCCACCGGATCCCACTAAAAAGAAAGAAGAAATCAATGCCGAAGACATCGAACTGGGTGTTCCTGTTCGCGAAGCTGCCGATGAAAATGACGGTAACCGCACAGGAATTGTGAGTTTCTTTGATTCATCGAAAGGATATGGTTTCATCAAAGATTTGGAGACTCAGGAAAGTATTTTTACCCACATCGGTAAACACCTTGAAGAAATTAAAGAAGGAAACAAAGTAACGTTCCGCACGGAAAAAGGCCCGAAAGGGATGAATGCTGTTGAGGTGCGTAAAGCGAAATAGTTTCTGATAACGATATATGACCGGTTTGCTTTTGGCGGACCGGTTTTTTTGTGGGTAAACTTCTAACAGAAACTAGTTATTGAATTAATTCTGCAATCAGTCTGAACCCGACACCATGCTACGGAAGCAACGAATACAGTTCAATTAAAATCAAACACTTAACAAAAAAGCCGCCTCAAGATTGAGACGGCTCTTACGAATCGAGGATTGTACACTATTACCTAACCACCTTACTACTGTTTTAACTATTGAACCCCGATAAGCAATTTATATTCTTTTCTATTGATTTTCAATACGTACACCCCACTGGCAAATTGACGCACATCAATACTTCCGCCTGATTTCAGTGTATCTTTCCACACTTCTCTACCCATTACGTCAACTAATGTCACTTCATGTATATCATGCGATTTAAATGATAGATACACTATTTCACTTACCGGATTCGGATAAATGGAAACCTCTTCATTCTGACCAAGTAACACTGATCGAATTCCTACTTCAGTTGTAAATCCATCAAAATCCGTTTCACTCAGTCTGTAATAGTTAACACCTAAAGCAGGAGCATAATCTACCTCATAATAGCTATTCGAAGCAGCTGTTGTTCCATGCCCGGCTTTGGTGAATAAATATTCCCAAACGGATGCATCGGTGCTTTTCTCCATGGTGAAATAAGAACAATTTTGCTCTGATTCGGTAGTCCAGCTCAAGTCAACATTTCGGTCATTGGTCAATTCAGCTTCAAAATCGACCAATTCAACTGGTAACGGTGTCAACGGCGTAATACTTGCCAATGTAAAAAACGGTTGAGCACTGCTAATTGTAATTCCGGGAAATTCAACCCGACTGCCATTGATCACGGCTCCGCTGTAAACTGTTGCATTTGTCCAATCAACACCATCATTATCAACCAACAACCGGAGATTGGATACCGGTGTATACGCGACGAGCATACTTGTTTCAAAACCAACCGTTACACTTTGCGAAAAATTGGTTATTTGTCCCTTCCAAACACGTTCAATGTGACCATAAATACCAGCAGGTAAATTGGCAAAACAAACCGGATTTGCTGTAATCTGGTTCAATAATCCGTTATTTCCCCAGATCAAAAAAGATTGATCGGCAACAAACGAATTTGCATTTAGCTGATTACTTGCCGCAATTGATGTTAATCCGACTGTTACGGGTTCGTTGTTATTGACACTAATGGATTGTTTTTGAAAAAGAGCCGACGCATCATCACGACCGATACCTGCGATATCAAAATTAAAACCGGTATTTGACGTTTTGGTCCAAATGGTTGTCGCATTGGATGAAATATAGTTATACGTAGCCGTTGTTCCCGTATTTCCTCCCCGGGTTATTCCGAACTTGATCGCCAAATAACTCTCGATTTTATTTCTATTAACAAGCGAAGGAGTTGTATTATACATGATGATTTCAGCCATATCCGCATCTGTATCTTCACCTCCAGCATTGTTTCGGCCCATGTAAAGACCGGTGGTAACGGACGGTGTATAGGTGGAACTATTAGAATTTGAAGCTGCCAATGGCACCGAGTTTTTGTAGGCGTTCATGGTTCCCCCGCTTCCGCTTACAGTTGTCATACCTGCACTAAAATTGCCGTATTCGGTAGGCGAAACAAAATCGAATGTCCAGCCATTTAGAGAAGCATCCGATGATTGCGACCGGAATCCGGGTTTGAATTGATGGGCGTAAGAAGACATATTGGCGCTGTAGGTAAACCCTGTATTGTTGTCAATATTCTTATCTGCAACCACAAAGTAACTTCCCGAAGCTGTGGTTAAATCTGTAGCCGTTGATCCATTTCCTAAAAAGGTATTTGAAGCAGCAACAAAATTTAACCGGGGATTGTAATTGAATAACTTCACTCCGGATGAACCCGCCGTAACAGTAGGTTGTTGCGATCCGGTAGCCTGAGTAACAGCCCATGAACCTGCGCTTCCGGCAGAACTTGCCCAAGAAGAAACGCCGGTGGCCAACGTAATACTTGGCGCATTATCCGCTTTGTACCAAACAGTCAATCCGGAAGAAACACCACCCGGTGATCCGGCACAGGCCACAATTGTTCTGTTTCCGGCAGGATTGGTAGCCGCAGGAGTTCTCACAGAACCGACAGTAAGATTTAAACACTGCGCATCTACAACATTTCCTATGGTTGCGGATGTATTGTTCATGTCATAAGCAATCCAAAAATAGTTTGTGCCTGAGGTGAGTGTTTGACTGCCATTTACCGTAATTGTACCGGAGGCAACGGTTGTTCCTGCACCATCGAATGGTCCGGTGGCAGAAAATGTTGATGAATTACCTGTATAATAAATATGAATCAGCGAAACATCGTTTGCGTTGGTTCCAGGGATGGTAGAACCATTCATGTTCAACTGAATCTGTGTCATGGTTAAAGGAGTTGTACACCCGCTTGTCACCACCTCTACCCGCAGAATATCCTGGCCGGTTACACATTTTTGAACAGCGGCAGTTGACGATTGAACCGATGTACACGAAACATAACTCATTGCCGATGGTGTAAAAGTATAGGTCTGCCCAACTGCGGGCTTAATCGTTCCTGAAAACTGACATGTAGCTGCATTTGTTCCACCCGCAGTTGTTGCAGACCAATTTGTTGTTGTAGTTCTATTATTAAAATCGGTATTTGAAAGTCCTCTAAGACCTACTTGCATGGTCGGAGTGGTGGCTGCATTGGCCGTAATTGTTCCGCCATAAACAATCCGTATCACATTCGTTGCGTAATTCAGACGTATTTGAAAACTGATGCGTTCCCCTGAAATACCGAAACGACATACATCACGCCATTGAATCACAAATTCATTGGAAGCTGTAATATCCTGATACCTGATTTCTCGTGTGCCAGCACTGGCATTTTGCAAATCGCCACCAAACGCGGCAATAATTCCGGATGTTTCCGTTCCTGAGATCGGTGTATAGTTAGATCCGCTTGGAGCAGAACCGAAACTAATGTATCCGTTTGCCGAAACGTAAATTTGTGTATAAGCTGTACAATTAAATGAAAAGGAAGGAATGGTGATAGCTCCGGAAATATCCTCATCAAACGTTGTACTCCATAAAACGGTTCCACCTGTAATGGCCGTATAGGTTCCTGCAGATTGAGCAAACGTATTGGAGCTTACTTGAGCGATGGATGATTTCAGCAGAAAAAAACTAAAAACAAGAATTAGCCATTGGTTTTTCATTAAGAGCAGTATTAATTGTTCCTGCAAATGAACAACCTGTAGCTGTTAACCCCTCTATAAGTATCCCGACAAAAACCCGACAATCAACAAAAATCGCATTAACAAAGGGATTCAAAAAAAATCACACTATCGTAACCATCTGCTAAAAAGACCAACGAATTATTCTTTTACAACGAACGGATTAATCGTTCCAGGTCAATGGCTTGTTCGAGCTCCAATTTTTTACGCAAGCGCAAATGGGTCCGTTGAACAGATTCGATAGAAATCCCCAGGATTTTTGCCATTTCATTTGTCGATGATTTCAGCCGGATTAAAGCCACCAAACGAAGATCGGCCTTCGTGATTTCTTGAGATAACTGTTCAAACCGATCAAAAAAACCGGGATGCAGTTTTTCAAACAATTTCCGAAATACATCCCAATCATCGCTGGTCAATAACTTAAATGATTGGAGCTTATCTAATAATTGGATTTGATCAGGAGAAGTTTCCAATGTTGGAACAGTTGAATTGTATTGTTCTATTTCTTGCTGAAGTTGATCAATCAGATCATTTTTCTCACCCAGATTAGACAATACCAGCCTCATTTGACTGTCTACATTTTTCAATTCGTCTTCAGCTCGCAGTTTTTGCAGTGTTAGTATTTCCCGCTCTTTCCTTCTTTTCAGTATGATTTGACGAACTACAATAATCAATCCGAGGATAACACAACAAACAATTCCGATAGACAGAATCAAAATTTGCTCGGCTCGTTTTTTCTTGGATGCCAATAACTTGATTTGAGCCTGTTTTTTCTGAAACTCAATCTGAAACTCGGTGTTGTGGAAGTTGACCAATTCTTCTTGCTCGTTGATCGTATCCAGATAATCCAAATAACGTTGTTGAGCTGTAAAAGCAGCGTGATAATCCCCTGTTTTCTCCTCCAGCAAAGCCATTGTTTGCCAGTAGCTTTGCTTCACATTTGCATTATGATAATAGTGACTCATCAGGTCATCAGCCATTCCGAGCTTTTTTTGTGCGGCTTCCAATCGTTGTTTATCAATGTCAATTCTAGCTAAAGCAATCAGTGCCATCATGGCGCTTTCCCATTGCTCACTTTTAAAGCTGTTTTTGTAATCGATCTCAATCAACGGCCAGGCCTGGTCTATTTTATGGCGTTTATAGTAACAATCGCCCAAATTACCGGATATGATACCTACCCAATCCTCACGGTTATTTTTTCTTGCCAACCACAAACCCTTTTCAAAATACATCTGTGAAGAATCGAGTCGATTGGCGAGTTTGTGTATCAAACCAATGGAATTGTAAGCGTTGATTTTCAAATTAATCGGCGCTTTTTGATCCTTCATTAAAACCCGAAAGTATTTTTTTGCCAGGTAAAATCGCTTGAAGTTGTAATAGACCAATCCCATTCGATGTTGGAATCCGTAATAATAAGGCACATCTGCAGGGGATTTACCCCGAAGAAATTCTTCAACCCGAAACAAATACGGAAATGCATCCTGGAAAGAACCGTGGAGCGACAAATTTTCACCCAAATCGAAACACAAAGCATAATACTCAGCTTCCGATTGGGTTTTCACTTCTTTTAAACAGTATTCCATGAATGCTTCCCACTCCGCCGGTTTACGAAAATCATCCTTCTCCCATTTGTAAACAAATACTTTTGAGGTGAGCAATTGATTATCATGCTGCTGAATCAACTCTTTACGGTAAAGTGCAACCGCTTTCGAATAAGTTATATTTTCTGTTTCACCGAACAACCATGATGAATGAAAAAGCACTATAAATAAAAACGTCGATGATTTCTTGGCTAACATTCGCGGAAACTGAATTTAATGGCAATATTAAAAATATTATTACGCAGACGAAAATCTAAAACTCTTGTTACGCTGATAACAATCTAGTTCATTCTCAGAAAGCCAACGAGTGTATTATACACCTTCCGCAATTCCGCATCCGAGATACAATATGGCGGATTCACAAACACCACATTCCCCAGCGGACGAATCAAACAACCATTTTCAAGGAAATAACGATACGCTTTATCGCGAATGTCAGAGAAATACGTATTCCCCTCGCCTGTTTCGATTTCAAACCGCAGAATGGTTCCGAGAACATGCACGTTCAACACATTCGGAAGTTGTTCCAATTCGGTTAAAAAGTTTCGGTGGCTCGTTTCAATCCGTTCAATATTTGTCCAGGTTTCATCTTGTTCGAAAATATCCAGACTGGCATTGGCAGCCGCACAAACCAATGGATTCCCTGTATACGAATGTCCGTGCAACAAGGCTTTTGTTTTCTCCGGATGCAGAAATGCCTCGTAAATTTCTTCTGTAGCGACTGTCAATCCCAAAGGCAATGTTCCGCCCGTCAATCCTTTTGAAAGACATACCAAATCGGGTTTATTTTCGCAACGGTCCATCGCAAACAAACGGCCTGTTCTACCCCAGCCTGTCATCACCTCATCGAAAATCACCAACGCTTCATATTGATGCGCCAATGCAATGAGTTGATCCAGCCATTCGGCAGAATAAATGCGCATGCCAGCAGAACCCTGAATGATCGGTTCCACTATGATTCCGGCAATTTCTCCGGTTTCAAACAATTCCTGTGCTTTTTTTAGCGCTTCTTCTTCGTGCGCTTGATCCGGAAACGGCAAAAAGTCAACATCAAAGAAAAAATGTTCGAACGGATCGTTGAAATAACCACGTTGTCCGATGGCCATAGCACCAAATGTATCACCGTGATAGGCTCCTTCCAAAGCAATGATGCGCTTTTTGGGCTGTTGCTGATTGTGCCAGAATTGAAACACCATTTTCAGGGCCACTTCCACAGCCGTGGAACCGTCATCAGAGAAAAACACTTTTGAAAAATGCTTCGGAAGAATATTCACCACTCGCTCCGCCAAACGAATGGCTTGCTTGTGTGTTGCTCCGGCAAAAATGACGTGATCGACCTGGGAAAATTGTTCGGTAATGGCTTTCAGAATCAGTGGATGACCATGTCCGTGAACATTGACCCACCACGACGAATTGGCGTCGATATACGAGCTTCCGTCGGCATCAAAGAGCAAGGTGCCTTCCGCTCGTTCGATCAGCAAAGGCTCGTCAGCGGTGAGCATTTGTGTGAACGGATGCCAAACGACCTGTTTATCGCGGTTTAACCAAGCTGCTCTCTCCATTGTTGTCCTAATTTCGAGATCGTGTATTGATTCAATTCTTTTAATTCCGGAAGAAAAAAGAATTCCAATCCGGGATAAAGCTTCTGGTACATGCGTTCCGACGGTTCGTGCTGTTCGCCGTTAATAATCAATCCGGCAACGGTAATGCCACGATTGGCCAATTCAGAAAGTGACAATAAGGTATGATTGATGCTGCCGAGATAATGGCGGGTCACCAACATTACGGGCAATTTCCATTCAGAAATGACATCGGCAAAAAGTAAACCATCATCGTTGAGCGGAACCATGATTCCACCGGCTGTTTCCACAACCAAACTTTCATGATCGTGTAAATGAGGCAATTTCAAGTCTGCTAATGCGATCGTTACACCATCCAATTCAGCCGCCAAATGCGGTGAAGCCGGCGTTTTCAACAAGAAACGTTCTTCGAGAACATAACAATCGGGGCCGGCAAGTTGCTGTACAGTCATTCGGTCGGAATGGTCTAAACTTCCCGCCTGAACAGGTTTCCAATACGTTGCCTGCAATGCTTCGGTCAGCACTGCGCTTGCGATGGTTTTCCCAACATCCGTGCCGATTCCGGCAACTACAAAGCGCTTCATTACTTGCGAAGTTCGGCGCCCAATTCCGTTTCCAGTGAAACACGGATGGCTTCCATGATGCGGTCGACCTGCTCGTCTTTCAGCGTTTGCTCCTGATCCTGGAAGGTGAATGAAACTGCGTAGGATTTTTTGCCTTCAGGAAGATTTTTGCCTTCGTAGACATCAAACAGATTGACATTCTGCAGAATTTTTTTATCCGCTTTTCGCGCCAGTTGTTCAATCGCAGCAAAGCTTACAGCCTGATCGAGTAACAACGAATAATCGCGGCGTACTTCGAATGTTCTCGGCAATTCCTTGTACTGAACTTTTGTCAGTTTCAACGAATTCAGGATCGCATCCCAATCCAAATCGGCGACAAAAACGTCTTGTTTCACGCCAAAATGCTTGCGGATATTCGGGTTCACCCATCCGAGTGAACCGATGCTGTTTTTCAAAATGCGTAACGTCAATCCGTCGGTAAACAAATCATGGTCGGTTTGGCCTTCCTCATTCGCGAGTGCATCTAATCCAAGTCGTTGAAGCAACGCATTTACAGCTCCTTTCAGCGTAAACAGGGAAACTTTATCATTCCCCAGCGCCCATGATTCATCTGATTTTCGGCCGGAAATAACTAACGTCAATCGTTTGTTTTCGAAGTATTCACCACCTTTTTGCTGGTACACTTTTCCGAATTCAAACAACCGCACATCGGCTTGCTGACGATTCTGGTTATGCGCCACCGTTTCCAGCGCCTGGAACACCAAACTTTGACGCATTACAGCCAAATCCTGACTCAACGGATTGAGCATCGTTACGTTATGTGCTGACACCAATTGTTCTTTTCCGAACTTCTCAGTATAAACAGGAGTTGTCAATGAATTATTCATCATTTCAGAAAATCCGAGGCCGGTCAATACTTCCGACAAATTGGTTGTCAAACGCTCTAAATCCGGTTTTTCGGTCAATACCAATGATGTATTCAATTTTTCAGGAAAAGGAACCTGATTAAATCCATAAATGCGCAGTAATTCTTCGATCACATCGATCTCACGATCCACATCGGTGCGGTAATTTGGAACGGTTAATTCCAATGCTTCCGGCGTTTCGGAATTGATGGTGAAATCAAGCGCTGTCAAAATGGTTTTAATGGCCGCAACCGGAATTTCATGTCCCAAAACTTGTTTGCAACGCGCAAAGCGCAAGCTTACTTTACGTGGTTGAATCGGGTTCGGATACAAATCCACAACTTCCATTCCCACTTCGCCACCGGCCACTTCCATGATCAATTCAACGACTCTTGCCAAGGCGTAAGGAACCAAATCGACATCCACTCCGCGTTCGAAACGGAAACTGGCATCGGTAGAAAGTGTATGACGTTTGGCCGTTTTTCGTACTGAAACCGGTTGAAAATAGGCCGCTTCCAACAAAACGTCGGTCGTTTGATCCTGAATTCCGGAATCCAATCCACCGAAAACACCTGCTATGCACAACGGCGTTGTTCCGTTGGTAATCAATAAATCTTCGCTGTTCAGTGTACGTTCAACGCCGTCGAGTGTAACCATTTTTTCACCTTCGGTTGCGGTTCTTACAACGAGCTTCGAGCCAACTTTAGCGGCATCAAAGGCATGTAACGGAGTTCCCAACTCGCGCATCACGAAGTTCGTCACATCCACCACATTGTTGATCGGCGATAAACCGACAGCTCGCAAACGTTTCTGCAACCAAGCCGGCGAAGGTTTCACTGCAACACCTTTCAGCGTAGCTGCCATATAGCGCGGACATCTTTCAGAGTCTTCCACGCTCACCGCGATAGAAAGATCGGCTGTTTTGGTAATTGTTTTTACCTGCGGAAGCACCAATCGGTCTGTTGCGCCTTTGTGAACAGCAGCGTGCGCCAGAATATCCCGGGCAACGCCAATATGTCCCATTGCATCCGAGCGATTCGGTGTGAGTCCTATTTCAATTTGTACATCGTTTTCCAATTCCAGAAACACAGCGGCCGGTGTTCCAACCACAGCATTTGCAGGCAACACCAAAATTCCATCGTGGCTTTCGCCCAAGCCCAATTCATCTTCGGCACAAAGCATTCCGAATGATTCAACATCGCGGATTTTGGAAACCTTGATTTTTAAGGGTTGATCAGGTGTCGGATAAAGCGTAGCACCAACGGTTGCGAGAATCACTTTTTGTCCGGCAGCCACATTGGGCGCTCCGCAAACCACCTGAACAACTTCTGTTCCGGTATTCACGGTGGTCACTTTCAGTTTATCCGCATTCGGATGCTTTTCACAGGTCAATACTTCGGCAACGATTACGCCTTCCAAACCGCCTTTAACAGCTTCCAGTGTTTCCAATCCTTCTACTTCAAGGCCGGTATCGGTAAGGATTTCGCCCAACGTATCGGGTTCGATGGCGTTTGGTAAAAATTGCTGTAACCAGTTATAGGAAATTTTCATGATCTGCTGTGCTTTGTAAACAGCCGCGAAAATAACATTTTTCTACCACAGATGCACGGATTTTTGCTCGACTAACGCCCTCGCCAAATTAGATATTCAATAATTTACATTAAGCAATTCACCCCATATGCGCTGCCGTTAGGAGCGCGAAAAATCCGTGCATCTGTGGGAGTTCTTTTTAGTGAAAACATTTGCTTATATTTATTCTCGTTATTAACACTGAATACCCGAACTTATGAGAACACTACTACTTTCTATTATTTCCCTTTGTGGATTTTACGCCAGCGCACAAATTTGTAACCAGAACGGCAACATCGTTATTTTCTCGAATTACGATGGCGGAACGCTGAATATCAATGTTGATGTGAACATTCCCAATCTTAAAATCGGGATTGTTTCTTACGAAGCCGTTGAAGTGAATCTGAGCGGAACCTTTGTTGGTAATATTACCGCGATTGAATACGCCGGTTATAATAATTCCCCGAATACTCATTGCAGCCCCAACATTGCAACAACCGTTTTTACAGGTCAGCCAGGTGGTGTGACACCTAATATCGAATTTTTACCACCGGCCACTTATAGCGATCCTAACGGTTATGGGTCAATCGATTGCGCTTATTCGTGCGGCAGCGGGAATCAGGGTGGTTGTAATACCGCTGCACAAGTCTATGCCTATTTCGAAAACCTATTCGCCGGTACTGTTTACACACACGAAACGCAATACGGTTGCTGGGCTGGCGTCACACAAAACATATCTGACGGCGGTAATTGCTGCGCGGCTCCGGGAGTAGCACCTACAGCTAACTTCTCTATTTCGGATAATACGATTTGTGTGGGTGATTGCATCGACTTTACAGATCTTTCAACCAACTCACCTACATCGTGGGAATGGGAATTTCCGGCTACTTCACCAAACAGTTCAACGGTTCAAAATCCAACCGGAATTTGTTACACAGCACCGGGAGTTTACACAGTTACATTAATCGCTACCAATGCCACCGGAAGTGATACGATCACACAAACCATTACTGTATCCGCAGTAGATCTTGTTGTTTCCGTAAATGGCATTACCCTTACGTCTGCAGCTACAAATGCTACATACCAATGGATCAATTGTTTGACCACCCAACCGGTTGCCGGAGCTACTTCTGCATCGTTTACACCTTCTTCCAACGGATCATATGCGGTTATCGTCACTCAAAACGGCTGTTCCGATACCTCTGATTGTGAAGCCATTACAACCGTTGGTATTGACCAACTTACAACCGCTGATTTGATTACGGTTTATCCGAATCCTTCGAAAGGAATCTTTGTTTTGTATGATACACAAGCTTACCTGAATGATCAGTTGGTCGTTGTGAGCAATGTGCTGGGCGAAACCGTTTATTCCACACGCATTTCCGGTGACAAAACCAATATTGATCTTTCCGCTGCGAAAGATGGGATTTACTTTGTGACAGTTAACAGCGACTTTGGTAAACTGGTAACGAAGATTGTAAAGGAATAATTTGATATACGAGACGCAGCTTTAGCCACGAATGAACGAATGATAAACTAAGTGTAATAAATAACGAATACAGACTTTGTCTGTCCACTTATCCAGATTTGTGCTGTAAACAACGTTTGCAGAATTCGCTTTAAATTGTACACAGCACTTTATTCGTTCATTCGTGGCAAAAAAACTGTTTATATGGCTTATAATCACGACTAATTGCAACAATAAACCAAACACATTCTACTTAATTTATTCGTATTTTCGTGTCGCAAAAAATTATCCATGCGATCATTCGTTGTTTTGCTCTTTTTGAGTTGTTCAAGTACGGTATTCGGTCAGGAAAACGCTACCTTAAGCGGGCATATTTACGATGCTTCTAACGGCGAACCATTGATTGGTGCAAACGCTTATGTTCCTGCTTTAAAACTCGGAACGGCTACCAATACCTATGGTTTTTTCTCACTTACGCTTCCGTTGGGAACGCACGAAGTTATCTTCCGTTGGGGCGATCTGGAAAACGATACCATGACGATCAATCTCACGGCTGATCAATCGCTTGAAGTGAATCTCAGTGACAAAATAACCCAAATGGAAACGGTGGAAATCAACGCCAAGCGCGGTGAAAACACCAATTCAACCAAAATCGGGCAGATTGAACTTGACATGGACCAAATCAAAAAACTTCCTGCTTTTTTGGGAGAAGTGGATCCATTGAAAATCATTCAGTTGTTGCCGGGCGTTTCTTCGGTAAGTGAAGGCGGACAAGGATTTTACGTGCGTGGTGGCGGTCCTGACCAGAATTTGGTGTTACTTGATGAGGCTTTGGTTTACAACGCTTCTCACCTCTTCGGTTTCTTTTCGGTGTTCAATTCCGACGCTATTAAAAACGTGAACCTCATCAAAGGCGGTATGCCTGCTAATTTCGGTGGTCGGCTTTCTTCTGTGCTGGAAGTGAACATGAAAGAAGGAAACAACAAACAATTCAAAGTAACCGGTGGTTTGGGATTGATTTCTTCGCGTTTAACACTGGAAGGCCCGTTGAAAAAAGACCGCGGGTCGTTTATTGTTTCGGCACGCAGAACTTATCTTGATGTGCTCATGAAAGCATTTATCAAAGATTCGAGCCCATTTGCCGGAACCAGTTACTTTTTCTACGATTTCAACGCGAAACTGAATTACAAATTCGGTGATAAAGACAAGGTTTACCTGAGCGCTTATTACGGAAAAGATAAATTCAAATTCGGGAACAAGGAAGACGATTTTACGGTGAATATGCCATGGGGCAACGGAATTGTCTCCCTGCGCTGGAATCACCTCTTTAGCAGCAAATTGTTCATGAATGTTTCTGCTACAATGACCGATTATCTGTTCAGTTTCGGTTCGTCTCAAAACGATTTTCTGTTTGAACTAAAATCGGGAATCCGCGATATTGGTGGGAAAGTCGATTTTTCGTATTTCCCCAGCACCCGCCACCGCATCAAATGGGGCGCCGATTATGTATACCATACGTTTACGCCGGTAAGTGTTTCTGCCAAGCAGGGAGAAACGGTTTTTGATACCGGATTGGCGCAAAAACTCTACAGCCACGAATCAGCTATCTACGCGTTGGATGAATTTGATATCAATGAATACATTCGCGTGAATGTGGGCTTGCGTTACAGTATGTACCAGTTTACCGGGCCATTTACACGATTTATCAAGGAAATCGGAAGTGCTTCGGATAGTACGATCCAGTATTCTAAAAACGAACTCATCCAGTTTTATCATGGCTTGGAACCACGTGTTACCGGTCGTATTCTGATGAAGGACAAAAGTTCGATCAAATTCGGATACATGTACAACAATCAATATGTGCATTTGACGAGTTTGAGTGCTGTTTCCCTTCCGACCGATATTTGGTATCCGAGTACCGACATCGCCCACCCGCAAAAAGGATGGCAGGCCAGTTTGGGTTATTTCCGCGATTTTAGTGAAGGTCGCTGGGAAACTTCGGTTGAAGTATATTACAAACACATGAACAACCTGATTGAGTACAAACAAGGCGCACTACCAGGCGATAATGTGAGCGACAATACTGATAATCTGCTCACTTTCGGGAAAGGATGGAGTTACGGTGCTGAATTTTTCATCAAACGCGTTTTCGGGAAACTAACCGGTTGGATTGGTTATACCTGGGCGAAGACAGAGCGTTATTTTCCTGATTTACAAGCCAATCCATTTCCAGCGAAATACGATCGCCGACATGATCTGACTGTTGTGGGAACCTACGAACTCAATCCACACTGGACGTTTGGAATGTCGTTTATTTTCGCAACCGGGAATACATTGACACTTCCTACCAGCTGGTATACGCAAAATCAGGATTTGTTATTCAATTACGGCGAACGCAATTCTACACGAATGGCACCATATCACCGTTTGGATCTTTCTGCTACCTGGTATGACAATCCAACAAAAACGGTTACTGACAAAATCACAGGCAAATCAACCGAAGTTAAAAAGCGTTTCCGCCAAAACGTCAATATTTCGGTTTACAACATTTACAACCGGGCCAATCCTTATTTCTTGTATATTGATAACGATGGAAACTTACTGAGCGGTGATTTTAAGATCTCGGTAAAGCAGGTTTCGCTGTTTCCAATTATACCGAGTGTGACCTGGAACTTTGAATTTTAAGTTATGAAACGGATTCTTTTTTTCGCATGTGTGGTTTTAGTCGTTGCTTCCTGTACCAAGGAAGTGAAGATTGATATTCCGGGATATGAAGAGCAATTGGTGGTTGACGGACGCATTGAAACCGATCAACCGCCGTTGGTGATTTTATCCAAAACCAAAGATATTTATGCGCCAACAGACCTCAATGCTTACCTCAACGGATTTGTTTCAGGCGCGGTAGTCACGGTTAGCGATGGCAGTACAACAGTCATTTTGGATGAAATTTGCTCTGATAATTTACCTCCGGGAACGGAAGAACAAGCCGCTGCCTTGTTTGGAATTCCGGTAGAGGAGCTTGCCAACTACCACATTTGCGCTTACACGACTTTCAATACCGCCATTTGGGGACAAGTCGGAAAAACGTATTCGCTTACCGTTCAATACGAAGGAAAAACCTATACCTCGACCACGCAAATTCTTCAACCGACAGCACTCAACAGTGTTTATTGGCAACAGGATGAAGATGCTCCTGCAGGTTTCGGATTTTCCTGGGCTCAGCTCACCGATCCGGCTGGCCAGTACGATGCTTATATGTGGGAAGTAAAACGCCTGGATATCGGTGAAGACGGCACTCCAAAAGACAATGCCTTTAAAGCAACGTTTGCTCCTGTTTGGGACGATGACTTTATCGAAGGAAAAACCTTTGACTTTGCTTTTGAAAACCCGTTGAATTTTGATGAAGAGATTCCAAACGATCAGAAATGGTATTATGGAATCGGTGACACGGTAGTGATCAAACTCTCTAAAATCGAGTCGGATGTATTTGAGTTTCTGGAGAAAAAATACCTGCAACTGCAAACTACCGGTAATCCGTTTGCTTCGCCAACCATGATCCCAACCAACATTGTCGGTGGCGCTCAGGGCGTTTGGGCCGGATATTCACCGCATTTTGATACGTTAATCTGTCAATAGAATGTAAAATGTAGTAGGGGTGACTCGCGAGTCACCCCTACTACATTTTACATTTTTATTAAAACGCCCATTTCTGACTCGCCGACCAGCTTTTCTGCTGAACCGTTAACACATATGTTCCTTTGGATAATTGACCTAACGGTAATTCAAAATAGTTTTTTCCGGAAAATTCAGGAGTCCTCATACCACTGAATACTACTTTTCCGCTCAAATCATGTACGGTAATCGTAACTTCTTCCTGTACTGGCAACACAACATCTACAATTCCTGTTTCCTGGTCTGCATTGTAGAAAAAGTGAAGTGATGTTTCCTGAATTTGCTGGTCTTCAACACCAGCAGAACTTGCCAACGGAATGTAAACTACTGTATTCGAATTGGTATTCGGAACACCGGCTGTGTCAATTACATCCAGTTTGATATCAATATCTGCAGGATAGGAAAGCACCGTCGCTAATGCCGTTGGAGTTCCGCTAAAATCAGGACTCACCCGATTCAAACGATTGTTGCTCCAGGCAGTCACGTAATAATATCCATACTGATCACGGCTAATTCCGTCGCAATTACCCAATGATGTTGACATCACATCGGTTACGGCATACGGAGGAAGAATGCTGATTGCTTTGATTTTGGCATTCGAGCCCCAGTTCACAAACAGGCAACGCTCATTCGCGGCGTCGTAGATGATTCCGTTTGGCGCAGCGGGCAAGCCACTTGTTAACAGGTAAAATGCATTTGTTGTGGGATTAACACGGTAAATCTTATCACCAGAAAAATCAGTAGCATACAATACCGAATCGCCATCTGTTGTAAGTCCGTTTAAGAAAGTTGCGCTCAAATTGAGGTTGAATACTTCTGTTCCTGTTGTAAGGGAAAATCCACGAATCCGCCCACCGTCATTGGCATACAATACATTGCCCAGAATCTCGATTCCGTAAGGCCCTTGTGTGCAGCCCGATGCAAAATCAGCAGGTGATTGTCCGACTGTTTGCTGGAGTATTTTTCCGTCATCAGTGTTGGCAATTAACCAGCGTTGGTTGGCTTCATCCCATTCAACACTTTCGGGAGATTGAAATGTTTGAGCGATGGCTGGCATCGTGAGCAAGAGAAAAAGTACAGGTAAAAGTGCTTTCATAAACAGGTAGAATTTTAGTAATAAGGTGAATTCTCATTCCGAATTCACGTTAAATATGCGCACTTTATCGGATAGTTGCCCGAAAAAAAGTTAAAAGGCCGATTCAAAATTCAGTTACGGCATTGAATACGTCGTCCATTTTTTTAACTTCGCGGACGCATGAGTAACGAAGATTTCATCAATGTCCGTAGGCTGATCGCCAGTAAAAACCCGCGTTTACTGAAGTGGTTACCTGGTTTTATTATCCGTTACCTGGAGCGGATTTTACACCAGCAAGAGATCAATGCTTTTTTGAGAGATAATCCCACGCTTGTCAATCAGGATTTTTGTGACGGCGTGTTGAAACATATCGGCGTCCAATTTTCCATTGAGGGCATTGAAAACATTCCCAAAGAAGGAAAATGTGTGTTGGTGATGAATCACCCGCTGGGTGGAATGGACGCCATGGTGCTGGTAGATGCGCTGCGCAATCACCGCACGGATATGAAATTCATCGTGAATGACTTGTTGATGAACCTGACACCGCTCAGCGGTATTTTTGTGGGAATCAACAAACACGGTAAAACCAGTTCCAGAAGTCTGGCACAGATCAACGAGCTTTTTGCTTCCGACCAATGCGTGTGTATTTTCCCTGCAGGACTGGTAAGTCGTAAGAAAAAAGGACTTGTTCGCGACCTCGAATGGAAGAAAACCTTTATTCGTCAATCACGAGTGCATGACCAGGTGGTAATCCCGATTCACATCGACGGGCGTTTATCCAACTTTTTTTACGGACTTTCCAATCTTCGCTCGTTTTTAGGCATCAAAGCAAACATAGAAATGTTGTATCTTGCAGATGAATTGTTTCGTCAAAAAGGACAGCATGTAAAAGTAACGGTCGGCAAACCGGTAGATGCAACCACTTTGGATAAACAAAAAAGTGACACTGAATGGGCCGAATGGTTCAGACAAGAAGTTTACAAGCTAGGAAATAAATAACATGCACCAGGAAACGATCATATCTCCGATAGACAAAACCCTTATCAAAGCCGAGCTAAACGCTAACGGACGCATACGAACCACCCGAAAAGGCGATAACGAAATCTATATCGTCAATGCGCACAACGCGCCCAGTGTGATTCGTGAAATCGGGCGTTTACGCGAAATTACGTTTCGTGAAGCTGGTGGTGGAACCGGATTGGCCCTGGATTTGGATGAATTTGATACGGATGAAATTTGCTACGAACAATTGATCGTTTGGTCGCCCGAAGACGAAGAAATTATTGGTGGCTACCGCTTTATTCTGTGCAAAAACGCGATCGATGAAACGGGTGAAATTCACCTTTCTACCAGCCATTATTTTGATTTTACCGAGCGATTTGTGAAGGAATACCTTCCTGTTACCTGCGAATTGGGCCGAAGCTGGGTGCAACCGAATTACCAGCCAAGCAATAATCCGCGTAAAGGATTGTATGCGCTGGACAATATCTGGGATGGTTTGGGCGCATTGGCCAGAACCTATACCGATATCCAGTATTTCTTCGGAAAAGTGACCATGTATCCGTCTTATAACCGCGAAAGCCGTGATTTCCTGTTGCATTTTATGCACCATTATTTCCCGGATAACGAACAATTGATGAAACCGTTCCATCCGCTGGTTCCCGATTACGACAAAGCAATGGTAGAAGAACAATTGCGTGGTCTGGATTTCAAAGACGGTTTCAAAGTATTGAACAGTTATGTGCGCGCACGTGGTGAAAATGTGCCGCCGTTGGTGAATATTTACATGAACCTCTCTCCTACTATGAAAACCTTCGGAACGGCTGTCAATCCTGATTTCGGCGGTGTGGAAGAAACCGGAATTTTGGTGACAGTTGCTGATATTTACGACGAGAAGAAAGAACGTCATGTGAATTATTGATGCTCTGAACATTGTTTCAGTCGCATTTTGTAATTTTCTTCTAAATAAAAACCCATGAAACAATCCCTCATCACTCTCTTCGAACGCGACATTCAACGCCTGTACAATGAAATTCAATTGTATACAAATGAAAAGGCCTTGTGGATTCTACCACCGATGACCATCCACAATACAGGAGGGAATTTAGCTTTGCACCTGTGTGGCAATCTGAATCATTTTATCGGGGCAACGTTGGGAAAAACAGGATATGTAAGGGAACGTGATTTGGAATTCAGTACAAAAGATGTTCCGGTGGCTCAGTTACTTACTGCTATTGAAAATGTGAAATCGGTTGTGATAAAAACAATTGAAGGACTCAGCGACGAACAATTGAACGACGATTATCCGTTGGAACCATTGGGTTATCGAATGTCAACGACTTACTTTCTGATCCATCTCAACGGTCATTTGAATTATCACCTGGGGCAAATCAATTATCACCGCCGTTTGCTGAAGGCCTGAATATGCAATCCAAACCGCTTAACTTCCTCTACGCAATAGGCCAACGCAACACGTGGTTGGTTGTTGTTGTAACCGTGCTATTATTCATTGTGAAAATTCTGAGCCAGCTTCCATATTCCCCTGACGGATCCGGATATTTGGATTTCCCAGAAATACCCGAAACGATTGATCGTGTTGTGCAATTTGCAGCCTTTTCCCGACATGAAGACAGTTACGTTGACTTCTACGGACAACTAACATTTCTTTTGATCCTTCTTACGTGGGTTTTACTGATTGTTGGAATCATCAGGTATTTCGGAGAAAAACGTTCAGTAACAGTGCTAAAGCTTGTTGCTTTGTTTGTTTTGTGGCAAGGATTATTCGAAGTACTAAAACTAACCTGTTTCACAATTGTTAATCCGTTTGAAGGTAGCCTGTTTGAAGGCACTATGTTTGAATCCTATTTTTCCTTTCCGCTGATCGCATTTGAAATCATATTGCCCGTACTATTATCTGCTTTTCTACTGGGAATGCTTTCACCTACACAACATCATTCCACTGAACTATCAGAAGAAACAACCAGGTTGAACCTTTGGCAACGCGGGTTTCACTATTTTATGGATCGGCTATTTATTTGGTTTTGTGGTTACAATTTATATGTAATGAGTGGATTTTCATCAGGTAAAACCGTATATCTATTTACCGGCTTGGCCCTTTTTCTATCTCAGTTGATTATTTTGATTGCTGTTTCAGAATGGTTTTTTGGAATTACGCTCACAAAAATCATTACAGGCTCAGAAGTTGTCCGTAAAGACGGAAAACCAATTACACTGATACAAGCCATTGCCAGATCAGTTATTCGGATCATTCCATTCGGATGGCTTTCGATATTCGGTAAAACTCCCTGGATAGATGACTGGACCGGAACTGAAGTTCGTTACGTTAGCAAAGATGAACCATTACTACGCTTGCACAAATGCGTTCAACTCGGCACAGGAATCCTCTTTTTCTTCGGGTCGTGGTTTTTAGTAATTATCATAACGGTTCTATTTAAAATCAATGATTCGAATCAACTAAGTTCTACCCGTTTCTTTCCGTTTTTCATACTTTTAATCGTTTTGTTCTTCATTCCGTTTCTGCAATCATTCTGGTTGGCAACAGTAGTGAGTTATTACAGGGCCAAACGTGATGGTAAAGCACAACGTTCGAATAACCTTCTGGTCCAGACGTTTTATTGCTGGATTCCGATCATGAACTTCTACTATTTGGGAGTTTACCTGGATGAAATAACATCACACATGGAGCACCTGGGTGTTAGTGAAGAAGAGAACGATCGCATCGCTGCTAAAATCAAGCGTTTCTCGAATGTGTTTGGCCTCACTTCTATTTTCATTTTGGGATTGTTCTTTCCGCTTTTCATCAATTCCTATTCCAAGGGAACCTTCGTTATTGCCGGATTAATCAGTGTACTGCTAATGATTTACGCGTTTTTTGCCTGGAATCTCTCACGTGCGCTTAAAAACACTGTCGTGAAACCGGATCAGATTTCCGAATTAATCGATGATCTTGGGTAAAAGGATTACCACAAAGGTGGTTTACGTAGAACATCTTTGTGGTCTTAAAACGTTTATACTTCAAAGGAAACTTTGTGCCTTTGCGCCTTCGCTGAAGCTCTAGCGCAAGCGTTGTGGTAACTGATTTCAAAAAAAACACCCCCACTTTTCAGTGGAGGTGTCTCTGGTCACATCTAATGATTGCTTATGAGATTAAATGAGGACCAACCTAAGATCTGTGTGTTTTTATATAAGCTACAACTATGACGTTAGTAATTAGAAATAGTTGTTTTCTTTTAAATAAATCCCCTGTACAGGTCATATTCAAAAGGCTTAACTCAAACATTATCAGTGTTTTTCAATTTTAAAAATAACTTCATTTATTGCAATAAAATAAGCGCCCTGCGCCCAATTCGAAACATCAATTCCGGTTAAATATCCTGTAGGTTTTACATGGGTTACCAGTCGTCCAAGAACATCCGTTACAACTAATTCATCGAAAAGCAGTTTATCGGACCGAACAAACATCATATCGTTTACCGGATTAGGAAAAATCTGGACCATCGGTGCGGTGGTTCCTTCCAAACCGGCGACATTCTGCCCTTGAATTCGAAAATCATCGAGGTACAAATACTGGCCATAATTGCCCCTGTTTGCAAATGAAATCGTAACGCCACTTTGACCACTGTATGCAGCTAAATCAACCGAATCACGTACCCAATAAGATGGTTGTGCAGGCTCGAAAGGATTAATATCAATTCCGGCTACAGTAGCCAGTTGCTGCCCTCCTTTCACATACAGCAAATCACGATCTGCCCCGCAAGCTTTTGCATACACTTTTAATGTATCTGTATTTGCCGCAGTTCTCACACGGTAAGCCCGGTAGAAATAAAGTTTCGGATTGGCGGTGGTTGAAAAATCAAGTAAAGGCAGAAAGAGCTGCTCCTCCAATCCGTTCAGATTGATATTGTAATTATCATAAAAGATAAAATCATCCGGCGATCCGTCAACACCCAAGTCCCACCAGCCTTCTTGCCAGCCCAAATGATCACCGTTCTCGTCAGTTGTCGACCATCCCGCAGGTAAATTACCCTGAACACCTACAGCAATCGGTTCGTAAAACGGTAACGGTAGCGGATCAACCACTTCAATATAGGCCGTTCGCTCAAGTGTATCCGGCAGATTTCCTGTGGAATAAACAATCAGCGAAACGGTATAAGTTCCGGCAGCAGCATAACTCACAACAGGTGACGAAACCGTTGACGTAACGGGCGTTGCTCCCGGAAACAACCAGCGAATCGAATCGGGTGTTCCGCAGGAAGTATTGGTAAATGTAATTTGTTCATCCGGACATGGCTTTACCACATCAGCTTCAAACCGAACAATCGGAGGCACAACAAAAGCCGCCGGAATCGGTTCGTAGAAATCGCTTTCCCAAACACCTCTACCGAAGGTTGAAATGCGCAATTTCCCATACTCCTCTTGTGTTTCAAGACTTGTGACAATAACTTTGGGAAGTCCTGTCATGTAATCCTGCCAGCTGCTAAACGTATTATCCCGGTAAAAAACACCACCGTCAACTGCTGCATAAACCGCCCCGGGAACACCTATTTGTGCTACCAGCGCATTGACAGGAACGTTGGGCATTCCGGCAGAAACATTGGTCCAGGTTTGTCCCGCATTCGTAGAATAGAAGACTTTATTTCCGGCAGAATATCCGCTGAATGACACCCAGACTTTCTCCTCATCAACCGGATCGGTAATCAAATGAGTGATCCGCGCCTGATCAACTGGCAAACCAAGTGTTTTATTCACTAAAGTAGCTCCGCCGTTTGTGCTTACATATACCGAATCTTTGTAATAAACATAGATGTATTGATCATTCGAACGGCTTACATGCACTCCCTGCATTTGGGAATAAGCTCCTTGAAATTGATAAGGAGTAGTCCCTAATTCGGTATAATTATGTCCATAATCGGTGCTTTTAAACAGCTGATTCGTATGCACTTTGTAACTCACACTTTCATCACACACATCATACTGAAATCCTTGCCAGTTGGAGTTAAATCCGTTGAAAAAAATGGTTGAAGTACTGTAATGTGTATTCCAGTCATTCTGTGTAAAATAGGAATACGGGTATTGATGCTCAATGTAATAGACATCTTCGTTTACCGGACTCATACTGGCATTAAAAGCTTCTACCAAGTCAGGATAAGATTGAATAATACCATTTGATCCAAGCATAAAAGGAGATACATCCAACGTTCCTGCAAGTATCTTGTAATCGGTTGTTTTAGAATTGGATAAACAAAACAAGTGCGCCAATTCCATGTTAGCTGAAATATTCTGAAAGGTTACCCCGGCATCCGTACTGCGGTACAAACCGCCATCGTTACACGCGTAAATGGTGTTATCGTTTCGCGGATCAAAATAAAAACTACGTTGGTCGTAATGCATCGTCCAATAATCTGTCATCGGCTGAAATGCAGCGCCTAAGGATTGCTTTTTGAATGTAGCCCGAAATCCGGCCACAAACTTATCCTCAGTTCCCTGAGCGGCATCAAATACACTTCTGAATTCGGTTGTTAGAGAATCTATTAACGTAAATGAATACCCGGTGTCGGTTGATTTGTGCAAATACATTCGCGGAGCAAACTGACCATTGAATGGAACCAACCCACCGGTAAGAACATAAACCACATTCGGTGAAGCAGCCGTTGTGCGCAGGTAAAAATCGTGGTAGTACGTAAATTGATTGTGAAGGCCTGAACTTGTGGTAAGCCAACTGTTATTTTCAAATCGGTAATAATTCATCCCGATTGTATAAAAGATGTTGGTATCAGTCGGATGAAAACGCACACTATTGACACTTTCGTTCAGAATTCTTGTCCACGATACACCTGCATCATACGTTCTGTATAAACCGTCAGTGGTAGCCGCCAATAGCGAGAGGTGGTTTTTCGGATTGATGATCAAATCGCGAATTGCAATCTCTTGAGAAGCCGTAAACACCAATCCTGTAGCACTCCAGTTTCCTCCACCGTCGGTCGATTTGTAAATCCCCAACGAGTTTTTCGGCATGTCAAAATTGTTGGTTCCGGTTGCCAGGTACAATTCATTCGTGTTTGACGGGTTGATCACCAACGTCGATACGGATTGCGTTGGTAAATTCTCCGTTATTGCTGTGTACGAAACGCCGTTGTTATTCGTCAGCCAAACACCACTGTTGTTGCTACAAACGTAAAAACGTCCGGCGTTGATGGTATCTAATGCAATGGATGTTGTGCGACCGATATCAGCTGACGGATTATTCGAAGCATCGACATACGTCCAGTTGGCTGTAAGTAATTTCTCAGGTCCCGAAATCTGGTTGTGAGACTTCATTTCGTCGAAAGAGCTGTTGGTTGCAGTACTGCCGGAATTCGAAAAAGAACGATCTTCTACCATTTTTAGTAGCAGTCCTTTGTTCTCTTTTTCCTCCTCTTCTTCGGAAGTTTGTGCAACAACCGTTGAGCAGCCAAAAAGCAGCAGTAGTAACACAAGTAGGTCGTGTTTCATAATTGGGTCTTAAATTCTTTTTCGATGATTTAATGAGTAAAAGCACTCTGAAACATCATCAATCCATTGACTTGGAAAAGATTCAATAAGTTGCTTGGAATGCAAACTTTTATTTCAACTTGTTTAAAATCAAACTATTAAAAATCAGTTTTTTTAACAAATCCGAATGGTTCGTTATTTCACTCAGACCATCAGCAATTTTCGGGTTGGGTTCGTGGTCTGTACTCCGTACTTTTGCATTCATGGATCTTTTTAGTGATGGTACCGTTGAAAACAAACTTCCAAAAGATGGAACGGTCTTGTATTTTGGAAGTTGTATGAGCGCTCAAGAAGCTGATCATTATTTGGAACGTTTACTGAATACCATCGAATGGAAAAACGACGAAGCAGTTATTTTTGGTAAACACATTATCACCAAACGCAAAGTAGCCTGGTATGGCGATGATTTTTACAGTTATACCTATTCAAACACAACAAAAACCGCCCTACTCTGGACCCCGGAGCTCCTCGAATTAAAACAGCTGGTGGAAGCCAAAACAGGTTCAACTTACAACTCTTGTTTGTTGAACCTCTACCACGACGGTTCGGAAGGAATGGCCTGGCACAGCGATGATGAGAAGATGTTGAATCGCAATGGCAGTATCGCTTCACTGAGTTTCGGCGCCGAACGGAAATTTGCGTTCAAACACAAACAAGATCAGCAAATGGTATCGCTTGTGTTGGAGCACGGAAGTTTACTTGAAATGAAAGATGAAACCCAAACGCATTGGATGCATCGCCTGCCGCCAACAACGCTGGTAAAGCGACCACGGGTGAACTTAACCTTTCGGCAAATGCTTGTTTGAAGTATTTTGAATTACAAAACGATCACCATTCCGTCTTCGACCACCATTGTGTTTTCAAACACCAATCTGGCTTCAGCCGCATGCGCATTGCCATCATCATAGCGGGCGCTCAGATGACCTAGCAATAATTGTCCGGCTTGTGCCAACTGCGCAATCTTTGCTGCCTGTGCAGCGGTTGAATGAAAAGTAGCTTTCGCCCGGGCCGCCATGTCTTCTAAAAACGTGGCTTCGTGATACAACACATCAACTCCCTGAATAAACGGCACGATTGCTTCCCGGTAAATGGTATCAGAGCAATAAGCGTAACTGCGGTGCCTTCTCGGCGGAAACGTATATTCCGACGATTTTAAAACGGTTCCGTCTTCCAATGTCACATCTTCGCCACGTTTGAGCGCCGGAATGTGCATCAGGGAATGTTTTTCCTGTTTGTATTTTTCACCGTCGAGCTGACGAGCAAATGGTTTTTCATTGATCCGGAAACCGTTGGTGGGAATACGGTGTTTCAGTGGAAACGTATGAATTTCAATGCGGTTATCTTCGAACAGCAATTGCGGTGTTTTACCGTCAAGTACCACAAACTCGATCCCGAAACCGATCACCGAACCACCAACTTCCAACTGCATGCGAATGATTTGTTCCAATCCCTCGGGGCCGTAGACGGTAATTCCCTGATTGCGCCCCAATAAATGCATGGAGCTGAGCAATCCTACCAATCCGAAGAAATGATCGCCGTGCAGATGAGAAATTAAAATATGAGAGATTTTCTGAAGGCTAATGCCGTTTCGGCGCAACTGATTCTGCGTTCCTTCGCCACAATCGATCAGAATGTGCCTTTCATTGCACCAAACGTATTGCGCGCTGGGATTTCTGAGAGAAGTCGGAAGAGCGGCTCCTGAGCCAAGAATGGTTACTTCAAACCGCATGAGATTAAACGGTCATTTCGCCTATTGCCGCATCGACATCGGCTGTAATTTTGAGAATTTTATCCAATTGAGAAATGCGAATCATTTTCGAAACAGGTTCCTGTAAGCTGCACATAGCGAAAGAACCATTGGTGTCTTTGCACAGGCGATTGGCCATCAAAATAGCTGATAAACCGGAAGAATCGCAGTAACGTGTTTTGGAAAGATCGAGGATGATATTATTGATTCCTTTTTTATTCAAAACAACAAATTCGGCTTTCAGATCGGGTGCATTACCTGCATCGAGTTTCTCAACTCCTGATTTGACGATAGCGTAGTGTGTTTCCTGGATGATTTCGAAATTCATTTTGTCGCGTCGTTTTTCAAATGTAACAAAATAATTTAACGTCCGATTTTTCCAGCTAACAAATAAATAACAGCCATGCGCACCGCTACTCCGTTTTCGACCTGCTGTAAAATGATCGATTGTTTTGAATCGGCCACATCGCTGGTGATTTCCACGCCGCGGTTGATCGGCCCCGGGTGCATCACCACAATTTCTTTGTCGAGATTATCAAGGATTTCTTTGTTTAATCCGAATTGCATAGAATATTCGCGCAGGCTCGGGAAATACTGAATGTCTTGTCGTTCAAGCTGAATGCGCAGCATATTGGCCACATCGCACCATTCAAGCGCACGCTGCAGGTTGTGTTCCACTTTCACGCCCAACTGATCAATGTATTTCGGAATGAGCGTCGTAGGTCCGCAAACCATTACTTCTGCTCCTAATTTCTGAAGAGTATAAATATTGGAAAGTGCCACGCGCGAGTGTAAAATATCGCCGATGATGGCTACTTTTTTTCCTTCAACCGTTCCCAATCGTTCGCGAATGGAAAAAGCATCAAGTAAGCCTTGAGTCGGGTGCTCGTGTGTGCCGTCGCCGGCGTTGATGACACGTGTGTTGGTCCGTTGTGATAAAAACAAAGCTGCTCCCGGATTGGGATGGCGCATCACCACCATATCCACTTTCATGGAGAGAATATTGTTGACCGTATCGATGAGTGTTTCGCCTTTTTTCACGGAAGAAGAAGCCGCCGAAAAGTTCACCACATCTGCCGAAAGGCGTTTTTCAGCCAGTTCGAAAGACAAGCGTGTTCGGGTAGAATTTTCAAAAAACAGGTTCGCAATCGTGATATCTCGCAACGAAGGAACTTTTTTGATGGGGCGGTTAATGACTTCTTTGAAACTATCGGCCGTTTGAAAAATCAATTCAATATCCTGACGCGTCAGGTCACGAATACCGGTCAAATGCTCAACGCTTAACTGTTCCATTCACTTCGGGTGTAAACAACATAACTTTATCTGCTCCTTCGCTTTCTTTCCATTCTACGGAAACGCGTTCCGAATTGAGGGTATCAACGGCTTTGCCAACATAATCGGCTTGTATGGGAAGATCGCGCTGAAAACGGCGATCGATCAGCACAAGCAATTCTACACAGGTCGGTCGTCCGAACGCCAGCAAGGCATCCAAGCCCGAGCGTATCGTTCTTCCGGTATACAACACATCGTCGATCAATACCACTTTCTTGTTTTCGATACTGAAATCGATGTTGGTGGCACTTGGAATCAATGGTTTTTCTCTGCGGCGAAAATCATCGCGGTAAAACGTAATATCCAATTGACCGCATGTTACCGAATGCTGGGTGATTTCTTCCAGAATGGTTTTTAACCGTTGCAGCACGTGAATTCCGCGCGGTTGAAGACCGACAAGTACGGTTGAAGAAAAGTCCGAATGATTTTCAATGAGTTGATAGGCAAGTCTGTTCATCGTTAACTGAACATGTTGGTCGTCTAAAATGACTTGCTTTTCCATTGCAACAAAGTTAAAAAAATAAAATAGACCGACGGCATGCAGATTGAAAATTCGATGAGTGAAAATGCCTGAATTACCGGAAACCCGCTGAGCATCAATCTTTGAGAAATGAATGAACTAAATCCTTTTACCATTACATTCCTACCGATCAATCAACGGTTGATTCCAATCAATGTTTTTTAACTAAACTATGTAACAATTCCTTTATCTTTGATTCATAAATAAAAGCAAGCGCTAAAGTGCTTTTGTTTAAGTTTCTACATAAATTAAGTTTACTGGTTCCGCACGATAAAGGCTTTTTCATAGGGTTTGTTATTGGTTGACATTTTGGTTGTTTTTGAGTTTTTCCTGCGGAACCAGTTTATTTAATTTTGATCGCCATTTTGATCACAACACCGTTTTTTTAATCGAGATAATGTGAGTCCTACCCAACAGGTGCCAACTAAATTTTCACGCTTTAAACGATTTTTTGTTCGTTTTGTATTCATCATTCTCACATGCTACATTTCAGGTTGCTTTCTGATTTATTTTAATCAGGAAAAACTGCTTTTTCATCCTGAAAAATTAGCCAACACACATACTTTTTCATTCGAAACACCTTTCAGAGAATTTAATCTGAAAACAGCTGATGACGAATCACTCAACGGTTTGTTATTCTCGGGCGACAGCACGCATACCCGCTTGATTTTCTACCTGCATGGAAATGCCGGAAATATCGAAGACATGGAAGGTCCGGCGGCATTTTACGCTGCTTTGGGTTATGATTTCTGCAGTTTCGATTACCGTGGATTCGGGAAAAGTTCGGGGAGCAACTCCAATCAGGATCAATTGGTTGATGATGTGCGGCTTGTTTACAAGCATCTTAAAAAGCAGTACAGGGAAAGCGAAATCGTGATCATCGGTTATTCGCTGGGAACAGGGCCGGCAACCATTGTAGCTTCTGAAAACCATCCGAAACAACTGGTTTTACTGGCGCCGTATTATTCGGTAAAAGAACTGGCAGCAGAACGACATCCGTACATTCCGTCATTTTTGGTGGCGTATCCGTTTGAAACGTTTCGCTACATTCAACAAGTCAAATGTCCGATCAGCATTTTTCATGGGAAAGAGGACAAAGCCATCCCCTATTCTTCTTCCAAAAAGTTGGCTGGACTGATCAAGAAAGGTGATTGTTTTATTCCGCTGGAAAATTGTGATCACAACGGAATTGCCAATCAACCTGAGTTTCAGCAAATGATTCGTAAGACACTGTTAATCAACTGATACTACCCTCCTTTCCGCTTCACTTTATAGCCTTCTTTCTGCAATAACTCCATGACTTTGTCGCGGAAATTGCCCTGCACGATGATTTCTCCGTCTTTGGCGGTTCCACCCACGCCGCATTTGCTTTTGAGGAGTTTTCCCAGTTCTTTGAGATCATCGTCGCTTCCGATAAATCCTTCAACCAGCGTCACTTCTTTACCGCCACGCTGTTTTTTATCGATGGAAACATAGAGGGTTTGTAGGTTTGCAGCAAGTGTTTCCTGCTCCGATTCGTCTTCCTGATCGTAGCTGAAATTGGGGTTCGTTGAATAAACGATATTGATGCGTTCTTTTTTGTTCTTGCTCATGGGTACTTTTCAATAATGGCCGCTTTCAGGTTGTCCGTCATGAGGTAATCGGGGTGTTTTCTCAATCCTTTACGAATTCCCTTGGGCGATCTGACTTCAAAAATAAGAACTTCTTTGCCAGCTTGCTGCACCGATTCCACTTCCGAACGGTCAATTTCCGAATTGCGGATGCACAGACCTACCGTTTCAGGTAGCTGACCTGAGTTCAGATAACTGCTGGCCGTACCAATTTCAAAGTAAACATTCCAGCCTTTGAGGTAGAACGCATGTACCCAATAGGGATTATTGGTGATCACAGAAACTTCGGGTATTGAAAACGGAATGATGGCTGCATCAATTGCGTTGATAACCGTTTGTTGATCAATAATTTGTCCGGTGCAGGAATTGTAATGACGAACGTCAAAAAAACAGGTTTTGGTCGCAAATGGAAAATCAAGATCGGCCAGTTTCAACAAGGCTTCATTTCCCAATCCGCCATAGGATAAGCCATTGAGGTAATCATCGGTGACAGAATTGATGCAGCCTTCGCCTTCGGTGGCATCGTTGAGGTTTGTGTTGTGAAAGAGCCAGATAGAACCAGAAGCCGAACATTGAAGATCAATTTCAACGCCGTCGATTCCTTCGGTTTGAATCGCATAATCGATGGCTTCCTGTGAATTATCGTGATAAGGCGAAGTGCCTGAATCGAGCCCTGCGCCCGCATGACCAATGAGTTTCACATCATCGAACTGTTGCTTTTTCTTGCAGGAAAACAACAATAACACAACTATAAATACGATTTTATAACGCATACGACCACGAAATTTCAGCAAACGTATTCCACGAAATGAAATGTACATATTTTTCCCTGGCCGAAGACCAATTCTGTTCCACCACAGGGCCAATTCCGGCCGACAATCGAAAGCGACTTCGGTTTCCTGTTCCTACATACGCGCCCAAAAACGCTTCTTCCTGAAACGACCAACCGTGTGACGATTGTTTATTAAAATGAAGTGTTGCGAAAGAAATACGCGCCAATGGTCCGGTTTGCAGCCAGCGTTTTTTCACCAAATGAAAAGCGTATTGATAATGGATTTGTGGATACAATCGTCGCTGAAAAAAGGTGGTGCTTACTCCAACCGCCAAGCCAACCTGATGCTGATGAGCGCCATTTTCACGTTCTGCCTGAAAACCTGTGAAAAGCTCGTATGGATGATAAACTGCCTGTGTTCCTAACCGGTAAACTGCCGAATCTTGCGCCTTGAGCGAGAACACGGAGCCACAGAATAACACTAGAAATACCGGAAATTTCATGGACAAATTTAGTTTAATCAGTTTTCAGTTTGGCGAGTTTAAAAAGTTTTTTCGCCAACAGCTAAACTCATTTAAACCCGAAAACTTACGAAACTCAAAAACTGGCTAACTCAAAAACTGATTACAGCTTCGGGCACTTGCGACAATGAACGCCTTTTTTCTTGTACTTCTTACAACAATCTTTCTTTTTATCGCACGAGCAATTGGCGCATGATAGTTGAAATACCTGTGGCAGGTCTGTCGGTTGAAGTACGGCTTGCTTCATTGTTATTTAGAATAATTCTACGCAAAGGTAATGTGAAATTTTGAATTGGAAAAAAATTGAATGAAAAAAGCGTGGAGTTTTTGCTCTCCACACTTTTTTAACAATGTATTACTCAGCAAAAAAGCCTTTAATTATCGGATGAGTAACCGGTTTTGCGTACGTTTTATCGAAATACCGGCAATGAACACCTTTGATTCGCACCGGTGGTTTTGAACGATAATTGGCGTGTGAAAAATAGAGTTTCTGGCTTTCCAGTCCCACTACCCAGTCATGTTCTTCTCCCAAACTGCCTCTAATTGTAAAGTCAAGTGCTATCGAAAACACTTTATGTCCGCTACCGTCTGCCAGTTCTTTATCCCAGTCAGAAATCACATTAAAGAACATGCATTCTGATTGAGGATTCAAGGCTAATAAATTCTTTAACTCCGTTGTTCCCGGTTTCATTTCAACACATGCCTTTTGTTTAAGGAAGAAATCGGCCGAAAATTGGAAAAATGCCAAAATGACTTTACCTCCAACGCCAGGAGTCACTTTTTTCCAGATACTTAGCAACGTGGCAATTTTTGAACCTGTGTTGAACCATCCGACACCATTTGCGCCGGAAAACATCATTACTTTTTTCACAGGTAGTATATCGTTATGTCCGTGAGCGGAAAATCGTTTTGCAACCAATGCTCCCCTGCTTGCGCTCAGAATACTTATCGGTTTAGAGAACTTATTATCACCTATTTTATTCAGGAACCATTCCAGGTTATCCTGCGCATCTTCTGATACAGTAGGATGATCAAATGAAATAATTTGTTCGAAGACCCCTTCATCAAGCAAATCATTAAGCAAACAACCTTGGTTCTCAAAATCCAGGTATAACTTGCCAAATGTGCCTTTTGTATTGGCAAAAGTACCATGAATTAGCAACAACGTGTTCTTTGAATAATCGATCGGCAACTGATCAATATCGGTAAAAAAACCGCCAGTATTATCGACAGTATTGATCGCTTTTGTATACTTCTTAATCGAGTATTTATCTCTCCCGAAAATGTAATCGCCGATATCATCCTGGTACCTGTCGTCGTCTTTTCCGGGCATCGTAGTACGCAATTCTCTCTTCGCCTGTTCAATCAGTTCTTCAGGAGTTCCTGTACCGAGTTTATAAGTCAGAACTTTCACAATGAACGACAACGCCTTCGTTTTACCAATAATATCCAACACCGTACTTCTTTCCTTGGCGTTATACAATGGTATTAAGAACGTTTTCCGGTCCTTTTCACCGGTTTCTTCAGGCATCACAAAAATAACCTCCGCATTTGGATCATTGTGATCATCCGTATCCGAAAACTGCATAAACGTCAAGGCACCTTCATCCGGTTTCAAAAAAACAGTCAATCGCAGATCCGGTAATTCATTCGGACGGTCAAAGTCAATTATTCCGCCCAATTTCAGGTTATTAAAATTGATAAAACGTTCTGTCACTTTGATATCCTTATTGTTCAGAAACGGATTAATACCGTAGATTTCGCCTATTACGGAAAGGGTTTTTCCTTCGGAATTCAGGTTTCCATTCTCGGAAAAATCGACACTTCCCTTGAATTTCATATCGGTATTGTTATCCGCCCAACCGATTGTTCCCCAAGTTGAGGGAATATCGTTTTTAATTCCTTTGCTCAATTTGCTGTTAAGCGTTTGTAGTTGAGCGGTATTCATTTCACCAGCTTTCACTGCTCCCAGCGTGTAAAATGATTTACCGTTAAATTGATGCGGCTTGTCCTTGCCAAAGTCTAAAGTTCTCATTGTAATTAGGTTTTAAATTCTTAATTCAGCGAGATTAAGATACTCAAAATTTGAATTCACTTTTCGCTCTTTGTGAAAATAAATCGTTACACAGTCAGGCGATTAACTGAATCCGGTGATTTTTCATTAATGGAAAACTTTCGGTCTCTAACTGAATTCAGTGAGTAAAGAATCATTACAATCTGTTAGTGGAAACTAGTGTTTTAAGTTGCAATTTTGGAGAAACTTAAACATTATTTATTATGAAAGGACATGCATTATTGATTGGGGTCAGCGAGACAAGTGTTACAAATTATGGAAAGAATTATGATCTTTCCTGTGCAGAACCAGATGTTGCGGGGATGAACGGGTTGTTAAATGGAATTCCAGAATTTAAGGGAAATATTACTACTCTTACAAAGGAAAAAGCGACGTGGAATAATACGATTGACTGGTTGAAAAACACCAAAAATCAAGTAAAAACTGAAAATGCCTTTTTTCATATTTATTTTACCGGACATGGTTGCTCAGTTAAAGAAACTGCCAATTCTACTCAAGGTGCATTTTGCTTTTATGACAAAATCATTCTAGAAAATCAAATCAAACAACAACTTGAAAATATTAGTAGTAATATTAAAGTATATGTGATATCCGACAGCTGCCACAGCGGAGAACTTGTTGATTTCGAAATTTATAACAAGTTAACTGATCTGGAATCAAAATTCAAAGAACTTGATTCATCTATTTGGGATTATGTATCAAACTTAGAGGATAACAAAGTTGAATATTGTGAAGCTCTAAAAAGCTATAATTCCTCAAATTACACTTTCAAACCCAAAACTGAAATTTGTATTCTTACTGCTTGTGGAAAGAAACAAAAAACAGAATATAACTCAGGTTGCATTAGCGCATTCACAAATCTCGTACTAAACAATTGGAGTGTTTATATGCCGTCCAGCTATTTTACATTTCATCAAGAAATATTCAAGCAAAGACCTAAGTATAGAAAACCTGAAATTAAGTTGTTCGGATCAAATAGTGGCTTCTTTCAAAATACGGTTCCTTTCATTTTAAATTTCAACTCTTCTTGTATTGATGATATCACAGAGCGTCATCTTACGTTAAAAACTGTTGCTCCTTTATACTATGAACTGAACAATCTTCCAACTACAAATGTTTACTCTCACGTTGATCATGATTCATTTATTAGAGATGAAATTCCACAGAAATATGAATCAATCATGGATGATTTATTAGGTTCAATATGTTCTTATTCGGACATTAATGTTTTTACAATTATTGAAGTTCGAAACTCTCAGGTAAGTAATGGTTTCCCTATTCCACTACTTGAATTAATTCCCAGTGCAATGTCAGATGCTCAACTTGGATTGGTTGTTGTTTATGATGTTGATTCAGAAACAGTCGTTCATAAGGGACGTACTAAAGGGAAAGTTTCAAACGAAATTGGAGGATAGAATTAAACAGAAAGTTTCTATTTTAGCAGGAAGTTCAATCATGACTTCCTGCTATTCTATGAAAAACCTTACACTATTCGTTTGCTTCATTCTATGTTTGTTTATCTCCCTTAACTCTATGAGTCAAAGTAAGGTGGAATCTTATAACAAAAGAGCTTTTGAATTAGCGGAAAGTGATTTTCGTAAAGCCCTCAAGAATTCTATTAAAGCAGAGTTATTGATTGATGAATCGATCGACTCCATCACAATTTCTGATGTTTATAGCGTCCGTGGCACTATTTACCAAAATTTCAAAAAATATGAATGGGCTATTCAATGGCATCACAAAGCACTCGGTATTAGAAAACGGCATGGCAATTTAAAGAAGACCTCCAACTCTAAGTTCAACTTAGCCAATTTATATTATCAAACTGAGAACTTTAACCTTTCCAAAAAATATCACTTGGAAAGCCTGGCTGAGATTTTGCAAACCAATGTAGATGAAGTTGATCTTATTACACGCTACAACAGCCTGGGTTCTCTGTACAAAGACTTAGGTAAGCGTGACTCAGCGTTGTACTATCTCAATAAATCACTTAAAATAATTGAGAAACATCAACTGACTTCGAGTGATGAGGCCATGAACGTTTATCTCAACTTGGGAATCATTTATGAAGAACGGGGTGAGTACAAACTCGCTTTACAATACCTGGAAAAAGCTATCCCAATCCAACAAGAATTAGAAAACTTAAGTGGTCTGTCCCTGAGCTACCATCATGTAGGAATTGTTCACGAACTTAAACAGGAATTCTCTATTGCTCAAAAATACTACAATTTGGCAATGGGGATTGCTGAAAAACTTGGGGATATTGAAGCAAAAGGAAACATTTGTTTTTCAAAAGCAAAACTATTTACAAAGATTAGTAATCAAGATAGCTCATTATATTATTTTGACAAATATGTATACTTCAGTGACAGTCTTCAGCAATTAATTCAAGACAAGACAATCTTGGAATTGGATGCCCAATACCAAACAAAAGAAAGAAAAGCGGAACTCAAAAACGCCAAAGAACGCGAAACCTTCTACAATTATGGCATACTCATCGGTTCCCTCGCCTTCCTCCTCATCCTCTTCTTCCTCATCCGAAACTACCGCCAGAAACAACGCATTGCGCTTTTACAAGTCGATGTAAAAAACAACGAAATCAACGAATTGCTCAATCAGCAGGAAGCGACATCGTACGCGGCTATGCTTGAGGGACAAGATCAGGAACGTTTGCGCATAGCCCGCGAATTACACGATCGCCTGGGAAGCACGTTAGCGACAATCAAACTCGGGTTGCAAAACGAAGACGTGCCACAAGCGCAGCAGCAGGTTGCGTTGGTGAATACTGCTATTTCGGAGGTACGCACTATTTCACATGATTTGTCAGGTGGAAATATTGAGCAATACGGCTTGGCGGCAGCATTGACGGAGTTAAAACACACGCTGGATCGCTCAGGGAAAATTACCCTGAACCTGTTCATGGAAGCGGTCAACATTCAGGCATCGCTTCATGTAACCATTTACCGAATTGTGCAGGAATTGGTGAGCAATACGCTCAAACACGGCGAGGCGACTGAAATCACCTTACAACTTTCAACCGTCGATGAGCAGCTAAATCTCATTTACGAAGACAATGGCAAAGGATTCGACCTTTCGCAGTACAAGCCCGGAATGGGAATCACCAATATCCGCCACCGGCTTGAAAAATGGCAGGGAACAATTGAAATTGATGCGCAGCCCAATCGCGGAACTATTACTATATTAACAGTTCCAATCACTACGAAACATGATTAGAATAGCCATTGTAGACGACCACCAATTATTCAATGAAGGACTCAGCTCATTACTCGCTTCCATTCCCGGATTCGAGGTCGTCGGAAAATTCAACAACGGAAAACAGTTTTTAGCCAACCTGCCGGAAACCGATGTCGTGTTATTGGATATCAACATGCCGGAAATGAATGGCTTTGAAACGCTGGAAAGTGCCCGTAAATTGAATCCTGATCTGCGCATTATCTTATTGTCGATGCACAACGACTACACCAGTATTGATCACGGATTGAAACTTGGCGTAAATGGTTTTCTGCAAAAAGACACCGATAAAATCGAACTGCAATTGGCTATTGAAACGGTGGTTGCGGGCGAAAATTATTTCAGTAAAGAAGTGACTTCCACTATCATCAGGGGACATCAATCGCCCAATATGCAACTGCCGGTGAAATTAACTCCGCGTGAAACCGAAATCCTGAAATTGATCACACAGGAATTGACCACACAGGAAATCGCCGACAAAATCTTTGTAAGTACCAATACCGTTGAAACACACCGCAAGAACCTGATTGCCAAAACCGGAAGTAAAAACAGCGTCGGGTTGGTGAAGTTTGCGATGGAGAATAAACTTATATAATGCTTGATGTTGAATGTTTGATTTTTGATTAGGTGCTTCCTAATGTTTTAAAATTTACCTGGCACTTCATCCAACATCAAAAATCAAGCATCAAAAATCGCTTATCCAAAAATCTTAACTGCCATTCTAAACGTATTCGCGTGCGCTTCAATAATGTGTTTGATTTCTTTGCTATAACCGCCACCCATTGTACAAACGACAGGAATATTCAGTGATTTTGCCGTTTCGAACACAAATTCATCACGTTTTCTGCAACCGTTTAAAGTCACTCCCAAACGCCCTAGTTTGTCTGAATTAATGATATCAACACCGCTTTGGAAAAAGATAATTTCAGGTGTGAAATCTTTCAGGATTTGTTCCATCGACGATTTTAGCAAATAGAGGTATTCAATGTCCAGAATACCATCGTCCAAACCTACATCCAAATCCGACTTCTCTTTGTATAACGGGTAATTGTTGTCGCCGTGCATACTAAACGTAAACACATTGGGATTGTTATCGAAGATTTGTGCCGTTCCATTTCCCTGATGTACGTCCAGATCTACGATCAAAATACGCGAAACCATTCCCTGATCGAGCAGCCATTGGGCGGCAATCGCCTGATCGTTGAGTAAACAAAATCCTTCGCCTTTGTCCGAATAAGCATGGTGGGTTCCTCCTGCAATGTTGAGTGCAACACCTCCTGTTTCCATCGCAAGTTCGGCGCACATACGTGTTCCTTCCATGATGGTGAGTTCGCGTTCAATTAACGTATCCGAATGTTCAAACCCTGATACACGCTGTTCTTTAGCGCTGCATTGAAGTGTCAGTAACTTCTCCAAATAAACAGGACTGTGCACACGAGTCACTAATTCCAGTTCAATTTTACCGGGAACAAAAAACTGATTTTCGGGAATCAATGCTTCCAGACGCAATTGTTCGTAAAGCAATTGGTATTTCTCCATCGGGAAACGGTGTCCGGCAGGAACGGGATGAACATAATTGGGCGCGTACGCAACAGAAACTGACATGCAGCAAAGGTAGTTGCAGAAAGCTTACAAAAGATAAATCCGTGAAAATGTAATTGAATCTGTTTAAGCAGTTCTGTCTAAATCAGTCGAAATGGAGAAAAACAACTGGCCGTCATCGCAGGTATCAAAATTATAATGCAAACGATCTTTTGATTTCATGCGCATGGTAATGAATCCCAATCCGGCTCCACCTTTTGTGGAAATCAATCCGTTATTCAATACCTCCAGGTAGAACGACTTTACTTCTTCGTCATTCATTCCGTTTAATTTATCGAGGTAGGAAATCAATTTTTCGCGATCACCTGCCAACACCAGATTTCCTAAAACAACACGGTACTTTGTGTCGTTTGAAGCAACGATCAACAATGCAGGCTGACCGCCATCCAATGATTCGCCGTGAATGAGAATATTTTGTAATCCTTCGATCAGAATAGAAAAAACGCGTTTGATGAGTGGTTTACGATCTCCGGCAGAAATCATCATTTCCTCCACGTTTATAGTCAGGCTGTTGATCAGATCCTGGTTCAAATCACCAAAATGCGCCAATTGAACGGACCTAAATCCGTCATTATTTAACTGCTCTAACCGATGATTTAACAACTGGCGTGTCTCATTATTAGCTATACTGATCTGCATGGTGTAATGTAACTCTATAAAAGTACAATAACATTTTATTCTGAAATATCAGATTGTGCAAATGGCAATATCTTTGTTATAGTTTGCATCCTGGAATGATTATTTGGGAAATATGACCTGTGAAATACGTTCAATTACAGGGTCATTACTTCTCCAACGTCACATGGCCGGTAACTACTTCCCGTCCGTCATTCGCGGCATATTTAAATTCAATCCGATAAGTATACACTCCGTTTTGAACCACATTTCCGGCATATGTTCCATCCCAACCAATCAAATGGTCGGTTTCATCAAATACCAGTTCTCCCCAACGGTTAAAAATGGTCAAACTATAATCATCCGCTTCGAAGCCCGAAGTGAAGATCGGCAGAAAGAAATCGTTGATTCCATCGGCATTCGGTGTAAATGAATTCGGAACATAATAAATCAGTTCTTCATTCACGGTAATAATCGCCTGAGCGATATCCGTGCATCCGTTAGCGCTTGTTGCTGTTAAAGTAACCGTATAATTTCCAGCTTCTGTATCCGGGAATTGGTGCGTTGGCGAAGTTTGAGTGGAACCTGTGCTTCCGTCTCCGAAATCCCACGAATACTGGGTCGCATTCACAGATGAATTGAACATGGTCGAATACGTATCACCAGTGGTCATAATTCCCGGTGAAGGTGTAAACGACGCAATCGGCGCCGGATCAACGCAAACGATGTCTGTGAAAGTTTGCGTGCCTTCACAACCGTTTACAGCTACCACACTCAATGTTAAGTCAATACAACCGCCTTGATTAAACGTAACCGTTTGATCGCCCGCTCCTGAAAGAGTTGTTCCGTTGGAAAACTGCCAGATACAATCACCGCTGTTTGGAGTTGTATTCTGGAAAGTCACCGTCAATGGCCCACAACCAGAAGTCACACTCGGTACAACCGAAATGGTCAAGCCTGTATTCACGGTTACTGTCAGCTGATCTGTACTTGTACAGCCAAATGCATCGGTTCCTGTAACAGTATAAGTTGTAGTTGCTGCAGGAATAAAAGGAACGCCGTTCACAACACCATTATCCCATGCATACATTTGTGCATTCGTCGCATTCAGAGTTACCGATTCGCCCTCACAAACCAACAAATCAGCTCCGGCATTTACGGTTGTTCCACTTTGATTGGTTAATGTGGCGTTTTGTTGAACTTCACAACCAAGGTTATCCTGAACCACAACAGTGTATAAACCGGCTCCTAGGTTAGTAAATTGATTGCCATTGACAAATGTATTACCGCCGTCGGCACTGTAAAGTAAAGTTCCAGAACCTCCTGATGCATTTATGGTAAGCGAACCATCCGTATTTCCACAGGATGGATCAACCGTTGCAATGGAATTGATTACCGGAACCGGAGAATCGGTAATGATGATCGATCCCGTAGCTTCACAACCACTTTGATCTGACACCACAATATCGTAAGATCCCGCTGCTAAATTTGTAAATGCGTTGGTTGATACGAAGTTCAGTCCATTATCTATTGAATAATCAAATGCTCCCGTACCGCCCGAAGCCGTGATGGTAATTGATGCATTTGCCAGATTACAAGTCGCATTCACCGGATCAATCAGGTCAATCACCGGACTTGGTTGCAAACCGACCGTATAATCTTCCGTAATCACGCAGTTTTGCGCATCCGTGATGGTGATCGTATATAAATTCGGTGCCAAGCCTGTAATATCAGCCGTAGCCATACTATTCGACCAGCTAATCACCGGATTAATTCCACCGGAAACCACCAAACCTGTAATTGATCCGTTGTCAGTATCGCAATCGCTAGGCGTAATCACCACATTCGTGGCATCCAATGTCATTACAGTAGCTCCGGTAATTGTATGAGGCCCTGAAGTTGCTGTACAACCAAATGCATCTGTTACTGTCAATGTATAATTTCCTGCTGCTGCATTGGTCAAATCGATAGTTGGTGTAGCCGAACCGTTCCAATCGTAGGTCAAGCCGCTTCCTGAAGCTGTAATTCCAGTGATACTTCCGTCATTTCCGGTACACGATTCCGCAGCAATGGCAATGCCTGTAGCATCGATCGACGGGCCAGCGAGATTCGTGATCACATAAGGCCCAACGCTTGCAGTACAACCGTTAAAATCAGTAACCGTTAGCGAATAATTTCCAGCCGAAAGGTTTGAAATATCAAGCGTCGTATAAACACCTCCATTCCATGAATAAGTAATCGTTGGTGTTCCACCGTTTATAACAATACCTGAAATGCTTCCATCACCACTTCCGCAGTGTTCATCCACAATTACGATAGCGGTAGCATCAATTGTCGGACCGGCCGCATTCGGCACGTTAAATGGCCCTGCACTGGCCGTGCAACCAATATTATCAGTAATGGTTAAGGTATAATTTCCTGATGCAACATTCAATAAATCGGTTCCGGGTGTAGTTGTTCCGCTCCATGAATAGGTCAAGCCTGTTCCGGTAGCGGTAATTCCGGTAATATCTCCGTCAGCGTTACCGCAAGTAGCTGTTGTGATTACAATTGCAGTAGCATCCAATGTTGGTCCGGCGGTCTGAATAATCGTGAATGGGCCCGCAGTTGCAGTACATCCCACATTATCCGTTACAGTAAGCGTATAATTTCCGGCAGCCAATCCGGTAATGTCTAATGTTGTTTGCGCTGTGTTTGTCCAAGCGTATGTCAATCCGGTTCCGGTAGCGGTAATTCCGGTGATAGAACCGTTATTCCCCAAACAATTGGCATTTGTAACAACCAAAGCTGTTGTGTTAATTGTTGGTCCTGAAGTTGTTGAGATCGTGTATGGGCCTGCTGTTGCTGTACAACCCGCGATATCCGTTACGATGATTGTATAACTCCCCGCTGCTGCGTTGGTTAAATTCATTCCGGGAGTTACAACGCCGTTCCAGGTGATTGTATTTGTACCTGCACCACCAGAAGTTGTCAACCCTGTGATTGAACCCAGACTTGAACAACTGGCGTTTGTGATCGCTGCAATACCTGAAATGGTTGGAGCTCCTACCGTTACAACAACCGGAATGCGAAAAGTTCCCGGACATGTTCCAACATAATAAGTTGTTGTGGTTGATAATACAGGAGTTGTAAATGTAGCTCCCGACCCCAATACTATGCTTCCGAATTGTGTGGAATACCAGGTTAAAGTGGCTCCACCCGGCAATGTACCAACAACTGTTGCTGTAAGCGTTGTAGATGTATTGGCACAGATATTAACGTTGGGTGATGTAATATTAAAGAATGTTTGTGGCAAACTTGCAGTCCCGGAAGCGCCTGCTGTAGCGCCGTTGGGCGGAAACAGGTTTACATGCGAAGAATTTGTTGTTCCGTTGGCACCACCGGTTACTGTTTGAACCGGAGTACCCGCTGTAAAAGCAATTTGACCACCAGCCCCACCTCCACCGGGACCATCAGCTTCCATTACAGGGGAAGCTAAACTTCCGAATGAAATAACCTGATTACCACCCGCTCCACCATTGGCTGAAAGTGTAACAGACGCAGGAATAGCAGTTCCGTTTGAAATGGCGATTGCACCACCTCCACCGGCACCACCGGCAGCATCATTTCCATATTTTTGAGTAGAAAACGGTGTTGCTGTCTGACCAGCTGCATTTGCATTCTGCCCTGCAGCACCATTGCTTTCTATCGTTCCCGTTCCGGTGATTGTCCCGTAAACGGTCATAAAAACAATTCCGCCACCACGGCCACCGTTTCCTCCCTGAGTTGGATTTGTATTGGCATCACCGGCACCACCGCCACCGCCCATAAACAAACGTGTGTTTGAATACGTCAGAGGATGACCACCTAAGCCTCCTTCACTTCTTCTGTAATCTCCCGACCACGCGGTATTATTTGGGCCGATCACCGTTTCGTTTTGATTACTGGTTGAATAAGAATATCCTCCACGTCCACCACCAGAACTGGTAGATGTTCCAAAACCAGCTGATTCAAGGTTCCAGATAGCAGTATAACCAGTCGGATTTCCTTTACCTGTATAAGCGCCGGTTCCAATATTTGAACCACCACCGCCACCAGCGTTGTGGTTTCCACCACCACCGCCACCATTCGCAGGCGCCGATTTACAATAACGGGAATACAATGCGTCGTATTCTGTATAAAAACCACCGATTCCTTCGCCTTTTTCGGCACCTTCAATTGCTAAATCAGAAGCACAGTAGCCGACATTGGCCGCAGCACTGGGTGGTGAACCTGCGGTTTGCAAATCACACACACCTCCACGAAAACCATATCCTGAAGCCAATACCTTACCTGTTCCGGTAAGCGTCAGATTTCCATCAACCTCAAGCGCTACAACACCACCGATTGTTCCATCCCACATCGCCGGAACTACCGTAGTTGCAGTATTTATCGTAAGGTTTGCGAAACGCGGTACGCGCACCACCTGTACATGTCCCGAAACTGTGTAAGCATTTTGTAAGCCACACATCAGGTTGATAGTTGTTCCACCTGCAACAGATCTCACTTCAATCAATTCGTATTTACCGGCATTGTTATAGTTGGTCACATTCCCCCATAAATCCTGAAAAGAACCCCAGTCACCCTGATGACCATTGGGAACCGTATAATGGCCGCCCCAACTTGCTGTAGGAGTCACATCCACGTCCATGGTTGCCCCCTGCATCTGAATAATCATGATTAAATCGCCCTGCGTAAGTGCTGTACCTAGAACACCACTCGTAAGCGTGTTACTGGCAACGGTAATACTTGTTGCACCGACAGCTGCATTGGCTGTAACAGCAGTATATGCGTTGATTTGCGTATTAGCGGCGGTTACTGTATAGCTTCCATTCTTGGCCCGTTGAGCCGATAAATGAAGAGCGAAACAGCAAAAAAACAAAAGGAGGAGAGCACTGTTTTTTGACATGGTTCTATACTAGTTCGAAACTTTGACGCACAAAATACGAAAAGGTTGGTTTTTTCGAGCACATTTCTTGTGAAATATGATCGATGGTTTGTCACCTTTCGCTCAAATTCGCACAAAACATCTGTCAATCGTTAGAATTACTGACAATCAAATAAAGGGTTAATGATTGTTGATGGTGACTTTTAATACTTGATTTTCACCATCTTTCAGTACCTGAACATAGTAAATTCCGGTCGCTAGCGTTCGGGTATCAATCAACAGATGATCTTCGGAAACGATGGTCATTTCACACAACATTCGCTGCCCTAAATGATTGGTCAAAACAATCTGCTGATTTTCAATATTTTGACCGATCAAATGGAAACAATCAGTCGCCGGATTCGGATAACCAACCACGTTTTCAGCACCTGCAATGATCACCGACTGAATATCCGAAACTTTAAAGGCACCATCAAGATCTACTTGTTTGAGTTGGTAATAGTTGGTTCCGATAAGCGGCTCAGCATCAAGTGTTCTATACTCATTAAGAATCTGAGACGTCTCAGCTCCCTGAACAACTGCAATTTCTTCCCAATTGAACAAATCTGTACTGCGCTGAACAATGAAATAATCATTATCGATTTCGGTTTGTGTAGCCCACAACAAATCAACCGCTTGTAACTCATTCAACGTAGCTGTAAAATACATGAGCTCGATTGGTAACGGCGATACAACATTCACGATAGCCGTAACGATACAACCACTTGAGTTCATGTACGTGATTGTGGTTGTTCCAACAGAAATACCTGTAACTACACCACCTGAAGTAATTGTTCCAACAGCCGGAGTTCCTGATGCCCATGGAGTCGATCCATTCGGCGTTCCCGAACCGGTAAGGGTTGTTGTTCCGCCAACAGGAATGGTCAACACACCTGAAATAGTAGGTGCACCGCTTACTGTGACAACCACCGGCACGCGAAATGTCCCCGGACAAACGCCTACATAATAGGTAGTCGTTGAAGACAAAGAAGGCGTCGTATAATTTGCTCCCGTACCAAGTACCGTGTTACCAAATTGCGTTGAATACCAGGTCAATGTTCCCGGTCCCACTCCTGTAATAGAAGCCGTAAGCGTTGTAGATGTATTCGGACAAATAGTTACGTTGGGTGACGTAATATTGAAAAAAGTCTGTGTCAAGCCTGACATTCCTGAAGCACCCATTGTAGCTCCATTGGGAGGAAACAGATTTATCTGAGCTGAATTAGTAGTTCCGTTGGTACCTCCGGCAACCGATTGGGTTGGCGTTCCTGATGTAAACGCAATATGACCACCAGCTCCGCCACCACCTGGACCGTCACCTTCGCTGGTTGCACCTAAACCGAGTGAAAGCGAATGATTCCCACCATTACCGCCATTAGCAGAAAGTGTCACAGATGTAGGAATTGCCGTCCCGTTTGATATCGCAATAGCGCCTCCGCCTCCGGCACCACCTGCACCATCATTTCCATATTTTTGCCCTACTCCTGCTGTTAGGTTGGTGGGATTTGAATTTTGACCGTTTCCACCATTGCTAACAATACTTCCTGTTCCTGAAATAGTACCGTAAACGGTCATGAAAACGATTCCGCCACCTGTACCGCCAGCTCCGCCTTGAGTAGGAGTAGTATTTGCATCACCAGCGCCGCCGCCGCCGCCCATGAATATGCGCGAACTGGAATAAGTCAATGGAAATCCACCGAATCCGCCTTCGTTTCTTCTATAATCACCAGCCCAGGCAGCATTGTTTGGACCTATTGCTGCTTCATTTTGGTTGCTTGTGGAATAAGAATAACCCCCACGACCGCCACCGGAACTAGTTGATGTTGCAAAACCGGCTGCCTCCAGATTCCAAATAGCCGCATAACCTGCAACAGGAATTCCATTTCCGGTGTAAGCACCTGTTCCAATATTGGAACCACCACCACCACCGGCATTATGGTTTCCGCCGCCGCCGCCGCCATTAGCCGGAGCCGACTTACAATAGCGAGAATACAACGCGTCATATTCCGTATAAAAACCACCGATTCCCTCACCTTTTTCAGCACCTTCCCTTGCATCATCAGATGCACAATATCCTTTATTAGCTGCAGCACTCGGAGGTGAACCCATAGTCAATGCTTCACAAACACCACCACGAAATCCATATCCCGAAGCGGAAATCATTCCTGTTCCGGTAAGTGTTAAGTTTCCATTTACCTCCAATGCCACTACTCCACCGGTTGTGCCATTCCAGGTAGTGGGAACAATTGAACAAGCCGTATTGACTGTTAAATCTACGAAACGTGGTACTCTGACTACCTGTACGTGCCCCGAAGCCGTGTAGGCGTATTGCAAACCGCACATTAAATTAATCGTTGTTCCACCTGCAACAGATCTCACTTCAACCAGTTCATAACGGCCTGCATTGTTATAAGCCGTTACATTTCCCCATAAACTTTGGAATGAACCCCAATCGCCTTGGTGGCCGTTTGGAACGGTATAATGTCCACCCCAGCTTGCTGTAGGTGTTACATCCACATCCATGGTTGCTCCTTGCATTTGAATGATCATGATCAGATCACCAGGTGCAAGTGCCGTAGCCAAAACACCACTTGTAAGCGTATTGCTGGCAACGGTTATAGATGTCGCGTTTACAGCAGCATTCGCTGTAACGTTCGTATAAGCATTGATTTGAGTATTGGCTCCGGCAACGGTATAATTGCCGTTTTTACCTCGCTGAGCAAGAATTGACATGCTAAAAACGCTCAGTAGCAATACGGTAAGAGTAGTATTTTTTAACATTAGCCGAGTCTTAGAGTCCCCTCTTTGACGTGAAAATTACGAAATGGTTGTAAAACTCAGCCTGTTTTTTTGGAAATAGTTTGCATAATTTGACTCACCGCCGGACAAACCTCCATGTTTTTTCGTGTGAGATCTAAAATCTGGTACATGTTTTTGCGATCTGTATGCGGGTATTCCCGGCAAGCCAACGGACGATCTTCGTAAACACTACAATAATTATCATTTCCCAAAAAAGGACAAGGCGCTACTGTTAATACATAATCGCCATCCGAATCCATGCGCAGATATTGGCCCATAAATGCCGATTCGGAAAGCCGTAAACGCTTAGCCAGCCTGCGAATATCAATATCTCTAAAAATAGGGCTTGTGGTTTTACAACAGTTGGCACAAGTGAGGCAATCAATTTTTTTAAACGCCTGCACATGCTCCTGATGAAACAGCGTATCCAATGTTCGCGGATTGACTTTCTTCAATCGCTGAACGAGCTTTTTATAAACTTCTTTATCGGCCAGGGCCTGTTGTAAAAGATGTGCGTATTTCATGTGGTAAAATTAGTAGATGTTGGCACGCAATTAGCACGAACTTATTATATTCGTTGAATATGACAGATGAACGTTTTGACCTTGTGGTCATTGGAGGAGGTCCTGCGGGATATGCAGCTGCCATGCGGGCAATTGATTATGGAAAACGTGTTTGTTTAATTGAACGGGAACGTGTTGGCGGAGCCGGTGTTTACAACGGGGCTTTGTCATCCAAGACACTTTGGGAAATTTCGCAGAAGGTAGCCAGTGTTAACGATACCATTCTGGGAAAAGGTCGTGAGAAATTCTACCTCGACTGGAATGATGTGAGTTCTACTGTTGATGAAGCTGTTTTTGAGCGTAAATTCCAGTATTCCTGTCACCTGAAATTACTGCAAACCGAAACGATGAACAAGCTACTCACTTATCACCGTGGAATAGGGCGCTTTATCAGTGATCATGAAATTGAAATATTACACGATGGCGAAAAACGCATCGTTTACGGCGATAAAATCATTGTGGCAACCGGGAGCAGACCTCGCAAGATGGAGAATGTTGATGTGGACGAACGCACCATTTTTACCAGCGATGGCATCGAACATTTGACGGATTATCCTAAAAGTCTGGTAATCGTAGGTGCAGGTGTGATTGGTTGTGAATACGCGACTATTTTTTCCAACCTCGGGAAAACCAAAGTATATATTATCGACCGTCAGGATAGGATTCTACCCTTCGAAGATGCCGATATTTCGACCATTGTGAGTGAAAATCTCGAGAAAAAAGGTGTGACCATTCACCACAACGCCCAACTGGAGCGCCTGGAAAATCGCGGAGATCACGTGGAATATGAATTATCCTATCCGGATGGAAAACGTGAGACCATCCAGGTTGAAAAAGCGCTGTTGTCGATCGGTCGCATTCCGAATGTAGAACAGTTAAATCTGGAAGCGGCAGGTGTATTGATGTCGAAACGTGGTTTACATATTGGTGACGATGATACCGTTACGAATATCCCGCATATTTATGCCGTAGGTGATGTTTCCGGAAGAATTGCCCTGGTCAATATGGGGGAAATTGAGGCACGTCACGCGGTTGAACTGGCTTACGGAAGTGTTGACGAACGCCTGAATTACGACAACATTTGCACCATTATGTTCTTGCAACCCGAAGTTGCCGCGGTTGGATTTAATGAACAATATTGCCTGAAAAACAACATTCCGGTCAAAATTGTGAAGATTGATTATTCAGTCATTGCCCGTGCGATTGCCATGCGGAAAACACAAGGATTCTTTAAAATCATCGTAACAAACGACTCCGAAATGAAGATTTTGGGAATGCGTGCCGTCGGTGAACATGCATCTACCGCCATTCAGGCAATCGGGTTATTGATAAAATTAGACATGCCAATCCATGTGATTGCCGAGCTCATTCATCCGCATCCTTCCATTGCCGAAGGAATTCAGGAATGCGTGCGAATGCTGTTGAATAGTTCCATTTTCAAATCGTCGGTATTCAAAGATAAACTGGCCTGTTATTCACTGGTTGATGGAGTAAAAACACCATTGGAACGATTGTAATTGCCACCTGGGAAAACCAGTTGCATAAAAAAAGGAGCCTGCTATCACAGACTCCTTTTTTTATATAATCTTAATTTCTAAATCAAATCACTCCAAGTACGATTAACAGCGCGTAGATCACAGCTGCCAAACCACACAACCAGGCAATTCCTCCGCCAAACAATGCGAAACCAATTCCGTAACCAACGATTGCCAGAATCAAATCGATCCAGAAACGCGTGGTAATTCCTTCGTAAAGCGCAACCGCAAGCGGTGGAATGATGATAGCAAGAATAACCAATAGCACCAGCATTGCTCCGCTTTCAGATGAACCTGCGGCCATATTTTTAGCAATTGTCGCTTTTTCTCTTAACGGCACATAATACTCATGTTCGCGTTGTTTACGCTGACGAACCTGTGCAGGTTTTGTTTCTTTCTTTGTAGAAGAAGTCACTTTTTTCTTCGGAGTCGTTTTCTCATCGGAACGTTGTGGCTGCTGTGGTTGCCCCTGCTCATTTTTGATCGTTTTATCCTGCTGAAGTACAGTTGTTTGAACAGCCTTTTTTTCCAATGGCAAAACAGCTGCTTCGTCTGTTGATTCTTCCTGAAGGATGATTTCACCTGTTGTTTTATCGTCAGACGATTTGAAACCATGGTTTTTATTGTGATAAAAACCTTTGGTATACTTACGTTTCTGAATGGATGAACCACCAAAACCGTTACCTGCAACACCACATGAAGCCAGTAAAATGGTCATCATCAGCGCTGAAACAAAAAGATGTGTTGTTTTCATATTTCGTGGTAAAATTTGTTAGTCAAATATAGGTTATTTTCCTTTAAGCTCCATCGCCTTTAAGGTATTTATCATCAACGATGCAATAGTCATTGGTCCTACACCACCCGGAACAGGCGTAATGTAGGAACATTTCGGGGCCACTTCTTCAAAAGCCACATCGCCCGCCAAACGCCATCCGCGCTCACGTGAAGGATCAGTAACACGCGTGGTTCCAACATCAACTACCACTGCGCCTTCTTTTACCATATCTGCGGTGATAAAGCCAGGATTACCGACTGCAGCCACCAGAATATCAGCCTGATTGCAGATTTCACGAATATTTTCGGAACGCGAATGCACCAGTGTTACCGTACAATTTCCCATATCGGTATTCCGTCCAAGTAACAAACTCAAAGGCGTTCCCACAATATTGCTTCGACCTACAACCACGCAGTTTTTACCTGACGTTTCAATGTTGTAGCGGCGCAATAATTCCACAATTCCCGCTGGTGTGGCAGGCACAAACCCAGGAAGGTTCAGCATCATATTCCCCACATTGATCGGGTGAAAACCGTCGACATCCTTTTTAGGATCAATCGCCAGTGTCACCTTCATTTCATCAATATGCTCAGGAAGCGGTAATTGCACAATAAAACCATCGATACTTTTATCTTCGTTAAGCGCTTTTACTTTGTTGAGCAATACTTCTTCCGAAACGGAATCATCGTAGCGAATCAGGGTACTTTCAAAACCGATTTCCTCACAGGCTTTTACTTTTGAGTTGACGTAACTCACAGATCCACCGTCGTTCCCAACCAAAATAGCGGCCAAATGAGGAATTTTACGTCCTTCGGCTTTGCGTTCCTTCACAAGAACCGCCAGCTCTTTTTTGATGACTTCCGCAGTTTGTTTACCGTTGAGAATTTCCATGTAGTGAATTTTGGTGCAAATATAACGATTCGATTCTGCTTCCCCGCTACAATTCTTTGTGCAATAATGTGAAGTACGCATCGTTTTTACAACCATGAAACCAGTCATCCTCCTACTTACCTTGTTCATCCATTCTGCGCTTTTTTCACAGATAACCGACAGCACCGTTATTGTTTCGGAAGAAGATCAGATTCTACAGCAAATTCAACTGGACGAACCAAGTGAACCCATTATTCGATTTGGGAAGGAACACATTAATTTATTGGGGAAATGGTGTTACGCTGAAATCGACAGCAACTCATTTGTTCTTTCGAAAACGCCGGACTCTTTAGCCCAAAAGAACTGTAGAGAAATCTCTTTCGGGTATTGGGGATATGTCGGGGAAGAAATGAACAGAAGCTTTTCGGTGATCGATTCTGTTTTTCAATTCCATTTCTTTCCGGAAGACCAGTATTTCACAAAAAGCTACACCATCCACCAACACGCTGAAAATCAACTGGTTTTTACACATTTAAAAACAGATCCGGGAATCGTTCCGACTGACCAACCAACGAAACAGTTATCCATTTCTTTGATCCATCAGTTCAAAAACAAAACGGCAGATTTGTCGCTAGACCGCATTTTCAGACTTACGTTGGACAGTGTTGCGTATAGTGGAGAAGTCGTAGAGTTAGCCGATTGTATTATTACGTTTCATGCTTACTTTGTTGGGCAGGTTTCCAAAGATTCTATTTACCGGTTTCCCCTCGACTCAATTACAGAAATTGGTTATTACTATGCTGAACACTACGAACGTTATTTCGCTAAACATATCCGAAAACAGCCAAAGTATATTGACGAATTCGAGGATTTTCTACGTGTGACGCGCTACATTGGCGGAGCTTCATTTATCTATACAATTTTAAGTGGTATTCCTGTAAAATCTTACGAAGGTTCCCCTGCCATCAATAAAAATGCAGATAAGGTCTTTATACAAATTGGTATTTGCAATTTACTTGTCAATGCGTGTTACTTTTCGTTTTTAGCCATCCGTCAGTTCTCAACCATCACTTATTATGATCTGGAATATCACTGGCAAATGGTTTACTATTAACTACTAAAGTGTTTTGTTCAATCAATTAACTCTACCCGCTAATCGTTTAAATCAGCCTTTCACTCAACAGGAAAGTCAGTTTGCTAAAGCGCAGGGATTACTTTACAACCTATTGAAGACGGAAGGCGTCTTTAGAGTAGGTTCAAAACTATTCGGTCATGGAAAAAAGACTCATCAAACGAAGCATTATGCGAAGCGGGGCTATCCAGCAGGTCAATGACGCTACAGTTGTATTAAGACATTTCATTGAATTGAGTGCCAAGTTATTGCCGTTTTTCAACGAGCTTTCGAAGAAAGAAAAACTGTTGCCTCGCGAAGCTCAGGACAGACAACGCATCATCGATGTATTCCACGGATATAAATTCGATACATCTACCTCAATGATTTTAATGAACTCAAGTATTTTGGATACGATCCAACGCACATTCCAACATATTGAAAAACGCATTCCGGGCGAACAATCGGAAGCCGACCATGCCATCGAGCAGTTCTTTTCAGAACACGAATGCCTGGTAAATGATTGGCTGTTAACTGACTATAATTAAATCAAACTATGAGGAAGGATTGAGTCGGGCAATGGTGATGCACGAATTGCTCAAAACATGTTTAGATAGGAACATTGTCCGCTTGATCTTTCTATTTTTTCTTTTGTCTTGATACAAAAGAAACAAAAAATCAAGGTCCTTTCCTGTTATCTTCGGGTGAAAAACCAAACCTTGTTTTGCACGCAACGTTACGAAATTCCGCTTCGCTTCATTTCTAAAGGACAAGCCCCCTTGCGGCAAAACTACGGTGTGGACTTTTCCCTAATCCGAAGATGCTCGGAAAGAACCACACCTTCGCTTCATCAGATTTTGGTAGAACTAATGAGTTTTCCTTACGTTTCTAAGAAACAACTATCCGATCACAATAATGAATGCAACGAATTCATCCATCTGAGCAATCTGTGGCAAAAAACTCTGATCAATCACAATTTCCGTTTCTCCAACCAACCATAAACCGCCGTTTCCTGCAGGTTATTTGGGTTTATCACGATGTTATCACTGATATTTGGCGGCGTTTGCATACGCACATACAACCAACCCTTTTCTGAGGCAAGCACTTTATAAAGCGAACCTTTTTTATAGGACGAAATAACATTTGTTTGCACACGTCTTGTCCAGGCATCTTTGGTGACCACAGATCCCGACCAACGCAATTGCACTTCTTTTCTGGTTTCTTTTAATTTGGTGGAAAACCGGCTTTTCTTCGGGAAAAAAGTTCCTTTCATATCACCCACTTCTCTACAGAGAAAATAGCGTTTCACGGCCTGTAGCTTACCTTCTACCAATCGCAAGCGGTTGAGGTTGTGGGATGCATTCAAACAACACGGATATTGGTGATGATACAGCAATATTTCCTTCGTGTTCGGATGAATTTTAAAAGCCAAAATGTGCCCGATTTCATCGTAAATCCGTGTCATTTCGCCATTAACAGAACGAAAAATCTCAACATGTTCCTTTTCATCATCTTTACTCACCAATCCTTCAAACACCAATTCCGGCGTACCGTCGTGATTGAGATCAATCAACCGAAAGCGCTCTTTGAACACGGAATAATAGGCGTTGAAGTCGGCTGTCATCGAAAAAGCCCGCGTTCCTTCATGATTCAGAATATCACGGTCAAACAACGAGCGTACCCATTTTTCTTTGAGCGCAGCATCATTTGTAGTGATGGTTGTCAAATCCTTTTGTGGTTGGTGAATGAACAATTCCGGATTTACGCGCGTCATGTCAACGCTTGCGTGAAGAGAAACCGACAGGAAAATGACAAAAAAACAACTGATTTTTTTCATATTGAAAGCTTAAACCTTATTTCGGTTTTAATTTTGATTCAGAACGCTTGCAAGTAGTAAGATTTGAGCGGAGAAAATGCGGTAATAACGGGTTATTTCAAATTTTTGACGCGAAGAAGATTGCTGCTTGCAAGCGTAATTTGAGAAGCTATACTATAAAACACTGCTATACTTCGTTAATTTCATTCGTTTTAGCCCGCTAAAACTTCATTAAATTGCCTCGTCTATCAGCCTTTTATAGAATTCTGAATTTAAAATTAAAATCGAAATAAGGTTAAAAAGGCTCCTCCGAAGAGAAGCCTTTTGTATTGAAATGTGACTAATTTATTTCTTAGCAGGCTTTGTCGTGCCTTTTTCGATCATAATTTTCAACGCCAGGTTCGTGTCCTCGATGTCAATTTGAATCGAATCACCGCTTTGCAAGTTGGCTTTGATGATTTCTTCGGCCAACGGATCTTCGATGTATTTCTGAATCGCTCGTTTCAACGGACGCGCTCCGAATTTCTCGTCGTAACCTTTGTCTACGATGAAATCTTTCGCTTTTTCTGTCATTGTGGCAGAATATCCTAATTGTTTGATGCGATCGAAGAGTTTCACCAACTCCAAATCAATGATTTTGTGGATGTTCTCACGTGTCAATGAATGGAAAATGATCATATCGTCGATACGGTTCAGGAACTCAGGAGCAAACGCTTTACGCAATGCATTCTGAATAATCACTTTGGTATCCTCCTCACGTGAATCTACGCGCGCCTGAGTACCAAAACCAACACCTGTTCCGAAATCCTGTAACTGACGGGCTCCAATATTGGAAGTCATGATCAGGATCGTGTTTTTAAAGTCGATCTTACGGCCCAAACCATCTGTCATGTGTCCGTCATCCAATGCCTGAAGCAAGAGATTAAACACATCCGGATGCGCTTTTTCCACCTCATCCAGCAAAACGATGGAATATGGTTTACGACGTACTTTCTCTGTCAACTGACCACCTTCTTCGTAACCAACGTATCCCGGAGGCGCTCCCACCAAACGGGAGATCGAGAATTTTTCCATGTATTCCGACATATCGATGCGGATCAACGCGTCTTCTGTGTCGAACAAGTATTTCGCAAGAACTTTCGCCAATTGAGTTTTACCCACACCAGTTGGCCCGAGGAAGAAGAATGAACCGATTGGTTTGTTCGGATCTTTCAAACCGGCACGGTTACGCTGAATGGCTTTCACCACTTTTTCCACCGCATCGTCCTGACCAATTACTTTTCCACGCAATTCCTCGCCCATCGTAGCCAAACGGCCCATTTCAGTTTGAGCAACACGTGTTACCGGAATACCACACATCATGGAAACCACTTCGGCTACATGTTCTTCGGTAACGGTTACGCGTTGTGCTTTGGAATCATCTTCCCATTTCTTTTTGGCTTCTTCCAAACGGTCCTGCAACTTGCGTTCAGAATCGCGCAGCTCAGCCGCTTTCTCATATTGCTGCGTCTTGATGACTTCGTTTTTCTGTTCTTTCAGAGCTTCAATTTCACCTTCGATATCGATGATTTCCTGCGGAACGTGAATGTTTGTCAAATGCACGCGCGAACCTACTTCATCCAACGCATCAATCGCCTTATCCGGCAAGTGACGATCAGTGATGTAACGCTCTGTTAAACGCACACAGGCAGCCAATGCTTCGTCGGTATAGGTCACCATGTGGTGATCTTCGTAGCGTTCCTTGATATTGTTCAGGATCTGGATCGTTTCCTCCATATTCGTCGGCTCGATAAGCACTTTCTGGAAACGACGTTCCAACGCACCGTCTTTCTCGATGTACTGACGGTATTCGTCAAGCGTTGTAGCGCCAATTGCCTGCATTTCGCCACGCGCCAACGCCGGTTTGAACATATTGGAAGCATCCAATGAACCGCTTGCACCACCCGCACCTATAATGGTGTGGATTTCGTCAATGAACAAAATAATATCCGGATTCTTTTCGATTTCGGCCATCACAGCTTTCATGCGCTCTTCAAACTGACCACGGTATTTTGTACCGGCAACCAATGAAGCCAAATCCAATGAAACAATGCGCTTATTAAATAAAACGCGTGATACTTTACGTTGTACGATGCGCAATGCCAATCCTTCGGCAATGGCACTTTTCCCAACTCCCGGTTCCCCGATAAGAATAGGATTGTTTTTCTTGCGGCGCGATAAAATCTGGCTTACGCGTTCGATTTCACGTTCACGACCTACAATAGGGTCCAATTTTCCGGATTCGGCCATTTTCGTCAAATCACGACCAAAATTATCGAGTACCGGTGTTTTTGATTTCGGATCGGCGGCTTTTCGCTGACCGGCTCCGAATGTTTGATCTTCGTCGTCTGCCGACCCTGGCAGCTCTGCTCTTGGTATGTTGTTTTCGTCTAGCATATCGTCTAATTCGTCTTTTACCGTATTATAATTGACTCCATATTTGCTTAAAGTCCTGCAAACTACAGAATCTTCGTCTTTGAGCATCGAAAGTAACAAATGTTCTGTACCGATTACAGGACTCTTGAATAATTTCGCCTCCAGATAGGTTATCTTCAACAATCGTTCCGCTTGTTTCACCAAGGGAATATTGGCACCTGTCACCACCGAAGATTTAGCGGTTTCGAGGAGTTGTTTTTCCAATTCTTTTTTAAGCTGTGCCAAATCGAGATTAAAGCCCGTGAGGATCTTTACGGCATTGCCTTCGCCTTCACGCAGGATTCCCAATAGGAAATGCTCCACACCGATAAAATCATTGCCTAACCGCAACGCCTCTTCCCGACTGAAACTCAACACATCTTTTACACGCGGAGAAAATTTTGCTTCCATATTCTGTTGTTGTTCTGCTCTTCAAAAATACACTAATTCCAACTTTGTTTGGTTTTTGTGAATGATTGAATTGCTTTTGTCTTGTTACGCAGAGCCACTTTCCGCACCCTACAAATATATAAACGTCTGAAATGTTAATAAGTACATCGAAACAGCATTTTTACACCACTTTTTGTTAGTAAAAACCATTCCTACCATCTTTTTCGTAGGATATAAAAAGCTAATTTCGAGCCTTGCTTTTTGCACACAATTTTCGTGCTTAATTTAAAACAATGACAAGATGGCAGATGGAGAAAGAATAATCCAGATTAACATCGAAGATGAAATGAAATCGGCGTACATCGATTATTCGATGTCGGTAATTGTATCGCGTGCACTTCCTGATGTGCGTGACGGATTCAAACCTGTTCACCGCCGTGTATTATACGGTATGCAGGATTTGGGTGTTTACTCCAATCGTCCGCATAAAAAGTCCGCTCGTATAGTTGGTGAGGTTTTAGGGAAGTATCACCCGCATGGTGATAGTTCCGTGTATGACACGATGGTACGTATGGCCCAGGAATGGTCGCTGCGTTACCCGTTGGTGGATGGACAGGGAAACTTCGGATCGGTTGACGGCGACAGTCCGGCAGCAATGCGTTATACGGAAGCCCGTTTGCGCAAGATCGCTGAAGAAATGCTGGATGATCTGGAAAAAGACACCGTTGATTTTCAACCGAATTTCGATGACTCGTTGGAAGAACCTTCCGTACTTCCTTCCAAAATACCGAATTTGCTTATAAACGGTTCAAGCGGTATTGCAGTAGGTATGGCAACGAATATGGCACCACACAACCTTACAGAGGTAGTTGATGGTATCATTGCCTATATCGATGACAAGGATATTGAACCAGAAGCACTTTTACAATTCGTAAAAGCGCCTGACTTCCCTACCGGAGGTATTATATATGGTGTAGACGGAGCGCGTGAAGCGTTGCTGACAGGCCGTGGAAGAATCGTGATCCGTGCCAAAGCGGAAATCGAAGAAGTAGGTGGTCGTGAGCAAATCATTGTGACCGAGATTCCTTACCAGGTCAACAAAGCGGACATGATCAAGAAAACCGCTGAGTTGGTCAATGACAAAAAGATCGAAGGTATTTCTGACATCCGCGACGAATCGGATAGAAATGGTATGCGTATCGTTTATGAATTGAAACGCGATGCCATTCCGAATGTGGTTTTGAACAAATTGTACAAGTACACATCGCTTCAGAATTCATTCTCGATCAATAACATTTGTTTGGTTGACGGACGTCCGCGTCAGTTGAACCTCAAAGAAATGATCGGTTATTTCGTGGCTTTCCGTCATGAAGTAGTTGTCCGCAGAACCAAATTCGACTTGCGTAAAGCCGAAGAGCGTGCACATATCTTAGAAGGATTGATCATTGCATCGGATAACATCGATGAAGTAATTGCGATTATCCGCGGATCTCAAAGTCCGGAAGAAGCACGTGAAAAATTAATGACACGCTTCGGACTTTCCGATTTGCAGTCACGTGCCATTGTTGAAATGCGTTTGCGTCAGTTGACCGGACTTGAACAAGATAAGTTGCGTGCTGAATATGCTGACTTAATGGCATTAATCACCGATTTGAAAGATATTTTGGATCGTGAAGAGCGCCGTATGCAGATCATCAAAGACGAGTTGATTTACATTCGTGATAAATATGGTGATGCCCGTCGTTCACGTATCGAATACTCGGCTTCGGAAATGAAGATCGAAGATTTGATTCCGGATGATGAAGTGGTGATTACTATTTCGCATGCAGGTTACATCAAACGTACAAGCTTAAACGAATACAAAGTTCAGAGTCGCGGCGGAATGGGATCGAAAGGTTCTACCACGCGTGACAAAGACTTCCTGGAGCACTTGTTTGTGGCTACCAATCACAATTACCTATTGATCTTTACTGAAAAAGGACGTTGTTTCTGGATGCGGATCTTTGAAATTCCGGAAGGAAACAAAACCGCTAAAGGACGAGCGATCCAAAATCTACTCAATATAGAGCAGGACGATAAGATCAAGGCGTATGTGAAAGTGATGGATTTGACGGATAAAGAATACGTCGAAAACAACTTCATCGTTATGTGTACCAAACAAGGTATCATTAAGAAAACATCGTTGGAAGCTTATTCACGTCCACGTGCCAATGGTATCAACGCGATCACGATCCGTGAGAACGATGAATTGTTGGAAGCACGTTTGACTGACGGTACCAATGAAATGGTATTGGCAACCAAAGCAGGTAGAGCAATCCGCTTCAACGAAGCCAAAGTACGTCCGATGGGAAGAAATGCTTCCGGAGTACGTGCGGTGACTTTGCAATCAGATGCCGATGAAGTAGTTGGAATGATCTGTGTGAAAGACAACGCCGAAACCATTTTGGTTGTTTCTGAAAAAGGATACGGAAAACGTTCTTACTTAAACGATCCTGAAGATGGTGAACCGGTTTACCGAATCACGAATCGTGGTGGAAAAGGGGTAAAAACGATCAATGTAACGGATAAAACCGGACCGTTGATGGCGATTAAGACCGTAGCTGACGAAGACGATTTGATGATCATTACCAAAGCAGGAATTGCGATTCGTATGCACATCGACCAATTGCGTGTAATGGGTAGAGCCGCTCAGGGTGTTCGTTTGATCAACCTGAAAGGAAATGCCGAAATTGCCGCTGTGGCGCGTGTTCCGCGTAGCGATGAAGAAGATGAAATGCTTGACGAAGACGGAAACCCGATTGCACCGGTTACAGATGAAAATCAGGCAGGTGAAACGGACGCAGCAGCACCAGCTGAAGAAAATTCAGAAGAATAGTTAATGAATAATATGGATTTTGTTGCGTTTTTGTATCCTTACAGGAAAAACTGGCACAGAAGTTGAATTGTCTGTTGCAACAAAATAAATAAACTAGAAAACGAACAAGATGAAAAATAGCAAAAATTGGTTTCTTTTAGCTGCGTTGGCGCTTACTACCGGTTTCTCTTTTGCTCAAAAAGCAGTTGAGACCTCTGCAGCAGTTGAATACAAAAACAACTTCCAGGGTGCTTTCATGCAACAAGACATGGAAAAGGCGAAAAGTTCTTTGACGAAAGCAAAAGCATTTATCGACGAAGCTGCTGCTCACCCCGATACCAAAGAAAGCCCGAAAACGCTTTACCTGAAAGGCGAAATTTATTTCTATGCCGTATTGATGAAAGGAATGGACAGTACTTCATTTCCTGAAGTTACGGAGCAATCGATGGATGAAGCTATTGCTGCCTGGAACAAATCTTATACAATTTCCAATAAATTTGATGCGGACATCGAAGAATCGATTGAGCAAAAGAAAGGCTTGATTGATATGGGCGCAATTGCCATGTACAATGCAAAACAGTACAAGGAAGCAATGGCTGCTTACGATTTCCAGGCACAATTGTCTACAGCGATCAACAAAATCGACACAACGGCGATCTATTTTGCCGGTATTTGTGCCGAGAACGACAAAGATTGGGACAATGCGGTGAAATACTACACCAAATGTGCTGACTACGGTTACAAAGTTCCTGAGATCTACAAAACCATTGCAAGTGCATTGATTCAGTCAGGTAAAACAGCCGAAGCGACTTCATTCCTGGAAAAAGCGATTGAAAAAGCGCCAAACGACAAAGAATTGCACTATGTAATCGGAACGTTCTACATGGAAGCAGGTCAGGATGAAAAAGCGACTGAAAGCTTACGTAAAGCAGTTGCCATTGATCCTAAATACTGGGATGCACAATACCAATTGGGCGCTCACCTGCAATCACAGGGAACAAAACTGAGAACAGAAGCCAACGCTTTGAAATTGAACGATCCTAATTTCGATAAGTTGATCGCTCAAAGTGATGAGTTCTACAAACAAGCTGCGGTTCCATTGGAAGCATACATTGCTGCCATTCCGGATGACAAAGCGGTATTGACTTGTTTGTCGCAAATCTACCGTGCGTTGAAGAACAATGAAAAAGCATTGGAGTACAAAAAACGTTTGGACGAAGCAAAATAATTGTTTCTCTAACTTATTAAAAGAGCTGTTCTGTAACCGGAACGGCTCTTTTTAGTTTATTATATACCTGAGTTTTTAAGTTTATTGTTTTTTTAACAGAATAACTCAAAAAATGATGTTACCTGTTGTGAACTCTGTGGTTATAAACAAAAAAGACATTGTGTTTTGGAACTACTAATGGTTTCTTAACATCTTATGGGAGTCGTTTCTTCGATTTTCTGCTATCTTTACCCCTCATTTGCACAGCCTTACCTCCCATTTTTATTGCTTAATACAAAAAAAATCAAGTATGAAAGGATTGATTATCGGATTATTGCTTTGCATCGGTTTCACAGCAACAGCTCAGTTAAGCGCAGTACGCGGAAAAACGACTTACAACTTTTGGCTCAATCTTCCGGCCGACAGCATTCTGAAAAATAATCCCCCTGTATTGATTTTCCTGCATGGAAAAAGCCTCTCGGGAACTGATCTTGCTCGTGTGAAACGCTACGGTGTGATCCACGAAATTGAAAACGGCAGAAAAGTACCTGCCATTGTTATTGCTCCGCAAGTTGCGTCCGGTTCATGGGATCCGGATAAAGTACTGGAAGTATTGGAATACATTCAGGCCGAATACAAAACAGACACCAACCGCGTGTATGTATGTGGTATGAGTTTGGGCGGTTACGGAACCATGCATTTCGCTGGAAAACACGCTGACAAAATGACTGCAGGTGTAGCACTTTGCGGTGGCGGAAATCCGAAAGACGCTTGTAACCTGGCGTCGATTCCTATGTGGATCCAACATGGAAACAGAGATGAAGCCGTTCCGTTGAAACAATCGGTAGATATGGTGAAAGCCATTCGCGCTTGTAATGACGGTAAAAACCTTATCTGGACCGAAGTAAAAGGTGCCGATCACGGTGATTTGGAAAAAGTTTTCCGTGGTGACGAAATGTACGACTGGTTGTTTGCACAAGTACGCACCGGAAAAGGTGAAGTGTCGATCCTTGAAGTGAAAAAGGAAGTTCCAGCCGTGGAAGCGGCAACTCCTCCAGCCAAAGAAGGCACCACAGGAGCCACAGGAACCGGGAATTAAATTTCGTTTACGTTGTTCTGTTTCTGATTGGAACCGTACTACCCGGTTTCATGGTTTTCAGATCCGTATTTCATAAAAAACAGTAGGCACGGGATGTGTTCCGAGCCTGTGACATAAATTATTTGTTTATTCAAAATGGCATTCACCATTTTTTATTGTATAAAAACAGGCTCGGGATGCGTCCCGAGCCTACTTGTTTTATCCCATTTTGATAATATCCTGGATTTTACTTTCGGGTTTAATAGGCAAACCATTGGCGGTAAAATAGGAAACAATCGTGTTGACGTATGAATTACCGCCTCGGGCACCGGTAGAATAGATTTTCACAAATTGGTCCAACTGACCGGTAAAGGTGAATTTGTATCCCGGTAACCAGGGCGACATACCATAATTGGCGGAGTTCTTCGCGATTTCCTGCGAGTAATACGGTTTGATATTTACCGGCTGGTTCATCGGAAAGGCTTTGCTCTTGCCATTAACGATATTCTCTACGTAATTTTTTTGCAGCAAAATACCGTCTTTCAATGAAGCGATGGATTGATTCGCACCCGAATCGGTATTACCTATATTTCCGGGATTATTGGTTTTATAGGAACGAGTTCCTTTTTTGAATCCTTCTTTGTGTGCCATGATCGTAAGCAACAAGCGTAAACCTTTCGTTGCATTTGGAATTGCTTGTGAAAATGCCGGAATGTATTCCTGTATAATCTCGGAACTCAATGTGATCTTCACCGATGAACTATACGGTGTTCCGGGAAAGGTACTTCCTTCAATTGTGACGTCTTTGTACGTTTCGTCGAAACCGCTGGCGCCTTTGCTACCCGATGAAGATGAATTGCCTGAGGGTGTTCCTAATCCCATTTTAGACCAGGTTTGATCTCCGACAATTCCATCGGCTGTTAAACCGTTGGCTGCCTGCCATGCTTTTACCGAAGCTTCTGTGTTTGAACCGAAAATTCCATCGGCGCTGAGTTTAAGAAAACTCTGAACTTTTTTGACGTCTTCTCCTTTGGAGCCTTTTTTCAATAGCATAATAGTGGGTTTAATGTGATCGACTTTGTTGTCAAGCGAACCAAAAATAATGAAAAAAAATATTCGCCGAATGCGTAAAAACACCTGTTTTTGAAGCACAATTGATTTTCGCACTTTATCCGCATTGAACAAGCTAAAAATCACACTCAAGGTTAATTTGATTAATTATTAATCACTATTTGATTATTTATTCGTTTTTATTATCTTTGAGTACCGGATTGAATTGCAGTTATCCCTTATTTATTGAACTGATTATTTTCTTACACCAACACAATTATGTCTAAAAAACAAGGCGATTTCCTTACCGGAAGAGGTGCTCAGATCAATCCAGACAACCGTTTTCAGAAGACGCAGGAAGGCGATTCTTTTTATGAATTTCACGTGGATGAAGATGGCGAATCGGTCAATCAGAAAACCACCTTTATTGAGGTGTTCCCGAAGACAATTGTCAATAAACTCACCAGTCCGGATGTGGGTATGTATTATTCGCTAAATCCTTATCAGGGATGTGAACACGGTTGTACGTATTGTTATGCCCGACCTACACACGAGTATTGGGGCTACAGCGCAGGAACTGATTTCGAACGAACGATCCTGGTCAAAAAAAATGCTCCGGAACTGCTGGAGGAAACACTTCGTAAGAAAAAATGGGAAGTCAAGCCTGTGAGTTTATCAGGCAATACAGATTGTTACCAGCCTTGCGAGCGCACCTACGGCATCACCCGGAAATTACTGGAGATTTTTTTGAAATACCGCCATCCGGTTTCCATTATCACCAAAAATTCGTTGATTGAACGCGATTTGGATGTGCTGACCGAATTGTCGAAACTAAATCTGGTGCATGTGCTCATTAGCATGACTTCGTTAAATGAAGAACTTCGTCGTAAACTGGAACCCAGAACAGCTTCCTGCACGCGGAAATTAACAACAATCGAACGTTTATCATCACAGGGAATTCCGGTTACAGCGATGCTTGCTCCGATCATTCCGGCTATCAATGATCACGAATTGTTTGCGCTGGTAAAAGCTGTGAGTGAACGCGGTGCATCAAGTGTTCATTATCAGGTGGTGCGACTCAACGGACCGAACGGTGAAATCTTTAAAAACTGGCTGCAGCATCATTACCCCGACAGAGCCGAAAAAGTGATACACCAACTGGAAGCGCTGCACGGTGGAAAAGTAAACGACAGCCGTTACGGAATACGCATGAAAGGTGAAGGAGCTTATTCACTGAACATTGAACGACAGTTTAAGGTGGCCCGTGAACGCTTTCTTCCTGTACGTTCAAACCCAAAAATGCGCACAGATTTGTTTATTATCCCCGATGAAAGCGGACAAACGAGTTTGTTTTAATATGAACGCTTTTCGGACAACAGGTAATTCTACCATGAACACGATTCAGGTGTTTCTAACCTAGAATAGTCGGCTAATTGCGACCATTTTTGCGCTGTGAAAATCTTTTCAACTAATTAATTTAAGACTATTATGGGAGCACGTTTCCAGGTAAATGTTACCAACAACTCAGCGCAGAATACCACATTTATTCTGTTTCAAAAAGATCCCAACCAGGATCAGTATCAAGGTTTTTCTGTGGCTTGGAAATCACAGCGAGTATCACCACGTTCAAAGGCTACATTTGACTGGGCACGCGATTTCTGCTTTGTTGCCGCTAACACAGGGCCGTTGAAGCCTGGTATGGAATTTAATACCGAGTCTATGATGGAAACCGACCCGAACGGATCAAATAACTCAGCTGTCTTAGATTCCAACGGAGGAGGCTGTCAGTTGAACGTAGGTCGTGGCGGACAACCTGGCAGATTAACTCTAACGACAGGTAACGTTTCACCACAAGTACAATTGTCTGCAGGAATGGGAATGGAACGTTCTGCAACAGTAATTATAGAGGCAAGATCTGGAATGAATTATCAGTTTTCACCCGATACGGAATACTGGATTGCTTTTGGAAACTACCAGGATGGACAGGTGCTTCAACGTAATGTTCAAAATTCGGCACGCATCTCATTTCCGAACGGTATTACGAATATGAATGTTGTATTGAATCAGGACAACAGCTACTCGATCAATCCTGCATAATTAAACTAATATCCAATAATGAGGCCTGTTAATGAACGTTGACAGGCCTTTTTATTGCACATACTTTTACCCAAAGAAAATGTCCTTATTGTGTTTCAAAAGGTATTGTTTGAGTAATTCGAGATCGGTATCGGAAACGCCTAAAGTGGTTAATCGTTTTGTGCCTACAAACAAGGTCACGTTGGTGGAATTGAACGATTTGCCGGCCTGACTTTGCACGACCACCGTTTGAAAACGGGTAATGGTTTGTGGTTCGAGCATGATCTTTTTGTACACTTCCGATTCTTTGATGTTGCGCAGTTTTAGGTACTGGAAAAACATAAAACCGCCAATCAGAATACAGATTCCACCGAAGATCCCTAAGCCGATGGCAGCACCGGGAGTGCTTTCCGTATCCAGTGAAGGTAAAGCAAGCATAAGTGCCCCGAAAGCAGCTATAAAAACACCAATCCATAGACTTCTGTTGCGTGTTTTTTTGATGGCTTTTTCAATAAAGCTTAGATCGGTCATGTCCAATCGAACAGGTTCGGCTTCTGCCTCCGGTTTGCGATCAAGGAAAAAACCTATGGCATACAAAATAGCTCCCAGTGTGAGGAAAAAAGCAGCCATAGCCCAATCAACGGGTGGCAAGCCCTGCCCGCTTACTTTCAATACATAACCGAAATGGTCGGCAATTTTACCGGCAATCGCGACGAATGCAAATACACTTCCGGAAATTTTCAGGATTTTTCCAAATTTTTTCATCTGAAGAAATGATCGATCAATGGATTATTTTACCTCACTCCATGGTTTCTGAACCAGTGCTTTAAATTCTTTCGCTTTAAAGGCATTGGCATCGATACCGTCGTAGACTTTCACGATATTTCCGTTCCAGATATAAAAAACACCCGGTGTATCACGACTTCCGACTGTTTTCCAGAAGGTAGCAATATCCAATACTGTATAGGTGTATTTAGCACCGGCAAACTCAAAGAAAGCAGGAATCAACTCGGCTTCTTCATCCATAAAGGCAATGCGAATATCCGGGAAACCGGCTATCTGGCTTTTCATTTGCGTGAGTTCTTTGGCAGTTTCTTTACAATGCTCGCAACCAGGAGCGAAGAAACAAAGGATCTTTTTACCTTTATCGATATCCGGATACAATGTTTTGAACCCTGATTTTTTCTGTGCCGGTTCGTCTACTTTCTCTACAACAGGATCAACTGTACCAGCTTTCGGGTCTTTATCGACTGCGGGTTTTCCGGGAACAGTCGCTTTCGGGTCAGTAGGTATTTGATTGTCACCAGTATTCGTGTTGACAGCATTCGTATCGGGTTCTTCTACCACTTCAATGATTCCTGATGCAGGTTTTGCTGAAGTCTGTGCAGGTTGAATTGGTCCTAACATAAACACAGCCAGCACACTTGCCAGAGTAATGGAAAGTATAAAGGAAAAGTTCTTTTTAGCAGGATTGTCTTGCATTACTTTGTATAAATAACCGAGCATTCCCATTGCAATAACGTTTTTGATGATTGCTTCAAGCGGCGTCATTGGCAATAACGTTCCGAAACAACCGCAGTTACCGCTATTACCGGAAGTACTGATTTCGTAGAGAAGTTCGATCACAAAGATCAGTAACATCAGGAACGAAACGGGAATCACCAAACGCTTTAAAAAGTGCGGTTGCAGCAACAAAAATCCGAGTGCGAACTCACAACCAATCAGTATTCTAGAAAAATAGGCAGCTGTAGTTTCACTGAAACCCATTGGCACTAATTGCTTGATTTCGAAGGTAGTCATCGCGAAATACGGCGACGGATATAATTTGGCTACTGCCGAAATAAGGAACAAAAACGAAAGTAAAATGCGGAAGCCCCAAATGATTTGTGGTTTTCTTTTGCTGATAGTTGCGGTTTCAGTACTCATAAGTTGAATCGAAAAAGTTTGATTAAAAATAACGTATCTGCCTGAAAGAAGGTATTGAATTTGAAAAATTAGGAAAAGAATAACAGTTGATGTTGGATTTTTGATGTTGAATTCTTGATTGTGTTGTTTCCAAAGCTTTTATCTTCCCTGAAAACTTCATCAAACATCCAAAATCAAGCATTCAGAATTGCGAAGCTACTTCTTCACAAACTGCGTCAGAATATAGATACTTTGTCCGTTTACTTTTCCTTCGATCAGTTCGGGATTATCGTGTACCAAGCGTACATTGCGCACCGAGGTTCCGCGTTTGGCGACCATACTGGTTCCTTTTACATCCAAATCTTTGATAAGTACCACGGTATCTCCGGAGTTGATCACTAAACCGTTGGAATCGATGTGTTTGATGGCATCTTCGTCTACCATACCGGCTTTTGCCCAGGCAAGGGTTTCGTCTTCCATATACATCGTTTCGATCAGATCAGCAGGCCAGCCTTCGGTTTTGAGGTTATTGAGCATCCGGTAGGCAATTACTTTCACTGCAGGAACTTCGCTCCACATACTATCGTTCAAACAACGCCAGTCGTTGGGAACGGTTTCTGAAGTACCATCTAACTGATCTTTCAGATTTTGCTGAATGTAGATGAATTCATCGGCGTTGGTTCCTGCGGCCGGAGCGACGAGGTAAGCAACCAGTTTATCAGCGTTTCCGCTCAATTCGCATACATTTCCGCTGCGGGCGATCAGTTCTTTTTCGAAACTCATGGGGTTGTTCTTTTTGCAATTTCAATTGGTTGAAACGCTTGGCGAAGGTAGCGAAAAATGAAGAATTGAGGTTGTTTTAATCATAGCACTCATCATATATTTCCGCGATAATTTCAATCAACTCATCCGTCCCGATTTTACTTATAACTTTTTGCATTGCACTTACGACTTTCTTATCTTCCTGATTGTCTTCTGATAAGCCTTTTAATGAATCAACAGTTACTTTACCAATACCTTCATACTCTAACATTTTCCCGCGAAGGAACTTACCAGCAACTTTATGCTCAAATATCAGTATCAAATCCTTGATGATTTCATCACTTAATTTTTCACGAACTTTCTTACTTTTTGAAAGTAACGGTACGTGATCCATTGCATCAGTGCCAATATCCTCGCGCTCACCATTATCTTCTGCATACGCATCATCGGTAACTTTAACTTTTTTATATTCAGAAACTATATCTGCTTTTATTGTATTTATTGGATTATTAAAATCATCAAGGACACTTGCTTCGCAATCAAATACCGCATTAACATATCCTTGTTTTAATTTATTCTTAACATCCTTCACTTTCACATGATAATAGACCCACTGCTTATCTTCATTTACCCATTGCTTTACTTTACTTTCGATGACTTTTTCGTGCGCTTTGTTGGCGTTGGCAGTAATTGGAAACATGTTCTCAGGTTCCCCCAAGCCCCCTAGATTATCATTCAATAAATGGCCTCTGATGTACTTGTCTTCATTGTCATTTTTGGGATCTGTAGGCAATTGATTCATCAATTTTTTCTGAGCTCCTGATTTCGGAGGAGTTCCCTGCGGATGATCGGGTCCTAAAAGTGTTGCCTCCATTTCAACTCCAACAGTATCGCCACCAAGTGTTCCGGTTTTCCAGGTTACATTGGTTTGTTTTCCATCCAGTTTTCCCGTAGACCATTTCTTAAGCTGAATAACAGCATTGTTATCTGCCAATTGTTGAACGGTTCTCAATTGAGTTACTTTTTCACCCGAATTTGCCAGATCACTATACGTTCGTAATTGACTTATCTGCGAACTTTGATCGGCCAGCGTTTTCAACTGTTGATGGGTTCCCGTAGCAGGAACAGCAGCCAATATCCCGGGTTCGGTTACAGGTGTTGGAGAAGCCACAGCTTGCGGTTGTTCCGTTCTCTCGATTTTATCTGCATGCATTCCCATAATCTTAGCTATTAACCGTTTCTTTCCTTTTCATCTTGTACCCGCTTAATGAAAAGGGCCAATGAAATAGAAAGTGTCAACCAATTTTCTTTCGGTCTGTTTTGAGGAATCCACGGGTGGTTTGCACGTTCGGGTAACACAACCTGATCGAATAATTCTCCATAAACATCACTAATAGCTACGAAATGCTTTTGCGGTTCCATTCTACCATCGTCGGAGGCAATGATCCTCGCAATATCTACCAGGTACAAATGGATAAGGTCTTCGCACTTGGTACGCTTTTGCTTATTAGTGCCCGGCCCGTTCCAAATCTCATCTCCGATTGCCAACACTGTTTCGAAATAAACATTCGCTCTGGTAAGTGGCCGTGGACCGCCAACCGGAGGTGGATTCCGCAATATATCTGTCACCATCATGTGATCATGCTGTCTGTGTCCATCACGATTAGGTGTCACTCCGTTTTCAGGTTGTGGCCCCCAGTTATCAAATTCATAACCACCACTCGGTGTATTGTCTTTTTCAATTTTACGTCGAGTCCTAATCGGTGCGAATGCATTTACATTACTATCCTGCACTCCTCTGAACTCAGATGGGATATTGTGTACACCAATTTCGTGAGCCAGCATTCCAAGGAGTTCTCCTTCAGTCGCCATTTCGGCAAATGCACGTTGAATCGTAACTTTGATTGACGGGTGCAGTCCGTTCGGGTTCTGTACTGTAGTCGTCTGTGCAGGATTGTCTCCCACAATGGTACTGATTGCTCCCCCCTCAGTGAGGCCACCTTCCTGCTCAATCGCAATAAGGAGTCGGTGGATATTAATGTTTTGATCATTGTGAAGCATTCCAACCAAAATAGTCATCGCACTATCCAGGCGTGCCCTGGCATTTTGGGAAAGCGGTGGTACGCTACGATCCGTGATCTGAAACTGAGCCATTTGAGCGTGAACTATTCGCTGCACAATCCTTTCATTTTCGGGAAGAATTGCCTTTTGCTGAATCCTATTTCCCGAAGTTGACGATCCATTTTCTGCAGGTTTAGTAATTGGAGTAGATGGGCTTTGAAGCGCCTTTGCCCCCATTACATCAGCTTCGTGCTCCAAACTCGTATCATCGTTGATGGCGACTTTTCCTTTGAGTTGTTTGGTCGCCTGAACGCGTCCCTGCTTTTGCTGAACCACGTGCCAGGCTTCGTGCGCGAGGTGTTTTTCCTGTCCGGGAGCGAGATGAATTGCCGAACCCTGTGCATAAGCGTGTGCGTTGAGCTGAGCCGGTTTGTCGGAATTGTAATGCACTTTTACGTCGTTCATCGAATACCCCGAAAGATTCTCAATTCCCGATTTCAGATTGTCTGGTAATCCTGTATTGTTGGCCATGCGTTGAACAGGTGCCGTATCGGCGAGTTGCTGCATGGCTTTTAGTTGCGACACTTTTTCACTTGCATTTGCCCAATCGCTGTAGGCCCGCAATTGGTTTACATGTGTGTTCCGATCCGATGAATGTTCACGGTTGTTCTTCGCGTGTGTTGAATCTATTGGCTGTTTCGAAGATTCATACTGCCATTCTTTTTGCTGATATGTTTGCATGGCGCGTTCATTTAAAGTGTCAAATAAATAAAATGCCTTCCTTCTGTAATTCACGTCTGATCCCGATTTCCAATTCTGTTTGAGAAACTACCTGATCACCGTTTTTGATTGCTTTCAGTGTAGCGTAGCGAATGACGTTCATGATCACGCCTCCGGCTATCTCGTATTTTTCGGCAATTAACCGCAAATCGACTACCGGATCGAGTGGAACATCTTCTGCAAATGCCTGTTGCCACAAAGCCAGACGCTCTTCGGGGCCGGGCATTGCAAAATGAATGACCGATTGAAAACGGCGCGTGAATGCCTGATCGATGTTGTCTTTCAGGTTCGACGCCAGAATGACAATTCCATTGTGGTCTTCGATACGCTGCAATAGATAAGCAACTTCCTGGTTGGCAAAACGGTCGTGTGAACTGCTCACCTCGGTGCGTTTTCCAAAGAGGGCATCCGCTTCATCGAAAAACAAAATCCATTGCTTGCTATCGGCCAGATCAAATACCTTGGAAAGGTTTTTCTCGGTTTCTCCAATGAATTTCGATACCATCATCGATAAATCGATCTTGTAGACATCGTGTCCGGTGCTTTTGCCAATCAGTGCTGCAGTAAGGGTTTTACCAGTTCCCGGCGGGCCATAAAACAATGATTTGTAACCGGGTTTCAGGCGTTTACCCAAACCACCGCTTTGCAGCAAAGTGTTTCCGTGTTGGATCCAATCACTGATTTCCGACAAACTTTCTCGGGTTTCGTTGCGCAAAACTACATCTTCCCAATCGAGTTTTGTGTGAATGATCTTCGCCGGAAAATCGTCGTTGAATTCCGGTTGTGGTTGCTTTCCGGTGAGGAAATAATGCAACAGGTCGCGATCAACCGATAACTTTCCGCTCATAACGGGTTCCAAACGAGTCGCAGGTTCAACACGCGCTAATTGTTTGGTAACCAAACTTCCGTTATTCGTGAGCATCGGGTAGTATGAAAAGCGCTCTTCCAACGAGGTTCCGCCAAGCAGGAACAAGGCAGTTTCACCGGTTGGAATAAATGCAATGGTGCTGTCGGTTGTGCCGCCAAACTCCGTGAAACGCTTATCAGACACACTGTTTCGAATGGTGAATACATCCAGCAATTCGGGTTTGATATGCGGTGTTAATGCGAGTAAAACAACCAATCGTTCGGGTAGCGTGATTTCCTTTTCGCGCATAGTCTGTGCGTAAAACGATGCTGATTCTGATAAATCAGGTGCAGGAATGGTAGTTAGAATATCAGCTATCGGTTCCTGCCCCAAATGGTCGCGCAAACGGAGATCAATGATCTGTGCCAACCATTCCATCTCGCGTGCCAGGCATGCCCCATTTTCTGCCAATGGCGAGTTGCTTACCGTCAATTCTTCCTTCAATTCCATATTTTCTACGCGGGTTACCATTCTACAACCAATAAGTGTTCAAGCCACGGCAAACGAATCAACTGAATCGGCCACGGCAGTTTATCCAATAAGACATCATAGGTTTCTCTTTTTACCTGCAACAACCATTGGCCATCGCGGGCAGAAAGCGCTCCCTCACGTTGCAGGTAAGCTTTCCGCAAATTCTCAACCGTCAGATTTTTCCAAGCGGGTACATGTTCGATCACAGCGGTCAGGAGTTCATCCATCAGTAATTTTTGCTCTTCAGTAATGGCATCTGGCGCGTGAACGGGTGTTTCGGGCTGTAAACCCACCATTACTTTATTGAGTGGAATGTGTGGTTCGAACAATTCATGTCCGGGTCCCAGTACCAATTGCTGCAACAACCAACTTGCCTGTTCCCGGGCATGTTTGGTGATAAATTGCGATTCTTTCAGCAAGCTGTTTTTCTCAAAATAACGTTCCAGAAACGGCCAGAGCAGTACCATTCCGGCATTGCGCACGTATAGTTTTTCCGATTCGCTAAACGGATCAATTGCCAGCGCAACAGTTGGAATATGCTCAGATTCATTGGCTAAAGGATCGTCTGTTGTCGATTTAGCCGTGTGTGTTTCCTGCAATTTCAGCAGGATTTCGATCAGCGAATCGGTGTCTTTTTTTTCAGTTGATGAGACATCGTCCTCCATAAATGGCGGACCTACGATGGATTCGTTATCGGCAATATTGTTCGCCTTCAGAATATCTTTTGTCTGTTCAGCTGGGTTATTTCGCCCGGCTAAAAACGCAGAAAACCAGGTGTCAGCTTCAGGATGATTGTTGAAACGTTCCGTTAGCTGCTCCAACTGAATCCAGTCGGGATGTGCTTTACTGAGCTGAAACATCCGGTCAATGGTCGTAAGTAATCTGCTGCGAACAACGGATTTAGCCACCGAAGGTTCAAGTGTTTCGGTTTGACTGAAAACAGCATGAATCAATGTTTCGGGCACAACGGTCATTCCATGTTCCAGAAAACGAACATCCTGAAAGAGTTCTTCCCAAAACACCAAACGATGACGTTCGGAAGTGAATGGCTTCGCTGTCAAAACCTCTAATAATTGAGTGATCGATTCAACATCAGCTGATTGGCCTGAAGGTAAAAATAGCTGTAACAATTTCACCAAATAACCATCAGAAAAGGCTGCTACCAATCTTTTTCGCATGGCTTTATGCGTTAACCAGTTTTGTAAATCTGCTTTCAACGCTTCGGGACGTTGCAGTATCAATGTCCTAATGGCCTGTTCCAGTTGTGCTTTCGAACTACTTTTGGCCCACCAGGGAAACAAGCCTGTTTGCAAAAAGTAATGCAGCAGGTTGCTGTTTGATTGAAGCGTTGATTCACCTACTGGCGCATCGGATTTTGGTAATGGCGATTCTGTTTCTTCCTGTCCATCAACTATATTATCCAACTCATTTACAGATAGATCTGATTTCCTGAATTGTGATTCGTTTTCTCCCTGCTCATCGTTTGTGCTATCGGGCAACGATTCAATCAGGCCCTTATTCAGCTCATCCGGTCGCACGTAATTGATTTCCACGCGAACCGGTTCTGTTGCTTCCAACTCGTCGTCTTCCCATTCATCCTCTTCAGTGGACTCATCGACTGACTCATCGTCACTTGTTTGACCTTGCTGCTCAAAAAAACGGATCAATTCATCACGACGCTTTTTGGCTGCCATGTCTTCTTCTTCCGTATCGGGGATCGTGGCAGTATTTGTAGTGGATTCACACTGATGCTGCTCAAAAAAAGCGGTCAACCCATTGAGTTTGGCTTCCGCCGAAGTTGAAGAATGACCGTTTGGACTACTTAGCCCCAGTTGTGCGGCCAATTCATCGGGATCATCATAAACAGGAGCTCCGCACAATCGTTCCAATTGTTCGTCCAGGGCATCGGCAATTTTATTGATCAGTTGGTTTTCCAGGTCAGCAAGGGAAATTTCGCCCAAATCGAGTTCCAGTCGCTCAATCTGATCTATTTCATCCGGATTGCTGTAAGCACTGAAAAAACGATCATACATGGGCAACACGGCTTTATTAAACAGCGCAATTATTTTCTGCTCAATTGCTTCGGTTTCCGATTCATCAGCAAATTCCAGTTCCAGCACTTGTCGCCGAATGATATGTTGCTGCCCGCTCAACTCATCCTATTTTTAATGTGATCACTTTCGTTAATTGTACCGCCAACTGTGTGGTGGCTTTTACGGCATACACATTAAATGTTGTTTCCACGCTCACCGGTCCGGTAGCCAGGAATACCGTATCATCCGGAGCCGTATCAACAGCAAATTCAACACCGATACGCGCCCTGCCGATTCCATAATTTTTGTGGTAATAACGTCTCCATCCCACTTCGGCATTGGTTGCGTTGTTGCGCAACTGGTAATAAACTCCACGTTGTGGTGGCAATACTTCAATGGTACCGGTATCTCCGGCAGCACTGATCGGATCGGTTACAACAAGTCCTCTAGACGGATCAGGACGTACCGGAATGGTTATGACGGCTGTCAGTTCGCGTTGAAGTCCCGAATCGCGTTTGGTAGCCATAATCCCGACCGTTAAATCTTCGGTAAGTTTGGTGGTTTTGAGACTCAACGGCGTTGCATCGCTTTTTCCTTTGCCCGATTTACCCACTGTCGTATTCAGTAAGGCCGGTTTATCCACCGTGTCATCATCAATGTCTTTGAAAATCAGTTGGTAATCTGTAGAAGCCTGCGTTGCGTTCAACAGTAATTCTGCCACCGCATTGTAATCGGTACCTTGAGCTACCGCATTGAGCGTAACAGGAACGGCTGTATTCGGTAATACACGAACAAGTGGTTTTTTAATCAAGGTGTCACCTTCACCGGTTTTCTTATTGACGGTTTCTATATTCAGTTCAATGTCTTCGGTAAGTGGAATTGTTTGAATATTCAAATCCCCACCGTCTTTCGAATAGATTTTTTCGCTGAGCGGATTTCCGTTTTTGTCGAGTACCTGATAGAAATTATTGCTCTGTGTTTCCTGAATAAATACGGTAACCGGCTGATTGTATTCCGGCGTTTCAGGAATAATGGTAACCGGAAGATCAATATCTACAGTAACTCTAATGGTTACGGTTTGCAACAGTTGTCTGGAGAGTTTTGTTTGTGTTTTCTCGGCAATTACGCTAAAAGTATAATCTTCGCGGGTAAGAATTTTGGTATCGGTAATTACCTGCTGATCGACTCTTTTTTGCGAACTGGCCATTTTTGCTCCGGTTTCGTCAAAGAGTGTGTATTCTACATTAGCTTGTGTAGGATCAATAGTGAGTTTCCCCTTGTTTTCAAACACCACCACTTTATTTTGCGGTGTAATGGGCAAATCACGGATAGGAAAAGTGGAACACAACGGAAACAAGACCTGGTCCATGAGGCTATCTCTGGCAATGCGTAACTGAAATCGATGCGAATCTTCCATGGTCATCAGGTATTACGAAGTTGTTCTAAAAATTGGTAATAAGTCGTTTCAAAAACAGTCATTTCTTCTTTGTTCAGCCAACGTACGTATACGGTGAGGTGAACAGGCGTTTCTTCGCGCACAACACGTTCAATAAACTCCCGGAAATTATTGTCATCTTTCTCTTCTGACTTGAAACGGTCTTGCCAGTTGGGAAAAACATAGGTCAACTGTAAGGAATACGGATCTTTTTTCTGGCTCGAACTGATCCACCTGCCCTTATCGGATTCATCTGCCGTAAATGGTTTTTCGATGGTAAAATAATCCGGTTGTTCCTCATCTATTGTTACCACAAATTTCCCGTTATAGCCGGCAGTACCGTTAATCTCGATCAATTCCTGATCTGCCAACCCATGTCCGGTGACTTTACAACGTGTTAACGTTGCATCCTTGGCTACGGCAGCAAATTCTTCGATTGGTCTGGTTAATAACAAAAAGGTGGTATCTACCGTGGTGCGAATCCAGGTTGGCACCTTATCCTGAATAGCGCTTTCGGTACTCAGGTTTGGTAAAAACGTGGTTTTGATCACAAATGAATCGGGCAACACCTGTTCCACAACATAATTTGCATCGTATCCCGGATCGGTCAGCGTTCCAGTTCCGTTGATGGTCACTTCTTCTCCGCTTTGCAATCCATGGCCTTTTGAGGTGCATTTGACAGAAGTCGCATCCACCTTTTCAAACGCCGTAATGTTGCGTGAAACCAAAAAATCGGCATAGGCCATGTAATCTTCGGTGATTGGCCGAAGGAGAATGTGTTCCAATAAATAAAAGCCTTCCCTGTTTTCCTGTTCGGATAACAAACTGCCATCCGGAGCCGGAATTCCTAATTTGGCAGCGATCCGTTTTTCCAATCCGGAGCGATTTGCCGGATCAATGAATGATTCCGTATAATCCACCGCTTTGAACCGATCGGAACTGATCGCAGGATAATTGCGTAAAAACTGCATTTTATCACGCATGGATTGTTCGAGCGGTGCCATGTTTTTGTCAGAGGATTTGTTAGAATAATCAAACAAAAACAGGGAATAATCGGTAAAACTTTCATTGAAACGCGCCAGCAAATGATTCAGGAATTTGTTCTTTCGAATCTGGTCGGTTTCCAGCTGATTGGAATTGTCTGCCAGCCATGTTTCATAATCATCCGCCAATAAATCGCCTGCATTCGGAACAAGACCATCCAATGACTGTCTGAAATAAGTTGTGGCATCTTCCGATTGAAAGGAAAACAGTTCTTTTACCTGTTCCAATTGCTGATGATAATTCGCAATTAACTGATCAAAGAAAAGCAGGTATGCTTTCAATTGACGGGCTTTTGCCTGTTGCTCCAGCGTAGCAGATTCGGGTAGTCCCAGTTCACCAATACCATACGCTTTCGGAAAATGATGTTGAATGGAGTGGTAATTTCCCGGATTGCGGTAATCGCCTTTGGGCAGCACAATATCGCGTTCCGAACTATCGAGTACCGGCTGCTCGTCGGCACTCAGCAAGGTTTCATACTGATTGTTAATGCTTTCCTTGTCGAGGGTAATGGTGAGACCGTTTTTCACGAACTTCAGCAGTTCCATGCTTTTGGTCACATCCAGTTTCGGTGTTTTTTGTGCATCCAGGATTAATCGCCATTTCTCGGAAGTAGCGCTGGTAATCAATTCAATATTGTTCACTGCACTTACACCTTTTACATCCATTAATTCACGGATAATATCAGAGGTATGCAATTCGGTTTTCCGGTCGTATTTCAGTAATTCTTCATCGTCGATAAAGCCATGCTCTAACAACGGGCCATCCACAATTTCATCGATCTGCAGGCCTTTTTGGAGCATTTCGTCGAGTGTGTAAAACGAAATAACGGGTGAAATAAACCGCGAAATACGAAGGAATAAATCGGCGGCAAATGCATTAACATCTTCCACCTCACCTATTTCAATATTCCCGTTGAGGTAAATCATCTGGGAATCGAGCACCTTGATTTCGGCAAAATCTTCGCCTACGTTCCGGCATGCCATCAGGCGTTTACGAACGGCAGGTTGTACGTCACCACCCACATTTTTCTTCTCGATAAACACTTTATACAATCCCTTGATCGGCAACACTAGATTTGTTTGGTCCGGGTTCGTCAACCGCAATGATTTATCAGTCGGATTCAGATAAACAACCGGATCGGTTTCCATCGCCAGTTCCACCCACGCGTTTTTTACATCTGGTACATCAATGATTATTTTGCGGATGTCGAGCAGCGTAACCGGATTGGTGGTAAGAATCTGAGCCGGACTGTATAAACTTTCAAAAGTGTTTCCGTCTTTTCCGGTGAGCAAATCGTCGATATCATAATCGATGCGGTAGCTCAGATCGGTGAGCGCGTAGCACAACTGATCCAGGATCGTTACTCCGGGATCATGCAGGTTGTAATCTGTCCAAATAGCGCCCGACAGCCGTTGCAGGTGTTTGATTCCTTCATCGCGCAGCCATTGAAAATCCATTCCCTTCTCTTCGAGCGGAGCGTTTGAAATGGTTTGAGATGTATTTAGCGTTTCCATTTAGTCAGTTGTTTACCGGAGTAAAAAAATCAATAAAATATTTCGGTGTCTACACCACGGAAGTGATACGGTAAACCGCCAGGGTTTCTCAACACAAGTGGTAACATAGCCGGAACTGCAGAACTACTTTTAACCAATTGTGCTTTTACAATATCTTTTGGAATCAGGATCGATTGTGGTCTCGAATACATACGACCCGAATACAGCATTTTTCCAATCCCGATAAACGCATCAGACGGACTAAAAACTTGTTTATTATTTCCAACATTAATCAAGAGCGTTCCCCCATGCCAGCCGGCATTGTGTTCATAAAATGTGACCAGTAAATCCTGATTGGGGTCTACCACTTTCACGAAAATAGTATTCGTAGTTAAGGGCTCTACTTTTACCAAACCTTCATTATTCCAAATTCCCACCCACTTCAAATCATTGGTCATGTTTCCGTTCAATCCCCAATGCAGCACCAAACCGGGATGCTGTGTGAATCCGTATTGGTTGGGTACCAATGCAAAGCCGGATAAGAAAAATACTGTGGGATGATTGGTATAATAATTATAACCAGTAGTAAGAATAAACTTCAGGTTACCATTATTGCTATAGGTTGTGACCTGTTCGGAAGTAATTGGAAAAGTCATCCAGGCATGTTCATTGACCTCTTTGGTACTATTACGCGGACCTATCAGATAAGAAGACATGTTACCCGATACGGCCGAACCATCGTTGGGGAGACCACTTGCACTGCCATTGGCATTATTGGATGATCGTGCAATTTTAACGCAATTGTTACCATTTGAATCGCACAACCAAACGGTTATCACAGACCAACGATCACGATCAATTCCTGACAGTAAAAGCGCATTGTGTATTCCTTGCGTCACCGGAAGTGTTAAATAAATGCCGTTTACAGGTGGTGTATCAGTTCCTATCGCTTCTGAGGAAAGGTTATTAAGTGTAAACATACTTTTATAAAACCACGGAACAAAATTGTTGTATTTCTCAAACGAAGCGGCGCCTCTCACACTCAATTGTGCCGTTGGATCTCCACCATTTTCAGCAGTTGTTGTTGTGCCGTCCCAAACATAAGTTGGTGTACCGTATGGTCGGTAATCTCTGCGTACTTGTGGCTGAGCCCAGTTGGCAACCCCATTCAGATCAGATGTCAATACCTTTCCTACTCCTTGATTACCTGTTTTAAGGCGAACCGAACCGTTTACATCCAACTTGGCTGCCGGTGCTTTTGTTCCGATTCCTACATTACCACCAGGCATGAGCGCAACATGATTTGCAGGTGCCGCCTGTGTGCCGATTGTTAATATGTTGGCACCCGGAACTTCGCTGCTATCTTCCTGCCAGGAAATATAACCAATGTCGGCTGGCCGGTTGGTTTTTGTTTTAAACACAATCGAACTTTGCCCTTTGGCATCTCCGTGTTCCAAAACAAACGTTCCTGAATCTGCAGCCGGAGCACTTCCCGTTTCTTCATAGACCTGTAAACGACCTGAAGGTGTTTTGGTCCCGATCCCTGTTTTCCCCGATTCGGAATCAATGAACAACCGCGGCTGATCGTTTCCATTCAATAATAAAAAACCGGGACGATCGCCTATTTTCTGGCTGATTTTCCATGCCGGTTTCACATCGGAAAACTTGGCGTAAAAGTGCAGCAAATCCTGAGCATTCCCAACCGATTCAATGGCTAAAGGACCATCCTGAATTTTCGCTATTCCATCCTCTTTCTGGTTCAGCCCCGCATCGATAAAATCCTTGAAATTTTGTTCCGTTGGTGCGGCATTCGACCTGAAATAACTCTTCAGTTGTGTGCGATCTTTTTTCGTGTTTTCCATGTCAAAAAAATGTATTATTTATTGTTTCAAAAAAAGATCTCTGTATCCACACCTCTGAAATAGAAAGGTGTGCTTCCTGCGTTGCGGCATTTCAACGCGAGCATATTCGGAACGCCAGCCGCTGTTTTAATCAATTGAGCGCGTACAATATCTTTCGGGATCACAATAGATTCGGGACGCATGAAGTTTTTACTTTCATATAACTTAGCACCAATACCACTTATGCCCGGTGAAAGGGCAAAAATATTGGCGTCGCCCCCAACGTTTATTAGCAACGTGCCACCATACCAGCCATTGTTGTGTTCGTAAAATGTCACCAACAAATCCTGATCGGGATCCACCACTTTTACGTGAACATATCCGGAGGTATTTCCTTCGACTCTCACCAACGATTCATTATTGAACCAACCATCTTTCGTATCACACCAAATTACATTGCTCGTAATTGCTGAATTGGTTCCCCACCAAAAGCTTACACCGGGATGCTGTACAAATCCGTATGGGTTGGGAACAAGTGAAAATCCTGAAAGATAGAGTAATCCTGCTTCCGTATTGTTTTGAACGGAAGTGATGATAAACTTGAGATTTCCACCGTTAATATAACTATTCACTTGCTGTGAAGTAACCGGAAAGGTCATCCACGCATGTTCCCGTGTTTCTTTGACATTGTTTCGCGGGCCAATCAGGTAAGAAGAAGAAAGGGCCGCTCCACCGATTGGAGCGTGGTTAGAAGAGCGAAACAGCTTTACCGGACTATTTCCGGCTGCATCACACAGCCAAACTGAAAAATGACTCCAGCGATCGAAATCGATCGTTGATAACAATAAAGCGTTGTGCACACCCGGTGTTGCAGGCAATGTGAGGTAAATTCCATTCGCAGGAGCTCCGTCATTTGTCATGTTTTCTTGTGAAAGCGCACCCATTGTGAACATGGATTTATTTCCCCATTTCGCGAATCCACCATGTTTTGCAAGATTAGCTCCTCCACGGATACTCAATTGTGTCAGTGGATCAGCTCCTTTATCATTCACCGTATCAATTCCATCCCAGAAATAACTTGGTTTTCCATATGGTCTGAAATCACGACGCACTTCGGCCGGTTTCCAAACAGCATAGCCGTTTGCGTCGGAAGTTAATACTCTTCCTTCTGCCTGTGATCCGTCTGTAATACGAATCCTGCCGTTTACTTCCAGTTTTGCAGATGGCGTTTGCGTACCGATTCCCACATTTCCGCTTGGCATTAAGGCAATGTGATCCTCAGCGTCGTTTTGATTGCCTATTGTAAGTAAGCTTGCTTCACCCGAAGTGCCGCCATTGTTATCCACATAAGAAATATAACCGTAATCACTTCCGGCGTTGACTTTACTCTTAAACAAGATAGAGCTTTGTCCGCCGGAATTTCCGTGTTCCAGAATCAGGCTTCCACTATTGGCATTTACTGCCGTTCCTGTAGCTTCATAAATGTGCAAACGTCCGTTTGGAAGATTGGTTCCCAAACCTACATTACCGCTACGCTGAATTGTTACCTGAGTATTGGTGGTCAAACTGTCCCAGGCATTGGAAAATTTGAGTGACTGACTGTCTTTGTTATCAACACCAATACTCCAGCCTGTCACTCCATTTACATTGAGTGAGATGAAAGGATTACCGGAAGTTTGTCCGGTAACGCTGGCAGCAACAATAGCGTTCTGACCTGCATCGGCTGATTCATTCAATACATAAATACCATTTTTTGAAGGATCGCTGCCGCTGGCTTTTACATGCAGTTTTGCTAATGGAGACATTGTACCAACACCTACATTTCCACTTGGCATAATGGCAATATGGTCATTGGAATCGTTTTGTGTGCTGATGGTTAAAATATTAGCCTCTCCTGCGCCGCCAAGCGTAGCATCGTCCTGAAAAGCAATGTAGGCATAATCGGAACCGGCGTTGTTCTTACTTTTGAACACGATGGAACTTTGACCACCAGTATCACCATGCTCCAGGATAATTGTTCCGGCAGTTGGTGTAGGTTTGGTGCCCACAGCTTCGTAGAGGTGTAATTTTCCTGCGGGAACCACCACACCCAATCCTAAATTTCCGTTTCGCTGAAGGGTCATTTTCGGATCGGCCACTAAATTTGCGGCATTTGCCGAAAACTTGAGCGATTGATTGTCTTTGTTGTCAACCCCCATGCTCCAACCGTTTGCCGAACCGTTGATGTCTAATGAAATAAACGGATTACCACCGCCCGTGCCATTCACACGTGCACTGATAATGGCATCCTGGCCGGCAGAAGCCGTATCGTTTGCTACCAGTAAACCGTTTCCGGCAGGATTGGCATTTCCCGTAGCTGCAATGTGCAATTTTGAAAGTGGTGAAGCAGTACCGATTCCGACATTTCCTCTTCCGTTAACGCGCATGACTTCTCGCGAAACTGATGTATTGCATTCCCAGGTGTTGAACGTAATATCAGCAGCATTTCCGCCATTATTGGTACCGTCTTTTACAACGATATCTATTCCAACATACTCGTTGACTAATGCACCAAACCGCACTTTTGTCCCCTTATTCGGAGCGCTGTGTTGATCGGCAGGAGCCTCGCCCGTACCAATTACAGCACCTGCTTTTACATCCACAAACGTTTTCGGAAGCGTTCGTCCGATACCGAGGTTTCCACTTGGCATAAGGGCAATGTGATCATTGCCATCATTTTGAACGCCAATGGTAAGTAAGCAAGATTCGCCCGCAGCACCTGCATCGTCTTTAAACGAAACGTAACCGAAGTCGCTTCCGGCATTGACTTTACTTTTAAAGATGATCGAACTTTGTCCGCCGGCATCACCGTGCTCCAAGACCACTGTTCCGGCAGTTGGAGTGGGTGCTGTTCCGATATCTTCAAAAATATGCAGTTTCCCCACAGGTAATCCTGTCCCAACACCTATATTTCCGTTAGCTGTATCAACAAACAGCTTCGGTATTGTTTTCTGTGTGCTTGTAAACAAGGAAAAGCCAGGTCGATCGCCCGTTTTTTGTCCCAGGATCCAAACAGGTTCGTTGTCTGAAAATTTTGCGTAGAAATGTAACACTTCTTGTTTCGTACCCGCCGATTCCAATGCAATCGGACCATCAACTACTTTCGCAATGCCATCTTCCTTCTGGTTGATGGTTGCATCGATGAAGTCTTTGAAGTTTTGTTCTGTTGGCGCGGCATTCGACTTAAAATAGCCTTTGAGCTGCGTTCTGTCTTTTCGATCGTTTTGCATGGTCTGAGTAGTGAGTTGTCTTTAATTAATTTGCTTGAATCGTTTTGTTGGCGAATGAATGCTGAAGGTCTTTCAGTTGTTGTTTTACCGTATCCATTTCGGTACTCAGTGCCTGAATAGCGCTTACACCCAACATAAAAAGGCTGTTGTAATCCACAAAGCGGAAATCGTCGACCTGTTTTCCGTACACGAATACATTGCCAGGATCGGCTGTGACTTTTACAGTGAATGTTGTTTCGGTGTTTGTTTCCACACGGTATGTTTCGCGCTGGCCGTCTTCATGGATTAAATCCACCGTATCTCCCGCTACCAACTCATGAGCTTTGGAAAGCGTCACGGTCAGTTGTTCGTTTGCTTCATCATAAACGGAAGAAACAGCTTGTGAAAAAATATTCGGAATGGTTTCTGTTCGCTGTCCGACAGCCTCCGGATACACCTCTTCTACTTCCTGTGCGATGACTTTTTTGTATGTTTTTCTTCCGTAAGTATTGTGGTCAATGTGGCGGTAATCAGTCACCTGAATCTGACGCAAACGCGCCAAATCTTCCTGGGCATTGCTGCGCCCCACCACTTCTTTGATCCGCGCATCCGACATGGTTAAATTCGTGTGCTGGAAGAAGAAAGAGCGCGTTCCAATTCCACCTTCGGCGAAAATGGATAACGATGCCGTTCTTCCATTGTTCCATCCGTTATCCCAGCTATCATTGGTTCCAACAGCACCATCTCCGCCAGCAGTGGTTACTGTATTACGTGCACCTCTTACGTGCAGCGGAGCAAGTGGATTGTTGGTACCAATCCCCAAATTTCCTGTACCGGAAATACGCACGACTTCGCGCGTTGCGGAAGTATTACATTCCCAGGTACTGAAAGCGATATCGGCTGAATTACCACAACCGGCCGTTCCTTCTCTGAGTACAATATCCATTCCCACAAATTCGGTTGGCAAGGCACCGAAACGCACCCTGGTTCCTCTGTTGGCTGGGTCATGCTGATTGGGAACGAAATCTCCTGTTCCGATAATGGAACCGGCTTTTACGTCCAATTTTGTAGAGGGCTGCATTCTTCCGATCCCTACATTTCCCGAAGGCATCAGTGCGATGTGATCGTTTCCGTCATTTTCAATACCGATGGTCAAAACCGCCAATTCACTGGTACCACCAATCGTTGAATCATCCTGAAAAGCAATGTAACCGTAGTCACTGCCGGCGTTGTTTTTACTTCTGAATACGATGGAACTTTGTCCCCCCGTATCACCATGCTCCAGTACAATTGTTCCTGCATTCGGTGAAGGCCTTGTTCCTGTTGCTTCGTACAGATGTAATTTTCCGGTCGGAGCAATTCCAAGTCCCAGATTTCCGTTGCGCTGCAAAGTCATTTTTGTAGCTGTGGTGAGATTGTCCCATACAGCTGAAAACTTCAGTGACTGGCCGTCTTTGTTATCCATCCCCATAGACCAGCCTGCGACATTGGCAACATCAAAAGAAATGAATGGATTACCGGCACCGGCACCATTTACACGTGAACAAATAATCGCATCCTGATTAGCCGTCGTTGCTTCGTTATAGACAAACAATCCGTTTACACTAGGATTAGCGCCACCACTGGCTTTCACGTGTAATTTTGCCCATGGAGCAATTGTTCCGATACCGACATTTCCACTAGCCATCAGCGCAATATGATCGTTGGTTTCGTTTTGTGTGCTGATGGTTAAAACATTGGCCTCTCCGGCACCGCCAATTGTAGCATCATCCTGAAAAGCGATGTAAGCATAATCGGAACCTATGTTGTTTTTACTTTTAAAAACGATTGAGCTTTGACCTCCGGTATCACCGTGTTCCAGTACCAATGTTCCGGCTGTGGCCGTTGGTTTTGTACCTACTGCTTCATACAGGTGTAACTTTCCGGCAGGAGCAGCAATGCCCAATCCCATGTTTCCTTTTCCGTTGATGCGGGCAACTTCACGCGAACTACTTGTGGCGCTTTCCCATGTACTGAACAAAAGATCGGCAGAATTTCCTGAACCGGCAGTTCCTTCTTTCACCACTACATCCATTCCCACATATTCGTTAACCAAGGCGCCAAAACGCACTTTGGTACCACGGTTTCCGGCAGCTTGCTGATCGGCCGCTGCCTCTGCTGTTCCGATGGTAGAACCGGTGCGAACATCCAGCGTTATCGTTGGTTGCATTCTTCCGATCCCAACATTACCGCTTGGCATGAGGGCAATATGATCGTTGGTGTCGTTTTGCGTACTGATCGTGAGGATATTTGCTTCACCAGCTCCTCCCAATGTTACATCGTCCTGAAAAGCGATATAAGCATAATCGGAACCGGCGTTGTTTTTACTTTTAAATACAATGGAGCTTTGGCCGCCTGCATCTGCATGTTCCAATAAAATGGATCCTGAGGTGGCAGATGCTTTGGTTCCTCTTTGCTCATAAATATGTAGCCGGCCAGCTGGTTTTTGAGTTCCTATTCCTACAAAACCGTCATTTCCACCGGGCATCAACGCGATGTGATCTCCCGCATCGCCAACAGAACCAATGGTAAGCAAACTTACTTTGCCCGATCCTCCGGGAATATTGTCAATAAACGAAAGATAGCCATAGTCAGTTCCTGCACCGGATTTGCTTTTAAAAACAATCGAACTTTGGCCACCTGCATTTCCGTGTTCCAGCAACAACGACCCCGAAGTGGGTGTTGCAGCACTTCCCATTTCTTCATACAAATGCAGCTTAGCTGTTGGCGTAGTTGCCAGGTTCACTCCGATATTTCCATTGGCAGCATCGATGAATAATTTACTAGCTCCGGCTCCGGCTATGGAAAAACCGCTGCGTGTACCCGATTTTTGACTCATGGTCCAGGTGGGTCCCACGTCTTTAAAATCCTTATAAAAATGAAGTAATTCTTCCGATTGGGTTGCCGACTGAACTGCAAGAGGACCATCAGGAATTTTGGTGATACCATCTTCCTTTTGATTCAAATTTGCATCAATGAAATCTTTGAAGTTTTGTTCGGTTGGGGCTGCGTTTGACCTGAAATAGTTCTTTAACTGTGTGCGGTCTTTCTTATCAATATTCATACTCCAATTGTTAAAATCATTCTTTAATTATCTATCACCAATTTTAATCGGCTACAGTAAAATCCAATTCTATTTTCATGTAATCGATTCCGGTGAAATCTTTGGCTTCATAGCCATTTTCACTCACGATATCTATTTCATGCTGTTGTGCCGAAACCAGAATGATATCGGGTTTATCTGCCTGAACAACATTTTCTCCTTTGTTTAAAAACTTCGATTCGGTGAAGTTGATACCATCATCGCTTTGAAATAATTTCAATCCGGCCACATAGTCCACATACGGCTGTTCGGCCAGAAAATTGACGATCATATTGGCGTAAATCTTACCGCCAAGTACAATATCAGCACCTTCATCATACGCCCAGGGCGAGAGGTAACGTTTCAATGATTCATTGAGTTCCTGCGTAAAAAAGCCCATGTTACTGGTGTCTTTGAACTTCACGGCAAATCGCGCTTTGACCTGCAAAAACGAAGCATTTTTCACTTTCACATTGGCATAAGCTGGTTTGCGCTGATCGATATAGCGCTGAATGTGCCAAATGGAATCGGAAGGTACTTTGGGCTGAAACGGATTGAACGGGAGTTTTCCCATAATATCCGGGATGACAATAATGTCAACGTTTCCATAGCTTTCACTCCCGATCAGGAATTCGCCCGGAACACATTTGACTTTGTGAATTTCAGGAAAATGGTCCAGCACCAACCGCTCGTAATCCCACATGGTTACAGCCCTGTTTTTGTGCCGTAAGCGCTCACTAACGCGGTTATAAAAGTAAATATCCTGTTCAGCCGGCTTCCCTTTTGATGAGGTATAAGGCTGTTGGATGTTTTTGATTTCCGGAACTGGATCAACCGGTGCTTTGATGCTATCCGGAGCCAGCAGCGTTAATAAATGTTCTTCCGAGTTATTATTGTCTACAAAAATTGCCTGCACCGATTGTGTGCGAATACTTACCATATCGGCGATGGCCATGCAATTGTTTTTCACGCTGGCGCGAATCCATGTTTGTGTGGTTCCCAAAAGCGTGTCGCCCGTTGTGGCATCTGCCGGAATGTTGATAACTATGAGTCCGGTATCAATGAGTCCGTTGGTAGTATCTTTGCTGAAACTTCCCTGTGGCAAGACTTTCCATTGATCATTCGTAAGGTATTCCCACAAAATATCAGGTTGTTCTATATCCGGATCGGCGCTTCCTTCTGCCATTTGTACCAACACAGAAATGCTCTGCGGCACCTCTAAACCTGAAATACCAAGGTACAGTTCACCCTCCCTGGAATAATCCGGTAAAAGCAGATTCATGGTGCTTGTACTAGCTTTTACAGGCAGTTCTTTATAACCGAACGGGTGTAAATGATACAAGCGATTATCGGTACTATTGTTTTTGGTTTCCACTAAATCAATGGCAAAAGAGGCTGTATAGCCCGCAGTCAATGACTTTAATTTGGGCACATATGGCGGATTCAACACCAACGATTTATTGGTGTCCTTCGAATCGAGCATTGCCTGACGTGTAAGCAATTGCGAATAATACGCATCCTGAAAACCAGGTGCATTCAGTTCAAAGCGCCAGTAACGCTCAGCATCCTGAATTTCCTGCGGCGGTTCTTCCTCAGGTGTTCGTTGCTCGTAAACAAACCCGGGCGCTTTGGCCGGCAGCACTTTTTTCAGGTCTACCTTTACCGAATTCAGCTTTTTTGCATCGGCTGCTTCAAACAACGAAAGGTCCTGTAAAACGATGCCTGCCTGTTTATCAAACAAACTCAATTTCACTTTAAAATCGGCATTAGCAGTGATCAGCGCAGGTTCGGTTGTCAATACGGGGGAAAGCGCTGCCAATGTTTTATACGTGGCATAATAGTCCGGTAAAATCGACGGCGGATTCATCCATTCAAAGTTGAGTGAAAGGGTATCCAATTGCTTGGTACACAATTCGGGATGCGTCATGTACAAACTATCGCCTATGGCCGGTTCTGTTCCAAACGGTTCAAAGGGTTTTTTATAACTGAGCGATGAAAAATCGTTTTGTAAATTGAGTTTTTTGATCTCGCTGACGGTTATTCCTACCGAGATGCTTCGCACGGTCAAATCTTTCAACAAACCGTATGGAATAGTTGTGTTTTCAGGTACTTCCTGATTATTCAGCAAAACACACAAAAGTGGCAATCCTGACGAAATCGATGGCTGTACCGCCGGCTCAACGGGTGTAGTGACCGATTTCTCATTTACAGATAATTCCAATGTCACATCCAACCGGATACAAGCCTTTGGTTGTCCCGGAGCGATTGGTTTCTCGCCGAATACCATGCTCTTCGGTACGGCTTTGATCCATTCATCAGAACCGCTGAGGTAAAACGCAAACGGAGCTGTAAGTTTTTGTAATTTTTTGAGTGTTGTTCCTTCCGAAGGATTGTCGAAGACCACCCCCATTGTAATGGTGCGAAGCCCTTCTTCCAATAAAAACTGAGGAGATGCTATTGCCAAACCGATAAACGCAGGCGAAACCTGATCGTTCGGAACAAACGGCACTTGTTTACCGAACGTTTTGAACCGGACGCTGCTTTCCCCCTCTTCACCCGGAGCGGTAAAGGCTGTTTCACGGGCATCCTTTATGGTGTAAATATTTAGATAATCTGTTTGCTGAGGCAAACCAGGCAAGAAATCCTGTTTATCGCTTTGCGCCATTTCCATGAGCGAATAAACGAGATTCCAGTCTACGGTTCGTTTCGGATCACGGCTGATGATATAGGTCTCCAGGATTTTCTCATAGTGCGGCTTCGACATGAACAGCGACGCGTTTACATAAGCAAGTGCATCAGCACTTTTACCTGCGTCTTTACCTGTCAGTTCTTCATAAATCAATTGGAGCCGATTGGTATCTACTGCTTCGTTTTCATAGAACGGCAAATCGTCGTTCGGATTCGGAGAACCTAATGCATATTTGAACATATTGAGGAAACCCTTCGTGGCGTTTTCCACATAGATGGACTTCAATAATTGCTGGCGATTCGATGTCACTTTATCCTGAAACGCCTTTTCAAGCAACGCGTAAGCATCGTCCCAGTTTTCGTCATCCGACTCATTATCAAGGGACATAATCAAGCTAAAATCTTCCGTTTTCAGCATCAATTGTTCCTGAATATAGGTGATAGCCGCGCTGTCATTTTTACCCAGATCGGTAACCAATTGTGTAAGGCTGGCAGCCTTTTCCTTATAAAGTGGCAGCGGATCCATCGGATCGGGTTGCCCCAACGCCATTTGCATCACGGCCATCAAACCGGCATCTGGTTCCGTTCCGTTTGCTTCGCGGATTTCACGTAGTCCAGTAACTTTCTGGTCGGTATATACATTTCTAATCTCTTCTACCTGAGACCGGTTGATCATCGTATCTTCATCAATACTGTAGATCAGTTCCTGCCCCAGACTGTCACGTCCGGCCGAAAGTAGCGTACCTTTTTCGAGCTGATAATCCTGTACATCGTCGGCCAGGTTGATGATCACGTTGACCACATCGGGCACGGGTTTCCGTTCAGACAATCCAAGTACCTGTCGGTAAAAATAATCCAGGTGACGTTTGCTCATGCCGTTCATTTGTTGCTGAACGGTTCCCAATAATTTTAAAAACGTTACAAAAAGCGCCAGATGCGGCCGGGCAAATTTCCGGATCATTTCCTGGTTATCGGCAAACTTTTCCGGATTCTCGGCATACGTTATCAGCTCCTTCAACCATTTTTCACGCAGTTCCTTTTTTTGACTTTCGGTATCGAGCCTTTTATAGCTGGTATAATCGTCGATCAGAAATCCTTCCCAAGTGCCTGCCAGTTCATTTTCCTGGTTAAAAAACTGCAGCTTTTCGGCAAAATCCTGGGCAAAGCGGATAAAATCGGCCAGTTGCCGTTCGTCGACCAAAATTGCATCGGGATCCAATGCATTATTCAGCCGCTGAGACTGGCTTGTGCCATCTCTGAACAGTAGTTCTTTCGGTTTTATACCACTAATCATGCTGTTGCCTCTTTATTGATGTTGTTAACTGACTTTAAACTTGATATTGGTTGTCACAAAACTGCCTTGTCCTGAATAACTCGGTGTTCCATCCGGAATGGGCGAACCACCACTAGCCACCGGAGTTGGGTCCTGCGCCGGGGTTTGCACCTCGAATTTGGCTTTGAGCATCATGCCTTTCAGAATGATCTTTTTGCCACCGCTTTTGGTTTTTTTCGACTGCTGGTTACCCGCTAATTTTTCAATTTTCAGGGTTCCAACACCGGGAATAACGTACTGTGGCGTCATATAAGCGCATCCTGGAACAGACAGTTGTGATTCGTCGCCTACCACGCAGATTTTCTTGCCACCCAAGGTCGTTTTTCCGGTTGCTTTCATTATTCCGGGTTGCACCACCACTATAGCCGCCCCGAAAGCCGGTATAAACATCACCTGGTCGTTTTCCTGAATAATAAAATCGCTCATAGCCGTTGTTAACTTTAGGATTATTAAAGAGATGCTTCCTGCAGGTAAAACGGATAGACCAGGTTGTAGCGCGTGTTGGTGGTCCTGATCAGATACTCAATCGAGATCATCACCAATCCTTCCGTAGACTCGCTTACCGAAACATCAACCGTTGTGACTTCAATACGCGATTCGTTGTTGAGGATCGCATCCTGGACCATGTTTTGAATGCCGTTGACCATTCCCTGATCTGCTTCCTCGAACATAAATCGGTTGAGGTCGCTTCCGTAGGCCGAAAACAACGAGCGTTCACCAAGCGCGGTCGAAAGGAGAATATTCAAACTTTGCAGGATATCCTGCTCGTCTGATACCATTTCCACTTCGGCACCATTGGCAAAAAACGCCGGTGGAAATCCCCAGCCTTTTCCTAAAAACGCATCTTTTTTGTCCATAACCTTTCCGTTATCGTTTTGTCTTATTCACTTAGTTCGGTTTCCACCACTTCAGCATCCGGATGATCAATCATCGCAGAGCCGTTTGATCGCGGACTTGTGCTCAATTGTTCCTGCGCCTGCTGATGCAACTTCGAGATCAATTCATATACTTGCAGATAAGGTAAATGCCCCAACGCTTCAATAATTTTATTGACCTCTGCTACTGTTAATTGTAATTTTAATTCATTCATGATTTCTCGTATTTAATCTGTTTTTTCTAAATTACTTCTACTTGTTTCGCAGAAATTTCCACCTTTTTTCCAGCCGTTATTTTCACGTCTCCTTTTGCATTTAAGATGAAATCTTTGCCACTATCTATTGTTACACCGTCTTTGCTCAACAGAATTTTGTTTTTGTTGGCATCGGTGAGTGTCATTGTTTTCTGATCGTCGTCGATCACAACGCTTTGTTTGCCCGGCGTGAGCAGGGTCATGATTTTCTTCTCGTCGTCGAAGGTGATTTTCAATCCCTGCTTGCTGGTAAATCCTTTCAGCGGATTTTTGTCGGCAGGTTTGATTGGCGGCGTATTGACCGAACTGTAGAGCGATCCTAAAACGACCGGTTGTCGCGGATCATCATTGAAAAAGCCCAAAATCACCTCATCACCTGTTTCCGGAAAAAAGAAAGCCCCGCGTTCTTTACCGGCGTCCATCGACCCGAGGCGCGCCCAAACGCTGTTGGTTTTACTTTCAATGGAAGGAATGCTCACTTTTACCCTGAATTCTTTTTCAGGATCTTCTTCAAACTTCTCCACAATTCCTATCTGTAAGCCGTTTACTCCGGGCAATAAACCAGCAGCCGGCGTTTCATTCACGGGATACAAATTGCTGAATCGCTCGGCGGAAATTCCGAATTGTATCTCGGTCGCCCACCCTTCGGTATTGTTGACCTGGTGGCGAATTCCGGTAATGATCGTTTTGCCGGAAAACAGCTTTGACATGCCATCCAACTCGATCACATCGCCTACCAGTAAATCGGCTGTTCCGGGAATTCGCATGCTTCCTTTGAGGATGGAAAGTCGTGTTTTGACCATCGTTGCATCGGCCCAGGCTTGTGCTTCGCCGGCATTCAATGCTGCTCCGCCAATGAGCATTTCTTCGCTGTTGCCCATGGGTTTATTCACCATCGAATTATTCAATCCCGACTGGTCAAGTTTAAATGCTTTGGCAGAAACCGGCTCGCTGAGCTTTTGGGCTTTTATATCGTAAGCAGCACTTTTGATAGCGGTGCGTTGATGACGTGTATCTGATTCGATATCAAAATCATAGATTTCATCGATACCGAATTTAAATTTCTTTTTGGAACCGGCGCTGAGATCGGGCGCTTTGACCGAAATAGTTCCGTCTTCCGACGTCACGAGCAATCCGTTGGCTTCAGCTCTGCAGAGCAAAAAATCCCAATCGGAAGCATGGTACTGTACCAGACGCTTGTGGGTCACTTTGGTAGCATCCACTATCCCTTTTTTAAGTGCGGCGGTTGTAATCAATTTACCGATTACATCGGCGTCTTTCATTTCTTCGAAAATATTGCTTTTGCGGGCGCCGGTCATTCTTACGGCAGTATCGCTCAGTTCAACGTGCAACAAACATGCTTCTGAACTCATGCGAAGTGCCTGGCCCATTACCACTCCTTTGAATACCGTTTTTTCTTTTTGATTGATTCCTTCGTAACGCAGTTTGATCTCAATTTCTTTACCCGACTGAAAAAAGTTGCTGTCACTAAGCGGGAACTCCCTTTTTTGGGGCTTTCCGTCGGCAAACAGCAATTCGGCAACAGGAATGCGATTGCATTCGCGCAGGACATCAATAGACAGGAGTTCAAACTCCGGTTTGATCAACTTGCCATTCTGCAATATGCTTACTGTTACGACTCCCATAGTTTAACTGGTAATTGGTGGAAAAAACAATTCCTGACCGGGAATCAGGTTTCGGAATTTATCCAATTTATTCACTTTGGCTACCTGAATGTAATAGTGAGGTGAGCCGTAAATTTCTTCGCACATCAACGGTAATGTATCGTGTGATTGAACAATGCGCCAATGTGTGAGATCGGGCGAACTTTTATTTTCTTTTTTGAGCCGTTTTTTGGTTTCTATATCGTTTATAAAAACGGTGTTGAGCTCGGCTCTGAGCGGAATTCCGTTGTTATCAAACAGCGTGTAGTTGATGGTTACACTTTTCAGGCGGCACGAAAAATTGAGTTTCCCCCACGATACCACAAGGTATTTGGGCTCGTGGGTTTTACCGTCCATTTGGGATGTTTTTTCCAGGAATTCATCCACTTTCTTTTGTACATCCATTTTACCACCGAGTACATTGGTGATGCCATAGGTAGAAACGCCGGTGCCATCAATGATGAGTTTCAGTGTCAAATCAGCCGGCCGGCTCATAGCATATTTTGCTTCGGCGCCACTGGTATTTATAGCCTGCGTTTCCTGAAACACGTTTTCATACGATTGCGAATACGATTCGGGGTTAAACATTACCTCGAATGATTGGCCTGTAATAGGAGCTGTACGTTCACCCGTATTATAGACGTGAATCTTCAGTTTTTCCAGTTTAAATAAATTCAGTAATCCCACAATCAGCGTTTATTGGTTCGTCGCATAATCTTTAATACCTGGTCTACGCATTCCTGCACCACTTTGTCGTGGTTTAGCTGCGATCCTGAATTGGAAGCCTTTTTAGCACCTTTGGTGATCACAGCTTTCACTATCAGCTCTCTTATTTCCACTGCCATCGCCCTACAATTTAATTGCCTGAAAACGCGTGTATGCCAGTTCCAGCTTGTCAATCGCCACGCTGTTCGACGAAGCATCCAAATCGGAAGTAGACCATTTTACCGGATAGGCTTTCGTGAAAAACCAACCGGCCATCGGAATGCTGTCTTCATTAAATAGTGTTACCAATACGTTTGAAGGCGCAAATTTGAAGAGTGAAAAGGCCACATTGAATTCAATGTTCACTGGCGATCCTACAATCAAACCACGTTCCAGCACCAGATTGTTGTAACTGGCTCTTTTCGGAGTCCGATGCGTATAGAGGTTTTCGCCCCCTTCTGTAATGGTGTCGAGGGTTATTTCTGCACCCAAACCGGATACTTTCTGAAAACGGATATCAATCGGATTGGGAATAACGCCGCCCGCAAAAAAGAATACGCCGAAACGGTGTACCAATGGCGGATCCATGTTCAATATATTGGTCAATGACATAATTCTAGTAGTATTCTATCGTTAAATCCTGCGCAACAATCTGTAATTGCTCGATCGCTACATCGTTGCTGCCTGCATTGAATGAAGGCGCGTCCAGTTTCAGCGGAAAGGCTTTTCGCACTTTCCAGCGCACAAGGGCTACTCCCTGCGGATCACACAAATCAACAAACACATCTTTTTTGGTCTTGGCATCCATCCAACCATACAATTCCTTGTGCTTCGACAAGATTCCTCTTTTGAATGTGATGGAAACTTCTTTGGGCTGCGCACGAATGATATTCATACCGTTGAGGTAAGAAAATCCATCTTTGTAGATCACTTTTTCATATTCCATATTCAACCCTGAAACTTCTGAAAAAGCCATCACGTCAGTACCCACGGTAACTTTGTAGTTATAGACCGGAAGCGGATACGCGTTTGCGAGTTGTTGTTTGTCGAGTGCCATGCGTGCTCATCTGTTAGCGTGAATTCTATCCGATTGGGTGAAGCGGGTATGCGCAGGACGCGTTTCCGTGAATCGTAAACGCGCCCTGCCCTATTATCCCGGATTTGGTTACCCTTCGCTCATTTCCATGCGCGTTGCCATCAATTCCATGGTTTCAATAGCCACCTCGTTGGTGTTGGCATTGAAACTCGGAGCTGACAACTTGGTAGGGAATGCATCGATTACTTTCCAGCGCACCACAGATTCGCCTTTTTCATCGCATAAATGAACCGTAATGTCTTTCTTTTCGACACGATTGAGTTCTGTGCTTTGAATCCAGTTGTACAATACAGGAATACTTTTCGCAACCACCAATCCTTTTTTCATTGTAATGGTGAGTGGTTTCGGATTTCCGGGCATGTACATTCTGTTTGGTCCGGCGATGCCTGAGGCTACCTGACTTTCTTTATACGTGATTGCTTCCAGGGCGATTTCCAAGCCCGAAATTTCTGAAAAAGCAACGGTTTCCGAGCCGATATCGACTCTGTAATTATATACCGGCAACGGATAATCCGTTTTTATCTGGTCTTTTGCAATTGCCATAATGCTAGTTATTTATCGTTTAAAAAATGGGTTAATTAGGCTTCCTGAAGTTTGTGCGAGAAGCGCAGGATAATGAATTCTGCCGGACGCACAGCTGCAATTCCGATCTCGATAATCATACGTCCTTCCAGGATGTCCTGCTGCGTCATTGTTTTACCAAGTCCTACATGCACAAAATAAGCTGCTTCGGGCTTGGAACCTGCCAATGCACCTTGCTGCCACAACCCATACAGGTAGCTGTCAAGCATTCCTTTTACTTTCAACCAGGTAGAAGGATCATTCGGTTCGAACACAGCAAACGCAGATGCTTTTTTGCTCGACTCTTCCACCATGTTGAACAAACGACGAACCGGAACATAACGCCATTCATTGTCGTTTCCGGCCAATGTACGTGCGCCCCAGATCAACGTTCCTTTACCAACAAACGTGCGGATTGCGTTGATTGATTTTCCGCTGTCGGCATCGATATTCAGTGTTTCCTGCTCCAATGCAGAAATTTTAATCATCGGATTTACCACGCTGTTGATAGACACATTCGCCGGTGCTTTCCAAACACCTCTTGTGCGGTCAACGGTAGCGTAAACTCCCGCTACAGAAGGAGAAGCAGGCAATACAATGCGCATTTTCGCTAATTCCGTTTTAATCGCATTGTAAAGCGACGTATTTGTATCACGAATTGCCGTCAACGTTTTGTCTACCGTAACTGTTTCTGTGGTAACCGGAGCTGTTAATGCAGTAACATCCAATACCGCTTGTGTTTCGGTGTCTGATAAAGACGTCACTTTAAACCCTGAAGTGGCACCATCTGCCGAGGCTGCAAAGGCATCGCCGATTGCTTTACCGGTGTTGGCCGTTGCGGTTTTGGAAAGATTGATAGTCAGTTTATTGTTTGCATCTTTTTCAATCGTAACAGTCGTTTTTGTGCTGGTTTTCACTTCCAACGTTGGTGTTGCCGTTTTCAGACCTGTATACTCAACTTTAATTGCGTTGGTTGAAAACGTAAACGTTCCTGTTGTTGATTCGCTTGACTGGCCTTTTACCACCACTGAATCTTCTTCGTATTGATACACAAGAGAAGTTTGCAGGAACGGATAATAAGCCGCACCGTATTTCAGGTTATTATTGACGATGTTACGGAAATTTTTCACGCCGTCTTTATCGTTCAATACATCGAAGATGCAAAAACGGTCTTTTAGTTTTTCGCATTGATCCAACGCAGCCTGACACAAATCGTGGTAATCCTGCGAACTCAATGTGGTTGCTTCCGACAAAACGATCAACGTTGGTTCGTCTTCTTTTTCAAGTGCTGTGAGTCCTTTCGTGAAGTCGGCTTTCGCTTTTACCTTATAGGCTCCCAAACTTACTACATAGCACGTACCACCACCATTTTTGAAGTAATGGTCAAGCGCATAATACAATCTGTGTTGCTGATCGGTCGCACTGTCTTTGTCTACCGAAACCAACTCATTGGCGGCATTGGTAGTTGCTGTAAACGACAATAAATTCGGTTTTCCGAAAATTGCCGTATAATCCAATAAAGTATTGATTCTTGTCGGAACAAAAATGAGGTTTTCACCATCCGGATCAGTCACCAGTTGAGTGTAGCCCAAAAAGGCCGGAATTGCCGTTGATACCTCCGCCACGGAAGGTGGCAGCGTGGAGGTCTCTTCGATGTACACATCCGGAGTTCTGTAAGTCGCCATAAGTTTTAAATTAAATTGTTTGTATTAAAGGTTACTGTTATTGCCATTGTTTTCTTTATTCAGGTGAATTGGTTCCTTGATCACTATTTCCTCTACCTGGTAGTAATCCTGTTCAGACAGGTCATCGCGAAATACCAGAAGATTTACTTTATACACCACCGAAGGATGGTAGTTGGTGCGCAGCGCATTCCATAATTCATTTTGCTGATTGATGGGTAGCGTAATGAGTTCCATGCGCAGACGTTCTATTTCAGGATTCAGTGTGGGTGTGTTTTCATGATTAAACACCGGAGTATTTTGAAAACACTTGATAATCAGCGATAAAAATTTGAGCGATTGTTCGTAGTTGCTGAACTTGGAAACGAACAAAATAAGCATGTTTACACGAATGGAAGGATTGATATCGGTGCGTTTACCGTTGCGTAACGAACCTTCGTAACGGTCGTTCATCCGCAATACTTTTTCTTCCTCGATGTTTACCAGGATGGGAGTTACCTTGTTGACCGGAATCACCAGCGGATCGATTTTTTCGCCCTCAAGAAATGTTACATATTCCTGAAAACCACTTCCACCACCATTGTTTTCAATGTAACTATTGAAAAAGCTGTTGAGTTTATTTTTAATAAGAACGAATACTTCGTCAAACATGTAATAGTGGTGTTATGGATCGAAAAACGATCGTTGTTGTTCAATGAATCGGGCTCCGGAAATCCGGATAACTATAATTAAAAATGCAGCTGACAGACTAGTTGCTAAAACAAACAGGTCGTCGTAATGTCTTTACTAAAAAAAATCCTTATGGATATAATTCGCTCATAGTGAATAATGTTAATTAGTGGTGCGCATCCAATAGACACTGCTGAACAAAAATATAAATTGATTTGATATAGCAAAAGGATTCCTTGTGATTATTTAATTAAATCACAAAAAAAACGTTTTAGGATATTAAAAAAAACACTCTGCCAAATGCTTGATGTTGGATGCTTGATTTTTGATTATACTCTTTATCTACAACCATGGTCCAACTTCTGTTCAGACCGCTTCTCCGGGTTTTTATTCTCACCAAAACCTCATCCAACATCAAAAATCAAGCATCCAACATCAAGCATCATTCTTATTTCTTCGCCGAAAACAGGTTTCGCTTATACACTATATACACTCCGGCCCCCAGTACAATGAACACCCAGAATTTTGTGAGGAACAATACGAATTCAACGATAATTTCCCAGCCAAAAACAAACGAATCAGAGAAACGACTCCCGGTACCCGGTTGGTATTCATCCATTTCTTTGAGGCTTGCTACCATTTCGCGTTTGATTCCCTGGCGTTGGTAAATCTCCAGTTCAATCGTACTGTAGGCGATCTGATCATTGAGTCTGAGCGCCTCGATTGTTGCATTGTCTGCCGCTTCTTCCTGCCGGTTTTGCAATTCGGCTGCAGCAGTTGGATCGAGTTTTTTGTTATCAAATGTGCTTGCCAAACGCTCGCCACTTCTGGCTGCCCGACGCTGTGTCAATTGTTTTTCAAGAAGATTCAACGCTACATCTTCGGCTTTGATCACGCGGTAATCAAGGTAATCGATGTTATGAGCAATGTCTTTCAACGTGGTATCAAGTAGTTTATTCGGAACACGTAACGTAAGTGTATTAGTGATGGTGTAGCGCGTTATTTCAACGGAAGAATCGGCACTCACAGCCCGTGAATCCACGTTATCGATGTTGCTTCTCATATCGGTAAACGTCACAAAACCGTTGTGGGCGTGCACAATTTCTTCGATATCATACGTCGCGTTGATTACATTTTTTACCTTGAATTTGAGATTGGCCGTTCGGATAAACCGGCGTGAAGAATCAGCACCTGTTTCAACCGCAGCGGATGAAGGAACAAAGGTTCCGGTTTCGTCGCTCTCCATTGTGGAAGATCGATCCGCACTGGCTGATTCCTGCTGCGGACTTTCCAGTTTGCGTTCTGATGACTGGTTATTTTCATTCGCCGCACAGGCTGCCAACAATAATAAAGTTACTGTAAAGGTGATGGTTTGACGTTTCATAGTATCTGGTATTTATTGGGTGATACAGCCGAAACGGTAAAAAGAAGTGTGAGCGTTGGTAAACAACTCAACTATTAACATACTTTGGGGAAACCTACTATCCCGAAACGTAATTCAATGCCTCCTGCGCAAAGTGCGACCAATTTTCCTGGTAATGAAACGGAACCTGCACCCATTCTTTCATCGGGCGTTTTTTGCCGGATGGATCAAACAACTGCGAACCGTCTAAACTCAGTGCTTCTTTGTACGCATCACCCTGGAGTTTAAATACCATTTCGTTTTGAAAAAAGCAGATGAAGGCTTTTCCGTTGATCTTAAAGCAGGGTTTACCAAATAGCTGACTTTCAACTGATCCGGTGAGTTGGTTTCCGATGGAAAGATAATGTGTTTGTTCCGGTGCCATACAGGGCAAAATTAATAATTGAAAATGTAAAATGTAAAATTGAAAAGAAGCCCCCTTTTCAATTTTACATTTTACATTTTCAATTCATTTTAACTTTCAAAATCATTCAACCAATTCGGATCACTCATTTGTTTTTTGATGCGTTCTACATCACCGAAGGCTGTTACCAGCAAATCGCGCTTGCGGTTGTCACACAAGTCTTTCTTGAACGCGTGTCCGTCATCCATGATGTAATCAACCATGGCTTCACCGATAGTTTTCATGAGTGAGAATTTCGAGACATCGTCCAAATCGATTCCTTTGAGATCTTTATCGGTCAGATCGCGCAACCACTGGGCATCCACCTTTTTGATCGGTTCAATCTCTTTATTGGGTAGTTTCTCCATTGTTCTGGTGTCCAGCGACAATTGAAACCTTCTGAAATCGAGTTCCGGAATCAGCCCTGAGCGAATGAGGTTGTTTTGCATATCGCTGGCGTCCTGGCTCGATTCACGCATCACCAAATCCAGCCAGAAAAGCATGTCCAATCCTTCCGGATTAGTGGTTTTATCCGGATTGATAAACTCGATGGATGTTCCCGTTCCAAAGCTAAACATCGTCAGTTTCGATAAATCGTATTTGCCTTTCGGGCCGTAATGTACTGCTTCCATCACTGCCGAAAGCGACGGATTGTTGTAGGTTGTGGTACCGCCGTCTACAAATCGCTCAAGCGGTGTAAAATAGGTCGGTGCTGACATCGTGGCTTCCATTACCGCGCGCAGCAATACGTCTTTGTAGGTTCCCGAAAACTTGCCATTGTGCTGAAAACAGGTAAAGAATGTCTCTTCGCCCGCCGTGATATCTTTTGAAGTAATCAGCAAATCGATATCCGAATTGGTACAGGCTTTTTCAAGCGTCGTATTTCCAACAACGTCTATGAGTGCTTTGCGGTAATTCACCTTGTCATACAATGGCGGATTAAGCGTTCTGCTGGCGAGCAGGCCTTTCTTTTTGAAAACTTCGGTGACCAGTTTTATGTACAATTCTTCTATTTCGGAGGCCGTTTTCGAGGAAGCAATCAGCCCGGCGATAATTCCTCCGGTTGATGTTCCTGCTACCATGTCGAATAGTTGATAACATGGAATCCCTGCAATTTCCTCTACTTTTTTCAGGAGCTGTAAGGTCAAGATCCCGCGAATTCCGCCGCCGTCAAGACTCAGGATAAGTTTATCTTCCTGATCGATTCCAAGCGCTTTTCGAGCGGCCGTTTTTTTCTCTGCCAATGTTTGTTCCATCCTTATCCGGTTTTAGTGATTGTAAATTTTTGTTGATTCCAAAACTAATAAATATGAGACTTGAATTACCACAAAGACACAAAGAAAAAGGACAAACTTAGTGTGCTACAAAGATCACAAAGGCGGAGCCAGGTAGATCACCTTTGTGACCTTAACACATCAGGTTCGTCAAAAAAACTTTGTGTCTTTGTGGTGAAAATTTCTTAACCCAAGTCAACGAAATCAGGAAAGCCCCCGAAATATCTTTGTTGCATGAAACAAACAGGAATTATGACAACAGGGAATATGAATACCATTACGGCTGCCAACTACGGTGAAGCTGATGTTTTAAAACTGACAACCGCGCAATTGCCTTCGCCGAAAGCAAACGAGGTGCTGGTGCGCAATTATGCAACCGATGTTACGGCAGCAGATATCATGATGCGTAACGGGAAGCCGAAAATCGGACGGTTGTACCTGGGACTTACCAAACCCAAACAACCCGTTCTCGGATTTGATTTTGCAGGTGAAATTGTAGCGATCGGAGAAGCGGTAACAACCTTTGCCATTGGCGATAAAGTCTTCGGCGGCACGACTGCTCTTGGTTGTTATGCCGAATTCGTTTGTGTGAATGTAAACGATGTGATAACGGTTATTCCGGAAAACACCTCTTACCAGGAAGCAGCACCCATTGCCAGCAGTGCGATTACCGTGTTGAATTTCCTGAAAGGTTTAGCGCAGATCAAACCGAATGATCGCGTGCTGATCAATGGTGCGTCGGGGAGTTTGGGAACCTATGCTGTACAATATGCAAAGTATATCGGGGCCGAAGTGACCGGTGTTTGTAGTACCGCCAATCTGGATCTGGTGAAAGAAATAGGCGCCGATTACGTGATTGATTATACAAAGACAAATTTCACCCAAAATGCCAAACGTTACGATATCATTTTCGATACCGTGGGTAAACGCTCGTTCTCCGAATGTCGGAAAGTACTCTCACCTACCGGAATTTATCTTTCATCGGTGATTGGTTTACCACTCGTATTTCGTTCACTGTTGCAAGCGTTGTTTGGGAGACAGAAAGCAAAATTTTCAGCCACCGGAGCGCTGCCTGCCAAAAAAAGATTGGCTTATCTGGAAGAAATCGCGGTGATCATGACAACCGGAAAACTCAAATCGGTAATCGATCGAACCTACACGCTGGAAGAATTACCAGAAGCGCACCGACATGTAGAAAGCGGGTATAAAAAGGGGAATGTGGTGATTAGTATTTAGTGTTTAGTAGTCGTTTTCGGATACGGCTGAGCGATTCTGGTTTCACCCCGATATAACTTGCCAATTGGTATTGCGGAATGCGCTGAAACAAATCGGGACGTGATTTTAGCAACTTTTGGTAGCGCTGTTCGGGCGAATCGGTTAAGTAAGAAGTCAGGAAATTGCGTTGCTCGTTGAAAACGGCTTCTACCACCGCACGGGAAATGGTTTCGAAACGCGGAAAAGATTGAAACATTTTCTGCGCCTGTTCTTCATTACCCGCAACTAAAGTTGTGTCTTCGGCACAAACAAGGTAATGAACGGCAGCGTTGTGCGATGTAAAACTGTTCGTGGAAATCACCCATTGTTCTTCGGTGAAGAAATTGGTGGTTTTCTCTTCGCCGTCGACCATCAGGTATTCGCGAACGCAACCTTCGAGGATAAAATAACTGTCAACCGATTGCTGCCCTTCTTTCAGTAATACGGTTCCTTTCGGGAAAGTTTTCACGCACATACTTGTTTCAATAACGGCGATCTCTGCTTCGGAAAGCGGTGAAATCTTGTGAAAATGCTGAACAAATTTGTGCATGGTACGTTTTATTGGCCCGTAAGCAGGTCAAAAATAAGCTTTTGGAATCACTTCTTATAAATCAACTTCTGCGTGAAGATTTGCTGATTTTCACACTCGATTTTCAGGTAATAAACACCTTCGGCTAATTCGCATGGAAGAGCAACCGTATTTTCACCTTTGTTCAATTTCCAGGAGGTGACTTTTCGGCCGGAAGTACTGTAAAGCAACACTTTTCCTGCTTCCGGAAGATTGATCATTACTGTTCCTGAAGTCGGATTCGGATACATTATTGCTGAGAAAAGTACTTGTTCATCCGTTCCCACAATTTCGTTGAGCGCTGCCGACCATACGCCTGTACTTGTACCCACAAAAATAGTGGTTGTACTCAACGCAATGGAATGAATCATCAAATCCAGTAAGCCGTCGTTTACAGCTTGCCAGTTCATTCCTGAATCAGTGGATACAAACACGCCCTGATTCGTGCCGGCATAAAGTTTATTGCCACCCGCAACCAGTGAATTGACGTGTAAATCGGTCAATCCGGTATTTATGGTAGTCCAGCTGTTTCCGTTATCAGTGGATGTGTAAACGCCACTGTTTGTGCCAGCGAATAGGACGGCACCATCCTCAATCAGCGCATACACTTCAGCATCGGCGGGTATTCCGTTGGTTAAATGCATCCAGGTAACGCCATTGTTGACCGTTGAAAAAATGCCGTTGAAAAATGTTCCGGCAAACAATGTTGAACCGCTAAACAACAACGATTTCGGGTTCACGCAGCAGGTCGTAAAATTCCAGGACGCGCCATCGTTGGCAGAATACAACAAACCACCGGCATTTTGAATAAACAGGGTGTCGTTGTTTACAGCAACCAAACCGACCAGGTTGTCGCCCAATCCGTTTCCGATGTCCTGCCAGGTAGCGCCATTGTTCATCGACCGACTGATGGATCCTGAAACGATCCCGGCATACAATTCCGTATCTCTGATCGCGATGGAATTGACATACGAATCTGTGAGTCCGTTGTTTCGCGGAATCCAATTCATTCCGCTATCGGTGCTTGCAAACAAGCCATTGTCGGTTCCCGCATAGAGTTCCGTATCGGAAATGGTCAATGTAAATGCTTCTACCCGCTTGAATCCATCATTAATGGTTGTCCAACTCGTTCCGTTGTCCGAAGAAATAAACGCCCCGAAATTGGTTCCTGCCACTAGCGTTGCACCATTTACGGTCAATTCATTCACGGCAGTCGCGCTTAATTCATTATTCGTTAATGTCCAGTTGTCGCCATTATCGGTTGAGAAGCCAATTCCTTTATTCGTAGTGGCGTAGATTTCTGAACCGTCAACCAACAAGCCGTTGATGTGTGTATTCGAAAGTCCGTTATTGACGATTGTCCAGCTTGCGCCATTATCCGTTGACCGAAAAACACCGGTAGCCGTTCCGACAAATAAGACCGAACCGTTTTGGGCTAGTAATGTCACATAAAGGTTCGTTAGTCCATTGTTCACGCCAGCCCAGTTACTTCCCGTATCAGTTGATTGAAAAACACCGTTTGTAGTCGCGATAAAAATATCGGAGCCATTGATCACAGCGCTTTGCGTAAAGGTATTGGGTGGTAATCCGTTGGTTGAAAGCGTCCAGTTAATTCCGTTGTCAATGGAAAGATACGTTCCTGAAGTTGTTCCGCAAACGATTGTGTTTCCTGAAGGATTCACGGATAAAACCGGAGACGCTGGTAAACCGTTCGTGACCAAACTCCAGCTGTTTCCATTGTCTGCGGACAGATACATTCCGCTAATCGTGCCTGCGTAGAGGTTTGTTCCATTGGCAGCAAGCGACAATACCGACAAATTTCCCAAGCCGTTATTCACCGCCGACCAGTTATCGCCGTTATCAGAAGTTGTGAAAACACCTTCAAAATCGGTTCCGGCAAAAACAACAGTTCCGATAGTCGCGAAGTCAGTTATTTGCGACGCATACGGTCCGTTGGTTTGCTGCCATTGCGCCTGCGAATGCATACTCAGGAGCAAAACACAAAATATCTGCAAAAAAAGTTGTTTGATCATCGTTCTAATGACGTAAAGTGGGCGCTATACGTTGGATACCACTGAAAAACATCTTCGATTTTAGCTTGAAGTATATCCAACAAGAGCAAGGATTTCACAAATGAAAATCACCAAACCAATATACGCCATCGTTCGGCCACTTTTCACCTTTTTATACGATTCAATTCTAAACCTACCCGAATCTTCCTGGTAACTTGTCATCGCAACTTTAGCTTGCTCCAAGCTGATTTTTATTAACACCAAACCAATAATTGCTCCGGGGAAAATACATAAAATCAGTCCAAACAACCCTTTATAAAAAATGCTGGTATCATTGATTAAGTCTTCTTGTCTGACCGATGGGTCATGCGGCAATTGGTCCAAAATTTCCTGGTTCATAGGTAATCTTTTTTTGATGTTTGGTGAATGTACGGAATTACTTTTTCGTAGTTAATTCGTATTCCACATCATCGTCTTCCAGATCGGCTGTTTTCGTAAAGCCATTTCGTTCGAGCAATGCCACCGCTTTGAGATTGGATTTGGTGGTGATGGCGTAAATCCGCGAAAGTTTCATGGTTTTGAGTCCGAAATCGGCGGCTAACTTCAGAGCAGGTGTCATAAAACCCTGACCTCTGAATTGCGGTAACAACACACAGCCCAATTCTCCCCCCTTTTCAAATCCACGGTAATAACCACAGGTTCCAACCAGTTTGCCGGTTTCCAAATCCCGGATTCCCCAGTGAATGGAATTACCTGATTGATAGTCAGCGTTGATTTTATCATCGATCACCAGTGCTTCTTCAACTGAATTGGCCTTGATGCCATCGTAAAAACAGATTTCCAGTAGATCTTCCAGATCAGATGGAAGAATCTGGCTCAAGGTTATTCTTTCGTTGGAAATGGTTGGGAAAGAAGAGTACGGAGGAAACTGGAGCACTTTGTCGGGCATGGTTTATGAATCGAGTATTCAGGTAATTGAAACCGTAAGATAACGAAGTGAAAATAAGGAAAATATTGCTCCGGTTTTACGGTCGCAGTCTCCAAAGCAAGGCAGTGTATAAAACCACTGCTAAAAAAGGGTAATTGAATTTTTGTGTTTTCATTGGCTATTTCAGCTTTTTGGAGCTTTACCTTTCCTTTTCCTGACAGCAACTAATTCACTATGTATATGTGTCAAATATTCCGACGAAGCCGGATCGGCGCAACTAACCGGCCATGAAAAAGAATACGTGTAATCAACCTTTGCATGTTTCTGCTCTGTATGAAAAATAAGTAAATAACTATGTTCGTATATCGGATCACAATGATAAAGTGTATCATTTACAAAAATAGAATCGATGACTGCTCTGTTTAACAGCTTAGACAGAGAATCACATTGCACCGGTTTCTCCCGTTTGTACTTATTCTGTTTATAAGCGTAACCATCAATAATGATTGTTTTACCACTTATTTTATCAATTTCTTTCCCCAAATTGGTTACTCTAACGATTTCAACACTGGTCACTTTTTCTTGTAAAAAACCAAATCTGGCGCAAAAAACCAGAAAGATCAACGCAATCATTTTACTCATATTCAACCTGTTATAAACATCCATGCATTTTCAATACAACATCATCCAAAGTTTTCTATATCCACAAAGAAGAGCTTTCGTTTTTTTGTGCTTAGCATAATGTAATCACAACTGGGCCAGTGAACTGCACCACTCTCAAAGCAGACACAATGAAAACCGTATAAATAGCGTTTATACCCATTTACCTCTTCCACTATCTCAACACCCAAATATTTTTCGATCCAGTTGCTTTTTTTCATGTTGATTTTCCGATGATGCGTTATGTATTCATAAGCACGCTCGCGGCCACCACCACAGATCTGAGTCGTATCCTTGAACAATTTGGAATAATAATCCAACGAATCGGGTTGCGCATTTGCTGAACTTTGCCCTGTAATTACAAGAATTATGATCAGGGAACTTAAATAGTGTTTTGTAACTCTTTTCATGTTCTTATTCAATTCGTTATAAACATCGGCCTTATGATCAATCGACCTTGTTTGAATTCTTTCGTTTGGCTATCAATGCCTCAAAAAACTCTATAATATAAGTACATATCAAACTCATGACAAAAATGACCAAAAAATGAGTTGGCAGCATACCAATCATTTTATCCAGCTTAAGATCAAAAGCATAACTTTGTAAAAAAAACACATTGTCATTAATCAGGTAACACGTTCTGCCAAAGGCATCGCCGCCTCGTTCATCCATGAGATAGGCTTCAGCAAACAAAGCCGTAAACCAATACAGGAAAAAGAATCCGATATAGAACAAGAAAAACGTGATTGAAAATACGGTATGTTTGAATTTCATTTAGGTTTACAGTTGAATATTAGCATACTCTCAACATCAGCTAAAAACATATTGGTTTAACGTAACCGATGATTAATCATTGTTGTATGCTATTGTTTTTCACTTATTTGCAGAGAACAATTATGCGATATGTTCAGAAATCAACACATTTAGAATATTGCCAAAGTGCCCGCTAATGTGCTATTATGTATTACGCCTAAACATATAATGTTCACTACATTTCTCCTCATATTTTCTCCTTTTCATCTTTCGCATACCCAAAACCAATAAGCAACCATCATAATGCCGAACGGATAACGTCATTTTACAGTTTCCCTTTAACTCCAGAAATAGTACTAGTTCATATTCTGCATATTCCGGGGCAATTGCATCACTCCATTTCCAGCAATACACACTAGCGGTATCTGAAAGATTATTGTGTATTAATACTAAACTTGAATCATTTAAGAAAAAGAAATCGGTTAAGTCAAAATCATTCTTCTTGTGCCTTACAGAATGTATTTTTTTCCATTCAGTTGTTTGGAAAGGAAGATCGTGAATTGTGCTGTCTGCCAATGAAAGGCCCCAAGCCCGTCTTTGAGTTGTGAATCGCTTAATCAATGACGAGTCAAGATAGTTATCGCTACAGATAGTTTGGGCATGTATAGAAATACATGAAAATGTAGTCATCATCACTACTAATAACTTCCAAAATTTTTCGACACCTTTCACATTTACATCTTAGTCATCCTCAGGGCATTTACCTTTTTCAATCTCATTCCTATCCTTCCCAATCGTTACAGCGCGCTATTGTTTTTCCACGACAAAGGCTTGCGAAATTCTACCTAAACTGCTTCGGCTTCTTTCCCTGCTCTGCATTCTCCACAATCTCAACAATTCGATTGTTTCGTGTTTCTTCGCGTTTGGCTGAAACAATCCAATACAGCAGTTGTTTTTTCATCGATTTACTCAAACTTAAGAAAAACTCCGTTGCTCCGGTTTTGGCGGCCAATGCCTGTTCCAGATCATCGGGTACAATCAATTCTTCCACCTCATCCAGAATGGTCCAGGAACCGTTTTGTTTGGCTATTTCGATGATGCGTAAACCGGCTTCGGTCATCCTGCCGTTCTTCACCAACTCTTCGATTTTTGCTTTGTTGATTTTCGACCACGTGCTTACCGCTTTTCGTTTGGTGAAATACTGAATGGAACGTTCACTGTCGAGCGACCGTTTAGTACTGTCTATCCATCCAAAACACAAGGCTTCGTCAACGGCTTCGCTCCAGGAAACAGTGGGAACCCCCGATTGTTTTTTGTACATCACAAGCCAAACCGATTGTTTCTCAACGTGGTTTTCCTGTAGCCAATTCCTCCACTCTTCAGGGTTTGTCGGGTAAAATAATTCTTTTTCGTCCATCCTATTGCGTTCAACGTTTCCAGTGATTTCAGCAAACATAAAAGCTTCCACTGTCAACCCTATGTCAGTGTGTTGAAAAACTTTCAGAAAAGTTTCACACCTTCAACGAACCCCGAAATCCGCGGGCTGCATAATACGATTCAGCACCGTTGTGATACATAAATATGTGTTCAAAACGACGATCGCAAAAGATCGCACCACCCAATTCCCGGATATCGGAAGGTGTTTTTACCCAACTTGAAGTTTTAAGGTCGAATTTGCCAAGTTTCTGCAACTCGCGGTATTCGTATTCGCTCAATAATTCGATGCCTATTTCAGCGGCCATATCTACGGCACTGTTGGCTGGTTTGTGTTCTTTTCGTGAATCAAGTGCCTCTCGGTCGTAACACAAGCTTCTGCGCCCTTTCGGACTTTCAGCCGAACAATCGTAAAAAATGTATTCGTCGGTTTGCTTGTCGTAACCTACCACGTCCGGCTCGCCTTCCGTCAATTCCATTTCATCAAGCGACCACAGTTTTGCGGGTTTCGCTTCGAGTTTTGCCTGCACCTTATCCCACTCAAGACCTTCGTGGCGGCGCATATTTTTCTCAAAACGCTCTTTCAATGTGCTGATCAATGCTTCGCGCTGTTCCTCCGACAACGTTTTCTTTGTATTATTCATCTTCGTTTCTTTTAATTAATCATTTAACCCTTTTCCGTCGAAAATTGGCTGCATGGCTTTTTCCACCCGCGCTTCCCGTGTTTTGGCTTGTTTAGGTTGAGAAAAATGAAGTAACCAGGCCCGTTGTCTTCCCGGTGTTAAGGCCTCAAACGCTTTTTTCAATGCGGGTAATTCTTCCAGTTTCTGTTGAAATTCTTCCGACATCTTAAACTCCGTGGTCTTTTTGAGCGGTGCTTTCAAACCGGCTTTTTCCACCTCGATTGCTTCATAAATGGTTTCTTTCAGAGCGCGTTCCAACTCCGCTATTTGTTTTACGTTGGTAAACCGAATCTGGCGCGCCACCTGCACGTTTTCCGTTTGCTGAATCAGAATGTTGTGCGGATCCTTCAACAAAACGCCTTTGAAGAACAACAACGCGCAGTATTCCTTGAATACATGAATCAAGACGATGTTGCTTTTCTTACCGCCAGCCAGCTCGAACGTGTAGCTCGGACAGCCCCATTTCAATTCTTCGGTAAGCCCGCAGTCGAGAACAATCGTTCTCAGTTTTTCGAGCTCTTCCTGCCACTGTTCGGCTTTCGTAAAGTACCAGTCTACTTTCGGATTCATATGCTTTAATTCGTGATCGCCTGAGCCGTTTTTCTACCTGCCGGTCTGAAATACCAAGATACGACAGTCAGCGTTAATAGCAAGAGCGAAGGAATGATTTCATTCACCGGACTTCCCATCACGATGTGTGAAACGGCCGCTCCCGACATGCAAAAGAAGAATCCTGCATAAGCCCATTCTTTCAGAACCGGGAATTTAGGTATTAGTATTGCCACAACTCCCAACATTTTCCAGATTCCCAGAATTGTCAGTAAATAAGTTGGATAACCCAGCGATTTGAACTTGGTTACCTCTTCTTCCATGCCGATTAACTGTACGATTCCGGTGGAAACCATTCCCAATGCTAACCAGATCGTCGAAACCCAATAGATGATTTTTGTTGTTTTTGTCATAATACTTTTTTTAATGGAAAATGTAAAATTGAAAATGTAAAAGAATACTCCCCCTTTTCAATTTTACATTTTAAATTTTCAATTCTTAAGAAGTTGTTCTATTCTGTTATGCGCCATATTGATGCCCTGCGCAAAAGGCAATTGCAGAATCTGATCTCTGATTTCCGCGGATCGGTATATTACTTGCATGGTGAGTTTGCTGGTCGAATCAGAGAGTTGTTCAAACTCCAAAAACTCAAGCTGAGCACCAAAAGTGGCGTTTTCCATTTCGAAGGTGCGGGTGATTTTCGCGTTCGGGCTAAACTCGTGAATCACTCCACTGAATCCGTGTTTGTTTCCCATCGGATCAGTTGTTTCAAAGCGGTAAGCTCCCTGATTTTTATTTTCGAGTTTCAGCACTTTTGTTCCCATCCATTGCTCCACCAATTCGGGCTCCTGATACGCTTTGAACAGCAATTCCAGCGGTAAATCAAATTCGCGTGTAATCACCAGTTCCTGCTTGCCGTTTTCGGCATCGATTGTTGTTTTCTGTTCCATATTCTTCTATTTTTATAGTGAAGTGTCCTCCTAAGGCGGACTACTTCACTGTTTTTTACCGGTTTTGGCGGCGTAGTCCTTCATTATTGTTTCCAGTTTGTTGAATCGGTCATCCCACATCTTGCGGAACGGTTCGATAAAATCGGCTACTTCTTTCATTTTTTGTGCGTTGATGTGATAATAAATCTCCCGGCCATTGTGCTGCTGCTGCAACAATTCGCATTCGGTGAGAATTTGAATGTGTTTGGAAATTGTTTGCCGCGACGAATCAAAATTCCCGGCTATCGCACTGGGCGTCATCGCCTGAAGCGCTACCAATGTCATGATCGCCCGCCGGGTGGGATCGGCTATTGCCTGAAATACATCTCTTCTTAATTCCATTGCGCAGTTATTTGACTGCAAATATACGCGCAGTCATTTAACTGCGCAAGTGTTTCATGAAAAAATTTCGCCCTATGTGATTACAAAGTGTGTTATATTACTGTTTTTGCCACGAATGAACCAATGACGTATTAACCTAAAATTGATCACGAATGGGAAACCTTGTTTCCATCGAATGCAGAACAATTAGTGAGCAGACAAAGTCTGCATTCGTTAAACATTGTACCCAGTTTATCATTCGTTCATTCGTGGCAAAAACACTTTCAGATGAGTTTATTCCTCCTATTTCAACACAAAAAAACTGTTAAAAAGCAGAAATCACTTGTAAATGACCGATCGGTCATTTATCTTTGTTCTATGATTCCATTCAAAGAACCGAATCAACAAACAACAACATGACAAAAGCAGAACGTACCAAACAGTTGATTATTGATAAATCTGCCCCGCTCTTCAACGCGAAAGGAGTTGCAGGCACTTCACTAAGCGACATCCTGGAAGCCACCAATCTGGCCAAAGGAAGTTTGTATGTTCACTTTGAAAACAAAGAAGCCATTGCACATGCTGTCGTGGACGATTATGTTGTAAAGAAACGTGGTTTTTTGGATGCTACTTTAAACGGATCCGGTAGCGCAAGAGACCAGTTGTTTACGTACCTCGATTTGGTACTTCATCCCGTCAATTCACTTTTTGTAGGCGGATGCCCGTTTTTGAATTTCGGAATGGAGTGTGACGATACAGACCAAATCATTCGCCAAAAAGTAAATAACATTGTTGAACTCGTGCAGAAACGAGTAGCAGAAACTATTAAAACCGGAATCGATACCGGTGAATTCGATGCCAATTGGGACCCGAAATTAACAGCGTTGAAATTCTACGCCATGGTGCAGGGTGCGGTGATGATCTCTCGGATTTCCGGCGATAAATCGACTAAAAAAGTGATCGCACAATTCTTGAAAGAAGAGGTGAACAGTCATGTAACCTGATTTTTTTTATCTAAAAAGTGACCGATCGGTCATTTATAATCAATATGTAATCATAAATCCATAAATAAAAATGCAAACAACAAATTCAGTAACACCAGAAAGAGCGATCCCTGACGGATTTGAAAAACCGCTGTACACAGCAAAAACAGTAACTACCGGCGGACGTGAAGGTGCTTCACAAAGTTCAGATGGCCGGTTGGATGTCAAATTATCCACTCCGGGCGGACCTGGAGCAGGGACAAATCCTGAGCAATTGCTAGCAGCCGGTTGGTCAGCTTGTTTTATCGGAGCACTTGGAAAAGCCGCAGGTCAGCACAAAATGCGCCTTTCTCCGGAAACTTCCATTAACACGGAAATCGACTTGTGTAGCGGAGAAGACGGATATTTCCTACAAGCCCGATTGTATATCAGCTTACCTGAAATCGACGCACGTATAGCGCAGTCATTGATTGAAGCGGCAAAAGCGACGTGTCCTTATTCAAAAGCCACACAGGGAAACATCAAAACAGCATATTTCCTGGTTTGATAAACGCGTAAAGGTTGGTTCTGTTTGCACGAAAAGCAGAACCAACCTTTAACATCACAAACGATCAAACTCAAGAACTTTTAACCTAAAAATCATGAAAGAAAAAATAGCATTTGCCCTCATCATGGGAATCATCTCCACCGGAGTAATTTCCTTTACACTCATCAGTATCAATGTCGGTTATTCCGAACGATTTTTGTCCGTTTGGCTCAATTCATGGATGATGGCTTACTTTGTTGTCATTCCGGTGATCCTGATAGTTGGACCGAGAGTGCAATCGCTGGTGGAATATTTGCTGAGGAAGAAGTAGAAACCGGATGCCTTATTTTTGATGTTGGATGCTTGATTTTTGATTATGAAAACTCCAACTCAAAATGTACACCTGTCTCGCACTTCTTTTTACGCAACGAACCATTCAGCTGATCTGCGAAACCGTCGATCAAAAAGTGGCCGAAATGCTGGTCTTTCTCAAAGTCGTTTGCGTAATTATACCCAATACCATCATCTTTGTAGGTCAATAAATACGTGCCGTCTTTTAGTCGAAGCGACAGATAAATCGAACCATGATTGCGACCTTTAAAACCATGCAGGATCGAATTGGTAATCCATTCATTGATCAATAATCCAAGCGGAATCATTTTATCGACGGGCAATTCGAGGTAATCAATATCCAGCTCGAGTTTAAAATTGGCCGGTTCATTCACCAGTGAATTCAGGCAGTCGTTGAACAGCTTTTCCCAGTAATTGGCAACGTTGATCAGCGCCAGGTCTTTGTGTTTGTAAAGCGATTCGTGAATGCTGGCTATGGTCTCGATCCGCGATTGTGTTTTGTCGAGCACACCATTGATGTTGTTATCGCCTTCTTCGATCTGCAAACGAATGAGGCTCGAAATAATCTGCAGGTTGTTTTTCACCCGGTGATGCATTTCTTTCAGGATCACATCCTTTTCATTGTTCAGTTTTTCCAGTTCGGCCGTTCGTTTTTGCACTTTGTTTTCCAGATCATTCTTCAATAGCAACAACTCGTCTTCGGCTTTTTTGCGGTGTGTGATGTTGGTCGACAACACGAAAATGCCTTCCGGAATGGGTTCCAACCGCAATTCGAACCAGCTTTTCGTTCCGTCGTTGTAGGTAAATTCATTTTCAAACTGAAGTGTTACCCGCTCCTCCATGCACTTTTTCAACTGACTGAACAGATGGGTGTTGTCGATGCCCGGATAACATTCCATCATCGTTTTACCAATCAGGCTTTCCACGGTACTTTGGCCCTGAATGGCGACAGTCGTGTTGACGTACAGGTACTTCCAGTCATAACCGATGACCTGGAATCCTTCCAGTAAACTGTCGAGAATACTTAGATTTAAAATCGATCGTTTCAATGCAGTGGTGTGTTTAATGATGTAAAAGCGTGACCAATTACAATCCTAATTTACAAAAACCAATTCATTGACAACCAATAAGAGCACAGAAATTTTAGCAGTTGCTTACAACTGATTCTGAACGAATTGTTCCGAAAAAACCTTGATCATGTCCCGAACTTCCGTAAATGCGGCATTTATTTCTTCTTCCGTACCCGTTGCTTTTGCGGGATCAGGGAAATTGTGATGGAATTGCTGCGCTTTGGTCGGGAAATACGGACATTGCTCCTTGGCATTGTCACAAACCGTGATCACAAAATCAAACGGAATGTCCATGTATTCATCCACATGATTGGAAGTATGGTGGGAAATATCCAAACCATCGGCTTTCATGGTTGCGATCGCCCGCGGATTGACTCCGTGAACTTCAACACCGGCACTGTAAATTGTTGCACGATTACCGGCAAAATGCTGTAAATACCCATGCGCCAGTTGACTTCGACAGCTGTTGCCGGTACACAATACTAAAATGTTCTTCATAGCTTTTAAACTAATAACCATACCATATTGATGATGCAAAACTTGGCGTCGAACCCGAAAATAAGTTGGAGCACCACCACCGAAGTGGTAATGAGCAATGGCTTTTTATACTTGATAATAAATGCTTTCATACGTTTAACAACATCCGCTTATCGCGGAAATAAGAATTATTACAATTTCTGTTAGCCACAGATGACGCAAATTTTTACGGATATTGGACTATACGCCAACATATTTTATTCATCTGTGAAAATCCGTGTCATCTGTGGCAAAATGAGTCAATCTGTAAACACCGTTGGTTTAATTACAGCATCCGCTTCCGGGTGCGCAACTGGCTCCTTCGTTCACCGATAATTCCGAAAGCTGAATTTTTGTTTTCTCTGCCGGAATACCACACGAATCACTAGCCAGACAAGCCGTTTGCTTCGGTGAAAGCACAAAGTGTTTCCCGTTAAAATCCAGGTTGTACTTCCCGATCGTTTCGCCCTGGTATTCCACTTCAATTTCGTTGTCTTCGATTCCCAGTTTTTCTTCGGAAAGTTCGATGATTTTCAACAATTTCCCTGGCTTTAAGCGGTGATCGTAATCGTTGGCATTCCACAATTGGAAATTCACCACCGTTTCTTTACGGATCGTTCCTCCGCAATCAATAAAGTGTTTTTGAATGTTCCCTACTTCGGTTACGTGGAAATGCTCGGGAACAAAAGAACCGTCCGGAGTTTGAAATTCGACGTTTTCTAATGTCGGTAAAAGGGTTTTGATTTCTGAAAGTTTCATGTGACTTTTTTTAAATTAACAACACTGATCGGTTTTACAATCCAGTTTGGATGAAACACCGGAAAAATACGCTTCAATACGGGCAACGGTGGCTTTGTCTACACAATAACAAATCGCATTTCCTTCAATGCTTCCTTTGATCAAACCAGCGTTTTTCAACTCCTTGAGGTGCTGCGACACTGTTGGCTGAGCAAGGGGCAATTCGTTGACGATATCTCCGCAAATACACGTATCCACTTTGATCAGGTATTCCAGAATTGCAATTCGCGCCGGATGAGCAATTGCCTTCAGCAACGATGAAATTTCGTTTTGCTCGTGTGTGAAAAGATCCGTTTTCGTTGTTCCCATATCTATATTGTAATATTGCAATATTACGATAAATATTTAAATCACGACTCAATCGAATAATAATATTTCACGTTTGTTTGGTCTGCCACGAATGAACGAATAAAGTGCTGTGTACAATTTTAATCGAATAACAAACGTTCGCCTTAGGCGAACATCAATCTATTAGTGAGATCGCCGTGGCGGTCATTCGCCCTTTATTATACCCAATTTGTTATTTCCGCCTAAGGCGGATGACGGAAAAATCAGTCTACCAAGCCTCTAAAACAAGAACAGTGTCTTAAAATCAGTTAAAAACAACCATTAGTTGTCAAAAACAACTAAAAGTAACCTGATTACAACCATAAGTAGTCGTACTTTTAAGATTCAGGAATAACACCCGCCTAACTTTGTGGTATCGAATTATTAAATAGAAAGACGATGTTAAGTACACAAATGATTGGCAACAAGATTGCCGAAGCACGAAAAAAGATAGACGTTTCACAGGCGCAACTTGCCGAACGTCTTTTTATCAGTTCACAGGCGGTTGGGAAATGGGAACGCGGAGAATCTATGCCCGATATTATTACGTTAAATCGCCTGGCGGAAATTCTGGGTGTGGACCTGAATTATTTTTCAGAAAGCGAAGAACGTCCCGACACCGAATTTGACGCTTCCCTGCTAAAGGAGTTTTCGCAAAAGCCCACTGCAGAAGAACCGACCGAAAAACAAAAGAAAAAGCTAAGCTGGAACATGTCGGGCGGAAACTGGGTGGACGCTGACTTTTCCGGGTTAAAAAACCTGCACGATAAATTCAGTTCCTCCAACATACAGCGCTGCCTGTTTATCGGTTCGGATTTGTCGGGACTGCTCCTCAGTGGCAACAACCTTGACAACTGTGATTTTTCAAGTTCTGATATCAGTAACAGTCAGTTCAAGCGCTCAAACATTGCCAACAATCAATTTAAGGATTGTTCGCTGAACGAAACCGAATTTTCGGGGAGTTATATTTCAGCCTGTGATTTTACCAACGCCGATTTTACCGGAGTGACGATTAAATCAGGCGGTATGGAGAAAAACAACGTTTCAAATGCCCTTTGGAACCGCACTTCTTTTGCAAGTTCGCACGTCGCTGATATGGTATTCAACAGCAAAATAGAAGACTGTTCGTTCGAAAATTGCTCCTTTAAACGCGTAACATTCCAAAACGCAACGTTGATCAACACCTTCTTCAAAAACACCGACCTAAAACGCACCAAGTTTGTGGATTGCCAGGTGGATCGCATCACGTATGAGTTCCTGAAACACGGAAAAGCAGATTTGACCAGTGTTACGTTGATCACGGAATAAAGAAGGAAATCAATAAATTAAAAATGTGAAAGGTATTCTAGATAGGATACCTTTTCTACTTTTAATTAACTTCGTTAAGAGATGAAATACTAAATAATGATAACAGACAAAATTTTAGAAATTGGTATTGACGACAAAGAGCGACTTTTTATAAAGCCAGACAAAGTAAGCTTTACTCTAATTTATAGAACGGCGACAGAGGTTCACTGGGATGACAAAGAACTTTTTCTATACTCACCAAAACCAAGAGAATGGTCATATTTTGAGTGGTTTCAACATATTACAAAAATATCTGAGACTGAATGTAATTGTAAACTTTTGCTCACTGACCAAACAATTTGGAAGAATATTGGGGATGAACTAAAACAACAAATAATTCGACATAATAAAATTGCCTCCTAAATTCCACAGCACCACTTTCAATAAAAATGCCTATTCTTGGTTCCGAAAAAAGAAAAACACTCTACTCATGAACAAACCAGCTATCACTGCGCTCATCACCATACAGCAAATCAACAATTCCAACCAGTCCAGCTTACCCGATTCCCATTTGAAGGATTTCGGCGGGAAACCGTTGTACCAGTTAATGATCGAGAAACTGTTGGCTGTTGCGACGATCAACCGCATTGTCATTACCACAGATTCTGCCGCGGTGAGAACAAAATACGCCGGCAACAACAAAATTGCCCTGATCGATTTCCCGAACCCGGATACGTTTTCAGATGACGTGACAGAACGCATCCTCGAAGAAATGCCCACTTCCGATAGAAATACGGCAAATTCCCTCGACAAAACCCAGGGCGAGCATTTTCTGCAAACGCAATGCATCAATCCGCTGCTTTCCATCCGCACGATCGAAGACGCCATCGAGCGTTATTATGACTACGTTCTCAACGACGAATACAAGCAATTCGATTCTGTAATGAGTCTTTACCGCATTGAGAAGCGCTTATACGACAGCAGCAACTATCCAACCATCACGCTAAGAGACGATCCGCATTTCACGATCTATGAAGACACGGTATTCAACATCTTCAACCGTGCGACATTCAACCGCAACGGCAAGAAAAAATTCGGCAAAAACCCGATGTTTTACGAAGTTCCGGAACTAGAAAGCCTGGCAGTGGAATCAGTTGTAAGTTACAAACTGGCGAAGTTGGCGCATGATAATAAGGGGTTGTTCTAATTCTTCATTCTCATTCTGTTTCTCATTCTCATTCTGTATATCAGGCTATTTCCCGGCAATACTCCGCACAATTCCGGCACGTTTTGACTTTTTCTTCGAAAGCATGGCTTTCTCTCTATTTGTGTCAAGAAAAAAAAACACCTGTGAAACATGTAAATAAAACCTCAAAACGTATAAAATATCTCCCACCGCACCTTCATACATTCGTTTGATAAATGACGGATAACATCCTGATTGTAAAAAACAAGTTATGAAAGTATTGAATAAATCCATTCTGATGAGCGCGATCGCCATTGGAATACTCGCAATCTCCTCTTGTGCGCCCGTGTATAAATGCGGCGATCCAATGCCCGAGAAACAGAAAGGCGGAAAACGATTACAGGCAGTTGTGTCGGAACGCGATTCGTTATGTGTTGCACTTGATAATCAGAAAATAGCCAATGACCGGCTCACAACTGACAACAAAAACCTGAAGAGCAAACTTTCCGGACAGGAAAACATCAACGAAAATCAGTCGGAACAATTAAGTCAGAAGAACCGCGATCTTCAAAACAAAGAGCGTATGCTTCGCGAAATGCAGGCGATCATTGCCCGTCAGGATGAATTGACCAAAAGACTGAACGAAACCTTGCGCAATGCACTTGTTGGCTTTAGCCCGGATGAATTGACCATGGAAATCCGCGACGGTAAAGTCTACGTTTCCATGTCGGATAAACTACTGTTCAAATCGGGTTCTGCAACTGTGGAACCAAAAGGAGTTGAGGCATTGACCGTATTGGCAGATGTGTTAAACAAAAACCCGGACATCCAGATTCTGGTTGAAGGCCACACAGATAATGTGCCGATCAAAACAGCTGTTTACAAAGACAATTGGGATTTAAGTGTTGGACGAGCAACTTCCATTACCCGTATGCTGAATGAGAAATATGCGGTTGCAGCAACCCGTATGACTGCTTCGGGCCGTGGTGAATACTATCCGAGAGCAACCAACGAAACTCCCGAAGGAAAAGCACAAAACCGACGAACAGAGATCATTCTTTCACCAAAACTGGATGAGATTATGAACCTCTTGAACAATGCCGAAGCCGGTAATTAAGATAGATAAATAGTTCAGAAAAGCGCATACTGTCAGCCGGCAGATGCGCTTTTTGTTTTACAAAATTCTGAATATTATGCTAACTGCTCATCCGGCTGAAATTCTTCATGCCTCATGTGCTAAACCGCTAGCTGTTTCCGGCGGAAACTACAAAAAATGAAGTTCTGAATGGTATCAAAAGGCGTTGTGTGATCAACCGTAAGACACTTTACTTTATCGAAGATCACCGCTAGTTTTTCGGTCATGGATTTTTCTGAATATTGCCTGATCGGAATGCCGCTGCATTTGACAGGACCTTCTTCCGAAAAGGTCCCCAGAATCAAAACACCATCCGCTTTAACACCTTTAGCCAACACTTTCAGATAATTTTCAACGTCTTTTTCATCGGTTAGGAAATGAAATACCGCCCGGTCGTGCCAAAAATCGTAGGTCTCGGTTGGCACAAAAGTCGACGCATCCGAAACAATCCATTTTACAGCCGATGCTTTGTCGCCCAATCTCACTTTTGCTCTTTCCAGCGCATTCGCTGAAATATCCAATACTGTAACGTCCGAATACCCTGCTTCAATCAAATAGTCCACCAACAAACTGTCGCCACCACCAACATCAATGATTTTTGCCGTTTTAGGTAAATCATAGCCCGCTAAAAACGTCAGCGATGTCTCCGGAACAGGCTGAAACCAACTAACGTCGGTTAACTCTTTGGTTGTATAGATTTTTTCCCAATGATCTTTTCGATTGAAGTTTTCCATACTGTGTATTTGCTGTGGTAAAGATAAGCGTTTGGGACAACTGAGTCAAAGTGCCGTTTAATATCAGTTAAAAACAAAACGCTACCCTGACAAATACAGGATAGCGTTTCAATTGTATAAATTCAGTTACTTATTTTTGCACAAAAAGCCTTTCGGTCATTTTTACGCCGTTAGAAACCACTGTTAGTGTGTAGATACCCGATTCGTAGTCATGGCAGTTTACAACAACTCTGTGATCTTCTACCGTGTAATCTACAGGATATGTTTTTCCGATAAGATCTGTCAAAACGATTTCGTCAATCTTTGAACCGTTTGTTTTAATGGTAAAGTTGTTCACAGCTGGGTTCGGATAGATTTTCAGCTCGTATTCATCACTTCCCGCTACAGAAAGAACAGATGTATAACTTGCAGTACCGTTGAAGTCAACCTGCATCAGCCTGTAATAGCCAACTGTTTCCAATGGATTTTTATCTGTAAAGGAATAATCGTTTTCATTATCGGCATTTCCTTTTCCATTCACTACTCCTATTGTTTCCCAAACCAATCCGGTTTCGGAACGCTGAACATAAAATTTCTCATTGTTCTGCTCAAATTCTGTTGACCAGATCAACTGAACATGATCGTTTATTCGCGAAACATCCCAGTTAGAGTAACCAACCGGAAGAACGATGGCGCAGTTTGTACTGGCCGTATTTGTTCCTGCTTCATTGATATTGATCGTTTGGATCGTATTGGCATAATTGGTCACAAGTAATACATATACCTCTCCGTTGGCAACACCATTTACAACAACCTGTTCAATGGCTGAAGGAGAGTAGCTGCAATCTTGAGGAGCGCCATAGGTATTGCATTGCGCCTGGGCTGTAGCCAGGTTAGCGAAAGGTCCCCAAATCTCATAATCCACATCGGAACCTGCCGTAACGTCGATAACGAGGTTTCCTGCCTGATCAATTTCCAGGTAGTACCAGCTCGGATTTGGTGACGTAAACAAACAATCGTAATCGTTTCCGGGATTGATACTACTTGCATCGGCACCTCCTTCGTTAGCGATAAAAGAAATAGGAGATCCTGAGCAGATCGGGCTTGGAGCAACACACGTAGTATTGGCACCTGGCGGTGGCGGTACGGTATTGTATACACAAAGATCCCCGGCCCAGTCGTTATTATTGGAGCCTTGAACACGGATTCGGTACTGCTGGCCTATTGTCGTTGGTACAACAATGCTCTCAGTGCCATTATTGCCCACTGCATTGACACAGGTAAGAGCGGTCATATTTGTAGCACAAGCGCCTGAAAAAATAGTAACAATCGGATCAAAACCGGCTGTAATAGGATCGTAGACAATCGTTGTTGAGGTACTCACCGCGGTGAACCAGCCCCAGGTTGCATCTACATCAGTGGCCCCGCATCCTGTAGCACCATCCCAGTAATCATTGTTATGGTCGATATCGAACCACATAGTGACACAACTGTTATTAACCGGAATCTGACCTATGGCGTTGTTGTTACATTGATTCGTCTGCGCAAAAGCGGAAAGCGAACAACCGGCAAGTAACAGTACTATTAATTGATGCACTCTCTGAACGAAAGCCGTTCGAAGAGAAGCAGTACTTATATGTTGAAAAGATGACATGATAGTAGAATAAAAATGGTGTAAAACGAATTAATTACCGTAACGCTCAATGTCTTTGCGTGTAATCGACTCTCCCTCCAGAACAAGTATTTCCAAAGGACGTTCTACACAGTATTGCTGACGTTCAGGTGATAATGCAACATAGGCCGACTGACGAATGATCTTGACGCCCTGATGGGTTCCCAACCAGTCTTTGATCAATTGCAGGTCTTCTTGCTTCGCCGGTTTTTTGGCTGACATTTCGGTGCTTTTAGCCTGTTCGGATTGCTCCAGTAACTCAAGTGTTACCTTGTTTTCATACAGGATGTAATCCGTTCCGATCAGGGCTTTTTCTTCATCGGTGAAATCCGCGTAACGTGCAGCGGAAATAAGTAAGGTGGTTGGATGTGATGACTGCCATTGTTGAATAGCTGCATCTTCCTGGGAAAAGACACTCATGGAAGACATAAATGTCATTAGTAGTAATGCTGTTTTTCTCATAATGTGATTGCTCTGTAAAACAGTAGACGCAATTTTTTCCAGGTGGTGATCGGGGATGAATATTTATTGTTTCCAAACGATTAAAACCACATTTTAAACTAATATTTATGTTGATTTATTTTTTACAACATTTTTCGTGTATGTTGTTGGAAATTTGAACATTAAAGACTTTGTAACTATATTTTTCTTACTTATAATCAGTTTCTTTTTTGCCGAAAAATTGATTAGATAACAGGTGAAATGTACAGGTTTTATGGAGAGAAAAAGAGCTTGAGAGGGCGTCGCAAGTGTGACCTCTCAGCGGGGAAACGTCAAGTCTTCTAATGGCCGATTTAAAGCGTGAATTACAGCTTGAACCATTACCATATTCATCCACTTTCAATAATATGATCACCGCGATTGAAGAACAAACGTTGTTTTACATCTAACGTTTGAATAAGTTGATGTGAAGCCTAAACTTATAGTCTATCTATTGGTTAGTAAAGAATCACTTTAACAGAAACGGGTAAATGATCTGAATAGCCGCCCAGATATTTTGTTCCGGCATAAGTTCTGAAAGGAACTTTATCTTCTTTGTATTCACTCATGAGGAATTCGGGCGAGTAAATTTTTCCAGAACCCTGAACAATGCAAACTCCTTTTTTCTTCATAAAACCGGGAGAGACCATGATATGGTCTAATACGTCCCAAGTACTCTTGTAATTATAAGAACCGCCAAAATCTCCGGAAGCTTTTGTAATCATTTCCGGAAGTTTTTCCGCCAATAGTTTTGGGGCGTCATTTGTTGGATAATCGTTTAAATCACCCATCGCAATTATTTTATAATTTGAATTTACGTTCAAGAGTGAATCAACGAACACACGTGCCGTTTTAGCAGCTTCCAAACGAAAAGTATCACTTTCTGTCTCACCTCCTCTTCTACTTGGCCAGTGATTTACCATCCCAATAATTGTGTCTTTTTTGTAGGCAAATTTCCCCCATACAATATCGCGCGTTGATGGTTCTGATTTCCCGGGAAGAACAAAGCGTAATTTACCCGAATCTACAAGCTTTAATGTCAGACTATCATAGATTAATGCTACATCAATACCACGAGCGTCAGGACTTTCATAGTGAACAACTCCATAGCGTTTAAGATTTTTTGAATGTAAAAGCACATCTCGCACTACTGCTTCATTTTCAACTTCACACATTCCAATCATTAACGGATTGCTGAATAGTTCAAAAACTTGATTGATATGCGCCAATTTTTCTTCATAGCGGATTAAATTCCATTCTGTTTTTGCGCTTGGTAAAAACTCTGCATCATCATTTATTCCATCTATTGTATCAAACAGGTTTTCAACATTATAAAAACCGATTTCTCGTTCTTTCTGCGAAAAAGAGTTCAGAGACAAAGTCAGTGTTAAAAGAAGGAAAATGCTATTTTTCATGTTGTTTAATTTATAATGAACCAATTGATGGCCAATGGGCAAATTTAGTCATTCAAAAATAGTTCGATTGTTACCAAACTAAAACCAAACGGTTAAATTGGTAATTAACAGGTTACTCCAATTGACTTCCTGATTGTCGGCACTTATAAACATATTCCGATCGGAATAAAACGTTCTTCCTTCCAACCGGAATAAAGCGTTACCTCCAATTTTTACATTCATACACAATCCCGCGCTGTATGAATCAAAGCCATTAACCGATGTGATTGGTACAACCTGAACAGATTGTAGATCATTAAAATATTCCAAACGTGCAGCCAATGAAACGGTTTTGTTAAACTGATAGGATGCAATCACATTCGCCTGCCACCAAAAAGCCCGTGACTCTATCCCCAATGAGTCTTTTCTATCCTGTAAGCCAACATAGGCACAGGAAGTCAACGATAATTTCTTGGAAGAATTGTAAATGAGGTAAACATCCGTGAAATAGCGTGTTCTGTTTTCAGGGGTCGCCTTCGAATATTCATCACCAATGTAAGTGTCCCAATTAATCAACACGGTATTTGAAGGACGGTATTCGATCTGAGTTCCTACCGAAAGCGGATTATTTACGTCACTGATAACTTGCCATCCGTTGAGAATATATCCATATGCCTTGATCTTCTTACCAAGTGGCATACTTATTTTTACTCCCGACAAATAATACGGGACATATTCAGGAGCAAACGAACGCGTGTACATTAAATGATCTTTGGAAACAGCTGTTTCGTTCGTAAAAGGCGAACCAAGAATACCCGCATCAACCCAAATATCTCGTTTTTTAGATAATCGGACTCCTACATTGGCTTCTATCAGGTTTTTCAGACTTCCTTTTTCATTTATATAGTTGGAGTTGATGTATGTGCCGAATCCAGGAACTAATCTTCCACGAACACGTTCGTTTATATACTGCAATTCAATATACGCCAGATTGATGTTGATTTCATTATGCCGGGGAGAAGAAACGAAATAAGGTCTGTCTGAAGTTTCCGGTTGGTTAAAATCAAAACCATAGTAGGTATCAATCAATCCACCGATATTAACTTTTCCAACTTCTACTGAATCATAATTTGCTGTCATTCCGGTGTTTACTACCTGAGAGAATGAATGAAAAACACCCATGAACAAAAATAAAACACCATACTTCATTCTTCAAATATAAAGTGGATTTCAGGGATAACGATGAATAACACATCTCAATTTTCAGATTAGTTGCATTTTCACAGCCAAAGTTCTGGTTAAATGACCTACTGCAGATTCTACCTGCAACAAACGAGCATCCGGTAAGTTAGAATAATCTTAAAAAAACACCGGAAGAATTGACCCATTGGTTTTATGAACACGAATCACTTTAGGTAATTTGTTTCAGATTTTTTGAATCCTTAGTGGGTTATGGAAACAACGAATAACCTTAATTTAGCAGCTGTAAAAATGATTATCTAGAAGCGAAAAAAAGTATTTTGGAAATACAGCAGTTACTCCATGAAGCAGTTGCACGAAAGGCCAAAAGTTACATTCAACTGCTCTATGTTTCCGGTTCAATTTATCAGCTTGCACAATAAAAAGAAATTATGATTAGAGTTTTTTACATCGAGAATGATGCACTAACCTGGGAAAAATTCACCGATGGTGTTTCATTAGACAATTCGCGCAAATACTTGTGGATTGATTTATTGCGCCCCACTCTGGAAGACCGCAAAAAGGTGGAAGATTTTTTCGATGTTACATTACAAACTTACCAGGAGGCGGTAGAAATCGAAAGCAGTTCGCGGTATAACGAAGACGGTACAGCAATAAAAGCGAACAGTGGTTTTCTTTCAACGCAAAGTGGTTTTTTTAAGGATACCGATCACCCCGAGATTAAACAGGTTTCCTTTCTACTTAAAAAGAAATTGCTCTTTACTGTGCGCGATATAGAACTTGATGTTTTTGCAGATGCCGTTCGTAAGATCAAAACCGCGAGACAGGAATTTATTCGATCAGGTGCACACATTTGGCTGCTATTGCTTGAAACGCGCATAGATTCAGACGCCGATTACATTGAAAGTCTAACGCGTATAACTACAACAATTAGCAGTGCTATCCGTAAAAACTCAGATTTTCAGGATGCAACACTCCGAAAAATTGCTGAGTTACAGGAAAACACCATTTTGATCCGGGAAAGTATTATTGATAAACAACGTTTAATCTCAGCGTTGATGCGTTCACCTTTTATTGATGAGGATATTCAGGGCCGTCTGAAGGTAATTATGAAAGATGTAATCTCGCTACTTCAGCACACACAGTTCAGTTTCGAACGACTCGAATATTTACAGAATACATTACTCGGTCTTGTAAACATTGATCAAAACAAGATCATTAAAATCTTTACGGTTGTTTCCGTAGTATTCATGCCGCCAACCTTAATTGCCAGTATTTATGGAATGAACTTCAATCGAATGCCTGAACTAAAATGGAACTTAGGATACCCAGTCGCAATAGTGATGATGATCTGTTCTTCGATGCTGACATTACTTTACTTTAAACGGAAAAACTGGTTGTAAAATCGACCAAACCTTTGATATTGAATCTGCTTTTAAGCGCATTGATGCGGAATGGTGATGAGAATCTATTATTTAGTCAACAATTTGGAACGGGTTCTGAAACTTGAAACTATTGATAAATGTATAGTTTCAACGGAATTGGAAGTATAACGATTGACGCTTGGCGAAGACTCGGATTTCGCAGCACAAAGGTTCATTTAATACGAGGCCATTTCCATGCATAACGGATAATCAGACAAAGCAGAACCACTTCTACAGCAGCGCCAAATACCATGTGCATCCAGGCAACTCCCGCCAAATTAAACAATGTAAAGGGAATATAAACAGTCGCCACAATTAGGTTTGTAAAGCGATTTACTCTGGCCGGCAGGGCAACAGAAAGGAAAATCATCAGTGCCGGAATTGTCATTGAAACGAGCGCTGCCAAAAGAAACCCTTGCGTAATATCAAATACAAATACCTTGTCAGCTAACAGATCTTCCAGTGAACCCGGCATAAATAAGTGGAAATAATCTACATAGATGTAGAGAAACATAAAACTCGCCCACAGCATAGCAAGCTTTACCTTCAAACTGACCTTGATTTCTTCCAGCCCATTTTGTTGTGTTTTTTGTGTATTCATAAATTCCCAACTTTACTTTTACGTGAAACAATAAAGCAAAAGTAGATCGGTGAGACACGATAATTCGTTCACTTAAGTTAAGAAATGAAGTTATTCTTTGCCCTTCTCCAGAATCCTTGATCGGAGTCTACTTAATGACTGAGGTTTAATACCCAAATAACTTGCTAATTGGTGTTGTGGAACACGCTGAATAAGGTCCGGTCTTTTTTGTAGTAAGTTCAGGTATCGTTGTTCGGGGGAAGAAGTCTTAAACTCGTCAAAGTCTATTCGTTGTTTCGCTAAAAGTTCTTCGGATAATATTCTGCAGAGCGTTTCAAACTTTGGAAATTTACTGTTTATTTCTACTTCCATATCCGAATTTGAAACAGTAAGTATCGTGTCTTCCAAACAACTTATATAATATTCGGATGGCGTTTTGCTTATTACACAAGGGGGTGTCAAAGCTTCCATTTCTGTGTAGAAAGCAGTCGTTTTTTCTTCACCATCTAAAACATAATAAGTCCGAATGCAGCCTTTTATAACAAAGTAGCTGTCTTTCGATTTTTGCCCTGCTTCGAGTAAAGTCGTCCCTTTCTTTACCGAGCGAAATATGTCCAAAGAAACGATTGCATTCGTCTCATCTTCTGTCAGAGAAACGTATTTTGATATAAAGTCAAATAGTATACTTTTCATTTCTTTAGCAAGTCGTTTTTTTATATTCCGTCAAAAGAATTAAAAATTCATTCAAGGCTTCTTTTCTCAAATTTAAATCTGTTTCACTTGCTTTTAATTCTTGCCATAACACTAGATCTTTGCCACTTAAAATAATTTTCCGAACCCTTTCAAAAATGTCCATTTGCAGTGAGTTTGTATCCATTTGGGCTGATGCAACAGCAAGCCAAAAGTTGTTATGCTCTTCATGTGAGTTTATTTTTGACTCATAAAAGACTGTCAGTTTTTCCATGGCTTGCTCAATAGAATTTGATTCCAGGAGCGAAATAAAGTCGGCATATACATCACTCGCTGTATCATTGTCTTTTATACCTGTTCCCCAAGTCCCCATTATAAGTTTAATAAACTGTTTTAAATTTAAAATAGACTGTGTCAGCATCCAGAGGCCTCACAAATTCAATAAACTCTTTCATTTTTATTATATCATTTAACAAACTACTATCGTAAGGCTTGTTTTCAGTTGAAAAGTAAAGGTTATTATTATAGAATTCAGCGTTACTTTTCGTTAATAAGGTCTCTAAATTAGCTGTTCTCAAAATCCCTGTTTCAAGCATCTGTATTGTTCCGTAGACTTTTTCAATATTCCCTACTAAATTGTCATTGTTTTTTTGGATGATCTCCAACTGTTTAGCTTTATCCGTTTCATTGTTCAATCTTGATAGATGTTCTACCTCTTGTTCCCTATCCCAATAGTTACTCATTTGATAGATGACTTCAACATCAACATTTACAACCTTAGCTATCTGATCTAATTCTCCAGGTTCATCTCCCGTTGCAATATCTCTACTAAGTAACAAATCACTAAACATATCGCTCAGTTCCCAATCTACAAATAGATTCAATCCATCGTCAATTAACTCTTGGTTGGTTAATTCTGTTGAGTTAAATGCACATATTGATACAGCCATTTTATTGATTTTAAATATTAATTGTTATCCAATCAGTTAGTATTCTGTTATTTTGTTAAGCTCTTCGTCTTGGTTGAAGTTGTCAAATGGCCATCCATGCCTTCAGTACTAGTTCTTTCATCGAATCTTCCTGGTTTCTGTGATATATTGATCGAACAAAAAGTCGCCGTTTGTGAGATCGATTACAGTGAGCGCTATTCCGTAATTAGTTCTCCCTTTTGAGTACATCAGGATGACCTGGTTGGGGAAAGAGGTTTTATAAATCCGGAATTCATGCTCGGCCCAACCTTTGAACACGTGACGCCGAATGCTTATTCCGTTGCGGTAGATTTCCAGACTGACTTTTGAAAGCCCTAGTTCGTTTTCACGGAGTTTCGTTACAACAAACGCATTATTGGGAATCTTTTCAATCACCTCGGTATCGGTCGCATTGAGATCACGATGAATGACTTTTATTTCCGAACGTATTTGATTGTCGGGTGCCAACTTCAGCGTTCTTCCCATCTTACCGGAGAGCATCTGCAAACTTCGCTCAACAAACGGACTGTCAATCGCTTTTCCCTTCTGATGGTCTCCTGCTGTGAATTGATAGTTGGACAAGTCGAAAACGTAGTGCCTGTAAATTTCAAAACTCGGTAAACCGTCGGGCATGTAAATGCTGTAACCGAAAATATGGAAGAGGTTCATCGCGCTATCGGCCACCACCTCATCAATCGCATGGATTTTTGTCTTCTTTTTGACAATAAACAGGAACGTTAGGCCTAAGACCAGGATAAAGCTTCCAATGAATACGAGTATAAGCATAAGTACTAAGTTGGGTTAAAAATAGCTGAATTTATCGGGGAGCCAAATTGTACCGACCACAACGTTGAGATCAAGGCAGATTTAAATGAAACGGGGGCCTTTTGTGACCTCGTCAGGATTACAGATCCTCTCGTTTTGTTCATTCCAAGCATGGAATCCCGTCATGCTGGTGCATGACAGCATTTTTTCATTTCCAGACTTACACAAGTAAAACTTGTGACATCTTGAAATAAAAAAATCCCGATGTAAAACATCGGGATTCCTTTTGTGACCTCGTCAGGATTCAAACCTGAAACCTCCACAGCCGTAATGTGGTGCTCTATTCAGTTGAGCTACGAAGCCTCTTTTGCTCTCAATTTATCGTTGATTGCGGGTGCAAAGATAGCTGCTTTTTTCGTTCCTGCAAGCTATTTTTAAAAATTATTCAATCTCTGCCGTGATCCCTCTGTCTAACAATGCGGTACACATTGGCTCCAGTTTTTCATACTCACCACGCTTCACCTGGCATTTGCCGTTGAAGTGAATGATGTAAGTACATTGCTCTGCCTGCTCTACTTCGTGTTTGCAAACTTTGATCAATGATTCGATCACATGATCAAAGGTATTGATGTCATCGTTGTACACGATCAAATCGCGCTGATCGACTAATAATTCTACTGTTTCGCGTTCTGTTTCAACTGCCGTATTCATGTTTTTTTCTTTTCACAGTTCGTCCGCCTAAGACGGAACCACTAAGTTACAAACTTCTCCTCTTTTCCCTTGCCTTTTTTAACAAAAGACAATAAAATCGCGAATCGTCAGAATGGTTAGAGTTGCTTTTCTGCCTCCAGTTGCACCTTGGCCGCACCATACTGCTGTAAGGTTTGCATCAGCGCTTCCTGCTCAGCAGTCGGAACATCCTCAAACGAAAGCACAAAGCCGGTTTCAGTTGCCGTTCCGCTATGCGGTTGTGTAAGGCGCAATAACCAATCTGCAGCAGCTCCCGTCATCTCCGACGATTCCCATTCTGCTACAATTGTGGATCGTTTCAGTTCAAATGGAAGTGTATTTTGTGCAGTCTGAACCGTGTCCATTTCCTGTTGCAGGGTTTGAAGCTGGGCAATAGCCTCGCTGTTGAGGTATTCCACCGATTTGATGTGTTTGTCAGCAGGATCGAAGTAAAAACTGCCATAGTTGTTCAAACGACTGATCTCAGCACGCGGATAAGCGTCGTATTGCTCTTTGGAAACAAATTGCACCTTCGGTTCCTCCGTTGTTTTTACCGGTGGCTGAGAAGCGCTGTATGCTGCAGCCACATCCATGGCGTTGGCCGGAATAATCGTTGTTTTCGGTTCCAATACCGTATTGCCCTGCTCGGCCAAAATGCGTTTTGCTTCTTCGATGGTAATGCGTTCGCCCTGGTAATAAGCTGTAATAAACGCATCCGTGATTCCGCGCTCAATAGCCTCTGCCCGCTTCGGACGTGCTTCATCAACACTGTGGAACATTCCTGACGAATAACGAATCTGACCATTCTCCAAACGCTTGGTTACCAAAGGATCGATGTTCTTCACCTGCGATGCCGGAACCGGACGGTTGTAAACGCCTACCTGAACGGTAAAGTACAATCCTTTGTGTTCTTCAGCCGCTTCTGCAACAACCGCTCCCGGCGCTTTGTTATAGTCCGAAGGTTTGATCACCGGTGCTAAACGCGCTTGTGAATCGGCAGGAAGTTGTGCTAAAGTATTTTCAGCAATTTCCATCAAAAGCGAATCCTGATTTTTCGGAATACACAAGCCTAAATCTTCCAAACGGCGTGCTTCTGCCAATGTGATGCGTTCACCGTCGCAATAAGCCACCACAAACGCATCGGAATAACCCAATGCACGAATTTCGCGCTGCGCATCCGCAACCTTGTTTCGATTGCCAAAATATCCTGCCAGATAACGTGTAATGCCGTTGTTCAGCTTTTCACCCGTTACCGGTGTAAATTCTTTAAACAAATCTTCGGGAATCGGTTTGGCGAAAGCTCCTACCTGCACACGATACACCAATCCGGATGGTGCTTTTGTACCTACCGGAAGTACTTTTTCGGTACGCACAGCTGCCGGAGCGGCTATCAATTCAAAACCATCGCCCAAGGTAGCGGCAATCACAGAAGCTGCTGCCGGAGCTTGTTTCACCGGAACCACTTCACGTGCCAATAAGTTGCGTACTTGTTCCGGATTTTCAGTTGCATTAACTGCCGTTTCCAATCCGCGTTCCTGCTGGTCCAATTCTGTACGAAGCGTGCTCTCTTGTGCCGAAAGCGTGCGCAATTGTTCAATCAATGGCTGTGATTCCTCAGGAGTAGCTCCGGCCAATTGTTCGCGCACATTCTCTTTTTCACGAACTACAGCTTCCAATTCACCCTTGGTTCCCTGTGTTTCAGTGTACTGCTGCAACAATGCCGGGTAACCTGGAGAAGCTGCCAGTTTTACTTCAACTTCGTAAGGTACTGTTGCTTGTAAACCTTGTTTTACCGGACTTTCAGCTATTTTTTCTTCGTCGAGTTTCGCAAGCATTTCATCAATGGTCGCCACAGCGGTTTCCAATGCTGTTAATTGTGCTTGCGCTGATTTCACTTCGGCTGCTTTCTTCGGATCATCTTTACCGGCAGCAATTACTGCTTCCAACTGACCGATTTCAATCGAGAACCTGCGACGCTGTGTTTTCAATTCTTCGGGAGAGGCTGTTACCAATTTTTCGGCGTCGTAAATCTTTTTATCAACCAAATAATCATTGGTCGTTGCTACCAATACCGTGGCTTGTTCTTCCTGCTGTAATTGTTGCTCCAACTCACGTTTGGTAGGTTTCGCAGAAGCAGGCACTGTCAAGTCAGCTGAACGTTGTTTCACTGCTGTTACCAATGGGTCACCAGCCGGTTGCTGATCCAATTCGTTGGTTTCTGCCAGACGTTTTGCTTTCGTTCCTGCTACATCTTCCTGCAACACAACCGTTTCCTGCGCCGCTTTTTTGGTTTGAACAACAGCCAGTTCTTTTTCGGCAGTTCGCTGTTCCTGCGGAGTCAAATTTCCTTGATTCAAACGCGCCTGGATTTCACTTTCGGCCGCTGTCAATTGTGTCAATTCCTTCTCTGCTTCAGACGAATTCGGATTGCTTGCCAGTTCGGTAAACGATTCCATTTCGTCCAAATCAGCTTCCACCACTCCAATCCGTTTGCGCACCGATTTCAATTGCTCGGTTTTAGTTTTTACCGCTTCCTCATCAACCGGATCGTTACTGTTCAGGGTTTCAATTTGTTCGGTCAAGGCATTTTCGTATTCGTGCAATTCGGTGAGCATGCGTTTCGCATCATCAATCGACGCTGGTTTTGTGATCATCACAAATTCATTGTCCGGGCCCAACTCGTCAGCAATACGATCAGCAACAGCCGGATCTTCTACCACCGGCTCATTCAACGTTTGCTGTAGGTTCACCGAACGTTCCATCAAACCGGTAATGATCTTGTTTTCGGCGGCCAGTTTCGGGTCAAATCCCTTTTCCAGTTTCTTGATATTGGTATTGAGTCGTTTGATCAATTTGTCCTGCAATGCCTTTTCCTGCTGCGTAAATTTGGCGATTTCTGCTTCCGAATACTTATCGCGGTTGGCAACATCAGGAGCCTGGTATTTCGGATCTAATTGCGCAATAAATTCGTCCGGTTCAATCTTCGCTTTCTCTATGGCAATCAAATCTTCCTCGCTTTCGCTTACTTTCGATTCCTGGATGATCTGAACCGCTTTTAGTTCGTCAATGTCATTCAGTAATTTGGTATTGGAAGGATTTTTCTGCAATTCCACTTCTTTTTGAGAAATCGCTTCGCCAATGGCGTCCAGCAAACCTTGCTCTTCTTTCAGTATCGCCAGTTCACGTTCTGTTCCTTCTTCTGTTTTGGCCTTGATGGCGGCAACGTTTTTGGCATGAGCCGGACGAACGACCATTGCAATCAATTCTACCGGATTTTGTTCAGGAGTCGCGTTGTTTTCGATAGCAGCCAATTCTGTTCTTCTACCTGAAATACGTTCCTGAACTTGTTCCTTCAAGGTATTCAATGCAGTTTCGCGCGCTTTGGCCTGTTCGTTATCCGGATTGCGGAGCAATTGGCCTTCCACATCTTCCAATTCGCCATTGATACGGTCACGCAATTGCTCGTCCAACGCGTTTTGCGCTTCCAATGTTTCTTTCGGGGTCGATTCGCTGATTGCTTCCAATTCAGCCTCGTGGTTTGGAGCTATTGCAGACAGTTCCGTTTCAGGAGAAATGGTTGCAACAGGATTTCCGTCCAAACCGGCAATTTCGGTATTGCGATCGCGAATGCGCTCTTCCGTTTCCGATTTAAGTTCAGTTAATGCGTCCTTACGTTCCTTTAACTTCGGATCGTTTGGATTTTGCTGTTGCTGCTGTTCAACCGCGCGAATGGCCTGATCAATTTTTCCGATCAATGTTTCATCCAGATCATTTTGTTTCTCCAGTGTTCCTTTCGGAGTTGATTCCTTAATCGCTTCCAGTTGTGTACCGTGATTCGGCGCGAGTGCTGCCAATTCTGTTTCAGGAGAAATGGCTGTTGCCGGATTATCTAAGTTGGCAATGGTAGCTTCACGATCCTGAATGCGCTCTTCAGCATCCGTTTTTAACTGGTTCAGCGCGGTTTTGCGCTCTTTCAGATTCGGATCATTTGGATTTTGTTGTTGCTGCTGTTCTACCGAACGAATTGCCTGGTCAATTTTTCCAATCAACGCTTCATCCAAATCGTTTTGTTTCTCAAGCGTTCCTTTCGGTGTCGATTCGTTGATCGCTTCCAGTTGCGTCTCGTGATTCGGCGCCAATGCCGCCAATTCGGTTTCAGCTGTAATGGTTGTTGCAGGATTTCCATCCAAACTGGCAATCAATGATTCACGGTCTTTGACACGCTCTTCAGCCTCCGTTTTTAATGTTGTAAGAGCCGTTTTACGTTCTTTTAGCTTCGGATCACCCGGATTCTGCTGCTGTTGCTGTTCAACTTTTCGGATTTCCTGGTCAATTTTCCCAATCAGCGTTTCATCCAGATTGTTTCGTTTTTCAAGCGTGCCTTTCGGGGTTGATTCGTCAATTGCTTCCAGCTGTGTATCGTGATTCGGCGCCAGTGCAGTTAATTCCGTTTCAGGTGTTATGGTAGCAACCGGATTTTCAGGCAAACCGGCTATTTTGGTTTCGCGTTCCGTAATCTGATCTTCCAGTTTTTCCTGTAAACCTTTTAATTCATCTCTTCGCTTGATGGCTTTTTCGTCTTTCGGATTGGTAGCCAATGTTTCTTCAACTTTCGTCAATTCCTCATCTACCTGCTGGTCTAAACCACGATCAATCGCCAGTAAAGCTTCTTCTTTTTCGCGTGGATTGGTCCCAGGACGTTCGTTAACCGCTTTTATCTTTTCTTCGTAATCATCGTTCAACTGCTCCACCACAGGATCAGCATCCTGATTGTCAGCAATGGCCTGAATCGCGGGATCTTTCTTCAAATCATTGACCTGCTGATCAATATAAGCCGCCAGTGTATTGTTGTTTTTCGAATCGACAGCCGACAGTTTGTTTTGTACTTCAGCCGGAGCAACAGGACGTCCGCCGTTTACAGAAGTCACATCCTGCAAGAAAGCAATCCGTTCATCAAGGCCCTTTTCTTTCCGGGTGTTTTTTTCAATTTTGGTTTCCAGGCCTTCGCGCACTTCAACCACCATGGCCAATTCGCCGGTTTTACTATTGATCGCGCTTTCGATGGCAGGAATGTCTTTTTTCTTGGCGGTTGGTAAATCGGCTTTCAGTTTGGCAATCTCCTGCTCGAGTTGTTTTTCGGTTTTCAGGTAATTATCGCGTTGGTCCGACCAAGCTTTTCGCTCTTTCTGCAAGCCCATTTTCTCGTCAACCAACGCATCTACCGGATTGGAGAAATTGCCTTCCTTTACAGCATTAATTGTTCGGATGTTGCCGGTAATTACCTCTTTCAGATCGTTGACATTATCAGCCGCAACATCTTTTTTGATTTCGGAAGTCACCGCCTGAACAGAAGCCAGTAAATCTTTGTCGGCTGTCCCTTGTTTGGTAACACTATCCGAAAATGCCATCAAGTCACGAGCTTCGTTTTTCAGTTCAGTTGCACCTTCGATCTTGTCCTGCGCCTGCGTCATTAATTCAAACTTCTGCTCTTTTGTAGGTGCTGCATTGGCACGATTGACCAAATTCTTGGCTTCTTCCTGATTTTTAGCCGCTTCGTCCAGCTTATCGGTAGCCTGATTCAACGCACCGTTAACCAGGTTTTCGTTTGTTTTAACCTTCTCTTCCTGCTTGTTTTCCAGTTCTTCAAATACGGTTACAATTTCCTGCGGACCTTTATTTTCGAAGCCCAGTTCGGCCAAGATCTTAGCATTCTCCTGGTTTACATCCAATTGTTCCAAATCAAACTGATCGGCATTCGGGTTGAGTTCTGATCGCTGTTTAATCACTTCAGCCAATACACCAGCCGGATCTTCGACTTCTTCGTTGAACAGATCAACCACGCGTACGACGATGGAATTGTCGAGGTTTTCTTCGAGGATTTTTTGTTTCAGCGGTTTAAATTCTTTCGTAAACGGAATCGATACCAGGTATTTATGCGAAAGCGTACTTCCTTCCACCTTCATTTCGTAGGTATATTTTCCACCTTTCGGGAACGTAATGAGATAGCCTCCTTTTTCGTTGGAAGCAAACGTTCCTATTTTCTCACCCGAAGCATAGTCTGTTACCGTAATCGAAACTTTTTTATTCTCCGGATGAATGGCCGAAAGAAAATTGCCTTTCACCACCGCTAATTGCAGTGGAACACGCGTTACCCGAACTTTGTAAACGTGAATATTTCCGTTGGAACTCTGACGGGTGGAAGCGAAATAAGCATTGTTGTCCAGTGAATCGACCACGAAAAACAAATCGTTGTCAGGCGAAGAAATGGCGAAATCCATGTTTTCCGGTGCGCCGAACGTGTTGTTTTCCACATCCAGTTTGGAACGGAAGATATCGTATCCACCCATTGAATTGTGGCCTTTCGAGCAGAAATAGAGGTAATTGCTTCCGGCCTGCATGAACGGAAAGTCTTCATCGGATTTCGTATTGACACCTCCTGTGATTACCTGCGGTAAACTCCAGCTGCCATCAGGCAATTTTCGCCGCATGTAAATGTCTTTCTGACCGGTGTCACTATCGCCGTATGACGCGTAATAAATCGTGGAATTACTTTGCGCCGGGAAATGGATGATGGGAACGTAGTTTTTTTTCTTATCGATCTTGCTCTGAAAATCGGCTGCTACAATGATATCACCACCAATGTGCTCGGGTAGTTTATACAAACGGAAAAACTCTTTGGCACTGCTTTCGGTTTTTTGCAACACCACCAAATCACTAATGGTTGTGAGCAAACGTTTCCCGTTCTGGCACATTTCAATTTGCCTGTCAACTTCAAACGCGGTCTTGGGTTTTCCCCCCGCCTTTTGTTTGTAGAGTTCGTAGTTTTTAATGGCTTCGTTGAACTGGTAATTCAGATGATAGGCTTTCCCCAGGAAATAATACGCCTGAATATCCGTCGCAGCATCTGTTACGGCATAATTCAGGTATTTGAATGCGTCTTGTTTTTTATAGGAATTGTAGAGTAAACAGGTCCCGAAGCGGTAATTGTAATCAGAAGACCGTGGATTGAGCGCCAACAACCTGGAATAAAGCGGAGTAGCATCAACGTACTTTTCTTCTTCGAATAATTTGTCTGCCTGGGTTTTGACATCGGCCTCCGTTTGCTGCGCATAGCTGATCGATTGAGCTGCAAAAAGCAGTCCAATAAACGAAAGTAGCCGAAAGAGGTTTAGTCCTGACACTGAATTCATTAAAATCGTTTCACTGTACGATCAACGCTTGAAAAGGTTCATTTTGTTTTCATTTCCCTCCACGATCCTGCCAATGTTCTTTCTATGGGCCACAATGACGATAGCCGAGAGAATAGAACCGAATACCGGCAGCGCAAACGTTTGGATGGGAAAAGCGAACCATAGTAGCAGTGCAAAAGCAAGTGCCGCGAGGATGGAACCGAGCGAAACGTAGTGACTAATCATAAAAACCAAGAGGAAAACTGCGAGGCAAATCAATGCTGCCAATGGTTGCAGGCCAATAACCGCTCCCAGCGAAGTAGCAACTCCTTTTCCGCCTTTGAATCCGGCGAAAATGGGAAATACGTGCCCCAAAACAGCCAGAAACGAAGCAACGAGTTGTACGTGCGTCAATTCCGGAGCTGTAAAATCATACCCCAACACGAAGTAAGGCAGCAAAACAGCCGTCATTCCCTTCAACACGTCGATGGAAAGCACTACTCTGCCCGCCTTTTTCCCCAATACACGAAAGGTATTGGTAGCACCCGCATTTTTACTGCCGTGTTCCCGAATATCCAATCCGTATTTGATCTTGCCCACCCAAACTGCGGTAGGAATCGATCCTAAAAAATAGGCCGGCAACGCTGCCAGATAATCCGTTGGTATGATCATTCAAATAGTCCCAATAGTTTTGCTAAAAATACTTGATTTGACGATACCTCGTATATAAAATTCTTCGTTTTACGCTTATCTTCCTTAATTGCACCGATTGTAGTTGTCAATTCGGTATCATTGGAAACAATGCTCATTTTTCCATCGCGCTTCTGCATATCGTAATGCAACACATAATCAGCAGCGCCCGGAACCTGCATGAGCATCACAAAACGGTCGGCATTCTGCGAGAAAATCTGTTGGAAAAATGCTTTATACACCACCTGACGCATGACAGGTTTTCCATAGAAATTCACAATCGCAGCACCATCCACATTGGTTAGCAAACCGCGTTCCTGGTTACCCGGTTCTGCAAATGAAGTGAGACGAATTCCGGTGATAACAATCGATTTCTCCAATGCATCCGGCACTTTCTTAATTTTCTTGTCGCTGGAAAGCGTGAATTCCTCTTTCACTTTATCGGCTGTTTTACGGTCAGACCATTCAAGCAAAGCCTGCTCAAGCGTAGTCGAATTAAAATCAAGTGGTTTGGTTCCTTCTACCGCTACAATTCGCTCGGCGGCACTTTCAAACGCTCCTTTATCCATCGGAAGATTGAAACGCATGGTAGTATTCATGGTTGTTTGTCCGGTGTTTTGATCATAATTCACCGTTCCAACCACATCAACAGTCACATCCCCGAAATCCATTCCAAGGTTGATGTTTCCGTCACCGTTCATCGAGCAACTTTCGGTATGCAAAGCAATAAAGTTACCCGGCTCACCACGGTTTACCAGTTTCTCTTTCGATCCGATCTGGAATTCTTTCGCAGCAAAGTCATATTGCAACAATCCATTCGCGGTCATCACAATCGGGTCATTCGCTACTTCGAGCGCCGACAGGAAGGTCGGATACAAGCGGATACTGTCTGTATTTCGTGAATCTCTCCAAACAATACCGGCTGAAATAGCCTGTCCATCGAGCGTTTTCATGTTTTGCGATACCGGAATCTGAATGTTTTTCGGATCGATCTGAGCGTTAAATGACATCCAGTTTTTCGGGAATTTCTCGCAATCGTGGTTGATACGGGTTGCTCCATCAAAATAGATCAGCGGATTGGCCGATTTGATTGCCAGTTTTCCGTAGTAATCAAATTGCTTGCTGAGTTTGAAGTTCGCATCGTTTTTCACCACGCCTTTCGCAAAGGTTTGGTAAGACGAGTCGACTCCAATCTGGTCCACATGTAACAGCGTTTTGACAGAATCCGCATCGAAATACGGATAATCACCAACAGATGTAAAGGCACGACGGGCAGTGATCTCGGTGTTCGCATTCACAAACGTGTGAAATTTGGTCACGTAGTTGGCCACAATGCGTGAATTCAGCAACGGGTCCATTTTCGCTTTTTTGCGGATGATCACTTTCATACTATCCGGATAGATGCGCGCATCGGCCACATCAATAAATTCCGTTTTGGTACAAGTAATGGTCTTTTCTCTCAGGCTGAATGCGGCTTTCGGCGCTTTAAACTGCAGGGAATCCTGTTTCGGGTGAATGGAAAAGAAGTTCGGTCCAACAAGGTCAAGGTCGGTGTTAATCGCAATATCCTCTCGTTTTCTCGATTCCATTTCAACGGCATCCTGGTCCATCAACCAGGTAAAGAAGTCCATTTTACAGACATACTGATTTACCGGGAAGGTGATGGTTGATTCACCGTCGTTGGATTTAAATTCACCCTTGCGTTGTTTGAACGACACATGTGCGTTGACATTATCGGTCTTGAACGCCAGCGGATCTTCATCGGCTTCGGCAAAGCTGTTCTTGAGATTAAAAACAGCGGTATCGGCATCAATGTCCCAGCGTTTGAATTTAAACTTATCGGAACCCAGATTCGCTTTCTCAAGGTTCATGATTCCGAAACCGGTCATACCGCTTGGTTCCACAATGGCTGTTCCTCGCAATTTTGACTGTCCGCCAAAGAATACAAGGTCGTCTTTTGGCGTGGAAGCCACTTTTAAGATACTTCTTTTAGGAACGTAGGTAATGTAAGCATCCGGTGATGAAACATCCGGGAATTGCACCCCTACTTCGATCGGTCTGTTGGTGAATTCGGCGAAACCAACCGTTGAATCAGGCAGGAACGTAAACGCTTTTGAAATGGAAGTCGATTGCACGAAGTCAATTTTTCCAGCTCCCTGCAAACCGTTGTTCGAAAGCACGATCTTGTTTTCGTATTTTGCTTTGGTTCCGTAGAAATCATGCCCGCCAGCTGGTGCTTTTGTTGAAAATCCAAAGGAATAATCTGGCATAATGCGCAATTCTTCTTTGAAAACCGGGAAAATTCCGGCGGAAGTCAATTCACCTTTCAGTTTGAAGTTGCGTTCTTTCAGATTGTCCAAACTGTCAATTTCAAACGGCTCGCATGTGAAGAAGAACTTGGTGGAATCGTATGCTCCGCGGTAGATTTCTCTCGAATTGTAGTAAACCTTGGTAGGTTTTACTGATTTCAATTTCGGGTAATCAGTAATTTTAGGGTCATTTCCTGAACGATTGTTCGGTGCGTCTACCTGAATTTCTCCCGTAATCCCGATAATCGCGCTGGTCATGGCAATCGATTTATTCCCGTCAGCTTCAGAAAGCGGTTTCACACGGAATAAACTGCGGTCTGTTTTCAAGAGATTGATCTTGTTTGCTTCGTAGTTGTAATTAGCTGATACCGTGTGTGTTTCCAATTTACCAACGCTAGCCCAACCTGAGAATTCGAAATCGCGGTTTTTCTTCAATACAATGTTGGCATTATCCGGTAATACGAAGGCTGCCTGTGCATCTGAAATACGCACCTGGTCAACGGCTGTCAACTTGATTTCCATGGTTGACAAACTAAACGTACCGAATTCTTTTACGCCACGGCGTTCAATGTTCTGTTTTTTATAGATCGAATCCATTTCACGCAAATACGCGCTTTCCTTCATCTGTTCAGGGGTATAACCTTCCAGTGTTTTCGGGCGTAAATCAGAAACGAAGATCAGGTTGTCAAAGTCTTTTTTACCGGCACGCGACTGAATGAAGTTATCCAGTTTCGGATTCACGCGCACTTGTTTGCTTTCGGAATCGTAGCTCAGGAAACCATATCCTGCCAAATCAAGGATGATCGATTTAGCCTGTTCAGTCGTTTTGCCCATTGCCGTGGCGATTTTGCCTTCGTCAACCACATACTCATCGTATTTATAGCAATACTTTGAAATGGCTACCAACGGGTGAACCTGCTCCATTCCCTGTAAACGGTCGTACAATCGACCATCGTAGTAATTCTTCGATTCCAGACGTGCAATCAATTGTTCCTGACTGGTATAAGGTTCAAACGTCAATGAAAGGTCGGATGATTTGCGTTCCCAGGTAATTTTAGGCACATACATATCGACCATGTGGTACGAATCAGAAAACGGTGCCTGTGCAACTCCTGTTTTACCACGGGTAAGTTCAAAAATGTCTTTTTCTTCGTTGTATACAAAGTCGAGTCCCGGGTGGAAAATGGAGTCTTTTTCGCCGACATACATCAGCACACTCGCAATCTGTGCGTTGATCTTTTTCGGTGCGACCGTAAAGCGTTGACTTTCACTTTTCATGAACACTTTTCCGGCGCGTTTTACCGTCAATCTTGCCGGTTCTTTCGGCGAACCAATTCCAACGAAACTGGCGCCTTGCAGCAAAAATCCGCCGTCGTAATCAATATCCGGGCGAATGTTCTTGATACTCAACCGTTTTTCGTAGGAAGTAAATTGCGGATAAACAGCGTCGATTTCACGTACAATTTTGAATGCACGATCATTCAATGAACCGCCAATGGGCTTATTAAAGTAAGGTGTTGTAAGTTTTACAGAGTCGACCGAAACATCCGAAGATTTCATGGAAGCGTCATATTTTCCGATCATAGCGAAGGTGGTGGCAGGATCCAATCCCACTTTTTTCCAGTCGATTTTACCGCCGTTTCCGTCCCATTTTTTCAAAATCGGGTCATAGACTCCGCTTGTGTTGTAAATGAGCAAACTATCGATGAAACGGGCGTCTTTTTTGTCATTTTTATCGCGGTTGGGAACGCCGCAAAGTAAGGTTCCGTCAGTAAAACGGATCAAAGGCTTGTCGGTAAATTCGAATACGTAAGAGCCGTAGAAATACCATTTGAAGTTGCTTGATTCGGCGATGCGGTTTTCGGAGAAGAATCCAGCGGAAAGCTCAATGAAATCCTCGAATTTCTTGATGTTTTTCGCGTCCAGCAATTTGTCGACCGAACTGTGCCATGCCGTGTAACTGGAAGCCGGTTGTTTGTTTTTCACGAATGAATAAACCGAAAAAACGTAATTGTAAATTTCCGGATACGCCTTCATACGTTTGGTTTCCATCAAATTACAAGTAGCCACCATTTGCTTGAAATAGCTATCAGAGAAGCTTGATCCTTCCAATAGCGAGGCAGACAATTCCTTTTTGATAAAATCTTTCTGATCGCCCGAAATGTAATCGTTCGTTGCCGCTTGCAGCGCTTTTACAAACTTTTCACGATCTTCCGGATAACTCTGTGCGATTGCGGTTGCTCCCCAAAGCAACACCATCCCAAGTACAATCAAATGCTTCATAATTGTTTTTATTTTTTTATCAGCTTAACGGCAGCCCACGTTTCTTTTTCAATCGTTTCCAGATGTTCGAAACCCAATTCTTCGCCTAGCGCGATCATTTCAGCGGCATCGGTCACAAAAAAACCGCTTAACAGCAGCATTCCCTTTTGCACCAGCGCCCCATGATAGATCGGCAACTGTTTTTTCAATATGTTTTTATTGATGTTAGCAAGGATCAAACCAAAATCTGTTTCGGTAATCAAATCGCTGTCACCTGTAGCAGTTCGAATGTGTTTGCAGGCATTTCGCTGTGCGTTTTCAACCGTATTTTCAACCGACCATGGTTCGATATCAATAGCCAGTATATCTGTTGCCCCAAGTTTTTCAGCCAGAATAGCCAATACACCTGTTCCTGTTCCCATATCGAGCACTTTTGCCGGAACAGCATCCATATCCAGCAAATACTGGCTCATCAGGTAAGTTGTTTGATGATGTCCGGTACCAAACGACATTTGCGGTTGAATGATTATCTGCTCGCGGCCTGCGTAAACACCCGCGTCGTGAAAAGGAGCCAGAATCACCAATCGGCTATCGACTTCAACCGGTTCAAAATCAGCTTCCCACTGGGCGTTCCAATTTTGATGTGGAATGATCGTTTCTGTTTTGGTAAATGCCACCTCACTGTTCAATTGCAGAGAAGTTGTTTTCAGTAATTCATCCACCGAACCAATCGTGACCGGTGCAAATGCCTGAATGCCTGTGGTGGTTTCCACAAAACTTTCAAAGCCCAGTTCAGCCAATTCGGCAATCAATACTTCTGCCCACGGATCACGCGGCTGCAGATCAATAGTTACTTCGACGTAATCCATGTTTTTTCAGCTACCAGTATTTCGAAATCGGATAGCTTTAACGCTGCTCCACCAATCAATCCCCCATCTACATTAGGGCACGCGAATAACGCACTTGCATTGGAAGGGTTACAACTTCCGCCGTATAAAATGCTGTAATTTTCAGCAATTGTTTCGCCGTAGACACCTGAAATCGAGTCCCTGATGGCGGCATGCATTTCTTCGGCCTGTTCGGTTGAGGCTGTAAGCCCTGTTCCAATGGCCCAAATAGGTTCGTAAGCAATCACCGTTTTCTGAAAATCTTCAGCTGACAAATGGAATAAACTTTCGTGCAATTGATTTTTCACGTAGGACAAATGGTCATTCGATTCACGCACTTTCAACGGCTCACCACAGCAGAAAAACGGACGAAGCTTGTTTGCCAGCGCAGCATCTGTTTTTTGACGCAGAAAATCATTGGTTTCGTTGAAATACTGTCGTCTTTCGGAATGTCCGATCAATACGGCGTCGATTCCCATATCAGCAGCCTGTTGCATGGAAATTTCGCCTGTAAAAGCGCCACTCGCAACGGGATGAGCATTTTGTACTCCTACTTTGATCTGATGCAGGAATTGCGTCATCAGTCTGTCAATGAAGAGCGCTGGTGGAAATACGACGACTTCTACTTGTGGAGCTACTGTCAATTCGGTAATTCCCTGATACAATTCAACGGCCTCTACCAACGAGAGGTTCATTTTCCAGTTTCCGGCAACTATTTTCTTACGCATGTTATTTACTTAAATGAGTTTTTACAATCCAATCGAATGTCGGTAACGAATTATGGGTATACTTCCCAACCACTTTTCCTTTTTTCAATACCAGCAAGCATGTACTTGAGCGCGAAATCACTTTCAATTCGGTTTCATCATTCACAAAGGTCGGAATTGTGAGACCATATTTCGAACGGAAATTTTTGATCATTTCCGCATAGGCATTGGTGATCAGGATCATCGGGATCTTTGCTTTTTTAGCTTCCGCCTGTAATCGAAGTAGTTCGGGAATTACCTCTGGATCAATCTCTTCCAGGCGTTTGATTACTACGACGAGCAATTTCTTTTCCTTCAGGATCAATTCCAGCGCTGAAACCTCCATGAAATCAGGATTCGCGACCTCTATTGTATCTAAAATCTGATAGTTCTCCAGCGGATAACTCTCGACGTTGTATTCGATTTGCGGAATTTCAAGTGTAGCCCCTCCGGTAATTTCTTTCAATCGCAAGCCTACAGTTGTTGATGCTTCCAGTTGTTCCGAAATTGCGGGAAGTTCCAATTCGTATTTCGTGACATCTTCGGCATCTAAAAACGGACGTAAATCGAGCGGTGAATCACTCTTCATGCGCGCATTCAGGTTCGATCCCACAGCATACGGACGGTAATCTTTTAACGGATCGTATTTCAGCACATACCACACAAAGAAAGAACACCAAAAGGTAACAATCAGGGTACTTCCGATGTGGTTTCCGAGCAAACGACCCCCTGAACGATAAATCCACAAAGCTGAAACGAGCGCTACGGCAGCAAAAACGAGCGGAAAATACCAGTCGAACACCCAGCAAAAAGCAGCGATAATGACCAATGAAAGCGGTAATATCTTCCAGTTTTGACGAACAGAATTGGGCTGTATGATCCGCTGTGCCGCGAAAATCCAGATGACGAGGTACAATAATATCAGGTCTTTCCAAAGCGATTCACTTGGAGTAAGCGATCTGCCAACCGAACCTTTGAGTGCATCGCCGAAACAACCGCAATCAGCCACACATTGGGGTGATTTTAGTTCATCAACTACCACTTCCTGTGTGTTTTTGGAAATAATCCGGATGTCTTTATTGGTTTTACTGGCGTCGATTTTTATACGCGCCTGTGTTGCTTGTTTGGTATCGGAAAGTTCGTAGGTATCGCGATCGGTAAATTTCTTCGTCGGGTCGCAATTCGCGGTGTGCCAGGTAAGGAAAGTAAAAAAGAGCATCATCACCATCAGGAACCAGCTTATCCACTTCATTTTTCCGCCAATGAGCAATAATACACCCAACACGATTTCGATCACACAAACCGCAATGGAAATGGCCAATGCCGAATCGATGAACGATTCCATGGAAAAACCGGGAGCTCCGAATAGTTCTTTGATGCGGTACGCCAATGCGCCATCCTGGAAATATTCTTCCAATTTATAGGAAAATCCTACGGGATCATTGGCTTTTATGAGTCCGGAAACGATGAACAGCGAACCAACCAACACGCGGGCTACGGTAGCAATCATCAACCGGCCTTTCAGCAAGATCAATCCGATAACGGTGAGCACCACGACCCCGATTCCGATGCAGGCCAGTAATACTTTCATCGACACAAATGCTTCGTGAAATGCCATTGTTGTAACTGCCAGTCCGGCAATATTTAAAATTACCAGTACCGTATTGAGCGGCATTGAATGCCCTGAAATGGTGCGTGATCCGATCATTATTTTTCTCCTAATTGGTTAAATGGATTAACGCAAACACGGCGTAATTGAGCATATCGAAGTAGTTGGCATCGATTCCTTCGGAAGCAATTGTTTGGCCGTCGTTGTCTTCGATTTGCTTTACGCGCAGTAATTTCATCAAAATCATATCGGTTAATGAGCTCACGCGCATATCGCGCCAAGCCTCGCCATAATCATGGTTTTTCTTCTGCATCAGATCATATGCTTCCTGCGCTACCTGATCGTACAGATCAACCGCTTCTACTTCCGTCAATTCCAAACCAAGGTGTTTGTGATCGCGCACCTGAATAATGGCCATGATGCAGTAATTCACAATCGCCCCGAATTCACCCTCGATGCTCTCACCTACTTTGTTTTCATTGGTTTCCTGAATCGTGCGAATACGATTGGCTTTAATGAAAATCTGATCGGTCAATGAGCTGGCACGGGCTATGCGCCACGAAGTACCATAATCTTTGGTTTTCTGTTTAAAAATTTCGCGACAGTTCTGTACGATTTGTTGATATTGTTCCGATGTTTGTCCCATTATCCGATCTATGGAATTTTTAAAGGTTGAAAGTAACTATTTTCCGCGAAATAGCTTGTTAAATCTGGGTGGTAAGTTATTCACGATGTCGCAGCCGCAAGTGATGGGAATCCTGAATATTACCCCTGATTCATTCTATTCGGGCAATCGTTTGGCGCTCACCGACAATTACTTATCGGTGGCTGAAAAGATGATTGGTGATGGAGCAAGTATGCTGGATATCGGTGGATATTCTTCACGTCCGGGAGCTGATAACATTTCCGAGACCGAAGAATTGAGTCGCGTGGTTCCGGTTATCGAATCGTTGCGAAGGGAATTTCCGGAAATTGTTCTGAGTGTGGATACGTTTCGGTCGGAAGTAGCAAAAGCGTCTGTAGAGCATGGAGCTGACATAATCAACGACATTTCGGGTGGTGAATTGGATGAAAGGATGTTCGAAACTGTTGCAAAACTAGGCTGTCCATACATTTTGATGCACATGCGCGGAACTCCGCAAACCATGCAAACCGTAACCCATTACGATCACTTGTTTACCGAAATGATCGCTTATTTCTCTGAACGGATTCAACGATTGCGGTCATTGGGCGTCAAGGACATCATTATCGATCCCGGATTCGGATTTGCCAAAACAAGCACACAAAGTTTGGAACTAGTAAAACGAATTGCTGATTTTCAAGTACTTGGATGCCCGATCCTTGGTGGTATTTCCCGCAAATCGATGATCTATAAAACACTGAATATCAACGCGGAAGAAGCATTGAATGGAACGACTGTATTACACACGATTCTGCTGAATCAAGGTGTTTCCATTCTCAGGGTGCATGATGTGAAGGAAGCCGTGGAAGCTGTTAAGCTGATTTTTGGTGCTTGATTTTTGATGCCGGATGCCTCCTAAACCAAAATCAGTTTGCAGCATCTGCAGCGAAAAGAAATTTATTCGGCGAAACAAGGTTTGTTTTAACAGCATACATCACAATTCCGGCAGTATTTTTCACACCCAATTTTGCCATGATGTTTTTGCGATGCGTGTTGATCGTATGCGAGCTAAGGAACAGATTTTCAGCAATTTGATTATTGGTTAATCCTTCTGCAATCAGGGTGATAATTTCCAACTCACGCTCGGATAAGGTAATCGGTTCACACGTAAAGGCATCAAAATCAATATCATTTACATCGATGGAAGCATCGCGGATGGTTTCAAGAATCTGGCCGCAAAAGAATTTGTTTCCCCTACCCGTTTCTTTCACCGAAGTGATAATTTCCATGCTATCGCAATCCTTCTTTACGTAGCTTTTCACACCGCTGCGCAAGGCATTTACCAATGTTTGGGCAGATTGTTCGGGCGTAATGGCCACAATTTTGAGAGAAGGAAATTTTTGCAGTAACTGGGGAATGACGTCAATTGTAAATTGAGCCGAAGTATAATCGATCATGACCAAATCGGTAGGAAAGTTCTTGACTATCTCAAGCAATTCGGCGCTTGACCTGGCTTCACCTACTATTTCTATAGCGCGCTCGGAAGAAAGAACGGTCCGTAAACCGATTCGTACAATTTCGTTGCTATCTGCCAGTACTAACCTCATCCTTATTAAGATCGATTATAAACAAAGCAAATATAGCCATTAAATAATAGCGGCTTCCTTTTTCTTCGTGATTAATTTAACAAATAGTCGACACTAGTGATACTCATCTGAAAACCAATGAAATGAGCTTTCAATCAGCGGTAATTCCCGATATGGAAGAGGCCGAAGGAACAAGGTGTCGTTGTGTGAATCGCCCTGCCAAAGAGCCCAAAATCCGTGACTTGTTTTGCGGATCGACAATTTACTTTGCGCTTTGGTGGCCTCATCAAGCAAGTGCAATTCGCCGGGAGTTTTTGACACGATTTTCAAACTCAGGTGATCCTGTTGCTTGTTTTCGAAAATCACATAATCCTGGCGATGAATGTATACTCGCGTCAGGTTGGAATGCTCAGCTACGCTGTACGCTCCGTGATAAGCAGGTCGTGGTAAATCATCATCATTCATACTTCCGGTGACAATCGACGGGTAAACAGATTCCACCACAAAAAGCGACAATACCAATGCCCTTCCCCATCTGAAATAAGAAGGTTCCTGGATTAAGCGCACTACTTTTGATTTGGCTGGAAGCTGTAGTAGCATTCGCCATTGATCGGGAAACTGTAACAGCAATACTACCGTAAAAAACAGCAACGAAAGACCAAACAATTTCACGGAAATATCGAAAGAAAAGTTCACCATCACCACATTGAGGAAAATGCCCGAAGCAAGCAGTAAGCCGATAAATCGCGTGCGTTTGATCACAATCAGTGAACCCGCAATCAGTTCGGTTATTCCCATAAAAATGACGTATGACGGGCTGCTTCCCATCACCGACCAGTAGGCAATGTCTTTTGATAAAGCGCCTAGTTCGGTATAAACCGTATTTGGTTCCGGAAGGTAAAACTGCATTTTGGTCAGTTTGATCCAGCCATACTCCCACAATTCGAGAATCAGGTAATAACGCATCACTACCAGAGTGGCTCTATCCGTGCGGAAAGGAAGCCGTTTTATTGCAGGGATAAAAGCGATCAAACCGAACAGGAATCCCAATACCGGCGCGATCAATATCAATAAATACATCCCGGAACTGTCTTCACGGTAGGGTAATTGACCGAAAAGCGTATCGTTGAATCCGAAGATCAGTTCCTGAACCGGTTGTGTAATGATCGAAAATAAATAATAGTGTTTTGGAAGCAAAATCAGCCACCAACAAAGCGTTGCCAATAAACTCCACCGAGCGTAATTACGCATAAACCGTCACTTGTTTTTGTCGTCTGTTCAACCAGCCAAAACCAAGGAAAGTCCCGCCACCGATCAGTAAAATCCAAACAACTTCGCTTTTACGGCGTTTGTGCCTTTTCTTCTCTTTTTCCTTTTCCGGGATTCCCAAACCGGGAAGGTGTTCCTCTCCGGGTGGTACTTTGTATTCATTCGGCGGAACCGGTAAGGCGTTGTTTTGTTCGTCTTCTATCTTCTTCGGTTCGAAATTGATAAACTCAACCTCTTCACCGAACATTTTTTTCATACTGTCAACAGTCATGTTCGGATCATTAAAAATCGGATGATGGTAAATCGTGTCCATTTTCATGTCATCACCATCCCAACGTTCGTTTTTCATCAAAACGGTAGAATCACTTAATTTGGTCACGGCCACCATTCGTGCAGGGGGCGCACCGAAATTGCCAAGGCTTTCTGGTCTGATTTCTCCGAAATTATTCGAAAACGATGACCTGAAACTGTTGGCATTACCGCTATGACTTTTATGTGCAATTAAAGCAGTTTGCGCCGAAATCACTATAGGAGAAAGGAGCAATAGTAAGATGCTTGTTTTGATCATGGTACTTGATTTGAGAGGTATTACAACTTTATAAGGGAAAGGTTCACAAAAAAATTGGTTTGGGATGATTTTTTTCGTGAGAAACATTTCAAATTTCCAAATTTGCCATATGGTAAATTGGACAAATGTCCAATTGGAAAAATTGCTCGTGAAAATTCTGAAAATTTAAAATTCTAAACTTTTACAATTTTCAAAGAAGTCCGGAGATAAAAGCCTGTAGCGCTTTCAAATGATTCACCCCTGCTTAAAAGCATACTTCCGAACCCAGTTGGCGTATTCATTATCAATCGTCAATGTGGTCACATCTTCGAAGCGAATCGTAACCGGTTTGTAATCATACCTTCCATCGGCATTGATGTAGTTCATTCTAAACTTTTTGTTTTTCACGCTGTCAAGTGTTCCCAAATAGAAATCATCTCTCGATTCATACTTACACTCAGCTGTAAAAGCCAAATCATTCTCCAAAATAAAATCAAGCAACTCTTTTAAACTACCCAATTCAAAATTGTAATGCTGCCTTCTCAAAATCACTTCATCTATTCGTCCCTCTTTCAGTATGATTTTCTCCATGTATTTTTGGTTGTCCGAATACAAAATCTCAGTGATATCCTTTTTGCGGTACATCGTTAATCCTGTGAACTTGAAATCATAGGTATCTGCCACCAGAATAAACTCATCATTCTGTTCCAATATCACACAGGTGAAATTGGTGATTCCATCTCCCAGATCATCTACCAAAAAGATTTTTACTACATGTCTTCTCTCAATATGTTTGGCGATTGTTTTTTTCATTTGAAATGGAAGTTAAATCTGTTAATGAACATCACGAATTTAAACTATTTAGAGAAATCGGATTGGTCTGTAACTAAAAAAGCCCTCTTCGCGTGAAACGAAAAGGGCTTTGGTATTTTAGAACCTGCTTGATTTATCGTGTAAACAACATTTCGCGGAATTTCGGCAACGGCCACAATTCATCGTCAACCAACAATTCCAGTTTGTCAGCGTTGTAGCGAATCTCATCGAAGTACACTTTTACTTTATCACAGTAAGCCAATGCTTTTTCTTCGGCGTGCTCAATTTTATTGGCTTCCTTACGTGCCTGAAGCATGGTATCGCAGGTCGATTTCATTTTATTGAGGTGATTTGAAATCTTCTCGACCAATTGCATTTGAGTTTGAGCAGCAGCTTTACCGGCTTTTTCACCCATAATGGAAATCATTCCCTGGATATTTTGAATCAGTCGGTTTTGGTATTCAACCACCGCAGGAATGATATGTGTTTGCACCAAATCTCCCATCAAACGGGCTTCGATCTGCATTTTCAGAATGTAGCTTTCAAACTCGATTTCCTGACGTGCTTCCAACTCACGTGGAGTCAACACATTCATATCGTTGAATAATTTAGCCACTTTCTTATCGCTCCAGATTTTCAACGCGCGTGGTGTATCCTTCAGGTTCGACAAACCACGTTTTGCAGCTTCTTTCACCCATTCGTCGCCGTAACCGTTTCCTTCGAAACGAATTTTCTTCGAATCTTTGATCAACTGTTGCAATTCCTTCAAAATAGCCTCGTCTTTCGCTTCACCTTTATCAATGCGCGAATCAACGCTCTTTTTGAAATCCTGCAATTGCTTCGCCATAATGGTATTCAACACAATCATAGCGTGTGCGCAGTTGGCAGAAGAACCCACGGCACGGAATTCAAATTTATTTCCGGTAAATGCAAACGGTGATGTACGATTACGGTCCGTATTATCGAGCATGATTTGCGGAATTTTACCGATGTTCAGCTTCAATTCGGTTTTATCTTCCGGTGTCATTTTACCCGCTTTCACACTTTTTTCCAACTCATCCAACGCAGAAGACAATTGGGTTCCGATGAAAGTGGATATAATAGCCGGCGGCGCTTCATTAGCACCCAAACGGTGATCATTTCCAGCTGAAGCGATACATGCACGCAACAAATCGGCGTTATCATGAATCGCTTTGATCGTATTCACAAAGAATGTGAGGAACTGAAGATTTGTTTTCGGATTTTTACCCGGTGCCAGCAAGTTTACACCAGTATTGGTACTTAGCGACCAGTTGTTATGTTTTCCTGAACCATTGACTCCCGCAAACGGTTTTTCGTGCAACAATACACGGAAATCGTGCTTACGGGCTACTTTTTCAAGAATGTCCATCAACAGCAAGTTGTGATCGTTTGCCAGGTTGCACTCTTCAAAGATCGGAGCACACTCGAACTGGTTCGGAGCTACTTCATTGTGGCGCGTTGTTACCGGAATTCCTAACAAAATGGCTTCGGTTTCAAACTCACGCATGAAAGCCGTAACACGCTCAGGAATTGAACCGAAATAATGATCATCCAATTGCTGGCCTTTTGCCGGAGCGTGGCCAAACAATGCACGGCCTGTCATCATCAAATCCGGACGACAGTTAAACAATGATTGGTCAACCAGGAAATACTCCTGCTCCCAACCCAATGTGGCATTTACTTTATCAACGTTTTTATCGAAATATTGGCAAACTTCAACTGCAGCCTGATCAACGGCGTGTAATGCTTTCAACAACGGCATTTTATAATCCAGCGATTCTCCTGTATAGGAAATAAAGATCGTTGGAATACACAATGTTTTACCGATCACGAATGCCGGAGAAGACGGATCCCAAGCCGTGTAACCACGAGCTTCGAAGGTGTTTCTGATTCCTCCATTGGGGAAAGAAGAAGCATCCGGTTCCTGCTGAACCAACAAATCGCCATCAAAACGCTCGATTGCTCTTCCCGGACCAACCGGTTTAAAGAAAGCATCGTGTTTTTCGGCAGTGGTCCCTGTAAGCGGTTGAAACCAGTGCGTATAATGTGTGGCACCTTTTGTTAATGCCCAATCTTTCATAGCCGAAGCCACCTGATCGGCCATTTTACGATCAAGTCGCGTACCGTTCTGAATGGATTCAATCATGGATTTATACGCATCCGACGGAAGGTATTCACGCATGATTTCGGTGTGAAATACATTTTTACCGAAGAGATCCGATACTTTTCCATCGTATTCGATTGGTTTTGGTGTACGGTTGAGTACATCCTGATACGCTTGCAGTCGTTTTGTTGCCATAAAATTCAAAATTTTGTGCAAAGGTATCTTTTTTAGAGGGGTTCAGCCAAAATTTTATAGATATTTTTATGAACACCCCCTGTTTATTTTATTGATTTAACTTTTTTACTGAAAAAACGAGTCAAAACACCAATTAATTAACACCCATTTCGGGGAAAATGCAAAAAAGCACCGGATTTCCCCGATGCTTTTCACAAATTCTATGCTTTTTTAAAGAACTACGCTTTCTTTTTCATTTCCAATACCGATTTGACAGTCATTTTCATGCCCATCATATCAATAACGGTGTTAAGAGTTCCTTTCAATCCGGTAAACATCCCATTCGATGCGTCGAATACAGCTGTGATCGTGCCTGACATGTTAGGAGACATAGCTGTGGTCATATCAACTGCTTCCTGATCTTCAGCATCCAGGTCCATATCTTCCATTCCGCCGAATTCTTCCATCGAGAATGATCCTTCCTGTGATTCACCACTGGCTGCCCCACTATACGGATCCTGTGATTTATCGGTACTGATGGTTTCAGTTAATGTTGCCACTCCGTTTACAACCGAAGTTGCGTTTACCGCACAATTGTATACGCCAGCCTTTACTTCGTAGTGATCACCCTGATTTACAGCGCCATCGGGCATGATCATCATTTCAAGGAAATCGTAAGGGAATACGTCCAACTCATCGGAATTTTCATTTTCGGTGATCGTAACCGGCTTTGTCTTGTTCATTGTCTTGACAGAATAGCCCGCTTTCAATTTCCCTGTTTTCGGGTCAAACTCGGCGTAAACGTCTACTTTTTCACTTCCATTGTCAAATCCTGAAGCAGCACTGTTTTCATCAGCTTTGGCATATACAAGGAAATTGCCCGTGGCCGTAGTAATCAATGTGACTCTTTTATCGAAGGTGAAATGTCCCTTTTTGTCAACCGTAATGGCACTTTGTACCGCATCTTTCGGAAGAGCAGCCAATGTAGCCAGTGCAACTCCTTTGGAATCCTTTACTGAATAATTGGTCAAATACAACCGACCTTTCGCCATTCCCATACTATCTACACTTTGGATAAACACCACAAACTCTACCGTTGTGGTGAATTTTTCCACGGTGTTCATTCCCATCGCTGAAATGGTAATGTCGTCTTTTTCAATAGCCGTAAACCGATAGCTGGTATTGGCTTTCCACTTATAATTCAACTCAACGGCAAATGTTGTTGCTGAAAGAAATGTAGCCAGAACAAGTAATAATGTTTTCATAGTTCAATGCGTTAATGTTTAAATGCGGTTATGGCGTTTACGAAAATCGTACCAAAGTAGTGGTTCGTTATTAGTGACGAGTCATTAATGGTTGGTTCCCGGCGTTTTTACAGGGAAGGAATTTACTACATTTGCCCTCGTATTTAAACAAACGTCACATGAAAAACACAGCGCTTACGCATGTCCATGAAAGTCTTGGAGCAAAAATGGTTCCTTTTGCGGGTTATAACATGCCTGTACAATATGAAGGTGTAAATGTTGAACACGAAGTCGTGCGCACCGGCGTGGGCGTGTTTGACGTATCGCACATGGGTGAGTTTTTGTTGACCGGTCCGAATGCGCTGGCATTGATTCAAAAGGTAACCTCCAATGATGCTTCTACGCTTACAATCGGAAGAGCACAATACAGCTGTTTACCAAACGGAAAGGGCGGAATTGTAGACGATTTGATCGTTTACCGCATGAAAGAAGAACAATATTTATTGGTGGTGAATGCTTCCAATATCGATAAAGACTGGAACTGGATTTCTTCGCACAATGATTTGGGTGTGGAAATGCGCAACTTGTCTGATGATTATTCATTACTCGCCATCCAGGGACCGAAAGCTGTTGAAGCCATGCAGTCGTTGACTTCGGTTGATTTGTCAGCTATTAAGTATTACCATTTCGAAGTTGGCCCGTTTGCCGGAATCGAACATGTGATTATCTCAGCGACTGGTTATACCGGATCGGGAGGTTTTGAGATCTATTGTAAAAACAGCGAAGTAGAACAAGTATGGAATAAAGTATTTGAAGCCGGAGCATCTTTCGGAATCAAACCTGTAGGTTTGGCGGCACGTGATACCTTGCGTTTGGAAATGGGATTCTGCTTGTACGGAAACGACATCGACGACACTACTTCTCCGTTGGAAGCAGGCTTGGGGTGGATTACAAAATTCACCAAAGACTTTGTGGATTCGGAAACCCTGAAAGCGCAAAAAGAAGCAGGTGTAACACGCAAATTGGTTGCGTTTGAAATGATCGACCGTGGCATTCCGCGTCATGACTACCGTATTTTGGATGCAGCTGGAAATGAGATCGGAAAAGTAACTTCCGGAACACAATCTCCAAGTATGAAAATAGCCATTGGTTTGGGATATGTAACCGTAGCCAATTCGGCAGTTGATACCGAGATCTTTATTGAAATCAGAGATAAAGGAGTGAAAGCGAAAGTGGTGAAATTGCCATTTTACAAAGCATAACACCCAGATTCGGAAACTTCATTCTGAAAAATAATTGAAATCCCCGTCAACTTATACTTGACGGGGATTTTACTTTCTTTAATGTTCCAGTTCTATCAAAAAAAGGAGCGCCCTGATCAGAACACTCCTTTTTCAATTATGTATGATTGGAAATTATTTCACCAATTTCATTTCGTTTACAATGTTGGTTGCACCGTATACTTTATCGATCAACCACAAGGTATAACGCACATCCAAACTGATGGTACGCTGGATATTCGGCTCGAAGTAGATATCACCTGACATAGCCTCCCAGTTACCGTCAAATGCAGTACCAATCAATTCACCATTGGCATTGATTACCGGTGAACCTGAGTTACCACCAGTGATATCGTTGTTCGACAAGAAATTCACCACCAATTTACCGGTTGTTTTATCGGCATACTGACCGAAATCTTTTTTCATCCACACTTCTTTCATGCGCGGATCAACGTTGAATTCAGGATTTGATGCGTCTTCTTTTTTCATCACACCATCAATGGTTGTGTAGAAATCGTACTTCACAGCATCACGTGGTTCGTAAGCCAATACATTACCGTAAGTCAAACGCATCGTTGAATTGGCGTTCGGGTAGAATTTCTTGTTTGGCTGCATTTTACGCACTCCGTCAACAAACAAACGATTGGCACGTTGCAATTTCTCTGTTGCTTCTTTTACGGAAGCTTCAGCCATTGCTTTCACATATGCATCGTCCAAATCCTTGATTAAAATGAAAAGCGGATCTTGTTTTAAAACTGTTTCGTCGTATTGAGCCATAAATGCATCAAAACGTTCTTTTGAAGCGAAAATAGAATTTGCACGCAAACGCGCCATGAATGCCGGAACACCTTCTTCCGTAAGATTTTTTGCAAGTCCTACACGTTGAGCAGCAGGAATATCACGCAAGTACATTTTCAATACTTCTTCCAATGTTTCCATTTCAATGTCCAATGAACGCTCTTTGTAGAAGGTTTCAGCCTGATCGATAGCAGCATCTTTCATTTGCTTTGCACGGTCTGCATCGCCTTTAGCTGCAGCATCAGCAGACAATTTCAATAAATAGACAAACGCATTGATATCCACCTGGTTCACAAATTCACTTCGGTAAACACGTAGGTAAATAATACTATTGGTCGTTTTAAATGCCTTGTCAATATCGGTGAGCACATTGTCGTATTCGGCTTTCCCTTGGGCAAATTTCAGAAAATCGGTTTCAACGGCACGTTTTTTATCGGCAACACCATTTGCTTTCAATTGTTTTGTCTGACCGATGAAATATTTCCAGTAATTGGCAACCTGAGCATATTTGGAAGAATAGTTCAAACGAACCGCAACATCTTTGTCCATATACTTTTTCATGATTTCCAATTTCTTGGCACGGATCTCAACAATTTTAGGTTGTTCCAATGAAACAGCCTGTTCTACTCCGTAAGAAGTCAGGTAACGGTTTGTTCTGCCCGGAAAGCCCATTACCATTGCATAATCACCTTGTTTTACACCTTTGATAGAAACAGGAAGTGAATGTTTTGGTTTGTAAGGAACGTTATCAGAGCTGAATTTTGCAGGTTTGTTGTCTTTTCCTGAGTAAATACGGAACATGGAGAAATCAGCAGTGTGACGAGGCCATTCCCAGTTATCAGTATCACCACCGAACTTACCGGCAGATTGCGGCGGAGTTCCTACCAAACGAATATCGGTAAATGTTTCTTTAACGAACAGGTAAAACTCATTTCCGTCGTAGAAATCGCGCACAAAAGCCTCATAGTTGGTGCCTTTGATTGCATCTGCCACCAAAATATCGGTTACCTCTTTGATTTTCGCAGTACGTTGAGCAGCTGTCATCGAACTGTTCAATTCTTTCAAAACAGTAGCTGAAACATCTTCCATTCGGATCATGAACGTTGCAGTGAGTCCCGGAACAGGAATTTCCTGTGCGTTGTTTTTCGCCCAAAAACCGTTATCAAGGTAATTGTTTTCAGGAGTTGAAGCACCTGCGATCGCATCGTATCCGCAGTGGTGATTGGTTAAGATCAAACTTTGGCTGGAGATAATTTCACCCGTACAAAAGCCACCGAAGGAGATCACGGCATCTTTCAACGATGATTTATTGATGGAATAAATTTCTTCCTGCGACAATTTCAAGCCATGCTTTTTCATGTCTTCGTAGTTTCTTCCGATCAAAAACGGAAGCCACATACCTTCGTCAGCACGCGCAGAATTCCCAAAGGAAAAACCGAAAGCGACAACTGCAATTATTAGTTTTTTCATTACTGTTATTGGTTTATATTGAGGAGGGCTAAAGATAATAACTTTTCAGAATTGGTACTGTTGTCATAGTTTATAATTAAACGGATGCTTGATTTTTGATGATTGATGTTGAATTAATTGAAAATGTAAAATTGAAAATTGAAAAGGTCGTTCGAAGTATGAGTTCCGGTAGACCAAGAAAAGTTGATATTGATCGAAGAGTAAATCTCATCAAAAATCCAACATCAAAAATCAAGCATTAATCTACAAGTATTTCATCCAAAAACAACCACGTCGAACCGCCCGCTCCCAAGTGCCAGGCCGGGCAAGCGCCATAGTTTTCAACCCGAATACGGATGTATTTTGCAGTTACCGGCGGGAAATCGATTTCGAAACGGTGAGAAGCAGATCCTTCCAAATGATCACTGACTTTTGTGTTCTGAATTGTTCCCGCTTTTTTGTAATTGACGCCATCGGAGGAAACCTCTATGGTCAATGATTTCGGGTGAAAAATCCACGATTTGGTATCCTGCAAACAAGAAACCACCACTTTCGAAACTTCCTGTTGCTCGTCTAATGCAATCAATGCATCTACATCTTTTCCCTGAAAACCTTGCCATTCGGTGCCCCGGTAGTCATCGCCACCAAACTGTCCATCGACCAGCGTTTGATCACCAGATCCCGCATATTGATTGGCATAGGCCGTTTGGACGTTGACCGTTTTGTTTTTCTGGTATTTTGAAAAGATCGTAGTCACAACCGGGCCGTAAACAACTTCTTTACCTTCCATTCTGTATATGCGGGCTTTGAGTTCGGTTGTTTCGTAAAAGCGGCTGTTTTTCTCAGCCACCGCGCTTTTTTCGTTTGGTTCCGTTCCGTTGGTCGTGTATACGATGGTTCCGGTTTCTGACGGAAGTTTGTCGATACTTACTGTAATGGAGTCCGAAAACGTGGTGCTTTTGGCGATAAAATAAGGTGCAGAAATGAATTCAGGCGCTACTTTCTCCAACAGATCGAGTTTGTAAAGCGACAGCGCAACTTGTGGGGTTGCCCCCATTGTCACCTGCAAATAACCACCTTTTGTGATCATTTCCTGTGTAATGAAGAGTTTTTTGTAGTCTTCGCCGTTCCACTTAATGGATTGTATGTACTTGTTTTCAGGTGAATTATTGATTGCTTCCAGAGTAAACACCACCTCTCCGGCGGTTACAGAAACGCGGTCCATTAAAGGTCGTCCCAAAGCATACGTTGCAGAACCCGGACTCACCGGATAAAAGCCCATTGCACTTAAGACATACCATGCCGACATTTGGCCGCAATCCTCGTTCCCTGACAGTCCGTCAGGTGCATTGTGGTATTGTTCGCGCAGAATCCTGTCAACCGTTTGCTGCGTTTTGAAAGGCGCACCACAATAATTGTAGAGGTACGACATGTGATGCGAAGGCTCATTCCCATGTGCATACTGACCAATCAAACCTGTGATATCAGATTGCTCTCTTCCCGACATCACCGATGAAGACAAGAAAAGTGAATCCAGGAAACGTTCCATGCGTCTTCCTCCTCCTTTCATATCAACCATTGAAGCGATATGGTGAGGTGCCGCCATGGAATATTGCCAGGCGTTTGCTTCGGTAAAGTGTTGATTGACTTCGTTGGGCTTGAAATTAGGCAGCCACATCCCTCCTTTTCTCGGTTGAAAAAAACCAGATTCGGGATGGTATAAATTCATCCAGTTAGCCGAACGAAGTTGATACTCTTTGGCAACCGCTTCATTCCCCAGTTGTTTTGCATATTGAGAAATGCACCAGTCATCATAGGTGTATTCGAGTGTTCTGGAAACAGATTCGGCTTCATCGCTTGCAGAAATAAACCCTTGAATTCCGTATTGCTTTTTGCCGAAATGATCGTATTTGGAAGTGGCTACCATTGCGTCGAGCAATTCTGACTGGTGAAGGATTTTTACTCCTTTTGCCTGCGCATCGGCGATCACCGAAACAGCGTGGTAACCAATCATACAATTGGTTTCGTTGTTTGAAAGTGTCCAAACAGGTAACAATCCCGTATTGACGTATTGCTGGTAATAGGACTCGATAAACTGCGAAGCTTTCTCAGGTTGCAACAACGTATAAAGCGGATTGGCGGCCCGGTAAGTATCCCAAATAGAGAAAACCGAATACAAATTCCCCGAAGTCGATTGTTGGATTTGGTTATTAAAATCGCGGTAACGGCCGTCGATATCTGTCCAGACACTCGGATGAACGTAGGCATGATAAAGAGCGGTGTACAAATTAAATTTCACTTCTTCATCGCTTGTATACGCCTGAATATCTGAAAGTGCTGTTCGCCATTTGGTTTGAGCCGAACGCATATAGGTGTCAAAATCCCAGTTTGAAACTTCCCCTTTCAGGTTGGCCGTAGCTCCCTGAATATCTGTTCCGGAAATTCCAACGCGCAACATTACTTTTTTGGTTGATGCAGGAAACTCCAACACCATCACATATGTTCCATTTTTAGTGGCGGTCCATTTTGCTTTTGAAAAAGGAACACTTGTTTCCAGATCGAAGTAAAAATGTTGTCGTGTAGCCCAACCTTCCGAAATACGTTTTCCGGTAACCCGGTTCTTTCCTTCAACTTTTGCTTCAGTCTCGATTACTTTATCACGATATCCCAAATCGATCAGGATGTATTTTTTGCCTTTTTCGGTTAGGAAAGTGTATTCATGGAGTGCACAACGTTCTGTAGCAGTAAGACGCACCTCAACATTAGGGTCGGATAATTTCACGGAATAAAATCCGGGTTTTGCCACCTCGTTTTTATGTGAAAAAGCTGCGCCATACCCCTTTTCTTTTTTGTAAGCCGGCTCCAGTTTTAATTTCCCTACCTGAGGAACCACCAGTAAATCAGCATAATCAGGAACTCCCGTACCGCTCAAATGTGTGTGACTGAAACCATAAATAATGGAGTCACTGTAATGGTAACCAGAACAACCATCCCAACCTTCAGGACGTGTATCCGGTCCTAATTGCACCATTCCAAAAGGAGATACGGGTCCGGGAAAGGTATGTCCGTGTCCGCCAGTACCAATAAACGGATTCACATAAGCCAATGGATCGATGTAAGGTGCTCGTTTGTTACTCCGACCCATTAAATCTTCCGCTTTTTGATCAGCAATTTTTAACTGCTCAATTTGTCCCTTTACTGTAAAAACAGCTCCGAGAATAATGATTAAGACAAGGAATTGTTTCATGTTAGCGTTTATTTATCGACTTCCAAAACAAGGATGCCGCAGTTCCTAAAACAGCTGCGTTTTTATCGTGTAAAGCAGAAATTCTGATTTCGATTGTATCCTGAAAAATCTTGAGTGCATTTTTTTCAAGATGGAATTTCACCCGTCCGGCAAATTTTTCTCCGCTTTGGGCCAGTCCTCCGAACAAAACGTATGCTTTTGGGTTCGAAAAAGCCGCAAAATCGGCCAATGCGGAACCTAAAATTCCGGCAGTATATTCAATGATTTCATTTGCGAACAAGTCTCCTTTATCTGCAGCGAGGAAGACATCTTTAGCGGTAGAACCTTTATGGATTGAAGACGTGCTTTTATTGTCAGAATCCAATTCGGTAATGCTGCGCACGACTCCGGTACTTGAAGCATAAGTTTCCAGACAACCATGTCTTCCACAACCGCAAAGACGACCGTTGTTTACAACTCGTATATGTCCGTATTCACCTGCAAACCCCTGATGTCCAAGAATTAGTGAACCATTTATGAAGATACCGCTTCCCAATCCTGTTCCCAAAGTGATTGTCACAAAATCGGACAAATCTTTGGCACAGCCGAATAAATGTTCGCCAACGGCAGCTGCATTCGCATCATTGGCCAACACGGCAGGGCGGTGAAATTTCTGTTCAAATAGTTCTGCGATTGCTATGATACCCTTCCATTTGAGGTTGGGTGCAAATTCGATATTGCCTGTAAAAGCATTTCCGTTTGGAGCACCGATTCCTATCCCAAGAATTGTTTCGAACCACTGGGTCTCTGAAACGCGTTTGTAAATTTCAGCGATTAATTGCTCAGGTAAATCAAATTGTTTGGTTGACACCGATTCTTCAAAGAGCACATTTCCTTGTTTATCAACGATTCCGAAAGCTGTATTAGTGCCACCAATATCAACACCCAATGCTACATGTTCAATCATGGGTACAAAAGTTGGAATAATTTTCGAAACTCGATTTAGTAAACGATAGATAATCAGTTCCCACCACTAAAATTCCAATCCTGATAAAAGTCCCCGACAAAATTTTCCATTAGCTGATGGCGCCGTTCCCCCATTTCTTTGGCCGTTTTTGTATGCAATCGGTCTTTCAACAGGAGTAATTTCTCATGAAAATGATTCATGGTGTGGCTTTTATCGGAACTATAAGCTTCAAACGTGGCATGTTGTGTGGGAAGTTGATTCGGAGAATAGAAAGGTCTGTTTCGGCTTCCACCATAGTGAAATGCCCGAGCTATTCCGATTGCTCCCATAGCATCCAGTCGATCAGCGTCGCGTACAATCTGCATTTCAAGGCTTGTTGCCTGATCAGGTACTCCGGCTCCTTTAAAAGAAACACCATCTACGATTTCAGCAACTTTTTCAGCAAATGCGGCATCGTGTCCCAAGTCATTTAGAATTTGACGTGTTACTCTACCACCGTCGTTTAAAATTCCTCCATTCAGTTTATGGTCCGAAATATCATGCAGCAGACTCCCACAGGCAACCAGCATAAGATCTCCGCCTTCTTTTGATTGCAAAAATACGGCGAGCTGGTATACCCGCTCGATGTGATACCAATCGTGATCTGCTCCATGGCTTGAGAAACGTTCTTCGATGAGTTTTTTGAGGATGTTTAACTGAGTCTGTTGAGATTCGGAAAGCGATTGTTGTATCATGTATGAGGAAAAGTAGTAAAGCTACTTATTTTGCGGTTGAAAATAAACGTTTCCTAACCGTTAGAAACACTTACACCCTTGAAAACATTCATAATTTAACTGTTTTCAGCTCATTTAACAGTTGTTATTTTAACGGATATAAAACGTTTGATGGATCTCCTCATATTTCCTGTTTTGGTCCTTTCGTTATCCGTTTTTAACCGTTAGAAACCGCTTTCATACTGAAAACACTGGGCTTTAGCAAAATTACCCCTTCTAAACACAGTTTTATCAATTCTGCTCTTCAATTACTATTTGGAGATTAAAATGAAATAGCTATCTTTGCACCCCTGTCTGGCATTCAGTCAGGTTATTATTCATTATTAAACGGGGGTTTCGCACCTCCACTAATAAACAATTATGGCAACACGTATTAGATTGCAACGTCACGGTAAAAAAGGAAAACCAGTTTTCCATTTAGTAGTGGCAGATTCACGCGCAAAACGCGATGGAAAATTCATTGAGAAATTGGGCGTATATGACCCGAACACTAATCCTGCAACGATCGAGATCAATTTCGATAGTACGCTAGGATGGGTTCAAACAGGTGCAGAAATGTCTGAAACTGCTCGTGCAATTCTTTCTTACAAAGGTATTTTGTTTAAAAATCACTTGTTGAAAGGAATCGCGAAAGGCGCTCTTACTGCTGAGCAGGTAGAAACAAAATTTGCTGCTTGGGAAGCTGAAAAAGCTGGTAAAATTCAAGGTAAAGTTGAAGGACTTGGTAAAAACGCTGAAGCTGATAAAGTTGCTCGTTTGAAAGCTGAAACTGAAGCAAATGCTGCTAAAGCAAAAGCTATTGAAGCAAAAAACACTCCTGAAGTAGAAGAAGTAGCTGAAGAAGTAGCTCCTGAAGCGGAAGACACAACAGAAGCTCCGGTTGCTGAGGTAAGTGAAGTAGAAGAAACAGTTACTGAAGAAGCTCCTGCTGCTGAGGTTGTTGAAGAAGCTCCTGTAGTTGAGGAAACTCCTGCTGAAGAAGCACCTAAAGCTGAAGAGGCACCGGCAACGGAAGAGCCAACAGCTGAAGGAGAAGCTGAGGCTTAATTTTATTGTAAAAGTATGCAGCAATCTGATTGCTTCCAACTTGGTTATATTGCGAAACTTCACGGATTTAAAGGTGAAGTTTCGCTTTTTTTGGATGTTACCAACCCAACCGATTACGCTTCCCTGGATGCCTTTTTCATTGAGTTGAATGGTCATTTGACTCCTTTTTTCGTTCAATCTTTCCAATTGAAGAACAAAGGTTTTGCGGCAGTAAAACTGGAAGGCGTCGATTCTGAAAACGATGCAAAAGTGCTTCTTCGGAAAAGTTGTTATCTCCCATTAACTCTTTTACCTGAGCTAGACGACAAGCATTTTTATGACCATGAGGTTATTGACTTTACCGTTATCGATACAGTTACCGGAGAGGTTGGTAAATTGGTACAGGTAATTGATCTTTCCGTAAATCCTTTATTACAGGTTCTGAACGGCGAAAAGGAGATTCTGATTCCATTTGTAGATGGTCTGATTCAACGAGTTGATCGCACTGAGAAAACCCTTTATATTACAGCACCCGAAGGATTAATTGAGATGTATCTTTCATAGATGAGTTCGTTTCAGTTCAAAGAGTTCGATATCCGACAATCGAATTCTGCTATGAAAGTAGGAACCGACGCCATGATTCTTGGTTCAATCTGCTCCTTTCCCAAACCACTAAAAAATCTCTTAGACATTGGAACAGGAACCGGAGTCCTCTCATTAATGCTTGCTCAACGATTTGAACCCATTACTATCACTGCGATAGAAATCGATCAATCGGCTTCGGAGGATGCGCTGTATAATTTTAGTCAATCACCATTTTCGAGCAAATTCAATCTCATAAATGAGGATATCAGATCCTTGAAAATCACGGAATCTTTTGAAGCCATCGTCAGTAATCCACCATTTTTTGAAAACAGTTCAAAAAGTGAATCGGAACAGCGGAATCTAGCCCGACATACCGACAATCTATCTTATACTGAACTTCTTCAAAAAGCGGCTTCCCTATTGGCTTCCAATGGACTTTTCTGGATAATTGCTCCCTACGAATCCTTTAATTTACTTTGTAGCTTAGGAAAAGAGAATGGCTTATTTGTCTATCAAAGTGTGGTTATCAACGGAAAACCAAATAAACCGGTTCGAGTGGTCATTGCCTTCTCGAAAGACACCTCTCAATCAACAGCCACTGAGTTAACAATCAGAAATGATTTCGGAAAGTATACGGAATCTTACATTGATCTCACCCGACAATTTCACGCAGTTGATTTGTCAGAGCAGAACAGAAAATAAGGAATAATAACTATTCTTCCGAATCCTACAAATCAGCTAATTGAGTTTAGGATTTGTAATATTTCTTCCTGAATAGCCTTTCCCTTATTATCGTTATACCACTTCTGCAAAGTAACTTTAAGTGTTTCACGATCTGCCCTTTCATCAGAAAGCTTACGATAAAGTGCCTGACATTCAGCAGGCCTTGCTCCCCAGATTGCCAAATCATCACCTGTTTGATTACGAATGATTAGCTTCGGAATTGCCTTTCCCCCGTTGGTCAAATAGTTATTTATGCGAAACGGTTCCTGATCACGCAATTCATAATCAACCGTAATTAACGGATTCAAATCTGCAATCTTTTGTAAGAATGGTATGATGTGCGAAGCATCTCCACACCATGGTTCAGTAATAATCAACCAATGCTGCTGCACTGTGATTTTGCCTACTGTTTGCTGGATTTCTGTTGTCAATTCACCATGCTTCAACCAACGGTTCATCCTCGACCAATTTAGCTGGACGTAATTTATGTAATCGGGATTATCATAAGGATGAGAAGGTTTTTCCTGAGTCAGTATATCTTCGAAATACGTTAAATAGGCTTGAAAAGTCATCTTTCTTGTTTGTCTTTTTTCAGGATCGAAAGTACACATAGTTAATTACTCACACTTAGTCACTTTTGACTTTTATTCAATCGGAACTGTTTCGGCTATTTCTCTGCTCCACCTTTTGAAGATAAATGGTGAGGCTTCGCTTCGTTTCCGATCAACGGTTATTTCAATACGCCTTTTCTTGATAAACCGATACGAAAATGCAAATACTTCGTAACGCATAATTCCATATTTGTCATCTATATTGGTAATAAACCCGAATCTGAATCCCAAGCGTTCCAATGCAAGCTGGTCAATGATACAACTATCCTTTTCTTCTCCCATGATCCCTTCAAGAATAACGACGTTCTTAGCCAGAATCTTAATCGTTTCCGAACTGATTGTTTTAACCGATTTACGTACTTGAGCATGATAGTAATTTTTGCATTGAATATCACAAAACCGTTTATCGGAACGGCCGAATAGTTGTTTGTTGCAGATGACGCATTGTCGATGGGAAAAGTCCTTATTATCACACATAATTATCGTTTTTCCTATTTAAGATAGTGAAAAAGATGATTTATACAACTAAGAAAAAGCTGTTTTTCGGAGAAAATTCAGGAGTTTCATTGAAATATTGATTTCAGAACCGTTTTTAACCGTTAGAAACTTCTTTGGGCCTATAAACAAAGGGGTTCATGAATTTAACCAATACTAAAATCAGGAAAAGAGATGTTTTCAAACACTAAAATAATGGAAGAAATCCGATCTCAAAAATATCCGTTTCCTAACCGTTAGAAACCGCTATGCGCCTGAAAACAGCGGATTATGGAATTACTTCACCTCAAAAACCAACTCAGAAATCGATTCTTCTTTAAAGTACATCCCCGAGATATGATGTAACTCATCGATACTCAACTTATCAATGCTTTCATACATCTCCTGTATCGTATCAATTTGATTAAACTGCAATAAACTTTTACCAAGTCCCTGCATTAATCCCACATTACTATCCAATGATAGGGCAATATGGCCTTTTAATTGTTCCTTTGCCTGGAGTAATTGTTTGGGAGTAAGCGCTATTTCACGGATTTTCTTCAGCTCTCGATAAACAACAGCTCTGGTTTTATCAAGATACTTTTGATCTGTTCCAAAATAAATCGACCAATAACCTAAATCGGCATAAGGAGCGTACGAAGCTTCAATATTATAGCTATACCCATATTTCTCGCGAACACTTAAGATCAATCGTGAGTTCAAGGCCGGGCCACCCAGCAGGTTGATCAATAAAGTCATTCCACGACGATGCTCATCACTATAACCCGGTGCCATTCCCCCCATTACCACATGTGCTTGGTAATTTGCTTCCTTAACGCGTTTTCTAAAGGTGGTGTAATTCGAAAAACCCTGGGGTTTCACAATTTTATTACCTGATTTCATGTTCGCAAAATGCTTTTCCAATGATCGAATAACCACTTCCATTGGAATATCTCCGACAAAAGAAATCACCGAATTTTCAGCGAAGAAAAACCGGTCTACATAACTTCTTAAATGCGTTTGTGAAAATGATTGAATAGTCTCTGGTGAACCGAGAATATTATTGCCCAAAGGGTGATTTGGGAAAAGAAGGCCTTCGAAATCATCGAAAATCTTTTCACCCGGACTGTCCAGATAAGAGTTAAACTCATCCAGTACAATTTCTTTCTCTTTTTCAATTTCCTTTTCCGGAAAATTGCTGTTAATCGCAATATCTGCAAGTAATTCTACTGAGCGATTAAGGTGATTTTTAACGAATGATGCGTACACACAGATTTCCTCTTTGGTTGTGTAAGCATTGATTTCTCCACCAACAGAATCCAAACGGGAAAGGATATGAAAAGCTTTACGCTTGGAGGTTCCCTTAAAAATACAGTGTTCCAAAAAATGAGCTATTCCTACTTCATCCTGCTGCTCATATCTGGAGCCAGCCAATACGGTAACGCCTAAGTGTGCAACCGGTGAAACAGCATGTAAATACACCAATCTGATTCCATTGGAAAGCGTACTTATTTTTGGTTGAAGTTCAATCATTCTAAGGATTCTTTCTATAAAGTGTCCACGAATCGCCTGTTTTTTCAAAGACAATACGGTCATGCAAACGCGAAGGTCTCCCTTGCCAAAATTCAATTTTAACGGGGCGAAGTAAAAAGCCACCCCAATGTGGTGGACGCGGTACTTTATCCGGAAAACGTTCGATAAGTGCTTCAACACGATTTTCTAGCTCGGCCCTGCTTTCCAGTCGTTCACTTTGATAAGAGGCCCAGGCACCCAATTGACTTCCTCTTGGTCTGGAAGCAAAATAATCGTCGCTCATCTGTTCGGATACCTTCTCAGTTATTCCGAACACACTTATCTGACGTTCCAAATCGGGCCAAAAAAACAAGGCATGAGCTTTCGGATGAGCAATCAATGCTTTCCCTTTATCACTATTGTAGTTGGTATAAAAAACCAACCCTTCTTCAAGCAATTCTTTTAAATAAACAATACGTGATTGCGGAAAATCATCTGCACCAAGCGTTGATACAGACATGGCATTCGGTTCGCTTACCGCCTTTTCAATAGCATCTTGCAACCATTGTGAGAATAGTTTCATCGGTTCATGGCCAAGATGGTCCTCTAACTTTCCTTGGTCGAACTGACGATGGTCATTGCGCAACTGACGCAGGAATTCATCCATGTTATTCTTCTTCTCCGAAGCTATCTTCAATGACACTGTCTTCGTCATCCAAATCAGATCCTGAAGCTGAAAACACGGTTTTTGTTCCCAAAACATGCTCAGCGACTTCTTGCTTTACCTGTTTTTCGAAATCGACCGCTACTCTATCTTCGCCTTCATCACCGAATGGGAAAATATCAACAATTGGTGAAATAGCGATGTTTGGAATCTGGAAATCGATCATCATTCCACCAAGACTTTCGTGTAAACGATCGTAGGCCTCTTTCACCGAATGCGCTGAAACCAAAAAGTTTTGTGAAACTTTCTTTGCCTTTTGACCTTCTTCGCCACCGTCACCGCTTTCAAAGTTGATTTTGCATTTAAACCACACTTCAGAATCTTCATAATGAAAGATATCGTGAATATCTGTGCGGGTAATTCCGGTAACCAAAAACTCACCACGGATCAATGCACCTAGCTCTTCGTAGATGCGTGCTTCTGCATCTGTAAACGTCATTGCAGCCAGAAGATAAGGCTCCGAAACACGCTTAAACGTTCCGTCTTCCAATTGCTTGGTATATTTTACTTTAACTGTAAACCAACTATTCATGTTGCTAAAGATTATCTTTTTAAGAGGTACAAATTTACGAAATTAGAATGATCTGTCGGGAACTTAGCCGCTGTTTAGAACAGTTTTATGAAATAAATTCTCTGGTCGTTTTCAGTGGAAATTTTGACTGGTTCAAGAAAAGTCTCAAATGAAAGCCGTTTTTAACCGTTAGAAACTGCTTTGCTACTGAAAACACTGGGATTCAGCGTAAATCGAATTACAGGAAACCGTCTTTAGGCAAAGAAAAAACTGAAATCCAAAAATAACCGTTTCATAACCGTTAGAAACCGCTTTACACCCGAAAACACTGAGACTTATGAAATCACCACTGCTAATCCTGGTAAATCTGATCATTGAACCAAACCATGACCGACCGGTTCGATTGCTGGATACAAACAGCATGTCCGCTAATGGTGAATTCCGTTTTTGTCAGGTTGGTAATATCTTTCAATTTTCCACCGATATACCCGGAAACACCCCCCAGATTATTGCGGAAAGCCATTACGTCGTTTTTCAAGACAACATCTTTTGCGGCGTAATTACACACCATTTTTCGTTCACCGTCAACCAATGTATATGTAGAGTTGGCTTCTCCCCAAACCAGCACATCGTCTTTTGCATCCCAAAACTGGAAAAAAGAGGCCAGTTCCATTTGTTTACCATTTCCGTAGTAGTTCAAATTTCCCTGTACATCTTCATACACCACAAAACCTCTGCAAGCCTTTATTTTCGAAACATACAAATCTTCCACATCCAAAAACTCACCGTTTTCAAATACTGCAAATGTGCGTGAATTCGGGTCGTTGAACGCCAGCATATCCGTTCCAGCAAAAAACTCCAATTGTTGAACACCACTATACACGCCTAATTCATAAATCTGACCGTGCCAAAAGACTTTATATAAGTTTCCATTATCGCGAAAGGCAACAATGTTATCACCAATTACATCGGGCATATACATCTCGCCTGTAAGTTGATACAATTCGATGACTCTTCCCTGATAAATAGCATTTACCGTTTTGTAACGTGTATCCTGGTAGACAATAATCGAATCGCCCACCGCATAATCACCACCAAATGAAGTAATTACTTTTGTCTGACCGTCCTCGAAATAGTTAATGATCGGACCGATATTCCATACCAGCAAATGGTCGGAAGCTTTGTAGGAAACATTTTGATTGGTCAGCAAACGGGTTTGTCCATTGTGATATACCTTGAAATCGCGCTGAGAATTATTATACGCTACCAACTCATCTCCGAAAAACACATCTGTAGTTGGCTGGTGTTCGATTTGGGTAAAAACACCGTCATCAAATACCTTGAAAAAATTATTGAAATCCATATACGGGAAAAGCCCCTGAGCGGCCGCCACAAACGGAAAAAAGGCTACAAGTAAAAGGAACTGCTTCATAAAATCAAATGTAAGCAAAAAGCAGACCAGTTTTAGTGTGTATTCGTATCAACGACTTTTTCAACAGGATAAGCATTCATTGTAGCCGTAGCAAGAGCAATTCTATCACCTGAATCATTTTCCACTTCCGCTTCAGCAAATAAAATCCGGTTGCCCGATCTGGTTACGTTAGCTAACACAGTAAGTTTATCATGCAGCGAGGCCGGAGATACGAATTGAATGTGGATGGTAACTGTCGCAACAATTTTGTCTTGTTCACAAACGCTCGATAAACAAGCTACTCCCATGGCTGCATCCAGTAATCCGGCAATCGCCCCTCCATGAGATGCAATTGGCGTAGCGAGGTGATCTTCGGTAATCGTCATTCGATAAACCGCTTTTCCAGATTCCGGAATATCAAAATCCATCCCCAAAAGACGGCCAAATGCATTCCATTTGATGTATTGCTGAATAATCGGATGTTCTTTTAAGTTTCTCATTTTGTTGCTTTAGATGTTTTTTTTGCGTCAGCAGAAATGGCGAGACTTAATCCGGCTTGTTCAAATTCTTCGTAAATACGTTTGTTAAGGTCGTAGTAGACTTTCCAAAAATCGTCGGTTTTGGCCCACGAACGAACCGTAATATCAATGGAATCGGCTGTAATAGCGGCCAATGCAATGAATGGCTCAGGATCTTTCAATACCCGTTTGTCGTCTTTGAGGTATTGCAAAATAACGGCGTGCGCTTTCACATAATCTTCGCCATGCGCCAGGGAAATAGTCCAGTCAATACGACGCTTTTTTTCTTTCGTGAAATTGATCATGCTCGCATTGGCGACCAATCCATTCGGTAAAATCACTACTTTGTTGTCACCCGTATGCAGATAAGTGTAGAAAATCTGGATTTCAACGACTTTGCCCTGGTGTGTTTGTGTGAGAATGGTGTCTCCTACTTTAAACGGTTTGAATAATAAAATCATTACTCCTCCTGCAAAATTCGATAGTGTTCCCGAAAAAGCCATACCAATTGCAAGTCCTGCTGCACCAAGTATTGCAACGAAGGATGTCATCTGAACACCAAGCTGAGTGACAGCTGTTACAATGACCAGAATTTTCAGGGAAATGGTAGCGAGGCTCGACAAAAAAGTCACCAATCCGGCATCGGTTTTGCTTTTGGTAAGGATCTTACGAATCGCTTTCCCCGACCAACCGGCCAGCCACCAGCCTGCAAACAAAATAATAGCCGCAATGAGCAAATTGGAACCCGAACGTACAATAAACTGTTTGGCTTCTATCCATGAAAAACCGAAGAAATCTCCGGATTCTTTCGCAGCGTTTGCCGCCTGTTCAATGAGCAACATCGATTAAGGGAATTTTGGAAATTGCTGAAAATTTGGTTCTCTTTTCTCCAAAAATGCACGTTTACCTTCCTGAGCTTCTTCCATGAGGTAATACATCAGTGTAGCATCGCCGGCAAATTCCATCAATCCGCGCTGACCATCCAATTCGGCATTTAAACCACGTTTGATCATACGAATAGCCAACGGACTGCGTTTCATAATTGTCTGGCACCATTCAACTGTTGTGTCTTCCAATTCGGAAAGCGGAACAACTTTGTTGACCATCCCCATTTTTTCAGCCTCTTCGGCTGTATACTGATTGCACAGGAACCAAATCTCACGTGCTTTTTTCTGACCTACATGACTTGCTAAGAACGATGAACCGAAGCCGGCATCAAAGCTTCCTACTTTCGGACCTGTTTGACCGAAGCGCGCATTTTCAGAAGCAATCGTCAAATCACATACAACGTGCAATACATGTCCGCCGCCGATTGCGTAACCATTAACCATTGCAATAACCGGTTTCGGCATCGCGCGGATCGACTTATGAACATCCAATACATTCAATCTTGGAACACCGTCGTTACCGATATAACCACCAACGCCTTTTACATTCTGATCGCCACCCGAACAAAACGCTTTGTCACCTTCACCTGTCAATACGATTACGCCAACATCCTGACGCTCACGGCAAATTTCCAATGCGTCAAGCATTTCCATATTGGTTTCAGGACGAAATGCGTTGTAGACTTTCGGTCGGTTGATGGTGATTTTTGCAATACCATCAAACAATTCGAATTTAATATCGGTGTAGTTTTTAATGGATTTCCAGGTACGTTGTGCCATGAGAGTAATTATTTGGTGTAAAAATAATCATTGGCTACGTTAAAATGCGCTAAATAATCGGGAAATCACTCCTCTTCTTCGTCATCGTAGTAGTCATCTTCCATCGTATCCAATTCATAGCCAGCTGGTATTTCCAGGGAAAATGTTTTGGCAGGATTGGCAATTGTTTTGGATGATTTGATCAATTTCAGACTAAGTGAACCTTTGGTTTCATTATCCGTGAGAGAATATTCAATAATCGTTCCTTCTTTGAGGTAGAAAAAACCGGCGTCAGATTGGTATCCAATATGGAGGCCAAGTGCCACCCAGGCAGCCCCCAACGTACTTCCATCCACTTCCAAAAGTTCTATTTTACGGCAATCCCAGCCCTGAATGGTTTTCTTATCTGTTAATAAGCGGTATTGGTCCTTGCTAAGCATTTCCTGATTAAGTATATCATAAGCCGTTGTAAAACCATAACCATCATCCATTCCCAAATCGTTGACAAATGCAATTTTTTCGCCGTCTTCGTTCGCCAGTTCCACTACCTTTTTGGCCGTAGAATCCAGCACAAAACGTTCCTCCATTTCCTCAAAACGGTAATTGAGCGCAAATTTATTGCGTGTCTGGGCAAGATCAATAAACATGGTATCTATTGTTCCTTCGGAAGGTTCATTGGAGATCAGCTGAAATTGCATTTCACAGGTTTGTTGCGCAGTTGTAAGTTGAGCAACGAAAAGGATTGGCAGGAGGAAAATCGTTTTCATCGTTTTTTTTGATCAAATATAAATCAAAAACCCGATATCGAACTGATTAGTTTGATCCGTCTGGCGTATACATTGTAACCCCGCGTTGCTCGTATTCACTGATCATGACATCCAGTATTTTTCGTGCATCTACCAACAATGTCGGGGCATTTCCGATGGTGACTTTGCGCAATGCGCCCCGTTTTTCAAACAACGGAATCAGTTCATCGCAGCGGCGTTTTGCCGACCATTCCGGATTGTGAACCTTGGTTTGAACCGTTTTTTCTTCGCCGGTTTCCAGCTTCACTTTCACAGAAAACAATTCAGGGTAATAAACCGGAAATTTAAACGCTTCAACCGCGTCTTCGAGCACATGTAAACTCGTACCCGCATTGGCAAGCGTGACTCCGATGTATAAAATCTTCCCACCTGCTTCAGCTACTTTATAAAACGGGCTTTTGGAAGTATAAGGTGTTTCTTCACCAAAGTGTTCGCTTACAAAATCAAGCGCATTGGGGCCGATACACGAAACCGGTTCCGTTGCTGAAACCGATCGAAGTGCTTTTGGGTGTTTGCGAAACAACTCCGTGATAATTCCTAGGGCCGACGGTGTATTCGCCACATCAAAAACATCCAGTTGACGAATGTATTCGAGCTGATAACCGGCATTGGGTGAATTGGGCATCAACACATGCCCGGAATCACCCACGGAAGCTAAAAGTGCATCTATAACCGTTTGCGGACCGCCTTCTACAAAACCGATTTTCGACAAACTGGAATGGACCAATAAAGTATCGCCTGCCACAATTCCGATTTCACTTAGTTGTTGTTGAAGTACTTCCTTTGTGAATCCTTCTCCGGCCTCACGCTGAGCAGCAATCGTATTTCTTACTGCTTCTTTCTTCTGTTCGCGGTAACGATCCAGTAAGAATTGAGGTGTTATCGAACGCAACAAATCACGAAAAGAACTCATAGCGAATGATTTAAGGAATCTTAGGTTGAATGAGTCGATTTTCGGGCAGGTACAGGTAATGCATTTCAGCTCCTTTTGAGAGCAAGAGAAAATCGTCCTGAACCTTGCGAATCTGCCCGTATTCCATCGGAACGAGCAATTCTCCTTTATCGGAATAAACACCGTATTTCGAACCGCGCGAAACCAGGTAATGTCCTTTATCCAATCGTTTCACCTCTGTATGTTCCAACGGAATAACAACCTGTCCTTTGGCATTGATCGCTCCCTGAAGCGTCAGTAATTCTACAATTCCGAGTCCGTCAACAAAGGTTTCAGCATATTCATAAGTTGCCGGAATGAGCATTTTATTCGTCAAATCCACATACCCCCATTTCCCGCCTTTCTGCACCGCAACCAATGTTCCCACATTCCCCATATCGGTATATTGAAAAGGAATAATCACTTTTCCGGCACGATCGATCAAACCGAATTTGTCCCCTTTCAGCACTTTCGCGTAATTGCCCACAAAAGCGCCTTGTTGTAGAATATTCGGGAACAAATCGTAGATCGGCGGAATGATTTCAGTGCCTTTTCCGGAGAAATAGCCAACCATTTCGTCTGTGATGAACAACCCGCGTTCGTTGGAAGCAGTTCCAATGGTTTCGTAAGTCGGAGCAGCAACAATTTTTCCTCTTCGGTCCATGAGTCCCATAAACTCGCCGTCGACAAAGGTAAAGATCGAATCATTGAAGAATTCTACCTCTTCGTACAAAGGAGGCACTATGTACGCACCATACTGATTGATAAACGCATCCAATTCCCCCACTTTCACACGTGCTTTTCCACCCGAAAAAGAGTAGGCTTCCGTGTATTCAGGTTGGATACGCTGAAAACCAAATTGATCAAAATAACCGTAAAGCGAATCTTTTTGCGCATAAATTAACTCTTCCGAAAACTGTCCCAAATCATTGAATTCAGTGAGGAAAATCAAGGCGCCACTTCTGTCGATGATTCCATATTTCTCGTCCTGTTCAACAATCGCCCTTCCTTTCTCAAAATCATTGGCACCCGTGTATTTAAAATCGATCACCAACTCATTGGCTTTGTTGACATAACCGTATTTGCCGTTTTTTTCCACCCAGGCCAAACCGTCTTTGAAAAAACCAACCGATTCATACGCTGCGGGAATCACGACTGTGCCGTTGAGCGACATCCATCCGAACAGCGATTCCTGCTTGTAGGGAATCAACACCGATCCAGCCAATTCCTTGTCGCGCACCAGTTCCTGTTTAAATGGATAATTCGGGTATTCTTTCTGAAATGCTTCCACCCTGCTTGGCGAATAATCGTACATGTACAACTGATACAATCGTCGCCAGGCCTGATCTACATTCCGGTTTGCCGGATAAGTTTTGATAAATGTTGCGAAAGATTCTATCGTATTTTGAATAGTTGCCAAACGGTAAATCTGGTCTTGTGCATCGGCTGTATAAGGATTTCCGGGAAACGATTTTTCAAACGACATATACGTTGAAAGCGTTCCTGATGTGGTTTGTTCCAGATACTGCAAACGGTAAAATTCTTTCTGAGCGCGGGCCACATACTCCGATTCGGGATACGTTTTCATAAACGTGCTGTACGCAACCGAGGTCGCTTTATCCGCTGCCGCTTTAAACCCAATCGAATCGCGCAAGTGAATGGCCGTAAAACGCTCCTGCGCCCACGGATGTTTGCGCTGATAATTGTCCATTCCCACTTCAGAAATCTGCGCAAGTGCCTTCTGAAAGAAAACAGTGGAAATAGATGCTCTTAATGTCGCAATCGCCAAATAATCAAACTGATAGACTTTGTATTTTACTTTTGTTTTTTCCTTGATGGTGGCATAAGTCGCCTCGCTGATCTGAATTTTCGACAACGCCGAATCGAGGTTATGGAACGGGTTATCAGTACGTGAATAGATGACTGCCAAACCGTAATTGGCTGCAGACGGCTCCTTTTTCAATGCTTTTTCAAACAAGGCTTTGGCATCGAAGTAATTGTATTGCTGCAATGCCTTAAATGCTTTGTCTATTGTTCCGGCATTCAATGCATTCGGCAACAAAAACAAGCTAAATAAAAGTATGAGTCGTTGTTTGTTGAACATCATAGTGACAAAGATACAAGTCTGAATGCGTTCCGATTTCCAAATTATAAAAAGTTATGAAAAATCGAAAAAGGTATCGTGAAGTGGCAAAAAAAATCCCGTCAGCTTGTGGCTAACGGGATTCGGTATAAAAAGATTGTAATTACTTTTTGTACTTCGCGTAACGAGTGTTGAATTTGTCGATACGACCAGCTGTATCCACCAATGTGTTTACACCTGTATAGAAAGGGTGAGATTTGTGAGAAATATCCAATTTGATCAATGGATACTCGTTTCCATCTTCCCATTTTACCATTTCAGAAGAATTAGCTGAAGAATGACACAAGAACGAATACTCGTTTGTCATATCTTTAAACACTACTAATTTATAATCTTCCGGGTGAATACCTGCTTTCATATTGCGTTTTATCTTTATATTCTTACTTCAAAAATCGGTTTGCAAAGATAAGTAAACTTTTTAATTTCCAACAAAGAGTCTGTTTAAATTTGTTCCAATTTCATTCTTACCCATCATTTTGTAAGTCATTTCGTTCGATTTTTTCACCAGAGACGCAGGCTATGACTCCAAAATCTGCCTCGTGCCTCCTCAAAATGATTGGCTAATTTATTTCATCAAACAATTTTAAATAGCCTCAAAAAATAAACCAATCACTCTTTCGTTATTTTTGTCATGATGAAATATACCATTTCCATAATCGCGACGCTTCTGCTTTTGACACTGAGCCTCACTACTCAATCATGTAAAAAGAAGAATTTTGCTTCGAAAGGCAATCTGGAATTCTCAAAGGATACAGTCGTGTTTGATACGGTTTTTACCACCGTTGGCTCTACTACACAGCATTTTAAGGTCTACAACCGTGATAATAAAACCCTCACCATCGATGAAATTGAATTGGTTGGTGGCGCTTCTTCACCGTTCAGAATGAACTTCGACGGATTGCAGGGAACCTCATTCACCAACATCGAAATCGAAAAAAACGACAGTCTTTATTGTTTTGTAGAAGTTACTTTGAATGTAAACGGCGGCGTTTTACCACTGATTATTGAAGATTCCATTCGTTTCAGAACCAACGGAAAAGATCAATATGTAAAATTAGCTGTTTGGGGACAAGACGCTTATTTTCATTACAATGATATCAACCCGACAGGAACCTGGCCAAACGACAAGCCGCATGTAATTTACGGTGTTTCCAGAGTTTTGGGTGGTTCTACACTGACCATTCCGGCTGGAACCGATGTTTTTCTGCACAAACTGAGTGCTTTGTACATCAATCAAAGTACGCTCATTGTGAATGGAACAGCAAGTGAAAAAGTCACTTTTCAAGGTGATCGTCTGGAACAGGATTATGATAATGTACCGGGCCAGTATTACGGAATTTACCTCGATAGCGCTGACAATTGCCTGATCAACCATGCTGAAATTAAAAACGGAATCACTGGCATTCATGTGGAATCGAAGCTTGGAGGCTCATCCAATACAACACTAACCCTTAGAAATACCGAAATATGGAACAGCGCCAGTTACGGAATGTTGTTGTTTGACGATCCGAAAATCATCGCCGAAAACGTGCTGATTCACAGCAATGCGGTTCATGCCATGATTGTGCTGCAAGGCGCTGATATGAAATTCACCCATTGCAATCTGCTGGGTTATGGCGGTGGCGACGGTTCTTATCCGGCTGTCGGAATGCGAAACTATTACACAACAGGCGGCGTCACAACCTTAACGGACATCTCCGCAGAGTTCAACAACTGTGTCATTTATGGAGGTGGCGATGAAGAATTGGTGATGGATACCATTGATCAAGGAGGCGTGAATATCAGTTTCCTTTACCGGAATTGTGATATTCGTTTGCCATTAAGCAACAACCCGATGTATAACAGCTGTTTGTTTAATCAGGATCCGGTGTTTAAAGACTCGGGCGGTGATGATTTCACATTTTGGAGTACTTCTGCGTTGAGAGATGCCGGGAATCCATTATTCAGCTTAGCGCTTGATCTTGTTGAAAACACAAGAGATGGGAATCCTGATATCGGTGTCTACGAATACCAATAATCGCAATCCGTTAGTTTATCGTTTTAGTTTGAACGCTTTTTTGTAGTATTGTGTATCTCCAATGCGCAGACTATGACTACACGTTTCTACTTATTGGCCTTATTGGCTTTCCTTTCCATCAACGCAAACGCGCAATTTTACCTCAACGAAGGCAGTAACCGCAATTACTCAACGGTTTCCGATGAAGACGGCGATTATCCGGATTGGATCGAGCTTTACAATCCTACTTCGGATACACTTCCGTTGTTGAATTATTCGCTTTCCGATGACGCGAGCGATCCGACGAAATGGGTTTTCCCAAGTATTTCAATGCTTCCAGGAGAATACAAAACCGTTTTTTGCAGCGGAAAGAACCGCAAACCGATCAGTGGATTTACAAATGTTCTTACAGCAACCGGCTACACGCCTACTCCGGGATGGAATACACATACTTTTGCGACACCGTTTTATTGGGATGGTGTTTCGAACATCCTCATCAATACCTGCTCTTACAAAGACGACGGTTATACGCTGAATTCTATTTTCAATCAAACCGTTACTTCCTTTGCATCTACCGTATTCGCTTTTCAGGACAACAGCGACATTGCCTGTTCCTATACTATGGGAAATGCGGTGAATCAAAGGCCAAACCTTCGGATTAACGGTCAAACAATCGGAACGGGTGTGATCCAAAACTCAGGAACCGACTATCCGGCACCATACGGAAACTGGTACTGGGGAGCAAAACACCAAATACTCATCAGAGCTTCGGAATTGACCGCAGCGGGAGTTACAGCAGGAGATATCAGCAGTTTGGCATTTGATGTGGTTTCCACCGATCCTGGAATGGTTTACACGTACATCGAGTTTGATATGATGATGGTGCCTTATGACGCTGTTTCGAGTTCGTTTGAAAGCGTCAACATCAATAATTTCCAACATACCAATTTCTCGATTTCACAATCGGGCGAAGTGGTTCATTTGTACAATCCGGCGCAAACCGAAGTGAGCAGCCTTTTTGTGAATTGCCAGAATCTGGACAACAGCCGCGGTTTATTGCCCGATGCTTCTGCAACTCCGTATTTGTTTGATACACCCACTCCAGGAGCTACCAACAATGCTTCCACTCCTTATTCATACTATTTGGTCGCCCCAACATTTTCTGAGCAATCAGGAATTTTTGCTACTTCGCTCAATGTGACGATCAACAACCCGAACGGGGCCGGAAGCAGCATTTATTATACCTTAGACGGAAGTGAACCAACCGTAGCTTCAACGCTTTATACCGGAACACCGGTTCCTGTTTTCACCTCAAGTGTACTCAGAGCACGTGCGTTTGCGAATGGATTTTTACCGAGTAGCATTACAGTCGCGTCGTTTCTTTTGGGAATTGACCATGTTACGCCAATCATTTCATTGGTTACCGACGATGCCAACCTTTATGGCCCTGACGGAATTTTTGATCATTGGGACCAGGATTGGCAACGAGATGCTTACATCGATTACTTCACCGAAGATAATCAATTGGTCTTTTCACAAAACACTGGTATTCAAATTGATGGAGGAGCAGGCGGAAGCCGATCCAATCCACAACATTCTATGCGGGTCGAATTGGCAAATGGTACATTGGGAGAAGGTTCTGTGAATTACTCACTCATTCCCAACAGATCTGAACGCACCAAGTACAGTGATTTTTACCTGCGAAACGGCAGCAATACCTATCTGGATTATCCTTACAAAGACGCCTACCAAGTAGAAGCCATGTGCGCTGAAACCAATACGTATTACTCCGCCTGGCGCCCGGTAACGGTGTACATCAACGGAGGTTATTTCGGGCTGTATGAGCTGCGAGAGAAGTTCAATCCGGAATATTTTGAGGAATTGGACAATGCCGATGAAGATTCGACCGATATTTTGTCACTGAGCTATTGGTACGGAAGTATTTTGCGTTCGGTGAAAGGTGCTCCTGTTGATACGTTTTATGCGAATTATGATGCATTTGACGCGTTAAATCCCGCTTCTCCAACGTATTGGAATGACGCCGACCGTTATTTCGACATGACTTATTACACTGATTACATCATTAGCGAATCGTGGATGGCAAATGTGGATTGGCCGCAAAACAATATTAAAATCTACCGTTCCGACGCGACCGATTTCCGTTATCGTTTTTGCACCATTGATTTGGAATCGGGACTACCACCACTTGGCTGGAACGATAGTTATTACGATCATATCAACTATCTGCAAAATCAAAACAGCGGCAATCCGTTCATCAATGTGTGGCTGCAAAGCATTCAGAATAACCGGTTCCACGACTATTTCATCAATCGGTTTGCGGACCTGATGAACACTTCCTATCTACCGGAACGATTAACGGATGTGGAAGATAGTTTCTTTAACCAGACAGTCGTGGAAATGCAAAATGAATATGCTCGCTGGGGAGATCCGGGGAATATTTTCCAGCAAATGAATGACTTCAACAACCGTCATCTCATCATGCAGGACCAATTTCAATTGCGTACCGACAATGTTCGCGATCACATTGAGTACGATTTCAACCTTCCCAATCAGGTTGATTTGGTATTGGATGTTCACCCGGCGGGCGCAGGAAAAATCCACATCAGTACCATCGAACCGACCGATTATCCATGGAACGGTATTTACTTCAATGGCATTCCGATTAAAATCGAGGCCATTGCCAATGACAATTACCTGTTCTCGAATTGGGGGAATAATAGTTTAATCACCGATCAGTTAAATGCCATTTTCCTGGATACACTCGATGTTACTTCCATTCAGTTTGATGCGTATTTTGTACAAGATTTTACCGAAGTGATGCAGCCGGATGAAGTTTCTTTATTCTCTCTTTACCCGAATCCGGCGAAACAAACGGCTTATTTACAGGCAAAAGAAGGCGATCATTCCAATCAAAGCTATCAACTAATCGATCTTACCGGACGTGTTTTGGATACCAAATCGCTCAACCAAAGCGGGAATGAAACAGTGATTGATCTTCACCATTACCCTGCTGCCGTTTATGTGGTTCGGATTCTGGATGGTGGTAATATGATGGAACAGTTGCGATTGGTGAAATCGAATTAGACAATCCCAGTATTTATAGGGCCATAAGCGTTTCTAACGGTTAAGAAACGGATAATTCAAGGAATGGTCCGTCTGTTAGTTTGTCAACCATTAAGGTTGGTGAAATCGAATTAATTTTAGGAGGCAAATTCAATCAATCCCAGTATTTATAGGGTCATAAGTGTTTCTAACGGTTAAGAAACGAATAATTTCGAGGCACAAAAAACCATCAGCCAAAAGACTGATGGTTTTCCTAAAGAGTGTGATTGAAAATTACGCGTTAGCAGTCATATTGTCCAATACATCCATTACCCCTTTCACGGCAACAGCTGATTCTTCCAACAATTTGCGCTCGTCAGCGTTCAAATCCAATTCAATGATTTTTTCGATTCCGTTTTTACCAAGAATTACAGGAACTCCAAGGTAAATATTGTTCATTCCGTATTCACCTTGCAACCATGCACAAACAGGGAATACACGACGCTGGTCACGTACAATTGCTTCAACCATTTGTGCTGCGGCAGCTCCCGGAGCGTACCATGCAGAAGTTCCAAGCAATTTCACGATTTCACCACCACCGAATTTCGTACGCTCGATGATTTCGTTTAATTTCTCTTCACTGATCATTTCAGTAACCGGAATACCACCTACAGTTGTGTAACGTGGAAGTGGAACCATTGTATCTCCGTGTCCACCCATCAATACTGCCTGGATATCTTTCGGTGAAACATTCAATTCCTCAGCAAGGAAAGCACGGTAACGCGCTGTATCCAAAATACCTGCCATTCCGAATACTTTTTTCGGATCTGTTTTTGCATTCAGGTAAGCACAGTAAGTCATTACATCCAACGGATTGGAAACCACGATGATAACCGCATTCGGTGAATACTTGATAACGTTTTCAGTAACTGTTTTCACGATACCGGCATTGGTAGCGATCAAATCATCACGTGACATTCCCGGTTTGCGCGGAAGTCCTGAAGTAATGACCACTACATCCGAATCAGCTGTCTTTGAATAATCATTCGTAGAACCAACTGTACGCGAATCGTATAGGTTGATCGGAGAAGTCTGCCAAATATCAAGGGCTTTTCCTTCTGCGAATCCTTCTTTAATGTCCAACAATACAATTTCATTGGCAATTTCTCTATGGGCCAAAACATCGGCGCATGTTGCCCCTACATTTCCGGCTCCAACTACAGTTACTTTCATTGTCTTTTATTTAATTGAAATTTCATTCTAATTTGCGACGCGAAAATAACAATAAATGTTTGGAGCTAGGCGCTAAACTGTTCATAATTCTCGTTATTTGTGAATAGATTTCTGAAAACAGGCAACCATTGAAAGAGGCGAACGTTTATCAAATAATACAACTGTGAAACAACATTGGAGTGTGGAAGAACTAATTGAGCTGTGCAAGAAGTCCGACAGGCGGGCGCAAGAGCAGTTATTTCGCCATTTCTACGGTAAAATGTTGGCTGTGTGCCTACGCTACATTTCGGATAGGGACTCCGCGCAAGAGGTTTTACAGGAAGGTTTTATAAAGGTCTTTGATAATATTAAAGGGTACGACAGTAAGGGCTCGTTTGAAGGTTGGGTTCGGCGGATCATGGCAAATTGCGCCATCGATGCGATTCGAAAAGTCCGTAAGGACACACATCTTTCCGATAACGTGAACGACTTCAAGTACATTCCCGATGAAGATGAAGGGGAAGATTGGGACATCACTTCGCTGAAAGCAGAAGTAGCGATGGAAGCCATTCAGAACCTTTCTCCGGCATACAAAATGGTATTTAACCTCTATGTACTAGAGGATTATACCCACAAGGAAATTGCCGAAGCGTTGGGAATCAGTGAAGGAACATCCAAATCGAACCTTGCAAAGGCGAAAATGAACCTGCAGAATTATTTGAAACAAAAATTTATACATATCGCGTCATGAAAGAAAACATTGAACGCATTATTAAGCAACAATTAGAGAACTACGAGCTTCCGTATGATGGTGGCGCGTGGGAACAATTCTCTAAGCGTCTGGATGGAACCCCTTCCACTCCATTCTACCGTAAATGGTGGTTTGCCGCCTCTATCGGTACGGTGTTGGTGAGTTCTGCCACGTATTTTGCTTTGACGTCAACCGAATCAACTGACAATCAATCGGCTCCTAAAACGGAACAAATCGTTTCGACGCAGGAAACCGGTCATTCAGCTGATGCGAAAAACAGTCAGAATAACGGAAGTTCAACTTCTGCGACTGTAACTGCAGATGATTCCAATCCGGAAACAGTTCCTGCACCGCAACTAACAGTTGTTGTGAATCCACCTACGTATTATTTTGAAATTCCTGAGATAATTTCTGAGCCGGAAATGTTGATTTCTGAACCGGAATTACGTCCTCACTTCGTAAAACTGGTACTTCCTTCTGAAATTTGTTTGAATGAAACCTTCTGGATTGAAAACCCGAACGATGTGGTAGTAACAGTTACCTATCCGAACGGACGAACAAAACTGATTCAACCGAAACAATCGGCAGAGATCAAATCGTCGAAATCAGGAGCTATTCAGGTAGAAACCGGCCGTTCAACTGAATCGATTACCGTGAATGAAGCTGTAGCACAATTGTACATCGATGTGGATGCCTCATTATTATACGAAAACGGAATTCCGACATTGAAATTCGACGCTACCGGAACTGATCAGCCAGTTACCTGGGAATCAAATGTTTTTGCGAAAACAAGCGAAAAGAATCACCTTGTCGTTCATCCGTATACTGAACGTGAGGTAAATGTTACCGCAAATTCAACGGATGCCAACGGTTGTGCCGTTACCGAAACCAAAACGGTTACATTAAACGAAATCTACAATCTGATGGCACCTACTGGTTTTTATCCTTCCAGTGGCGACTCTCGTACCAATCAATTTATTCCGTTAGCTCTGACCATGCGCGACACACCATTTGAAATGGTGATCATGGATCCGAACAATATGACGGTACTTTATAAAACTTCCGATGCTTCTCAAGGCTGGAACGGTATTGACTCACGTACGGGTCAGCTGGTTCCAACGGGATCAACATGGTTGTGGAAAGTGGTGATGAAAAAACCGCTTTCAGGCGAACCAAGCGAATACAAAGGGTTGATCACCAGCAGAGGAAAATAATATTACTCTCACCAACTAATAAATGGATTAAGGGAAAGGAAACTTTCCCTTTTTTTGTGGAAAGAAGCTTGGAATTCCTTGGCTTTCTGCGATTCCGGAAACAACAAACGATGCTCTTCCATTTTTCGTAAAGCTTCCATTTCATCAGTCAATACCATTGTTTCGGGATCGAAATACCAGTTTCGAAACAACCTCCAGACTTCGTCTACCGCCAATTGATTCGGGTGTACACCATCGGATTCAAAGTAACGGTAATCGCGCAACACGTCGTTGATCAACTCATACGAAGGAAAATAGCCAATTTGATATTCAGCCTGTAATTGCTGTACCAACTCAAACAACCGCGCTTTGGAACGATTGTTTTCCACCCAGCCATCGCGCGAATAGCGAACGGGACTAACAGTGAAAATGATCTTCAGTTTCGGGTAATTCTGCTTTAGCTGATTCAATGTATACCTCCAGCTTGTCAGCATTTCAGCTGTCTCGGTCAATTCTTTTTCAAAAATAGCTTGGGGTTGTTTGTGACAATTGGCGACCAATTCGTTTGTTTCCTTCAAGCGATATCCATGGGTAGAACCCAAGGTAATCACCAAGTATCCAGCCCGTTCAATTGATTGTTTAAATTCCGCCCGAATGGTCGATAAACGATTCCTCAATTCAGGTTCAGACATAGCGTATACTTCGCTTCCGGCATCCCAGGAAAGCCAAACATCTTCAGAACAAAGGATGCGTTCCTGAACAGGATTTAAGCATGCATTGATGAATCGTGCCAATGCAATCGGGTGAAAAACGGTTCCGAACGGATTGGAAACAGATTGAAATCCTTCCCGTCTCAATCGCTGATGCAAATGAGTTGAAAAACAGGAACCGAGTAGCAGGATTTCCTGTTTGTGATCGATCTTTAAACCATCAATCGGCCGTGGGAAGTGCTGCGTCGTCTCCATTCAATAAATCAAGTGTAAAATCAAATAATTCCGACCATCCTTGCCATTTACCAGAATCACCGATGGTTTCATTGTGCCAGATAAAACAAAAAATGCCGCCATAGGCCGTCACCTCATCCACCAGTTTTTTCACCACTGCTTTACTTTCTTCTACCGAATAACCGAGGTATTCATTGAAAGTGCCGTCCATGTAAACAAAAGGAATCAGCTTGTAATCCGTTGCCTGATTGCTCTCCAAATCGAAGAAATAAACCGGATGCGCCGTTCCCAATCGAAAACCAGGTTGGTCAGCAAACCCCAAGGTATAGTCTTTTTTAAATCCTTCGCTGATCAAACGACGATAAGTTTGCGGCAATTTTACTTTTAGAAAATGCTGACGGCTTTCAACCACATCTTTTACCAGAATTTGCGAAATCCGTTGTTTTTCTTCCAGTAATCGTTTGTCGGAAACATTACTGGCATAACTCGGATGAAGTCCCACACGCGCTACGCTTCCGATTGTTCGTATTAATCGCTGATGACGCGGATCTCTCCAGGTGATATTCCGGTCAAACTCACCGATATCTCCCAACAACCAGAAAACACGCGTCTGATCAAAGCGTTCAGCGCATTTATGTATTAGGTCAAAGGTGTCATACGGATCTGGCTGCTGTCCTGAAAGCACCATTTTCCGAAGCGTCGACCGTTCCTTATTGCGGTTAAATGTGTCTTTTGCCATGGAAACCCACTTGCGCCAGCCGTCTTTCCATTTGAACGCAAAAGTATTATCGATGTCAAACGACGGCATTGGAGTGATCATTCTCCCGGACGCTAAATCAGCTAGCTTTCCAGGGAAAAAGTGAGCCACAATGGCCTCTACCCACTGCTCTACTATTTGCTGCTGCAACCAGCCGAATTGGTACAACACACTTTCAGATGCCTGAAAACGTTCGTGTTTATCGCGTTTTGGATTCGTATACTCTTCATAGCGAATGATCACGTAAAAAACTGCCGCAAACGGATCGGTTTTTCCATCAACGGCTAAACATTCCGTTGCCTGCCAATCGCTTTTTGTAATCGCCAAATGCGGATTGATCACCTCATCAAAAAGTAACGTTGACGGGCTTAAAAACGGTATTCCTTCAAACGGGTAATCCGAATAACTGAATTTCAGATCGTTTGAAGAGGTAAAAACCGATAAATCATTGGTGAGTTCGTAGCGCAGGCCATGTTGTTTGAATACAAAATCAAAGGTGTATTGCAAACGCTCTGTGACCTGATCTACAAAAACTATCATTGAAACAATTCTTCCGAAATGGTTTTACAAATAAACTCTGAGGCCGTTCCGTCACCGAATATTTCCGGAAACGTTTCAGGCGGTTGTTCCAGAAAACGATTCGCAGCTGCAATCAATCGTTCTTCATCAGCTCCGGTCAACACCGCTGCTCCGGTCTCAATCAACTCCACCCATTCGGTTTCTTCGCGCAAAACAATACACGGTTTGCGGAAAAAATAAGCTTCTTTCTGCACACCACCACTATCGGTCACCACCAACGAAGCTTGTTGTTCGAGTGCAATCATATCCAAAAAGCCTACAGGATCTATTAAATGAATGCCTGGTGCTGCGGAAAGTTGTTCCAGAAAAGCATGATCAGCCGTTTGCTCAAGGTATTTGCGCGTTCGAGGATGCAACGGTAAGACTATATCCAACCCATGTGTTTGGGCAACGGTTAACAATCCACGGAAGATAGCTTGTAATCGTATAGGATCATCTGTATTCGTATTGCGATGAACGGTTGCCAGTATAAACGATTTTCCTTTACAGCCGATTTGTTCAAGCAACGTTGATTGCTGTTCTGCCAGTTTAGAAAAATGCAAGCTATTATCGTGCATGATATCACCGCAATGATAGGTTTTCGGCGTATCAATGGTCGCGCTTCCATTCAAATCCATTGAAAATCCTTCCCGCTGCAGGTTGTTGATACCTTGCTTAGTCGGTGAAAATAACAATGTCGAAACATGATCTGTCATGATCCGGTTGATCTCTTCGGGCATTGCTTTATTAAAACTGCGCAGTCCTGCTTCAATATGAACAACCGGAATCGCAATTTTTGATGCGGCCAATGAACCGGCCAGCGTAGAATTCGTGTCGCCGTAAACGATCACCGCATCTGGTGAATGCTTGATCATCAGGTATTCCAAATCGCGCATCATAGCTCCTGTCTGGTCGCCATGAGAACTACTTCCGATATTCAACTGGGCAAATGGTTTCGGAATGCCTAATTCTTCGAAAAACACAGCCGACATATTCTCATCGTAGTGTTGACCGGTGTGCACGATCAACTCTTCTATTTCATTCGCGTATAGTTTCTCTAAAGCGCGGCTAATCGCTGCAGCTTTAATGATTTGAGGACGAGCACCAATGATCGTCATTATTTTTTTCATCACAATAATCCGTTATCTGAGAAGCTAAAGTAACCATTATCGGTAATAATGATGTGATCCACTACGGGCATTTCAATGAGCTTACCGAATTGCACAATTCTCCGCGTGAGTTCATGATCGCTGTTACTCGGGCTGTTGTTACCGCTCGGATGATTGTGCGCCAGCATAATAGCAGATGCTCCCATATCGATCGCGATCTTAAAAATGATTTTCGGATCAACGTAGGTTCCGGCCAAACCACCTTTTGAAATTTGCTGCACTCCTAGCAGACCATTGGATCGATTGAGCAAAATGATGTGGAATTCCTCGTGTTCCAAATCAGAATAGTAGGATTTAATCAGGTTATAACCATCCAACGATGAAATTACCTTTTGTCTTTTTACTGTTTGCTGTTCTTTTCTTCTTCTGCCTAATTCTAAAGCAGCCATGAGTTTTATAGCTTTTGTGGGCCCGATTCCTTTTACGGAACACATTTGTGGCAAACGCAATCTTCCCAACTCGTAAAGATCGCCGTTGCACAATTGCAACAAATTGCGCCCAAGGTCAACGGCTGTGTTGTTCCCTGATCCGGTGCCGATGAGAATGGCCAGCAATTCCGCATCGGATAAGGCATTTTTACCTTTTGACATCATTTTTTCACGAGGGCGGTCTTCCTCGGCCCAGCTTGTTATTGCGATTGAATCTTTCAACATATTTTTGGTTTTCCAATCTTAAGATACTAAAAAAGTTGAGGTCATCAGTCACAATCAACAACTTTTTCACTCAAAAAAAACGTACTTTTCAACACTCAATTCCAGTCCGGTTTTTGGGTAAATAAAACGTAAAAATGGACTCTCTCACACAAATTATATTGGGTGCTGCCGTTGGCGAAGCCGTTGCAGGCAGAAAAATGGGCGCAAAAGCGGCACTTTGGGGTGCAGTTGGTGGAACGCTTCCGGATTTGGATGTTCTTTTCATGTCGTTCTATCATCCGTTTGATGCGGCGCTTGTGCATCGTGGATTCTCGCATTCACTATTGTTTGCTGCACTTTTCGGTCCTGCTTTGGGTTGGTTGTTCACCAAATTGTACAAGCAACGCTATGAACGAAAAACCTGGATCTGGCTTTGGACGTTGGCCATCGTAACGCATCCGATGCTGGACATCTTTACCAATTACGGAACGCAGTTTTTATGGCCGTTCGATCCGCGAATTACGTTTAATACTGTCTTTGTGATCGATCCGCTTTACACGGTTCCGTTTATGATCTTGTTGCTAATCGCATTGTTTACCAAACGCACCAACCCGAGGCGATCCAAATGGAATTGGGCCGGAATCATCTGGTCGAGTGGATATTTGCTCTGGGGAGTTGTAGTGAAATTGATATTACTGAGTCAGGCCACCGGCTATTTTCAGGAAGGAAATCATCAGGTGAAAAACGCCATGGTAACTCCGATGCCACTCACCTCTTTTTACTGGCAGATGGTGAGTGAAGATTCGAAAAATTACTACGTTGGCTACAAATCGATTTTCGCCGATTTTAATCCGGATGAGATTCAGGTCATTCCTAAAAATCACTTGCTATTCAAGCAAATGAAGTGGAAAGACAAAGACCGCAATGAGCAGTTGCGCCACATCACCAATGGCTATTGTGCACTTGAACAAACCAACGATACTATTTGGTGTTATGACCTGCGTTTCGGAACCATGAAACAACTCACGGCAGGCGTTCTGAACGAACCGTTGATGGGTTATGGAATGATTGTTGACAGGCAGGTTGTGCAAAAGTCTTTTCGCATCCCGCGTGGAAATGCCTTTAAAGCCATTAATTTTGGGAATTATATAGATAAAGTATTTGGAAAATGAAACAACTCATCGCCATCACATCCGGAGCAGCATTGTTGTTATTGGCTTGTGGACAAAGCGCACAGCCTGAGCAAACGAATCCTGAACGCAAAGTTCCGCAATTGCCTAAGATTGAACGATCTTATGAGCTCACCGATTACTTGTCTGAAAACGAACAATTGAGCAAAGATGTTGATTCTATTTTCGCTTCGCTTGATGATACCGCCATTGTAGCCCAACTCATCATGCCGGCCGTTGGTGAATACGGACAAACATTGGCCACTATTAAAAAGCATATCAATAAACGCCAGATTGGTGGTGTACTGATGCTGAATGGTACCAAAGCTGAATTCACCAAATGGATTACCGATTTCAACGCGATGAATGTCACATTGGGAAATCCGGGATTCTTATACAGCGCCGATGCCGAACCGAGTTTGGTGAATCGTAAGATCAAAGGATCACACCCGGTGAAAAAAGCCAATGAAATGCAAACCGTTGAAGAAGTCAGCGCGTATGCGGATACGATTTCGTTTGATTTGAAAGACATTGGGATCAACTACAACTTTTCTCCCGTAGTAGACATGTCCCCAAACAAAACGGTTGGCTTCAGAAGTTTTGGAGCTGTTCCGGCCAATATCATTCCATGGTCGAATGCGTTTATCCAGGCTACTCAAAAGAATGGAATCATTGCCACGGCGAAGCATTTCCCCGGACACGGTCTTGTTTCAGGTGACACGCACAAATCACTTCAGGTAATTGACGGTGAACTCAAGGAAATTGGAAATTACCCGCAATTGATCACCGACGGCGTTTTGTCGATCATGATCGGTCATTTGGCCGTTGCCAACAATCCGAAATACAATACCAACGGATTGCCTTCAACAACGTCGAAAGTGATCGTAACCGATTTGTTGCGTACCGAAATGGGCTTTAAAGGTTTGATCGTAACCGATGCGATGAACATGGGTGGTGTAACTGCCATTCCGGGTTGTAACGTAAAAGCCATTGAAGCAGGTTGCGATATCGTTTTAATGCCACTTGATGCTGCCAAAGCACATTCAGCCATCTTAAAGAAATACCGCACCGACAGCGCATTCAAAGCGCAGGTTGATGCAGCGGCTAAACGTATTATTCGTATGAAACTGTGTGTTGGGGCAATTAAATAATCGATTTACTCTTTATAGAAAAAGGCACGGAGAAATTTCCGTGCCTTTTTCGTTATCTATATTCTTATCGTGCTTTTAATGCAGTGAACGCAACCAATAATAGAACTTCTCATTGGAAGGCGTCATGGTTTCGAAACGGAAACCAGGTCGTTCGTAAGTCATCATTTTTGCTTGTAAATTCAAAACGATTTCTTCTCTTGCAACAATCAGTTCAATGTATTCACCAGCAACCAGACTGGCAATAAAATTATCAAAGGTATTTTGGTCGACACGAATACCGTTACAGGCAATTATCTCGTCGCCTACGCTGATTCCCGCTTCTTCAGCTGTAGAACCTGAGCGAACCGATTTCACCATGGTTTTTCCACCTTCCTGTGCTACCGAAGCGCCGAATGAAGCAGCAGGTTTTCCTGTATAAATGACATTCACAGCGACTTTACTAAAAACAGTTTTAAAATCCGGGATTTTTGTTCCGTAAACATGGTCGTTGAAAAACGCATCCATGTCTTCGCCCATAAAGGTTTCCAATGCTTGCTGGAACTCTACTTCGGTAAAACCGCGTTTTTTCTTCACGTAAAATTCATCGTATAAGTAACGCATAAAATGGTCGAGGCATTTCTTGGCATCGAATTTATCAATGATCATTGCATCGAGTAATGACGCCAGCATCGCTCCACGCGAATAATAGGTCATGGTTGTATTACCACTGTTTTCGTTCGGACGGTAAGCCTTAATCCACGCATCAAAACTAGCATGCGCTACCGATTGTACACGCGAACCGGTTGAACCTTCCACGTAATTGATCGTGCCCTGCAATTTGCGCAGGTAATCTTCTTTGGAATAATAACCGGCTCTCACCATCAACAATTCATCGTAGTAAGACGTGAATCCTTCCATCACCCACAAAAGCGTAGTATAGTTTTCTTCGTCGTAGTTAAACGGCCCTAATTCAATTGGCCGAATGCGCTTAACATTCCACAGGTGAAAGTACTCATGCGCTACAAGTGACAGAAAGTTATTGTACTCAGCAGGTGCATACGTCCAGCGATTAACGCTCAATACACAGGCATTGGCGTGTTCCAAACCGCCCTGGCCGTTGATCACATTGTGAATGATGAACGTGTATTCCTTGCATGGATTCTGACCGAAAACATCAGTAGCTGCAGCCGTGATTTTTTCCATATCCACTTTCAGTTGCTCCATATCGTAATTGGCAAGGCCATACAATGCAACCTGGTGGTGTGTTCCTCCTGTTTGAAAGTAAAACAATTCGTGATTTCCGATTTCGATCGGTGAATCGACCAATTCATCGTAATTAGTGAAGGTAAAACGCTCAGCTGCTCCGTCTCCCTGAACACTTTCAGCCGATTTGGTCAATGGTGTTGTGATCGTTTTGAATGAACTGTAAGGATATACATCCAATGTTCCCGAAAGTTGTTGAGATCCATCTACATAAAAGAAAACGCTGCTACCGGAAACAAAACCATGCGACAAATCAAGGAAACTGGTGCGCACCGATAATTCAAACGCGTACACATCGTAGTTTACTTTCACCGATTTGGCTTTCCCTTTGGCAATTTTCCATTCGTTTTTTGCCGTTTTGGTTACTTTAAGTTCCTTATTGTTTTCATCAACCGCTTTTACATAATTGACGTGACGTGAAAATTCACGAACCAAATAAGAACCCGGCGCCCACACAGGCATTTTCACAGTTACTTCACTTGCTTTAAAGTCGCGCAGTTCCATTTCAACCTCAAAGTAATGATTCTGAGGCTTTGGCATTTTTAGTGCATACTTGATCGATTGTGCAAAAGACAAGGTTGGTAAGCAGCATGCCAGGATGAATAATAATCTCATTTCCACTATTTTGTTCAAATATACACTCTTTAGCGTCAACTATTACCATGGTGAGTATTATTTTAAAACCCATGTATTAACATAGTTTTCACAGCAAATTCAAGCTGAAACAACACGAGGTGCACACCTTTGCAAAGTATTACTGGTGTAGATGAAACGATTGTTTTTAGGGGTTTTTGGAGGTTTTTGTGTGGTTTTGGTATTCATTGGTGTGGTTAATTTTTACCACATCGGAACAATATATGCCATGCAGGAGGAAGTTGCGAAATCGGACCATTTGGCTCAAATTTTACAACAACATAAGGAGCAATTCAGATCATTCGCGCAGCATCATCCTCATTTTGATTCGGTTGCAACTGATCTGGACCGACAATTGATTCTCAATAAAAAATTCTGGGCAAAAACCTTAAAGGAATCGATGGCCAATAATGCTTCCCTGCGCAACAACAATCTTTCCAATTTTGATGAAGGAATCGAGGTTTCCGCTTTTAGTCAACTGTTGAAACTGGAACAACAATTATTACAAAAGGTGGGCCGAATCGGGTTCAAAGATCAGGGATTGATCGGGAAAATGCGAAACCTGGCGCACCGGATGGAAAACGATTATCCACAGCACAATGAAGGATTACTGAGCCTAAGGCGACATGAAAAAGATTTTCTAATGCGGGTTGATCCTGCATATTCCGATCGGTTTAAAGAGGAAATGACGCTGTGGAAAAAGAACGTTCATTTACCTGATGCTTTGTATAATTACGCGATCTATTTTGATAGCTTGTCTACGGATTATCTGCAATTGCTTCACCCCGGAAGAACAGGTTTTTACAATCACTGGCTCGATCATTTTGAAGCGCTGCAAGACAGTGTACGCAAGCAACGTTCGGGTTTATTGAAAGCTAGTCTGGACGCTTCTTCGGCAGCAAAACAAACCATTTTACTGCTGAACGGATTAATGGTAGCTTTTGCCATCGGATGCACAGTTTTGTTTACACGAAAATTTTCACGTCAGGTAAAAAACCTACAACAAACAATGGCCAATTACATTGCCACGAACTACCAATTTCATTCAGATACTTCGCTGCGTATTCCGCGGAATGATTTCGGGAAAATAACGCTGCATTTCCTGAAACTGACACGTAAGATCCGCTCGGATATGCAATTACTGGAAGATCGTGTGGAACGCCGGACCAAATCGCTGCAATTCAAAAATCACCAGCTGGAACTGCAACACCTGGAAATGATGGAAAGTTTGCGTTATGCACAGGATTTACAGCAAAGCTTGCTTGTTTCGCGGGCCAAATTATTGCGATCGTTTCAGGAAGCATGGATTTACTACCAACCGAAAAACATGGTCGGTGGCGATTTTTACTGGATGAAAGAAGTGCAGGAACACGAGCAATCGACCCTTTATTTTGCATTGGCCGATTGTACCGGTCACGGCGTTCCTGGAGCGTTGCTGAGTGTAATGGGAATGAACGCATTGGATGAACTGATCGGTTCGGGAATCAGGCAGCCGGCACAATTGCTCGACGCCTTACGTTCTCTGGTGAGCAGACGTTTGAACACGCAGGAAGACAAACGATACGACGGTATGGACATGGCATTGTTTGCCTGGAACCGTCAACAAAACACCATCACTTTTGCCGGAGCTCAACTACCGCTTTGGATTCTTCGCGATGGAGAATTGGTAGAAGTTGTGGGTCAACGCATGCCGATTGGCTACACGTATTTCGAAGTCAACTCATTCGAAGAATTCGAAATTCAGCTGCAGCCGAAAGATCGTTTGTTCTTGTTTTCAGATGGAATGGTGGATCAGTTTGGCGGAATTAAATCAAAGAAAATGGGCCGGAAATTCCTGCGTGAGTGGTTTATCCGTCATGCCAACGAACCGACACCTCTCATTTATTCAAAGCTCATTCAGCAATTTGAAAACTGGAAAGGAAATACCGAGCAAACCGATGATTGCACCTTTATCGTTCTGGAACCGGGAATTTCTGCTCAATCATTCCTGTCGGCAGCAGTGAGTGTTCAGTCGACCAACAAGGTACTGTCAAACCGAAAAGAAAAAGCAGGCGTTTCGATTGGCGTTTCAAACAAATGAGGATAATGCGCCTGCATTTCGCTGTGCATCAATTCAACGGGAACATCTGCAAACGAGCCGTAAAAGTGAAGGTATTCCATGTATTGTTCATCGCCGCGAAAGGCCTGAAACAATGAATCGGAGGTTCCATCCCATTCCAACGGTTCTACCTGATTGATGCGGCAAATCCTGCGATCGAACGCCGGCGTGCATTTTGTCCAGATCCCATTGAGCAATACTTCCGTAAAACCGTGAAAAACGATTTCATCTTTGCGAAGGTAACTGACCAATTTGTCAACTCCCACATGGTTTTTCACAATCCCGAATCCCAAACGCGCCGGAATGCCTAACGCTCGCAATGCCGAACAACAAACAACCGCTTTTTCCACACACCACGCCCGCGATTTCCCTATAACGGAACTTGAAACAAGAGCCTGCGGACGCAAATCGAGGTGATACGGATCGTACAAAAAGCCATCACGTACTTTTAGGTACAATTTTGCGGCCTGTTCCTGCGGGTCGGTTAACTGACGAAACTCAGCAACATAATCCTGGATCTTCGGATGTGAATGATCCAAAAGCGGTGTTTCTTCCAGAAATGTGACGGATTGTGCATCCAATTCATCAATTGTCATAGCGCCAAAATTACGAATTCATCGGTGTTTTGAGTTCAAAAATGAAATTCCGAAATTGGGGAATTTGAGTGTTTGGGATATTGCGAACACCCAACCGTGTTTTCACCAAGCATTTTTGTAATTTCGCTGTATGTCGGAGGAAGAAGAAGAAAAAAAAGTCAATTTGCGGGAAGAATTTGAGGCGCACTTAAATAGTCCGTTGCCGCTGTTGATCCGCATCCGCAACTTTATCTTCGGAAAAGAAACACCCGATACCTATACCAAATTCAGCTTTTTTCTCGCTTTGGTCATCTGGCTGATCTTCCTTATTTGGTCAGTACTTGGTTCTATAGCCATCCGTATGCGTGAAATGATCGTGGACCAAAAGGAAATCGACGTTACCGAAATGATTGAAGCCCGCGGGATAGAACTGGGATTCGAACCCAACGCATTTATTGGCCGACTGGAAGCTTTTCACGCTTTGTCTATTTGTTTCTGGCTGGTTGTTTTCATCGGATTGGTACTGCTATGGCGCAAAAATGAACGGTTTGTCTACTTTTTCTTCACCGGTTGCGGTTTGTACCTTTTGTTTATGTGGGTAATGCTTGGTTTTGGTTACTACAGCGGCGACACTACCTTTTTCGACAAAATTGCCTTTTCAATAATGGTACTACACACGGCGGTTTACGCTTATTTCCTGAAACGCGAGAAAGCCGGTCAGCGGTTGAACTTTTTCGGGGTTGATGATGAGGAATAAAACTTAACCACATAGTTCACATAGAAAAACATAGATGCTGTATCTGATTTTCTGTGATTATGCATAACCTTAAGGTGAAATAGTATTCTGTCTGGAAAAGGATTGGCAATTAAAAACTATATTTCTATGTGAACTATGTGGTTAAAATGCTACAATCTCCTCAACGATTTCCTGAATGGTTTTCCCATCTGTTTCAATGATCAGATCAGCTTGCTGGTAAACCGATTCACGCAACGCTAATCGGGTGGTGATTTCTTCTATGAACGTTTCATCCGGAATCGATGCCAGCAACGGACGATCCTCCCGTTCAGCTTTCAAGCGGTCCACAAGTGTTTCAACGGATGATTTCAAGTAAACAACCGTTCCTTTTGCTTTTAGGATTTCCATCAAATTATGGAAACAAGGCAAGCCACCGCCACAGGAAATAATCTCGCTTTTTTCATCCAATTGAGTAACAAATCGTTGCTCCCATTCACGGAATACCGATTCGCCTTCCGATTCAAAGATGCTGGAAACCGAAGTCGCCGTTTGTTCTTCTATCCAGGTATCACTGTCAGTAAACGGTACTTGAAGCTGTACTGCCAGCTGTGCGCCGATAGTACTTTTGCCTGATCCCATAAATCCGATGAGGATGAACTTCATAACACGAAGTTACAATTTTCGGTGTGGAAAATACGTTTGGGTCGAGGAGATTTCACCTTGTAATAATTGCGGAAAACCACAGAAAAATATGTGGTAAATACGGTAAAATAGTACAATTATTGCTTGTATTATTGAAGGCACAAAAAGTAACCTTACAAATTCCGTCATTTGGCGTCCAAAAAACTGTTTATTACGAAATACCGAAGCTCTTTACTTCCATTAATTGAGAACACACATGCAGGCCACGTTCAACGAAAGCGACATTCAATCGCTCCTTACCAAAGTCAAAATTTTCAACCATCAAATTGGCACATATGAGCTTTATACGATCAACGATACTTTTCATTATATATTAAAATTGAGCAATGGGACGATCTTTTTCACCCTCGAAGAGCTGGAAGCCAATGCGCGTGAAACACTGAATTTGGAAATGTTAACGGCTATTACCAGACGGTTTACACCAACTACCGAATCTGAAGATTACCTGAAAGAAGAAGCAGTGATTCCGATAGCGAACCACCCCGCCAAAAATCAAAACTCAAAAAAGTCGTCAGTTAAGACTATGTTGTATGTAGTTGCATTGATCACGCTCGGACTGGCAATTGGTGTATTGGTGTTTTACCTGATTCGTTAACCGCTCTTTATTTCACCTCAAAAGGTGTTAACGTTTTGATCAACTCATCTATAATCTCACGTGTCTTCTTCGTATAAGACCTGTGCACCCACCAAAGGAATAATTGAATCAGTAAAAGTGTTGGAATGAGTTTCAAAAGAATCCACCAGCCTTCCTGATAAACGGCAAACACGGGAACAATAATCCACAAAGCGGGTAATGCAAAGATCTTGAGCGCCAGTAAATAACCCTGCGTGCTAGGAGTAATGATCAGTTGTGTGGTTTGCCCGAGTTCTTTCAAATGCAAATCGATGAACAAAGGATCAAAATCGTTGTTTCGGAACATCACATCCGATACCGTTCTTTTGGTACGAATCTGAGCAAACTGCCTGTCCTGAGTCGCCAACTCCAGATGCTCCCATTTTTCCGATGAAAAGACAAGCCGCAGTTTCTCAACTACTTCATCGCGTGTAAGGGAAACGGACAAGCGGACTTCTTTCATAATTTACATCGGTTCACCAATTCATTTTTTGGTTGAAACAAACTTACTTACAAAATCCTTTTTACCGAAATGACAAAGGGTTCGTACAAATTCATACATTTATCAAAAAAAACACGCATGAAACCATTTATTATCCTTGCTGCCCTACTTTGTTCAATCGCCACTTTCGCGCAACCTGATGCTAGTTACTACGGGCGTTACCTCGATGAAACAGGGCGTTCCGGATTTGATTTTGCTCCCATGGAACAAGCCGATGGAAAATGCTTTTTCGTTTCACAAAACATTTTTGGTGAAGCCGGAGACATGCTTTTTTCTTCTGCCGGTTATGGTTCTTGTACCAAAACAAATAAATCGTTCACGGTAAACATGCTTGAATCGCAAGGAACTCCGTTTATGATGGACTTTTTCCTGGACAAGAAAAAACAACCATCCATGAAACTGCATACATCAGGTGCGGCCGATCAGGTATACCACATGACCATGAATTATGAAGCGCTTCAGGTATGGTATATTGAAAATACACCGATTGATACCTATTACGATGAAGAGGATGAGTACGCTGACGAAGAATACACTGACGGTGAGGAAACAGAACTTACAGAGGAAGAATTCGTTATGCCAATGACTTATTCACGCGCCGATGGTTCTGCCATTTCTATTTTAGCGGCTGGCGACGGTACTTCATTCTTTGCTATTGTTGGTGCAGACTATGCAGATTGTGAAGGAAATAATATGCTGGAAGGAATCCTGAAGCAAGGAACATCCGAAACCCAGCTTTACGCTGAAACCGAAGATGGCTGTACTTATGTTACGGTTATTGTGAGTGAAAAATCGGTTACTGTCACCGAGAAAAAATGCGCTTCGGTTGATCGAAGTACCTGCAAAACGCTTTCAGGAGTTTACAACATCAGTGAATAGTCTGTTTGGAATCAATTAATCCATGTTACTGCGGTTCGCTCCTACCCTTTTCGGCGTGTTGCGAGCCGCTTATAAACGGTATTCGAAAAGCCGAAACCGCTGAACAATTGATGCGATCGCGGTATAGTGCTTATTGCACCATTGCTGTCGATTATTTGTTGGACACAACTCACCCTTCCACTCGAAAATACTATTCTAAAAAAACAATCAAAGAATGGGCTGAACAATGTACGTGGCTGAAACTTGAAATTCATGATTTCACCTCCACAACCGTTACTTTCAGCGCCCATTTTCTGGATGAAAACCGCGTTCCCAGTATTCATCGTGAGCATTCTGCTTTTAAGCTGGAAAACGGGATCTGGTATTTTGTTGACGGGAAAGTAAGCTAATTTGCCTTACTATTCTTTTCATTGAATTTTAAATGATTCCCACGGATTCAGGATTTTAGTATATTCGTTCGATCACTATAAACATTCACTATGAGTAAATTGATTATCACAGCAGACGATTACGGATACAATGCAAGTTGCAATAAAGCCATTTTGGGAGCAGTTTCAGCCGGATTGGTCACGTCAGTGCACGTCATGGCAAACTATGCCGACGAATTCGCTATCAAACAATTGGTAACGACTATCAATGAAGCCGGAAACAAATGTGGCATCGGGCTACATGTCAATACAACTGCCGGTCCGTCAGCATTTCAGGAAGAAAACTCACTCACGAAATGGAATAACCTGAATCAGCGTTACCATTTCCGGGACATTACCGACTTTAATTTCGATTCGTCGCAAGTGGCTATTGTTAGCAAAGAAGTGAATGTACAATTTCAAAAACTGGCAGATATTGTTGGCGCTGAAAATATCGACTGCATCTCATCACATCACAATATTCACTTTTTTTGCCCCGACTTTTTAAATGTGCTGATTGATTATTCGGCCAAAAGTAAAATTCCGTTTAGAAGCTCGGTTCGCTGGGAAGCTGACGGTGACAACAAAACCTATAAATTCGGTAAAAATCCGCTTCCTATTGCCAAATCAGGAATCGATACAATTCTGCAAAGCACCAAGAATAAGAACCTGAAAACGGTTGCTATGCTCAAAAACGCCATTGAGAAAAAAACGATGGAAGGCTTGAGAACAATGACCAACTCAGATACACGTACCGGAGGAATGGCCAATAGTACGTCGGGGCATTGGTACGGACAACCAAGTACGCAGGCCATTTCATGGATGATTGAGCAACTGGCGGCACTTAAGCAGAAATCACCGAATTATGTCACTGAAATCTTCATGCATCTGGCCGACTCCAACAACCTGCCTGATGCGCAGAAACTGGATGTACTCACTTACGGAATGTCTCAACGAAAAATGGAATACCTGACATTGATGAGCCAGGATATCAAAACGATGTTGCACAAATTGTATGTTGGAAACGATGTGCAGTTGGGTTCGTACCGTAAACTAATGCAAGGAAAACAAGTAGAATATAAAATCTAATTCCGATATCGGCGAGGAAAGTGGCAAAAATGCAAATTGGATAAATGTCCAATTTGAAAAAAGGGCATTTTCCTCGTCGGTTTTTTCTCTATTCGCTCAAATACGGCAAAATCCACTTACTTTCCGCATGCTGTGTCAATCTTGAATTAGGAATAAGAAACTCAACTGTACCAACGGTATTCGTGTTATAATACAACCTTACACCTTTATCAGACAAGCTAAACCGACCTTCCAAACGCCCCACCATGTTTTCCGGTGATGAACAATCAAGGTCCAGATCATCGCGTTCTTTTATGATGCGCAATAGTTCTTCCTGCAACACATTTCCCGTTCCGAAAATGTCTGACAACCTCACTTCTCGAAGGTCATTCCCTACTTTTATTGCATTGTAGTAAAAGTAAAACTCTTCCGGTTCCATGGGCATTTCCATCGAATAGCGCGATATAAAATCACTCGTTTTTAAGGTGTAAAAGCGATTTCCGCAGTCGATCAGCTGATAGATATAATTTTTTGCCCCGTAACAGGGAGAAGATTCCGTTCGCAAATCGTAAATGACTCTGTAAAAGTCATTGCAATGCGGCGTTTTAACGTATTCAGACCGAACATGGGTAATCAGATCATGTTTGATGGCAGATTTACGCACTTTGGCTTCCAGAATTGGGTCCATGATGAGGTTCAACGTCCCGCTTGCGTGATTTCTATTCCCCCGAAGTACAAAATCATCCAGAAGTTCTTTCAATTGCCGTTGCTCTGTATCAGTGCCTTTCGAAGACCATTTTTTGCCTTCGTTATTTACGAGCAACCGTTCATTGTCGTTGGTAAACAGCCACCATTGACTTGCTTTTTCTGCCGACTCCGGCTGATCGTAATAAGGCACATACTCATAAACAGGTTCAAATCCTGTGTAAATCGTGTCGACCACTCGTTTTCCGGAAGCATTTACCAATCCGAAGCGATCTGTTTTTGTATAAACTCCGTAAAGAGATGAGGCCAACCTGTGCATTTTTTCATAAAGCGGTTCGATGATCCATTCCAGTTGTCCGTTTACAACCCCCATACTGCCATTCGACTCTACTATCAATGTGTCTCCACCGGTAATAACATTTGTGAAAATGGTACTTGTTTTCTGTTTACCTAATGTATCGAATACCTGCCAACCAGCTGAAATATGTTCACCTTTTGGAGGATAGATTTGTCCCCAGAAATAGACGTTTCCTACACCGTTATTCGATAATTTCACACTCAGATAAACGGTATCCAGAATCCATTTCCGGCCTTTGGCATCGTATAAACCTGCTTTGTTATTTTCACACCCCACAATCACATAGCGGTCATAACTCATTTGCCCGACATAACGAATGTTTTTTCCTCCAACCAATTTGCCGTTCGTATCAAAAAGCAGATTCTTGTTTTCACGTGGCTTTTCTCTTACGATGATCAGGTATTTCGTTCGTTCGAATGACTCGATTAATGTCAAAACACCCGATTGTTCGTCTTTCTTAAACGGGTACAGTAAGTCACCTGAGGAAAAGAACTGAATCTGTTCGAATGAAGTTTCACTTTTCATTTCTTTCATAATCAATGAATCACCAGACATTTCAAGTAACAAGATGTCCGTTTTATCAGACAAAAACTGAATAGATCGCTGACTGCCATATTCGTAACTACGAACAAATGCATCATAACACGGTTGTACCAGGATTTTTCCATTGCCTTTCATCAAACCATATTTGCCCTGTTGGCGAAAGAAAAAATAGGTAGCTTTCACCTGTTGACCGTAAGGTGCTTTGTGATCAACAATTGCGATCGGAATTAACGTATCATACACCAAATCAAACGTTAGAGAACCGTTCTTTCCGGCGATCCCCGTTTTATCACCTGAATGCACCAGGTAGGTCGCCGAATCCGTTACCATGTTCGGATACATCTGTTTAATCTCATCATACTTCGGTTCCAGAACAACCTTGCCAGATGTATGCATCAAACCGCTTTTACCATCTTCTCCTACTATCTGAAGTAACCGATCTGTATTCCCTCTGATATCGAGCCGTTTACCATATTCCCCAATTGCGTAGGCGGTGAATTTCGGCTCAATGATAATTTGACCTGAACGTGATATTGCACCTAATTTTTCATTCTTCCAGACCCAAAACGATTGTTCATCCCGGTAATCCATTCGGTCGTAAATTCGGGGAATCACTTCCTTTCCATTTTCGTCGATTACGCCGACATTCTTTATTACATTGTCAAAGCCATAAAAACCCGTCCCAATAAATGCAAGCGGTTTTCCGGGCCGTTCTTCTTCTTCATATCCTTTATTTTTTCGTTCTGAAAACGGCAGAATGATTCCTTGTTGTTCTGGCAATAAAATCTTCCCGTTTGTATCAGCATAGGTTGTATAATACGTCATATAAAGTGAATCCTTAACAGAACGGTACAAGAGTATTTTCCCGCCTCTGACAGTTTTAAAGCGAGCGTATTCAGGCGCTATTTTCAATTCACCACTTCGGTTGATGAAGCCGATTTTTTCATCCTGTGTAATCTTATATCCTCCCCAGTCGTTTGGTTCAATCTTATCATACGTTGGAGGAATAATCTCTTTGCCGGCAGCATTCAACAATCCGTAAAGCTGTCCATCGAAGGTTTTGAACACTCCGTTTTGAAGAGGTTCCAATGTGACAAAAGAAGCCGAAACCACCCATTTTTGCTGGTCATTCTTCAAACCGTATGCACATAAAAGGTTGTCTTTTGCTACACGCAACTGTTGTCCATCGACAAACAATGGAATCATACAGCAACAGCAAATGATTAATCGGGTTAACATGCTTCTAAAATTACAACAAAGCCATTTACAACCAAATCAGTGATATGTTCAGTTGGAAGCACAAACGGAACACTTTTTAAAAACCGATTCCTGTATTCTGCAAACTAAATTGTAGTTTTGAGCCACTTTGCACCAAAGCAAGAAAGCGATTACGAATATGTACGAAAGACATACTAACAGAGAACGTTATTTTCAGGAACAGGTATTTACCACAGAAAAGCATGTGATTCCGTATATTCAGGAAGTCATGAAGTTGACTCCGGATTTGATTGTTGCCGAAATTGGCTGCGGTGAGGGCGGAAACCTAAAACCGTTTCTGGATCTTGGTTGCAAAGTCATCGGAATTGATTTATCTGAAAGTAAGATTGCTAACGGAGAAGTTTTCTTTGCTGAACATCCGCTCAAAGCTAACTTAACGTTGGTAGCACAAGACATTTATGAAGTAAGTCCAGAAACGTTTCACCGGTTCGATTTGGTGATTATGCGTGATACAATCGAGCACATCCACAATCAGGACAAATTCATGGAATACCTCAAACAATTCCTCAATCCGGGCGGAAAAGTATTTTTGGCCTTTCCTCCATGGCGCATGCCTTTCGGCGGACATCAACAAATCTGTCGGAGTAAATTCCTGACCAAACTCCCCTATTTTCATATTCTACCGGTATTTATGTACCGTGGGATACTGAAAATGTTCGGAGAAAGTGAAGCAACAATCGAAAACCTATTGGAAGTCAAATCCACCGGACTTTCCATTGCCCGTTTCCGGAAAATTGTTTCCAAACGCAATTATCAATTCGACCGCGAAACACTTTATTTTATCAATCCCAATTACGAAGTGAAGTTTAAACTGAAAACACGCAAACTATGGCCTGTTTTTAACCTGCCGTTTCTGCGTGACTTCTTTACAACCACTCATTATTCGGTTATTTCAGTAAAGGGAAACGATTAAAACAGGTACAAAATTGTTGCATTTAAAGCGGATGATTTTTCTGAATACTACTGTTTTCAGGGCCGTAAGTGTTTCTAAAGGCCTGACAGCCTCAGGATGTTTAAGAAACGGTTATTTTAAAAGCGAGAAAATTGCTTTGAGAGCATCCTACTCACTGTTTGACAATTCCCGCAAAAGAAAACGATTTGTATTCGGTATAAAATCTGTTCCATTTTAAACTGGAAATTTCCAGAACCCCACTGTTTTCAAGGTCATAAACGTTTTAACGGTTAGGAAACGGTTATTTTCATCAGGTAAAATTCCCTATAAGACAAAATCTATTTCAAACGATCAAAATAGTTCAACTAACTGTTTTTCAACTATTTAAAAGTCAACCTCCGCAAAAGACGTATTTATTATCGTCAACTACTCATTTTCGTTAAAACCTCAACAACTTGTGTGTAGTTTTGATCCTCATTGCCCGCAACCACGGGTAAGGTTCTGAACGAACACAACTCACTATTCGCTGAACAGCTCCTCTGTACAGTTTTTGACCATTGCGAATGCATCGGATGGTGTGGTGTGTTTTGTCATAACCAACACTGAAAACAAGAAAGCGGGGATGCCGAAAACCGTATCGAGTAGGCGCAATTTTATACCATTATTCATGATTACAACTTCTACATGGGCTGCAACGCCCATCCAACTAACAGAAGGATTAGGTGACGCCGTTTGGGCCGGCGCAGGAAAACTTGCCATTCCGGGTGGTTTTCTCGTAACTAAAAACGATGCGCAATTTTTGTACGCAGCATTAGACATGATCTCCGACACGGGCAACGACAGCGGTGTGGGCGATTATTTCTGGTTCACGTTCGACCGCAACAGATCAGGTAACATTACACCAAATGTTGATGTCAACTACGGGCAATTTCCAAATGCTCCCAATAAAATCGGACGGCAGTTTTACTTAGGTGCAGGTACATGGACCGGTTTATCAACTGACAGCACTCAGTTTAAATCAGCTTTTGAACCGTCACCTAACAATCCAAATCCGCACCGTGTATGGAAATTCCGGTTCAAACTCACGGAATTGAACGTTTCTCTGGTTCCTGCTATTTTTCCGCCGTACACGCGTTTCGGAATCAAGGTACATTCTACAACACCAGCTTCTACAGTTGACACACCTGCTAATTTCTGGAACAGCTTTACCTCATTACACACCTTGTATTTCTCCAGAAAACCAAGTATCGATCCGGCACTTATGGGTCCGGTAATGGGTTGTGTAGGATTGATTCCTACGACCAAAATCAATGCGAGCGGTCGCGCAACAACTGAAGCTCCATACATGGTAGTGGTCAACAATGCTGCTTTCGGTGGACGTCTGAACATTGTTGGTAACAAGGTGAAACTGGATGCGTTGATCGCCGGCGGAGCCCGTTATGTCAAAATCAAGTATCGTCCGGGAACGGCAGGAAGTTTCTCATACTACAGAACTGCCTGGTACAATTACAGCTGGAACATTGGTTTGGGTGATTACGAATTACAGGCTTTCGGACCTGATGCAGGAAATTTCCATCCGCTGCCGCTTGCCGGAGTTGATTATTCAATCCACGACCTGTTGTTTCAATTCGATTCGAATCAATTGACACAGGGAATTCATCAGTTCGAAGTAGAATTTTTCAATGCTGCCAAGGCATTAATCGCTACTCCGGCACAAACATTGACACTGAATATCGACAATACCGTTCCTGAGGTTAAAATCAATTCGGTGAAACACGGTCTTAATACCGTAGATACCTGCGCGATTGTTCAGATGAAAAGTCTGACAGACGGAATCGTTGTCAATTTCAACGCCTGGGAACCGGAAGGAAACCTGTTGAGTTACAGTGTTACTGCAAATTGGGGTGACGGACAATCAGCCTTGCTGGCAAGCGATTCGTATACCCCGGCAAAAGGAAACTGGACGGGTGTGCAGAATCAAAATGCACCTGGTTCCGGTGTTTGGGTTCCGATTGCTACCTGTGCGCATTCGTTTGACGTAGGTGCTTATTCGCGTACCACAAACGGTTACGGATATGTTCATTACAATTCGGTACGGAAATACATTACGATTCTTAAATAATCCGAAAATGGATTTGTACGGGTGTGTCGAGGCGCGCTCGTACAAATCCTATTCATCAAAAACAAAAATATCCCCCGTTCAATTCATCATTACTACCTTTCAGGCGTTGAAATGAAAACAGCCGCACTAAGGAACTTTTTTGTACGTTAGAACACCATCTATCAACTACAACTACATATGATGAAACGGATCTCACCGATTGCTCTGTTGAAGACAGTAGCGATCATCGGAATTACTTTTTTTATCTCGGCATTTCAGCCAACAATTGCCCAAACGGGCGATTCCATTAAAGCTTTTCCGGCACTAATGGTCGACAATGCCCGGCAGATTTCCACACCGTTAGGAATGAATCGTCTGAAAGTAGATATTCAAGTAGTCGGAAATATTGCCGTCACAACGCTTGACATGACCTTTTACAGCGAAGAAGCACGCGTGCTGGAAGGCGAGTTGTATTTTCCGCTGGCAGCCGGACAAACGGTTTCGCGTTTCGCAATGGAAGTAAACGGACAGCTCCGCGAAGGCGTGGTGGTCGACAAAGCACAAGGCCGCGTTGCCTTCGAATCGACCATTCGGCAAAATGTGGATCCTGGACTGATCGAATGGACGAAAGGCAACAATTTCAAAGCACGGATTTATCCCATTCCTGCCTATGGAAGCAAACGCATTATTGTCGCCTATACACAAGAATTACTGGAGAAATCGGGTGAAGTCGAATATTATTTACCAATGAAATTCAAAGACTTGCTCGAAACCTTTGATGTAAATATTACCGTTTTGCAACAAACCATAAGACCTGTCCTCCGCGAAAACGACCTTCACTGTTTCCGATTCGATCAATGGAATGAAAACTACAGCGCCGAAATGCACCTTGAACGTATTCGTGCTGATCAACCACTAAGTTTTGTGATTCCGTTTCCATCGAAAGAAAAAATACTGTTTGAACAAGATGCTGACAGCACCAATTATTTCTATACGGTTGTTCATCCCGCGAAAGGTGAGCGTCTCAAAAAACTTCCACGATCATTAACGCTTGTTTACGACGTTTCCGGTTCGTCAAAAAACCGCAATTTTGAAAAAGAAAACGCACTGCTGAAACGGTACCTGCAAGCCACGGGAGTTGAGTCGGTGCAACTGGTCACATTCAGTAATGAGGTACATACCAACGAAATTATTGAACTGAAAGACCGCGATCCGCAAACGCTGATTGATCATCTGAAAACAATGGTTTACGACGGTGGAACTCAACTTGGAAGCATTGATTTCAGTCAGTTGAAAGGCGAAGAAATCATCCTCTTATCCGATTGCTTGGGAAACTTTGGCGATGCAGACCTTGCCACTGCCAAACAACCGGTGTATGTCTGGAATTCGAATGTGATCGCCGACCCGAGCAACGCACAATACATCGCTGACAAAACGCGCGGACAGTTCATCGATTTGACCGTTTTGAGTCCAGAACAGGCATTCGACAAAATGACCCTGCAGCAATTGCGCTTTTTGGGAATGGTGGATAATCCGAATGTGACGCTGACTTCTGATCGCGCAACCGGATTTACTTCCTATTGCGGCATTTCCGGGATCAGTAAACCCACCACCGGAAAAATCGACCTACAATTCGGATATGATGGCGAAGTCACTCAAACCATCACGATTGATCTTCAACCCGATATGATAAGTGATTATCATGGCATTGTAAAAACCCTTTGGGCGCAAAAACGCATCGCGGAACTCGATTTACGGTACGATCGTAACAAAGAAGAAATCAACCGCTTAGGAAAGAAATACAGCGTTGTTACCCGAAATACGTCGCTCATTGTATTGGACCGGCTGGAAGATTATGTCACACACCGGATCACGCCTCCGGCAGAACTGCGCGAAGAATATGACAAACGCATTTCAACCATTCAGGAAAACGAGAAAAGCACTTATGATCGTCACATAGAGGAAGTAGTTGCCAGTTTTAACGAGCGAAAAACCTGGTGGAAAACCGTTTTTAAGCCGAAACCAGTTGTGAAAGGTGTTCGGTTTATTGAACCGGAAATAATGGCTCACGCTGATGCCGCCTACGCTATGGAAGCTCCCCGATTCATGGAATACGCCGAATATACTCCTGATGACGGAACGCGGGAACGCATGCGCAGTAATAAAGCTAGTGAACGTGATGACAAAGCAAAAGGAGAAATCAAAGTCGCCGAATGGGACCCCAATACACCTTATATCCTAAAACTGAAAGCAACCGACAAGACGAAATGGTACGCCACTTATCTCGGATTAAAAGCCGAATATGCCAATCTACCGGGCTTTTACGTAGATGTAGCCGATTTTTTCATCAAAAACAAGGAATCGAAAACAGCTTTACGCGTCTTATCCAACATTGCCGAAATGGAACTGGAAAATGTCCAATTATTACGCATTCTCGGACACCGTTTGGAACAATTGGGTTATTACAAACTGGCTATTTCGGTGTTTCAGGAAGTCAAAAAAATGAAGGAGGAAGAACCGCAATCGTACCGCGACCTCGGGCTGGTTTATCACATGAATCACGAAGACCAAAAAGCGATCGATGAATTGTATTATGCTGTCACGCACGATTGGGATGGACGGTTTAACAATGTGGAATCATTGATTGCTTCTGAAATGAATACGATCATCGCGAATTCCACGCAGGCACTCAATATCACAAACATCGACAAACGCCTGATAGCCCACATGCCGGTTGATATGCGGGTGTTGATCACATGGGATGCCGACAATTGCGACATCGATTTGTGGGTAACCGATCCGCGTGGTGAAAAATGTTATTACAGTAATACACTTACTGCGGCTGGCGGACGTATTTCAAACGATTTTACACAAGGCTATGGTCCTGAGGAATTTCTGATCAAAAAAGCCATTCCCGGCGATTACAAAATTGAGGTACACTACTTCGGTTCCAGCGCTCAGACCATTCTGGGAATCGCGACGGTGCAGGTGCAAATGTTCACCAATTACGGCCGGAAATCACAACGCATGAAATCCATCACGCGACGGTTGGATGTGGAAAAAGAAGTGCTTGATTTGGCGACATTTACGTTTAAAACACAATAAATATCTAACCACATAGGTCACATAGAGAACATAGAATGACCGCATAATGAAATATGTTTCTTATGTGGTCTATGTGGTTAAAATTAAATGAGCTATTTGTTTCTACAGTAATTTGCCTGCACTTTTAAGCTTCGTAAGTACATCATATAACTTATCCAAATCTGCCTGAGAATTAAACGCATTGATGGAATATCGCAAATAAACCGCGTCATTGTGAGGCATTACCGGAATTTCAATCTGATAATCATGAAACAGTGTATGTTTCAACGCTATCGGATCTTTTGTTTTGATAGGAATGCTTCCCAGTTGACCGATAAACTCGTCTGTAATTGGTGCTAACGGCTTAGATTCCATGAGGTCACAGAAACGCTGATAGTTGGATTGCGTCAATTTTCTGCAAGCCGCCGCTACCGACCACCAATCGTGTTCTTTCATAAACGCAATGGCTTTCGGAATGGTGAGATAAGCCGAAAAGTCACGGGTTCCATTGAATTGATGATAATCCAGAAACTGTGATGAAGAAGGAAAAGCAGCATCATATCCCCAACTCACCACCAACGGGTCCATCCATTTTTGGAATGCTTTTTTGACGTACAAAAACGACGAACCTTTCGGTGTCATCATCCATTTATGGCAGGCGCCGGTGTAAATATCGGCTTCCAGTTCTTTTAGATCGAGCGGAATGTGTCCGGGAACGTGTGCTCCGTCAACAATGGTGAGCAATCCGCGTTTTTTGGCTTCGGTACAAATTTCCTTTACCGGGAAAATCAAGCCGGTTGTGCTGGTAATCTGACTAATAAAAATAACCTTAGTCTTATCAGAATAACCTTTCCAGAAATCAGCAAGGAACTGCTCTTTTGAAACAACTGGCAGGGAAATGTGCTGACGAACATACTTTGCTCCTTTTTCCGCACAATAAAACGCCCAGGTTCTGTCCAAAGCACCGTACTCCAAATCGGTGGAAAGTACTTCGTCTCCGGGTTGTAAATCCAGGTTTTTAGCAACAATATTTACTGCAAATGTCGGATTGGGCGTATACACCACATCATCCGCTTCGCAACCGATGTAATTGGCCAGTGCCTCGCGCGATTCGCGAATGTAATCGTAGCCTTTTACCGTAATGAACTGCACCGGATCGCGTTCCATCTCAAGCTGAAAACGTTGGTATTCTTCAAAAACCGGTTTCGGACAAGCACCAAACGAACCGAAATTCAAAAACGTGATTTCAGGGTTCAGTAAAAATTGTGAACGTAGATTTTCCATGCTTTTTAATTGAAAAATGAAATATAGTAGGGGTAAGTCGCGACTTACCCCTACTATATTTCATTTATAATTTATGGTTTTCCCAAATCTGCACCAACTCAATCAAGGTATCCACCGCTTTTTGCATGTCCTGAATAGAAACATACTCCTGACGCGAATGAATCCCCATTTCGCCCGTGAATAAATTCGGGCAAGGCAAGCCCATGAACGACAAACGCGAACCATCGGTTCCACCGCGAATGATGGTTGGACGTGGTGTAATTCCCGCTCGTTTCATCGCTTCGATGGCAAAATCGGTCACAAACGGCACATCTTTGATGATTTCCTTCATGTTGCGGTACTGCTCGGTGATTTTCGAAGTGTACACAGCTCCCGGAAAACGAGCAATGACACTTTCCATAATCGTCGTCAAACGCGCTTCGTGTTCAGTCAGTTTAGCCGTCACGTGATCGCGAACAATAAACGAAACCGTTGCTTCTTCCAATCCGCCGGAAATAGCAGTCGGATGCACAAATCCTTCGCGGTCTGAAGTCGCTTCCGGACACCATTCATCCAATGGTAAGGCGCTGATAAATGCGCTCGCTACTTTCGCGGCGTGTACCATTTTTCCTTTCGCATAACCCGGGTGAAAACTAACTCCGGTAATGTGGAAACTCATCGCATCGGCCGAAAATGATTCGTCTTCGATCGCTCCCAATTCGCCGCTGTCGAGCGTATAACCGTAGTCAGCGTTCAGTTTTTTCATGTCGATTTGCTCCACACCTCTTCCAACTTCTTCGTCGGGTGTAAACAAAATGCGGATTTTTCCATGTGGAATTTCCTTGTTCGCCATCAGATGCGCTGCCAAATCCATGATAATCGCCACACCGGCTTTATCATCAGCGCCAAGCAACGTCAATCCGGAAGCTGTAATGATATCATCGCCGATTTTTTCGGACAAATACGGATGTTTCGTTGTTGTAATGACTTGTGAAGTATCATCCGGCAAGGTAATCGGGTTTCCGTCATACTTGCGGTGTACAATCGGTTTTACGTTAGTCCCTGAACAGTCGGGCGCCGTATCGATGTGTGAGCAAAAACAAACGGTCGGAATCCCCTCTTTTCCACTCGTAGCAGGAATCGTGGCGTAAACATATCCCCACTGATCGCATTCGGCATCGGTAATTCCCAATTCAAGCAATTCTTTTACCAGCAAACGCGATAAATCCTTTTGTTTTTCCGAAGACGGAAAGCTTGTGGCATTCGGATCGGCCGTTGTGTCTATTTGGGCATAACGAACAAATCGTTCTTCAACGGAATAAGGTGCATTTTTCATTACTGTATCTTTTATTTTTTTGTTTGATCTGTTTCTTCTGTGGCTTCAGCCTTCTCATCTTCGGTTTTGCGGAAAATATCCCCCACTCCTTTTGACAAACGCGTTATGGCAGTAAGCGGACCGGCATTGATATCGTCATACGAACCGAAAGCAGAATCGATGGGTTGCTGCGCCGGATAGATGAAAATACGATCCATTTTATCTAACTGGCGTTCCATTCGCTGTGGCAGTAAATCCATTCCGAGGAACGACGAAACCGCACCTTTTCGGGCAAAAACACTTACCAACAAAGCATATTCCTGCTTGTTTTCCAGCAAACGCAGTGTTTCTTCCGGATCTTCAATAAGATAGTGTTTCAGGTTCGCACCGAACTTACGGAACGCTTTGTAAGCCTCTATTTTATCAAACGTATCCTGAGCCGCGTATACTTCAATGGACGAATTCAGTTCTTTAGAAATGCGGAAAACACGTTCCATCCATTGGTTAAAACTTGTTTCCAACTCGGCAAACGGCGGACAAACCAACGCAATTGTTCGGTAAGTTGTAAACGGCTGATTGAACTGGCAGAAAAACACCGACTTCTCGCACACATCCAGCAAGTGATCGCGGTCATCGCCTACCAGTCGTTTCAACAGGTTCAAGCTTGAATTATCATTGATCAGAACGATATCCGCCACCAGTTCTTTGGAAACACGGGCTACTCCGCTTGAAAAATTATGATCGATCGTGGCCATGGCCTGTACCGAAATTTCTCCACCGGAGTAATGATGGATAAAATCGTCCATGTGCTTGCGAGAACGACGAATACGCTTTTCAGCTTCACCATCATTATCGAGTACACTCACCACCGAAATCGGATTGATCACTTTTTTGTCGGTAATCAGGATCGAGAAGTCGAGCAATTGTTCGTTTCCAATGAGTTCGTTGGCGGCTACCATAAGGTGCTGACTTCGCAGCGCCGGGCCTTCGAGCGGTTCGTTCTTCGCCTGATCGATCAACAAGCGCTTTCCGGCGCTTTCGGTCACAAACGAAGCCGTCATACTGGTAATAAGAATCAGGATCACCGTTCCGTTCACGATATCAATCGAAAGCAGGTGCATATCGTATCCAACCCGAATCACAGCCAGCGTTGCAGCGGCATGCGCGGTGCTTAATCCAAAAATCACCTGACGTTCAGACGATTTCATGCGGAATAATAATTGTGTGAACCAGGCAGCAAGGAACTTACTGAAAATCGCAAAGGCGGTCAAAATTCCGGCAACTGCCCACGCCCACGGATCGGTATACAAGGCTTTCACGTTCACCACCATTCCGATAGCAATCAGGAAAAATGGGATAAACAGGGAATTACCAATAAACTCGATGCGATTCATCAACGTAGAAGAATGCGGAATGAGCCGGTTGAGTACCAAGCCCGCTACGAATGCCCCGATGATTGCTTCAATTCCGGCGGCTTCGGCAAGGAACGCGGCAAAAAACAGGATCGCCAATACAAAAATATAATGCGAGCTTTTCTCCGATTCGAGTTTACTGAAAAACCAGCGCGCAATGATCGGCACGAGCCAGAACATGATGACGCTGAAAATGGTGAGTGTTACTCCGAGGTGAATCAATACGTTTGCGTTAATCACGCCATTATCCGAGCCGGAAATAACAGCCAGAATGATCAACACGGCCGTATCAGTGAGGATCGTTCCACCAATGGCAATTGCCACGGCTTCCATTTTGGAGATTCCGTATTTACTTACGATCGGGTAAGCGACCAATGTATGTGTAGCAAACATACTCGCGGTAAGCAAACTGGCCATTTCATTCAATCCGAGTGCGTAGCGACAAACCGGATAACCGAGCAATAAGGGAATAAAAAAGGTCAGCGCCCCGAAGGTGATGGATTTGTTGCGGTAGCGTTTAAACTCCTGCATATCGAGTTCGAGGCCGGCCATAAACATGATGTACAGCAACCCGAAAGTGGCAAACATGCCCACAAATCCCGATTTTGCCGTTACGCTTTCGCTGATCATGTTGATCCCATGCGGACCAATGATAACACCTGAAATAATGAGTCCGATCAGCGCAGGAATACGGAATTTCCGCAAAAGGATCGGTGAAACAAGAATGATGAGCAACAGAATCGAAAAGGTCAGAATGGGATTTTCCAATGGAAATTTGAACTCTTTTACCAAGTCCAAAAATTCTTGCCAAAATTGATCGATCAGTCCATTCATTCTGTTCCGGAGGCAGGTTCTTATATGGTTGTGCCGCTCCGCGGTAAAATTAGCAGGAAGTTTTGTTTTACGCGTTCCGGATCGAAAAGAGATATGAACCAAGTTATCACCAAGAATCGCTGGCATGATGATTGCTCAATGTGCGCCGTAAAACGGCCTAGTTAACTTTCTGTATGAAGCACACATTTCCTCTTATTTTCCTTTTGCTCTTAACGGCCTGCTCCGAACCTTCAACTTCCATTAGTCAAACACAACCAACAGTTAGTGAACCGATTGACTCTCTTTCACTTGTCGAAAAACACTACAATGAGTTCAACGATTCTGTGAAAAGCATTTCCAAAGGAACGGTGAGCAACGGATCGCTGGAACACGGCCAACTCTTCCCGTTTTCGGGGGAAAACTATCATTACTTCGATACCAATAGTTACCTGGCCAGTCGTTGTTTTGTGCATTCGAATGTAAAATCATGCGTGTTGGAAACCTACACCAAACTGGATAAAACAGCTCCCGGCCGGCTTTTCGGGATCATGGAATGTTCCAATGAGCACGGTGGGAAAATTGCGCCACATCGCACGCATCAAAACGGATTGAGTGTGGATTTTATGACGCCGCTGCTCAAAAACGGAAAACCATATACTGATCTTGATTTCGCGGGTGCTCAGCATTACCTGATGAATTTTGATGCCAACGGGCACTATAACGATGATCCAAGTGTAAGTATCGATTTTGAACTCATGGCGCAGCATTTGCTCACGCTGATCGAATCGGCTAAAACCAATGGGGTAACGATTGAAAAAGTAATCTGGAAAATGGAATTGCGGGATGAGTTGTTTGCCACCGAATCAGGGAAGAAATTACAGCAAACCGGAGTTTATATTACTACGAATCTGACGCCGCTGATTAATGCGCTGCATGATGATCATTATCATGTGGATTTTAAACTGAGATGAATTCTTACTTTTTTATATCAAAAATTGTCACCCACCTCAATCCTCCCTCAAGGGAGGAAGCCGATTTCCCTTCTCAAAAAGCGATTAAACAGTCAACTGAAATGATCGCGCAGCCATAACTTTTCCGTTTACCTGAATTTCCAGTAAATGCTCACCGGCGTAATGTTTGCGGGTTGTAAAATCCTGGATGCGTTGCTTTTTTGAAAGTGAAATCGTTTTTCCCGGTTCCAGGTTCAGTTCTTTCAACTTAAAGACTTTTGGAGATAAATCTCCGGCGCTTTTGCGGTAGTGAATGATGTAATCGACCACCAGTTTTTGAGATGTTTGTTTTTCGGAAACGAGGTCGAACGAGAAATCGAGTACTTCGCCCAATTTAAGATCAGAAGAAACCAAACGGAAGTTTTCCACGCGCAATTGTACCTCTTTCTCAAACCCAAAAACAGCCATCGAAGCTGCATTTCCTTTTTTGATCAGCGTTCGGGTTCCGTGTTTCACGATCCAGGCAGTATGCGGATGCGATCGGTCCCAGGAACCGACCAAATCAAGCATGTAATCGGGATTGTCTTTCGAGAAATCGTTTAAGTGATTGGCCACCGATTTGCGTACGTACAATTCGGAATCAGACTTCAATTGCTCCAGAATCGGTTGTGTCACTTTTGGATTCTCGATCACTTGCGGCAGTTTAAACGACCACGGCAACCGCGGACGCGAACCTTCGGAAGCCAAACGACGCACATGGTGATTTTCATCGCCCGCCCAACCGATCATCGTGGCCAGTGTGTTTTCAAAATCGTTTTTCAGAAACACGCGGATCGCAAATTCAGACGACCCGAATTTAGTGAAATGCTTCAGCGCTTCGAGCGACAATTGCTGATGTTGCAGACCAAATTGACTCACAAAATCAGGAAAAACAAGCGTTGTGTATCCGCCTCTCAACGCCGGAATAGCAGTGTACATGATTTCCAGCGCTTTTTCATAGTTGGCAGGCAGGTATTTTTGCAGTACAACAGATGTATTGCGCATGCGTTCGTTCAGTGAAAGCGGTTCAAAGTTCTTCGTGACGTCTTTCACAAATTGGTCGCGGTTAAAAACCGGATGTACTTTCGTGAAAGCATCGGCAAATTGCTCGTAAAAAGCACGGTTGAAGAGTTCTTTGAGAGGTTCCATGAGAAGTTGTATTGGAAGACAAAAATACTTATGAAATCTTGTTTTTGAAACATGTTCTTTGATATATGACGATGATATTATCTCTTTATATTTTAGCCACGAATGAACGAATGAAGTACTAAGTATAATTTATGACGAATAACAGACTTTGTCTGTATCACTAATTATTCTAAAGTACTGATTCGATGGAAACATCGTTTCCTCATTCGTTAACAATCAAATTCAGTTTATCATTCGTTCATTCGTGGCTAAAAAACGTATACCGCTTCAATGCCGATGAATATCTGTGGCTCCTTTTTACATTATCTTTAGCATTAAAACACACCACATGGACGAACAACAATCCCGGGAAATGGCGGCGCAATTGCGGCAACCGAAAGGTGACGACGGCATCAAAACCGGCGAATGGATGAGCGAAGGCAACAAAACAATCATTCAAGATACGTTGAAAGTGCTTGATGCCAAAGCCGGCGATCGCATTCTGGAAATCGGGATGGGGAATGGTCATTTTGTTTCCGAAATTGTATCCAAAGACCAAAGCATTTCGTACAGCGGCTGCGACTTTTCCGAAGTTATGGTCAACGAATCGCGCAAGAACAACCAGCAATGGATAGACAATCAACAAGCCGAATTCATGTTGACCGACGGAACTTCCCTGCCGTTTGACGATCAAACATTTACCAAGATTTTCACTGTCAATACGCTTTATTTCTGGGAAGACAGGCAAGCCGTTTTGGCAGAATTCAAGCGTGTTTTGAAACCGGATGGTGTCCTGATCATTGGTATTCGCCCGAAACGGTTGATGGAAAACATTCCTTTTACACGGTTTGGTTTTAACCTGTTTTCAAAAGAAGATGCCACAGATTTACTGACGGAAAACGGTTTTGAAGTACTTTCCGCAGTCGAAAACACGGAACCTGCATTTGAACTGAACGGCAAGCAGATTGTGATGGAAAACGTAGTGATCAAAGCAACGATAAAGCTTTAAAATCAAGAAAATGACATTCGACAACTACACCGTAAGGCTGATTCAACAAAGCGATACTGCCGATTATTTTTCGGTAGTGGCGGCCAACAAAGCGCGGTTGGAAGCTTTCTTTCCGGTCACGGTTGCCAATGCGCGAAGTCTTGAAACGCTTACTACGTTTGTTGAAGAATTGCTTCTGAGGGTTGATAAACGGGAAAACTATCCTTACATCGTTATAGACAATGATTCCGGAAAGATTATCGGTTATATCCATGTAAAAAACATTGACTGGGACATTCCAAAAGGAGAATTAGGGTTCTTCATCGATGAGCACTATGCTGGAAAAGGGATTCTGAAACAAGCCATGACACTGATCATTGATTACTTATTTCATGAGTTGGGATTTGAAAAAATCTATCTCCGCACACATGAATCGAATGGTCCGGCACGAAGACTGGCGGAGAAATGCGGCTTTGAAATTGAAGGCCGGCTCCGAAAAGATCATCGCACAACTGCCGGAGAACTCGTAGATTTGTTCTATTACGGTTTATTAAAACACTAACATGAAACACCTCCTCCTAATTTCCCTGATCAGCTTTTCGGCAAAGGTGTGGTCGCAATCAGACACCAATCTTATTAAAGCGCACATGACCGTTCTGACACAGACGGCGGTTCATCGCAATTACGAAAACATTGAGCAACTCAACGAAATAGCCGATTACCTGCATGCGGAATTCTCCAAATACGCCGATACGGTTTATTTTCAGTCGTATTTTATCGGTAAACGCGAATACAAGAACGTGATCGCTTCTTTTGGAATCAAACACGAAGAACACATTGTAGTTGGCGCGCATTACGACGTTTGTGGTGAGCAGGAAGGCGCCGATGACAACGCCAGCGGCACGGTTGGTTTACTGGAACTGGCGCGGCAACTCGATACCATCAAAACAGCACAGCGCATCGATCTGGTAGCTTATACCCTGGAAGAACCGCCGTTTTTCAGATCGGAATACATGGGAAGTTACATTCACGCGCAATCGCTGGTGAAGGATTCGGTAAACGTGAAAGGAATGATTTGCCTGGAAATGATCGGTTACTTTGCTGATGCAAAGAAAACGCAGGATTATCCATTGGGTATTCTCAAGTTGTTTTACGGCAGCCGGGGCAATTACATCACGCTGGTCAATCAGTTTGGGCCGGGGAAATTTGCGCGGAAATTCACCAAACGATTCAAGCACAAAAGCAAGGTAAAAGCCAAGCAATTCAAGGGTCCAAAATCGCTGCCGGGTATTGATTTTTCAGATCATCTTAATTATTGGCGGGTTGGAATCAGCGCCTTAATGATTACCGATACGGCATTTTACAGGAATAAAGAATATCATCAGAAAGGTGATACCATGGACAGATTGGATTATCAGCGCATGGCGCAGGTGATTGATGGGGTTTTTGTGGTGTTGACTGATAACTAAAAAGACAAAAACAATGGGGTCGTGATAAATCACGACCCCACTAATATTTTTTGTACAAAGAGTTTATTTTTCTATTGTCTTTGCCCCGAACTGTAACGGTCAAACTGCTTTTTTACATACACCAGGTAACTTTCCTCTGGCTGAATGGTTTCAACTTTTTGCCAATACGGATACACCTGTTTCACCACTGTTTCAACAATGGAATAATCTAATCTTTCAAGAGCCACTGTAAATGCCTGGTTGATCCATTCCTTGATCTTGTCGGCAACAACAGTCGGTGCAATAGCATCGGCATGTTCCAGAAAATAGATTCCATTGGGACTGGTAGAGCTTTTCTCAGATTTGAAAAACGCATATAAATCAACCTGATCACCCAGGTTAATTGTTTTGGCAGTATTGTAATACGTGGCTGCAAACATATCTGTCGAATCGGCCTGATCGGCGATCATCACTGAAAGATATTCCTTCAAATCGGCTGATTCCTTTTTGGAAGCGTAATAGATTTTGCGTGCTTTCAACACCACTGAAGCACTCGGATCAACCGCTTCTTTTCCGCGTTTCATCAAAGTAGCAGCATCTTGTCCGCCGACTAGTTTTCTGAAAAGTGTTCCATCCGGATTGATGTAAAGCAAGGTCGGATAGGCACTGATTCCGTATTCCTGCATGGTTTTAGGTCCGCCTTCGGCTTCTTTTTCACCATCGATTTTTACGTTAATAAAATGCTCGTTGTAATACGTCGACAATGCCGGATCTACAAACGCCGTAGCGGCCATTTGTTTGCACGGGCCACACCAGGTAGCGTGTACATCCACAAAAATGGGTTTCTTTTCCAGTTTCGCTTTCGCTTTGGCTTGATCGAGGGTCATGTGTTCGAACTTAATCTGAGCCGTAGCGCCGAAAGCCGTCAAAATGATTAAACCCAGTACTGCAATGTATTGTTTCATGTTCTGTTGTTTGTGCAAATGCTATTACAATAATATAGCCAAAAACGTTCAATCGTTACAATGACCACATGTTAGACGTAAATTTAAGAAAAATAGTGGCCTCAACGGGTCACAATGTGAAAACAGGTTTGAAACAATTCGTAGGTGACCCAGCATTTTTTTTCACGGCGTAACTCAAACAAAGTTTGGGCGAGGATTTCCTTCAGATAGTCGGCCTCAGCAGCATCGATGGGGCGTTCAAAATCGTAGGTAGCATACGAAAGGTCGAACGTGGTTCCGTGCAAATGAGCGCTGTTGCGGATCGCATTGCGATTGTGGCGCAGCAATCGCGCTACAGAGCTTTTGGTACGCAGTACCGACGTTACCGTGATTCGCACTCCGGCGAGTTTGGTATTGGTGAGTTTGTGCTGAAAACGGGCAGCAATGGTATCGATCAGCGCGCGGGTTTCAGGAATCGCAAACGGAAACGAGTAGCGCATGGTGTCTACCTGGTACAATTCATTGGGAATGATCGGCACCAGTTTCCCGCTATCGATTGCCGGTTGAATGTCGCGCACAAAACTGAGCGGCGCAATGCCATGGTCACAGGAATGCGCCCAGTATTGTTCCACGCTGTCTACCATTTGCCAGGCGTGGGTTTCGCGTTCTGTACACGGAACGGGTTTTGTTTTTGGTTCAAACGTTCGGTTGGTGAGCCAATTGTAGGCCACGTTCCACTGCGACTTTGCCCACACGGGATTGGAGAAAAAAACAATGAGTCCTGCTGCCCACAAAACAGTCAACGCTACAGCGAAGCGCTTCAGTAATGACAATCCGGAACGTTTTTTTCGTTTCATTGCTGCAAAATTAATTCTTTGTTAGCTGATCGCGCAAGTCAAAACCGAATGATTTCCATAGTTGACTGTGAATTGAGGTCGATTTCTGCAAAAAAGCCTGTTCAGCTCATCCGTTGAAATCAGGGAGTTAGCACATTCACGGGTATTTTTTTTGAGAATTTTCAGGTGATTTCTTGTAAAAGAATAAAAGATACCTATCTTTGCACCCGCAATCACGATTAAGTTTTTGAACGAGATCAAGGGTTGCGGTTTAGATTCGGTAGCTCAGCTGGTAGAGCAATACACTTTTAATGTATGGGTCCTGGGTTCGAATCCCAGCCGGATCACCACCAAAGTAGAAAAAGGCATTCCTAACGGGATGCCTTTTGCACTTTGTGGTGAATCCGTAGCGACTGAGGAACGAAGTCTGCTATCGGAATCTTTAACTATTCCTTAATATGTGACGGTTTTCTCCTAATTATTCATGCTTTTCTTTTTGTACTTCATTCTCGGCCTCATTCTCTTTCTTTTTCAAAGCGAGAAGCAGAATGAGAATGAGAATGAGGAGATCAGTGTTCTAATGCTGAATCTAGTTGCATCATTTACTGATTCCCGCAACCCATAATGCTTTCGGATCTTTTTCCCAACGATTTTCGGAAGTGGATGGTTGAGTTGCCAGTACAAGCTGAGCATCGTTCAATCCGATTGTTAGCAGTTTGGGGTTGTTGATGCAATATAAAGTGTACAAGCGCGGATTCATACTTACATCCAATGTTGTCAGAGTATTGTCACTACACTGAAAGAAGCACAAGTTAGGGTTCTTGCTCAGGTCGAGCGATTTGAGTTGATTGTTGGTACACATCAGATTCGCTAATCTGCTGTTCCTACTCAAATCTATGACTGTGAGTTTGTTATGACTGCAGCGCAACATATACAATAAACCATTGGCGCTAACATCCAATACTGTCAGTTGATTCACCACACAGGATAATTCGGTTAAAATAAGATTCGATTGAAGATTCAATGCAATGAGTTTATTGTTCCCGCAATCTAAGTTGGTTAATGAGATATTTTGGCTAACGTCCAATGTCGAAAGCAGGTTTTTGTAACAGTACAAATGTGTTAAGTTCCTGTTGTTGCTCACATCCAGTGTTATGAGTTTGTTTTCGGGACAGAACAGTTGGTTCAATGCCGGATAATTACGTACATCCAGTACTGTTAGCTTGTTTGTACTACAGGCCAGTAATGTCAATACACCATTTTCACTTCCGGTGAGAGTGGTGAGTTCATTATTTTGACAATCGAGGTGTTCGAGCCGGATATTTTTACTGATATCCAGTGTTTTGATCCTGTTCTTATAACAGTCAAGCCACTTCAACATCGGATTTCCGTTAACAACCAACACTGTCAATTGATTCACCCGACAATTCAAAGTGGTCAATACGGGACTGGAATTCAGTTTCAACGCGGTAATGGCATTGTAGGAACAGTTCAATTCAGTAAGGCCAGGACCCACATCCACGCTCAACAAAGCATTGTTGTTGCATTTGATATAGGCCAATGCGTTGTTCTTACCCACCTCCAGTGCGGTGAGTTCGTTATTGGCGCAATCCAAGTGTTCAACACTGGTATGAAAACGCAGCTTTTTAAGTTTGTTTCGGGCACATTCCAGCCAAAGCAAATGGGTATTCCGGCTAAGTTCCAATAGTGTCAATTGATTTTCATTGCACCCTATTTTTTTCAGCAGAAGGTTTTCATTCGCATTAAATGTTTTGAGTTGATTAAACGAAAAATCAAGTTCTTCCAGAGTTCCATTGGCGGTGACATCTAATACCGTAAGTTGATTGGTGGAACAATTAAGGTATTTCAGCGCTGTATTTTTACTCACATCCAGTGCAGTAAGCTGGTTATTGGAAATGTTCAGTCGTTTCAACCGGGTATTCTTTGTAATGTCTAATGTGGTAAGTTGATTTCTGTCGCAATAAAATTCTTCCAATTCGGTATTCCTGGTCAAATCAAGTGTGGTAAGCCAGTTTTGCGTGTAGCCGGACGATTGTGTAATTGGATTAAAAAAGTATCCTTCAACGGGTGAATTACTACAATCTAAGTATTTCAGGTGAGTGAAGAATTCAATTCCGGAAAGGTTGGAAATCGATGCGCGAGGACTATAAAACATATCCTCAACATAGACTCTTCTAAAATCAAGTGAATCAACCGATTCTGCTTCAATAAGCTGAATTTCTTTATCCCCGTTTTTATCAACTCCCTGGTAGATTAACTGGTTCTTGAACCCTGGATCAGGAATGTTCACAATCTGGGCTTGTGTCAGCAAGGAATTGAGTGACACAAAAAGCAACGGAAAAAGACGTTTCATAGGTGTTCATACACCAATTAGCGAGGAAAGTTCATTCAGAAGAATTGAACCGGTTTCCTCTTTGGCTAACAAAAAAACGGGAACCAGATAAAATCCTGACTCCCGTTTCTCTTGAGGATAATGCGGTTATAAACCGAATGCGAGACCAACTTTCAACCCGAAGTTCGAGTTGTGTTGACCGGCACTGATTTCCGTAATCCCGGTGTAGTAATTCAAATCGGTATTTAACCAAATGCTTTTAGCCAATTTCCAGTTAAAACCAATGGAAGCATTCAAACCCAGATCAAACGGTTCGTAAGAAGCCTGGACGTCCGTTATGCCATCGGTTTCATGGTCGCTTTCTGCATCAATCAGGAAGCCCATAGACGGACCTATCGTTACTTTCGGGCGCAAATTATCTTCAAAGTCACCGAAGAAGTAGGCAAATTTCAATGGTACACGCACATATTGCAAGGTCACATCGGTTTCCATGCCATCTGCGTCTTCAACCAACGCACCTTCAATTGAATACAGGACATCGGCAGCAAAGCCAACGTGTTCACTTGTACTGTAATTGATGATCAGTCCTGCGCTCCATGACGGTTTAAACAGGTCTGTACCAACTGTGTTACGTATACCGGTGTGGCCAAAGCCTACTGAAGGTCCGATTGACAACACTTTTGTTGGTCTTGGTTTCTCAGGAGCTTCCTGAGAAAATGCTGCAGTGTATGCAAATAACGCAGCAGCAATCGTTAGAATCTTTTTCATAATTTTCGTTTAAAACAAAGGTGATTGTATTACCACCGACTTCTATTATATCATAATTCTAAAAGCTTACATAACTCACAGGTTTACCGATTATAGAGCATGAAGAAAATCACAAACACATTCCATTTCAAACCAAAACACACACAAACGTCTTCTTATCTAACCATTTAACCTCCTTTTTAGGAATAATGAAAGAAAGGAGTTGCGGGATTCCGCAAGGTTTGTTACATTCAACTGCACTAAACTAAACTGATAGGGGAATGAAGGGGTTTTTCTCAAATACAGCTTTGTGGGTTATCTGCTGCTTTTGGTTGTTCCCGGGGGCTGTTTTTGCTCAGGTAGAACAGTTGTATACGCCCAACCAGGTGGCTGCGGCAAGTCCGGCCTGTGCTGCGACCAATGTTCAAGTGTACGGGTTTGCGTTTAATTCTACGACTGCTGCTAATCCTGTTTTTACGGGACTTGCAGGATTTATAACGAGCGGAACTTACGTTGCGGGCGATATTGCAAACTTCAAACTCTATCAAACCAATTTCTCGGTTTTTAATACCAGTAACCTATTGGCGACTATCACTACCGGACTTGGCCCGGGAGCACATACCTTTCCTGCTTTTTCCTACACCGTTGCTACTTCGCCGGTTACCCGTTATTTCTGGATTACCGTTGATATTCAGGCATCAGCTGTGAACGGACATACGATTATCGTGAATCCGCTCACGATCGCCATGACCACGATTACCGGGTCGGAAACAGCAGCGACCATTACGGCCGGCGGTACGCAAACCATTGTGTGTGCACTTCCTGTGGAATTGCTTTCTTTCAGAGGTGAAGCGCTGGAAACCGAAAACCGGCTCAGCTGGACTACTTCGAGTGAGTTGGACAATAACTATTTTACCGTGGAACGGTCTGCTGACGGCGTTACTTTTTCGGAAATGGAGCGGATAAATGGTTCAGGAACTACAACTGAAGAACGTTCTTATGCACTAGCAGACAGGAATCCGGGCGGTTTGACTTATTACCGGTTACAACAAACCGATTTCAACGGTGAATCGACTTTGCATGAAACGATTGCCGTGCGCAATGGAAACCTGGCAACGGCGCCCTTTCCCAATCCGGCTTCTGACCGCATTACATTACAAACCGAAGCGGGAAACTATCGCCTCACAGACATGTCCGGCGCAACTCTTCGTACAGGCGCGCTCGAAAAGGGCTTGAACGAACTGGATGTTTCCGGATTGAGCGAAGGAATGTATTTTTTATACTTCAACGAAACGGACAGGCAGAAGATTGTTGTGAGACGTTGAGTATCTTTTCATACTGCTGAGCATAAAGCCGGTATCTTAAATTTTGTAGCTTTACAGCAATTAAACGCTACATGAAATATCTATTGATTCTGTTTACATTGGCTTGTTCGTCAGCATTTTCGCAAAAGTCTGACTGCGAAAAGTACGTCACTACCTCAGATGTACTGGGCACAACCAGAACAAAAGCAACTTGTTTTTTTGACCGAAGTCAAAATGTGTTGAACATGAATTTTCTTCAAAAAGGTTCTACGTTGTTCCTGGAAATAGAAAACAACTCTAAAGGCGTTTCCAAAAAAATTGTGCTTGACACCATTATCAGTATTCGGTTTGTTTTCATCGATAGTTCGGACTTTACGATCAAAATGAGTGAACCGGAAGTTGAAGGACGGACAGCAGACCATATTTATCCTTTTAATACGGTAGCCCTTTCAACGGAGCTTTTGGACAAGCTTTCCACGTTGGCGATTGAGCAGGTGATCATTGAAAATCCTTTCGGATTTATTGATCCTGCCGGAAAAATTGTATTTTCCATTCCGAAAGGCTATCAAAGCAGGGTAACCAAGATTGCAAAGTGCTTTCAAAACAGCTTGAATTAATAACAAAACACCACTATGAAACTTAGATTTACTGCGGCTTTTGCTGCTTTGTTGCTGATTGCAACCACTTTTTCGTTTATTGAAACCGCTCAGCAAAACACCACTTCCTCTACTCCATTTTCCGTTTCGACCCTTTCAGGAAGAGATTCGATCGTTCGTGGCCTGAGTTATTCCGGCTTTGTCGCGTTGACTCCGTTGGATTCCATTCAGGCCAAATTTCAGCCTTCGATGTGGGACTTGTGGAAAAACAAGAAATGGAGTTCATTAGAAACGATGGTGAACGACAATAAACTCAATGGTGGTTATCCGCCGGCATCAGGATTTGTGAGTGTAACTATCGTGAAACTGAAACCGAATACCAAACTTGACCGCTACGGTAGTTTGTGGGGAACGTTTGTTGCACCTCAGGGAGCTTCGTTCGGTTCGCGCGCACTGCCACAAAGCAGTAAAAACAGTATTTATTACCAGTTCAAAGTGCTCAAGGAAATTCCGAATGTGAAATCAGGAAAAGCGATTCCATGGTTTGGCCAGCCGGGAATGGGCATGCAATACCAATTCAATGACAAAATCAACACCTTGATTACCAACAAGTATTTAATTGTAACAGACAGTGTATTACCGCCGAAAAACTGATCCCATCCTCTTATTCGATGGTGGCGAAGATGAACTCGAAAACAAATGGTCGTTTATCAGTGATTCGGGTCTTCAGATTCTTATTTCGCTCAATTCCTTCATTGATCATCCGTTGCATTCACTTGAGCAACACCTTTGGGAAGATTCTGACTTCCCCGAATTAATTGAGGCAATGAACGTTCAAAAAAGTGCCGGAATAAGCGGTAATTATTGCAACGAGCAGGGAATTGAACTTTTTTGGCTGGAGGAACCGTTCGATCGGAGTCAACCACTAGTGATTGTGTCTTTTGGCGAGGTCAATGCAGGAAGGTACCGGGTAGTGGTAGAAGGAGAAATTGATCTTTTTAAAACTGGTTCTTAACCATTGATTTTCAAAGAACTAAACCCACGTAATATTGCAAATTGGCATATCAACTAAATGTCTGTGATTTCGCAATATTACGTGTGTTGTTCCAGGTTGAAAAACAGAATTAATACTACTTTCGTTAAACAATAACAATCCATGGAACAAACCGAAGAATTTGGTATTACCAGCGCCGGCATTCGCGATATTCTGCGAAAAACATTCAACAGGGTGTTTCCTTTGATGCTCGTAGCGGCACTTGGAGGCATTAGTATTCCCATTTTACGGGCGGTAAAAGTCGGTGAAAAACAAAGTCTTGACGTCTTTGATCTGATTCCGGTGGCGATCATTTTCATCTTTTTGACCATTTCCATTCTCCGGACAAAAAAACGACTGGAAAAAATATATCGTGGCTACAGCCTGGTTTTTGAGAATGATTCGATTACCAGAACCGCGCCGGGAGTGCCATCGATTACCATTCCTTTTCCTGAAATCAGGCAAGTAAAAAAAACGGCAATGGGTGGATTTGCTGTTATTGGTTTATCCCGCCTCAACACCCTTTTTATTCCGGCCCAAACCGAAAACATTGAACGCATAGAAGAACTTTTGCGGGCAATTCCAACGGTGAACATTACCGAAAAACAAACCTTACTGGAAAAACTCGGCATGCCGATCATATTGTCTGCATTGATCCTGATGGGTTCCTTCATTATTTCGGATAACGCCATTGTTATTATCTCAACAGGAATCGTGCTTGCCACCGTGTTAACCTATTCGTTCATTATGGTCCAAAAAAGTAAGATGTACGATCAGAACAGCAAGCATAAATCCTGGTATTCGCTTTTGGTGGCGCTGGCTATTTTGGCGACGATCTATGTTAGAGTGTTTCAATAATTCGTTCTACTTCTATCCTCCAATCACCACATTCGTTGCTCCAACCAGTATCTGGCCACCATGCGCTGTTTGATCTCCCACACGTGCGGCCGGCATTCCACCAATCATCACATTGGAAGAACCTTTTACAATCGAATCGGGTGGTCCCACGCACACCAGCATATCACCTACTCTGGCTGCGGGTAAATTTCCAATGATTACTGTCGGTTCTCCCGGACCAACAATCGGCCCGCCAACATGCGGAACAGGAACCGGAGCCGGTGATTGCATCGGACATTCATGAAAATCGGTTAATCTTGCTGCGAACGGCATATCTCTAGTTTATAAAAATCATACTACTTCTTAACTTCATTTCAGTCCCTGACTGAAGGTTCATCGACATGGAAGCGTCCACACTATAAGTCATATCAGCCGTTTGTTCAATATTCATTCCCTGTAGCGAAATATCTCCACCTGATGATTTCAACTGAATTCCTTGGGTCCCTTCCAAACTGAGTATTTGATCTGATTGAATGCTGATGCTTTTCGGACTTTTCATCGAAATTCCACTATTGGAAAGGCTGAAAACATTCCCGTTTTGATCCTGAATGGTGATCATTTTATCTTTGTCACTCATTACAATTGAATTATTGGAGGGCGTTTTGAGACTCAGAATTTTGTTGTCATCATCGAACATCAGCGCAATTCCCGATCTCGAAACAATGGCTTTTAACGGATTCCTTTCCTGCGGTTGTAAACTGCTATCCGGCTGGTGTTGCGGACTACTATAAACACTTCCCAGAATGACCGGACTTCCCGAATCGTCGTTCAAAAACCCCACGATCACTTCATCTCCAACTTCCGGCAGGAAAAATGCGCCGGCGTTGCTGGAAGCATAAAATTGGGAAATACGTGCCCAGATACCGGTTCCGGAAGGATCCAACACCGGAATGGTCACCAGTATCGAAAACTGATTGTTCGGGTCATCATGCATTTGCTTAACGGTAGCATTGTACAAACCTTTGATTCCTGATAATGCAGTCGTTTCAGACAGTTGCGATTCTGTTTTCTGAACCGGAGCCAGACCAATTGAAACCTCACTGGTCCAGTTTCCATCCGAAAGAAGATGATCGATGCCCGAAACGAAGTGGTTTCCACTGAAGCGGGTTCCCAAACCTGCCAATTCAATATAAGAAGCCGGTTCTATAATGGCCGTTCCCTGAATCTTTGCCTTTCCGGTTATTTTGGCATAATTCGTTTTTGTCAGCACTGCTTTTGCATTGGCCGAACGCTCCGCTGCTGAAAGTATTGTAGTCGTTTCCAACGGATATTCCGAAAGCCCGACAACTTGCGAAAGTATTGAGGAAGAAAGGTTTCCGGGGCCTGCATAGCTGTTCCCCACAACGGTCGATTGAATGATTTGTGTTGGAAAATTCCAGGAACTCACTTCAACCGCTGCCAGTTGATGAATGGCATTCAGATCGGCGTTGAATTCCAGTAAATCATTGCCATACGTAGCAGTCGCAACAGGCGATGTTTGAGCATCCGGAAGCGCAACTGTTAACCGATTGTTCACTGCCGAAACGATCATTCCGTTTGCTGCTGCCAGCGACTGAATAAATTCCCAATCAGAAACCGAATTTTGTACCCGTTGCTGTACCGTCAAAGTGGGCGAAGCAACCGACAAATTGATTCCTGAATAATTCTGCATGATGGACTCAATGATCTTACCATCGCTGACATTGAACCATGTTTTACTATTTCGTGCAACCGTTGTTTTGATACACAAATCATGGCATTCAACCACAAGAGCAGAACCGATAGTTTGATCAATCTTCAAATTTTGTCCGGTGATTATTCCGCTAAACAGCAATGTGTTTTTCGAATCATATCCCGCTTCTACGGTAATCATATTTCCGGGAACATATGTGTTGGATGAACTGGTATCGAATGTTTGGGTATCGGGATCACCATCAAGAACAGTGATAATGGCTTTTGCAATGCCGTTTACCTGTTTGGTTACCTCAACAGACAAAACTCTAAATTCGTCCGGAACAGCAATACCATTAGTCTTGATCGTAAACGTAACAATGCCTGAATTAGTGGAAACACTCATAATTGTGGTTGTATTCGTGAATAGATGAATTTTAAATCAGCCCAGATAATCCTTCAGATAAGGATCCATTTCAGCTTCGATGTCTTTGCGCAATTGCATGAGTTTCAGCGCATATTGCTCCATGTGTCGTTCGCGTTCCGTATCAGGCACCCACTGACGGGTTGGTTTGGGATTTCCCGCTTCATCAACCGCTACAAAAACGATCACACAATGCGTGGTTTTCTCGAATTTCGGAGCTGTCATTTTGCGTGAATACACATCAACCGCAATGTGGATACTCGATTTTCCGGTATACATAACACGGGCCTGAATTTTCACCAAATTCCCGATGTGAATGGGCTTAAAAAACCGAATTCCACCAACGTAAACTGTCACGCAGTACCCCTCTGACCATGTTGATGCACAGGCATAAGCAGCCTGATCGATCCATTTCATCACTGATCCTCCGTGTACTTTTCCTCCGAAATTAACGTCAGACGGTTCGCTGACAAACTGAAACGTAATTTTATCCTGCATCGCAATGGGTTTGAGGTCTTAAAAGTAGAAATATCCTGTAATCTTTAACCACATAGAACACATAAGGAAACATAGTTTTTGAGTTTATCGGTTGTTCCGTTTACTATGTTATCTATGTTCCCTATGTGGTTAAATTCAATTTCACGTTAATTATTTTATGGTAAAAACTTACATTTACTCTATGAGCGAGACTACCAAAAAGTACACGAACGGAGAAATTACCATTGTCTGGAAACCGGAAATGTGCATCCACTCGACCAAATGCTGGAAAGGTGAAGAAGGATTGATCGATGTGTTTAATCCACGTGAACGCCCATGGATCAAACCCGAAGGAGCCGGTTCGGAAGCCATTGTAGCTCAGATTGGAAAATGTCCTTCAGGCGCGTTGAGTTATTATTACAACGATGCTGCCGAAGCAACAACTGAAATCAGCCAATCGCAAATAGTGGAAGTCCTGAAAAACGGGCCCTTGCTGGTTTATGGAAACATTACCGTGAAAGACAAAGACGGCAATCAAACCTCCAAAAGTAATGTGACGGCTTTTTGTCGCTGCGGACAATCGGCCAACAAACCGTATTGCGACGGCACGCATGTGAAATGCGGTTTTGAGGACTAAGCGCCCTTTTGTTTACCCATTGATAATCAAGGTTTTTACGTTTCAGTCAATCGTACTGTTTTCAGGCAGGTATTCGTAATTCTAAAAAATCATCTGAACATTTGTCAAATAATACACTAATTGCCTTTACTTAATCGATTTAGCTGCTTTTTTACTTGAATAAAATCGTTATCTTTGGGTCGCTTTAAGGTTTCGTTCTCTCCAAAAGAATCAATTAGTTACACCTCAAAAGCTTTTAGTTAAAGTTAGTTTATGAAATGTATCGTTAGTCTCCTTTTCCTAACATTGTCCATCCATGGATTATATGCTCAATCCGCCTGCTTTTCTTCCGCAAACGACATCACTTTTCAAGGCCCAACCAATGGGCAAGCCATTGAAAAAGGCGATTTTGACAATGACGGAAAGCTTGATGTAGTCATTGCCAACTTCACCATGGGCGCCAGTAATAAACTGAATTTCATTAAAGGAAACGGAAACGGAACATTCCAGGCTCCTTCGGTTTTTACCGCCGGGACACGACCAATTTCACTCAAGGCTGCCGATTTTAATGCCGATGGAAATCTCGATATTGCGGTGGTGAATTTTAACCCGACCAATCTTTCGGTTGTGATGGGAAATGGCGACGGAACATTTCAAGCCGCTGTCAATTACACGCCGGGTACAAGTCCAACTGATGTAGAAGTCGGTGATTTTAATGAGGACACTTTTTTGGATCTGGTTGTTTCCGCCAGCAATGGTGTGAATCTTTTCCTGGGAAGTTCGGTTACACCTGGACTTTTCGGAACACCCACTGTTTTTGCCATGGGAACCGCTCCAAAATCGATTGTAGCAGCTGATTTTGATAACGACACTCACCTGGATGTGGCAACCGCCAATCAAAGTTCATCCAATCTTTCAATACGTTTCGGAACCGGCGCAGCAGGATTTTCAGCAGCAACCAATTACGTTACCGGATCTGGCTGTTTCTCCATCGCAACAGGTGATTTTAACAATGATAATTTACCCGATATTACCACCAGCAATGAAACAGCTGACAATATTTCAGTACTCATCAATTCCGGATCGGGTGTTTTTGCCACCGCATTGAATCTTGCTGCCGGCGACGGTCCAAACGGAATTACAACCAAAGACGTCAACGGCGATGGCTTTAAAGACATTTTGGTTGTCAACAATCTTGAAAGCACGCTATTCACCTATTTCGGCGTCGGAAACGGTACATTCTCGCTTCCGGCTGAAACACCTTCGGTAGGAACACCAAAAGATTTGGTGACCGGATTGTTTAACAGCGACGCATTCCCGGACGTTGTTGCTTCCACTTTTTTAGGTCAAAACATGCCTGTATACCTGGGCAATTCAACCGGAACATATACGGCAGGAATTTCCTTCAAAACAGGAAACAATCCGAAATCACTTCACAGCAACGATTTTAACTCGGATGGAAAAAAGGACATTGTGGTGGCCAATTCTGCTGATAATACATTTACGCTCTACAACGGAGCAGGAAACGGCCAATTTACTTTTTCAGGATCATTTGCTACAGGAGCATTGCCTGTTTCCATTTACAGCGCCGATGTGAACGGTGATGGATTCTTTGACGTAGTTACGGCAAACAGTACAGGAAACAATGTTTCGGTTTTCCTTGGAAACGGTGCAGGAAGCTTTTCTGCTGCCAATCATTTCAGTGCCGGTGCCTCGCCTATTTTTGTGCGAATCGGTTTATTGAACGCAGATGCGTTTCCCGATTTGGCTGTCATTAACACAGCCAACCAACTTTCTGTTTTGTTTGGAACCGGAACCGGATCATTTGGAGCCCCAGCGGCTTATGCCACAGGAACCACACCACTGAGTTTAGTAATCAAAGACTTAAACGCCGACGGATTCAATGATTTGGCAGTCACCAATAGCGGAGCAGCCTCCGTAGGTATTTTCATCAACTCAGGTTCCGGAACGTTTGCCGCTCCGGTCAATTACACGGTTGGTACAACTCCCAATTCCATTGATGCCGCTGATATTGACAACGATCTGGACATGGATTTGGTAGTGGGTAATTCCGGTAGCAACAATTTTTCGCGCCTGTCGAATACCGGCACCGGAACTTTTGCTGCAGCTGTTAATTATTCCTCAACCGATCTCGGAACCAAAGGAATTGTATTGACCGATTACAACAACGATGGTTTCCAGGATGTAATGGCCTTGTATACCAATACGGCAGGAACTACCGGATTAGCTTCGTTATCTCTCGGAAACGGTACCGGCGTATTTACTTTCTACAAACGTTTCGCCGTAGGCACTAATCCATTTGGGATCATTTCGCTGGATGCCAACAATGATACCCGAACGGATGCGGCGGTGATCAATGAAATCAATGAATCGGTTTCGGTTTTGCTGAATACAACTGCCCAGATTTCGGCAAGCGGGCCGCTTAGTTTTTGTTCGGGCAACTCCGTGACATTAACATCAACAACCGGTTCAAGCTACCTTTGGTCAAATGCAGCGACAACGCCAACTGTTTCGGTAACGACTTCGGGTACTTACAGTGTAACGACCACAACCGGTTTGAGTAACTGGTGCAGCAGTACCTCTACTCCATTAACAGTTACCGTTGCACCCGGGCCACCGGCGCCCACCATTACAGCAGGTGGACCAACAACTTTTTGTACGGGAGGAAGTGTTGTATTAACGTCATCCGAAGCAACCGGTAATACCTGGTCGAACGGAGCAACCACGCAATCTATTACTGTTACAACATCGGGAACGTATACGGTTACTTACAGTTCCAGCGGTTGCACTTCTGTTCCATCCAATGCTATTTCAGTGGTGGTTAACGGAGCTTTGCCAACAATTTCAGCCAGCGGACCGACTACATTTTGTTTAGGAGGAAGCGTGATTCTCACGTCATCCGAGCCGACGAATAATGTTTGGTCAACCGGAGACGTAACACCCTCCATCACCGTTAACACAGCAGGTTTGTATACCGTTACAACAACCGTTGGCGGATGTCCTTCACTGGTATCTCTTCCCACCATTGTCTCCATTGGTTTAACCATTCCGGTTCCGACCATTTCGGCCAGTGGGCCAACAACATTCTGCGCCGGAGGTTCGGTTGTTTTGACATCTTCTTCTGCAATTGATAATACCTGGTCAACAGGCGAAACGACCCAATCAATCACCGTTTCAACTCCGGGAAATTACTCCGTAACAGTGAACAATGGATTTTGTTCTGCAAGTTCATCACCCATCGGCGTTACCGTAAATCCCTTGCCAAGTGTTCCGACCATCACTGCCAGCGGAGCAACAACGTTCTGTTCGGGTGATTCGGTCATTTTGACTTCGTCATCATCAACTGACAACTTCTGGTCGACAGGAGAAACAACACAATCCATTACTGTTTCCACTTCGGGAACGTTCACGGTTGAAGTAATCGAAAATGGTTGTTCTTCCGGAAATTCGGTTGCTGAAACTGTCACCGTCAATCCAACTCCTGTAACGCCGACTATTTCGGCGAGCGGATCAACAACTTTCTGTGCGGGTGATTCAGTTGTTTTGACTTCGTCATCATCGACTGACAACTTCTGGTCGACAGGTGAAACAACGCAATCAATCACTGTTTTGACTTCAGGAAATTACGATGTAATGGTTAACGACGGTTTGTGTTCGGCAGGTTCAGCTTCAATTTCAATAACTGTAAATCCAATTCCTGCTCTTCCGACAATTACTGCAAGTGGCGCAACGACATTCTGTTCAGGCGGTTCGGTTGTTTTGACTTCGTCTTCTGTAACGGATAATTTATGGTCGACTGGTGAATCAACGCAATCAATCACAGTTTCCACTTCGGGAACATTCACGATTGAAGTAATCGAAAATGGTTGTTCTTCCGGAAATTCGGTTGCCGAAGCTGTCACCGTCAATCCAACTCCTGCAACGCCAACTATTTC